>NZ_BHXQ01000004.1 GCF_003990915.1 Chryseotalea sanaruensis
CTTCCTGTAAAAGGCTTAATCGCTCTTCTGGTGTGAATGTTCTTTTTCCTCTTGGCATATTTCCCTAATTTAACTGTTATAAATCTGTTTTCAGATTCTTGTCCAGTCTTATAGGGGGTTAGTACAAACTATACTTCAACCATTAAGGTTGACAAAGACCCTTTAACTACAATCAATGCTATAAATAATTTCAGAGGATGGTGGAGCGAAGAAATAGAAGGAAACACCGACAAATTGGGTGAAACATTCTTTTATCATTATAAAGACGTTCATTTATGCAAACTGAAACTAATTGAAGAAATCCCAAACAAAAAATTAGTCTATTTAATAACAGACAACGAATTTAATTTTACAAAAGACAAAACAGAATGGATTAACACCAAACTGATTTTTGATTTATCTGCAGAAGGAAATAAAACAAAAGTCATTTTTACCCACGAAGGTTTGACACCTAAATATGAATGTTACAATGTCTGCAACGATGCTTGGACAAGTTACATACAGGGCAGTTTGAAAAACTATATTGAAACAGGTAAAGGAAAACCAAACGGAAAAGAAGGAGGACTGAATGCGGAATTGGTTAAAAAATGGGGATTACCTGATAAATAAAAACAACTGCCGCTAACAAAAGCTATTTGCAATGGCTGAGTGACGTGTAGTTAAAAAGTTTTATCTTCGCTATTACGTTTGGCCATGGTGGACAAATACGTTTTCAAAAGCCAGCCAATGCAAATAGCCAAGCGTTGTAGGCAAGGCACCGAAAATTAGAGATGGATTTAGTAGAATATTTTGCAGCAATTGATGAAAATGAGATAAACCGACTTGTGAAAGACAAGCAGGAAGAGAATATTCATATTGAATTTAAGACTGTTGTTCATCCTACAATTCCCAAGGAGGATAAAGAAGCTGACAAACGAAACTACTCTAAATGTTTATCTGGTTTTGCTAACTCAAGTGGCGGACTAGTTATTTGGGGAATTCATGCGGAGAAGGATAGCGACAAAATAGATTGTGCTAAAAAAACATCTCCGATAAGGGAACTTTCATTATTTCTTAATAAGCTAAACACACTCGAGGGACAAGCAACAACACCGAAAATTAAAGGCGTTAAACACAAAAAAATTGATATTGGTAATGATACTGGCTTCGTAGTAACATTTATACCTGAAAGTGAAACAGGTCCTCATATGGCTAATTTCGCAGACAAATATTACTACAAGCGTAACGGGGACAGCTTTTTCAGGGCAGAACATTATGACATAGTTGATATGTTCTCTAGAAAAAGTAAGCCTAAGCTTGATCTTAAGATTGGCAAAATAGATTCCCACACATGGTCTGGTGACAAATTACTTAGATATGAAATTCTATTTTCAATTATTAACAATGGAAACGGAATTGCAAAACATCCATACGTGGCACTCAAACTTAGTAAAGGATATACTCAATCCACTTTTGGAGTTAATGGTAATGGACAAACAGGACTAAAGCGAATTAGTAATAATCAATCATTTGACATCAACTATAGTGGTGGTCAAGATATTGTCATCTTTCCCAATTCATCCATTGACGTTGACAAAATATCAGGGATTTTTCAAGATCAAAAGGGGCCAACTGATTTGATAGTCGATTACATTATATATGCCGAAGGCATGGAGACAAAAAAGGGTAGAAAGAAAATAAGTAGAGAAAAACTAATGAACAGTTAAGCCCTGCCTACAACAACGGCTATGTATCATTGCTTTTGTTTATAAAATTTAACTATTAATACCTTTACTTCAAATCACGGTTTGAATCTAAAGGTTGTGCGCAAGGCGGCAGGACAGATTTAGCTTCGAATAAAGACGTTATTGACAGAGATAAATATTAACTCTAATACTATGACAAAGAAACTTTTAACCTTAACAATCGGACTTCTGATACTTTCAGTTTTATCAATAAAAGCTCAAGACAACGTGACAATAAATCCAGACTCAGTTTATACAAAAGTTGACGTTCTCCCAGAATTTCCAGGAGGAATGAAAGCACTCGGAAAATACGTTGACGGGAAAAATCATTATTACCCTGAACAGGCAAGAAAAAATAAAATTGAGGGTAAGGTAATTATTCAATTCATTATCAACGCTGACGGGACGTCAAGTGATTTTAAAGTAATTAAAGGGATAGGTTATGGTTGTGATGAAGCGGCTGTTGAAGCATTCAAAAAGATGCCTAAATGGAAACCAGCAACAATCAACGGACTACCTGTCAAATTTTTAACACAAATGGCTTATCTATACGGATTATAAATGACCAGACAGAATTGCGTAGATATTAATTCTATGAACTACTCATTAATTAAGAACTATCTGATAATGCCTGCAGTATTAATCATTCTATTATCGGGCTGCTCGCATAAAAACATTTCTACGCAACTGCCAACGTTTGAGCATTCTTCTACTGCAAAGCTTTTAATTAATAAGCATTGGTTAGAAGGTGATGTATTGTTAACTGAGCATCCTGATACAACTGTTCGTAATATTACTTTACAATTCCCAGCACCTGAGCGCGATGACATACTTATATTGAGGGACGATGGAACGTATCTCTATGACGAAGGAGCAACGAGAGATAAACCAAACGATAAAAGGATTTTTTCACATGGTACTTGGCAAGTAGTTGAACAGAATAAGCAATTACTGTTGACTGCTAATGGTTCAATTAATACATATGATATACTGGAAATTACTGACAGCACTTTGGTGCTTAAATTGAACATCACACAGCGTTCACGTTCATATGCATATACGCTATATTTTAACATGATAGAAGGAGACGAGGGTTCTAATTAGGAAAACGGTATTGCATTGGACGGATTCGTCTGACTATATAGCAACTGTAGACTTCATTTGAAAAATAATCGGGTCTTAGTCACAACGCGATTATGATTATCATTCATTAACGTAACGGTCAGACTAAAATCCGTACCGCACGCAACAATAGCTACGTCCCATGCCGGGTAATTTGCCAATTATAAACAAACTACTAAATTCGCTTAGTAACCTTGGAAATAAAAGTGTTTGGAAAGTTGGAAAGGTATTTAATCGAGCGTTTGTCTGAACACCATTTATGACCAGTGAGGAAAAAATAAGAATTGGCGTCAATAAAATTAAAGCAATCTCCTTTCTGATAATCATGCTTGGGATGGTGATACTACCCCCATATTTTGTCTATTTTACTGATAATCATTCTGACAATTTAGTCTTAAAGGTTGTATGTCTACCAGTAGTCATCTTTCTGGGGTATTACATGTATAAGCTATTTATCAAAAGAATTTTTTTAGGTTCCATCATTACATTAAGTCAGGATGAATTGGTTGTTAAAGATGAGGACAAAGTTTACCATTACCGGTGGTTAGAAATCAAGACAGTTAAAGTTGAAGGAGTCGTTGCGGAAAATAGTAACGCCCGTTCAACGGAACAGACAATCTTGACAATTTGGTCGACAACGAAGAAAGCCCCAGATGTATTTAATATTTCTGACCTCGCAAAAAGTGGGGACGAAATCAGGTCACTAATTGATGGATTAAGGTAAGGCACTCCTGTCAATGAAAGTTACTGATGCAAAACCACAGTAAACTGTAAGATAACTCAAAGAACATCGTACAATGCCTAACATTTAGGCTTATAGAACAAGACAGGGAATTTTACTTTGCTGTAGACACCAGCAACTCCCGAATATCCACTTTCAAATACTTAGCGATCTCGTAGAGAGTTTCAATAGAAGGTTGGATATCGTTGGTGCACCAACGCGAAACGGTTGACTCTGTTTTGTCAAGATAGTTGGCCAATTCCTTACTCGTTTTATTCCGTTCCAGCAGGACAATCTTGATTCTGTTTAACTGTAGTTTCGACACAGTGTAAATTTATTGCCTTTCTACAACAAATCACACCCTACTCTTAAGTTCCTCAAAATCAGTATTTAACGATATTAAATTATAATTTTATAGCATTATTATTCTGTAATACAATAATTAATTATAATTTCATGTCAATATTTAAAACATATAATGATCTATGCCGATCCGAATAAAGCATCCAATAGTCAGAATACCAGACAATATTCAGCTATCTATCTACCTTATCAAGGAGGAACTCAAATCCCGTAAGCTCTTCCACGCCCTACATGAAGTTGGTATTGATGATTGCTACTTCCAACCACATTTGGATGTTTTGATTATGGAGAGCATGGGTCTATGTGATAGCACGGATGAAACCTTTACAAGGTATGATGAGATCATGGATAGACGCAGCAAGAAGATTGAAGCAGATAATGACTCCATCATGAAGCAAGCACTGAAGGTTTATCATGAGCTACTGAATAAAAAGAAAAAGCTAACTAAACCTGGAAAGAAGAACCCATGAAAATACAGCCAACCTATGAAACTGGCTGTTAATTCCGTTCTACAAAATACTTCCCAACGAATGGACCTAAGGTGGTGTCTAATAATTATGAAACGATTATTACCGTATTTTTTGATACTGCTAATCTCCTGTGAAGACAATGATTTGGGATTAGAGTCAAACCCAATCGACTCAAAAATAATCATTGAAGCCAGAGAAGTGCTTGAGCCCAACTCAAGGCGCCTGAATCTCTTCTGCAGAACAGAAAAAATTTATCCTTGTGTAAACTATCCTATAATTGCGGATGAGGAGATAGATGCAAACTCGTTTAAAATTACATTCACTGAAGTAGGTGAGACAGTCTTATGTTTAACAGCCTTTGGACCAGCAACTGTAGTGATAGATTTAAATTCAGTAGCAAATGGAGAATATGAAATTGAGTTGAACAATGCAAAGCTCCGCAATAAGGGCACATTAAAGGTTACCGACACTGACATATCTTTTCAATTCGGGAAAAGAAATGGAATTGATTTCATCAGAACAACTACTATGAGAGTTCCTAATAATACTTATTGGGGAACCATTGGATATCATGTAGCGTCCTCATCTACTTTGGTAGACGAGTTCATTCAGAAGTTCGTAGACGCTGGAGCAAATTTTGGTGAGCAATTACCTGGACACTACTTCTATTACGAGATTGATAACGCAGGAGACATAGTTACCAATGCTGAGAATTCAGGTTACTATTTTATGAGGAATTTTATTTTTCAGTATGATGGTGATGAAACAGAACTTGAGCAAATAGTTGAAGTGGAAGGAAAGAATTTTAAAGAAGCGCTTTCCATCCGACTGTCAACCTACGAAGGAGAAACGTTTTACAACTGGGGTGATTGATACTCCGGGATCAATTCAAGTTGTTAATAATTTCCCGAATCTTGTTTTCTGTGATAGGTTTAACGTAATAGTTGGAGATATCCGACAATTTCCTTGCACGTTCTATATCCTTATCGTTTATAGAAGAGCTTACCATGTATACAGTGATTGGTTTTTTAAGTCGTGGCTTAAGTTTCACAGCATATTCTTCCATAAACTCCCAACCGTCCATTACGGGCATATTAATGTCCAGCATAATGGCTTCAGGCAGATCATCTACAATATCAATTTGAGTTAAAAGGAAACTCATTGCTTCCTCACCGTTAACAAAATATTTAACCTTACAGTCTATTTTAACAAGCTGAATAGTTTTGGAGACGGTTAAATGAAAAATTTCATCATCGTCAATAATGGCTAGCGATTTAATCATTGCTTGGGGTTTTTATTGCATTTAAACGTAGAGTAAAAGTTGTTCCTATTCCTGATTCACTTTGGGCATCAATTGTACCTCCAAGTGACTCTATTTGATTTTTGGTGATAAATAGACCGACACCACGGGCATCTTCATTTTTATGGAAAGTCTTATGAAGTTTAAATAGTTTATCACCATAACGCTTCAGATTGATGCCTAAACCATTGTCTTCAACAATAAGTACATCAATACCCTGTTCCTTGTGACTTGATATTTTTAGGAAAGCTTTTTTCTCCGGATCTCTGTACTTAATGGCATTGGTGATTAGATTAAGTAAAATACTTTCGAGATATGTTTTTTGATAGCGTATTACCGGTAGTGAAGAGAAATCAGTTACGATCTCAATTCCGGATTTTTGGATATCTTCAGTAAGTGTCTGGCATATTTCATTAGTCAATTTGTCTAACTCAATTTCTTCATATGTTGTGTTCTCAGTACGGGTGTTGAGCACAACCATCGACAGGTCCGTCAGTGTTTGCATCATTTTATCAGAAACTATTTTCATCTTACTCACTAAATCATCTCGCTCTTTCTGATCATTGATGCTATTATACAAGGAAATCAGTGCCACCATATTGCCAAGTGGAGAACGTAGATTATGAGAAGTAATCTCTGCAAAGTTTTCCAACTGAGAGTTCTTCATTTGAAGGTAAGAAGTTGTTTCTTTTAATTCACCCGTGCGTATCCGAATAAGTTTTTCAAGTTGGGCGGGCGTTTTTAATGCTATAATATCAGGCATGTTACGTATTAATGCGAATACAGTAGCACAAGAAACTACGGCAGTCATGAATCTGACAAGTGCACTAAAACGATATACAGGCACATAAAAAATAAGTGCATCGATTAAATGAGTAGATCCGCAGAATAAAATGAAAAATATAAATAACCAAATAATTGATTTAAAAGGAACCTCCCCACGCTTCTGTATAAAGTATACCAATATAAATGGTATGGCAAAGTATGCAGCCCAGATAGCAACATCAGATATTATATAGAGCCATCCATGAAAGTCTGACCATGTGCCGCAATTCCATCGGGCGGGCCAGTCGGAGGTATCAAACAAATTGAGAAAGAATTCCGATATCTGTTTCATGTTATTCTATTTCAGTGCAGATTAAATATACTAAATATATTCTGGTAAGGTGTTGCACGAGTTATCTATCTCGACAGGAAGTATCCATAGTATCTAAATTGTATTCTATTATTTGCAATTCCATTAGAACTTCACTTAGAACTTCACTATGGATATCTTTAGAAATCAGTTTATCTAAGTAAGTTTTTTATCAATCATCATCGTGATTTTTAGTGAGCTTTTGCAAGAACAACAGTTTTATCATCGATCTTTTCCCTTATTGCTATAATTCATAACTGTGATTTATGTAACAACTTACAATAGTTCTGCAACGAAGCGTAATTGAAAAGAACTGACCTTTGTTATCTAATACCTGGTTATAAACATAACAGGTTCACTTTAATTAAATTTATGAAAATAATTATTTCAACACTATTTGCTGTTCTGCTTATCTCTGGCGCTGCTATTGCCCAACATACCAACATTGGTATTAAAGGTGGTGTAAACGCCTACACACTTAAAAGCGATAATAATAACGGCTTTGATACAAAAGTGAGTTTTCACTTAGGCCTTATTGGTCATATTCATATTTCCGATCAATTTGCATTACAACCTGAGCTTGTTTACTCTGTGCAGGGTGCACAATCCACAATAGCTGGTCAAGAGGTTAAGTTAAACCTTAACTACATTAATGTTCCCTTATTGTTTCAATACATGTTTGATAACGGTTTCAGATTGCAAGCCGGTCCTCAACTTGGTTTTTTAGCGAGTGCTAAATCTGAAGTAAACGATGATGATACTGATGTGAAAGATGATTTCGAAGGTGTTGATCTTGGATTAGGATTGGGCGTAAGTTACATTAATCCAGTTTCTGATTTTGGAGTAGATGTTCGTTATAATCTTGGTTTAAGCAATGTCAATAAGAATGGAACTACAGATTATTTTAACCGAGGTGTACAGGTCGGTGTATTCTATTTATTCAACCATAATTAATAGTTGATTATAAAAAAGAGACTCTATAAAAGTCTCTTTTTTATTTTAAAATATTTATTAACGAATATATTACTCAAGCGAGCCCTTATTTTTTACCTCAATTAATATATGAAAACACCTTCTTCCCCCAAAAAAATAACATGGATCATTGGTATGATCGCTGGTTTCTTAGGCATAATTGGTCACTATGTAGATGTTCAAATCTTAAGCGAACACAATTATATTTTACTACTTGTAGGATTCTTAGTGCTAGCCGCTGGAACTACTTTCCGGGACCTCTAGTCATTTTTTACACTTGCAGCGTAGTATACTTGTGCAAAGTATTCACTGCACTGCAAAGTGTTTCTTTACTTCACCTTCGCCTTTCGTACAATCTTAGCAAACAATCCTGGCGTATAGCGATGCAGGTAGGCAGCTAATGTTTCTTTCCAGCCACCAACATAAATCTCCCGTTTTCTTCCTTTAATCGCTTGCACAATTTTATGTGCGACAAAGGCTGGAGTTAATCCTGCTGCATGGGTATCATCTTTCTTGTTCTGTGCAGATCCATCACCTTTTAAAGCAGTCAGGCTTAAATTAGTATTAGTCCAACCCGGACAAATCATGGTTACGTAAATAGCAGGGTTCTCTTTCCACAACTCTGCACGAAGTGAATTGAAAAAACCTTGTAATGCATGTTTAGCAGCTGCATATGCTGTGCGATAAGGTGTGCCAATAATTCCGGTAATACTACTAACCGTTACAAAGTGGCCTTCCTTGCGTTGAATAAAATGTGGAATGAGTGCTTTAGTTAATGAAATGGTACCGAAATAATCGATCTCCATTATTTTTCTATCAACTTCAAGTGTAGTTTCTTTTGCCAAAGCGCGTTGAGAAATGCCACCATTATTAATGAGTATATCAACATGACCGAAAATCTGTATAGCGGCTTCTGCTGATAGCTGTAACGTTGAAGCTTGCGATAAATCTAAGGGTAAGATATGGATGTTGGCTTGTGCACTTGCAGTACAGTTCGCTTTTACCCGCTCTAGTTCTTCCTTTCTGCGAGAAGATAAAATAAGTTTAGTATTGAGTGTGGCTAACTCGTATGTCAGGGCTTCTCCGATACCAGACGATGCTCCGGTAATCCAGATAACCTTACCTTGAAGTGATGTCATGCTAGGCTTGAGTTGTACGTGAAAGTTTTTGATCTTCTGAAAAAATCCAGATGGCGTAAACACCAATTGCGGTACCGATAGGGAAAGAGAATAATTTTAAGCAACCGACAATCAGTGAAAGGATCAATGCCCACTTTTGTTTTGCCAGCAAACCGATTCCAGCCAATAGGGAGGGGCCGGCAAAGAAGATCATGATTAGGCCTGGTACATAGGCTACAATAGCCGTTACAAAATCAATAACCTTTTGTTCCTCAGGGTTTGCATTATCGAAAGCAAAGGAAAAAACTAACGAGAGTATAGCATTGATAAGCAGTGCACCGATTATAGTTAGTGTTCCGGATACAACATAAAGTATACCCAATACCTTTTTGTGATTGTCTAATTTTTGCGCGTCCATAGTTTTTTTTCTACAAGATAAGAAATTACGAAAGCCTTTTATAGAGTACAAAATCAAAAGCAAAGGCGTGTTTGGCATCGGCAGCATGGGCTACACGTGACTGTTCCTTAAATTTTGAGTGATCTACTGACGGAAAATATGTGTCACCTTCAATATTGGCATCAATTTCCGTTAAGTATAGTAAATCGGCATGCGGCAAGGCTTGTTTGTAAATTTCAGCACCACCAATCACAAACACCTCGGTTTCATGTTGTTGTTTTGCAAAAGCCAAGGCATCTTCCAGTGAATGCACTACATGACATCCTTCCGCTTTAAAGTCTTTTTGACGAGTTACTACAATGTTTGTTCTGTTAGCGAGTGGCCGATATTTGGGTGGGAGTGAGTCGTAGTTTTTTCTTCCCATTATCACGCAATGACCTTTTGTGCTTTGCATGAAAAATTTCATGTCGTCCGGTAAATGCCAGGGCAAATCATTATCCTTTCCGATAATACGGTTTTTAGCAAGAGCAGCGATTAGGGATATTGTCATATTTTCAAGCTACAAGCTACACGCTTCAGGCAAGGCTGTATTGAGCTTGAAGCCTGAAGCTTGTGGCTATATTTTGTTTCCTCTAAAAAAGTCTTTAATACTCATTCTCTTTTTGCCTTCGGGTTGCAGCTCCTCAATGCTCACCAGTCCATCAATTGTACGGAAGTATAAAAAGTTTTTATGGTCAGTTTCTATGGTACCTACGTTTTTATGCTGCATAAAACCACCATGCTTCACACTAAAAATTTTGTACACCTTGTCGTTAATTCTTGTCCAGGCTGTCGGATAAGGACTTAAGCCACGAACAAAATTATACACTTGCTCACTGGTCTGGTTCCAGTTAATCTCGCACGTTTCTTTAAAAATTTTAGGTGCATGCTTAATCTCCACATTTTCATTTTGTGGTGTAGAAGGATAATCTCCTTTCTCAATAGCCTTTACAGTTTTAAGCACCAGTTCAGCGCCTCTATACATGAGTCGGTCGTGCAATTTACCGGCATCATCATCTGGCTTAATGGTTTCAACATCCTGAAAAATAATACTACCGGTATCAATTTCATGTTTAAGGAAGAAGGTAGTAACACCAGTCTCCTTCTCGCCATTAATAATGGCCCAATTGATAGGCGCTGCTCCACGGTATTGCGGTAACAATGAGCCGTGCAAATTAAGCGTACCAAAAGCAGGCATGTTCCAGACTACTTCTGGCAGCATGCGAAAGGCCACCACTATTTGCAAGTTAGCGTTATAGGATTTTAAAGTTTCGAGAAATTCCGGAGCCTTTAAATTAGTGGGTTGTAAAATGGGTATGTTGTGTTTTGCAGCACAGTCTTTAACAGGGGAGCGACTGATCTTCAAGCCACGACCTTGAGGCTTGTCGGGCGCAGTTATAACGGCAACAACATTTAATTTGTGCTCGATCAAAATTTCTAAGCTGGGCACAGCAAAATCTGGAGTGCCCATGAATATAATTCTGAGTTCATTCATGAGCGCAAATAAAGAATATTGCTACCTAATCTCTTAATTCCTTGCGCATATATTTCTTGCAAATAGGGCAGTCTGTCCAAACATGACCACGAGCGGGACAAAATGCCCTGCCAAAATAGATTATCTGTAAGTGAACTTTGTTCCAACTGTCCTCTGGGATGAGGCGTTTTAAATCATGTTCAGTCTGTTCCACATTTTTGCCTGTTGTTAAGGCCCAACGGTAGGCGAGGCGGTGAATGTGTGTATCTACGGGGAATGCAGGAATTCCAAACCATTGCGTCATAACCACAGAAGCTGTTTTATGACCAACAGCAGGCAAGGCTTCTAAGGCTTCGAAACTTGCTGGTACTTCACCGTTATATTGGTCAATTAGTATTTTTGAAAGACCATAAATCCCTTTCGACTTCATAGGCGACAAACCGCAAGGTTTGATGATCTCCCTGATTTCTTCCACGCTCATCTTCACCATATCATAAGGATTATCGGCCTGTTTGAAAAGCAGGGGCGTAATCTTATTAACGCGTTCATCGGTGCACTGCGCAGAAAGTAAAACAGCAATCAGTAATGTATAGGCATCTTTATGATGAAGCGGAACCTCTACTGTAGGATAATGCTTATCAAGAATGGCCAGTATATCCGCTACTTTTTCTGCTTTTGTCATAGTTAGTGAAAGAACAACCTGGAGGGGCTGAGGTTACTGGTAGAGCAAATATTTCGCACGAATATCCATGAAGTTTTTCAAGTCAGCTTCCCATGTTTTTCTGATGGCCTCTTCAGTCATACCGTTTTTAATTTGCTCGCGTAGCGCACTGGTGCCGACAAGTTTTTCAAAGTAAGGGATGAAGAACTTTTCCTGATCAGGATACAGCCGGTAGAGTTGAATGAGGTAGGATAAGTCGAGTTGTTTTTTTACTGCAACTTTTTGTAAATCCAAACCATAGCACATTTTGTTTTCGAACGGAGGATTTTTAGACATGCCCTCTATGCTGATCGGTGTAAAAGAGAAAGACATATTTTTTAAATTGGGATGTCCTAATACTTCAAAAGGCATCTGGGTACCTCTACCAACACTGATTACAGTGCCTTCAAATAAACAAGTAGAAGGGTATAATCTTATAGCATGGTCGTTGGGTAAGTTTGGTGAGGGCTTATTCGGCAACGAATAAGCATCGCTATGCTTCCAATGCTTTAGCTTAATTACTTCGAGCGCACATTTACGTTTTATCCAACCTTGGCCGTTAATCATGCTGGCATATTCACCGATAGTCATACCGTGAACAACAGGAATTGGATGCATGCCAACAAAAGACTGATGTTCTGCCTGCAGGAGCGGGCCATCTACATAATCACCATTAGGATTTGGGCGGTCGAGTACAATTACCTGCTTGCCATTTTCAGCACAAGCCTCCATTACATAATGTAAGGTGCTGATGTAAGTAAAAAAACGAACACCTACATCCTGAATATCAAAAACCACTATGTCCACATCACTTAATTGTTCATTGGTTGGTTTTTTATTGTTGCCGTAGAGCGATACAATTGGTAAACCTGTTTTGCTATCGGCTCCGTCTTTTACGGTTTCACCGGCATCCGCCTTGCCCCTGAAGCCATGTTCGGGTGCCATTATCTTTTTTATGTTGATACCGCTTTTCAAAAGTGTATCAACCAAATGGGTGCTCCCAACCATAGCGGTATGGTTAACCACCATGGCAATAGGCTTATTCTGTAGTAAGGGTATGAGCAGGTCAAGCTGTTCTGCGCCCACTTTTACACTTTCGGCTTTTTGTTCAACTTCGTTACTTTCTGCTGAAGTATGAGAGGCTTTATTACTACAAGCTACAATCAAAAAGAGCACACTTAAAAATCGTATCATTCAAATAATGTATTTTGCAAGCAATCAAAATTAACAATAGTCTTTGAACCTCGCATATTTCATAGCAAAACGCATAAGCCAACAACAAAAAGCAGGCTTTTCGGCAACCATTCACAAGATTGCCATTGTTAGCATTTGTCTGGGTTTGGCGGCCGCTATTGTTTCCTTTCTGATTATGCACGGTTTTCAGGAGGCAGTGAAGAAGAAAATGTACAGTTTCAGCGGCCACCTTGTTGTTAATGCGCTGTCCTATAATAATTCCCTGGAAGAAACGCCCTTTAGTTTCAACATTCCTTTATATAACGACCCAACTCAGTTTGAAGGTGTGCAACAAGTGCAGGAGTATGCCCATAAAACAGGCTTGTTAAAAACAGAAGAAGAGATTTTAGGTGTTGTGGTGAAGGGGGTGAGTAAGCGTTTTGACACACTGGCTTTTGATGAGACGATGGTGGAAGGTCGTTTCATACATTTTCCGGATTCGTCAATAGCGAATGAAGTGGTGATCAGTCGTGTAATTGCCAACAAAATGAAATTAAAAACGGGCGATGATCTCATAGTACATTTCTTTCAGAATCCGCCACGCTTTCGCAAGCTGCGCATCACAGGTATTTATGAAACCAATTTATCAGAATACTTTGATGGTAAGATGATCATCAGCGATCTGCGTATGGTGCAGCGCTTAAACGATTGGGGCGATAGTTTAGCTGGAGGACTTGAGGTGTATTTAAGGGATGTTTCGCAGACCGATGTAATCGGGCAGAACATTCACGATGCTATTGACTACGATCTTCAGGTGACGAGTACAGCATTTAAGTACCAACAGGTGTTTCAGTGGCTTGACTTAATTAACCGACAGGTTAATATTTTATTAGTAATCATATTAACAGTAATCTGTATTAACATGATTTCTATTGTATTGATTTTAGTAATGGAGCGGACGCAAATGATTGGTATGCTTAAGGCAATGGGCGCAACGAATAAACTCATTAGAAATATTTTTGTAAGTAATGGGGTTAATCTTGTATTACGCGGGCTTTTTTGGGGCAATGTGCTTGCGCTTGGTCTTTGTTATATTCAGTATCAGTTCAAGATAATTCCTTTAAACGCCCACGACTATTACATTGCTTATGTGCCTATTGCATGGCATTGGGATGTGATCTTGTTGCTTAACTTGTTGATGTTTATTGTAGTTTCGGTTGTACTCTTACTGCCAACTGCGGTAATTGCACGTATTAATCCTATTAAGGCGATAAAGTTTGATTAATACTAATGCAAAACGCTTTCCAATCAACTCGTCAAAGACATGGACTAGCGGATTGTACATTGTCAATTGTCCATTAACAATTAATTTGTGGGAATATATTTCTTTCCAATCAGCGTCTTCGCAGAGACGCTGATTTACCTAACTCCTCGTCCCCTACGGGAGACGAGGAGTGGGCATGAATTTGTAGTATAATTCAAGTAGCTCAGATACTTGATTAATCAAGATTTTTATGCGTGGTCAATTGACCATTGACAATTAATTTGTGGGAATATATTTCTTGAACCAACTGCTAATAGTCATTTGCAGTACACCAAAGAAAGCCTCTTTAAAAATACCAGCCGACATCTTTGATTCTCCTCTTACACGCTCAGTAAATACAATGGGTACTTCTTGTAATTTGAAACCGTATTTCCAGGTAATGAATTTCATTTCAATCTGAAAAGCATAACCCACAAACTTAATTTTATCTAAAGGAATTGTTTCTAATACCTTGGTTTTATAACAAACGAAGCCTGCAGTAGTATCCGCTATAGGCATACCCGTAATCAGGCGAACATACATACTGGCAAAATACGATAGCAGCACCCTGCCCATTGGCCAGTTCACTACATTTACCCCTGTTGCATAACGCGAACCGATAGATAAATCTGCACCAGTGGCACATGCGTTGTAAAGCTGAACTAAATCTTTGGGGTCGTGCGAGAAGTCTGCATCCATCTCCAACACATATTCATAGCCTTTTTCGATGGCATAATGAAAACCGGTAATATAGGCAGTGCCTAAACCTTGCTTGCCTGGTCTTTTTAAAAGTTGGAGTCTCGGGCTTTCGCTATTATACTTTGCTTGTAAGTCTTCAACAATTTGTGCTGTGCCATCTGGCGAATTGTCGTCAACAATTAAAACGTCAAAAGCTTTAGGTTGTGCAAAGACAGCCTCAATAATGGCCTGAACGTTATCACGCTCTTTATAAGTGGGTATTATGACAAGAGAATCGTTCACGTATAGTTATCAGCTTAAACAAAACTACTAAAAGTATGGAGGTGGACAACGCTTTTACTGAGGCACAGCCGGCATCTCGGATAAAAGGTTAAAATTCAATGTTAAATGAATAGTTAAACACCTATTTAAGGGGACATAGTTTCAAAAAAATTGGAAATTGAACAGTTTTTAACTCTCCATGCTTCCAGAACTGTGATAATTCTATCCCAAAATCTATTAGCGGATCAAAACCATTTTCATTTATAAATTTTTGAGTGGCTGACCATGAGCGCAGGTAGCCTATGTAATGCTCCATTGTCCAGCTGAGTTGTAAAGTAAAGTGTTGCTGATCAATGGCCGCAAAGGGAAAATGGAAAGATGCATATTCGTTTTCGATATGCCTTCGCGCCTGATCCCAGTATCTACCTACAGTTCCCTCATAATAACTATAAAAGAGCTTGTCAATTTCTTTGTCAACACTAATGATAGCGTAACCCCAAACAGCGAGATATGCATCGGGCTTACCAACACGCTTGACCTCCTTAAAAAAGGCGGCCTGATCAAACCAGTGCAAAGCCTGACCTACAGTAATCAGATCAAAAGACTGGTCAGGAAAATTTGTTTGCTCGGCCGGACAAAGGGTGTAATGAATATTATTTGCCTTAACTGCATTGTCCAGCTGCTGTTGGCTAATATCCGTTGCTTCAACATTTATAAAATGTTTGGCAAGTTCATGAGCGACCTGACCATTACCTGTAGCACAGTCCCAGGCTTTGTCGAAGTGCTTTACCCGTTTAAATAGATAAGCATAAAGGTCTGCAGGGTATTGTGGTCTGAAGTTGGCGTAGGTGCTAGCCTGTTGGGAAAAGTAGTCTTTTGCCATGTGTTTACTTAAAAATGACCAAAATTCTTGTATTTAATAGATAACTCAGCGTATGTCCTATACGATTTTCCTTTACCATTGTTAACAATTTATTAATATTGGGCAGTTTTCTAAGCCTCCTATGAAAAGAGTTCTGAAGAGTTTTTTTCTCATCATTAACTATAAGACCATTCTGATCACCATACTCTCTGTGGTATCAACTTATTTCTGTATTCAATATAATATCACAGCGAAGTTTCCCGATATGCTGGTAGGCGTAGCCATTGTGTTTCCGGTAGTTTTTTCAATTGGCTCTGCTTATACCAGGCGTGAAACTGCCCTGCAACGTCTATCCGACTTTAAAGGCCATGCTGTTGCGATTTACTTTGCTATGAGAGATTGGCCAACCAATAAAAATAATACACTGGCTGAGCAAGGGCGTGCCCTTATTTTAGATATGGTGATTATCATGAAAGACATGTTTAAGACCAGCCATGATCAGGATTGGACAAACAATGAAAAAGGCATTTATCAGAAATTTTCTGAATTGTCAAAGCTAACCATACAAATGCGTGACTATGGTACACAGAGTGGTGAGATTTCGCGTATTAATCAATATGTAAGTAAGATGATTATCGCTTTTGATAACATGAAAATTATTCACAACTATCGTACACCGATTACCCTGCGTGCTTATAGTAAAGTGTTCATTTATATTTTTCCGATTATTTACGGACCTTACTTTGCCAGTGCGCATATGGACTACTCTATGCATTTGGAATATGCCATGCCCGTATTATACAGTTTTATTTTAGTGAGTTTAGATAACATACAAGATCACCTCGAGAATCCTTTTGATGAAGTAGGCGAAGATGATATTAAGATTGATGCACACGATACCCTGAGACAACTTTCTTAAGCGTTTAATAATAATAATATGATGATGTTAGTTGCTGGTCTGTGAAGACACAGACCAGGGAGCGAGATGCACACGATACCCTGAGACAACTTTCTTAAGCGTTTAATAATAAGATGATGATTTAATTACTGGTCTGTGAAGACACAGACCAGGGAGCAAGATGCACACGATACCCTGAGGCAACTTTCTTAAGGGTTTAATAATAAGATGATGATTTAATTACTGGTCTGTGAAGACACAGACCATGGAGCGGAGTATACAAAACATCACTCGTCACTTCATGCTAACTTCTGTATTCTACATTCTATCTCCTGCCTCCTGTACTCTAAATTTTTATCCCCAACTCTTTCAATTGCTCTTCCGAAATTGTAGAAGGTGTGTCGATCATCACATCTCGGCCGGCATTATTTTTAGGGAACGCAATAAAGTCGCGGATAGAATCGGAACCGCCAAAAAGTGAACATAATCGATCGAATCCAAAGGCAATACCACCATGGGGTGGTGCACCAAATTCGAAAGCCTCCATTAAGAAACCAAATTGTTTTTTCGCTTCGGCTTCGCTAAAGCCAAGATGTGTGAACATCATTTGTTGTGTAGGTTTGTCGTGGATGCGAATAGAACCACCACCAATCTCAGTTCCATTCAACACCATGTCATAAGCATTAGCCCTCACCTTACCCGGATCGCTTTCCAGTAAGTGTATGTCTTCAGTCTTAGGAGAAGTGAAAGGGTGGTGCATAGCATGGTAACGTTTATTTTCTTCGTCCCATTCTAATAGTGGGAAGTCAAGTACCCATAATGCAGAAAACTTACTCTTATCACGTAAGCCTAATTGCTCACCAACATGCAAGCGTAACTCGCTTAATTGTTTTCTGGTGGCATTGCTTTCTCCTGCTAATATTAATAATAAATCTCCCGGCTTGGCATTAAAGGTTTCCGCCCATTTCTTTAAGTCATCGCTGCTAAAGAATTTATCCGCAGAAGATTTGAATGTGCCATCCGTTTTACATTGCACATAGACTAAGCCCCTTGCGCCAATTTGTGGACGCTTTACAAATTCAGTTAATTCATCAAGTTGTTTACGTGTGAAGTCGCTGCAGCCGCTGGCATTTACACCCACAACAAGCTCTGCATTGTCGAACACCACAAAGTTTTTACCTGAAGTAAGATCTATGCCTTCGCCTTTCAGCTCCACAAACCGCATATCAAAACGCGTATCAGGTTTGTCGTTACCATAAAACTTCATGGCATCAGCATATTGCATGCGTTGTACTGTTGGCAAGTCAATACCTTTTACACTTTTGAATAAATGTCTGATCAGCCCTTCGAAAGTGTTGAGAATATCTTCTTGTTCAATGAAAGCCATTTCACAGTCGATCTGCGTAAACTCCGGCTGACGATCAGCACGCAAATCTTCATCGCGGAAGCATTTTACAATTTGATAGTAGCGGTCGAAACCTGAAACCATCAGTAACTGCTTAAACGTTTGTGGCGATTGTGGTAATGCATAGAACTCACCATTGTGCATGCGTGAAGGCACTACAAAATCGCGGGCACCTTCGGGCGTTGACTTAATAAGCACAGGAGTTTCTACCTCTATAAATTGTTGCGCATCTAAATAAGCACGTGTTTGCTGTGCCATTTTATGACGTAACTGTAATTTTTCACGCACAGGATTTCTTCTCAAATCCAGGTAGCGGTATTTCATGCGCAGATCATCACCACCATCGGTTTCATCTTCAATAGTGAAAGGAGGTAGTTTGGCCGTGTTTAGTACAGTAAGCTTAGTTGCTTTTATCTCAATTTCCCCGGTAGGGATTTTATCATTTTTAGAAAGACGCTCAGCTACAACACCTTCAATTTGAATAACAAATTCACGGCCGGTGGCACGCGCCTGCTCAAATAAGCTCGCTTCTGTCTTACCTTCTTCAAAAATCAACTGCGTAAGGCCGTAACGGTCGCGTAAATCGATCCATAATACGCTGCCCTTATCGCGACTACGCTGTACCCAGCCAGCCAGCTTTACTGTCTTTCCAACATCCGAAATTCTTAATTCACCGCAGGTATGAGATCGTAGCATATAGAAATGTTAATTTTGTGCACCGGCCGAAGTGTTAGCGCAGGCCGGGCGCGAATTTAATTGAATCTTTTCTAGCTATGCGATACTTACTCATTATTTTCCTCTTTACGGCTACGGCTTTTGTAAATGGCCCCAAACTGGTTAAAACCAAGATCAGCGATGGCATCACAGTAGCCATTCCTGAGACGTTTACCCCTATGCTGCCGGACGACATTGTACAAAGACTTCCTTCGGTTAGGGCACCTTTGGCTGCCTATACTAATCCGGATAGAGATATTGATTTTAGTGTTAATATTTCAGCTACTCAATGGCCAGACGCCAACCTTGAACTGGCTGGTAAATTTTTCAGGTCGGGACTACAAAACTTATATGATCAAGTCGATTTTATCAATGAAGGTGTTGTTGAAATTCACGGAAAGCAATACTTATTTTTTGAGATAGAGTCGCGCACGAATGGCCTGAGAGCCAATGAGTCACAACGGGCACCTGTTATTAAGTACACATATATACAATACCTGGTAGAGAAAAACCGTACGTTGGTTTTCTCCTTCAACTGTCCATCTCGTGTAAAAGAGGATTGGCAGGAAACGGCTATTCAGGTGATGAAATCGGTAAGGGTAAAATAATTTATGGCCATAGTGGAGGTTTTTACAGACGAATACTTTATGCGAGAGGCTCTTAAGGAGGCGCAAAAGGCGCTTGCTATAGGAGAGGTGCCCGTAGGAGCCGTTGTGGTGGCTAATAATAGAATAATTGCACGAGCCCATAATCAAACAGAGAAGTTGACAGATGCCACAGCCCATGCAGAAATGCTGGCGGTAACTGCTGCTGCGAATTTTCTTGGCTCAAAATACTTAACAGAATGCACCTTATATGTTACCTTAGAGCCTTGTGTGATGTGTGCAGGTGCGCTTCATTGGGTGCAGTTAAGTAAATTGGTGTTTGGTGCCAGCGATGTGCAAAGGGGGTATGGATTGATTAAGTCACCGATACTTCATTCAAAAACTGAAATAGTACGCGGTGTGAAGGAGGAGGAGAGTCGAACATTGATCAACACATTTTTTAAAAGTATCAGAGATTAAATTAAAGTATAATGGACGTAAAAGGAAGAGTGATCCAGATTTTGGCTGAACAAACCGGAGCTGGAAAAAAAGGAACCTGGCGCAAGCAGGAATTTATTGTTGAAACACAAAGTCAATACCCTAAGAAAATTTGTCTTTCAATATGGGGTGATAAAATACAACAGTTTGCCTTGTCAGTTGGTGATCAGGTTAGTGTATCGGTAGACTTAGAAAGCCGTGAATATAATGGCCGTTGGTATACTGAAGCACGCGCATGGAAACTTGAGAAACAAGGCGACAACGGAGGCGGTGCTGGCTTTAGTGCACCACCTGCTTATGATACTTTTGATTCATCTTCATCGACACAGTCATCTGATGATTTACCATTTTAACAAATAATGTACTTCATCGTGAACAAATTTTGAAGTATTGTAGTTGTTAAAGAGTATTCAATTTCAATCTTTATCAGGTTAAGTGAATATGATGCAGATCATCAATTTAAATAGTTAAACCTTAATATATCAATTATGGCTTTTACATTACCAGCGCTTCCTTATGCTACTACAGCTTTGGAGCCACACATCGATGCAAAAACAATGGAGATACACCATGGCAAGCATCACAATGCATATGTTACAAATCTTAATGCGGCTGTTGCAGGCAAACCAGAAGAAAATCTGAGCATTGAAGAGATATGCAAAAACATTTCTAAATATCCGGTTGCCGTTCGTAACAATGGTGGTGGCCATTACAACCACAGTTTATTCTGGACTGTGATGGGGCCAAATGCAGGGGGCGCACCAACAGGTGCATTGGCTGATGCTATTAACGCTGCTTTTGGAAACTTTGATGAGTTTAAAACCAAATTTGCTGCTGCAGGTGCAACACGTTTTGGTTCGGGTTGGGCCTGGTTGATTGTAGGTGCTGATGGCAAATTAGCTATTACCTCAACACCCAATCAGGATAATCCATTAATGGATGTAGCTGAAGTAAAGGGCACACCAATTTTAGGTTTAGATGTTTGGGAGCATGCATACTATTTGAATTATCAGAACCGCAGACCTGATTATATTACCGCTTTCTGGAATGTGGTGAATTGGGCAGAGGTGGCAAAACGTTTTGCTGCTGCTAAATAATTATTGATTTTATTTTTAATGAAAGGCCTGACAAACGATCAGGTCTTTTTTATTTCACATCGGGCAAGTGAATTGTAAAAGATGAGCCTTGCCCCCAGGTTGATGACAGGGTAATTTTGCCACTTAATCTTCCAATCGCTTCCTTCGCAATGTATAAACCAAGTCCTGAACCAGAAGAATTTGCTGTTCCTCTATAAAACATATTAAAGAGTTTATCCTGATACTCTTCTCTTATGCCCTCACCATTATCGCTCACCTCAATCACCTGCTCATCATTAGATACATAAGCGTGTATTGTAATCGAAGGCTTATGGTCTTTGTATTTCTTTTGATATTTTATTGCATTAGACAAAATGTTATTAAGCGCAATACGGAGTAATAATCTATCACTAATAATAAAAACTGTTTCAAGATTGATGCTAAATTCAATTTTATCAAAGCCTTCGAGAAACTCAAACTTTTTATTAATGTCGTAAATCAAACCACTTAACTCAATCTTTTCGTAGTGAATAGTATTGCGGTTGGTACGTGAATAGTCCAGCACTTCTTCAATAAACTCTTCCAGACGGTTAACACTTTTGTCGATTTTATCAATGTAGATATGCGACTGTTGTGGTTCTATTCTGCTGATATTAACAAGGCCTTTAATAGACTTTAGTGGTGCACTTAAATCATGAGAAACGCTATACACAAAACGGTCGAGCTCTTCATTTTTTTGTTCAAGTTCAGCATTCATTATTTCGGCTTTACCTTTCTGTTCTTTTAAGTTTCTCTCGGTTTCGCTCAGATCAGAAACCACTCTACCTACTAATGCCGAAACAAACATCATCGTACTCATTCCTAAATGAACACTAAAGTATTGCGTAGAGCCTTGTGTAATTAATAGTGAAGATGCAAAATCAAATAGCGGTAATAAGTAGCTGAGCATGAAAATGATTACATTCAGAATTATGGCTGTTTCAAAACCCCATCGCAATGCAAAGAATGTTGCACCAATGCCGTATATAAACCAGTATTTATTGAAAGGAAAAAGTAAGGACAAGGCAATAAAGACTGCGCACACTAAGCTTAACTCTAAATATGCCTGCTTCGAAACTTTTGGCTTATTGAATTTGATAGTCCATTGCCCTGAGGTTTTTGCTGGTTGAATGAAGTAAAGCAGGCAAATTGCAATGGGGAAAATGGTGATGAAATCTGACAGCCAGAAAAGCGAAACCTTATCCATGTCGCCCCTTACATATCCGTAATGGTATACATAGATTGAGTTAATACATATGGGTATAACAATGCCCAATAAGACAAAGCGTAAAAAATTATTAGTGTTTGAGAAAGGCTGGAAATTTTTGTTGCCACTCAATTGGGTGTAGAGCAACCAGGATGTAAGTGCAACAGCCGCCTCGTGGGTTGTCAGCATTACCATCTTTAAAGGAAATTTGGTTACACCCCAAATAAGCATAGTTGTAATACCGTTTATGAATATTACAGGTAATATTTTGAGGCCAAACCAATGGATGAATAATATACCAAGCACCAATGGTAAGTAGAGAAGTAGTGAACTGGTAACATTACTTAACTGATGGGAGAGGTAAGATAATGTGACTAAGACAGTTTGAAGTGCAATAAGTCGAAAAAAGTATTGGGCAGACTTTTTCAAAAAATATCGTTTTAACGAATATACTTAAAAATTGAGGTTAACACGATTCATTGAAGCAAAATCTATTTTCATAAAGACGTGATTACTTTAGGCGTTAAATTGTGGAAGCATTTACCTAAAGTCTGAAGACAATGTAAAGTTGCTTACTATTAAAACTTATGATCGAGTATTTTACCCAAGCAAGTTTAACTGCGAAAGTGCAGTAAGTTTTAATAAGTGCAAAACATTTCTAAATTTTTTAAAATCAAAAATACAAGACTTACAAGGATGGTTGTGTTGGACTGTATGGGTACCTTAATTTTAAGGTATTGAGTTTGATTTATCATCTTCAAAATCAGCCATTAAAAAAGCCAGAATAAAACTACTCTGGCTTTTTAATCATTTTAAAGTAAGATTACTTTTTAAACTTACTCATTAGCATAGCAAGTTTTTCTTCCATGCTTGGCTCTGGCTTAGCAGGCTTATCGTTTCGTTTTTTATCTGGTGAGCTCTTTGTTTTCTGTTGAGCCGGAGCATCACTAAAAGGATCGGCTTTCATCGACAGACCAATACGCTTACGCGCTACATCCACTTCTGTAACCGTAACGGTTACTTTCTGCTGAACACTCACTACTTCATTAGGATCTTTTACAAACTTATCAGATAAATGACTGATGTGTACCAAACCATCCTGATGAACACCAATATCAACAAAAGCTCCAAACGCTGTTACGTTAGTTACAATACCAGGTAACTTCATACCAATCTTCAGATCTTTAATTTCATTGACCCCATCGGTAAAGCTGAATACTTCAAATCCTTCGCGCGGATCGCGACCAGGTTTTTCTAATTCAGTAACAATATCTGTCAGGGTTGGTAAACCTACTTTTTCTGTGATGTAATTTTTAAGATCCAGTTGTTTGCGTAATTCTGAAGTACTCATCAGATCTTTTACACTACACTGAAGGTCTTTGGCCATCTTTTCTACAATAGTGTAACTCTCCGGGTGAACGGCACTGGCATCTAAAGGATTTTGTGCTTCGCGAATGCGTAAGAAACCTGCAGCTTGCTCAAATACTTTCTCACCAAGGCGAGAAACTTTCATCAACTCTTCACGACTTTTGAAAGGCCCGTTTTGATTTCTGTACTCAACAATATTTTTGGCAATAGAACTGTTTAAACCAGAAACATAAGCTAGTAATTCTTTGCTGGCTGTGTTTACTTCAACACCTACAGAGTTTACGCAACTCATCACTACATCATCTAACCCTTGCTTTAATTTAACCTGATCTACATCGTGCTGGTATTGACCAACGCCAATGGATTTAGGATCAATTTTTACCAACTCGGCCAAAGGATCAGTTAAGCGTCTTCCAATCGATACAGCGCCACGCACTGTTACATCGTAGTCAGGAAATTCTTCACGCGCTACATCACTGGCGGAGTAAACTGATGCACCGCTCTCGTTCACCATTACTACCAATATTTTATTAGGGAGGCCAATACTTTTTACGAAAGACTCTGTCTCACGGCTTGCTGTTCCATTACCAATAGCAACAGCCTCCACATCAAATTTTTCGCAGAGTTCTTTTACAATTATTCTTGATTTGGCAGTTTCACGCTGTGGTTCGTGCGGGTAAATGTTGGTGTTAAAAAGTAATTTACCCTGGCGATCCAAAACAACAAGTTTACAGCCTGAACGAAAGCCCGGATCAAGTGCCAGAACATTTTTTTGTCCTAGTGGTGCTGCCAGCAATAACTCTTTTAAGTTAGTACAGAATACTTTGATGGCTTCATCATCAGCTTTCATCTTGCTTTCAATACGCACTTCTGTTTCTAATGAAGGGCGTATCAAACGCTTATAGCTGTCTTTAATCGCTAAACGAATTTGATCGGTGGAAGCATTTTCACCTTTAATGATTTGTCTTTCAATAGAAGAAATAGCTTCTTCTTCACCTGGGAAAATATCCAGCATTAAAACACCCTCTTTTTCTCCTCTTCGCATGGCCAGCATACGGTGGGAAGGTACTTTACCGATAGGCTCTTTCCATTCAAAGTAATCTTTGAATTTCTGACCTTCTGCCTCTTTACCTTTTAACACACGCGATTCAGCCACGCCCTGTGTCCAATAGATTTCGCGTATCCGCTTTCTGGTTTCCTGATTTTCGCTGATCCATTCAGCCATGATATCGCGTGCGCCTTCTAATGCTTCCTCCTCTGTATTCACACCTTTTTCGGCATCAATAAAAGTTTTGGCAAGCTCCGCGATAGAAATCTTTTCCTGGCTGAAAATTCTTTCGGCCAGTGGTTCAAGGCCTTTTTCCTTAGCTACAGAAGCACGCGTTTTACGCTTGGGCTTATAAGGAAGGTATAAATCTTCAACTTCTGCAAGGGTTTCAGACTTGGCAATAGCCGATAGTAATTCAGGCGTAAGTTTGCCTTGTTTTTCGATAGAGCTGATAACAGCCTCTTTTCGTTTATCGAGTTCCCGCAATTGTTCGATACGATCGCGCACATTAGCGATCATGACCTCATCCATGCTACCCGTCATTTCTTTACGGTAGCGCGAAATGAAGGGTATCGTAGCACCTTCTTCTAAGAGGTCGGCTAAGGCATCAACATTTTTTTGTACTAATGAAAACTCTCTGGCAATTTGTTCTGTCCAGCGCGAAAGATTCTGATCTACACTCATATTGTAAAATAGGGACGCAAATTTAGGATTACCCTGATCGTGGGCAAGTCCGTGATTATAAAAAAGAAATAGTTTTTTTGTTGCTTTTCAAGATAATTCTTTGTGCTATTTAATCGGCTCGGTCTAGCAATTGCTGGCTAAGTTGTTTGGTGGTTTTTGCTCCGAGTTCTTTCAAGCGCTCTGTTTTCCTTACCAGGTTGTCTTTGCCTTCAATGAGCTTATTCATAGCATCTTGGTAACTGTTTTGCGTTGATTTTAAGTTATTACCCACTTTGGTCAGGTCTTCTATAAGCATATGAAATTTATCATAAAGAGAACCAGCCTGTCGTGCAATCTCCAGCGCATTTTTATTTTGCATATCCTGCTTCCAGATGTAACCGATTGTGCGCAAGGTAGCCAGTAAGGTAGTGGCTGAAACCAAAGCAATATTTTTATCGAGTGCTTTTTCGTACAAAGAGTTATCTTCTCTCAATGCCAAGGTAAGTGCGGGCTCGTTAGCCAGAAACATCATTACATAATCTGGTTGATTGATTTCATAAAGATTTTGATAATTCTTCTCACTCAAAAGCTTGATGTGTGAATAAACGCTATCCAAGTGACTTTTTAGAAACTTACTTTGTTCAGTTTCATCACTTGTGTTGTAATATTCGCTGTAGGCAGTCAATGAAACTTTAGAATCCAACACTAAGTACTTATCATCCGGAAGTTTAATGATATAATCAAGGCGTTGATTTTGCCCCTCTTCATTTTTGAAATTTTTTTCTTTGAAGTAATGAATGTCTTTTTGCAAACCGGCTCTTTCGAGGATGGCTTCCAACTGTATTTCTCCCCACGTACCTTGTGTTTTAGAATCGCCTTTTAATGCTTTAGAAAGATTGCTTGCTTCTTTTGTTATCTGTTGATTTAGTTCTTTCAGGTTAACCAGCTGTTCGCGCAAGGCGGAGTTTCGGTCGATACTTTCTTTATTGGTTTGCTCTACTTTCTTTTCAAAATCGGTAATTTTTTCTTTAAGTGGATTTAAGATTTCACTCAAATTAGTCTTATTCTGTTCAGTAAATTTTTTACTTTTTTCTTCAAATATTTCGTTGGCCAGGTTTTTAAATTGAAAAGCAAACTGATTTTGCAGTTCTTCAACTTCTTTTTTACGTTCTTTTAATTTCTCTTCCAGGTTGCGGTAATCAGCTTCCGTAGCTGAAAGATTGTTTGCCAGGGCAGCTGCTTTATTTCGTTCGGATTCCAGCTCCTTTTTTTGTTCAATTAATCTCAAATCAAGGGCCTTAACTTTTTCCTGTTCAGCCAATAAAAGCCCCCCAGTTTGCTGGTTTTCTGACAAAAACTTTGAACGTAAAGCAAACCAGGCTAAAAGCCCCCCAATCAACAATCCGATAACGAGATAAAGAATTTCCATAGCATTACTGATATGCAAATAAACCCTTTCTTATTGACAAATACTGTCGGGTTTTTAAATTCTTGACAGCTTTATGCCTTGTCTTTCATTGGCTTTGAAGCCCATATTTGGTAAATTTGCAACGTTTGCATTAAAGCTAACAAGTATTTTATGGTCGAAACAATAACATCTAGTCAAGAGGCAATTTTACTGGAAGATAAGTTTGGTGCACATAACTATCACCCCCTACCGGTTGTACTAAACAGAGGAGAAGGCGTTTTTTTGTGGGATGTAGAAGGCAAGCGATATTTTGATTTTTTGTCCGCCTACAGTGCTGTAAATCAGGGTCACTGTCATCCACGTATTATTAATGCATTGATCAATCAGGCTAAAGAATTGACACTAACCTCTCGTGCTTTTTATAATGATAAACTAGGGATTGCAGAAAAATACGTTTGCGAAACTTTTGGTTATGAGAAAGCACTCTTCATGAACAGTGGTGCAGAGGCTAATGAAACGGCCATTAAGCTTGCGCGTAAATGGGGTTATACAAAAAAAGGTATTCCTGATAATGAAGCTGTAATTATTGCGGTGAAGAAAAA
The DNA here is from genome assembly GCF_003990915.1 of Chryseotalea sanaruensis. Taxonomy (GTDB): domain Bacteria; phylum Bacteroidota; class Bacteroidia; order Cytophagales; family Cyclobacteriaceae; genus Chryseotalea; species Chryseotalea sanaruensis. The sequence continues at coordinate 27,344 of NZ_BHXQ01000004.1, forward strand.
CTTTCACGGCCGCACCACAACTATTATCTCTGCTTCAACAGATCCATCGGCACGTAAAGGCTTCGGACCTTTTATGCCTGGTTTTGAAATAATCGATTATGACAATGTACCTGCTTTAGAAAAAGCATTAGCCAATCCGAATGTTTGTGGTTTGTGGATTGAACCTATACAAGGTGAAGCCGGTGTTTATGTTCCAGCAGAGGGTTATTTAAAATCAGCAGAACAATTATGTAAAAAACATAATGTGTTGTTGATGATGGATGAAATACAAACTGGTGTTGCGCGTACCGGGAAAATGCTGGCTTCAGATCATGAAGACGTAAAACCAGACATGCTGATTTTAGGTAAGGCTATATCAGGTGGTGTATTGCCTGTTTCAGTTGTGTTAACCAGTGATGAAGTAATGCTGGTGATTAAACCAGGTGAACATGGTTCAACGTATGGTGGTAATCCACTATCAGCAGCGGTTTGTATGGCAGCACTACAAGTTGTGAAAGATGAGAACTTAGCGGACAATGCTGAGCGACTTGGAAAAATTTTCAGAGAGCGTATGCGAGCCTTCATGCATAAATCAAGCATGGTGACGCTGGTAAGAGGTAAGGGTTTATTAAATGCCATTATGATCAACGACACGCCCAATAGCGAAACAGCGTGGAATATTTGTGTGAAGTTTGCTGAGAATGGTTTGTTGGCGAAACCTACTCAGGGAAATATTATTCGACTGGCACCACCGCTTGTCATTACTGAAGAACAAATGCACGAGTGTTGTGATATAATTGAAAAAAGCATACTTGATTTTACTAAATAAGCCTTGATCTATTCCTCGGCCTGTGTCTCCACAGACCGAAACATGATATGATGCAACATATGAGTAATTCTTAATTGAAATAAAATATCGTATCGATACTGGTCTGTGAGGACACAGACCAGGGGATGGAAACAAAATTGGTATAACAATACCGGTCTGTGAAGACACAGACCAAGGGAAGTGAAACAATAAAAAAGAAGGAGTCATCTTTATAATGATGACTCCTTCTTTTTTTTATTGACAACTGCTTACTTCTTCCGAATTAAGATATCTCCATTATAAGTCTTCATCATAAATTCAGGACCACCTCCATTGATGTCTCCTTTTACCCACTCATCTATTACTACTTTATATACACCTGATTTCGTGTCTTTCTTTTGTATCGGGCCACTTTTTACAAGACTCACATCGAAATCTGAATAAACCTCTCCACGCTCTGTTCTCATCTTTAACGAGCCTTTGAAGGTTGTGGGCACCGTAATATCAATGTCTCCGTTGTATGTTGAAAAAGACATGGGTGTCCCTTCTGTTATTTTATCAAAACTGATTTTTACTTCTCCGTTATAGGTTGAAGCAACAACAGAACCTGAAATTTTATCAGCAGTGATTTTTCCATTGTAGGTTTCCAATTCTACTTGCCCCTGAATTGCACTGGCACTAAGGTCACCACTGTTATGACTGCTCAGCGTAACATCAGCCCCAAAAGGTACCTCAACATATAGATTCATTTTATTACTCCACGAACTTGATTCAATGCGAACACTGTTTTGGTTTTCAGAAACCTCTAAGTCCATTGTGCCACCGCTTATTCTTTTCATACCATCTTTGGTGCTGTTGCTTTGGCTATTATTTTTCTTACTTTCTTCAGAGGCATACTTAACGAGCACATCTTTGCGAGGGGTACCTACTAAAATGATACCTCCATAATTAATATCTACTACTAACTTTATCCGCTTGGCAGGATCACTTAATGGCACAGTAAACTCTCCGTCATTTTGCGCAGTGGCATTGAAGATTAAAAGGAAAATACCTGCTGCTAAAAGTGTTATATATTTTTTCATAATGATTGCTGTTTTGAGTTGATGATTGCAACGTGATTATTTTTTTTACATTTCTTTGATATAGACATCGCCATTGAAGGTTTCAAAATCAAGTAGCACACCACCGCTACCTATTCGGTATCTTGTTCCACCTACCTTATATTTTAATCCTTTGGCACTCTCTTTTTTCTCAATGCTTACTGGGATGACTTCGAGCTGTTCAACATTAGTGTAGAGTTCTCCATTGTAACTTTCGAAGGTCAGGTCAGCCTTTAATCCTTTTTTGAAATTTGCGTTTATGTCACCATTTAAAGTATAGTAGCGACTGTCAGCCGGAGGATTACTTACGTAGTTCAAGTCAACATTGCCATTAATTGTAGACACCTGTGTAGAACCTGTTATATTATTGAGAATGACACTTCCATTTACGTTGTTAGCTACAACAGATTTGGTAGTGTTATCAATCCAGATATCTCCGTTATTGATAGTGGAAGCCATGACATGGATATTTTTTGGCACTTTGATAATGAAGTTCATTTCATAATCATAAGTTTCCTCAGACTTTCTGTTATTACAGCTGTTCCAATCATATCCATAACCATTGTACTTTTTGTTGTTACGTTTGCCATTTGGATGATTGAGTTTACCAAAAGCAGTGCAGATGCCTTTTGTATACAAAATAAGCGTATCAGCTTTATCGATAAAGCCAAGTTCTATTTCTCGTTTTCCTTGCTCAAGTCTTTCCGCTGTCTTACCTGTTATTTTTCTTTCCACTTCAATAATAATTTTATCACCATCGTAGCCTTTGATTCTCACATCTCCACTAATATTGAAAAGCATCAGTGCATTCGCATCGCTTTTCTTTTCGAAAGTGAATTCTTTTTTAATAGTCTCTGTAAATGTCTGAGCCTGCACAATAGTGTAAGTCAGCATAATCAAAATGGGTGACAATAGATTTTTCATAACCGTTCTTTTTTTAAATACTTGTATTGAACGACACAAGACTTAGATAAGAACCTCCAGATTTTTTTGAATTCTTCTTTTCACTTCTTCTGGAGTATTATTATTCTCCAGCATTTTTTCAAGCTCTTTTACAGCATGTTTCTCCTGAATGGCAGCCATCAATTCTGCCATGGCTACCTGTATTAAAGGTGATTCTTGCTGAGCTATTGATCTCACCAAAGCCATGCGCACTGAACTGTCGCCCACATAGGGTTTTAGTGCCTCAAGTGCAGCCAGACGAACATTAATGTTTGCGTCTTTGTTTAATGTTTTAATCAATGCTTCAGTTACAGTTTTACTGGCTTGTTGCATTTCATCAGTTAAGCTTACAGCGCGTAAGCGATCGGTAGCGGATTCTTTTTCCAATAATGAAAGCATCATCATTTCTTTCAGGTCACTTACTTCTTGTGTCAGCTGTTTTACTTCAGGGGCGGCTGTTCTGTTGATGAAGAAGTAAGCCATAAAAAAACCGAGTATGGTAAAAGAAACTGCGAAAGAAAGCTTTGGTAAAAATGCAGACCAGGTAGGAAGTGAAAAAGTAAATTTCTTTTCTTTCCGCTTTTCATTAGTCAGCATTGTGTAAAAATGATCATCAAGCTGAAGAGAGGGTGATCCGTTATCTATCTGCTCAAATTTGTCTTGCAGTATATTAACATCCTCCAATTGCTCAATTGATACTTCACCAGATTCGAGGAAGCGCTCCAGTAATTGCATTTCTGTTGCATCAGCTGTTCGGGCATTGTACTTCTTAATCAATTCTTCTACACGATTCCTTTCCATACTACACGCGTTTTTCTAATTGTTGATAAATAGTCTTAAGTTCTTGTAAAGCCCGAAACACTTTTACTTTTACAGTTCCTTCAGAACATCCCAATACTTCGCCTATTTCTTTATACTTTTTTTCCTGATACTTGCTGAGTAACAAAATCTCTCGCTTGTCAGCTGGCAATTTTTCCATCGCCATATTGAGTAGCGTCTGTTCGTCCTGCTGTTCCAGTTCACTCGACTTATGCTCATGATGAATTAGTTGGTGTTGCCAGTCTTCCACATTTTCTTTGTTTTTAATTTTATCCTTTCGGTAATGATCATGACTCACATTACGCGCAATGTGAAACATCCAGGTTCTGAAACTACCTTCTCCCGCATCTTGCAAATTGTTTTCAGGCAAGCGAAAGAGATGACGGTATTTTAGAATTCGCAGGAAAGTATTCTGTACAAGATCTTCACTAAGCTCCTGATCTTTATTGAGGTTATAGAAAAACCCGAACAGCGGTTTTTTATAGCGTTCAAAGAGCAGGCCCAGTTTGTCCAGGTCATTGTCCTTTACCTTAAGCATTAAAGCATTATCCGAAAGCGCTTCCAATCAATGTGTCGTTCGTGTAGGGTAACTCAGATTTTTAAAAGAGGTTACTTGATGGGGATAAAATTTACAAAGAATAATCCTAATGAAGGACTAAACTTGAATTTTAGCAGAGATAGGTTGTTTTGAGTTTAAAAAAAGTAACTGAAAGTTGAAGCCTTATGTTGCTTTTACAACTCTAATAAGCCTTCGGGTAAGTCAACTTCAATTCTTTTGGTTGACTTGTTCACGCTGGTAATAAAAGGGGCATTGATCGGGATGGCAATTTCTTTTTCACCCTGCAGCACAATGAGTAGAGGATTCACCTCTTCGTTTTCAACACTACTTACTTTTCCCAATAGACCAGCCGTTGCGTCATTTACAGTAAAACCGATAACCTCATCGTTGTAAAATTCACCACGTTTTGATTTTGGTCTTGTCGATTTGGGTAGGTATAAAGAAGTGCCTTTAAGTGTAGTGGCTTCTTCTGAGGTATTCACGTCTTCAAATTTCACAAAGGCTTTATCGCCTTTGAAAGAAATTTCTTCAATGAAGTATGGGATTAACCTTCCTTTTACTTCGGCAAAAATAGAAGTGATGGTTTCAAAATCATCAGGTGCACCTGGTTCTAAGGCAATAGTTACTTCGCCCTTTAAACCATGTGTTTTTTGCACATATCCTATTTTAAAGCAGTCTGAAACTTCCATATTCTTTTACCGATGATCGTGGAGGGTTAAAAAGTTTAGAGGGTTTTCTTACCCAAAAATCCGTCTGACCGCTGTTGGCTGCGCAATAAAGCGGTCTGACGGATGGTCTTAACTTTATAGATTATTTTGTTTTAAAATTTACGATTTCAAACAGATTAGTGGGTAAAAAAAATGCCGATGAAAATCACCGGCATTTTTACAAAATATTATTTGAAGATTATGCTTCGGTGTTTTCTGCAGGAGCAGCTCCACCTTCGGCAGCAACTTCGCCTTCCGCAGCAGCTTCAACAACAGGAGTAGCAGCCACTTGAGCCTTCTTGCGAATAGCTTCAGCTCTTGCTTCCTTAACCTTTGTTTCAGCATCCTTACGGGCTTTTGCACTGTCTTGCTTAGATTGAGAAACTTTATCGCGTTTTGCTTCGATTTTAGTTTGCTTATCTTTTACCCAAGCATCTAATTTAGCATCAGCTTGCTCTTGAGTAATAGCGCCTTTCACTACACCAATTTGAAGGTGTTTGCGTAACATAACGCCTCGGTAAGACAACATTGCCTTTACAGTATCAGAAGGTTGTGCACCATTCATCAACCACTGAAATGCCTTTTCATCGTTCAATTCGATGGTGGCAGGAACAGTCAAAGGGTTGTAAGTCCCCAGTTTTTCAATGAATTTACCATCACGTGGTGATCTGGCATCGGCTACGACTACATCGTATTTTGCCAGTTTTTTGCGGCCTCTGCGGGCCAAACGGATTTTTACAGCCATTAGTTATTTGTTTAGCGGGAGCTCGTCCCATTTTTTTAAGGTTGCAAATATAGGTCTTTTCTGGTAGTCGACAAGCCTAGGCTCAGAAGAATTTACTGGCCTGATAATCAGTAAATAATTGCTTAAGCGAGTAAACGGTTTTTTATTCCGTGAAGCCTAAACTACATTTGTTTACTTGAGCTAAAATTATGGATAAGTTCTCTTATATATCAAATGCAGATGTTGGCTACTTAGACCAACTCTTTCAAAGCTACAAAGCTGACCCACAATCTGTAGACCCCACTTGGCAGAAGTTTTTTGAGGGATATGAATTTTCTCAACAGCGCTATGGCGAAAACGGTTCTTCGGGAGCAGACTCTTTAAGTGTGAAGGAAACACAGGTGCGAAACCTGATTTTTGCTTACCGTTCTTTTGGTCACCTTAAATCAAAGACCAACCCAGTGCGTGAGCGCAGAAACCATAACGTTCAGCTAGATCATAAAACTTTTGGTTTAACAGATGCAGATTTGGATGCTGAGTTTGATGTGGCTGCCGAAATTGGTATGCAACGCACATCGCTTCGTAAAATAATTGAACGCCTTCAGGATATATATGTAGGGCCAATTGGTTTCGAATACAACTTCATCCGTAATGATGATGTGCGTAGCTGGTTTATTGAAAAAATAGAGAAAGGGTACTTCAATTATAATCCTTCACAGGATGAGAAGAAACGCATTCTTGCAAAACTGAATGAAGCTGTTGTTTTTGAAAACTTTTTGCACACGAAGTTTTTAGGACAAAAGCGTTTCTCTTTAGAAGGAGGTGAAAACACAATTCCAGCCTTGCATGAAATAATTAACAAGTCGGCTGAGCTTGGGGTAAAAGAAGTAGTGATTGGTATGGCCCACCGTGGTCGCCTCAACGTACTGTCTAATATTCTTGGTAAAACCTACGAACAGATTTTTACAGAATTTGAGGGTAATGTAAATCCTGATAACCTTACGATGGGTGATGGTGATGTAAAATATCACTTAGGATATGCAAGTCATATTGCAACGCCTTCCGGAAATAAGATATATGTGAAACTAACACCTAACCCTTCACATTTAGAAGCGGTTGATCCTTTGGTGTTGGGTTACACACGCGGTCAGATAGATGATGAATATGGAGGAGATTTACGTAAGGCAATGGCGATCCTCATTCACGGTGATGCAGCTGTAGCAGGACAAGGTATAGTGTACGAAACACTTCAGATGTCTGGACTGCCTGGTTATACTACAGGTGGCACTATTCACTTTGTTATTAACAACCAGGTAGGTTTTACCACCGATTATGATGATGCTCGTACTTCTATTTATTGTACAGATATTGCCAAGATTGTAGATGCACCTGTGCTTCATGTAAATGGTGACGATGCAGAGGCTGTGAATTTTGCCGCTAACCTATCAGTTGAGTATCGTCAAAAATTTGGTAAAGATATCTTCATCGACTTATTATGTTACCGAAGACATGGTCATAATGAAAGTGATGAACCTAAATTTACACAACCGAAATTGTACAACATTATAGCCAAGCATCCAAACCCGCGCGAAGTGTATGTGAAACGCCTGGTGGAACGTGGTGATGTTGATGCTGCAATAGCAGATGACTTAGATGCCAAATTCAGGAATCAGTTGCAAGACAGGTTGAATGAAGTAAAACAAAAGCCCCTTCCTTACAAACCACAAAAAGTCGAAGAGGAATGGAATCATATGCGCTGGGCTAAGGCGGAAGATTTTGAACAATCTCCTGATACAAGTATAAAGCCTGCATTAATAGAAAAAGTAGGAAAGGCGTTAACTACTATTCCGGAAGGGTTTAAGCCATTAAAGCAAATTGAAAAATTATTGAAAGACCGTAAGGCGGCTTTCTTCGATGATAAAGTGTTGGGCTGGGCAGAAGCAGAATTGCTGGCTTATGGCTCGTTAATCGCTGAGAAAATTCCTGTTCGTATGTCTGGTCAGGATGTAAAGCGTGGTACTTTTTCTCATCGTCATGCTTATTTCTTTGACGCGAATACGAATACACCATACTGCGGATTAGATAATATAGAGCAAGGTCAGGCGAAGTTTCATATTTACAACTCCTTATTATCAGAGTTTGGTGTGCTAGGTTTTGAATATGGCTACTCCATGTCAACACCAAATGCACTTGTAATATGGGAGGCACAGTTTGGTGATTTTGCCAACGGTGCCCAGGTAATGATCGATCAATTTTTGTCGAGTGCAGAATCGAAATGGCAAAGACAAAATGGAACAGTGATGTTATTGCCACACGGCTATGAAGGTCAGGGGCCTGAACACTCCAACGCACGTCCTGAGCGCTTCCTGCAATTGGCTGCCGAAAACAACATGGTTGTGGCTAACTTGACAACATCAGCCAACATATTCCACTTATTACGCAGACAAGTAATGTGGGAATTCCGTAAGCCATGTGTGGTGATGTCGCCTAAGTCATTACTGCGACACGAAGGCGTGGCTTCTCCTATGAAAGATTTTACATCCGGCACATTTAAAGAGGTGCTTGATGATCCGAATGCTGTGGCAAAAGATGTGAAGCGAGTAATTCTTTGTTCAGGTAAAATTTTCTTCGACTTACAGGAAGTTCAGCAAAAGAAAAAAATTAAGGATGCAGCAATTGTTCGTCTTGAGCAGTTACACCCATTCCCTGAAAAACAATTAGGTGCTGTATTGAAGAAATACAAAAATGCGAAATTGGTTTGGGCACAAGAAGAACCGGCAAACATGGGTTATTGGAGTTACATACTTCGTTTCATGTCCAAAGCAGGTTTAGATCTGGTAGCACGCAAACCAAGTGCTTCACCAGCCACAGGTTATTCTAAAGTTCATAAAATTGAACAAGATAAAATTGTAAACCAGGCTTTTGAAATTTAAAAGACATAAGTATAGAGTAGCAAGACGCAAGACTTCTCTGTAGAATTTGAAATAATAAATCTGAAATTTTAAAATATTTAAAAATGGCAATCCAAGTAAAAGTACCTACTGTAGGCGAGTCGATTACAGAAGTAACCATCGCCAACTGGCTTAAGAAGGATGGCGATGTTGTGAAGATGGACGAGATCATTGCTGAGTTGGAATCAGACAAAGCAACTTTTGAATTAACGGCTCCGCAAGCAGGCACATTAAAATTAGTAAAACAGCAAGGTGATGTTGTACCCATTGGCGAGTTGATTTGTGAGATAGCAGATGGAGGAACTGCTGCAGCACCTGCACCTAAAGCAGAAAGTGCTTCTGCACCAGCCGCACCTCAAGCAACATCCTCAGCAGCAGCTACGCCAAAAGCAACTGGTGCAATAAAGGAGATGAAAGTGCCTGCTGTAGGTGAATCGATTACTGAAGTAACCATTTCAACATGGTTAAAGAAGGATGGCGATTTTGTAAAACTAGATGAAATTATTGCTGAAGTAGAATCAGATAAAGCAACTTTTGAATTACCTGCAGAAGCAAATGGTATTTTAAAAATTGTTGCAAAAGAAAAAGAGACATTACCCATTGGTGGTTTGATCTGTAAGATTGAGGTAATGGAAGGTGCTCCAGCGGAAGCACCTAAAGCTACAGGAGGAGCTGCACCTGCTCCACAAGCTGTTACTAGCGGCAGTAGTTACGCAGCTGGTCATGCATCACCTGCAGCGGCTAAGTTATTAGACGAAAAAGGTATTGCTTCAGGCAACGTACAGGGTACTGGTGTTGGAGGACGCATAACCAAAGAAGATGCCATGAAGGCGCAACAAGCAGCTCCGGCATCAGCAAGTAAGCCTGCTGCACCAGCCTCAGCTCCAGTAATAACAGGAGGAGGTAGCAGAGATAAGCGCTCAGAGAAAATGACTTCATTGCGCAAAACAATTGCTAAACGTCTTGTATCTGTAAAAAATGAAACAGCCATGCTTACTACTTTTAATGAAGTAGACATGAAGCCTGTGATGGAGTTGCGTTCAAAGTATAAAGATAAGTTTAAAGAAAAATACGGTGTTGGTTTAGGCTTTATGTCTTTCTTCACAACAGCAGTTTGTATTGCGTTGAAAGAATGGCCAGCTGTTAATGCACAAATCAATGGTGAAGAGATTGTGTATCATAACTATTGTGATGTAGCTATAGCCGTATCTACACCGCGAGGTTTAGTTGTGCCTGTTATTCGCAATGCAGAATCGTTATCATTCGATCAGATTGAGAACGAAGTAATTCGTTTGGCTACTAAAGGCAGAGATGGAAAATTATCAATTGAAGAAATGCAAGGCGGCACTTTTACCATTACAAATGGTGGTGTGTTTGGTTCAATGCTTTCTACACCTATTATAAATGCACCGCAATCGGCCATTTTAGGGATGCACAATATTGTTGAGCGACCAGTAGTGAAAAATGGAGAAATTGTAATTCGCCCGATTATGTACCTGGCATTATCATATGATCACCGCATTGTTGATGGTCGTGAGTCGGTTAGCTTCCTGGTGCGTGTGAAAGAATTACTTGAAGATCCGGGAAGATTGATTTTGGGAGTTTAAGACAACAACCCTTTTTGAAGATAGAGAATTTGAAATTTGATATTTGGAACTAGAAATTTAATTAGTGATGCAATACAACGTAGTAGTTATCGGCTCAGGCCCTGGTGGATATGTAGCAGCCATTCGTTGCGCTCAACTGGGAATGAAAGTAGCCATCGTTGAAAAATACAATACTTTAGGTGGAACCTGTTTAAATGTAGGATGTATACCATCCAAAGCATTACTGGACTCATCTGAGCATTTTCACAATGCTGCGCATACTTTTAAAGAACACGGCATTGATATCAATGCACCCAAGGTTAACATTGGGCAAATGATTAAACGCAAAGGCGATGTTGTAAAAGCTAATGTTGATGGTATTGCCTATCTAATGAAAAAGAACAAGATTGATGTTCACACAGGTGTAGGCTCTTTTGTTGATAAGAATACAATTAAAGTTACTAACGATGGTAAGGAAACAACCCTTACCGCAGAAAAAGTAATTATCGCAACGGGTTCTAAACCTACACCACTTCCTTTCGCAGCTTTCGATAAAAAGAAAATTATCTCCAGCACTGAGGCACTTGAATTAAAAGAAGTGCCCAAGCACATGATTGTAATTGGTGGCGGTGTAATCGGTATGGAATTAGGTTCTGTATATGCACGTATCGGTGCTAAAGTTACGGTAGTTGAATTTTTGGATAGCTTAATTCCAACCATGGATGGGACCATGGGTAAGGAATTGCAAAAAGCAACCAAGAAGTTGGGCATGGATTTTTACCTCGGCCATAAAGTGACAGCAGTAGAAAACAAAGGCAAAGAAGTAATTGTAAAAGCAGAACCAAAAAATGGTGGAGCAGCAATTGAATTGAAGGGAGATTATTGTTTAGTAAGTATTGGTCGTAGACCCTATACGGATGGCTTGGGATTGGAGAAGGTAGGTATAGAATTAGACAAAGGTAAAATTCCAGTTGACGATCATTTAAAAACTAAGGTAGATAACATTTATGCCATTGGTGATGTAGTGCGTGGCGCTATGTTAGCACACAAGGCTGAAGAAGAAGGCGTAATGGTAGCAGAACAAATGGCAGGACAGAAGCCACACATTAATTATAATTTAATTCCTGGCGTTGTATACACCTGGCCTGAAGTGGCGAGTGTAGGTTACACTGAAGAACAATTAAAAGAACAAGGTCGTGCATACAAAACTGGAAGCTTCCCTTACAAGGCTTTAGGGCGTGCGCGTGCGAGTATGGACTTAGATGGTTTAGTAAAAATACTAGCGGATAAGACTACAGATGAAATTTTAGGTATTCATATCATTGGTGCAAGAGCCGCGGATATGATTGCGGCCGGAGTGGTTGCCATGGAGTACCGCGCTTCAGCTGAAGATGTTTCGAGAATGAGTCATGCACACCCGACTTACATGGAAGCTGTGAAGGAAGCTTGCTTAGCAGCAACAGCCAACAGACCACTTCATATGTAAACAAACATTTTCTGTTTTGCCACGGATTTCGCTGATGAACACAGATTTTGATGGGGACTTCCCTTTGAAAGAAGAGACTTATCGAATCATTGGTATCTGTATGGAAGTTCACAGGGTATTAGGACATGGCTTCTCGGAGATTGTCTACAAAGATGCTATGGAGCTGGAGATAAAAACGAAGAATATTTTCTTTGAGAGAGAGAAGGAATTTCTGATTGATTATAAAGGCACCATTCTGAATCACATTTTTTTCGCAGGTTTTATTATTGAATCTAATATTATAGTAGAAGTCAAGGCTGCAGAAGGAGGAATGCCGGATGCAAACATTGCCCAGACAATTAACTACCTAAAAGCTTCGGATGCAAGGTTGGTTTGTTGATTAATTTTGGAAGGAGAAAATTGGAATACAAGCGCTTGATTTATTGATTAAAATTTAAAATGCTCACAGTGATTACCAAATAAAATCATCTGTGAGCATTCGTGTTATCTGTGGCAAAAAACTATTATTCCTTAAACTTTGCGCAGATAATAATTAACAGAACTACGCATTAGCACCACAAGAACTAAGGGCATTAAATCAAGATTTAGTTGCTGAGGTAAAAAAAACCAGAACAATATTGAGATAGACAGTATAACATCGTAAATACGGAAGTATTTAATCAACCACCCTCTATCTTTAAATAAAGCAAAAGCCACCACCAAGTGAAGAGGAAAAGCCCAAAGCAAATTAAAGTTTACAGCTGCTGCCTTGTGATCTGTAAAGAACCACAAAAAGAAAAGTAAGCAACCTACCAAACCAAGTATTCCAAAGAGCAAAGCATCAAACCATTTGCTTAATTTTTTTCTTCTGAAGTCCCAGATACTTAATGCTAAAACTAAAATTGCAAACACTATAAAAACGATAAGCGGATGAAACAGGCTTGACTTTGTTTCTTCCTCACGACTTTCGTAAATGCTTATTGTTTCACTAACTAAGGGCACAGAGCCAATAGTAGCGTGGTTAAAACCTGACTCTATATAGTCTGGTAAAAACATATATTCATCAGGACTAGCTTTTTTATCCATCGGTAAACCCAGACAAATATCAATACCTAAATCTCCCCAGGGCTGTTGTGCTAAATAGATATCTGTTAAATCTCTGATAGAATAATCAGTCTGCACATAAGAACCATCAAACTTTACGCTATCGCCAAAAACAGTAAGCATTACATCCCTAACCTTAGTAGCGCAGTTGTTATAGAAATAATCGTAACGGTAGTTTTGATTTTCGGGTAAGCTATTCCATTGCAGGTAGTCGAACAGTTTTTGTTTTTGCGCTTGACTCAGGTTTAGTTTTTGTGCGTGTATATATCGGTTGTGATAAATATAATAATCCCTGAAACGCTCATAGTCGTGTACTCCGAGTTTATAATAGAGGTAGCCGCGAGCAAAATTCAGGTAAAAGTTAGGTTGATCGAAATCGAACACTCCCCAGTTATAAATATCGTCTAGACCCTCCGTTGTATCAACAACCCTTATGGCGCTGTGTCCAAAGGCAGAATAAAGTTCACCCTGGTAAGGACCTAGTGTTAAAACATAGATTTCTGCGTTTTCGGATAATTTTTCCTGAGCCCGCAGATTATGCGTCACGCATAAGAAGGCCACTAAGGCAAAGAAATGGATAACTGTTTTAGGCATAGGAGTAATAATGTAATCTTAAAATTAAGGTGATTTACTGGATTTACCCCGCCAAATATTATGTAACCTATTTGGTGGTATGTTTTGGTTATTGAATGCAAACGTTGCCAGATTCAGAATAAAATTTTTGATATTTACTTAATCTTAAACTAAAAACAATTTAATATGAAGAAAATTGTACTAATGTTAATTCTCGCAAGCCTGTGTGCACTAACCAGCATATATGCACAGGAGCGAAGAATTTCAGGGAAGGTCACTTCAGCAGAGGATGGTACCGCTTTGCCAGGTGTAAACGTTGTTGTAAAAGGTACTGGAGCGGGAACAGTTACAGATGCAGAAGGGAACTTCGTTCTTCCTGTTACAGGCTCAGCGCAATACTTGATCTTTTCATTTATTGGGTTACAAACTCAGGAAGTTGCTATTGGTGATCAATCTGTAATTAACGTATCACTTTCTCTAGATGTAACACAACTCTCAGAGATTGTTGTTTCAGGCTTAGCTACCTCTGTTAAGAGATCAAATCTTGCTAATGCGGTAGGAACTGTTTCGGGTGATGAGCTAGCTGGTCGGACGGCAATTCAAACACTCGATGGCGGTTTACAGGGCAAAGTAACGGGCGCACAGATACTATCAAATTCAGGTGCACCTGGTGGCGGAATTTCAATTAAGTTGCGTGGTATTACCACAATAACTGGATCTTCTGAACCACTTTATATTGTTGATGGTGTTTATATGGATAACTCCGTTAATCAACCTGGTACAAACTCAGTAACTGGAGCAGCAGGTGGAGGAGCAGCCACTTCGAATCAAGATAATGGAGCAAATCGTATGGCAGATTTGGATCCAAATGATATAGCTAACATAGAAATTTTAAAAGGTGCTTCTGCTTCTGCTATTTACGGATCGCGGGCTAATGCAGGTGTTATACTAATAACCACAAAAAGAGGTTCAACTGGAAAGACAAACATTAGTTTTGGGCAGGATATAGGTGTAGCTAGCATACTCAATCCACTTGGAGTTCGCCCCTTTACATCATCTAGCGTGTTGGCAGATTTTGGGGCAGCAGCACAAGCTCAATACAATGCAGCAGCTACGGCAGGTAAATTGTATAATTACGAAGACGAAATGTATGGAGAAAAGGGTTTACTGCTTAACTCAAGGCTAACTTTGGCAGGAGGCAGCGATAAAACAAAATTCTTTATTGCAGGGAGTACAAAAGATGAAGAAGGTATTATTAAAAATACTGGTTTTACACGTCAGTCTGTCCGTGCAAATATAGATCACAAAGTATCAGATTTATTAGATGTGAATATCTCTACTAATTATATTCGCTCAACCACTAATCGTGGAGTAACAAATAACGATAATGCAGGGGTGTCGTATGGAGTTGCTCTTTCAGCCACATTACCGTGGCATGAGCTTCATCCAAATGCTCAAGGCATTTTCCGAATCACCCAGCCAACCCGTCAAACCCATTACAAACACGTGACAAATCCAGTGTAGGTGATGTGACAAATCGTTTTGTTATCGGGAGTGGCGCGAATTTTAATTTAATACGTAAAAGCAACTCCTTTCTTAAATTAAAATTAACAGGCGGAATAGATTACTATAACAATGAATCTACCCTATATTTCCCAGAATACTTGCAGTTTACAGTTGGCAGGCAGGATGGATTATACTCCAGGGGTAATAATGTAACTTTCAATACAAATGCTTCAGCTTTTTTAATCTACAATACTTCCTTTAATCAGATTGACTTAACCTCATCAGTGGGAGTAAATCGTTTAGATCAAAGCAGAGAGCTTTTAACAACACAGGTTCAACAGTTAGTTTCAGGTCAGGCAAATCTTCAGCAAGGTGGAGCACTTAGTGTATTTAATAGGAAGTTGGATACACAAGATATTGGCTATGCTGCACAGCAGGAAGCAAATTGGCAAGATAAAATTATTGGAACCGCAAGTATTCGTTTAGATAAATCTTCTTTAAACGGTGATCCTAACAAGCTTTTTGCCTATCCAAAATTCTCGTTAGCAGCTAACCTAGCTAATTTTGAATTCTGGAATGTTGAATCAATAAATCAATTAAAATTAAGAGCTGCCTATGGTGAGGCTGGGGGTGTTCCTAATCCGAACCCGGTAACCCTTGCTCAATCAAAATTTACAATTTTGGGAGCTACCAATACTGGTGGCAACACAGGTTCTGTTATAGGAGCAATTCAGGGAGATCCTAATATTCAACCTGAACGTTCTAAAGAATTGGAACTTGGTTTTGATATTGGGTTGTTGAATAGTCGAATCAACCTTGAAGCAACCTACTATAATAAAACAGTTGAGGACTTGATTTTGCAGGCTTCTTTGCCTCCATCTTCGGGTTTTACTAACCTTGTTACAAATTTAGGAGAACTTAAAAATACAGGAGTGGAGTTAGCTTTAAATGCTAATGTTGTGAACACCGATAAGGTAAAATGGAGTACCAACTTAAATTGGTGGAAGAATGTCTCTGAACTTACAAGATTGGATGTTCCTGCATTTAATCCAGCTGGAGGAGGATTTGGAACGGGTCTTGGTACTGTTAGATTAGAACAAGGCAAATCATTGACACAAATAGTAGGAACCAAAGGCTCAGCTACGGTACAAGAGTTGGGTAACACAGCACCTGATTGGGAAATGTCATGGAATAACTCTGTTACTTTTTTGAAAAATTTTAGTTTCTCGATGTTGTGGCATTGGAAAAAGGGCGGTGAGAACATTAATCTTACTGGTCTCCTAACTGACTTTGGCGGATCTTCTTATAATTATGATCAAATAATATCTACTGGTGAACGCTTAGGTGATGCAAGGATTGCTGCATTTTTTAGTGGGCAAAACGCTGCTCTATATGTTGAAAATTCTGAATACATTAAACTAAGAGAGATCTCATTATATTATTCAGTGCCAAAAACTGTTCTTACTTCAATGTTTAAAGATGCAATTCAACGTGTCAGAATTGGTGTGTCAGGTAATAACCTTTTATTATTCAGTGACTACTCCAGCTATGATCCTGAAGTTTCAAACTTTGGAAGTGGAGGAGTACTGGGTGGTGTAGAAGTAACTCCATTCCCAAATTCGAAAAGAATGTTCTTTCACATAGAGGTTGGATTTTAACTCCTTAATGCAAAACATTATGAAAAATACTAAAACATATTTTATCCTTACAATTACAGTTCTACTCTCACTTTTTTCTTGTGAGATTGAAGAGACTGTTGATCCTAATCAACCAAGTGCGGATGGCGTACTTAAAAATGCAACCATTGGTCAGCTAAATGAACTTGTAACAGGAATATTGGCTTCTACGAGTTCTGGTCTTGGTGTTTACTATGAAGTAGCAGGTGTAGTAGGAAGGGATGTATATCGATTTGACACCGCTGATCCCCGTTATGTTGGTGATTTGATGGGCACTGGTAATCTGGATAATAGCGCTTTTTATACAAATACCAGCTATGCACAACGTTATGCAACCATCAAGACAGCTAATATCTTAATTGAAGCATGCCAAAACACGCCTGTGCTAACTGCTGAACAAGTAGAAGGCTATTTGGGATTTGCTAATACGCTAAAAGCTTTTGAATTGCTAAACGTTCTTAACCAGCAATATGACAATGGTATCAGAATTGAAGTGGCAGACCCACTAAATCTGGGACCATTTACAGCAAATGCAGCGGAGGCACTTGCTCAAATCGCAACAATTTTTTCTGAAGCCGCAGTTCATAATGCTGCTGCAGGAAACTCATTTGCATTTGATCTAACATCTGGTTTTGAAACAGAAGCCGATGCAGATAGCTTTACTATACCTGCTAATTTTGGAAAATTCATCAAAGCACTTCAGGCACGTGTAGAACTTTACAGAGGGAATTTTGCTCAAGCATTAACTTTCGTAAATCAATCATTTATCGATGAATCCGGCAATTTTAACCTTGGAGTCTATAGGGTATTTGCTAATGCTTCTGGAGATAGAGTAAATCCTTTATTCTTTCCACAAAACACAAATGGTACAACACGTTTAGCACATCCTACATGGTTAACTGATGCTATTCCTGGTGACTTGCGATTAAGCAAAGCCACTATCAGAAACGAAGTAGCTGAAACTGCTGATTTAGTTGCAACACACGATGCTTTTCGGTACACTTCAAACACTAGTCCAATTGCGATTATTAGAAATGAAGAGTTATTACTGATTAAAGCTGAAGCACTAATCCAAACAAATCAATTTGCCGATGCTAAAACTATCATAGATCTGATTCGTGTTGATGTTGGAGGGATTGGTGTATATACAGGTCCCCTGGCTTCTCCAGAAATGATTGATGAATTACTTTTTCAAAGAAGATATTCTCTTTGGGATGAAGGACATCGTTGGATTGATATGAGACGGTATAATAGATTGGATGAACTTACCATTGACAGGCCAGGTGATTCGGTCATTCCTCAGTTACCGAGACCATTTAATGAAATTGGTGTTCAAGGCGGTTAGACCTTAGCTTAATTATAACAAAAGGGAAGGCTTTAAATAGGCCTTCCTTTTTTATTGTAATTCTACCTATTAACTCCCCCTGTTCTTCCTATCTTGCATAATGTTTTCTCTTTTGAAAGATAAATTAAATATTATAGGAAGAACTTCATTGAGTAGAACCTTAAATGCACTAAGTGGATTTGTCAGCTATCAAGTTTCAAAAAAAAGTAAATATATTAAGCGCCCTGGTCTTCCCATCTCCATTTCCATTGAACCTACTACAAGTTGTAACTTAAGATGTCCCGAATGCCCAAGTGGTCTGCGCTCGTTCACCAGACCAACCGGTATGTTGCAGCAGGATTTATTTAAAAATGTAATCGATCAACTTGCGCCCACACTCAGCTATCTTACTTTTTATTTTCAGGGAGAACCTTATTTGCATCCGCAATTTCTGCCAATGGTTAAGTATGCTTCTGATAAAGGAATATATACGGCCACTTCTACTAATGCGCACTATTTAAAAGATGAAGCAGCACAACAAACTGTGGAGTCAGGATTAGACAGACTCATCATTTCTATTGACGGCACCTCACAAGATACTTATCAATCGTACAGAGTGGGCGGTGACTTAAGCAAAGTAATCGAAGGCACTAAAAATATTATTGCTTGGAAGCGAAAATTAAAATCTAAAACACCTCATGTTATTTTTCAATTTTTGGTGGTGAAACCTAACGAACATCAAATACCTGAGGTGTATAAACTAGCAAAGGAATTAGGTGTTGACGAAGTAAAACTTAAAACAGCTCAGATCTACGATTATGAAAATGGTTCGGAGTTAATACCCACACAAGATAAATACTCACGTTATAAATTGAATGCTTCCGGAAAATACAGTATTAAAAATAGTCTGGAGAATAACTGCTGGAAGATGTGGCAGAGTTGTGTAATTACCTGGGACGGAAAAGTATTGCCTTGCTGTTTTGATAAAGATGCTCAATATGTAATGGGTGATCTTACCAAGAATTCATTCGAGGAGATTTGGTTTGGTGAAAAGTATCAGCAATTTAGAAACACACTTTTTAAGTCTCGTAGCGAAATTGAAATGTGCAAGAATTGCACTGAAGGCACCAAAGTATGGGCATAAGTAATCTAATCAATTTAGAAGACTCATTTCTTAATTAACAAAGTTTAACAAAAATCACTCACGCTAAATACCTCATAAGCCGATCAACAATTGTTTTGTCTAGGTCTGCATCGTAATTTGTATTCATAATATCAGTAGGATTTTTGATGAGATGATCTTCAAAATAAATCTTACCTGAGATCAACTCCTTCTTATCTTCTTTCAATTGCTAAACAGTCATAATATGAAAATGAAAATGCTATTGATCGCACTTATATCATTGTCAGCTTGCCAAAAACCAAGTCAGCAGGCAGATAAGATTGTTTCAGAGGATGATGTCAAAACTTTAAAAGACCTGAAGCAGGTGGAATGGCCTAAAGCTTATGCTCAACACGACACAATTCTTTTAAATAGAATTTTAGCGGACGATTTTCTTTTAATTGATGCTGATGGAAACTGGTTTACAAAACAGGATGAATTGGATTGGATTAAAACCAACGCAACACAAAATGATTCTTTCTATTACGAAATAAAGAGACTCGATATTCTGGCCAACGGCACAGCTATTGTTTGTGACACCGGACATATATGGAAGGATTCTGTTTTATCTACTTATCAGTCTAGCAACATTTTGATTAAACAAGATTCCATTTGGAAGGCTGTACAATCGCATGTTTCAGGAGTAAAAGGTTAATCAGTGCCGCTATAGCAGCGCTGATTAATCTTAAGAACCTTGTATTACTTCAATTTCAGTTCTTCTGTTTATTTCACGACCTTCCATTTCATCATCGTTAGAAACTAGTGGTCTTTCCTCACCAAAACCAACTGCAGTAAGTCTTTCCTGATCAATGCCATTACTTACCAGATAAGTAACAACAGCCTGTGCTCTTTTTAACGAAAGTTGTTTATTCAGTGCATCATCACCGGCACTATCGGTATGGCCGTTCACCTGTAAACGCAAGTTTGGATTTTTAGTGAGTAAAGTTAAAATGCGTTCCATCTCTCCAATAGATTCTTTTTTCAAATCAGCTTTACCACTATCGAAGAATACATTTTTCAAAACTACTTTGGAGCCAGTTTCTGCTTTGGCCATTAAAATGTGTGTGTCAATTTCCTGATACTCCGAAAAAGTGGGCACTTCAAAATTCATAGAGTTAAATAGATATCCATCTACAGAAGTATTTATACCATAATTACCACCATGAGGAATATCAATAGAAAATTGTCCGGTTGCCGGATTTGAGTATACGCGCGAAATAATTGTATTTGTTGCGTTATCTATAAGTACTACTTGTGCTTTTAAAGGAATGGAAGATTGCGCATCGATAACCGTTCCTTTCAAAGCAGTGGCAATACCCAGGTCTTTCTGTAAACTAATCAGCGGATCAACGAATTCATCGGACGCTGGTTGTTGAGTTGTCTCAACTTCTTCAGGTTCTGGTTCAGTCTCAACCTGTACTACGGGCTCCGGTTCAAGGAAAGTAACCATGCATAAATCAGTTCGCCCACTTCCTTCTTGTCGCACGGAAGCATAGTAACCTCTTTTCTTATCTTCCGTCAGGTGAAAGAAATTTTCATATTCAGCGGTGTTAACCGGGTAACCAAGATTTTCCGGTTTTTGCCATTTCCCGTTTATACTGCTGGATTTAAATATGTCGTAGCTTCCTAAACCCGGATGTGTATCAGAGCCAAAGTAGATAGTACTATCATTATGTAAAAATGGCGCATCTTCGTTACCAGGTGTATTTATTTCGGGGCCTAAGTTTATAGCATTGGTCCACTCACCATGTTTATCTTTTTCCACCATGTAAATGTCAAGCCCACCATAGCCATCAGGACGATCACTGGCAAAGTAAAATTTATTTCCATCAGGTGTAAAGCATCCCGATGTTTCGTTACTCATAGGACCGTTAATGATATTTCCCATACTCACAGGCTTCGACCAATTAACGCCATCATAATCGGATCGGTATAAATCGCCATTACCCTCACCATAATAAACTATTAACGTTTTGCCATCGCGTGTAAGTGAGGCGGCAGCATCATGAAATTGATTATTAATATTGCTGCTGATTTTTTGAGGCACAGTCCATACTCCATCTTTTAATTCAGAAATGAAAATCTCCTCAAATAAGGTTTTAGTACGTCTGTCAAAAAAACTGGAGTCACGAGCAGAAGTAAATATAAGTTTGTCTTCGCTGGCATTGAGTAGCGGTCCATAATCATCATAAGGAGAATTTACCGGCCAGTCCATTACTTTCACAATGGCTGACACTGCTGTATTCATGAGAGAGTCCGCACGTTTACACTCTTCTATTTTATGATCGCAGATAGGCCCCATTCGCTTATTGCGCTCTTTATAAAGTTCAAAATGTTTTTGTGCTTTTTTAAAATGAAAGTTCAGCTGATTAGACATGCCCAGATAATAGTGAATATCAGGGTCAACTTGTTGATCTAGTTTATAAGCCCTTTCAAGGTGTTGGAGTGACTGAAATTTTGGCGAGCTGGATAAAAAAGTAAGGCCAATTTTTAACTGAATTTTGGCATCATTAGGGTCTATTTTTTCGGCCGCTTCAAATGCAGCACGCGCCTTTACAAACTCCTGACGTGAATATAATTTATCCCCCTGATCAACCAATTTTTTGGTTGCCTGGCCAAATAACAGGGATGTAGAGCAGCAAAGGGCTACTATAAGTACTTTGCAATATTTCATAGAGGTTAGGTCACCGTAAATCTATTAAAAATCAGCTGACTGATAATAAACATACTCGAGTTTAATAAGTTTTGGGTGTAAAAATAGGGCCAGAAACTCGATAATTGCTCGCTTGCCTGTATTGAATACGCGGTGTGGCTAAAATTTGCTCCTTCAGTTTATGGTCACCTGCTACAGTATCAAAGTAGCCTGTGTACCGACCCCGGTGTTCGAATGCACAAAAAGCTCGCCTCCATGTAACAACACTACTTGCCGTGAGAGCGAAAGACCGATACCGGAACCATTTATTTTAGTGGTAAAAAAGGGCACAAAGATTTTATCCAGGTGGACTGCATCAATTCCTTTGCCGTTATCTTCTATGCTAATGGTTATTCGCTCATTTGTTTTATGCAGTGCAATTGTAATTTTTCCATTATCAACACCTTCTAGGGCATCCATTGCATTTCTAAAGATATTCATAATTACCTGCTGCATAAGCGAGGCATCTAATAAGGCTAATGCTGGCCTGAGATCTTGCACCAGGTGAATATTAAGCTTCTTGAATTCAGGTTCGAGGAGGTGTATAATCTGAATAAGAAATTCGTAGACATTTACTTGTTGAAATTTCGGTGAAGGAATTTGGGTGAGCTCGCGATAGCGCTTAGTAAAATTTAAGAGGCCTTCACTCCTAATATTGATGGCTTCTAGCCCGCTGTTTAAAGTTTTCCAGTCTTCCTTTGTATCATCCGAGTTGCGTTGCGTAATAGTGTGCAGCGAGTTACTCAGCGATAAGATGGGCGAAATGGAATTCATGATTTCGTGTGTGAGGACTTTAATGAGTCGTTGCCAGGCCTCCATTTCGGTTGTACTTAATTCATTAGAAATATTCTGTGCTGAGATGAGTGTGTGAGATTGATCATCTAACTTAAATACTGTAGCGTATAGGGATAAGGTTATTATTTGCTGAGTACTTTGCAATTTAAGAAGTTTCTTTTCTCCGGCTTTCAGATTTAGTATTGCCTCTGATAAGATCTTATTTTTAATCTCCAACTGTTTAATTGAACTAATACTGTTTAAGCCTGCAAACTTCAGAAAAGCTTGGTTGGCCATCGTAACATTTCCTTTTTCATCGTAACTGATAATGCCAAAGGAGATGTGTTCTATAATCGATTCAACAAATCGCTGCTTAATTTCTTTTTCACTGTTGATTTTGCTGAAGAGGGTATTTAATCTGTTTAGCGATGCGTACAAGCTCCGGAAAGTACTGTCCGCTTTTTCTTCTGTAAAATGAATACTGAAATCCCTTTCCTCAATACTCTGAAAAAGTGTAGTAATATTTTTGGTGAAACGTGAAATGAAATTGATAAGCTCAATAACCTGAATGACTACGATAATACCTGCATAAAATGCGCGAAGGTATAACTGATCTATAATACAATAACTGAATACGCATAAACTCAGGGTGAGTAAGATTATGCGCAGTACTATTTTAAAATAGAAATTTTTAGATAGCATAGCGTTCCATTCTTCTATACATAGCACCACGCGACAACCCCAGCTCTTGTGCGGCATGACTGATGTTGCCTTTGTGTTTAGCGATGGCTTTTCGTATGGCCCAGGCCTCTAGTTTTTCGAGGTTGAGGTGATCGAAAATTAATTCGCCAGATTGCAGGTGTCGCGAAATACCAAAATCTTCTAAACTAAGCGCCTGATTTTCGCTGAGAATAACAGCCCGCTCTACTGCATGTTGCAGTTCTCTTACATTACCCGGCCAACGGTATTTCTGTAAGGCTGTCATTACTTCTTCAGGTATGTAGCGATCCTCCTTTTGATAATGCTGCGCATTTTTATTTAAAAAATGCATTACTAATAAGGGGATATCTTCCTGCCTTTCTGCCAGTGGAGGAATGCCAATTTCTACTGTATTTATTCTGTAATAAAGATCTTCTCTGAATTTGCCTTCTTTTACCAACCCCTGCAAATTACTATTGGTGGCGCAAACAATGCGAACATCCACAGCTATGGGTTGGTTGGTGCCCAGGCGGGTGATTATTTTATGTTGTAAAACACTTAGTAATTTAGCCTGCAACGATAAGGGTAAATTACCAATCTCATCCAAAAAGAGCGTGCCACCATGTGCAGCTTCAATTCTTCCGATGCGATCTTCTTTGGCATCAGTAAAGGCACCTTTTTTATGTCCGAATAATTCGCTTTCAAAAATACTCTCGCTTAAGGAACCAACATCAACACTGATGAACACATGGCTATTCCGTTTTGAGCATCTGTGAATTTCGCGCGCAATTACTTCTTTGCCTGTACCATTGTCACCAGAAATCAGTACACTCGTATCGGTAGGTGCAATTTTTTCTATTTTATTTTTAATTTGTTCAATTGCTGATGATGAACCAATAAGCGATTGCTGCTGAGTGCTTGTAGTAAGTATTTTCTGTTGCGCAGTAAGCACCTTTACTTTCTGCTTCTCTTCATATAAAATAATGGCGTTTTTAATTGTAGCCAGCAACTTTTCATTTTCCCAAGGCTTTGTTATAAAATCGTGCGCACCTCTTTTCATCGCCTCAACAGCCAACGAAATATCCCCATAGGCAGTGAGTGGTATTACAGGTAAATCTTTATTGAATTCAAGGATGCGCCCCAACCAGAAAAGGCCTTGCGTACTACTAGTGTCTCCCGCACGGAAATTCATGTCAAGCATAACCGCATGAACATTTTCCTTTTCAAGTAACGCCATAATGCGTTCGGGATTTGAAGTGCTGACTACTTCAATTTTATGCTGCTCTAACAGCACTTTTAGCGAGAGTAATACAAACTCATCGTCATCGGCAAGCAATACTTTACCAGGGCTCTTGACCATGATTATTTTTTATTTGTAGATAAACCTACGAAGTCCTTTTGAAATAAGATGAAGAAACTGCCCATTTATGGACAGTATTTTTTCTACGCATGGGCAGTTCGTTGTATTTTTAAGGTAGAAGCTGCGAAATGAGTATGAAAATGAAACTTCAGCTTCTGGCATTGCTTTTTGATAGATGAGCCCAAACCAGATCATATGTTGCGTAATTATTTTATAATAGCCTGGAGAAATCTTAGAAACAACCTGCTGTTTACGGGGCTAAACAGCATTGGACTTTCTATCGGCATGGCGGCTTGTTTGGTAACAGGTTTATTTGCTTACGAGCAATACCACTACGATGCACACCATGTTTTTGCTGACAGAATTTACAGAGTAGTGAACAGACAATTTCAGGAAAACCGCTCAAACTATGTGTCATTAACGCAAGGGGTATTGGCACCCGAATTAAAAAAGTCATTTCCGGAAGTAGAAGACGCAACACGAATCGGTTTTAAGCACGTTAGTATCAACCGCGAAAATCTTGATCCTATTCAAGTGCGTGTTATGGCGGTGGACACCAGCTTCTTCTCAATATTTACAATCCCATTTAAAATTAGAGAAACAAACAAACTGCTGAAGGAAGATGAAATCTACTTAAGCGAAAAAATTACCAAGACAATCTTTGGCGATAAAAACCCTATTGGCGAAACAATTTCATTTGTTGAAGGCATGGAGATGAAAGTCGCAGGTGTGTTCAACGATTTTCCTTACCAGTCGAACCTGGCTACTGATTATATTATTTCATTTTACTGGCTTGAAAAACTGGAGCCACAATCGGTAAACTGGCATTCGAATACACATTATAATTATGTTTTGCTGAGAGAAGATGCCGATGCAAAAGAATTCGGAAAAAAAATGAATGAACTCATACATCGCTACACGCCTACTTCATGGGCATCGTATGAATTTTTTCTGCAACCTTTATTGTCGATCAATTTACAACCAGGCTACATAGGTAACAACAAAGGATCTGTTGGTAAAATATTGGTGAATGGCTTTATGATGGTAAGTCTTATCATTCTCCTGCTGGCATCATTCAACTATATGAATATGGCTACTGCACGCTCAGTAAGAAGGGCAACAGAGGTGGGGGTACGAAAAGTAGTTGGGGCACAGCGATTTCAGGTGATAAAACAATTTCTAATGGAGTCATTGATCCTGTGCGCACTTGCTTTTCTTATTGCTGTTTTATGGTCAGATATTGGTCTTCAATACTTTAACTACTTCACTGGTTTTGAGCTTACTTTTAAAACTTTTTATAGTAGTCCGGTTTTGGTTTTTTGGTTAATCATCGCTTTCCTGACCATTACATTTATTTCCGGTGTTTACCCGGCTTTTTTCCTGTCCCGATTTACACCGGCACAAGTACTTAAAGGAAAACACAATTCAGACTCTAGCCGTGGACTTCGTAAAGGGCTGGTCATATTTCAGTTTTCGCTAACCAGTTTATTGGTTGTGTTGATACTGCTGATTAACAAACAAACTAATTACATGCGTTCGCAGGATATGGGGTTTGATAAAGAACAACTCCTGCTTTTTGCGGACGACAGAAATAAAGACATAGGACTGGAAGCCTTTAAAGCAGAGTTGTTACAATTATCCGGAGTGGAGCGAGTAGCCAGTGCATCAGGCTTTCCGGGTTATACACGACTGAGCAGTACAAATTTGTGGGAGCTAAACAAAACAGAAGACGAAAGTATTAAGGCTTTGTGGCTGTATGCCGATCACGATTATCTACAAACGTTAGGGCTTACATTATTGGCTGGTCGCAATTTTAATGCGAATGGCAATGATAGAGAAACGGGAATGCTTGTCAATGAAAATACAGTGCTTGCTTTTGGCTGGACACGCGAAGAAGCCATCGGTAAAAAGCTTGCAGGCTTTACGTTTAGCGACTCACTGCCCGGTGAGATTATTGGTGTGATCAAAGATTTTCACATCAGTCAGTTGCGTAAGGAAATTATGCCGCTGGTAATTCGCTATAGTGCTGATGAAAAACTGTACATGGTTAAAATTACTGACCCAGCCTTATTTACCGCAAGAGCAAAGCTTGATGAAGTGGCCGCGAAGCTTACACAGAGCAATGACTTTGAATCAAAGTTTTTGATGGATGCGTTAGAAGAAGGATATGCAGCTGAGACCAAGAGTTCAGAGATGCTTACGTTTTTTACCATACTCGCTATACTAATTGGTTGTTCGGGATTGTATGCACTAGCTGCTTATGAAGGTGAGCAACGCATAAAAGAATTGGGCGTTCGAAAAATTATGGGTGCCAGTACTTATCAATTACTCTATTTACTATCAAAAGATTTTTTGAAACTACTTGTATGGGCCTTGGTGTTGGCAATGCCGCTGGCTTACTTTTTAGGTAATATATGGTTGCGTGTTTATCCATACCGAACCTCGTGGACACCTGATATTTTTCTAGTGCCATCTTTCTTCGTGTTGTTATTGGGTTGGCTTACTATTATAACACAAGCGTTGAAAGCATCAAACCTTAATCCCGTAGAAGCCTTGCGGTATGAGTAAGGTGTGATTACTAAAAATAGGTTTTATGGAAATGGTCGTAGTGTTTTACTGTGACCATTTTTATTGAATGAGATATTGAGAATATGCGGCTTTGGGATCGAGTAGGTTTTTGAGGATAGGTAAGGAGTGTTGAGCAATCTGGATTTTTTGCTAGTTATAAGGATCTACATTCTGACCGCCCGAACATTCCGCAGTATAGGATAGATCAAAAAAATCGATATATTTAAATACTCGTAAAAGTTTCAACCAAAAATCCCTCGTTATGATCTCATCAGCCAAATCAGACAAAATGCTCCTCGCATTAAAAGACTACAGGAAACATTACATCACTAAGAATATTGGAGACCTTGATGAGTCAGGCACCAGAATAATGATTAACACCTTTTTAACCTCTATTCTAGGTT
Source organism: Chryseotalea sanaruensis (assembly GCF_003990915.1). Classification (GTDB taxonomy): domain Bacteria; phylum Bacteroidota; class Bacteroidia; order Cytophagales; family Cyclobacteriaceae; genus Chryseotalea; species Chryseotalea sanaruensis. Next base: position 54,826 of record NZ_BHXQ01000004.1, read on the forward strand.
ACCTAGAATTGGAAGAAATTAAAACTGAATTTATGATCAAAGGAACTTATGCCGACTACATAGTTCAGACTGGAGGTAAGAGACATTTCTTAGTAGAGGTTAAAGCATTTTCTTTACAACTTTCCGATAAACACCTTAGACAAGCTATAAACTATGGTGCTAATGAAGGAATAGAATGGGCGTTGCTGACTAATGGAAGGCAATTTCAATTCTATAAGATATTGTTTGAAAAGCCGATAAGTGAAAAACTTGTTTTTGAAGTTGACTTTGCTTCAGAAGACTTTGACATAAAAATAGCTCATGAATTGTTAACCTATTTTTATAAAGATGCAGTTATAAAAAATAGCCTTTTAAATCTTTGGGCACGTTATACAGCATTAGAACCAATTGGACTTGCAGGGCTATTATTCTCTCCGCATGTTGTTACATTCTTAAAAAAGGAGCTTAAGGCAAAGTATGATACCAAATTTGAAGACAATGAGATAATAGAAGCGTTGACAGATGTAATTTGTAATGAGATTCCATTGGAAAAATTGAAAATCCCCAAATTTAAACCGGTAGTAAAAAAGACGCTCAAGGTTACAGCAGAGAAATCTGTAAATACTCTTTCGGTAATGTCGGATTCCAACGGAAAAGAGGAAGGAGGAAAAGAATAGAAGAAAAACGATTAACCTACACTAAGGTTAACTTCTCGACAAGATCTCTTACTTACACTAAGCTTATGTAGGTTTAAGTATTCCCATCAGCTCTGAGGGAGACCACACAACCAAAGCATGCATATAGTTAGGGCACACAAACAACTAACCAATAAATCATATGGAACTGAGACCCGGTGACTTTGATAATTATGTTGACATAGTATTGAATCATTTTAAATCAGGCGAAAAGGCTCTAATATATGATGGTATAGACTTGGTAAAGGACTTACCACATCAAAAGACAGAAAGAAATATTTTTAAATATTTTCTCCTCGATGAAAACCTATTACAAATTGAAAAAGAAAATAGTCTTCAACCAAGTAATCCTTATTGTAGAATAACTCCAAAGGGCTACAAGATAATTACATCAGGAGGCTGGAATGAATACATTAAATATTCAAAGGAACTAGAAAAATTAAAAAATGACTTGATTTCCTCCTCAATACAGACTAATCAATCATCGGTAATAGCAAATAAAATTTCTATAAGAACAAATAAGGGTACAATTGCAATCTTGATTACAACTTTAATTATATCAGGGATTAGCACATATGTTAGTTGGTTAAATTATAATTTTGCAAAAACACATCATGAACCGTCAAGAAGAACAATAGACTCATTATCAAACAAATTATTAGAAGAACAGATTAATGCCCTTCAATTATTGAAAGATGATTTAAAAATCCATCAGTCCAATTCCTCAATTAAAAATCAATTGTTTTGTTATTACCCAACTAGTCTTAGCGTATCTCTAAGACCAAATGCATTTTAGTCTACTCTTGTTAGTTCGTAGGGAGACCCTACGAACAGTGAGGGATGGGTGCCTCACTCGCACCTTCTTAGAAACTTACTCACCGTCATAATATGGATTATAATCAATGCTTTTGAGTATTGGATCGATATCTTTTAGATCAGCGAATTTGAGCTTTAGGTAACCAAATCCACCCTCATACTTTGCATTGCAGATACGTATGACGATTTCAGAACGTGTAGCTTTATAAGGTTTAGATGTTACACTCAATCTTTTAGTTACCTCTGATTTTTTGTCACCAATCTTAATACCTAAATAAAGAGAATCCATTTTATTATTAACTATCTCAATTTTATAAAAATACTCTCTACCGGTTTCAATTCCATAGTAAAATCTGTTTCCATTATATTCAAGATAGTTATTTTCACCTTTTCCATATATCTCATCATTATAACTCTCAATCCGCTTTTTGTAGCTTGGTTTCGATAAGATTTCATGAACAGTTGTTTTGTAGCAGACTATTCCATTAAAAACAATTTCATCACTTGAAATACACTTATATTGGAATTTACTTTTTACCTTACCGAAGAGCTTTTGAAAACTATCATCAATAACGGTTGTGTAGCTGATGAGTGGTTGATTGGTTGTTGACAGGACTAGAGATTTATTAGTAGTTATATTTATTTCATAGTGAATCCTGTTGCTGTCTAGACTAATTAACTCATAGATATTAACTCCAGTGGATTTTACTAAATATCTTTTCTCATTTTCCTCCTCCTTGCTGCCAAAAGAATAGAGAGTGCAGTATATGTTATCTGTGGAATCAAAACTTATTGCTACGAATCTATCCTGATCACTTTTTTCCCAATAGTAGTTTCTGCCGTAAATCAGCTTTGGTTTTTCCTGAACTGAGGAAGTGGAATTACCCTTTTCTGCATTGCATGAACTGCAACAAATTAGTAGTAGGAGAAGAAGATTTGGATAATGTTTCATCGTTGATCTGCAATCAAGACTACTTTTTAACTTTTCTTTAAATTGGTTAAGTTTTTATTTTGAGAAAGCATACGGGTTAACATAATCTCTTTTACGAATTGTTGTCTAATTAATTCCAGATTAATTCAATATTAGTGATTTTATAAATGCCATCTTCTTTTTTTACAGTCACCTTTGATTTAGCGAAAACATCCTTTTGAATAAGTATCTCCACCATAAATACCACTCTATCATTACTTGCAACTTCATTTACAATTCTAAATCCATCAATATCCTCACCTTGTCCACCTACCCAATTGTCAAACCACAGATAGTCACAAGCTCTTATATTGAATTGTGATTCAGGCTGAGCATCCCAATCGAGTTTTAACATTTCAGTATTACAGATTTCAAGTTTCTCTAAACTTGAATTGATATATTCTTTCGATAAATATTTAACTTTTTCAAGCCTGGCCTTATGTTCATTATTATCGAATGCGTATTTTTTTTGATCAACCTTTTTATATGGAGGGATTTGGTAATAGCTAAAATCTTTTGGATATGCATCCTTAATATACCATAGATAAAACTTCTCAACGGTTTCTCTCGAATTTTTTTGATCGTTCGATTGATTTGTGCGTTTGCTCGAACAGAAGATTAAAATAAAAACTAGAAGGTATAAGTATATTTTTATCACAACTCAGCTCTACTAGACGTAATTCGGACACAAAAGTTAATTTCGCGGTAATAGTTTTTCCCAAAATATTTTATTTTCACTTTTAGTTGTGTGGATTTGTTTCATTTCTATATCAATAGCTTTAAATGTGAACTGATCTGGATAGTTGATGTATACGATTTCATCATCTAAGTCAAAGGCCCATTTATTATATCCTGGTGAAAAAAAGAACTTTAACTTCAGATAATCCCGGCCAAGTAAATATTGAAATTTTTTAGTGCTAACATTTAATAAAGCGAGGACAACCTTTCCATAAAGATTCTTTTTACATAAAATTGTCTTAGCATCTGGGCTCACTTCAATTATTTCTATAAACTCTCCAAGTAGTTCACTTTTTGTAAGGTCGTTGAGTGGAGCGCGATATATTTTCCAGTCATAAGCGTCTGAACCTTTTAGGTAATAAAATTTCTTCCCATAGTAAAGAAAGTCATCAACTATTTGGGGTTTGATACACGATTGACAAAATATCTTAAAACTATCTTTTGTACTAAAATTATAACCATATATAATACTGTCCGCATCAGTTGAGCGTAAATAATCACTTACAAAAGTATTTATTAGTATGTACTTACCAGAGTTATCAAAGCTATACTCTACGGCTTTGTCATAGTAATGCTCAGGATATGACTTTAATTTGATATTCTCGTCTTTTGTCTTGACCCAAATATCCTGGTAACTCAATAAAGATTCGCCCATAGCTAAATCATCGATTCTTTTTTCTCGAAATTTGTAAGGAACTGAAAAAAATCCATACATTATGGTTATTTCATTTTTTTGCTTAACGCGCAAAATTTTTCCATTTTGACTTTTGATATTAAAAGAATCAATTACCTTCCTTGCAACTTCCTCATAATAAACCTTTGCTGTCGCTTCAGAACTATATCCCAAAGATTTATCAATTTTTTCATTGAGTTGATAAACTAACTTTTCATCCTGATTACCAACGGGAAAATAGTTTCTGTTTTTTTGAAGTAATAAAAGATCATTTGATTTTTTTACAATAATCTCATCTGTTATTGAATATTGTGCAGAGCTGGTAAAGCTTAATAGAAAGAAAATAATGTTGAACGAAAAAGTATTCTTCATTTTATTATTCTTATAATTTGTATTTATAAAATTTAACTACACGGTTAGCTTTTTCACCATTAACTGCAGCGCCTTCCATTACACCGTACATAGGGCCATCTGAGAATTTGACTCCTGCTCCACAGTCCATTATTCTAAGAACTAAGTTGTAATGCCGTCTATGAAACGATCCTCCCCATTTATCACCTAACTCAACCTTTGTATCCGTTAAATTTAGTCGGCTATTCTCCCTTGCCGTGTTGTCAACAACTTGATGAAGGCCGCCTGGAACAACTAAAAATACATGACCGGGATCATGCGCACCAATTATTATTTGTTTGTTATTATCTACCATAGATTGAATTCTTGTCCAAAACTGAGAATAGTCTTCTGAAGTAGTTCTTTCGATCTCCTCAAAATGAGAATTAAGCTTGCCATTTTTTAAATCATCAATAATACCTTGTGCGCTTCCATCACCAGCTTCAACTTTTCCATAAATTTGTTCCCCATTGTCAAGAATTGTCAATGAACTCCCAATAGATGGAAATAATACATCATCTCCTGTAAAGTTTAATAGTGCTGCACGGACGCACAGGTTGCATGCAGCTTGATCTGTTCGCCAATCCTCAGTTATATCTGTAATGGCTTTAATGGAAGCTTCTAGGTATTTTTGACGGAAGACCGTATTACTCATTGCACCAATGTTAACGTATTTTTTTAAATCCTCGTTTTTAACCCAGCCTAAATTTATCCAATTAGTATTTTCCTTTTTTCTTACATATCGATATATCCCACATTCATGAGAAATGCTCAAAATATCGTTTTTCAAAATATTGATGTTAGCGTTGGTGACTGAATATGGAGATGTAATTGGTGATTGCTCTTTTTTAATTTTATACTCTTCATTATCTTCTACAGGAATGATCTTCTTAAGATTTCCAACCCAAGTACAGTACTCAGCTCCATCACATTTTACTATTACTCTGCCATCAGATCCTTCAACCAAGATAGAAATTAATTCTACCTCTTTACCTTTTTCTAAAAAACTCTCAGGGCTCAAAAGATTGTATGGTGATATCTTTTCTCTAATGTTTGCATTACTTCGGTAAACCACATAACTAGTTTCATCAAAATCAAGTATACTTGATTCATTACCATCATTGCCTCCTTGTTGAGTCGATTTATAAATGTAATTTCTTAGCTTTTCTCTTTTTAAACCAAGAGCTACAGTATTTTCTTCGTTCGAAAGCAGTATCTTAAAGTAAGATTCATCATTTGGTTTGTACATAAACCCTACATATGTTTTGCCCCCTTCCTGACTTTCATAATCCAAATAGTTTTCAGCACGTATTACTGTATCTCTTTTGATTTCATTTTTAATTGTAATCTTAGCATATGTTTCACCACCCAGTTCAATAGAATAACCTACATATTCACTACCTCTGTTCCTTGAAGGATCTGGTTTATATAAAGGAAGTGACGGTAACGGTAGGCCAACTCTAGATTTGATTCCATTTAGTATAGCAATCACATCATCACAATCATCAAACCAACCCCAGCACGGCAGCGCCATCGCCCCCTCTTCATCACTATCAAACAATCCCAACATCGCTACAGGATTGTGTATGTAATCCCATTGTGTTTTAAATAAGTTTTTGCCATTGGCACTGTAGTCCATCAAATTGTCGCCTTGCTGGGGTAGTAATGGGAAGGTGTGCTCTAAGCGGAAGGCACCATGAGCTAACTCATGGGCTATGGTTTTTGTAATGTTTTTTGCTGTAACTTTCTCCGAGCAGATAAAGCCTATTTGTTTCATGCGCGGCATAAAGCCCATAACTTGAGGATCGTCTGTTTTGGGTACTATAAACAAGTAATAAGTGTCTGGCATTAATGATCTATTTTGCAAATAGGTATTGATGATGGTGCGCATTTCTCCGGTGTAGTTCGAAAACCAATTGCTGTTTCCATACTCAAGTCCGTTGTTGTCTTTGTCGTAATCTATTTCTGTTAGGGTTTGCACTGGCTCCACCTGCCACTGTACAATGGCTTGCTTGTAAATGTCATTGAGTTCTGTTTGGAGTACTTCTTTTTGTACGGGTAGCTGTGCACCGTTCACGGAGATCAATACCAGATTTTTGTAGGCCTTGTTGTAGCTGATCACATTCAGTTTACCAACCTCTAATCTGCTTGTTGTAGAGTCTGCGGTATTCTCTTGGTTGAGATAAGCGCTGACTTGTTCTGCCTGCTCGTGTGCTTTTCCCTGTAGCGTCACAATTAATTCGTTGGCATTTTCTCCTTGTTGTTTTGGGAGTGATGCCGCATCTACACTAAAGCCCACTTCTTGAATCAAGTTTTCGCGCGGTACTGTGGCGGTTACTTTAACTTTATCAAAGCGTCCTGTCTCCACTGATTTCCAGGGGACGGTATAAGTGTCGCCTTCAATACTTGTTGTTTCATAGTGGTTGAGTACTTCATGCACTTTAGCATCAAAACCATAGTCCTGATCTTCTTTGGCAGTAAAGTTTACTTTATAATGTACAGTTGAAGCTACGGTGCTTGTCGCACTCGATCCATTATTGATTACTTCTCCATCTTTATTCACCGTATAACTATTGCCTTCACTATCAGTCAGCACTACTGATTGCATTGCTCCACTGGCTGTTACAGGTCTAGTTATTTCTTCTTGTGTTCCATCTTCTTTTAAGACTACAATAGTGCTGTCTTGTACCCACACGCTGTCGATGATGCCAATGATGGTAATGGCTACCGGTATGGCAATCGTTTCGCTTGCATTGTTTTGTGCTGTATTCCTGTCGGCACCGATCTTCTCCATCTCTTCTACAAGTTGCCCCATGGCATTGCCTTTGGCATAGGTGCTTACAATCTCGCCTGCCAGTTCGTGGTTTTTATTCACCTTGCCGCTGAAGCGCACTTTCACGCTCGCATTGTTAAATAACGACACGGGCATTAAACCCGTACCACTGAAGTAGCCATTGCTACCTTCTACGGTTAGCACCATCATCCGGAAGTCGTGCATCCTTATTTCATCTCCGGGAAATAAGCGTGGTAGTATTTCTGTTGTAGTAGGGGGTGTAAGTACAGGTGCTTGTCCGCAGGTGTATGGTCCGTCTTCCAGTGAGGTGGTGCTCATCTGCAAGGGAGCACTGTACTCGCTAAAAATGCTATTGCGCTCTGACCTTACCTGTACTAAGTAGTTGGTAGAAGGATTCAGTTCGCCTAATGTATAGTAGCGGTTAGTGGTAACAGATTCAAAGTAATTATTTGCAGGACTGCTGAGTGGTTTATACCGGATGCGGTATTGTGCAGGCATCTCTCCTTCACTTGGCAATTCCCATTGCATTGAAAGTGTGGTTGCATTACCGCCTTGTTGTAAAACATTTCTTGGTATGCCAAGGGCATCACCATATTGAAAAACAAACACTTCACTTTTTCCATTATTTCGAAAAAGGTCTCTGTCTTCTGTATCTGTTGCCTGCACTTGCCAGGCGTATTTTCTTCCGGCCATTAAAGTAGGTTCGGCAGGGCCGTACACCAATTGGTTTTGACTCAGGGTTGTTTCATATAACACCGGTTGACTTAAAAAAGCAGCATTGGCTGATTGACTAGTGGCATTGGGTGCCAACTCTACCATTTTAAAAGTATAGTTTGTGGTAAAGGCTGCATTGGGTGAGCCTGTGTGGCGTGGTGTCCAGGTAAAAGCAATGTTGGTCGGTTCAAGTATGGCAATTTTAGTATCGTTGTGTGGTAGGTTAAGCAAGGGCGGGTCGTTGAGTACTATCCAGGCGGTGGTACCAATTTTATTACTGACCAAGGTTCCTCTATTGTAATCGAGTACTTCTATGGTAAAGCGGTAAACACCTTCAGGCAGGCGTTGTGTTCTTTCATACTGACTGCGGGTGAGGCCGACAAAGTCGAGGTTGGCAGGATTGAAGTAAGCTACCAGATCATCGCCATAAAAAAATTGTGGTATGCCACCACCTTCCAGGGTAATGGGTTGTGGAAGAAAAGTATTTTTTGTTCGTATGGTAATACCGACTCCTTCAATGGTTAGTCGCAATTTGCAATTGTAAGTATTGATGGTGGGATCTTGCAGTCGCAAAGTGAGCCAGAAGCGTTGTGAGCCTAGTGCAGTTAAGTCGGCCATGTACGGACTATAAGGTGGGTTGAGTACAACGTTGCCTTGTACTGGAAATACCTGAGCCTTGAGGGAAAGTGATAACACCATCAAAAGGAAAAATAAAACATGTTTAGGTATTGACATGCGCGCCCGGTTGTTGCAAAACGAAGTGTAAAGCTTGACAGGGGGCGTGTCATGCGCAGCAGAAATTTTCTGCTGCACTGGTTAAGTTAGCGCAGGAGGATTGTATAAAACAATGCTGGATTTAATGCAGAAAACGTGAAGATTGTTTTTTAGCTTAATTTGGAAGGGTGGTGAATTTTTACGATGAAGATTGAGCTGGGGAGGATGAAGATTTTTTGGAGAGCGGATGGATGATAGAGGCTGGAGGTCAGGTGTTGTTCGTTTCATCTAATTTGAATTTCCTATGCTTCATCACAGCATGCTCAGACAAGGCATTATGCTATCTTCGGTCTGGCAGGGAATGTGTGCCTGCCTGCCGGTAGGCAGGGATAGCATAATGCCTTGAATGAGTATGCGAGGCCCAGCGGCCTGAGAGCGAAAACTCGTTTGTTGTTATATGCTCTAATAATCTAAAAATAATGATGCATTTTTCTACTTCTTCAATCAAGGATAGGCACAACAAACTGGTGTAAACATGTAAGAGACTTATGCCCCGTTTTACTATGCATAAGTTCTTTTAAACCGGATTTAAAATCCGGCATTATTAGTAGTTCGAGATGCGCTGCGCTAACATCTCGAACAGCGGGGCACAGCGGGGCTGTTCTCTAAGTGATGCTGGTTGGAAAGAATCAACGAATTACCGAATCAGCACATCAATCCAGATTGCTTCGTCATGCCACCACACATTCCAGATCAATTCCTCGCAAAGACGTGTATATTTTATTTAATTCTTTAATTAACAAATCATCGAATCACCGAATCAGCACATCAACTAGACAACACTCAAAATTCCCTTCTCTTTCGCTTCTAAATTTGATTTTCCCATAAGGCTTTCATCAATCGCTCTTGCAGCTTCACGTCCTTCGCTTATGGCCCATACCACCAGACTTTGTCCTCTGCGACAATCGCCAGCGGCAAATACTTTTTCTTTTGAGGTCTTGAAATTTCTGCCTTTAACATTGCCGCGCTCATCGTACTCAAGGCCTAACTGATCAAGTAGTCCATTATGTTGTGGATGCAAGAAGCCCATGGCCAGTAAAGCGAGTTCGCAAGGAATTGTTTTTTCACTCCCCGGTACTTCTTCAAAGGTAGGTGCAGAGCCTGGATTAGTTTTCATCACTACATCGGCTACTTTAATACCCTTAAGCTGGCCATGTTCATCACCCATAAATTCTTTAGTCACAATACTCCACTTACGTTCACAGCCTTCTTCATGCGATGTTGAAGTCCGCAATATCGTTGGCCAGTTCGGCCATGGCATAGCTTCAGTTCTTTCTTGCGGTGGTTTGTTTAGAATCTCAAGTTGTGTTACAGACTTTGCACCATGTCGGTTAGAAGTGCCCACGCAATCGGAACCTGTATCGCCACCACCAATCACCACCACATTTTTGTTAGTCGCCAACAATACTTCTTCTTTCACAGGTTTGTCTGATACTCTTCGGTTTTGTTGTGTTAAAAAATCCATCGCAAAATGAACACCCTTTAACTGGCGGCCCGGTAAGGGTAAATCTCTAGGCACAGTTGAGCCCACACAAAGTAATATAGCATCGAAGTTATCAAACAGTTGATCGACAGCATAGTTTACACCGATGTTTGTATTGGTTTGAAACTTCACACCTTCTTCCATCATCAACTTGATTCTTCGATTGAGCACAAGCTTATCCAATTTAAAATCGGGAATGCCATAACGCAACAAACCTCCCACTTCATCTGCACGTTCGAATACAGTTACGGTATGCCCTGCATAATTCAATTGCGCTGCCGCAGCTAAACCTGTTGGTCCGGAGCCGATGATGGCAACTATTTTATGCGTTCGATTGGCAGGAATGCGCGGCTTTACGTAACCAGCTTCAAATGCTTTTTCAATAATTGACTTCTCAATGTATTCAATTGCAACAGCAGGTTTGTTAATGCCTAACACACAGGATGCTTCGCAGGGAGCGGGGCAAATTCTTCCAGTGAATTCAGGAAAGTTGTTGGTGGAGATTAAAATTTCGTAAGCGAGTCGCCAGTTCTCCTGGTAAACAGCATCGTTAAATTCCGGTATGATATTGCCCAGGGGACAACCACTATGACAGAAGGGTGTGCCGCAATCCATACAACGGGAAGCCTGCTTGTTGGTGATATTAAAATCCAGCGCACCATCAACTTCATTGTAATCTTTTACACGAATCTTTGGATCGCGTTTTTTTGGAAGTGCTCTGTTTTCTTCTAAAAATCCTGTTGGTTTCCCCATGTTAAAATGATTTAAATAGAATACCTGATGTATTTAGTTGAAAATATTTTAGCTGGTTGCTTGCTTAACTTTACCGGTAAGCTTTTGCTTCTCTAAAACAGCTTTGTACTCGACTGGCATTACTTTTACAAATTGTTTAAAGGCAGTTGGCCAATAACTGAGAATGTGTGCAGCAACATTGCTGTTAGTATAATCCGCATGTGCCTGAATCATTTTTTTCAAGCATACTTCATCTTCAGCCTCCAGCGTATCGAGTAATACCATTTCCATATTGCAGTTCTTGACAAAGTGTTTATTCATATCCCAGACATAGGCGACACCACCACTCATCCCGGCTGCAAAGTTTCTCCCGGTTTCTCCCAGCACCACCACTACACCACCAGTCATGTATTCACAACCGTGATCGCCCACGCCTTCTACCACAACCTGTACACCAGAGTTGCGCACTGCGAAACGCTCGCCCGCCATCCCATTGATGTAACTTTCACCAGAAGTGCCACCGAAGAAAGCAACGTTGCCTACGATAATATTTTTTGCTGCGTTGTACTTTGTTTTTTTATTCGGATGTAAAATCAGTTTAGCGCCTGAGAGTCCTTTACCAAAATAGTCATTGGCATCGCCTGCCAGTTTAAAAGTAATGCCATGTGTTGAAAAGGCACCAAAACTTTGTCCTGCTGTACCTGTAAAGGAAAACTGCAGCGTGTCGTCAGGTAGTCCTTTCCCTTTATAAATTTTTGATACTTCATTCGAGAGCATCGCACCAACAGAACGATCCTGGTTGGTGATGACAAATTCTCCTGCTACACTTTCACCGTTAAGTAAGGCAGGTTGTGCTGCAGTGATTAGTTTTCTATCCAATACATAATCGATATTATGATCTTGTGTTTCCTGCTGGAAGATGGCTGTGTCTAATTGTACAGCGGGCTTAAACAATAAAGGAGAAAGATCAAGATGTGTACTTTTCCAATGCTGATTCGATTCACGTAATGCTAAACGATCACTCTGTCCTACCATTTCGTCCACCGTTCTGAAACCGAGCTCAGCCATAATCTCTCTTAGTTCTTCGGCAAGAAACTCAAAGAGGTTTACCACATGTTCAGGCTTGCCAGTATACAAAGCGCGTAGTTCTTTGTTTTGCGTTGCTACACCAACAGGACAGGTATTCAAATGACACTTACGCATCATAATGCAACCTGTGGTTACAAGTGCCGCAGTAGCCACACCCCATTCTTCAGCACCAAGTAAAGCAGCAATGGCTAAATCTCGCCCGGTTCGTATTTGTCCATCGGTTTGTAGCACAACACGTCCACGCAATTTATTTTTTACTAATGTTTGATGCGCTTCTGCTAAACCTAATTCCCAGGGCAAACCAGCATGACGAATGGAGCTGAGTGGAGAAGCACCTGTGCCACCATCGTGACCGGAAATTAGAATGACATCTGCATGTGCTTTGGCTACACCGGAAGCAATTGTACCAACACCGGCTTCACTTACTAACTTAACGCTTATGCGCGCTTCGCGATTGGCATTTTTTAAATCGAAGATTAATTGTGCGAGGTCTTCTATTGAATAAATGTCGTGATGTGGCGGTGGTGAGATTAAACCAACCCCAGGTGTAGCATGACGCACGCGACCAATCCAATCATCTACTTTATGACCGGGTAATTGTCCACCTTCACCGGGCTTGGCACCTTGCGCCATTTTTATTTGTAATTCCTTAGCGTGCGTTAAATAGTTGCTTGTAACACCAAACCGACCAGAGGCTACTTGTTTAATGGCTGAGTTTTCCCAATCACCATTTTCTTTTTTATAGAAACGACTTTCTTCTTCACCACCTTCACCACAATTACTTTTACCACCGATGCGGTTCATGGCAATCGCCAGTGTGCTGTGTGCTTCATGCGAAATGGAACCGAAAGACATAGCGCCCGTAGCGAAACGTTTAAAAATGTTTTCTTTCGATTCTACTTCATCAAGGGAAATAGATTTTCCTTTTTTGAATTTTAAGATACTACGCAGTGTAATGGCTTTTTCACTTTGCTCATTGATGAGTGCTGTATACTTTTTGAAAAGTGAATAATCTTTTGTTTGGGTTGATTGCTGCAGCAAGTGTATGGTCTGCGGATTAAACAAATGCGCTTCTCCTCTTTGTTTCCATTGGTAAACGCCACCCACTTCCAATTTTGGTTGCGTGCCATAATTTTTTGGAAAGGCAAACTGATGTTTAACCAATGCCTCTTTCGCAATATCATCCAGCGTTAAACCGCCAATACGGGAAACAGTCCCCGTGAAGTAGTGAGAGATTACACTTTGATGAATGCCCAGCGCTTCAAATATCTGAGCGCCATGATAAGACTGCAAAGTGCTGATGCCCATCTTACTCATGATCTTTAACAACTCACCACCTACTGCTTTTTTATAGTTATAGATTGCTTTCTCCTCTGTCAAATCATTTTTTAACAGATTTTGTTTCTTCATGTCGTGTATGGTCTGGTACACGAGGTAAGGATTTACACCTGAAGCACCATAACCAATCAGCGTTGCATAATGATGTGTTTCCCATACATCGCCAGCCTCAACTAACAAACCAACTTTACCACGCAGACCTTTTCGGATCAGATCGTGATGTACTGCGGCAACAGCGAGTAGCGAAGGGATTTGCGTATGACCGCTGTCAAAGCTTCTATCAGAAAGAATAATAATGGTAAAACCATCTTCAATGGCATCCTCTACATATTGACAAACACGATTGAGACCATTTTCCAACGAACCTGCTTTGCCATCAGCCCGAAAATAGGTGTAGATGGTTTTGGTTTGAAGATGAAGGTGATCGATGTATCTGATTTTTTCTAACTCAGTATTGGTAAGGATAGGCGTTGGTAATTCCAGTGTAATACAATGCTCGGGTGATTCCTCCAGAAGATTTAACGAACCCCCTACATGAGAAGCAAGTGACATCACTAAACGTTCGCGAATAGAATCAATCGGTGGATTGGTAACTTGTGCAAAAAGCTGCTTAAAGTAATTAGATAAATGTTGCGCCTGATTAGACAACACAGCCAGTGGCGTATCATTTCCCATGGAACCGATCGCCTCTTTACCCGTTTCGCACATTTGCAAAAGTATGGTTTTGATGTCTTCTGATGTGTAGCCGAAAGAAATCTGGCGTTTTAAGAAAGTAACAGGATCGTATTTGTGAAAACTTCCTCCGGGCTCAGGCAGGTCTATGAGTCTTACTTTATTTTCTTTCAGCCATTTTCCATAGGGTTGCAGTGTACAAATTTCTCTTTTTAATTCATCGTCACTGATAATGCGGCCTTTCTCCAAATCAACCACAAACATTTTACCTGGTTGCAAACGACCTTTGGAAATAACCCTGGCTGGATCAATGTCTAACACGCCCACTTCTGATGCCATGATCACCATGTCATCTTCTGTAACAATAAAACGCGATGGACGAAGTCCGTTTCGGTCGAGCGTAGCACCCACTATTTTACCATCTGTAAAAGTGATAGAGGCGGGGCCATCCCAGGGTTCCATCAAATTAGCGTGGTATTCGTAAAAATCTTTTTTCTCCCGACTCATTGCTTCATTGCCATCCCATGCTTCGGGAATGAGCATCATCATCACATGCGGTAATGAACGACCGGCATGAACGAGCAATTCAATCGTATTGTCGAGGTTGGAAGAGTCCGATTGTTTTGAATTACAAATCGGTAAAATCATGTCTAACTCTTCGCGGGTAAAATAAGGCGAAGCGAAAAATGTTTCTTTGGCTTTTAACCAATTGATATTACCCTGCACAGTATTAATTTCTCCGTTGTGTGCGATATAACGGAAGGGCTGTGCTAATCTCCAGGAAGGAGAGGTGTTAGTTGAAAAACGAGAGTGGATTACCGCGAGTGCTGAAACCACTTCTTCATTTTCCAGATCATGAAAATAATAACGCAGCTGCCCGGACATGAGCATGCCCTTGTATGAAATGGTTTTATAAGATAGCGATGAGAAATAAAATTGATTATCGACACCCTTTACAGACTCCGTTATTAATTGCGTGACATATTTTCTAAGAATAAAAAGTTTGCGTTCGAAATCATCAGGATTGGTACCATCATCCAGCCTTTTAATAAAGATCTGCTCCATTACCGGCTCAGACTGTAGCGCAGTTTCCCCCAATGCTTCGTTGCTGGTTTCGAGTGTGCGATAGCCCAACAACTGCATTTTCATTTTTTTGATTTGTCGGCTAAGCACCGTGCGACACTCTTCACGCACTTTTGCATCGCGTGGAAAAAAAATGAGCCCTACCCCGTAGTTACCGAATGAAGGTAACTTAAAACCAAGCTTACGACATTCGCTGCTGTAGAATTCATGTGGCACTTGTATTAAAATACCTGCACCATCACCTGTGTTGGGTTCGCAGCCACAAGCACCTCTATGCTCCATGCGTTCTAACATGGTAAGTGCATCGCTTATAATTTGATGCGACTTATGACCTTTAACATTCGCAATAAATCCAACACCACATGAGTCGTGTTCAAAACTTTCGTGATACAATCCGGCTAATGACAATTCTTTAAGGTTAAGGTTGACGTAAGTCAGTCAATTTAAGTAATCAAAGAATCCTATCCTGACCATAAATGGAAAAGTGTTGTAAAAAAATCAAGAAGCGAACTAACGATCAGTAGCGAAAACGTTTGTTTTAGAGATATTAACACTTGTTTAGCATAGGCATGGGGTTGATTCCAAATTTTAAATTCCAAATTTGAAATCAATTCAGACAGAGATGGTCATTTTATAATTTTGTAGAATAGTGTTAAATTACCTTCATGCAAGTAAAAGCGCTGGTATTAAAACTGATGGTGCTTTGTTCACTTTCGGCAAACGCACAACAATTGGCTGACACTTTGTTCAAGCCCACGATTATAAATCCCGCTTATCAAAGAGGAACAGGATCTGTTGTTAGGATTGATGAAGCACATTATAACTTTCATACCATGCGCGGGCGTTACCTTCCTTTTGCCCGCGTGCTGGAACAGGATGGTTACAGGGTTGAAAGGGGCACGCAACTTGTTTCAAGAGAAAATCTGGACTCAACTAAAATTTTTGTAATCGCTAATGCCTTGCATGCTTCAAACCAACAACGATGGACATTACCAACGCCCTCTGCTTTTACAGATGAAGAGATTGAAGCCTTAACAAAATGGGTACAAGATGGCGGCTCATTATTTCTCATTGCCGATCACATGCCTTTCCCGGGAGCCGCTGAAAAACTTGCCAAGGCTTTTGATGTAGCATTCATCAATGGCTTCGCCATGAAAAATGGGGGCAGAGATATTTTTACTATCGATGATGGACTTGTCAGCAATACTTTAACGCAAGGTCGTGACGAAGAAGAGTCTGTTACAACTGTGCAGACTTTTACAGGTCAGGGATTTAAAATTCCAACTAACGCGCAGGCGATTATTACACTAAACGATAAGTACAAGGTCAAAATACCTGAAGTTGCCTGGGAGTTTAATAAAAACACACCTTCAGTGTCAGGCGAAGATCTTGTGCAGGGTGCTTATATGAAATTTGGTAAGGGTAGAATTGTGGTGTTTGGGGAAGCAGCCATGTTTACGGCACAGCGACAAGGCAATAGTAAAATTGGTATGAATGAGAAAAGTGCTTCGCAGAATATGCAATTGCTCTTAAACATTATTCACTGGCTGGATGGCATGATTGATTAAATCAATTGCGCTGCCTCTTAATCTTTAGGCCTTACTTGTTCAGCCAGTTTTTTCGGTGCCACTTCACAATATGCCGTAGTTAAAGCATCCACAAGTAAATCTTTCTGCACCTTTTTCATTTCAATCAATGTCCAGCCTTGCTTACCCCATTTATTGTCTAGTGGATAAATGATTGTTTTATCAGCTGAGAAAAACACGTGCTGATCAATTTCAGAAAGTTTAATGCAAAGTCTTTCATTTTTCTGGTCGTAGGTAGCAAATATCTTTGCTTTCACCATGAATGAAGTCTTTTCAAAATGTGGCATTTCTGTGGCTTCCGGAAATGAAAGCGCCAGTTTTCTCACGGCATTAATTTTTACCATATTTTAAGCCATTGTTCTGTTTATTCTTTGAAAAAATGTTTCCGCATAAATCTACATACAAATAAGTAAACGCTACAGAAGCCATTGACCGATCATCTACTTTTCCAACACTTATCAAGGTCAATCATTTAACTTCAATTTCCAACCAAGTCAATATTATGAAGAAACCTAAACTCATGCTTGCCGTACTGCTATTCTTGCTATGCTTGATTAACGGATATGCCCAAGACAATACGAATGTACTGGAAGAACTTAAGAAAGTTGCCATCATAGATCAAAAGGTAATGATGCCGATGCGTGATGGCGTGCGCCTTTCAACCGACATCTATCGACCGAAAGGTGATGGCAAGTATCCGATAATATTCTCACGTACCCCCTATAATTTTAACAGCTACCGCGATGGTGAGTTGGTAACACGAACTTTGCAAACAGCATTAGATGCTGTACAAAAAGGATACGCTTATATAGTACAAAATGAACGTGGTCGCTTTTTCTCAGAAGGCGAGTGGGATATTCTGGGTACACCTACTACTGATGGCTATGATGCCTTTACCTGGATGGCAGCACAAAATTGGAGTAATGGAAAAATTGGAACTCTGGGTTGTTCTTCAACGGCAGAATGGCAAATGGCTGTTGCTGCACTAGAGCATCCTAATCTGGCTGCTATGGTGCCACAGGGTTATGGTGCGGGCGTGGGTCGCATTGGTAAATTCTACGAACAAGGCAATTGGTTTAGGGGTGGTGCACAACAAATGTTATTTACTGCATGGTTGTATGGAACCCAACACGATGAGTTTAAACCTTCCTTGCCTTCAAATATTACACAAGAGGATTTACAGCGTATACAACGTTTCTACGACATGGCACCACGTTACCCAAAAGTAGATTGGTCGGTAGGTTTGAAACATTTACCAGTGCAGGATATTATCAAAAATGTAAATGGCCCAAAAGGCATATACGAAGACATGATCCGGAGAACACCCAACGATCCGGCATGGTATAAAGGTGGGTTATATCATGACGACATGCCATTTAACACACCAAGTTTCTGGTTTGTGTCGTGGTACGATGTGTCAAGCAGTCCTAATCTTGCTTTATACAATCATGTGCGCAATAATGCGAAAGATGCTGCTGTGCGTGACAATCAATATTTAGTAATTGCACCAACTTTGCATTGTGCTTATACAAGAGCAACTGAAAATACCATTGTGGGTGAGCGTAGTGTTGGTGATGCACGTCTTAATTACAACGAGCTTGTTTATGGTTGGTTTGATGTTTGGCTAAAGGGTGAATCAAGCGATGCCTTGAAAAAAATGCCTAAGGTTAAATACTTTACCATGGGAAGTAACCAATGGCAAAGTGCTGATACCTGGCCACCTGAAAATGCAGTGATGACTACCTACTATTTAAACAGCCAGGGTAAAGCAAACACAGGTGCTGGTAACGGAACCTTGAGCACGAAAAAACCAACTAAAGATAATCCGGATACTTTTAAATACGATCCCATGAATCCTGTGATGTCGTACGGAGGCAACGTTTGCTGTACTGGAAATGCAGTGCAAGGTGGATCGTTCGATCAGCAGGAAATGGAGAAGCGCGATGACATATTGGTGTACACAAGTGAACCACTCACAGAGGGTATAGAAGTAAGCGGATTTATTGAATCTACTTTGTACATATCATCCGATATGAAGGATACTGATTTTACGATTAAGTTGATTGATGTATATCCGGATGGTAAGGCATATAACCTGGATGAAACCATTCAAAGAGTACGCTACCGCGAGGGCTACACAAAGGAAGTATTTATGCAAGCTGACCAGGTGTATAAAGTGGATTTAACACCCATGTCAACCAGCAATTATTTTGAGAAAGGACATCGCATTCGTATTGAAGTATCGAGCAGCAATTTTCCTCGCTTCGACAGAAACTTAAATACAGGGGGAAATAACTTTGATGAATCAGAAGCGAAGGTGGCTACGAACAGTGTGCATCACGCAGCAAAATATTTGAGTAGTATTCGTTTGCCTATTGTTAAAAAGAAGAAGTAAATGTTTTCTGAAGAAAACATCTGCACTTAGAAAAGATCAGGAGTGATAAGTTCACTCCTGATCTTTTTGTTTGATCATATTGCATTTTAAATTGTTATACGGTCTCTTGATAACCGTACTGAATCTTTTTGCTAAGATTTAACACTTACAGTCCTCGTTGTAATCAGCAGTTCGTCAATAAAAACAAGCCGTTTAAAGATGCAAATGCCTCACCACTCATCCACAATATTTCGTGTATCGTTTAAACAGTAAAACCAGTATGCTATGAATACGGAAAAACTATTGTACACAGATGGTCATAAGATCACTGTTACGGATTCAACTTTTAAAGTGAAGAAGAGCCTGTATCATTTGGAGGGAATTATCCGGCACGATTTCAGGGTAATTCCACCAAGACGTATTCCAGTGCTTGTTATGCTCGCGCTTGGACTTGTCTTTTTAGCCTTGGGTGTTTTTAACTTGACCCCTGTTAACGCTATACAAAATTTGCAGGTTGGTGAGTATATATTAACAGCACGTTTGCTTTCACTCATCTTCGGAGTTATGATGTTTCTGGCGGGAATTATTTTTCTGATAATTGAGAGAGAAAAGTATGGCGTGCAAATCGTAACAGCCGAAGGTGAAAAAGAAGTCGTTGTTAGTAAAGAAAGAGAATACATCGCCATGATTCACGAAGCCCTTAGTAAAGCGTTGGAAAAATGGAGATTTTAGATTCTCTATCTAAAATAAAAAACCGGAGTAATCCGGTTTTTATTTTTTATGAATAATCGATGTGTTACTGAAATAATTTCTAATAACTCCAATCCAGTTTCCAGGTATCAATAATATCAAATGATAATTTAAAACCTGAGGTAGGTTTTAGATTATTAGATTGTCCGATAATACCGTAAACGCCTAATCGTAGTCTTCTTCGAGGTCCTAACTTAAATATACGCTCAAGGCCACCAAAAATCTCCTGATGACGAAAGTTGCTCTCTTGTATCCACATAGCCCCTGCACCGGCAACAGTTCTTATTTTGGTTTTTTTGATTAATGGAATATTATTGATCATGGCGCCATTGAAATGATGGATGTAGTGTGCTTCTAAAAACCAGTTAGTGGTAGTAAGTGAAGTGTCTAATAATTGAAAGGAGTGTAACGGCTCGGAATACAAGACTGGGTCTGCCTGTCTGAAACGTTTTATATCGATATCAGGAAGCTCTTTTGTGTTAACAAACCTGCCTGCCTGAAATGTGTACCTTGAATCACCAAGTGTGCCTAAAAGTAAATTTTGCTGAACGGAAAATTCTATGTAGTCGAAATCAACATCACTTCCGAAAATATAATCCCAACCCTTTTTATGATTAAAAGTAAATGTTGGGTATTTGCTACCTAATACAACTTTACGTGTTGGCTCGGTCATGTATTGTTGACCAGGTGTATAGGAAATTGTGGTGTTAGATATAAATGCCTGGTAATTATTAAAAATGAGTGGATCACCCTGTTCATAGATGTCATCAATTATTGACGTTGCATTTAATGAATCGATAGGTTTTCGATTGGCAAAGCCCCACTGTGATCTTACATAAAAACCATTGAAAAGTTCTCTTCTGTAAAAAATGTCAGCGTGCTCGTGTAAAATGTAATTGGCAATTTTTAACTGGTTTAAGTACGCATCAAAGGGATAGATGGTGTAAAAGGATCTTCCTACAAATCCACCCAGATCACCTAAGTGGTATGGATCATGTCTCCACCATGCATTTACGTTTCCTTGAATGTCTTTATTCTTAAAACCTACATTAACAGAGCCGTTTATCCAAAGTGTTCTGTCATTTTCATATCTACGAAAATAACTGCCATAAGGGCCAAGTCGAAAGCCACCAACAACTGCAAAATCAATAAGACTGAGTAATGAGGCTATGTTGACTGAACTTTTCTTATTCCCATTTCTAAAGCCAACTCCGTGGTATAAAACTTCACCGATAGTTACTTTATTAAATTTTGCATTAATAGAGTCGATATAGCGCTTACTGCTCCTTACTGCTTCAATACTATCACGGAGGGCAATTAACTTTTTCTCATCAGCAGAGAGTGCTTCAGGGCGAGCTTGATTCCAGTAACTTGAATCTTTTTTATAAGCATCTTTTGTTATGACGGAAACCTCATTGCCAAAAAATCGCTCTGGGAAGGCAACGTCTTTTTCGTAGTTTGAATAGGCAAGAATGGTTTTCCCTTTAAAAATTCTTTCACTTGCTTTTGTTTCGTACGTAAATTCTTGCCTTGTTGGAATCCACCAGCCTTCACTTATCTCTTCGTAATTCTGTTTAATAATGAAGAGATCATAAAATTTTAACCCACCCTTTTCAATGGTAAACTCAAGGCGATTAATATTCCAAGTGCTATCATTTACGTACAAAAATCCATTAACAGTTGCGTCACCACTTTTTCTTGGAATGACTTTTATTTTATAAACCACCTTTTCATTTTCTTTCAAAACAGCATCTAGTTTATACTTGTATGATAGTATGGCTGTTCTGCTAATAGGAGAGATAAGTGGTATTTCAGAAATTCCCTTCATATCAACAAGGTTATGATAGAAATTGAAATCAGCTTGACTAAATATAGGTATGTACAAACCTGCTTTACTGCCATATAATTTATAGGCTGTTCTTTCTTCTTTATAGTTGTCGGGGTATTTATAATTTAGCGTGAGTTGCATTTCCACTAAATTGATTTGCATTAATCTGGCTTCTTCTTGCTTGCGCGCTTCTTCGAGAGGATCTTTTGTTGGATCTATTTTAGAAATTTCATCAGCTGGATTTTGTTGTGTTGATTTTTTCTTTTTGTCAGATTGCTCCAAAGCACGCACGTAGATGTTTGTCTTGTAGCTTTTAACCTGTGTCAGGTGCTTTTCTTTATTGTCGATTACAGATTGTATAATTTCAAAAGCAGGATCACGCCTGCTGGCCCTAATCACTAGTTCGTTAAGTTGGGTGCTTGAGGTTTGCAACTTTATATTTTTAATCAACTCGCTATCAGCCACAGTAATAACAAAGGCCTGCGACTCATAACCAACACAAGAAACGGCAACATGATAAATGCCGGTATTCATTAGCATAAAATACTTGCCTTGCATATTAGTTGTAGTGCCCGAGTTTAACTCTCTTATAAAAATGGTGGCGTATGGAACAGGCTGATTATTTTCATCTGTGATTGAACCGCTAATACTTTGACCCAAGCTATTTAAAGATAGGCAGAGCATGATGCTACTGTACAGTAGTTGATGATATTTGAGGGAACCTTGTCTCAAAGGATATAGGGATAGTTAATTTATTGCTTTGCATGAGTAAGGTTATTGCATTATCAACTTCCTGCATTTACAAAGCTGTTAGATCATTTGCTTTGATAATACTCACTCTACGCAGCGCGCATTTACCTTTCCTTCCCGACTGCACATACCTTGACAATGTATATAAATGGATAAACACATCTTATATTGTGTGAGGCATGATTTTTTTCTTCTGGTAATTGTTTGGCAACTAATCTTGACAGGGAATTCCTTAATGGTCTGATCTTACATTTACGCAGTTTGAATTTTTAAATCAGCGTATTCAAATATCAATTAGAAGATTGAAAGTTTCTAAGAGATACTAAAAGTAAAAGACCAGAGATCTCTGGTCTTTCAAGTAACAATATAATTAAGTAGTCTCACCCAGAATCGAACTGGGATCAAAAGTTTAGGAAACTTCTATTCTATCCGTTGAACTATGAGACCATTAGAATGCAAAAATATAAAACTAAGTGGGTTGATCAGCTTCGGGATTATTAATAAATGAAAATTCATATCCATCTGTGATATAGTTAGGATAAAACTGCAGATGTTTCTTCTTCACCTCTTCAAACAGAAGTTGCTTCAACGCAGCAATGTTCAGCTTTTTGGCTGCCGCAATAAATATGATGTGTTCGAAGCCCATTTGTCTGTAATAGCCCTTAGCTGCTTCTTCATCAAAATCAGGTCGCTGCTCTTTTAGTATATCTACTTTGTTTAACACTAATACCACCGGTATGGAACCAGCATTAAGTTCAGCCAATGTTTTGGACACGACTTCAATATGGTTTTCATGATAAGGATGAGATACATCTACAACGTGTAGTATAATATCTGCCTCTCTTACCTCGTCCAAAGTAGATTTAAATGATTCAATTAAGTGATGAGGTAACTTGCGGATAAAACCTACAGTATCCGAAAGTAAAAAGGGGATTGTTCCTAAATTGATTTTACGCACCGTAGCATCTACTGTAGCAAAGAGTTTATTCTCGGCTAGCACATCTGATCCAGAAAGCAAATTCATTAATGTTGATTTACCCGCATTGGTATAACCGGCAATAGCTACCCGCACTATGTTCTGCCGAGATTTGCGTTGGGTAGCATGCTGACTTTCAATCTTTTTCAGTTTCTCCTTTAAAAGAGATATCTGGTCGCGAATAATACGTCTGTCTGTTTCAATTTCTCGTTCACCTGCTCCCCCCCTTGTCCCTGTACCACCTCGTTGGCGCTCCAAGTGAGTCCACATACGGGTAAGGCGTGGAAGTAAGTATTGGTTTCGGGCAAGTTCTACTTGTGTTCTGGCTTGGGAGGTCTGGGCTCTACGCAGAAAAATGTCTAGTATCAACAAGCTCCTGTCATAAATACGCACTTTAGCTTCCTCATCTTTTGGGTTCAGTTCCTTCTCCAGGTTCCGGAGTTGAGATGGGCTTAGGTCATCATCAAAGATTACATGATTAGCAGGTAGTGCACGCACATATTCTTTCAATTCCTCCAGCTTTCCTTTACCGATAAAGAATTTGCCATCCGGCTTTTCCAGATTCTGGATAAGTCTTTTGCCGGTTTTAATTCCTGCAGTCTCAGCTAAAAAGGCCAGTTCGTGCAAATGCTCTTCAACAAGTTCCGGGTGTCGGCTGTTACCTAAAGCAACGAGTACTGCAGTGTTTTGTTTTTCAGTCATTTATAAATGGTGCGAAATAAACGGAAAAAAAGTATAGCTGGTTTCACTACAGGTTACTTTTTCTTAGATTTGTAGTATTAATGTCTATAAATGTGCTTAAACGATTTTTTCGACTGACCATCGAGACTTCGTTGCTTTGATCAGGGGCCTATGAAAGTTGCTGTCGTGTTAAACACCTCCTGGAATATTTACAATTTCAGGCTAAATTTTATCAAATCTTTGCTGGCTGAAGGACATGAAGTTCATACCATAGCTCCAAACGATGATTATACCCATTTTTTAACTGAAATAGGTTGTACCCATCACAATGTAAAAATGGACAGTCGTGGAGCTAATCCCATTAAAGACCTAGGATTACTTATAGAATTATGGGCCATTTACCGAAGGCTAAAGCCAGAGGTAGTGCTTCATTTTACCATAAAACCTAACGTTTACGGCACCCTAGCAGCAGCTATGCTGGGTATTCCATCAGTAAATAATGTGTGCGGTTTAGGCACAGTTTTTTTAAAAGACAATCTGGTTTCAAAAATTGCAATTGGGCTTTATAAAATCAGCTTTCGCTACCCTTCAAAAATATTCTTTCAAAACCCTGACGACCTCAAACTTTTCGTGTCAAGAAAATTAGTTGCTGCACAAAAAGCCGATATTGTTCCGGGTTCGGGTATTAACCTTGAGCATTTCATGCCTGCTGATTTTCAGCGGAATGAGACTTTTACTTTTTTAATGATTTCAAGGCTTATAACTGATAAAGGTGTTTTGGAGTATGTCGATGCAATTCAACGCTTTAAACAGCAAGGACTTAAAGCAAAATTCCAGGTACTTGGTGCAATTGATCCACAACACAAAAGAGGTATAAATGAAAAAACAATTGCAAAATGGATTGAAGAAGGCACTTTTGAATATTTGGGAACTACCAACGATGTGCGTCAATTTATCCAGGCAGCAGATTGTGTAGTTTTACCTTCTTATAGAGAAGGCACCCCCAGGACACTTCTTGAAGCAGCGAGTTCTGCTAAACCGATAATTGCAACTGATGTTCCTGGTTGTAACCATGTGGTAGAGAACAATATCAATGGTTTGCTTTGTAAAATAAAGGATGAAAAAGATCTTGCAAACAAAATGGTTCAGATGCATGCCATGGATGATTCGAAACTTAAGGCTTTTGGCCAAAATGGCCGTGTAAAAATGGAGCGTCAGTTTGATGAAAAATTAGTGATCAACAAGTATCTTGCTGAGCTGAAAATCATACAAATTGCATCCTAACGTATCTTTTATTGAAACTGGCATAGCCGGACTTATTCAAATTGAGCCAAAGCTTTTCCTTGATGAGAGAGGCTATTTTCTCGAAAGCTATCGAGATGATTGGTTAATTAATATTGATCCAGACATTCAATTTGTTCAAGAGAACCAATCGTTTTCTAAAAAGGGTGTAATCCGAGGGCTCCATTTCCAGTTGCCGCCTTTTGCGCAGGCTAAGCTTGTAAGGGTTATTTCAGGTAAAGTACTTGATGTCGTTGTAGATTTGAGAAGAGATTCTGCAACGTTTGCTAAAACCTATAGCCTGGTGCTTGATAGTGAAAAACAAAACCAATTGTTTGTACCAGAAGGGTTTGCACACGGCCTGGCAGCGCTAGAAGACAGTATTTTTTTCTACAAATGCAGTAAGGTGTACAATAAGGAATTTGAACGTGGACTATTGTGGAATGATCCCGATTTGAAAATAAAGTGGCCTTTCGATGAACCAATAATTTCAGAAAAGGACACATACCTCCATACATTACAAGAGTTAATTAGAAATTCAGTAATTTAACTGCTAAATCAAAGCGCCTTTGAAACCATTTTATTGGATAGTGCTTATCTCGTTATCATTTGCTTCTTGTAGCTCGTACAAGCAGAGTATAATGTTTAAAACATCCGAATCTTCTGCAATCAAACAAGCCGCGAATAATCTCAATCAGGCCTATGTACTTACTAATTTTGATGAGATTTCACTAAAAGTTTTCACTAAAAATGGAGAACGCATTATCGACCCTGACGACTTGTTAATGCGTCAAGGCATGGCCAATCCGCAGCAAGCACAAGATCTTATAAAGACTCAAAATTTTGAGATAGATAAATTCGGTGTCGCTAAGTTGCCTATGTTGAATGAAGTTAAGCTCGCGGGCTTAACCCTGCGAGAAACAGAGCTATTGCTTCAGAAGGAATTTACCAAATATTATGAAAATGCCTTTGTAACAGTTGAATGTGCCTCGCATCGAGTTGTGGTGTTGGGTTCAACTGGAGGACAAGTGGTGCCACTTACTTTTACTAACACTTCCGTATTAGAAATATTAGCACTTAGTAAAGCTTTTGCTATCGATTCAAAAGCACAAAATATCAGATTGGTAAGGGGGAATGATGTTTACATACTCGATTTTAGTACAATAGAAAGCTACAGAAATAGTAACATGACTGTTTTGCCGGGGGATATAGTATATGTAGAACCTGTACGAAGACCTTTGGCCGAGGGACTACGCGACTATGGTCAGTTGCTAGCGATCACCACCTCTATTGTTGCAATTTTAATAGTAACGCTAAGGTAAATCTGCTATATGGATAAAGGATTTACAAACGAATCGGAAACAATTGACTTCTCAAAACTCAAGTCTATTCTGCTGAAGAATACAGTTTGGATATTGTTATTATTTATACTTTGTAATTTATCAGCTTATCTCTACATACGTTATACTAAAAATGTTTACGAGGCAGAAGCAGAAATAAAACTTGAAGTAAATAACGAGGCAAATGAATTTGGTATCACCAAAATAATGGAAGACCAAAACCTGAATTTAATTTCGGGCGAAATTGAACTTATACAATCAAATTTATTTTTAAGCAGGGTAATTGACTCACTTAAATTGGATGTTTCTTATTATAGTGTGGGTGAGTTTTTAGATTATGAGTTGTATAAAAACTCACCGTTTAAAGTTACCCCAATTGAAGTAAACAATTCGTACTATAATCTAAATCACACTATTGATAAAAAATCTGAAGCGCAATTTGAGATTACATTAAGTGATGGGGAAAAGTTAACTGGCAACTTTGGGAAAGTTGTGCAAATGGAGGGCTTTAAAGTATTAATAGAAAGTGCTAAGGGATATACCTACGAACCCAAGAACACATACTCTTTTATGCTTAATGATGCGCAGGCATTACGTGCGTATTTTACAGAGCGACTTATGGTAACTCCTAAAAATTATAATGCAAATACTATTCGCATTTCCTTTAAGGAGTTTAGTGCAGAAAAAGCCATGGACATTGTAAACAAAATTGTAAATATTTACCTGGGCTTTAGTAACGAACAAAAAAACTTTGCCAACAAACATAAGATCGACTGGGTAAACAATGAGCTTGAGCAGATTGAAGAAAAAATGTCTCAGTATGAAGATTACTTTAAAGACTTCACGCTCAAAAACAAAACCCAAGACCTTACTGCTGACATGAGCAGAACGGTCGAACAGATTAACGCCCTTGATACCTCAAGTTTTACAATTAACAGTCGACTAAGGTTAATTCGTAAATTAAAGGAGGATTTAAAAGATGGAAAGACTGAGCGTTATGTAAGTCTTACAGATAAAGAGACGCTGCCACAAGAAGTAATAAACGATGTGTTAGCCTATCAGAAAAAAAGAGAGGCAATTAATGAACTAAAGCTTTCTTATAAAGAATCAACATTTGCATATCAGGAACTACAACGTGATATTGAATTTGCTGAAAAAGCCTTAGTCATTCAGTTAACTGAGTTGGAGAAAATTGTACTGGATCAGGCAAGAAGAGCAGACACAAGACGCAGACTGTTAGAGAGAGAATTTGCAACTATGCCCGATAAGGCAACTGAATACAATAAGAACCAACGCTACTACAAGTTATACGAAGAGTTTTATTTTACGCTTATGCAATCGCGCTCTGAATTTGAGATTGCACAGGCAGGTACCATACCTGACTTTAAGATATTATCTGCTGCCAATCTACCAGGTAAACCGATTTCACCAAAGAGAATTTTAATAACAATCGGTGGTTTTACCACTAGCCTTGTGGTTATATTTTTCTTTGTAGGCTTTCTTTATTTGATTGATGATAAAATTACCAGTGTGCATGAATTGGAAAGAATTGCCAAGGTGCCTATTCTAGGTATCATTCCTGCTTTCAGAAATTCCCGAAAGGATAATTTACCCGTTCAAAATCAGCCTCATTCAATGGTATCAGAGTCCATTCGAACATTAAGAACCAATTTGGATTTCTTTAATGTAAATGGTGTGCAAAAGGTTATTTCTATTTCTTCAACTGTATCAGGCGAAGGAAAATCTTTTGTAGCACGCAACCTGGGTGCCGTCATAGCAATGTCAAATAAAAGGGTGGTGCTTGTCGATTTGGATATGCGCAAACCTAAAGATGATCAGCCACCTCCATTTAATAATAAGGCACTTGGTGTTAGCGGTGTATTAATTGGTAAAAATACATGGCAGGAGTGTGCACAATCCACTTCAGTTGCCAACTTTGATGTTATCCCTGCTGGTCCACATCCACCAAATCCATCGGAGCTATTAGTTAACGGTGCTTTTGAAAAGCTAATTCAAGAATTAAGACAAGCCTACGATTTTGTTATCATTGATACACCACCAGTAGGTATAGTTACTGATGGTATTATGGCTATGAAGCGCTCAGACGTTTGTGTGTACTTATTCCGTGCTAATTATTCCAAGAAAGAGTTTCTTCATAATTTAAAAAGAATTAATTCCCTTCATAATTTTTCTAATGTAACAGCTATCCTCAATGCTTTACCGGCCACCGCACAAACCTATGGCTATGGCTACTACCACGAAGAAAAGAAGTCTAAATATTTCGAATCCATTTTTTTTAACAGATAGTGTTTCATTGGTTTAAAAAGAAAGAAGAGTCCGTTTGGATGCCAGCGTTTACAACAGACGTGCACTCACATCTTTTACCAGGAATCGATGATGGCGTAAAATCACTTGAAGAAGCAGAGCAGGTAATTCTTAAACTTAAAGCACTTGGTTTTACACGACTTATTACCAGCCCTCACGTACACGAATTATACAGAAATAGCTCTGAGACCATACAACAAAAACTAATCTTGCTTAAAGATTACCTGAAGGAGAGAAATGTTGAGGTGTCTTTATCAGCAATTGCCGAATATAATTTAGATGAATGGCTGATGCAACAAGTAGATGCTAAAGCTAAACTTCTTACTTTTTCTCAAAATCATTTATTGTTTGAAACTAATTTCTTCTCAGAACCACTCATACTAAATGATTTTATTTTTAAAATTACTACACTAGGGTATAAGCCGGTTATGGCACATCCCGAACGGTATATGTACTTGCTTAATAACAAAAGTAGAATTGAAGATTTACTATCGCGCGGTGTTCTCTTACAGGTAAACAGCATGTCATTAGGGGGGTTGTACGGCCCAGAAGTTGAAAAATTGGCACGCTTCCTAATCGACCAAAAATATGTAAACATGTTAGGAAGTGATTGTCATAATCTGCAACATGCTGAAATATTAAAACGCGCACAAAAAAGCAAATACTATAGCAAAGCATTGGCGTTGCCACTTTTAAATTATTCTTTATAATGATTGTTGTAACGGGAGCTAACGGATTGTTGGGTAGTTATGTGGTGAGGAGGCTGGTCGAAGCTAAGATTCCTTTTGTCGCCATGCGCAGAGAATCGAGCGACATATCATCGCTTGCTGATATAAATAATATTATTCAATGGGTTGAAGGCGATATTACAGATCCAGACTCGCTGATTGAGATATTTTCTAAAGCAACCGGTGTTATCCATACTGCAGCTGTAGTTTCTTATCATAAACAAGACGGAGAGATTGTTAAATCTATTAATGTAGAGGGCACAAGAAATGTAGTAAACGCCTGCTTAATAACAGGCATAAAACGTTTGCTACATGTAAGTTCGGTAGCCGCCATTGGAAAAGAAAAAGGGCAAGTATATATAGACGAAACAAGTAAGTGGATAGAGGGAGCTATTGTTAGTAACTACGCCACTTCAAAGTATCAGGCTGAATTGGAAGTATGGCGTGGACAAGAAGAAGGGCTTTGTACGGTAATTGTAAACCCCTCAGTTATTCTTGCCCCAACTGATTGGGATAAAAGCAGCGCACAACTTTTTAAATACGCCTGGCAGGAACGTCCCTTTTTTACTGATGGGTCTTTTAGTGCGGTAGATGTTCGTGATGTGGCGACCGCTATCATCAAACTATATAATTCTTCAATTGAAGCTGAGCGTTTTATTCTTACGGCTGAGACGATTTCATACCTCGATTTTTTCACCAAGGCAGCAAATTATTTCGGTAAAAAGCCACCTTCAATACGTGTTAATCGGAAACTGATTCAATTTGCCGCACGGTTTGACGCTTTTCGCTCCTTTTTAACAAGGTCCAGACCTTTAATCACCAAGGAAACAGCCCATTTAGCCGGAAAAAATTTCACTTACAGCAATATCAAGGTTAAGAAAGCTCTTGGACTTGAGTTTCAATCGATTGAAAACACTATTTCCTGGTGCTGCGGGGAGTATAGGCAAAAAATAAGTCTTAAAAAGTAGGATTTGCTATTTAGTTTTGCCCTTGTATTTGTTAACTTTTGCAAACCGATTGCACATGGCAAAAGAGTATCGTAAGCGGGAAGAAGAAAATGAGCTGATAAAGACTTTTGAGGAGAACCTGCGAAAAAAGAAACAAGGTTTTTTTGATCTGGAAGCTTTTCAGGAAATCATAGATTATTATTTATTCAGAGGAAAAAATAATAAGGCATTACATGCAGCAAACTTGGGCATTAGTCAATACCCTTTCTCTGCAGAGTTAAAGGTTGTTAAAGCTCAAATTCTTTCCAACCTGGGTGAGCATGACGAAGCATTGGATATACTTAGTGACGTAGAAAGTATGCAACCCAATGATCCAGAAGTTTTGTTAACCAAAGGCTCCATTTTTTCACTTCAGAATAAACATACAGAAGCAATTGAGTGCTACGAAAGAGCACTTAATCTTGCAGAGGATAAAGACGAAGTTTATTATAACATCGGTCTTGCTTACCAGCAAATTGAGCAATACCAACTGGCAATAGACGCCTATAAAGAAGCAATAGAATTAAACCTCAACCATGAAGGTGCATTATACGAGCTTGCCTTCTGTCTCGATGTAACGGATCAATTAGAAAGTAGTGTTGAGTATTATCAAAAATTTATTGACGAAGATCCGTACTCAGCAGCAGCGTGGTACAACTTGGGTATTGTCTATAATAAACTAGAAAAATTTAGTGAAGCCTTAGTTGCCTACGACTACGCTATCACTATTGATGAAACTTTTGCCTCAGCATATTTCAATGTGGGTAACACTTACATGAATCTGGCAGAGTACACCAAAGCACTGGATTCATTTAAAAAGACAATAGAGTTAGAAGGACCAAGCGCAGAAGTGTATTGCTGCATTGGTGCTGCCTATGAAAGTTTAGAACAATTTGAACTAGGGCTTAAATATTATCAGAAGTCAACTAAGATCGACAGTTTGTATGATGAGGCTTGGTTTGGGTGTGGTGCTTGCCTTGAAAAGATGGAGAAATGGAGTGAAGCCAACCATCATTACACAAAAGCACTCAAGCTGCACACCGAAAATTCTGAATATTGGAAAGCTGTAGCACACTCTGATTTCAAAATCGGACATATTCCACGCAGTTTAGAATCTTATGAAGAGGCGGCCAAACTAGATCCATCAGATAAAGAAATTTGGCTCAATTGGTCATTTATTCATTACGATCAAGGCGAATTTGAGCGTGCTATTGGTATTTTAGCGGAAGGTTTTGTCGAAGTTCCCGATGATTCGGAAATGTTTTACAGAATGACGGTCTACTTAATTGCAGGAGGCAAATTTAAGGAGGCCTTTAACTATCTAGAAAATGCATTAATTTTGGACTTTGATGGTCATACGATCCTCTTCGAGTTCTTTCCGCAGTTGGAAACGCAGAAAGCGCTCTATAAGATCATCGAACAATTTAGAAAAGAAAACAACTAATGAACTACGAACTAAAGAACCTGCCTGAGCGTACCCGTAAGCCCAGGCAATTCGGTTTTACTATGGCCATGGATAAAGGGCTTAGTGTGCGGGAAGCAGAAGACTTTGTGGCTACTTGTGCCGACCATGTTGACATTGTAAAACTGGGTTGGGCAACCTCTTTTGTTACCCCTAACCTGAAGGAAAAACTAAAAGTTTTTAAAGACGCTGGCTTACCCACTTATTTTGGAGGCACGCTGTTTGAAGCTTTTATTATTCGCGATCAGTTTGATGACTATCGCAGAGTGCTTGATAAATTTGATATGCAGTTTGCCGAAGTATCAGATGGTTCAATAGATTTAGATCACGACAAAAAGTGCGATTACATAGCAAAGCTATCTGAGCAGGTAACTGTGTTATCAGAAGTAGGGTCTAAGGATGCAGATAAAATTATCCCACCATATCAGTGGATAGAGTTGATGCAAAAAGAATTGGATGCCGGTGCCTGGAAAGTAATTGGTGAAGCACGCGAAGGTGGTAACGTAGGTTTATTCCGTTCAACCGGTGAAGTGCGTTCAGGTCTTGTTCAGGAGATCTTGACTAAAATACCTTTCGAAAAAATTATTTGGGAAGCACCGCAAAAAGCGCAACAAGTTTGGTTTATCAAATTGTTGGGTGCTAATGTAAACCTGGGGAATATCGCACCTAATGAAGTGATTCCGTTGGAAACAATTCGTTTAGGTTTAAGAGGAGATACTTTCTTACATTTCCTTGGTATTGAGCGAAAGAAAACAAATACAACACCACCTTTTGAGGTTGAGTAAAAGTTAATTTGAAAAATCCTGCTGATTATATTTTGTTGTACCTGAAGGGTATGGCTATGGGTGCTGCCGATGTTATACCAGGCGTTTCAGGTGGAACGGTAGCGTTTATAAGTGGTATCTATGATGAATTGCTCTCCTCGATCAAAGCAGTAGATGGAGAAGCTTTTAAATTATTGATTCGTTTTCGTTTTGCAGATTTCTGGAAAAAGATAAACGGCAATTTTTTGGTAACACTTTTTGCAGGGATCATCACAAGCTTGCTCTCATTAGCAAAACTGATGACGCACTTGTTGCACACGCAACCCATCCTGATCTGGTCTTTCTTTTTTGGTCTTATTCTGGTTTCTGCGCCCCTTGTAATGCGCGAAATAAAACAATGGAACGCTTCATCTATTTTAAGCTTTGTGGCGGGTGTAGGTGTGGCCTATTACATCACGGTAGTAACACCAACGGAAAGCCCGAATAACCTTTTCTTTATTTTCCTCAGCGGTACACTTGCCATTTGTGCTATGATCTTACCTGGTATTTCCGGAGCTTTCATTCTACTGCTGATTGGTAAATACCAATTCATGATAACTGCCCTCATTGAATTTAATCTAACTATTGTATCAATATTTGTATTGGGTTGTTTTGTTGGCATCATTTCTTTTTCAAGATTACTTTCATGGGTACTAAAGCATTACCATAGTCTTGCCATAGCTATTTTAGCTGGTTTTATGATAGGCTCTCTCAATAAAGTGTGGCCATGGAGAGAAATTAAAGAATATGCCACCAACAGTAAAGGAGAACAAATTTCAGTTTTTGATCAAAGTATCTTACCAGGACAGTATTTTGAAGTAACAGGTAAAGATCCATTACTTTTACAAGCCATTTTAATGATGGCCTTAGGTGTATTTATTGTGATTTTGATTGAGCGTATTGCTACGCGACTAAAACTAAAACATTAACATGGAAAAAATATTTGGCTTAATAGGATCAACAGTTAGTCACTCTTTCTCAAAAGCTTATTTCGATGAGAAATTTTTCAGAGATGGATTAAGAGATCATCATTATGAATTATTTCCACTCGGTTCAATCAATGAACTCACAGATTTAGTAGAAAAAAATAAAAGCTTAAGTGGATTAAATGTTACCCTTCCTTACAAAGAAAAAGTGATTGCTTTGATTGATGAGGTGGATGCCGCTGCAAAGGAAATTGGTGCCGTAAACGTTATTAAAATTCAGGACGGCAAACTTAAAGGATACAACACTGATGCTGCTGCATTTTACGAAACATTAGAACGTTGGCTTCCAAAAGGAACCGCTTTTAAAGCCTTGGTACTGGGTTCAGGTGGTTCTTCTAAGGCAGTGCGCCAGGCATTAAAGAAATTGAAAATAGAGCATCAGATTGTTTCACGCGAAGCTGGCAAAGGACAACTCACGTACGAGGAATTAGACGCTAAAAACAAACAAATATTGAGTGAGTGTAACTTGGTAATTAACACGACACCTCTGGGTATGCACCCTAATACCGAGACCATGGCACCCATCAGTATGGAAAACATTGGGAAGAATCATTTTGTTTATGATCTAATTTATAACCCAGCGAGAACCGTATTCTTGCAAAAAGCAGAAATGCACGGTGCAACCATTAAGAATGGCCTAGAAATGCTTCATGTACAGGCAGAGAAGTCCTGGGAAATCTGGAATTCATAACCGCACTCCAAAAATTTCTGATCCAAAATTCAAAATTATCACGTAATAATTTTGAATTTTGGATTTTGAGCCTTCCATTTACATAATGGAGTTTAAACTTACCAGTGAATACAAACCCACCGGAGATCAACCAAAAGCCATTGTTCAATTGGTGGCTGGAGTGGAACGTGGTGAAGCGCATCAAACGCTGTTAGGTGTAACCGGATCTGGTAAAACTTTCACTATTGCCAATGTAATTGCCCAAACCAATAGACCCACATTGGTTTTAAGTCATAATAAAACCCTAGCGGCACAGCTCTACGGTGAATTCAAGCAATTTTTTCCTGAAAATGCTGTAGAGTACTTCATTTCATACTACGATTATTATCAACCTGAGGCTTTTATTCCCACCTCAGGCTTATACATTGAAAAGGATTTATCCATTAATGAAGAAATTGAGAAACTGCGCCTGAGTGCAACTTCTTCTTTACTTACCGGCAGAAGAGATGTAATTGTAATCGCCTCCGTCTCTTGTATTTATGGTATTGGTAACCCTGATGAGTTTGGTAAAAACGTAATCAGACTTAAAGCAGGTGAAACCATTGCACGCAACCGTTTACTTTTTGCTTTAGTTGATATTCTCTACAATAGGACAGAAGCTGAATTCAAGCGCGGCACCTTTCGTGTTAAAGGTGATACTGTCGATGTTTTTCTTGCCTACGCAGATTATGCTTTACGCATTTATTTCTGGGGCGATGAAATTGAATCGATACAAAGAATAGATCCTGTTAGTGGTAAGAAAATTTCTGACGAAAATGTTGTCACTATTTTTCCTGCTAATCTTTTCGTAACAGGAAAGGATTCGCTGCATCAGGCTATAAAGGAAATACAGGATGACATGGTGCTGCAAGTTAAAATGTTTGAGAGTGAGAAAAGACATTTAGAAGCGAAGCGCCTTAAAGAACGCACTGAGTTTGATATTGAGATGATGCGTGAGTTGGGCTATTGCTCAGGCATAGAAAATTATTCGCGTTACTTCGACAGACGAAAAGTCGGTCAGCGACCCTTCTGTTTGCTTGATTACTTCCCAGATGATTATTTAATGGTGATTGACGAGAGTCACGTAACAGTGCCGCAAATCAGGGCGATGTGGGGAGGGGATAGATCTAGAAAAGTCAATTTAGTTGACTATGGTTTCCGTTTGCCTTCAGCATTAGACAACCGACCACTTACTTTTAATGAATTTGAAGAAATGCACAGACAGGTTGTGTATGTGAGTGCAACACCAGCTGAGTATGAGTTGAGAAAGTCAGAAGGTGTTGTAGTTGAGCAATTGATCAGGCCCACAGGTTTATTGGATCCCATCATTGATGTACGACCAAGCAAAAATCAGATTGATGATTTGCTTGAAGAAATTGATGAACGCATTAAGAAGAAAGAAAGAGTGCTGATTACTACTTTGACCAAACGCATGGCAGAAGAACTGACCAAGTATATGGACAGGGTAGGGGTAAAGTGTCGCTATATACATTCAGAAGTAAGTACACTCGATCGGGTTGAAATTTTACGGGAACTACGTTTAGGTGTGTTCGATGTATTGGTTGGTGTGAATCTATTGAGAGAGGGATTGGATTTGCCAGAAGTTTCCTTGGTAGCCATTATGGATGCTGATAAAGAAGGCTTCCTACGCAATCAACGTTCGTTGGTGCAGACCATTGGTCGTGCCGCACGTAATGAGAATGGTCGTGTAATCATGTATGCAGATAGAGTCACTGAATCGATGGAACAAGCCATTGATGAAACGAACAGGCGCAGAAAAATTCAGTTAGATTATAATGCAGAACATGGCATAACTCCTAAGACAATCATTAGAAGCAAAGATTCCATACTTGGACAAACTAAAGTGGCGGATTCGAAACGCAGCACAAAAAATTACTATATAGAAAATGAAGAGATAACATTAGCTGCCGATCCTGTTGTTGCATTTTTAAGTAAGGATGAATTGCAAAAAATGGCTGATCGCACACGTAAAGCAATGGAAAAGGCAGCTAAGGATCTTGAATTTATTGAGGCCGCAAAACTGCGCGATGAATACCTCGCTATTCAAAAATTAACTGAAGAGAAAAAATAGCTAACAGTGAACGGTTTTAAAAAAACGCTTTCCGCTTTTTACACAATTTGGGTCTTTGTTATTTTTACAGTATCCATGATCATTTTACTCCCAGGAATTATCATACCTTTTCTATTGGGTGAACGTAGCAGCTGGCTGGGGAATAAGTTTTTACGGATATGGGCTTCTATATTTGATAAACTTACCGGTATACGTTATCGGCTTATTGGAAAGGAATTTATTGAAAAAAACAGGTCGTATATTTTTGTAAGTAACCATACTTCTTTTTTGGATATACCGGGTGTGCGTTTAATGATTCCTGGTGAATTTAAACCGCTGGCAAAAAAGGAATTAGGTAAAATTCCGATTTTAGGTTTAATCATCAAGTCGGCTTGTATTATGTTAGACAGGGGTGATCAGAATAGTAGAAAGAAAAGTATAAGTAAATTGATTGAAGTATTGAAGCGGGGCACCTCACCTTTAATTTTTGCAGAGGGCACACAGAATCGAACAAAAGAATTACTGCAACCTTTTAAAGATGGTGCATTCAGGATAGCCATTGATACACAAACTGACATTTTACCGATGGTAGTAATTGGCGCATCGAAATTAATGTATCCAGGTGAAATCAGAATTTCCTCTCCGGGAGTAATCAAAGTTGTAGCTGGTAAACCGATAGGTATCAAAGATTTTGGCAACGATTTGGCAGCTTTAAAGCAACATACTTTTGAAGTTATGACTAACTTGATGTTAGACAAATCATGAAAAGTTTTTTACTGGTTTTTTTAGGCGGAGGATTAGGCAGTGCTGTGCGTTACTTCATAGCACGTATGCTTAATCCGTATGCCTTAGCATTTCCGTACGCAACACTAATATCAAATGTGTTAGCCTGCTTTATATTAGGTGTTATTGTCGGAACGGCTGAAGAGAGACAATTAATCGGCAGTAGTGGTCGCTTGTTTTGGGCGGTTGGTTTTTGTGGAGGCTTTAGTACTTTCTCAACTTTCAGCCATGAAACATTGAGTATGTTTAATGCCCAGTTTCAGTTAATGTCTGTGTTATACATTGTGCTTAGTGTTACCCTCTGTTTGATGGCTGTATTTACCGGACAATGGTTAGTGAGGCCATAATATCATAGTGGCACATACACCACCTTTTTTGTTTCAAAGAATTCTTCCTTAAAATAATCAGATAGGTTATTAAGTTGATAAGGCTTTTTTAATTCATTCAGCTCTTCATCAAGATCGCCCCCTTTTAAATAGAGTATACCGTTGTCCCTTTCATGTATAGACTTATCCTTCGTCTTATTATGAATCCACTGATGGAATTCTTTAATGCGTGTAACGGCTCTGCTTACAATAAAATCGTACTCACCTTTTAGTTGTTCCGCTCTTGCTTGTTCTGCTTTTACATTTTTTAGTCCCAGGGCAGTAGACACTTCTTTAACAACAGTAATTTTTTTCCCTATTGAGTCAACCAGATGAAATTTTACATCAGGGAAAAGTATAGCTAAGGGAATGCCTGGGAAACCTCCGCCAGTACCCACATCAAGAATGTCTGAACCGGCCATGAACTGTTGCACCTTGGCAATGCCTAGTGAATGCAGCACATGGTTGGTGTATAGATTATCAATATCCTTGCGGGAGATAACATTGATTTTCTCATTCCAATCTGAGTACAAATCGAATAACATTTCGAATTGTTTTTTCTGTATGTCAGAAAGATCGGGGAAGTATTTTAGAATGATGGCGGATCTCAAGTTGAAGAATTTTTAAATTTTAAATTTCAAATTTAAAATTAGATATGTTCTCTTTTGTTTTTAACCATTTCATACATCAGTTCTCTTGCTCTGTGTAGTTGTGCCTTTACAGTACCCAACGGTGCCTCTATACGCACTGCTATTTCTTCGTAAGAAAGTTCTTCGTAGTAACGCAGTCGCACCAGTTTCTGATACTTGGCTGGTAACTTATCAACAAAGATTAACAAAAGCTCAGCTTTTTGTGCACGAATGGTTTCTTCCTGAGGATTGTTGTTTTCGTCTTCTACATCAATAGAAACAGATTGACCATCATCATCTGTATAGGTGTTTTCTATGCTGAGTGTGTTGAGTTTCTTTTTTCGTATGTGGTCAATGGTATTGTTAGTGGCAATTCTGAAAAGCCAGGTGCTGAAAGTATAATCTTTTTTGAAACGGTGAAGGCTTCTGAAAGCTTTGGCAAAAGATTCGATGGTGAGGTCTTCTGCATCATCCACGTTTCTAACCATCTTAAGCACCATATGGTAAACGGCACGCTTATACCGTTGCAAGAGTTTGGCATACGCGGCATCATCTCCATCAACGGCACGATCGATCAACTGGAAATCTTCCAGTGCTTTTTGAGAAAACCTGCTTTCGTCTAATTCTTCCATTGAATCTTTTTCGTTAACAGAGCGGTTGGAGCAGTGGTAAGATAGTAAATGCCGTAAATAATGTCTAACACCAACAGCGCCCAAAGCTCAAAACTATCACCTAAACGTTTTGTAGCGATATAGAGTGTGGTAGTCATGACGAGTAAACGTAATAAAAGCGCTGCGGCTATAAAAATGGGATTAGTGGAGAGAAAAAGTAAAGTAATGCCCAAAATAAGGCTTAGCAGCCAGCTTAAAAGAAAGGGAGCCAGTAGCAGGCGGTCAATAAACTTATACCGCTTCCCAGCTGCCATGTGCCGAATCTTTTGCTGAAAGAACTCGGCTACCGTGGTTTTAGGTACAGATGATACAAGTGTGTGCGCACCAATGGCCACTGCGGTATTGCTTCCCTTCGCATGTTTATTCACGAAAAGATCATCGTCACCACCTGTGGAGGAAAGCATGTTGGTGAATCCCTTATTGTCCATGAACAAAGATTTGCGGTAGGCCATATTTCGGCCCACACCCATGTAGGGTCTTTTTAACAAAGCGAAACCCATGTATTGTAAGGCAGTTATAATCGATTCAAATCGGATAAAAAGATTAAGCCATCCTGTCTTTTTTTGATAAGGAGAGTATCCTAAAATAATTTGTGTGCTTTCACTTATGCTCTCACTTAAGCCAGACAACCAATTAGTTGATTCAGGTAGGCAATCGGCATCGGTGAGTACAATCCAATCGTGTTTTGCCGCCCGGATACCGAGTGTGAGTGCATATTTTTTCCCATTAATATGATCGGGGGTATGGTCTACGTGCACCATGCGCAATGAAGGATACAACTTTGTCTCTTCTAAAAGCCAATCACGCGTAGCATCATTACTTCTGTCATCAACAACAATTACTTCGAAATTGGGATGTTGTTGTTGCAAAAGTGAAGGTATAAGCACTTGAAGGTTTTCCAATTCATCATGTGCACATACTACCACAGAAAGGGGGGTAGCTGAAGGCAGAGACAAAGCACTAACAGCCTTGGTTTTCCTGGAAAAAGCAATTACAAACAGCGTGAAGTAAATAAGTTGCGCGATTATGGCAGCAAAGAAAATATATTCAAGGTACAGCAAGACAATAAATTTGGGGCACAAGTTAACGAAATGAAAAAGGAAGAAGAGGTCAATCGTTTAAAATTTTGATATGCTTTTAATCATACCTTAATCATACCAAAGTCCGACCTCTCTTTTGTCATATCTTGGTTTGCGCACTTTCTCTTTAATGTTATCGGGTTGTGTTTCATTTTTGCGGAAGTTTTTTGCCCAGAACAAGCGAATATTGGTAAAGAGGTCCCGTTCGCCTTTCACATTGTTCTTATTTGTCTTCACAAATTGTGAGTCGGGATGATAATCTGGATTCTTGAAGAAGTTAAACTTCTGCATTTTAATATTACCCTGATAGTTGTTTGCCTTGGCAAAGGCTTTTCCAGGTTCGCGAACCTTCAATGCATCCTTACTAGAGGATGGATTCCGGATATACTGATAGGCCTTAACCTTACCATAAATAGCATTGGTAGCAAACACAGACTTACTTGGATCGCGCTTCAACAGTGCGTCTTCATGTGCATTCTTGTTTCGTGCCCATCCTGGCTGTTTTACTTTAGTGGTGAGGTTATTAATGGCAAATGTTCCTGCACTTTGCTTGCGCTTCATAATTGAGGCGTCATGTGCATTAGGGTTTTGCTTATACCCCGGGCTCTTTATCCGAATTTGTAAGCCTTCAGTTTGAAACACTTTGCTACCAGGGTCTTTCTTTAGCAGAGCATCTTCGTGCGCATTTTTGTTTCGTGCCCATCCGGGTTGCTTCAACCTGGTGGTAAGGCCATTGGTCTGGTAAGTCTGCTCCGATGGCTTGCGTTTAAGGATAGAACCCGCGTTAGCATTTGGATTTTGTTTATAACCAGGGCTTTTAACAGCAATTTGTAATCCACCAGTCTTGAAAACATTTCCACCCGGATCTTTCTTCAGCATCGCATCCTCATGCGCATTTTTATTTCGTGCCCATCCGGGTTGTCTCATTTTTATAGGTACTCCGTTTGCCTGATAGGCATACTTCTGCTCTCTCTTCATTAAGGCGCTAGCATGTTGGTAAGGGCTTTTAAGGTATTTGCTCTGCTTTTTAAAACCTGTAAATGATTCTCCCTGATCTACCATAACCTTACCTACACCAATAGTCCCTTTATAAGTGGCTGCTTGCATGCCCGTCTTTGAAGGTACACGCTGTGCAATGGGTCGGTTGTTGTTATTCCACATTTTGCCACTAACACTTCCACCACCTTTTAGTGGTCTTGTGGCTGGGATGTTGCCTGCGTAGTTAATATTTTTAATACCAATACCTGGCTGTCTTGGGTTGATAGGCTGTCCATTGTTATTCCACAGCTTGCCACTAATACTTCCACCACCTTTCTGTGGTTTACTTGCTTTTAGATTGCCTGCATAGTTTATGTTTTTAATACCAATGCCCGGCTGTCGTGGGGTGATAGGTTGCCCATTGTTATTCCATGTTTTACCGCTAATGCTACCACCACCTTTTTGGGGTTTACTGGCTTTTAAGTTGCCAGCATAGTTTATATTTTTTATGCCTATACCCGGTTGTCGTGGAGTAATAGGCTGTCCGGAGTTATTCCATGTTTTACCACTGATGCTGCCACCACCCTTTTGGGGTTTACTTGCTTTTAGGTTACCAGCATAGTTTATGTTTTTTATGCCTATACCTGGCTGTCGTGGAGTAATAGGCTGTCCGGAATTATTCCATGTTTTACCACTAATACTACCACCACCTTTTTGTGGCTTGCCGGCTTTTAAATTTCCCGCATAGTTAATACCTCTTATACCAATGCCTGGCTGTCGTGGCGATATTGGTTGTCCATTATTATTCCACTTTTTACCACTTATACTTCCGCCACCACTGATTACCCTTTTGCCATTAAGTCTGTTTTGATATCGCGCTGTTTTTTCTGCTTTTTTACCTGGTGTTTTTACAGGGATGGGCATACCTACTTTGCCAACATATTTACTCGAATAGGACCTGAAACCGCCAATACTTTTATTCTTTGGGTGATCACCTACTTTTGCTTTAGCCAGTCGAGGTGCATAAATAGGAGCGTTACTTCCTCCTTTTTTAGATTTGAAATTGCGCCCACGAATCTTTCGACCTGCTAAATCACCAACCCATGCTTTTGGTTGCTTGCGGGTAGCTGATTTATAAGATCCAGTCGGACCTTTATAGGAACGATCTCCTCTTGGCCT
The DNA here is from genome assembly GCF_003990915.1 of Chryseotalea sanaruensis. Lineage (GTDB taxonomy): Bacteria > Bacteroidota > Bacteroidia > Cytophagales > Cyclobacteriaceae > Chryseotalea > Chryseotalea sanaruensis. Next base: position 97,086 of record NZ_BHXQ01000004.1, read on the forward strand.
TTTACTTTTTGGATCTATAGTTGGTTTGATTACTGCCTGTGCAGGGGATCGAAAATTCCGCATACGCAAAGGTCTTCCGGCAAGATCTTTACCTGAGACATCGCCTTCTTTCCTCTTTACACTAAAAAAACCAACAAAAGGATTTAGTCCTTTATGACGAATAAATGCACGTGAAGATGATTTAGGTGTTGTGCTTATTCTTTTGGATGAAATTGGCCCTGAGCTACGAGTTTGCACCTTTCTTCCCGAAGCAGTGCGCGTACTTGGCCGTTGTGTGTCGCGTGGTTTGCGAGATGCATTGTTTACATAGCGATTACCACGGTTAGAATAAACATTTTGTCGTGATGATTTTGCGGTGACTGACCGTACCTGAACACGCCTTTTTGGTCTGGCACCACTTGTACCCTGAGGATCTTTTGGTTTGCGTGAAGCGTTGTTTACATAGGGGTTTGATCGCTGAGAATAAACATTGCGCTTACTACTTTGTGCGCTAACACTCCTCACATTTTTTTGTGGGTAGATGTTGCGTTTGGATGCTGCGGCAGAAACAGACCTTACTTCTACACGTTTAGGAGGTCTGCCTGCTGAATTTTTCCTCTCTCGATCACGAGGTGAGCTGCTTACAATAGGTCTTATAGGAGTGCCAGCCCTGTCGCGTCCCTGACGCGGGCTACGTGTGGCAGTTCGGGGTTGCGGATAACTGGCATTGGCTTTATTTGCCGAGGATTTATTTTTGGTCCTTAGTCTTCTACCAGCAATATCCTTGGTTTTGGCCCTATCGCCTTGTTTGGATTTAACTTTAAATCGTGTTTGCCTGGTTTCCTTTTTATTAGGTGCTGCCGGTCTGTCACCTTTGGTATTTTGAGCGTTTACTTGCTCGGATGTCAATAAAAATAATATCCATAGCACCAGCAAAGCTGGCCAGCGAAGCATACAAGCGATATGACGGTGTGATCCTTGCAAAAAATTGGCTAAGTAAGGAGCTAAGATAACGAAAAAAATAGCACCACTGTATTTAGAGGGCGTAAGTAAAAATTTCTAAGTGCGGAGCCTGTGCACCATAGTAAAAACACCAGTAGTCTGCCGTTAGCTACCTTTTGCAATGATGGTTTGTATTTATACGCTCTGATATAATCGGTTTGCTGTTCCAGATGTTCCGAAGGGCATCTGGAACTTTTAATGTACCGGATTTTAATCCGGCATTATTGTAGTTCGAGATGCGCTGCGCTAAACTGTACAACAGATATAACAACCGTTCTGATCGCTGTATGCAATAACTAGAAGCGGTCTGACCGGTCGCTGTTGCTGAACCAAAATCAATTTTTAAAATCGCTGAAAACATCTCGAACAGCTCGTCTGCTATAATCATCACTTACGAGCATGGTCGGCTTTTTATGAAAATTGGTCTTGGTACTAAATAGAAATCCAGGCGATTTTTAGCTGTATGCGCTACCTTCCAACTGATGGGAGGAGGCAGCATTTATATTGTTAGCAACGAAGACAACACCGTTTTTTGTGTGGGCTCAACTGCAAATTTGCCGGTAAGAATATGGCAACATCAAAACGGTTATCACCCCCACGTCTATTCAGCAATACATAAGCTTAACAAGTTAGTTTACTACGAACACCTTCTTACGATTGAAGAAGCATTAGCCCGCAAAGAATTTGTTAGAAGCCAAAAGAGAAAATGGAAAGAAGATTTGATTGCCATTAAAAATCCTGAGTGGTTGGATTTGTATACAGCACTGTTGGCGGAAGAGCATTAGTTTTTGTGTAGCGCATAGCCTTTAGGTTAGACTAGTATAAGGTTGACAAGTTAGACTGATTATTAAATACCTTGATTTGTAAAGTATATAGCGATTGATTTGTGTTATGATCATTCACAATGTAAAGACTGATAGAATAAAAATATTATTAGTAATTCTACGTTAGTCCAGTATCACTAAGCCAAATCATGATGAAGCAATTTATGCTAGCAGTTATAATAGTAATCTGTTATTTGAATTCTGCTCTCGGACAAAACAAGACATATTTCGGAATCGAATTTTCGTCAGCTAATGACATTTACAAGATTACCGACAATGGTGATTACCTAATGAACGTGCCGCTAGGTAACGCGGCAGGAGGTTTTCATATACGACAAGAACTAAACAAAAACCTTTTTATTGAAACAGGGTTGATACTAAAATATTACTGGCAAGGCTTTGGGTTCAAAACAATACCTTATTACGGAAGTTCGAGCAGTGACCCTTCATGGATAATTCCGGTTCGTTTCGGTCTTAACTTGAATCTCTACAAGGAAAAAATTTCTCTGGTTCCTGTTGTTGGGTATTCATTTGGTATTAATCCTCCATTTGGTTACGGTTCAGGCTACGGCAATCAAACATCAGGTACTACAACAATAGAGTACAACTACTCAGAGAACCCTGATGTATCTCGTTATTTTTCTCTCATACAAACAGGTATTGGTTTAGAATTTAAACTATTCGAAACCTTACTGCTTTCAATATCTACAAACTATTACAGCGGGCTGAACAAGACCACGCAAATAGACATTAATTACACGGCTAATAACGCAAACCCAGCGACAGGAACTGCAATTAGCAAAGGTGAGTTTTGGTGTGTGAGCACAGGACTAAAATATCCAATTAGTAATTTTTGGACAGCGAGGTAAGGACTCGCTGGACAGTGATTTTTAAGATTAGAGGATTACTATGATTGATGAAAAGTATAAGTATTCTGAGTTAACCGGAAGGATTATCAAGTGTGCTATGACGGTGCATAGTGCTTTGGGTAATGGCTTTCAGGAGGTTATTTACCAGCGGGCATTGGAGATTGAGATGGGTCTGGCCGGTCTTGATTTCAGCAGAGAGTTTGAAATGCCCATATTTTACAGAGATGAGCAGATTGGCACCAGAAGAGTTGATTTTTTAGTGGCAGGTCTGATTTCAGTTGAACTAAAAGCAATCACAAAAGTTGAAGATGTTCACTTTGCGCAGGCCATCAATTATCTTGAAGCATATAACCTTGAGATTGGTCTGTTAATCAATTTTGGTGAACGGAGCTTGAACTTTAAGCGGTTTTCTAACAAGTACAAATCACAGCAATCTCACCAATCAAATATATCATAGTGCAGAAAGTAAGCGAAAAAGATACTTTCTAGAACTTTAAGAGTTTCTCTATTGCCTCTTTAATTCTCCCCTTCGCTAAAAAATTATTTTCTAAGGTTGGCGCAAAAGGAATGGGTGTATCAAGACTGGCAACACGCAAAACAGGAGCATCCAAATCCTCAAAACAATGTTCACTAATCCATGCACTGATTTCGCCACCAATGCCACCAGTTAATGTGTCTTCATGAAGAATAAGCACTCGATTTGTTTTCTTCACCGTTTCAGCAACGGCTACTTTATCCCAGGGAAGCAATGTTCTTAAATCAAGTATGTCAGCTTTTACTTCAGGCATAGTGTTGATAATTTCTTTTGCCCAATGCACGCCCATACCATACGTAATGATGGATAAATCACTGCCTTCATTGACAAGCTTAGCTTTACCAATTTCTATCGTGTAATAATCATCCGGGATCATCTCCTTAATGGATCGATACATAAGCTTATGCTCGAAGAACATGACAGGATTCGGATCATCAAAGGATGCACACAACAAACCTTTTGCATCATAAGGATTAGAAGGGTAAACGATTTTTAAACCAGGTGTGTGAAAGAACCAGGCTTCGTTACTCTGCGAATGAAAAGGTCCGGCAGCAGTACCGGCACCTGTTGGCATGCGCACCACTACATCGGCAGCTTGTCCCCAACGCCAATGCGCTTTAGCAAGATTATTTACAATTTGGTTGAAGGCTTCAGTAACAAAATCAGCAAACTGCATTTCTACCATGGCCTTCATGCCTTTAATAGACAAACCTAGACCTGCACCCGCAATGGCTGCTTCACAAATAGGTGTATTGCGCACACGTGCTTTGCCAAACTTTTCAACAAATCCATCTGTGATTTTAAAAACACCTCCGTATTCAGCAATATCTTGTCCCATCAGCACCAGGTTGTCGTGGCGCTCCATACTTTGACGTAAGCCATCGCTAATAGCATCAATAAAACGTTTTTCGGTTTGATTGTTAGAGGCGGGAGCCACAACTGTTTGCACATAAGGTGCATGAACATCCTGTAATTCAAGTTCGGTACTGGCCTCGGGATGTGTTTCTTCAAAGGCTACAGCAAGTCCATCTTCAATTTCTTTCTTTAATTCTTTTCTAAGGTTTTCTATGTAGCCAGCATCTACTATGCCTTCTGTTAATAAAAACTGTTCATAATTTTCGACCGGATCTTTTTTAGCCCAGGTTTCCATCAGTTCTTTAGGTACATACTTAGTACCACTGGCTTCTTCGTGCCCGCGCATTCGGAAAGTGATGCACTCTAATAAAACAGGTTTAGGGTCTTTGCGCATTTTTTCGGCAATGCGCACAACCGTGCTATACACTTCAAGAATATTATTACCATCGACTTGGACACCTTCAATGCCATAGCCAATAGCCTTGTCGATAAACTGCCTGCATCGAAACTGCTCATTGCTGGGTGTTGAAAGGCCATAACCATTATTTTCTACGATAAATATTACCGGCAAATCCCAAACCGCAGCCACATTTATGGCCTCATGAAAATCGCCCTCACTGGTGCCGCCATCACCATTAAACACAGCGGTTACTTTTTTCTCGCCCTTCAGTTTGGTAGCCAATGCAATACCATCGGCCACACCATTTTGGGGGCCTAGGTGGGATATCATGCCTACAATATGGTGCTCGTTCGTGCCGAAATGGAAAGAACGGTCGCGCCCTTTAGTATAGCCCATCATGGTGCCTTGCCACTGTGCGAAAAGCCGATCGAAAGGCATTTCCCTACCTGTAAACACACCTAGATTGCGGTGCATTGGTAAAATATATTCATCCTTTTCCAGGGCTTGGGTAAGCCCCACAGAAATAGCCTCTTGCCCTATGCCGCTGAACCACTTACTGATCCGGTTCTGACGTAGAAGAATAAGCATTTTTTCCTCGATTAATCGGGGAAACAGAATAGCACGATAAAGCTTTTTTAGCGTGTCGGGTGTTAGTTGCTGACGATCAAATTTCATACTGCAAATTCGATGCGAAGATAGGAGATTTTAGTGGATGCGCTTGCTAAGCCAAGGACACATCCTTATCTTCATCCCGACTTAATAACCCAGCCCTCTCATGAAATTCTCTGAAATTCTTAATCTATTTAAACAAGGAAAAGGTACTGCCCGTAGTCACATGAAAAACCTGATTGAAATGGCTGCTGTAGATGGCAATTTTGATCCGGTAGAGTTTGAGCTACTTAAAACCATCGCCAAACGAAACGGTATTTCGGAAAATCAGTTGAAGGAGATCAAAGCGAACCCCAACGATGTTGTATTTGAGGTTCCAGCTGATAAGCGAGAAAAATTTCATCAGTTATATGACCTTGTACACATGATGAGTGTTGATAATGCCATCCATGACGAAGAGTCTAAGCTGTGTAATTTGTATGCTATAAAGTTTGGCTACAACCGCGATCGTATTAAAGAATTAATTGAAGCTGTACGTCATAACATTCTCAACAAGCAAAACCACGATGAAACCATGAAGCGTGTGGAGTGGATGATTAATTAATCCGGATTTTAAGGCAAGCCTTAAACTAAGAAGAACTATGTTTGTTATTGATTTTGTTCTTCTACCATGATTTCATTCAACGAATTTACCCTTGATAACGGCCTGCAGGTAATTGTACACGAAGACACTAGTGTGCAGATTGCAGTTCTTAATATTTTATATAATGTTGGCTCGCGCGATGAGCGTGAGGATAAAACAGGTTTTGCACATTTATTTGAGCACCTAATGTTTGGGGGCTCAAAAAACATTCCCAACTACGATGAGCCGTTACAGCGTGTTGGTGGCGAGAACAACGCTTTCACTAATACAGACATCACCAATTATTATCTTACTGTACCTGCAACGAATATCGAGACTGGCTTTTGGCTGGAGAGTGATCGTATGCTGAGCTTGTCTTTTGATCCGCAGGTTTTAGAAGTGCAGCGCAAAGTAGTTATAGAAGAATTTAAACAGCGATACTTAAATCAACCTTACGGTGATGTATGGCTCAAGCTAAGACCGCTGGCATATCAGGCGCATCCTTATCAATGGGCAACTATTGGTAAAGAGATTAGTCACATTGAAAATGCCACGATGGATGACGTTAAACAATTTTTCTTTGAGCATTATGTGCCTAACAATGCTATTCTGGTAGTAGCTGGTAATATTAAACTAGATCAGGTAAAACAATTGTCGGAGAAATGGTTTGGACCAATTCCTTCAGGTAAACGACCAGAAAGAAATTTGCCAGTGGAGCCTAAGCAAACGCAAAAGCGTAGCGCAACTGTTGAAGCAAATGTACCTGCCGATGCTTTATACATGACATGGCACATGCCGGGTCGTTTTCATGATGACTATTACGCCAGCGATTTATTAAGCGATATATTAAGCCGCGGCAAATCAAGCAGGCTCTATAATCAATTGGTTAAGGAAAATGAAATATTCACTTCAATTTCATCATTCGTAATGGGCACTGTTGATCCGGGTATGTTTGTGATTAGTGGGAGAGTGAACAATGGAATAAGCCTGCATAAAGCAGAGGCTGCGGTGCAAGAAATATTGACACAGCTTGTAAATGAAGGTATTGAAGAAGAAGAATTGGTGAAAGTGAAGAACCAGACTTTATCTACATTAGCTTTTGGTGAAGTAGAGGTAATGAATCGCGCGATGAATTTAGCCTTTGCTAAATTATCAGGTGATGCTAATCTTGTTAATCAGGAGATGACTAAAATTGATGCTGTTACACGTGATGAAATCAAACGTGTTGCAGGTTACATCCTGACAGAACAAAATCTGTCAACCTTGTATTATCAATCAACAAGTACTAAGTAAAATTTTATCGTAATGAATATACGTATAGGCATGGGCTTCGATGTGCATGAACTGGAAGCTGGACGTAATTTTTACCTGGGTGGCATTGAGTTGACAGATGCGCCCAAGGGCGCTGTTGGCCATTCAGATGCCGATGTGTTGATTCATGCTTTATGCGATGCGTTACTAGGCGCAGCTAATCTGAGAGATATTGGTTACCATTTTTCTAATACTGATAATCGATGGAAAGGCATGGATAGTAAATTCTTTTTAAAAGAAGTCGCTCAACTATTAGCTGAAAAAAACTGGCTTGTGGGAAATGTTGATTGCACCATTGTTTTAGAAAAGCCTAAAATAAATCCACACATTGAAGCCATGAAAAAAGTGTTGGCACCATTAATGAATGTGGAGGAAGATGCAGTGTCAATTAAAGCAACAACTAACGAAACACTGGGTTACGTAGGTAGGGAAGAGGGAGTGTGTGCGTATGCTGTGGCTTTAATTTATAAAGGAAGCCTCTAAAAAACTCCTTGTTCCCTTCTCTTTTGGAGAAGGGAGAAGCCTGCTGATTGGCAAGGGTTGAGGCTACCAAAAAAAGAGTTTTTACATGTTCCCAAAGGAAAGTTCTCCTGTGATGAAATTGAATAAGCATGATTGAGTTAATAACCACAGGTGATGGTTCACATTCATTACTGAATACATCTTTGGATGAAACCTATCACTCACGTCATGGTGCCCTACAGGAGTCTAAGTATGTTTTTATTAAACAAGGGCTTAACTTTTTTATTGAAAAAGCTGGGAATAAGCAAGTGTCAATCCTTGAAGTAGGTTTTGGAACCGGCTTGAATGCCTGGTTAACCTTACAAGAGGCACAAGCATTGAATATTAGCATCCACTATACAAGTTTAGAGACCTACCCGCTGCCCAAATCTGTTTGGCCTTCATTGAATTATGCAACCGGAAGTGAATTTGAAAAAGATTTCGAGAAACTTCACGAGGCTGAGTGGAATAAAGAGGTATTGATTAACAAAGACTTCAGTCTTCACAAAGTGGAGCAAAGTCTTCAGGAATTTGATGTTGTCGGAAAGAGTTTCGATATAATTTATTTTGATGCTTTTGCACCGAATAAGCAACCGGAATTGTGGGAAGCATCAATACTTCAAAAAGTTGTCATTTCACTGAATCCTTCAGGTGTATTTGTTACCTATTGCGCCAAAGGCCAGCTCAAGCGCGATCTCAAATCTTTTGATCTGGTGGTAGAATCCTTGCCTGGTCCTCCGGGCAAAAGAGAGATGGTAAGGGCATTAAAAAAATGAGTAATAAAACAGACTTGTTTTATCTTTGCGGTCTAACGGAATAATTGTGTCGAACAAGAAAGTAAATATTGGTACCGTACAAATGACTTGTACGGCCAAACCAGCCGAAAACCTGGATAAGGCAATTGCAAAAATCAGAGATGCGGCCGCAAAAGGTGCGCAAATCGTTTGCCTGCAAGAGTTGTTCACTTCATTGTATTTCTGCGATGTGGAAGATTACGAAAACTTTAAACTGGCAGAATCCATTCCTGGCCCCTCTACCGATGCACTTTCTGCGGTTGCTAAGGAATTGAATGTTGTAATCATTGCTTCCCTTTTCGAAAAAAGAACGGAAGGTTTATATCACAACACTACTGCCGTAATTGATGCAGATGGAAAATATTTAGGGAAGTATAGAAAAATGCACATCCCCGATGATCCGGCTTATTACGAAAAATTTTATTTCACACCGGGTGATTTAGGTTATAAAATATTTAAAACAAAGTTTGCCACATTTGGCGTACTCATTTGCTGGGATCAATGGTATCCTGAAGCTGCACGTATTACAGCTTTAATGGGTGCTGAAATTTTATTTTATCCTACTGCTATCGGTTGGGCCACTTCTCAGGATGAGGCAACCAATACTGAACAATACAATGCATGGCAAACCATTCAGCGCAGTCATGCAGTAGCGAATGGTGTACATGTGGTGAGCGTAAACCGTGTAGGCTTTGAACAAAATGGCGCCATGAAATTTTGGGGAGGGTCTTTTATCTCAAATCCTTTTGGTAGTGTAATTTACCTGGCCTCACATGATAAAGAAGAAGTGCATGTTCAGGAACTTGACTTAGCCAAGACAGATCGTTACAGAACACATTGGCCATTCTTACGCGACAGACGCATTGACTCGTATCAGCCAATTACGAAGAGATATATTGACGAAGAGTAATTTTGATAGTTGTTCGTTGCTGGTTGTTCGGGACCAACAACCAACAACCAGCAACCAACAACCTGTATGATACCAAAGCAACTCGGTTACCACTTTCCGGCAGAATTTGCCAAGCATGATGCAACATGGTTAAGCTGGCCCCACAAAGAAGCCTCGTGGCCAGGTAAGATTGAAACTATTTATCCGCGATATGCTGAATTCATTAAGCTAGTAGCGGAAGGTGAGAAGGTGAAGATTAATGTGTTAAACGAAGCGATGAAACAAAAAGCACTTCGTCACATTACCGAGGCTGGAGCTGATCTGAATAATATTGAATTCTTCTTTCATCCCACTAATGATGCATGGTGCCGAGATCATGGCCCTGCTTTTTTAATTAACCCTGCAGAAAAGAAAAAAATGATTGTTGATTGGGGTTACAATGCCTGGGGTGGAAAATATCCGCCATTTGATCTGGATGATGTAATTCCAACACTGATTGCTGAGCATTACAACATACCCGTAGCACATCCTGGAATAGTAATGGAGGGAGGCTCAGTAGAATTTAATGGTAAGGGTACGTTATTGACTACACGCGCTTGCTTATTGAATGAAAACAGAAATCCTCATTTAAACCAGCAGCAGATTGAAGAATATTTGATTAACTATTATGGTGTTAATCATATTTTGTGGTTAGGCGATGGAATCATTGGTGATGATACTGACGGACACATTGATGACCTGACTCGTTTCGTAAATGAAGATACAGTTGTAACTATTGTGGAGGAGAATAAACAGGATGCGAACTATGAGATTCTACAAGAGAACTTGAGAGACTTAAAAGGACTCAGACTAGAAACAGGAAAGCAATTGAACATTGTTGAGTTACCCATGCCATCACCTATTATTTATGATGACATGCGTTTACCAGCTTCATATGCCAATTTCTATATTGCAAATAAATATGTGGTGGTGCCAACCTTCCGTGATAAAAATGACGACCACGCACTGGATGTTTTACAAAACTGCTTCACAGATCGTAAAGTAGTTGGTGTTGATTCAGTAGATATTATTTGGGGTCTTGGTTCATTCCATTGCCTTAGCCAGCAAGAACCTTCTATTTAAATGACCTTAACCCAGTGGGTGTCAGTATGGCATCCATCGGTACATCATGAGGATCAACGTCATCGATTATCTCAGTTGTATCAAAAAGTGAAACACCTATTTTTTTACAGGTAGGTTTGCATGCTTTTAAAAAGATATCGTAGTAACCTTTTCCATACCCTATTCTATTACCTTCAACATCATAGCAAAGGAGAGGCATAAGCACCAAGTCTATTTTTTCTGCTGGTGTGGGCACACCATGTCTGGGTTCTTCTATTCCCCACTTATTTTTTTCAAGTTGATGAAGTCCTTCGAAATAAATGTTTTCCATTACTCCGGCAGCATTAATCTTTGGAAGTGATAATCGGATGTGAGGGAATTCCCTGCGTATACGATCGATGATCATCCAGGTATCAGGTTCATGCTTTTCGCGAATGGGTAAAAAAGTATGAACTGTTTTTAAAAAAGACAAATCAATGTTGGTGAAGAAAGCATGATAGAGCGCCAGGTTCAGTTGGTGATAGTTGACTTCGCCTAGATTTTGACGTTTTTGCAGGTATAGTTTTCTGAGCTCAGCTTTTGTCATAATGATATGGCAACAATTTACAAAGCTTTCCGGGGAATGGAAACAAATTCAACTTCACGATAAATGAATGTTGATCGACTAAAATTTGAGGATTTTAAGCACCAAATTGATTTTCTATTAATAATAAAGTCAGGGCATAGTTGCCCTGACTTTAATGCTGACAAGTTTTAATTTAAACTCCCGCCACCCAGCTTCCTTCATTAACTACATTTCCATCTTCATCGTATTCTTCCCATGTACCATTGCCCAGGGCATCCCATGATATAAGTGAAGTTAAATCAGTACCGATAAAGTACTCAACCTTACCTGCATTTGTTGTTTCATTAACTGTTATAACAGTGCTTACAGTAGATTCATTTTCAGTATAGAAATCATAGCGAAACACGATTGATTGATTTGCTCGTGTCCATGAATATTCAATAACCGCAAATGAGGCATCTTCTGCATCTATGTCGAAGATTTTCATAAACCCACTACTCTGGTCTTTCTTTTCTTCGGCATATAAATAACGAAGCCATTGTGTACTACCTACATTTTGAAAGAATACTTCAAAAGAGTAACGATCTCCTAAGTCACCAAGTTGGTAGGCAATTCCACCCACTTGTGGATCTGACCAAGTGTAGACTAAGTATTCCCCGGTAGCAGAGGTGCGGGCGTTTGCGGCAACAATTCTATTTGTAGTTTTGGTGGCGCCTTCCGGAAATGCAAAAAAGCTAAAATAGACCGTCATGAGGTTAGCGCTAGAGGCATAACCATAAGCTGTTTGAGCATACGGATCAGAAGAGTTAATCAATCCTGCTGGCAGTTCGATAACTTCGTCTCTTTCTGCAAAGCTTAGGCGAATGTCTTCCAACTCGCTCACTTCTGGTTCGTCATCTTCAGAGCAAGAGAATGTGAAAAACGATAAGCTTATAAGGAGAAATAGTTTAACTAATTTCATATTAAGTAATTTTCTATATAAGGTTTAATTTTTTTTTTGGTTAGAAGTTGAATTTCAAACCACCTGCCAATACCAATTGATCGAAATCACCAATGGTATATTTAAGTTCGGCAAAGGGCGCAAAACTTTTACCGAGATTGAAATTAACACCCGCTCCTAAGTTTAATCCAATACTGCCTTCGCTTGCAGAGAAATCTCCAAAGAAAGTTTCGCCTTTTACTTTTACCTGTGTGTAGTTAAGGCCGCCAACACCATAGAAACTTGCAGATTCGGTAGAGGAGAAATAGTAATTTGCATTAGCATTGAGCTCCCAAATGGTTGATTTTATACCAAACTCTTCTTTAGGAAAGTAAAAAATGAAATTTGGAGCGATACTAAATTTGGAATCAGCAATGGGAAACTCGGCATTAACACCAATTCCTAGACTTTCCACTTCGGTGCCATAGGCCAGAAAGCCACCGATTTTTTTTTGATCCTGTGACCAGGCGAATGAACAAACAAACAAAGCAATAACAACGAGAATCTTTCTTTTCATGACTGGTAATTTAATTGGGTTTTGTTTTATTATAATGATGCAAAATACAGTAAGGGGTGCGTTGCAGGAACCTCTATTGAGTATTGACAGACTTGTAACTTAGTGTAAGTAGTTTATGACTGAGAATCCAGAATTGAACTAACACCATTGGCGAAATACTCACTTGGGTAAATCAAATACTAAGTTGTAGAGACAACTCTTGTATAAAGATTTTTTGGAATATGAATACAGTTGTAAATTACACCGATATGCGTGTGCCAAAAGTCTGTTTGTTAATAGTATTGCTAAGTATAACGACTCATTTGCGTGCTCAGCAATCAATGGAATCGTCCGAGATTTATCTGCTCTCAGAGTGGAATGGTCAAGTTCGTGTTTGTGAAATACAAGGCGCAAAACTTTTAAAGACAATTACTGTTAGCGCAAATGGAGATACTGTTAAGCAATTTATTCCCTTTACCTGTCAGACTCCCTCTTTAGCCGATACTATTTATACCATTGGTCTCACCGTTAGAAACGATTTAGAAACTGACGAAGTCATTTACTTTTATTCTGGATTCAATGATTTTGTTCAGGTTTATATATACAATGAGGGTATTCTTGAACAAAAATTGAAAGTGGGTTACCGGGTTCCGGTAAATGAAGCCACTTTCGAAGCTCATTACTTCTATACAGCTTTCACCTTACCTTCTAAGGCAGATCGGGAGCTAGTGGTTACAATAAAAAATCGGGCGAAGAAAAAAGCAGAGTTCCAGCTTGCACTTCATAGCGAGACTAGTTTTTACAAGACCATCCATATTTTTCGAGACACCCACACTACTTCCATTTTGCTGGCAACTTTTTTTCAGGGGGCTTTGGGTTTTATGGTGTTGTTCATGGCTTTCCTTTATTTTAAGAATAAGCAGGTCATTTATTTGTACTACTCATTTTATCTGGCATTTTGTGTGCTCTATGTAATGTTAAACATGCCGCGACTTACCCTTATCGGGCAGTGGGTGGATTACTGGCCATGGTTGCGTATTTATGCAATTGAACCAGTTCAGTTTTTCTCTTTTGCAGCTTATAATTTGTTCGCACTGGAATTGCTGCAAATTAAAAAGGCCGATGAAAAAATTTACAAGATTATCTGGGTAATGACTGTGAGTTACCTTGTATATATTCCTGCTATTTTAATAGTGCAATTGGTAGAAGCGCCCGCAGCAATAGCATTGCCTCTTTTTATAGGAAGCAGAGCAATTATTTTTCCGGTCAACTTAATTGTGATAATACAAGTGATCAGAAAAGTACATTCCCCAATTGTAAAGTATTTTATAAGCGGATTGAGTGCTTTTTTGCTCGGAGGTATTGTAGCAAGTTACTGTTATTATGAACCAACTATTCTTCCACAGTTTTTTCCTGCACTAAAGCCTTCTAACATTTATCAAGCCGGTATTTTACTTGAAGTATTATGCTTTTCTTTTGCTTTGGGTTATAGAATAAAGTTAGCCGAGGATGAACGCAGCAAAAATCATCAGGCTTACGTACAACAAGTAGAGGCCAATAGACAAATGGCAGAAAATTATTCGCATAAATTGGAAGAGGAGGTACTGCAACGTTCCGAAAAAATTATTTCTATAACACAAGAAGCTGAAAAGGAAAAAGCATCAGCGCAGCGTTCTGAACTGGAAAGAAAACTGATGGAAGCAGAAATGATGGCGTTGCGTTCGCAAATGAATCCACATTTCTTGTTTAATAGCCTTAACTCTATTAAGTACTTTATCATGAGTAACCAAAACGATAAAGCTTCCGGTTACTTATCTCGCTTTTCAAAGCTTATTCGACAAATATTAGATCATTCGCGACATAATCTTATTTCATTAGAAGCGGAATTAGCTGCACTTCAATTGTATTTGGAGATTGAGGCCAATCGTTTTGAAGGAAAATTTCAATTCTCGATAAATGTAAGTGATGAAGTAAATGCATCAGCCATTTTAATTCCGCCTATGCTGTTGCAACCCTTTGTTGAAAACGCTATTTGGCATGGGTTACTAAATTCTGAATCTAACGAAAAAAAATTAGGCATTTCTGTATTCGATGATGAAGGCACAGAAGATTATGTATTCATAATTGAAGATAACGGAATTGGCCGTAAGCATGCCAAGGCTATAAAAGCAACCCGTGTTAACACGCATAAATCTGTTGGAATGGCTTTAACTGAAAGTAGAATTGAGTTGTTTAATAAAAATTTGAACAATGATATCCGTTTGGAAGTACAGGATTTATATGAACAGGAAAAAGCAGTTGGAACACGGGTCATTATTCGCTTAAAAGTGAAGCAGGAAGTTAGAAGTATTTAGAATGAAAATGTATCAACCTATTAAAGTGGTGCTCGTTGATGATGAAAAGCACTGTACAGAATCATTAAGTATTCAATTAGAACAATTGGATATTCCCACTATTGTGTTGGGTAAATTTAACGATCCGCTAACTGCGATGGCTTTCTTAAAGGAGAATTCATGCGACATGTTATTTCTTGATATTGAAATGCCAGCGATGAGTGGATTCGATTTATTGAACCGATTAAATCGTTTCTCTTTCGATGTTGTTTTTACTACAGCTTATGATCAATATGCTATCAAGGCATTTCAATTCAGCGCACTTAGCTATTTATTAAAACCAATTGATGAAATAGAGTTGACAGACTGCATTAACCGCTGGCTTGAAAAGAAACAAAAAACCTTGCAAACAGATCAGTTCAGCTTCATGTTAGATATGCTTAAGAATAGTGCAAAGCTGCAAACTAAGGTAGCCCTGCCCACAACTGATGGTTTGGAATTTATTGAGATTACAAAAATTATACGCTGTCAGGCTGAAAGTAATTACACACATATTTATTTGCAGGATAACATTTCGTTTCTCATTTGCAGAACACTTAAGGATGTAGACAGCATTTTGAGGCCCAATGGATTTTTACGGATTCATCAATCTCATTTAGTTAACCCTCAACATCTAAAACGTTATGTGAGAAGTGATGGTGGTTATGTGGTTATGAGTGATGACGCACAATTGAGTATATCAAAAGCTAATAAGCAACAAGTTTTGGAAGTAGTTAATGCTATCGAGCGCTTGTAATAGTTAGATACTAAGTGAGGTCGATTAGTTAAACGCCATACTGCAAGATGTACTAACTCGCACCTCTTTATACTGCCATTACTATTATTTTTGGCATGAATCAGTTGATTAATACGAGATCAGCAAACCTGTAATTTGTTAAACGATTAAAAATATGAAGTATATTCTAATACTAATTTTTATATGTTCCATTACCACGAAAGCAAAAGCTCAGTGGCAAGGCCTTGAGGGGATAAAGTATTGTGAGGAGAATTTGCAAAACTCTGTAAAGGGCTGGGGAATAAAAATGAAAAATATCGAAGCTCGCTTTGAAGATGATTTCAGGAAAAACCCAGCTATGCGTACCAACCTTGAACAGATCCATCTACAATTTAAAGCTAATGGAATACTGACAGTAGTCATGGGTGCACAAACTGCTCAAGGAACCTGGGGTATTGAATCAAAGGACAAAAATACTACTGACACCAATCCGCTGCTGCTACTAAAAATTGGAGGTCAACCAATTCAAAAGTATACCATCATGGTGTTGGCTTATGGCAAGTTGTTGTTGCATGACGAAAGTCCAGATCTACAAGATCAACGCATGCGATTAGTGGAATACGAAAATAGAGACAAGAAAAAGAAGTAGTTCAGATACTTTGAAGATTAGCGGGCGATGCAACGTTGGTGATCTGTTAAACCAATCAAATGGTATATAATAAAAAAGTCAGGACACTCGCCCTGACTTTTTTATTATAAAAATGCTTTTGCTTAAAACTGTTCAAATTGAGAGAAAAAGAAAGCACCTTCAATAGCTGCATTCTCATCACTATCACTTCCGTGAATAGCATTCGCTTCAATCGACTTCGCAAATAAATTTCTAATGGTACCAGGGGCAGCTTTAGCCGGGTCAGTTGCACCGATCAGTTTGCGGAAATCTTCAACAGCATTATCCTTTTCTAAAATCATAGGGACAATAGCACCACTGCTCATATAAGCGCATAGATCGTTATAGAAAGGACGCTCCTTGTGTATTGCGTAGAATTTGCCTGCCAACTCTTTGCTTAGGGCAGTTTTCTTCATCGCAATGATACGGAAACCTGCTTCCTCAATCATTTTAGTAATTGCGCCTACATTGTTTGCCCCTGTAGCATCGGGCTTAATCATGGTAAATGTTCTGTTTGTTGCCATTTTATCCTATTATTTTTTAGTTTCTATAAGAATGGATTCGGGTATTTGGCCCCGAATTCGGGCGCAAAAATAGGCTTTTTTCGCTTAAATCACTATAAAACATCTAGAATTGGACAAATCAGGGTCGAATCATTAAAATCCATAAATACTGATTAAATCCTGATTATTTTTGCCTTCTTTTTTATCTATGGAACAGGCCCAAGCCTTAAAAGCATTTCTAGACCAACCCAGAAGAATTGTGGTTACTACACACCACAAACCGGATGCGGATGCCTTAGGCTCATCGTTAGGTTTAGCTGGTTATTTAAAAAAGAAAGGACATCAGGTTCAGGTGATAACACCAAGTGACTATCCAAATTTTTTAAGTTGGATGCCAGGCAATGAAGAGGTTATAGCCTACGAACCAGCCAAAGCAGCTTTGGTGGCTAATAAAATAAAAGAAGCTGAGATTATTTTCTGTCTTGATTTTTCAGCCTTATCTAGAATTTATGATATGGCCGATATGGTGAGACAGGCCAGTGCGAAAAAGGTAATGATTGATCACCACCTTGAGCCGGAAGATTTTGCCGAGTTTGTGCAATGGAATGTTAATGCTGCTTCAACAGCACAATTGGTTTACCAGCTAATTATAGAATTTGGAGAACGTGCTATTATAGACACTGACATTGCTTCGTGTTTGTATGCAGGACTTATGACTGATACAGGTGGCTTCAGACATAGCAATACCCATCATGAAGAATTTTTGATTGCGTCAGATTTAGTATCGCTTGGTGCGAACCCGTCACGCATTTCTAAATTAGTTTACGAAACAAATACACTGGAACGTTTAAGACTTACAGGTTTTGTCCTCAGCGAAAAACTAGTGGTACTTCCTGAATACAAAACTGCATACATAACACTTACTGATGAGGAGTTGAGACGCTTCAGCTCACAAACCGGTGATACCGAGGGCTTAGTTAATTATGGCTTGTCAATACAAGGGATAAAAATGGCTGCCTTCATTTATAAACGTAAAGAAGATGTTAAACTATCATTTCGTTCTTTAGGCAGTTTCTCGGTAAGTGACTTATCGCGCGCCCATTTTGAAGGAGGCGGGCATAAGAATGCAGCCGGGGGTCAGTCCAAACTTTCATTAGAAGAAACTATTCAAAAATTCTTAAAACTTCTTCCTACTTATAAAGAACAATTAAACGCAATCGATTAAATCTATACAATGAAAATTACAAATGTATTTTTTGCAGCACTGGTAGTAATTAGCGCTGCTTGCAGTTCATCAGAAAAAGAAACGCCCAACGGTTTTAAATATACTGTATTGGCCAAAGGAGATGGTAACCTTGCAAAGCCAGGTCAGCTGTTAATGGTTGATTTTGTTTTCAAAGATTCTAAAGATTCTGTTTGGAATGATACCTACAAAGCAGGTATGCCAGCTCCTGTAATGATTAACGATAGCGCATCTGCGGCTACTGAGTTTGGCGTTATGCAGATGTTCCGAATGTTATCGCCTGGCGATAGCGTGACTTGCAGCATGCCAATTCAAAAATTCTTTAATGAAATGGCAGGCGGTCCTGTACCTCCTGGTATTGATACAACCTTAACCATGACTTACATTTTTAAGGTGAGAGAAATCACTGAGGTGGCAGATTTTCAAGCTAATCAAATGAAGCTTGCTGAAGAGCGCAGTGCTAAACAATTGCAATCAGATATTGAAGCAATTGATGTTCATTTGGCTGCTAAGGGAATCACTGCCGAAAAAATGGAATCGGGTATACGCTACGTAATTACACAAGCTGGTAAAGGGCCTAATGCTGAATCAGGACAGGCTACAACAGTAAATTACACAGGCTATACACTTGATGGCTTGTATTTCGATTCTAGCATTAAAAAGCTAGCTGAAGAAAAAGGAATCTATAATCCACAACGTGAGCCTTATGCACCTTTTGATGTAACTATCGACCAGACTGGTGTAATAAAAGGCTGGCACGAGGCGTTAAAAGTAATGAACAAAGGTTCTAAAGCTACTTTCTACATTCCATCACCACTCGCCTATGGTCCACGTAAGGTGAGCAACGAAATTAACGAGAACCAGATTTTAGTTTTTGACATTGAAATGGTAGACATAAAATGAGATTAGGTTTATTTTTAATTGGAGCAGTGCTTTTTGTCTCACTTGCTTGTGGAGATGATGAGCCCAGCGCTCAAGAACAAATCAACAGTCAGTTGAACAAAGACACAATAGCTATAGATGCCTACTTGCAAAGCAGGGGTATAGTAGCAAAGCGTGGCAATAGTGGTATTCGCTATGTCATTCACGAGAAAAGCAGCAGTACGGTGTCTCCTCAATTTTACACAAATATGCCAGGAGACTGTTTTGTTACCTCTTATAAAGGTTATGTTGTTGCTGTGGATACTGTTTTTGATGAAAGTGCTAATTTTGAGACAACCTTAGAAAGCAGTGTTCCAGGGGAGAATATCATAGCTGGTTGGAAGGTAGCATTCCAATTATTGGATGTTGGAGATTCAGCCACAATTTATATTCCATCAGTACTTGCCTACGGAAGTGCAGGAAGTGGTAAAGCAATACCACCTAACTCTAATTTGTATTTTCATGTAAGACTTAAGGAGGTATTTAAACAAGAACTTAACCCGTCAAATAATACCTATCGTTGTTTCTATGATTAGTTATGAACTCAATTTGTTTCGCCACTAACAATCAACATAAATTAGAAGAAGTCAGGCACGCGCTAGTGCCTGACTTTCTTGTTTTAAGTCTGCAGGAAATTAATTGTAATGAAGAATTGCCTGAAACAGGCAATACCCTTCAGGCAAATGCACTCCAAAAAGCAGATCACGTTTTCAAAAACTATGGCATAACATGCTTTGCAGATGATACAGGTCTTGAGGTAGAGGCTTTAAATAATGAGCCTGGTGTTTATTCTGCGCGATATGCAGGACCTCAGCGGAACAATGAGCAAAACATCGATCTTTTACTCGAGAATCTTAAAAGTAAAAATAATCGAAAGGCGCAATTCAGAACTGTTATCTGTTGGCGAACTGCTGCTGGCGCACAATACTTTGAAGGAATTGTAAAAGGTGAAATTATTGATACACGCAGGGGTAAAGGCGGTTTTGGCTATGATGCCGTTTTTGTACCAGATGGCTTTACTAAAACTTTTGCCGAGATGAGCATGGAAGAGAAAAATCAACTCAGCCACCGAGGACAGGCAGTGAAAAAACTGACTGCTTTTTTAAAAGAAAGCCTCAGTTGAAATTTGTAATTTGCACCCTGAAACCTATCATCTGTGTTAACCTATACCATTGGCATTACCGGAGGCAGCGGTTCAGGCAAAACCTACCTGATCGAAAACCTGTCAAATCAGTTTAAACCTGAAGAAATCTGCCTGATTTCGCAAGACAACTATTACCGTACACGCGAAGAACAGATTACCGATGAAAAAGGCGTTAAAAATTTCGATTTACCCAATGCCATTGATCACGAGCGTTTCTATGCAGACCTTATGAGGCTCAAGGGTGGGCATGAGGTGGAAAAACTGGAGTACACCTTTAACAATCCCAACGCTACCCCTAAAACCATTGTTTTAAAACCCGCACCCATCATCATTGTTGAGGGTATTTTTGTGCAGTACTTTAATGAGATTGAAAACGAGCTTGATCTTAAAATTTTTCTGGAGGCCAAAGATCACGTAAAACTAAGCCGCAGAATCCGTAGAGATAATGAACAAAGGGGCTACGATCTTGACGATGTATTGTACCGCTACCAGTACCACGTTATGCCGGTTTACGAGAAATACATCGAGCCGCTAAAGCACAGTTCTGATCTTGTAATACCTAATAATAGCCATTTTGACAGGGCTATTGAGGTTTTGGTACTTTCTTTAAAGGCAAGGCTTCAGTATATGATGCCAACAGTTCATACAAAATAGACCATAAAAGGCTTGCTCAATTCATCTAAAGGCTTACTTTTGCCATCCGAATGAACCAAAAAAACAAAATAGCGACATTAATTCTGGGTGTAACTACCGCTGTGGTAGTTGTATTCAGCCAGCTTTTTTGCTTTCAGGATTTTTCAATTGATGCAAAATCAGACGGTACAGAACAAAGTGCCAGCACTGAAAATGAATCAGATAAGACGACAGAAAATTACATTACACAACTTTCCTCTCCTTCTACGTCATCAAGTAGCATTGTAGTTGAGCAGGATTTCTCTTTTATCCAGGATATTAAGCAACAGGTAAAAGAAGTTAAGCAGGAATTAGTAAGCACATTGGTTGTCAGAACCAGCAAGTTTTTTCAAACACTCTTCAGCGCAATTATTTCTCCTAACGCGCCTTAAGCAATTATAAATTTCA
This sequence comes from Chryseotalea sanaruensis, assembly GCF_003990915.1. Lineage (GTDB taxonomy): Bacteria > Bacteroidota > Bacteroidia > Cytophagales > Cyclobacteriaceae > Chryseotalea > Chryseotalea sanaruensis. The sequence goes on from NZ_BHXQ01000004.1 coordinate 118,083, forward strand.
GGTTAGAAAATTTCAAATTAATGGAAACAAGCCATTAACATTGAGCTTTATACATTATGCCTGAAAACAATTTTGAATTTTAGATTTTTAATTTTGAATTAATTTTAATGTTGAATTAAGTTTATGCAAAACAAAGGTTTCGTAATTACGCTCACGGTAGTCATCACGGCATTGTGCCTGTTCTACTTATCGTTTACCTATGTATCGCGCGGGGTGCAGCAAGATGCTGTTGCTTATGCTACCGATGCTACTGGTATTGTGAATTTAAATAAAAAGCAAGGTTATATTGACTCAGTATGGAATAAGCCTGTGTACAATGTATTTGGGTATGAGTATACCTATAAAGATGTGAAAGACAATGAGCTTCACATGGGTCTTGACTTACAAGGCGGTATGCATGTTACACTTGAAGTTTCGCCTATCGATATTATCAGGGGATTAGCTGGTAACACAACTGATTCTGCTTTTGTAAAAGCTATAAATGCCGCACGTGTTGCACAGCGCAATAGCCAGGAAAGCTTTGGAGATCTTTTCTTTGATGCGTATCGTGATGCTAATCCGGGCAAAAAACTTTCATCTGTTTTTGCAAATGCTTCAACTCGTGGTCGTATCAACATCAGCGATGATGATGCCCAAGTTATGAAAGTTGTGAATGATGAGATAGAAAGTGCTATCGATCGTTCATATACTATCCTTAAAAATCGTTTAGATCAATTCGGTACTTCATCACCTAACATTCAACGTTTACCAGGCACTGGCCGCATTCAGGTAGAAATACCAGGTGCAGATAATCCACAGCGTATTCGTAAATTATTACAAGGTGTTGCTCGTCTTGAATTTTGGGATGTTGTGGAAACGTCTACACTCAGTAGCTCATTTATTGCCATCAACGATTTGCTGGTTAATGAACAAAAAGCAAAAGCAGCAGCACAAGCGCCAGTAAGTACTTCAACTCCTGAAGTTGGTTCAGATTTGGAAAGTCAATTAGCCGCTGACAGTACTAAGTCAGGATTAGATTCATTACAGAATCTTAACATTTCTCCTATCTACTCGCTGAGTGTGCCAATGGGTTCATTCCGCTATGATATAAAAGATACAGCTGAGATCAACGCTATCTTTAAGCGTCAGGATATCAAAAACATGTTCCCAAGAAATGTTGGTTTATTCTGGGCAGCAAAACCTGATAAGGATCAGCAAGGTAATGAAGCCATGGAATTACACTTCCTTGATTTAGGAAGAAATGGCAAGTCAAGATTAACAGGTGAAGTAATCAATGATGCAAGATACGAACTTGACCCATTGAAAGGTGCTGCAGTAAGCATGACAATGAATGCAGCAGGCACACGGATGTGGTCTAAGATGACTGCTGATGCTGCTGCTAAATCACCGAAAGGAAGAATAGCGATTGTATTGGATAATGTTGTTTACTCTGCTCCATATGTGAATGATGAAATTCCGAATGGCAATTCACAAATATCGGGTAGTTTCACTACCGATGAAGCAAAAGACTTAGCCAATATTTTAAAGGCTGGTTCTCTTCCTGCGCCAACACGCATAGTTGAAGAGGCTATTGTTGGTCCTACATTGGGGCAGGTGGCACAGAGCCAAGGCTTTATCTCTATCCTTAGTGGTTTCGCACTTGTAGTAGTGTTCATGGTGATGTACTACGCTAAAGGTGGTTTAATTGCTAACCTTGCATTGTTGTTCAACGTATTCTTCATCTTGGGTATTTTGGCTCAACCTACTTTGGGTACAGCATTAACACTTCCAGGTATTGCAGGTATTTTGTTAACTGTTGGTATGGCGGTAGATGCGAACGTTTTGATTTTCGAACGGATTAAAGAAGAAATGGCAGCTGGTCTAAAATTGCGTGCGGCAGTTAAAAAGGGTTACGAAAAAGCTTTCTCGACTATTCTGGACTCAAACTTGACAACTTTAATCACGGCCTTCTTCCTGTTTATATTAGGTACTGGCCCGATCAAAGGTTTTGCTATAACACTAATCATAGGTATAATCTGTTCATTCTTTACAGCAGTGTATATTTCACGCATTGTAGTTGAGTGGATGATTGCTAATAAAGGAGATGACAGCAATATATCATTCGATACAGTTATTGCACGCGCTATTAAGAAGCGTAAGCATTTCAATTTTGTTAAATACAGCAAACCTGCTTACCTAGTTTCTTCTGTTATTATCCTTATTGGTTTTGTTTTAATATTTATTCAAGGACTAAACCTTGGTGTGGATTTCAAAGGTGGTCGTTCTTACGTAGTGAGTTTTAGCAAGCCAGTAGTAGCAACAGATATGAAACTTGCACTTAGCGAAAGCTTTGAAAACTCAGGCACTGAAGTGAAAAACTACGGTGGTAACAATGTTGTAAAAGTTACTACTTCATGGTTGATAGATGACGAGTCAGATCAAACAGATGAAAAGGTAAAAAATGCCTTAGTAAGCGGTTTGGCGAAGTTCACCGGACTGGAGTTTGCTGAAAACGAGAGTGCATTAGATGATACGCACTTTACCATTTCAAGTTCTACTAAAGTAGGGGCAACCGTAGCTGACGATATAAAGAACTCGGCCTGGAAGGCAAGTTTGTTCTCTCTTGTTGGTATTTTCTTATACATCTTAATTCGTTTCCGTAAGTGGCAATACAGTGCAGGTGCTATTATCGCAACGTTACATGATGCTTTGTTTGTTTTTGCAGCCTTTGGCATTGCTCGCGCTTTTGGTATCTCATTTGAGATTGATCAGGTGTTTGTGGCCGCTATCTTAACCATCATTGGTTACTCTATTAACGATACAGTAATTATCTTCGACCGTATTCGTGAATATATAGGTTTGGGTACATCACACGACAAAGCAAAAATTGTTAATGATGCATTGAACGACACGCTTGCACGTACTATCATTACAGCAGGTACAACTTTATTAACTGTAGTAGCCTTGTTATTATTTGGAGGTGAAGTATTGAGAGGTTTTGCTTTTGCTTTATTAGTAGGTGTTGCTGTTGGTACTTATTCTTCTGTATTTATCGCGGGTCCTACAGTGTTGGATCTTGATAAAGAAGATAGTGCTGATAAACAAACTGATGTAAAAAAGACTAAGCCTGCAACTGTTTAAGATTAGTTTAATATTTAAGTTGAAAATGCCTCCGAGTTTCGGGGGCATTTTTGTTTTGTGAATAATCCGCTTTGTTAATTTTACTTTACCATGCGTCAGGCCGATGATTGCTGAAGAATCTATCGTTCTGACACATTTGGTATTTTTGTTTTATAGCTATTGAAAGCCGTATAAAGTCATTGTATCTTTAAAAGATATGACTTTGTCCACTGAAAATATTTTACTGATTGGATCAATTTTGCTGTTTCTCAGCATCATTGCCAGTAAAACCTCTTTCAAGTTTGGTATTCCTTCTCTTGTAGTCTTTCTCGCTATTGGTATGCTGGCGGGTTCCGATGGACCTGGGGGTATTTATTTTAACGATCCCAAAGCCACACAATTTCTCGGTGCGGTAGCTCTTGCCTTTATTCTTTTTTCTGGTGGTTTAGATACAAAGATGGAAAGTATAAAACCTGTTTTAAGAACGGGTATATCTCTGGCAACGCTGGGTGTATTAATCACTGCCTTTACATTAGGCACTTTTTCTGCTTACATATTAGATATTCCTTGGGTTGATGGTATGTTGATTGGTGCGATTGTTTCATCAACAGATGCTGCTGCAGTATTTTCAATTTTACGCTCGCGAAGTGTTGGGTTAAAAGGCAACTTAAGACCCTTACTTGAATTTGAAAGTGGCAGTAATGATCCCATGGCTTATTTTTTGACCATTAGTTTTATCTACCTGGTACAGGAGCCTGATGCTTCACTTGTTTCACTCATTCCAAGATTTTTTTATAACATGGCTGTTGGTGCCGTGTGCGGCTATGCCTTTGGCCGAATTATGATCTGGGTTGTTAACAAGATTAAATTAGATGTGGAGGGACTTTATCCGGTGTTGGTTTTAGCATTGTTATTCTTCACATTTTCATTTACTGAACAAATCAATGGGAATGGTTACCTCGCCTTGTATATTTCTGCATTGATTTTGGGGAACAGTAATTTCATTCATAAGAAAAGTTTAATGAAATTTTATGATGGACAATCATGGTTAATGCAGATTGTGATGTTTCTGACTTTGGGTTTACTTGTTTATCCCTCTCAAATCGTGCCTGTTTTGGGGCCTGCTATACTGATAGCATTATGCTTAATTTTATTGGCTAGACCTTTAGCGGTTTTTGTATCGTTGGCTTTTTCAAAGGGATTTAACTTTAGAAAGAAATTATTTTTGTCTTGGGTAGGTCTTCGTGGGGCTGTACCTATTGTATTTGCAACGTATCCTTTATTGGCGGGTGTAGAATACGCAGGGATGATTTTTCACATAGTATTTTTTATATCAGCCACCTCCATTTTAATACAGGGCACAACTATACCGCTAATGGCAAAATGGTTACATGTAAGTGTGCCAGAAAAGTTAAAACGTAAATTTCCTGTTGATTTTGAATTGAAGGAACATTCTACTTCTGAATTGGTAGAGCTTGATATTCCGGATAACTCACCCGCTATTGGCAAGGCTATTGTACAATTGAAATTGCCTAAAACCTCCCATATCGTTATGATTCACCGGGGTAATAAATACGTAACACCAAATGGAGAAACAGAGATACTCGCGAGGGACCACATGCTAGTAATGGCAGATTCAACAGAGACCTCAACCCGTATCAGGGAAATTTTTGGTTGCTAATAATCGTTATTTTTTATACTTTCATTTATAAACCTAAAAAATTATGACAGGACAAATACTCGATGCCCCCTTCTCCAATGAGCAATCCCCTAAAAATTATGCTGGTTTTTGGATTCGTTTCGCAGCTTATTTAATTGACGCAATTATATTGTGGATCATAGGAGTTATACTTAGCTATATCATTCTAGGCGGTTATAGCCTGGTTCAGGAAAGCCTTCTTTTAACAGCCTTACAATTTGTAGTAGGCATTTCTTATTTTGTTGTGTTAGAAAGTTCTGCTAAACAAGGCACCTTGGGTAAAATTGTAGTGGGCTTAAAAGTTGGCGATGAACACGGAAATCAAATAAGCGCAGGCACAGCGGTTGGTCGTTATTTTTCAAAAATATTGTCTGCTATTATTCTATTGATTGGATTTATGATGGTAGGTTGGGATGATAGAAAACAAGGGCTTCATGATAAAATTATGGGCACTTATGTTTATTATAACTAAGATTAACTTGAGTTTAAATAAAAATCCCGGAAGATATTTTTTGGGATTTTTATTTTGTTGGGTTCTCTAAATCATTCCCCTTGCTTTTAACTCCAGGTATTGATTAATAGCGTTAACTGTTAACTCTTCAGGACGCGTTAATAATGCAATAATACCCAGTTGCCGTAATTGCTGTAACAATTGTAGTTTAGTAAAAGCGTATTGCTCAGCAGTTACCTGAGTGTAAATATCTTCGAGACTATCTATTTCTTTTGCAGTGTCTTTAGCGATTTCCGTATTTTCAAAAAAGATGACAACTAAAAGATGCTGACGATTCAATTTTTGAAGTTGCGGCAAAACGCGTTGCAAAGCATACTGACTTTCAAAATTGGTATAAAGCATGAGGAGGCTTCTTCCATTAATTACATTGCGACAGGTTAAATATAAATTTTCATAATTTGCCTCAACTAAATCTTCTTTCTCTTTATAAAGAGCATCCATAATTTTTCTGAGTTGATTTCTACTCCTGTCTGCCTTTACTATGGATTTAGTACTTTCTGCGAAACTCAACAATCCCGCCTTGTCTTGCTTACCCAATATAATGTTACTCATTACAAGGGCTGAGTTTACAGCATAGTCAAATAAACTCAAGCCATGGAAGGGCATATGCATTACACGACTTTTATCAATGATACAATAAACCTGTTGTGATTTTTCATCCTCATATTGGTTCACCATTAATTGAGCCTTTCTACCTGTTGCCTTCCAGTTAATACTTCGATAGTCATCTCCCCGGTTATACGTCTTAATGTGTTCAAACTCGTAACTATGTCCAATGCGTCTTACTTTTTTTATTCCATTCTCAGTCGCTATTCGCGCAAATGTTTTTAACTCGTATTTTTTTAATTGGATTACGGATGGATAAACGGGCACCTGAATTTCTTTTCCGGTGCGTATTCGCCTTTGAATTAAACCAAGTGCTGACTGACAGAAAAGTTGTACAGAACCAAATTCATACAAACCTCTGCTTAATGGACGTATGGTGTATTCAATTTTTTTCTCAAAGTTTGGGTCGAGGATTGTGTTGATGGTGAATGAACGTAATTGAAACTGTTCGGGCAGTTCATCAATTATGGTTATGCCCAAGCGTAGACGGGATTTATTCTTGAGGTATAGTCGGATTACATTATCATCACCAAGTGATAAGACATGTGGAATATTTCTTTCAACTTCCACATTTACTGCCCTGTTAAACAATGAAATTAAATCATAGACAAATAAAACAGATAAAAGCACCAGAAGACTTTGTGCTACTGCCATCAAAATTGGAAAGGCAAAGGCTAACATTAGTAGTGTTATAACAAAGCCAAGCCCTACAAACAATCGTGTTCCTAGAAATAAATCTTTGATCAAGCGCATTAACGTGGTATTTCTAATTGCTCCGCAATTTCTTTTACTACCGTTTCAGCTTCAATACCTTCCATTTCACGCTCAGGAGTTAGTACAATGCGGTGATTCAAAACAGGCCCCATTACATATTTAACATCATCTGGCGTAACAAAGTCGCGGCCGCTCATGGCTGCAATTGCTTTGGCAGAACGCATAATCGCTAATGAAGCACGAGGTGATGCACCAAGTGTTAAATCTCCATGATTTCGTGTGGCATGTACCAGCTTAGCGATGTAGGTAATAATCTCGTCTTTAATATGAATCTTTTCTATTAACGACTGACAACGTTTTAAATCAGCAATACTGAGTACCGCTTTTACATCATCCATACTGCGCTGCTTAAAATCATCTTTGAAACGATTGAGAATTTCAATCTCTTGCTCAAGACTTGGGTACTTCAGTTTTACTCTGAATAGAAAGCGGTCAAGCTGCGCTTCCGGGAGTCTGTAGGTCCCTTCCTGCTCAATCGGATTTTGTGTGGCTATTGCTAAAAATGGAAAATCTAAAACATAGGTAGTACCGTCTATGGTAACCTGACGCTCTTCCATCACTTCAAATAATGAAGATTGTGTTTTTGCCGGAGCACGATTTATTTCGTCAATTAACACAAGATTGGTGAAGATTGGTCCTTTGTTAAAAGTAAACTCAGACGTTTTCATGTTAAACACAGTAGTGCCAGTTACATCGGTAGGCATTAGATCAGGTGTAAACTGTATCCTTGTAAAATTCACAGATAACGAACGAGCCAGCAACTTAGCGGTAAGTGTTTTGGCAATACCGGGTACTCCTTCTAATAAAATATGTCCACCGGTGAAAAGACCAGCTAATAACAAGTCTATAGTTTTATCCTGACCAATAATCACTTTGCCTATTTCTTCTTTGATACGGCCAATGTGTTGTTGCAATTCTTGCAATTCCTGCTGCAGGCGGTCGTCAGGTAATGTTTGTTGCTCTTCCATGTTTATTTACAAGATTTATAAAATTGATCAATGGCAAAATAAAGTTGACTGAGTTTATCCGACTCAACGTTAGTGTATGAATAGCGATCGATAAGGTGAAATTGCCGGGCAATAGCTTCAATGAGTTCTTTACTCACGTTCGATTTTTGAGCAAGAGCCTGCATACTCTTATCATTTTCTACTGACAATTGTATACCATAACGTTGTCGGATAAAGTAGAGGAAATACTTCATCTTTTTTCGGGCAATGTCTAGATGGTTTCCGTTTTGAAAGTGTAATGCAGCAACCATGCGCACATATTCTAGTGACGTATTGTTCTTTTTTTCTAATACTGGTATTTCTCGTTGTTTACGTTTGGCAGCAAAAATCAAGTACAACACAACGCTGAACAAGAATAACCACCAGGCATATTTAAGACTTGGTTGTTGAAGTATAAAGTAAAGTGGACTTTTTGACTTACTATCATCCGAAAACAACGGAACTTTAGATTTTTCATCCCAAATAATAGACTTGGCTTCAAAGTGACTTAAAACGCCTTCTGTATAAGGAATATTAAATTTTTTGGTGAGAAAATAGTTGGTAAATACCACTGGATTGCTGTGGAAATAGATAAAGCCTTCTCCCACAGCTATTTTAAAAAAATTAACATATTCATCATCTGCTACTATATAGCCCAAAGGTATAACGCTGGTTTCGAGTTCGCATATGGCTGATGCATCGAGACTCTTCCAAAAATAATCTCGATCCGTATTATTTTCTCGGAAACGGTATAGATAGTTTCCTTTATTATGTAGATCAGGATGATAGAAATTCAGACCAGCCTTTTCAACGTTGCTATGTAGGTATAATACCTCTTCTACACATGGAGAGCTATAAACATCAGATATAATATTGGAAGGAAAAGTATTTGTGGAAATAAAAGCCGTTCCACCATTTTGAATAAACTCTAAAAAAGTTTTTTCATCTGCTTCATTCAGGTAAATATTATGGCCAATAAAAAAATAGAGTGTAGAAGACGAATTATTGATTAATTGTGAGAGGTTTTTCTTTTTATTTATTTCAATAGTAGCGCCTGGGAAGTAGGATGGGAGTAGCTTCTGCATAAACTCCATTCCGTAGGGTTGATCACTTTTGGTGTCATAACTTTCATACCAATTGTAGCGGCCTTCACTTAGTTGATTTATAAAGTAAATTAGTGATACAAGTACAAGCGCAACAAGCAGAACAATGACTGTTGTTTTAGTATTACCCTTCATCGTACTTGTTTGTTTAATTGATTATAAACAGTCTCGTACACTTGCTTCATCGAAAGGTAATTGTTTTCAGTTGCTTCGCGTTCACCGTACCAAACCAGTTCGTAACCGAGTGTTATTTTTCTGAACTCGGTGATAAAGTTTTCGTTACTCAATTCGGAAATGTAATCCAGGTTCGTTTTATCTTTTTTCCAACGTATGATTTTACTTTCATGTAAATTTTTTAGTAAATCAAGGTAAACAAGACGAATAGCTAGCCTATAGTTTTTGGCCTTTAAAGCTTGCGACATCAGGCTTTCAGTTTCAAGCTGCTCAATATCATCTATCTCTTCAACCTGTTGAACGAGCAAAATATTTTTCTTTACCTTACTATCAAGACGAATATTACGCAGAACTACAAGAACCAGCGCCAGGACTATAAGAATGAGAATAACGAAACTAATTATCCTTAAAAGATTTGAATTCCATGGACGACTTCCTTTTGGCATTTCTGCCTTTTTTTCTTCTTCCTTTTCTTTTTGTTTCTCATCAAAACGCTGATCTCCTACAACTTTTTCCCACTCACTTTCAGAAAGCCTTCTTTTGTTGATATTTTCTTTCTGGTAGTCATTGGCGCCTGGAAGCTCATTAGGCTTTATCAAATTGTATTCATCTTCACTTGATGAAGATTCTTCTTCAATATAATTCTCATTTACAACCCAGGTGCTATCGAATTCTTGCGCGTAGCCTGAAGTCATAAAGGAAAAGCCTATGAGAAATAATGCCAGGTACCTATAAAAAATCATGCTTGCGTAAAGTCTGTCTTATCAATATCATTCTTAAGCGCTTGCGCAGAGGCAATTTCCTGCAACGAATGAAATAAAAGGGAAGCAGAAATGGTAAAAATAGGCAACACAAGGTAAAAAGAAATGATCTTAACAAATGATTCGAAGAATCTCACTATTGATTGGGTCCATGCATCACCTTCAGAGAAATTCCACTGTAGCATAGAGCTATACATATAGATAAGTGGGGCAGAGAGTATTAAAAGAAAAGAGAAAGACAACAACAGAAGGATAAATTGTAGTCCAAAAACTTGGCCAGTGCGCGCACCAGCTGATTCCTGAAAATTATCCCAAATTGATGTTGTGCCTCGTTTTACAAAAAATGTATAAGAGAATATAAGTATAAATAGAAAACTCAATATTAAAATAAGTGTAGCAAAACCTTCAATCCAGAACATCATAAGGTACAAGCCTAATGAGATTAGCAGAATAGCTGAGAACTTTCCTAACTTAAAAGATATTTTCATTTGCTCTTTTTCACTCTTAAAAACTATAAAGGTTCTATAGCTAATTATGGCTGAAGCGATACTCGCAAGTATTACCATTTCATAGTTTTTGACATCGAGCGCATAATAAAGACTACTGAAGAAATACTGCCACCATTCTTCATAAATACGAGCATCAGCTATTACATCATTCATCGGCACATGCGTGATGGCTAAAACAGCGCTAGTCACAATTACCCATGGTATGATTCGGCCAGCCTGCTGTTTGTAGAATAAGAATGCATCTTTTAAAATTTCAGCATTACTTTTTATACGATGATACTGTAAGGTTTCATGATTACCCGCTGTTATTTTCTCTTCTTCAAGCGGATGCGCAAAGCCACTGCGTGATTTTAACCATGGGTAAACAATGAAATAACCGATAATGAAAGCAGCTGAAAGAAGGATTAAAAACAACCGAAGAAAATCAGGCACTTCTGTGTAACGGGTTAGAAAGCTTTCAATGAGGCCGGCAATTACAAAAATCGGAGAAATGCCGAGCATAATTTTGAGCGAGCGCATAGCCGACAGTTGAAAGGCCTGTAACCGCGTATAAGTACCAGGGAACAATAAGCCGCTTCCCAACACCAGGCCTGCACCACCAGCCAGAATAATAGATGAGATTTCAAGGGTGCCGTGTAGCCAGATAGTAAGTGCGGACTCCACAAATAAACCGCGTTCGATAAAAAAGTATTGAAAACACCCTACCATAATACCATTGTATAACAAAATACCCAGGGTGCCAATGGAAAAGAAAATGCCGAATACAAATGTGCGGAATGCCACATTCAGGTTATTAAGTGTAATACCCAAAAACATATCGACCTGGTTGCTTTTTTTATACACCGCCATAGGGTCACCACTGGCAATATTCTCTTTAGTCATTTCTACATATCGATCACCTAAAATACTTTGTGTAAACTGTGGGTCTTCAGCAGCTGAGAATACTCCGATAGCCACGGCCAGCAAGAAAACAAATAATGACACAAGCATGGGCTTGCGGGAGAAAATCATAATCTGAGGTAATTCCTCGAGCCAAAAACTCATAAAAATATTTCGCTTCCCTTTCTGATGACGTGAAAGGATAGAAAAGTACTCTCGGGCTATTTTATTTAAATAAACACGTACCGAACGATTAGGGTAATAAGTGCGTGAATAAGATAAATCGTCTACTACTTGGGTAAAGAGTGTGCTGATTTTTTCGGGATCTTTAGTACTCTCTTTCAGGAGTCTTTCAGATTCCTGCCACTTTTCCTTATTTTGAGCAATGAAACGAGTCTCTTTCATGAATAAGTGAAAGTATTCTTTTCGGGTTAAAAAATGAAAAATATAGAAATTAAAACCACACAAAATGTTGTGCTAGAGTACGAGCTGGCAGATTTGCGCGATAGAATCGTTGCTTTTTTGGTAGATCTGATGGCCATGGGTGGCGCTATAGGTTTATTAGCCTTTGTAGGCTATGCCGGATTTTTTTTAGAGGGTACCGCAGGCACTGTTTACGGTATTTTTCTTACCTGCATTTTCATATTTTATTCTTTGGCTTTCGAAACACTCAATCATGGACAAAGCCTGGGAAAAATGTTAATGAAAATTCAGGTGATGAAGACTAATGGATCCAAAGCCGGTTTTGCTGATTTCTCGGCCAGGTGGGTTTTTAGGATGATTGATATTTACTTTTCGTTAGGAGGAATTGCATCTATTTTGGTAGCATCTTCTGAAAAGGCCCAGCGCATTGGTGATATTGTGGCCACCACTGCCGTTGTAAAAACGGTGCCGAAAATGGATTTGAAATTGCAGGATATTTTAAATCTAAAGTCACGCGACTCGCATGCTGTAACTTATACACAGGCAAAGTACTTAAAGGAGTATGAAGCGCTTCTTATAAAGAGTACATTGGATCGCTTTAAAAGTTTCCCTAATAATGCTCATCGTGAGGCTGTGGTGTTGCTGGCTGAAAAATTGCAGAAAAGTTTTAAGACTGAAGGTGAAGATAAAAACGCAAAACAATTTTTGCAGACTGTACTGCATGATTATGTAGTGTTAACAAGATAAAATAACGCTGTAGTTATGCGCTTTCTCTATCCTTGGTCTGTGTCCTCACAGACCAGCATGATTAAAGCATTTTAATGAATGATTATTCGATCAAAATGTTTCGGTCTGTGAAGACACAGACCGAGCAATAAATACTTCAACGCTTTGGTTCTACAACTTCTTCTAACCTAAACCCCACCGATGAGATGCCAGCTAGCGTGTCTAACCGCATTTGCTGATCCAGTGAGATAGTATATCGGCCATTGTATTTAAACACGTAATTTTCTAAAAGGCCAACCCGATGATCGAACACATCGCCAATACCCGTATTACCAAATGGTTTACCCGTTTTTGCATCGAAAAGATAAACAGATTTCAGATCGTTATGTAAAATAGCACCTGTAGAGTCTTTGATGGTATAGTTAAAGAAAAAGCGTGCATAAGGGTAGTCAGAAGTATTTCGAATGTTGCTATAAACATTATACTTTTTGCCAAGATCACGAATGGTGAAGGAGAAACTGATAGTATCACTTTGTATCCACTGATTGTTAGCAAGGTCTTTGTTCTCTTCAAATAAACGTGTGCTATCACAGCCTACACAAATGATTACAAAAAGTAAACTATAAAAACTATTTCTCATGTCAGGCCTTGGGTGGTCGATTAGGATTATTAGGTCTGTTACCTTGATTAGGATTGTTGGGGCGATTACCGCCAGCATTATTTCCCTGATTTGGATTAGGATTATTCGGGCGATTTGGGTTGGGATTATTACTATTTCCCTGACGATTTGGTTTCTTCTTCTTTTTCTTTTTGTTTTTATCACGGAACTTATTGTCCATGCTTACCAGATCGCTATTAAGTGTTGCAAGCGGTTCTCTTACTGCTTCAGCATCTTTATCAAGAGTTGCGGGCTTCTTTCCGGCACGGTTTAATTCTAATATTTGATTAACACGATCAATATTAATGGGGAACCAGGTATTTTCACTCTCATAACCAAACCACATAATTTTACGGAAGATGTCTGTCTTCTGTAATTTGGCCTCACCTTGTTGTGTTAATAGTGGGGCCTCTACTTTTGGTATATGCTGTAAAGCCTCCATGTAAGTCTCCAGTTCATAATTGAGACAACACTTTAAGCGACCACATTGCCCGGAAAGTTTTGTGGGATTGAGCGACAGGTTTTGATAACGTGCAGCACCTGTTGTAACATTTTTAAAATCAGTAAGCCATGTAGAGCAACATAACTCACGACCACAAACACCAATGCCGCCAAGTCTTCCGGCCTCTTGACGCAAGTTGATCTGGCGCATTTCCACCCGAACTTTAAATTCGGTTGCGAGTACTTTAATAAGTTCACGGAAGTCAACACGCTCTTCAGCAGAGTAGTAAAACGTTGCTTTGGTATTATCTGCCTGAAACTCTATGTCAGAGAGTTTCATATTTAGTTTCCTTTCTTTTACAATTTCTCTGGTGCGGTACAGGGTAGGCATCTCGCGTTTTTGTACCTCTTGTAGTTTTTCAAGGTCGCGTTGATTTGCTTTTCTGTATATTTTTTTGATTTGATCATCGTCAGCAATATTTTTCTTCTGCATTTGTAAGCGAACAAGTTCGCCCTGCATAGAAACATAGCCTAAGTGATGACCATTTTGCACTTCAACAATAATTGGATCGCCAGTGTAAAGCTCAATTTTATCAGTATTACGATAAAATTCTTTACGTCCATTTTTAAAACGAACTTCTACCGCTAAAAATTTATCTGCAGCTGGCACTTCCATGTCAGAAAGCCAGTCGAATACATTCATTTTATTGCAACCACCTGTTCCGCAGGTGCCGTTATTCTGGCATCCTTTTACAGAACTGTCTTTGGTAGTACCACACGCACATCCCATGTCTCAAAATTTATATTTATCATGTCAGCCTGAGTCTGATAAGGCTGATCGAATATATTGTTCAGGTTCGCACAGACTCAACCTGATAACTTCATAAGGTCTTGCCCTATGTCGTTTCGGAAAGTTACACCTTCCCAGCCAATGTTTAAAGCGCTTTTGTAAGCTTTCTCTCTTGCTTCAGCCAGGGTAGCGCCAGTGGCAGTAATGCCTAAAACACGCCCTCCGTCATTTACAATACTGTTTTCTTTCAATTTTGTGCCGGCATGAAATACGTTGGCCTCATGTTGCTCATTTAGTCCGGAAATGGGGAAGCCCTTTTGAAACTCTCCCGGATAACCCCCTGAGGCCATCACAATAGTGAGTGCGTAATTTTTGCTGATGCTGAGTTCTTTACCTTTTAACTCCTTTTTAGCGCAGGCAACTAACAAATCGACAAAATCAGAGTCAATACGACTCATAACTGATTGCGTTTCTGGATCGCCCATTCGCGCATTGTATTCAATAACATAAGGCTCGCCTTTTACATTCATCAAGCCAATGAAAACAAAACCTTGGTAGGGAATATTCTCAGCTTGAAGTCCTTTAATGGTTGGCTTTACAACTTGTTCTTCTACTTTTTTTAGAAATTCAGGCGTGGCGAAAACAACTGGAGAGACTGCACCCATGCCACCTGTATTAAGACCGGTATCATTGTCGCCAATACGTTTGTAGTCTTTTGCTTCTGGTAGAATAACGTAATCTGTTCCATCAGTCAAAACAAAAACGGATAGTTCTATACCTGTTAAAAACTCCTCGATCAACACCTTATTGCTGGCAGCACCAAATTTTTGCGACTGCAACATCTCGGTAATTTCCGCTTTGGCTTCCTTCAGATTTTCGGCAATCACTACACCTTTGCCGGCAGCGAGTCCGTCAGCTTTTAAAACGATGGGTGTGTTGCATTGATCGATATAATTGAGAGCCTCCTGCAGTGCGGAAGCTGTAAAAGTTCTGGCTTTGGCAGTAGGTACTCCGTGGCGGAGCATAAACTGCTTGGAGAAATCTTTGCTGCCTTCCAGTTGGGCACCATTTTTTCCGGGGCCAACTAGTAAAATATGTTGAAGTTCTTTTTTGCTTTCAAAATAATCCCTGATGCCTTTTACTAAGGGCACCTCGGGTCCAACCAGAACAAGGTCTATTTTTTTATCTAGGCAGCATTGGCCTAGCTTCTCAAAATCATCAACAGCTATAGCAACATTTTCGGCTATTTGTGCAGTGCCTGCATTACCGGGGGCAACGAATAAATGATCGCACTGTTGGCTTTGTTTGATTTTCCAGGCGAAGGCATGTTCGCGTCCGCCATTACCGATGATGAGAATATTCATAATCGGCAAAGATAGGAGATTTGATGTGTTGATTAGATGATTTGTTAATTCGTTGATTAGAAGTTCGAGGCTAGAAGCTCGAGGTTGGAAGTTCGAGACTTGATTTTTAAGGTTAGTATTTCTAACCTCCAAAATCAAGCGTCTAGCCTCCAGCCTCCAACATCGAGTGTCTAGTTCGCGTGTTCACTCATAAACTTGATGCGAATCAAACGAATTTCTTCTTCGCTATAATCCATCAGGCTTTCATCATTAAAGGCATCTTCCAAACTATCAGTTTCAGCATTCATGAAATAATCATAAATGTCTTCCTGTTTATGTTTGTCAACAGCCTGATCTATATAATAGCCAAGATTTAGTTTAGTGCCTGAGTAAACAATATTTTCAATTTCAGTAAGCAGGTCTTCGAAAGAATGATTGATGGTTTCTGCAATCTCCTCAAGATCAACCTTACGATCTACCTGATTAATAATTTGAATCTTCGCTTTCGATTTGTTTACAGAACTCTTAACAATTACATCGCTGGCAGTTTCAATATCATTGTCATCGACATATTTTAAGATAAGCTCAATAAATGCTGCACCGAACTTATTGACTTTACCCATACCAACACCGTTAACCTGTGCCAGGTCATCTTTAGTTGTAGGGTAAGTAGTAGCCATTTCTTCCAATGACGGATCCTGGAAGATTACATATGGAGGCAAATCTTTTTCCTTCGCCATCTGCTTGCGAAGGGTTTTAAGCATTTCAAAAAGACGAGGATCATATGCTTTGGCATTAACTGGTGGCCTCTCGCTAGACTCTTCCTCTTCGTCAATATCTGTAGTAAAGTCGTGATCTTTTGCTAATTCAACATTGTGAGGTTTCTTTAAAAACGCTTCACCACGTTCTGAGATTTTAAGCACACCGATATTGTCAATATCTTTTTCAAGATATTGGTATATGAGTGCCTGACGAACAATTGATTTCCAGAAGTCGGTGTTTTCATCTCCTCCTTTTCCGTAAATGGGCAAATTGAAGTGACCGTAGCTTTTTACGTAATCATCTTCAAGTCCTACAATTACATTAACGAGGTGTTGTATACCAAAACGTTCACCCGTTTGCTTAACAGCCTCAATGGCAATTTTAACAAACTCAGAACCTTCAAAACGTTCGCGCGGATGCACGCAGTTATCACACATGCCGCAATTGTCTTGCTTATACTCTTCACCAAAGTAATGGAGTAATTGTCTTCTTCGGCAAACAGGCGATTCTGCATAGAACTCCATCTCTTGAAGGAGTACCCTTGCATTTTCACGCTCCTGAACCGATTTATCTTTATTGAATTTTTCAAGCTTATTTAAGTCGTTATGACTGTAGAACATTAAGCAATGTCCTTCCAGCCCATCACGCCCTGAACGACCTGTTTCCTGGTAATAACCTTCTAAGGATTTTGGTACATCGTAGTGAATAACAAAACGTACATCTGGTTTGTCAATACCCATACCAAAGGCAATGGTTGCTACAATAATATCAATATCTTCATTTAAGAATCCATCTTGATTTTTTTCACGCACGTCAGGATCAAGCCCGGCATGGTAAGGAGCAGCCTTAAAGCCATTAACAGTAAGGAGTTGTGCTATTTCCTCAACCTTTTTGCGGCTAAGGCAATAGATTACACCACTCTTACCCTTGTTATCTTTTAAAAACTTGATGAGTTGCTTCTTGGTTTCCTTTTTAGGGCGAACCTCATAGTACAGGTTCTTTCTGTTAAAAGAGGATACAAAAACATCAGCTTCCTCCATTTGCAGGTTTCGCTGTATATCAATCTGAACTTTTGGTGTGGCAGTGGCAGTCAAGGCGATAACCGGTAAGTTGCCAAGCTGCTGAATCATGGTTTTGATTCTGCGGTATTCAGGTCGGAAATCGTGTCCCCACTCTGAAATACAGTGCGCTTCATCAATAGCCACAAAAGAAACATTGACTTTTTGCAAGAATTCGATGTTCTCCTCTTTATTAAGTGACTCTGGTGCAACATAGAGCAGTTTAACTACTCCATTCATGCAATCCTTCTTTAAGCGGGTTATTTCCCCTTTACTTAAGGTAGAGTTTAAAAAACGAGCATTAACGCCATAGGCGTTCATCTGATCTACCTGATTTTTCATCAAAGCAATCAGGGGTGAAATAACAATAGCCAATCCGTCATGCACCATGGCAGGAAGCTGATAGCAAAGTGATTTGCCGGCCCCTGTGGGCATAATAACAAAGGTATTGCGACCATCCAGCAAGTTCTGGATGATGGTTTCCTGGTTACCCCTAAACTGGGAATAACCGAAAATTTCTTTCAGTTTAAGTTTGAGGGTGTCTTTCTCTTCTACCAACATCATAATTAACGCCTAACGCGGGTTAGTGTAAAACATTATCTTTGCACTATTACAAAGCTAACTCCGACTACGAATTGAATTTAGCAAAAAATATCAAAAACATTGCACAGGAAGTATTACAAAACGAATCCTTAGCTGTGCAACGGCTTATAGACTATTTGGACGAAAGCTTTGAGGCTTGCGTTCACGCTATATTGGCCAGTAAGGGACGTGTGGTAATCACCGGTATTGGTAAAAGTGCTATCATCGCAAACAAGATGGTGGCTACTTTAAACTCTACCGGAACGCCATCGCTTTTTATGCATGCAGCAGACGCTATCCATGGTGATCTGGGTATGATACAAAAAGAGGATATTGTTATCTGCATTTCTAAAAGCGGCAATACGCCTGAGATAAAAGTATTAGTGCCCTTACTAAAACGCAGAGGTTCACAACTTGTTGCGCTGGTAAGCAATACACAATCTTATTTGGCAAAGCAGGCAGACTTCATACTAAATGCAACGATTGGTGAAGAAGCATGTCCCAATAATTTGGCACCAACCACCAGTACCACTGCGCACCTTGCATTAGGTGATGCGCTAGCTGTGTGTCTTTTAAAGATGCGTAACTTCAATGATCGAGATTTTGCCGAGCTACACCCCGGTGGGTCATTAGGTAAGCAATTGTACCTTAAAGTGTCCGACCTTGTAGCGGGCCATGAGGTGCCAAAAGTAAAGGCCACTACTTCGTTAAGAGAGGTTATTTTTGAGATATCATCAAAGCGGCTAGGCTGTACGGCTGTAGTTGATGACAATGATCATCTATTGGGCATAATTACAGATGGCGATTTGAGAAGAATGCTTCAGCAAGATGTGGACATCCGAGTGGCAAAAGCAGCTGATATTATGACTAGGTCGCCCAAAACCATAGCTTTAGATGAATTTGCGGTCAAAGCCTTACATGTGATGCAAGAGAAAAGTATTACCCAATTGGTGGTTACTGACAATGAAAAAGTTGCAGGATTTGTGCACCTTCACGATTTACTAAAAGAAGGGATTATTTAATTGGTCTCTAACGGAACTCGACAACATCTTAATTTTTGGAACATGAACAAGGATTTGTACATAGTGCTCATGGCTGGCGGAGTCGGTGTGCGTTTTTGGCCTTATAGTAGAAATTCTAAGCCTAAGCAGTTTCTGGATGTGTTGGGATCTGGCAGAACACTTTTACAATCTACCTACGATAGATTTCTTCCGCTGTGTCCTAAAGAGAATATTCTTGTAGTAACACATGAAGAGCATACCAAACTTGTTCATGAGCAATTGCCAGATCTTATGCAAAGCCAAATTTTGGCTGAGCCTATGAGAAAGAACACCGCTCCATGTATTGCCTATGCGAGTTATAAGATTAGAAAAATGAATCCCAATGCGATTGTTGTGGTTACTCCTTCGGATCAACTTGTTTTAAAGGAAATAGATTTTCAGAGTGTAATTACTAAAGCGGCAAGTCAGGCAGCAAAACAAGATATACTTATCACATTGGGAATTAAACCAACCAGGCCGGAAACGGGCTATGGTTATATTCAATTTATTGAAGGCAAAGGTTTTATTAAAAAAGTAAAAACTTTTACGGAGAAACCAGCGCTTGCCATTGCCAAGAAGTTTTTAGAAAGCGGAGACTTTGTATGGAATGCTGGGATTTTTATTTGGAGCGTACAGGCAATTGTTAAAGCATTACAAACACATCAGGCCGAGCTTGCTGATGTGTTCGAAGATATTGAAAAAGACCTAGGAACGGATCAGGAAAAAATGGCTATTGAACAAGCCTATGGTCAATGCAAAAATATTTCTATTGATTATGCAGTAATGGAAAAGGCTGAAAACGTGCATGTCTGTTTAGGTGATTTTGCTTGGTCTGATTTGGGTTCGTGGGGCTCTATTCATGAGATATCAGAAAAAGATGATCATAATAATGCTATTCAGGCACAAGCCTTAACTTACGATACACGCAATTCAATTATAAGAGGATCGAAAGGAAAGTTAATTGTGGTACAGGGACTTAATGGTTATCTGGTGGGTGATTTTGGAAACGTTGTGATTGTTTGTGAAAAAGACAAAGAAGAGCAATTTCGAAAATTTGTAAATGATGTAAAGGGTCTACCTAATAGTACAGAGTTTATTTAACATCAGAAAGGGTGGAGCTTAGAGATATCGTTGTAACGCCCCTGGTACTAGTGATGGTTTTTTTGACATCTCTTTATGTCAAGAGCCGTATTGAAGATCCTATTCTTCGCAGATATTTTATGCCAGCACTCTGGCTTAAAATTTTTGGCGCGCTCGCATTAGGCTTCATCTATCAATTTTATTACAATGGTGGAGATACCTATAACTATCATACTTTAGGAAGTAGAATTATTTGGGAAGCATTTGCCGATGATTACGCAACAGGTTTCAAGCTTTTATTTGCGAAACCGGGATTGCATCCTGAAGTATTTTCATATTCACAGAAAATCCCTTTCTATTATGATGAAAAGTCTTTCTTCATAGTAAGAATTGCTGCATTTTTTGATTTGCTTACATTTTCCTCCTACTCTGCAACAGCTATTTTTTTTGCATTATTTGGCTTTGCTGGCGCTTGGGCATTTTTTATTACTTTTTTTAAACAATTTCCTCACCTCCATAAATGGATTGCCATTTCAATTCTATTCATTCCAAGTGTAATTTTTTGGGGTTCAGGAGTTTTAAAAGATACGATTACCCTTTCTGCATTGGGTTTGCTCACCTATGCCATTAACAAGGTTTTGATAGAAAAGAAGTTGGCAATTATTAATATAATCCTGCTTCTGTTTAGTGCCTGGATTATTATTAAAGTAAAGATGTATATTATTCTTTGTTTTTTACCCGCAGCTTTTTTTTGGGTTTATGCTAAACAGCTTTTTTCTACAGGTTCCTTTGTTGCCCGTGTTGTATTTGCGCCATTGTTGATTCCTTTTGTAATCGTGGGCGCATATTTTGGTGTTGCAAAAATTTCTGAAGCTGACGAAAAGTATTCACTAGATAAAATCGCAAAAACAGCACAAATAACTGCCTACGATATCAGGTTCTGGACAGGCAGAGATGCTGGTTCAGGTTATACCTTAGGCGAGCTTGATGGTACCTTTACGGGAATGCTTGCCCTTGCGCCAAAGGCTGTAAACGTTTCATTATTCAGACCATACCTATGGGAGGTGAAAAATCCACTTATGCTGTTGAGCGCAATGGAGAGCTTTCTTTTTTTATCTATAACTGTCTTTTTGTTACTTCGCTATCCAATGGCGTTTTTAAAAGCATTCAGTGATCCGAATATTTTGTTCTGTTTTATTTTCAGTTTGGTGTTTGCATTTGGTGTAGGCGTATCAACATTTAACTTCGGCACCTTGGCACGATATAAGATTCCCTTGCTTCCTTTTTACGCCTTAGGATTGGTGTTAATGGTTAATAAAATTAGGGCAAGTAAAGAAGAAAAATATTAGCTAACCTTTGGCTTATGCAAAGAGACTAAGAAATCTCTCTTTGTTCGAATTTACAGAATAATACATTTCAACAGTTTTAATAGATCTTAGGCCAAGGAGATCGCGTAACTCTCTTTTTTCAATTAATTCTGATAGTGTTTCAAACCACTCCTTGTCCGTTTTTGCGAGATAACCATTAGTACTATGCTGAATAATAGTAGTGTTAACGCCCACAGGAGATGCGACAGCAGGGATACCCAACGACATATATTGTAGGGCTTTAAATCCGCACTTACCTTTTGTCCATTCATCGTCTGGCAATGGCATCAGTCCTATATCTATTTGACTCAGATCTTCAATTTCAGTTTCTTCTTTCCATTGAATGAACTTTAAGTTCTTTAAGTTCAGAATAGGTTCACGATTAGCAATTACCAGAAATGAAACATTGACAAATTGTTGCTCTATCCTAAATAAAATATTTGCTATGCTTTCTAGGTATTTTAAAGTTGTGTGAGAGCCTGTCCAGCCAATCACGATATTTTCATTATGCGGATTCTTTTTAACCAATGTCGAAGTTTTTAATCTTTCTGTATCGATTGTTGTAGGGTTCACTAAAACATTTGCATTAAATTGTTTTGCATAGTTTGCCAGATAGTCATTACCACAACTAATTTTGTAACTCCAAGAGCAAATTTGACCTACCTTACTTCTTGATTTGACAAACCTTTCTAAGAGAGTTTCTTTTGGCTTATCTGTTAACCAAATGGCATCATCGAAGTCATAAATTATTTTTTTCTTCAACACCTTACCAATTATCCACTCAAAAAGTGGTGGGCCAAGAGGGCTGGCTTCTCTGTGTATAAAAACTAAGTCATAGTTCATCGACTTGAAGCAGTCCAAAAGCCTGACAGTAAAGCCCCTTAATAAAGCAGCACCCTTGCGCACTAAATTCCCAGGTTTGTAGAATAGCCTCCAGTTATGGGCGTTTAAAAAGGAAGAAATATGATAAATATGTCCTTTGCTTGAAAGGAACTTAAAATATTGTTCGAAACGAAATCTTTGAGAGGGCGCCTCACCTGTGGGGTAAGGGACAATAAATAGAATTTTCATGGTAACTTTACATAAAGTTGCAGAATAATAGGCAAAAAACCTTTTCGGAAATAACGCAAGAGACTTAAGAATGGCAGAACCTGTAGAGTATGTAATCGAATCTGGTGGGCACAAGTTGTTTCAATGGAAAGAGCTGTGGCGCTATCGGGAGCTTTTTTATTTTTTCACTTGGAGGGATGTAAAAATTAAGTATAAGCAAACTGCGCTCGGGTTTTTGTGGGCAGTGCTCCAGCCATTATTTATGATGCTTATTTTTACATTTTTCTTTGGTAAAGCGCTCAATATTCCTTCCCAAAATTTACCTTATCCCGTTTATGTATTTTCAGGCTTACTTGTTTGGAACATGTTTTCAACAGGGCTTACGAATGCATCTAACAGCATGGTAAACAATGCTTCCATTATTAAGAAGATTTATTTTCCTCGTTTGATTATCCCTGTTTCATCTATACTTGTGGCACTTTTTGATTTTCTAATGGCATTTGTGTTGTTTGTAATGTTATTACTATACTACCAGCAGCCACTCAGTTGGATGGCAATTATACTTTGGCCAGCAGGGTTAATAATTACCGTTATTGCAGCTTTGGGTATGGGTTCATGGTTGGCAGCCCTTAATGTTAAGTATAGAGATTTCAGATACGTTATTCCCTTTTTGGTACAGGTTCTTTTCTTTTTGACACCAGTGATCTATCCTGTTTCAATGTTAAAGTATCCATTGTTGCAATATGTATTGGCTTGTTCCCCCATGTATGCGGCTATTGAGCTGTTTAGAATGCCATTAACGGGTTTGTATCCTGATACAACTTTACTAACTATTAGTTTGGCATCGGGCTTGATCTTATTAGTTATCGGTTTGGTTTATTTTAAAAGAACAGAGGATTTTTTTGCAGATTTTGCTTAATGCCGAAATAAGAGATTGAAACGATAATTTTAGATAGTAGTTACCCCTTACATTAAGCTAATAATTTAAATAGCTTTATTTCTTATACCTGGAAAACAGACAGTGAAACCTATTCTTGAAGTACAGAATATCTCTAAAAAGTATAGAATCCAACATTTATCTGGAGGCTACTTAAGCTTGCGTGAGAGAATGGTAAATGCTTTAAAATTTGAAAAGAATAACGTTGAGGATTTTTGGGCATTAAATGATGTTTCCTTTTCTGTTAATCCAGGTGAGTCAGTTGGTATTATTGGGCGGAATGGAGCTGGTAAATCAACTTTGTTAAAAGTATTATCTAAAATTACCCCCCCAACCAGTGGTAGCATAGTTTCTCGTGGTCGCGTGGCAAGTTTATTGGAAGTGGGCACAGGCTTTCACCCTGAACTAACAGGCAGGGAGAATATTTATTTTAATGGCTCTTTGCTAGGTATGAAACGCTTTGAAATTGATTCAAAGTTTGATGAGATTGTTGATTTTAGTGGAGTAGAAAAATTTCTGGATACGCCACTCAAGCACTTTTCAAGTGGTATGCAATTGCGTTTAGCATTTGCTGTTGCAGCCTTTTTAGAGCCAGAAATTTTAATTATTGATGAGGTTCTGGCCGTTGGCGATGCTGAGTTTCAAAAGAAGTGCTTGGGTAAGATGGAGGATGTGAGCAAAAGTGGGAGGACGATTTTGTTTGTGAGTCACCAGTTGGGTATGGTTGGGCAATTATGTAAAAATGCTTTATTACTTGATAGAGGCAAAATTGTTTGTCAAGGGGAAGTAAATGAAATAATAAATGTTTATACAAATTCCTATGCGACCAGCAACACCTTTGTTAGCAAGGCAATAGATATGGGGAAGAGCTACATTATTCAGCAGGTGCAATCGCTAAATAATTTTTCTCAGGTGACTTCAAATTTTGCACATAATGAAGAGATTGTTCTGGAGATTGTTTTTTTAGCTACTCAGCTGCTTCGCAATACACATTTAATGGTGTCTGTTAATAATCGTAACGGACAAAGAGTTTTCTCTTCTGATAAAGCGTTAGATCATGTTAAATTAGAAATGAATTTGCCAACGACCGTAAGGATTACGATACCAAAAACCACATTAACACCAGGAAATTATACATTCTTTGTTGCGTTACATTGTCCAAATACTATGGGGTATGATGTAGCTGATAATATTTGTCCGATTAGTATTTATGATAATGGGTCGGAGTTTGTGCAATATGAGAATAAATGGTTTTATGGTGATGTTTATGTGTCTTGCAAATGGGAATTTAAATCTGAAATAAATGCATCTTAATAGTGAATTGCTTTTGCGAAAGTATGCTCTGTCCTATTTTAAGGATAATATGAAGGTACTTGAGATTGGCCCCTCGGGTGTGCCATCTGCTTACCAACGTGTTGTTAATAACAATACAATTGTATGGCATACGCTAGATATTGCCCCAAACTATTCCGGTATTACATATGTTGCCACCGAGGAGTACAGTTATCCTATAGAATCGGAATCATATGATTTGATCATCAGTGGACAAGTAATTGAGCATGTAAAGCAAATTTGGCTTTGGATGGCGGAGCTGAAAAGAATTTTAAAGCTAAATGGCACGATCATTATTGTGAATCCTATTAGTTGGCCCTACCATGCGTTCCCGGTTGATTGCTGGAGAATTTTCCCAGATGGAATGCGCGCATTATGCGATCATGTTCAATTAGAACTTGTGCTATCTGAGTTTGAGTCACTGGAAGCAGAGCACTTTGTCAATACATACACGCCAACAATTCCTGGGCAGTCATATACTTTTCTTGATTTGAGTAAGCGAATAATGTTAATTAAGTTTTGGAACGCCATGATTCATATTATTCCAATAGTAAAAAAACTAAAAGTACCCGTAGAAGTAGCTTACGATACCCTTTCTATCGCCACAAAAAGAAACTAAGAAATTGTAACGGATGTACATTAAGCGGTTAACCATTTTAAGGCATTTTACAAGTAAAGAGTTGATACAACTCATTTGCGGAAAATTGGTTAAAAAATTCCGGTCGGAATTGTATGCGGATTTACAAGTAAAAGAAAACAAGCTATATGTTATTTTAAAAGCAGATCCATCCGCAAATATTGATGGCAACGAAATTATTGTAACCCACCGGTTAAACGGAAGAAGTTTTAAGGTTCATTTACGCTTGGCGGGTAGTGATGTATGGGTGTATGATCAGGTACTTGTACATGCTGGCTATCAGTACGTTTTAGAACAATATGAATACCACTTTGGAAAGCTTCCTGTCACTATTGTTGATGCAGGTGCTAATATAGGGTTGTTCATTCTCTATTTTAAGGCTGTAAATCCCGATGTTCAAATTGTTGCAATTGAGCCAGACAAGGGTAACTTTTTACGCACTCAACATAATATTGAAGTGAACAACTTAATCTCAGTAACTCTTCACCAGGCAGCACTTTGGCCTACAAAAGAAACCCTTGCAGTAGTTAATGATTTTAGAGATAAAAACGAATGGTCGTTTCGAGTTGAAAAAAATAGTGACGGTACAATTTCTTCTCTAACACCTAATGAGATAGTTTCAGGCTTCAGCGGAGTTGTTGATATTTTTAAGATTGATATTGAGGGTGCGGAGGCAAAATTATTTGAAGCGGATAACGATTTAAGCTGGTTGAGTAAAGTAAAAGTTATTGCAATTGAAATTCATGACGAGTTTTCTATTCGATCATCAATTTTAGAATTGTTGGCAAAGTATAATTTTGAAGTTACGCATCAAGGGGAGCTAACGGTGGGTATTAATACCCAATTTAAATAATTTTTTTATGGCTAGTATGAATTCGATCATCCAAGTATTAGATAATCCACCAACACGCTGGATTTTACGAATGCTTATTTTTTTACGTTACAAGCAGCGTGGAAGAAAGATTGAGGCGGTTAAAAGTCATAAGGATTTTGGTGCATGGGAGTTTCGAATTGATGGTGTTAGTTATTTAAGCTCAGGGCCAGGGTGGGCATATGATTATGAGTATTTGCTAACACAATTAAAAGAGTTATCTGGCTATGCTTACTTACCTATAAAGGGGGATACGGTTATTGACATTGGAGCCGGGGTTGGGGAAGAAACTATTATTTTTTCTGATTTAGTAGGTTCAGGAGGAAAAGTTTATTCTGTTGAAGCGCATCCAAAAACGTTTCGAGCGCTTTCGTATTTAGTAGCAGTAAATGATCTTAAAAATGTAGTGCATTCAAATGTGGCACTTTCTGATATTGCAGGGACAGTTTCCATTGACGATTCAGATAATTCATTGGCTAACACAATTTTATCAACCCCTAAAAAGAAGGCTTTCGAAGTTGATGCAGAGACGTTTGATGACTTTGTTGAACGCAATAACATTGATCGTATCGACTTAGTGAAAATGAATGTGGAAGGGGCAGAACAGTTAATCATAAGAGGTATGCAGCGTTCTCTTTCACGTATAAAGCATATGGCAATTTCCTGTCATGATTTCCGATATAAAAACGGGGAGTCGGAGTTCTTTAAAACAAAAGATATAGTGTTGCAATTTCTCGAAAAAAGTAATTTTGTTGTAGTTACTCAAAATACCGCAAATAGCATGGTTGATGATTATGTGTATGCATACAACCCTTTGTTGACTAGTGGTTTTGAGTCTAACGTATGAAGCGTGAGAGAATCGTTTTCTTAAGTTCAAAAAATCCATTCACAACAAAGGATTGGTCTGGAATTCCATTTTTTCTTTTTCGTTCCCTCTCAACAATATATGAAGTTGACTATGTTTCTCTCCCCTCGTTTTCAGTTGTAAGGCGGATAGGATATTACTTCAGTGTTTTTTTTTTAAAGCTAACAGGTAAACAGTATGTGTTTGATTATGGGGTGGTGATGGCTATTCTGTATGGCATGGCAGGATCAATTCGGCTACGAAATAAGCGAAACATACAATTTATTTTTTCGCCTGCAGGCTTAACAGAGTTAGCGTTCTTGCGAACATCCATACCAATAGTTGCATATGGTGATTGTTCAACATTGCAGCTTATTAATTTCTATCCGGCTTTGATGAGTGTCGCTAAGTTCTCAGTCAAAGAGATTGAACTTGTTGAACGTTATGCATTTAAGCGAATAACTCATTCTATTTTTTCATCTGATTGGGCAACATTTTTTGTGCAAAGCAAATTTTCCAGACACTGCATTACAATACCGTTTGGATCGAATATTTCTGAGGCAGCAACAATACATACACCCAAAACTGTTCTTCAAGAAGACTGTAACCTGCTATTTGTTGGTGTAGATTGGAAACGCAAAGGAGCTGACATTGCCCTGAAAATTCATCAAGCATTATTAGGTCTCGGCATTCCCTCCCGATTAACAATGGTTGGCTTATCTTTTCCGGCTGAGGAAACTATTCCAGAATTCGTGACGGTAATACCTCATATTGACAAAGACAGTGAAGCAGGAGACTTACAAATTAAAAGGTTATTTAAACAGGCTTTGTTTTTTGTTTTGCCAACACGTGCTGACTGTACACCAATTGTGATATCTGAAGCATTTTCGTTTGGTTTACCAGTGCTCGCCACTAATACTGGTGGCATAGCTTCACAGGTAGAGCACGGAATAACTGGTTTTTTATTTTTGGAAGATGATGTGGAAGGATATGTTCGCATTATAACTAAATTGTTATGTGAAAAGGAATCTTATAAATTGTTGTCCGAGAATTGTTTAGAAGCGTACCGAAATACTTTTAATTGGAATTCTTGGGTGCGTAACTTACAGAGTGTAGTATCAATACAAACCTCTTGATGGTAATGAAACGAATTCTTTTCTATACCTCTATTAGAACCCGAGTTCGTGATCAAGAGTCGCTAATGGTTGAGTTTGTTAAAAAAGGGCACCAGGTATTTTTTATTAATCAACAGCAAAATGATTATTTACCGACAATTTGTAAACAAGCGGGAGTTATCTATAAAAGAGTTAGTATTCCCAAACTAAAATCATCGATAGTAAGAACGTTTTTTTACAGCATTCAATTAGCAAAATTTGTATGGTTGAATAAGATAGATATAGTCTATAGCCATCTTGAGCCAGCTAATTTTATTGCGGTATTGGCACAGTACCTTATCCGAGCAAAAGTTATTATAGTTAGGCACCACCATGATTTAGCAGCGCTTGCTGGTTTTTCTAACGACTTATCTTATAAATTAACATACAGATTGGCAAATCATGTAATTGTTGTAGCCAAGGCTACTAAGGAGTACATGATTCTGAAGGAAGGAATTAACCGAAGCAAAATTGTTCATATAAATTTAGGCTATGACTTTAACTTATTCACTCCGGTAGATGATTCTCGCGTGAGTCAATTGAGAAGCCAATTGCAAGGAGCCATAGGATTAATTACTGTTGGACGGTTGGAGCCTAATAAGAGACCTGAACTTTCGCTTGAAGTACTTAAGAGATTGACAGATCGTGGAATACAGGCTTCCTTGAAGTATTTAGGTGCAGGAGAAATGAAAACAGACCTTGAGCAATTGGTTAATCTATATGGTCTGACAAACCAGGTAGAATTTTTAGGTTACCGAGATGATGTCCTAGATCAGTTGAAAGGATCTGATTGGTTACTACACCCCTCTATTTCAGAGGCTAGTTGTGTGGTGATTAAAGAGGCTGGATTAGTAAAGCTTCCGGTTATTGCATGTAAGGGAATTGGTGATTTTGATGATTATCTAGTTCATGAAGAAAATTCTATGCTTGTTCATCCAGACACTTTTTTAATGGAGGCATGTGAAATAATTGCTCAGCATACAAATCAAAAGATTAGAAACCAACTTGGCGCTGCCTTAAATCAATCTATAATAGAGAAGTTTCATATCTCATCCGTTTTAAACCAGTATGATTATTTTAATGTTGACTAGTATATATGAATAGGCAACAAAAAATCATTTTAATGATTATCCCAAATTTGAATTTTGGAGGTGCGCAGCGTGTTTTTTATAATCATTCAATAGAGCTTTCGAGAAATCATAAAGTAGTCGAGTGTGTGTTTAATTTTGATGCAGGTCATGCGTTTCAATCAGGTAACGAAGTGTTTTCGCTGAATGTAGCGGGTGGCGCTAATGCATTAAGTAAGTTGATTCAATTTTTCAAACGTATTCAAGCTTTACGTGCTTTAAAGAAAAAGTTAAAACCCGATATATCCATTAGTCATTTAGAGGGAGCCGATCTAATTAATATATTATCAGCACAAGGTGAAAAAACCATAACATGGGTACATGGTAGTAAGTGGTATGATCAGAATATTTCTGGGATTCTGGGGATTATTCGACATAGATTATTAATTCCGTTTATGTATAGTCGAGCTAGTTGTGTTGTTACTGTAAGTGAGGCGATAAAGCAAGAGTTAATATTTCATTATCGTGTCAAGCCAAAGGCCATCCAAACTATTTATAATTATTTCGATGGAGAGACAATCAGTGATAAAGGTAACATAGCTATACCAGCCAATTTTCAGCCTATCTATGAAGGTGCTCCGGTTTTGATTTTCTCAGGCCGATTAGTCACACAAAAAAATCCGGCAGCTATGTTGCACTGGTTTGCTTCTTTTGTTTTAACACATCATTGTAAATTAGTTATTGTTGGTGAAGGAGATTTGCGTGATGAATTGTTAGATTTATGTGCTGATTTAAAGTTGAATACGTACCACCCGTGGTCAGCTATGGAATTACATGCAGCGTATCAAGTATATTTTTTGGGATTTCAGAGTAATCCATTTCAATTTATAAAAAGAGCCACAGTTTTTGTTCTTCCTTCTATGTGGGAGGGATTCCCTATGGTTTTAGGCGAGGCTATGTATTGTGGAATACCTATTGTATCAGCTGATTGCCCTACAGGCCCTAGAGAGATGTTAATGGATACAGAAAAATCTCCACTTTCAATAGAAATAGATTATCCTTATAAAGCTGAATTTGGTGTGTTGCTCCCTATATTGAATGAGTCAACTCAGGGAGTCTGGACAAAAGCATTCTCCGAATTAATTAACGATAAGGTAGTTTTGGAGTATTATAAAAAAAAATCAACTGGCCGTGCTGTAGCCTTTTCTAAAGAACAAAATGCTTCGCAGGTAAGTAAACTAGTTGATAGAATCTTACTATGAAAGCAATTCTAAAGAAAATGTTTCCTAAACTAGTTGGATGGCGAAACCGTCTCATTAATTATGCAGCACATTATAGATTTAAGGGAAAATCAACTGAACAAATTTTTGAGACTATTTTTAAAGAGAACCATTGGCGGGATTCCGAATCTAGATCAGGCACAGGCTCAAATAAAAAAAATACAGAAACTGTTATTCAACTTGTTAATGAAACCTTAAGTAAGTTTTCAGTTCAGTTTTTATTAGATATTCCATGTGGAGACTTTCATTGGATGAAACATGTAGATCTTCAAAATACTCAATATCTAGGAGCTGATATTGTTAAAGAATTGATTGCATCTAATCAGGCTCAATTTTCAACAGAGAAAATAAAATTTGAAAAGCTCAATTTATTGAATGATGCTTTGCCAAAAGTTGATTTGCTTTTTTGTAGGGATTGTTTGGTTCATTTTTCATTTAAGGATATTTTCAAAGCCATTAATAATATTCGAGATTCGAAAGCGACATATTTGATGACGACTACTTTTCCGAATCATACTAACCACGATATTCTTACGGGCGATTGGCGCCCAATCAATTTACAAGCGCAACCATTTAATTTCCCTAAGCCTTTATATGTTGCTTCTGAACTCTTTAACGATGATGAGCGTTTTGCTGACAAAGCATTGGCAATATGGCGAATTACCGATGTACCGATTCTGCAATGATAAAACCTAAGATACTTATTATCGAAAACAGTACACATGTTACGGGCGCTTTAAAATCTATTGTGAGAGTTGCTTCAGACTTGCGTTTATATTATTCTTTTGTTTTTGTACTCCCCTCGAAAAGTCAAGGCCGACAGTTGATAGAAAAATTCGATTTTGAGCTTATTTATGAACTCCCAATGAAAGAGCTCAGTAGAAAAGTAAGCGCTATTCTTTTATATGTTCCTTATCTAATAGTTAACTCAATTAAAATTAGGAGTATAGTTAAGAAGGAGAAAATTGATCTGATACATTCAAATGATTTGTATAACCTTACCCCTGTTCTTTATAAATTAATGGGTGGTGATAAGCCTTATTTCTCTCATATTCGGTTTTTGCCTAATGGCTTTCCCCCTTTACTTTTCAGATTTTGGTTTCTTTTGCATGATAAATTTGCGCAAAGAATAATTGTGGTATCAAACTATCTTAAAAACCAGTTACCATTAAGTCCAAAAGTAGAATGGATACCCAATGAACTCCCAATCCGAGAAACCCATAATTTAATGAATGATGAGAGTCGAACAAGCCATTCTTTCCTCTATCTCTCAAATTATATTGCCGGGAAAGGACAAAATTTCGCATTGGAGGCATTTGCAAAAATAGCTGATCAATTACCTAATTGGAAACTTCGCTTTGTTGGTGGAGATATGGGATTGAAGAAAAATAGACTATTTAAAGAATCGTTGAAAGAAAGAGCATTTGAACTAGGTGTTAGTCACAAAGTTGAGTGGATTGATTTTATTGAAGATACAGAGCTTGAATACAAAAGAGCCGATATTGCCCTTAATTTTTCTGAATCTGAATCTTTTTCTATTACCTGCCTTGAAGCATTATTCTACGGGGCTCCCTTAATTGCCACCGACTGCGGTGGGCCAGCTGAAATAATCGATCATAATGATACGGGGTTACTAACGCCAAATAGAGATATTAATGCTATGAGTGAAGCAATGTTACGGTTAGCTCGAGATAAAAATCTTCGTAATAAATTTAGAGATGATGGGAGAAGACGATCTCGTGAAAGATTTAGCATTGAAAACACATCATACCGACTCAAAACTTTATATAGCTTAACCTTAGGTGAAAGTACTAAAGGCTTGACTTCCTCTTTATGAGCATGAAAACTTTGATTCTAACTTTTATCCTTAATAGTCTCTCGTGTTTGATTTTTCTAAATGCGCAAGAACTCGATTTTACATTACCGAGTACTGTGTGTTATGGCGAGCAAATTGCTATTAAAGACGTTATAAAAAATAATTTTGAAAATTTTGAGTGGGATTTTTGTGAAGGAGATTTGCTCGAATCAGTTTCTGTAGGCACCCCTCACCAAATCAATACAATTGATCAAGCAGCGAGTATGCGGATTGTTGAGGATGATGGAATGTATTTTGGTTTTATTATTGATCGCAACACCAATAAATTAATTAGGCTGGAGTTTGGCGATGACTTGAGTAACATTCCTACAAACCAAGAGGTGGTTTTGCCTGCTGGAATGGCATTATTAAGCCCTCAGGGTATTGTTTTAATAAAGGTTTTAGATGTTTGGTATTGTTTTATTACCAGTACGGGTAACAATAAGGTTTTTCGCTTAGATTTTGGATCGCAACTCACATCTAACCCTTCATTTGTCGAGGTAGACTTTCAAAATACACTAGGTAGTCCTATAGATATAGAAATTGTACGAGAGAATTCAAACTACTTTCTACTGGTTTTAAATTTTGGTCTAAATAACATGGTTACGGCAAAGTTGGGAACCAGTATTACGAATAATTCACCCAGCTTACTGTTGAATACTTTATTACCGGGTTCGAGTAATCCTTATGGCTTTAGCTTTCAGAAATATCAGGATGGTAGGTGGCGTGGTATTGCTGGATCGTTTAGTAACAGCAGCTTTCAAACAGTAGAATTTAGTAACGGACTAGAAGAACCTGCTATTGTTACAGATATTACTGCTTTATTGCCCTCTATTCCTAACCCTGTAAAATTGGTACTTGCTAACTGGGGTGATGAAAACGTATTACTGGTGATGGCTTACGGTGGTTCAGTTCACCGGATTCATTTTGAAAGAACTTCGAATTTTAGCTCAATCGAATCATCGAGTATTGTTAATCCAGCTTCCTTTGGACCCACGCTTGCACTCACGTTATTTTATGAGAAGGGAGTTTGGCGTGCTCTTACATTTCCAACAGTTTCACGCTCGCTTGTTATTTTATACTTTAATAAATCCTGTAGTGATGTGAATATTCATTATTCAGTAAACGAAGACCCTCCCGAAATTTCCTTCAGCATACCTGGGGTAAAGGATATTTCTTTACGGGCAGTGCGAGATGGATTAACTGAAAAAATAACTAAGTCAATACTTATCCAAGATATTGCTGCGCCATTGGTAGAACTACAAACGGACGGAGTTTGTACAGATGGAGTTGTTAATTTTTCAGCTTCATCAGATATTCCAATTCAAAACTATGCATGGTTTTTTGGCGATACAAACGAATCTGATCAGTTAAGTCCAACACATCAGTATTTGTCTTCAGGAGATTACCTAGTAAGATTAGAGGTTGAAGCAGCAAACGGCTGCAACAACTTCACCGAGAGAACAATCAAAATCTATAATCCCCCCTCCGCCACCTTTGCCCTTCCCACTGGCCTTATATGCACTAGCAACGAATTTACCTTTACTAATAATACTGTCGATTCCTTTGAGGGCAACCTGAGCTTTCAATGGTTACTAGACGATGTACCTGTCAGCACAGATGAAGACCTTGTATATACATTTACGAGCGGTGGCGACAAGGAATTAACATTGCAGGCCTCTATACCCGGCTGCACAAGTGAATCTGTGCAAGTATTAACAGGCGTAGGAGTGGGGCCAACTGTAGATTTCACTGCCGAAGGTAGTTGTCTTAATGAAAGTACTCAGCTAACCAATAATTCACAGGGAGATATTGCCAGCTCTGCTTGGGATTTTGGAGATGGTCAATCAAGTAACGATACGAGTCCTTTTGTTAATTATGCATCAGCAGGTAATTATACAATTGAGTTGCAAACCTTAGGAACCAACGGTTGCCTTAGTACAAAGTCATTGCCCCATCAAATCTTCTCAGTCCCAGTGCCAAACTTTAATACTGACCTTCCACCGTTTTCTTGTAATGGCACGCCTACACAATTCAACGACCTTACTCCAGCACTTACAGACAGCAACATTAACACTTGGCAGTGGGATTTTGATGATCAGAACGCAAGTGCTTCAACACAAAATCCTCAGCATACTTACGCTTTAAGTGGCGATTATAATGTTTCACTGACTGTTACTTCTGATCAGAATTGCGTGGCTACGCTAAATAAAACAATTACCATCGCACAATCACCAACACCAAGTATTACCAACACTGCAGCTTGTGTGGAAACTGCCGTTGTGCTGCAAGAGACAACTACAACAACAGCCAACGCCTGGCAATGGCAGATTGGAAATAATTTTTATTTTACGGCATCACCAAGTCATGTTTTTTCAACCCCAGGCGATTACCAGGTAAGCCTTACACTTACAGCCTCTAATGGATGTGTGGGTACTGCTACTAAACAAATAAACGTGCCAGTACCCTTGGTAGTAAATTTTGAAAGTGCCTTTAACTGTGTAAACACTTCAACACAATTTACTTCGCTAATCAATGATGAATCAGATCCAGTGCTAACCTACACTTGGACTTTTAGTGAAGAACAAAGAAATGGCTCTTCGGTTAATTTTTTGTACAGTCAACCAGGAATTCAGGAAGTACAACTAACCGCTTCAGCAACCAGTGGATGCGCTTACACCATAACTAAAGCTGTTAATATTTTACCAGAGCCAAAAGCAGATTTTTCTTTTACGCCTTTATCAGGCCCGCCTCCTTTAGCGGTTACCTTCACTAATTTATCCGTAGATGCTAACTCTTTTGCTTGGAGGTTTAATGATTCGAATAACAATACAAGCAATCTAAATAGTCCTGCGTTCACATTTACTGAAGTTGGCGAATATGCTGTTGATCTTACTGCTTACAATACGGCAGGTTGCGAAAGCACTACAAGCAAATTGATAGCTGTGGCTTTTCCATTTCTTAATGTTACGCTCGATAATTTTAGAATTATTGAAAATACAGATGGATCTTTTTTACTTCTCACCAACATAGTGAATAGCGGTAATGTATTAGTGCAAAATCCTAGAATTGAAATACGATTGGATAATTCCGCCACGCTTCAGGAGGTTGTTAATAATAGCATTGATCCGGGAGATGCAATCGATTATACTTTTGCAACTCAGGTAAGTAATGTCAATAACTTGAGCTATGCATGTGTTCGGTTACTATTGCCAAACAATGAGGCACTAGAGAACACCGAGGCCTGCATTACTTTTAACACAAGTTCAGTACTAACCAGTCCATACCCTAATCCGGCAAACAACTCGGTAACAGTAGAATGGATTTCACCAGCAGATGAGCAGGTTTTGATAGCGGTAACCGATAACCTGGGCAACGGTATAGCTACTGAAAGCATCAGCGCAAAACAGGGTCTAAATACAATTGTACTCCAAACCATGGACTGGCAAGCGGGTATTTATTACATTAGGCTTAAATCAGCCTCCAAAGCGCATTATTTCCGGACTATTATAGCACGCTAGGTCTTAAAACGTGAGGATTTTCCCTTATCTTTAACCAAATTATATTTGGCTACAAATCTTTTTTACAATATGAAAAACATAAAACTAGACGCCACCGATCGCAAGATCCTTGAACTACTTCAAAAGAATTCAAACATTACAAACGCACAATTAGCAAAAGAAATAGGCTTGTCTCCAGCACCTACTTTGGAGCGTGTTAACAAACTCGAAAATGCAGGCGTTATTAAAAGCTACCACGCAGTAATAGACCCCGCTTCTGTTGGCTTAGGTGTGAGCACTTTTGTAATGGTATCATTAAAAGGCCATAACAAAGACAACATCAATAAATTCAACAAAGCCATTCATGACATTGAAGAGATTGTTGAATGTCATCATATAACAGGTGCAGGTGACTTCGTATTAAAAATTGTTTGCTCTGATATTGCTGCTTACCAACAGCTTATGCTGGATAAGGTTTCTAATATTGATGTAGTGGATGGTCTACAGTCTATGGTCATCCTATCAACTTTTAAGGACAGTAAAGTATTACCCTTGCCTAATAATTAATGACGGTGTCGGATAAAACCCTCATACTGGATGCGCGCCAGGTAAAACAAAAAATTAAGCGCATGGCATATGAGATTTATGAAAATCATAGCAAAGACCGTACAGTGGTTATTGCAGGTATTGATGGGCAGGGCTATACATTATCTAAGTTGTTAGCCAAAGAACTGGAGGCAATTTCTCCCATTAAAACTTTGCTTACAAAAGTCCATCTAAATAAAACAGAGCCTCAGCAAGACACTGTTTATATCGACTGCGACTTGAAGGAAGTTAAGAAACGCGTGATAGTTGTAGTTGATGATGTGCTGAACACAGGACGTACGTTGGCTTACAGCCTCAAACCATTTTTAGATGTAGAAGTAAAGTGTATTGAAATAGCAGTACTGGTGAACCGAAGCCACAGTTCTTTTCCAATTTTACCAAAATACACTGGTTATGAATTGGCAACAACCATCAAAGACCATGTTGAGGTTGTGTTGGGCAAAGAAACAGCAGTCTTTCTTAAGTAATTATAAATTTGAAATTCGAAATTAATCGACAAATTTTGAATTTGAAATTTGGAATTTTTGAATTTGAAATATGTCCATCCACAAAAAGCAAGATGTAAAGAAAATAACTACTCACCAGCTTCAGGAAATGAAGAACAGGGGAGAGAAGATAGCAATGCTCACTGCCTATGACTACAGTATGGCAAAACTAATCGATGCTTCAGGAATAGACATTATTTTAGTTGGTGATTCTGCTTCTAACGTTATGGCGGGTAATGAAACAACTTTGCCCATTACACTCGATCAAATGATTTACCATGCTAGCTCTGTAGTAAAGGCTGTACAGCGTGCGCTGGTGGTGGTTGATTTGCCTTTTGGCTCTTACCAGGGTAGTTCAGGCGAAGCGTTACGTTCTTCTATCCGCATTATGAAGGAGTCAGGTGGGCATGCCGTTAAACTTGAGGGTGGTAGTGAAGTAAAAGATTCTGTTCAACGCATTCTCACAGCAGGTATACCGGTAATGGGGCACCTGGGCTTAACACCTCAGTCTATTTATAAATTTGGCACATATTCAGTGCGTGCCAAAGAAGAAGCAGAGGCTAATAAATTAATGGAAGACGCCAAACTTCTACAAGAGTGTGGTTGCTTTGCATTAGTATTAGAAAAAATTCCGGCAACACTTGCTAAGCAAGTTGCAGGCAGTTTACACATTCCTGTAATCGGAATTGGTGCTGGACCTGATGTGGATGGTCAGGTATTGGTTATGCAGGATATGCTAGGCATTACACAAGAGTTTAAGCCCCGCTTTTTAAGAAGGTATGCAGACCTGGCTACCATTACAACAAATGCCGTTAGCCAGTACGTTGACGATGTGAAGAACAAATCGTTTCCGAATAAAGAAGAGATGTATTGAAATGAAAAAGATACTCTTTAAAGCACTCGCAAGATTTAATAGACTTTTTTTGCCACGCCTTGGCAAAATGGATTTGAATAACTTATCGAAAGCACAGAAAGTGTTGGTGGCTTACAAATACTGGGTAACCACCAATGTACTTGATTGAGTCTCATTAATTGTCTCTGTTCGTTATTTTGTCAGGTTTTCAATTCACAAACGTGACCGCAAGATATTTTTTAGCTTTTATTCTAAGTATAGCATTACCACTGGCGATAGTGGCGCAGCCAGCTTATACAATTAATGACGCTGTTGGTCAACATATTTTTACCTTTCATGAAATTGAATACCTGGAAGATCCTACAGCAAAACTCACACTTGAGGATATCCTCTCACATCACCAAAGTGAGTTTACTTTCTCTACCACGAATTTTAATCCAAAGAATGTAAATCCCACATCGGCTTATTGGCATCGCATCCGCATTCAACACAATGCATCATCAAAAAAACTATGGGTACTGGAGTTCTTTGATCAAACCATAGACAAAATTGATTTATATATACCCAACGGAAAAGGAGGGTATCAGCACATTGAGCAAGGCGATCAGTTTGAGTTCACCAAACGAATGCTTCGCCACAAAAATTTTGTCTTTCCGATTGATAATAACCGCAATGATGCCATCACGTATTACTTTAGGGTACAGTCGCAGCAACAAGCTGACGTCATAGTAGTACTTCGCTCAGCCGATTATCTGCTCGAATATGCGATGGATGAATACTTCTTCTTCGGTATTTTTTACGGGATGATCCTTGTATTCATTTTCTATAATCTCTTAATGTACTTTGCCGTACGAGAGAGTCATTATATTTTTTATATCCTATACCTGATAGGAATTGGCTTGTACGAAATGAGTGCTGACGGCATAGGCTTTCAATACTTATGGCCCCGGGCAGTTGAATGGAACCAATATGCTCCAGGCTTCACCTTATACCTTGCATCATCCGCAGCATTACTCTTTGCCTCATCGGTATTAAACCTAAAAAAAGATGAGCGCTGGCTTTACCAACTACTCATGTTTGTATTTGTAGTACGAACTGTTTTTCTGGCCTTGAGTGTGCTTGTATTTACTTCATGGTTCTCCTTTAGGTTTATTGAAATTATACCATTTTCTGCCGCCCTGTTTGCAGGTATTTATCGGTGGAAGAAAGGCTATAAAGCAGCCCGGTTTCTTGTGATAGCTTATGCGTTTTTATTTTATGGTGCTATCAGCAAAGTATCCTTGTATTTCAATTTCACCTGGATGCCCTTTGGGCAACTTTCGCATTACAGTCTCAGTTTTGGTTTTGTAATGGAGATGCTCTTCTTGTCTTTTGCTATTAGTGATAAAATCAGACTGCTTCGAATTGACAAAGAGGTGGCACAAGAGAGAACGATTGAACAATTGCATGAAAACCAACGCCTGAAGGACAACCTGAATCAGGAATTGGAAATGCAGGTAAAAATAAAAACAGCTCATATCGAACATCAGAAAGAAGCCCTTGAGGATGCGAATAAACTATTAGAGCAGCAATCAGCTGAGATCGCTGCCATGAATGCCCTGCTCGAACGCGATAATGACAAACTGAAACATGATGTGGCAGAAGTAAAGGAAGCTCGTATACTTTCTAAAGATGTGGATTTCGAGGAATTCAGTGCCATGTATCCTGACGATGCCAGCTGCCTGAAATTTCTGGCAGAACGTAAATGGCATAATCATTTCAGTTGCCGGAAATGTACTCATACAGCTTACAGTGAAGGCAAAAGTCTTTATGCCAGAAGATGCACGCGTTGTGGTTATGAGGAGTCTGTTACAGCTTACACACTTTTACAGAACACTCGTTTGCCTATTAACAAAGCTTTCTATATGATTTTTCTGGTGTACTCGTCCAAGGGTAGCATCTCATCACATAAGCTTTCAGAACTCCTGCATATCCGCCAAAGTACTTGCTGGGCTTACAGCAACAAAATCAAAAAAGCGATGAAAGAAAGGCGCAGGATTTCCCCCTTCGGCCACCATGAAGGCTGGGATTCATTGCTTTTAATGGAAGAAGTCTCTGCGTAAGTTTCTGTTTTTCAAACGATTGAAAAATAGTTGAAATTTTTTCAAAACAGGGTTTTATAACTTACAATTCTGATTTCCAACAGCTTATAAATCACTCTTCGAAACCGTTTGCAAAAAAGCTGGCGTATCAATCGATTTCTGCCGTACAGGCACTAACACCCCAATTTCTTATAAAACAGCCTTTTTCACCTGCGACTGAACCGTATCATTATTTACAACATACTACTTATCAGGTAGTTACAATGTGATTTGACGAATACATTCTAGCTTTGGATATAGAATAAACTAACACTTACCTATGAAGAAATTTTTACAGTTTTTGCTGGTACTGCTGGCCTGTCATGCCGTTAAGGCGCAGGATGTAGTGCTTTCCGGACGTGTGGCTACCGCCACAGGCGAGGCGTTGCCCGGAGTAAACGTGCTGGTGAAAGGCACGAATGTGGGAACGATGACAGACGCGAATGGCAATTATAAAATTGCCACAGGCAATGCTACACTTGTATTCAGTTTCATTGGCTATAAAACAGTAGAACTAAATACAGATGGGCGAACCACACTTGACGTAACCATGGAGGAAGACGTAACTACACTTGAACAAATTATAGTGGTGGGTTACGGGGTGCAGGAGAAGAAAGACATTACCGGTGCTGTATCGGTTGTGAATAGCGAGGCCCTGGAGTCGCGACCGAATTCACAGTTTGGAAACCTTATTCAGGGAAAAACCTCAGGAGTACAGATACTCTCATCCAGCGGGAAACCTTCTGCTGGTTTTAACATTCGTATACGCGGAACTAACTCTATCAATGGTAACAGCGAACCACTTTATGTAGTAGATGGAATTCCGATTACCGATACACGTAGCATCAATCCATCTGACATTGAAAGCTTCACCATTTTGAAGGATGCATCTTCAGCTGCCATTTATGGAGCTCAGGGTGCCAATGGTGTGGTATTGATAACAACACGTAAAGGAAAATCGGGAACACCACGTTTTGAGTTTAATGCCTACACAGGTTTTACCAGTGCATGGAGAAAACTCAAAGTATTGAACAGTGAACAGTATCGCGACC
The DNA here is from genome assembly GCF_003990915.1 of Chryseotalea sanaruensis. Taxonomy (GTDB): domain Bacteria; phylum Bacteroidota; class Bacteroidia; order Cytophagales; family Cyclobacteriaceae; genus Chryseotalea; species Chryseotalea sanaruensis. The sequence goes on from NZ_BHXQ01000004.1 coordinate 159,097, forward strand.
TGATGACTGAACTTGGCCAGTCAACAGATTGGAGCCAATACACAGCCAATACGGATTGGCAAAATGAAATATTCCAGAATGGCCGCTCGCAAAACTATCAGCTATCATTATCTGGTAAGAATGATAATACCAGCTATTACATTTCAGCAGGCTGGATGCAGCAAATTGGTGCCATACGCAGTTCAGAAATGGATCGTTATAATTTTAAAACCAACCTTGAACAAAAAGTAAATAACTGGTTAACGATCGGTACCAATATCAGCTACATGCGCTACCATGATGTAGATGTTTCAGATAACCAGGCCATCAACCAGGGTGGTGTAATTCTGGGCATGCTATCAACACCTTCCAACATTGGCATTTACAATGCAGATGGAACATTTACCCGTAATCCATTTCAGGACTGGGAAAATCCTGTTTCATCTACTGATGGATCAGATCGTGGTTATAACAACAGTCGAGTGCTGGGTAGCTTATATGCCGAAGTGAATGTGTTGAAAGATTTAAAATTCAGAAGCAATGTTGGTATAGACTATTCCAATGGCATCTACGATTATTTTCTCGATCCATTCCGCACCGGATATGGTCGTGCAAAAAATGGTATCGCTCAAAATAGCACAAGCATTTCCAACTACTACATTATCGACAATACACTCACTTATCAAAAATCATTTGCCGATATACACAAAGTTTCCGCAATGCTGGGTTCTGTATTGCAGGAAACACGCTGGGCAGACAGCTATATAGAAACAAATGGTTTCTCAGGTAATGCTGTGCCGACTACAAATGCAGGCTCCATCATTGTTGCTGCCAACAACAATAAACGCGAAAAAAGTAATGCTTCTTTCATGGGTCGCGTAACATACGACTACAACGATAAATATTTGTTAACCGCAAATTTCCGTGCAGATGCGTCTTCTACTTTCGGGCCAAGCAATCGCTGGGGTTATTTCCCTTCATTCTCCTTAGGCTGGCGCTTGTCTGAAGAAAGCTTCATGAATGCGATCACCTTTGTGGACGATCTGAAACTTCGTTTGGGTTGGGGTATTGTAGGTAATGAAGTTGGTAACAATGCGTACCCCTGGGTTGGTGCAGTTTCTGCAGGAGCGAATTATCCTATTGGCGGTGTGATTCAACCGGGTAATTATCAATCCTCTATTGAAAATGCTGATTTGAAGTGGGAAGAAACGCAACAGACCAACATTGGTTTAGATGTGGCTGTACTTAACTCGCGTGTAGTAATCACAGCGGAAGCTTATTTGAAAAACACATATGATCTACTGTTCTACCTGCCAATCCCAAGATCAACTGGTTTTGATAGTGGCATTCAGAATGTGAGCAAGATGGAAAACCGCGGTCTGGAATTTATGGTAACATCTCAAAATTTAGTTGGCGCATTGAAGTGGGAAACAGATTTTAACATCTCGTTCAACCGCAATAAAATTATCGATATCAATGATCAGGACATCTACAGTGGTGGTGTTGCCGGGCGTGGAGAAGTGAGTTTATCAACCGAAGGTAAACCGCTTGGTCTGTTCTTCGGATATATTGCAGGTGGTGTAGATCCTACAACAGGTAATGTGTACTACATTGATGCGGATGGAGAGAGCACTTTTACACCGGCAACAACTGATCGTACATTCATCGGTAATCCCAATCCGGATTTCATTTACGGTATGACTAACACACTGAGTTATAAAAACTTCAACTTCAGTGTATTTCTGCAAGGCACTCAGGGCAACGATATCTTCAATGCAACACGTGTTGAAACGGAGGGTATGATTGATGTAAAAAATCAATCCGCTGTTGTTAACAACCGATGGAGACAACCAGGCGACATTACAGATATTCCGCGTGCTATATTTGGTAACACAAATAATTCGCGTGCTTCTACCCGCTTTGTAGAAGATGGTTCATACCTGCGCGTGAAAGCATTAACACTTAGCTATAATGTGCCTCAATCAATCTTGTCACGGATTAATTTAGGATCAGTAAAAGTATACGCAACCGGAGAGAACCTCTTCACTTTTACAAACTATAAAGGCTACGATCCAGAGGTGAATGCCTTTGGTGGCAACAACACTGCGCTTGGAGTGGATTATGGAACCTATCCGCAAACACGCAATCTCATTCTTGGTTTGAATGTTACATTCTAAAACAGCACGAAGACTATGAAACTGAATTTCAAAAAATATTTAATGCTGACAGCAATGGCTGTTGCATTTACCGCTTGCGAAGATTTTCTGGACAAAGTTCCTATTTCGCAATCAACAGTAGGTAATGCCTATAAAACAGCCAGCGATGCAGAAGCAGCATTGATTGGAGCATACGATACTTTTCAACAAGAGTATTACATCTGGGATAACATTATTTTCAGCGATGTAATCTCCGACAATCATTATGCCGGTGGTGATAACCCCGAAGTTTTTGCTGCGGAAGATTTAACACTAACACCAACCAATGGTCGTTTATTTACCAACTGGAGTCAGCTCTACAATGGCATTGCCAAAGCCAATGTAGTATTGGCAAAGGTACCAGCCATTACTGATCCTAAACTTGATATTGGTGGCAGGAGAGAACAAATTCTCGGTGAAGCTTCCTTCTTACGCGCTTATCATTATTATCAGTTGGTAACACTGTGGGGAGGAGTGCCCCTTATTACAAGCCCTGTTTCTTCTACGGAACCAGCAGAAGTGCAATTACCTCGCAGTTCTGTTGAACAAGTGTACGCACAAATTATTGCAGATCTTGAATACGCAGCAGCACACCTGCCTGACACTTATGGTGCAGATGCATCTGTAAATAAAGCACGTGCAACAAAAGGTGCTGCCAATGCCATGTTGGCAAAGGTCCATGCACAAAAACCCGACCGTGATTACAATGAAGTATTGGAATATTGTAATGCAGTAATTACTAGTCCGGCTGGTTATACCCTACTTACAGATTTTACACACTTGTTTGATGGTAATCACTACAACAATGCAGAGTCAATTCTGGAAATACAATTTACAGGTGCACCAGAAGCTAACTTTGGTCCTCAGTTGTTATTACCGCCATCAATCTCCGGAGACTCCTGGAGAAAATTCATTACACCCTCACACAATTTAGTAGATGCTTATGATACCGAAGGCGATGATGTACGTAAGGATGCTACCATTCTTTTTGAACAGGCTCCTTGGTCAGATGAATTCTGGTCAGTAGCGGTAAATGGTAATGTACCTTTTGCTTACAAGTGGAAATCAGCGAATGGTTGGGCAAGTACTAATCGTCAGTATATTCTTCGCTTAGCAGATATTATTTTATTAAAAGCTGAAGCACTGAACGAGCTTGATCGTCTGGAAGAAGCCCGTACGGAAATTGATTTTGTGCGCGACCGTGTTGGTCTTACACCTACCCCAGCCACAAATAAAACTCAAATGCAATTGGCCATTGAAAATGAACGGAGACTGGAGCTTGCTCAGGAAGGACAAAGATGGAACGACCTGAAGCGCTATAATAGAGCTGTAGCAGTAATGAATAGTCTGAATGAAATAGACTTGCGCACAGGAAGTGCTAAAGTTTACAACATGAATGCGGATAAGCAATTATTACCTATACCTCAGTCAGAGCGTAATCGTAATCCTAACCTGGGTCAGAATGATGGTTATGGTAACTAAAGATTGAGATTATTAAAAGACAGATCACATGAAAACAATACAAAAGATTTTCAGCTTCATCCTACTGGCAGGCATTGTTTTGTCCTGTGGTGAAGAAAGCAATATGGATCCCGTTGGCAATTGGGAATTGTCAACGCCCGTACCTACTACACCCGCTGTTAACGCTAATGTAGTATTGGAAGATAATTTACCGGCAGCGGCAGTTCGTTTCGAATGGCAACCGGCATCTGCCAGCAGTCGCTTTATTGTTCAGTACACAGTATATGTAGTAACAGCAGGCAGTACTGGTCTTGAAAATGCCTTGTTGACATTAACACCAGGAAATTCCGGAAAAAATGCATTCGTAGAGATGACAGCCCAGCAGCTTGATTACATTTTGTGGACACGTTGTTATCCGGCAGGTGCTGAAGTGGATCTTGAGTGGGTAGTAGTGGCGAAGTCAATCGACAAAACAACTACTGCAAAACAAGCCTTTAGTATTAAGCGTTTTCAAAATGACTACATGCCCGAGACAATGTTCATTACCGGTGCGGCAACCGAAGCAGGTGACGATGTGGCAGCGGCAACACCCATGCGCGCCCATAAAGATGCTGAAGGTAACGTGACCAATATTTTTGATGTTTATACAACACTAACAGCTGGTAAAACTTATTTCTTCCGTGATGAAAGGAATACAACTTCAAAATTATTTGGTGGCGAAGAAGGTACTCTGGAGGGTTGTGGTGCAGGCATTACTGCACCTGAAACAGGTCAATATCGTATTACTGTTAATTTAAATAGCAACACCTATTCGTTATTAAAGATTGATCGCTGGAGTTTGGTAGGTGATGCCGTTGAAGGCGGTTGGGGAGGAGACGTTCCCTTAACTTACCAGGGTAATAGTGTGTGGACAACAACCATTGAATTTTATAAGCCATATGCAAGTGCGGGCTGCATTTTCCGCGCCAATGGAGACTGGGGCTATTTGCTGAAACGGATTGTAAACAGTGGTAATGCAAACAACACTAGAGGAAATCTTGTGATGGAATCAGAGGCCGCTGGAATGGGTAAGGTATTTGAAGACGTACCCGGCCCTGAAATAGGAACTTATAAGGTAACACTCAACCTGGCTGCAGATGCGTACACCTATTTACTTGAGAAACAAGGCGAGCCTGAACCTACACCCACCATCATTGGTGAAACTGCTAATCCCAATGGAGATGCGGTGAGCGGCAATTTTGTGTTTGGTGAGTATAACGTACCAAATGAATTATACTTGCTGGCCGATGGAGTAATGGTTGGAACATTTGAAAAAGATGCTAACACATTTAACTCAGTAAAATTCTGGGCACTGCAGGCAAGTAAAACGTATACCATCAACTCAGCCAGTGATGGCTCTGGTACAAACTACGGAGAAGTGAATGATGGTGAAATGGCTGTCGCACGCGATCAGCTTTATCAGCTAAGCGTAAATTTTGAAACCGGGAGACTGGCCTGGAAATATTACAACATGAAACTATTCCATTGGGCTGATGTAGAGGGAGGCTGGGATGCTCGTCAGGAATTATTGATGACCTATGAGCATCCGTATACTTTTAAAGTAAGCGGAGCACTTTCAGCAGGCTTTCTCTCGAAGTTTAATTCTCCATGGGAAGTGCAGTTTGGTACAGATGGTACGGCACTATCTGGAACAATGACGAATGGTGGCGCAAACTTTACAGGAATTGTATCCAACGGAACATACAATGCAAGCATTGTTGTAACGGATGATTTTACCTCTTGTGAATACACATTTGTAAAGCAGTAGTTTTTTAGTTTAATAGTTTAAGTTTAGTACAGGTAATCATCAGGGGCAGACTTCCTGCTCCTGATGTTTTTAACGACAACAGCATGAAAATTAATTTTTATGGGCAACTACTTGCGATAGCTTTAGGAGTAGTACTTTTTGCTTGCCGGCAAAAAAGTAAGGAGGTAACAATAAAAGCAGATGGTGTAGAACAGTGGATTACCACGGTAGATAAAAAAAGTTTACTGGCGAAGATTGATATTGGAGAAGTAAGTGGCGATACAACTATATTACCCAAAATTATAATTAACGAAGCACAGCAATACCAGACCATAGATGGTTTTGGTTACTCCTTAACAGGAGGAAGCGCCTATCTGCTCCATACAAAACTCGATGCAGCAACACGTGCGGCTCTGTTGAAGGAACTATTTCTGTCTGACGGTAATAATATTGGGATCAGCTACCTGCGTATCAGTATTGGTGCTTCTGATCTGGATGACCATGTTTTTTCTTATAACGATTTGCCTGCTGGTAAAACAGATAAAGCATTAACAGCTTTCACGCTGGCGGAAGATGAGAAACATCTTATTCCAATCCTGAAAGAAATTATTCAACTCGCGCCCGACATCAAAATCATGGGCAGCCCCTGGAGCGCACCTGTTTGGATGAAAGACAACAACAGTCCTAAAGGTGGAAATCTCAAAACTGAATATTATGCAGCATACGCAGATTATTTTGTAAAGTACATTACGGGCATGGCTGCACACGGTATTACACTGGATGCCATCACCATTCAAAATGAACCGGAAAATCCCAAGAATAAACCCAGCATGGTAATGACGGCTCGGGAGCAGGCAGACTTTGTAAAATTACATCTTGGACCTGCTTTTGAAAAAGCAGGAATCAAAACAAAAATTATTGTGTTCGATCACAACTGCGATCATCCTGAATATCCGATTGAAATACTCAATGATGCAGACGCCAAAAAATACGTTGACGGTTCAGCGTTCCATTTATACCTGGGTGAAATTGAAGCATTATCAAAAGTGCATGACGCTCATCCTGACAAACATGTCTATTTTACAGAACAATGGACTTCACCAGAAGGTACCTTTGATGGAGATTTAATGTGGCACACCAGAGAATTAATTGTTGGCGCTACACGCAATTGGTCGCGCAATGTGTTGGAATGGAATCTGGCAGCAGATCCGCAATTTAATCCGCATACCGATGATGGCGGTTGCACCATGTGTCAGGGTGCGCTAACCATTGGTGACAGCATAGCACGCAACGTTTCATACTACATTATAGCACAGGCATCGAAGTTTGTAAGACCAGGTTCTGTAAGGGTTGCAAGCAACGAACCTGACAGCTTACACAACGTAGCCTTTGTTACCCCAGAAGGTAAAACAGTGCTGATCGTAGTGAACGAAGCAAGTGTAGAAAAGAAATTTGCAGTCAAATCCAACAATAAAAATTTAATAGTAGCGATACCCGCAGGCGCTGTGGCTACCTATACCTGGGAATGATGATGAAGAAATTATGTTATTTAATTGTGGCAGGACTAAGCTTACTGCAGGCTTGTGATAAAGAATCCGGCCCTGTGGTTGGTCCACCTGTATCCCCCGATGAAATAGGTAAGGCAAGTGTATGGTTAACAACAGGAGATAAAACAAAATTGCTCAACAAAGAAGGAGACATTTCCATTACAGAACCAATAGCGACTACACTGCCTTTAATTACAATCGATCCTGCTCAAACATACCAGCAGATCGATGGCTTTGGCGCAGCCATGACAGGTTCATCAGCCTATCTGATCAAGAATTTATCGGCTAGCAGACGCAATGCTTTACTACAAGAGTTGTTTGATCCAGGTGCGGGAATTGGTATTTCTTATGTTCGGCTTACAATAGGAGCATCAGATTTTTCATTGGAAGATTATAGTTACAACGATATGCCTGCTGGTGAAACTGATTTTAGTCTGCAAAATTTCTCACTGAGTAAAGATGCTGATGTGATCAGTGTAATGAAACAGGTTGTGGCGGTGAATCCGGTTATACACATTATGGGATCGCCCTGGAGTGCACCTGCCTGGATGAAAACAAATGGCAGCATGAAGTATGTGAATGGGCAAGCCAACAAACTGAAAGAAGATTGCTACGAAGTATACGCTGATTATTTTGTAAAATACATTCAGGCTTATGCAGCAGAAGGTATTACTATTGAAACCATCACTCCACAAAACGAGCCCTTACACTATACAGCAGGATACCCATGCATGCACATGGAAGCTGTTGAACAAATCAATTTTGTAAAAAATCATCTGGGTCCTGCGTTGCAGGCAGCCTCGTTGAATACAAAAATAATAGCCTACGACCATAACTGGGATAATACTAATTATGCCATTAGTGTATTGAATGATGCAGGAGCAAAGCAATATGTAGCAGGCTCGGCTTTTCACGCTTATGCCGGAAATGTATCCGCCATGACAACCGTGCGTAATGCACATCCTGATAAAGGTTTATACTTTACGGAAGTGAGTGGAGGAGAGTGGGCTACGAATTTTAGTGATAACCTGCAATGGAGCATGAGTAATATCTTTATAGGCACTACTAAGAATTGGTCAAAGAATGTATTGCTATGGAACATGGCGCTTGATCCGAACTTTGGTCCTAAAAATAATGGATGTTCCGATTGCCGTGGCGTCATCACCATAGCACCGGATGGAACAATCACGCGTAATGTTGAGTACTATACCATCGGACATTTTTCTAAATTTGTTCAAACAGGTGCTAAACGCATCGCTTCAACCATTTCAGAAAATATAGCAAATGTTGATTATGTGGCTTTTGCTAACACAGATGGAAATCTTGCCATGGTGGTCGCCAACAACAATGATACAATGAAAACATTTGCGGTAAAGCAGGGTTCAGGTCAGTTTACCTACGCTATTCCTGCAAAGTCTGTCGTTACCCTCACCTGGAAATTATAACATACACTTTTTAATATGTATAGAATGAAGTCTTTTTCAATTTATCTGGTTTTACTGTTTGCCTCTTTTGCATTGATAAACTGTTCATCTCCTAAAGAAGAAAAGAAAGAAACTTCTTTTCAAATAGGAAACATGCGTGAAGCGTATCAATATACTACCGCTGACTCCGCTGATTTACGCTTATCAATAACAGACACACTAAGTTTCAATGATTATGCACAACCTTTAGAAACGGAAGTATCCATTTTCATTAATCCCTCAAAGACCTTTCAAACCATGTTGGGTATCGGAGGTGCCATTACAGATGCATCCGCAGAAACTTTTGCTAAACTTTCAGCCGATAAACAGGAAGAGTTTATTAACGCCTACTACAATGCAGAGACAGGCATTGGCTACACACTGGGTCGTACACACATCAACAGTTCCGATTTCAGTAGCGAGAGTTATACCTATGTAAAAGATAATGATGCTGAGCTGACTTCATTTGATATTGCACATGATAAACAGATGCGCATACCTCTGCTTAAGAAAGCACAGGAAAAAGCAGGTAGTTTCACCTTGTTTGTGAGCCCGTGGAGTCCGCCAGCCTGGATGAAAGACAACAACAACATGTTGCGAGGAGGAAAACTGAAACCGGAGTACCACCAGTCATGGGCAAATTATTATGCTAAATTCATTAAGGCCTACGAGGCAGAAGGTTTACCGATCTGGGGATTAACTGTGCAAAATGAACCCATGGCCAACCAAACCTGGGAGAGTTGCATCTTCTCAGCAGAAGATGAGCGTGATTTTATCAAGAATTTTCTCGGCCCAACCTTAGCGAAGGAAGGGCTTGCAGACAAGAAAATTATTGCGTGGGATCACAACCGCGATTTAATGTACCAGCGCGCAGAAACTTTATTCAGCGACCCTGAAGCTGCTAAATACATTTGGGGATTGGGTTTCCATTGGTATGAAGATTGGGCTGGTGGTAAGCAAATGTTTGATAATGTCAGAAAGGTTAGTGAATCCTGGCCTGAGAAAAATCTTTTCTTTACGGAAGGATGCAATTGTCCATTCTCTATCGATAGCACGAGTAACTGGAAATTGGGTGAACGCTATGGTGAATCTATGATCAATGATTTTAACAATGGTACGGTAGCCTGGACAGACTGGAATATTTTACTGGATGAAACCGGTGGGCCTAACCATGTTAAGAATTTTTGTTTCGCACCCATTCATGCCGATACCAGAAACGGACAATTGATCTACACCAATGCATATTATTACCTGGGTCATTTCTCAAAATTTATACGACCGGGTGCTAAACGTGTGCAGACATCAGCCAGCAGGAGTTCAATGTTAACAACAGCATTTTTAAATACTGACAATAGCCTGGTTGTTGTAGCCATGAATAAAACATCCAAGAAAATTTCATGCCTTTTGTCAATTGATGGTAAAGTATCAGCGATTACTGTTTTGCCGCATTCGATCTCGACAGTTGTGCTGAAATAACTCATCATACTGCTAAAAAAGAACAATAGCCTGATTTAAGAAGTATCCAGGCAAAAAATAAGCTGTATCGGCATATTCCGGACAGCTTATTTTATTAACAACACGCAAACATTTTACGCTATCTTCGTGTTTAGAAGCAAAAACTTGTAAAAACATGAAATCGCCACTAAAGTGCTTTGCACCTCATATGCGGAACAATTCAGGCGATTCCATGTTTCCATAATTGAAAAAATAAATTTTAAAACATGAAATACACATACCTAGCCTTAGTCGCTGTTATCGCCTTTGCTGCGTGCCAGCCATCTAAAAAAGAAGAAACTGCAGAAATTAAAATTCCCTCACTTACCCTGAAATGGGAAACAGACACAGTTTTAACAACTTGTGAATCCGTTATTTATGATTCTGCAAACGAGGTGCTCTATGTTTCCAATATCAACGGAACTCCTACTGACAAAGACGGCAATGGATTTATTGCCAAACTTGGTCTGGATGGCAAAATTGTTCAGGCACAATGGGTTAGTGGTATGGATGCTCCTAAAGGCATGGGCATTTACAATGGTAAGCTATTCGTTTCTGATATTAACCGCATTCACGAAATTGACATCGCTGCCGGCAATATTATCAATACTTATGTAGTGGACAGTGCCCAATTCTTGAATGACATAACTATTGATGCAAATGGTAAAGTCTATGTGAGTGATTCTAATGTAGGTAACATACTTGTATTAGAGAACGGTGTAGTATCTGAGTATGTATCGGGTGTTGCAGGTGTAAATGGTTTATTAAGTGAAGGCACAGATTTACAAATGGTTTCTTTCGCAACAGGTGTATTCAACACTATAGATGTTAACAAGCAAGTAACTTTAAAAACAGATAGCATCGATGCAGGTGATGGTATTGTAGCGCTAAGCGAAGGCGGATATCTTGTTTCTAGCTGGACGGGTAAAGTAACTTATGTTAGTCCTGAGTGGAAGAACAGCTTATTGCTGGACACAAGTGCAGAAAGCATTAATGCAGCAGACATTGAATACATTGCCGAGAAGAGATTATTGTTAGTGCCTACTTTCTTTAAGAATAAAGTAGTGGCTTACGAGGTTTCTCAATAATCAGGGTCCTAATAATTAACTCGCCCTCTCGTAAGGTTACATCCTTGGGAGAGGGCGAGTTTATTTCTTCTCAACAACGAATTTTGAGCGAAAATACTTTATACTATCAACCTCTATTACGCTTAATTCATAAGTGTATTTTCCTGGTTGAAGAAGTTGCTCTCCAATGTAATCATCAGGAAGAAATTCAATTTTTTTATCACTTATTGTGCCTGTCACAGCCATAATAGGGTATGCCTCCTTAAGTTTTTGATATCCGGAATTTTGTTTTGACTTGAGCATACCAAAATGAACGAGGCCATTCGCTGGAGAGTTGATTTCAATGTTTTTCAAATCACAATGGCTATTGTTTGAAATCCTCATAAATACAGGCTCCTACACATCGGGGATTACTGATGCTTCAGTAATCGGGTAAACAATTGTGTCAAACAGATTCATCGGGTGGTTTAATAAGAATAACTTTGGTATTAATGTTAATCCGTTAGTTAATCTCTATTAAAATAATAATAGCTGAAGAATGTTTTAAAGTTTGCACTTACTTACAATGTCTATTCTTTGTAGTCATATATAAAATGCTTTGGTGAACAAAGCATTTTATATGAATATTAGTGATTACAACATAATCCAAAAATCAAATTTTATAGACGCTTCAGAGCCTTCGGTGATTTCATAATCCTTAATCAACCCAATCTTACCCTGATTTGTTTTGAAAAGTACGAAAGCCTCATCGCCTTGTGCACCATTGAAGGTGACACGCTCGGTTGTGGCGCTAGGCTGATAATTATCGTACAAGCCCATTAGTAAAGCCACATCATTCACACCAATATTTTCCAATTGTGCTTTTTCTGCGTCTGTAAGCGAAGAGTAGGTAATTATTTTAAGAACCGTTTGGTTTTTCACGGTAAACTCTGTGACCAGATCAGGGTTACTCGTTGAAGCTTGAAAAGGTGAACATAAGTACGAACCCACTGGTGCTGCACCTAGCCCAACTCCTTTTAATGCAATATCATAATCATATATCAGGTGAACTTTGTTATAGATTCCATCCAATTCAAGGGAAACAACGTTGGTAGCTTGCGGATCAATCTTCGGTTTACCGTCCAATTCATTTCCCGCATTTAGAACAGTCATATAATACGCATAATTTTGAATACCCTCTTCAGTATCGCTATCAAGCGTAACATTACTGGTTAAGTCGAGTGGCCAAAAAGCTTCTACTTGGGCAAGATTAAGAATCACCTCGCGATCACGGTTGTCAATAACCACTGCCTTAAGCTCTGTCTCTGCTTCGATATCGAATCTTTGCACCGTATAAACAAAATCCAAATCAATTTCTTTTTTATTAACAAGCCCTTCGTATATGCCCTCAACTGAAGTTTGCGGGCCTGCATCGTTATTGTAATTTCGAATAATCTCAAGAGACTTTATTCCCGCTGGTACTATTCCTTCAAGGTGAATTGTTAATTTGCCCTTGTTATCTGTGGCGCCAACTACCCCCCTATATATTCCATTAACAAGTTGATCTGAGGAAGCCTCGAGTGTGGCTTCTGCCGGCACGGTGTCATCATCTTTGCACCCTCCCATTAATCCTATCAACAAAGCATAAAATAATAACCTGAATGTGCGTTTCATCTTTTTGTGATTTAGTTTTACAATACATTTTTTATATAACGACAAATATCATTCCTGAGGTGAGGGAATAGATGGATTTGAACTCCAGACAATACAAATGAACTTCATTTGATTAAAATATTTTTACTTTGATACCTAGAATGCAAATGTAGACACAGGAGTTAAGTTAAATTCTTGATCGTTACTTTTTTATCGTTGCAAACAGCTCATAAAATATTGTAAAAAGCCCAATGTGTATTAGATGCCTTGCAATATTCATTCAACTAAATGAATATTGAATAAACTTTTACGTTATGAGAATTTCATCTGCGCTGATTTTATCCCTGCTACTTGTATGTTCATGCAAAAAGGCTTTAGAAGTAATTACTCCAAAAAATTTCAGTATCCTTATTCGACAACAATTCGATAAAAATGCTACACTGGTGGATGACTTTTTTGAGAACGAACGCATCATGCTTACTGCTCAAGATTTACAAACGATACGTTCGCAGTATGGGGAGAGAGATTTGTTTTTAAAACACATGCTGGAATTAACTCAGCCTGCTTATGGAGAGGTTGTAGCGAGCTCGACACTTCCTGCTTCTTTTAAAATTGTTCCTACATCCGATAGGGCCGCACAAAAAATGCGTAAACACCTACTCCCATTTCCCTCGGGCTACACAGGGCCAAATCCGGGTAGTGGTGCAATAGATAATTTTGCCAAAGAAGTATTGGATAGTATCAATGCAAGAGGTGGTGGAGAGCAAGTGATTATCGAAAGTTTCTCCTTTGGTGGTTCATCCAGCTCAAGGCCAAATGAAACTTTCACCTTGAATTATGAAGAGATAAAAATAAATTACCAAAAAATGTTGCAACTCATTTCAACAGCGGCAAGTACAAGTGTGCTTGATACTGGTATAGATGAAATGCTAGCTGCAGCAAGTCCTCAAGAGGCTGTATTGATTGGTTTGCTGTTACCTGCAGTTCAGAAAGTCAGGGAAGGAAAACCATATCATGATTTAATGAATAGTTATTTCGATATGTCAGCAGCCGAACGAACCACATGGGACAGAGATGTTCGCCTGGCTGCTTTTCTTTGTGCATATGATTTTATTATTAGCGATGAATACAATCCTAATGATGAGTTTACCACCTCGTTGGGAGTGAATAAACAGATTTGTGATGGTGTAACGCTGTTGGCTTGGGCCAGGGTAGACGGTAGTAATAATTAGAAAATATTAACATGCTGTTATTTTTTATTTTAAAATTGAATTAGCACTGCATTCTTTGAAACACTTAACTTTGGTTAAGTATTTTCCTAGAGTAATAAAGAAAACTTCTTAAATAATTATTCAGATTTTGTATTCACAAATCTGAATACCATTGATCATGTGCTTTCTTTTTTAGTCTAAAGGTCACTATCTCCTTCCAAAACGCCAAGCAGTATATCAGTCATAGAAAGCCAGTAGAGTTCCGTTGGTATGTTGAAGTATTTTGGTTGATTTTTATTATTTTTACGTCTAATTTCAAAAGCTCCTATCCCACTTACTTAGCGTGCAGCCAAAAACCATTGATTCCGCGGAGATACGCTAGCCCCTACAAAGAATTATTAATCAATGAAAAAAGCAATATTATTCTCAGCATTTCTCTTGCTAACAGCAGTTCAGGCAAGCGCACAGGCCTTTATCACCACTTGGAAAACTGATAACCCCGGTACCAGTACCACCACCCAAATTACCATACCAACTTCAGGGGGTGGGTACAACTATGCTATATACTGGGAAGAAGTGGGGAATGCCACCCACAATGGTACTGTTAACAATGTAACAGGCAGCCATACAATAGAGTTTGGAACAGCGGGCGTTTATCGCATAGAGATTACAGGTGCTTTTCCACGTATTTACTTCAACTATACAGGTGATAAATCTAAACTACTCACTGTAGAACAGTGGGGGAGTATAGCATGGACCTCAATGGATAGGGCATTTATGGGCTGCAACAACTTAACCATACCCGCTGAAGATACTCCTGATTTGACCAACGTTACAATTATGAGGCAGATGTTTGCTTACGCCACTTCCTTTAACCAACCAATTGATAGTTGGGACGTGAGTAATGTAGTCAGTATGGGTGCTTTGTTTTACGAGGCCACTTCCTTTAATCAACCATTGGGTAATTGGGATGTAAGTAACGTAGTGACTATGAGCGAGATGTTTTATAAGGCAACCTCCTTTAACCAACCTATAGATAGTTGGGATGTAAGCAATGTATCATCTATGTATGGATTTTTTTTCCGAGCCACTTCCTTTAATCAACCCCTGGATAGTTGGAATGTGAGTGGTGTAACGTCTATGAATTCTATGTTTTGGGACGCTACTTCTTTTAATCAACCACTGAATAGTTGGGATGTAAGTAATGTAACAAGTATGATCTATATGTTTAGGCAAGCCACCTCCTTTAATCAACCGCTTGATAATTGGAATGTGAGTAATGTAACGAATATGGATCTTATGTTCCAGGTTGCTTCGGCCTTCAATCAGCCTTTGGAAAGTTGGGATGTGGGTAATGTAACGAGTATGAACCAGATGTTTTCTTTCGCTACCTCCTTTAATCAACCACTTGCTAATTGGAATGTAAGCAATGTTACAAACATGGAGTTTATGTTTTCCTCAACCACGGTGTTTAACCAGTCAATTGATAGTTGGGATGTGAGTAATGTAACCAATATGAATAGTATGTTTTACAAAGCCGTAGCTTTCAATCAACCGCTTAGCAGTTGGAATGTAGGTAATGTAACGAATATGAGGAATATGTTTTATGAAGCTACTACTTTCGATCAGCCAATTGGTAATTGGAATGTAAGTGCTGTAACGGATATGTATTATATGTTTTTTGGAGCCACAGCATTTAACCAACCTATTGATAGTTGGGATGTAAGTAGTGTAACCATTATGAAAGGTATGTTTTACGGAACCATTGCTTTCAATCAACCGATTAATAGTTGGAATGTAGGCAATGTAACAGATATGAGTTTCATGTTTTCCGGAGCCGCTTCCTTTAACCAACCAATCGATACCTGGGATGTTAGTAATGTAGCCAATATGAGTACAATGTTTTCCAATGCATCCTCTTTCAATCAACCGTTGGGTAATTGGAATGTGAGTAATGTTATAACCATGCATAGGATGTTTTACTATGCCACTTCCTTTAATTATCCCTTGGATAGTTGGGATGTAAGCAATGTAACAAATATGAGTTTGATGTTTGGCGATGCCACCTCTTTTAACCAGCCACTTGGTAGCTGGAACGTAAGCAACGTGACGAGCATGGTGAGTATGTTTTTCCGCGCCTCCTCTTTCAATCAATCACTCAATAGCTGGAACATAAGCAATGTATCAGACATGAGTTTAATGTTCCCAGGTTCAAAGCTATCCCGAGGGAATTATGATGCTATCTTACAAGCTTGGGCACTTCAAAATGTAAAACCGGGAGTTACTTTTGGCGTTATAGGTCTTAGGTATTGTGTAGGAGAAGCTGCGCGCAGCGTTTTGGTTAGTACTCATGGATGGATCATTACCGGTGATATCAAAAACTGTGAACAAACCATTACTTTTCAAGTTATACCGAACAAAAGTGTGGGAGACGCTGACTTTGAACTTGTTGTTAGTTCATCCTCCGGACTTCCGGTAACCTTAACCAACGCCAATGATGATGTCGCTACACTTTCTGGTAAAATGGTAACGATAGTGGAAAAGGGCATCACTACCATAACGGCATCCCAGAATGGAGATGAGTACTTCAGTGCTGCTACCTCTGTACAGCGAGCGTTAATTGTGAAATATAATCAAACTGTTACTTTCGATGTCCTTCTGGATAAAACCTATGTTGATCCGGCTTTTGATTTAACGGCCACTGCCTCTTCCGATTTGTCAGTGAGCTATTCCAGTTCCGATGAGAATGTGGCCACAATCTCAGGCAGTACAGTAACCATCGTGGGAGCCGGTACTTCTACTATCACAGCCCTTCAGTCAGGGAATGATGATTATTATGCAGCCCCATCAGTTGATCAGGTATTGACCATAAAAAAGGCTAATCAAACAATTACTTTTGATACACCATCTGTAAAGTCAACACTGGATGTACCTTTTGATTTAACAGCCACCTCTTCTTCTAATTTACCAGTGACTTATTCTAGTTCCGATGAAAATGTAGCGACCATATCGGGCAGTACAGTTACCATTGTAGGAGCAGGCCTTACCACTATTACTACTTCTCAAGCAGGTAATGTAAATTATAACTCAGCCATTAATGTACAGAGAGTTTTGCAGGTAAAGCTAGGCCAGACGATTGCTTTTAATGCACTACCCCCTAAGTCAACGCTCGATTTGCCTTTTGATTTAACAGCTACCTCCTCTTCGAATTTGTTAGTGAGTTATTCCAGCTCCGATGAAAATGTAGCAACCATATCAGGGAATACCATAACCATAGTAGGAGCAGGTAGTACAACCATTACGGCTCTTCAGTCAGGCAATGATGATTATTATGCAGCTACTTCGGTTAATCAGGTATTGACTGTAAACAAAATTGATCAGACAATTACTTTTAGTGCACTGGCTGCAAAATCAGTGCTGGACTCTCCTTTTGATTTAACAGCGATTGCATCTTCCGGTTTAACAGTGAGTTATTCCAGTTCCGATGAAAATGTGGCTACTATATCAGGTAGTGCTGTAACTATAGTAGGAGTAGGCACTACAACCATAGTAGCCAACCAGTCAGGTGATGATGATTACAATCCGGCCTCTTCGGTTAATCAGGAGTTGACTGTAAATAAAGTTAATCAAACCATTACTTTCGATGCGCTTCCGGCTAAAACCTTTGGTGATTTTTCTTTTGATTTAACTGCTACTTCCTCATCTGGTTTGTTTGTTAGTTATTCCAGCTCAAATGAAAATGTAGCTACTGTATGGGGTGATAGGGTAACAATAGTGGGAGCAGGCACTACCACCATTACTGCCTCGCAAAATGGAGATGCTACTTATACAGCAGCTACTTCTGTTATGCAAGATTTGGTGGTCAATAAAAACACACAAATCATTACATTCAATTCTTTGCCGGTTAAAGTCATGGGCGATGCCCCGTTTACGGTAAGTGCTACGTCTTCCGCAGGTCTTCCAGTAATATTTAGTGCTGTAACAGATAATATTACTGTTAATGAAAACACTATAACCATAACTGCACCAGGCCAGGCAACTTTACAAGCTATACAAACGGGCGATGCTAACTATACCGCAGCCGTTTCGGTGGATCAAACATTTTGTATCAACCCTGCTAAACCCACCATTAGTGTTAGTGAGCTGCTTACCACTGTGCTTACCTCCAGTGCTGCCATCGGTAATGTATGGTATTTGGGCGGGGCATCTGTAGCCACTACACCCACCCTTACAGCAACGCAATCAGGTGTCTATACGCTTGTTACTGTGATAGAGGAATGTACTAGCGAAAACTCAGATCCCTTACCACTTATTATTACTGAAGCGGAACAGCCTTTGTCATCCACTGTTTCTGTTTATCCTAATCCAGTGCAAGACATACTCAATATTGATGTCATGGCATTTTCGAATATTACAGAAGTTATGCTTTACGATGTTACAGGTCGTTTAGTTGCAACCACTACTGGGAGTAAATACATACAGGTAAATACTGAAGCCTTAGCGCGGGGCATATACCTTGTATACATAAAAAATGAAAAGCAGGTAATTACACAACGCATAAATAAGCAATAGTGTGAGCAACGTAAAAATGCAATTCAATAACTAATACTTTTTTGATAAATCGCTGATGTACTTTTTGCAAATAGTAATTAGTACTCTTATTCACTAAAATATATTATTGATCTCGACTTAACAGTTTGACAACACATATCTTTGAATCGTCAAAAACACTATTAAAAATTAATTAACCAAAGTAAATCAATGAAAATTTCTAAAATCCTGATCTTCTTACTTTTTATTACTATCATCATTAGTTGTGATGACGAAACACCAAAAAGCAATCAGAATCAAATTATAAACTTTAAATTTTCGGCACTTACACCAGAGGTAGTCGGAACAATTGATGAATCAACAAAATTAATCGCTGTATCAGTACCAAACGGAACAGCAGTAAATGCACTTACTCCCACTATTGAAATATCGGAAGGTGCCCAGATTTCTCCGGCATCAGATGTAGCTGTCAATTTTTCTAACCCGGTAGTTTACACAGTAACTGCTGAGGATGGATCGACTCAAGAATATTTGGTTACAGTTACTGAATTAGAAAGCAATGAGAAAAAAATACTTTCTTTCAAACTAAACCTAACACCAGAAGTATCAGGCACTATCAATGAGGCCACAAAAAAAGTAACACTTCTTGTCCCTAACGCCCTAAACGTAGCAACACTTGCTCCTGTTGTTGAGGTGTCACCAGAAGCTACAGTTGTGCCAACTTCAGGTACAGTTGTTGACTTTACAGCACCTGCCATTTATACGGTTACAGCTGAAGATGGTACACAACAAGCCTACGAAGTAACTGTATCTCTTGACCCTAACGTTAACTTTACCATTGATGCGCATATTGGTTCAACAGAAATTGCACAAGCTGGGTATTTATTAGTTAAGGGAACTAACTTCGGTACTGAAGCAGCTAATGTAAAAGTAGTTTGGACGAACCAGGCAAATCAGGCTACTGTAGATATAACTACATTCGTTATAGTTAACAATACTTCAATTGGCCTTTTATTGCCAGAAACTATGCCTTTAGGGCAATACAAAGTTAAGGTAGTCATTAACAACCAACAGCTAACGATGCCCGAAACATTTACTGTAGTGCTTCCTGCACCACAGATCACTTTAGTCGATAAAGCTTCAGTAGAAAGAGGGCAAAACTTGCAAATCACAGGAAAATATTTTCAAGCATCTGGTAATATTGTGAAATTATCAAAAGAAAATACATCCTACACGCTTGACATAGTGAGCGAAACCACCACTTCAATTGAAGTAACAATTCCTAACAGCGTTCCTGTGGATGTTTATACACTCAATGTTACGTCTAATGACAAGACAACGTTTTACAACACACAAACAATTACGGTAACCTTACCGCCAACCACACCAATTATCACTAACATTGATAAATTCTCATATTCATTAGGCGAGACAATGGTTATAACAGGTCAGAACCTTAAAAAACAAGGATTTGCTACCAACATCAACTTTATTCCTTTTTTAGGTGGCACCACTATTGTAAGAAGTGCTGTTGTTAATGACGAAGGAACAGAGGTAACCTTTTTAATTCCAAACGATTTCCCTAAGGCATCATACTCGATTTTAATTGAAGTAGATTTTGAAGTAAGCGAAGAGTATGGCGAGATCATTCAAATCAAGCAATAATTGTTTCTCAATGCTTGATCTCATGAATCAAGACATTTAGATAATAAGAAAAAATACGAGTTGCAGTTTACTGCAACTCGTATTTTTTTAAAGCCTTCACAGCTTACAATAAAGAAGAGTTTATTCCTCTGGTTTGCAGGTGTCAAAGTAAAAGTAATCAGAGTTCATTCGTATAATAAATCTTGTAATACTTCCTTCCATCTTTCTCCACACCGCGTTCAATTAACTCACGGTCACCATGAATATAAATGTGAAAGTTTTTGTCCAGCTTCAATACACTTTTAAAAACCCTTGCTTGTTTCTTAACTACTTCAGCAGATATGGTGAAGGAATCCTCGCGCTCCATATCTAATTGATCTCTGAAATTGTTCTCAAATTTTCTGAAGGATTTTATCAGTTCAGGATCTTCAAAAACTTCATTTTCGAATTCACGCTGATTGAACTCATCGTGCTTTTTAAAATAGTCGATGGATTTTGTCAGATAGGAAAGTTGGTCTGCCCTCGATAAATCAAACTCTTCAGTGATCTGATCAGCTACATAATGCCTGGTAATATCCAATACATTTAATGTTGCCTGAAAATGGTTATTAACAGGTACAACACGCAAGAAAAGTTCTCGCCAATATTGTGCATCGCTTGATTTGCTAGTCCGGTCAACAATGGATACACGATAACCACTGTCTTCATCTAAATTATAAATGAGACAAGCCTTATCAAGTTTTTCTAAACTAATCCCTTCATCGAAAGTGAGTTCGAACTCACCTTGCTTGTGCGTAGTCAGTTTTAAAATTGAACTTTTACTTTCTGATTTGAATATACCGAGCACATCTGTCTTCTCTCCATCTACTAATACATCAGAGAATAAGGAAACAAATAAATCGCCTGATTTAATCTGCGGATGAAGTGAGACCTCATATAAATGTTTGGCAATACTTACGGAGCGATTGTGAAACTGTTTCCCGGATTCAAACACGTCTTTGGCAAACTGATATAAAGGGTTTAGTTGAAAATCGCCATCAGTAGAACTAAGGTGATAATATTCTTCAGAAGTGAAAGATTTTAAAAAATAAGAAATCAACTGTTCACGACCTTCATCAGCAATTTCTAATTCGCTTCTCGAAGCAATCAGGTCTTCGCCATTGGTTTTGTTGCCTATTTTGTGTGCAGAGATATGCCTGATTTTAGCGGAGTCGTATAGAACCATAGAATGCAATTTGAAGCTGCGAAGATGTTAAAAATGAATTAATTTAATAAATAAAAAAGGCTGCCCTGTGGTTTTAGCCTCAGGGTAGCCTTTTATGTTTTTGTATTCTTTTATTTAACAGGGCTTACTACTTGTTCACCCGCCTGATCGTCTGGTAAGCCTTTCAGGTATTTGTCTAAAAACTTCAGCATCTCCTGCGAAGTTTTAATGTTGTTTTCCTTTTTAACAAATCCGTGTCCTTCATCGGGGAAAATGATATATTCTACCGGCACATTATTTTTTCTTGCGTTGGCCACAATCTCGTCTGATTCTACTTGCAACACTCGTGGGTCATTGCTGCCCTGAAACACAATAAAAGGTTTGGTAATATTTTGTGTAAAGAATAATGGCGATTTATTGTAAAGCGCGACAGAGTCTATGGTGTTTGGATCGCCCAACTCTGTATACAAGGCATTTCTGAATGATGCCCACCATGGTGGAATGCTCTTTAAGGTTCTCAGCCAGTTAGTAACACCAAATAAGTTAACACCCACTTTAAACTCTTCTGGAGTAAAAGTTAGTGCAGCCATTACCATATAACCTCCATAACTACCTCCCAAAATACCGACTTTATCCATGTCAACATAGCCCAGTGATGCCAGTAGTTTCTTAGATTCAACACAATCTTTCAAATCAACATCACCATGCTTTCGATCATCCGCAGCATAAAAACTTTTTCCATAACCAGAGCTGCCACGATTATTCACTGCCAAAATGGTGTAGCCATGATTAACCAAATGTTGAATGATAGGGGAGTAGTTTAATCTTGTTTGTCCACCGGGTCCACCATGTATCCATAACAAGGCAGGAGATTTTTCACCTTCCACCAATGTTTTAGGCTTGTAGAGTAAGCACGGTATTTCCATGCCATCAAAAGATTTAAAACGCACTACCTCTCCGGCTACCAAATGTTCAGGATTAATCTCCTTGCTCATGCTATTGGTTAGCTGTTTGATCTCCTTGGTTTCAAAATTGTAGACGAAAAGGTTGGCTGGCGATTTGGAACTGGTCACGTAAAAGGACATCAGTTTTTCACTGTCAGATATATTAACTCCTGTCACATCGCCATCAGGTAGTCCTTCAATTTTTATTTCATTCCCACCATAGCTTTCATCGTATATTTTTATTTCAGTGCGCGCATCATTGTTAATTACGGTAACACGATAAGTACCGTTGCGTGATATATATGATCCCATAATATCCCATGGTGCTTCTTCTACTTTTTCTTTTTCGCCTGTTGCAATATTATAACTCGCTAAATAGGCAAACTCGCTACCCTCATCAGTAGTATAAAATAGTTTCTTTCCATCCAGACTAAAGTACTGCGGGTTAAATGAAACTTCACCTTCGTGAGCCGAGAGATGTTTAACCTTACCACTTTGTGTATCTAGCAGATACATATCGTTGTTGGTGGTAGTAATGGTTTTGGTGAGAGCGATGTAGCGATCATCATTGGAGATACTTCCGATATCGTAACCCTCTTCATTTTTATAGACAAGGGTGGCAGGATAAACATTACCTTCCTGTTCATTGCCTAGTTGTATGCGATACAAATCAAAATAACGCTTATCGCGACCGTTGGAAGCATAGTACATCAGCTTCTTATTGTGACTCCATCCGTAAAATTGTGCTTTCGCTGTACTATCCTTAATCAGGTCAATAGTATTGCCTTCGTTACTCCGTACAAATAAATGCGTGATTTCATTACCACCTCTATCGCTTGTAAATAGCACGCGTCCATCTTCCGGAAAATAAGATTGTGCGAAAATAGCATTGTCATTCGAACTGGTTAGTGGCTTTTGCTCACCTGTAGCAATATCAATTTCATAAGCATTAAAAATACCTGTTGCTTTAGATGATATCAACAGTTTAGTCTCATCTGGCGAGAATGCTCCTCCACTTATCTGCACGATGTCCATAAATTGTGCGATGGTGTAGGCCGGAATTTCTGGTTTTTCTTTGGTTTGACTACAGCTTTGCCATATTATGGCTAAGAGTGTCAATGCGAGGATTCTTTCTGTGTACTTCATACAAAATGCTTTGTATGAATGTACTCATATTCATTTACTTAATATCAATAATTTAGACAAGCGGATTTGTCAACAGCTATATTCTAAAAGTTCCGCCAAAGTATTAGTGTACAGGTGGATGAACGGCTAGGTAGGGTTGAATAATCAGGTACACAATAGCACCTGCAAAATAACCCAATAGGGCAAGAAGTGATATTCTTTTAACATACCAGATAAAGTCAATTTTCTCCATGCCCATAACAGCTACACCAGCAGCGGATCCGATAATTAATACACTACCACCTGTACCAGCGCAATACGCCAGGTATTCCCAAATCAAGTGATCCTGGTAGTAGATTGTCATATCGTACATGCCCATGCTGGCGGCTACCAAAGGCACGTTATCTACTATAGAAGAAAGAATGCCAACCAGGGTTATGATGATACGCTGATCACCGATTGATTCGTCTAGGAACCTTGAGAAATTAGCGAGTGTACCCATCGACTGCAAAGCACCAACAGCTAGTAAAATTCCTAAAAAGAAAAGTACACTGGGCACATCAATGCGAGACAAGGCACCGGCTGCGGTATAAGGTCTTTTCTCTTTATCATCCATATCTGGATTAATTAATTCAGAAACAACCCACAATACACCCAGCGCTAATAACATGCCTAGGTATGGGGGAAGATGTGTTACTGTTTTAAAAATAGGTACAGAAATTAATCCGCCTACACCAAGAAAAAACATAGCCTTCGACCCTTTAACTTCTTTACCATGTCCATGCCCGTCACCGTGAACATGACTACCTGCATGCAAACCTAATTCACCCTTTAATGTAAACTGCAAGTAAACCAATGGGATAATCATGCAGACAAGACTTGGTAAAAAGAGTGTCAGTATAATATTACTAGCACTTATTTGGCCACCTATCCAAAGCATAGTAGTGGTAACATCACCAATGGGCGACCAGGCACCACCGGCATTAGCTGCAATTACAATCATGCCTCCAAAAAACCAACGCATATCTTTATTAGGAACGAGCTTGCGAATTAACGAGACCATTACAATAGATGTAGTAAGGTTATCGAGAATGGCAGAAAGAAAAAATGTAACAATACAGATTATCCAAAGTAAAACTTTAGGATTTTTGGTATTAATGCGATCAGTAATAATCCTAAATCCTTGGTAAGCATCCACTAACTCAACTATAGTCATGGCGCCCATTAGGAAGAAAAGGATAGCTGCAATTTCACCTAAGTGATGTGATAAATCTTCACCAATAATGTCTATGGAATCTTGGGATGAGAGGGCATACAACGTCCAGCATAAAACACCCGTTAATAGTGCCGAAGCTGTTTTGTTAACCTTTATGGGATGTTCGAAAGCAATTGCCAGATAACCGAGAACAAATAATAATACGATGAAGAGTTCCATAGTGCAGCTGATTAGTCCCTGAAAGATGTAAAAAAAAAGCAGGCAATAAAAACTGCCTGCCAATTTTTTGATCAATGGTTATTAAAATCATTGCTCCTCCTGATTCATTCAATCTCTTGTTATGATGAATGTCATTACAGGATTACCAGATGAATGTCGTTTAGTTAAGTTTCCATTTTAATCCTTTCCGAAGGAGAGGATTATAGGTGAGGCCATAAAAAGGGCTTGGCTAAACGACATTAGGTTAACAATTTATTAACGCAAATTGAAAAGTCCCTCGTTAAGGGCTATCAGTGCCTCTTCTTTATATTCTGTATCCACCAGAACGGAGATATTATTGTTACTTCCTCCACAGGAAACCATGCGTATAGAAATACCTTCCAGCGCATCAAACACTTTTTTCAAAGCACCTTTTTGTGTAGCAATCTGATGCCCTACAATACAGATGATTGTTTGGTTATTATCAATTTCAATGGAGCCGAACTTCTTAAGCTCTACTTCAATTTTATCAAGATTTGTATTTGTGTCAATCGTTAATGATACGGCTACTTCTGAAGTAGTGATCATATCGATTGGTGTTTTGTATTGTTCAAATATTTCAAATACCCTTCTTAAAAAACCATAGGCCATCAACATGCGTGATGACTTTATTTTAATGGCCGTAATGCCATCTTTAGCTGCAACAGCTTTAAAAGTTCCTTCAGTGCTTTTGCTGGTAATAATTGTACCGAAAGCTTTTTCATCCATGGTGTTCTTTAAACGCACGGGCACGTTGTACTTCTGTGCGGGTACAATGGTGGCTGGGTGTAAAATCTTTGCACCAAAATAGGCAAGTTCTGAAGCCTCATCGAAAGTCAGCTCAGAGATAGGCATTGTCTTTTTTACAATACGTGGATCGTTATTGTGCATACCGTCAATGTCTGTCCAAATCTGAATCTCCTCAGCTCTAATGGCAGCACCTACAAGCGATGCAGTGTAGTCGCTACCACCACGTTTTAAATTATCGATCTCATTTCGGTGATTTCGGCAGATATAGCCTTGTGTAATAATTATGTCAATATTTTTAAGTGAGTCAACCAGAGGTTTTAATCTCACAGCAATTTTTTCCAATTCAGGCTCCTCATTCTCGTCAATGCTCATGAAATGAAGTGCCGGTAAAAGGCGTGAAGGAATTTTAATTTCCTGCAAATGCTGGTAAAACATTTCGGTTGACATCAACTCTCCCTGTGCCAGTAGTTCACGATAACTCTTATCATCGAATTCGCCTGCAGCCAGCATACGAATGAAAACAAAAAACCTGCTTACTATTTCATGACCTATAGCCTTGAAAGCTTCGGTGGAGTATAATTCATCGACAAAGGCTAGATAATGTTTTTCCAGTGTAGCAATCTCAGCTTCAGCTTTTGCAGCATCCTTTTTAAGTAAGGCATCACCAATTGCCACAAGTGCGTTGGTCGTGCCAGAAAGGGCAGAGAGTACAACAACCTTTCGCCCGGGTGAGCTGCTTACAAGGTTTGCAATTTTTTTCATGCGCTCCGGCCTGCCAACCGAAGTGCCTCCGAATTTCATGATGATCGCCATAGATTTTATTTTTTAAGGCGACAAAGATAGTGACGCTGCGTTAGTGTAAAAGAGCTAAGGGATTTAAATATCAATGTCATTTAGCTAAGCTTCCATGTTCATCCTTTCCTTTGGAGAGGATTGGAGGTGAGGCTAAAAAAAGGCTTAACTAAACGACATTGGATCGAATTATTAGAGCGGGTCTGTTTGTACGCAGTTACCTTGTACCAGCGGTGCGGTTAGCTGGGCGCACACAGATGTAATTTCTCCTTTATCAACTTTAACGTTTGGCACCTTACCAAGCATAGAAGCAATCGTACCATCGTTATTAAGTGCGGCAAAAACAACATCATAGTTGCCTTGCTCTAAAAAAGCAAGTGTAAACCGTCCGCTCACGTTTGCATTCACATTTGTGCTGGAAACTGAATTAGCAAAAGCCCGTTCATTAGCAGCTTCGTTGGTATTAAAGGAGCCCGGTTTATAGGCCACGGCAATCATCTTAGGATAATCGGCAAAGTCTCGGAATTGACCATCGATAGTACCACTATTATCAGTTTTTACAACGCGCATCTGGGGGTCAAGTGCATAACCACTATTGGTTAAGAGCACGGATTTTCTGACATCGAAATCCAAGGTTAAAAAAGTAGTCTGATTGGTAACAATTGAAAATGCCTCCATGGACTCTACATAACTATCGCCACCCGCCTGAACAAAAAGCACCTCCTGTGTATTGTTGGTAAACACGATATTGCTTTGTGGAAAGACTGTAAGTCCGTTGTCTACATTGGCCAAGTTAAGTTCTAGTCTGATACCCAGATATTCTCCAGGTGTTAGGTATTGCTCAGTAAGATCATAGGCCTTGCCTTCCGAAAAAGATAAAAGATCGATGGTTCTGGGCTCTTCAAATGACTTAATGGTTTGCCAGGTTTCGCTGCCTTTTTTTAAAACCTCAATGCTACGAATAGCAATATTAACCTCCTTTATGTTCGAGGCATCTACTGGAGCATCAGTTAGATTTATGATAATACGTCCCCTAAGGGCTTCGTTGTCAATACAAGCCCCCGTTACAAGACTTAGCCACACTATAAATAAATAGTATGTGTTTTTATTGAAAGACCTTAGGATTAATCTACGAGGCATGGTAGATGTAGTTTTAATATGGATTTAAAGTTAGTGCTTTTTAAACTCTAAAAATAAAAGGGCCGACACTGAAAATTACTTAGGATTTTCAAGTATCAGCCCTAGACTTTATTACTGTGTGATTAACGTTTTGCTGATCAAAGCAGCGCTAGGGCGGCCAAATCAATATCCAAATCTAAGCGAACCCCAGCGGTAAGTGTGGCATCTATGGTTCCGATTAAATCAACCAATTCCCCTTCTCCATCTACCGTAACAAACACAAGTTCATAATCACCTGCATTCATAAAGGCTAGTGTAAATTCACCTTCAGCATTCAACTGTGTACTTGTTATGGCATTAGGAAAACGAATACCGTCAGCATCTGCCTCACTTTCACCTGTTGTAAATCCACCAGCTTCATAAGCGTAAACTACTACTCTTGTACCTTCAGTAAAATCAAGGTAATCGCCTTCAATTAATGCGGCATCCTGATTAGCCACTAATCGAACCACCGGTTTTAGCACGAAACGTTCGCTTGCCCCTGCAACTACTATAGATTTGCGCACGTCAAAATCAAGCGTTACCGCCACAGTACCACCTGCAGCTAGTGTAAAAGAGCCCTTTACTTTATAGCCAGATTGTGCGCCACTTGGGATAAAGAGCGCTTGTGTACTTCCGTCTTTATAACGAAGATAACAGCCGGGGTTGTTCGCAGCAGGAACATTTTCAGCTGGTGCATCCAATATTAATCTCGCTTCGGTGTAAGTACCTGCACTTATTTCTTCTTCCGTTAAAAAAAGTGCATTACCCTCCTGGTAGTCAAGGATGTTTACAGTTACAGGCTCATCGTAGGCTGCAATGGTTTGCCACCCATCATTGTTTTTCAACTCAACACCAATAATGCTTAAGAAAACAGCGTCAACATTGGCATCATCCACGGGGGCATCTGTAATGTACAGCTGAACTTTTCCTTTAGCCGATTCTTCTGTGCAGGACATCAATGACACCGCCAACAGCGCAAAAAAGAGTGTGGTTAAACGAATTATTTTTTTCATAAGATTTGTAAGTTGTTTGTACATGTATACGTAAACATAGTGGCTGGTAGCCTTCGGTAAAGTGCATAGGTCGGTGAACAAACACTTTTGCCCATAAACAACAAAGCCCCGCTGTTAAGCGGGGCTTGTCTAAAACTTGAATTAAGTTAATTATTTAACCTCTTCATATTGTACATCCGATACATCCGGATTACCACCAGCCCCTGCGTTGGCGCCATTGTTGGTAGCTCCATCAGTAGGAGCACCAGCTTGGGCACCACCCTGATACATTTCAGTTGAAGCTGCCTGCCATGCATTATTTAGTGCTGCCATACCAGCATCAATGCCGGCTAAGTCTTGCGACTTGTGTGCAGTTCTAAGGGTTTCAAGCGCACTGTTAATGGCGGTCTTATTTCCTTCAGAAAGTTTCTCTCCGTATTCCTTCAACTGTGTTTCAGTTTGGAATATAAGTGAGTCAGCCTGATTGATTTTCTCAATCTTCTCTTTCTCTTTCTTATCAGACTCAGCATTAGCCTCAGCTTCCTGCTTCATCCTTTGAATCTCAGCATCAGTTAATCCAGAAGAAGCTTCAATACGAATCTTCTGCTCTTTACCTGTGCCTTTATCTTTTGCAGCTACGTGTAAGATACCGTTGGCATCAATGTCAAAGATTACTTCAATTTGAGGTACACCGCGTGGAGCAGGAGGAATACCATCTAAGTGGAATCTTCCGATCGTACGGTTGTCGCGTGCCATCGGGCGCTCGCCTTGCAACACATGTATTTCTACTGAAGGCTGGCTATCAGATGCCGTTGAGAATGTTTCAGACTTTTTAGAAGGAATCGTTGTGTTTGATTCAATCAGTTTAGTCATCACACCACCCATGGTTTCAATACCTAAAGAAAGAGGTGTAACATCTAACAACAATACGTCTTTCACTTCGCCAGTCAACACACCACCTTGAATCGCAGCACCTACCGCTACAACTTCATCAGGGTTTACACCCTTAGAAGGTTTCTTGCCAAAGAATTTCTCTACCTCTTCCTGTATGCGAGGAATACGCGTAGAACCACCCACCAAAATCACTTCATCAATTTCACTTACAGAGTAACCAGAATCAGCAACAGCTTTCTTACAAGGTTCCAATGTTCTCTTGATCAAATCATCAGCCAGTTGCTCGAACTTAGCACGAGAAAGTTTCTTCACTAAGTGCTCAGGTACACCATCAATAGAGGTGATGTAAGGCAAGTTGATTTCAGTTTCGGTAGAGCTCGACAATTCAATCTTCGCTTTTTCAGAAGCTTCCTTCAAGCGCTGAAGCGCCATAGGGTCTTTGCGCAAGTCAATGTTTTTGTCAGCTTTAAATTCATCAGCTAACCAGTTCATAATGCGCATATCAAAGTCATCACCACCAAGGTGTACATCACCATTAGTAGATTTCACTTCAAATACACCATCACCTAATTCAAGTACTGAAATATCGAATGTACCACCACCTAAGTCGTACACCGCAATCTTCATGTCTTTGTTCTTCTTATCCAAACCATAAGCAAGCGCTGCCGCTGTTGGTTCGTTGATAATACGTTTTACATCCAAGCCAGCAATCTGTCCAGCTTCTTTTGTAGCCTGACGTTCTGCATCGTTAAAGTAAGCAGGTACTGTAATTACAGCTTCTGTTACTGTAGTGCCTAAATAGTCTTCAGCGGTGCTCTTCATTTTCTGAAGAATCATTGCTGAAATTTCCTGAGCAGTATACAAACGATCACCAATACGCACGCGCACTGTATCATTGTTACCGGCTTCTACTTCATAAGAAACCATTTTCTTCTCACCACTCACTTCACCAAACTTTTTACCCATGAAGCGCTTGATGGACTGCACTGTATTTTTTGGGTTAGTAATGGCCTGACGCTTTGCCGGATCACCCACTTTGCGCTCACCCTTACCGTTGTCCAAAAAACCAACGATAGAAGGCGTTGTTCTGCGGCCTTCGCTGTTGGCTATCACCACTGGTTCGCTGCCCTCCATTACGGCTACGCACGAGTTGGTTGTTCCTAAGTCGATACCAATTATTTTTCCCATAATCTTAAATTTCTGTTGTTCGCTACAAGTATTTCCTACCCTTTGTCAATCACTGTGCCATTAGCAATAGCGAGCATATTTCTGCCAAAAAAGTGACAGGTTGACAGTATTCACTGAATAAACCTAAGCTTAGGCTGTAATTTGGACTGCTTTTGACCTACCTGCATGAGTGCGTCAGTAGGGCTAGTGTATTTTGAAGGTAAATAGATTGTCTTGCTTAAGCAGGGGGGAAATCAAATCGGTTATCACACATTAAAAGAGAGTAAGTTATATCAATGCAGGTCTAAGATCTCGGCATAAAAAATGAGTACGTGATCGTACATGCTAACGATGCTAGCCACTGAAGCATCTCCGGGGCAGGCAATCAGACTGGTATTCTTATTTCCATAATAAACTAAGAGCGGCTCCCGTTTGGAAAGATTATTAGGTATGTAATCAAAAGCTCGGGATTGAGTCAGTTTCTCAACCCTAAAAGAAAACTTGTATTCACGCTCAATCGTGCTAGTCTTGATTGTTACAGACAGGCCACTTTTTTTATTGGTTAAATAGAAACGCACCACTTGGGCAATGCTATCTTGGAGCGGTGGAAAAAAATGAGTCAGAGGCTCATCAAAAAGCTTCATCAGTGGTTTGAAATCATCGTAAAAGTTAATGATTTTCTTCAACTGCTTATTTGAATATTCCTCAACCACAATGTTCATACTCTTTTTGGTAGTGGATGTAAAGGGAAATTTAAAAGCCTCAATACCGTTCTTTGAAAAGAGAAAGCGGAGGTCTGTGTCATCAAAACTTTGGCTGTTGTTAAATCCTTGTCCATAGCAGACAACTGAAAGGAAGACAAACAATAAATGTAAGAAGCGTTTCATAAAGTGTTTGGGTATTAAATAAAAGAGAACCGTTTTGCTTTTTAGAATCAATTATATTGGTTTAATCATGCTGTCGCCTTATTTTCTTCTTTGAAGGGCACTCCTGTTGAAATAGCAATAAAAAAGATTGAATACAATATGCTGGCGTATCTTTAACGATTCCAATATGCCACCACACATGCAAGGTTCGCTGGATGAATCTATTTCTTTACTTAAGATAAACATAGTAAAAAAAATTAATAGGAAAGGGGCAATTTGTAAACTGTATTTTCGCACAGTGGGTATCAGAATCATTATTGGGATAATCACTTCAAAGGCAATAATGGCATAAGACAAGTACCAGGTATGTGTCTGGCAGATAATAGGAATTCGGGAAAATCTGATGAAGAACACATGAAGCCTACTATTAAAAGCTAAGCTGACAAGGAATGCTATAAAATCAACATAAGAGTTAGCTTAGGGCTGAACTTTTGACAAAGAAGAGGTAATCCAACTTACTAGTCAATAATATCAGGAAGATAAATGAGATTAACTATTTCCGGTAGCCAGTCAGTTATCTCACCACACTACACTTCAGCGAAGAAGTAAGGTTTACCTCGCTTTAACATATTTTCATCCAGCCATTTAGTACAGCTTTGTGTTTGAAAAAAAATACTGATGAAACGTTTTATAAGTCTTACACTGATTGCTCTAGTTTTGATCGCAACGACTAGTTGTTCAAAATCTACCGTTGTATCAAAAAAGTCTGGGAATTTACCCCCCGGACAAATGAAAAAGTTAACAGGCAGTAAGTCAGCCGCGCCATATGCGCCAGGTCAGCAGAAGAAAGGCGGAAAAAGTACAGCACCTGGCCAGAAGAAAAAACAGTAAGAACAAAGTTGACAGCTTTCCTGCCAGCGAATTACCAATCTATTGTTCAGGTTCTTAATAGCATTTCGTTTTCTAACAATTCTGGATGGAACAACTATCTGATTTTTCTAAAAAGATAGATTGTCTCACTGTTGACTAAACTATTGTCTGTCCAACCACCCGAGGCTTCCGTATGGTTAGAGTACGATTTCAAATCCTTAGCTTCAACAGTAACTAACGACCAGCCTTCTTCCGCATGTTTGTTCAGTGCATTTAATAAGTTTACATTGAAACTTACTGCGGTGTTATTTTTTTGAAGGATGGGGGCGACCATAGTCGGAAAGTAAGTCTGAATTGAACCATTAATCGTTCCTCTCTCATAATATCTATTTACCACGATCATCGAGTATACTTCAGTCGTCACATCTTTAACTGAGTCTACAACAGACTGTGCTGGAGCTGTAAAAGAGATAAAACTCGCTAAACCTATTATCAGGTATTTCATGCTTTTAGTTTTTAGCACTAACGTCTATCAGAATAATTGAGTTACAATTTGCAATGCGACCTACAGCCTCCCTATCCATGGTTTGTGTCTGCACAAACCATTTCTTCTGGATATGGGATTAAAGAGGTTTTTGAAGAAAAATCTGACTGAAGAAATTCATTCCTCACGATAACTGAGAATCCTATTACCTAAGTAGTTCGATTTCCGTACTTTTGCGCCTTCTTTATTGAAATAGAATGACACTCGATCAACAAATAGCCAAACGCAGAACTTTCGGTATCATCAGTCACCCCGATGCTGGTAAAACCACTTTAACAGAAAAATTACTGTTGTTTGGTGGAGCCATTCAAAAGGCTGGAGCCGTAAAATCATCTAAGATTAAAGACCACGCCCGTTCCGACTGGATGGAAATAGAAAAACAACGCGGTATTTCTGTGGCTACCTCTGTAATGGGTTTTAATTATAAAAATATTAAAATCAATCTACTCGATACACCCGGTCACCAGGATTTTGCTGAAGATACTTACCGCACGCTAACAGCTGTAGATAGTGTAATCATGGTTATCGACTGCGTAAAGGGTGTGGAAATTCAAACAGAAAAGTTGATGGAGGTATGCCGTATGCGCAATACACCTGTGATCTGTTTCATTAACAAACTCGACCGTGAGGGCCGTGATCCTTTTGAGCTGCTGGATGAAGTGGAGGAAAAACTTTCCATTAAGGTTCGTCCGCTAAGCTGGCCCATCAACATGGGTAAGAATTTTAAGGGTGTCTATAATCTTTACGAAAAAAGTCTCCACCTGTTCACTGGCAGCAAACAAACAGTGCAAGAAGGCCTAGAGATTAAAGACATCAACGATACAGAACTGGACAGGTTAGTTGGCGATACCAATGCAAAACAACTCAGAGCAGACGTTGAGCTTATAGAAGGCGTATATCCTGACTTCGATGTAAATGAATATTTAGAAGGGAAAGTTGCGCCAGTTTTTTTTGGTAGCGCAGTTAATAACTTTGGTGTAAAAGAATTATTAGATTCTTTCATCCGTCTGGCACCACCACCCATTCCACGCGCCACGACTTTACGGATTGTTAAACCCGATGAAAATAAATTCACCGGGTTTATCTTCAAGATACACGCCAACATGGATCCGAAGCACAGAAACCGCATTGCTTTCTTGCGTGTGTGCTCAGGCAAATTTGAGCGAGGCGCGAATTACACCCATGTGCGTCAGGAAAAAGGCATACGTTTTTCTAACGCTACAGCCTTCATGGCACAAGACCGCGAAACAGTAGACGAAGCTTGGCCGGGAGATATCGTTGGTCTCTTCGATACTGGTAACTTAAAAATTGGCGATACGCTAACAGAAGGAGAGAAGTTAATGTATACTGGTATACCCAGTTTCTCACCTGAAATTTTTAAAGAGGTAATTAACATGGACGCCATGAAAACTAAGCAACTTGAAAAAGGATTGCTTCAGTTAATGGAAGAAGGTGTTG
Source organism: Chryseotalea sanaruensis (assembly GCF_003990915.1). Lineage (GTDB taxonomy): Bacteria > Bacteroidota > Bacteroidia > Cytophagales > Cyclobacteriaceae > Chryseotalea > Chryseotalea sanaruensis. Next base: position 193,347 of record NZ_BHXQ01000004.1, read on the forward strand.
CTCAGCTTTTTTCCTATGAGTTGGGTAATAGAAAAGTAGTGGGTGTTGTAGGTCAACTCCAGTTTGAAGTAATTCAGTTTCGTTTAAAAAACGAATATGGAGCTACTGTACAATTTCAGTCACAAAACCTGTACAAAGCTTGCTGGATTAGTAGTAAGGATCCCAAAAAACTTCAAGAGTTTATAGACTCCAAGCAACGTCACATGGCGCGTGATAAAGATGATAAGTTGGTTTTTATGGCAGAGTCGAGAGCCTGGTTACAAATGGTGCAGGACAATTTCCCAGACATCAGTTTCCACTTTACCAGTGAGTTTAAAGATTAGTCGTGTTGAGTTAGAGTTGTGTGGCAGTTAAAAAATATCCTGAAGGTTAAAAGAAAGTTCAGGTAATACTGCTGAGCGCACTTCGCCTTCCCCTACCAGAAAAAGACTTGGTGTATCAAGGTCTGTTTGGCTCTTGCTATAGATCTCAAGTGTTTTATTGGCAGGGTCAACAATCCAAAATTCCTTCACGCCAATTTGTTGGTATATCTTCTTCTTTTTATTTCTATCAGTAAAAATATTGGATGGCGAGATAATCTCAACGATTAAGTCAGGTACACCTTCAATACCACGATGAGTAATGATGTCTTTGTTTTCTTTAGAAATAAAAAGTAAATCGGGCTGAAGAACGTTTTTTTTATCGATGTATAGATCAATAGGAGCATAGAAAACCTCATCAAGCTCCTGCGCAAATTTTGAAAGAAAATTAAAAATTCTACGAGATATTCTTTGATGATTTGGGGTAGGTGCAGGACTCATAATTAAATCTCCATCGATTAGTTGACATGGCGTAGACATCTCACCCAGTAAGAGATAATCCTCTACTGTCCAGACTTTGGAGTTATCAATAGTGAGTGTCTTCATCTGAAAATATTTTTAATTATGGGGCAAATGCCTGCATATCGGAATTGTGTTACGGTATGAAGGCATGAAATCTGGTTATCTCCACACCTCGTATATACGGGATTCACGAATGCCCGACTTCATGCTGTTAAGTTACAAAACTTAACGGAAAAGCTTAAGTAAATATGGGATGATCAGTTTCAAATGCCAGCTTTTACTACGCGTGGCATCACGCAAAATCCAGCTATTTAGATGTGCAGATCAGTGAAATCTGGGGCAAACAACAGTTTTCAAAAAATCTCCAGATAAGCCACTATAAAAGGGGCAGAGATCAATAAACCATCAAAACGGTCTAGAAAACCACCATGCCCTGGTAACACTGTGCCTGAGTCTTTAATTTCTATGCTTCTTTTTAGAAGCGATTCAATCAGATCTCCAAAAGTACCGCCAACAATAATCAGCACAGCTATTACATACCAATGATAGCTGGCTAAAGAATGGAAGTACTGGGTGAAAATAAAAGTGATGACCAAAGCAAGCGCTGCTCCACCAAAAAAACCTTCCCACGATTTTTTGGGAGAGATGCGTTCAAAAAGTTTTCTTTTTCCAAAATAGGTGCCTGCAAAATATGCACCAGTATCACTCGCCCATAGAATTAGCAATGAACCTAAAATAATTTCGAAGTTATAAGAGCCATTTTCATATGCCGCAATACTCATCAGCGATAGCGGAGTGGCTATGTAAAAAATACCCAGAAAAGTAAAGGCAATGTTGGTGAAAGGTTTTCGCTCAAACTTTTTGTAGAGCTTAATCATGAAAACAATAGAAGCCATCGGAAAAATCAGAAAGAAGAATTTAGGATCGACTGTACCATGTTCAATAAAAAAAGTAAGAGAAAAAATAGACAGTCCAATCACGATTCCTAAAGTCTTTTGAGGAATCATGCCATCTAATCCAACTAGTTTGTAGAATTCAAACATTGCCAATCCGCACAAAGCAAAGAATAAAGCGAAGTAAGTCCACTCGCTATAACATACGCCAGTTATTACGGCCGCTGATCCAAGTATACCAGTAATGATACGTTGTGTTAGGTTATTATATTTCTGTAGAGCTGTCACGCAGGGGTGGTGTTTGAAACTTGTTTCTTAAAAATATATAAAAGCGCAAAGCTAATCATGGCAGCGCCTGCCACAACGGGCCATGGTGCTGATTCTGTACTATTCATATCTAATTCGCTTACCTTTTGTTGGTAGAGATAGAGCATTAATACAGAGAACCCGTTGTTAACAAAGTGGGCAAGTATAGCAACCCACAAATTTCCAGACCAATAGTATAAATAACCGAACAACCCACCCAACAGCATGCGTGGGACAAAGCCATAAAACTGCATGTGCATGGCGCTGAAAAGAATGGCAGTGATCCAAATGGCTGCATGAATGTTTCCAGTATGCTTATTCAATTGTGGCTGAAGCAATCCCCTGAAAACCAATTCTTCTCCAAAGGCAGGGAGTACAGCGATGACAAATAGCGCCAGTATTAATTCGCCTCTATTAGAAAAGGTTGTTAAAAAGCTTGTTACTTCTCCGGCATATTCCTCGCGTGTCTTGGCCCATTCCTCAAAACCTTTCATAAATTCAGGAAATGTCAGGTTGGCATTCCATTCAATAAAAGGAGAGTTGACCAACATGAAGGAAATAGTGGAAAAAGCTACTATCAAATAGGCAGTGAGTTGTGTATTCGGCACACTCATTAATTTTATTAGCGGTTGTCGCTTGGCGACAACTAATAAAGCAGGAACGATAATAAGGCCAAACAATGTAGAGCACCCCTGAACAATATAGAAGGGAATTTTAACCCCTGGATTGCTGATGGGGTCGCTGAGGGCCGACATAAAATCCATAATACTACCCTCGTAAAAAGGTAGGGCGATCAGAATACCAATCAGCGGACCAACAACAATAAAGCCTGCTAAAACCGCCACGAGGACTAATAGTATGTTAATTTCAATAATTGGCTGTGTTGAGCCGGAACTTCTCTCCATCCACAAAGGTTTTCGTAAATTTGCGCACTAATATAGGTAATAAGACCAGACAGGTCTGTTTTCAAATTTAGAATGGTAAAAATCGGAAACATAGAAATAGCAGAATTTCCCTTGTTGCTAGCACCCATGGAGGATGTGAGTGATCCGCCTTTCCGTGCTGTTTGTAAGCAGAATGGTGCCGATTTAATGTACACCGAATTTATTTCTTCTGAAGGCCTCATTCGTGATGCCGCCAAGAGCCGCCAGAAACTCGATATTTTTGAATATGAACGCCCTATTGGCATCCAACTTTTTGGTGGTAATGTAGACAGCATGCGAGAGGCAGCCGAAATAGCAACTGCTGCACGACCGGATCTGATCGATATTAATTACGGATGTCCTGTAAAAGCAGTTGCCTGTAAAGGAGCAGGTGCGGCTTTGCTGCAAGACATTCCAAAAATGGTGAGAATGACAGAGGAGGTAGTGAAGAGTACTCACTTGCCGGTGACTGTTAAAACACGTTTGGGATGGGATGAGCAAACCAAAAATATTGTAGAAGTTGCCGAACGTCTTCAGGATATTGGCATAAAGGCGTTAAGTATTCATGGTCGTACCAGGGTACAAATGTATAAAGGCTCAGCAGACTGGACACTAATCGCTAAAGTCAAGGAGAATCCACGCATGCATATCCCCATCTTTGGTAACGGAGACATTGATACACCGCAAAAAGCTTTAGAGTATAAAAACCGATATGGAGTAGATGGTCTGATGATTGGTCGCGCTTCTATTGGTTACCCCTGGATTTTTAATGAGATCAAACATTTCCTGGCAACAGGTGAAATGCTGATTGCACCTGATTTAAATGAGCGTGTTAAAGTAGCCAAGCAACACCTGGATTTTTCCATCCGCTGGAAGGGACCAAAACTTGGTGTCTTTGAGATGCGCAGACACTACACCAACTATTTTAAGGGAATGCAAGACATCAAGCCTTACAGAACCCGTTTGGTTGAAGCTCCCACAGCAGAAGCAGTTCATGAAATATTAGATGAGTTGGTTAACGCAGTTGAGTTTAGTACTTCCTTGTCTGTTTTGTAACCTATTCATATAAAACAAGAATTTTAGCAAAATTCCGGTTTGAAATAGCAAAAGCTTTCTCAATCTTTACAACTGTTCATTCGCATAGCCGTTAGGTATGAACGAAAGCCGATTATGTCAGAAACCCCTCGCTCAACAGCTATCTTCTTACTAATTTTCCTGGCACTTATTTGGGGCACATCATTTATCCTCATCAAACAAGGACTAAAAGTTTTTGCACCTGATGAAGTTGGTGCTTTGCGTGTAACAGCGGCAGCTTTATTTCTACTTCCCGCAGCACTAATCCGATTTAAAGAGCTCACCCGCGATCACTATTGGAAACTATTGCTATCTGGTTTGATGGGTATTTTTATCCCTGCTTTTCTATTCGCCACAGCGCAAACCAACATGGAGAGCTCAGTTGCAGGCATACTCAATACGCTTACACCTATCTTCACTTTACTTATTGGCGCTTTCATCTTTAAACAAAAATTCAAGAACCTCGCCATTGTCGGTATAATATTAGGATTTTTAGGAGGTGTAGTATTGATGTTTGCCAGAACAGGTGGGGAAATTGGGAGCTTGAATGTATATGCCTTGTTGATCTTAATAGCCTGTATTTTTTACGGAGCTAATCTCAATTTCATTAAATATAAAATAACCGATCTTAAAGCACTCACCATCACTAGCGGTTCCTTGCTAATGATTGGCCCTTTGGCAATAGTTTATTTATTTGGTCTCTCTGACTTCACAATCAAATTGCAAACGATTGATGGTGCCTGGAGAGCAGCAGGCTTCATTGTGTTGCTAGGCATTATGAGCACGGCCATCGCTACTTTTTTATTCAACCGTTTGGTGAAAATAAGCACACCTATCTTTGCAAGCTCAGTTACTTACATCATGCCTATTGTGGCAGTAGGCTGGGGATTATTTGATGGCGAAGCACTAGGCATTGGTCATTTTATTGGTATGACGGCTATAACTATGGGTGTTTATCTGGCCAATCGTAAGTAGATCAGGATTTTATTGATTGGAGGATTTTCAGGATTTTATTCCAGCCTATGTTGGCATGGATAGCACCTAGCCAAATCCTGCCCATCCTTTAATTCTGTAAATTTTGATGCGCCCTGCACAAACCTCCATCTTGCCAATCCTTAAATCCTGTCTATCCTGATGCGCGAAGCGCACAAATCAATCTTGCTAATCTTAAAATCCTGTAAATCCTGATAAGCTATGCGCATTAATCAAATCCTGATTAGCTTTGCGACAAATTTCCCGCCTATGAATCGCAAAATTACCCGTGCTCTTATCTCTGTATTTTATAAGGACAACCTTGAACCAATCATTCATGAGTTAGCTAAAAATAATGTTGAGTTTGTTTCAACAGGGGGTACACAGGAGTTTATCGAGAAATTGGGATACAAAGTAACAGCTGTTGAGACACTGACTGGCTATCCCTCCATTTTTGGAGGACGTGTTAAAACCTTGCACCCTGCAGTTTTCGGAGGCATTCTCTATCGGAGAGACCATGCAGGCGATGTCGCTCAGGCTAAAGAGCACCACATTGGGCCTTTAGATCTTGTTATTGTTGACCTTTATCCTTTTGAGGAGACTGTAGCTAGTGGAGCAACTGAGGACGATATCATTGAAAAGATTGACATCGGAGGTATTTCTCTGATTCGTGCCGGTGCAAAAAATTTCAACGACACATTAATCGTTTCTTCGCGCGAGCAATATGCCGGATTGCTCACAGTGTTACAACAAAGTAATTGTGCACCGTCTCTTTTGGACCGCAAACGCTTCGCGGCCATGGCTTTCGATGTCACTTCTCATTACGATGCTGCAATTTTCGAATACTTCAATAACGAGCAGCAATTACCGGGCTTTAAGAAAAGTATAAGACAAGGACGAACACTGCGTTATGGAGAAAATCCACATCAACAAGGAGCTTTCTATGGCGATTTAGATGCCATGTTTGAACAATTGAACGGTAAAGAATTATCGTACAATAACCTGGTAGATGTTGATGCTGCCGTAAATCTGGTGCAAGAATTTGATGGGGAGAAAGCTTTTGTCATCATTAAGCATACCAATGCCTGTGGTGTGGCAACTGCGCCAACGGTTAAAGATGCCTACCTTAAAGCCTATCAGGCAGATACAACTTCCGCCTTTGGTGGTGTGTTAGCAACCAATACTACTATTGATCTGGCAGCAGCTGAAGAAATCAATAAGCTCTTTTTTGAAATTTTGATCGCCCCCGCATATTCAGCGGAAGCACTCGAGCTTTTGAAATCGAAGAAGAACCGTATGTTGTTGCTCCAGAAAACCAAGTTGCAAGGAACTAAGCAGTTTAAAACCTTACTGAACGGAGTTATTGCTCAAGATTTAGATCTAAAAACAGACGCTGAGTCAGATTTGAAAGTTGTGACCGAGCGAGCACCTTCAACGCCAGAAATAAAAGCGCTCCTTTTTGCCAGCAAAGTGGCAAAACATACTAAGTCGAACACCATTGTGCTTGCTGTAGATGGTCAGTTGCTGGCAAGTGGCGTAGGTCAGACATCGCGCGTTGACGCCCTGAAGCAAGCCCTGGACAAAGCGAAAGCCTTTAATTTTGATGTGAAAGGTTCTGTTATGGCTTCGGACGCTTTCTTCCCCTTTGCAGATTGTGTAGAGATTGCCCAACAACACGGCATCACTGCTGTCATTCAACCAGGAGGTTCTGTGCGTGATCAAGATTCCATCAACTTCTGCAACCGCCACCAGATGGCAATGGTGTTTACAGGCATCAGACACTTTAAGCACTAAGGGTTAAGGTACGCTCACTGAAAGAGAGACCTTAGCTTTCTGTTATTTCTAATATTAACTTACGTGATAAAGAACTTTCGAATTATATTTTGGTAAATTTCGGATAGCTGTTTCTTTTGCATAATTATTAATACATCATTACTACATGGCACTTTTTGATTTCTTCACCAGTGATATAGCCATTGACTTAGGCACTGCCAATACACTGATTATCTACAAAGACAAAATCGTTGTCGATGAACCATCGATTATAGCGATGGACAAGCGCACCCAGAAAGTGCTGGCCATTGGAAGAGAGGCGATGCAGATGCATGAGAAGACCCACGATCATATTAAAACTACTCGTCCACTAAAAGAAGGCGTAATTGCCGATTTCCAGGCGGCAGAGATGATGATTCGCGGTCTGATTAAAATGATTGATACGGGTAAACGTATTTTTCCACCTTCATACCGTATGGTTATCTGTATTCCTTCCGGAATCACTGAAGTTGAGAAACGGGCTGTTCGCGACTCTGCTGAACATGCTGGGGCAAAAGAAGTGTACATGATTTATGAACCCATTGCTGCGGCCATCGGTGTGGGTATTGATATTGAACAACCCCTTGGAAATATGATTGTAGATATTGGTGGAGGCACCACTGATATTGCCGTAATTGCGCTTTCAGGCATTGTTTGCGACCAGTCCATCCGCGTAGCGGGTGATACTTTTAACAGAGATATTCTTGACTACATGAGACGCCAGCACAATTTGTTGATTGGTGAACGTTCTGCTGAACGTGTAAAGATTGAGGTAGGATCGGCTTTAACTGAACTGGATGACGGACCAGATGATTATGAAATCCGTGGTCGTGACTTAATGACCGGTATTCCAAAAACTATTAAAGTTTCATATTCTGAAATTGCTTTCGCCTTAGACAAGTCTGTATCTAAATTAGAAGAGGCAGTGTTGAAAGCGTTGGAAACGGCACCACCAGAATTGTCAGCAGATATTTACGAGCGAGGCATCTACTTAACTGGTGGAGGAGCACTGCTGAGAGGTCTTGACAAACGTTTGGCCCTGAAGACGAAACTCCCCATTCACATTGCAGACGATCCTTTGCGTGCTGTTGTTAGAGGCACTGGTGCTGCACTTAAGAATTTACACCATTTCCGTACTGTATTGATGAGTTGATTCCATTGTATACTGAAAGGCTATACATACATGAAACAATACCGCTTGGAAAAAGTAAAATGACAGATATAACAAAGTTAGCAAAGTAATATGGAAAGACTTTTCCTTTTCATTTACCAATACCGTTCCTTTTTTACCTTTTTGGTTTTCCAGATTATCTGTGTGTGGCTGTTGGTACAAAACAACCAGTACCAAGGCGCTAAGTTTTTTAACTCAGCAAATGGTTTGGCTGCTACGATTAACAATACATCTCAAAACTTTAGGGACTTCTTATCGCTGCGCGAGACCAACCAAAGGCTATCAGAAGAAAATGCATACTTAAAAAGAAAGCTAGAGCAACGAAATCAAAGCCTGTATACACTGAATGTCAGAGAAATTAATGATCCTGTATTAATTAATCGCTTTGATTTTTTAAGTGCCAGGGTTATCAACAACTCTGTGCATCAATTCAAAAATCACTTAACCCTTAATAAGGGCAAAAAGGATGGTATAACCCCTGGTATGGCTGTTATTAGTGCTGATGGAATTGTCGGTAAGGTAAAAGTAGTGTCTGATAATTTCAGTGTTGTTACTTCACTTTTAAATATTGACGTGTTAACCTCTGTTCAGTTAAAACGAACAAGTCATTTTGGCACGGTGCAATGGGATGGTGCCAACACTGAAAATGTAAACTTGTTATACGTACCACGCCATGTCCAGCCTCAAGTTGGCGACACAGTTGTAACCTCAGGTTATAATTCAATTTATCCGGACGGCTTAATGGTCGGTACTATCGACAAGGTTGATTTGAAAGACGAAGCACTATTTTATGATTTACGCGTTAAACTTTCTCAGGATTTTAGAAAACTCAGCTACGTAGCAGTAGTGAAGAGTAACCTGAGGGAGGAGCAGGATGAATTAGAACAATTGATTGACGAAAAATGAGTTTTAACATTATAAAGGTCATATCTTTTTTCTTTTTACTATTAGTGCAGGTATTGCTGTTTAAAAATGTGGTGCTCTTTCATACAGCATTTTGCTTTATCTATTTGCTTTATCTGCTAACATTTCCAGTGGAAACCAATCCCCTTATATTGATGGCGATTGCTTTCGCAATGGGGCTTGGTATTGATATCTTTTACGACAGTGTTGGCCTTCACGCCATGTCTTCAGTGTTTATGGTCTACCTGCGTGGCTATTGGTTGAACAGAATAACACCACAGGGAGGGTATGACAGAAATTCAATGCCAACGCTAGCTGTGAACGGAGTTCAATGGTTTATTGTTTATGCTTTGCCATTAGTCTTTGTGCATCATCTTGTTTTATTTTTTGTTGAAGCAGGCGGTGCAATGTATTTCTGGTTTACTTTATTTAAGGTTGTGATGAGTACGCTTTTTACTTTAGCAGCGTTAGTAATAGCACAATTACTTTTCTCGAGATAGGAATGGAGATATGAACGAAGGCAGAAAAGATATTATTCAGGTTCTGGTCATACTGATCGCACTGGTATTTCTTATTAAGCTATTTGCCATTCAGGTACTGGACAATAAATACGAGAAACTGGCAGATAGTAATGCCATTCTTCGTCAGGTTGATTATCCGGTTCGGGGTTTAATTTACGACCGCAACGGAAAGCTATTGGTGTATAACACACCTGAGTATGATTTACAGGTTATATATAAAGAGATAAAAAACCTGGACTCAGCGGAATTTTGCAAAGTTTTCAGACTTACACGAGAAGAGCTCCGAACAGCATTTAAAGAATTAAAAAAGAAAAAAGAGTATTCGCGAGTAAAGCTCACTACTTTCTTAACAAAACTATCAAATGATGATTTTGCCCGCATTCAGGATCGTCTAGATGATTTTGATGGCTTCTACATTCAGGCTAGATCTACACGCTCTTACACTACGTCAGCATTTGCAAATGCCTTGGGCTATGTAAGCGAAATCAGTAAAAACCAGCTTGGCAAAGACAGTACAAGAGTTTACAAACAAGGAGACTATATTGGACAAAGTGGCATTGAAGCGTACTACGAGAAATACTTAAGCGGTCAACGAGGCGTGCGTTATAAGATGCGCGATGTTGATGGAATTGATAAAGGCTCCTTTAAAGATGGAGAGCTTGATACTGTCTCGATTCCTGGTCAAAACCTAACAACAACAATAGATCTTGATCTTCAGTTGTATGGCGAGTTTTTGATGCAAGGAAAATCAGGAAGTATTGTGGCCATTGAACCTGCAACGGGAGAAATATTGGCTTTTGTGTCAGGGCCATCTTACGACCCTAATATGTTATCAGGAAAATATTACAGTGCCAACTTTAAATTCATTAGCAGCGACACAAGCAAGCCCTTATTCAATCGTCCGCTCATGGCGCAATATCGGCCAGGCTCCATTTTTAAAATTGCACAAGCAATGGTGGCTTTGCAAGAAGGTGTTATTACCCCTGAAACTCGTGTGGTATGTAACCGTTCAATTATTAACTGCCATGGAGCACATTCCAATGAAGACCTACGCGGAGCCATTACCCACTCTTGCAATCCCTATTTCCATAATGTGCTTCGCAGAATGCTGAATAAAGGAAAAGTAAACGATCCTTTTGAAGATACACGTATTGGTTTAGATGAGTGGAGTAAACACATCAGAAGTTTTGGTTTTGGTTCTCCCCTAGGCATAGACCTTCCTAATGAAAAAAGCGGTTTGGTTCCAAATAGTAACTTCTATGATAGAGCTTACGGAGGTCGACCTTGGAAATTCTCAAATATTTATTCAATTGCAATTGGCGAAGGAGAAAATCTGGTAGTGCCATTGCAGATGGCAAACTTTGCTGCAACAGTTGCTAATCGTGGCTACTTTTACACACCTCATTTAGTAAAATCAATAGGCGATGGCGGTAAGCCACTCCCGCAATATTTGGATAAACATTATACAACCATAGACACATCCTATTTTATTGTTGCTGTAGATGCAATGCAAAACGTGGTACAGGGTGGTACAGGTCAGTACAGAGCAAGTCTAAAAGATATTATTGTCTGTGGTAAAACTGGAACAGTCGAGAATAACCCACCCATGGCTGATCACTCAGTATTTATTGCCTTTGCGCCAAGAGACAATCCGAAAATTGCAGTATCTGTTTATGTTGAAGATGCAGGACAAGGTGCGCGTGCCGCAGCTTCTATTGCCAGTTTGATTATTGAAAAATATTTATTGGGTGCTACTCAACGTAAGCACATTGAAGATTATGTTTTACGAGGTGATTTTTTATAATTGAGTAGGAACGAACACATACCGGCACAAATGGACTGGGTAACAGTAATGTTATACGCGGCACTAGTACTATTGGGCTGGTTGAACATTTACGCTTCGGTATATGACGAAACCATTCGTCAATCTATTTTTGATATTTCCTTGAGCCCTGGCAGGCAGCTATTATTCATGGCTGCATGCATTATCATCATTATCGCCATTCTCATTATTGACATGAGATTTTATGATACGTTCGCGTACATCATTTATGGCGTAATACTTTTTCTTTTAATACTGGTGCCAATTATTGGTAAAGAGGTGGGTGGGAATAAAGCCTGGCTAGGTATAGGCAGTTTTGGTGTTCAGCCTTCAGAGTTTGCCAAGTTTGCTACAGCATTGGCGGTAGCCAAGTTTGTAGGCACTATTGGATTCCGCATGGACAACCTACGAAATCAATTTGTACTTTTTGTTATGATTGTTGTTCCTATGCTATTGATCTTACTGCAAAAGGATACAGGTACAGCTTTGGTTTTCACATCTTTCTTAATTGTATTTTATAGAGAAGGTATGTCACCTTTTCTCATTATTGTCGGTATAGCCTGCGCTATCATTTTTGTGCTGGCTCTGTTAGTTGAGAATAATATTTATCTCTATGCGGGCATAGGTGTAATATGGGCAGTTCTCATCTTCTTCTCACGCAGAAAAAAATTTAAACGACTCGCGGTATTAACAATAGGCGCGCTGCTCGTAATTGGTTTGTTGCAGAGTGTAGATTATGTGGTGGACAATGTTTTAAAACCTCACCAGCAAAATCGTGTAAAAGCCCTTATCAATCCTGATGCAGACCCCTTAGGTTATGGATGGAATGTAACGCAATCAAAAATTGCGATCGGTAGTGGAGGACTTTTTGGCAAAGGATTTTTAAAGGGCACCCAAACTAAATTTGATTTTGTACCAGAACAAAGCACTGACTTCATTTTCTGTACCATTGGCGAAGAGCATGGCTGGGTAGGAAGCCTGGTAACCATAGGGCTATGGGTGGTGCTTATGTTCCGCATAATTTTTATTGCAGAGCGACAAAAAAATAGGTTCACCAGGGTATTTGCCTATGCAACATTATCCATTATGCTTTTCCACTTTGCAGTTAATATTGGCATGACGGTCGGCCTTTTCCCTGTAATTGGTATACCATTGCCCTTTTTTAGCTATGGAGGCTCCTCTTTATGGGGCTTTACAATTATGCTGTTTATTCTCTTAAAATTAGATGCCCACAGAGGACAAGTACTCCAACGGATTTGATAGCAGAGATGGAATCACTATTTTCGAGCCCTGAAATTACCCTAGTCAATATTCAAATTTTATAGCCATGAGCGATCAGAAAATCAGCATTAGCAACGGTAAACTTAATGTGCCTGAAAACCCAACCATTCCTTTTATTGAAGGAGATGGTACTGGTGTAGATATTTGGCCAGCTTCTCAACTAGTATTTGATAAAGCAGTTGAGAAAGCCTACAATGGAAAAAGAAAAATCAACTGGAAAGAAGTACTAGCAGGAGAGAAGGCATTTAATAAAACTGGAAACTGGTTGCCAGATGAAACGTTGGATATTTTCCGTGAATATTTAGTAGGTATTAAAGGCCCGTTAACCACACCCGTTGGTGGTGGTATACGCTCACTAAATGTAGCACTTCGTCAAATCCTCGATTTGTATGTTTGTTTACGCCCGGTACGTTGGTACGAAGGTGTTCCTTCTCCTGTAAAAAATCCAGGTGCTGTTGACATGGTTATCTTCCGCGAAAACACTGAAGATATTTATGCAGGTATTGAATTTGCGGCAGGTACACCTGAAGCACAAAAAGTACTAGACTTTATAGCAAAAGAATTCCCTAAAGAGTTTAACAAAATCCGCTTCAACACCAAAGAGAAATCAGAAGATTTCTGGAAGATGGTGGGTGCAACAGATGTAAAGACTGATGTAAACGTAGGTATTGGTATCAAACCAGTAAGCTTGAGCGGTAGTACGCGTTTAATTCACAGTGCAATTGCTTACGCAATCAAACACAATCAGAAATCAGTAACGCTTGTGCATAAGGGTAACATCATGAAATTTACCGAAGGTGCTTTCCGCGATTGGGGATATGCCGTTGCAGAGCAATACTTTGGAGATAAGGTTTACACTTGGAACAAGTGGGAGAAAACAAAGAAAGAAAAAGGTGAAGCTGCCGCTAATGAAGAACAAAAGGCGGCCATTGCAGCTGGCAAAATAATTATCAAAGATTCTATTGCAGACATCACACTTCAGCAGGTATTAACACGCCCTGAAGATTTCGATGTGATTGCAACACTAAACTTAAACGGTGACTATTTGAGTGATGCATTGGCAGCACAGGTAGGTGGTATTGGTATCGCTCCGGGTGCAAACATCAATTACATAACTGGTCACGCAATTTTTGAAGCAACACACGGAACTGCACCTAAGTATGCTGGTCAGGATAAAGTTAATCCCGGATCTGTAATTCTTTCTGGTGTGATGATGTTGGAGTATATGGGTTGGCAAGAAGCCGCTGACTTGATCAGCAGAGGTTTGGAAAAAGCTATTGCATCAAAGCGTGTAACTTACGACTTCCACAGACAAATGGAAGGCGCAACTATGCTGAAGTGCTCAGAATTTGCACAAGAAATTGTTAAGAATATGTAAATCAGAGAATCTGTTGTCTCGGATAAACTGCCTTCTGACATAAACAGAAGGCAGTTTTATTTTACAAAATACCTGATTGCAAATAGAGGTAATATAGACAAAAGAATGATGTAGCTTGTTAAGGCCCAATCTGGGATGTTAAAATCTGATTGATTTATTTTTTGAAATATTAATACGAAGAATAAGGTTGATATAAAAAATGAAATTCCCGATAATAAAATTTTAACCCTTTTGTATGCTGTTTTTTTATTCTCTTCATTTATAAGTATGGGATAAGCTAACTTCGATGGCCTGAGCGACAACATGTAGAGTGATAAATTGATAATTAAAAGTAAAGAAAGAAGAATTATAACTTCTATAGAATTTGCCAATAGCTCAAATCTTAATGTGATAACAATTATGGTTATAGTTATTGTAATTAGATAAGAGAATATAAAAAGCCACCTACTTATCATGACGCCTTTTTTATTTTCAATGTAAGCGCTTTAAACTTTAAGTCATGATATGTCGGATACAAATACAATACTAAACCACAAACGATAGAAAAAAAGAACGAGAAAATACCATGAAAGATTATTATAAATAAATGAAAGCTTATGGCAATAGGAAGTATCCTTTTTCTGAATCTAACAGAAGCAAATATTGAAGTAAAAAGTAATAGCTCCAGAATAAGCACGCTATAAGTAAGTATGGGCTCTAAAAATTTATTACTCAATACTGGGTTAAGTAATGGTGTTAATCCGCTTTGAATTCCGAAGACGGAGTGATTGAGCCAATAGTAAAGAGCTGTTCCATTTGCCCATTCAGTTACAGGAAATTTACCAGTTGCCGCATCAAGGTAAATAATGGCAACTTGAATACGAATGAGCCAAACAGCCATAATTGCCAAAACATTAGAAGCTGATTCTCTTTTTGTCGAAACCTCCCAATGATTTTTTCTCGTATCAGTTATGCAAATTGGGATTAACAGTAATGACATTATCGCGGCAATTTGATCGCCACCATCCAATAAAGAAGAAGAAAGCATAAAACTAACAGCAATCCACCAATGTAAAACAGAGGTAACCTTAATGAAGTAGCCTGAGACAACAACAATAAGGATTACAATCGCTGCTATCTGCATGAGGTAAGCGTGATCAGCACCAAGCAGCAGAAAAAAATTTAGTTTGTTGAGTGTAAACTGATCTGTGTTCAGTAATGGATTAAAGTAGACGCCCTCTGTTGACTTGTTGAAGAGATAATGAGTTGGATTAGTAAGTAAAGTAAGTAATGTACCAATTGCTAATATTGATCTCCCTAAACCAATTACATTTGTGTGAGGATCGTATTTTTTGGATAATCTTCTAATAAAACTTTCAAAATTATCCAGTTTACTTTTTATCATGGCATGTAAGAGTTATTCGTGCAGCCTTTGCAGGCATTTTAATTTTTGATAGAGATTTACTCCATGCCCAAGGTACAGGCTCCTGAAAAACCAATAGAAATTCCCCGCAAAGGAGTGGCTTGAATAACTTATTCTCGACTTCTTTAGATGAGGCAACAGGGTATTTTCCAGTAATTCCAGCTTGATAATTCCATTCAGTAGTCATAAAAATGCTATCGGGTAGTTCAGCACGTGCTATTTGCATCTCAGACATAACAACTGAGGCCCGTCTATTTAAACCGATAAAATGCCTGAAGCTTGAATGACGATGATCAACAAGAGTTAACTCATCATCTATTATTTCATAAATAACGGTCTGCGCTTCACGAGGGCTTCTAGTGAAGAATGACCACCCTTGCGGAACAACCGCAAAGACCATCCGCCTCACAAAACCATCTTGAACCGGATTAAACTTAATAACAGAAAAGAAAACAATAGATAACAGTGCTGTTATACAGATTAATCCGATCAAGAAGGTTATTGAATACTTGTACTGAAACAAAATATTAATCAGTTAAGGTCGCTAAATCATTTACAAGAATTTCGAAGACAAGTAGATCTTCTGCATTTACTCCATTTATTCTTTCAACCTGGGCGACTTCTTCTTCAGTGACGGTTACAGTAACAGTTGCTGCAACGGCAACAGCTACGGTAATGGCGGCTGCAACGTTAAAGGTTACAGCAACTTGATTATGGACAGCCAAGACAAAGTATGCAACGCAAACAAGAACAAAGCTACAAGCAGCTTCTCTTCCAGATTCAGAAGTAATCATATTATGATCTAACAACTCAAGATACTCTTCAGATTTTGACTCAAGTTTATTTCTGTCAAGCTGACCATCTGTTTTAATTTCACCACTCACAAAATCTTCTTTTACCTTGTCAACAACCTTGTATGCATTTGGGTAAAGAATTTCCAAATGAGTATAAAGCTCCTTACCTCCACTTATGATTGCTTTTTTAATTCTAAGATGATCTTTGGATAGAATTTCGCCCTTAAAATTTTCAAAGAATTGTGGGTTGTTTTGTTCAATAGAGGTTGTTAATTCAGAGAGCGTTTTATCAAATTCAGCTCTTTGCTTAGTAGACATGCCTTCAAGCCCAGCTACATTTTCTTTATATGAATTAATTTTTTGAGCGAAAGAATTAGATGAGAAAAAAACACCTTCAAAAATTTCTTTACCAGAAAATTGAGAAACTTCAGGTGACACAGTAGAGTCAAGCGAAGAACAGCTTGAAATGATCATTGCCAAACTCATAAGAAATGCGATTGGCCTTAAATAGGTCCTTACTAAATTCATAGTGATGGTTGTTTAGGTTTAATGCCTACTCTTTTGATTTTCGGCTCACTCAGCTACTTATTTATTTCATGTCGATTTTTGCTTGCACATACTCGACTTCAGGGTGTCAGCCTTAAATTGACCGCTTGAAGATTTATAAAGTAAGTCTAGGTCGTTTTAAAGGCTGAAACAAGACCTTAATTTTCAGGTATTTGGCTTATCGGTATATTTGTTATTTATTCGGATATAATTGAGTTTTAATGGCTCAAACACCATTTCGTGGTAGAATGTGGGCAAGTACTTTAAGGTTGAATTATTTAATAAGGTATTTGGCACCTTACTTGAAAGTCCAAACTCATATTATGTTGCGGAAATTAAAATCACGTACTTAGTCTTCGACCAAACCCTTAAACCTATGAGAGCTCTCATTTTATTTATGTTGCTGATACTTGGCCTTGAAGCCTTTGCTCAGGATTGCACAAATCCAATTGATAAAAGTTCTTTTCAGGAAGGATTTAATCAAGTAGCCATACAAGGAACGAATGCGAAAAAACTTGATGTGGCTTTATTGTTTATCAAAGACAAGTGTTTGGTATCGGCACAGGTTAAGACAATGGCGCAACTTTTTTCAGAAGATCAACCTCGTCTTATTTTTTCCACGACAGCCTTTAAACGCACATCTGATCCCGCTAATTTCTATGAGGTGATGGATGCTTTTACTAACCTGTCTTACGCCTTCCGTTTATACGACATAATCAAAGCTCCTGTTAAAAAAGAACCTGCAGTTACAGTACCAGTTAATCCACCTTTACCTATAGAGCAAGTGCTAACTTTCCCTAGATACAATTACCCGTCTAGTATTCGTTATGCAGGAGTAAAGGGCTGTAACGGACCTGTTGCAAATGAGGAAATATTTCGAAGAACTGCCAATAATGCTTTTTACCAGCCAACCGAAGAGGCTAAAGAAGTAGTCGTAGTAAATGCTGTTGAAACTGCATGTTTTGATTTTGCACAAGCAATGAAATTAATTTCCACCTTCCGATTAGAAGAAACTAAGCTAAAGGTGCTGATTAAAATTTTCCCTAGAGTGTACGATCAGGAAGCATACAGATTAGGGGCACAACTTTTTCTAGACACTAAACTTCGGGAAGAGTGGTTGAAATATGCTTCTTTTTACCTGGCCCCACCAGCGCCAGCTTGTGAAGAAAGCGATGCAGATTTTCAAAAAGTGCTAAAGAAAGTACAAGATAAATTCTTCGATCATGAGCGTATTAGTCTTATTGAAACCTTAGCCATAGACCATTGCTTTAAGGTAAGTCAGATCAAAAAAATGTTTACAGAGATTAGTCAGGCAGCAAGAAAACCAGACCTGCTAAAAAAATTATACGATAAGTGTCCCGATAAAAAGAACTACTATCTACTGGTTGATGATTTAATATTTCAGTCTGAAAAAGAAGAGTTAAAAAGTTTTATCAAAAGCAAAGGCAATAACTAATACTGAAGTAGAGGTTGCGCTAGAAGTCCAGCATCTTTAATGCTGTTAGTGCAGCCTCTTCTCCTTTATTACCTAATTTACCACCGGCACGCTCAAGCGCTTGCTTTTTATTAAGTGTGGTAAGTACACCAAATATCACTGGCTTTTTTGTTTTAATATTGACCTCAGTAATTCCATAAGCTACCGCTTGGCAGATATAATCGAAGTGAGGGGTGTCACCCTGTATAACACAACCCAAAGCAATCACTGCTTGTACATCTTTTTGCTCCGCCATCCACAAAGAGCCAAGCGTTAGTTCAAAAGTACCCGGTACATTCTTGCGGATAATATTTTGCTTCTTTATACCGTGCGCCAACAAGGATTGATAAGCGCCTTCATACAAAGCTCCTGTAATATCTTCATTCCACTCAGCTACCACAATGGCAACTTTAGTTTTGCTAAGGTTGCGTTTGGTTTTAATTTTTCCGGATGTAAGGGTGCCCGCCATGCTTAAAAATCATTGTGTGGTTAGAAACAAAAAAGGACAGCTTCCACTGTCCTTTAAATATAAAATAATTTCTGATTATGAGTTACTCTGCAACTTAGCCTTGTACTTTCTTGCGTTTTGGTACTCAGGTGATTCAAAAAACTCATTAATAATTCTGTCGTAAGCTTCAATAGCCTTTTCGTTATTGTTCAGCTTCTCATATGCCAAACCTTGCTTCATCAAGTAAGCTGGTGTAAAAAATTTGTTTGGCTTATAAGTAGAAGCTTTACCGTAATTTTTAGCAGCTTCTTCATACTGTTGCAATTCCATGTGGGCATCGCCTAAAAGACTGTACGCACGTGGTTGCACCAATAAATCATTAGAGCTAAAATCTTGCAGATAGAGAACAGCAGCATCAAACTTTCCTTGCTTCAGATAACTTACACCTGCATAGTAATGCGCAAGGTTAGCAGCCTCTGTAATACCGTAGTCATTAATGATGTCAATAAAACCTAGGTTATTACCATCACCATTTAAAGCCAGGTTTAAGCTGTCGGCTTCAAAGTAGTGTATTGCCTGAAACATTTCTTTTTGAGCAAGTTCGTTTTGACTGTCAGCATAGTAACGGAAACCGAAGTAACCGCCAACCGCAATAACTAAGGCACCCAAAATGCCAAAAACAAGTTTGGAGTTGCTTTCAATCCAATGTTCAAAACCTATTACTTTTTCTTCCAGAACTTCTGAGTTCTCGAGTACGTTTTTGTTTTCGTCTTTCTTTGCCATTTTGATAAAAAAATAGTCCCGCTTTGATAAGCGGGACGCAAAAGTACTAATTACTGCTTTTTAAACAAATTGCCTTTTTAACCAAAAATAAAAGGATAGTCCTTTTGCTCATAAACATCGGTTAAAGCTTCAGCCGGATCGGGGAATTTAGATTCCTCCGCAAAACGAACAGATTCTTCTACTGTAGCCATTATTTTGGCATCAATAGCTTCCAAATCTTTCTCAGTAGCAAATTTGTTTGTTAAAATGCTTTCACGCACCTGCTCAATAGGGTCTTGTCTCTTGTATTCCTCTACTTCTTCTTTTGTGCGGTATTTTTGAGGGTCAGACATTGAATGTCCCTTGTAACGGTAAGTTCTGAATTCCAATAAAGTTGGTCCTTCTCCAGCCCTTGCTCTTTCTGCTGCTCTGGCCACTGATTTATGTACAGCTTCAACACTCATGCCGTCAACTGCTTCAGATGGCATATCATACGATTCACCCAACGTAGAAAGATCAGTTACATTTGAACTACGCTTTACGGAGGTACCCATAGCGTAACCGTTATTTTCGATAACAAAAATCACAGGAATTTTCCACAACATAGCCTGATTCAACGCTTCGTGAAAGGCACCCTGACGCACAGCGCCATCGCCCATATAACAGATACAAAGTTTACCTGTCTTATTATATTTCTCTGCAAAGGCAAGACCTGCACCAAGTGGCACCTGGCCTCCTACAATACCATGACCGCCATAAAAATGGTTGGCAACATCAAAAATATGCATTGAACCGCCTTTTCCTTTCGAAACGCCTGTTTCCTTGCCATACAATTCAGCCATTACCGCATTTGCACTGGTACCCAATGCCAATGGATGGGCGTGATCGCGGTAAGCAGTAATATACTTATCACCTTTTTCAAGGGCACTAACTGCACCTGCTGCACAAGCCTCTTGTCCTATATATAAGTGACAAAAGCCTTTAATTTTCTGCATACCATATAATTGGCCAGCCTTCTCTTCGAATTTGCGCATCAATTGCATGCTTTCGTACCAGAAAAGGTAGGTTTCTTTAGAAAACTCAGTCTTTGATCCCTTTGCTGCACTCGCAGCCGTCTTGGATGTAGCCATAACACTAATTTTGAACTGCGAAAATACGTCCGCACCGCCAATTAACAATGAATAAAATAGAATTAACCATAATTGGCTGTTTTGCTACACCCCCTATCAAGCTATTAAAAGTCACGGTCACAAACAGAAACCGAATAATCAAGCTGTAGCTTTCGCACTTCAATTCGAAACAATAGTATTTTCGCAACTTAAATCAGCTACCAACGACTTAATGACGCTCGATCACCTCCACTTATTCAATTTTAAAAATTATGCGGAGGCTGACATCACCTTTTCTAAGCACTTAAATATTTTAGTTGGTAAAAATGGGAGTGGTAAGACTAATTTACTAGACGCCATTTATAGTCTGGCATTTACCAAGGGAGCAATCTCATCTGCCGATCAACACTATATTAAGGAAGGCGAAAACCAGTTGGTTGTGCGGGGCACCTTTACCAAAGAAGGCAAAGCACATGATTTAACCCTGGGTCTACAGGTTGGCCAGAAGAAAATTTTCCGCGAAGACGGGCAAGATTATGCCAAACTAAGCGAGCATATCGGTAAGTACCCTGCCGTATTGGTACTGCCCGATGATGTTGATCTTGTAAAAGATGGCAGCGAAGCAAGGCGTAGATTTTTCGATACGCTCATTTCTCAATTTGATAAAGTGTATTTGGATAGTTTGATGCGTTACAACCACTGTTTGAAACAGCGCAATGGCTTGCTTAAAATGTTTGCGGAATCGGGAAGACAAGATTGGGTAATGATTGAGTCATACGATGACCTGCTTGCGCCATTGGGGCAGCAACTTTTTCAGAAGCGCCTCAGCTTTATTGAGGAATTTCTTGGAGTCTTTCAACGGTACTATCAACTTTTAGTGGCAAATGAGCCAGTGAATCTTCGCTATTCATCTCAGTTAATAGAGGAGGATTATAAAGAGGGACTACTCAAAGGCAGGACAAAAGACCTCGCTTTGCAACGAACAAGTTTCGGGATACATCGCGATGATTTTATTTTTTTATTAGGCGAAGGCGACCTGAAAAAACTTGGGTCACAAGGTCAGCAAAAATCATTTGTCCTATCCATGAAGCTGGCTCAGCTTGAAATTCTTAAACAGCATAAAGGTTTTTATCCTGTATTATTATTAGACGATGTCTTTGATAAGCTTGACAGTGAACGTATTGGACAATTATTAAAACTATTCCCGACCTTTGGTCAGGTTTTCTTAACTGATGCCCGGCCGGATCGTACTTTGCACCTGTTGGACGTGGTAAATCTGGAAAGAAAAATTTTTACAGTAGAAAAAGGAGAAATCAGTGGCTATACGCAAGAAAAGGGATGAAATTCAATCAGTAGGGCAGGCCTTGCAAGATTTGCTACAGACCTACAGACTGAAAGATCGTTTCGATGAAAAATCGGTGCTGGCCTCGTGGGAACGCTTAGTGGGCAAGCCTATTGCCAAACGAACCAAACGGATTTGGCTTAAAAACGCAGTCTTATTTGTTGAATTTGATTCACCAACCATTAAAAGCGACTTCTCTTTCCACAAGACTAAAGTGATCGAGATTTTCCAGAAAGAGTTTGGTAAAGAATCGGTTAAAGAGATTATAATCATGTAAAAGGGTTCTCAAAAAAGGAGCTCACCTCAAATAATTCCAGATTTTCACCCCTTTTATAGCATATCTGAAAGAAATACTGATCAAATACGAGGATAAAGTTTTGAAAAAGTATAAAAGCGTATAATTTTGCACTCCTATTTTTTAGGAGCACCCTTAAAAAGGTGCAGAGCGTTCTTAAAAATACTGAGGGGGAATACCAAAGCGGCCAACTGGGACAGACTGTAAATCTGTTGTCGTATGACTTCATAGGTTCGAATCCTATTTCCCCCACTAGAAATTTCAAATTCAATATTTCAAATATCAGATTGCTTTAAATCTGGAATCTGAAATTTAAAATCTGAAATTTATTTGCGGGAGTAGCTCAGTTGGTAGAGCGATAGCCTTCCAAGCTATAGGTCGCGGGTTCGAGCCTCGTCTCCCGCTCGGATTAATTTCAAATTCAAAGTTCCAAATTTCAAATGGGCTTGAATTTGAAGTTGAAACCTTTGATTATGACAGAATTTTGAATTTGAAATTTGAAATTTTGAATTGATCCGCTGTTGTAGCTCAGGGGTAGAGCACTTCCTTGGTAAGGAAGAGGTCGAGAGTTCAATTCTCTTCAACAGCTCTAAGTAATTTGAAAAAGGATTGCCAAACGAGGCATTCTTAACATTTGAAATTTGAAATTTTGAAATTTCCTTTTTGCCGATGCGTAGCGACCATCAAGAAAGCAATCCAGGAATTTCATCGAATAACCCTTATTCGACAGGCATATCATGTTTGGGGTGTATAAGCTTCTGTAAAAGGAGGCAATAGCTAGTAACTAATTAAATTAACTATACACTTTTAAACTTTAACTGGGATTTTCAAATATGGCAAAAGAAACATTTGACCGCTCAAAACCGCACGTTAACGTTGGTACCATCGGTCACGTTGACCACGGTAAAACAACGCTTACTGCTGCAATCACTCAAGTATTGGCTAAGAAAGGTCTTGCAGCAATGCGCGACTTCTCTTCAATCGACAACGCTCCTGAAGAAAAAGAAAGAGGTATCACTATCAATACTTCACACGTAGAATACGCTACAGAAAACCGTCACTATGCACACGTTGACTGTCCAGGTCACGCTGACTATGTGAAAAACATGGTTACTGGTGCTGCCCAAATGGACGGTGCTATCCTTGTAGTAGCTGCTACTGATGGACCTATGCCTCAAACTCGCGAGCACATTCTTTTGGCTCGTCAGGTAGGTGTACCTGCTCTTGTGGTATTTATGAACAAAGTAGACTTGGTTGACGATGCAGAATTGTTAGACCTGGTTGAAATGGAAATCCGCGAACTTTTATCATCATACAAATTCCCTGGCGATGACACTCCAGTTATCCGTGGTTCTGCTTTGGGTGGTTTGAATGGCGAGCCGAAGTGGGTTGAGAAAATAGATGAATTAATGAATGCAGTAGATACATTCATTCCTCTTCCTGTTCGTTTGATCGACAAAGATTTCTTGATGCCTGTTGAAGACGTGTTCTCAATCACTGGTCGTGGTACTGTTGCTACTGGTCGTATTGAGCGTGGTATCATCAACTCAGGTGACAAAGTTCAAATCCTAGGTATGGGTGCTGAGAACTTAGAATCTACAATCACAGGTGTGGAAATGTTCCGTAAGATCCTTGACAGAGGTGAAGCTGGTGATAACGTAGGCCTATTGTTACGTGGTATTGAAAAAGAGCAAATCGCTCGTGGTATGGTTATCTGTAAGCCTAACTCAGTTACGCCTCACGCTAAATTCAAAGCAGAGGTTTACGTATTGAGCAAGGAAGAAGGTGGTCGTCACACACCATTCTTTAACAAATACCGTCCTCAGTTCTATTTCCGTACAACTGACGTAACTGGTGAAGTTATGTTGCCTGCTGGTGTAGAAATGGTTATGCCTGGTGATAACGTATCTATCGAAGTTACTTTGATCAACAAAATTGCTATGGAAAAAGGTCTTCGTTTCGCTATCCGCGAAGGTGGCCGTACTGTAGGATCTGGTCAGGTTACTGAGATCTTGGATTAATAAATTTAAACAAGGCTGTGCCGGATTCATACCGGCACCACATTATATGTGGGATCGTAGAATATCACTACGAAAAGCTTAAAAAAGGCGTTCCGGAACTAAAATTCTGGAACGCCTTTGTTTTCTATTAGCCGATTTATACCTTTGCAGTCCTTTTGAATTTGGATACAGGTGTAAACGTGTGTTATTCAGAGGATTAGGGAGTCTGGTTAAATTTTAAACTTGACCTGAAGTAGTGTGGTGAGGATAAAATAAACAAACGGGCGTAGTTCAAGGGTAGAATTACGGTCTCCAAAACCGCAGATGGGAGTTCGAATCTCTCCGCCCGTGCAAAAATTATCTAAAGCTTAGGCCAAAGGTAAAAACCTCTTAAACAGTTGTTTAGGAGACAATCTGCTGAGAGGCAGCAAACAAAAAGAGTTGTATGGAAAAGATAACAACCTATTTATCTGAATCCTGGGACGAAATCAAAAACAAGGTTTCGTGGACCAAGTATAGCGAGTTGCAAAGCAGTGCCATTTTGGTATTGGTAGCCTCTACCATTTTTGCTTTGGTTATTGGCGCTATTGACTGGGTTTTCAAGTCAGGGTTAGAGTGGTTTTACAGTGAATTTTAATAGGGTATGGGCGAACTTAAGTGGTACGTATTACGCGCTGTCAGTGGCCAGGAAAAGAAAGTAAAATCTTACCTGGAAACGGAGATCGAGCGTTCCAAGCTTGCTGAAGCAATTCCGCAAGTGCTTATACCTTCAGAGAAAGTGTACGAAATGAGGGGCGGTAAAAAGCGTGTACGTGAGCGCAGCTTTTTTCCGGGTTACATCCTCATTAGTGCAGATATGTCCAATGAAAAAGCATTCCACATGGTAAACGAAATACCAGGTGTAATCGGATTCTTGGGCAACAACGGCACCGGGGCTTCCAAGATTCCTGTTCCTCTTCGTCAATCAGAGGTTAACAGAATTCTCGGCAAAGTTGATGAGATTGACAGCTTTGAAGAAAAACTCGACACCCCTTACATTAAGGGAGAACAAGTGAAAGTAATGGACGGACCGTTCAGTGGCTTCACAGGTTCTGTAGAGGAAATATTCGAAGACAAAAAGAAACTTAACGTGATGGTGAAAATCTTCGGACGAAACACCCCTGTTGAGTTGAGTTATATGCAAGTTGAAAAGCTAGACTAAGTAGCAATGGCAAAGGAAATTACAGGTTATCTGAAACTTCAGGTAAAAGGTGGTGCCGCTAACCCGTCACCGCCAATTGGTCCGGCTTTGGGTAGCAAGGGTTTGAACATTATGGATTTCTGTAAGCAGTTCAACGCCCGTTCGCAAGACAAACCAGGACAAGTATTGCCCGTTCTCATTACTATTTACAATGACAAGTCGTTTGACTTCGTCATTAAAACACCGCCCGCTGCTAACCTCATCCTTGAAGCGATGAAGAAGCAGAAGGGTTCCGCTGAGCCTAACCGTGCAAAGATTGGTTCTATCTCCTGGGAACAGGTGAAGACCATCGCAGAACTCAAAATGCCTGACTTAAATGCTTTTAAAGTAGAGTCAGCCATGAAGATGATTGCCGGTACAGCGCGTAGCATGGGTGTTACAGTAAGTGGTACTCCACCGTGGGAAAATTAAGTTCAACGAAAAAGAATCATTGAACATGGCAAAGATTTCAAAAAATAGAAAGGCCGTTTTGGCAAAATTCAACCTCGAGAAAGAATTCTCTCTCGAAGACGCCTCAAAAATGTTGAAGGATATAACCTTCGTCAAATTTGATTCATCTGTTGATTTAGACATCCGCTTGGGCGTTGACCCTAAGAAGTCTGATCAAATGGTGCGTGGCGTAGTTGCATTGCCTCACGGTATCGGTAAGACAGTTCGTGTATTGGTATTGTGTACGCCTGACAAGGTTCAGGCTGCGAAAGATGCTGGTGCAGAACACGTAGGACTTGACGACTATATCACTAAGATCGAAGGTGGATGGACAGATATCGATGTGATCATCTGTACGCCAACCGTAATGGCTAAGGTGGGTAAGTTGGGTAAAGTATTGGGCCCTCGTGGTTTAATGCCAAACCCTAAGTCAGGTACAGTAACGCTTGACGTAGGAAAAGCAGTAACAGAAGTGAAGGCTGGTAAAATCGATTTTAAAATCGACAAAACCGGTATTATCCATGTAAGCATTGGTAAGGCTTCTTTCTCTCCTGATAAGATCCGCGACAACGCAATGGAAATGATCAACACTGTGGCAAAGTTGAAACCCGCCTCTGCGAAAGGTGAATACTTCAGAAGTATCACTATTTCGACTACTATGAGCCCGGGTATCATCCTTGACAAAGGTACAATTGCTGGCATTTAAGATTTTTAAGACATGACCAGAGACGAAAAAGAACAGATAATAGAAGAGCTGAAAGGCAAGTTTGCAGAAAACGCGCACTTCTACATTACCGATGCCAGCGGTTTAACCGTAGCACAGGTAAATGCATTTAGAAGAATGTGCTTTAAAAGTGGAATTGAATACCGTGTTTACAAGAACACACTTATTCGCAAAGCTTTAGAAGCACAAGAAGGCACGGATTTCTCTCCAGTATTCACAGTATTAAAAGGATTTTCAGGCGTTATGTTCTCTAAAGAGATCGGTAATGCACCTGCAAAAGTTCTGAAGGAATACCATAAGAAACTGGATGGCAGACCTGCACTAAAGGCCGCCTCAGTATCATCCGATTTATTTATCGGTGCTGAGAACCTGAACATGCTCAGCGAGCTTAAGAGCAAAAATGAGCTCATCGGTGATGTTATTGCATTACTTCAATCACCTGCCAAGAATGTTATCTCTGCTCTTCAGAGCGGAAAGCATACCGTGGCCGGTTTGGTGAAGTCTTTGGAAGAACGCGCCTCAAAACAATAATTAACTGAATTAAAAACTTTTAAATTTTACAAAAATGGCTGATGTTAAAGCACTTGGAGATCAACTAGTTGAACTCACAGTTAAAGAAGTAAACGAATTAGCTTCTTACCTAAAAGAAACATACGGAATCGAGCCTGCTGCTGCTGCTGTAGCGGTTGCTGGTCCTGCTGCTGGTGGCGCTGCTGCCCCTGAAGCTAAGACTAACTTCGATGTAGTTTTGAAAAGCGCTGGTGCTAACAAACTTCAAATCGTGAAGCTTGTTAAAGAATTGACTGGTCTTGGCTTGAAAGAAGCTAAAGATGTAGTTGATGGCGCGCCTAAGACTATCAAAGAAGGTCTTCCTAAGGACGAAGCTGAAAACTTGAAGAAGCAGCTTGTAGAAGCTGGTGCTGAAGTAGAATTGAAATAATTCCCTTCGGTTGGTGAGATACGCTGGGTAGCGTCTTCACACCATCTTCACAGACCCTGTTCCGTGTCAAAATGGTACAGGGTCTTTTCCCATTTCTACCCAAAGTTCTTTCAAGAGTCCAGGCACCTAAAAAAATTAACCTTGGCAAAGAAAAATTCTAATGGTCGTATCGATTTCTCATCCATCGACCGCGTAATAGATTACCCCGATTTTCTGGATCTTCAACTCCAGTCTTTTCAGGATTTCCTGCAAATTGAAACACCTGCAGAGAAACGTCAAAACGAAGGCTTGTTTAAAGTATTCGCAGAGAATTTTCCCATCAGCGACTCGCGCGAAAACTTTGTGCTTGAGTTTGTGGACTATACTATCGATCCTCCGAAATACTCAGTTGATGAGTGTATCGACAGAGGCTTGACTTTCTCTGTGCCTTTAAAAGCCAAGTTGCGCCTCACTTGTAATGACGAGGACAACGAAGATTTTGAAACCATCGAACAGGAAGTGTTCCTTGGTAACATTCCTTATATGACTGAACGCGGGTCGTTCGTCATCAACGGAGCAGAGCGCGTTATCGTGTCTCAATTACACCGTTCACCAGGCGTGTTCTTTGCTATGAGCAAGCACACAAATGGCACTAAACTATATTCGGCTCGTATCATTCCTTTCAAAGGGTCGTGGATAGAATTTGCCACTGACGTGAACAGCGTAATGTATGCGTACATCGACCGTAAGAAGAAATTCCCTGTAACCACCTTGCTTCGCGCAATTGGTTATGGTACTGATAAAGATATCCTTGACTTATTCGGCTTGTCTGAAGAAGTGGAGGCTAACAAAAACACCTTGAAGAAAGTAGTAGGCCGCAAGCTTGCAGCAAGGGTGTTGAAAACATGGACTGAAGACTTCGTGGATGAAGATACTGGTGAAGTAGTATCTATCGACCGTAACGAAGTGTTGTTAGAGCGTGACCACGTTCTTTCAGCTGAAGATACAGATACGATTGTTGAATCAGGTGTTAAGTCAATCATTCTTCACCGCGATGATATCAACGTAGCTGATTACACAATTATCTTCAACACTTTAGCGAAAGATAATTCTAACTCTGAAAAAGAGGCAGTTGAATACATCTACCGTCAATTAAGAAATACTGAAGCGCCTGACGAACAAACAGCACGCGATATCATCAACAGCTTATTCTTTAGTGAGAAGCGTTATGATCTTGGTGAAGTAGGTCGTTACCGTATCAATAAAAAATTAGGTCTTGAATTGAGCTACGATCATCGTGTACTTACCAAGGATGACATCATCCTTATTGTTAAGTATTTGATCGGTTTGATCAATTCAAAAGCCTTGATCGATGATATCGATCACTTGAGTAACAGACGTGTGCGTACTGTAGGTGAGCAGCTTTACACCCAATTCGGTGTAGGTCTTGCCCGTATGGCGCGTACCATTAAAGAAAGAATGAACGTTCGTGACAACGAAGACTTTAAGCCTGTTGATCTGATCAACGCGCGCACCTTGTCTTCTGTTATCAACTCATTCTTTGGTACTAACCAGCTTAGCCAGTTTATGGATCAAACCAATCCACTGGCCGAGATTACGCACAAGCGCAGAATGTCGGCACTCGGTCCAGGCGGTCTCTCAAGAGAGCGTGCAGGCTTCGAGGTACGTGACGTTCACTATACTCACTACGGTCGCCTTTGTACTATTGAAACTCCGGAAGGTCCGAACATCGGTTTGATTTCGTCTCTCTGCGTTCACGCAAAAGTGAACAAGATGGGCTTCATCGAAACACCTTACCGTAAGATTGAAGATGGTAAAGTAAAAATGAAAGATTCTATCATCTTCTTAACAGCAGAAGAGGAGGATACACATTATATCGCACAGGCAAACGCTAAGATATCTTCTACAGGAGAACTAACCGATGAGAAGGTAAAAGCACGTTTTGAAGGTGACTTCCCTGTGGTTGAACCTAAAGAACTTCGTTACATGGATGTGGCTCCTAACCAGATCGTATCTGTAGCGGCTTCTATGATTCCTTTCCTTGAACATGACGATGCTAACCGTGCCCTGAT
Organism: Chryseotalea sanaruensis; assembly: GCF_003990915.1. Lineage (GTDB taxonomy): Bacteria > Bacteroidota > Bacteroidia > Cytophagales > Cyclobacteriaceae > Chryseotalea > Chryseotalea sanaruensis. Next base: position 222,801 of record NZ_BHXQ01000004.1, read on the forward strand.
GGGTTCGAACATGCAACGTCAGGCAGTGCCTTTAATGCGCCCTGAAGCCCCAATCGTTGGTACTGGTCTTGAAAGCCGTATCGCGTTGGATTCACGCACATTGGTATTGTCTGAAGGTGCAGGTGTGGTTGATTATGTTGATGCAAAGAAAATTGTAGTGAAGTACGAGCGCTCTGAGGAGCAAGAGCTTGTACACTTCGATAACGAATACAAAACATATAACCTGATCAAGTTCCGCAGAACTAACCAGGATACTTGTATCAACTTAACACCTCTTGTAAGAAAGGGTGATAAAGTTGTGAAAGGGCAACCATTATGTCAGGGATATGCAACACAAGGTGGTGAACTCGCCTTAGGTCGTAACTTGGTAGTGGCTTACATGCCTTGGCAGGGATATAACTTTGAAGATGCGATTGTAATTTCTGAGCGTGTTGTACGCGATGATATTTACACATCTATCCACATTGAAGAATTCGAACTTGAGGTTCGTGATACTAAGCGTGGTGAAGAAGAATTAACCTCTGAAATTCCTAACGTAAGCGAAGAGGCTGTTAAAAACCTTGACGAAAACGGTATCATCCGCGTTGGAGCTGAAGTGAAAGAAGGTGATATTCTTATTGGTAAGATCACACCTAAGGGTGAAACAGATCCAACACCAGAAGAAAAACTACTTCGTGCAATCTTCGGTGATAAGGCTGGTGATGTGAAGGATGCTTCTATGAAGGCACCACCATCATTGAAAGGTGTGGTTATAGAAACGAAATTGTTCTCACGTCCTAAACGTGACAAAGATCTTCGTACTAAAAACAAGAAAGAACTTGATGCATTAAAGAACCGCTACAGCAAGCAATTGACTGACCTGCGCAATGAAATGATCAAGAAGTTGAGCGCTTTGTTGAATACTAAAACCAGCAACGGTGTAAAACATAAGTTCGGTGATGAATTAGTAAGTAAAGGCGTTAAGTTCTCTGCGAAAGTAATTGAGAACAACCTCTTCCCTGATAAGAACATCTACCGTGATGAAAGCAACTATGCAGTTCCTGAAGAAGTGAACTTGATTGCTGACGTATCATTAGAAAACTGGACAACAGATGACCATACCAATGATCTTGTAGCACAGTTGACTAAGAACTACATCTTAAAACGCAATACCATTTCAGGTGAATTTAAGCGCGAGCGTTTTACACTGGAAGTAGGTGATGAGTTACCAACAGGTATAGTTCAGTTAGCGAAAGTATACATTGCGAAAAAACGCAAGTTGAAAGTAGGTGATAAGATGGCGGGGCGTCACGGTAACAAGGGTGTTGTAGCCCGTATCGTACGTGATGAAGATATGCCATTCCTGGAAGATGGAACACCTGTTGACATTTGCCTGAACCCGCTTGGTGTACCTTCTCGTATGAACTTGGGTCAGTTGTATGAAGCAGTATTGGCGTGGGCCGGCAAGAAATTGGGTCGCAAGTATGCAACTCCGATTTTCGATGGTGCCTCTATTGAAGAAGTACAGAATGAGTTGAATGAAGCGGGTTTACCTGAATACGGAAGAACTTATTTATACGATGGGTTATCCGGTGTGAAATTCGATCAGCCTGTAACCGTAGGTGTGGCGTACATGCTTAAACTTGGTCACTTGGTTGATGATAAGATGCACGCACGTTCTATCGGACCGTACTCACTCATTACGCAACAGCCATTGGGTGGTAAGGCACAATTCGGTGGTCAGCGTTTCGGAGAAATGGAAGTGTGGGCGATTGAGGCCTTCGGTGCATCGCACATCCTTCAGGAAATCCTGACGATTAAGTCTGATGACGTAATTGGTCGTGCAAAAGCATACGAATCAATTGTAAAAGGAGAGAACATGCGCAAGCCAAATATTCCTGAATCGTTCAACGTATTGGTGCACGAACTCAGAGGTCTTGCTCTTGAAATTACAATGGATTAATTAACGTTGATCGTTGTTAGTTGTTGGTTACTCATTTAGAGTTGCAAACAACTAACAACCAACAACGAACAACTAAGAATAGTACTAAAGACTAAACAACACAGAGATGTCTTTCAGAAAAAATAAAAAGATCAACAGCGATTTCTCTAAAATCACCATCAGCTTAGCTTCTCCGGAATCTATTTTGGAAAGCTCGCATGGTGAGGTTACACAACCAGAGACCATCAACTACAGAACGTACAAGCCTGAAATGGGCGGTTTGTTCTGTGAGCGTATTTTTGGTCCTGTAAAGGATTGGGAATGTCATTGCGGTAAATACAAGCGTATTCGCTACAAGGGTATCATCTGCGACCGTTGTGGTGTAGAAGTTACTGAGAAGAAAGTAAGACGCGAGCGCATGGGTCACATCGAATTGGTGGTACCTGTTGCTCATATCTGGTATTTCCGTTCTTTACCGAATAAGATTGGTTACTTGCTTGGTCTTGCTACCAAGAAATTAGATCAGATCATTTACTACGAACGCTATGTGGTTATCCAACCAGGTGTTAAAGAAGAAGACAGCATCAACCGTCTTGATTTCTTAACTGAAGAAGAATACCTCGATATCGTTGATAAACTTCCACGCGAAAACCAAATGCTTGATGACAACGATCCTCGCAAGTTCATTGCGAAGATGGGTGCTGATGCATTGGAAATGTTGTTGTCTCGTCTTAACCTTGATGAGATGTCGTACGAGTTGCGCCACCAGGCAGCAACCGATACTTCACAACAACGTAAGGCAGAAGCCTTAAAGCGTTTGAAAGTTGTAGAAGCTTTCCGTGATGCAAACACACGCATTACCAACAAGCCTGAGTGGATGGTGATTAAAATGGTTCCGGTTATTCCACCAGAACTTCGTCCGCTTGTTCCTTTGGACGGTGGTCGTTTTGCAACATCAGATTTGAATGATCTTTACAGACGTGTTATTATCCGTAACAACCGTTTGAAGCGATTGATCGATATTAAAGCACCTGAAGTAATTCTTCGTAACGAGAAGCGTATGCTTCAGGAAGCGGTTGACTCATTGTTCGACAACTCACGTAAAGTGAATGCGGTTCGTTCAGATGGTAATCGTGCATTGAAATCATTGAGTGACATGTTGAAAGGTAAGCAAGGACGTTTCCGTCAGAACTTACTTGGTAAGCGTGTTGACTACTCAGGCCGTTCCGTAATTGTGGTTGGTCCTGAATTGAAATTGCATGAGTGCGGTCTGCCAAAAGATATGGCAGCTGAATTATTCAAACCATTTATTATTCGCAAGCTCATCGAAAGAGGAATTGTGAAGACTGTAAAGTCAGCTAAGAAAATTGTTGATCGCAAGGATCCTGTGATCTGGGATATTTTGGAGAACGTATTAAAAGGACATCCTGTTCTTTTAAACCGCGCTCCTACACTTCACAGATTAGGTATTCAGGCTTTCCAACCTAAGTTGATCGAAGGAAAAGCGATTCAGTTACACCCTCTAGTGTGTACTGCATTTAACGCTGACTTTGACGGTGACCAGATGGCCGTACACGTGCCACTTGGACAAGAAGCAATTTTGGAAGCATCTGTATTGATGCTATCATCTCACAACATCTTAAACCCTGCTAACGGTGCACCTATTACTGTACCTTCTCAGGACATGGTGTTGGGTCTTTACTATCTAACTAAAGGTAGAAAAGGAACGCCTGAAACAGCAGTATTAGGTGAAGGCAGAAAATTCTATTCAGTTGAAGAATTGGTAATTGCTTACAATGAAGGCAAACTTTCTAAGAATGCCATCATTAAAGTAAGAGCTAAAATTAGAGATAAGAAAACAGGCGAGCTTACTCAAAAGGTAATTGAAACTGTTGCAGGTCGCGTGATCTTCAATCAATACGTACCTGAAGAAGTTGGTTTTGTAGATGAACTTCTTTCTAAGAAGAAGCTTCAAACAATTATTGCCGATGTATTTAAACTAGCTGGTCTTGCTAAGACTGCTAAATTCCTGGATGATATTAAGGAGCTTGGTTTCCAGATGGCATACAAGGGTGGTTTGTCAATGGGATTGAACGATGTGAAGATCCCTGTTGAGAAAGAGAAATTTGTTAAGGATGCTCAGAAAGAAGTTGATTCAGTTTGGAACAACTACATGATGGGTCTTATCACGGATAACGAGCGTTACAATCAGGTAATCGATATTTGGACACGTGCTAACACCATGTTAACAAATACATTGATGAATCAATTAGAAAATGATGATCAGGGCTTCAACCCTATCTACATGATGATGCACTCAGGTGCTCGTGGTTCTCGTGAACAGATTCGTCAGTTAGGTGGTATGCGTGGTTTGATGGCGAAACCTCAGAAGAACCTTGCAGGTTCAGTGGGTTCGATCATTGAAAACCCGATCTTATCTAACTTCAAAGAAGGGCTAGATGTATTAGAGTATTTTATCTCTACACACGGTGCGCGTAAAGGTTTGGCCGATACTGCTTTGAAAACAGCTGATGCTGGTTACTTAACAAGAAGATTAGTAGACGTTGCACAGGATCTTGTAATTTCTGAAGAGGATTGCGGAACCTTGCGCGGTTTGAAAGTAACTGCTTTGAAAGACAACGAAGATATTGTTGAGCCTTTGGCAGAACGTATTGTAGGTCGTGTTTCAGTACACGATGTTTATGATCCATTAACTCAAGAATTGGTATTAGCAGCGAATCAGGAAATTACTGATGAGATTGCTAAGCAGATTGATGAGACAAATATTGAAGAAGTTGAAATTCGTTCTATCCTTACTTGCGAATCTAAAGTAGGTGGTTGTGCGAAATGTTATGGACGTAACCTTGCCAGCGGCCGTATGGTTCAGGCAGGTGAAGCCGTAGGTGTTATCGCTGCTCAATCAATTGGTGAGCCTGGTACACAGCTTACACTTCGTACATTCCACGTGGGTGGTACGGCCTCGAACATTGCTGTTGAAGCAAACGTGAAGGCTAAATTCCCAGGTAAGATTGAATTCGAAGGTTTGCGTACTATCGATACCACTGATAACGATGGCAACAAAGTACAGATCGTAATGGGTCGTACTGGTGAAATTAAGATTGTTGATGGTGAAGGAAGAGTCTTGATTTCTAATAACGTTCCTTACGGTGCGTTCTTAAGAATTAAAGATGGTGCAACTGTTGAAAAAGGTCAGGAGCTTTGCTACTGGGATCCTTACAACGCAGTTATCTTATCTGAATTCGATGGTGAAATTGGTTATGAAGCCATTATTGAAGGTGTAACTTATAAAGAAGAATCAGATGAGCAGACTGGTCACCGTGAGAAAGTAATTACTGACACACGTGATAAGACTAAGAACCCTGCAGTAATTGTTAAGGGTAAGAACGATACGAAGGGATATAACATCCCGGTAGGCGCTCACTTAGCGGTAGAAGAAGGACAAAAAATCAAAGCAGGTCAGGTACTTGCCAAGATTCCTCGTACAATGGGTAAGTCACGCGATATTACTGGTGGTCTGCCACGTGTAACAGAATTGTTTGAAGCGAGAAATCCTTCTAACCCAGCTGTTGTAAGTGAGATCGATGGTGTAGTAACGTATGGTGGTATCAAGCGTGGTAATCGTGAAATTTTCATCGAGTCACGCGATGGTGTACAGAAGCGTTATTTAGTGCCATTGTCTAAACACATTCTTGTGCAGGATAATGACTTTGTAAAAGCAGGTCAACCTTTATCAGATGGCTCAATTACGCCTTCAGATATTTTGGCGATCAAAGGTCCAACGGCAGTACAGGAATACTTAGTGAATGAAATTCAGGAAGTATACCGTTTGCAAGGTGTGAAGATCAACGATAAGCATATTGAGTGTATCGTTAGCCAGATGATGCAAAAAGTAGAGATCATCGATTCAGGTGATACAAGCTTCTTGCCTGGTGAAATGGTAGACAAACTTACATTCCGTGAAGAGAATGACTTGGTGTTGGATAAGAAAGTAGTAACCGAAGCCGGTGACTCAGATAAGTTCAAGCCAGGCCAGATCGTAACGGGTCGTGAGTTCCGCGATGAGAATTCGCAATTGAAGCGCAAGGATATGAAATTGGCTGAAGTGCGTGATGCACAGGCTGCGGTTTCAAGACCAACGCTACAAGGTATCACACAAGCTTCCTTGAAAACTGAAAGCTGGTTGTCAGCTGCATCATTCCAGGAAACAACTAAAGTGTTGAGCGAAGCTGCCATCCGTGGTAAAGCAGATGGTCTGAATGGCTTGAAGGAAAATGTGATTGTAGGTCACTTGATCCCTGCTGGTACAGGTCAGCGTAAATTCAACGACTTGCTTGTTACACACAAAGACGAATACGAAGCATTGAGAAATGCTCCTGAGCGTACTCCTCGTAAAGAGAAAGAACTCCAAGATTAATTCGGTAATGAATTGATTCGTTGATTCGATAATTAAGAAATGTGCTGGTGGATTCATTAGCACATTTCTTTTTTATGGGAGTTACCACCGAAAATACACGAATCACAACATCACCGAATCAACGAATTGACATATTAACGAATCAACTTATGGCTGACGAAAAAAATAAACCCGCACCCAATCAAAATCAGATTAACATAGAGCTTACGGAAGAAGTAGCAGAAGGCATCTATTCTAATCTGGCTATGATAGCCCACTCTAATAGTGAGTTTGTCATAGATTTTATCAGACTTATGCCTGGAGTACCAAAGGCAAAAGTTAAATCTAGAATTGTTATAACTCCAGAGCATGCTAAACGTTTACTTGCAGCCCTTGAAGATAACATTGCTAAATACGAAGCATCTTTTGGTGCGATTAAGCAAACAACTGAATCACCTAAATTTCCTATGAATTTTGGGGGAGCAATGGGGCAGGCTTAAACTTCTAAAGGTTAGTATTACTGTGGTTATAAAAAAAGGAGGTGCCCCTTGCACCTCCCCAGTGAATTAACGCGAACGTAATTCACTAAACAGTTTCTGGTTCTAACTTCCACTGAGCGGCAGAGCGCCATAATGCGGAGAGCATTAGCTCGCGCATAAAAATATATTCTTTGGGAAGTTTGTCATACATGCGCTCAAATAATTCAGCATGAGATAATAATTCTTGTTTCCATGCCTCCCGATCAATTGACATCAATTCGTCAAATTGTTTTTTAGTAAAATTGAGACCTCTCCAATCAATGTCATCATAGTGAGGCATCCATCCAATAGGGCTTTCTACCGCAGAGGCTTTTCCTTTAACACGTTCTGTGATCCATTTCAAAATGCGCATGTTGTCACCAAATCCAGGCCACATGAAATTCCCTTGCGCATCTTTTCTAAACCAGTTTACATTAAAGATTCTTGGAGGTGCTGGTAAGTCTCTTCCAAATTGTAACCAGTGATTAAAATAATCGGCCATATGATAACCGCAGAAAGGTAACATAGCAAATGGATCTCTTCGCACTTTCCCCTGCTCGCCAAAAGCTGCCGCGGTAGTTTCAGAGCCCATTGTTGAAGCTGTGTAAACACCATAACTCCAATTCATGGCTTGGTATACTAGCGGTACTGTTGTGCTTCTTCGACCACCAAAAATGAATGCACTAATAGGTACACCATTAGGGTTTTCTACATTTTCATCAATGCTAGGATTTTGAATAGCAGGTGCAGTAAAGCGTGAGTTGCCATGCGCTACTGGTTTGCCACTTGCAGGATTCCATTTTTTTCCCTGCCAATCAATGATGTCTTTGGGAACTTCTTTTGTTAATCCTTCCCACCATACATCACCATCGGGAGTTACGCCTACATTGGTGAAGATTGTATTTTTCGCAATAGATTTTATAGCGTTTGGATTTGTTTTTTCATTAGTACCCGGAGCTACACCAAAATATCCTGCTTCCGGATTGATAGCATGCAACTGTCCGTCTTTTCCTGGTTTTATCCACGCGATATCATCTCCTACTGTTGTTATTTTCCAGTCACTGAATTCTGGAGGTGGGATGAGCATAGCAAAGTTGGTTTTTCCGCAAGCACTAGGAAAAGCAGCAGCGAGGTAGGTTTTTTCTCCTGCAGGATTTTGCACTCCCATGATAAGCATATGTTCTGCCAACCAGCCATCTTCTTGTGCCATAGTAGAAGCAATGCGCAAAGCAAAACACTTCTTACCCAACAAGGCATTGCCACCATATCCTGAACCATAACTAACGATAGACCTTTCTTCAGGATAATGCACGATATATTTCAGCGTTGGGTTACATGGCCACTTAGCATCAGCCTGGCCTTTCTCCAACGGAGCTCCTACTGTGTGTAAGCATTTCACAAAACTTCCGGTTTCACCTAGTACTTCTAATATACGTGTACCTACTCGCGTCATAATATGCATGTTGGCCACCACATATTCAGAGTCGGTTATTTCTACACCTATTTGGGACATAGGTGAACCAATCGGTCCCATGCTAAACGGAATTACGTACATGGTTCTTCCTTTCATGCAGCCTTGCAGCACACCATTAAGTTCTGCTTTCATCTCCGCAGGATCCATCCAGTTATTTGTTGGGCCAGCATTTTCTTTCTTTCGGCTACAAATAAAAGTTCTGTCTTCAACACGCGCCACATCACTTGGATCAGAGAAGCATGCAAATGAGTTAGGACGTTTAGTTTCGTTTAATTTTATAAAGGTTCCTTTTTGCACTAACAAGGAGCACATCTCATCATATTCTTTTTGTGAACCATTGCACCATTGTACTTGATCAGGTGTCACAAGGGCTTGAACTTCATCAACCCATTTTTGCAGTGTTGGATTTATCTGTTTCATAGTTGTTGCTGTTTGTTAAATCAAACCTAAATCGTAAAGTGACAGAATTGGATGAGTTTTGTCATATCACTTCAGGGCGCCAAAATGAGTTGAGATCTGTGATTTTTTATGCTAACAAAATTTTATCAAAAACGATGTTTACATCGTTTGCGTAAATTTTGGTTTTGGAAGTGGTTGAGAAAGATCAAGCGAACACTTGATATTAATTATCTATTATTAACTTCTTCAGAGGTAGTTTTGATATGTATCAAGCAATTTGATGTATGTTTTCTCTAACGAAAATCTCTAAAGATAAAAAATGGATTAAGCTTTCTTTCGCTATTTTGATTCCTACAATGTTAGCCCTTATGCCTACAAGCTGGCTGCCCATGGAGGGCCTTACGATTATCCAACACAGAGTATTAGTTCTATTTTTTTTAGCTGCTTTATTCTGGGTGTTAGAACCGATACCTATATATGCAACCTCTATTTTATTAATTACACTTGAGCTACTTCTGATTTCTGATAGTGCATTCATTTTTTTTAAAAATCATGGAGATGGAAATTTTGGAGCTTCTATGTCACATCAGGAAATCATGGGCACCTTCGCGTCACCAGTTATCTTATTGTTTCTTGGTGGGTTTTTTCTGGCTACTGCGGCTACAAAATATAGACTTGATCAGAATATAGCGGGTGTATTACTTAAAAATTTCGGAGATAAGCCAAAATGGGTTTTGCTGGGATTGATGTGTATCACTGCTGTGTTCTCCATGTTTATGAGTAACACAGCTACAACAGCTATGATGCTTTCTATTTTGATTCCTGTGCTAAAATTTTTCCCTGCACAAGACAAAGCTCGCACAGCATTTGTGTTAGGCATTCCCATAGCTGCTAACCTTGGTGGTATTGGAACCCCCATTGGAACTCCACCCAATGCCATTGCATTAAAATTTTTGTCTCAATCCGATCTTGCTTTCGGGAAGTGGATGGCTTTTGGTTTGCCTGTCGTAATTATTATGCTCACGATTGCATGGTTGCTCTTAATGTTTTTTTATCGATCTGACACCAAACAGATTAAAGTATCGCTGCCTGTGGACTTTCAGACAAACCCTAAAGCTGTACTTGTTTATGTTACTTTTATTCTTACCATTCTTCTGTGGCTATTCGATTTTGTTCATGGTATGAATTCCTATGTAGTAGCAATGGTTCCAGTTACTGTGTTTCTAAGTACGGGTATTATTAACAAAGAGGATTTGAAACAAATTAGTTGGGATGTGTTATGGCTTGTATCAGGCGGTATCGCTTTGGGTTTGGCACTTGACAAAACCGGGTTGGCAAAAACATTGATCAATGCTATTCCATTTGAATCCTTAAATCCGTATAGCTTGTTTGCAATGGCCGCTTTTATAGGATTGTTCATGGCTAATTTTATGTCTAATACGGCTACCGCAAACCTTCTTTTACCATTGATAGCAAGTATCGGCACAGCAGTTTCAGGGCTTGAATTGGTTGGTGGAAGTGAATTGATTATTGTAGGTACTACGCTAAGTATTTCATGTGCAATGTCTCTGCCGATAAGTACTCCGCCAAATGCGCTTGCATACGCTACTGGGGAAATAAAGACAAAGGACCTAGCGAGAGTTGGTATATTGATTGGCTTAATTGGATTGATTGTAGTAATCGGGATGATGACTATTCTGAACGCATTAAACTTTTTGAAATGAGTCACAAGTTTAACACCTCCAGAAAACTAGCTGAACTTAAGAAAGATTATTTTTCTGATGAATCACGAAAGATAGTGGTTCGTAAGGGTGAAACATTGTTAACAGAAAACACCGAGAATAATAGATTGTATTTGGTATTGGAGGGTTCGCTTATGTGTTATTTGAAGGATGAGAGCGGCAAGGAATATAAAATGATGGAGAGTGTGCGTAACATGTTTTTAGGTGTTTATAGTTTTTTCAGCTACGAGCAAAAAAGTTACCTGACGGTGGTTGCTGCAGCCGATACTCACCTTGCTTATCTGGAACGAACTGATTCTTTTGTAAATACGGAAAAGTTTGCAAGAGATTTTCTGCCCGTTATCGTTAATGAGATTTATCAACGCCAGGTATTAACCCAGGAATTAAATAAAGAACGTCAGGCGGCAATTAAGAAATTATATGAGTCCGAAAAGATTATTCTTCTCGGGCAATTGGCTGCAGGACTGGCTCATGAGTTAAATAATGCAGTAGGCATTTTGGAACGCAATACAGAATGGCTTATTAGTACACTTAATGATTTTTTGAAGAGTAAAGATTTGAAAGATGTTTTTGTTCGGGCACTTGAAGGTGGCCAGCAGCAGAGCACTGCACAAGTACGCGAGAGGCGGCTCTATCTCGAGAATAAATTCAGCATTAATACAAAATTAGCTAAACAACTTGCCAAGACAACCCTTTCAATTGCTGAGTTAGAAAGGCTGATTGAAAATGGACTCGATAAATTTGAAGACCTGAATCAAATTACTGAAACAGCTATTGTACTGCACGATATGAGGGTAGCCGCTGAGCATGCTACGCATGTAGTAATGTCTGTTCGTGAGCTAGGAAGTAACAGAAATGCAATGCCAGTTGAAACTTCACTATATGAAACTGTGACAAAGGCATTAATCTTAACAAAAAACCTGAGCAAAAATATTAGTATCAAAATTGATAAAAAAACTGATGGAAAAATATGGGCAAGCTCAGGCGATCTTGTACAAGTTTGGGTTAACCTGATTAAAAATGCATGTGAAAGCATGCTACAGTCTGGTGCGGAAAAACCAACACTTAATATTTTGATTGAAGAAGGGGGGAATGAATATAAGGTTGTGATTACTGATAATGGACCAGGAATAAATTCAGAAATGATGAAAAAGATTTTTGAACCTAATTTTACCACCAAAATTAACGGGTTGTCATTTGGCTTGGGTCTTGGTCTATCGATTGTAAAAAAAATAATTGATAGTTATAAGGGATCTGTGTCTTTTACCAGCGTTCCCGGAGAAACATCTTTTATAGTTCTATTACCTAAACTCTAAGAAAATGGAAAAAATTTATATTCTGCTAGTTGAAGATCAGCGCGAAGTACTTCAAGCGGTGGCAAAGGATCTATCCTTTTTTGAAGATGCCTTCGTGATTGAAGAATGTGAATCGGCTGCTGAAGCAAAGACAATTATGGAAACCATTTATAAAAATGGAGACTATGTTGCATTAATAATAGCTGATCATGTAATGCCCGATAAAAGTGGTATAGATTTTTTAATCGATGTGAATAGTGATGATCGATTTATTGATACACGTAAAGTTTTATTGACAGGGCTTGCTACGCATCAAGACACCATTCGAGCTATTAACAGTGCTGCCATTAATCACTATTTGGAGAAACCCTGGAAGTCTGGAGTTTTAAAAGAAACTGTTAAAAAAATGGTAACGGAGTTTATTCTGGCAAAAGGTATTGATTATCAACCTTACCTGATGACCTATCTCGATCAAGCAGTGTTATTTGAACGGCTAAGAAGAACAACTTGATTTTTTTAGATTATGAAACTTTTTAACTCAATTCCAAACCGAGTAAGAGTACATTTTTATACTATTTGCTTACTTCTAATTAGCTTAAAATTATTTTCTCAGGAAAAGACTGTTGTGGATAAAAATCAGGTTTGGTTCGGATACATGAGTTCGGTTGTAATTAGTCAGCGGTTTTCACTCTGGAATGATTTTCACTTTGTGCCTGAAAGTTTTTTTGTTGCTCGTACCGGACTTACGCATCAAACAAAAAATTTTAGTATTACAACTGGATATGGTTTTTTACTCTTACCGCTGTCAACTACACAAACACAACTAACCAGGAGAGAACACCGACCATGGGCTCAACTTCTTTCATCTTCATCCTTCTCAAAATCATTGAGTTTTGTAAACCGTGTACGATATGATGCAAGATTTAAACAAGTAGTTACTGCAGAAGAGCTTCAGTCTGGTTATGGTTTTACAAACAGGATTAGATTTTTAACTGGGTTAAGGATGAATATTCCAATGGCTGGTATTGAAAAAAATATTCCTTTCGTAGCCTTATCTAATGAAGTGTTACTGAATTTTGGAAAAGAAGTGGTTAACAATACCTTCGATCAAAATCGAATTCAACTTTCACTTGGGTTGCAAAAGAAGTCAGTTCAATATCAGATAGGGTATATGAATCGATTTGTTCAAACAGGAAATGCGCAGTACACACTCAATCACACCGTGCTTTTTTGGGTTATTCATAAGTTGAGCTTAAGTAAAATTGTTTCAGCTCACCATTCCAAGGACTTAAGTTATGATGATTAAGCTTATGATTTTCATGAAATGCAGATTTGTCTTTAATGAATTTAATAGACTTGTCCGCAATTGTTAAACACGATTTAGTCTTCTTCATTATCGTCTTTGTTGGCTGTTATCACACCATTGTTACTATTTCTGAAGAGATATCGATATTTTATAGATTTAGAAAGTGAACTAGAAAAGGGTACATAGTATTGAATACCAAATCGAGACTTTTTCTTCCCAAAATGAAAACAATTTTACTGTAACAGAAAATTGCAAACGTTATAAACTTCGTTTTTCCTAAAATGGTCAACTCTATTCCCTAACTGGGATATTGGCACAAATTGTGGTTTTTGATTTAATCAGACTAAACCCTACTCATGTGTTTTCCCCAAGCATACTTATCATCATGGCCTCGCTGTTGCTATCCATTAAGGATGAAACACCCAGGCAAACTTCAAATCAAGAAGCATTATTTATTGTTCCACAAGGGCAACTTTCAAAGCAGCCCATTGACCTTAAAGGTATATGGGAGTTTTACCCCAATGAATTAACAGAATCCAATGGCTTTCTGGATAGATCAAATCAAACTTTTGTTGTAGTACCATCATGGTGGGCTGAAGAAGAAGGAAAATCATCCGTACAATATGGAACGTATCGTTTAAAGGTATTGATGGCCTCCTCTGATCGTCAACAATCCTTGGCTTTAAAAATGCCTGATGTCTATTGTGCATATGAACTATGGTTGAATGGCGAATTGATTGGCCAAAATGGTATTGTGGGCAGAGCTAAAGAAACCAGTAAACCACAATGGAAACCAGATACTTATTTTTTTGAACAGAATAAAGACACACTTGAAATAGTAGTCAAACTATCTAACTTCTACCATTACAGGACTGGCATTAATAATCCGTTAGTGTTAGGCACGGCAGAGCAATTGAAACAAAATCAACACCGAACAGAAGTTTCTAATGTCATTTTGCTATCTGGCTTAACTGTTTTGGGATTAATAGGAATTGTACTTTACTTCATGCGTAGTTCCATTCAGTATGTGTTGTATTCTTTGTTATGTTTTTCATGGGTAGTGCGAGCAGCTTTTTCAAATCATTACCAAATTGTTCAATGGTTCGAAAATATTAATTGGCATTTTGTAGTAAGAACAGAGTATATCAGTTTGTATTTGTCTACTTTATTCGGGTCCCTTTTAGTAGGCAGTCTTTTTCCAAAGGAGGTCAGTAAAGTGTTTCGTATAATTTACATTATCGCTTGTTTTAGCTTCACTGTGTTTACATTAGTGTTCTCACCAATGCTGTTTACAACTTACATTCAGCTCTATCTTGGTCTCAGTTCAATTCTATTATTATCCATTATAGTTATAGTTGCTCGGGCTTATAGTGAAAGCCGGGAGGGTGTAACACTTATATTGGCCGCTGCCGCTCTAGCAGTGGCTATGTTTGGTTATGTAATTATGGCTTATCAGGGTCTGTTCTCGTTAAATGATATGTTTTTCAACATCGGCTTTTTGTTGATGTTTATTCTCACGCTGATGGCAGTTAGCGAACGAATTCAAAAAATGGGTTCTGATCGAGATTATGGGAAAATGACTTTTGATGGAACGATGACAAAAGTTAGATAATATGATCTGGGTTGACACTTTAATGAATGATTGTGAGCACAATGTACAGTTACCCACCCTCACTTTTTCATTAATAAAGGAAGAGTTGATTATGATGGCTTAACGTTTTTCCTGAGTATTCATTTTAGTAGCAAGCATGTAAAACAGGTATTGCTGTGACTTTTCTCATCTTGTTTTGATGATTGTAATGGTAATGTTGTGACATAATCTTTAATCAGAAAAAGATTTGAGCGCCTATGAGTTTACATCTGGAAGCAAAACTTGGAGAAATTGCAGAGACTGTACTGATTACCGGAGACCCATTACGTGCCAGACATTTCGCTAAGCATTTGCAAAACGCTTTTTGTTATAATCATATACGGGGTATGGAGGGCTATACCGGCCTCTATAAAGGAAAAAGAATTTCAATTCAAGGAACAGGAATGGGTATTCCTAGCACCGCGCTGTATTTGCATGAGTTAATTTGTGATTATAATATTAAGTGTGTGATCCGTGTGGGTACTGCTGGTGCTCTACAGCCTACATTAAAGCTCGGACAAATTGTTCTTGCGCATCAGGCCATGACTGATTCAGGAGTAGTTCAACATTACCATAAAACAACAGGAGATTATCCCGAAGCAAACCAAGACTTATTACAACAGGCCAGGGTTTGTTCAAAGGAATCAGGCATTGTGCTACATGAAGGCACTATTTTCAGTACCGACCTTTTCTATGCAGAAGAGTCCAACCGCTACCAAACTATGGTATCTAAGGGGGTGCTGGCCATTGAAATGGAAACAAGTATGGTATATGCTATGGCCAAATATTTTTCAGTAAAGGCACTGTCCCTTTTAACAATAAGCGACCACATTTTGTCTGGCGAAGCCCTTGCAGCTGAAGAAAGGGAATTGAAGACTACAGAGATGTTGACCCTGGCGCTAGAGGTAGCATTAAGGAATGAGCATAAATAAAGAAGACACCTATCGAAAAACAGAATAAAACCTTTGCCTTTTTAGCTCTAAAAAGTAAGAATGATGCTCATCGGGAATATTCCACCTCAATTTTAACCACTACTTTTGAAGAAATTAGTAGTCAAAGGCTTAGGTAAGGGAGATAAATCTTAAAAAAATTAATTTTATCGTCTGTTTTTCAATGATTTAACTGAAATTTCTCAATCCCCTGTTTGCGTCTTAAAAGGTTCTTGGTACCTTTGCAGTCCTATTTTTGAACAGGTCTATAAAAACAAAGGATAAATGCCTACCATTCAGCAACTTGTGAGAAAAGGACGGACAAAGCTGACTTTCAAGTCAAAGTCACCCGCCCTTGATTCAAACCCTCAACGCAGAGGGGTATGTACACGTGTGTACACAACAACGCCTAAGAAGCCAAATTCTGCGATGCGTAAAGTAGCTCGTGTGCGCCTAACCAACCAAAAGGAGGTTAACGCTTACATCATGGGTGAAGGACACAACCTGCAAGAGCACTCAATTGTGCTAGTGCGCGGTGGTCGTGTAAAAGATCTACCAGGTGTTCGTTACCATATCGTTCGCGGTGCTTTAGATACTGCGGGTGTTAATGGTCGTAAACAGAGCCGTTCTAAATATGGTGCAAAACGTCCTAAGCCAGGTGCAGCTGCTCCAGCGGCAAAAGGTGCGGCAAAGAAAAAATAATCTTAGCGAGTCATGAGAAAATCAAAACCAAAGAAAAGATATCTTCTTCCTGATCCTAAATTTCAGGATACACTTGTAACTAAGTTTGTTAACTACCTAATGTACGATGGTAAGAAGAGTATTTCGTACAACACTTTCTACGATGCACTTGAATTAGTAGAAAAAAAGACCAGCGAAAGTGGTCTTGAGGTATGGAAGCGTGCCATGGCAAATCTTACTCCATCTGTAGAGGTGAAGTCAAGACGTGTGGGTGGTGCTACATTCCAGGTGCCTGTAGAAATCAGACCTGAGCGTAAAATGAACCTTTGCATTAAGTGGTTGATCGACTATTCTAGATTGCGTGGTGAAAAAACCATGACCGATAAGTTGGCTGCTGAAATAGTAGCTGCTTCTAAAGGTGAAGGTGCTGCGATCAAGAAAAAAGATGATACGCACCGCATGGCAGAAGCTAACAAGGCGTTTTCACATTTCAGATTCTAATAAGAGAGGCAGAAGTTCATGTCAAGAGATCTTAAATACACAAGAAATATTGGTATTGCCGCTCACATCGATGCGGGTAAAACAACTACCACAGAGCGTATTCTTTACTATGCTGGTGTAAACCACAAAATTGGTGAAGTACACGATGGTGCAGCTACCATGGACTGGATGGCTCAGGAGCAGGAGCGTGGTATTACTATTACTTCTGCTGCTACTACCGTATTCTGGAAGTACAGAAATAACGATTATCACGTAAACATCATTGATACACCTGGTCACGTAGATTTTACTGTAGAGGTAAACCGTTCTTTGCGTGTATTGGATGGTCTTGTATTTTTGTTTAGTGCGGTTGATGGTGTTGAGCCTCAATCTGAAACAAACTGGCGCCTTGCTGATAACTACAAGGTTGCACGTATTGGTTTCGTAAACAAAATGGACCGTTCTGGTTCAGATTTCCTTGGTGTTGTAAAGCAAGTTAAAGAGAAATTAGGCAGCACTGCAGTTGCTCTTCAATTACCTATTGGTTCTGAAGAAAACTTTAAAGGTGTTGTTGATTTGGTAAACAACCGTGGTATCATCTGGAATGAAGAGGATAAGGGAATGACCTTCACTGAGATTCCTATTCCTGCTGACATGGTTGATGAAGCCAATGAATACAGAGAAAAATTACTGGAAGCAGTAGCTGACTATGATGAAACACTCATGGAGAAGTTCTTTAATGATCCTAGCTCTATTACAGAGGCTGAGATTTTAAAGGCGCTTCGTGCTGCAACTATCGATATGAAGATCGTTCCAATGGTGTGCGGTTCTTCTTTCAAAAATAAGGGTGTACAAACTATGCTTGACTATGTGATGGAGTTACTTCCTTCACCGATGGATAAGGATACAATTGTTGGTACAAATCCTGACACAGATGCTGAAGTGCCCGTTAAGCCTGATACAAAAGGTCCATTCGTAGCACTTGCTTTCAAAATTGCAACCGATCCATTCGTAGGACGCTTGTGTTTCATTCGCGCCTACTCAGGTGTGCTGGAATCTGGCTCTTATGTATATAATACACGTTCTGAGCAAAAGGAACGTATTTCTCGTGTATTCCAAATGCATGCGAATAAGCAAAACCAAATTGAGCGCTTAGAAGCTGGAGATATTGGTGCTGTTGTTGGATTTAAAGATATTAAGACAGGAGATACACTTTGTGATGAAAAGAACAAGGTAGTTCTCGAGTCTATGAACTTCCCTGAGCCAGTAATTGGTTACGCTATCGAGCCTAAGAAGCAGGTAGATGCTGATAAGTTAGGTATGGCAATTGCGAAATTGGTAGAAGAAGATCCTACACTTCGTGTTAACACAGATCACGAAACAGGTCAAACTATCCTTCGCGGTATGGGTGAACTTCACCTTGAAATTATTATCGATCGTTTGAAGCGCGAGTTCAAAGTAGAGATCAACCAGGGTGCTCCTCAGGTTGCTTACAAAGAAGCGCTTACTACTACGGTTGAACATAAAGAAGTTTACAAGAAGCAGACTGGTGGACGTGGTAAATTTGCCGATATCGTATTCGAAATCGGTCCACGCGACATGCAGGAAGGTGATAAGCCAGGTCTTGAATTCGTAAATGATATTGTGGGTGGTGTTATCCCTCGCGAATTCATTCCTGCGATTCAAAAAGGCTTTGAACAAGCAATGGTAAACGGACCTTTAGCCGGATATCAGATCGACAACATGAAAGTGCGTTTGTTCCACGGATCATTCCACGATGTTGACTCGGATGCTTTGTCTTTCGAATTAGCTGCTCGTGGTGGTTTCAGAGAAGCTGGACGCAAAGCGGGTCCAATCTTGTTGGAGCCGATTATGGGTGTAGAAGTAGTAACACCTGACGAATACACAGGTTCTGTAACAGGTGACTTGAACAGAAGACGTGGCGTTATGAAGGGTATGGACAACCGTGGTAATGCACAGGTGTTGAAGGCTGACGTTCCGTTGAAGGAATTGTTCGGTTACATTACAGATTTACGTACCATCACATCAGGTCGTGCTTCTGCAACGTTAACATTCTCTCATTATGCTCAGGTTCCTAAGAACTTAGCTGATAAGGTAATTGAAGAAGTAAAAGGTGCCGCAATGGCGAAATAATAAATAGGATTTAGACGATTTCCTGAACAAGAACATTATGAACCAAAAAATTAGAATCAAACTAAAGTCTTACGATCATAACCTGGTTGATAAATCTTCTGAGAAGATTGTAAGAGCGGTAAAGGCAACAGGCGCTGTAGTAAGCGGTCCTATTCCACTTCCTACTGAGAAAGAAAAATTCACAGTATTGAAGTCGCCACACGTAAACAAGAAGGCACGTGAGCAGTTTCAATTGTGTACCTACAAGCGTTTAGTAGATATCTACTCTAATAGCGCTAAAACTGTAGATGCATTAATGAAGCTTGAATTGCCTAGCGGTGTTGATGTAGAAATTAAAGTGTAGTTTGAACGCACTTATTAAAAAAGCCCTTTCAGGAAACTGAAAGGGCTTTTTTGTTTTAACTACCGTGGTTTGTGTCCTCACAAACCACTTCTTCCCTCCATTTATGGTTTTCATTCCGTTAGACAGAGACCGAGGATTAGAGAAAGTTTGAATAAGCCTCCGCTATTTGTTAAGATGCTCTATTTTCTCATGGGCTAGTAGCTCGAAGCTCACAGCTAGTAACTTAATACTAGAGCCCTACTTATAAACGATCACATAAAAGACTAGCCACAAGAGGAAGATCAATATGTAACCACAAGCCACTATCCACCAAACAATCCTCTTTTCTTTTCGTGCAAAATAATGAACCCCATTTGCCAGGGCAAACCAATATACAATTTCGAAAACGTTAAGCGCTCGCAGCGGATAAGCCCAGCGTTTGTCCATACTGGTGTAATCGAAAAAATGGATGAGCGATAATGGGTAAAACCCTCTTATGGAGAAATAGTCAGGGTCAGTATCGACAAACATAAACCAGCCTATTTTTATCAGTTCGGGAATAAGGAAAACAAACTCAGCAGCCATTACTATACCCCAACATTGGGAATAAGTAATACGGTAACCGAACATAAAACAGCCCACCCATAAAACAAAACCAATTACAGTGAACTTCCATAAGTAGATCAGGGGAATAGAAAGGTATTGTAATCCACTAATAATTTGTAAAACCGTACCTTCCGGACGATCTTGAAGGAACTCAAAGGCTGCAGTTTCGTTTTCTATAAAGGCTTTCTTGATGTAAAGTAACAAGAGCGTAAGGGCGCAAAGCAAGAGAAACAAAACCCGCTTATCGGCTGCGTAAAAAGGGTTTTCGCTTGTTGAAGTTGAATTCATATCTTTTCAGCAGAATGTAACATGAAAAATGGCGTTATAAACAAAGCATTCCTGGTCTTAACTACTTGTTGTTGCCTATGGGTCGCAATAAATAAGGTGCAGGCACAAGAACTAGTAAAAAAAGATACAACAATTATTCTTTTGTCGGATTTAACTGTGCAATTGTATTGTGCGCAGGCCCTGGATGACCTCTATAACTTCAAGTTTGATCAGGCTGAAAAGCGTTTTCTATGGCTTAAGCAAAAGTATAAATGGCATCCTTTGCCCTATTTTTTAATGGGCCTGATTGAGTGGTGGAAAATAATGCCAGACCTGACTAACAAATCGTATGATGAAAGTTTTCTGGCATATATGGATACAACAATTTTGATTTCGGAAAACTTGTTTAAAAAGCACCCAGCCTATAAAGTAGAATCCATGTTTTTTTTAGCTGCGGCATATGGATTTAAAGGACGATTGTACTCGGAAGAAGAGAGAAAAAATTGGACTAAAGCTGCCGCTGCCGGTAAGCAAGCCTTAAATTATCTCGAAATGAGTAAGGGGTACCATTCTCTTAGTCCCGAATTACTTTTTGGTGATGCACTCTATAATTACTTTTCTGTATGGGTGCCCGAGAACTACTCATCGCTCAAACCGATTATGTGGTTTTTCCCTAAAGGAGATAAGGCACTAGGACTTAAACAGCTGCGCGAAGTTTCTTACAATGCGTTTTATACCAGAACAGAAGCAATGGTTTGGTTAATGCGGATTCAAAATAGCTATGAGAATAATAAACAAGAGGCGTTGCACTTAAGTGACTACTTGAATAAAACGTACCCTGATAATCCATTTTTTCATCGCTATAATGCAAGAGCCTTGTACAGCGCAGGACGCTTTATACAAGCTGAGCCGGTGTGTAAAAATATTCTGGAACGTATTGATAGTGGCATGTTGGGTTATGAAGCTACCAGTGGGCGTTACGCCTCCTTCTTTTTAGGACAGATTTATGAAGCGCGGAATAATCTGACTGAAGCAAAGAAATACTATCTGCTCTCTAAAATGTTTTCGGAGAAAGTAGGTGCAACCGAGTCTGGCTATTATCTCTATTCATTAATCAGTCTTGGAGAAATAGCTGAAAGGGAAGGAAAGAAAACAGAAGCGCGTTACTATTTTAAAGAGGTTAAGAAAAAATCCGGTAGAAAGGATGAGGCATTTAAAGATGCAAAAAAACGACTGCGGAAATTAGAGAAGGAGGAGTGATTAGTTTCTTTGTCTCACAACTTCATACATGGCTACACCGGCTGCCACTGAAACGTTAAGCGAGCCAATTTCTCCCTTCAAAGGAATTGCGGCCAAGTCATCGGCATCGCGCAACAATGCATCAGAAATACCATCTTCTTCAGAGCCCATAATGATAGCAATGGGGCCGGTAAGTGCCAGCTGATAAAAAGTATTAGCAGCCTTCTCAGTACAAGCAATGAGTTTTATACCATTCTCTCTTAGAAACTTGAGTGTATGTTTCAAGTCTTTCTCACGGCAAATAGGCATGTGATTTAAAGCACCTGCTGATGTTTTTACCGCATCACTGGTAATAGGTGCACTTCCTTTTTCGGCAATAACGATAGCATCAACACCCGCGCATTCTGCCGTTCTTACAATAGCACCAAAATTGCGAACATCCGTAACACGATCTAATAATAGTAAAAAAGGATCACGACCTTCTTCGTAGGCTTTATGAATAATATTATCGAGTGAAGCGAAACTTACAGCAGAAAGTATGCTGATAACACCTTGATGGTTTTTTGTTGATAGACGCTTAAGCTTATCGGCATGTGTTGACAATATTGGCACATTGTGCTGCTTGGCGAGTGCCATTAATTCCTTGATCAGGTCGTTAGAGAGACCCGTTTGAATCATTATCTTTTCAACTTCACGACCAGCACGGATAGCTTCAATAACTGCCCGGGTTCCGTAAATCATATCTTTTTTATCCATGCTGGTTTTTTTAAATATTAATTAGCCTTATAAATGAAAACTCAGGATTAAAAACGTGCACTTCTAATAAGATCGACTACCTGTAGCCAGGTATCCAGATAACTTTTTTTCCGAACCAATACAAAGTTGTCAGGATCGAAAACTGAAGAGGACTGTACAAAAGTAAAACTTATTTTTGGAGCAATGGCATTATTATACTCCCACACCTCACGGTCATAAAATTTATAAACAGCATTTGGCAATCCAAACGTAATGTAAATCATACCCCGGTCTGTTTTCCACCCCTCTTTGTAAGAACTGAAATATCGATTGGCTAACTCTACTCGCTTATAATAGTTTCTCATAAATACTTTAGCACGTTCGGTGTTGCCAGTTATGCCAATAATAATCCGATCAAAAGCCTTTTTATCTCCTATACTATTTTTAAGTCTGTCGTATTCATTTTTTGTTGTGATGTAGGTTAGCGGCCCAACCAGATTTTCAAGCTTTCGGAATTTCGGGTAATCATCACTAGCCATAATTGATATGCCAAGCTTAGAAAGTGAATCAGCTTGGATAAGGTATAATCCGTTGGCAAATGGGGTAAAAGAATTACCCCTTAAAACAATTGTTGAATCAATTTGCAAAACAGCACTTACCGACATTTGCTCTTCGGCAAATGGGGGTATGGCCGCAGGAAAGTTTTCATCGTAGAAGTAAATTAGCGACTTGTCTACATTGGAGGGGCGAGTAATTGATACAAGCTCTCCGGTAGGCGTAACCTTGTCTAGAATAACCTTTGCGCTGCTCGTTAAAAAACCATCTTGGTGTTTTGTAAGATCCAGCGGCTTAAAATAGAACCAGGCAATCTTTAGGTTAGTATTAATGACTTTAGCAGCTATGATATTGCTGGATTTGGGCAGCCGAAATACACCATTAATATGATATACATCTGTGACATATTGGTGAACTGGATAGATTGCCTGTGCTTCTTTAGCGCTCACCGAACTATAGGTTTCCCAAGTGATCAGGTAGTTATTGATGGTATCTGTAGTATCAATTAGATTCAGTTGATAAACAATGCTCACGCTATCTTCTGAGCTGTTAATTACATCCAAAGAAAAGCTAAAACCCATTTCTGGGTCGTATAGATAATTGTAGTTGATGTTTTGAAGGGGTTGTGCCTGCATATAGTAGCCGCACAAGAGCAGAAATAGCAGTACTCGCATCATATAGCAAATTAAGGTCAAATCAGTTAAATATGATCAGTGCTTCGATTAATTTTGCACACTTTAACTAAATAAAAGGGCAATGGCTAAGATTTTCACTACAGAAATTACCTCTGATAATCTCTTATCCGATAACCCTATACATCAACGCTTATTTAAGGCTTATGTTGCCGCCCAACCCTTTGTGAATGGCGATGTACTGGAGGTAGGGTGCGGTGAAGGCCGGGGGATAGACCTGATGTTGCCTCAATCTGCCTCATTCACGGCAGTGGATAAAATTGAAAGTGCTTTAGGTAAACTTCGGGTAAAGTATCCATCGGGTAAATTCCTGGCAATGAACATTCCACCGTTGGGAGAGCTGAAAGACAACGCCTATGATGTGTTAATCACTTTTCAGGTGATTGAACATATTGAAGATGATGAGCTTTTCTTAAAAGAATTGCATCGGGTTTTAAAACCTGGGGGAGTAGCACTGGTCACAACACCCAACAGAAAAATGTCACTGACCAGAAACCCCTGGCATGTGCGTGAATATTTGGCAGATGAACTAAAAATGCTTGCTAAAAAATATTTCACTAACGTGGAAATGAAAGGTATTACCGGAAATGAAAAGGTGATGACTTATTATCAGGAAAACAAAAAATCGGTTGAGCGTATTACGCGCTTAGATGTTTTAAATCTGCAACACCGTTTACCCGCTTCACTATTAAGAATTCCGTATGAATTAATGAATCGCTGGAACAGAAATAGACTTCAACATCAGGATCAGGGGCTGGTGAAGGATATACACCACAGTGATTATATTGAAACAGACAAAGCTGATGAAGCGTTGGATTTATTTATGATTTGTCGCAAATAAAAATTCCAGATTCAAATCGAACTTTTGAATCTGGAATTTATCACTATTAATATCTTAGAAATTTGATCGGTC
Organism: Chryseotalea sanaruensis; assembly: GCF_003990915.1. Classification (GTDB taxonomy): domain Bacteria; phylum Bacteroidota; class Bacteroidia; order Cytophagales; family Cyclobacteriaceae; genus Chryseotalea; species Chryseotalea sanaruensis. The sequence goes on from NZ_BHXQ01000004.1 coordinate 247,073, forward strand.
GCTGTCGCGAATGTTAAGTACAGTGTTTAAACGCTCAAGTGACTCTTCAACTTTTTTGCCTAACTCTGCTTCGTTATATTTATAGAGTACACGTTGTAGTTCGTTTAGTACAGCATAGCTGATCTGAAACTCTCTCGAGAAATCCTGTTCACCAGCTAGGTGCATAGTCATGGCTTCAGCTTTAGGCCACATGATATTTACAACCTCCAGGGCTTTCTCTTTTTCGCCAACTTCAAACAGTACATCAACCAAACGTGCATTTACATGATCATACTGAATGGTTTTGTCTGGCATTTTTTCGAAGCAGAACATAACTGCTTCACGTGCCTGTTCAGTTTTACCTTCAAGTAACAGACCATCTATAAGTGATGCGAAAGAACTTCTGTGGTTGAGTACAAAGTTTCTATAATCCTGATTGTAGTAAGCACGTGTATCATCAAGTCCGCGGTAGCGGAATTTCTTGAGCATGTTTTCCATGCTAGCCTCAGTGTTTACTAACTCTATTCGAGGATTAGGATTGAAGATTGGCAGAATTCTGTAAGCATTTCCTTCCTGAATAACATAACGACTTAAATCAACATTAAATTGATCAAGGGAAGTCATGTTTACATAAATAGGACGCTCCCAATTGCTGGTTGCTAAAAAGTCTAACATAGCCAGATCTTTCTTTTCCAGTCCACCGCCTTTGAGTTTAAATCTCATTTCAGGCACAATCAAGCTATCAAAACCTTCCGGTACAATACCAAGCGATCTTACGTGTGCTACATCTACCTTCAGCACTATTTCTTTGGTAGGCACTACGTTGGCTGTTGGGTATAAACGTAATCCTTTGTAATCTTTTTTCAACAGACCCAAAAACTGATGAAGGTCCATTTCTTTAATACCCAGATCCTGATAAGGGAGATAGTCGTTCGGGCCACCTTGTCTATAGTTATCAAGCGTTAGCGTGTATGGTAGCGGTTCAGATTCGTAAGTCTGGCGCATAGATTGCCCGACATACCAATCTGTGTTATAGTAGCTCAATACAATTACACGCATATCTGTTCTAACACCTTCAACCTCCTGATTATACCACAGAGGGAAAGTATCGTTATCGCCACCAGTATAGAGTACAGCGTTGGGTTCACAAGACTGTAAATAGTTGTAAGCAGAGTCAACTGAGAAATAGCGGTGATTCCTGTTGTGATCATCCCAGTTTTGAGCCAGCATAATTGTAGGTGCACTTAAACAGAGGAATGTGGCCACTATTGTCGCCACAGTTAGGTTCTTAAATAGTTTTTCAAATGTTTTGGCAATGGCAATAACAGCGAAACCAATCCAGAAACAAAAAGCATAATACGAACCCGCATAAATGTAATCGCGTTCGCGTGGTTCGCTTGGAGGACCGTTCAGATAGATAACCAACGCAACCCCTAGCAGTATAAACAGCAAGCCAACTACAGCAAGATTTTTTTGGTCGTGAATAAATTGGTAGAACATACCGATCAATCCTAAGATGAAAGGAATCATGAACAGGTTATTGCGACCCTTATTTTCTTTTAGTGCTTGCGGCAATTCTTCGAACCAATCTGTTGGTCTTAACCAATCTGCACCTTGTATGTCGCTTTCACGTCCTGCAAAATTCCACATGAAATAACGCATGTACATCCAACTGATCTGATGGTTAAACATGAAACGCAGGTTATCACCAAACGTTGGTTTTTGATTTTCTCGTAAACCTAGAATCTGTTCGTATTCTTTTTTTGCATCGCTTACCCAAATACGTGGAAGTATGGTTGTACGATTCGGATCATATTTGTAAGAGATTTTACGATCTACAAGTTCATAACGGTCTTTGCCTTTTTTATAAACGGGCTCTCCTTCTACAACTTCAATAGGTTGTGCATCGTAGTACTGACCTTTTAATAAAGGTCTGCTACCATATTGTTCGCGTTTCAAGTAACTAACAAAACCAATCGGGTCTGAAGGATCATTTTGATTGATTGGAGGGTTGTAGTTTGAACGGATAACAACCATGGTATAGCAGCTGTAGCCAATCAGAATAAATGCAAAAGAAAGTAAGAAGGTGTTAAGTATAGGCATTACTTTCTTTTGTGAATAGTAGATACCGTAAATCAGACTTCCAAATAGCGCAACAATAAAAAAGATAATGCCCGAATTGAAAGGCAAGCGTAATGAGTTTACAAAGAAGATCTCAAGGCTACCTGCAAAAGAAGGAAGGCCCGGGATAACTATGGAATTGATAAAGAAAATAATAACTAAGCTGACAGCCAGCGTTGACGCAATACCCCAAAATGTAGGCTTGTATTTTTTAAAGTAGTAAATCAGTGAAAGCGCAGGTATGGTTACCAAGTTCAATAAGTGGACACCGATGGAAAGCCCCATCATGTAAAAAATCAAAATGAGCCAACGATTTGCTTTCGACTCATCTTCAATAACATCCCACTTAAGCATGGCCCAAACCACCAGAGCTGTGAAGAACGATGACATTGCGTACACTTCAGCTTCTACCGCTGAAAACCAAAAAGTATCGGAGAAAGTATAAGCAAGAGAGCCGACCAAACCAGCCCCCATCAACAACCATGTGTTTGAGTCTGTTAACTCATCATTGTTATTAAGTTTTAAAAGTTTTTTACCGAAAAGAACAATCGACCAGAACAAGAATATGATAGTAAAGGCACTAGCCAATACGCTTGAGAAGTTAATCCAATAAGCAACTTTGGTTACATCGCCCATGGCCAGAAACGAGAACAGTCGGCCAATCAATAGAAACAAGGGTGCTCCCGGAGGGTGAGGCACTTCTAATTTGTACGATACGGCTATGAATTCGCCACAATCCCAATAACTGGCGGTGCGCTCCATAGTTAGCCAATAGGTAGCGAGTGCTACAGCAAATACTAGCCAACCGGTAATGTTGTTGATTTTCTGAAACTTCATGATAGATTTTTACAAAATAAACGTGCTAAAATAGGTAAAATTCTTTGTTAGGTAGAGTATTCTTTGGCTAATAAAGTAGCGCTTAAAAGATCTACTCCTTGTTAAAATATTGGATTAACTTTTATTAACGAACAGTCTAATTCAGCTGTTTATGAAAATACAATGATGGTTCGGTAAAAAGATGGGGGTGGGCAATCATTACAAGATCCTGCAAAATGATATCAGGTCTTAGGTAGCCTAGCTCCAGAAATTCACTTCCGCCAGTAGCTCCGATGCGGGCATTGTAGGTGTAAACCTTTCCGCTTTGGTAAGCATTAAATTTAGTGTAGCGGTTATCGCTGGTGCCAATTTCTCCTAATGATTTAAAAGAGCCCACGCCAATCCAATATTCTGCCATATTGGCTTTATCATAAACGAGTTCAAAAGGTAATTGTAAGTAACCCGCGGTAGAATCATCACTCCATAAATAATTGAAGCCTGCATCTCGCAAAAGCTTGGCAGCATAATTTTGACCAGCAGGCATAAACCATGCATCGCCATATACGATGCCGCTCATAACTGTTGGTTTAGGGTTGGTTAGTGAATCTACTTTATGTTTTATTTGTAAGTAATTTTGCTCAATAGCAAAGAATACCGAGTCGGCCATTATTTTTTTATCAAAGAAAAGCGCCATGTATTTAATCCACTCAGCTCTTCCCAGTGGATGTTCTTCAAGGTATTCGGCATTGATGACTACTGGTGTTCCTAAATCTTCTATACTTTTAAATTGTCCGTAATCACCAGTCATGGTATAAGCCATCACCACATCAGGAGATAGTGCAGCAAGCTTTTCGATATTAAGTCCTTTATCAACACCCAGATCAATAACATAACCACTGTCAATTCTCATCCGCATTTTTTCAGAACTGATATAATCGGTTGTAGGAAAACCAACTAATGCAGCACTTTCATTTAAGTAATCTAATAAAGGAATGTGTGTGGTGGATGTACAGACAATACTTTTAATAGGTGTCCTGATAATTTTAATATGGCTGTCGTGAGCTGGTATTTCAGTCGCAGCATCAATTAGCCAATAGGTTAAAACCTCTTCTGATCCCTGATAAGGTTTCATAACCTCAACCTGAGTAATGTTTTCTTTGTAAGAAACCCGAAAACCTTTTGCATACTTAGTATAAGTTGAATCAATAAGAAAATTATTGCTGTGGTTTTTCTTGCTGCCGCAGGAAGCGACTATTAAAGCAAAAACAAAAAGACTATATAAACGCATGTGCAATATTAAAGCTTGTTAAGCTTAGAACCTTAATAAGTATTTGACTTCTTTTTGTTTTGAATTGCAGCTTTCTATATTTGCAACCGATTCGCGGTTCTTCATCCTGTTACAGGCTCTGAAGATTAAAAGGGAATTTCGTGTAAAACGAAAGCTGTCCCCGCAACTGTAAGCCAATATCAGACATTGTTTAGTCTGGTAAATGCTACTGACAACCAAGCCACTGTGTTGATGGCAACATTAACATGGGAAGGCGTTAGTAGTAGGCGAGCCAGGAGACCTGCCGTAATCATTAAAAAATTTTTTGACTTTCGGGTGAAAGGTCAGGGTTGTTCGAAGGCTATGCTTTCAGACTTTTCTGGTTATCCACCTGTCGCAACTAAACGATTATGGTTTTGCGATTGGGTATGCTTTTTACGCTTGTACTTTGTGCTGCGCATTTGTTGGCACAAAGCGATACAACTGTGCTCGCGCCTGTAGAAATTTACGGAATCCGTATAACAACGTATGCGGTTGGTGCTAAAGTAAATACTTTGTCGCAAGGCAATACTGTGCAGACATTAGCTGCCAGCTTGGCTGCTGAGTCATCGCTATACTTTAAAAATTATGGTAGCGAACAATTAAGCACGATCAGTTTCAGAGGCACCACAGCTTCGCAGACAGCAGTGCTTTGGAACGGCATCAATGTTAACGCACCTACTTTGGGGCAAACTGATTTTTCTATTGTGCCCATGTTTTTATTTGATGAGGTACTGATACAATATGGAGCGGGTAGTGCTTTAGTTGGTACAGATGCTATTGGAGGAAGTGTATCCTTAAAAAATGAAAATGTAATTTTCTCGAGAGGCTTTAACGCATTATTCCACCAACAGGTGGGTAGCTTTGGTCGTATTGCAAGCGGGATTAAATTTAATGGGGGTAATCACAAATGGAATTTTTCTACCAGCCTTTATGGTTTTAAAATCAAAAACGATTTTCCTTATAACTCTCCTGCTGTTGGTTATATAAGAAGGCAAGAAAATGCAGCTGTAAAAAATGAAGGTGTTCGTCAACAGATTGCTTATAAAATAAGTGAAACACAACAAGTTTTGCTTGAAGGAATTTACGCTCATAACTTTCGCCATAACCAACCTACAGTCACCAATTTTGGTGCTAATGAAACCCTGGATAACAAACAAGTGAGGCTTGCTTTGCATTATGATCTTGCTTCAGATCTTGGTGTAATGCGAGCAACAGTAGCTCACATTCGTGATGAGCAGGAATACACAGATGATGCAAACAGTTTAGTCAGCACCAATCAATGGTCAGCTTTGATTAATGTAGACAAGCAGCTATCAAGACAAATAAACATTCGTTGGGGCGGAAGTGCTAATCGATATGAAGCTTTTGGAGATAACTATCCTTCTGATCTTGTTGAAAGTCGTTATGATGTATATTCTTCTATTCGATACAGTATTAATTCGTTTTGGTTATTAAGCATCAATTTACGTCAGGCCTTCTATGATGTACGTTATGCTCCCTTTGCGCCTTCACTCGGAACAGAGCTTAAATTATTTGAAACAAAGTTAAATAAGCTGACTTGGCGGGGGCAAGCCGCAAGGGCTTTTCGTATCCCCACACTTAACGATAGGTATTGGTTACCTGTTGGCAATCAAAACTTGAAGGCAGAAGATGCCTGGCAAATTGAAACTGGTATTAATTGGAAAAAGCAAACTAAGTATACTAAAGTAGATGTTGAGCTTAGTTATTACAAAACCCAAACGACTAATATGATCGTATGGCTGCCCAATGAAAATAGCAACTGGGCTCCGATCAATCTTCAGGAAGTAAATATTAATGGTCTGGAAAGTAATCTGACAGCAAACACACAACAGGGCAAAGGCCAATTGAACGCAAAACTCTCGTACAGTTTTACAAAATCGATCAATGAAAGAGGCATAGATGGATCAAGCATTGGTAAGCAGCTTCCCTATGTGCCTATTCATTCAGGTAGATTAATGCTAAGTGCGAGCCATTCCGGATGGACAATTATGCTGCGTAATAACTACACCAGTATGCGCTTCATCTCACTGGAGAATAGCGAAAGACAGGCTTTAGATGCCTACTTCCTCATGGATGCTGAACTTTTTAAAGAATGGCATTGGAATAAAGTTTTACTGACATCACGTGTGCAGGTGAATAATTTCTCCAATCTGTACTACGAAAATTTTGCAAAGCATGCGATGCCGGGTCGCAATTTTTCAATGAGTATCTCAATTCAAGTAAACAATCAATTAAAATGAAAAAAACACAACTGAATTTTTTTGTAATACTGCTGGCGGGCATTTTTTTATTAGCAAGCTGCGATGAAAGCGAGAATGGACCCAAAGGCGATTTTGATAATGGTGTGCTTGTTATTAATGAAGGGAATTTTATGGCGGGTGACGGATCCGTTTCCTTCTTTGATCCAAACACGAAAATAACCACTGAAGATATCTTTGGTCTTGTCAATGATGGTCTTGCTTTAGGCGATGTTGTTCAGTCCATGACTGTGGTGGGTGATGAAGCGTACATTGTTGTGAACAACGATAATAAAGTTGAAGTTGTAAACGTCAACACTTTTGAAGCACTCCATACCATAAACAATGTTAAACTGCCAAGGTATTTTGCTACAGCCAGTGGCAAGGGTTATTTAACAGAATGGGTAAGTTTTTCAGAATCGGGTCGCGTCTCAGTAGTAGATTTAACAACATATAGCGTAACCAAAACCATTACAACTGACTTTGGTGCTGAGCATGTTATTGCTGTAGGCAATAAAATTTTTGTATCCAATAATTTTACTAATACCATTTCGGTAATCAGCACCACAACTGATGCCGTTGTGAAGACAATAGAAGTAGGTTCATCACCAGGAGAATTTGTGCTTGATGCTCAAAACAAACTTTGGGTAGTTTGCGGAGGTGATTACCAGGAGAATAATAGTGCCTTGGTGCAGATAGATCCGTCTACAGAGGCAGTAGTGAAGACAATTGAACTTAATCGTAATGTTCCTTCAAAATTAGTTACAGACAAAACAAAAAATGCGCTCTACTATTATTCAGGAAAATCGGTGTATAAGTTGGCAACATCTGCCATCGTTGCACCTGCTGAACCATTATTTACAAGAGCCAGCGCGACAGGTTTTTACGGACTAGACATAGATCAAAACACCAATATCATTTATCTAGGTGATGCCAAAGGTTTTGCAAGTGATGGAGAAGTGTATCGTTATAATCTTGATGGTAGCTTTATCGACAGCTTCTCATCGGGCAGAGGGCCTAATGGATTTGTATTTAACTAAAGGACATTGAATAACTAAACAGGTATGCCGGTTCAGCTCCCCGAATGCTGATTCTCGTTGTGAATCGGAAGCTGCTGAATTTGGCATACCTTTGTTTTTGATTGTGAGTAAAAAGGATAATAGTAACAAACCGAATGAGTCTAAAACTGCCATGTTCTATTGGGAGAATGGACTTATGGTATTTACGGAAGCCTATCACTTAAAAAGAGGCTATTGCTGCAAGAATGGTTGCAGGCATTGCCCTTACAAAGAAGTTAAGACTAAATCTTCTTGAAATTTTTCAGCATGTCTTTAGCCGCTTGGTAAGCTGACATAGATCCTGACTCGACTTTTTTCTCGAGAGCATTTATTAGTTCACCAAGTGCTTGCGAGCTTTTTATCTCCTGTTGCAGCAAATGGTTGAAGCATTCATATAGCCAGGTTTTGTTCTGTTCTTTTCTATTTTGTAGAAAGAAGCCATTCAGTTTAGTGTGTGTTTCAAATTGTACAATTGCATTCCACACTTCAGCGATACCTTCATTTTCTAGTGCGGAACAAGTCATGACCTTGGCTGTCCAGCCGCTGGCTGGTGGCTGAAACAAATGCAATGCATGTGTATAGTCTGCAACTGCCATAGCTGCTTTCTTTTTATTCTCTCCATCCGCCTTAGTAATTACCAATACATCAGCCATTTCCATAATACCTTTTTTGATGCCTTGCAGTTCGTCACCCGCGCCTGCTAACATCAGTAAAAGGAAAAAATCCACCATGTTTTTAACTGCAGTTTCTGACTGACCAGTACCAACTGTTTCAATAATAATAATATCAAAGCCTGCTGCTTCACAAAGCAAAGCAGCTTCACGTGTTTTGTGCGCAACACCTCCCAGCGTACTACCCGATGCACTTGGTCTGATGTAGGCATTTGGATTTTTTGAAAGAGACTCCATTCTTGTTTTGTCTCCCAAGATGCTGCCATGAGTAAGCTGACTGCTCGGATCTATGGTTAATACTGCCAGTTTTTTGTCGTTAGAAGTTAAATAATTGCCAAAGGCTTCAATAAAAGTACTCTTACCAACACCGGGCACTCCTGTAATGCCAATGCGTAGTGCTTTGCCAGTGTGTGGTAATATTGCTTCTAAAAGGGCAGCTGCCATTTCTTCATCTTCCGGCAAAACGCTTTCAACCAAAGTAATAGCCTTACTCAGTGTAACCCTGTTGCCTGCTAAAATACCACTGGTTAATTCCTTAAGAGTTAAACGCTTTTTCAAAGGTTAGTATGCTAGTTTCATTCAAATCTTTAAATTTACTAAAACCCTGGCTCTATGATAAAAGAAAAAAAGGTAAGAAACTTTTGGCTCGAAGTCGTCCTCTGCTCAACATTTGTTTTTACTGTGCTTTATGGTATAGCAAACATACTTCAACTTGGCATTTTAGATGTGTTTGACCCAATTGGGCAAGCTCTTGGTGATACAGAGTTAACTGACATTACCTTTTCAAAACTCAGGGAAGATCCTGAGATTGATACAAACATATTAATTATCAATACAGGCTTGCTTTCAAGTGAAGAGGTTGGAGAGCAGATCCGGAACATAAGCAGGTTTAAGCCTAAGGTAATTGCGATTGATGTTTTCTACAATTGTCCTGTAGGTTTTACTGATTCTATTAACTGCCCTATTGCTTACGACACGCTACGCGAGCGTCCTTTGGGGGAAGCCATTGCCAACGCAGGTAACGTGGTGATGGTAACTAAACTTTTGCAATCAGATTCGCTTTACAATAAGTACGGTGGTGATATTAATATTTTTGATTCACTCGAACATACGATGGACATACTCCGGCCTGGTGCTTATGAGGGTTACGCTAATCTGGAAACAGATGCAGAACATCAGGAAGATTTAAAATCTTGCAGAAGATTTAACCCAAGTGTAATGGTAAACGGTAAGGAGGAGTTAGCCTTTTCAGTACGTACTGCTATGATTTTTGACTCTGTAAAAACAAAAAGATTTTTGGAAAGAAATAATCCTGTGGAGGTTATTAATTACCGTGGTAACATCATCGATATGCATGGTGCCTCAGAATATGCAGGTCGATATTTTACATTAGACTGGTATCAGGCATTAGATACCAATCAATTTGTTTCCGGACTTATCAAAGACAAAATTGTACTAATGGGCTTTTTGGGTGAAAACTTTGATGACACCTCATGGGATGATAAATTCTTCACTCCGCTTAACAAGAAATTTGCGGGTAAATCCAGACCCGATATGTACGGTTTGGTAGTTCACGCCAATATTATCTCAATGATTCTTAATGAAGATTATATTACCGAAGCACCAGATTGGATTGAATATGCAGTGGCCTTTATTCTATGTATGCTTAACGTTGCTGTATTCTTTTACATCACTGAAAAAATTCCGCTTTGGTTTGATGGACTCAGTATAATCATGCAGTTGATTCAAATTATTATTTTGTCATTGCTGATGGTATATTTTTTCCATTGGTTCCATATTAAAGTCAATTTAACAGCTACTTTGGGTGCTTTGGCGGTAGTTGGCACAGGATTTGAGCTCTATAATTCGCTTGTAAAACAAATTTGGACACTATATTTGGGAAAATATTTAGACCGCTATTTAAACTTATTGGGTTCCCTTAGCAGGGAAATCAGTATAAAACGACACAAAGACTAACAAACAACACCATGAAAAACAGAAAATGGACTCTCCTACTTGTTATGATAATCTTCAGCCATTTTGCAATGGCTCAGGATTATGCTTTTCAGGTAATGATTAATAAGGGTAATAACGAGGTGAAAACAGGAGATACCTGGCAACCAGTTAAGACCGGTGCAACACTGAAGGCTACAGATGAAATTAAACTCGAGCCAAATGCTTACCTGGGTTTACGTCACACAACGGGAAAAATGCTTGAGCTAAAAAGCCAGGGTACCCATAAAGTAGCTGACTTAGCTAAAAATGTAGGTACTGGTTCCAGTGTAATGAATAAGTACACAGACTTTATCCTGAGCAGCAATTCAGCTGAAGCAAAAAAGAACAGATTAAGTGCAACTGGAGCTGTACACCGTACACGTGGTGCTGGTGATGTAATCGATCTGCTTTTACCTGAGAATCAATTCTCAAGAGTATATGGCGATCAGGTAATTATTAACTGGGAATCTGAAAAAGTACAAGGTCCTTATGTAATTGAGCTTCAAAACATGTTTGAAGACGTATTGGCCAAATACGAAACAGATGCTAAATTTTATACCATTGACCTTACTGAGCCAAATCTATCTGATAAAGATTTGAATGCCATTATGGTTCGCGTAAGTTCAAAGAATGATCCTAAACAGACTTCCTCTGTTAAAATGATTCAGAAACTTTCAAGCGAAGATTATAATAAGGTTAAGTCAGATTTAACTGAGCTTGGCCCGGTATTGGACGAAACAGCTATAAATAAGTACTTTTTAGCTAATTTCTTCGAAAAGAACAATCTATTGGTCGATGCCATCACCGCCTACAAGCAGGCAATTGCATTAGAGCCTTCTTTTGAAGCAGAATTTGAAGAGTTCATGTACAGAAAGAATCTGAAACAACCGAAACAGAATTAAAATCAATAAAAAGGCTCCGAAAGGAGCCTTTTTGATTTTTATCCTTCTTGCTCTGCCCACAGAATCTTCTATTTTTGTGGACACTTAAAATCAGCATTATGAGCGTTTTGGTTAATAAAAATTCACGTGTAATTGTTCAGGGTTTTACTGGCACTGAGGGTACCTTCCATGCCGGTCAAATGATAGAATATGGTACAAATGTAGTTGGCGGTGTAACACCTGGAAAAGGTGGATCTGAGCACCTTGGAAAACCTGTATTTGACACTGTGAAAGATGCTGTGACCAAAACCGGTGCTGATGTAACCATCATATTTGTGCCCCCTGCTTTTGCAGCGGATGCCATTATGGAGGCTGCCGATGCAGGTATAAAGGTAATTATTGCCATCACCGAAGGTATTCCTGTAAAGGATATGATGTTGGCTAAAAAATATATTAAGAGTAAAAACGTAACATTGGTTGGACCTAACTGTCCTGGTGTTATTACCCCAGGTGAAGCAAAGGTGGGTATTATGCCTGGTTTTGTTTTCAAGAAAGGAACCATTGGTATTGTTTCTAAGTCAGGTACACTTACTTATGAAGCGGCTGACCAGATTGTAAAAGCGGGCCTTGGAATTACTACAGCGATTGGTATTGGTGGTGACCCGATTATCGGAACACCAACAAAAGATGCTGTTGAAATGCTAATGAATGATCCTGAAACAGAAGCGATTGTAATGATCGGTGAGATTGGTGGAAACTACGAACCAGTAGCGGCACGTTGGATTAAAGAAAATGGTAATAAGAAACCAGTAGTTGGATTTATTGCAGGTCAAACAGCTCCTGCGGGAAGACGCATGGGTCACGCAGGTGCTATTATTGGTGGTGCTGAAGACACGGCCGCTGCTAAAATGGCCATCATGCGTGAGTGTGGTATTCACGTGGTAGAATCACCTGCTGAAATTGGTGAGACCATGCTTAAAGTATTAAAGAAAAAATAGTCAATTAAAAGTAGAGGATTTAAAATCCCTCTCAATATGATTTTCTAATTGTTGAAGACCCGGGAGCCAAATCAAGCTCTCGGGTTTTTTATTTTCGTCATCGCCCTCGAATAAAATTTCTGCAATTTGTTTCCCCAGCATGTACAGGTGGAATTCCCTGTTTTTGTTTCTTCGCGTTCCGAGGTAGATAGCCTGATTTTTTATGTATTCTACCTGACGCTTTAATGATAATCTGTCTAGAATGAATTTTACTAACATACGCCTCTTGCTTTATCTGCATGAGTAAAGCAAAGTACAGACCACTTCAAAATTTGATTAAAAACAAAGAATTTTAAATCGATTGTCTCGTTTTGAGATCAAAAATCCTTAACCCCCAACCTCCCTGGTCTGTGTCAAACTCCCTGGTCTGTGTCTTCACAGACCAGTAGTACTGCAATTTTGAATCAATAAGTTTGTTTAAATATCTCGGTCTGTGAGGACAAAGACCGAGGTGCAGGACACATCGAGGATTGAGTAAAATCCTCTTTTCAAGTATCGTCACGATATGTTAAATCTTACAACAGCTCGTTAGCAAGGTTAGCCAGTTCTGAACGCTCACCTTTCTCTAGCGTAATATGTGCGTACAATTCATGATCCTTTAATCGATCAATAAGTGTAGATAGTCCGTTGCTTTGCGAATCCAGGTAAGGAGTGTCAATCTGATAGATATCGCCAGTAAAAATAATTTTAGTGCCTTCGCCTGCACGGGTAATAATAGTTTTTACTTCATGTGGTGTCAGGTTTTGTGCTTCATCTACGATGAAGAAAATGTTAGATAAGCTTCGTCCGCGTATATAAGCTAGTGGTTGAATCAAGAGTTTTTCCTGGTTAACCAACTCGGTAATCTTGGTATATTCTTTATCTGTTTCGTTATATTGATTCTGAATAAATTTCAAGTTATCCCATAAGGGCTCCATGTACGGATTCAGCTTCGACTTAATATCACCTGGTAAGTAGCCTATGTCTTTATTGCTCAACGGAACAATGGGCCTAGCCAGAAAAATTTGTTTGTAGTCGCGCTTCTGCTCTAAAGCAGCAGCCAAAGCAATAAGTGTTTTACCCGTACCCGCTATTCCCTGAATAGACACAAGTCTGATATCAGGTTTCATCAGGGCATGTATCGCAAAAGCCTGCTCAGCATTTCTGGGTTTAATACCAAATATGGTTCGCTTTTCTACATGCTCTAACATTCCGTTAAATGGATTGAAGTAAGCCAGTGCCGACTTCTTACCGCTTCTTAAAATGTAGTAGTTGTTTTTTAACGTAGATGTATCACCTAAAAGCTCTTTGGGTTCTACATAACCTTTCTCGTAAAGGAGATTGATCATATCTGAGTCTACATTTTCAATAACAGATTTACCTGCGTGAAGTGACGAGATGTTTTGAACTTTACCCGTTGTATAATCTTCTGCTGTAAGCCCGAGTGACTTGGCCTTTAGACGTAAATTAATGTCTTTAGAAACAAGAATTACTTTCTTGCTTTTTTCCTCCTGTTGGAGTTGCAAGGCGGAGTTTAATATGTGATGATCCGCCTTATGTTCGTTAAAAACTTTATTGGCATCAACAGAGCTTTTAGTATCCATTAATACTTTAAAGTCGCCTTTACCCTTTCCATTGATGGGATTCCACTGCCCAAGACTTTGATCTTTGGCTAACTTGTCAATCAACCTGATAAACTCTCGTGCTTCAAAATTTTTAGTGTCGTTTCCCTTCTTGAAATTATCAAGCTCCTCTAAAACGGTTATCGGAATTCCGATGTCATGTTCATCAAAGTTGAGGATGGAGTTGTGTTCGTAAAGAATGACTGAAGTGTCGAGTACAAAAATTTTCTTCTCCTTTTTAGCTTTCGCCATACCGTGCGCAGACTTGGTTTACTAAATGTATAAAAACCCAAGTACGTATACTGCTTTTTAGAGAATATTTTTTTGTTAAAGAATTTATATCTTCAAACGAAGGCCTACCTGGCTTCCCGTCCAGTAGAGTTCCGGACTAAAACTTCTTCGAGAGCTTTTCTTTTGGTTGTGGATATCAAGTGCTTCTTGCGCCTTACGCTGAAACACGCGGTTAAAAGGGATGCTTAGACCAATAAGGCCAGCTCCGCCCAAGGCAAAACCCCATTCTGGATCGCTACCGATGAGGGCAGCGCCAACAGGTATACCAATAAGTACACCGCCAGCAAAACCGAGCACAGCTGAAACTGAGGAATTGACCCTCGCCTTTCTAAATTTTTCGGAAGCAAGAGCATCCTCCCATAATATTGATTGTACCTGACGGGGGCTTATCACCATCGAATCGCGCTCAAAGCGCACACCGCCAAAAGTTTTGTACATCACAATATCTTGTGCCTGTAGTGTGGCGCAGATAGTGCAAGCCATGAGTAATGAAAATGAAAGGATAAAGCGCATATTTTTCTTGCCTAATTAAAACGTTTTTCAATAAGTTCCATGAACTCATGAAACTCTTCACTCTCCTGATCCCAGTTTGAAAGGTGTTCCTCCAGGTATTGCATGGCGGCATCAAAAGAGTTTTTTTTATCCAGGTTATTAATCGTTTCACTGAATTGCTCAAAATCTCCTCCGAATAATGCTTTGGTAAACATAAACTTCTGGTTGATGGTGAGGCTTTCGCGGATCACATTAATTTTCTGAAAATCATCAGCCAGGGTCTTAAACTCTTTGTTAGTATTTTGATTCAACTCTTTGTTTACTTCAGCTGCTTTTACCTGTGGCTTAGACTTTTTCTCATAAAATTCCTCCATGGTAACAGGTTCTACCTTACTGAGTAATTGCAATAAAGGTTCAATATCTTCAGGTGTAAAATTGAGATCTTCTAAAATTTTATCAAGAATGCCGAAGGCTTCATTACCTGAGATGGTTTGGATTTTCTTTTCCTCCAGCATTTGAGATAGGCGCAGCAGAGGGGCTTTATTGAGTTTCAGGTATTTTAACTCTTCTTTAAAATCCTGCAGATGTAGCTCGTTATTATTACTGGTAATCAGTTTTGAGAAAAAATCGTAGGGATTAAGCACATCATTAAGCGTTTTAACAACGGATTGTAAAACCAAAGGCTCTAAGTGTTCACGTCTTACATGAATATGGCGCGACAGTACATTCATCAGATTTTGCTGCGCTTCTAAAACAGCCTGGGCTTCATAGTCAAAATATACGCTTCTTGAGTTCTGGATTTCACTTTTCCAGGTCTTAAAAAGTGATTGAATCACAAAAAGGTTAATTTGTTCAACCTCAGAAAGGGTCAGAATCTCCTGACCTCCAATAAACTGCTTTTGTGCGTAGAAACGGTCTAGTATCTTGTGCGCATATACCTGACTGTAACGACTGATGGCTTGTTGACTGATTTTGTCTTCCATGGTGTAAGAATAATCAAAGTTAAACGCTTTCAGTAAAATATGTATTTTATGGCTAAAGTCATCATCAAAAATTTAAACGATAAAGCAGTGGATTTATCGTCCTGCAGCCGCTCTCTTTTACACTGTTTATTGGAGAGCGGGCTTGACTGGATGCACGCATGCGGAGGCAAGGGCCGTTGTACTACATGTAAAGTTCAGATAATTGAAGGAATGGAGCAACTCAGCCCCTTCTCGCATGCTGAGCTCAAATACCGCCAGCAGCAGCAATTGAATAACGATGAACGCCTAAGCTGCCAATTGATTGTTAAGGGAGATGTTGTTCTTCATGTTCCTAAAGAGAGCCAATTACCTCATATTACTTATTCGAAATAAGGCTTTTAGTATAATTGTGCCGAGCCGGAATCTTGAAATTTTTACCTTTGCCTCATGTTTATTGAACCCCATTTAGGAAGAAAGAAGCAGCATGCCGGTTGGATCGAGGTGGTCTGTGGTTGTATGTTTTCGGGTAAAACCGAAGAGCTTATCCGCAGACTTAATCGTGCACTGATCGCTAAGCAACATGTTGAGATTTTTAAACCAGTAACTGATAATCGTTACCATAATACAGATGTGGTTTCGCACAATCAAAATTCAATAAGATCTACTACAGTAAATTTTGCAAGCGATATTTTACTACTTGCTGGTGATTGTGATGTAGTAGGTATTGATGAGGCACAATTTTTTGACGAGGCCATCGTAGAGGTCTGTAATAAACTCGCCAATAGTGGTAAACGTGTAATTGTAGCCGGACTTGATATGGATTTTGAAGGCAAGCCCTTTGGTTCCATGCCTTTCTTAATGGCAGTGGCTGAGTTTGTAACTAAAGTGCATGCCATTTGTGCACAAACTGGTGAATTGGCTTCGTATAGTTATCGTTTAAATGACGATGAAAGACAAGTGGTGGTTGGAGAGAAGAATATTTATGAAGCAAGAAGTCGAACGGCATTTGAAGAAGGCATGAAGAACAGAAGATAGTCAGTAACAGTGGATTGAAATTAGATTGAAGACTTTAAGCAGATGGTAAGATTTTGTGTTCTGATTATTTTATTTTTTGTTGCTGACTACACTCAGGTACACGGGCAGCAAGATATACCCCTTGGCACATGGCGTGCACATGTATCATTTAATTCCGTTAAATTTTTGGTAAGTGGCGACTCGAAAATATTTGCGGCATCTGAGAACGCAGTACTTCAACTAGATTTGACTGACCAAAGTTTTTCGGTTTACTCGAATTTAAATGCCCTTTCAACAACAGGCATAACGGCAATGGCATATGACGATCAACGCGATCAGCTCATTGTTGGTTATGAAAACGGAGCGATTGATTTTATAACGGCAGAACAGACGCGTACTTACACCAGATTGGTCAATCCTTCAGATGTTACTGGATCTTCTTCTATACGACATATGCTGCTGGCAGGCGCAAGTGCATACTTAAGCACAACTTACGGTGTGGTAGTGTTTGATTTGGTCGCTAATGAAGTGCGCGAAACATGGCGCAACTTGGGGTCTAGTGGACAGGCTTTGGCGATCAATCAATCAGCATTATTAAATGACAGCATTTACCTGGCTACCACAAAGGGTGTGATTAAGGGGAGGTTGAATAATAATTTACTGGACTTTAATCAATGGCAGCGTTATGAAAGTGGTGATTTCAATGTGGACGTTAAGAAAATTGAAGTTATTGCCAATAGGGTAGTAGTTGGTGTTGGTACAAAGGGAATTTATAAGTTTAATGGAAATACCTGGGAGATTCTAAATGCCTTGCCGTTACTGAACAGCTATACGTTGTTTAATGCCAGTGGCAATACTTTATTCTATGGCGATCAAAATCGCTTATTACTAACACAAGATTTAATAGGCGTTGAAGAAAAAATAAGTAATCAGTTTGTTACGCTAGCGGATGCGCTAATAATCGGCACTGAGATTTGGTTGGCTGATTCAGGTGGTGGGCTTTTAAAACAACAAGGAGATGGCTGGCAACTGACTATACCCAATGGTCCTGCCTCACCCTTTACCTTTAAGGCCAGAGCCATCAATAATGAAATATTTACTGTTCATGGAGGTTTCACGCAACAGTTTTTGCCGGATAATTCAATTAAACAAATCAGCATTTTTAAAGATGGAATATGGAGTCTGCGCAATACATCTTTCGAATTTATAACAGATGCTGCAGCGGGAAGTAGTGGTGATTTTTATCTGTCATCATTTTCTGATGGCATAGAAAAAGTTAGTGCAGATGGTGTGTCAACACTTTTTAGTTCGAATGATTACCCTTTGTTAAGAATCACTGCCTTAAAAAATTCAACTGAAGGTTTATGGGTAAGCTCTTATAACAGCGTATTGTCATTACATCTTCTGAAAGCTGATAATACTATCTCTTCTTTTGCATCACCAAATTTAGCAGGGCGCTATCCAGTAGACATGGAGGTTGATCGCTCAGGCAATGTTTGGATGTTATTAGGACAAGCAGGTGGAGGAGGAGTGCGCATCGTAAAAAATGACGGCACCGATTTGCGAATCCTCTCCGACCAACCCGGTGGAGGATTGTTACCCAGCAGAGAAGTGTTATCTATTGCTGTTGACAAAAATGATTATGTGTGGATTGGTACAGCAAGGGGTGTGGCCTATTATACTTTTTATAGCGAGGATGGTATTAAGCCACTTGTTGAAGGTCGTTTTTTGCTAAGTGAAGAACGAATCACTGCAATTGAGGTTGATGCGGGTAATAGGAAATGGATTGGTACAGAAAGAGGGCTGTGGTTATTCAGCGATACAGGCGAAGAAGCCATTTATAATTTTACTACGAAAAATTCTCCTTTGCCTTCTAACATTATTACTGATTTGGAATTGAACCAACAAAGTGGCGAGTTGTTTATTACTACTGATAAGGGCTTAGTGTCATTCAGGTCAGACGCAACGGAGTCGCTGTTGGATTTTGGAGCAGTTAAAATTTTCCCAAATCCCGTAGTCCCATCTTTTAGTGGACTGGTGGGTATTAGCAACTTAATGGCAAATGCAGTAGTTAAAATTGTAGATGTGAGCGGAAGACTGATTAATCAGATTGAGGGAAATGGCGGTGCTGCGTCATGGAATCTTGCAGACTATGCAGGCAAGCGTGTTAGTACAGGTGTCTATATATTGATTTGTGTATTGCCAGATGGCAGTGAAAGTTTTGCTGGTAAATTAATTGTGCTTGACTGACAATAACTCATGTTACAGAAAACCAGAGGTTTGGTATTGAGATTTACACGCTTTAAAGAAACTTCAATTATCGTTACCATTTTTACTGAAAGTTTCGGCACGCATGCATATATCGTTAATAATGTAAGATCACAGAAGTCTGCGAGAATGGCGTTGTACCAGCCGCTTACTTTGCTTGATCTGGTTGTGTATCATAAACCCAATCAACAGATTGCCAGAATCAAGGAATTGAAATGTATTTACGCGTATCAAAGTTTTTCAACGGATATCCGTAAGTCAAGCATTGCCATGTTTCTGAGTGAAGTGCTTAACAAGTGCCTGAAGGATGAAAGTCACCCACAACAAGTATTTGAGTTTATTCAAAATTCCTTCATCACCTTAGATCACCTTACCAACAACATCGAAAACTTTCATCTTATTTTTTTGTTAAAACTAAGTCGGTACCTGGGTTTTGGTGCTAACAGGTCGGATGAAGTATTGATCGATAGTCTGATACATACAACACAAGACGATACACTAAGCGCTCTGCTTACAGCTGAGTACACCACACAGCTTACTTTGAATTACCAGCAACGCAGACTGGCACTTGATTCCATCATCAGGTTTTATGCTTCACATGTTGATTCTTTTGGTGATCTTAGATCACTGGAAATTGTGCGTGAGTTGCTTAGCTAATGATTGTTTAAATCGTGGGATCAGTTCTATGAGTGCAGTTGTAATGACCACTATATACTCCAAGCCTATTATCCAGTAGTTTTCAAAGAAGGAATTTTCTGAATAACCTGTATAGGTTAGAAAAATGAAAAAGGACCACACTATCGGGAACTTTAAATTATTGAATACTGAAAAGGCAATAAGTGGTATTATGTACCAGGGATGAACAGTGGTGGTAAAAAGCAGATAAATAAAAAGTACGATTGCCCAGTCTGTAAAAATCAGATTCTTAGATATACTTTTCTGTCGAACACTCAATCGATAAAATGTAAGCGAAAGGATAAGTAAAGCACTAATGAGTCCTAATTTCCAGCCAACAGTCTGAATAATATTATAACCGTAGTTCCAAAAACCCCATTCCCTGACGAGGTAATAAATGCTGGCGTTAAATTCAAATTTTTTAAAATAGTAAGCCAAACTTGTTGATAAACCTGTTATGATTTCTTGATTTAACAAGGGAATAAATAGTAATACGCAGACAACGCCAACAACAACGTAATATTGGATTGATTTTTTCCATCCGATATAGAAAAGCAGCGAGGGAAGAAATATTAGTGGTAAAAGCTTGGTACAAATAGCCAGTGAGAAAAAAAATGCAGATAAGGTAATACTTTTTTTTTGTAGATAATAAAATGAAGCTAACACAAAGACAACAACGAATGCTTCGAAATGCACATTGCCGGTTAATTCAAGGATGACTAATGGATTGAGACAATACATTAAAACATACTTTGCTGGCAACTTTAATTGTAGCAATATTTTTTGAATCAAAATGATGGAAACGATCTGCGACATTAAAACCAATGCCTTCATAGCCAACAAACTACCTATAACAGATTTATTAAAAAAGGTTGCCAGCCAGAAAATACCTTGAGCAACAGGTGGATAGATGGTAAAATATTCTTTAGAATTCAGAGCATTATACAAATCAGGTGTTAATCCTTCAACTTGAAAATTACTTTGCGCATAGTGTGAAGGGATAGCTGCAAAAGGATGGATACCAGCTTGCAGAAGTCGGCCATCCCAGATGAACCGATAAAAATCATCTGAAAGTGGAGGGATGCCAAACAGAATGATTACATTAATAAATACGCTAAGCCAAATGTAGTGTTGTGTATCTTCTTCTTTTGCTTTTAAGTTGATGTATAGGTAAGCGAAGAATAGGATCGTATAAAGGGAAAGCAAATAAGTAGTTTCGTGTCGCTTAGTAAAATAGTTGAGTGCGATGTAGCAAGTGCTTACAAAAATGGATAGAAAAACGAACGGCCATTTTCCTTCCTTCATGTAACATTAATTTTCCGTGTGAATAATGGTTTGATCGAATATATGAATATTGAACCAAAACCAAGTGCGAGCATAATATGAAAGAAGAGAAGTCCTGAATCTTTAAGTTGAATGCCAACAAAACAACCATAGATAAAATAAAAACATAAAATTCCTTCGAGGATCGTCACAAAATTTAATGAGGAGTGCAGATAAGTATTGTTTGACCAGCCATCTTCCTTTTTGGTAATATTAAATTTTGGTGTCCTGATAAATGGTGTTTTACGACCTACCAGACCTTCGATTACTGCAAGTCCATTGTGCAATGACAAGCCCATGGAGATAATTAAAAAAGGAGGAAACAACTTAAAGAACGATGTGGTATGCTTCTTTGAAAATTGTTTGTTTGACACCCAGTAAAAGGCGGCAATTGAAAAGAAGCCCAGTAAAAAAATAATGCCTGTATTAAATAACCAGCTCAATTCAGGGTGCTGGTCTTTTATGTAAAGCATAGGTACACTTAAAACAGCAGCAATAAGTAAAGTACTAAAAACTGAACTGTTGAATAAGTGAAAGAAAGCGTGAAGCTTGGTGATAAAAGATTTCTTTGATTGGAGTACTTTAAAGAAAATCTTTCTGGCGGTTTCTGCTCCGCCTTTATTCCATCGGTATTGCTGCGATTTTATAGCGGGCATTACTACAGGTAATTCTCCAGGTGTGCTAACATCTTCTAAGTATAAAAACTGCCACCCTTTCAGTTGCGCTCTATAGCTAAGGTCAAGGTCTTCTGTCAAAGTATCATCATGCCAACCGCCAGCTTCAGCTATTGTTTGTTTTCGCCAAACGCCACAGGTACCATTAAAATTGATAAAACTCCCAACGCGATTGCGGGCACTTTGTTCAATAGAAAAATGGGCGTCAAGGCCGAAGGCTTGTAACTGTGTTAATAAAGAATAATTTTTATTAAGATGTTCCCACCGGGTTTGAACTACACCAATTTTACTATTGACAAAGTGGGGAATGGTTTGACGAAGAAAATCTTGTTGTGGAATAAAGTCCGCATCAAATATGGCAATGAAATCACCTTTGGCTTTTATTGTGGCATGCGCCAAGGCACCAGCTTTAAATCCTTTTCTGTTTTCACGATGAACTAAAGTGATATCAAGCCCTCGCTTTTGTAACGAAGTTATTTCTTCTTTGATGATTGAGGTTGTTTCGTCAGTTGAATCATCGAGTACCTGAATCTCAAGTTTCTCCTTGGGGTAATCCAATTCACCTACTGCTTTTAACAAGCGCTTGACTACATACTTTTCGTTGTATACGGGAAGTTGAACAGTTACATGAGGAATAAAATCTTCTGACCACTTGGCTAAGTTTGTTTTCTTTTTATGTTTCAGGTAGATCCAGGTAAGGTGTAGCTGGCTAAGACTAAACAGAAATATGTAGAGTAGTGATAAGGCGTATAAGATAATAATTACTATATACATGACTTATAATCAGCAACAAATTGAATCCAACACAAAGGTCGTAATTTTAGATGTATTTAAAGATAGTGGTGATAATCTTGTAACCTGCCAAGACTGTTCCTTTTACAGTACCCGATACTTTAGAATACCCAATTCTTTTTCTGTAGCGAACAGGTAGTTCAGTGCAGCGCATTTTTTGTTTAGCTGCCTTTACCTGCATCTCTACCGTCCAACCATAGGTTTTGTCCTGCATGTTAAGTGCCAGCAATTTGTCATAACGAATGGCTCGAAAAGGACCTAAATCAGTGAATGTTACATTGTAAAACAACTTCAGTAAACGCGTAGCCAGCCAGTTGCCAAAAATCTGTTGTGGTGTCATGGAACCTCTCTCTTTGTTACCCAATGCCCTCGACCCGATGACTAAATCTGCCCTGTCGTCAAGTATGGGTTGGATGAGCATGGCCATTTCTTCTGGATAGTCGGAATGATCAGCATCCAGAAAAACGACAATGTCAGTTTTGCCATCAATTTTTTTTAGATAGTCCATTCCCTTCAGACAAGCTCTTCCATACCCAGCTTTAGGTTCATCCAATACAGTGGCTCCCGCAGCTTGCGCTACTTCGCTGGTTTTATCGTTGGAGTTATTGTTTACAACAATAACTTCGGTAACAAGCTGTTTGGGAATTTCGTTTACAACCTGGCCAACACCGTTCTCCTCATTAAAGGCTGGGATAATTACGCGTACTATTTTATTCATTTCTAAGCGTAAACCTAATAAAAAAATTCTGCCATCGCTTTATGAGGTAGTTTGGCAGTCAGACTTTCTTAATCCTGTAGCTTAATACCGTTGTTCCCGATAAGGATAGGTTTTCCGAATCTGCCTTCTTCTTCCTTTACTTCAAGGTTCAACACACCTCTTGGACAAACCGATGAGCAAACACCACAACCTACACAAGAGCTTCTTACAATATTTTGACCACGTTGTGCATACCAACGCACATCAATGCCCATTTCGCAGTAGGTAGAACAATTGCCACATGAAATACATTGACCACCGTTAGTTGTAATGCGAAAACGCGATTTGAATCGCTGAACAAAACCAAGGTAAGCCGCCAGCGGACAACCAAAACGACACCACACACGGTTGCCCATCAATGGATAAAAGCCTGTACCTACAACACCAGAAAAAATGGCACCAACAAAAAAACCATATGGCTTTCTCAAATGGGTGTAGGTATCAATACCAAAAATACTATTTGTGCCGGTGATGAAATTGTAGAGTACTGCCCCCGTCATCACTATTGCGAAGATGAGTACAGCATGAACCATCCAACGCTCAACTTTCCAGGCTTTTAATGATTTGTCTGAAAGTTGTCGGAAAGGATCACCTGCTGTTTCGGCTAAACCCCCACAACCACAAACCCAACTACAGTACCAGCGCTTACCAAAGAAGTAAACAAAGACAGGAACGCCAACAACGAAAAGTGTAATGCCCCAGACAAACATGAACAAGCCTACACTTCCACCCGATTCCGTAAGCATATTAATGTGCCAGGCATCAAAAAAATCATAATCGAGGGGCCACATATTTTTGAAATCAAAATAAGGTTGATTAAGTCTTACTAAAATTTCTGGAAGCAGAAATGCAATGGCTAATTGAAAAAACATCACGGATGCTGTTCTTACCATCTGATAATTTGAGTGACGGTACTTAATAAGCATGCGTATGCCCATGACGATCACGGCAAAGGTGTACAAGAACCCATATAAAAACCATTGGCTCGAATCGCCATTGGGATTGATTAGTTTTTTTAGCGGTTCTACTAAAATGATCCAGTTGGTGACGTAAGCATCATAGAAGTACAATAAAATATAGAATGAAATCAGTAATGTGCCTAAGAGTATGCCAATCCATCCACGGTTGTTCAGGGCATGATGAAAGATATTGTTGTTCTTGATGCCCGGTGCTTCAATACTTATTTTAGGTAATATAAAAAGCAAAGCGCCTAAAGTTCCTCCCCCAAAAATCAGTATGAATAATAGTAAAGTATACTCAACTATAATTCCCTGTGTTGATGCCTTGGTAAGCGTACCTGCATAGTCATCATAAATAACCTGATCCCACTGCTGTTGATTCCTTGCTTCTACATTAAGATCCTCAACGGTATTTTTAATTTCATTCGCGAAGACGAACGTGTTAGGATAAGTCTTATCAAATATTTTTTCAAAGACAGGCAGTAGTCGTTGCTGGTGCTCCTGCTTAACTTTTGATTGAAAGATTTCTTTTGTTAAGGTGTAATCTGAAAAAAACAGTAAGCTGAGGAAGAGAAACAGCGCTGCCAAAAAGATATTCAAACCAATTATTCTTGCCACTTGCATAGCTGCTTATTTTAAAGATAAAGAAAGTAAGTGAGGGAACTGCTTTTCAAAAGCCTGGATAATTTCAGGTTCGTGTCTGCGGAAAAATTCAGGATCGAAATTAGCTTCAGCTAAATGTTCCAGCACATAAGAAATACTTTGCTTAGCGCGAAGCCATGCGTCAAACTTTTCATGCCTTAGTCTTATGCCAAATGAATTGATGCCGATAAATACTTGACTAGATGTGTCCCAGATAAAATGCATGGCTTTCTTTTTGCCAGAATGCTCCCAGTAAAATTCTGATTCGTTTGCTTTTAATTGAGGGCTTACATTTCCGTAAGTTTGGTATTCGATGTCTAAGAATTTAGCTGAGTTAAACCATGGCCCTGGTTCGTATTTTGTTGGCGATCCACAAATGGTTTGGGCTACTACCTCGCCCATCATACGCCCCGTGTACCAGACCTGTTCTATGTTTCTTCTCCCGCTCAATTCATAAGTGCGTTCTACACAATCGCCAATAGCATATACGTTAGCAATATTTGTTTGCATGAGTTCATTTACGAGCACTCCTCTGTTGATTTTAATACCAGAATCTTTTAAAAAAGAAATGGAAGGTGAAACGCCAACCGTTAAACCAACCAGTTGACATTCTATACTTTCATTTTTAGAAGTAACAATACCTTTTACTTTGCCTTCACCATTATCCTGAATGTTTAGTAATTCTGTCTCCAGTCTTAAATCTACATGGTGGCTGCGCACATGATCCGATATCAACTTTGCCTCTTGCATAGGGAGTACGTTACTCCAGAATTCCTTCTCCCGCACCAGAAAAGTGACTTCAATGTTTCTGGACAGCAGCATCTCTGCCATTTCAATGCCAATCAGTCCACCGCCCACAATAACTGCTTTTTTGATGCCCTTACTGTTCTGTTCCATCAATTGCAGATCCTGATAACTGTATAAACCCTGCACACATTGTAAATCTTGCCCCGGCCAGCCAAACTTATTAGGTTGTGAACCAGTAGCCAGTATTAGTGTATCGAAGGTAATTTTTTTACCCGACCGACAAATCAAGGTATTGTTTTGGGTTTCGACCGCATTAACATGATCATAGACAAGGTCTATTTTGTTTTTCTTCCAAAACCAGTCTTCGTAAGGCTTGGTATTTTCAAACTTCATATGCCCCATGAAAATGTACATGAGTGCAGTTCTTGAAAAAAAGTGTTCAGTTTCAGAAGAAACGATAGTAATGGAATCGTTACTGGACTTCCTGATGTGACGTGCGGCAGTAACACCAGCTATTCCATTTCCAATGATGACTATTTTGCTCATAGTGAGTTTTCTTTACCGACTTATTTTCAATTCAACTTGCTGGAGTAGATGGATTTGAATTCATTGGTTAAGCACATGAATATACGTATTGTTGTTTATAGTTCATTAAAAAGAATTATCTTCTTTTTAGTGTTTATGCAATTGCAAAGCTACTCTAGCAAAAGTCCAAATGTTGTCTGCAATAAGACAGTTTCTTAGTTCAAAAAATTTAGTCTTTTGTTAAACAATGAACGTTGACTCTTTCAATAAGCTACGTGCAGTCATGGATTTTGTCTTGCCAACGACAAAGTCCTATTGAATACTTATCTCGCTGAATTTTACCGTTTACTTTTAAGTTAAAGCTGCTATGAGCATAAACCCAGACATTATGAAACGTACGTCTTACACCCTATTACTTGTATTTATTACCACGCTAAGCACTTTCGCAAACTCAAGCAAGGCTTTTACAGAAAAAGCTGATGCTTTTTTTAAGAAATACGTTAAGAATGGTTCAGTTGCCTATAAGGCTATTAATTTAGATAAAGCAGAAATCACTTCACTCTACAAGGAAATTGGAAAGATGAACTTGTCATCCTTTAGTGTTAATGAGAAGAAGGCTTTCTACATCAATGCCTATAACATCATTGTGATTTATTGGGTTGCCGAATACTATCCTTTAAAATCGCCTTTAGACAAAAGTGGTTTCTTTGATAAGGTGAAACATAAAGTGGCGGGAGAGGACTTATCCCTAAATGCACTTGAAATTAAAAAACTTTTACTTCCTTATAAGGATGGACGTTTTCACTTTGTATTGGCTTGTGCTGCTAAAAGTTGTCCGCCTCTAGCTAGTTTCGCTATCCATCCTGAAAAATTAGAAGAACAGTTGAATGAAAGAACAACAATGGCATTAAACAATGGAGAATGGCTTCGTGTAGTGACTGCAGATAAGAAAGTTGCCTTGTCGAAGATTTTTGATTGGTACAAAGGGGACTTTACGCAAAAGGGTTCTGCAATCGAGTGGATTAATCAGTACAGGAAAATGAAAATACCTACTGATTATGTAATTGAGTACTACGAATACAATTGGAGTTTGAACGAGGGTTGATTATTTACGCATATATAGATCGCCTTTATCAGTCGGGATTATTTGCAAGACATCACCCAATGTGAGCAGCACCAGTTTGCGTGAGGCTTTCCAATTATTAATTTTCAAGAGTTGGGCACATTCTTTTAACGTGATTTTGTGATGCAACTCCAGGTATTGCATCAGTAATTTTTCCTGATCGCCATAAGTGAATTTAATGCCTGTTGCTTTTTGTCCTCGCTTCAACACTTCACACATCTGGCTACTGGCCTTCATACACTTGTCGATTACCCTTACATAAGCAATTGACGCTTCATTGTTTTTCAGGTAATGAGGCTTTTGTTTGCTTTCAGGAATGTCATAGCGAATAACAATTCGGCTATCCGATAGATTGATAAAGGTCTGGCTTATGTCTAAGGCAGGTTTACAGAGTTTAAGTGCTTCAGCTATGGCGTGAACATCGCCTTCAGCATGTTTTACGCCATAGATTACACCATCATCTTCGACACCAACAATCAAGGAGCCTCCTTGCGTATTGGCAAAGGCAATAAATTCTTTTACAATTTCAAGTGGATGGTTAGCCTTGCGTTTAAACTCAAGTTGCAGACCCTCTCCCCGCGAAACCAACTTCTTGAGATTTTTTATCTCTTGCGGATCGTACGTTTGTGCTTCTTGCAGTTTAAACATGATCGGATCAGCTTGAAGTATTTTTTATTGGTCTCAACCGTCAGTTAAAACTATGCACTCCCAGCGCAAGTCTTTCAGTTTCTACAAATTTTAACCTGCCACAGATTTCACAAATGAACACAGATAATCTGTGAAAATCAGTGTAATCTGTGGCTTGTCTTTTTTGGAATTTTATTCTTTCTATCAAACCTATGGACTTTCAGTCTATAGTGGTAGTGGTTCAGTTATTCTTTTTTTAACGTTTGTCATCTTCATCATCAAAATCTTCTTCATCTTCAGCTCCGGGTTGAGGCATATTGAACATTCCACCTAAAATATCTTTGAACTGATGACCTTGCGTTAAGAAACCTTTACTCAATAAACTGAATTCAGCCATGCCGTGCAAGGCGAACTCCATCATAAAAAGTTTAGTGCCCGCTTCCTGTCCTTTATGAAATTCATCAACTAATTCTTTGAGACCAGGAATATTTTTCAGGAAACTTTCAAATTCAGCTTGTGGCATGTCGTTTAGTAAGTCAGCTGTGTTACCATCTCCAAACCAATCTGTTATTTTTTTGTAAGGATTTTTATCTTTTTGCTTTCTGAATTTGTCAGGGTCAGGAAAGTAATTGACAAACTGCGAACGTATGGCTTTTCCGATAAGACTTTGTGCTACAATCATTGGGCCTTCTTGTTCACCTTCATACACAAGCTCAACCTTACCGGTAATAGAAGGAATCACACCAATGAAATCGCCAACGCGTATGTGTACTTGTTTTTCGTTGTTGATGAGTGAACGTCTTTCAGCAGCTGCTACGAGATTTTCATAAGCCGAAATGGTTAAGCGAGCCGAAACACCGCTCTTGGCATCTACATACTCGCTCTTGCGCGCTTCGAAGGCAATCTGTTCAACTAAATCTTTGGCAAGCTCAAGTACACCAACATGCTTTTGCTCTGGTTTAATTCTTGCCTCTTGTTGTGTAATGCGTTTACCAATATCCAGTGATTTAGGATAATGGGTTATAATCTGGCTGTCGATACGATCCTTCAGTGGCGTAACAATGCTACCACGGTTGGTATAATCTTCCGGATTGGCGGTAAAGATAAATTGTATGTCCAACGGCAGACGTAGTTTAAATCCTCTTATTTGAATATCGCCTTCCTGTAAAATATTAAATAGCGATACCTGAATACGGGGTTGTAAATCCGGCAATTCGTTGATGACAAACAAACAGCGATGCGAACGTGGTATCAATCCGAAGTGAAGCACACGCTCATCGGAGTAAGGTAATTTTAAGGTCGCTGCTTTAATCGGATCCACATCGCCAATTAAATCGGCAATAGATACATCGGGTGTGGCCAGCTTTTCAGTATAACGGTCGTTGCGGTGCAACCAGCGGATGGGCGTATTGTCTCCCATTTCCTTTACTAAATCATGACCAAAGCGTGAAAGCGGATTGAGCGGGTCATCATTTAGCTCAGAACCTTCAATTACCGGAACATATTCATCTAAAAGATTAACCATAAGGCGCGCTAGTCTTGTTTTCGCCTGGCCTCTTAATCCTAACAAGTTGATGTCATGGCCGGAAAGTATGGCTCTTTCCAAGTCAGGTATTACCGTTTCTTCATAACCCCAGATGCCTTCGAATACATTTTCCTTTTTGCGGAGCTTGTCGATTAAGTTGTCTCTTAACTCCTGTTTAATGCTTTTGCTTTTATAACCTGATGATTTTAATTGTGCGAGCGTAGTGATTTGCAGGTTCTTCATTTAAGTGCTGTATTAGTAGTGGCTTGTTAGTTTTTATAATTTTTTTCTTCGGTTCTTTTTAAAATCTTCAAATACCAGGTTGCCCAAACCCTGTAAGCCGCTGTAGTAAGCATTGCCGCCATTGGCTTCGGTAAACTGTCTCACAAATTGTTTCAAGTAGGGATCTGTTGCAATCATGAAGGTAGTTACCGGAACTTTCAGTTTTTTAAGTTGAGCAGCCAGGGTTAAGGTTTTATTCAAAATTTTGTGATCGAGCCCAAAAGCATTTTTATAATACTTTATACCCTCTTTAATACAAGTAGGTTTTCCGTCTGTAATCATGAAAACCTGTTTATTCGGATTTTTTCTTCTTCTTAAAATATCCATGGCCAGTTCCAGACCGGCTACCGTATTGGTATGGTAAGGACCAACTTGTAAATAAGGGAGGTCTTTAATTTCAATTTGCCAAGCATCGTCACCAAACACAAGAATGTCCAGTGTGTCTTTTGGATATTTTTTGGTGATGAGTTCGGCTAATGCCATGGCCACTTGCTTGGCAGGGGTGATTCGATCTTCACCATATAGAATCATAGAGTGAGAAATATCAATCATCAGTACCGTGGAAGTCTGCGTTTTGAATTCACTTTCCATTACTTCCAGATCACCTTCTGTCAATCTAAAATCCTCGAATCCATGATTAATCTGTGCATTGCGAATTGAATCTGTCATGGCTATTTGCTCAGGACTATCGCCAAATTCGTAATTGCGCCTTTCGGTGGTTTGTTCATCACCCCTTCCGCTATGCACTGTATTGTGTTCGCCTCCCTTGCTTTTCTTAAGCTTACCAAAAATTTCCTCTAATGCATTTTGCCTTAATCGTTGCTCGCTTTTGGCATTGAGTTTAAATTCACCTTTGGGTCCCTCATCGGTAATGTAGCCATCGCGTTTCAGCTGGTCAATAAAATCACCAATACCATACTTGCCATCGGTAAGCTTGTATTGTTTATCAAGTTCTGTGAGCCATTGTAATGCCTCACCTACATTGCCAGCCGTTATCAATACCAGCTGCATAAAAATCTTAAGCAGCTTTTCGAAATCGTTGCCTTTTTTGGAAGCAGGAGGCTGATAATTACTGAAACGATAACCGAGCATAGTGTTTGATGAGTTGTACGTGGACTAATAACCAAAAAAAACACCTTTGTGTTTCCATTCAGGCCAAGTATCTGATAACCAGTCAGTCTATTTTCAAAGATAGCATGGAATTGGAAAGTCAGCCAGTTGAAAGTGATTGCACCTGACAAGAATTATATTAAACCAATCATCAGGCTAAACTGACCTGACTTTGAATCTGATGAGTGTATGATTTTCGAGGTTAAAGGAATTTTTATTCGTAATTGGCGTTATAATTTTGTAAGAACTAAAAATTTATGAAAAAAATTACTGCCCTAATGTTACTAATGGTTGTATTGTTGGCCTCATGCTCAGAATACACTTGCCCTACCTACTCGAAGAAGCCTGCAGCTGAGAAGAAATCAGTCCGTGTTTAATCTTTTAAGAATCTCACCCATTTTGGAAGTGTCTTTGCCTATTAAGCCATAGGCAGGGTCAATATTTTTTGAGGGGAAGAAGTAAATACCCTTCTTCTTTCCCTTAATTTTTAACCTGTACATATTTAGAAAAGGCACAAGGTTGAGAGAGCGGACATCATTCCAATCTATTTTCTGTTTTTTACCCCCCTCAATTACTACAATCTTCTTTTTGCTGATGGCTACTCGCCTTATTTTTTCTTTGATGATGAGGTAAACAACCAGTAGTAATGCACCCAAAGTAAAAAAGACAAGTGCTGTATATTGATTTTTTAAAGTGGCAGGGTAGGAAAAGTAAATAACAGTGGCAATCAACCATTGCATAAGGCAGAGCGCTAAAAAGAAATAGCGTGCTACAAAATACTTTACGGGGTTTGCCTCAATCATTATTTACAAAGGGTTCTTTCGACAATGAAGTTACAATAAAAAAAATAAGTTTCTGCAAGTGTCTGCTATTTGGCTGGAGTAAGGTCGCTCACTTCTTCCTCCTCTTCTACCTCTTCCCAGTTAGCAGGTTCCTGATTGTGTAGGTATTGCAGGATCTTGTGTTCCACTTGTTTTAGTTTTAACGCCCGTAGGTATTTTCCGTTGCGTGCTAAAATCAATCTCCCGGTTTCCTCCGAGATAGCAAGTACAAGAGTATCTGTGTTTTCACTCATACCCACAGCTGCCCTATGTCTTAAACCAAAGTGTGCTGGTAAGTGATCATTCTCGCTAACGGGTAATACGCAGCGAGCGGCTTTAATCCTACCCTTGTAAATAATCACAGCCCCATCATGTAGTGGAGTTGTCTTATTAAAAATGGTTAATAGAAGTCGTTTGCTAACCTCAGCATCTACAGGGTCTCCTGTTTCCGCATAAAACTTTAACTCAGTATCTCGAGAAAAAACTATGAGTGCTCCCGTTTTTGATGCCTTAAGCGTTTTACTGGCATCAATTATCTGTTGAACATCAAAATCATCGTTGTAATCACTTTTCCAATTACCTATAGTTTTTAAAAAGTTCTCGCGAAACTCTGTACCGCGGCCAATCACCAATAGAAATTTTCTGATCTCAGGTTGAAAAAGCACGATCATGGCAATAACGCCAACCCCCATAAACTGACCCAGTATGGTTGCAAGTAATTCCATCTGTGCTGCAAGCACGATCAGGTACATTAGGTACAATGCCAAAATGCCGAGGAAGATATTTACGGCAATACTGCCCCTTATTAATTTATAAACCTGGAACAGTAAAATACTGACTAATCCTATATCAACCAAGTCTACCCAGCTAACATCCAAAAAACCTATTTTGAAAAGAAAAATCATGTAGACAAAGATACATAAATGACAGCTTAAACCCTGACAAATCCTGACAGTAACATCAGGAATATAGAAATGATTTAAATCAAATATATCACCGTGGTTATACTAACAAAAGTTTAGCCAGCTTGGAGCATTTGTTTATATAAGGTTATCGCTTCTTTGGCTTCCATCACATCGTGTACGCGCAATAGGGTGGCACCTTTAGTGAGGGCGATTGTATGAAGGACGGTACTTCCATTGAGCGAATTTTCCACACTATTACCAAGCGTTTTATAAATCATTGATTTTCTGGATACACCCACTAGGATTGGCTTATCAAGGCGATGGAATTGTTCCAGATGGTGCAGCAGGTGATAGTTTTGCTCTATGTTTTTCGCAAAACCAAAACCGGGATCGATGATAATATCCTTGGCTCCAAGAGAAGTCAGTCGCACTATTTTTTCCTGAAAATAGCTGATCAACTCCCTCAATAAATTGTTATAATTTGTTAATGTACCCATGTTTTGAGGTGTTCCTTTCATGTGCATAAGTATGTAAGGCACCTGTAATCTTGCCACTGTTTCGAACATATTCGTGTCCAACGAGCCGCCTGAAATGTCGTTGATAAGCGCAGCACCTTCCTGTACCGCCACGTTGGCAACCTTACTTCTAAAAGTGTCCACAGATATAACCGCATTTGGAAATTCTTTTAGCAGACTGCCAATGCTTTGCCTAATGCGCTCAATCTCAATTTCTTCGGGCACATCGCTCGCTCCGGGTCTTGATGAGCTTGCGCCAACATCTAAAATACTGGCACCATCGTTTAACATTTTCTCGGCCTTTTTTAGCCAATCTTTTTCTGTCGCCACACGACTTCCTTCATAAAAGCTATCGCTCGTAACATTGAGTATGCCCATTACTACCGGTTCGCTAAGGTCCAATACCAGTCCCCGTACATTCAGTGTTTTGTTTGTTATAATTCCTTTACTTTGCATATAAGAATCTTTACCCGCTGTTTCAGCTTTTCTAAGCGAAACAATCCCTTTTTATGATAGAGAAAACCGCCATCGAATATAAACAGGTAATCAGCACTTGCCAAGAGTTGTTCGCCAAGAAAACAAAAGATTATGGTACAGCATGGCGTGTTTTGCGCTTGCCTTCTATTACCGATCAAATTTATATTAAAGCGCAACGCATCAGGAGTATTCAGGAAAAGGGTATGCAGAAAGTAGATGATCCGATAAGGGATGAGTTTATTGGTATTATCAACTACTGTGTTATTGCATTAATTCAACTTCAGCTTAATGATGACTCCAAGTTGGAAATGAGCTACGATGAGCTAAAACCATATTATGACAAAGCAGTACAAGAAACTTTCGATCTGCTTCAAAACAAGAATCACGACTACGGAGAAGCCTGGCGCGAAATGCGTGTTACTTCTATAACCGATATTATTCTGATGAAACTGCTCAGGGTAAAACAAATTGAAGATAACCATGGCAAAACGCTGGTGAGCGAAGGGATTAAAGCAAACTATCAAGACATGATTAATTATGCCGTGTTTTGTATGATTAAACTAACAACCGGAGAATAAATAGAATATTATGTTTCAAAAAATTGCAGATCAGCTTTCTCGTTTTTTTGTCGGAGGTCTTTTTATATTTTCAGGCCTTATCAAACTCAATGATCCGGTAGGCACTAAAATTAAATTGGAAGAATACTTTGAGGTATTTGCCAGTGATTTTGGTTCGTTCTTCCATTGGTTTATACCGTACTCATTAGAAATTGCCATGTTCCTGATTGTGCTGGAACTAGTGCTCGGTGTTGCAGTATTAATTTATTATAGAATGAACCTCACAAGCATTATGCTGCTTCTGCTCATGGTCTTCTTTACCTTCCTTACTTTTTACTCAGCCTATTTTAACAAGGTAACAGATTGCGGATGTTTTGGAGATGCCATTAAGCTTACACCTTGGGAGTCATTTACTAAAGATGTAATTCTGATGTTTCCTGTTCTGCATTTATTTTGGTACAGAAAAAAGTACCAGTCTGTTTTCTATTCCAAGGAAGGGCACATCATCATCGCGTCTTTCACTGCTTTATTTTTATTTTTAGGCGTTTACGCTATTCGACATTTACCATTTATCGATTTTCGTGCCTATAGAATTGGTAATAATATTCCTGAGCAGATGCAGCCACAGGAGCAACCCATTATCGAATATGTTTTTGAGAAGGATGGTGAAGAGGTAGCCTCACAAAAGTTTTTACCAGCAACCGAAGGTTATACGTATAAGAGCTCCCGAGTGTTGAATGAGGACAAGACCATGGCAAAAATTACTGATTATGCTGTGACTGATGTAGATGGGAATGATGTAACGCAGTTGACATTTGAAGGTGTAAAGTTGTTGTTCATTATTGGGGATGTAAACAAGGCAAGCACAGCAAATATTGAGGCCATACAAAAATTAGTTAAAGAGTTGGAGGGGAAAGTAAACATGATGGTGCTGACTTCTTCAACATCAGAGCAGTTTGAAGCATTCCGCCATGAACATCAGCTGGCTGTTCCGTACTTCTTTACAGATGCCACTGTTTTAAAAACGATTATTCGTTCCAATCCAGGAATTACCCTTTGGAAGAATGGAACTGTAGTGGATATGTGGCATCATAACGATACACCAGAAGCAAGTACAATACTTGAATTAGCACAATGAAGATATTCCTGATCGGCATGCCGGGGTCAGGCAAGAGTACATTTGGCAAGACCTTGGCAGACAAACTAATGATGGACTTTTTCGATCTCGATAAGGAAATCGAGAGAAGGGAAAGTTTGCCTGTACAGGAAATTTTTCATGAGAAAGGGGAGGAGTATTTCAGAATAAGGGAACAGGAAATATTGCGTGAGATTACCCAGCAAAACCATTCTTTTATTATGGCTACGGGTGGTGGTGCTCCATGCTTCCATCAGTCAATGGACTTTATGCTAGCTGAGGGGAAAGTTTTGTTTTTGGATATAAGCTTGGAAACAATTTTTGAGCGTGTTCAGAATTCTACAGACAGGCCATTGCTTGCATTACAAAGCAGTGAGGCTTTATTGGAACGCCTTGGCAAAATCCGTGAAGAACGCTTATCAGTCTACAACAAAGCTCATTCGATAATAGAAGAAAAAGACTTGACTTTTTCTTATGTGATGGATTTATTACTTAGAAAGGAAAGCCCACAGTAGCCATAATATTTGTGTTTTTAATTTTTAGTGTAGCCTCTGGCGAAGCCAATCCTGGCACAGTATAGGGAATTCTTCTTCCCTCGGTACTTGCCTGTACAAAAGTTAAGTCGATAAAAAATTTCTCCTGACGAATACCCACTCCACCGCTAATGGTTTGTATTGCACGATCAATATTATCTTCGAAACGATAGGGGTTAGGTTGCAGGCTGTATCCCAATCTTAATCTGAAAATGTCTTTCCTGAATTCAGCACCTGTTCTTATGTTTACAACATTACGATATTGGTTGTTAATGATGTCGTTTTCATAGTCGTATGATTCTCCCTGAATATTCGAGCTATACTTAGCTTTACCATAATTTACAAATTCAACATCGGCTGTAATAAAACCATACTCCTGTATAAAAGCAGCGCCTGCGGTTAGTTTACCCGGTGTGTTAAGTGAATACTCTGAAATGAAGGGTACATCAAACTCGGCAAATGTATTGTTCAAATAAAGGCTTTGATCCCCGAAGTAATCGAAGTTATTCCAACGGGCGTCCAAGCGCGCAGTATACGCGTCAGAGATATCATAAACAGTTGGTGTTACATACGACAAGCCTACTTGTACAAAATCAATTGGTCTATAGATGGCGCCTAATGTAAAATTCACACCAGAACCTTGTATATCGAAATTCTCATCTAATTGAAGATTCGTGAGCGGATCATACGTTGGATCATCACTAAATCTAAAATTTGATTCAGTGTAAAGCTGATCTTGTAAAAAACGAATACTGGAAATACCCAGCGTAGCACCAAAGAAGAGAACATCGTCATAATTACCACCATATGAAAAGGAGAGTTGACTTTGTGATCCTTTTCTGGTCACGTCTTCGCGTTGTTGTATGGTTCGGGTTTCGCCTTGCAAAGGAGATAGCACTGAACCATAAAAGATAGATCCATTATCATCATAGTCCTGCAGCAAATAGCTTCCATAGCCTAAACCTGTCAGTGTATAATAGTAATCTCCGTCAAGATCCTGTGGTGTAAGGGCATTGCCGTTTGCATAGTCAATAAAATTATCAATTAAAGAACTCTCCGTGTAATCACCTTCATAGGCAAATCTTGTGTTCAAATTATTGGTTCTTGAAAAGGTGAATGCAAAAGCTCCACCAAGGAATTTGCCTTTAGAATATGACTGTCTCTGAATGTAGCTGAAGCCTGGAATTGAGAATTTATTTCGGCTATCACTTGTCTGGCTGCCACCATAGTTGATGTCAGTGGTGTTAGTGGCATTGCCTAATGAGATAGTGATTTCGGATCTGTTGTACATGCCAAGACCAGCAGGATTGGATAAAGCAGAGCTATAGTCTCCACCTAAAGCCGTCTGAGCACCGCCAAGTGCCTGAATACGGGCACTCCCTGGTGTTGGTGTTCTACTAAAGAGCAGAGCATTATCTACAAAGCTCTGTGTATGACCTAGCTTAAGTATAGCCAATAGTGTGACTGTGAAGAATATTTTCTTCATAATAAATTGAGTTGATGTCTAAATTTAGTTACCTCCCCTTGATGATCTAGAAGGACTGCCACCCCCTGAAGAACTCCTAGAAGGAGCGCTATAAGAAGGACTGCTTGAACGTTGCGCTGGCGCAGAATATGTTTGACGTTGCTGCGCTGGTGCTGTATTATTATAGTCTCTATTTCCTCCGTTATAAACTCTGTTTTGAGGTGTGTTATGCGCATTAGTTCCAGCAGGTTGTTGTGTAACGCGTCTCCATTGTGGTGTGTAATACTCTGTTTGTGTTGACCTGGTTGATTGTCTAAAATTGCCACCTGATGTCACATTGGAATTATTGTCGCGAGAATAAGAAGCAACACGTGTGCTTCTTTGGTTATCAGAAGTAATGGCTGTGTTTTGTCCTCTAGAACTACGCTTGCCATATACAGCACCTCTGTTTCCATTGTCAATAATGATAACACGGTTACTATAGAAACTATTTCCGTAGTAGGGATTGCCGCCCCAACCCCACATTGAATTGCCCCACATCATGTTGTTGTAAGGATTACCCCAACCATAGTTCCAGTTATTGCCCCATGCATAGTTAAAGGAAACTGACCAGCCAGAACGGAAAGCAGGATTACACCATGGATTTGGATTATAACCCATTAAAAAGGGATCGTTGAACGGTGAATAGTAAGGACTGTTCCATCCATTAATCTGAGGTGAAAAGAAACTATTATGATAAAGAGGAGCAGCATTCCAAGCATTGAAATTATTATTAAAATTGTCAAAATTATTGGCAGGGGCGTACTGATAATTCTCAATGAAATAATCTTGCTCCTCGGCAGCTACCATTTCTGACTGCGACCTTGCGATAAACTCAGGATTAGTTATGTTTGATTGACTAGGTACTGCTTGTTTTGTATTGATAGGATAGTCAAATCGTAATTGCTTTTCTCCACGTGCTACAGCCTGTGCGTTTTGTTCTTGCGCAGCATTCTCCTTCTGCTTATTAAGTTTAGCACGATCATTCTTTCTGAAATACATATCGTCATGCTCAACCTGTGCGAATATGCCAGTAGAGCAGATCATTAAGCCAGCAAAAATTATATATGTTTTCATATGTCGCGAGGTTTATACTATTTAAACGAAAAACAAGTACAAAAGTGTTCCGAAGTTACGAAATTTTAATGGCATTTTAATGCCTTATTGTTTAACCTCGGTTCAGTAAAGTAGGTGTGCAAAACTTATATTTGCAGCTCTTTTATAACAAAAATATGGCAAAAGGAATTCCAACACGCAGCGAAGATTACTCACAATGGTACATTGAATTGGTTAAACAAGCAGATTTGGCCGAAAATTCTGATGTTCGAGGTTGTATGGTAATTAAGCCCTACGGGTACAGTATTTGGGAGAAAATGCAACAGGCACTTGACAAAATGTTTAAAGACACTGGTCACGTAAATGCTTACTTCCCTCTTTTTGTACCCAAGAGCATGTTTGAGGCTGAGGAGAAAAATGCAGAGGGCTTTGCTAAGGAATGTGCTATCGTAACACATTACCGCTTAAAGGCTGATCCTGATAACAAAGGCAAACTCATTGTAGATCCAAATGCAAAGCTCGAGGAAGAATTGGTAGTTCGTCCTACTAGTGAAGCGATTATCTGGAGTACCTATAAAAAATGGATTCAGTCGTACCGCGATTTACCCATTTTAATAAACCAGTGGGCTAACGTTGTGCGTTGGGAAATGCGCACCAGGTTATTCTTACGTACAGCAGAATTTTTATGGCAGGAAGGACACACTGCACACGCTACTAAACAGGAGGCCATTAAAGAAACAGAGCAAATGCTGGATGTCTACGCCACTTTTGCAGAAGAGTTTATGGCCATGCCCGTAGTAAAAGGAAAAAAATCAGAGAATGAGCGTTTCCCTGGTGCTTTAGATACCTATTGTATTGAAGCCATGATGCAAGACGGAAAAGCGTTGCAGGCAGGAACCTCTCATTTTTTGGGTCAGAATTTTGCGAAAGCATTTGATGTAAAGTTTTCTAACAAAGAAGGTAAGCTGGAAGAAGTGTGGGGCACCAGTTGGGGTGTTAGCACACGCTTGATGGGTGCACTTATTATGGCGCATTCAGATGATGACGGTTTAATTATTCCACCTAAGTTGGCACCAATACATGTTGTGATTGTGCCGATTTTTAAGAGCGATGAAGAGTTTGCACGCATCAGCGAGAAAGCCGAAGGCATTGCCAAAGAATTGCGTAAGCAAGGCTTCTCAGTTAAGTATGACAACCGCGATACACAAAAGCCAGGCTTTAAGTTTGCAGAATGGGAATTGAAAGGTGTGCCTGTGCGCATAGCCATCGGCCCACGCGACTTAGAAAATGGAACAGTTGAAGTAGCCAGACGCGATACGAAAGAGAAGCAGGTGATGAAGATGGATGATATTACTTCATCAATCCCTACACTGCTTGATGATATTCAAAAGAATATTTATCAGCGGGCATTAAAATTCAAAACTGAAATGACAACGCGTGTAGATACTTACGATGAATTTAAAAAAGTTTTAGATGAGAAAGGTGGTTTTGTTGCTGCCCATTGGGATGGTACTGCAGAGACAGAACAAAAAATTAAAGGGGAAACTAAAGCTACTATACGATGCATACCTTTAGATGCAGCGGTTGAAGAAGGTAAATGTATTTATTCAGGCAAACCTTCAAACAGAAGAGTTTTGTTTGCTATCGCTTACTAATTATATGGGATTGTTTTCGACACAAATAAAAGATAATGCTGTTCACTTTGCCTTGTTGTTGCTAAGACTTTCAACGGGTATACTCATGATGCCGCATGGCTATGGCAAGCTTATGCACTATGCAGAACGCAAGGATAAGTTCATGAATTTTATGGGGCTGGGCAGTGCCTTTTCATTGGCGCTGGTGATCTTTGCTGAATTCTTTTGCTCGGCTTTACTGGCAGCGGGCTTACTTACACGCCTGGTGTTGATGCCACTTATTGTAACTGCACTTGTTATTGTTTTTAAAGCACATGGTGGCGAAATTTTTGGTGATGCCGAAACAGGTTTTCTTTACCTGGTTAGTTATGTGGCGATCTTTATAACAGGGCCAGGTAAATACAGTGCGGATAAACTATTGTTAAAAAAGTAAAACGAGATTTTAATAAAGAATCGAAACAGGCTACCCCAGGGCGGCCTGTTTCTGTTTTTAGCCTATCAGACGAAAAGACGGATTAGAAATCCATTATATGAAGATTTAACTGGGGCAGCGCTAACAGGTTGAGCAGCATAATTTCAACGATATTATAGCCCAAGTGCTGTACGGCAATAATTTTTTTTTGAATTCAGGTGTAATAATTCGAGCCAATCTGTATCTGAGTGTTAAAAAATTAGAAAGCCATGAAAAAATTAGTGATTTGCCTGTTATTGCTCTGTTCTGTTTCAGCCTTTGCCCAAAATCCAGCTATTAAGATTGAAAAATCCGGTAAAGGAACGCCTGTTTTGTTTCTTCCTGGTTTTATAACCCCCGGTTCGATGTGGACCGAAACAGCCAACAACCTGAAGGGTAAATATGAAACACACTTTGTTTCGTATGCCGGATTTAATGGTATTGCGCCCATAGCCATGCCGTGGTACAGCACCATTAAAAAAGAATTAGTAGAATACATAAAAGTCAATAAGCTTAAGCGATTGATTTTGATTGGGCACAGCATGGGCGGTAACCTTGCAGTGGATTTGGCGGCTGAGTTAGGTGATGTGGTAGAAAAGGTAATTATAGTTGACGCCCTTGCCTGTATGCGTGAAGTAATGATGCCCGGTGTACCTGCAGAATCATTACAATACGAGAGCCCATACAATAAGCAAATGTTAGAAATGGGTGCTGATGCGTTTGCACAAACAGCCACTATGATGGGACAAGGCATGACGTCTGTAACAGAAAAGCAGGAGTTAATTAAATCGTGGATTTTGGAAGCAGACCGTAAAACTTATGTTTTTGGTTACACCGATTTATTAAAACTTGATCTTCGTCCTACACTTACACAGGTTAAAGTGCCAGTGCTTATTTTAGGTGCACCATTCCCCACAAAAGAAATAGTGTTGCCAAATTATGAAAAGCAATATGCAAACCTTGCCAATAAAAAACTTGAGATTGCACCTGGCGGAAGACACTACATCATGTATGATCAACCGGAGTGGCTTTATATCCAGATGAACACTTTCTTAGCACAATGAGTAGCACGCGTGAGTCAACATTTCATAACCTGCACAGTCAGTACCATGCCATGGTGTTGACTTTGTGCAGGGGTTTTATGAAGGGCGATTTAGCGCTGGCTCACG
This sequence comes from Chryseotalea sanaruensis, assembly GCF_003990915.1. GTDB lineage: Bacteria > Bacteroidota > Bacteroidia > Cytophagales > Cyclobacteriaceae > Chryseotalea > Chryseotalea sanaruensis. The sequence continues at coordinate 288,344 of NZ_BHXQ01000004.1, forward strand.
ATCTTGTTCAAGATATTTTTATCAATATTTGGAATGCCTTACCTGAATACAGGGGAGAGGCTTCTTACAAAACCTGGATCTATCGCATCACAGTAAACACTTGTCTACTGCAGATACGCAGGGATAAAAACAAACAACGATTACCCTTAGAGAAAGTCACGCATATAGTTGAAGCTGATAATACTAACCAAACCAACGAGCATGAAAAGATACTTTATTCCGCTATCGGTCAGCTTGAGGAGGTAGAAAGACTGATTATCATAATGGTATTAGAAGAGGAAGAATACGAGGAGATAGCGAGAATTATTGGTGTTACTGAAAATAACCTGCGGGTAAGAATTCATCGGATTAAAGGGAAACTGAAAACATTAATTGAAAATGAAAGAAAAAGACTTGGATGAGCTTACTGCACTCTGGCAAAAGGCTAAGACCAATGCCAGACAAAGCTCGTTAGATGTTACTGCTGTCCGCAAGGCAGGAGAGTCGCGAAAAAAAAGCACCCTGCTTGCACACTATGGTAACGCTGCTGTGCTTTCAGGAACGGTAGCCGTGCTTGTGTTTTTTTTCTACTATCTGTATAATTTTCAGGATACACTTAGCATCATTGGCTATAACCTGATGATTGGAGGCTTAGTACTGAGAATCATTATTGAGTTTTTTAGTGTGTGGCGTTCTACTAAAATTAAGTTTTCAGATACAACAACAACTTCCCTTCAATATTTATTATCCTTTCTTGAATTCAGAAAACGTATTCATGGACCTGTTACCATCGCAATATTCATAGCGTACTTTATAGGTTTCTACATACTTACCCCAGAGTTTAGCCGATATATCTCTCTTAAGTGGTTAGTGATATTCGATGTGTCAGCCTTATTTATTGCTGTAATGCTGATGTATTTTATCCGCAGGGGAATAAGGCAGGAGATGGAACACCTGGAAAATATGATAAGCATACACAGGAATTTGGTTAATAAAGATTAGTAGAAAATATTTCGAAGTGACTATGATATATTTATGTTCTTGTCTCAGTCGTTTGAATTGCAAGAAATATTCGATGATTTTAAAAAGAGTTATCTGATCACTATTAAGTGTTTTGCACACACTGTGTTTCTAAATCGAATATTTTTAGGATTAACTTTCATCATTGTTTTAACTGTATTACTACATAACAAAACAGGCCACCATCCGGCAGCCTGTTTTATTATTGATATGTAACGAGTTACTATTTTTTATCAACTACTAGTCTATTATCGCGGTTGGCAATTTCCCAGGCAGTGTAGAAAACTAATTCTGCCCGCTGCTTAAGTAAATCGAATTCAATTTTATCTACTTCATCGCTAGGCTTGTGGTAGTCTTCGTGTATACCATCAAAATAGAAAATGATTGGAATATTGTTTTTAGCAAAGTTCCAATGGTCGCTGCGGTAGTAAATTCTATCAGGGTGATCTTCTGCATTGTAAGTGTAATCGAAAGCCAATTTAGTGTAGGTCTTGTTAGTGCTCTCACTCAAATTATGTAGTTCAGTAGATAGGCGATCAGAACCGATCATATAAACATAAGGTGCGCTGTCCTTGTGTTGTGGATCTGAACGACCGATCATGTCAATGTTTAAGTTAACAACAGTGTTGGCTAAAGGATAAATAGGATTTTTAGTGTAATAATCAGAACCTAATAAACCTTTCTCTTCACCAGTTACAGTCATAAACAAGATACTTCTGCGTGGGCCCTTACCATCTTTCTTGGCTTCTGTAAAAGCTTTCGCCAATTGCATAACGGCAACAGTTCCTGATCCATCGTCATCTGCACCATTGTTAATGCGATCACCATCACCGGAAGGTAACATACCAATGTGATCGTAGTGAGAAGTGATAACAACGATCTCATCTTTCTTATCTGTTCCCTCTAAATAACCTAAAACATTAGAAGTCTTTAAAGGATTGAAAGTTTGAGCAATTGAGAAGGAAATGCTAGACGGTTTTACCTTGGCAACTTTCTTGTCAGCAATAGCTTTTTTCAACTTATCAGCAGAAGTTTTAAATAACTTTTCACTAGTAGCTGGTGACGCAATGAACATACCCATGTTAGCCGATGCTTTGTTAGATATACTCAAACGTCCACTGGAGAATCGTTTTAACATACCCGATAGCTGGTTGAATTCTTCTTGTTTATCTGAAAACGCCACTACTAGAGTCACTCCCTTTTCACGAAGGCTTGTAATGGTGGTGTTGCTGCGCAAAGAAGCATTAGCGTCTAGTAAAATAGCCACTGCTTTACCTTTTATGTCTAGGCCTTTAAGGTCCTCTTCAGAACCCTTGCCAGCAAAAACAAGGTCAAGTGTTTCAATACCTTTAGATTCGCCAGAACCATAGTAGGTGTAATCTTCAAATTCCTTCAATTCACCTGCCTGACTTTTCACCATAATTTTAGGTGCTCCTGTAGTGTATAGTTCTACCGGTTGTTGGTATCCACCATTTACAGGCGCAACAAGTCCTAATTCTTCAAAGTGAGCGCTGATAAAGGCTGCAGCCATTTTTTGGCCTCTTTTACCTGTTTCGCGACCTTCCATGGCGTCTGAGGCCAGAATAGTAAGGTTTTCTTTAAGGTCAACGGTAGTAATCAGTGCACCATATTTTTGTGCAACAGGGTCTTGGGCTTGTAAGCCAAGGCTTAAAATAAGGCCAAGTCCCAACAGATAGGTTCTTTTCATGTTTAATAGTCGGTTAAGGTTCAAAGATGCTCAGGTTTTACATTTTTTTAGGTTGATCAATCGTTTTTTATACGACTGGCAAAATCTTTTAAAATTATGACTTAAATCGTATGAACTCTCCTAACAGAATAAGGTTTTAGAAATTACCTTTGCGGCACTTTTACTGACCCTTGTGGGTTGGTGAAAGTGGATAACTTAAGAACTACCTAACAAAATGAAAATAGATTCAACGTATTCCGAAAAATTTGAAGGGCGTCATATTGCCCCAGATGCCACACAAACAGCTGAAATGCTGAAAGTTGTGAAGGCAGCTTCTTTAGACGAACTGATTGCTCAAACCGTGCCGGCTAATATCAGGCTGAAAAATCCATTGGCCTTACCTGCCGCACAGTCGGAATTTGAATTTTTGAAAAGCTTTAAAACACTTGCTTCAAAAAACAAGGTTTTTAAATCATATATCGGTACAGGGTATTATAACACAATTACCCCTGGTGTTATTCTCCGCAATATTTTGGAGAATCCAGGATGGTATACCGCCTATACACCTTATCAGGCAGAAATTGCTCAGGGTCGTTTAGAGGCGTTGATCAATTACCAGACGATGGTTATTGATTTGACTGGTATGCAAATAGCAAATGCTTCTTTATTAGATGAAGCAACAGCAGCCGCTGAAGCTATGCACTTGATGTATGCTTCACGTAAAGCTTCAAAGAAAAATGCCCATAAGTTTTTTGTTGATCAAAACAGTTTTCCACAAACTATTGATTTATTAAAAACACGTTCAGCACCCATTGGTGTTGAACTCGTAGTAGGTGACATTAATACTTTGGACGTCACAGATGCTAATTTGTTTGCTGTATTTGTACAAAACCCGAACAGTGATGGTGCCATTCACGACTACACATCATTTAATGCCGCTGCGCATGAGAAAGATGTATTTGTAGTAATGGCTGCTGATATTTTAAGTCTGGTACTTATGAAATCACCCGGTGAAATGGGTGCGGATGTTGTAGTAGGCTCAACACAGCGCTTTGGTGTTCCGATGGGCTTTGGTGGTCCGCATGCTGCGTACTTCGCTACTAAAGATGATTTCAAACGTCAGATGCCGGGTCGTATTATTGGCGCATCAATTGATGCATCCGGTAATCCAGGTTATCGCATGGCGTTGCAAACACGCGAACAACACATTCGCAGAGAGAAGGCAACTTCAAATATTTGTACTGCACAAGTATTGCTTTCGGTAATGGCTGGTATGTATGGTGTTTACCACGGCCCGGAAGGGTTGAAGAAAATTGCAGGACGTGTCCATGGTCTGACTAAAAATTTGGCAGCAGGTGTTGAAGCACTTGGTTACAAGCAAGTGAACGAAAATTATTTCGATACTTTAAAAATTGCTGTTGTTGATAAAAAAGTAATAGAGAAGGAAGCTGTTAAGCATGAAGTTAACCTTCGTTACCATGCTGATAATTTTGTAGGCATTTCTATTGACGAAACTACTTCGCAAAGTGATGTTGAAACCTTACTTCAGATTTTTGCAACAATTGCAGGTAAAACTGTAAGCACAAAAAATACAGCAGGAACGCTGGCCTGGCCGGCATCTTTAGTGCGTACTTCTGCCTTCATGACTCACCCTGTGTTCTCTTCGCATCATTCAGAACACGAAATGTTGCGTTACATCAAGCGCCTGGAGAATAAGGATTTGTCAATGGTGCATTCTATGATTTCATTAGGCTCTTGCACAATGAAGTTGAACGCTACTACAGAAATGATTCCAGTTACCTGGCCTGAGTTTGGTAACATTCATCCCTTTGCACCAGCTGACCAAACTTTAGGGTATCAGGAGTTGACAAACAATCTTGAAAACTGGTTGAAAGAAATCACTGGTTTTACGGGCGTATCCCTTCAGCCTAACAGCGGTGCGCAAGGTGAGTATGCCGGTTTAATGGTTATTCGTGCCTATCACCAAAATCGTGGTGATCACCACAGAAATATAGCTTTGATACCTTCATCTGCTCACGGCACTAACCCTGCCAGTGCAGTAATGGCTGGTATGGAAGTAGTGGTAACAAAATCTGATGAGGAAGGTAAAGTAGATGTAGCCGATTTAAAAGCAAAGGCTGAACAATACAAAGATCGTTTGTCATGTTTGATGGTAACGTATCCATCAACGCATGGGGTATTCGAAGAAGCGATTACAGAAATTTGTGAGATCATTCATCAGTGCGGTGGTCTTGTTTATATGGATGGCGCCAACATGAATGCGCAGGTAGGCTTAACATCACCGGCCAACATCGGTGCCGATGTTTGTCACCTGAATCTTCATAAGACATTCTGTATTCCTCATGGTGGGGGTGGACCTGGCATGGGCCCTATCTGCTGCAACGATAAACTAAAGGATTTTTTACCAGGTCATGCAGTGGTGAAGACTGGCGGCTCACAAGCCATCAGCGCTGTGTCTGCAGCACCCTGGGGTAGTGCCAGCATTCTGACCATATCATATGCTTACATTGCCATGATGGGTGGTGATGGCTTAACCAATGCAACCAAGTATGCGATTTTAAATGCAAACTATATTAAAGAGCGTTTAAATGGCCATTATAAAATTTTATACACAGGTACGAACGGTCGTGCAGCACACGAAATGATTGTGGACTGCCGCGACTTCAAAAAAGCAGGTGTAGAGGTTGAGGATATTGCCAAGCGTTTGATGGATTATGGATTCCATGCACCAACGGTATCTTTTCCGGTAGCAGGTACGTTAATGATAGAACCAACAGAGAGTGAGCCTAAAGAAGAGCTGGATCGTTTTGTGGATGCCTTGATCGAAATCAGAAATGAAATTAGTGAAATCGAAGAAGGCAAATACTCTAAAGAAGAAAATGTATTGAAACACGCTCCTCATACTGCCGCAGTAATTACAGCCGATGAGTGGACAAGACCTTACAGCAGACAAAAGGCAGCTTACCCGCTTGCGTTTGTAAAAGATATGAAGTTCTGGCCAAGTGTAAGTCGTGTAGATAATGCTTACGGTGACAGAAACTTAGTATGTAGCTGTTTGCCAATTGAAGAATATGCTAATGCAGAAGCATAACATGATAAATTCAACAATAAATAAGACAGAGCCATTTCCTTTTGGGAGATGGCTCTTGTTCTTTTTTCTGACTGCGTTATTATCAACGGTAGGCTACTCGCAACCCCGCAAGCAAGCTGTTTATCAGGGTTTCCCTTCTTTGGTTTGGCCTAAACTCTATAATATTCAATTTATACCGAGTGCCGAAGATTTTGAAGGTCTGGATAAACCGGTTTTTAATGATGTAGTAAAGGCATTAAATGGTAAAGAAATTACACTGCCTGGCTACATGGTGCCTTTTGAAGGTGGTGTACTTAAGTCAAATCATTTTATGTTATCCTCGCTACCAATCAATGTTTGTTTTTTTTGTGGTGGCGGTGGACCGGAGACGGTAATAGAAATTTTTTCTATAAATCAGATTAATTACACAGAGAAACCTGTAGAGTTTAAAGGCAAGTTATTTTTAAATGATAAAAACCCCGGTCAGATGATTTACGTACTGACCAGTGCTGAATTTTTGGGCGAAATTGAGTAATACCTTACGTAGGGTAAGTTACGCTACAGCAAATCAGGTATTGCATTGCTATTTTTTATTGCCGACCTTAGATGATTAACGAATCTGAAGAAGATTCATTATGCTTTAATCAATATGAGGTATCTCTACATACTATCTATTTTCTGTTTTGCACTTTTTGCAACTACTGTATTTGCTCAAGACTGGCAGTCAAGTTACAATTCGGCACTTCAAGCCTATAATAACGAGGATTACCAAAACTCCCTTAACTTCTCAATTAAAGCATATGAGCTGGTAAAAGGAAAAGATGCTAAAAATACGGCCTACACACTCCAACTGATTACGGCAAATTATTCAGCATTGGGCAATGCAAAGGAGGCGTTAAATTATGCTGAGGAAGAAGTGGCGGCTTTTTTACAATTGGAAGGTGAGCAAAGCAAGAATTACGCGGAGGCTTTACAAAAACAAATTTCTTTTCTGTTCACAGCCAATAAAACAGAGGAGGCTTATGCCAAAAGTATACTCACCTTAAAAACAATAGAAATCGTTTACGGTACTTCAAGCTATGAATACGCTGTATTACTAACGCTAGTCGGACAGATCAGCGCATCTAAAAAAGATTTTGTGCAAGCACAGGGACATTTTAATCAGGCGATAATCTTGCTGGAGAAAATACCTGAAGGTGGTGATGATTTAATTACAGTGTTACTTTTTTCAGCCGATCTTGACAGAGCAGGTGGTGCACCGCAACCAGCTGAACAGAAATATAAAAAGGTTTTAGCCATGCTGGAGCAAAATGACCTTAAAGAAGATCCTCGTTATCAGCAGGCAAAAACAAATCTTAATCAGTTGATGGTGGCTGGTACTAACACAAACGGCATTTCTTCGGTTGTGTCTGACGGTTCTCAGGATGCCAGATTATTGGCGCAAGCGCATTTAAAGCTGGCCATCGATTTTCAACAAAAAGGTGATGCATCTAAAGCAATTGAAAATTATACGATGGCAAAAAAAGCAGTTACTGATGGCGGCCTCGAAGATAAACTAGCCTTTTCGATTTATTTAAATGCAGGAAGGTATGCGCTGGAGAAAAGCATATTCGATGATGCGCAGCAAGATATTGCAAAAATAAAAGCGTTGAGTTCTAAATTATTCAGTGCTACAGATGTTGAGTATTGTGTTGCTAATCTTACAGAAGCAGATTATTTGCTGGAAACATCCCAAACAAATGAAGCGATCAGATCTTATACTGATATAATAAATAACTTAAAGCAGGCAACAAGTTTGCCGCCACCTGGTCTCTTACTTAATTCAGCAAAGCAATTACTTAATGCACATCAGCCTGCATTGGCACAACAGTTAATTTTTCCATTAACAACTGCCAAAGACCTGCAAGAGAAAAACTTGATCTCAATCAGCATTTTGTACAGCGAAGCACTGCAGCAAAATGGCCGAGCGCAAGATGCCATGCTCTATTTAAAAAAATTGATACAAACACCTGCTAACAATGTAGCAACTACATCTCAGATTCAGTTGGCTGAAATTCAAAGAAGATCCGGTTTGTGGAATGATGCCTTATCTACGCTAAAGGCCATTCAAATTCCAAAAGAGTCAATTCGGTTTTCTGGTGAAGTTGAGTTTCAAAAGGCGCGACTCTATCAGTTACTTGGACAATACCGGGAAGCAGAACAAGCTTATCGATTAGCAGTACAGCACAGTAAGTTAGCAGGCGATATTAATCTGTTGCACCAGATAAACAATTCATTGGCTACCTATTTTACCACCATTGGCAATTATGAAGCGGCTGAAAAATTATGTGAGGAATTGCTGGCAGATAAATCGCTTGATGAAGAATTCCGCGTTACTGTTTTTCAAAACCTTGCCACCATCTACCAACAAACATTACGTTTTGATCAGGCGCAGACCTTATTAGAACAGGTTGTAAGAGAAGATGCGAGTCGCTTAGGGGAGAATGACCCAGACTACGCACTATCACTACAAAACCTGGCCACTGTTTACCAACGAACAGGCGAAACCCAAAAGGCAGCGGATTTATATGCTAAAGCCTTAGCCATAGATGCTAAATCAGTAGGCAAAGAATCATTATCGTATGCCACAAAAGCGGCAAATCTGGGTGTAGTGCAGATGGAGATTGGTCTTATGGATAAGGCATTGCAAAATCTTCAAACAGCGCTATCTATTCGTGAACGTATTTTGGGCAATGAACACCCTGATTACGTTTTTAATGAATACAACATCGCTGTTTTGTATCAACGGCAGCAAAAGAATGAGCTCGCATTGCCCTTATATAATCATGTGTCAAAGTTCTACATTAATCAGATAAAAGAGTTATTCCCTGCTTTAAGTGAAAAGGAGAAGACTGCTTACTATAATAAAATAAGTGAAGTGATTCATGCCTACCTTGATTTTGTATTGGATCAGCAACAGCCAAGTGCCGCTCTGCTTTCCGATCTGCTTAATTTCAGGTTGGCTACAAAAGCTTTGCTACTCAATTCGTCAACCAAAATAAGGCAACAGATATTGGCCGGGGACGATCAAATATTGAAACAGCAATTTACTGAGTGGTTGCAAACAAAGGAGGCACTCGGCAAATGGTACACTCAAAATTTGGATGCGAGAAGTCTTAACAAAACATTGATCGAAAATTTGCAGCAACGTGCGAATGAACTAGAGAAACAAATGGGCAACAGGTCTTCCTTGTTTTTAAATTCCTCAACCAATGAGATAAGTACATGGCAACAGATAAATGCCAAGCTTCAACCAAATGAAGCAGCCATTGAAATGATACGTTTGCGCCTCAATTATAAAAACGACTCAGTTATATACGCAGCGTTGGTTATAAGGCCCGGATTGCAAGAACCTAAGCTAGTGCTTTTCCCCAACGGATTACAGATGGAGGATAAAGAATTTAAATACTACAGAAACGCCATTCGATTTAACTTATTAAATCAGCGCTCTTATAAAATGTTTTGGCAGCCGGTCGAGAAAGCATTGACAGGAGCAACCAATATTTATTTTTCGGCTGATGGTGTTTATAATAAAATCAACCTGGCCTCGCTTTACAATACAGATAAACAGCAATATTTGATAGATCAATATTCATTTGCACTGCTTAGTAATTTAAAAGAGTTAGGAGGTAGGGATCAGGTAAAAACATTAGCGAAACAAGCAACACTTCTTGGAGCTCCCGATTTTGGTGCGGCAGGTAAAGATGATACAAATGGAGCATCCAAGTTTCGCGCCATGGTGGGTATGGAATTTCAGGAGTTACCGGGCACAAAAGTAGAGGTTGAGAGAATCGCAACCCTACTCAACGCACAGCAGTGGAATGTAAAGCAATTGTTGGCGCAAGAGGCCACCGAGGAAAAACTGAAAAGTATCAAACATGTTGGTGTTTTGCATATCGCAACTCATGGCTTTTTTGTGGCAGACGGAGAGCAAGATGAAGAGGTAATGTTTACAGGCAATCCTGCTAATGCCTCAAGCAATCCATTGCTACGTTCCGGATTAATATTGACTGGTGCGGGTAAAGTCGCCAATACCACTGGCGCTACAGAAGATGGTATACTCACTGCTTATGAGGCCATGACTTTACCACTGGATAAGACCGATATAGTAATTTTATCTGCATGTGAGACCGGTCAAGGCGAAATAAGAAACGGAGAAGGGGTATATGGATTACAAAGGGCAATTATGCTGGCGGGCGCAAATCATCTATTAATGAGTTTGTGGAAGGTAGATGACAATGCAACACAAGAGCTAATGGAAGAATTTTATAAACAATGGATGCAAAGCAATGATATGATTCAGTCTTTTCGCAATGCACAGTTGTTAATTAAAAAGAAATACGAAATGCCCCAATATTGGGCAGGTTTTGTAATGGTTGGTATTTAAACTTTGATCTATGAAATGGCAATTAAATACTTTGCGGCCAACGCAAATGATTATTTGAGCCATTCCATGCGACCGTAACTAAAAATTATAAACACATGAAAAATAAGCTATTGCTTGTTACTCTTTTATTTTTTGCACAGTATTCATATTCTCAAACCATTCAGGAGCGGAAAGTGATTCCCGTGGTCAGTTCGGATAAGTATATGGAGTTTGCTCCGACCATTAGCGCAGATGGACGCACTTTGATTTTTGAGTCCGATCAAAATGCAAAGAAGGGATGGGAGCTAATGGAGAGTGTTCTGGATAGTGTTGGCAACTGGAGTACACCTGCTCCTATTAAATCTATTAATGAAAAGTGTGCTTTTCTGGCAGGTCCAAGCATTAGTTATGATGGTAACACCTTGTACTACACTGCTTTTATTGAAGGTATTTCACAGAGTGAAGATATTTACTACTCAAAAAGAATTAACGAAAAAGAATGGGGTGAACCCATTCGGCTTGAAGGACCTGTTAACACAGATGAAGAGTATGAAGGGTTTCCTTCCATTGCTGCAGATGGAAACACACTTTATTTTATTCGATTAAACAATGAAAATCCTTATGATAAAAAATCGAAGGAGAATTGTTTTACCATTTATGCATCTACCAAAAACATGGATGATACCTGGGGAGAACCTGAGGCTTTGCCCGCGGCTATCAACAGCGGTTGTGAACGAGATCCTAGGATTATGGCAGATAATCGCACACTTATTTTTTCTTCGGTACGCCTTGGCGGAAAGGGGAAGTACGATTTATTCCAATCGCGCAAACAAGCAGACGGTACATGGTCGGAAGCGGTTCCTTTAGATTTTATTAACTCAACAGATAATGACCAATCTCCTTGTATTGCAGCTTCGGGAGATGTTATGTATTTCTATAGTCAAAAAGATATTTATTCCATAGGTATTCCGATTGAGTACAGGCAATCAATCAACGTTACTGTTCATGGTATAATTAAAGATGCCTTAACAGGCCAATCTATAGTGGCGGAGGTAATTGTAAAAAATCAGAATACAGGTGAACAGTTTTCATCTTTTAGCAACGCAGTGAATGGTGAATACAATTTGGTGTTGAATGGTGGTCAGGCATATACCGTTGAATTTTTTAATGAAAATTATCTCGCACAGGTTATTGATTTTGATTTAACGAAACAGGAGAAGTTCGCAACCTTTAAACGAAACATTGATTTACAGAATACGTATCAACTTGATCTTTCAGTGTATGATAGTGATATAAAATCAGGTGTAGACGCATATGTCAGTGTTGTAAGCAGTAAAGGTGAATCTGTTTTTGCAGATACACTTCGTAAAGTTCCTGGTAAAGTGTTGCTTAACCTTAAAGCACCATTTGATTATGTAATTACGGCTACCGGAAAAAAATATCCGGAATCATCTAAGGTAACCTGGAAGTTTAGTTCAAGAACCACTAAGCCACTCATGGAGCAAGTCATGAACCTGAGTTATGAAAAGATTAAGATGACCACCGATGTGAGCAGTATTACTACAAAACAGAAAGTGAAGAAAACGATTTACTATAATAACGCTAATGTTGATGAGGTAATTATTGCAGAAGCCGGAGAGACAGTTTTACTAAGAAAGGGTGATCGTTATCAGGTTGTAACCAGCAGTGATAAAGGCTTTTTCTTTTCCTCAGTATCTATAATAGCAGGCGAGGGCGAATCAGACGGCATGGGCGGTTATAGATTGGCTATGCAGGTTATTCCTGTTGAAGTTGGAGCGCAATTAACATTGAAGAATATAACTTTTGCTTCCAATTCAGCTGAACTTGATAATTCATCTTACGTAGAACTTGATCGGGTGGTAGATTTTTTAAAAGTAAATCCCAATATCAGCATTGAGATAGCTGCGCATACTGATGATGTTGGTGCTGATGAGTATAATCTAAGACTATCTGAACGGAGGGCGTATACAGTGCTTCGTTATTTATCGACTAAAGGAGCAAGTGCGGGCAGACTCAAGCCAATAGGATTGGGAGAAAGCGTACCCAAACTCGCTAATACTAGTGAAGAGAATCGTATGGAAAACCGAAGAGTTGAACTAAAGATTTTGAAAATTTCTTAAGTATTTTTTAATGAACGCTGTAAAAACAATCTTAATTCTATCACTTTCTCTTGTTTTACTTTCTGCTCATGCGCAAAATGAAATGGCGCTTAAAGAATTGGTACAAGCAGAATGGAATTTTATAAATCTTGCTAAAGAAACCAACACACGCGATGCATTTTTAGCGCAGTTCATAGACGAGAGTATTGTTTTTGGTGAAGGCCCTGTTATAGCAAAAAGAGTGTACGAAAATCAGCAACCAAATAATGGTTGGCTAAAATGGGAACCAGTATTTTCTGATTTGGCGCGGTCAGGTGATTTTGGTTACAACACTGGCCCATGGGAATACAGAGTGAGTAAAACTGACGCGAAGGCCGTAACCTATGGTGACTTCATTTCCTTCTGGAAGAAACAAACAGATGGAACATGGAAGCTGTTGATTGATATAGGTATTGAACATGGTCAACCCACTCTAATAAATACTTGGAAATCATCAAGCATAGGTTTTGGAAAAGTACCGGCTGATTTGAAAAATGTAAAACAACTTGAAAAAGTTGAACACAATTTTACAGAAGCACTTGCCTTTGCCAAGTCACCAGTTTATCAAAAGATGCTATCGCGTGAAGCAAGACTTTACAGGCCTGGTAAAGAACCGGTTACAGACAACGAAGCTATTCTTAAACACATTAATACAGAGTTGCCAATCACATTTACTAAAGCCGGACAACAATTGGCGTCCAGTGGTGACTTAGGCTATATATACGGGACCGCAGTCGTACAACTTACAGGTAATCAAACAAAAGCAGCTAACTACATACATGTTTGGAAACACGAAGAAGATAATGGCTGGAAATTAGTGCTTGACCTTGTAACGTATAAGTAGTTGTTCGTTATTGGTTGTTGGTTGTTCGTTACTTGTATTACCACCAACAACGATACTAAAGTCCTTTAGCATCTATTAAGAAAGTAAGCGCTGCCATAGCCGCTGCTCCCAATTCCAATTCACGCTTGCTTACTTTATCGAAAGTATCTTCTTGAGTGTGATGATAATCGAAGTAACGTTGTGAGTCAGGCAGATAACCAAACAGCGGAACACCTAGTGGTGCCAGAGGCCCGATATCAGCGCCACCACCTTTGCCATTGAAATCAGTTAGTCCATAAGGTTCCAACAATGGTTTCCAGCTTTTTACTTTGTTTTCTATCTCTTCTGTAGCACTCATGGTAAAACCTCTTGGTGTAAAACCACCGCGATCGCTTTCCATAGCCGCCACATGTTTCTCTTTTGTATTCTTTCTTAGCTCAACTTGTTTGGCGTATTCAATTCCACCACGCAATCCATTCTCTTCATTCATGTACATTACCGCGCGAATGGTTTTCTTCGGTTTGTAATTCATTGCTTTAAAAATGCGCAACACTTCAATGGCTTGTACACAACCACTGCCATCATCATGCGCACCTTCACCTACATCCCATGAGTCAAGGTGTCCGCTGACAACTATTATTTCATTAGGACTTTCTGTTCCACGCAACTCACCAATCACATTAAAAGAAGGAGCATCTGGCAATATTTCGCAATTAGTTTCAATGTAGACTTGTAAGTCTTTTTCTTCCTTTAACAACTGACTTAATAAATCTGCATGGTTTGTACTGATTGCCACTCCCGGAATTTTACCAACATTGGGTGCATAACGCAAACCGCCTGTGTGGGCATAATCTTCGGGGTTAGAACCCATTGAGCGAACAATGGCAGCAACAGCCCCATACTTCGCAGCTTCACTTGGGCCTGCACCCCGTTGGTTCACCGCACCACCATACGCAGCAAAAGTCTGGATGAGTGTTGGATCCATTGGTCTGTTAAAAAATACAATTTTTCCCTTTACACCTTTTTCACCCAGAGTTTTTAATTCTTCAAAATCTTTGACTTCTACTATTGAAGCAGCAATTCCCTGGCCACCTGTTCCTATCGATCCACCGAGGGCTAATATGTTTACATCAACAACACCTCTTTTTTTAGTAAGTATTTTTGCAACTTCTTTTTTACCTCTTATCCAATGCGGTACCATTACAGGCTGTAACCATACTGAATCAAAACCTAATTCTTTCATGGTATGTCTGCTCCATTCTACAGCGGCAGCTGCATTAGGCGATCCGCTTAAGCGTGCAGGTGCTTTCGTTGTTAATTCACGAAGCATTTCGTAAGACTGCCCCCGGGAAAGTGCTTCATCATAAATTTTTTTGATAGTGGCTTCGTCAGCGCTTTGTGCATGAGCTGCAAAGGTGTAAGTGAAAACAAGTAGCAGAAAGTAGATTTTTTTCATGTCTAATTATTGATGAGTTTGGCGTTTTTCAAAATATAAATATGATGGTCAGGATCGGTTTCATTTAAAACAATAATTCCCTCCATTACAATTTGCTTCGTACTGAACTTCACTTTCTCTGTGGTTTCAACCTCCACTACCGTTTCTGGTCCGGCAGCCCCGCAGAAGTAACACAGATTAAAGGGTAAAGATGACAGCATGAATTTGCCGGTACCTCCCACCTCCTCCAAAGGAATCACATATCCCTTAATGCTTACTTTCTTACCATTAAAACTTTTTAGATACTTACTAAAAATGGGGAACTCAACATCATATCCGTGCTGGTCTTTAGAGTTCTTAAAACTCACTTGCGCCAGCGTATGCCAGAAGTTTTCCGTTTGAGCATAAACCGATTCACTAGCAAAAAAGACTAAAAAGAACAGAAGCACGCGCATGATCGAAAATTAGGCAGAAAATTCTGATTGACTTTAGTTTTTTGATAAAAGGGGAAATGAACTAATAAAGTGCTTTCAAACGTTTGAAATGAGTACACGATCAGTGAACTTTGAACCAGAAATCCAATGTCGCTTAGGCTAAACTAACCGACATGAACAATAAACCATGTAAAGCCATGTCATTCTTATTTGAATCATTTGCAGATTGGAAAAAACACGCGGAAGAGAAGAACATTTCCTTACACGAAGTGGTGTTGGAATATGAACGCGAACAGAAGGGGAGAAATAAAGAACAGATTATGGAAGGACTTGCCCGTGCCTGGGAGGTAATGAAAGATGCTGTCCATACTGGCCTTACTGAAGAAATGACTTCACGCTCAGGCATGATTAACAATGGCGCAAAAAAAGTTTATAATTATCCAACTCCCGTATTATCAAAAGAATTTCAAAACCTGATTTCGCGTGCCCTCGCAGCCAAGGAAGTTAATTCTTGTATGGGCAGGGTTGTAGCCGCACCTACAGCAGGAGCCAGTGGCATTATGCCGGGTGTACTTGTTACCCTGCAGGAAATTCATAAAATAGATGATCAAAAAATTTTAGAGGCCATGTTGTTGGCTGCAGGTATTGCTTTAATCATGGAACAACGAGCATCAATATCCGGTGCTGTTGGCGGCTGCCAGGCGGAGACAGGCACAGCCGCTGCCATGGGTTCTGGCGCAATAGTTTATTGCCTGGGAGGAAATACTGATCAGATCTTTAATGCAGTTGCCATTACTGTGCAATGTATGCTAGGTCTTGTGTGCGATCCTGTTGCCGGGTTGGTAGAAATACCTTGTGTGGTACGCAATGCCAGTGCTGCGGCCATTGCTAACAGCTCAGCACAAATTGGTTTAGCAAATGTAAGCAGCGTTATTCCGGTTGATGAAGTAATAGAAGCGATGGGTGAAATTGGCGCAAGCATGGAAACACGTTATAAAGAAACAGCGCTGGGTGGCTTAGCCGCTACAAAAACAGGGCAAGCTATTGCTAAACGTGTACTGATCAGAGATATTGAAATTTTACCTGACGAAAAAAGTTAACATCCAAATCGAAAGCTCGCCAACGAATAGCGATCAACCAACAACGAACAACCAATCTTTTACATCAACCAGTCCTTTACCAAATCAAAAAAATAGTATACACCTACAGTAAAAACACTCGACCAAAAGCAGGCGCTAATAAACATATACAAGAGGAGTTTATCTTTTGGACTACCAAAACTGATCGCAACAATAGAACCACCAATGGGTGTGAGGATTAAAGGTGTTAAAAATGCAGTACCTGCTATGCCATACTTTCTCCAAATCATAATAAAACGCTTGTTGCGATCCGAAAATCTTTTTCTGTTAGGCGATAAGCGATTGATAATGTTGATGCGAATCCAGTCACCTGCAAAGGCAAATGCGGTTACAACGGTCATCATACCGGCAATGGTGGCGATGATGGTAGTGAATATATTGAGTTTCAAAGCGTATCCGCCAAGCGGCCCGAAAAAAAATTTCAACATACTGGGCAGGTATACGCCCGTAAAAGCCTTCAGAATTTCTTCCCACATAATCTTTATAATTTTTCTCCGAAGCAAAGATCTCCGGCATCACCGAGGCCAGGCACAATGTACGATTGTTGGTTAAGCGTTTCGTCTTGGGCAAAAGTCCAGATTGAATAATTCACTTTTAAATGATCTGCTACAAATTGTATGCCCTGGGGTGACGATACTAAAGAAGCAATATGAATATGTGAAGGCTTTCCATGTTTAAGCAACGCATCAACACTTCTTACAAAGGATTTGCCTGTTGCAAGCATAGGATCAATCAAAATAACAATACGATCTTGTAAACCTGGTGTGGCAAGGTAATCAAGTTGTACACTAATCTCATCCTCTTCCTTTCGATAGGCACCTATAAAACCACAATCGCTGTCTTCGAAATAGTTCTGAAAACCGTGAAAATAAGGAAGTCCTGCTCTTAAAACAGTAATCAACACTGGTTTTTGCTTCAGAAAGTGAGAAGAGGTCTTGCCCAAAGGCGTTTGCACCAGTGCAGGTTCATAATCCAACTTCTTGGAAATCTCGTAAGCCATGATCTCCCCAAGTCGCTCTACATTTTTACGGAATCTGGTTCTATCCTTTTGTAATACAGGATCGCGCAAAGCGCGCAGGAAGTGATTTGCGATAGAATTGGCAGAACCTAAGTTAAAAAGCATGAAGAATTTTTTTCTCTCCAAAATTTAGGATAAAGTTGCCGAATGACAGCGAAGAACCAAAAAAATAAAAAGAAGTCTCTTTTAGACTTCTCGTTACTTAAGCAATTGTGTCATGTGCAAGCACCGTCTGGCGAAGAATCAGCGATGACCAGCTTTTTATTGTCTTATATCAAAAAGGAAAAGAAAAATTGGGAAGGAAAACCTCAAATTTTTCATGGAGAAGCGTTTCAGGACTGCATTATATTAAAATTTGGTAAGCCGCGAACAGCCATTTTTGCGCACATGGACAGTATTGGGTTTACAGTGCGGTATTTTAACCAACTCCTCCCTATTGGTAGCCCAGATGCAGAGGCTGGAACTAAATTAGTGGGCGAAGACAGCCTGGGCAAGATTGAGTGTGAGTTGATGTTTGATCACGAACAACACGCCTTGTATAAATTTGGTAGAGCGATTGATCGTGGTACTTCTCTTACTTATAAAATTGATTTTAAAGAAACAGCCTCAACTATCCAAACACCATATCTCGATAACCGATTGGGTGTCTATAACGCACTTAAAGTAGCCGAAACACTTAAAGATGGCGTAATCGTTTTCAGTTGTTGGGAAGAACACGGAGGCGGATCTGTTCCTTATCTGGCTAAATTTATCTACGAGAAATGGAAGGTAAAACAAGCACTTGTCTCTGATATTACCTGGGCTACAGATGGTGTAGCATTAGGAAAAGGAGTTGCTATATCTATGCGCGATAGAAATATTCCAAGGAAAATTTTTGTCAACAAGATTATTAGTCTGGCTCAAAAACATAAAGTAGCGCATCAATTAGAAGTAGAAGGTGTTGGCTCAAGTGATGGCCGAGAGTTACAAGTATCACCCTATCCTTTCGATTGGTGTTTTGTAGGTGTACCAGAGCAACATCCGCACACACCGCATGAAAGAGTACATAAAGATGATATTGCCAGTATGATAGCATTGTATTCAGTTTTAATGCAACAACTTTAATACGATAGCTAAGTTATTTATACTGGTGGTTCAGCCGATTTCTTCTCTATACCAGATTTTATCTTCTAACTTTCAGCCTCTAGCTTCGAGTTTCGAGTGTAGCGCCACGCGTATCTATTTTCTGCTATATTTGCGCCCTAATTTCTGAAATTGCGATGAAGGTAAAAGACTTAGAATTCAGAGAATTTATATCAGCTCAAGCCGTTGAAGAGAAGGTTAAAGCGCTGGCTGCCAAAGTAAACGAAGATTATCAGGACAAAACACCCTTGATACTCCCAATACTGAATGGCTCATTTATTTTTGCGTCAGATCTTGTAAAAGAGCTCAGCATTCCTTGCAGAGTGTCTTTTGTAAAGGTGAGCTCTTATAGTGGTACCCAGAGTACTGGCCAACTTAAAACACTCATTGGCTTGGAGGAGAGTTTATTTAATCAGCATATTCTAATAATTGAAGATATTGTTGATACAGGGCTCACACTAAAAAAAATATTAGATGAATTACGTGGACTTGGCACCAAGTCAGTAGAAGTAGTGGCTTTGTTAAGAAAGACACCAGCACGCGAAAAAAACATCGATGTAAAGTATGTGGGCTTTGATATTGATGAAGAATTTGTGTTGGGTTATGGCCTCGATTACGATGGTTTTGGGCGCAACACGAAGCAGATATATCAATTGGACAACTAATATCAGATTAGAGACATTGGCTATTTTTCAAATTGATCCTTACATTGCATCCCTTTAACATATTCTAGGCATGATCAACATGGTAATCTTTGGCCCTCCCGGGGCCGGTAAAGGAACTCAGAGCGAAAAGCTTATTAAACAATATGGCTTTGTTCACATTTCAACAGGGGATTTATTTCGTTGGCACACAAAGAATGATACCGCTCTTGGTAAACGTGTTAAAGAGATCATGAACAGCGGTGCCTTGGTGCCGGACGAGATCACCATCTCGATGCTGAAAGAAGAACTTGATAAAAATCCTGATGCAAAAGGATTTTTGTTTGATGGCTTTCCAAGAACGGTAGCACAAGCTGAAGCCTTGGATCGCTTTATGAAAGATAACAACACTGCTATACATCATGTGGTAGCACTTGATGTAACAGAACAAGAAGTACGCACACGTATTGCTAAACGCAAATTAGTTGACAACCGTGCAGATGACGAAGAAGAAAAACTCAACAAACGTATTGATGAGTACTTCAACAAAACAGTGCACGTACTTCCTTATTATAAAAACCAAAACCGTTTGGTTACAGTAAATGGTATTGGTGATATTGATGAAATATTCAACAGCATTTGTAAGGTCATTGATAAGTAGTTTCAGATTCAATATTTCAAATTCAAAATTTGAGATGTTGCATTCAAAATTTTGAATTTGAAACGTAGGCTAGGTTTAACGGTAACCTGTTTTGTAACTTTATAAAATGAACCCTGCGTCCGACTGATGTACTCTTTAGCAATCTGTCAGATACATAGGTATTGTTGAATTACTTCAAATCGTAAATCTTAATCCTAAAATCTTAAATTATTAAATGGCCGCACCAAACTTTATTGACTACGTAAAATTCTGCTCACGTTCAGGGGCAGGTGGTGCTGGTTATTTACACTTTAACCGCGAAAAGCATTTGCAAAATGGCGGCCCCGATGGGGGAGATGGTGGAAGAGGCGGGCATGTCATTTTAAAGGGCTCCTCTAACGTATGGACTTTGCTTCACTTGAAATACCGCAAGCATATTATTGCCGAAGCAGGTGAACGTGGAGGTATGCAGGATTGCACAGGCGCTTCAGGTAAAGATGAAATTTTAGAAGTGCCTTTGGGCACAGTGGCGAGAAAGGCAGACACCGGTGAAATTGTTTGTGAAATCACTGAAGATGGACAGGAGGTTATTTTAACACCTGGGGGAAGAGGAGGAAAAGGTAACGCCTTTTTTGCAACGTCCACCAATCGGGCTCCAGAATATGCGCAACCAGGTGAACCGAGTATTGAGGAGTGGATTATACTCGAATTAAAACTACTTGCAGATGTGGGTTTAGTAGGCTTTCCCAATGCAGGTAAATCAACACTTTTATCGGTAGTTTCTGCAGCTAAACCTAAAATTGCTGACTACGCTTTTACCACATTAACACCCAATTTAGGTGTAGTGGCTTATCGCGATGATAAGTCGTTTGTGATGGCCGATATTCCAGGAATTATTGAAGGAGCAGCAGAAGGCAGAGGTCTCGGAATCCGTTTCCTGAGACATATCGAACGCAATTCACTGTTGCTATTCATGATTCCTGCTGATGCTAAAGACATCAAAAAAGAATATGAAATTCTACTCAATGAGTTGAGAAAATACAATCCCGAATTGCTGGATAAAAAAAGAATCCTAGCTATTTCTAAATCAGACATGCTTGATGAGGAATTGCTTACTGAGATGAAGCGCGAAGTACCGACAGACATCCCAACTGTATTTATTTCAGCTGCTACTCAACAAGGCATCACCGAATTAAAAGACGTGATCTGGAGAAATCTCCATTAATCCGCAGGCCAATTTCAAATTTAAAATTTGAAATTTAAAATTGCTGTTCAGACTATGTCAATGTGTCATTTATACGTATTTGGCAGAATTGTTGACATTTGCGCTTTGATTGATCTATAGACATGGAAAACACGAACGATATCGAGAAGGAAGTTGAGAAAAATGAGGCAGCTACAGCTGAAAGCCCTGTTACAGAAGCCGGTCAGGTGGATGAATTGAAAAAAGCACAGGACGAACTGGCAGAAGCTAAAGACAAATATTTGCGCCTATATTCTGAGTTCGAAAATTTCCGCAGACGTACAGCCAAGGAAAAGATAGACATGATTCAGTCAGCCAACGAAGGGCTACTGAAAAACCTTCTGCCAGTGATGGATGATTTTGAAAGAGCTGAGAAAGCCTTCAAAGATTTGAATACAAAAGAAGCAGAAGGTTTTTTGCTGATTTTTAATAAATACAAAAAAATATTGGAACAATCCGGTGCTAAGGTGTTGGATTTAAAAGTTGGTGATGATTTTAATGCCGATACGCAAGAAGCCATAACCCAAATTCCTGCACCATCAGAAGAATTAAAAGGTAAAGTGGTAGATGTTGTAGAGAAAGGCTATACGTTGAACGAAAAAGTTATTCGTTTTGCAAAAGTTGTTGTTGGCAGCTAGAGCCACGATGTTCGTGGCTCTAAAAATCGGGAAGGAAAAAGCAGATAAGAGAATGCTCGGATTTCGAGCCTCTAACATTGAAAAAGAATGAGCAAAAGAGATTATTACGAAATATTAGGCGTTGCCAAGAATGCCACCGCTGATGAGGTAAAGAAAGCTTATCGTAAAGTGGCTATTCAGTTTCACCCTGATAAAAATCCGGGCAATAAAGAAGCAGAAGAAAAATTCAAAGAAGCAGCTGAAGCATATGAAGTACTGAGCAATCAGGAAAAGCGTGCGCAATACGATCGTTTTGGTCATGCCCGTTCAGGTGGCAATGGCGGCTACGGAGGTGGTCATATGAACATGGATGATATCTTCAGTCAATTTGGAGATATATTTGGCGGTGGAGGCGGAAGTCCTTTTGATAGTTTTTTTGGCGGTGGAGGCGGTGGCCGTCAGCGTCAGCGCAAAGGTTCAAACCTGCGTATTAAACTAAAGCTGAACCTTGAAGAAATTGCCAATGGTGTTGAGAAAAAAATAAAAGTAAACCGCTTGGTACGTGCCGAAGGTGTTACGTTTAAAACCTGTCCTACTTGTCAGGGCACAGGGCAAATGCGTAAAGTGGTAAACACCATGTTAGGGCAAATGGTATCAACCTCCGCTTGTAATACTTGTGGTGGTGCTGGTCAGTCAATAGACAAGCGTCCTGCTGGAGTAGATAGTTCAGGTCTTACGACCAAAGAAGAAATTATATCAGTAAAAATTCCCGCTGGTGTGGCAGATGGTATGCAGCTGTCTATGTCAGGCAAAGGAAATGATGCACCCGGTGGTGGAGTGCCAGGTGATCTACTAATTCTGATTGAAGAAACAGAGGATAAGAACCTTAAACGTGATGGCAATAACCTGATTTACGATTTGCACATCAGTTTTATTGATGCAGCGCTGGGTACACATGTAGAAGTACCCTCTGTTGGTGGTAAGGTGCGCATCAAAATTGAGCCAGGCACACAGAGTGGTAAAATTCTACGTCTGAAAGGCAAAGGCTTGCGCGATGTAAATGGGTACGAAACAGGAGACCAACTTATTTATGTTAATGTATGGACACCTAAGAAGCTTTCCACTGATGAAAAAACTAAACTAGAAAGTCTTAAGGATTCCGTTAATTTTCAGCCCCACCCAGACGCCAGCGAAAAAGGCTTTTTCGAGCGAATGAAGGAGTATTTCAACTAAAAAGACAAAAAATCAATCGTGCCGGCCTTAAACCGGCACACTTACATCAACAGCATCGGATTTACCCAACAACCCATTTTACACTTAGCTTGTGGCTTGCAGCCTGCAGCGTGTAGCTAAAAAGAGGAATTGTCTTACAGTTTAGCTCACTTTACCCGCCTTCATTTTTGCACTATTTTGGCTAAAAACTTACACAATGTAACCTTAGCTTCATATACGCGTAACCATACTTTATGCACAAAAACTATTTCTTAACCCTTTTGGGGGTATTGCTAGCAGGGATGGCCACGGGGCAGGTGAAGAAGCAATTCGCAGTAGAAAATACTGATGCATGCGAGTCTATTAAACTTCAGATTAAAGCCAATAGTGGCAACTGTTATATTAAACCAAGCCAGAATACCGATATTCTGAATGTTTTCAGTAATCAGAGTGAAGAGGCTTTTTCCCACAATTTCATCAAAACCATTAACGGTAAAGTGTGTGATGTTAAGCTTTCACTAGAAGAGTTGAATCAGGAGGGTTTTGGCCAAAGCATTTCCTCTCGTGTTTTCAATGCCTCAGAAACCAGCGTGAGAGTTAATACTAATAGTGGCCATAAATTCTGGAAAATGTATTTGAGCGATGCCAAAACATATGCCTTGGAAATGAATTATGGTTTTGGAAATGCCAACGTGGATCTTTCAGGTCTATCAATAAAAAAATTGAAAATCAATTCAGGTAGTGCCGATGTGAATGTAGGGTATTTATCAGGCATTGAGAACCAGGTAGAAATGGATACCTTTTATGTAAAGGTCGATTTGGGCTCTGTTAATGTAAAGAATCTAAGCCTGGCAAAAACAAGATATTTATTAGCTGATGTTGGTTTCGGTAATATGGCACTCGATTTTAGCGAGAGTCCAACCGTTTCAAATACTATTAAAGGAAGTGTAGGAGCAGGTAATTTGATAATTACGTTGCCTAAAAACGATACTCCTGTCTTGGTTAAGATTCATGATAGCTGGTTATGTAGCGTAAAAATGCCTTCCGGCTTTAAAAAAATAGCCGAGAACACATTTGTCTCAACCAGCTACACACAAGACTCAAAAGTAGCCCTCACTTTCGATCTGGACGTGTCAATGGGCAGCATCACTTTTAAATAACCAAGAAGAGGCTGTCATCCATCCTATTATTTCAAGAATCTCTGTAATTCTTAGCTGTTTTTTTGCACTAATGCTGTGTAAAAAAAACCTGAAATCTGTGGAAGCACTTGTAGCAAAAGGTGTCACGAAGCGCTATGCCAGCCATACAGCCCTCGATGACGTAAGCCTAACCATCCCCTCAAAAAGTATTTATGGTCTGTTGGGCCCTAACGGAGCCGGTAAGACGACCTTCATTCGCATTGTAAACCAGATTATTAACTCTGATGCAGGCGAGATCAGCATTTTCGGAGAAAAGCTGAGCGAGCGTCACATTGGTATGATCGGTTATCTGCCTGAAGAACGTGGACTTTACAAAAAACTGAAGGTAGGCGAGCAACTTTTATATTTAGCCCAATTGAAGGGGCTGAGTAAAAAAGAAGCGTTGGATCGTAGCAAGAAATGGATTAACAAATTTGAGATTAAAGATTGGTGGGATAAAAAGGTTGAAGACCTCAGTAAGGGTATGGCACAAAAGGTGCAGTTCATCAGCACGGTTATGCACGAGCCTAAACTGATTATTTTGGATGAGCCCTTCTCTGGTTTCGATCCTGTAAATGCACAATTAATCACTGAGAATATTTTCGAATTACGGGATAATGGTTCTACCATTATCTTTTCAACCCACCGTATGGAAACGGTAGAAGATTTATGTGATCACGTTGCATTGATCAATAAATCGAAGAAGGTTGTGGAAGGCACTAAGAAGCAAATTAAAGATACTTATAAGTCGAATACATTTGTAGTAGACCATAAGGGCTCCTTCACTATCAATGGCAGTGCAAGTATTGTATCGCAGAAGCCATTAGAAGATAACTTCTATCAAACTGTATTGCAGGTAGGCACAGAGCATAGTCCTAACAAGTTGATTGCCGAACTGATCAACCTTACGGAGGTACATTCTTTTATTGAGAAAGTGCCAACTATGAGTGAGATATTTATTAACCTGGTAAACGGTAAATCTGACGAATAATTCCTAATTGATAAAGACAATATCTTATGAATAAAATATGGTTAATTGTACAGCGTGAATTTTTGAATCGCGTACAGAAAAAATCTTTCCTGATCGCTACTATTTTAGTACCTCTGATTTTTCCAACAATTATAGCGGGCTTGTTCTGGTTTATGATCAGAGAAGTTGAAACAGCCAAGCCTGAGGTAGTTCATGTATTGGATGAAAGCGGTAAGTTCACTTTCACAAACACCAAACGATTTATTTTTATTGAAGAGAAAGGTGTTATTGATAGTGCAAAAAAAACCTACAGCGCAACCAAAGATTTCGCGCTATTATATATTCCCAGTTTTGATCTTTCCAAACCAGATGGCTTTACCATCTATATGAAAGAAAATCAAAGCGATGAGAAGATATCCGGGCTTGAACGCATTTTAGAGGACCGTATCCGGGATCTTAAACTGGAGCAATACCAGATTGATAAAGAAACACTTGCAGGATTAAAAACGAGTATTGATTTTAAACAAGTTAATATATCGGACACTGGAGAAGAGAAGAGTAGTAACTCAATGATTCTAAAAATTCTTGGGTTCTTATTAGGTATAGTTTTGTTCGTGTTTGTATTGTCTTATGGCATGCAAATCATGCAAGGAGTTATAGATGAGAAGACTTCCAAAATCGTGGAGGTAATAGTCTCATCAGTAAAACCAATTCAGTTGATGCTTGGTAAAATTATTGGTATTGCTTCTGTCGGGTTGGTACAGTTCACTATCTGGATAGTATTGATCACCGTTCTTTCAAGCACAGTATTGAGTTACTTTGGGTTAAAGATGCCCCAGGAGCAAATGCAGGAGCAGGTAATGAGTCAGGTGGATCCGGAGCAAAAAGAAGAAATTCAGAAAGTGCAAAGCGACAAGATGAACGAAGTGTTGAACAGCATCGACCAAATTCCTTTTACTAAAATAGCCCTTGTATTTTTGTTCTACTTCTTAGGTGGCTACCTAATGTATGGCGCTTTGTTCGCGGCTGTAGGTTCTGCGGTGGATAGTATTCAGGAATCGCAACAGTTTCAGATGCCATTAATGTTGCCTTTAATGATTAGTTACATGAGTGTGTTCACAGTGGTTCCAATTAATCCACACGGTTCATTAAGTTTCTGGCTATCCATTATACCATTAACTTCTCCTGTAGTAATGGTGGCGCGTATAGCTTATGACGTACCTACTTGGGAATTAATACTCTCTATGGTGCTATTGGTGGCTGGTTTCATCTTTACCACTTGGGTAGCAGGTAGAATTTATCGTGTAGGTATTTTAATGACTGGTAGTAAAGTAAACTACAAGGTATTGGCTAAGTGGTTCATGATTAAGAATTAATCTGCTAAACCGCATCTTTACATAAATCCGTCTGACCGCTGTTTGCTTTGCAATAGAGCGGTCTGACGGATTGTTACTTTTATGGAATTTCAGCCTTTTTGAAACTAATTGTATTTAAACGACATTGAATACAAATGCCTAGCAAGGTAAAGACCCCGATGTTTTGAAAAGCATCGGGGTCTTCTTATTTTCAGCACGCCAACCGAGGCAAAGCTTTTCGGATACGAAAGCTGCCATTCACGCGTTACCCGTGGAGAGTTGAGATACTAGCGCAAAAGCATGGCCAGACTACTTCCCACAATGAATTTATACAGCAGCAATGCACGCTGGAAATGGTTTGTACTGGCCGCTTCTGTTTTTATCAGCATAGGTTCTATCTACTATACTAATATTTTAGTGAATCAGCTGAAGGAGCAAGAGAAGCAACAAATTCAGCTTTATGCTAAAACACTGGAGTTTACTGTAAACCAGAACGATGCCTCTAGCGAGAACATCAACTTTATAACACAGGAAATCCTTTTTCAGAATAATTCCATCCCCATCATCATTACCGATGAAAGAGAAAAAGTGATTGATTATAGAAATCTGAAACTTAAAGATCAATGGCCGGCAGTGCAGAAGGAGCGTTACCTCATTAATGAAATTGAGGTGATGAAGGGCACTTATGAACCAATTCGTATTTCGCTCAAAGACAATGGTGAGGAGTTTGCGGTTCAATACGTGTATTATAAAAACTCCTTCCTACTGGCACAACTCATTGCCTATCCGTACATACAACTTTCAGTCATTGCTATTTTTGCTTTCATCTCTTACCTCGCCTTTAATTACTCAAAGGAAGCAGAACAAAACAGGTTATGGGTGGGCCTGGCTAAAGAAACTGCGCATCAATTGGGTACACCACTTTCTTCTTTAATGGCATGGGTGGAGGTAATGCGCGAAGATCCTGATTTGAAGAATAGAAATATTGCGGAAGAATTAGAGAAAGATATTCGCAAGCTAACTATCGTAACCGAGCGCTTCTCAAGTATTGGTTCAGTACCAGTACTCAAGCAGGAAAATGTCGTAACCCTGATAAATAATGTGGTTAATTATTTACGTCCGCGCTTATCATCAAAAGTTCGCATTGATGTTTACACCTTATCAGATAATATTAATGCTTACGTACATGCACCTTTGTTTGAATGGGTGTTGGAGAATCTTTGTAAAAATGCGGTTGATGCCATGAGCTCATCGGGTAACATAGCCATTAAAATATTAAGGGGCAGCGAAGGTAAAGTGCTAATAGATATTTCCGATACCGGCAAAGGCATACCACGTTCAAAAATAGCGATGGTGTTTAATCCAGGCTTTACTACTAAAAAACGTGGCTGGGGACTGGGCTTAACATTAGCAAAACGTATCATCGAAATTTATCATAAGGGTAAAATATTTGTTAAGTCTTCTGAGGAAAATCAAGGAACTACATTCAGAATTATACTGAACGCATCACTGGGTTATTCACAACCAGATAATAAAGCGTAATGAAAAAAATTATAATCATCGGAGCATCTTCAGGTATAGGTAAATCACTTGCACTACTTTATGCAGCACAGGGTAATCAAGTTTGTATTACGGGCAGGCGGCTTCCATTGCTGCAAGAAATTCAGCAACAATATCCTGATAAGGTAAGCATAAGTACTTTCGATGTAAACGCATTGCAAAACGATAGCCAGTTGGATCAGTTAGTTAAAGAATTTGGTGGTGTTGATATAATCGTTTACAGTTCTGGTGTGGGTGAATTTAATAAGTACCTGGACTTCAGTATTGAAAAGAAAATGATCGACACCAATGTTACCGCTTTTACCCAGATAGCCGATTGGTCATTCAATTACTTCCAAAAGCAAGGTAAAGGCAGTTTTGCGTCTATCACCTCCGTTGCAGGCATGATGGGCAGCAGGCACGCACCCGCTTATAATGCTTCAAAAGCCTATCAGATTAATTACCTGATTGGGTTAAGACAAAAGGCGAAACGGTTAAAAGTGCCTATCAGCTTTACCGATTTGAGAACAGGTTTTGTCGACACCCCAATGGCCAAGGCAGCGGGTAAATTTTGGGTGGCCTCCCCAGAAAAGGCTGCCAAACAAATTGC
This sequence comes from Chryseotalea sanaruensis, assembly GCF_003990915.1. GTDB lineage: Bacteria > Bacteroidota > Bacteroidia > Cytophagales > Cyclobacteriaceae > Chryseotalea > Chryseotalea sanaruensis. Next base: position 316,661 of record NZ_BHXQ01000004.1, read on the forward strand.
TTCAGCCATTAGTCGAAAGGCGGCCGTGGCCTACATTACCAAACGTTGGCGTTTAGCGGGGTTTTTCCTTAAAGTTTTCAACTGAAAATCAGGATTTTAAATAAGCTCAACTGAGTAGATCAATGTCATTTAGTTAAGCTTCCATGTTCGTCCTCTCCCCAAGAGAGGATTGGAGGTGAGATCATAAAAAGGCTTAATTAAATGACATTGCATTGTAGATAACTATTACTGAATAAGTATTTGCCAAAGCAGCAAAGAAAGCCTACTTTTGCGCACGATTTATGGGTCATTTGGCTTAAAATCATTGAAAATCAATAACTTAACTAGTACTAAAACTCAATAAACTCCGATGGCAAACTTTGGTAGGATTACGCAGGTTATCGGTCCGGTAGTGGACGTAGCCTTTGACGAACCAGGTTCCAAACTTCCGAACATTCTAGATTCACTCGAAGTAACCAAAACTGATGGTACTCGCGTGGTATTAGAAACACAGCAACACTTGGGCGAAGATCGTGTACGTGCCATCTCTATGGAAGGTACAGAAGGTCTTGTTCGCGGCATGAAAGTGAAAGATCACGGTATGCCCATTCAAATGCCTATCGGAGAAGATATTAAAGGCCGCTTGTTCAACGTAGTGGGTGAAGCCATTGACGGTATCCAGCAACCTAAAGGTGACAAGACATTACCGATTCACCGCCATGCACCTGCTTACGAAGATTTGTCAACATCTACGGAAGTATTGTTTACAGGTATTAAGGTTATCGACTTGATCGAGCCTTATGCAAAGGGTGGTAAAATTGGATTGTTCGGTGGTGCCGGTGTAGGTAAAACCGTATTGATTCAGGAATTGATCAACAACATTGCAAAAGCATATTCTGGTCTTTCAGTATTTGCTGGTGTGGGTGAAAGAACACGTGAGGGTAATGACTTGCTTCGAGAAATGATTGAAGCAGGTATCGTTAATTATGGTGAAGAATTTATGAAATCACTCCACGCAGGTGGTTGGGATTTATCAAAAGTAGATATTAAAGGTCTTGAAGAATCGAAGGCAACCTTTGTGTTCGGACAAATGAACGAACCTCCTGGAGCCCGTGCGCGTGTGGCTTTGTCTGGTCTTACTGTTGCTGAGTATTTCCGCGATGGTGATGGAACAGGTAAAGGACGTGATATCCTTTTCTTCGTAGATAACATCTTCCGTTTTACACAAGCAGGTTCTGAAGTATCGGCTCTTTTAGGCCGAATGCCATCAGCAGTAGGTTACCAGCCTACATTAGCTTCTGAAATGGGTTTGATGCAAGAGCGTATCACTTCAACTAAGAATGGTTCAATCACTTCGGTACAGGCCGTTTACGTTCCTGCCGATGACTTGACTGACCCTGCGCCTGCTACAACATTTGCTCACTTGGATGCTACTACAGTATTAAGCCGTAAGATTTCTGAATTGGGTATTTACCCTGCGGTAGATCCATTGGATTCAACATCACGTATTCTTCGTCAGGATATAGTTGGAGCAGAACACTATGATTGCGCACAACGTGTGAAGAGCATTTTACAGCGTTACAAAGAATTGCAAGATATTATCGCCATCCTTGGTATGGATGAATTGAGCGATGAAGATAAGCAGATAGTGCACCGTGCAAGACGTGTACAACGTTTCTTGTCACAACCTTTCCACGTAGCAGAAGCCTTTACTGGTTTGAAAGGCGTATTGGTTGATATCAAAGATACGATCAAAGGTTTCAATGCAATTATGGATGGTGAGTACGATCACCTGCCTGAAATGGCCTTCAACCTTGTAGGTACCATTGAAGATGCTGCAGCGAAAGGCGAGAAGATGATCGCGGAAGCAAAAGGCTAATAATTTGAAATTTCAAATTTCAGATTCAAGATTGTGGGTCTGAGATTTGAAATCTGAAATTTTGAATTTGAAATTTTGAATTATGTTCTTAGAGATAGTAACACCCGAGAAGAAAGTATTTGAAGGAGATGCAGATTCAGCAACGTTTCCTGGCGCTGATGGTTCTTTTCAGATATTAAACAGCCACGCACCTCTTATCTCATTATTGAAAGAAGGCGTAGTGGAATACAAAGTAAAAGGAGCCGCTCAACAAGTGATAATTACTGGTGGTGTTGTAGAGGTAGTAAACAATAAAGTTATTTTATTAGCCGATGGCGTAAGTGCCTGAGTGGTTTATTAGATTTTATAAAAAAAGGGAGGCGGTGACGGCTCCCTTTTTTTGTTAAAAAGTTTATCCATGATCAGGAGTTGATATACAATGGTTGTGACAGAACATTGATGCACGCGCGAGGCATCTATTTTCGGGTTCACTAAAACCAGAACTTATGTTAACAAAAAGACACTCGTTGTACTTAGCACAGTACTGTTAGGTGCGTGCGCTACTCCAAAGTATAGTTATCATTTCGGCAAGCACAATTATCAAGCTGGTGCCGTTACAATTGAAAACAAAACAGTTGAAGAATTTAGATCAACAAATGAAGATGAAATAACTACTTCGCCTATTCATGATGCGCCAGTCGCATACGCAAGTAATGATGCTGAAAAAATGAAAGCAGTTGTAGCCAATTTGGATACAAAACATGCATACACAAAGGCTAAACAGAACATTACCTCTAAGTCTGCTTCATTTAATACTAAGGCCGACCGCAAGCAGGCGAAAGCTGAACTTAAAAAAGCTACCGCATCGTTTAAAGCCATAAAAAAGGCCGATGGTGTAAATGCTACGAAGGGTTTTGTCAGAAATCAACTCGTAGTATTATTATTCGCACTATTCTTTGGAGCCTTAGGCATTCACCGTTTTTATCTTGGAAAAATTGGATCTGGCATTGTGTTTTTTGTGTTGGCCGTGACAAGTTTCCTTATTGTTCCAGGTATAGCACTTTTAATATGGTTATTAATAGATATCATTAGAATCATTATAGGCAGATTAAAACCTAAGGGTGCTGATTATGAAACGACATTTTAAGGGAATATCTAAAGGGTATTTTTTTAAATCAAGGGAGTGTTTTTAACACTATGCTGTAGGTATTTTGAATTAATGACCGATAGACACAAAAAAGAGGAGACATTTAGTATCTCCTCTTTTTAAACAACTATTAACTTCTATAAAAAAATTAACAGCATAATTAGATTAAGTTTCTAGGCTATTAAAAAGCAATGCCTAAGCAGAAACCAGTACGTAGTCCAAATCCGTCAAATGTACCAACATCAAAACTATCTGTTCCAGATTTAACATCCACTGATCCTGAATTGTAAGCAGGGCCAATAAAAAGATCAAGCACTACCTTTTCTTTGAAAATCCATTGCTTACCGATAATAGCCCCACCACCAATTGTTGTAAAAGTGGCTTCTGAATCAGTTGACTCTTCAGATAAATTGAAGCTCTGATAGCGTAAAAATGGCGCTACATAAACACCCTGTGGAGCTTCTGTTGAAGACAAATAGAATCTGTATTCGGGCGTAATTCCAAAGCCAGAGAAACTGGTCTCACCAACTGAATAGCCAGTGTAAAAGAAACCAAGTTGTACACTTGAGTTTTCTTTAATCTTGTGTTCGTATTGTAAGTTGAGTGTTTTAAAAATCGGGCTTAGGATGTTTATTTTAAATGTGTTTTCCTGTGCAGACATTAATGTCGGAATTAGAAATAGCGACAATAATACGGGGAGTGCAAATCGTTTTTTCATGAATTAATGGTTTGGTTAAACTGTAATCAAGATAGAGAAACTTAAGGGATTTTCATAATCCTGATTGCTATAACTTAGTGTTTGTAATTGTTAGTTATGATTGTATTTCAAGAATGTTACTTGAGTACAGTAATCCTCAATTCTATCGATGAGTTTCGCTGGTTCACCTGGCAAAGCTTAAGGGATATTATTTATTTTGCTGATAATTTGATAATTTGCACCTCTAAAACATTTATTAATATGAAGAAGGGCATTTTTTTTGCAGCATTTTTATTGGCAAGTATTGCATCATACGCGCAAGGTTCTTTAGCTAAAGGCGGAAAACAGTTAAACGCAGGCTTTGGATTTTCAAACTACGGAACACCAGTTTATCTTGGGGTAGACTTTGGTGTTGGAGAGAGTTTTACAGTTGGTCCTCGTTTTTCTTATAGAAATTATGGATACAATTTTGGAGGTAGCAGATATAGCCAAAGCTTAATGGTGATTTCATTTAATGGTAATTATCACTTTAATAAACTTATTGAGTTGCCAAGTGAATGGGATTTATATGCTGGATTAACAATTGGATATTATATCTGGTCATCTGCAGACTTTGGAGGTCAGGCTTCAGGTGTTGGTCTTGATGGCCAAATCGGAGCGCGTTATTTCTTTTCTGACCGATTTGGTTTGAATCTTGAATTTGGTGGTGGTACCGGTACAGGTGGTTTATTCGGAATCACTTATAAGCTGTAATACCTACCTTAGAAATTATTATTAAATGGCTTCCTCTTTCGGAAGCCATTTTTTTTGACATTAGAAAACTTCTATTAACTCCTTCTTTCCAAGTTTAAGTATTAAGTATTGATTTTTCTGATTAATGGTAATAGCATCATGCATGGTAGGAATAATATCAGCACCATTTAAATCTAAAACACCAAACTTGCCCTGACGTTGAACTATTATTCTATTGTTAAAAAACTGCTGCGATGTGTATTTAGGGTCATAAATAATATTGGCTGTTTTATCAGCTAACCCGACTAAACCATTATTTACTAATTCAAAAGAGCCACTTTCAAGTTGATGTACAGCGTCATAGCGACATGGTAATACCAACTCATTGTTTTTATTGATTAATCCATATTTTTTCTTGAGCATCACCACACTAAATCCATTTACAAAAGGTTTTGCATCTTCATAGGTTGGGTGAATAATAATCTCATCTTCTTTATTTAAAAAACCCCATTTTGAGCGTAACGAAAATGGTGCCAGGCCCTCTGCAAAGTATTGTACTTTATCATAACGATTGGGTATACGCAGCCTACCCAGCGCATCTACGAAGCCCCATTTACCATCTTTACGTATTGCACGATAACCCTCGTGTTCTTCTTCCACCTCGCTAACCTGGTTTGTTCCTACTTGTTGCAGTTTGGTGACAATACCTGTAAATGTAACTTGCCATAACTCTCCTATAGAAGTTTTCTCAAGCAAGCCTTCATGGGTAATGGTTATTGGATTATTGGTAAAATAATATACAAGGTGATTGAAATCTTTTAAAGTAAGCAATGCACCATCCTTTACAATGTATCTTTCTTGATTCACTAACATCAACGGAAAATTTTGTGGACTGACAAGCCATTGCTCCTGCGAATCAATGATTCCGTAACCACCTTTGAACTTGATTGATAAATGCGTTGCATTACTATCGAGAATAGAATCATACACGCAGGCGATCAACTCTTTCCCATTCTCTTTCAGAGCTCCCCAAAACGATTTTCTTTTAACATGTACTAACTCATTGCGGTTATCAATTTGCTGATAACTACGTTCGCTTAAGCGTTTACCTTCCAGCGAATAGATTTGCCAATTGTTTTGGTTACTGGCAAATACAAAACGTTTATCAACTATAACAGAATCAAAAGTTAAGGGTAATATTATTTTTCCGTTTTCATTGATTAATCCTGCTTTGGAATTTCGAGCTATGAAAAATTCGTGCAAGTCACTTTGATGAAGGTTTTTATAAAAATCAGTCAGTTGCTTTAAATCCTTGCTGAATAAAGCTGTTCCTTTTCTGTTTTTAATTAATAGTGATTCGTTGTCCAGTGGTATTACTTTGTCTGCAGGCAAAGTTTGTTTGATTTTGCCATCCGTGGCATCTACCCATTCCCACTCGTTGGGTAGCAGTCCCAATATTTCACCACGCTCATTTACTTCAAAACTATTGTATTTTGCCTCAGCAATTACTTCACCATTTCTATTTAAAAGTCCTAATAAACCTTGTTGTTCAAAAATGCTCACACCACGCTGAAAATCAGCGATCTTATCAATGTCAAAATTGGTAAGCGCCTTTCCATTTTCTGTAAATAGTGCGAACTTACCAGAAGCATTTTCCGCTGCGAAACGAAGGGTTCCTAACGATTGAATGCTTTTGTAAACGATTGGAATAACTAGCTCGTTATTTAATGAAATGACACCATAAACAAAACCACCACCATTTTTCTGGCAAGCGATTAAACGCATACCCTCTAAGCGTAAATCAGTATAATTCATGGGTATTACGAACTCGCCAGCGGCATTAATACAACCAGCCGCATAGCGTGCCGTAGTGGGATCATATTTTTTTACAATGGAATACGGTATGCCAGGTATGATCTGATCGTAAATGGCTTTGGTGATCGGTTCTTTTTCAGGGCTTAATAGGCCCCATTTTTGGTTTTCCTGGTAAAGTCGTGCTTCTTGTGCAACCGATTGAATGAACCCTAAGAGGGAGATAAACAAAAAAATGAGGCGAATCATGTCTGGCAAAATACTAAGCTTCTGTGATTTAAAGAATTTTTAAGAACTTTAACCGGTTTAAGCGTATAACCTTAAGACTATAACGATGTACATAGAACAATTATATACCACCTGCCTGGCCGAGGCTGCTTATTATATTGAATCTGAAGGCGAAGCTGTTATTATCGATCCGCTTCGGGAAACAGAACCATACATCGCATTGGCTAAACAGCGTAATTCCAAAATCAAGTATGTTTTTGAAACACATTTTCATGCGGATTTCGTTTCCGGACATATCGATTTGGCAAAGAAAGTAGGTGCTTCTATAGTATATGGGCCCCAAGCCAATACGGCTTACGAAGTTATTAACGCCATAGACGGACAAGAGTTCAAATTGGGTAAAATTGCATTTCGTGTGCTTCATACTCCAGGGCATACACCCGAGTCTTCTTGTTTTTTATTGCTGGACGAGAACGGAAAAGAACATGCGGTATTTACAGGTGACACTTTGTTTGTAGGTGATGTTGGCAGACCTGATTTACTAGATGGTGTGATGACGCGCGAAGCATTGGCAAGTATGCTTTATGATTCACTCAATAAAAAAATTAAAACTTTGCCTGATTCCGTAATAGTTTATCCTGCACATGGTGCTGGTTCAGCATGTGGAAAAAATATTGGTAAAGAAACTTTCTCGACCATTGGTGAGCAAAAGAAATTGAACTATGCTTTACAGGAACAAACACGTGAAGAATTTATAGAGAAAGTTACTGACGGTATTTTGCCACCACCTTCTTATTTCTTTGAAGATGCTCGCATTAACCGTGAGGGCTACACTTCCATTGACAGTGTAATGAAACAAAACAGTAAGCCTTTGAATCTTACAGCATTTAAAGAAGCTGTAGTAGCAGGGGCTTTAATTTTAGATACACGCAAACCAGACGATTTTGAAACCGGCTATATTCCGTCTTCATTAAGCATTGGCTTGAGTGGACAATATGCAGTGTGGGTTGGTACATTGATAGACATAAAACAACCTTTAGTTTTAATTGCTGAAGATGGAAAAGAGGAGGAAGCTGTACTTCGACTTGCCCGTGTTGGATATGAAAATGTGCTTGGTTATTTGGCAGGTGGTGTTAAAACCTGGGATGGTAAATTAGACACTGTTCGATCCATCGCGGCCGAAGATATGGCTATTGAGATGAGAGCAGGAAAAGCAGTGCTTGATGTGCGTAGACCTGGAGAATGGGAAGCTAGCCATGTTAATGGAGCGGATTTTATTCCGCTAGGTAATTTTCCAAATGTACTAGAAAGATTAGAAAAACAAAGCCCCTACCTGGTGCATTGCGCAGGTGGCTATAGATCAATGATAGCCATTTCGATTATGCGCAGACAAGGCTTTACAGGAGAGCTTACAAATATTTATGGGGGCTTTGGTGCTATACAGAAAACAGATTTGGAAATTGTAAATGCTGTTACAGCCTGCGCGTCTTAGATTTTGTAGTTAGCAATGGCTGACTCAAATTCTTTTTTTCGGTAACGCGATAAAGGAACTTCAATTTCTCTGATAAGTATTATTACATCACCCTCTTTACTGGATAGCTTTCTTACATGATTTAGATTAATGATGTGAGATCTGTGCGCTCGAAAAAAATCGATATTATTTTTGAGCAGTTCTTCAAACTCACCTAATGGTTTACTGGAAACTATGTTATCACCTTTGGCCAATATTATTGTTGTATAATTTCCAGATGCTTCCAAAGTAATAATATTGCTAAGCTGAATAAAGTCCATTCCTTGTAATGAGCTTATGGCAATTTGCGTTGGGGCTTTTTCGTTTACAAAGGATTCTTTCAAAAGTCCTATTCTTTCAATAAGTTTTTGTTTATGCTGCATCACTTCATAACGTTCCAGTGTCTTCTTTAATTCTTCGGTATTTACTGGCTTAAGTAAGTAATCAAAAGCAGATATTTTAAAAGCCTGAATGGCATATTCGTTGAAGGCAGTAACAAAAATAATATCAAAAGTGACTTGTTGTGGATTAAAAAATTCAAGCAACTGCAGACCGGAATAACCAGGCATTTCAATATCTAAAAATATAAGATCAGGATTGTGCTGATGAATTTCACGCACAGCCTCAGGTACACTCCCAGCTTCACCAACTACTATAATTGATGGGAAATTTCTAGTGAGCAATTCACGTAAGGCAGAACGCACTGGCTTTTCATCATCGACTAATAATATTTTTATACTATTTTGCTTATCCATTTACTTCAAGATCTAAAGGTACTTGTATAATTACAGAAGTACCAGAGGCTATGTTGTGTTCGTTATAATGATCTAGTATTTCTAAACTAATATGGTGTTGTCTTGATGCATTAAGTAAATCAATACGCTTTTGATTGGCTTCTACAGCAAAAGACTGATGCTCCTTTCTGCGCGCTTTATTAAATTCTCCTGAAGCTTTTCTGCCTATGCCATTATCTTTAATAGTGATGATTAGGGTATCGTCTCGCAAAGAAAAATCTATTTTTAAAACTTTATCACCGACTTTGTGCATGAGACCATGTCGTAACGCATTTTCAACAAAGGGTTGTGTTAATAAAGAGGGTATGCGTATCATTTCTTGTTTAGCAGTATCATTTATAGTTATGCTGTAATCTAATTCTCCGTCAAACCGACTTTTTTCAATTAATAAATATTTCTGCAATACTTCAATTTCATCGTTGAGTAATATCGTTTCCTTGCCTGAAAAATCTAGAACTTTGCGAAGAAGAGATGAAAAATATTGAATTTGATCGTTGGCCTCTTCTTTTAATCCATTCAGTACCTTTCCTTGTATAAGAGACATAGTATTAAAAATAAAATGAGGATTCATCTGAGCGCGTATGGAGGTGAGCTGTGCAATACGAAGTGACTGTGCCTGGTTTTGTTGTTCAAGTTTTTCACGGTTTCTTCTGTTAACACTCCGCATTCTTAAGTACACAAACAGAATGATTATTGAAGTGAGGATAATAAAGGAAACCACAATAAACCACATTTGCCTCCAGAAGGGGCTAAGCACTTCTATTGGAATTGAAACGGATTTTTCAGATTGTACGTCATCTTCATTAAGTGCATAAGCTTCGAAAGTAAATTTGCCAGAGGGCAATGAGAGGTAGTTGGCAATAGGAAAACGCAAGCTTGTTTCATTCCATCGATCGTTCTCCAATTCTTTTATTCTATACAAAATACGCGTAGCACCGTGGCTTCTCAGATTATTGGCAACATCAAAATGAAAGGTTAACTGTTGTGATCCTGGTTTTAAAATAATGCCTTTCAAGGGTTTTACTTGGTTCTGATTATCAGATGTAACAGATTGAACAAGCAAAAAAGGTTTTTGTAAATTAAGATCAATATCAGTGGGCAATATCTGCAAGCCTTGTGGATGGGTTATGTAAAGACGGTTTTTATGAGCCACCAGATCGTATACTTCTTTAGAAGCTAACCCTTTTGATGCATCAATGGATAGTAGTTTATAGGTTTTTAAATCAAGTAAGGCAATACCGTTATCGGTACCAATCCAGAGTTTATTTCCAATCAGATCAAGCGCTGTGACATGGGAAGAAGGAAGCCCTTCGGTGATTGAAATTTGTTTATATTTTTTTGATTTATCAATGATGATAACACCATTGTTATAAGTGCCCAGGATAACACTTTCATTATAAAGTAATATGTCGGATGCTCCAGGTGAATAATTTGTTTCTGGAATGATCCAGCTGTTTTCTTTAGTGGTTAATAAATCATAAGTCGATATTCCTTTTTGCGACCCTATCCAAAGAGTATTATTTTCTTTATTATAAGCTATAGTGCTGGTTCTAAGATTTGTAATATAACCCTCAGGCAAAAAAGTTTCAGCATTTATTGAGGTCAGTCCTCCTGATGTTGCTAAAAGATATTTGTTATTGAAACGTAATATTTTTTTGGTGGCTGTGATATTAATGGTCTTCAGTAGGTTAAAAGTTGGTAGTTGATAAATGTATAGTTTATCAGAGAAAACAAGTAAACGTTTAGCCAATGTATCTACAAATAAACTTTGCACGGTACTCTTGTTATCAGAAGCTTGTTGTCGGATAACTTCCCCTTGTTCATTCAGTTGCGTTATATTCCCATTAAGGTTTCCGGCAAAAATATTTCCGGTGGTTGGGTCAAAAGCAAGCTTATTGAAATCTCTGTAAAATTCCTTTTTATAGATAACAGACGAAAGTGAAGATAAATAGAATAACCCTTCTGTTAATGTTCCCAGCCATAGTCCACCTTCTTTATCAAACACAGCGCTGCTCACTTGTTTTCCAGGCAGCAGGTGTTTTTGGTAGCCATGTTGACCTGTTAATTTAATACCATCATTACCCATGAATGCGAGCAACGTATCATTAATGCAACTCACCTGCGTTGTATTTTCTAAAAGTGATTTATAAGCCTCCGAAATATCATCCGCTTTATTGCTTTTAAGATCAAACAATTTCCCAAACGCATAATCGAACAGGAGTATTTTATTTCTGTATTCGATAAGCCGTATAACATTTATGCTTAATACATAATCTTTTTTATCAATAGTAATTGTTTCTTGTGTTGATAAATTTTTAACATATGTTGTTTCTTCTGATGTGTAACAGACAACTATTTCATTTTGGCTGGTAACAATGTGATGGTTATAATGTACAGATTTTGTGTTCTGAGATAAGTCAACTTTCAGTATTTCCCAGTTCTGGTCAGCAGGCGAATATTGATAAAAATGGGAGGGAACAGTGATAAGTAAATCATTTTTATAAGATGAAATGGTAGGGAAACCACTGGTATAGTGTGTCTCCCAAGAGGTAAGTTTTTTGAGCGAATCGTTTTCTAGATAAAGGACTTCACCAAAAAAGTTATGAAGCCAAAGCCGTTGTTTATCATCTTCAAGAATCCCACTCACTGCTCTTGACCGAACACTGGAGTTGTCATAAGTATAAAATTGAAATCCATTATATCGAGCTAATCCATTTTCCGTGGCAATCCACAAAAAACCTTTATTATCCTGAAACAGGTTGTATATAGTGTTAGAGGGAAGACCATCCTGTTCAGTAATATTGAAGGAAGGAACTTCCTGGCCTAAACTCAAGAGGGGATACAGAACAACTAACAAATACTGAAGCCTTCGCATTACTAAATTACAATTGATCTTTAAAGGTATAAAAAAGGCTGCCCATTACAGGCAGCCCCACTCAACGTACAATCTCCAAGTTTTGTATGCCTGTTTAGTTTCTTTGTTATCGGCATTGTGCACAACCGTAGGAAATGTTTGCCTTGTAGACAGCTGACAGTCCAGCACGGGTAAAATAAAACACATCATTGGTTTGTACCATTATGCCTGAGGGCGGGTAATCCCCCAAATTTTCTATTAAGGTCGATTTTTCTCCCGTGCTTACATCGATCAACCGTACCTTACCGTTGCCTGTGTCAGCAACAATAATGTTTCCATTCGGCAAAACACCGATAGCGCGTGGGTTATCAAAGCCGGAGGCTACAGTGGACACTGTGTTTGTTGCTTCGTTAATTTTACGAACAGCGTTTTGATCGGCAACATAGATGATCCCGTCAGTGGCCGCTTGGACATCACGTATCCGAAGAAATCTGGCTTCTGATAGCGTTCCATCAATGCTTTCTGCAATACTAGCATCGCCATAAGTAGCTTGCAAAGTGCCCAGACCAAAAGTGGCAACATTGAATTTCTTAATTGTTCGTGGTTCCGTTACCCAAATTTTTCCATCTGCATCGCGTGCCAAGCCTTCCGGATTTATTAATGTAACGTTGGAGAAATTGTTGGTAAGAGTTCCTCCATTACCGTCAACATTAACGATGGTATGACTTAATACATTCCCATTCCCATTGTTACTGCCACGGTACACCATTAATAAATAACTGCCATCTGCGGAGTATACCATGTCAGTATATTCCCAAGTCTGGGGAGCTGAATTTGTAAATACGGTTGTAGAAGTTTGAGAGCCGTCAGCATTCACATCAATTCTTTTTACACCGCATGTTAGATCAGACACAAACAAAGACCATGGATAACCATCAGGCACATACGTGTAACCAAAATGGGGATTTGTAAATCGAATGTTGCTTCCACTTCCATCGGTACAGTCAGCTACTGATTCAGCACCTGAAAACACGCTATAGGTTGTTGGTATAACGTTTTCAATGATCTCTACTACATCTGTTAATGAAATAGTAAAATTAGCAGTCTTTGTTTCTGATTGGCTGATTACGCTGTAGGTACCTGTAATTGTAGGATTGGTTTCGAAGTCGAAAGCGTCAATGTTTGCCACAGTAAATTGACCGTTGCCAGCATTGATAGCTACTGCACCTTCTGGATTTTGTGAATTGATCACAAAGGATGGTGAGCCTTCGATCCAGCAACACGTAACACTTCCAATACCTAAATTCTCCGCATCCGGATTTTCAGCTATTGAAAACGCCAGGTTATTAATGGTCACTTCTTCTACGTTGGTGATAGTAATGGTTATGTTCGCAGTGGCGATCTCTTCTCCGTTAGCCACTGTAACCGCTCCTATTATACTAGGATTCACTTCAAAATCAAAAGCAGCTGCATTGGCCACAAATAGCTGACCGGTACTGGTGTTAAGTGTTATCGCACCTTCTGGTGTTTGTGAACTCAGAGAATAGGTAAGGGTGCCTCGGTTGGTAGTGGCAGTGATGTTGCCTAATGAAATGGGGCCTTCAATGCCAACAGGGTTTTCCTGCATCATTTTGGTAAAGGCAGAAACGCTTACAGTGATAGGAGCCAATACTGTAAAGCTTGGTCCATTGGCTTCTAATGATTTCACTTTCACCTTCACTATACCTGATGTTGCTCCTGTTGGTACTGTCGTAGTAATGGTTGTTGTGGTGGCAGTAGTGATAGAAGCTTCTGTGTTGTTGAAGGTAACTTCTATGTCTGAAGCTACAGTGCCAAAATTGGTTCCGGTAATGATAATATTTGTACCAACTTCACCTTCGGTAATACTTAAGGCAGTAATGGTGGGTTGTGGTTGAGCTTCTTTTTCGTCATCGCATGAGGTGAATGTAAAATAGACGATGCAGAGTATGAGGATAAATTTAAGGGCATTCATAGTTATTTTTTATGTTTAGTTTATAATGTTGACCCACTTGGTTTTATGCGAGGGCATGGCACAGGAGCGAATCTGTCACCTATGTAAACAGAGCATATTGTTAATACGGTAAATTCCCCACCTTCTGCTTCTAAATTTTTTACTTTAACACTTACATTGCCAACGTAGGCATTGTCAGGAATGGTTACCGTAAGAGATGTGTTTGTAATCGCAGTAACTGTAGCTATTTCATCTTCAAAGAATGACACTTCAACATCATTGATAGATGTCCCAAAGTTTTCTCCTCTGATAATGATGGATTCATTTGCAAAGGCAGATTCAGGTTCATATGTTGAGATAATCGGAGGAAGCTGTACTGCCGGATCCTTGTCTTCAGCGCAGGATGAGAATAGTGAAACAATAATAAATGTCATTAAAAGACTAATCCTTAGTCTTTTAAATGGGGGGCTTAGGTAAGGCATAGTTATTTTTTGCCCAAAACTGCATTATTGAAGATTATCAATTTTGATAATTGATTCGAAAGCCATTTGGCTCAACGAATGGTAGCTTTAGCTTAATGAATAGTTATTCCAGGGTTTTTTAGTAAACCTTTTAAGGATTTTACTGATCTTTCGAAATAATCCTCAATCAACTCCTATGAACCCCATTTTTAAAAAGATCGGCCTGGCCATAGTGCTGCTGACACTAGTGGTAGCTGCTTTTTTCTACTTCAAGTCAGATAAGAAACAAAACTTAGAACGCACTGAAATCGATCCGGCATTTGGAGAGCACATATCTTCGTATACATCAGGGGTTATATCTTCCAATGCCCGTATTATTATTTTGCTGGCAAAGCCATTAGGTGACTCTTCAGACATTGGGCAAGAGGTTTCAGCCAAGTTATTTGATTTTAATCCAACTGTAAAGGGAAAAACCATTTGGGTGGACACAAGAACTATTGAGTTTACCCCGAGTGAGAAAATGAATTCGGGACAAGTCTATAAAGCAGATTTCTTTTTGTCGAAGCTAACTTCCGTTCCTCCGGCACTAAGCACTTTTAGTTTCGATTTTCAGGTAATCGGTCAAAACTATGAATTAAGTATTGATAACCTTAAACCTTATGCTAAAACAGATTTAAAAAGACAAAAAATAGAAGGAACAGTTTATACAGCCGATTTGGCTGAAGCTGCTGAGGTAGAGAAACTGTTGGAAGCAACACAAGAAAGCAAGAAGCTCGCGGTGACATGGTCGCATGCAGCTGACGGAAAATTACACAGTTTTGTTATTGAAGACGTTGTTAGGGGTGAGCAATCCAGTAAAGTAAAAGTATTGGCCAACGGAACAGTATTAAGAGTTGCCAAGGTTGATGAAAAGGAAGTTGAAGTACCCTCGTTAAGTGATTTTAAATTGATGAATGCGAAGGTGGTTCAATCGCCTAATCAACATATTATACTTCAGTTCTCAGATCCACTAAAAGAAAAACAGAATTTAGATGGTTTAATACGCATTAGTAATCTTTCTGATTTAGATTTTGATATACATGATAACGAAGTGTGGGTATATCCGCCCGCTCGACAAGCAGGTACAAAAACAATATTTATTGAAGCGGGTATTCGTAACATATTAGACTATCGAATGAAAGCTGCTGCGAGTGCTGAAGTTGTGTTCGAGCAGTTAACGCCAGCAATTCGGTTTACAGGTAAGGGCACAATTCTTCCGAGTACAAATGGTTTAGTGCTTCCATTCGAAGCAGTTAACCTACGTGCTGTTGAAGTTGACATTTTGAAAATATTTGAGAATAACATCTTACAGTTTTTACAGTCAAATAACATAAGTGGCAATTATGAACTAAACAGAGTTGGTACGCGCATACTCAAGAAAACTATTCAACTTGATAATATGGGAGTTACCGATTTTGGAAAATGGAATCGCTTTACACTAAATCTAGCTGATCTCATTAAAACTGAGCCTGGAGCTATTTATCAAGTTAAACTTAATTTTAATAGAAGCCATTCTGTTTATAATTGCGAAGGTCAGGAAGGTACGACTGAAACTACAGATCAATTTAGTACAGAAAGTAGTTACGAAGGCGGTGGTTATTATGAAGATGGTGAATACTATGAAGATGAATATTATGATTACTATGATGAAGAATACGATTGGGAGCAAAGAAACAATCCTTGTCATTCTACTTTTTACCGATCAGATCGTTCTATTAGAAAAAATCTACTGGCATCCGACTTAGGTTTAACAGCCAAACAAGGTGCAGATGGTGAAACAACTGTTTTTGTAACTGATTTAAAAACAGCCGAACCGCTTTCTGGTATTGAAGTTGAATGGTATAGTTACCAACAACAAGTAATTGGTAAAGCTAATACGGATAAAGACGGTAAAGTATCGTTTAAAGCAAACCCATTTGTAGTGGTAGCTAAAAATGGAACACAGCGAGGATATCTTCGTATTGCAAATGGTGAGTCTCTATCTTTAAGCAGCTTCGACATTTCTGGTGAGGTAGTACAGAATGGGTTAAAAGGATTCTTATACGGGGAGCGTGGTGTATGGAGGCCAGGGGATTCACTTTACCTTACATTCCTTCTGGAAGATAAAAATAAGCTGTTGCCACCAACACACCCAGTCGTGTTAGAGCTAAGTAACCCTCAAGGGCAAGTAGTTAATCGCTTGGTTCGGTCAACAGCAGAAAATGGTTTCTATAAATTTGCCACATCCACTGCTGTAGATGCACCTACTGGAAATTGGCAGGCAAAAGTAAAAGTTGGTGGCTCAGAATTTGCACAACAAGTAAAAATTGAAACAGTAAAACCTAACCGACTTAAAATTAATTTGGATTTAGGTGTAGAACGTATTACGTCTCCTGACGTAACAGCTGATCTGGAAGTAAAGTGGTTACATGGTGCACCAGGCCGTAATCTGAAATCGATTTTTGAAGTTTTGTTGGTGAAGGCGCCAACTACTTTTGCCAAATACAAAGATTTTGTATTTGAAGATCCCTCGCGGACATTCTCTAGTGAGACACAAACTTTGTTCGAAGGTTCAACAGATGGAGAAGGTAAAGCAAGCTTTAACGGAACATTGTCTACTTCAGATCAGGTACCTGGTTTCCTCAATGCCATCTTCAGGGGTAAAGTTTTTGAAGAAAGTGGTAACTTCAGTATAGATAGATTCAGTATTCCTTTCTCTCCATATGAATCGTATGTGGGTATGAAGGTGCCCGAGGGCGAGAAGTATACTGGTATTTTGTATTTGGATAAAAAGCATGCGATTGAGGTGGTGACAGTAAATGAAGATGGCGTAGGCGTTTCTCGAAATGGAGTTGAGATGACAGTTTACAAATTAGACTGGCGCTGGTGGTGGGATAATTCTTCAGAGTATCTGGCAAACTATGTTGAGGGTTCTTACTCAAAATTGATAAAGCGAGAAGTGATTAATACAGTTAATGGCAAGAGTACTTGGGATTTTGAAATCAAATCTCCGGATTGGGGACGTTATTTTGTCAGAGCCTGCGACCCGGTTTCAGGGCATTGCACCGGTAAAATTGTTTATGTAGATGAACCAGGTTGGGGAAGTCGTGCACGAAATACTGGCGGCAGTGGTGGAGCTACCATACTGTCATTCACAACAGATAAAGGAAACTATAATACTGGAGAAAAAGCTACACTCACAATTCCAGGAAGCGCTAACGGAAGAGCATTAGTAAGTATTGAGAATGGAAGTAAAGTTCTTCAAACATATTGGGTAGAAACGCAAGC
This sequence comes from Chryseotalea sanaruensis, assembly GCF_003990915.1. Classification (GTDB taxonomy): domain Bacteria; phylum Bacteroidota; class Bacteroidia; order Cytophagales; family Cyclobacteriaceae; genus Chryseotalea; species Chryseotalea sanaruensis. The sequence goes on from NZ_BHXQ01000004.1 coordinate 334,011, forward strand.
AGGCGAAACCAAATTCACTTTTGATGTTAAACCCGAAATGGCACCGAATGTATATGTGCATGTTTCTCTCTTACAACCACATGCTCAAACCACCAACGATTTACCTATACGCTTATATGGTGTAGTGCCCGTAAGAGTTGAAGATCCGCAAACACATTTAACACCGGTTATTGAAATGCCGGAAGTGTTAGAGCCTGGAGAAAAAGTAACCATTAAAATTTCTGAAAAAGAAAAGCGAAGGATGTCATACACTATTGCTATGGTTGATGAGGGATTACTTGATATTACAAGATTCAAAACCCCTGATCCATGGAATCGCTTTTATGCCAGAGAATCCTTAGGTGTACGCACCTGGGACTTGTATGATTATGTAATAGGATCCTACGGTTCACACCTTGAACGGCTCATTGCTGTTGGTGGTGATGAGGAGGGTAGTGCAAAAGATGATGATGCACGCGCCAATAGATTTAAGCCTGTAGTTAAATACCTGGGGCCATTCACTTTAGGTGCAGGTGATGAAGATGAGCATACTTTTATAATGCCACAATACATAGGCTCAGTTAAAACCATGGTAGTGGCTGCTTATGAAGGTGCGTATGGCAATGCGGAAAAAGCTGTACCAGTACGTAAGCCATTAATGGTTTTGGCAACAATGCCACGCGTACTTGGTCCACAAGAAAAATTGAAATTGCCCATTACATTATTTACACAAGAGAAGTCAATTAAGAACGTTAAGGTAGAAGTAAAAACAGGCGGACCCTTAGCTATTGCTGGAAGCGCTACACAAAATATTGTGATGAGCAGTGCTGGTGATATGACAGTGGAATTTGATCTGGATGTTAAGGCGGCAGTTGGTATTGGCACGGTTGAAGTTATAGCCACGAGCGGTAGCTTTAAAGCTGTTGATAAAATTGAGATCGATGTACGCAACTCTAATTCACCTATTACCCGCACAACGGATGCTATATTGGAAGCCGGAAAGAGCTGGTCAGCAGAAGTTGCGCCTTTTGGATTAAGTGGCACAAACACAGCCATTCTGGAAGTATCGAACATGCCTCCTATTAACCTTGGTTCTCGTTTGCGTTATTTAATTCAGTACCCACATGGTTGTATTGAGCAAACAACCTCATCAGTGTTTCCGCAGTTATTCCTTGACAATGTGAAAACATTAAGTGAGAATGAAAAAAATACGATACAACGTAATGTAACAGTTGGTATAAACAGGTTGAAATCATTCACACAATCTGATGGAGGCTTTGGCTATTGGCCGGGCTCAGCAGAAAACTCTGACCCTTGGGGCACTACATATGCTGGTCATTTCCTGATAGAAGCAGAGGCAAAAGGCTATTTTGTTTCATCCGATATGATGAAGCGTTGGAAAAATTTTCAAAAAAATAAAGCACAAGAGTGGAGAAGAAATACCGGATATTATAATTCGGAATTAATGCAGGCTTATCGTTTGTATACCTTGGCGTTGGCTGGCTCACCTGAATTAGGTGCTATGAACCGTCTGCGTGAATATGGTGACTTGCCACAAACAGCCTCATGGATGTTAGCAGCGGCCTACGCAAAAGCGGGACAACCAGAAGCTGCTAAAAAGATTGCTGAGAATCTTTCTTATGTAGTTAAGCCTTACCGTGAGTTGAGCTATAGCTATGGTTCTGAAGTGCGAGATAAAGCTTTAATTATGGAAACCATGGTGGCATTAGGAGATAAACCAAAAGCTTTTGAAATGTTAAAAGAGCTTTCTAAAGTGTTGAGTAATGAAGGGTATTGGTTGAGTACGCAAGAAGTAGCATTTGCATTAAAGGCAATTGGCTCTTTTGTTGGTATGGAGAAACGCGGAACACTGAAGTTTACTTATAAAATAAATGGTAAAGAAGTAACAGCCAGTTCTGAATTGCCAATGGAACAAATTATAATTCCAATAAGCGGAACCACTAAACAAAGTGTGCACGTTGAAAATGAAAGTGGTGCTATGCTGTTTTCCCGCATTATTAGCACAGGTACACCAGCGCGTGGTAATGAAGTAGATGAACAACAGAACCTTTCCTTGAGTGTACGCTATACCACAGCGGAAGGAGCTGATATTGACCCTGCGACCTTAGAGCAAGGCACTGAGTTTATTGCAGAAGTGAGTGTGTTTCATAACGGAATTAAAAATAATTATGAAAATCTTGCCTTAGCACAAGTATTCCCTTCAGGCTGGGAGATAAATAATTTAAGATTGCAGGAGGCGCAACAAACTGTTAAATCAAGTGCTTTCACTTATCAGGACATTCGTGACGACAGGGTTTACACTTACTTCAATTTATACAGAGGTGAACGAAAAACCTTTAAAGTATTACTCACTGCCTCTTACACAGGAACTTATTACTTACCAGCTGTGAATTGTGAAGCGATGTACGATAATGGTATTTATGCAAGAAAGAAAGGTATGGAAGTGCAAGTTGTTAAGGCAGCGGGAGTTCAATAATAATTGAGTAAGTTTATTTTACCTTCCTCCGAGGTATTTGAAGACCGAATTTAAATCCTCGGAGGTTTACGTGTTGAACCTTCGAGGTTTAACAAGCTTATAAGTTTTCGATCCGTTCTTCAGGTGGAATTTTATTGACTTTTTGATGCGCTTGTTGAAATGCCTGTACGTTACCAAACCAGTTGATAACAAAGTTGGTGTGGATTAAACTTGGATTATTTAATGATAAATCGTGATAAGAACTCCAATTCCAGTCTTGCAGATTAGATACAAAACCATGGTTTATCGGATTATTATGTATGTAGCAGATAACATTAGTTAAATAGCTGTTATCAATAATTTCTTTTCTTTTAAAGTTTGGAATAAATAAAGTGCCACGTCTTTTATACCTGATGTTATAAGCTTTGGTATACGCGTTAAACAAGTTGCTAAATTGTTTGGAGATTCTTTTTTCTACCGGCCCCAAACCTTCGAGGTTTTGAATGCGGGAGTTGACGCCCTCGAAGGTTAAGGTTTGTGTGGAGGTTTGGGGAAACGCCTTTCGTATTTCTTCTTCGCTTTTTATTTTAATCAGCAGGTGTAGGTGGTTGGGCATCAAACACCAGGCAAGGGTTTCTGCCACAGAGGGTATGAAGTATTGGTAGCGCTGTAGAAAATACCGATAGTTCTCCTGGCTATTGAATAGATTATCGAAGGCGTTAGCGTGGGTATAGATGTGGTATAGTTTGTTCGGTTCCATTTTTATTATTTTTTAAACCTCGCACAACCTTCGAGGTCTTGGATGCGGTATTCAAAGACCTCGAAGGTTTAGCGAGGTTGTAAATAAATTTTATTTCTAACTGATAGAATCGTTGGATTAGGCCAATTGATGTCATTTTAAAAAAACACCTCTTTTTTAAACCCGCATTTCGGCCAGGGATAGTAGCGGAAATCCTTTTTGCAGCTGGGGCTTAGGGGTGGGGCAAAAAGATTGCAGCGAATAGCCCGACCGTAGCCAAAGCGAAGGGGCCGCCTGCCTTATTTGTGCTTTTACTTTTCTACTTTTGCACCGACTATGAAATTTACACTTGCTGCTAATGACGTACAGTCTTCCGCCCGTGCTGGTGTTTTGCACACTGCACATGGTGATATTGAGACGCCTATTTTTATGCCTGTGGGTACGGCTGGCTCGGTAAAAGCTGTGCACCAACGCGAACTGGAAAACGATATTCACGCTCAGATTATTCTGGGCAATACTTATCATCTGTACTTAAGGCCGGGCACGGAGTTGCTGGAGCGTGCGGGTGGTTTGCATAAGTTTAATGGCTGGCAAAAACCTATTTTAACAGATAGTGGTGGCTATCAGGTTTATTCGCTGGGGCATAATAGAAAAATTACGGAGGAGGGTGTGATTTTTAAATCGCACATCGATGGCTCAAAGCACACTTTTACACCTGAGCGAGTAATGGATATTGAGCGTAGCATTGGTGCTGACATTATTATGGCTTTTGATGAGTGCACTCCTTATCCATGTGATTATAGTTATGCGAAGGAGTCGATGCACATGACGCACCGTTGGCTGAAAAGGTGTGTAGAGAGGGTGAATACAACGGAGCCTCTATACGGCTATGAGCAGGCGCTTTTCCCTATTATTCAGGGAAGTGTGTACAAAGATTTGCGTGAGCAGTCAGCTGAGTTTATAGCTTCACAAAATCAATGGGGTAATGCGATTGGTGGCCTATCGGTGGGGGAGCCGCACGAAGACATGTACGCAATGACGAGTTTGGTTTGTGGTATTTTGCCAAAGGACAAACCGCGCTACCTGATGGGAGTAGGTACACCTGAAAATATTTTGGAATGTATTGCTTTGGGGATTGATATGTTTGATTGCGTGATGCCTACGCGTAATGCGAGAAATGGTATGCTTTTTACAACGCAGGGTATTATTAACATTCGCAATGAAAAGTGGAAGGATGACTTGTCTTCTATTGATGAAGAGCTGGGAGGTTATGTGAGCACTTTTCACTCGAAAGCTTATTTGAGGCACTTAATTATCAATAAAGAAATTTTAGGCGCACAAATTGCTTCTATTCATAACCTTACTTTCTACCTTTGGTTGGTTAAGGAGGCCCGTAAACAGATATTAACAGGCACTTTTGCTGCATGGAAAGATGTGATGGTGAAGAAGGTTAGTAGTAGACTTTAGACATAAGACATAAGACATAAGATTTAAGATTTAAGATTTAAGATTTAAGATTTAAGATTTAAGATTTAAGATTTAAGATTTAAGATTTAAGATTTAAGATTTAAGATTTAAGATTTAAGATTTATTAATTACAACAATTGTAACCCTCTTATGTCTTACTACTAACTACTTACGCCTTGATAAATAATAGAAATGAAATTAATTGATAAGTATATTTTAAAGCGTTTTCTGAGCACTTTCTTTTTTGTGGTGCTTATACTACTTTCCATTATCTGTGTAATTGACCTTACAGAGAAGATGGACAAGTATACCAAAAATGCCTTAAGTGCTTCTCAAATTTTTAGTTACTACCTGGACTTTCTGCCATGGGTTGGTGGTCTGGTAACACCTATTACGGTTTTTATTGCAACAGTGTATGTATGCGCCCGTATGGCTGGCCATACCGAAGTGATTGCTATACTAAGTAGTGGCGTTAGCTTTAAAAGAATGCTGATGCCGTACTTTGTTGGAGCGGCATTAATAGCCGGATTGAGTTTTTGGTTTAATGGATGGGTAATACCAAACTCAAATAAGGATCGTCTGGCTTTTGAATTAGAGTATCTAAAAAATAAATTCTATTTCGATAAGCGGAATGTACACATTCAGGTAGCGCCTGATGTGTATCTGTATATTCAGAATTACAATAACTCTGTGAATACAGGATATAACTTTTCAATGGAAAAGTTTGAGGGTTTACGTCTGGTTGAGAAACTGACGGCTAATCGCATTGCGTGGGATTCGACAAAGAACAAATGGACCATGCATGATTGGCAACTTCGTAAGATTGATGGCATTTTTGAAACTTCGCTAACGCCAGAGGCTATAGAAGGTTTTGAAACCAACCGCAAAGCAAAACTGAATGACGCTGTAATAGGCGGAACGGCATTGGATACAACTTTAATAATTACGCCTAAAGAATTTGAAAACGATTACAGAAAATTTGATGGTATGACCATTACCGAACTGGAATCGTATATTACTACACTGAAGGCTCGCGGATCTACTGGTGTGGAGGCCTATGAAGTTGAGTTGCATACGCGTTTCTCTTCACCCTTTACTATTTTTATTTTAACATTTATGGGCGTAATTGTTTCGGCTCGTAAAAGCAGGGGAGGGACAGGTCTGCAAATTGCATTGGGCTTCGGCTTGTCCTTTTTGTATATTTTATTCTTTATGTTGTTCAGAACTTTTGCGGAGGCAGGATCAACACCACCACAAATTTCCGTTTGGATTCCTAATATCATCTTTGCTGTTATTTCAGGTTTAATGTATAAGTACGTACCACGCTAATGGCCTCAACAGTAGATTACGTTAAACTTCATTTTATTATTTTCCTTTGGGGCTTTACGGCCATATTGGGTTTGTTCATTAAGATACCAGCCATTGAGTTAGTGGTGTTGCGTACTTTAACTGCAGCCGTGGGTATGGGACTGTTGATTGTGTTGCTGAAGCAGAATTTTAAAGTGCCTGCCGGTTATTTACCTAAACTTATTCTGGTAGGTTTTGTGGTGGCTGCTCATTGGATCACCTTTTTTGCCTCAGCCCGTGTATCTAACGCCTCGGTAAGTCTGGTGGGGATAGCCACAGGTTCGCTCTGGGCATCTGTACTTGATCCATTATTTACAAAAAGAAAAGTAAGAGGTTATGAAGTATTGCTTGGCTCCCTAGTGATTGTCGGTCTCTATGTTATTTTTTCATTCGATTTTAATTATCCGCTTGGTTTGGCCCTTGGAGTACTCTCAGGCTTTTTATCGGCTTTATTTTTCGCACTGAATCAGCGTCTTGGTAGATCAGTGGGCACATATCAAATTACATTTTTTGAAATGTTTGGTGCTTGCATTGGTTCTGTTATTTATCTGGGCTTTCACACTGCGGTGGTCGACACTGCTTATGCTGTTAATTTTAATGCCGACTGGGTTGATTGGATATGTATCCTGATTTTAGGAATAGTATGCACGGTTTATGCCTTCTCCGTTTCAGTTGATCTGATGAAAAGATTGTCGGTTTTTTTTATGCAGTTATCACTAAACCTTGAACCGGTTTACGGAATCATACTGGCAGTATTGATTTTTGGTAGTACAGAAAAGATGAATATTCAATTTTACTTGGGCACCCTTATTATTCTGATGGCCGTTGCAGGTTATCCTGTATTGAAACGCAAGTTTAATCCAGATCCTTTATTGGGTTAGCAAACCACTCCAGATCAAATCGTTTCCTTTAAAATCGAATGGCTTCTCATAGATTCCGAATACAGAAGATCCTGATCCACTCATGCATGCATAAATGGCACCAGTTGCATAAAGCTCCTCTTTATATTTTCGAATGATGGAGTGTGATTGAAAAACTGATGTCTCAAAATCATTTTCCAATACATGTTTCCATTCCTGTAAAGGGATGTTTTCTATAATGTCTTTAACCCGTGGTTTTGCTGTGCTTGGCTTTACGCCCTTGTATGCTTCTGCAGTGGAAACATGGACGTTAGGTTTCAAAAGCACTAGAAACTTTCCCTTTAAAGAAAGCTGTATGGGCTCCAGAATTTCACCCCTACCTAAACCCAGCATAGGTTTGTCTTCAATAAAAAAAGCACAGTCGCTACCCAGTTGTTGCGCATAGCCTTCGAGTTGTACGATAGATAACTGTAGGTTGAAAAGCTGATTAAGTAAGCGAAGTGTGTGCGCAGCATCAGATGAACCACCGCCAAGTCCTGCTCCTATGGGTATTACTTTGTGCAGCCTTATTTCAACAGCAGGCAGATTATATGTTGATCTTAATAGCTCATAAGCTTTCAGGCATAGATTAGTACTGTTTTCTCCAGGTATTGCAATTCCACTGGCAATAAATTGAGTAGTGTTTGCCGGTATTATTTCGACAATGTCGTTTAGCGGAATCGGGTAAAATACAGTTTCAAGGTTATGATAACCATCGCTGCGCTTTTCGATAACGTTAAGCCCAAGGTTTATTTTACAGGGAGGAAAGCTTACCATAATGCTTATTATGCCAAATGTCTGAGTTTAACAACGAAATACGGAATAAGTCTTCGATTCTATAAATTTTTTATTGCAATACAACAGATGAATGCAATGGTTAATCAATAAAATACTGAAATTCGCATTGTTATATTTTTATGAATCAGGATCAGCCTATAGGCATTTTCGACAGCGGTATTGGAGGTTTGACGGTAGCTTATGCTATCCAAAAGGCGTTGCCAAACGAGAGTATGATTTACTTTGGTGATACTGCTCACTTGCCTTATGGCGATAAATCTGCGGCAGCAATTCAAGCTTATTCAATTAAGATTGCTGATGTATTGTTGAAAATGAATTGCAAAGTGATTGTGATAGCCTGTAACTCGGCCAGTTCAGCAGCAACTGAGTTGTTGAAGGAATATGTAGGCAAGCGTGCCCACATCATCAATGTGATCGATCCAATGGTTTCGTTGGTAGTTAACAAGTTTAGCGGTAAGCAGGTTGGTTTAATAGGTACCAAGCGCACAGTGCAGTCGAACGTGTATGCACAAAAGCTGTACGCACTAGACAACAGTATTACCTTACAACAGCTTGCAACACCATTATTAGTGCACATGATAGAGGAAGGTTTTTTTGATAACCGCATCAGTCACGATATTATAGCGCAGTATTTAAATGATCCGGTGCTAGAGGGCATTGATGCACTAATTTTAGCGTGTACGCACTATCCTTTAATTAAGAAAGAGATTGGTGACTTCTACAACCAACGAATAGCAGTTTTAGACTCATCAGAAGAGGTAGCTGAATCATTGAGAGCATATCTGGCTACAAATAATCTTTTAAGTAAGAATAAACCTCAGCATAAATTTCTGGTGTCAGATTATACCGAATCTTTTGAAGCAAGTACTAAACTATTTTTTGGTGAAGTGGTACATTTAGAGAAGCATCGTTTATGGGAGTAAGTGTTGATACAGTCAGGTAAATGTGCCTTTTGGGCTTGTGCCAATTGTTTTACGAAGGAAAATGAAGAGATAAGCCTCTAAATTAACATAAACTATAGATTGATTCCTGCGCTTCAGTTTTTATCTTTCGTCAATTTAGAATCAATTGAGTTTTTTATTCTACTTACCTGTTTTACTTGCTTATGTTGTGTTCGCTATCTATGCTGAACGCAAGGTGTCTGCCTTTATCCAGGATCGTTTAGGTCCAATGGAAACCGGCCCTTATGGCCTTCTGCAAACAGTGGCAGATTTATTGAAGTTGATTCAAAAAGAAGACATTGTTCCAAGTGCTGCACAACGCTTAATTTTTCTTGTAGCTCCCTTACTTGCTTTTACAGCTGTTTTTGCGGGATTTAGTGTATTACCCATTGGTCAATCCTGGCAAGGTGCTGCTATCCATTCCGGTGTTTTTTTTATGTTGGCAATTGTTTCATTAGATGTAATGGCACTGGTGATGACAGGCTGGAGTTCTAACAATAAATACAGTACACTCGGGGCTTTTCGTACTGCTGCTCAACTTTTATCGTACGAAGTGCCATTGGGGTTAACCATTCTAACCGTTTGCCTGCTGGCGGGCACCTTAGATCTGCACGCTATTTCCATCCAACAAGGTGTAAACGAAAATGGAAACAGTTATTTGCTTGGAATTAAACCGCTTGGAGACACTTCTGCATGGGGTGGTTTTTTTACCTGGAACGTGTTTCGATATCCAATTCTTGTACCTGTTTGGCTTATCTTTTTTATTGCCTCTTTAGCGGAGAGTAACAGAGCACCTTTCGATTTGCCTGAGGCAGAATCTGAACTGGTTGCGGGTATACAAACGGAGTATTCAGGCTTTCGATGGGCAACTATAATGCTTACTGAATACGCTATGATGTTGCTCGTTAGCATAATTGGTGCTATTTTGTTCTTTGGTAGTTGGTATTCGCCCTTGCCCAACCTGGGAGTAATCAGGCTAGCTGATTGGACTAACGGGATAAATGGAAACTGGACTTCCACAGCGTGGGGCATTTTTTGGTTGATGGGGAAGGCAATTTTCTTTGTAATTATTCAAATGTGGGTAAGATGGACCTTCCCACGTTTAAGAATTGACCAGTTAATGAAAGTTTGCTGGACATATTTAGTGCCATTTGCGTTACTCTTTTTACTACTTGCTGCTGTATGGAAAATTTTACTCGTCTGAGGTATTTTATAATGGTCGCAATCACCATGATTGGCACATGGACATATGCGCAGAATAGTAAGACTGATAGTCTTGAGACTGCCCTGCAGCGAAGCCTTGATGATTCTGTTAAGATGAAACTGCTTGTAGAACTATCTGTTGCTTATGAAAATATTGATTTTGCTAAAAGCTTAAAGTATGCAGAAGAAGCAGTGGTTCTAGCAGAACGACTGAAGGAGCCATGGGCACTTAATCTGGCTTATCGCAATATGGGTATTACGCAGATATTACTAGGCGATTATTCAACTGCGCTCCGGTACAGCACGCAATACCTTCAAAACAGTATCAGTATAAATGATAGTGTACAAATGGCTACCGCTTATAATATGATAGGCGATCATTATTTTGACCTGGGTGAGTACGATGAGGCTTATTTCTATTTTACACAGAGTTATAGAATTGCCAATGCACAACCAGACTCAACTCGAATGGCAATTGCATTGCACAATGTAGGCAGAGTGTTTAAAGTACTTGGCCAATATGAGAGAGCAAATAGCCATTTGGAGCTATCCAGAAAAATGAGCGCTGCTGCTGGTGATCAACTTGGAGAGCCCTACTCATTAGACGAACTTGGTGATGTGCTATTTCGGCAGGGTAAATATGATTCATCTCTTATCTACTTCAATCAATCTTTAGTAAGCTTAAGAACAATACAGGATCAAATTTTAGAGCCTCGCACAATGTCGCGCATTGCAAATGTATATATGCGCAAAGGTGATTTTGCGCTCGCTTTCAATTATTATGATTCAGCACTCATCTCCTATATTAAAACTAATAACAAACTAGGTACGGCAGAGGTAGAATTGGGGCGAGGACAAATTTATGCACAGCAGAATAAGTTTGAGGACGCAAAAATAGCTTTTGAGAAAAGTCTTGCTATTGCGCAGGGTCTTAATGCAAGAACTTTAGAAATACGTTGCTATAATAATTTATCAAGACTTTGGGAAAGCATGGGTGACTTTAAAAAGTCATTGGAGTATTATAAATCATTTAAATTACTAGAAGATTCTCTCTTCAGTCAGGAGATGAACGAGAAAATGTTTCGTGATCAGATGCGGTTTGAAACTGAATCCAAAGACACGCGCATAGCACAATTGAGCAGACTTGAGGAGGTTCAAAAATCGGAGATTAAAAGACAAGAGTTTATCTTGAATATTTTTGTTATTGTAGGTGCTTTAGCTGGTGTACTCCTAGTAACCATCTACCGCAGTGGTCAACGAAGAAAAAGAATTAATAAACTATTATTGCAGCATCAGGAAGAAACTGAAAAACGAAGTGAGGAGTTAGAGAAGTTGAATCAGGTCAAAGATAAATTTTTCTCAATTATTTCACACGATCTTCGTTCTCCTATCAATGCTTTAGCAGGGTTACTTGATTTAATGGATAGAGGTGCGCTTTCACCTGAAGACATGAATAAGAATATTCAAGAGCTGAAGGCAAGGTTTAATCATACAAGAACCTTGCTTAATAACCTGCTTGATTGGACATTATTGCAAATGGATAAATTGAGTTTACAGCCTGCAAAAATAGATATGGCTAAAGTTGGTGCTGAGAATATCCAAATGCTTGGTTCTGTTCAAAATAAAAAGATAACATTCAGCAATGATATACCAGAGAGTACTTTTGCCTTTGCTGATTCTAACACGATTAATCTAGTGATTAGAAACTTGGTTACCAATGCCATAAAATTCACAAACGAAGGTGGTCATATACAATTGTTTGCAGAAGACAGAGGTAAATTCTGGAGTATTAGTGTTAAAGATGATGGTATAGGCATGAAGCCTGAGGTTTTAAAAATGTTGTTTGATAAAACTTCACCCTATAGTACACGAGGTACCGCTAATGAAAAAGGTACGGGGCTTGGTCTGATCTTATGTAAAGAATTTGTGGAGAAAAATGGTGGTGAGATTTCTGTGGTAAGTATTGAAGGAAAAGGCAGCACATTTACCTTCACTGTACCTAAAGCTTAATCAGCAATTGAATATCTGCTTAAAATTAAATCGTAATGCTATCCAAAAATAAAGCAATCTGAGTAATCAGATTGCTTTATTTTTGGATAAGATTGTGTCCGTTTCTTATATGATATTTAATTTTTTACCTTGATTTCAGATAAATTAATAGCACTTACTGCTTGTAGACTACACCATCCTTCATTACAAAACTTACGCTTTCCATTGTTTTAATGTTCTTCAATGGGTTTTCATCTGTAGCAACAATATCGGCTAGTTTACCATTCTCTAAAGTTCCAACCTTATCGGCCATTCCTAACACTCCTGCATTTACTACAGTTGCAGATTTAATGGCCTCCATTGCAGGCATACCGGCCTCAACCATGAAAGTAAATTCTTTACCGTTTTCACCATGTGGGAATACACCCGCATCAGTACCAAAGGCAATTTTTACACCCGCCTTGTACGCTTTGCCAAATGTTGCCTGTATTTGCGGGCCAATTTCTAAAGCTTTAGGAACTACTAATGGATGGTAGTAGCCCATTACTTTTGCCTGTTGCGCTACATACTTGCCAGCCGATATAGTGGGTACATAATAAGTGCCTTTTTGCTTCATCAGGTTCATGATTTCATCATCCATTTTAGTGCCATGTTCAATGGTAGTTATGCCTGCAATAACAGCACGCTTCATGCCTTCTGCGCCATGGGCGTGAGCGGCAGTATGCATACCGTAATCATTAGCGGTTTCAATAATGGCTTTCAACTCTTCATCGGTAAATTGTGGACCTGAACCATCTTTTGCAATGCTCAACACACCGCCAGTGGCTGTAATTTTAATCACATCAGCACCGTCTTTATAACGCTGACGTACAGCTTGTCTTGCTTCTTCAGGAGAATTAATAACACCATCTTTAGGTCCCGGATCACCCATTAAATCTTTTCTGTATCCGTTAGTTGGGTCGGCATGACCTCCTGTTGTTGCAATGGATTTGCCTGCAGTAATAATGCGTGGACCTTGCACCATACCTGAAGCAATAGCATTACGAAGCGAGATGTTAACACCCGATCCACCAAGGTCGCGCACAGTGGTGAAGCCAGCCATTAAAGTTTTCTTAGCATAAACTGTAGATCGGAAAGCAATGTCAGCTTCGCTTGAAGTAAAGCGTTGCAATGCCTGATCTTTATTGGTTTCACTTTCCATGTGCACGTGCATGTCAATCAGGCCCGGCATTACAGTTTTTTTACTCAGGTCAATAAGCTTATCAGAAGAGCCTGCTTTGCTAAAACCTTTTTCTATAGCTATTATTTTGTTGCCTTCTACAACAATGGTCATCTGCGATTGCGCTTCATTAGACTTTCCGTCAATTAAGGTTCCGCAATGCAAATATGTTTTCTGAGCCTGAACTGTAAATAGTGCAAGCATTGCACATACGGTGAATAGTAGTTTCTTCATGTTGAATTAATTTATTGGCAGGTAAGACTAGAGATATTTTTTTGTCAGTTTTTTTAATGCGGTCATTTCGTCATCGCCCATTGCAGCAGCTTTCACATGCAGCATAAGATCGAACATAACCTGTTCGTCATAACCTAGGCGTGATGCAATTTTTGAGCAGAACATAATCTCTTCTTTGTACATGCGTTCATCAATTTTCATAAGTTGAACCAGACTGAAGATGTATTCAAATTTCTGGTCATCAGAAAGATCATCAGGTACAATCAGATCGTGTCTTTGGTCGAAAAGTTTTTCAATCTCGTTGCCATCCAGATCGTTGGCCAGGCCAATATTGCGAATATAAGCACGCTCTTTACCTGCCACTTCACCGTCTATGCGTGCCAGGTTTATGAGTAATTTCATTTGGGCGAGTAAAGCCATAAGTTTAGGTTTAGCTAAATGACCTTCAACCTAACAAGTAAATGAGAAATAACCAATACCTTTAGTGTGAATGAACTTCCTGGCGCACTTGTATTTATCCGGATCTGATCCTGATGTTATGACAGGAAACTTTATCGGGGATTTTGTTAAAGGCAGACCGCATTACCAGCACATGCCTGAAAAGGTGGTTGGAGGCATAGAATTACATAGAATTATTGATGCTTTCACGGATTCCCACCCTGTAGTGGCGAGCAGTAAAAAAAGGCTTTGGCCAAAATACAGGCATTATTCAGGGGTGATTATCGACATTTATTATGATCACTATCTTGCAAAAAACTGGGGCGACTACCATACTAATCTACTACCTGACTATGCAAATGCTTGTTATCAGGTTTTACAAAGTCGGACTTACGTCTTGCCAGAACCCGTCTATTTTCTTCTCCCACATATCGTTAGTGGAAACTGGCTTGTGAATTATGCCAAAATAGAGGGTATACATCGCGCGTTAAGTGGCATGGCGAGGCGAACAACTTTTGTTTCCAGAATGGAAGAATCTGTAAAGGATTTGGAAGAATTCTATGAGGAGTTTAAAGCTGAGTTTCAACTCTTTTTTCCTGACTTAATTGAAGAGGCAAAAAAGTTTAGAGTAGAAAAAGGACTATAAAAAAGGTCGTGCAGCTAGATGCCACACGACCTTATGTTTATAAATAATTATCTTACTTCAATTGCAGTTTCGCTACTTTCAGTGCCTGCATTAAACTTGATTTTGTATTTACCCTTGCCTGCGAAAATTAATTCAGGATTTGTTGGCGCTGCTTTTTTCGATTTACCCTTAACAGCAGTTTCTGTTTTTTGAATCTTAAGATCCCAGTTAAAATTGTTAAAGCCCTGTGCACCTATTGTGTTTATCTTCCGTACAACATTATTCTTCTCGTCTAAAATTTCAACGGACAAGTTTGTATTTGCTTTACTACAATAATATAGTACCGTGACTTTAGGCTCATAGACCTTATCCCAGGCAAATGCTTTTTGACCCCATCTTTCGCTATGTCTGGTACTTTCGGCAGCAAAAGCCACTACCGCTTTATCTTTAACATTTCCTTTTAATTGCTGCAAAGGTTTTACATCAGCAACATAAACACTGCGCCCATGTGTACCAACGATTAATTCATTTTCCCGCGGATGCACCATCATATCATAAGATGCAACATTTAGCATATTGTTAAAGAAATGCCACGTGCTGCCACCATCAAGACTTGCATAAGTACCATTATCTAAACCACAAAATAAAAGACTTGCATTTACAGGGTCCTGAATAATTACGTTAGCCACAGACTCTGGAAGATTTCCTTTTATCCCTTTCCAGGTTTTACCATAGTCATTGCTTTGAAATAAGTATGTTTTAAAATCATCTTCTCTATATCCATTCAATGAAACAAAAACGGTAGCCTCATCGTGTGGTGAAGCGAAAACGGAACTGATCCATTTGTTTGCAGGTAGCCCAGTCGTTATGTTTTCCCATGATCCTCCGGCATTTTTGCTTACCCAAAGATTTCCATCATCACTACCGGCATAGAGTAATCCAAACTTTAATCCCGACTCAGTAAAAGAGGCAATGGTAGAAAGTGGAACGTTTCCTTGCTTAACATTTTTAGTAAGGTCCGGGCTGATCGTTTCAAAGTTTTCGCCTTTATTCATACTTCTATGCACAAACTGTGAGGTCATGTAGAGTATATCAGGATTGTGCTTACTCAACATCAGAGGAGTTCTCCAATTCCAACGATAAGGAGCCTCGCCTATATTATGAGGTGGGGTGATGCGGGTTCTTTTGCCATTATCTATTCTTGTGTAGTTGCCAAACTGATACCCTGTGTATACTAAACGGCTGTTTCGAGGATCAGGAACTACATACATACCATCTCCGCCTGAAATTTCTTCCCAATGTTCCGTTTGATTTGGAATTGATTTACTTGATCCTTTTAATACACCATTATCCTGCAGGCCACCATAAATATTGTAGGGTGTTTCCATATCAGCACTTACAGTATAAAATTGCCCTACAGACATGTTGTTGATGTGACTCCAGTTAGCACCTTCATCGTAGCTTTGATAAAGTCCACCATCGTTACCTAACAGAACATGTTGTGGATCTTGAGGATTTACCCAAACTGAATGATGATCTACATGTATGCTTTGTACACCTCTGAGTGTATCAAGTCTGTGCCAGGTTACACCACCATTTTTAGATTTTAACATGGGGACACCGTAGATATAAACCACATCAGGATTGCTGGGTGTCACTTTAATCTCTGCGAAATAGTACCCGTAAGTATAGAATACACCATCAAGATCATAGCTGTTCATTTTTTTCCAGGTACTACCGCTGTCGTCTGATCTGTAAACCTCTGCGCCAATGATTTTAGTGTTAAACAAATTAGCATTTGCATCGGCACCAAAATATTCAGCGATAGCTTTACCCGTGTACTTATTTGCTTTTACATCTGCTTTTACCACAGTGCTGTTATATTTTCTGGGGAAACCATTTTCTCTCAGGAATGTCTCAAGCTTTTTATCATCAAGCTTGAGTAAGTCTTCATTACTCATACTTTTAAAATTCTCAAAAGTGAGTGCGTCTGTTTTATCCGTAGTCTTTTTTGCTGATGCATCAGGTATTTCTCCCTGATTATCGTGTATGGCGTAAATAACATTAGGACTATTTAAACATACATCTAACCCAATTCTGCCGACCTGTTTTCCTTCCGGAAATCCTGCAATTGATTTAGACCACGTTTCACCACCGTCTTCTGAGCGGTAAATAGCAGAGCCTTCACCATTGCCTTTAAAATTTGAAGCCTGGCGTGAACGATCCCACGAAGCGGCAATAAGTTGTTTAGGATTTTGGGGGTTGATAACCAGATCGATTACACCAACACTGTCACTTAAATATAAAGTATGTTTCCAGGTTTTACCGCCATCAATAGATTTAAAGATACCCCTTTCTTTATTTTTTGAATAGAGCGAGCCTAACGCTGCAACATAGACAATGTTATCGTTATTGGGATCGAGCACTATCCGACTAATGTGTTGTGTATTGGTAAGCCCCAGGTTCGTCCAGGTTTTGCCACCATCAGTTGTTTTGTAGACGCCAGATCCGGCATAGCTGGAGCGGCTGCTGTTTTTTTCACCAGTGCCAACGTATAGGGTATTAGTATTTTGTTGCGATAAAACAAGATCGCCAATTCCTAAAGCATCATTGTGGTCAAAGATCGGCTCGAAACTGATACCGTTGTTAACAGTTTTGAAAATTCCACCAGAAGCATAGCCAAGATAAAACTCTTTTGTATTCTTGAGGTTAACATCAATATCTACAATGCGGCCACCCTGAATGGTGGGCCCCACATTACGCGCAGGAAAATTTTTGAGCAGAGATGTTTCTGCCATTTGCTTCCTTACTTGATATGATGCGGAGATTTCAGCCTCTGTTGAGGCCTGACTGTACGCTAGTATGGGAATCAGTAAAACACTGAAAATAAAAAGGTTCTTCATGCTATTATTATTTTTACTAAAAATAGGGAATTATTAGCTTGCTTAACTAAGTTGAGTATGGTTGATTATTTAAATGGCTTAGACAGAGAATTATGAATAATGATCCGGAGTTGAACGGCAAATATTTAGGTACTATTTCTCAGGACTTTGTACGCGTGGCTGACACTTTAAAGGAAGCATCCTACCAATTGCGTAAAAGTGGCTTTGAATATCCAATTTTCCCTATTTGTCAGACTGACCAACCAATAGGGCAATTGCTAATCGATAGGAATTTAATTGGCTTAAAGTGGACATATTACATTTCATTTTTAGATGAATACCTGCAACGTGGATTAGTAGAAGAAGATAAAAAAGATAACTTTTTTTCTGCGTATAAAGATCCGGATGAGTTCTGCTGTTTATTTGTTATAGATAAAGAGTTTACCAACTTCGTATTTATTCCCTACCCCGAAGATTAATTATGAGGAGCAAATTTTTTGCATTCTTTTTTTTCTTTGGAACTATTACGCTGATAGCTCAACGTAATGAATCATCAGTTTTTTTTGATCATTATACAATACCGGGAGTTATCAAGTCCACTTTTGTAGCAAGTCTTGAACAGGATGAATTTGGACTAATCTGGTTTGGCACCAGCAGTGGCCTGTTTCGTTTTAATGGAGAAGAGTTTAAGCACTACCCTTATCGGTCTGATTCGGGACTATCACTTGAAGAAAGACAGATTACTTCGGTGCATTGGGACTTCGTTAATAATCGACTGATCATAGGCACACGCATGATGGGCCTTTTGGCATTTTCATATCAGAATAATACCATAGTTACACTTACAACAAAAGAGGAAACCATTCATGATATAGCGCAAACAGCTGATGGCCGTATTTGGGTGGCCACTGCAAATGGACTGTTTGAATTGGCAGGAAATGAGCTCAAAGGATTTGCTGATATTGCAAGATCACTTGGTGCACTGCCATTAATTACTAAAGGTGATAGTCTTTGGGTTGGTTTAGTTGGAAAAGTTTCTCTTTATGTAAATGGTAAGAAAAACAAGGATATAGAAATCAAATCTCCTAAAAGAATTTTTCCTCATACAATGCGTGCCTCAGCATTATTCTTAGATAAGGATCAAAAACTTTGGGTTGGCACTGAGAAGGAGGGCGTAATGGTTTTTGATATTGATAGTGGTGAGCTGGTAAGGGAATTTTTGCCTGACAGTCGCCCCTTTTACAGCAGAATAAATGCAATCTATCAGGATAAAACAGATTTGATATGGATGCTAACCAAAGCTGAAGGTCTAGCCATTTTTGATCCGGTAAATCAAACCACAAAATTATTACAACAAGATATTTACCAGGAAAATACACTTGGAGGTAACAACTGCTATGCTATCCTTGAAGATAAAACCGGCCTGGTATGGGTTGGGACCAATGGCGCTGTTAATTTCTTTGACAGAGAACAACGAAAGTTCATTCACTATGCACATCAACCCAACAATGTTAACTCGCTAAGCGATAATATGGTGAGAAGTGTTTTTGAGGATGAGGGTCTTCTGTGGGTTGGTACAGATGGTGGATTCATTAATCTAATTGATCGTGAAAAAAATAGTATTGAAAGAATTGCCATTAAAGGAAAAGATTTTCCTGAACATGAATCCATAGTACCCTTTGCTTTTGCAAAATTAAATTCATCAACCATACTGGTTGGTACATCTGCAGGATTACTCACTTATAATAAACACACTAAAAGTTTTGCCTATCACCAACCTTCATTGCCCTACCTGCAGGGTAAGCGCGTCAGGCATTTGCTGATCAGAGATAATTTGCTTTATGGTATTGTGGTAGGGCTCATGTTTAAGTTTGATTTAACAACCCATGCATTTAAGGCATATAAACTACCAACAAGAAATAATGTAAGCGTAATGCATGTCGATAAGCAGAATAGATTTTGGGTTGGTTCAAACAGTGCTGTATCAATCCTGAATACTAAAACGGATGAACTGACTTACTACAGACTTCCTAAAGACACTGCTAACTTCTTGATTTTGAATATTGAAGAAGTCAATGGAAAAATCTGGCTATCTACAATGAACTATGGAATATTTGAAGTCACAGAAAACGAGGGGAAAATTTCAATTGAACGAAATATTAATAATACTTCAGGTCTGGTTGATAACACTGTTTATGCTACAGTACCTGATGATTTTGGAAATGTCTGGATAACGACCAACCGTGGATTAAGCAGACTTGATCCTGGCAAACGCTTTACAACATATCAGGTGAGTGAAGGTGTGCAGGCAGAAGAGTTTAATCGTATGTGCAACTTAAAATTAAGTAACGGATCGATAGTGGTAGGCGGGATTAACGGCATTAACATCATAGACCCTTTAAGGGCGATTAAGCAAACAGCTCCCCTTAATCCGGTAATCTACTCACTGACACTTCGTAAGGGAAATGAAGTTGTTGAGTTAGATAAGTTTACACTGATGGATAGTGTAATTAAACTCGACAGTGATGAAACATCTTTTACAGTCAGGTTTGGTGTGACTGACTATCGTAAGCCAAGCAGGTTTATAGCGGAATATAAATTAGAAGGTTTCGATGAGGGTTGGCAAAAATCTAACGCAGTTGGTAAAACAAACTACAGTCAACTAAGTCCGGGTAGATACACTTTTAAAGTAAGAATTACGAACCCGGCTGGAGAGCAGCGCATACGTTCATTAATTATTTTCATTAAACCACCCTTTTGGATGACATGGTGGTTTAGATTGATATTATCGTTTATAGTGTTAAGTGTAGCTGTGATGAGTTTTAAAATTCGTGGTGAACGTGAGAAGAAGGACAAAGAAAAACTGGAAGAGC
Organism: Chryseotalea sanaruensis; assembly: GCF_003990915.1. Taxonomy (GTDB): domain Bacteria; phylum Bacteroidota; class Bacteroidia; order Cytophagales; family Cyclobacteriaceae; genus Chryseotalea; species Chryseotalea sanaruensis. Next base: position 354,120 of record NZ_BHXQ01000004.1, read on the forward strand.
TATTAAGAATCAGAACAAGAGAAATAGAACAATCCCGCGAGCAGTTAGCAAACCTGAATGAGAAAAAGGATTTGATTTTCTCGATATTATCCCACGACCTACGTTCTCCGCTTACTACCCTCAAAGGTTTTTTGGGTTTACTGATTGACAACGGAGAAAATTTTTCCAGAGAAGAAATAAAAAAACATGCTGAACTCATCAGAGCTTCTGTTGCCAACTCGCTTGATCTGATAGACAATACCTTATTCTGGTCTTTATCTCAGATGGGAGGTATTCAATGTACACCTGGTAAGATATCCGTCAATGATCTGGTTAAAAAAGTATGTGATTTGAATCAATTGGCGTTGACCAGAAAAAGTATAATTCTTAGAACTCAAATTGAAGACAATCTTTTTGTTACTGCCGATGAAAATATGCTCTACGTTATTTTACGTAACCTGGTCTCCAATGCCATTAAGTTTACACCCGATGGAAAAAAAATAGTGTTGAGTGCCTATCGTCAATCAACTGAAGTAAGTATTGTCGTAAAGGACGAAGGTGTGGGGATGAATAAAGAGTATATCAATAAACTATTAACCGAAGCTCACCCTACCATTAAGAAAGGGACATCAAATGAAAAGGGCACAGGTCTTGGTCTTGTGCTATGCCAACAATTTGTTGCGCTTCAACAAGGCACTTTAAAAATTGAAAGCGAAGAAGGTATAGGCTCAATTTTTACGATTACCTTCCCCGCAGTATGATAGCATGTGAATCTAATATTTATCCATTAAAATGATTCCAGCCTTGCGCACGCAAGGGAACTACAGTGCCCTGCTTGCTCACCATTATTTTCTCCGTTGGCTTGTCATTAGTATAGCCAATCATGTGTATATCAGCATGGTTTTTCAACTTTTCATAATCAGCTTGTGCAATGGTAAAAAGTAATTCATAATCTTCTCCACCATTCAATGCGCAAGTAATCGGATCGAGTTTAAATTCAATAGCAGCATCGTAAGTCTGATGATCAATAGGAATTTTATCTTCAAAAATATGGATACCCACATTGGACGCCTTGCTGATATGAAATAACTCAGAAGCCAAGCCATCAGAAATATCAATCATAGCAGTAGGCACAACACCAGCATCAGCAAGATCAGAAACAATATCTGTTCTGGCTTCAGTTTTAAGTAAGCGGCCGACCATGTATTCGTATTTTTCAATTTCAGGTTGCATTTCAGGATTGCTGAGGTATACTTCCTTTTCGCGTTCTAATATCTGTAATCCTAAAAACGAGCCACCCAGATCCCCGGTAACACAAATAATATCATTAGGCTTTGCGCCACTTCTATAGGCAACTTTATCTTTTTTAATTCGGCCAATCGCTGTGATGGAAATCATAAGGCCTGCACGTGATGAAGTAGTGTCCCCACCCACAAGGTCGACAGTAAAGCTATCACAAGCTGCTTTAATGCCTTCATATAAGGCGTCAACTGCATCAACAGAAAATCGGTTACTCAACGCAATGCTTACTGTAATTTGCTCTGTTTTGCCATTCATAGCAGCAATGTCAGACACATTAACTGATACCGCTTTATACCCTAAATGGTGAAGTGGTGTGTAAGCCAGGTCAAAGTGTATACCTTCAACCAATACATCCGTAGAAACCAATAAGTAATCATCACCCACATCAATAACTGCGGCATCATCTCCAATCCCTTTTATACTACTTCTGTTTTTTAAATCGAAGTTGGTAGCTATTCTGTCGATGAGTCCAAACTCCCCTAAGTCGCTTATTTCCAGGCGCTTTTTATCCATAGGTAAATGCTCTCTGCCGATTGTTAAGACAGTTCGCCACGCAAAATTAAGAAACTAAAGTCTATTAGAGGCATAGTCCATTTAACACAAGTATATAACCAGTAATAAATTTGTGGTTAATAACCTGCTCATGGTTAGGTAAAGACACTGGACCATGAATTATAACAAGACAAAAAGTGAAGGATATGAAAAAGCTGCTGGTAATTTGTTTGCTGTTAATTTCGATGTTGAGTGCTTGTGGCCCCAAACCATACTACGAAACACGCACAGGAAAAAAGAAACTAAAGTACTACAACGATGTCTTTTACGGCAGACAGAAACAAGGTGCTACTCCTTAGACTTCTCCTGGCAGAGTTCTACCAATACCCCTTGCGTTGATTTAGGGTGAAGGAAGGCAATGCGCTTGTTGTCAGCGCCAGCTTTTGGCTGCAGATTAATCAACTCAAATCCATTATCGCGATACTGGTTTAGCGTTTTGTCAATCTCCAGTACTTCAAAAGCCAGGTGGTGTATGCCTTCGCCTTTTTTCTCAATAAACTTGGCAATGGGCGAATCTGGTCTGGTGGCCTCCAGCAATTCTATCTTAACACCACCAACTTCAAAAAAAGAAGTTCGGACCCCTTCGGATTCAACTTCCTCGATTTTATAGTGTTTTCGGCCTAATAAGCGGGCAAACAAGGCATTGGCTTCCTCCAGATTTTTTACAGCTATGCCGATATGCTCAAGTTTTTCCATAATTGTTAATTTTGTACGTAAGAACCGAAACTTTTTAGGTTAAGGTCAAGTTTTTGAATAGAAATTAGCCAACATGATAGAAACAGCCAGTGAGATGCACGTAGAATCTGCCCGCATCCAGCAAGAAATTAAGAGTTATCTGGGGGTGCGTACGGCTGACCTTGTTTTTGAATTTTCAGTGCAAGAAGGGAAAACCAAGCTTGACTTGATCACAATCAACCCGAAACACAATCAAGCATTTCTTTTCCATAGCCAAACTGGTGTTGATAAACTGGACGCGTTAAAAAAAATGCTGCTGTATGTTAAGGACTATAAAGAAAAGGAGCTTTCTTACACAATACAATGGGTAGCTAAAGGTGACAAAGAATTGCACACCTCTTATTTCAGGGCTAGCAATGTAATGGATGCATTACAGAAATTATATTACGGAAGAGACATGAACACGCTGACTGTTTTTAGCGTGGTGTTAAATCCGGTCTCCTAAAGAATTACAAATCTCAAATTCCAAATTTGGAATGTTGAATTTTAAAAATGTTGAATTATGATTAGCGTAACGGATAAGGCAAAAGAGAGAATAACAGCACTTCGTAATGAAGAAGGGAGAAACGAAGCACACAACATTCGCGTGTCTGTAAAAGGAGGAGGCTGTTCAGGCTTAATGTATGATTTAGGTTTTGATGATAGCATTAACCCAGCCGATCAGGTGTTTGAAGACAAAGGCGTTAAAATTTTAGTTGATAAAAAAAGCCTCCTGTACTTACTTGGCACAACCCTCGATTTTACAGACGGACTAAATGGAAAAGGTTTTCAGTTCATAAACCCAAATGCTTCACGCACCTGTGGATGCGGAGAAAGTTTTTCAGTATAGAATTTCAAATTAATCTATAGTCGCAATACACTTCAACTCAATGGCTATTGGGGTAGGCAAACAATTTATTTCTACTGTTGTGCGGCAGGGTAAATTGTCTTTAAAGTATTCAGCGTAAATTTTATTGTAGGTGACGAAGTCATCTTTCATGTTGGTAAGAAAAACCGTAACGTCCACCAGATTTTCCCAACGCGAGCCCGAAGCTTCTAAAATGTAGCGCACATTTTGAAAAACAGAATGGCATTGCTCCTCAATATTGTAAGCAACAATGTTTTTGTTTTCATCTAAGGTTACACCTGGAATTTCCTTCGATCCTTTTTTACGCGGACCCACACCTGATAAGAAAAGCAGATTGCCTACTTTTCTGGCGTGGGGATACAGTCCAACAGGTTCGGGTGCTTTATCAGAGTTTAGTATACTGCTCATGGGTTCATCTTCAAATTTTCAAATCACCGAATCTTCAAATCAATTCATCAAGTCCTCAATCTCCTCCGCTTCAATCGGAATATTTTTCATTAAGTCCTTTAAGCCGGTTTTAGTAATCACCACATTATTCTCTATGCGAATACCCAAGCCTTCTTCTTTAATGTATATGCCAGGTTCTACTGTCCAAACTTGCCCTACCTGCATTTTGTGATACATATTCCCCACATCATGAACATCCAAACCAAGCTGGTGGCCGGTACCATGCATAAAGTATTTTGCAAACAGGGGTTTATCTGGATGCTGATTTTTTACATCTGTTTTGTCAATCAATTTTAACTTGATAAGCTCTGCTTCTGTAATCTTCTGTACTTCTTTATGATAATCAAAGTAGACAACTCCGGCTTTTAGTATTTTCATGGCCTCGCGTTGAACGCGTAGCACAGCATTGTAAACTTCCTTTTGTCTTTTAGTAAACTTTCCATTTACAGGAATGGTGCGTGTCATGTCAGCATTATAGTTGGCATACTCTGCACCTACATCTAACAAAAGTATATCCCCATCTTTACATACTTTGCTGTTGTCGATGTAATGCAATACACAGGAATCAGCCCCTGAAGCAATAATGGGTTCGTAAGCAAAGCCCCTGGAGCGCTGGCGAATAAATTCATGGATGAATTCAGCTTCTACTTCATATTCAGCAATGCCAGGCTTTACAAATTTCAGTATTCTTCTAAAAGCTGCTTCAGTTATATTGCAGGCCTTTTGCATGGCCTCAATTTCGTGTATAGATTTAATGCTGCGAAGGTGGTGCATAATCGGAGCAAGACGCTCATAATTATGTAATGGGTATTTCTCCATGCACCATTTTACAAAACGCATCTCTCTTGTTTCCACCACAACATCAGCGCGGTAGTGATCGTTGGTATTGAGATAGGCATTTTGTGTGTCGCCCATCACCATCATAGTATTTAAGAGTTTATAGAATTCTGAAGTCCATAAAACGGTTTCAATACCCGATGCAGCACGGGCTTCCTCTTTAGTGTATTTATGCCCTTCCCAAGTGGCAATGGTTTCGTTGGTTTCACGAATGAGTAAAACCTCACGGTATTTTTTATCGGGGAACCCCGGGCACAGCACCAATATAGTTTCTTCCTGGTCTATTCCTGTTAAGTAAAAAAGATCGCTATTTTGACGAAAGCGCATTGACCCATCGCTATTGGTAGGTTGTATATCATTGGCATTTACCACCACAATAGACTGTTCCTTAAGTTCTTTTATTAATCTTTTGCGGTTGTTAATAAATAGCTCCTTGCTGATTGCCTCGTAACGCATGTTAGAATAGTTAAGGCCGGCAAGATAATGAAAACAAAAAAGAGGCAACCTAAAAACATAAACTCTCGCGGGATTTATTCCAATACCCTTAAATTTTGGCGGGTATATCTCCGTAAATCGGAGATGCCAAGAATTTATGCTTGCTAAGGATTGCCTCTTTAACAAGTCAGTGATTAAATCAGGATGTTACATTATCCACTTCGGTGCTGATGTAGTTGATAAGTACAAAAGTTACAAGTAGCCCAGAGAATACACCTTCCAAAACCACAATAAAAGAAGCGATATAAGGATTCATGTATCGCCCCATAGGTTCGTTTTCGATAATCCACTCCATGAATCCCACATCGATATAAAGGAAGAAAAAGAGAAAGGCACCGAAAATAAAGGAACCAATGGCTGCTGTAGCCACTCCGGTTGCCAATGCTCTAAAGTAATGAATAGAGGCACCGTGAGTTGCTTTAAATTTCTTTAATGCAAAGTAAATACCGCCTGCTAAAATGAAAAGGTTGAGAAGTCGCAACTCCACTACATGGCCGAAGCCTAAAACAAACATGAGTACAAAAAAGCCAATCAGACCCGCGGCAATGCGTAATCCGTAGCTCTCTGGAATGCGATTTGGATTTGAAAAAAAGCTCATAGATTATTGAGGTTAGTTTATGAAATATTCAAATTAATATTCAGATAATCAATGTTTTAAAAGCACTAATCTTTTATTACATTAGAGGTCTAACCAATCCCCTTTAACCATGAAAATTTTAAAAATAATAGGCATTGCTATCCTTTCATTGCTGCTAATAGCCGTGATAGCAGTCTCAGTTATGTCGCCAAGTGCGCATATGGAACGGAGCATTGTTGTTAACGCACCTCCGGCAGCAGTCTTTCAGCAGTTAGCATCTTTCGAAAATTTCAACAAATGGTCGCCCTGGGCGAAAATGGATCCTGAAGCAAAGCAAGTGATTGAAGGACCTGAAGTAGGCATTGGTGCTAAAATGAGTTGGGATGGCCCTGAAACAGGGAAGGGATCCCAATGGACAGTTGAATACGAAGAAAATAAGCGTGTAAAAAATGCTATGGCCTTTGACGGCATGGAAGGTCAGATATTTGCAGAGTTTGTTTTAGAAGAGGTGCCCGAAGGAACTAAAGTAGTTTGGACTTATGACAGTGATGTAAGTGAAACAGGTTATGGCAACGCATCAATGACAAAGCTTTTCAATGCTTTTGTTTTAGAAGGAATGCTTGGTAAGCAATATGAAGAAGGTTTGGCCTCATTGAAACAGATAGTGGAAAGTACTCCCACACCTGAGCCAGCACTAACTGAAGAAGTTCCTGCAGTTGAAGAAGAAGACACGAATAACGAATAGCACTTAATCGCATAACGGCCTTTGATTTTACCGAACAGTGAAATCATAAACCGTTAGTAAAAACAAAAGCCCTGCAAGAACAGGGCTTTTTACTTTTAGTAAACTAATGTCAACCAACATAAAATGAAAAAAATAATCTACCTTATTTTGTTTGCAGTGATATCCTTTGCACAAGCTCAGGATAACACAGCTTATCAAAGACCGCCCGATGCGCTAGCGCAATTATTAGAGGCACCATTAACGCCCGCTGTTACTTTTTCTCCAGATAAAAAATGGATGGTATTATTGGATCGTTCAGATTATCCAACCATAGAAGAATTGTCACGACCTGAACTTCGGTTGGCTGGATTACGCATTGATCCGGGCAACAACGGCCAAAGCCGTCAGCGTTACCTAATCGGCATTAAGTTTAAAAACCTTAGCGATAAAAAAGAATACGAGGTTAAAGCATTGCCTTCACCTCTTTTAATGTCATCACCATCTTTTTCTCCTGACGGAAAAAAGATGGCTTTCTTGCAAAATAGTGCAGATCGCATTGAACTATGGATGATTGACCTGAGTACTTTCACTGCGAGTAAACTAAGTGAGAAACGTGTCAATGCCATTTTTGGGAATGCTTACAGCTGGTTGTCAGATTCACAACATATTGTATTCACAGCTGTGCCCGATGGAAGAAAAGCACTTACAGAAAAATCAAGAGTGCCGGCAGGACCAACTATTGAAGAGAACCTTGGTAAGAAAGCACCAAACAGAACGTATCAGGATTTGTTGAAAAATACTTATGATGAAACTGCATTTGATTATTATGCAACCTCTCAAATAGTTTTAAAAAATATTACTGGTGCAGAGACTTTGCTTGGCCAACCTGCGGTCTACACATCGGTTAATCCTTCACCTGATGGCAACTATTTACTAACCAGAAATCTTCATAAGCCTTACTCGTATATCGTTCCCTTCAGTCGTTTTCCGCAGCAGGTAAATGTTATCGATAAACAAGGAAGTTTAGTGAAGGCTATTGTTGATCTTCCGTTGGTTGATAATTTGCCTACAGGTTTTAACTCAGTGGCTACTGGACCACGTGCACACAACTGGCGAAGCGATGTTCCTGCAACTTTATATTGGGCTGAAGCACAGGATGGTGGCGATCCTAAAGCCAAAGCTGATATTCGAGATAAAGTTTTTGAGCAGGCAGCACCTTTTACCAATACACCTAATGAATTGATCAAGCTAACGCTTCGTTATGGTGGTATTACCTGGGGTAATGCCAATACGGCATGGGTATACGAAAACTGGTGGGCTGACCGCAAAACAAGAACACATCAACTTAACCCGAGTACCAAAGCTGTTAAATTAATTGAAGATCGTTCTAACGAAGATGTGTACACCGATCCGGGCAATGTAATGACAGAGTGGAATAGCTATGGCAGGTCAGTAATGATGATTCGTGAAAATGCAATTTGGTTATCTGGCGATGGTTCATCTCCCGAAGGTGACATGCCCTTTCTTGATAAAATGGAACTTACATCTGGTAAAAAAACAAGATTGTGGAGATGTATTGCACCTTACTATGAAAGCGTAAGTACAGTGTTGGATCCAAAGAAAAATATTTTCATTACTTCACGCGAATCTCTGACAGAAAATCCTAATTACTATATACGTTCAGGTAAGACCGTAACACAGCTTACTACTTTTGCGCATCCTTACCCTTCAATTAAGGAGGTTAAGAAACAAGTACTAAAGTATAAGCGTGATGATGGAGTTGATCTTACCGCCAACTTATACCTTCCTGCCAATTATAAAAAGGAAGATGGTCCGTTGCCAACTTTCTTATGGGCTTATCCGGCAGAGTTTAAATCGTCTGCCAATGCAGGTCAGGTGAAGGGTTCCCCTTACACTTTCCCACGTATTGGTTGGGGTAGTGCTATTTACTGGGTGTCGCGGGGTTATGCTATTTTAGACAATGCTTCTATTCCAATTATCGGTGAAGGCGATAAAGAACCTAACGATACTTACATCAAGCAATTAGTGGCGAGTGCAAAAGCGGCTATTGATTATGGTGCTTCATTGGGCGTAGTAGACCCGAACCGAGTTGCAGCAGGTGGGCATTCTTATGGTGCTTTTATGACAGGTAATTTATTGGCGCACTCTGATTTATTTAAAGCCGGTATTGCACGTAGTGGCGCGTACAACAGAACGTTAACACCTTTTGGTTTTCAGGCAGAAGAGAGAACCTATTGGGAAGCGCCACAAGTGTATTTCGACATGAGCCCTTTCTCATTTGCAGATAAAATTAAAGAACCCATTTTATTGATTCATGGTGAAGCGGATAACAACTCAGGCACCTTCCCTGTGCAAACAGAACGCTTTTACAATGCATTGAAAGGGCATGGCGCTACAGCGCGATTTGTGCTATTGCCTTACGAAAGTCATGGCTACCAGGCAAAAGAAAGTTTGTTGCATATGTTATGGGAAATGGATACTTGGTTAGAGAAGTATGTGAAGAATGCAAAATAGGAGTAAAAGGAATTTTTAAGATTAATTAAGTTAGAATTTGTTTAACAAAAAAGGCTGTCTCATTTTTGAGGCAGCCTTTTTTATAATAAAAATTTATTATTGATTCTTAGTCTACTAATTTCGCGAAACGCTCACCTTCAGGCTTAGACTTTAACGATGCAAGTGTTGCATCATAAGCAACCTTATCACCAATGTCCTTATAAGCGCATAGAAGAACAAAATTTAAAAGTGGTTCATTAGGGGTGCTTTCATATTTACTTTTTTCCTCAGTAAGACTTGAAATTACTTTTTTAGATTTGCCTCTTATTACACTATTTAACGATGACCAAAGTTTAATCTCATTTAATTCAACTTCGTTAGCGGTTTTTTTAGTAGCTTTTTTAAGAAATTTATCGCTCTCCTGAAGGAATGAAAATTTTAGAGAAGTATACTTAACAGCCTTGCTCAAATCCTGATAGGCAAGCGCAATATTGATAGTTTGCGTATAGCTAAGTTCCTGTTTTTCATCTAAATCTATTTTACTATTCAATGCAGAAGCATCTGCGGGTATGTTTTCAATAAAATTCATTAAATCAGTTTTTGAACTGTAACCCACGTAACTGTGTATAACTTCTCCCTTATAATCCATAAGAATTAAATTGGGGATTGAACGTATGTTGTATTTAGAGGCCAGTGCTCTTTCATTATCGATGTCTATCTTTAACGGAACAAAGTTTTGTTTTATTTTTTGCGCTTCTGCTGTACTCCATACTTCTGCATCCATTTTTTTACATGGTCCACACCAAGTAGCCCAGAAATCAACGAGAATAAGTTTATTGCCGGCTTTGGCTACTGTCTGAGCGAGCTCAAAATCGTTTAACCAGCCACCTTGTGAGTGACCATCAAGCACAAGTAGACAACAAATAATAATTGAATACAACGAGAGTTTTGTTTTCATATAAGTTAAAGTTTAATAATTAAAATTAATCATAAAAATGAAAGATGAAAAATTCAAAATCCTTATTAAGAAAACTTAATCTACACTTAAGTAAGTTTTTAGGTGGGTTGCTTAATGTTGTAGTGTAAACCAACACATAGTTTAAACATGAAACAGTTTAAAATTCACCTAACGCTTATTTTTTCTGCCATGTACCTATGTACTTCAGCGCAGGTTAAATGGGAGCCGCGCGAATTTGAAGGTAAATTACTTTCCTATGAAGTGGGCTATTCTTTTGCCTATGAGCATATACGTGTTGAGATTAATGGCAAAGAAAGCCGCTTTCACTTCTATCCCCAATATGGTCAATTCATGCTTAACGACTTTAAAGTTGGTAGCACCTTAAAGTTTAAAGCCCTGATACGATTGGATATTATAGAAGATGATGTGACGCATAGGAAACAGAGTGATGCCTATTATTGGTTTTTCAACAAACAGACCATTCAGGAAATTTGGTGGAAAGGAGAATGGAAAAAGTTCATCGAAAGTAATGAAAAGCCCAAAAAAGTTACTTCCACGGTTTTTTTGGAAGAAACAATTCAAAGTTTTTATGTTAGAGATGAGTTTAGATCAGCTGTAAAGCTTGATAATGGAAATGTAGCTTTTCTCGGTTTGATCGGGAGATTTTTTAATCCATTTAAATATTATAACGTCAACGATAAGTTTTCATTTGTTGGGGAGGAGATAGTGAGGGGTGATGGATACGCTTATCCACTTTCCTTTACTGAATTATTTTATGCTTATGAAATTGTAAAAAGTGAGGGAATGTTAAAGTCATATCTTTTTAAACAGAATCACGTTTGTATTGGAGTCAAGTTTAGCAGTGCAAAAGGTGATTTTGCAGTCTCATTTCCAGCCACCCATGCGGCAAAAGTCCAAAAATTTCTCAAGCCCGAAGAGCCCCTAATAATTTATCATAGTGCAGAAAGAGGAAAGGGCCAACCAGATGATAGTATGGCTCCCGAATTGCATGCCATTATACAAGGCAAGGATACTTTATACATTGAAGAGCGTGGTTTTTTTGGTGGTGCAGATGGGAAACATGATCATCAATGGGTGTATCTTGAAGGCAAGATCAAAGAAATTGTGAGGTCGGATAGGGGAAGCATTATTAACTTTATTGTTGATAATGAATTTTATATAGAATTTGATAGCCGTTTTGAAAAGCAGATTGGTTCATTATTGAAGCGTGGACTACCAATTAAAATCTCAGGTGAAGAGAGGATTAAAAAAAATGGTGAAGTGTATAAGAAGAACTATCGTATTGTTTCGCCTTATAAAATAGAGATTGGTGACAAAACATATTTATTAAACCAGTTGCCTTAAATATTATGTTAAAAATTCTATTGATAGAAGATGAGCCACGACTCAATGAACATCTGCGAAATGGTTTAGTTCAGCAGGGGTATTTGGTAGATGTTGCTTTTAATGGTAGTGAGGGTTTGGAAATGGCATCCGTAAACCAATACGATTTAGTAGTGCTTGACGTAATGCTGCCGGGTCAAAGTGGTTTTGAAGTGTTGGATAATCTCAAAAGGTTTAATGTTCAGGTTCCTGTAATTATCATCAGCGCGTTAAATAATTCAGAACGTGTAATTGAAGGACTTGATAAGGGAGCTATCGATTATATTAAAAAACCCTTCGACTTCGGTGAGTTTTTGGCACGCATCCGTGCTGTTACGCGCAAACCGGGAAGTCGTAATTACACCTATTACCGAGTTGGCGATTTGGAGATGGACTTAATTAGTCGAAAAGTGATGCTTCAGAAAAATGAGTTGATGCTCACCAAGCGCGAGTTCATGTTGCTTGAGCTACTTTTAATTAATTGCAATAGGGTTTTATCAAAAACTGAAATTGCTGAGAAAGTTTGGGAGGTAAACTTCGATATGAGTAGTAATGTTATCGAAGTTCATCTATCGCAACTCAGGAAAAAGTTGGCGGACACAATTATTCGCACCAAAGTGGGTATGGGTTATTATATTGAAGGAGAATTGATTCGACAATGACTTTGAACTTCTTTAAAAGCATTAGAGCAAAAACCGCCATCCTCTTCTTTCTGGTTTTTCTAATTGTGATTTTGCCGGTGCATTGGCTTGTGTACAAGAAAGTCGAAGCTGCTTTAGTAGAGACAAATAAAAGAGAGCTTAATGTTGAAGCAGAAAAGTTGTTAGGTCAGGTCCGACTTGATCCAATCACTATTCCAATTCCTGCGGAAGGCTTTGTTATGAAGCTACAGTTTCAGAAATCAATTCAGTTTGAAACGATATTTAGCTCTCCCGATTTTCCAGAATTGGACATGCTGGAGTTTTGGCAAGACATCACCTACACCGATACTCTTGAAATTGTAAATGTGCGCAGAGCACTCGAGCAGCAAGATGCTAGTCTTATATTGTCACTTGGTCGAAGTGGAACAGTATTCCAAGAACAACTCAACTCACTTCAGTTTTATTTATTTGCGGCTATAATTATGGCCATCGCTTCAGCTGGCGTTCTGGTGTATTTTGTTTCAGGCTGGATTTTAAAACCCATAAAGAAAATTGCATTGGCTTCTTCTTTTGTTAATTCATCTAAAGACATTAACCTGATTCCATTACCACAAACAAACGATGAGAGCAGGCTGCTAGCTGAATCAATCAATAGTATGTTAGAACGCATTCGCCAGTCGGCCAACGCACAAACAAATTTCTTTGCCTCAGCGGCACATGAGTTGAGAACGCCACTTGCTGTGATGAAAGCCGAATTAACCATAGCAAATAGCGAAGCCGCACCAACTCGAATAAATTCTTTATTGCAAGAGGTGGAGCGTTTAGAGCGTGTCATCCATGACTTCCTTCTTATTAGTGAGCTTAAGGCGGAGGTGTTGAGTATCAGAAAATCAAAAGAAGGTTTAGATGAGTTGATTTACGCTTCATTAAAAAAGATCAAATATACCAGCGATGCTTACAAAACGCTTGTTCAACTAATGATTGATGATGGTGTGGAAAACTTTGAGGTTAATGTAGATGCCGATAAGATGGAAACCATCATAGTAAATCTGGTAGAAAACGCTATTAAATATTCCCCGCGTCATTCAACAGTTGTTCTCCGACTCACTAAAGAAGGGGATGACATTTTGATTGAAGTCAGTAATCCCATCAGTAACCCCATTCCAGATCCAACAGTTTTTCTTCAGGAATTCAACAAATCAGGTGAACTCAGTTCTGGTTTAGGCATGGGGCTTTGGATTTGCGATCAGATTGTAAAACTCCATGGTTTTACGTTGGCACTAAAGAGTAATGGACTAGAATTTAAGGCCATACTACACATAAAAATATAAGCCAGACAAAATCGTCTGAAAAGCCCTTCTTTAGCTATTTTTGCAGTCCGAAAAATCGTTTTTGAAGGGAGCAATGGAAAACATCCGCAATTTCTGCATAATAGCCCATATTGACCACGGTAAAAGCACTTTAGCTGACCGTTTATTAGAGTTTACAGGGACAGTCACAGACCGTGAAATGCAGGCACAAGTGCTTGATAACATGGACTTGGAACGTGAAAAAGGTATTACAATCAAGTCGCACGCTATCCAAATGAACTATAAACTGGATGGTAAAGACTATGTCCTAAACCTGATTGACACCCCTGGTCACGTTGACTTTTCTTATGAAGTGTCTCGTTCAATAGCGGCCTGCGAGGGAGCGCTTTTAATCGTTGATGCTAGTCAGGGCATTGAAGCCCAAACAATTTCCAACTTATACCTGGCCCTAGAAAATGACCTGGAGATTATTCCGGTGTTAAACAAAATCGATCTTCCACATGCCATGCCCGAAGAAGTAACGGATGAAATTGTGGAAATGATTGGTTGTAAACGCGAAGACGTGATCCACGCCAGTGGTAAAGAAGGTATTGGTATTGAAGATATACTTAAAGCAGTGGTTCATCGTATTAAAGCACCAAAGGGAGATCCTAAGGCGCCATTGCAAGCAATGATTTTCGACTCTGTTTTCAATTCATTCAGAGGTATTGAAGTTATTTTCCGTGTGGTGAATGGCACGATTAGGAAGGGAGAAAAAGTAAAGTTTGTAAGCACAGGGCAAGAGTATGGTGCCGATGAGATCGGTATCCTAAGACTTAATCAACAACCTTGCAACGAAATCAGTGCAGGTAATGTAGGTTACTTAATATCAGGTATAAAAGTAGCCAAGGAAGTTCATGTAGGGGATACTATCACCAATGCGATAAATCCGGGAGCATCATTGGGTGGCTTTCAGGAAGTAAAACCAATGGTGTTTGCCGGTATCTATCCCGTTGATACAACAGAGTTTGAAGAACTGCGTGCTTCTATGGAGAAGTTGCAGTTGAATGATGCATCTCTTGTTTGGGAATTAGAAACTTCAGCCGCACTTGGCTTTGGTTTCCGTTGTGGATTTTTGGGTATGCTCCACATGGAGATTATTCAAGAGCGTTTAGAGCGCGAATTTAACATGACGGTAATTACTACCGTTCCGTCTGTACAATTCAAGGCTTACTTAACCGATGGTACGCAAGTTGATATCAATGCTCCATCAGAAATGCCTGATCCTACTAAAATGGATTACATTGAAGAGCCATACATCAAAGCACAGATAATTAGTAAAGCAGAATACATTGGGGCTATCATTGGCTTGTGTATGGATAAGCGTGGTATTATCCTTAATCAAAACTACCTGACAACAGATCGTGTAGAAATGAGTTTTGAAATGCCTCTATCAGAGATTGTATTTGATTTCTTTGATAAGCTTAAGTCAATCTCCCGCGGTTATGCTTCATTAGATTATCACCTAATAGGTTTCCGCGAATCAGACATGGTAAAACTTGATATCATGTTAAATGGCGAAAAGGTAGATGCGCTAAGTGCTATTGTTCACCGCGGCAAATCACAAGAGTGGGGGAGAAAGCTTTGCGAGAAATTGAAAGAATTGATCCCTCGTCAGATGTTTGAGATTGCTATTCAAGCTGCGATTGGACAAAAAATTGTGTCTCGTGAAAACATTAGTGCTATTCGTAAAAACGTAATTGCAAAATGTTACGGTGGTGATATTTCCCGAAAACGTAAATTGTTAGAAAAGCAGAAGAAGGGTAAGAAGCGTATGCGCCAGATTGGTACGGTAGAGGTGCCACAAGAAGCTTTTATGGCGATTTTGAAGATTGAGTAACGTTAATTCCCAACCTTCACCTCGGTCTGTGTCCTCACAGGCCGAAATACAATCCTTGTAGTTGGGGAAAGGAAAAAATAGTAAGCTCTTAAAAAGTTGTAGCCAATGACAGAAACAACAACATACACACTAATCGATGGTCGTAAAATCTCTTCCGATATAAAGAATGAGATTTTGAAGAAGGTTGCTGAACGTAAAGCTCAGAATAAAAAAGTGCCACATCTTGCTATCATTTTAGTTGGCGATGATGGTGCCAGCCAAACCTATGTAGATCATAAAGTAAAAGCCTGTAAGGCAGTTGGGTTTCACTACACTATGATGCGCTTCGCAGATACGATAAGCGAAGAAAAATTAATGAAGCACATCGACCATGTTAACAACGATGACGATGTTGATGGTTTTATTGTTCAGTTACCACTTCCGGCACATATTTCAGTTGAAAAAATAACTGAAAAGATTCGTTCCGATAAAGATGTGGATGGTTTTACCAATCACAATTTTGGCAGCATAGTTTCTAAAAATCCTTTAATCATGCCTGCCACACCTTTTGGTGTAATGGAGTTATTACGCAGATACAATATTGAAACAGAAGGAAAACATGCCGTTGTAGTTGGCGCTAGTCGTTTAACAGGCGCACCGCTTAGTATGATGCTAACAGAGCAAGGCCATGCAACAGTTACGATTTGTCATAAATACACAAAGGACATTAACACATATACACGCAGTGCCGATATTTTGATAACAGCTGTGGGTAAACCGGGTTTGATAACAGCAGATATGGTAAAAGAAGGTGCTGTTGTTATTGACATAGGTACAACACGTGTTGAAGGGCCTCAGTTTAAAAATGGATTTGCCTTAAAGGGCGATGTTGATTTTAAAGCTGTAGCAGCAAAGGCTTCCTATATAACACCAGTACCTGGTGGTGTTGGTCCCATGACTATCGCGTCATTGTTGCTAAATACACTACGTGCAACCGAAAACAGAAATCCTTAATTAATTTCAAATTTGAAGTTTCAAATTTCTATTGAGTATTAAAATTCCGATATCGACAACCGAACTTCCCTTAATGGAAGACTTCTACACCATACAAGGTGAAGGATTCTATCAAGGTCATGCTGCCTATTTTATTCGCCTGGGTGGTTGCGATGTGGGTTGTGTATGGTGTGATGTTAAAGAATCATGGGATGCTGAAGCTCATCCACAAGTTTCTGTTAAAGAAATAGCAAAGCGTGCCGCAAAAAGTGGCAGTAAAATAGCAGTTGTAACCGGTGGCGAACCTGTGATGTATGAGCTTACACCATTAACAGAGGCACTACGGGCAGAAGGCCTGCTTACAAATATTGAAACATCTGGTGCTTATCCGCTTACAGGCTATTGGGATTGGGTGTGTTTTTCTCCTAAAAAATTCAAAGCGCCTCATCCTTCTATTTACGCGAATGCAGATGAGCTGAAAGTAGTCATTTACAACAAGACAGATTTTTTCTGGGCAGAGGAACATGCAGCTTTGGTTAGGCAAGGTTGTCAGTTATTCTTACAACCAGAGTGGTCTAAAGAAAAAGAAATGCTACCGCTAATTATTGAGTATGTGAAGTCAAACCCTCAATGGCAGGTTTCACTACAAGTCCATAAGTACATGAACATTCCATAAGACTGCCTTGCAGATTTGGATCATGACACCACAACATTTTATCGATCAAGTAAACGAATGGGGCGCAGCGCATACTCCATTTTTTTTTATGATTGATTTTGAGATGAAGCGCCCCCATGCATTCAAACTCAGTGAATTGGATGAAAGTGAGATAAAAGTTACATTTCCTGAATATTCAAACAGTAAGACTTCGGAACTACAGGTTGAAGAATTGCATCTAAAAACCAACCCAATTAGCCTGGATGAATACAATGAAAAATTTCAAGTTGTAGCTAATCACTTGACTTATGGCGATTCATTTCTGACTAACCTTACCATTAAAACAGCGATTGAAACTAAGCTAAGTCTTGAGGAAATTTATAATTTAGCATCAGCACCATACAAACTTTGGTACAAAAATAAGTTAGTGGTGTACTCCCCAGAATCATTTGTGAAGATTAGAGATGGTAAAATATTTTCTTATCCGATGAAGGGAACAATTGATGCTTCTGTTGAAAATGCTGAACAAAAAATTTTAGCTGATGGAAAAGAATTCGCGGAGCATGTTACTATTGTGGATTTGATTCGTAATGATCTTAGTATAGTTGCTGATAATGTTGAAGTGAAGCGATTTCGTTTTATTGATAGAATTAAGACACAAGAGAGAATTTTGTTGCAGGTAAGCTCTGAAATTACGGGCGATCTGCCACTCGGTTATTCAGATAGATTAGGTAGCTTGATATGGCGTTTACTCCCGGCAGGCTCAATTAGTGGAGCACCCAAGAAAAAAACAGTAGAGATAATTGAGCAAGCAGAAGGTGAACATAGAGGTTTTTACACTGGAGTAATGGGTTTCTTTGACGGCACGAATCTTGATAGTGCAGTAATGATTCGCTGCATTGAAGCAAACGATGGAAAACTCTTCTACAGAAGTGGAGGAGGCATTACAACACAAAGTGATTGCGAACAAGAGTATAAAGAAGCCTTAGCTAAAATTTATGTCCCTGTTATTTGAAAGCATACGGGTAGAGGATGGTAAATTTCAGAACCTGGTTTACCACGAGCAACGGATGAAACGTTCTTTGCATGCACTCTATGGAATAGATGAGCCCTTTGATTTAGAAGAGGAGTTAAGCAATATTCCATTAGAAGCAAATGGTTTATTTAAATGTAAACTTATTTATGATGATTTAAGCAGAACAATAGAACTGACTGAATATAAACCTCGCGAAGTTAAAAGTTTAAAAATTGTAGAACACAATCGTATCAATTACGAATTTAAGTATAGCGACCGAAAATTACTTGATCATCTTTTTACACTTCGCGATGCATGCGATGATGTGCTAATCTTAAAAAGAGGTATGGTTACAGATACCTCGTACGCAAACATTGCTTTTAAAAGGGAGAATAAATGGTATACACCTTGGCAGCCTTTATTGAAGGGTACAATGCGTCAACAATTACTTGAGTTTGAAAAAATTCAGGAGGAGGAAATTTCACGAAATGATATAAAAGACTTTGAAGCCTGTAAAATCTTTAATGCTATGCTACGTTTTGATAGTGAAGAGATTGCTATCGATAATATTGTTTTTTAGATTTACACATGCGTTGCTTACTCATTTTTTTTGTTTTTTTAATTAGCCTTACTCAGCTAAATGCACAACCTGCTCTTCATACAAAATCGAAGAAGGCAATAGAATTTTACAATACAGCAGATAATTTCCGGGTGCGTGGTCAGTACAAGCAAGCTATTGAAATGCTAGAGCAGGCTATTGAAAAAGACAAAAATTTTATTGAGGCCTATTTTCGTCTTGGACAAACTTTTAAATCATTCAAGCAGTACCCCAAATCAATTCAGTATTTTGAGAAAGGAATGGCTATTGAAAAGGACGAGCGTCTTAACAGAGCTTTTTGGTATGAGTTAGGCGAAGCCTATTTTCTTTCTGGAAATTATGAAGATGCTGCAACATTGTTGACTCAATATATCCAAGCAGAAGTACCTTCTTTTCAGAACAAGGCCCGCTTCGATAATGCAAGAAAAATTATCGATAACGCAGAATACGCAAAGAAGAATCAACAGCTGGCAAAAGATTTCAAGCAGCAGGCGCTTAGCGATACAGTTAATTGTTTCGTAATGCAATATTTTCCCGTACTCACTGCGGATCAGCAAATGCTTATTTATACAAGGAGAGAAGGTAATAGTAATACAGACGATGAAGATATTGTTATATCAAAAAAAGATGAGCGAGGCAGATGGCTTGCGCCTGTTTCCATTTCAGCAAATATTAATTCAGGATTAAATGAAGGCACCAGTGCCATTTCAGCGGATGGAAGAAAACTAATATTCACTTCTTGTGTTGGTCGCGATGGCTGGGGTAGTTGTGACCTATATGAAAGCAATAAAGTTGGAGAGCAATGGTCTGAACCCAAAAACCTTGGGCAAATGGTAAACTCTTCTGATTGGGAGTCTCAACCAAGTTTATCAGCAGATGGTCGCACACTATATTTTGTTTCAGACAGAAAAGGAGGAGTGGGCAGGAGAGATATTTGGATAAGTACACTTGACGCAAAGGGTAATTGGACCAAGGCAAGAAATTTGGGTAAAGAAATTAACACGGTATATGATGAGATATCACCCTTCATCCACGTAAACAATTCAACGTTTTATTTTGCGACCAACGGACTCACCGGTTTTGGCGGTTACGATATACACTATTCAGAAAGAAGCACTGGCGGTAAGTGGTCAGCTCCGGTTAATATGGGGGCACCTATTAATAATCATGAAGATCAGTTCTCACTATTTATTACTGCCGATGGAGAGAAAGCATTTTATTCTCACGAGTCTTTGGGAGAAAATGGTCAGTCCTTCAGCAAATTGTATGAAGTAGTAGTACCGGAACCTCAACGTCCGCGGCAAACAAATTTTGTTAAAGGCATTATAACAGATAAGGAAAGTGGTAAACCATTACTAGCTTCAGTAGAACTCATTAATATAGATAAGGATACGCTTGAGGCTTTTACCACATCGGATTCCATTAGTGGAGCCTACTTAATGGTGTTGGCAAAAGGTGCCAATTACGCACTCTATATTAATAGAAAGGATTATTTGTTCAAGAGTTTAAGTTTTGATTTTATCAATGAACAATCAATAGAACCGATTATCATAAATATAGCATTGGAAAAAGTGAAAGCCGGCTCGATAACAGTTCTCAACAATATCTTCTTTGAGTTTGACAAGTACGACCTCACCCCCAACTCCCTTCCCGAGCTGGATAAGGTAGTGAGATTCTTACTTAATGACACAAAAGCATCAATCGAAATAGGAGGTCATACGGACGCAACCGGCAGCGATGGGTACAATCGGCAACTGTCAGAGAGGCGCGCCAGCACAGTTGCCGCCTATTTGATAAAAAAAGGAATCCCCCAAAAGAGGGTATTTTACAAAGGATATGGCTCCTCCAATCCAATAGCCCCAAATTCCACCGAAATGGGGCAAAAACTCAATAGAAGGATAGAATTCAGGGTTTTATAATCTTTTATTCGGTATTTTAATATTTTCTCTATACCATATTTTGTTTTAAATGGTTATGGCGCTTGAACGTTTTGTTATATTTTTGAGCTTTACATAATCTAAACTTAAAACTAAATCTATGAGGAGAGTTTTACTATTGCTTACTGCTTCTCTTGTGTTGGTCACTTCGGCCTTTGCACAAGAGCGGACAGTTACGGGTAAGGTTACATCTGCCGAAGACGGCAGTTCTTTACCAGGGGTAAACGTGGTGTTAAAGGGAACCACCGCTGGTACCGTTACAGATGTTGACGGTAATTACAAGATTTCTGTGCCTGCAGAGGGCGGAACCTTGGTTTTTTCATTTATTGGTCTTACTACCTCTGAAATTGGTGTAGGAACAAGATCTACTATTGATGTTCAAATGGCAGCTGACATTACTCAGCTTTCTGAAATTGTTGTAACTGGTTATTCTGCAGTTAAAAAGAGCAATCTAACCTCAGCAATTACTACTGTTAAAGGTGAGGGGATCCAATCCCAACCAATTGGTGGTATAGACAACCTGCTGCAAGGTAAAAGCCCTGGTGTTATTGTAACAAACCAGAATGGTCAGCCAGGTGCACAAGCTTATATTCGTATCAGAGGTATCGGATCAGTTAACGCTTCAAACGAACCATTATTCATTATTGATGGTAACCAGATGGAAGCTTCTGAGTACAATGCAATTAACCCTAACGATATTGAAGAAATTTCGATTCTTAAAGATGCTGCTTCAACTTCTATCTACGGAGCCAGAGCATCAAATGGTGTTGTATTGGTAACTACAAAGCGTGGCTCAAAACAAACAAAACCACAAATTACCTACAGATACCAATATGGTACTAAAGAAAGAATCAAAGACAACTTCGATTTGATGAATAAGGAGCAAAAGCTTCAATACGAATTAGAAGTAGGTTACAAAACTCAGGCTCAGGTTGATGCGTTGAGATCAAGCCTTGCAGCACCTGAAACTGATTGGTCTGAAGTACTGTTAAGAAAAGGTACTGTACAACAGCATGACCTGTCTTTCTCTGGTAATACAGATAAGTCAAGATATTTCTTCTCTTTTGGTACTTACAATGAAGAAGGTATTGTAATAAGCTCTGACTTTAATCGCCTTACTGGTCGTATTAATGCTGAGTTTGATGTAACTAAAAAATTAACAATTGGTAACACACTGACTGTAAGTAATACTACTTCTAAAGACGTTCGCGACAGAAACAATGTTCAAAATCCTTTCAATGCAGTTTACTCATATCTGCCATGGGAGCCTGAGTTTGTCTTAAATCCTGCAACCGGTGATCCTATTCTGGATTCTAATGGCGATCCTGTGTACAACCTGACACGTCAGGGCTTTAGTATTTCAGAGGCTTTGAAAAACAATCCTGAAAATTTGAGAACACTTAATACAATTGGTAGCTATTTTATTCAGTATAAACCAATGGATGGACTGACCTTAAAATCTACTATAGGTGCTAATTATCAGGTTTACAGAAGAGACTATTATGTACAACCAGGTTCTGTGTTAGATGGTTACGTGGGTGATCCATTAGCTCCTGGTAGCAAAACAGATAATGGACATGACAGATTTCAATATAACTGGACAAATACAGCCAACTATAACTTTAAAGTAGCTGATTTGCACAACATTGATGTATTAGTCGGAACTGAATTTATCAAGAGAGATTTGCAATCATTCACTTTATCAAGCAAAGGTTTCCCATCTAAGAAGTTTGTTACACAGAACAATGCGTCAGCAATTGTTTCTGGAAACACAGCAAGAACACAGTGGTCCTTGTGGTCTCAATTCGGTCAGGTTTCTTATAACATGAACGAAAAGTACTTTGCAACAGCCAGTTTGAGAAGAGACGGTTCCTCAAGATTTGGTGCGGATAACAAGTTCGGTACATTTTGGTCAGCTAGTGCTGGTTGGAATGCCCATGAAGAATCTTTCTTATCGGGCATTGACCTAATTGAGCAATTAAAGCTAAGAGCATCAGTAGGTACCAGCGGTAACGTTCCTGATCAGTTTTATGCAGCGGTAGGACTTTTTGGTTTTGGTGGTTATAATAATCAAAATACATCAGTCCCAACTCAGCTTGAAAACAGAGACCTTAAGTGGGAATCAAACTTTAACTATGGAGTAGGTATTGACTTCGGTATTTTGGATAACAAACTTTCTGGTGCCATCGATTACTACTCCAGAAATACTTCAGATCTGTTGTTTAACAGACCAATATCAAGGACTACTGGTTTTAATTCGAGACTTGAAAACATCGGTGAAATACAAAACACTGGTATTGAATTGGAATTGTCTTATGATTTGATCAGAGCAACTAATTTTAACCTTACACTGAATGGTTCGTTCTCTACTAACTCTAACAAGGTATTGAACTTACAAAATGGTGGTGAGGATATCATTAACGGTAATTCTGGAATTTCAGTTTTAAGAGAAGGTGAAAAACTAAACTCTTACTATTTAGTAAGATATGCTGGTGTTGATGCAGCAAATGGAGATCCTTTATATTTAACAGGTGAAGGACAGGTTACCAATGTTTGGAATGGTGATGACGCAGTGCTTTTGAAAGATAAGAGCCCGCTACCTACTTATTTCGGAAACTTTGGTATTAATGCTGACTACAAAGGCATTAGATTAACCACAACATTCTACTATCAAGGAGGTAACTACATATATAATTACCAAAATGAAGCCGTCATGATGGCAGATGGTGGTTCAAGCGGAAGAGGAAATCAACGTGTTGATGCTTTAAATTTCTGGAAGAACCCTGGAGATGTTGGTGTACTGCCAAGACCTGCAGTAACTAATGTAATTAATGATTCAGATCGTTATCTTCAAAAAGGTGATTTCATAAGATTAAGAAACGTTCAGTTAAGTTACTCTCTCCCTTCAACACTGGTGAGAAAAGCTAAGCTTCAAGCCGTTGAGGTTTATGTTCAGGCAACAAACTTGTGGACATACAATCCTCACTTTTCTGGAGATCCAGAGGTGGGTAGAGGTTCTGATGAATCAAACCTTACATTGTTGGGTGAGTTTACCTTGTTTACATACCCCAATACAAAGGGTTTGACTTGTGGTGTTAACATTAAATTATAATCAGCCAAACTCATTCTTATGAAAAAATACTTATTATCCATACTTCTGCTGGCCGGTGCACTCACCGCCTGTGAAGACGAATTACAGCTAGATCCATTCAATTCAATTGGTGTAGAAAATGCATTTGTAACCAACGATGATTTCAGCAATGCAATCCGTGGTGTCTATGCCAGCTTAAGAAATGGTAACTACTATGGTGGTAATTTTTATCTGATACCAGATGTAATTTCAGATAATACCATAATCTGTTCGCAGGGAAGAAACTCTTTCCAGGATTATTTCTTTTTTAACTACAATGGAAATATTGCTTTGGTAGGTTTTTGGTCTGCAGGTTATAATACCATTCTGCGTGCTAACCACGTTCTTGAAAACATCAATAAATTACCTGATGGAGATTTCAAGAATAACATTGAAGGACAGGCACTTGCACTAAGAGCGTTAGCTCATTTCGACTTAGCACGTGTTTATTCTGCTGCTCCTCAATTTGCTGCTGCGTCTGATTTAGGTATTCCGTATGTTACTACAACATCATCATCAGAAAAACCTTCCAGACCAAGCGTGGCTGATACTTTTACTAACATCGAGCAAGATTTAATTGCAGCAGTGCCGCTTATTGCAAGTGAAAGTGATCCTGGTTTCCTTAATAAAGCTGGTGTATACGCTTTACAATCACGTTTATATCTCTATATCGGAGACTATCAGGCAACAATTGATGCAGCTGATGATGCAATTGCAGAAGGCATTACTGTTGCTCCGATAGCTTCATTTGCTGATATCTGGACTGATGAAACTGAGGATGATGTCATTTTTAAAGCAAGAAATACAGACAATGATCGTGTAACTGTAGGCGTGGTATATAATCAGACAGGCCCTACGGGGGTTCGTTCAGAATATGTTCCTGACTATTCACTTTATCAACTTTACGGTGTAAATGATGTTAGACGTGATGCCTATTTTTCAACAAGTGCATTCGGAGGATTTAATTTTAACCATATTGTTAAGTGGTATCAGCGTCCTGGTAGTAACCAAGCTGTTGTTGATATGAAAATATTACGAGCAGCTGAAGTTTATCTGAATAAAGCTGAAGCGCATGCTGCTTTGGATCAAGATGGTGCGGCTTTAACAGCTTTAAACATGGTACGTACTAACCGTTACACCGGCTTTGTTGATCCTGCTGAAACGGGTAATGCATTAGATGCAGCTGTTGCACTTGAAAGGAGATTGGAGTTAGCGTTTGAAGGACATAGATTGTTTGACTTAAAGCGTCAGAATCTTCCCATAACAAGATCAGCGTTTGGTGATTATTCAGATGGTACAGGTGTTTCTATCCCGGCAGAGTCAAGAACTCTTCCTGCATCATCTCCTATGTTTCAAATGCCAATTCCTCAGGAAGAGCTAAATGCAAATGAGAATTTGCAACCCAACCCTTCTAATGGATAAGGCTAACTAAACTATTTTATTTAAAAAGGATTTGGTATATAGTTATATATCAAATCCTTTTTTTTTACTACCATTTACATCAAAACAAATGAAACACTTTCTTTTAATTGTTCTTCTTACCCCCTTTTTTTCGTTTTCGCAAGGCCTAAGCCATGCTGATACTAAAATCAGTGATCTGTTAACTATTAAGAATAACTTAACTGCACAAAGTGGAGGTGCCCCTGCCTACGATGGCTATCCCTATAATGATGAGTCTTTTATTGAGGCTACATTGGTGCTAAACAATGAGAAAGCAATTACCGATGTTCCAGTAAGAATTAATCTCTACAACAATACTGTTGAGTACAGAGATAAAAAGCAAATATTTATGGTAGCTGAAGTAAGTACTATAAAAGAAATAAGATTTGATGATAAGGTGTATGTGAATACACTCTATACAGATGAAGGTGAAGTGCACTCAGGTTTTTTTGTTAAGAGTCTTGAGGGCAACCCGTTTACAGTATTGCAAAAAGAGGTCGTGGTTTTTGAAGAGGCTGTAAGAGCTACCAATAGTTACTCAGAATCTAAAAATGCGAGATTTGTAAAGAAGAAAGATAAGATCTACATTAAACAGCTTGATAAACCTGCACAACTGTTAAAATCGAAAGACGATCTGTATTACATTTTCAAAGATTATGCTAGGCTTAACGAAGTACTTAAAAAAAATAAGATAAAGCTTAACAAAGTTGATGAAGTTATAAACCTGGTGTCAATAATCAATGCTGATTTGGGTGAATCAAAGTAAAGGAGTGTTTTACAGAATCGCATTCAGATAAAATAATTGTCTATATCAGGGTGATATTTTCACCGTTGGAAGTAGCCTGTCGTTTATAGTAATCATGCCCTGCAACAGGGCATTTTTTTTGAGCCTTAACCGTGCTTCATATTTTCAGAAGAGGGCTTTTCTGTTAACTATATTTTTAAATAACATCGTGCTTAGGCTTTGTTAGCCGATACTTTGGCATGTCATAGTTATGTTTGGTTAGTTACGTAATTGGCTTGCACCAGTTAAAGAACATAGTGTGAGGTGATTTAACTAGTAATTATTCTTTAACTGCAGATCAGAGCTGCTGGTCTCTGCCTCAGGCTCTGTGCAATAATTTGGTTTTTAGCAGTGTTTGCATTCTAATTAGTCTTATTTGCATTCTATAAAGCTTAAAATTCGATTCTATTTTTTGCACATACTAAATTTTCCTCTTTAGAATTATTTGATAAACCTAAAACCAAATCTATGAGGAGATTTTTACTAGTGTGTATTAGCACTTTTGTGTTAGTAGCAACAGCCTACGCACAAGAGCGAACAGTCTCAGGTAAAGTTACATCTGCGGAAGATGGCAGTGCTTTACCTGGTGTAAATGTAGTCGTTAAAGGAACGACAAATGGCACGGTTACCGATGCTGAAGGTAACTTTAAATTAAGTATCCCAACTACAGGGGCATACTTAGTGTTTTCTTTTATTGGTCTGCAAACAGCTGAGGTAATGGTTGGGGAAAGAGCAGTATTAGATGTTTCTCTTGCACTGGATGTCACCCAACTTTCAGAAGTTGTGGTTACTGCAGGGGGGTTAACTGTTCAAAGACGTGAGTTGGGTAACCAAGCAACAACTGTGAAAGCAACAGACATCACTCAAGGTAAGGCTTCAAATGCGATGGCGGGTCTTTCAGGTAAGGTTCCTGGGCTTTTGATTAGTGCCGTCAGTAGTGGTGTTAATCCGAATTATAGAGTAGTACTACGAGGTCAACGCTCCTTATTAGGTAATAATCAGGCACTTCTAGTGCTGGATAATGTAATCACACCAAGTAGCGTACTTGGAAACCTTAATCCAGAAGATATTGAAGATATCCAGGTGCTTAATGGTGCTGGTGCCGCTGCACTTTATGGATCGGATGCATCAAATGGTGCTTTGATTGTAACAACAAAGCGTGGCAAAGCAGGAAAGACAGAGATCAAGATATCAAGTACAACTACCTTCGAGAATGTAAGTTATTTACCTCAACTTCAGAAAAAGTTTGGCTCCGGAACGACACCAGACTCTCCACCAACTTATACTCCATATGAGAATCAGCAATACGGACCTCGATTTGATGGGGCAATAAGGGATATTGGGAAGCCTATTCAGGATGGATCCATTCAACAAGTTGCCTACTCATCTACCGATGCCAGAACAGATTTTTGGGAAACAGGTTCTCAAAATCAAACTGACTTCAGTATATCATCAGGTGATGATAAGTCAAGTATCTATGCCGCGGCTCAGTATTTTGCCCAGCAATCCACAGTGCCTTGGGATAAATATAAGCGGTACAGTTTCAGAGTAAATACTGATAGAAAGATTGGAGAGGCGGTTAGAGTAGGTATCTCAACCAACTATATTGCTAATGACTATGATATCAGTTCTGCAGCAGGTTTTGCTTATACCAATGTATTAATGTCACCCGCTCAAGTTGATATTACAAAATATAAAGATTGGCAAAATAATCCATTTGCAAATCCAAACGGATATTACAATGAATATTATGACAATCCCTATTTCACTTTAGCGAATAACAGAACAGCAACCAAAAACAGTTATTTTCAAGGTGCCTTAGAGCTTAAATGGAATCCCATTGAGCAACTAACCATTACATCTCGCCTTGGATTGAGTACAAGAAATGTTTTTAGTAAAACAACATCAGGTAAATTCACCTTTTCAGATTACACAAAGTCTATTTCAGGAAGTTCCAAAACGGATATTCCAGGTTCTGTGGTTGATGAAGGATACTTTTCAAATCAGTTAGTTGGAGACCTTTATGCAGAATATAAAGCAAAACTATCTAATACATTTTCCTTAACTCTTGTGAGTGGTGTTCAATCGCGTGAGAACTCATATAAAAGTGTTTACATATCAGCCAACGGCCTTGTTATAAGTGGTGTTTATAACATTAACAATACATTAACTAACCTTGGTGGTGGATCTCTTTTTAATGATGATAATGTCAATTTAAATTCTTCTCAACTAGGGATTTATGGTGACATGCGTTTAGGCTATAAGGATTTTGCCTTCTTACATTTCACGGGTAGAAATGACTGGAGATCAGTTTTGACTAAGGAAAATAGATCTTTCTTTTATCCAGCGGTGGATGCATCATTAATTCTCTCAGAGGCATTGTCTGTTTTAGATAATTCAATTTGGGTAGATGCTCTTAAAGTAAGAGGTGGATATTCACAAGTTGGTCAGGTTAACATTGATGCCTATGGATTGAACACGATCTTCAGCCAAGCTTACGGTTATCCCTATTCTACTGGTGGTGGTTTCTCTTTAGGCAACACATTGGTTTCGCCTGATTTGCAACCCGAAATTACAACTAGTATTGAGGCAGGTTTTGATCTTGATTTATCAAAATATTCCGCAAGTATTGGTATGACGGTTTATAAAAGTAATACAGTTGATCAGACTAT
This sequence comes from Chryseotalea sanaruensis, assembly GCF_003990915.1. Lineage (GTDB taxonomy): Bacteria > Bacteroidota > Bacteroidia > Cytophagales > Cyclobacteriaceae > Chryseotalea > Chryseotalea sanaruensis. Next base: position 382,503 of record NZ_BHXQ01000004.1, read on the forward strand.
TCCTGTTCAGGTTCCAAGTTCAACTGGCTACTCCACCCTGAGAACAAACATTGGAGAGGTTGAGAATAAGGGTATTGAAACGTATATTCGAGCCACGCCTATTACCACTTCATCTGGTTTGAGTGTTTCCGTACAAGCGACCTATACTTTAAACAGAAACAATGTAGTGTCATTGTCAGATCAATCTGACTTAATGATACTTCCTGGAGGAAACACAAGTGCTCAAATTGTGGCAAAAGTTGGATCTCCATTCCCGTTGTTGCAGGTTACAGAATACAAGAGAACACCTGAAGGAAAAATTATTGTAGATCCAATTACTGGATATCCATCAAACGATGGTACTTTTCATGATGTAGGCATTACAACACCTCCTCATATTCTTGGGTTATCAGCAGAAATTAAGTATCGAGGTTTCAGATTGGCTGCTGTTGCCGAATATCGCAACGGTCACTATATCTATAATGCTATCTCAACAGCCTTTGACTTTTCAGGAGCGGGTGTGCGTACTACATGGTATGATCGTGAACGCTTCGTAATTCCAAATTCAGTATATGAAGATTCTGAAAACCCCGGTACATTCATTAATAATACCAACGTTACGACTGCAACAGGTGGGGCTGATTTTTGGACAGATGGATCTCGTAACACAGGTGTTGGCGAAAACTATACTCACTCCGCTGGCTTCTGGAAAATTCGTGAAATTTCCTTAAGATATGATTTCCCGGTTTCATGGTTGTCCCCAACAAAATACATCAAAGCAGTCTCTGTAAGTGTACAGGGAAGAAACCTCTTTATATGGACACCTAAAACTAATCTGTACACTGATCCAGAATTCAGCGCCAATGGTTCAGACAGCAATGCTGTGGGATTTACTAATATTAATCTTACTCCACCTGCACGCTATATTGGCGGCACTCTTTCATTAACGTTTTAATTGATCTGCGATGAAAAAAATGAATATAAAAATTTGGGCAGGAGTCTTTTCAATTCTTTTTGCTGCTTCTTCTTGTGATGACTTTCTTGATATTAATGACAATCCGAATTCTCCGATATCCGCTGATGTACAGCTCGTGTTGCCTCAGGCGATTACAGCTTCAGCGAGTATTGCAAATCAGTTTAATAGTTATGGAGGTCATTTCGGTGGATTTATTGCCAATGCAGGCGGTTTTTCTGGTTTTGGTAATCTATTAAACTACAATTTGCAGCCTACAGATTACAATAATCTTTGGGTTAATACCTATCAAGATCCTTTGGCTGATTTAAATTATGTGATAAGTGAAACAGAAGGAATTGATGAGCTTGCTTTTTACAATGCGGCCGCAAAGATCATGACTGTCGTAAATTATCAGAGACTTGTAGATGCATTCGGTGACATTCCTTATAGTCAATCCCTTAAAGGAGAAGAGGGTATTAATGCCCCGGTGTATGATGATGCTGCATCAATTTATCAGAATCTTTTGGTGAAATTGGATGAGGCAATGGATATTATCGATAACGCGGAATTCCCATTGAGATTAACCAGAGCCTCCGATCCGTTGTTTGGTAGCCGTACAGCAACTGAAAGATCCATTGGTGAGCAAATGTTAGATTGGAAGCGTTACGCCAATACTCTTAAGCTAAGAATTCTAGTACGCTTAGGTGACGCTGGGGGATTTGCAGGACTGGATTTGAACTTTGTTGCATCAGATAATACACCAGCAGGTTCAGCTTTTCTTGAAGATGATGCAGTTGTTAATCCTGGCTATGAGAAGAACAGACCAAATCCGACCTGGGCTACTTGGGGAAGGACAACCGCGGATGCATTAGCGAACTCCTCTAGAGTGCCAACAACATTTAGCTTTTCCTTTTACAATGGAACGAAAATTTCTGATAGTGGAAGAGGAGAGACAATGTTTGTAAATTTCCCAACTACACCTATTAATCAATTGGGCAATGAAGTTGGTAATCCAACTATCGTGGCGGGCCAGGTTACATGGGCTTCAAACCAGGCTGGTCTTGCTGGAACTGGTGTGTTGAAAGGGCCTGGTATGGGCAGACCTCTCATGCTTCTAGCGGAAGCTCGCTTTTTACAGGCAGAGGCTGAACTAAATGGTTTCATTGCTGGTGACTACATAGAAACTTATTATGAGGGTATTACTGCATCTTTTGCTTACTTATATGAAGATGAAAATGGAGGTTTGGTACAAGCACCCGCTCCTTTAGTTACAGCATACACTAACAATAATGCTGGAAACAGATTGGTTGAGATTGAGGCCGCTGCCGATAACACCCAAAGACTTGAAGCAATTATTACGCAGAAGTATATAGCGATGAATATGATAACATCAGATGAAGCATGGAACGAATATCGAAGAACAGGATTTCCCTCTACGGTAGCAGGTGGAGCACCGCCATTTGATATTGCATCAAACAAATCAAATGTGACCAGCAGAGCTGACCGTTTACCAACCCGAATTTTGTATCCGTCATCAGAGCAATCTTTCAATGCGTCAAATTATCGTGTAGTGGATTTTACTTCCGAGAGGATTTTTTGGGATATTAATTAATGGCAATCAGTTTTAATAAAATATTTATGAAAACGAATTTATTTAAAATTTCCGCGGCATTCTTGAGTATACTACTTGCTGGATGTCTGGATGATAATAAGTATGCGCTTGATCCTTCAGGGTCTAATAATATTATCGAATTTTACGACCCCTCAGTGCCATCTAACCCTTCAGGGGCTATCTATCCTGTGTGGACCAATGTTACAGAAATTCAACCAGCCTATGAATTTGAACAGGTGATAAGCTTTTCAGGCCCTAATGGAAATCCAAATGATATCGTGTTAACATTAGCAATCGATCCACTAGCACTGCAAGAATACAACAAGCAGATGGTGGATGAATTGCATGGCGGTATCTATGAAATTATGCCTGATAATTACTTTTCTTTTGATGATTTTACAGTCACCATTCCAAAGGGACAAACAAAGGCCAATATTTCAATTACTGTGCATCCAGATCAATTTGACTTGACAAAGAACTTTGCGCTTCCTTTAAGAATTGTATCAGCTTCGTCTGGTATTTTAAGTGCTCATTTCAGTGTTGCATTACTTGCAGTTGTAGTAAAAAACAAATACGATGGTGTGTATGAGATTATTGAAGGGAATATATTTAGAAATTCGGCCGCTGGCCCAGATCCGGTACTAGGAGGCGATTATGATGATGGCTTGACAATGGATCTTGAAACTATTAATGGAAACACCAATGGCTTTGCACCTTTATGGAAAGATGGAAGCGGAGTTGGAGGGGTTCCTGCAACAAAGCTATCCGTTGATGAGGGGACAAATGAAGTTACTGTAACAAGCGGAAATGCCTCAATGAAGAATACTGCAGGTGCAATAAATAGCTATGATCCGATTGAAAAAATTTTCACGTTAAATTTTGATTGGGGAGCGGCACCTAACAATAGGATAATTTCCAACTTGAAATTAAAATATGTTGGGCCACGTCCATAATATTTATGTAACTCTTTTGGAAGGGGACATTCTTTATTGGCTTCCCAATTAAGATTATATAAGCAGTGAGACAATCAAATTGTCTTACTGCTTAGTTTAAATTAAAGTAACCTTTAACTTATGCAACAATGAAAAAAAATAAACTTTTAAATAGACTTCTACTCACGCTCGCACTACCAATTGTCATTATGAGTAGTTGTGATGATGAAGATGGAGCAGCGGGATACTCAACGGATTTTGCTGCAATTGGATCTTCTTACTATGAGGCAGATGGCACAGGCATAGTGACCATCGCATTTAGAAATGCCAACCCTTCTTTTGTGGAAGGTGTTGAATTTGAACTTGGTGGAACTGCCGTTGAAGGAGAGGATTATGAATTTATAGGTGTTACTGCGGAGGGTGTTCAATTAAGAATCCTCGATGATAATAAATTTGAACCAAATGAGACAATTAGAGTACAAATGAGCTCAACAGGAAACAATATTCATATCGTTACAATCGCAAGTAATTGCGAAGATACCGAGGACCCATATTTGGAGTATTTTCAAGGTGACTGGAATGCAACAGAGTTTTATTGTGGCTTGGGTGTTACTACAGGTAGTTGTGATTATGGACCTTACGTAATACATCTACTTCAGGATTCAGAGGATCCAACGCGTTTTACGTTCGATAATTTGTATGATAGTGGTTGTGATGCGTATATGATATTTGATGTTGCCGAAGGCACAGTGTACTTCCCCAATCAGGCACCTTGTGATAGCGATTTAACGAATTCCTCAGGAACTTTTACAATTGACGAATGCAATGATGCAACCACACTTACCATTAATCTTAACTTTGATGGTGGAGACTGGATTTATTATTTTCAGAAGTTATAAATAACTTCCTTTTTAACAAAAAACCCTTTAGTATACCTAAAGGGTTTTTTGTTGATGAAATGCATAGCGAATAACTTGAAGGGAAAAGCCTTTTATTTAGGGTATGGACTAAATAGCCATTAGCCCGATGGCGAGGTTTTCATCTTCAGGTGAACTCTGAAGGAATTGGTTTAGTAATTCCCCATTTATAGATGAGACACAATAAACAATTCACCCTAGAGAATTTGTTGCAATACAAGTTAAACTCATTAAAGTATGGTGAAAAATGAGTTGTAAACCCAGTGAGTAGCGATTGGCTTGTACTAAAATAAGCTTGCTTCGCTTAATGCTTTAGACATTTTACCTTGCACTTGATTAATTCAAGCCTAAAAAACACCACTCTTTATACCTTCAAAACATATGTAGGGTTTTTCAGAAAACCCTACATATTCCTCCTATACTGTCCCCCAACTTCAAACAAAGCTTTTGTTATCTGTCCAAGCGAGCAAACTTTACAAGCTTCCATCAATCCTTCAAAGATATTTTTGTTCTGTACAGCTGATTCCTGGATTTCGTTCAATAATATATTTGCTTTCTCCCCATGGAATTGATGCAGAATATTTAACATCTTAATCTGATATTCCTTCTCTTCTGTGGTGGCACGGATTACTTCTTGCGGAATAGTGGTAGGTGAACCTTTACTGCTCAGAAAAGTATTTACACCAATTATAGGGAATTCACCCGTATGCTTAAGTGTCTCGTAATACAAACTCTCCTCTTGAATTTTACCACGTTGGTACATAGTCTCCATTGCACCTAATACTCCACCTCGCTCTGTAATACGATCAAACTCAGTTAACACGGCTTCTTCAACAAGATCAGTAAGCTCTTCAATGATGAACGAACCTTGTAAAGGATTTTCATTTTTAGCTAAGCCTAATTCTTTATTAATAATAAGCTGTATGGCCATGGCCCTGCGCACACTTTCTTCTGTTGGTGTAGTAATGGCCTCATCATAGGCATTGGTGTGTAACGAATTACAATTGTCGTAAATCGCGTACAGCGCTTGTAAAGTTGTGCGGATATCGTTGAAGTCAATCTCCTGCGCGTGTAATGAACGACCGGAAGTTTGAATATGGTATTTCAACATCTGACTGCGAGCATCAGCGCCATATTTATTCTTCATGGCTTTTGCCCATAACCTCCTGGCTACACGACCAATTACTGCGTACTCAGGATCAATACCATTGCTGAAGAAGAAAGAAAGGTTTGGTGCGAAAGCATTAATATCCATACCACGACTTAAGTAATACTCTACATAAGTAAAGCCGTTGGCCAGTGTGAAAGCTAATTGTGTAATCGGATTAGCACCAGCTTCTGCAATGTGGTAACCGGAAATAGAAACAGAGTAGAAATTACGAACATTCTTATCAATAAAATACTGCTGTACATCTCCCATTAAGCGTAGCGCAAATTCAGTAGAGAATATACAAGTGTTCTGCGCCTGGTCTTCTTTTAAAATATCAGCCTGCACTGTGCCACGTACTTGCGTAAGTGTCTCTGCTTTTATTTTTTCGTATACTTCTTTAGGCAACACCTGATCGCCAGTAACTCCCAATAACATTAATCCTAAACCATCATTTCCTTTTGGTAAGGCACCCTGATAACTCGGACGTTCTGTTCCTTTTACTTTATAGATATTTTCAATTTTTTCTTTTACCTCTTTCTCTAACCCATTCTGTTTAATGTAAATCTCACATTGCTGATCAATAGCAGCATTCATGAAATAACCTAGTAACATTGGAGCAGGACCATTAATGGTCATGGATACTGAAGTCTTTGGATCTGCTAAGTTGAAGCCACTGTATAATTTTTTGGCATCATCTAAGCAACAAATACTTACACCTGAGTTACCAATCTTTCCATAAATATCTGGTCTGTAGTCAGGGTCGTTGCCATAGAGTGTAACAGAGTCAAAAGCAGTCGACAAACGTTTGGCTGGCATCGAGGCACTTACATAATGGAAACGTCTATTGGTTCTTTCGGGGCCGCCTTCACCGGCAAACATACGGGTAGGGTCTTCGCCTTCGCGCTTGAATGGATAAATGCCTGCTGTATAGGGAAACTCACCTGGAACATTTTCCTGTAAAGTCCATTTTAGTAAATCGCCCCAGCTTGAATATTTTGGTAAAGCAATTTTAGGAATTTGTTGATGCGATAATGATTCGCTATGTGTTTGAATGCCAATTTCTTTATCGCGCACTTTAAACTTGAATACTGGCTCTTTATATTTTTTAATAACGTTAGGCCATTCTTCAATTAGCTTCCAGTTTTTAGGATCGAGATTTAATTTGATACGATCAAACTCTGCTTGCAAAACTTTGATAATGGCATCGTCAACGTTGGAAAGCGTGTGCAGGGTCTTGTTGATGGCATATAATTTTTCGGCCACTTCCGCCTGCTCATTCACCCATTGATCGTACTTGCGATTGTTTTCAGAAATTTCGCTAAGATAGCGTGTGCGGTGCGGAGGGATTACAAAAATCTTCTCCGACATTTCGCGTGTGATAGCAAAAGTAGAAGTAAGCGTAGCACCAGTTTTCTCAGCTACTTTATCAATAATGTGCTTATAAAGTTGGTTGGTTCCCGGATCATTGAACTGAGAAGCGATGGTTCCGAATACGGGCATGTCTTCAGGCTTTTTATCCCATAGCTGGTGGTTGCGTTGATATTGTTTTTTTACATCGCGCAAAGCATCTAAGGCACCACGTTTGTCAAATTTGTTTAAGGCAATCACATCGGCAAAATCGAGCATGTCAATTTTTTCGAGCTGTGTGGCAGCACCATACTCTGGTGTCATTACATACAACGACACATCGCTGTGATCTAAAATCTCTGTATCGCTTTGTCCTATGCCTGATGTTTCTAAAATAATAAGATCGAAGCCAGCAGCTTTCAGCACTTGAATAGCCTCTTTTACATAAGCTGATAAAGCGAGGTTGCTCTGGCGTGTGGCCAATGAGCGCATGTACACACGTGAATTGTTAATGGCATTCATGCGAATACGATCGCCCAACAAGGCACCACCTGTTTTACGTTTCGAAGGATCGACAGAAATCAAGCCAATTTTTTTGCCTGCCCCGTTTTTCTCGGGGTCTTGAAAATCTACTAAGAACCTGCGCACCAATTCATCTACCATAGATGATTTACCTGCCCCACCTGTTCCGGTGATACCGAGTACCGGTGCTTTTGAGTTAGCGGCTTTCTTATTAATTTCTTCGAATGCTTTTTTGTGGTCATCAAAGTAGTTCTCAGCTGCTGAAATATATTGAGCGATCAATACATGATTGTCAACTGTCAATTCTCCTTTGTCAATTATTTTGCCGGTTGGATAATCGCTTTGCTTCACCAGATCATTAATCATACCCTGCAAACCCATCGATCGTCCATCATCAGGTGAGTAGATGCGTGTGATGCCATAATCCATCAACTCTTTAATTTCATCGGGTAGAATTACACCACCACCACCACCAAATATTTTGATATGACCCGCACCTTTTTCTTTCAGCAAGTCGTACATGTATTTAAAGTACTCATTGTGTCCACCCTGATAGCTGGTCATCGCAATGGCTTGTGCATCTTCCTGAATGGCAGTGTTCACTACTTCCTCTACACTGCGATCGTGCCCCAAATGAATTACCTCTACTCCAGTGGTTTGAATAATCCTACGCATGATGTTAATAGCAGCATCGTGTCCATCAAAAAGACTTGCAGCGGTTACAATACGCACTTTATTTACAGGCTTGTAGGGTTCTGGGGCGCTATGTCCTGCCATGCTTTGTTTTTTGTCGGCCTTTGGAGGATTAATGGTTGCAGTACTCATGAAATATCAATTTTAAAGGTCAAAAATACGGATTAGGTCAGGATTAAGCTAACAATGGTTAGGGGGCTTATTTGGGTATTTTATGGTCGATGTCGTTTAGTTGAGCTTCCATATTCATCCTCTCCTCTGGAGAGGATTGGAGGTGAGGCTATAAAAAAGGCTTAACTAAACGACATTGTATTTTACAGCCTGATTTTGCGGTTTACCGATGATTTCCATGTTAATGAAGACTAAACCTCAAAAATGGCCGTATATATATTAAACCAAACATTCTTATACATGAGAAAATTGAATTTGATTGCGATTGTTGGCTTAGTATTTATTGGAACTTCTGCCTTTGCTCAGGAAGCTGCTTTTGGTTTAAAGGGAGGTCTAAACTTAAGTGAAATAAAAATTGATGATCCTGAAGCGAGCTATAATTCAAAGACAGGTTACCATGCTGGTATTTTTGTAAGAAGTAAATTTAATAAAGTAGCCATTCAGCCTGAGTTACTTTTATATACTCAGCGCGGTGATTTCTCCGGACCGGGTTACTCAGGAAACGAAGACTTCACTTATCTAACCATACCTCTGATGGTAAAGTTTTACCCTGTGATGGGACTTAATTTTCAGGTAGGGCCGCAGTTTGGTTTCTTGTTGGATGGTGAACGTACTACAAACGCTTTAGGCACTACTATCAAGCGAGATATCAAAGATCAATATGAATCAAATGATTTCGCGGTTTCTGCAGGTGCTGGTTATGATTTTCCTTTTGGTTTAAGTCTCGATGCGCGTTATAACATTGGTGTGAAGGATATTAATAATGCTGCCAATGGAGACGAGGCTAAAAGCAGGGTGTTTTTGATTTCAATCGGCTGGAATTTTCTCAATTAAAACTAGGGGTTAAAAGAAGCTCACTCAGATTCATTGGGCTATTGAAAAGTAACGGGAAAGCACGAGGTTGATACGGGGGTAAAAAACGCTTTCCAGACTTGAATAGCTTCTTCACTTAAACACGAAAAGTGGATGACAGCGCTAAACTGTAATGAATTTTGTGTGGCTTCTTTTTCTTTTAATTAAAGTAGTTGTTTCTTCGCAGCAATCATGAACTATCCGGTTGCTGATATTATTCCTGCTTTGCGCGAAAAACTACAATCTGATAAGATTGTGATCTTACAAGCGCCTCCTGGTGCGGGTAAATCAACCGTTGTACCGATTGAGTTATTAGATGAGGATTGGCTTGCAGCACAAAAAATAATCATGCTTGAGCCACGAAGACTGGCTGCAAAATCAGTGGCGCAGCGTATGGCCTCTATGCAGCAACAAGACGTGGGGGAGAAGATTGGTTATCGCGTTCGCTTCGATACTAAAGTAAGTCAGCAAACAAAACTGGAAGTAGTAACAGAAGGGATTTTAACCCGGATGATTCAAAGTGATAATGCTTTGGAAGGTGTTGGGCTAGTAATATTTGATGAATTTCATGAACGTAGTTTGCAAGCCGACTTGGCACTTGCTTTATGCTTGCAAGTGCAAAATGTGTTAAGACCCGATTTGCGAATTTTAATTATGTCTGCAACGCTGGATGCAGAAGGTTTAAAAAAAGTATTGGGTAATGAAGTGCCTGTGCTGACCAGCGAGGGAAAACAGTTTCCTATTAAAACACAATACCTTGTACAAAAAGAAGAGGAGTGGTTAAATAAGCGCGTAGTTTCTGCCATTCGAAAAGTAATTGACGAAGAGGAAGGAGATGTATTGGTGTTTCTTCCCGGGGCTGGAGAGATTCAGCGTGTTGCAGATGATTTAGAGCAATTAAACTTAAATATTCGGCTGCACACTTTGTATGCAGATTTGCCATACAAGCAGCAAGAAGAAGCACTCTTACCAAATCGTGAGAGCATCAGAAAAATTGTGTTGTCAACTTCGATAGCCGAAACCTCTTTAACTATCGAAGGTGTTAAGGTGGTGATTGATTGTGGTTATGCACGCGTGCCACGTTTTGATATCCGAAGTGGTTTAACACGATTGGAAACTATACGTATAACAAAAGATTCAGCAGATCAACGAAGAGGAAGAGCCGGGCGTTTGGGGCCGGGTGTATGTTACAGACTGTGGGCTGAAAACCTGGCACTGGTACCGCAGCGTAAACCTGAAATACTTGAAGCAGATTTATCATCACTTGCATTAGAGTTGATGCAATGGGGCATTAAGGAGATTGATGAATTAACATGGATCACTTCTCCACCTGTTGGCGCATGGAGTCAGGCTAAAGAATTATTGCAGCAGCTTGGAGCTATCGATAACAATATAATTACGCAACAAGGCAAACAAATGTTGTCCTTGCCAACACACCCACGCATTGCTCATATGTTGACAATCATTCCAAAGAATAAAGCGATGCTTTCTTTGGTTTGTGATCTGGCAGCTGTATTGGAAGAACGAGATCCTTTACAAAAAGAATCAGGTGTAGACGTGGCTCTACGTGTCGAAGCACTTCAAAAATTCAGAAAAGGAGGTCGCTATTTTGCTGATAGAAATATTATTACACGCATAGAAAAACTATCAGCACAATGGCGCAAGGCTTTAAAAGCAGAAGCGTATAATGAAGATAATCTGAATCATCATTTAGGAGAGTTATTGTTGTCTGCCTATCCGGAGCGCTTAGCTCAACAGTTAGAAAAACATGGCGAGCGATACAAGATGGCCAACGGCCGCGTGGTAAAATTACCTGCCAATGATCCTTTGATGCGCGAGGCCTGGTTGTGTACTGCTCAGGTAGATGCAGGACAGAAAGAAGGTAAAATATTTTTAGCCGCAGCGGTGGATGAAAAATCGCTGAAACCATTGGCAAAGGAACAAGAAGTGGCTATTTGGGATGATGAACGAGAAATGGTGGCAGCCTTTACAACATGGCGAATTGGTAATGTTGTCATCGATAAAAAACCAGCAGCAAAACCTTCAACAGAACAAACCCAGCAAATTCTAATAGAAACTATTCAGGCAAAGGGTTTGAAATATTTGGGTTTTGATGAAATCCATGAGCAATGGCAATCGCGGGTTTTATGTTTACAACAATGGAGAGAGAAAGAAGGGTGGCCGAACGTATCAGAGCAAGCTTTGTTAGAAAAATTACCTGAATGGCTTACTCCGTACTTAAATAACATTTACAAAAAATCAGATTTACTAAAGCTTGATTTACTGATGATGCTTCAAAGCATATTGCCGTGGGAATTATCAAACCGCTTAAGTGAGTTGGCGCCTGCTAAACTATCAGTTCCAAGTGGCTCAGATATTAAACTCCAATATTTTGCTGATGGTCGCCCACCAGTGATGGAAGTCCGTCTACAAGAAATGTTCGGCTTACTTGAAACACCTACTGTAAATGAAGGAAGAAGTAAAATAATGTTGCATCTACTTTCTCCCGGTTATAAACCCGTGCAGGTCACCCAGGATTTAAAAAGCTTTTGGCAGAACACCTATCACGAAGTAAGAAAAGAATTAAGAATGCGCTACCCAAGGCACCATTGGCCGGAAGATCCCTGGACAGCCGAGGCAGTGAGAGGCGTGAAAAGGCACAAGGGATAGAGGTTCGAGGCAGGAGTTTCGAAGTTCGAAGCTGGATGATCGAAACTGGCTGTTCGTTGTTAGAAAATAAGAAAAAAGAAAGATTATTGTTTACGTCTTGTATAAAATTTGTTTTTAGCTTCATATTTAAATTGAAAAAAATATTTTCCAACAACCAACAACCAACAACCAACAACCAACAACCAACTTACCTCAGCAACTCCCTCAATTTCAATATCTCATCTTTATTCTTTCGTGTGTTTATATTTTCTATTAGTCCTATTTTTTCACGCATAGTTAGTCGCCAGCTGAGTGAGGCGCGGGCATTCGTTTGCCGCAGACTATCCATTTCATTTAATATATCTACATAAGTTTCTGCCTGATACTCAACATCAATACGATCGATGGGTTGCCTAAACCAGGTTTTGGTATAACCAAAAAGATTGTCGCTCGTGATATCCTGAAAATTTTCAAAGTTATTATAAACACTACTAATAGGTTGCGAGAAACTATCAAGAATAGTTTGGCCAACTTTTTCCTTTATGCTGCTAACCTTAGGCGAATCTCTGATAGATACAATTACAACACCTGATGTATTTTCTTCAATCCATCCATGAAAAGCATATAGAAAACGCATAGCATCACTCAATCCAAAATTGTCAGATATACCTGCGTCCATCATTTCAATCGGTGGTTCTGTAGGAAGTGTTGTTGTGGGTGTGATGTAAGGGAAAGTAGCACTCATCCTTAGTGCAGATAAGAAACGCAAACTATCACCTTGTTGATTTTTAAACAAAGTCATAAAATCAACACCACTAATCTTAGTGTTATTATAATTGTCATAGTTCAGTAAATCGCTGTTCATATAAGCTACAGGAAGTGCGCTGATGTAGATTTTTCTTCCATCATTTACCACGGTTGGCGTTAAAATGAGCATTGGGATTGTGGCATTCAATTCATATGGAAGATAAGCTTTGACTGGTTTGTCCATGAGCTTTTCTGTAATCTGGTTTAACTGATCTTCAAAAGTATAAGCCCTGTCTCTTGTATACTCTATGCCTGCATATTCAAATTTGTTAAAGCCTACAAATAAATCATTGGCCAGCAAACTAAAAATGAGTGGGTTTAGGTTGTCAGTTGAAATTTTTTGTCTGTGTATGGCATTGTAAGGATTGATTTTTTCCTCAAGCTTCTCTCTTAATTTTAATTCTCTGAAATAACTAGCACCAATCAACCCACCCGAAGCACCAGTAATAAGCATGGTGTGATTAAAAAAAGCACCGTTGGTTAAGCTGTCGGCAGTCTGTAATGCATTTAGTGACCAGAGCGCTGCTCGCTTACCACCACCGCTTACACAGACAAAAACCATTTTTGGTTTTTTGTCAGCCGGAAACTTATTGCGCCAGTTTTGTAAGGCTTGTAATGTTAACTGCTGATCAGCTTTTATGTGTGTACTGTCGTTTAATAATCGAAGGTTCTCAATATTATATGGCGCAGCTTCTTTTTTGTAATCCAAACCAAATGCCTGGTATTTTTTATTGAAAAAGCCAGCACCAGTTAGTTCATTAATGAAAAGAAAAATGACCAATCCTGCTGAAAGTGACCAGCCGCCAAACCAATAAGAGAAGGCTCCGGTTATCATCATCAGTATAGTAAGTAATATCATAAAACTTGCACCTACCGGTAACTGAAAGGCAGCGAAGTCTTTAAAAATGCCTAAGATGAGTACAAAAACAAAAATGAAAAGCTGGATAATAATGAGGTTGAAATGATTTTGATCAAAAACCTGAAGAACAGTTGCCTTATCATAAAACGCAGTATCATCTGTCTTTTTAAAACGACCATCATAGTCCAAATAATTATCAACACGCACTTGCTTTTTTCTTGCGATGTCAAGTTTCTTAAGTGCACTGGCTCTGGTCACTTGCACATTGGATTTTATCTTTTCATCAATGCGACAGACTACATATTTAAAAATGTCTTTATTGGTGAACCAGAAGTAAACGGCAAAAAGTAAGGTCATTACAATAAAGCCTACTATAAAACCACTAATGTTAATGAATACCTGATGAGGTGTGGAGTACTGATTATTCAGCTGAAACCGGATCATCTCATATAAATAGAGTACCAGAAAGATGACAGGAAGTAGGCTATTATTCAGTGAAAATTTAGTGAAAGGTTTTGGTAAGGCACCGATAAAAGAAAAGCGATGACCATCCGTAATATAGCAGGTAATATGAAAAGCTGTGGTAAGACCCGCGGTGGTAATGCCGACAATAAAAAAACTTGTAAAGTTTACTTTGTTAAGGTACTCTGGATCTAAAAATAAATAAGGTATACCCATGTAACGCCCGATGTTTCCGGTAATCATCGCAACTAATATTATCCAGAAAAGAAGTAAAAAATGATTACGCTTTAAGTTGTTGAGCAACAACTGTATGGGGAAAGAATAAAAGAAAGCAGATAGGGTTCGATTAATAAAACTCATAGACTATATCAATTTATGGATTTTAAACAGAATCCAAAGCGCTATAATAGCAAATTGTGTCAGTATTTGTCGTTGAAAATACTTTTCTTGCCTTTACATGCGCGACAAGCTCTTTACGATTTACCGCTCATCAGCTGGTTCGGGTAAAACCCGCACGTTGGCTAAGGCTTACTTAAGTCTGGCGTTGCGATTTCGTGCCGATTATTACAAACATATACTGGCGGTAACCTTTACCAATAAGGCTACGCAGGAAATGAAAACCCGCATTTTGCAATATCTGAATGCCTATGCCCTTGGCAAAAATGATTCATTGGCTTTGGAATTAATGCAAGAGTTAAACCTTGACCCGCTCACTTTTAAAGAACGAACCAATGAATTGCGTGCCGATATTCTCCATAACTACTCGCAGTTTTCAATCAGTACCATTGATGCCTTTTTTCAAAAGGTAATCCGAGCCTTTACACGCGAAGCAGGACTTTCGGGTGACTACAGGTTGGAGATTGACCAGGAGCAGGTGACGGTAGAGGTAATCAATAAACTTATTGATGAACTGGGTAGCAACGAACAATTGACGAAGTGGTTGATTGAATTTGCCAAAGATAATTTAGAAAACGATAGACCCTGGGATGTTCGCAGCAACCTGTTGGATTTCGCCAGAGAAATTTTTAAGGAAGAGTTCAGAGAGATTGAGGATGAGTTACTTCGCACAACGGCAGCGCCTGATTTTTTTAAAAATCTGCGGACCTTGCTAAGAAAGAAAACGCATAGCTTTACCGCAACGGTTAATAAGTTTAGCAATCAGGCTATTTCCATTATTCGAGAAAATGGTTGGGATAAATCAGATTTCAAATATGGAAACTCGGGTGTATTTGCCTGGTTTATCAAAATTGAAAGGTTTAATAGTGTTACTGAGTTCGATGAAAAGGCAGCTGGTCCTAGAATTAGAAAAGACTGCCAAGACGCTAAAAACTGGCCCTCAAAAGATTCAGTATATGCAAAATCAATTTTTGACAAAGCTGAAAGTACACTTATACCCATTCTAAATTCCTTACTTGATTTTCGCGATAAGCATTATCGGGAGGCTTTGTCCGCAGAAGTTGTGTTAGCGAATTTTTATGCTTTTGGTTTACTCGCTGATCTCTCTCGAAAGCTGCGTGAGTACAAGGAGGAGAACAACATGATGTTGCTCGCTGATGCACCCAAATTTTTGCAAGGCATTATTCAGGATAGTGACACACCCTTTATCTACGAAAAAGTGGGTTCGTTTTACAAAAACTATCTAATCGATGAGTTTCAGGATACTTCACGTATGCAGTGGAGTAACTTCAAGCCTCTTCTTATTAATAGTCTGGATCAAGGTTACCCGGCCATGGTGGTTGGTGATGTTAAGCAATCTATTTACCGTTGGCGTGGAGGCGACTTACAGTTACTACAACAAGATGTTGAACAGCATATTGGATCTGAACGCGTAAAGGTAAAAGAACTTTCCAGTAACTATAGAAGTGCTCCAATTATTGTCAATTTCAATAATAATTTTTTTAAGGCCATAGCCGAATATGCCAAAGCAGAAACGGGCGAAGCGCTATTGTCAGAAACCTATCGGGATGTGGCCCAGTTGACATCAAAAAATGATGTCGGATATGTAAAGACGCAGTTCATCAGAAAACCTGAGGACGATACTACCTGGAAACAGGAAGCCTTGATGGCTTTGGTGAAACAAATTGAAGATTTGCAAGATCTCAGTGTGCCGCTTCGTGACATGGCTTTACTAGTTAGAAATAACAGAGAAGGAGTAGAGGTTGCTGAGTTTTTGATGAACTATAAAAATACGACTGATAAAAATACCTATCGCTATGATGTCATATCCAGCGAATCGCTGCGATTGGATGCTGTGCCAACGGTATCGGTATTGGTAAGTGCTTTACAGTTTCTGATTAATTCAGAGGATAGTATTGCCAGGGCACAACTGAGTTACGATTATGCCAGGTTACACCAAGAGAACATTGACCTTCACAACGTATTCTCTATTGGTGATAAATCAGTCTTTCTGAAAAAGCTTCCTGTCGCCTTTACCAAAGAGATGACACGACTGAAGAAAATGCCTTTGTTCGAGGTTACTGAAATGCTCATCAAAATTTTTGATTTAGGCAGATTTAAAGGTGAACTGGTTTACCTGCATACTTTTCAAAACCTGGTGTTGGAATTTTATACACAGGAACGAAACGACATAAGATCTTTTTTAGAATGGTGGGAAGACAATAAGGAGAAAAAATCCATTCAGGTTTCCGGTGATGTGGATGCCATGCAAATCTACACTATACATAAATCGAAAGGCTTGCAGTTTAAATATGTGTTCATTCCTTTTTGCTCATGGGATATCGATCACAAAAGCATGATGGCACCAACCTTATGGGCGCATTATGAAATTGATGATAAAAGTATTGTTGTTCCAGTAAAGTACGCTTCCAAACTTGAGGACACTGTTTTTGCAGATGCTTACAGAGAGGAGCGGACGAGATCTTATTTGGATAATTTGAATCTTCTGTATGTAGCTTTTACAAGAGCCGAGAAAGCACTGATTATTTTCGCTCCTGAACCGAAGGGTGCGAAAGAAAAAACAGTAGCTGCACTTTTATTCAAAGCGTTATCTGTTGATGATACTTTATCTAAGTATTGGGACGAAGGATCTTTGCTCTGGATTGAAGGTACTCTGGAAAAGTCTTATGAAAGTGTTGCTCCTAAGGATGATCATATTCTCTCACTGGAAAGTTATGAGGTAAGTGCTTGGCGTCAGCGACTTTCTTTACGTCTTTCATCTGAATCACCCTTTAAGACAGATAAGTTCATAGATGAAGCGAGCAGAAAGAAAGGCGTGTTGATGCATACTTTATTCGCACAGATTAAGTATAAGTCTGAAGCTGAACAGGTTTTTAATCAGGCTTTACAGCGTGGCTTAATAAATAGGGTAGAACAGGCTGCTATCTCAAATCAGTTTTATAGATTATTAGAGAATCAACAAATAGCAGCCTGGTTTGAAGAAGGCTGGGAGGTAAAAACAGAAGCACCTATTTTAATTCCAAATAGCCGTGATGTACGCATTGATCGTATCATGATAAAAGATGATCAGGCCATTGTAATTGATTACAAAACAGGCGAACCCAGAGAAGAGGATAAGGAACAGGTGCATACGTATATGCGTATTTTATTCAGCATGAATTTTATTAAAGTAGAGGGCTTTGTGCTGTATTTAAACACGGGTGAGGTAACTCCGGTAAAAGCTGAAACATCAAAGAAGGGACAAAATCAATTGGGTTTAGGGATATAAAAAAATGAAAACTTTTTTACAAGACTTGGCTGAACATGTACAGGCACATCACAAAGTGCTTGATAAGGTTACGCTTGTCTTTCCTAACCGAAGAGCTATTCTCTATTTCCGAAAACACCTGACGACTTTATTGCAACAACCAGGCTTTGCACCTGAGATGTTGACCATCGAGGAATTTATAGCGCGCTTCTCTCCTTATCAGGTTCCTGATAAATTGAAACTGATCAAGGAATTGCATCTTGTGTATAGCGCTGTGATGCGTGAACATAATGGGGCAGGAGAGGATAAGCTTCAATCCTTTAGTGATTTCTATTTCTGGGGAGAAATGTTACTTCGTGATTTTGAGGAGGTAGACAAGTATATGGTGGAGGCTTCTCAGCTTTTTGTGGACCTGAGTAACCAGAAAGAGATTGAAACCATTTTTGAATTTTTAAGTGAAGAGCAGGTTAACTTCTTAAAAGAGTTTTGGGGAAATTTTGATGAACATCCTTCAGCCAATAAAGAACAGTTTTTGCGCATATGGAGATCGTTAGAATCGGTTTATACTAATTTTTCAGAACAACTCTTAAACCAGGGCTTCGCCTACCAGGGTCTGGTACACCGCAAAGTGGCTGAGGCTTTCATGCGCAACGAGGAATCTGAAGTATCGGATAAAGTAAAAGAAAGAGAACTGATCTTTGCCGGCTTTAATGCGCTTACGCTTGCTGAGGAGAAAGTACTCACACATTTTGTAGAGCACTTTAATGCAAAAGTTTTCTGGGATGCAGATACTTACTATGTTAATAATAATGCCCAGGAGGCTGGCACTTTTTTCAGAGAATACAAAAAGCACGGTGTACTGGGTAAAACATTTCCGGATCAGTTTCATGCAGGTATTCAGGAGAAGATTACCAATAAAACAACAATACAGGTTATCGGTGCCGCGCAACCCATTGGCCAGGTAAAAGTAATGGCACAGTTGCTTAATGAGAATTTACAAAATGGCTGGAAAGCAGAAGAAACCCTCATTGTATTGCCAGATGAAAAAATGCTCTTGCCAGTATTGAACAGTATACCGGAAGAAGCGGGTAAGTTGAATATTACTATGGGCTTTCCTTTATCTAGTTCGCCCATGTATAATTTTGTTGAACTACTTTTTGATTTGCAACTCAGTTTGGAAGTAGAAGCATTTCACTTTCGTCCGGTGATGGCACTATTACAGCATCCTTATCTGCTGGCAATTACTAATGATCAAACCAATACATTCAGAAAAACTTTAATAAAGGATAATCTTGTTGCTATTCCGGTTGAACGGCTTATAGATCTACCGCCAATCTGTAAACAGATTTTTGTAGAAGTTGATGCGAATAATATCCTGACTTACTTTCAGCAAATTATAGAAGCTGTTGGGTCTAATGCTGCCATCAATGATCTCGATAAAGAATATGCTTTTCATTACTATTCTTTTATCAATCGTCTGCAATTGATTATTGAAGATAATATAATCGATCAGGTGAACCGAAAGAAAGAATTGAAATCCTTTCAGCGGTTATTTGCACAATTGGTAAGAGCCGAACGCATTCCGTTTGCTGGCGAGCCTTTGGAGGGGTTGCAGATTATGGGTGTACTGGAAACACGTAATCTTGATTATAAGCATGTGATGATCCTATCACTCAACGAAGGTTCTTTGCCTTCAGGAAGCAGTAAGGGTTCCTACATTCCGCATAATGTAAGAAGGGCATACGGATTACCCACAGCGGCACACCAGGATGCCATGTATGCTTATCTTTTTTACAGGGCCATACAAAGAGCTGAGTCTGTCAATCTTTTTTATAATACTGAAACGGATGTATTAGGTCAGGGAGAAATGAGTCGTTACCTGCAACAACTTATTTTTGAATCGGGACTTACCATACAAGAGCAGGTCTTACACAATACCATTCAACCTAAACCCTGGCAGGAAATTCTCATTCATAAGAATGAAGAAATCATACAGCAGCTAATAAAGCTCACTATGCCTCAGGGTAAACGCATGGGATTGTCGCCCTCTGCTTTAAATGCTTATATCGAATGTCAATTGCGGTTTTACTTTCGATATGTAGCAGGTATTAAAGTAGCCGATGAGATTGAAGAGGATTTGGACAATAGGGTGTTGGGAGATTTTCTGCATAAAGTGGTAGAACGTTTTTATGTGCGCTTGCAGCAAAAGAAAAAATCAACCATCGTTGAAGCGAAGGACTTTGAAAAGTATGAAGTTGAACTCTTAACCATTATTGACGATGTTTTCAGAGAAGCCTATAGTCTAAGCAATAAAAGGGAAGTTGTGTATAAAGGTCAGCGACTGGTAGTTCGTGAAATAGTTAAGCGCTTTGCCGAAAGGATTTTAGAATTAGACAAAACCTATGCACCTTTTCACATAGAAGCTTTAGAGCGCGAAGGTCTTGTGTATACTGCACAGATTGATCATGCACCACACTCGATTAACATTACAGGTATTATCGACAGAATTGATAGAAAAGAAGATGTAGTGCGGATTGTCGATTATAAGACAGGTCGTGATGAATTGACTTTTAATACCATTGAAAGTTTATTCGACAGAGAAGGCAAACGTAATAAGGCTGCCTTCCAAACTTTATTGTACGCACTGTTGTACACAGAGTCGTTACCAGAAGGAAATTCAGTAAAAGTGGTCCCCGGATTAATCAATCGCAAAAACTTATTCGACAGATCATTTCAATTTGGCTTACACATGCAAAAAGAACTTGTGCAAAATGCACAGCCCCTGATGCCTGATTTTAAGAACCACTTGAAGGGAATGTTGAACGAGCTTTTTGACCCCGCTATCTCTTTTGAGCAGACCAAGAACCTGAATAATTGCAATTATTGCGATTACAAATCCTTATGCTACCGGAAATAAAAAAAGAGCACTAAGTGCTCTTTTTAAAATTACTGTTCGTTTTCTTGGCTCCGAACCATTTCTTTTTTTTGGCCTCTCCGGTTTTTGGTCGATTCGATCTTTGTTCTCCGTTGCGACTTGTTTTCTTAGGGCTTTGTCGTTGTGGCTTTGGTGCACGTGAAGTAAATCCATCGCGAACCATAGCGTATGGATTGGACGCAGCCATGGGGATAGGCTTGCCAATCAGCTTTTGAATGTCTGTAATAAACTCCTGCTCTTCAGCATCACAAAAAGAAATAGAGATACCGCTGGCACCTGCTCTTCCTGTTCTGCCTATTCTATGAACATAAGTTTCCGGAATATTAGGAATTTCGTAATTGATCACGTGTGTTAAATCATCTACATCAATACCACGTGCTGCTATATCGGTAGCCACTAAAACACGAATAGCAGAGGCTTTAAAATTAGTAAGCGCCCGTTGTCTCGCATTTTGTGATTTGTTACCGTGAATAGCTTCAGCACTCACACCGGCCTGATTTAGTTCTTTTACCACTTTATCAGCTCCGTGCTTAGTACGTGTAAAGACAAGTGCACGCTTGATAGAAAGCTCAGTCAATACGTGTTGCAGTAATTTGCGTTTATCTTTTTTATCAACCAGGTAAAGTGATTGTGTAATGGTATTGGCTGTAGAAGATACGGGAGCCACTTCAACCCTTACCGGATTAGTTAAAATGGTATTGGCAAGTTCAGCAATTTCTTTAGGCATGGTAGCTGAAAAGAAAAGTGTTTGACGCTTAGCCGGAATCTTAGCGATTACCTTTTTAACATCATGAATAAAACCCATGTCCAGCATGCGGTCCGCTTCATCCAACACAAACATTTTGAGTTGATCTAACTTAACAAAACGTTGGTTGATCAAATCCAATAAACGGCCAGGCGTAGCAATCAAAATATCAACACCTCCGCGCAGGGCATCGGTTTGTGCTTTTTGAGACACACCACCGAAAATAACCGTGTGTTTGATGCGAAGGAATTTACCATAGGCAGAAAAACTATCGCCAATCTGAATGGCCAACTCTCTTGTTGGTGTTAAAATCAAGGCTTTAATGCCAGCAGGTCCTTTTTTATAAAGTTCGTCCTGATGCAATAATTGAAGAATGGGTATAGCAAAAGCTGCCGTTTTACCTGTTCCTGTTTGGGCACAACCCAATAAATCTTTTCTTTCTAAAAGAACGGGAATGGCTTTCTCCTGAATGGGGGTTGGTTTAGTATAACCTTCTGCTTGTAACGCTTTCGCGATGGGTTCTATTAACTGTAATGACGAAAATGACATGTATTATTTTGTTACACGAGGCGCTGTATTAATTTTAATGATGCCTCTTTAGAAGTCAGCCAAAGAATGTATTTGAATTTATTGTACGTTTATGCGAGCTGACGATACAAATATACGGAATTAAATCGGATTCTCGTGTTCTTAATCCTGCTCTCCTTTTGAGAGGATTGAGGTCAGCCTGCCTGTAAGTAGCCGTTTCGCAAAGGCAGAACCACAAAAAAACCCTTCGCATTGCGAAGGGCTTTACTCTAGGTAATTTAAGAATTAATGAATTAACCTTTAGCTAATTCAACATTCAAATGAAGCTTCACCTCGTCACTTACCACTACGCCACCTGCTTCTGTTACCGCGCTCCAATTCAACCCAAAATCTTTACGATTTACTTTACCGTTAATCTCAAAACCTGCTTTTGTATTTCCCCAAGGGTCAACCATGATACCACCAAACTCAGCAGACAATTCAACTGCTTTAGTTGTGCCACGCATAGTCAAGTCACCTGTTAATTTATAGTCATTACCAGATACTTTCTTTACAGTTCCTTTGAAATCAATAGTAGGGTACTGCTCAGCAGCAAAGAAATCAGGAGATTTCAAGTGCGCATCACGATCAGCCTGGTTAGTGTCGATGCTGTTTACATCAAGACTAAAGTTTGCTGTGGCACCATCGAAATCATCGCTTGCACTTTCAATGCTTCCGCTGAATTTTTTGAAGAAACCTGTTACTGTTGCAATAACAAGGTGTTTCACTTTAAACTGTACTTCTGTGTGTGTTGGGTCAATGCCCCATTTTGTAGTAGCCATATCGATCTTTTTTGTTTGTTACAATTACAAGACAAAGATCGCATTAGTGATTCCTTTAACACTTGAACTGGATTAAGATGAGCAGTAGATATCTTGAACTAGATTAAGAAACTAGCGTTCCATTAGTCTCCGCCTGATTTTACTTAAAAATTCAGGAGTAATGCCCAAATAAGAGGCTATGTACTTGAGGGGAACATATTGTTCAAGGCTTGGGTATTTCTTTTGAAAATCGAGATAACGCTCTTCTGCTGTGGCAGCAATATTTTGCACAATCCTATTTTGATGGGTAATAAGGGAGTTTTGAAAAATGATGCGGAAATATTTTTCAAATACAGGAAAGCGCTCAAATAGTCCGTCAAGATCTTTCTTTTTGATTAGTAACACTTCGCTGTCGGCCAGTGCACGAGTTGAATAAGCGGAGATTACTTGTTTGGTAAAGCTGTTTAAATCTCCCGTCCACCAATTGGGCATGGCAAATTGGATGACATGCTCTTGTGCCTGATCGTTGGTGTAGTAGGTCATCAAACAACCACTTTTCACATAAATAAAATCTTCAGTGATTTTTCCTGTTTTTTCAATGAACTCACCTTGTTTAAGTACATGTGGTTGAAGAAGTGATAAGAAATAATTTCCTTCTTCTTTTGAAAGTGTTATATGTTTTTCTATAGCCTGAAGGATACTCATGAAGCGAAGTAACAATTATTTTCTCTTTCCTGCACCATAAACAATTCGACCGGGGAAATTACCTGTATGCTCACCGTTGTCCAATACTTGTTGCCCGTTAACGAAGACATGTTCTACACCAACGGCATATTGATGAGGAGCTTCATAAGTGGCTTTAGCTTCTATTGTTTGAGGATTAAAAATAGCGATGTCAGCGTAATGACCAATTTTTAGAAGACCTCTTTTGTATAAATTTAAACGAGTTGCTGGTAAGCCCGTCATACGGTGAATGGCTTCCTCCAGCGTAAAAAGTTTTTCATCGCGTGTGTACTTACCTAATACACGTACAAAAGTTCCGTAGGTGCGCGGGTGCACCATGCCAAAGTCTTTAAAACCTTTTACCTGATCCAACGAAGTGCCATCAGAACCAAAACTAACATAAGGCAACTGTAACATGCGCTTCATATTACTTTCAGAAATTAAAAAATATACGCCAGCAGCCGGTGACCTATCAACCAATAATAGATCAAGTAAAGTTTCATCAGCATCCTTGCCGTGTATGCGGGCTACTTCATCTAGTCGTTTGCCTCTGTATAAATTGTTTAATGAATCCAGCCTGAAGCCCAACACCATTACATTTTCTGGCTCAGCATTTTTTGAAGGAATACCATTTCGCATTTCATCAAGTACTTTTTTCCTGATGGCTGGATTTCGAAGTCTTTTGCGCATTTCTTTTGCGCCTCCTTCTTGTACCCATGTGGGTAGTCGCGCCAGTAGTGAAGTATTACTGGCAGCGTACGGATACATATTGGCAGTGATCTTTAATCCTGCTTTTTGAGCGCTGTCTATTTTTGCAAGAACAGTATCAATTTTGGTCCAGTTACGCTCATGGTTAATTTTTAAATGATAGATCTCAGCAGGAATATTTGCTTCGCTCGCAATGCGTAGCATTTCGTTAAGTGCATCTAAAATAAAATCACTCTCACTACGCATGTGGGTGATGTAGATGCCTTTATAAGCAGAGGCAACTTTTGCCAGTTCAATTAATTCTTCAGTAGGGGCGTAGTTGGCAGGAGCATAAATAAGTGAAGTACCCAATCCGAGTGCTCCTGCCTCCATGGCTTCGCGCACCAGTGTTTTCATTTCTTCTAACTCTTCCTTGGTGGCAACACGGTTTTCGTATTCCATAACATAATGCCTTACAGTAGTGTGCCCTATGAAGGAGGCTACGTTTGGAGTCACACCTTTCTTTATAAGCCATTGCATGTAACCATCGAGTGTAGTCCAGAGACTGTCAACTGGTTTTTTAAGATTTCGCCTGACAGGTCCTGGTGACCAGCCTTCGCCAAAGATTTCTAAGGTAACGCCTTGCTTAAGATCGGATAAGGAACGACCATCCATCAGCAGACTTCTATCTCCCCAACTAAGCATGTTGATAAAACCAGGACTGACAGCTAAACCTTTAGCATCAAATTCTTTTTTGCCCTTGGCCGAAGAAAGATCACCAATAAAAGCAATGGTATCTTTATTAATGGCTATGTCTGTTTGCTTTGGAAGTGCACCACTGCCGTCATACACCTGTCCATTGCGGATTACAACATCATACATTTGTTGTTCGCCACAAGAGGTTAGCGCAATCAAGAGGCTAGAAAGTACGAGCCATGGTTTCATACCACCATGTTACGAAAAAATGCTAATTGTTTGATCTGTGTATTTACTTTAAATATTAATCGCCACAGACCACACAGATTTGCACAGAATCAAAGCTTTCATCTGTGGATCTTCGTGTAATCTGTGGCAACGGAAATTTTTAGAAGCTGGTGCTCAGTTATTTCCTTTAAGAAGGATCGACTTGCTTACGCGTACCCCAATAACTTCATCATACTCTCGCTGCTCTGTTCAGTGGCGAACAACGAAGTGGTTATCTCACCATCTTCATTGCGATCGATCAATACGTGTTTAGGAGCTGGAATCAAACAATGTTGAATACCGCCATAACCACCCAACGACTCTTGATAAGCTCCGGTGTGGAAGAATCCAACATATAATTGCTCTTCATCGTTGCGCATCGGTAAGAAAACTTCACCAGTATGAGCTTCAGAGTTGTAATAATCCTGGCTGTCGCAAGTAAGTCCTCCAATATTTACTTTATGATAAGGATCATCCCATTTGTTAAGCGCAAGCAAAATATATTTTTGACTCATGCCCCATGTATCTGGCAAGTGCGTGATAAAGGAACCATCGATCATGTACCAAAGCTCCTTATCGTTTTGTAATTTTTCGTTAATGATTTGGTATAAAACCGCACCACTTTCGCCAACGGTATAGCTACCGAATTCTGTATAGATGTGCGGAACAGGCACGTTATTCTTATCACAAATCCATTTAATATTCTCCACGATCTGTTCGATCATGTATTTGTAATCGTACTGGAACGTGAGCGATGTTTTGATTGGGAATCCACCACCGATGTCAATAGAGTCGAGGGTAGGGCAAATCTTTTTCAATTCGCAATACTTAAATATGAAGCGGCTTAATTCGCTCCAATAGTATGCAGTATCTTTAATGCCTGTATTAATAAAGAAGTGAAGGAGCTTCAATTCAGCTTTTTCGCTCTTTTCTATTTTTTCTTTGTAGTAGCTATTAATGTCGCTATAACGGATGCCTAAGCGCGAAGTATAGAACTCAAAATTTGGTTCTTCATCGGCAGCAACCCTGATACCAACTTTGTAAGGAACATTTACACCAGCTTCGTAATGATCCATCTCATACAAATTGTCGAGAATAGGAATGCAGTTTTTAAAGCCATCATTTAACAATTCGGTAATGTACTGCATGTACAATGGGCGTTTAAAACCATTGCAAAGCACATATGTATCTTTAGTTACCTTTCCTTTATTATATAATGAACGAACAATTGGAATATCGAAAGAAGAAGACGTTTCCATGTGAACATTCTTGTTCTTCAATGCCTCTTCCATCACAAAAGAAAAGTGCGAGGATTTAGTGCAATAACAATAGGTATAAGTACCGTTGTATTTCGTTTTTTCTAACGCATTTTGAAAAGTAGCCTGCACATACCGTATGTTTTCGCTGATTCTGGGCAGATAAGTAAGCTTTAGCGGTGTGCCATATTGTTTTACAATGTCCATTAGGGGCACATCGTTAAACAGCAATTCATGATCACGGACTTTAAACTCCTTTTGTGGAAACTCAAAAGTCTGTTCAATCAGGTCGCGGTAGCTCTTCATTTATGGTATGGATAGATTGTAATTATGAAAAAAGGCCATTTCGTTGATGAGAATCAGCACATTAGCCTTAAAACCATCCTTCGAATTGGGAAAGAGTGCAAAAATCACATAAAATTGCCATCTTTGCAAGGTCTAGCTAATTATGGTAAACCCTTACAGCAACCAATTTTCAGTGCCGCCCTACACAGGCTTGTATGCACTGCCCGACTATTAAGGTCGAGAGGTTTGCTTCGTATTTTTCTATCCAGCGGTTTATTAACTATTCAATTACTATTAATTCTATTTTTTGTGAAAGAGATAAAGATCATAGAGGTGAAATCAGAGATCGGTGCCGGTACTCGTGGCGCTAGTCTTGGTGTGGAAGCTATGAAGATTGCCAGCCTTGATTTAAAATCTGATTTTTTTAAACAGTACGATTCTATTGAGGTGGAAAACGTAAACGAAATGCTTTACGATGGTGCCGAGCACGCACACGCCAAATTTATTGATGGCGTAATGATCATGGAGGAACGTGTTTGTCTGGAAGTATATGAACAGTTGTTTGATGAGTTCTTCCCCATCATAATGGCAGGTGATCATTCTACTGCTTACGGAACCATTGCAGGTATTAAAAAAACGCATCCTAAAAAACGTCTTGGTGTGGTCTGGATTGACGCACACGCAGACTTGCACTCACCTTACACTACACCATCGGGTAACATGCACGGTATGCCTCTAGCGATGGCTTGTGGTTTTGATAACCTGGAATGTAAGGTGAATGATCCTAAAGGTGAAACCATAGAGTATTGGGAGCAATTGAAAAATGTAGGTGTTGCAGGACCAAAAATTTATGCGGAAGATATCGTGTTTATATCTGTGCGTGATTTTGAAAAACCTGAAAACTATTTGATCAATAAGCACAACATGAGTTTCATTGAGACCGAAGATGTGAAGAAACTCGGTCCGGTTAAGATTGCAGAAAGGGCCCTGCAGATGTTGGATCACTGTGATTACATCTATATCTCCTTTGATGTAGACAGTATGGATAGCCGTATCTCTACGGGAACAGGTACACCAGTGCCTAACGGACTTACAGTAGATGAAGCCAAAGTCTTAAATGAAGAGTTGGCTAAGAGCCCTAAAGTTTGTGCCTGGGAAATTGTAGAGGTAAATCCAACGCTTGATACTGAAAACCGCATGGCAGAGGGTGCTTTCGAAATTATGGAGGCAACCGCCAAAGCTATTATGGCTAGGCCGGTAATGGCTGAGTAGGCATTGAGGTCAGGGATTTAGCTTAAAGATGGGGACAAAATCATTATCTTAGCTAGATAATCCCTTCCCTTATGAAGCATCAGATTCAATCAACTTTTTCGGCAGCCTTACTACTGCTAACTACAAGTTGTCTGTTTTTTGCCTGCTCAGGCAAAAAGGAAACTCAATATAAAATTGCCTACAATGTCTATTACGACACCCTGAATGACGACTATGAAGTGTTTGTCATGAACATGGATGGTACTGGCAAGAAAAATATTTCTAATTCTCCCGGAGTTGATTGGATGTACTATACCTATAAAGATAAAATCTACTTTGTTTCAGATCGCGACACTACACATCGTATGTATTTTTTGTACAGCATGGATGCGGATGGAAACAATGTCAAAAAAATATCGAATTTACGACTGGAGGACTCCTGGCATAACACACGGAATGAAGGTAGAGAGATGATTGTTTCCGGACGTGTTGGTGGAGAGATAAGGCAGCAGTTGTTTCTTATCGATACTGAAACAGGAACCTACGAGCCATTTGTACAAGACACAGCCTCTTCTTTTAGCGACCCTGCCTTTTCGCCAGATGGTAAACAAGTTGTATTTCGCCATCGTCAGCAAAAACGCAACTACAAAAATGAAAAATCTGAATTATGGTTAATGTCTGCTGATGGCACCGGCAAAAGACAGCTTACCTTCTTTCCTGAATCAGACACAAGCGCTGAATGGTTTGTTTACCATGCAGGGCCACCTAAATGGCACCCAACAGAAAATTTCATCTCGTATCAATCTTTCAGAGACGGTAAGTACCGTTTGTTTGCCATCAAACCTGAAGGAGGCGAAGCCTGGAGGCTGATAGAAAATACGACTGGCCTTGAAGAAGACTGGCATAGCTGGAGTTCTGATGGTAAGTGGCTGACTTTTGGTATGGCCGACTACTCAAAAGGCCATGTAGATGTTTACCTGATGAATTGGAAAACCAAAGAAATTAAGCAGCTCACAGACAGCTGGCAGTACGAACAGGCTCCCGTATTTGTGGAGGTACTTCAATAGGTTAAAGATTAGCAGGGCAGGCTTACCTTCCCTATATTTGAACACGTGAATACAAGTAATTCTTATCTGTCAGAATTTTCCACTGTACTGCTATTTATTATTGGTGGCATAACCTTCCTGTCATTCACCTTCCTGATATCCAGGCTGCTGCGCCCTCACCGTCCGAATACAGAAAAGCTCTCAAGCTATGAAAGTGGTGAGCAAGCCGTTTCATCAGCCTGGCCACAATTCAATATTCGCTTTTATGTAGTAGCCATTTTGTTTCTGCTCTTTGAAGTGGAGCTGATCTTTCTTTTTCCCTGGGCAAGTGTTTTTACGGACAAAGCATTAATAGAGGCAAGCAATGGAACATGGGCATGGTTTACTTTGTTTGAAGTAGTAACCTTTGTGTTGGTATTGGTGGTTGGACTGGTTTATGCCTGGGCAAAGGGTTATTTTAACTGGACTGGAGATAAGTCACAAGTAAGTGATATAAAGTCTCCCGTGCCATCACAACTTTACGAGCAAATCAATGAGCGATATAAAACCAAGTAACTTTGATCAATTCGCGAAAGCGGTTGGTGATGAAGTTCCGATCTACAAAGAATCCATTGGCAATGCAGGTGTAATCATTACCAAGCTAGATGACTTGCTGAACTGGTCGCGATTGTCATCTATGTTTCCCATGACTTTTGGTTTGGCTTGTTGCGCCATAGAATTTATGAGTACAGGCACTACACCTTACGACATGGATCGTTTTGGTATGGCACCTCGTGCCTCACCCAGACAAGCCGATGTGATGATCATCGCAGGCACTGTAGTATTTAAAATGGCAGATCGCATTAAGCGCTTATATGAACAGATGGCGGAACCACGCTACGTGATTTCCATGGGCTCTTGTTCAAATTGTGGTGGGCCTTATTGGCAGCATGGCTACCATGTAGTAAAAGGTGTCGACAAAATTATACCGGTTGATGTTTACGTACCCGGATGTCCACCAAGACCAGAAGCATTAATTGGAGGTATTATGCAATTGCAGGAGAAGATAAGTAAGGAGACTTTGATGGCAGATAAGCTAAACAATAAGCAGCATGGATGAAACATTAGTTGAAGTCCTTACGCCTTTGATTGGACAAGCTCCTGTTATCAATAAAGCGAACACACCTTTTTCTATTGAAATAAGTATCGATAAGATTTTGGCTGTCTGCGAAAAGTTATACAAACATCCTACTTGTTATTTCGACATGCTTTCCTGTATTACAGGTTTGGATAACGGTAAAGAGGCGAACACCATGGAAGTGATCTATAATCTCTATTCCATTCCTTTCAATCATCATTTAATGTTGAAGGTAATTTTACCAAGAGAAAAACCTGAAATAGATTCTGTCATTTCTATTTGGCGCACAGCCGATTGGCAGGAGCGTGAAGCTTTTGATATGTATGGCATTGTTTTTAAAGGTCACCCCGATTTAAGAAGAATACTCATGCCAGCCGATTGGGAAGGTTATCCCTTACGTAAAGATTATCAGACACAGGAAGAATATAATGGTGTGACCGTTAAATACGAAGACAGAACTCAATAATTGTCCACTGTCAATTGTCAATTTTGAATCTAAAAAAAACAGATACCGCCCAAAATCTTCTCACCTCTGAGCCAGGAAAGTTCAATGAAGGAGAATTGCGTTCTGAGGAGATGATTATCAACCTTGGGCCACAGCACCCATCAACACACGGTGTGTTGCGTTTGGAAGTATTGTCGGATGGTGAGGTGATTAAAGAAGTTGTTCCACACATCGGTTATCTACATCGCTGCTTCGAAAAGCATGCTGAGAATCTTCCTTACAACCAGATTATTCCTTTTGTAGACCGGATGGATTATGTGGCCTCTATGAATTCGGAACATGCTTATGTACTAGGCGTAGAGCGTATGTTGGGTATCACTGAACAAATCCCTAAACGTATTGAGTACACCAGGGTGTTAATGGCAGAACTCAATCGGATTGCTTCACATTTTATTGCTATTGGTACTTACGGAATGGACATTGGTGCTTTCACACCTTTCTTCTGGGTAATGCGTGACCGCGAACATATTTTGCGCTTGCTTGAATGGGCCAGTGGTTCGCGTTTATTGTATAACTACATGTGGGTAGGAGGTCTCTTCTATGATATACCGGTAGGGTTTGAAGATCGTTGTAAAGAGTTTGTTACTTATCTGAAACCAAAACTGAAAGAACTCGATAGTATCCTGATTGACAATAAAATTTTTATTCAACGCACCGCCAACATTGGTGTGTTACCCCGCGATATGGCCATTAATTATGGCATAACCGGCCCTATGTTGCGCGGCTCTGGTTTGCGTTTTGATTTACGCAGAGTAGACGCCTACTCTGTTTATCCTGAAATTGATTTTGATATCCCGATAGGTGAAGGCAAGATGGGAACATTGGGCGATTGTTGGGATCGAACCTGGGTGAGAATGCAGGAAGTGTATCAGTCTGTTAGAATTATCGAGCAATGTTTAGAGAAACTTACTAAAGAACATAAGCGCACAAAAGAATTTGATCCACAGGCTTTAGTACCGAAGAAAATACGTCCGCAGGCACAAGATTTATATGTGCGTGCAGAAAACCCGAAAGGGGAGTTAGGTTTTTTCTTCAGAACAGATGGAAGAAGCGATGTGCCTTTCCGTTGTAAGGCCAGAGGGCCAAGCTTCGTTAATTTGTCGGTGTTGCCGGAGATAACACGCGGTGTACTCATTGCAGATTTAATTGCAATAGTAGGTTCTCTTGATGTGGTCATGGGAGAAGTAGATCGCTAAATTTATATTGTTAAATAAATTAGTTAGGGTTTCATCATGAGCTAGTAGCAAGTAGCTCAAAGCTAGCAGCTATAGAAATATGCTTAAAATACTCACAGCAGAACAAATCAGGGCTTTGGATGCGCACACCATCATGAATGAACCTATCACTTCGGTTGATTTAATGGAGCGTGCAGGACAAGCTTTTGTCTCTTGGTTTTGCAGGCATGTTGATGTGGTGCAAACAGTTGGCATAATCTGTGGCACGGGTAACAATGGTGGGGATGGTTTAGTAATTGCCCGATTACTCTTAACATACAATTACAAAGTTAAAGTCTGGATTGTAAGAGGAGAATCAAAAGAGAGCACAGACTTTACAGCTAACTTAAATCGTATTGCTACAAAACATCTGGTAAATGAAATTAGCAACGAACAAGAGCTATCATCATCAGATTTTACGGATTGCCATGTATTGATTGATGCATTGTTCGGAACAGGCTTATCAAGAAAGGTTGTAGGTTTACAAGAAGCAGTTATCAAAAAAATGAATGATACAACTGCTTACAAAATAGCGGTTGATGTCCCCTCGGGTCTACAAATCGATAAACCATCTATTGGAACTATTTTTAAAGCAGACTTTACCTTAACTTTTCAATTACCTAAATTAGCTTTTCTGTTGCCCGAAAATTTTCAGTATGTAGGCAACTGGCAAGTTGTGCGTATTGGTCTCGACAAAAAATTTATTGAAACATCGGATACAAAACATTTTCTATTAGAGAAAAAAGATGTTAAAGCAATTCTAAAACCAAGGAATAAGTTTGATCACAAAGGCAACAATGGCAAGGCGTTATTGATTGCCGGAAGTTATGGAAAAATGGGTGCTGCTATATTGGCAGCTCGTGCCGCCATGCGTACCGGCTTAGGTTTGCTAACCACACATGTACCTTCAGCATGCTTAACTATTATACAAAATAGTGCACCTGAAAGTATGGCAAGTGTAGATGGTCATGAACATTACTTTACAACAACCCCTTCATGCGAGGATATAGATGCTGTTGGTGTTGGGCCGGGTATAGGGCTTCATAACGAAACAAAACGTGCTTTTGAAAAACTGTTACAGCAATCAAAAAAGCCTTTGGTTGTAGATGCTGATGCCATCACTTTATTGGCGAACCATCCTTCTCTATTACTGTTATTACCACCTCAATCAATTCTCACGCCTCATCCTGGTGAATTCAGACGTTTGGTGGGTGATTGGGCAAACGACTTTGACAGATTGGAGAAGCAAAAGAATTTCTCAAAACAAATAGGAGGCATCGTTGTGCTGAAAGGAGCTCACACCAGCATTACCTCACCTAATGGAAAAGTTTATTTTAATTCAAGCGGAAATCCGGGTATGGCAACGGCTGGCAGTGGTGATGTGTTAACAGGAATGATTATGAGTTTACTGGCGCAAGGCTATAAACCGCTTGATGCAGCCATTGTTGGGGTCTTTTTACACGGTTGGGCAGGCGATTTGGCTGTTCGAAAAATGGGTGAAATATCATTGATTGCCTCAGATATTATCGATTTTATACCCCCGGCCTACCACGATTTGAGGTAATTCTTAAGTTAGATTAAACTTTTAGGCGTCCAATTGCATCTAATAGGTGATAATTGACCTAGAATTAAAAACTTTTGGACATATTTTTGCGTATACATAACGAATGAAAAGCCTGAATCTTATACTACTGATCGTTTTTTCTTTTGCGATTGCTGCAAAAGCACAGTCAGGCTTTGAGTCAACTTTCAATCAGCAAGATCCGCAAGCTAAAATCCAACTCTTCCCTAACCCTGCTGCAGAATTTTTACATGTTAAGTTAGAAGGTGTTAAAGTCAGCAACCTGCAGATCGCTGTTCGCAATATAATAGGCAACGAAATACAAACTGAAATTGATTTTGTTGGTGATGATGAGTTCAGACTTAAAGTTAAAGACTACAACACGGGTTACTATCTCCTTGCCTTGTATGATGAGACCTCCAACTTCAAAGGCACCTACAAATTTCTAAAGCGTTAAGCGCTTTGCTTTTTTATAGCCTCCACTAAAGTATTCACATCTTCTTCTGTTGTATTATAAGAGCACATGAATCTGCATTCATTTGTTTTCTCGTTCCATACATAAAAGAAAATAGCTTCCTGTACTTTTTCAATAATGGCTTGCGGCAAAATAGCGAACACCCCATTGGCATCTACTGGCTGCGTAATTCTAATAGAAGATATTGCACCTAACTTCGTGGCTAATAGTTTTGCCATGTTATTCGAATGAGTCGCATTCCTTTTCCAAAGGTCATTGCTTAATAATGTATTGAACTGGGTACTGATAAAACGCATTTTGGAATGCAATTGCATCCCTTGTTTACGTTGATATGAAAAATCAGCTGCGAGCGAAGTATTAAAGAAAACAACCGCTTCACCTATCATCATACCATTTTTAGTGCCTCCAAAAGAAAGTACATCTACACCGGCATCACGCGTAAAGCTTTTAAAATCTGAACCTAAACTCACAGCTGCATTGGCAATTCTTGATCCATCCATGTGTAAGTACATCTTGTATTTTTTTGCCAGAGATGACAACGCTTTGATTTCCTCAATACTATAAACAGTTCCGTATTCAGTAGACTGAGATATCGAGATAACCTTTGCCTGAGGATGGTGCTGATCCTGAACACGTATAATTCTTTCTTCGACTGCAGCTGGTGTAAGCTTTCCATTGGGGGCGGGGACACCAATAATTTTACAACCCAGAAATTTTTCAGGAGCTGTTGATTCATCCACATTAATATGCGCCAATTCAGGTGCAATAATAGAGTTGAAGCTTTTAGTCATGGCACTTAAGCCTAACACATTAGCGCCTGTGCCATTGTAAACAAAAAACACTTCTACGTCTTCACCAAAATGCTGCTTGAATTTTTTTGTCGCTTCTTCTGTGTAGGGATCATTGCCATAAGAGCCAACATGTTCCTGGTTAGCCGTTTCAATGGCTTTTAGGATTTCCGGATGTATACCTGAATAATTATCGCTGGCGAAGGCTCTCATAACATTTAATATTAGGTGCTCAAGTTTATAAATTTGAATGACTTTATCACTGTGAATTTTATTTGTGGTTAGATATTATTTTGTTCAGATAATGCCTTGAATGAGTATGCGAGGCCCAGCGGCCTGAGAGCGAAAACTCAATTATTATTTTTATTATAATGATTTGTTAGTATTCGAATCTTATAAAAGCAACAAAGATTGCATCATCTGTATTCTGATGAGAGTTTATGATTAAAATTTTCAATTCCTCCTGATCTCAAACTCCACGCGTCTGTTCAACTTGCGCGAATGATCATCAGATTCCTCTACTATAGGATTGGCACTACCATAGCCATGAGCATCAATGCGATTTGTATCAATTTTGAAGGTGTAAGTCAGATACGCCTTTATAGCATCAGCTCTGGCTTGCGACAAACGCAAATTCGATTCTTCCTTGCCTTGTGAATCGGTATGGCCTGAAATGAATAATTTGAACGTAGGATGGTCAATTAAAAAATTAGCCAGGCGGTCTAAATCATTATGCATAGCTGGTAAAATATCAGCTTTACCATTTTCAAACTCTAACTGATCAAAGGCAATCTTACTCTCAATGGGCTCCGCTTCTTTATTGATTTCCATGTCTCCATCTAGATAAAAAAATTCTTCAATGCGAAAGAAATCATCCCCCTGAATAATCAGTAAGTAGTTACGTTTATTAATCAGACTAAAATCGAAACTGCCATCTTCTCTGATAAACTGCGGTGCCACCTCAACACCTTTATCCAAATCAATAATAGAAACAATACCTTTTAAAGGTTTGCCAGTAGTTTTACTTTTTAAATTTCCCTTTAGGATGACAACAGCTTCGGGTTGCGCCTCCATAGGCACAGGGAAAGAATGAAGATCAAGATTTTGTAAATCAAAAGTATCAGCACGCGCATAGTACAAATGACTTGATTCAGTATCAATAGTAAAATAGTACTCACCTCCTTCACCATTTACTAACGGGCCTGTATTCTTGGGTTCCGTCCATGAGTTTCCTTTTTTGTAGGATTTATAAATATCAAACTCACCAAAGTTTAAAGGGTGTCCGTCAGAACTAAAGTATAAAACATTAAAACGATGGTGAAAGAAAGGACTAACTTCATTGCCCCTGGTATTGATAATAGGGCCAAGGTTTTTAGCAGCTGTCCAGTTCCCTGTTTCGTCCTTAATAGTATAATAGATATCAGATAGTCCAAAGCCACCCAGACGGTCCGAAGCAAAAAACAATGTGTCTCCCGTATGTGAAAGTGAGGGATGAGAATCCCAAAAAACAGAATTGATAGTAGGCCCGAGGTTGCGAATGTTCCCCCAGGTACTATCGACTTGCATGTCTGCAATTAATATATCACAATTGCCGAGTACTCCAGGTGCATTGCACCGAGAGAAGAATAAATGCTTGCCATCTTTACTTAAGCAAGCAGACCCTTCGTTGTAACCGGTGTTAACATTTTTAAATTCTTCAGGCCATTGCCACTCACCATTTTGTTTAAGTGAGTAGAATATATCTTCATTCACTGTTTTCTCCATACCCGTTCGCATCGAGTTGCGTTTTGAGGTAAATAGCAAAACATCGTCACGGTTGCCAATGGTTGGGCCATAGTCTGCTGCACTTGGTGAGTTAATCAGCGGCCCCATATTTACTAACACACCATGCGGAGGTTGTAAAGTATCAATCTCTCTTCTATAATTTACTAACTCATAGTAATAGTTAAGCGGCACATAATTTTCACGCTGATTTTTACTGAGTGAATCGTATTCCGCCTGTATCTTTTTTATGTTAGCCTCTTTTGGGTGATGTTTTAAAATAAGTTTGTAGAGCAGGATTGCTTCACCCTTTGGTCCAAATTGTTGAGAGAGTTTAGCCAGCTCCCACAACATAGAGTTATTGCGATAGAAATTTTCTATGCCGAAGTTCTTTACATAAGCTTTGGTGAGTCGATAAAGGCCTTCATCCGTGCGCGGATAATCATCAAGTGCTCGTAGTTTTTTAGCATCAAAATAGTACTTGACTTTGTTCAGATTGGGAAAATCAAAGATGTCAGATTGGCTGTAAACTGTCAGGCTATCGCTCACTTGGATAATGCCTCCTTTTTTAAAGGATGTTTTCTTCTTTTGCGCCTCGGCAATATGAGGTGACAAAAGGTAAAACACTGCAAGTGAGACTAAAAAGTGGGCTTTCACTCCTTGTTGAGTTGGTAAAAAATGGCCTTCCGGATAAAGTTGATATAATTTCTCTTCTTTTACAAACCCATTGGCATTACTATTGTCCTACAAGCCCGACTTTACGTTTTAATACATTAACAGACTAATATTGCCATTTTGGCATTCTACATACATGTTCAGAAATAAGCCGATACAATTAGTTCAAGAAGAGAATGACGACCTGATCCAGATGATCAATCCTGAACAGGAGACCGATCTGAAGGCAGAAGACCTCCCTGAGGAACTTTCCATTCTTCCTATAAAAAACACTGTCCTTTTTCCAGGGGTTGTGATTCCTATTACTGTTGGCCGTCAGAAATCCATTAAGTTGGTGAAGAAGGCTTATCAGGGCAATCGCATTATTGGCGTATTGCCACAAAAAAATGCGCAACAAGAAGAGCCGACCATTGATGACATCTATCGCATAGGTACTGTTGCACGCATTATTAAAATGCTGGTGTTGCCTGATGGAAATACTACTATCATTATTCAGGGTAAGAATCGTTTCTCTATAAAAGAATTTGTACAAGAAGAACCTTACCTGACTGCGCGTATCGAATTGTTGGCTGAAGAAAAAGCTAATTTGAACAGCCGTGAAGCTAAAGCAATTGTGCAATCGTTAAAGGAAGCAGCCCTAAAAATTCTGAAACTGAATCCTGAGATTCCGCAGGAAGCACAGGTGGCTTTGGATAATATTCAGAGCATGTCTTTCTTGATTAATTTTTTATCATCAAATCTAAATGTGGATGTTTCTGATAAACAAAAAATTTTAGAGACGCCTAACATCATAGCGCGGGGCACTTTGCTTTTGCAATACATGTCCCGCGAAATTCAGATGCTGGAAATAAAAAGTGAGATCCAGAAAAAAGTTCACACAGATATCGATCAGCAACAACGCGATTATTATTTAAGACAGCAAATCCGCGTGTTGCAAGACGAGCTAGGTTTCGATGGTCCGGATAAAGAGATTGAAGCGCTCCGTAAAAAAGGTGAGGCTAAAAAATGGTCAGCAGATGCACAAAAACAATTCAATAAGGAATTAGATAAACTTGGACGTGTTAATCCACAAGCAGCAGAATTTCCTGTTGGCATGAATTACGTGGAGTTTATGCTTGACTTACCTTGGCAGGAATACACTGTAGATGATTTTGATTTAAAGAAAGCCAAGAAGATTTTAGATCAGGATCATTCAGGTTTAGAAAAAGTAAAAACAAGAATTCTAGAGTATCTCGCAGTATTAAAATTAAAGCGCGATATGAAAGGTCCTATCTTATGTTTATACGGTCCCCCGGGTGTAGGTAAAACATCATTGGGAAAATCTATCGCGAAAGCGTTGAATAGAAAATATGTGCGCATGTCATTAGGCGGTGTACATGATGAAGCAGAAATACGTGGGCATCGTAAGACTTATGTTGGCGCAATGCCAGGCAAGGTTTTACAGAATATCAAAAAATCTCAATCTTCTAATCCTGTTTTTATTTTAGATGAGATTGACAAACTACGCGCTGACTTCAGAGGCGATCCTTCTTCAGCGATGTTGGAAGTGTTAGATCCTGAGCAGAACAGTGCTTTTGTAGATAACTACTTAGAAGTTGATTACGATTTATCGAAAGTATTATTTATTGCTACGGCTAACTCTTTAGACACCATACAACCTGCTTTGCGCGATCGTATGGAAATCATTGAGATTACAGGTTATACGCGAGAGGAGAAAGTAGATATTGCTACAAAGCATTTGGTGCCAAAACAGTTAAAAGAGCACGGACTTATTCCTAAAGATGTAAAGTTTGCAAAGGAAGCAGTTGAAAAAATTATCGAAAGTTATACACGTGAATCTGGTGTGCGTACCTTAGAAAGAAAAATCGGTACGATGGTGCGCAACGTTGCCAAGGCTGTGGCCATGGAGGAGGAGTATGACAAAGAAATCACTGCTGAAACTGTACGTAAAGTATTAGGTGCTGAAATTTTTGATGATGAGTTGTATCAAGGTAACGAAGTAGCTGGTGTAGTAACCGGTCTTGCCTGGACACAAGTAGGAGGAGAGATATTGTTTGTAGAATCAAGCCTGAACAGAGGAAAAGGTGCTTTAACCATTTCAGGTCAATTAGGTGATGTGATGAAAGAGTCTGCTGTGGCCGCTTTATCATATTTGAAATCGAATGCTGATGATTTAAATATTGATCACCGACTTTTTCAGCAATATGATTTACATATTCACGTACCGGCTGGAGCTGTGCCAAAGGATGGTCCTTCAGCAGGTATTACCATGCTGACTTCGTTGGCTTCAATTTTTACTCAGCGTAAGGTTAAACAAAATTTGGCCATGACTGGGGAAATTACCCTGCGCGGTAAAGTGCTTCCGGTAGGAGGAATTAAAGAGAAGATTTTAGCGGCCAAGCGCAGTGGAATTAAAGAGATTATTTTAAGCGAAAAGAATAAGCGCGACATCGATGAAATTGAAAAGCACTATATCAAAGGATTGAAGTTTCACTTTGTAGCAAATGTAGCAGAGGTTTTAAAAATTGCTTTATTGAAAGATAAGGTAGAGAAACCTATGCAATTCGTATTCGCAGAAAAGCAACCTGCTTAAAAGGCACTTTTCATTGTTGTGTATTATTCTTTAAAACGGCATTTTTACCACAACAATAAGATGAAAGGTGGTTTTGTACAGATATTTAAGAAACAGGCAATAGGCATTGCCTGTTTCTTCTTTTTTACTGGCTGGGTACAAGGTCAGAGTGCTTATACTTTTTTAAATACCCCTTCTTCAGCAAGGTTAGCTGCTTTAGGGGGTGTTAATGTTTCTTTGGCCGACAGGGATGTTAACCTTTTCAGTGCAAACCCTTCTTTGGTTGGTGATACCCTTAACGGTTTTGTCTCCGCTAATTATCAATTTTATTTGGCAGACATAGGCCAAGCAAATTTTACGTACCAACATAAATTCAAAAAAGCAGGGAGCTTTAATTTTGGTGTTCAGCATTTTTCCTATGGAACTATCAATAGCTATGATCCTGCTGGCTTGCCTGTGGGCACTTTCAATTCCGGAGAAACAGCTTTGATGCTGGGTAAATATTTTTCCGCAAATGTATTCCGGTTTGGCGCAACGTTCAAAACTGTATTCTCAAATCTTGCTGGTTTTCGGTCAACAGCTTTGGTACTCGATTTGGGAGGTCTCTTTGTGCATCCTGAACAGAATTTGACGATAGGCTTAGCCATTAAAAATATAGGTTTTAGTCTTACAGAATATACAGAAAGCGGTAACACACAGTTGCCTTTTGATGTACAGGTAGGTACGACTTTTAAACCGGAACACATGCCTTTCCGCTTTTCAATTACAGCTTTTGATTTAACTGACTATGATGCTTTTGAAAACCAGGAAGATAGCCCGTCTCCGGTTGATAAAGTTATGCGGCATTTGAATGTAGGAACAGAATTATTATTGAGTAAAAACGTTAATATTCTATTGGCCTACAACTTTCGCAGAAGACAAGAGTTAAAGCTAGAAGAGATTGGTGGTGGGGCAGGCCTATCCCTTGGCCTTTCATTTCAGATTAAAACCATTGAGTTGGTGCTGAGTCGTGTAGGTTATGGGCCTAGGCAAGCCAGCTACGGCTTTACACTGAATAGTGATTTAAAAAAGATTATTCGTAAACGCGAAAAGATATGATAGAAAGTAATTATTTAACACCTCAGCAAATTGTGGCTGAACTAGATAAGTACATTGTAGGTCAGCATGAAGCTAAGCGCAATGTTGCTATTGCCTTGCGTAACCGTTGGAGGCGCATGCATGTAAAAGGAGATATGCGCAACGAGATTATCCCCAATAACATTTTAATGATTGGTGCTACCGGTGTAGGTAAAACAGAAATTGCCCGAAGATTGGCGAAAATTGCTGATGCACCTTTCGTTAAGGTAGAAGCTTCTAAGTTTACAGAAGTTGGTTATGTGGGGCGCGATGTAGAAAGCATGGTGCGTGATTTGGTAGAGCAATCTGTAAACATGGTGAAAGCTAAGAAAAAGGAGGAGGTAAAGGAAAAGGCCAATCAAGCTGTTGAAGAAATAATTCTTGATGCCCTGATACCTCCTTTGAAATCACAATCTGTACGACCTACTGGGTTCACAAATGGTGATGATGCACCACCAACCACTGATGCAGAATTAAATGAGCGTACCCGCAATCTCTTCCGCGACAAAATCAGGAACGGTGAAATGGAAGAGCGTAAGATTGAAATCAGCATGAAGGGCAGTAGTGGTTCTAATGTTGGTATGATTGGTGCAGGTATGATGGATGAAGCATCTATGATGAACCTTCAGGAAATGCTAAGCGGCATGATGCCTAAGAAAAGTAAGAAGAGAAAAGTGACTGTAGCAGAAGCCAGACGAATACTGCTTGAAGAGGAGGTGTCAAAGTTAATTGACATGGATGAAGTAAAGGAAGAAGCAATACGCAGAGCAGAAGATGCAGGTATTATTTTTATTGATGAGATTGATAAGATTGCCACTTCACAGGGCAAAGGTGGTGGTCCTGATGTAAGCAGAGAAGGTGTACAGCGTGATTTATTGCCGATTGTTGAGGGCACTACAGTAAATACGAAACACGGTGTCATCAATACAGATCATGTACTTTTTGTAGCAGCTGGTGCTTTCCACGTGTCTAAGCCTTCGGATTTAATTCCGGAATTACAAGGCAGATTCCCAATTCGTGTTGAGCTAACTAACCTGACAAAAGAAGATTTCATTCACATCTTAAAAGATCCACGCAACGCCCTCACTAAGCAATACCAGGCATTATTTGAAGCAGAGGGTGTGCGCATTGATTTTGGTGACGATGCCGTGGAAGAGATTGCCAGCACAGCTTTTGCTATTAATGCAGAAGTAGAAAATATTGGAGCAAGACGTTTGCATACTGTAATGAGCCGTTTGTTGAATGAGTTTTTATTTGATGTCCCAGATAAAATTGGAGCCAATGCTCATATAGTGGTGAATGCACAAATGGTAAAAGACAGATTAAATTCACTGGTTAAAAACCGCGATCTTAGCGAATACATACTTTAATGAAATTTCTCCTGCCCCTATTTTTATTCAGTAGTTTATTGCTTCAGGCGCAAACCGATGTTGATATTACTGTAGGGCTTGACGAAGACAGTTTAGGAAGGAGAAAGAGACAATTACATGATTCTATTCGTAGTAAATTTGTTCGTTCATATCCCGATCATTTTTTTATCTGGCCTGTAATTAAGCAGCGATCGTTACAGGTAGAAGCAAGAAGTTTAGTTGACAATAATAGGTTGGTTACATTCAAGCCGAATAACTCAGTCAGTATGGGAGTAGGCTTTTACCTTTTTGAAGTCGCTTTCGAATT
The DNA here is from genome assembly GCF_003990915.1 of Chryseotalea sanaruensis. Taxonomy (GTDB): domain Bacteria; phylum Bacteroidota; class Bacteroidia; order Cytophagales; family Cyclobacteriaceae; genus Chryseotalea; species Chryseotalea sanaruensis. The sequence continues at coordinate 424,754 of NZ_BHXQ01000004.1, forward strand.
AACAAAGGCGGTGCCCATCAATGAACAGAGTATCACACGCTTTGGAAAAACAGATGCATCAGATTTTCAACTCAATGCTTTGGGTAAGTATTGGGGTTTTGATATTTACCGACAGAAGTACGAAGGTTTTTACCTTGAAGATTCCTTTACTCCGCTTTTGCGCGACCAGCCCTTTCCCCAGCGCGCAGATATTGCTACTAGGAATTTTGGTGCTGCTGGCATTTATACCTTTAATCGCGATAAATTTTCGTTTCGCTCTTCGTATAATTATGCAGAGCATCAATTGTATAGTAGAGGATCGTGGTTTGTTACGGGCACAATAAACTCCTTCCGCATGGATGGCGATTCTGTTATTCTCTCAATAGATAATCGGGAACGTTTCAGTGCAAACCCAGATTTTATTTCATTGCGTTATACAACCTTAGGTGTTGCACCAGGGTACTCTCATAATTTTGTATATAAAAACTTTTTTCTGAATCTTACATTTGGTATTGGGCCAGCGCATAACTGGACGTATTTGAAAAGAGATGATGGAAGGGAGAGATACAATGTATCTATTAATAGTATATCGGTCTTGCGAATAGGCTTAGGTTATAATAATGATAGATTTTTTGCAGGTATGGGTTTTGTAAACCAATCCAGAAATTTAAAAATCGAAGACATGCGTGTATCTAATTCAACAGGTTTTTTTAAACTCGTTGCCGGTTGGCGGTTTAAGGAGTTTGGCATTCTAAAAAAACGGGCAGTAGATTTTATTCCGTTTAAAATTTAATAATTCGTTAATTCGTTGATGTGATGATTCGTTGATTGATGTGATGATTTCCGAATTTGAAATTAACTCATCTCAATACAAAGCGGTTGAATATTTTTTCATATTGCAAGCAGCTCGTAGCTTTTCACTCGTAGCTAGAAGCTTAAACAGAAGAAAGCAGATACTAACTCTTCTTTGGATAATCATAAAACAACAAAGTCTCCTTTTTCATTTCCAACTCTCTCCACGATTTAATATTTAATTTAAAAGCAGCTATACCACAAGTAGGCACATTATCGATAGCTAATTCGGTAAGGGCGTCTATTAACTCAGTCAAGCCAGGGTTGTGCCCTACCAGCATAACTACATTAACTTTATCATTCACTTGCTTCAGTACATCAAGTATTTTTTCTGGTGAAGCGTGATAAAGTTCAGGAAGCGTTTTGATTTTATGATCATCGCAATTAAGCACTTTGGCTATTTCTTTAGCCGTTGATATGGCGCGTACCGCAGTGCTGGTTAATAGAAGGTCCAGCACCACCCTCTTTTCTTTTAGACGTTTACCCATATTTGGGGCATCACGTTTACCACGCTCATTGAGTGGTCTGAAGAAGTCATCCAACAGGGGATTATCCCAGCTGGATTTAGCGTGCCGTACTAGGTACAATGTTTTCATAGCTCAAATTACAAAAAATATAAGGCTGTGGTTGAGCAAAAACAAGCTTGTATATTTGTACCAATGTCAGGTATTAAGAATTTCATTCGTCCCATCCGTTATGCCTTGGTTTATTGGCTGGTACGTTTTTTAATAGCAATCTCCAATGCTCTACCCCGAAAAATCTGGTTGAAAGTGTGTGGTGCTTTGGGCTGGGTGGCCTACCATGTTGCCAGTCAGACCAGAAAATTAATGCATACACATATTCGTATTGCTTTTCCCGAGCTGAAAGATGAGGAGGTAAAAACACTGGCAAAAAGAAATTTTGTTATGCTAGGTAAAAATACTGGTGAAATATTGAGAGCAACCAGTATACGAACCTTGGAGGACATGGAGAAATTTTTGGTCATCCACGATTACGAAAATTTTGAAGCAGCTAAGGCACAAAATAGAGGTGTAATTTTCCTGACTTGCCATATTGGAGCTTTTGATTTGCAGGTAACGTATATGTCACTAAAAGGCATGAGGCCACTGATTATCGGTACGCCATTGAAAGATCAGCGATTAAATGATTTGCTGTGGAAGCAACGCAATGCTCACGGTGCTATTGCTGTAGAACGCGGTAAGGAAATGTTTCGTTTGTTAAAGGAATTAAAGTCAGGTGGGTCCCTTGCTATACTCATCGATCAGGATACAAAAGTGAAAAGTCGTTTCGTTAACTTCTTTGGACGACCTGCCGCCACTCCGGTAGGTGCAGCCACATTTGCAATAAAAACAGGGGCTGTAATAGTACCTACTTTTATTCATCTAGGTGAGGATGGCATGCAACACATGCGGTTTATGCCAGCCATTGAAACAACTATTTCTGGTGATGAGGAAACTGACTTGATAGAAAACACGCAACGATACACAGATTTCATAGAAGAACAAGTACGTAAACATCCCGAACAATGGGTATGGATGCACGAGCGATGGAAAACCCAGCCGGGGCAGGAGATAAGATAGTTAGTATATTCAGTAACCATCTATCAAATCATTTTGCATATCACTTTATTAAGCATTAGCTTTAATCTTTACTCAGTAAAACCATTTTTTTGAGATGAAGCTTCTGATGCTCCGCTTACTAATCTCTTATATATTCTTCTCTGTTGTAAATGTATTTTTTCATCAGCCTTTATCTGCACAGAATATAAAATTGAAACACCTTTCATTAGAAGAGGGGCTTTCTCAATTAAGGGTTAACTGCATCTTTCAGGATAAACAAGGGCTCATGTGGTTCGGCACAGAAGACGGACTAAATTATTATGACGGCTATACTTTCAGATCTTATCGCCACGATCCGCAGGATTCTACGAGTCTCTCTAGTAATGTCGTCCTCTCCATTCTCGAAGATAAAAAGGGTCGCTTTTGGATAGGTACACGTTATGGTGGACTTAATCTTTTTAATCCAGGAACGGAAACTTTCAAAGCCTACAGGCACGATGTAGAGAATCCTAATTCGCTTTCAAGCAACATGATTAATGCTTTGTGGGAAGATAGCAACGGTATGCTATTGGTTGGGGCTGACTATGGTGGGCTTAATATTTTCAACCCTGAAACAGAAACTTTTGAACAATACACTTTTGATCCACAAAACCCCAATTCCATATCAAACGAAAGAGTTTTGTCTATCTATGAAGATAGCAAGAGTAGAATTTGGGTTGGCACTTATGGTGGGCTAAACATTTTTGATCCTAAAAAGAAAACCTTCAAACGCTTTCAGCATGATTTAAGCAATTCAACTTCATTATCTAATGATTGGATTTACAATGTACGTGAAGACGCTCATAAAAGAATATGGGTCGCAACGTACAATGGTCTTAACATGTTTGATAATGTTACACAAACATTTAAGCGCTTTGCCAATGAGGGATTAACCGGCAGTAATTGGTTCAACTGTATCTATGTTAATAGGGATGGCAAATTGTGGTTAGGCACTAATTCTACGGGACTTAGAATCTTTGATCCGTCAAACACAAAATTTAAAACATTCCTGAATGATCCGAATGATCTGAAAACCCTGTCAAGCAATTGGATACAGGCTATCTGTGAAGATAGAAGCGGTCGTGTATGGATAGGCACTCAAAATGGTATTGATATTTACGATTCACAGGAGAGTCAGTTTACCATTTATAGAAACGATCCTTCAGATATAAACTCCCTGTCTAGCAATATTGTATTATCGGTTTATCAAGATAAGCTTGATAGAATTTGGGTAGGCACATGGGATGGTTTAAATCTGTTCGATAGGGACGCTGGGAAATTTAAGCGTTATGCAATTAATGCGCAGAGTGCATTTGCAGCGGAAAGTAACTGCATTTTTGCTATCTATCAGGATACTAAGAATCAATTATGGATTGGCACTAATGAAGGAGGACTTTATCAATTTAATCCAACCACAAATACATTTTCACATTATAAACATATTCCTGGTGATACTTCTTCCTTATCCGTAAATCTTATTTCTTCTTTTTTTGAAGATAATCCGAAAAAATTATGGGTGGGTACCTATAGTGGTGGTATTAGTATTTTTGATCAACAAACAAAAAAATTTATTCATTATCAGCACGATTCGCAAAATGAATCGTCACTTTCGCACAATGTAGTTAGAACTATTTATCCAGATCGAAACGGACGACTATGGATCGGCACACAAGGTGGTGGTCTTAACTTGTTTGATCCCAGCACAAAATCATTTAAGCACTTTGAGCACAACGCTTCCGACACAACATCTTTATCTAGCAATACTGTTCGTTCAATATACGAAGACAGTCATGGAAGATTATGGATTGGGACAGCCAATGGTTTAAATCTTTTTGACAGGAAGACACAAAAATGTAAAGTGATAAATGAGAAGCATGGTTTGCCTAATAATGCAATCGTTTCAATTCAAGAAGATGAATCCGGACGACTATGGTTGTTTACTCGTAGAGGCCTATCCAGATTTACACCAGCCAGTGATGAGCAAATTCAAAAAGGCAATTGGGGGAGTTTTCGAAATTATGATCAAACAGATGGATTGCCTGGCACAGAGCTGGATGTGAGTTTTAAAGGCAAAGACGGCACAATTTATTTTGGGGGCACAAATGGTTTTGCTGTTTTTCACCCAGATGCAATGCAAGACAATAATTATGCACCACCTATTATTTTGAGTGGCTTTGAGATATTTAATAAACGCGTGCTTCCGGGTAAAGAAGTTAATGGTTTTATAATGCCATTGTCTATTTCGCAAACAGAAAAACTTACGCTATCTCACAACGAATCAGTTTTTACAATAGAGTTTGCTGCGCTTTCCTACTTCCAGGCAGAAAAAAATGAATACGTTTATAAGCTAGATGGATTCGATAAGGATTGGAATTATACAGATGCCAAACGAAGGTTTGCAACATACACTAATTTAGATCCAGGTACTTATGTTTTTCGTGTTAAGGCATCAAACAATGATGGTGTGTGGAATAATGATGGACGCACCTTAACCATTACAATAACTCCACCGTGGTGGGAAACTTGGTGGTTTAAATTGCTCGTCTTTATTTCAGTTTTGGGTGTGGCTGCCTTAGTTTATTTTATTCGAACAGAAAGTATCAGACGAACCAATAAAGCATTAGCCATAATTGTTGAACAAAAAACAAAGGAACTCAAAAGAGCTAATCTTACTTTAGCTGAACAAGGAGAGGAGTTAGCAACCCAGAATGAAAGATTAAAACAGAGCAAGGAAGAAATAGCAGCTCAGCGTGACCTCGTGTCTCAGCAAAACATTATACTGTCAACACAGCGCGAAGAGTTGGCATCACAAAATCAAGAGTTAAACAATTTGAATATAGAAAAGAATAACCTTATAGGCATAGTGGCGCATGATTTAAAAACGCCACTCAACCAAATAAAGGGTTTAATTTCTTTAATAAAAGAACCGCCTTCGTTAACACATGAAGAAAATGCCGAATATATCAGAATGATTAACGACAGTGCTAAGCGACTCACATCAATGATTGACAAGATTTTGAATGTTGAGGCCATTGAAGCGAAACAGCATAACCTGAATCTTGAGACAGTGAATTTTGTTGAGTTGGTACGCACAGTTATTAATCGAACAACCTTGGATGCAAGACTGAAGCAAATCGAATTTAAGGCATCCATGCCTAGTGATGTTTTTATTTATGTTGATAAGTCCTATGCCGATCAGATAATCGAAAACTTATTATCCAATGCAATTAAGTTCTCACCCAACAATAAAAATATTTATGTGAAGTTGAACGCTGATGGAGATGTTGCGATTTGTGAAATAAGAGATGAAGGGCCTGGTCTTCATGAGAGCGATAAGGATAAGTTGTTTAAGAAGTACCAAAAGCTTAGTGCAACACCTACAGGCAACGAGTCCTCTACTGGTTTAGGATTATCTATTGTGAAAAAATTTGTAGATGTAATGGATGGGAAAATATGGTGCGAAAGTGAGATAGGCAAAGGAGCGAGTTTTTTCGTACAGTTTAATCTAATAAAGAACCATGGAGTTTGATTTAAAAAAATCGTTGGAGATTCTGGATAAAACACCAACGGTTTTGGAGGCAATGCTCCAGGGACTCTCCGATGAATGGATTTTCAACAATGAAGGAGATGAAACCTGGAGTCCGTATGATGTAATCGGTCATTTGATTCATGGAGAAAAAACGGACTGGATTCCACGGTTGGAAATAATATTGGCGCAACAAGGAGGAAGTAAGTTTGATCCTTTCGATCGTTTTGCTCAATTCAAAAACAGTGAAGGCAAGACTTTACACCAATTACTGGAAGAATTTAAAATCCTGCGTAAACACAATTTAGAGATTGTAAGAAATAAGAAATTGACAAATTTGCAGTATACGCTTAAGGGAATGCATCCTTCACTGGAAGAGGTAACTTTAGCACAGCTTCTGGCCACGTGGGTTGTGCACGACTTGAATCATATAGCGCAGGTAGCGCGAGTAATGGCCAAACAATACAAGCATGAAGTAGGCCCATGGTTTGAGTACCTTGGCATATTAAAATAGAAGTCCGAAAATCTACTGACATAGGGTTGACAAAGCCTTGCCTTTCTTTGCGTTAAAAGAATTGTATGGAAAAAGAAACAATCGAGGGTTTTACCATAGTAGGCCTGGCAGTAAGAACAACGAATGAAAATGGTCAGGCAGCCCAAGACATACCAGCACTATGGAACAAGTTCATGTCTGAAAATATCTTGGCACAAATTTCGGATAAAGCAGATCAACAGATTTATTGTATGTATACAGAATACGAAGACGATTTCAGAAAGCCGTATACAACCATTTTAGGTTGTAAAGTCGCGAACAATCCCATCACAGTTCCTGAAGGTTTGGTGGCGAAATTTGTTCCAACTAATAACTACACTAAAATCGTGGCTACAGCAAATTTACAAGAAGGTGCTGTTTACAAAGCTTGGACAGACATCTGGAATTCTAATTTAAACAGAGCCTATCAGGCTGACTTTGAAGTCTACGGTTCGGCTGCCCAAGATCCTAACAACGCATCGGTCGATATTTTTATCTCAGTTAATTAATGAAAGATCAGCTCAGTAATTATTATTTGGATAAAGACGAGCCTGTTAAAAGTTGTTTGATGGCTTTGCGTGAAATTATTCTTGCGCAAGGCAGCGAAATTGAAAACACGCTGAAATATGGAATGCCATTTTTTACCTATAAAGGGAAGATGTTTTGTTACTTATGGATTCATAAGCAACATAACCTTCCCTATATTGGCTTTGTAGAAGGTAATAGACTGAAACACCCTGATTTGCTTAAAGAAAAGCGAGCGCGAATGAAAGTACTGTTGATAAACCCTGAAGAAGATTTACCTATTAAGAAAATTAAATTGCTTTTGAAAGAAGCACTTGAGCTCTATAAATCCGGAAAAATTAAGATCAAGACCAAATAAGGGTTTACTTACAGACAGCTATCCCCAGGCGTGCATTCATATTACTGCTAACTGCCGTACCAATGTTTGATCCCGCCAGGATCACATCACGTCCCGCCCCTGCTTCTGCTAAATGAATTTTAATAGATGCTGATAATTGCACCAGTTCAGTATATGTAACAGCAGACTCATCGGCCAATTGTTTTAAGATAGTTTCACTCTTGCCAGTCTTGGCGTCAACAGGTGTCAGCAGCGCTGCAATGGCCGCATCAGCTTCTCCTAAATCGCCCATATGAAGATGAACAGGATGCTGAACATCACCCTCCGTACCATCAAGCACTATACTAACTAGTGTGCTACCATCTGTTTTTTCTTTTAAGGTGAGTAACCCGGAAATAGTATAAGCAGACCCTGCCTGTAAGTTATAAACAACCTCATTTCCGGTGAAAACCTCTTCCTGAATTGTTTTCTCCTCACAAGCCACTATTAGTAGCAGGATTAATCCCCAGCGTCTCATAATCAACTATTTTTGTTAAAGTTAAGTTTTTTGATGTATCGGTTTTACCTTTATTAACGTAATTGGCATGAGAAATGGTATAACCCCTAAAAATCAGCTTTTGTGAAATATTTATACTCCCTCTTGATCCTATTTGTGTGCCTTGCCTGTGGTTCTAGTAAAAATGTGAGCCAAGCTCCTCCAAAACCTGCCTGGTTAAGCACAAAACCCTACCAGGATGGCTACTACACAGGTATTGGGCATAGTAATAAAGATGGTTCCAATAATTATATCCAATCAGCAAAAAAAAGTGCTCTTGATGATCTGGTTTCTGAAATTAAGGTGCAGGTTTCCAGTACTTCAGTTCTAAGTCAGCTAGATGTAAACAAAGAATTTTCAGAGCGTTACGAACAGATTATACAAACCACTGCAGCTGATGAAATTGAAGAATTTGAAACTGTGGACGCTTGGGAGGATGAAACCAATTACTGGATTTATTACCGGTTGTCAATTTCACGTTATCGTCAGATAAAAGAGGAACAAAAGCGTAACGCTACACTGCTGGCAACCGATTATTTTAAAAAAGGCATCGAATCCGAAAAGAATAATGAACGTCTTCAGGCAATTGGTTTCTATTTTCAGTCGTTGCGCACAGTGGAAAAGTATTTGGCTGAACCTATTCGCGCTAATGTTGATGGTCGTGATATTTTATTGGTCAATGAGGCTTATGCCAAAATTCAAACCTTGTTAGATAAGTTTGAAGTGAAGGTAAATCCGGCTTCGTTGAGTATCAACAGGAGAGTAGCACAAGATGCGCAATCGGTAATAGCCAGTGTTACTAATAAAGATTTAAACTCACCGGCTAAAGATGTTCCACTTAGTGCAGTTTTTCAAAAAGGAGCAGGTATTGTTTTCCCTGATTACAAAGTAGATGCGGCAGGAGAGGCTAAAATTTTGATTAATAAAATAGATTCGCGTGATCTTGAACAAACAGTAAATATAAAGATCAACATTGATGCTTTAAGCGGTAGTGCCAACTCAAAAGTGTATTCTCTTATTGCCAAAACCTTTAAAGTACCATCAGCACAGATTGTGCTAGAAGTTCAGCGACCATTGGTATATATGATTTCTGAGGAAAAAAGCTTGGGTTCAAATAAGAATAACTATCAGATCACCAACAAGCTAAAAAATATGCTTGGCAATGAAGGCTTTGAATTTATGAACGATCGTCCCAAGGCTGATTTGCTTTTGGAGATTTCGTCTGATTCAGAAAAAGGCTCAGTAAATGGTAGTATCCACATTACCTATTTAACCAGTGTCATTAAGGTGTACTCGGCAAGAGAGAATAAAGTAATCTATACAACAACCCTCGACCGTATTAAAGGTTATGGCCTTGACTTTGAGCGATCAAGTCAGGATGCCTATAACCGCGGGCTTGAAACCCTTGAAAAAGAAAAATTTAATGAGCTACTAAGCACCATTTTACAGTAAAAATTAAAGAAAATTAGCATAGTCTATAAAAGGCAGCAAATAGTCAGCTAAATTGGTATCAGAATTGCAAAGACCATTATAACCAAAACAAACGATGAATATGAAAAAGTTAACCTACTCCCTACTTGTACTGGCCGCGGCCGTTTTTGCGGTTGGTTGTAAAGGCAAAAAAGAAGCAGCCCAACCAAAAGGTGAAACAGAAGTGGTAGTGCCATGCTCAGGTTCAGAATACTTTACAACTGCTAAAGTTTTCCGTGCTAACTCAATCGGTGAAAGCTCAGATCAGGTAGCTTCTAAAAAGAAAGCCTTATCTAATGCACGTGCAGAATTAGCAGCTAGTATTTCTACTACCGTTAAAGCTGTAACTGACAACTACCTAAACTCACGAGAAATGAACAACCGCGAGGAAGTTGAAGAACGTTATGAGCAGTTAAACAGAGAAGTTGTTGAGCAACAGTTAACCGGTGTTCGTACAATCTGCGAAAAATTAATGCGCACCGAACAAGGTACTTACAAGACCTACATGGCACTTGAGCTTTCCGCTGCTGATTTAGTGTCTGCTTACAACGAAAAACTTTCTAAAGACGAACGTCTTAAAATCGATTACGATTACGAGAAGTTCAAAGAAACTTTCGATAAGGAAATGGATAAAATGGGTAAGGGTAACTAATCATCCTGTTCATTGTAAAACAGAAGCCTCTGCTTAGCAGGGGCTTTTTGCATTTAAAAAAGAATTGATTCGTTAATGTGTTGATTTGATAATTCGTTGTTGATTGATATTTGATAAAGAATAGCATAAATTAGAAAAACAATAAGCTCCTTATTGCTGTAACTTTATCAACTATGGCAGGCTATTCATCAACTCCATTAGTAAAAAAACTGGGTTTGAAAATGGGGCACTCTATTTACGTCAACAAAGCCCCAACAGCATATTTTGAATGGCTCGCGCCCCTACCAGACGAAATCGCTGTCAAAACTAAATTGTCTGGTCAGCTGGATTTTATACACCTTTTCGTTACCCATCAAAAAGATTTTAAAGAGTCATTTTTAAAAGCCAAAATTCATCTAAAACCTGATGCTATGTTGTGGATTTCCTGGCCTAAAAAAGCCAGTAAGGAGCCAACAGACTTAGACGAGAATGTAATCAGGGATTTTGGTCTTCAAAACGGCCTTGTAGATGTAAAAGTCTGTGCGGTTAGTGAAGTCTGGTCGGGGCTTAAGTTTGTTTTCCGATTGAAAGATCGGTAAGGAAATACCTGCTAATTGCGTATTTTCGCACCTTAATTAAGAAAAAATACGTGCCATGAGCCAGAACAGACCGATTTCTTCATTCATTGAAAAAAACTACCTGCATTTTAATGCTGCAGCTTTGGTTGATGCTGCCAAAGGATATAAAAAACACATTGCCGAAGGCAAAAAAATGATGGTGACTTTAGCGGGTGCGATGAGTACCGCGGAGTTGGGCATCAGCTTTGCCGAAATGATTCGCCAGGATAAAGTGCATATCATTTCTTGTACCGGAGCCAATCTGGAAGAAGACATTATGAACCTGGTAGCACACAGCCACTACAAGCGTATCCCGAATTATCGCGATCTTACCCCAGAACAAGAGTGGGAATTATTAGGCAACCACCTGAACCGTGTTACGGATACTTGTATTCCCGAAGAAGAAGCTTTCAGAAGATTACAATCACATTTGTTTAAGGTTTGGAAAGATGCTGAAGATAAAGGTGAACGTTTGTTTCCGCACGAATTCATGTTCCGCATGATTAACAGCGGTGATTTAAAACAGTATTATGAAATCGATCCTAAGAATTCATGGATGATTGCCGCAGCAGAAAGAAACATGCCAATGGTTGTACCCGGCTGGGAGGACTCAACCATGGGTAACATATTTGCTTCTTATGTACTTACCGGTGAGTTGAAAGCTTCTACCATGAAGTCTGGTATTGAATACATGGTGTGGTTGGCCGATTGGTATACAACCAATGCTGGTAAAGATGGTATTGGTTTCTTCCAGATTGGTGGTGGTATCGCAGGTGACTTCCCTATTTGTGTTGTGCCAATGTTGCATCAGGATCTTGAGCGTGATGGTGTTCCTTTCTGGAGCTACTTCTGCCAGATCAGTGATAGTACAACAAGCTACGGTTCATATTCTGGTGCTGTACCAAACGAAAAAATAACCTGGGGTAAACTTAGCATTGAAACACCAAAGTATATCGTAGAGAGTGATGCAACCATTGTAGCTCCGCTTATGTTTGCTTATATCCTGGATATGTAATTGTTGTTGGTTGTTCGTTGCTAGTTATCTGTTTCAAGATTTCCAACAACGAACAACCATCAACCAACAACGATTTATTAAATGAATTTAGATTCCATCCTTCGCACCGAAATCCAACAAGCTATTCAGGCTGTTTTTGGTGCAGACACAGATCAGTTTCAGGTACAACCTACCAATGCAGAGTTTGAAGGTTCGCATACGCTGGTTTGTTTTCCTTTAACAAAAATCTCAAAGAAAAACCCTGAGGAAACAGCTAAAATTGTTGGTGAATACTTAATAGCCAATAGCCAATTAGTTGCTGCTTACAATGTAGTAAAGGGCTTCTTAAACCTCAGCTTAAAAGACAGCGTGTGGGTGGAGGTATTCACTTCTCTGTTTTCGCAAGCTAATTTGGGGCAGCTACCTAAGAATGGTCAGGAGATCATGATAGAGTATTCATCACCGAATACAAATAAGCCTTTGCACTTAGGCCACTTACGTAACAACTTCTTAGGTTGGAGCGTAGCTGAGATTTATAAAGCCTGTGGGTATAAAGTTCATAAGGTTCAAATTATTAACGACCGCGGTATACACATTTGTAAATCAATGGCTGCCTGGAAACTATATGGGAATGGCGAAACACCCAAGAGTTCAGGTATTAAAGGTGATCATCTGGTAGGTAAGTATTATGTTGAATTTAACAAAGTACTTACTGAGCAGGTAAAAGAATTGGAAGCCAAAGGCATTCCTAAAGAAGAAGCAGAAAAGCAAGCTCCCATTATGAAGGTAGCCATTGATATGCTGCGCAAATGGGAGTACCGTGATGATGAGACATTGCAGCTTTGGAAAATGATGAACAGCTGGGTGTACGAAGGCTTTGATACAACCTACAAAAAAATGGGTGTTGACTTCGATAAACTGTATTACGAGTCAAATACATTTTTGCTTGGCAAAGAACAAGTGCTTACCGGATTAGAGAATGGTGTGTTCTTTAAAAAGGAAGATGGATCCATATGGGTTGACCTGACAGGCGATGGTCTGGATCAGAAAGTGCTTTTGCGTTCTGATGGTACCTCCGTGTATATGACGCAAGATATTGGCACAGCCATTCTTCGTTTTCATGATTATCCAAATATCAACGGTCAGGTGTATACTGTTGGTAACGAGCAAGAATATCATTTTAAAGTATTGTTCCTGATTTTACAAAAGCTTGGCTACGATTGGGCTAAACGTTGTTACCATTTGTCGTACGGTATGGTTGATTTACCCACCGGAAAGATGAAGTCGAGAGAAGGAACAGTAGTAGATGCTGATGACTTGATAGACGAAATGGTGGCTGAAGCCAGAAAGCAAACCTTAGAGCTAGGTAAAACCGAAGGCATGGACGATGAAGAATCCGGAACCTTATTTAACATGATTGGTTTGGGTGCTCTAAAGTTCTTCTTATTAAAAGTTGATCCAAAGAAGAAGATGCTCTTCGATCCCAATGAATCGATACAGCTGCAAGGTTTTACAGGTCCTTTCATTCAATATACGCATGCGCGTATCAAAGCCATTCTTCGCAAAGCGGACAGTTTAGCGATTAAGACAGATGCAGAAACGCTTAAAAGCATAACCTCCTTAGAAACCAGCGAGAAAGCATTAGTACAATTGGTTTCAGGTTTTGAGAGTAAACTTAAGGAAGCCGCTAAGGACTATTCACCGGCTGTAATTGCCAACTATGTATATGAATTAGCTAAAACCTATAATCAGTTTTATCAGGCTATTCCCATTTTTACAGAGAACGATAATGCAAAACTGCAGTTTCGTATCGCGCTTTCTAAAACGGTTGCAAACCTGATAAAGCGAAGCATGAAAATACTTGGCATTGATGTGCCTGAAAGAATGTAAGAGATTATTTGTATCTTCAAGTTATCTATGAGAGACCAGAACCAAAATCAGAACCAGAAAAAGAGTGGCAATGAAGCCAGGCCAACTAACCCCAAGCAAGGTGGTGGTAATGGCAATAAACGTTTTAGGCATAACAAGCCACCCCGTAATTTTTGGAAAAGCTTGCTCACCAACAAAGGCTTCGATCTATTAGTGTTAGTAATAGGCATAACCATAGCCTTTGCTATCAACAATTGGATGACTGCTAAGGATGAATTGGCAGAAGAGAATTTCTATATCAATAATCTGGCGGTTGACGTAGACAAAGATATAGCGCGACTTACAGCAAGTCTTGCCGGACTAAAAGAGGATTATGAAGTTCTAATCCCATATGTAGAAAAATTCGGGAAGGAGGCGGTTGTGGGTGACTCTTTAGCATCTGTAGTAGTGGCTATTCTTTCAATAGATACTTTTGAAGGCGATAACCATACCTATCTTTCCATGATAAGCACAACCAAATTACCAGTTATTACCGATCCGGAGGTTCGAATAAAACTCGCTGAGTATTATCACTTCTACAAAACCATAGAACGTTTTGAAGATGTTTACAGCAACTCTTTACTCGACATGAACAATTACTTCAGCCCTTCTATCAATTATACTTTACGCAGCGTAATCAATCGTTCGGTATTGTCATCAGTTCAGACTAAAAACAACTTACTGCTGGCCACTTCTCATTTAGAAGACGGTATTGAACGTTATCAGGAAGCATTGGTTCTTGCTCAGGATTTGAGAAAAAGTTTAGTGCCCATTCATTGAACAATTATAGGAGGGAACCTGTTTTAAAGAAAAACTAATATGAAATCCTTCCTTTTGTTTCTTATGGCATTTTCACTTACAGCTGGTAGCGTCTATGATTTTAAGCTGCAATCAATTGATGGAAAAGAAATTGATTTTGCGGCCTATAAAGGCAAAAATCTGTTGATTGTTAACGTTGCTTCTAAATGTGGTTACACACCACAATACGAAGATCTTCAAGAGCTACACGAAAAATATGGAGATAAGATTACCATCCTCGGTTTTCCAGCAAATAATTTTGGTGGACAAGAACCGGGAACAAATTTGCAGATAGCAGATTTCTGCAAAGCCAATTATGGCGTTACTTTTCAAATGTTTGAGAAAATATCTGTGAAAGGTGGAGATCAACATCCACTCTATAAATTTCTTGAAGAGAAAACAGGTAAACAACCTTCCTGGAATTTCTGTAAATACTTAGTGAAGGCTGATGGTACTGTTAAGTTTTATGCTTCTGGTGTAAATCCAATAGAAATTGTAGCGGATTTGTAAGATGGGGATTGTTTCATTTTTAGCAGGGAAGTTATCGCGGGCTAAAAGCATCGGCAAACCAAAGAATTCAATTTTTGAATATTCGTTCACCACACTTTCAGGCAAGGAAGTAAAGTTGTCAGACTTCAAAGATGATAACTTGTTAATTGTGAATACCGCTTCCAAATGTGGCTTCACCTATCAATATGAAGAGTTGCAACGCCTCCACGAACAGTATGGAAACAAAGTGAAGGTGTTAGGCTTCCCAGCTAATAACTTTTTATGGCAGGAACCAGGTAACAATAACGATATAGCAGAATTTTGTCAGGTAAACTATGGTGTAAGTTTCCCAATGGCACAAAAGGTGTCAGTAAAGGGTAAAGCTAAACACCCTATCTTTCAATGGCTCACAGGCATGACTGGCAAGGAACCATCCTGGAATTTTTGTAAATATTTAGTGAAGAAGAATGGTGAAGTGATTTTCTATCCTTCAAAAGTTAGTCCGTTGGATGCCAGTATTGTCTCTAAACTAGATTAGATTTTTTTGAGCAAAGCACTTCTTCTAATTAAAC
Organism: Chryseotalea sanaruensis; assembly: GCF_003990915.1. Lineage (GTDB taxonomy): Bacteria > Bacteroidota > Bacteroidia > Cytophagales > Cyclobacteriaceae > Chryseotalea > Chryseotalea sanaruensis. The sequence goes on from NZ_BHXQ01000004.1 coordinate 440,117, forward strand.
AACAATTACAATTGCATTGTATCGCTTACGCGAATACAAGAATAGAAACAGCGCGTACTGCCATGGAAACGGCACAGGCAGCGGCCAATGAAGAGGAGAAGAGTAGTGCGGGCGATAAATATGAAACAACCCGCGCTATGATGCAGATAGAACGCGATAAGGCAGCCGGACAATTAGAAGAAGGGTTGAAGCTAAAACGTGTTGCCGGAAGTATTATACCACAGATTAATAATTCGCAAATTGGACTTGGTAGTTTGGTAATGACAAATACTGTCCATTTTTATATTGGAATCAGTGCTGGTAAAGTGGAGATTGGAAATCAATCTTTTTTGACGGTTTCAGCACAGGCACCTATTGCGCTTACCTTACTAAAATTAAAGCAAGGAGATAGTTTTATGTTTAATAAGCTGAAACTGAGTATAAGCGAGATAGCTTAAGAAAAATAAGGTGCTTCACTTAAATCATCAGCCAAAATTAAATAAACACAGGCGGATCCGTCAGAACGCTGAATATTAAAGTAAATAACGGTCAGACGGATATTAAGTAAGCAATCCAATCTATACTAAAAATTTAAAAGATTATCTTGCAACTAATTCAAAACGCAAATTGAAATGATTGGCATATCTGTTCACACAAACTTGATATTCCATCTGGCCATAAATACTAAATTACAAAGAGATGAAAGCCTGGTTACACGCCTTCCGATTAAGAACACTTCCTTTAGCGATATCCTGCATTGGAATGGGAAGTTTTTTGGCAGCCGCAGAGGGCTTCTTTCGACTTGATATTTTTCTACTGGCAGTACTCACTACTATTTTTCTTCAGATTTTATCTAATCTGGCCAACGATTATGGTGATGCCGTAAGTGGCATAGATAGTGAAGAACGCAAAGGTCCTAAACGTGCAGTACAAAGTGGTGCCATTAGTAAGGCGCAAATGCGCAAAGCGATGGTAATATTTGTGATACTCTCCTTAGTAAGTGGTATTACCTTGTTGTTGGTGGCTTTTGGTTTGAATTGGTCTGCTCTTTTATTCTTTTTCGGTCTTGGGTTGCTCAGCATAGTAGCCGCTATTGCATATACTGTTGGTAAGCGTCCTTATGGTTATGTGGGATTAGGCGATATCGCTGTGTTATTGTTCTTCGGTATTGTGGGTGTTGGTGGTTCTTACTACTTATTTACCCAAACCATAAACTGGATGGTATTACTGCCCGCCTTTAGCTGCGGATTGCTTTCAATCGGAGTATTGAATATTAATAATATCAGAGACATTGAATCAGATCAAAAAGCTGGTAAATTCTCTATACCTGTTCGCATTGGTAAACAAAGTGCAGCTATCTATCATATAGCCCTTAGCCTTGTTGGCGTGTTAAGCGCAGTAGTCTTTGTGTTACTCAACTATGTTGCGGTATGGCAATTGCTATTTTTGCTCACAACACCGTTTCTATATTCCATTAATATAGCAGTGCTGAATAAACCTTCCGATCAACTTGATCCCTATTTAAAGAAAATGGCAATTAGCACTTTACTTTTTGTACTGCTGTTTGGAATTGGATTACTAGTATCCTAGTGATACTATCTTTTTTAAAATAAAATTTTTCTCCGCTTTTGTATGCGCCAGCTCACTGGCTTTTAACAAACTCTCTTCAGCTTCTTTTTTTTGATTTAGCTTTGATAACCATTCACCTTTTGTTGTGTAGAAGAAATGGTTTCTGCTAAACAGGCCACTGGCTTCAAGCCTGAGTAATTCATCTAATCCTTGTGCATATCCATAACATTCAGCTTTTACAATAGTATGTTGAAATTCAAGCAGGGGTAAAGGTTTTAATTTCAACAGTGACTTATACAGCTCATCAATTTGTTTCCAGTTGGTTAGTTCGTAGCTCGGGGCAACTGAATATTCGTAAGCAATAGCTGCTTCTAAATGATATGCGGTTATCGATTCTCCTGAAGAGGCTAGCTTTAAAAAATAATGACCCTGTACAATCAGTGCATGATTCCACTTTGTTCGATCCTGATCTTTTAATGCTAAGAGCGACCCATTTTCATCGATGCGCTGATACAAGCGTGCAGCATGGAAACACATTAGCGCCAGCAAGGCTTTGGTGGCCGTTGTGTCAGTACTTGTATTGTAACGTAATAAATTTCCGAGCCGTAATGCTTCTTCCACCAAATCATCCCTGATAATACCAGCAACATGAGTGGCATGATAACCTTCATTAAAAAGAAGATAGATTGCAGTGAGCACACTCTCTAAACGTTCGGGGAGTTCTTTTTCAACAGGTAAATCAAAAGTAATTTTCTCCTCCCTGAATTTTTCACGTCCTCTGAAAAGTCTTTTACTTATAGTTTCCTCACTAGTCAAAAAGGCCGAGGCAATTTCAGCAATACTAAAACCACAAAGTGTTTTAAGAATTAAGGCAACCTGTGTTTCTTCAGCAAGCAAAGGGTGGCAGCAAACAAACATCATACGAAGTTGCTCATCTTCTATGTTACCATCTTTTACTATCTCCTGAAGTGTTGCTGCCGCTGTGTACTCCGACTTAAGCAGTGGTGTAAGTTGCGCTGCAAAAGCCTGCTGATGTTTTTGTCTGCGGATGAGATCAAGAGCTTTGTTGCGCGCTACTGTAAATAGCCAGGCAGATGGATTATCAGGAATGCCTTTTAATTTCCAGGTCTCCAGTGCTTTCAATAAAGTATCCTGCACTACATCTTCTACTAATGCTAAATTATGTGTGCCAAAAGTTTTAGTGAGTGAAGCAATAAGTTTACCGTATTCACGCCTGAATAAATGATTGAGGTTGGTATGAATAGAGCTTTCCAATTCAGTGATTAAGTATCAAATTTTGAAATGAATCTATGCATCCGAACAATATAAACTTCAAGAATCATTGGTCAGAGGCATAGATTAAGTGTCAGGCTTACTGATCAATTTTCATAATCTCACGTATTTCAACAGTGCCATCATCTGCATTCAACTGCGGACAATCTTTCGACAAGTCAACGGCTTCATCGTAACTTTCTGCTTTGATGATTACATAACCGCCTACAACATCTTTGCCTTCTATGTATGGGCCATCGGTAACTTTCTTCTTTGTGCCATGTAATACTTTTCCTTCCGGATACAATGGCTCGCCACCCATTAATTTGTTTTGAGCTGCTAACTTACCCATCCAGGTATTCCAGAGAGCCATTTCGCTTTGCATCTGCTCTGGCGACTGATTAGCAAATTGCTCTTGACTTTGAGCGGAGTTGCGGAAAACAAGCATGAAATCTTTCATAATTTTTTACGTTAAGTGTTTATCGTTTTATGGTACTATGACGATCAGCAAAGTGGAATATGGACACATCTGTGAAAATATTTTCTACGGATTCGTCAAGATACCTAAATACTGCATAAATTCTCTTGATGGTTGTAGAGCTTGGTTTAAAAATATTGGCCCTTGAACCTACTCAATTTTATTGACCTGTTTCCAACTGAAGTTATTTGTAAGAGTCATTTTAGCGACTACGTTCCGTAAAAGACGTAATTTATAAAGAAATGTCAATGAAGTGATGATTAGTTATAATGCGGCAAATGAAAGTGTTGATGAACCCAAATGGGTACACATTGCAATTACCAATGTTAAAGAAATCTTCAGGAACTTGTCATGTCCTCAAGGGAAAGTACCAGAAAAAAGACTTTGATAGACTCTATTTTAAAATCAACAGATGACTACAATAATCTATTTGGCAATTTTGTCATTAACTTAATCTAGTGTTTGACTACAGAACAGACCGGCCATTTTAATATTATAAATGTAGATTTCTCCAATGGCCGCCATCAGTTTTTTCTAATGGCTATTTTGACATAATAGTATTTCAACAATCATCAGGTTAATTCCTGATGATTGTTGTGCTTTGTGTTCTCTTGGATTTATCGTCTGGAATAATCCTTATGTATGCCAGTTTAGTTAAGACTTTATCAATACCTATTTCAATAGACTCGTTGACTACTCCGGCTCTTGTCCGCGAAATCAGTTTCCCATTGCCATCAACTAATTCAATGACTACTGATTCATAATTGGTTAAAACACTAAGGTTGCCGCCAGTTGTATATGGGTTTGGATAAACGGAAAAAGAATTTTCTATAGAAAGTCTGGACATTAAAAGATCGGGGGCAGGTTCAATGCAAACATTGTCGAATTCAAATCCTCCAGTAAATGATGGTGGTCCGAATTTAGCATAGTGCTGAAACCGTATTACAAAATCACGGGTAGCGCACAGATCATTTGCTTGCATCAGTTCGGTAAGATTCAACACTATATTCTGATATACATTGTGAACATTGGTATTCAAGTTATAGACTTTGACAAATGTCAGTCCCCCATCGTCAGAAAGGTAAACGCCATTCGCGTTTTGTACGTCTGTGTTATTCAGTGATTTCCAATCAAACGATAATTCAAGTGGGTCATTGGATGTACTTATATCAATACGCAAGTCCGCTCGCATTTGGTCATAGCTAATGGACGAAGGCCCTGAATTCATGATAAGCTTCCCACTGCCTTTAACCAATGGGTTATAGTCTACCCTCACTACACCGTCATTGGTTTTGGAAAGGCTCCAGCTTTGTAAAAAATTGCCTGAGAAAGGTTCGCAATAGGGAGTGCTGGCAATTCCACCTTTGTCGATCATCAGATTATCAATTAACACAAGCTCTCCAGGCTGCTGATATTGCTGGAATTTCAAGACCATTGTTTCTGTCAGTGTGATGTTATTTTCTTGCGCTAATTCTGACAGGTTAAAAGTATAATAAGCAAAGTCATTTGACTTTGTTATGTTTGCAATTTGCGAAAATGTCTTTCCCCTATCATTTGACAAAAATAGCCCAGAGTTAAAAGACGGATCAACATTTTCTTCAGTTAATCCTCCTATTTCATAATTATCTTTATAGGCAAATGATAAGGTTATAGAGCCTAATACATTTGAAAGGTTGATTCCAAGCCATGCTTCATTTAACGATGGGACATCATTGATCAGTGTGCGCATAACAAGTTTGCCCTCAGAACAAAAGTCAGCATAAGCATTACTCTGCGTAGCAACGATTTGGCTATACGCAGTGCTTGCATATTTTTCCCAGAACGATGGACTTAAAGGATTTTCAAAATTCTCCTTAAAAGGTATCGAAGTATAGTCTCCAGTGTAGGGCGATTCTATAATTGATACATTGTCGAAAGCAAGTCCCCCAGCCATTGGAGGTCCATACTTGCCATAATGTTGAAACTTGATTACAAAATTTCTTGTAGGACAAAGACCCAGGTCATTTATTGTTTCTTTAAGCATTATTGTTTCCTTTCGATAGACAAAATGTTCTTCTGTATTCAAGTCTAGGACTTTTACAAATGAAGCTCCTCCGTTATCTGAGAAGTAAACACCATTTGAGGCGTGATGCTCATTGCCAAAGGACTTCCAATCGAATGTTAACGCTGCAGGCACATCATCGCGAAGGTCGATTGTCAGTCTTGCTTGATTCAGATCATATCCGATTTGAGAAGAACCACCAAACATTACCAAATGAGAGGGAACGCTTTGCGGAATATATTCGCTCGATTTTTTTACCTCACCATCACCTGTGCTTTGGAATGTCCAGTAGGGATTTGTTCTTAAACTGAAACTTTCCAGAATTGGAACTTGAGCCGCGGTGTTTTTATCAATCGTCAAGTTGTCAATCAGTGATGTTTGATTAGGTTGCTGATACAGCTGGAATTTGAGCATCATGAATTGAGTAAGAGCCAGACCTTGGCTTGCAGCCAGTGCAGATAAATCAAGTGTCTGATAAGTGTATTCGTTAACAGGCAAGAAGTCCGATATCTTTACAAAAGAATAGCCAGCATTGTTTGAAAGAAATATTCCACTTAAACCCGCGTTAGGATCCGCGTAACCACCAATTTCTTCATTGGCATTATTGTCTTTATAGGCAAACGAAACAATTACTGGCTCTGAAACATTTTTAAGATCGAGCTTTAATGTTGCTGAATTTAAACTTGGATTCGGGTTTGTAATAGTTCGAAGCAATAGTTTCCCATTGCCGCAAAAGTTATCATAAGCAATACTAATCGTTTTAGTAACCTCACCAAAGAATGTGCTGGTATTGGTTATCCAATGCTCCTCATCAAGAGGAGATTCAAAATTTTGAGAATAGGGAACGGTAACAAAATCACCACCTGGCTCATCCTGTCGATTCAGCTCCCATATTCCCCTTCCGTAGGTGAAAATCACAAATTTTCCATCCGATGTAGCTCGAATATCATCTACTCTCACATTAGGTATGTCGCTTACCTTTACCCAAAGGCCACCTTGATCGAGGGTCTCATAAACTCCATAGGGTGTTCCAATGATCATATTGTTGGGCCACACAGGATTGATTGCGATTGAATTTACAGGAAGCCCTGGTGGTATTCCACTTGATCTTTGTGTTGCCTGACCGTTGTCAGGACCCTCCGGGCCCTCAATTTGAATATCAACATTGCTCAATTTCCAAACTTTAGCATGGTTTGCGCTTTGAGAGTTTGAAGTGATAAAGAGTTCTTCTGTTTGTGGATGTACTGCAATAGACGAAATTGCTCCAAGAGGTAAATCTTCGGGCAATTTCCAGCTCAAGTCAATTTCCTCTCCGGCTGATGCGGTAGCGGCATTAACCATTTTACCCAATTTATTGACTATCGGATATACATTAAGGCCAGCATAATAAAGGGTGGGATTAACAGTGTTTCCAACTCGAATCGCAGTCGGGACAAAATCAGATATAATGGTTTCCCATGATTCGCCAGAATCTGTTGTACGCTTTATGCCGCCATCGATAAAATATAATTGTTCATCATCCGCCTCATTCATTGCAAAAATCGTAGAAATTGCAACATTGGCGTCTCCCGGATTAGGTCCAATTTGTTCATACTCAGGATTGTCACTCAATAGGTTATTCCACACATAAATGTGACCATTCTGAATACTTCCATAAGCCTTGTTCGGATTCTGACGACTGATCCAGCAACTAAAGCCATCCGCGCCTCGAATGTTCTTCCATTCTCCATCAGCAAATAACCATGTGCCATTATCTTGTGTGCCTCCAATAACCATTCCGTTGTAAGCATCACCAAAGTAGAATTGTGTCGTGCCGTAAGTCTCGTTCAGGTCTTCTGGTTCATCAGTAATGGCAGACCAGTTTTTTCTCCATATTCCCCCATCGTTTCCAATGATGAATTCATCAGGATTTGCTGGATGTTGAAGAAAAATTTGTTGGTCGGCATGGCCTGCGGGAAATGGATTCCACGAACTACCGCCATCCGTAGAATATTGACCAAAACCAGATATTCCTCCGATGCCAATAAATTCCGGATCGTTTTTCTTTACAACGATGGCCATAAATTGACCAGCCTGATGACCTAAATCCGGAACGCCAGATACACCAGTCCAATTTGTACCGCCAGCTTCTGATTTCATCAAAAAATAATCGCCACTATTCTTTCCAAGCACATAAACATGATCAGGAAAGTCATAGGAGTAGGCAATTTTAGCAACGAGTGCGCTGCTATAACCTGTAAAGGGCTCATAATTGGCAAAGCTAAAGCTCAACGGATCGCCATCTTGAGACGAGTAAATACCCTGATTATTTGTAGCCAGCACTTTTCCTGAGGGAAGGCAGACAACATCAAACACTTCACCATCCATTAATTCGATCCATGAGAGACCTCCATTGGTTGACTTTAACAAACCGTCATTTGTAGCAGCAAAGATGGTGTTGTTACTCACTTTTGAGTGTTCTAAATCAAAGACATCAACAACCCCGTTTGGCAGTGCTATTTCTGTAAATGTTGCTCCTCCATCAATTGATTTGAAAATATTGTCATCGGCATCCGTCCCAAAATATATTACCTCGGGATCAAAAAGATTTTGTGTTATGCTTGTATAATTCAGCGTTTTGTGTTGATCGTTTACAGCATTCCAGGAGGCTCCATTATCTAATGACAAAAATAATCCACTTGTAGTGCTACCAGCGAAAATCCGGTTGGTGTTAGCCACATCGATCAGGATTCCAGTAGTTCTTCCGCCAACCTTATCAGGTCCTAGAAAAGTTGCGCTCAATCCATTAAAATATGCCTGATCAAGCTGTTTAAGAATTTTCTGGTCATGTTCTTCCCATGACTGTATCATCTCATTTGTGATCTGAAACTTTTCATATTTTACAAAATCAACCAGTGGTGCTTCGGCATCGGTATTGTCTTTGAGAAAAATTGTACTTAGCAAAGCTGAAGTAAACAGTAAAGAAAAGACCCATAACCATTTTCTATTTGTGAAATAACAAGATGTCATAATCTGTTTAAAGTTTGTAGTAAATGGTTTTCATTTTTTAATAAATTATCATGGGGCACATTTGAATACACTATTAAATTGATTGAATAGTAGTTGTCTTTATTTCAATAAGTTGACTGTACTATCGTTTGATCACTGGTCGAGTTAAGGATTTACGTTTACCACCACCATCTGTTAAGCTAATCTTCAACATATAGAGATCTGCATTAAGCTCGCTCAAATCGATTTGATTATTAGAAGTAGTCAATTGCTTTTTTCCAACTGTTTTTCCAATTGAATTTACAATCTCAACTACGACATCAGTAAAATTTTCCTGCCATTGCATGCTTATCATATTCGTTGTTGGGTTCGGAAAAATTTCGAATTCCATGCCTTCGAAAAGTATTTCAGACTTCGCGGATATTTCTTCTTCTGTTTTTATTCTCGATCCGCCCTGGTTTTCATAATTGAACGGTAAGGTTATGAATACCTGTTGAATTACAGGGTGGGCAAAAGCAAGATAACCGTTGTAGGAACTAACTATTGAACTGCTAATAGGGATGGCAGTCCCATGAAGCGAAAAAACGTCAGAGTTTTCAGATGAACGCCATCCAATCAATATTCTATCCTCACCACTAAATATTTCCGCCACTGCTTCGCCACCAAAACCTAGCATTTGCGGCTTTATGTAAACAGGCGCTCCGTCTATAGCAGGATCATTCGCTGTGCAATAAAATATGAAAGGATCATAGTCATAAACGGATTGCAAACTGTATGCGACACCATTGTGATTTACTTTAAGAACGCTGTTGATGTCGTTGAACTGATGGGCAATAATTCTGTCGCCACTTGAGGAAATGTCGTAAATGATCAAACCCGGTACACCCACGGTCGTTCTTGTTTTAAATTGACCATCATTGTTGTCAAGCCCATACAGAGTAATACTACTACTCATCTTAGAAAAATCGCACCCATTATATGGCCAGCTTGCTTGCTTGTAGTCCGTTTGTGCTACAACCACTAGCGCATCATCCTTATCGGTTACGCCTTGAAGGGCTTCAATAGCATACACTTCTTTACAATTCCAAAAGGAGTCTGCCCATGGTATCACTGCAGAATCACCAAAAGTATTTCCATCTAATTTGAACACATTCATCCCACTCACGGTGTTACCCTCATGCCTCCATGATACAAAAAGAAAACGCGTATTGTCTGTTCGTTTTTGAGTGATTGCAACACCCGTTATGTAGGATCCTGGCATGTCAGGAAAGATCACTCTGCGCGCTAGGTGTTGATAGGCCCCACTGCCGTCTTTTCTGAATACGTTTACTAATTTTTTGTCATCGGCAGTGGTAAATGCCACCGCTGCATACTCCTCATTCATCACTGCAGGATTTTTTCCATAGCTGATGGGGCCTGCATAAGGAGAGTAAAGATCTACCGCTAAAAAAGTAGTTGAACTCCAGGTATCTTTAGTGTGCCATTGAATGATTTCCACATTTCCGTTTTCATAAGCCAATGTTGCGTGAGCAGGCGCATTCGCGATGTCTTTAATCTCTGAATTAAAAGACCCCACTGCACCCATCCACCAATCTGGTTCAAAGGCAGGTGTGCATGGCTGTCCCTTGGTAAAAAATATAATACAAACAATTAGTAATACTGTGATTATTATCTTCTTCATAAGTCTATCTTTTTTTTAATATCAATAAAACAGAACTAGTAAACTAACGTATTCAATGTTGTTGATGGAAATGGATTTTAATTTATACTAATTGAACCTAAGAGCAACGCCAATAATGTAAGATTCAATACAGATGAATTGTTTGATTTTCAACAGAAGTTTATAGCATAGAAGACATTAATTCCAAGATTCAGATTGATTTACTCCGGAAACTTCAAAAGCCCACTACTGGTGATTGGATGCAAATGGGAAGTTACTCAATTGGAGTTAATGGGCTTAACTGTGCAAAGTTCAAGATGCTCTCATTCATCCTCGAGATAACGTATTCATGCGATATAAAGAGAAACATGTAAACTTATGTTTTCGATTTGTGAAAATGTCTTCCCCGATAATTGAACGAAATGGTTGCGAGGTAAATGCTGGATCAGTATTCTCTTCAGCTAATCCTTCTATTTAATAATTATTTTTATAAGCAACCAAAATGGTTTAAAAATGTTGCGTAAGGTTCAATTAGAGTTAATTAATTCCTGCACTTTATATTATTTATTGAGTTATCACCTAATTCAAGCTGTTCTTAATAATCAACTAAGGTGTGTGTTGATAAATTCACAAATTGTGAAAACGTTCTTACACGATCAATATTCTATGATTGTAGCTCATTAATATTTAAACAAGATTAAATCGTAAACTGTAGGTACGCCAATAGATTAGGTTCCAACTTATTTTTAATGGTAGTTTGTCTTTACAAGTACTTTTCCACCCTAAGGTTATTGCTTGAAAAATTGATATCGAAAAAAAATTTATGCAAACCCTAAACCAATAAGTATGAACAGAATGAAACAGTACTTGATTCGAAATATTTTCATGGGCTTTATTTGCACGATGGTTATTTCATCTTGCGATCTTCATCAGCAAAAACAAAATGAACTTATAGAACCAGATGTAGAAGCGTTTCAAAATACCAATCTTGAAATGATTAAAGGAGAGATAGTTCCAATTATAAACGGATCATACGGGGATGTAGATAGTGGAATGTATGCAGAGTACTATTATCCTGGCAACCAAACTAATTTGCCACTCGTAGTGATTGCTCACGCAGATAATGATGATAACCCTAATTTTGGACCTTCGAATTATCAGGCATTAGGAACAGCATTGGCGGAACAAGGTTCGTTTGTAGTTAGCATTGATAGAAGATCACTTCCGAATTTGGATGAAGGTGTTATTCAGATGTATGATTTACTTCAAACTCATTTAAAATATATCTATAACGTTTGGAATGGAGAGATCTTAAATATTGGACAATCTATTATAAATGAGAATCAAACACCACTTATCGCTCACGATGTAATGCTTATTGGTCATAGTGCGGGCGGTAGAGCATTTATTTTCAAGGGAAAATCTGCGGTAAATGATTTAAGCTTACAACTTAAGGCAATTATCGGAATAGCTCCAACCATGCATGCAGGCGTATTGGATTTTGATATTTTCGATATTCCTTTTTTTATCATTCAAGGAAATAGTGATGCGGATGCGAACGAATGTATGCATTACGGAAATACTTTAACGTCACCAATCGATTGGAAGCTCGCCAAAGTACCTGTTTTGGAGAATGAGAAAGCCGCAATTCATGGCGGGGCAGAGAGGGCTTACATATTATTAAATGTAGGGGAGCATTGGATTCAGGACTTGCCAACCAGAACAATTGAATATTGCAAAGCTATTCTTTCGGCCTTTTTAAAAGGTGATCGAAGTTCTTTCGATAACACATTTCGCTATCAGATTGACAACATTGATAATTCGAATATTTTGTATTGGAACAATGAAGATGCGATGTACTTTGAGGCTAATACCGGAGTACTTCCGGCAGGATCAAAATTTGCAACTATTTTTGCTGATGGCATTAACTATGAAAAAATCCAGTCTAACCTTTTGCTTGGTTCTACCCTACAAACAAAATCCCTACATTTTTCTAATGTGCTAAAAGCAACGCTAGGACTCAATGCTGTAGAGGGAAATAGACTTAAGTTTATGCTAAGTGAACCCACGAGCAATGCCAATTATGTAAGGTTCAATGCAGGTGAATTATTTGATTTTTCAACAGAAGATTATAATGTAGAAGGCATTAATCCAAGAATCAGACTGATTTACTCCGGAAACTTCAAAAGACCCCTTACTAGTGATTGGATGCAAATGGTAAGTTACTCATTTAGAGTTAATGGACTTAATTGTGGAAAAATTCAAAACGCTCCAATTCATCCTTTTTCTTTAGCAGGATGCAATCCCAAAAGAAACATCATGCAAACTTATGTAATAGGACTTAATGAGTTCACAGGAGGCGCTATAGGTGCCGATGTAATAGGTATTGAATTCGACTTCACCAATACACTTGGTAGTAAACGCTTGGTGTTTGATGATCTTGCTTTTATGAATTAAAATAAACCAACCCAAACGAATATGAAAAGAATAAAACCAGCAATCATGGTATTATTGATGTTAACAATAGTATCAATAACACTGTTTGCTCAAAGAAACGAGATCATTCCGGGTGAAAAAATCAAATCGGATGTAATCTATCCAACCATTAATGGTTCTCAACAAGAATTTATTAAGCAATTCGAAAAATGGATGAGCGACCATTCAGGTCCTGAACGAAACCATGATGATGATGGAGATGATCATGGCAGGATTTATATTCCTGTGATAGTTCACATAATTCATTCTGGAGAAATTATTGGCAATGGATATAATTTATCCAAGCAAAGAATACATGATCAGATTGCCATCCTTAACAGAGATATGCGAAGAGAGAATTTGGATGCTGCTTTGGTAAGACCAGCCTTTTTGCCAGTAGTTGGAGTTTCATTGAACCTTGAATTTGTACCTGCCACCCTAGACCCCAATGGATTGCCGTTAAAGGAACCCGGAATAAACCGTGTGAAACGACCCTATAAAGAATGGATGGTTATGGAAGACAACACCAATGAGGTTTCCGTTTTAAAAAACCAAATAGGATGGCCTACCTATGATTATCTGAATATCTATGTGATGGATCTCATGGGAGGGCTAAATGGTATTGCATGGTTTCCGCATCCTTTTTTTTCGGGCGTAGGTGGAATTAGCATTCCGGAAGCATATGATGAGAATTTAGACGGCATAATAATGGATACCCACTCATTTGGTTCTAATTATGACCTGCTTGACAATCCAATTCCTTTACCTTATTTGGATTTGAAACCAGAAAGGCAAACTGGCAGAATATTAACACATGAAGTAGGTCATTGGTTAGGCTTGCACCATATTTGGGGAGATAAAGGAGAATGGGATTTTTGTAAGGATACAGATTATGTGGACGATACCCCAAATCAGTTTTACGCTACATCATATCTGAATCTTTGTAATCAGAATTATGAGCTTAATACCTGTAATGATGGCCCTGGCGATTTGCCAGATATGTTCGAAAATCATATGGACTATTCTTCAGAACATTGCTTAAACTCTTTTACCAATGGGCAGGTAGTCAGGAAGGCAATCGTGCTCGCCCATGACCCTTTAAGAAAAAAGCAGAGTAAATCTGATAAAGCAGAACCCATCGATGAAGCTAAAATATATGCAGGTTTCCGCATGAGTAAAAAAGAGGTTTGTCTAGGGGAGTCAGTTCAGTTTTTGGATAAATCCTATACTGGTGCACTTGCAGATCCTATTACTAAATACTTTTGGTTGTTTGATATTGGTGGCATGTGGACTATCGCAAGTGAGAAAAAGAACCCTGTTATTGATTTTCCTTTTGCTGGAACTTGTAAAGTAAAACTTTTAATCGATAACGGAACAATAACAGATGTAGTAGAACAAACCCTTTGGGTAAGGGGGATAAGAGATACCTATCCTCAGATATTTGATTTTGAAACATTTTATCAAGGTTGGACCACACCAACCTCCAAACGTTATATCAAGATCACAGATCATGCAGCCTATGAAGGAGAACAATGCATATTAGCAGATTTTAATAACTATCCAGGTATCTCTATTGTCACTGAGCCGGAACATTTCATGTCTCCAATTTTTGATTTCAGTCAATTAACTGAGGAGGATTTGAACATTAGTTTTAAATATGCCCATACAGGTTATAATAGCGGTATTCCTGATGGCCATTATGCATCAATAAAGTTGGCCTATAGTACCGATTGCGCTTCTACGTTTACAGAAATATGGAGTAGGAATGGAGAAGATGCATCTACAACCAATCCCAAAAAAGAGCCAATGGTTGACTTAAATTGGTACCTTGAAATATCAGATTGGGATACAGTTCAGGTAGATATCAACTCACTAAAGGGGCAAGACCAAGTTATTTTTCAGTTTACTTTTGAAAATGAAAATGAGCATTCTTACGGCATCTACCTAGATGACATACAAATAGTGCAGACACCATTTGGTTTGGAAGAACTCAAACGCTCGAACACAGTTTTCCCCAACCCTGCAGAATCCGGGAGCAAGGTAAAGGTGAATAGCCCTAAGATCGGTTCATTCATTGAAATATTGGATGATAAGGGCAGTAAGGTTTACGAAGGATGGAACAATCAATCATCAGAAAATGATTTTGAATTACCACCACTAAAGCGTGGATTATACATTATCAAAATTAAGTATAGCAATAAAATGGAGATCAAAAAACTCTTTATAAAATAAGATATAGCTTGAGGCCCTTCGCAAAGCGAAGGGCCTTTTTAAACCTTTTAAGCCATGACTTCAAAAAAATATTGTGGATATTTATTTATCATCTTCATTAGCATCATTTCTTGCACAAGTTCATTTGTCGATGAACCAACTTTATATACTAAGAATTACGAATCTGTCAACATTGAAAATGGTTTCAATATTTTTGCACCAATAGTTACTACACACACATTTGAATTTGAAGAAGTATTAGACGGTGCCACTGAAACCTTCAGAGGTAAAAATTATTACCCCACCAATAATTCAGGGAATCTTCCCTTAATAATCATTCTTCATGCGGATGGTTTGCAAGGAGATAGTGAGGACTATCATCTACAGTATGAAACCCTTGCTGTTGACCTGGCTCTTTCAGGATTCTTCGTGCTATCCGCCAATCGGGTTAAATCAAACAACTATCAAGACGAGCACCTGGCGCCTCATGTTATCAGAGAATACATCGCGTATTTATACGAACACTACAACAATGAAATAATATTAGATAATTTATACACGCCACCTCCCTTGGGGCAATTTTCGTTGATTGGCAAAGATGTGATGTTTATCGGACACAGTGCGGGAGGAAGGGCGATCCTTACTTACAGTAAATCCACGATTGAATCGCTAGAACAAAGCCCATTAAACCTAAAAGCACTTGGCCTAATTGCACCCACTATTCCTGATGATATGCCGCACCAGGGAAATCTGCCCATTTTTATTGTTCAAGGTAATCAAGATACTGATGGAAACGACTGCAACCATTTTGGCAGCGTAGTAAATCCACTTAGCTATAAAGTGTCGCTATTAGAAGAAAAGACCAGTGCTGCAAGAGCCTATATTTTGTTCAAGGGCTATCAGTTTTTCCACTATATACAAAATAGGAATGCCACCATTGAAGTTTTAAAAATTGTTGCAAAAGCATTTCTAAAAAGTCAAACTCAGGACTTACAAAACTATATTGTGCTTCAAGAACAAAGCTTGACCTCACTTGATGCTCAATTATCTGATTCGTATATTCTATATTGGAGACCTAACAATATTTTACCGAACCCAACGACTCATTCTGCTATTGGCTTGAGTGTACTGTACGGACCGTCTGCCCAACACTTGGGGATCGACAATTCTATTACAAAATCCTTAAACTTGGCCAATTCTTATCGGATTACCAGAGGGGGCATACTCAATGTCAAAAATCCATCCCGAAGTGTTACATTCTCTTTTACTAATCCGATTTCTGTAACAGGTATCAACTATCTGCATTTCAGAGCCGGAGAACTTGTTAATCAGGATATTGGAGAATTGCATTCCCTTGTTGGCATTGGGGGCAAAGTGAGGCTCATATACAATGAAATGATTTTTGGTTCGGGCTACGCCACAAGCGAATGGGTAGATTTAACAACTTCTATTGGAAACATCAATAGTCTAGATATTCCTTTTTGTCCTCGCAACTCCATGAGGTCATACACCATCCCTGTATCTATCTTCAATGTGGTTGGTAATAAAAACGTTTTAAGGGTACAGTTCGATTTTACAGGTGAGATTGTAGAGGGGCAGGATAGGGTGTATTTAAATGATATTTACTTTTTACAATAATGAATTCAGGTGGATAAAGGTGCGTCAATCAATCCCCAAGTCTCTATGGTTTACTATATAGATTCCGACTATGAAAAGAATTATGTCATAATTTGACAAATAAAAATCGCCAACTTAACTTTAATTTAGATTGAATCAGTTAATGACTTTCATTGTCAGAGTGAGACGATAAATGTCTGACCTGACCGTAACTTAATGAGTTAAACCTTGCCAATGCTTACGGTAATTTAACCATTCGTCAGATTTACGAAAGGTTCCGTTAAATGCTAATGAATAATCTAAGTTTAATTTACTGAAAGCTTTTCAAACCCTAAGAAAAATGGATGTTTTCTGGCTGATAATTGGAATTCTACTGCTGCTGGCGGGCTTAGTTGGCTGTCTTTTGCCATTGTTGCCTGGCCCACCACTTACCTATGCAGGACTTCTGGTTTTGCAATTAAGAGAGGTATCTCCATTTTCCACGAAGTTTTTGTTGATATGGGCTGCCATTGTTGTGGTGGTTACAGTGTTGGATTACGTTATACCAATTTACGGTACAAAGAAATTTGGAGGCAGTAATGCAGGTGTATGGGGTTGCACTATAGGCTTAGTGGCTGGTTTCTGGTTAGGACCTTTTGGTATTATTATCGGGCCTTTTATTGGTGCATACATTGGCGAATGGATGTCCATGGGCAATCCGGACAAAGCACTTCGCGCAGCCATCGGTTCCTTCTTAGGTTTTTTAACAGGCACCTTATTAAAGCTAGTTGTCTGCGGTATAATGACCTACTACTTTATTGTTAGTCTTTGGTAGTGAAAATTCTGTACCAAGTGTAGTTTTATTTACTAGCGAACTCTGCGACTACTTCATCTCCCTTCAACAATAGCAAATGATCGGATTCGAATTTGTAACCACTAACATCATTGAGTGCACTTAAGAAAGCGCCTTCTTTATTTTTACCCATACACATCATGCGTGTTGTGGCAAGCGGTAAAAAATTGAGTAAACCTGTTTCATCTGCTTTATAGTTACCAGTAAGTCTGTTACAACCGCTATAGCCACTTACTTTTTTGTTGAATGCTTCAAAATTAAGTTCCGGTAGTTCCTTTGCATAGTCTTCCACATTAGCAACCTCTCCATTAAGACTTACCAATTGCCAGGTGCCAGAAAGTTGATAGGCCGGATTAATAAACTCACCGCATCCTGATTCAAGCTCCCCATTATTAAAATTAATTTCAACTGCATAATCACTGTATGCGCCTGACATATTATTAATACAGCCTACCGGAGAGAATTTAACAGACAATTGTTTTTCGCCTTCAATAACCTGTAGTTGTGTAGTATTGCCGTCAAGTACAGGTGAAGGTGTTTTACTAACAATGCTATCACTTTCCAGTGTGGTAAAGCGAAGCGTTCCATTAAAATCAATTTCTAAATTCCAGTAGGGTTCATTGCCTCGCGCAATAAAATCGATACCTGCTTTTATTTCATTACTTCTGTCTTTCTTTCCTTCAGGTTCGCCTTTATTTAATCTATAATAGTTAGCCAACTCACCCTTTATGCGCTTACCATCCTGACTGAGTATGATTAACCCACTGTTTTCATGCAGATAATGTTGTTGTTTTCCATGTGCAGTAGTAACAAGTACTGAATCATTTTCAATGCTCCATTGCCCCATATCAAAAAACGCACGACTACTCTTACCCAAGTATTTAGAAGACTTAATGAAAGTAATAGAATCAATGAATTCAATTTTTGTATAGATACCTTCGCAATCGGCACAAGGGGTTACACCTGTGTAAACGCCCATTATTTTTTGTGCAGTAACAGGTTCTTTAGTTTCTTTTTTGTTTTGGGTTGAACAAGCAGCTAACAGAATAAAAAGGCAGACAAATTTTTTCATGGCTTCGGATTTAATACAAATGGCGTTTAGTTAAGCTTCCGAATTCGTCCTCTCCACAGGAGAGTATCTGAGGTTAGCCTGCCTGCATGTAGCCGTTTCGGCAAAGGCAAGGCCATAAGAGGCTTAATTAAGCGACATTCGATTTTATACTAAAAGATAATGAATTTTTACCGGAGACAAAAGACTGTCTTAGTTCACTTTTTAAACATAAAGTAAACGGCAAGAATAAGCAGCACAAAGGCGATTAAGTGATTGAAACGGAATGTTTCTGTTTTGAAAAAGACGAGCGAAAAAATAACAAACACGCTAAGTGTAATTACTTCCTGAATTACTTTTAACTGAACCAAAGAGAAAGGCCCGCCATTTTCTTTGAACCCTATACGATTAGCAGGTACTTGTAATATGTATTCAAACAAAGCGATACCCCAACTGATAAGAATGATACTAATTAGTCCAAGACTCTCGCTCCACTTCATGTCTTTAAACTTTAAATGACCATACCAGGCCAGGGTCATAAAGGCATTGGAGAGTGTGAGGAGGATGATGGTGTAGAGGGATTTCATTAAGTAGTTGTTCGTTGTTAGTTGATAGTTGTTGGTGGTGCGATCAACCAACAACTATCAACGGTCAACATTATTTAACTAGTTTCTTATACTTAATCCTATGCGGTTGTTCATCACCTAAACGCTTGCGTCTGTTCTCTTCGTACTCGCTAAAGGTACCCTCATACCAGAATACTTGTGAGTCGCCTTCGAAAGCGAGAATGTGTGTACAGACACGATCAAGGAACCAGCGATCGTGAGAAATAATTACAGCACAACCACCAAAGTTTTCCAAACCTTCTTCTAACGCACGGAGTGTGTTTACATCCAGGTCGTTGGTAGGTTCATCTAGTAACAACAAGTTACCACCTTGTTTCAAGGCAATCGCTAAGTGTACACGGTTACGCATACCACCCGAAAGTTCTTTCACTTTTTTCTGCTGATCGTTACCACCGAAATTAAATTTGCCTACATAAGCACGCGCATTCATTTCTTTGCCACCAATCATGATCAGATCATTGCCACCCGTGATAGCCTGAAAAACAGTTTCTTCAGGTTTTAAATCATCGTGCTCCTGATCTACATAAGCGATTTGCACTGTTTCACCTACTTTAAATGTTCCGGCATCTGGTTTTTCTTTACCAGTGATCATTTTAAACAAAGTGGTTTTACCTGCACCGTTAGGACCGATAATACCTACTATACCTGCAGGAGGTAAAGTGAAATTCAAATTTTCATACAACAGTTTATCTCCATAAGCTTTAGCAACACCTTGTGCTTCAATCACGACATTGCCCAAGCGCGGACCTGGTGGTATGTAAAGCTCTAATTTCTCTTCCTTCTCGCGGCCTTCTTGTCCTATTAACTTCTCGTAGTTATTCAAACGTGCTTTACCTTTTGCCTGACGTCCTTTCGGATTCATGCGCACCCATTCCAATTCTCTTTCTAATGCTTTCTGACGCTTGCTTTCAGATTTCTCTTCTTGTGCCAAACGCTTCTGCTTCTGATCTAACCATGAAGAATAATTGCCTTTCCATGGAATACCTTCTCCACGATCCAATTCAAGAATCCATCCCGCTACATTGTCGAGGAAGTAACGATCGTGGGTAACTGCGATAACAGTTCCCTTGTATTGTTTTAAGTGTTGCTCTAACCAGTAAACAGATTCTGCATCCAAGTGGTTAGTAGGTTCATCAAGTAAAAGCACATCCGGTTCTTGCAATAACAAGCGGCATAAGGCTACACGCCTTTTCTCACCACCCGATAAGTGTTCAACGTTGGCATCAGCAGGAGGGCAACGTAATGCATCCATGGCACGCTCCAGTTTATTATCCAGTTCCCAGGCACCAATGGCGTCCAGTTTTTCTTGCACCTCTCCCTGGCGGGTAATCAGTTTGTCCATGGCATCCGGATTTTCCATGATATCCGGATCGGCAAACTTTTCGTTGATGGTTTCAAATTCTTTTAGCAGATCCATGATAGGCTGAACACCCTCTTCAACGATCTCTTTTACTGTTTTACTTTTATCCAGTTGAGGTTCTTGCTCAAGCAAACCAACACTAAAGCTTAGGTCAGAGACAACCTCACCTTGAAATTCTTTATCGATACCGGCAATAATGCGCAATAGCGATGATTTACCAGATCCGTTTAAACCGAGCACGCCAATTTTGGCACCGTAAAAGAAGGAGAGGTAGATATTTTTTAAGACCTGTTTTTGTGGAGGGTAAATTTTACTCACCCCGGTCATTGAGAAGATTATTTTTTCGTCAGCCATGATCTGTTTTCAAATAAGAAGGCAAATATGGGAAAAAGTAGGCGACAGTTGACAGCTTGTAGGTTATGGCTTAATAATTAAGTGCGATTAATCTGAAACTTTAGGTTACAAAAAGCGGTTTTAAAGCATTGAAATCAACTTTTTGTCAAGCGGTCGACAGTTAATAGATGACAGGCCTGGCAAGTAGTTTGTTTCTATCAGATTAATTCTATTTTTGCGGAAAATTAAAGGCTTATACTATGTACTGGACTCTCGAACTTGCCTCCTACCTGGAAGATGCGCCTTGGCCGGCTACTAAAGAAGAGTTGATTGACTATGCCATCCGCACGGGAGCTCCCCTGGAGGTAGTTGAGAACTTGCAAGAGTTGGAAGACGATGGTCAACCTTTTGAAAGTATTGAGGAGATCTGGCCGGATTACCCGACCAAAGAGGATTTCTTTTTTAACGAAGACGAATATTGATTCGGTGATTTGAGAATTTGAAGATTTGAAGATGGCCTCCTGTTGGGGGCTTTTTCTTTTTTAGCCTCTAGCTTCTAGCCTCTAGCTGGTCTAAAGTCTTACGTCTAACGTCTTATGTCTAAAATCTTACGTCTTGCTTCTGTCATCCATCAGCGCCTTCGCCACCACCAAATCCTCAGGAGTAGTAATTTTAATATTCTCGTAACTGCCTTCGAATAAAGAAATAACATGCCCGGCACGCTCTGCCACACTCGCATCGTCCGTCAGGCTGGCATCTTCCTTGCCTTCGTAGGCTTGTTTGATTAAGGCGGTTTTGAAGGTTTGCGGTGTCTGGATTAAACGAAAGCGCGACCGATCCATAGCTTTTGTATTGTCCTGATCGGTCATACGAATTGACTCTTTCAAACGCACAGCGGCTACGGCAGAATCGTGCACTGCTGCCAGTCGGTAAGATGCACCAATGATGTCCTCGCTAACCAGGGGTCTTACGCCATCGTGTATAGCCACAAGGCCTTCGCCTTCAATCAGACTCAAACCATTCTTTACAGATTGAAAGCGTGAATCGCCACCTTTTTGAAGTTTGATGTTTTTTTTGAAATTATGTTTTACGCACAATTCCTCCCAAAGCTGAAAGTCATCTTCAGGCAATACCAGAATAACTTCAGTATTCGCGTTATAGCGATAAAAGGCATTGATGGTATGCATGAGCACAGGTAAGCCACTGAGTGCCAAAAACTGTTTAGGTAATTTAGTTTTCATGCGAGTGCCTTTACCACCGGCAACTATGAGTGCGTATTCTTTCAAATTCATATTTTTGCTAAAATATCAATTGCTATGATTATCCTTCGCTTTTTAGTGCTTCTTTTTAATGTTGTGGTTATAACCCTGCTTGTTTACAACATGATTCAATTATACAAAAGAGACATACCATCTTCTAAAAAGAATGTAATATGGTTTGCAGGTGGTGTATTATTGATAGTGCCACTGGCTATCATTTTCGGAATCATTCCCTTTTCTATGGTCTACCTGCTTATTTATCCGGTAGCTGTATCATTCTTCATTTATCTGATCAGGGAAGAGAAGGTTTTGTAACAGCTTAAAATAAAGAAGCCATTTCATTGAAATGGCCTCTTTACTTTTTTTACTATTCTATATCCTGAATGCTGAAGTTTATATAATAAGCATTGCATCACCATACGTCAGGAACTTATATTTTTCTTTCTTAGCTGCGTTATAGGCCTCCATTGTTAAATCAAAACCACCGAAGGCAGCTGTCATCATCAATAAAGTTGACTCAGGCTGGTGAAAGTTAGTTACCATGGCATTACAGATTTTGAAATCGTAAGGCGGGAAGATAAAACGATCTGTCCATCCATCGCGTGGTTTCAATCTATTTGTAGCGGATACAGATGATTCCAACGCACGCATAGTAGTTGTACCAATTGCACAAACACGATTCTTATTATCAAGCGCTTTATTAACAGCATTTACTGTTTCTTCACCCACAATAAAATTTTCAGAATCCATTTTGTGTTTAGTCAGGTCTTCCACATCAACTTGGCGGAAAGTACCCAAACCAATGTGCAGGGTAATGTACGACATGTCTACACCCTTCAACTGCAAACGCTTTACCAACTGGCGTGTAAAGTGCATACCGGCCGTGGGGGCAGACACAGCACCTTTATGCTTTGCGAAAATTGTCTGAAAACGTTCTTTGTCTTCAGGCTTGATTTTACGCTTAATGTATTTAGGAAGTGGTGTTTCACCTAAGGTTTCAATTACCTTATCGAAATCAGCAGAAGTGCCATCAAATAAAAAGCGAATAGTTCTTCCGCGTGATGTTGTGTTGTCGATGACTTCGGCAACTAAATCGCCATTACCAAAATACAGCTTATTACCTACACGTATTTTACGGGCAGGATCTACCAGCACGTCCCAAAGGTGCATTTCGGCATTAAGTTCGCGCAATAGGAAAACTTCAATTTTCGCACCTGTTTTTTCTTTGCGGCCATAAAGGCGGGCAGGAAAAACCATAGTGTCATTGGCAACCATAATGTCGCCATCATCGAAGTAATTAACAATGTCTTTAAAAACCTTGTGTTCAATTTTACCACTATCACGATGTACCACCATCAAACGCGATTCATCGCGGTTGTCGGCAGGTTCCATGGCAATTAGATTAAGAGGGAGTTCGAATTTGAATTCGGATAACTTCATAGCTTACGGGCTAACATTTAATGCTTTTTTACAGGCCTGATCCTGCAAACCCTTGTTAGTAAGGCTCCGCCATCTAAGGGCGGATTTTAGCGGTTTACAATAATTTTAAGGGCGTAAAAATAAGGTCACTTTAATCGATTGGTACTCGCAAAGGCAAATTTTTGTAACAAAAAAGGTCAAAAGGCAGTCATAGCCGTAATTTTAGTGCTTAGCCTCCGACATACAGCTTATGTTTTTAGTACGCCAAATTCTTGAAAGCTTCAGGTTTGCCATTACTGCGCTTAAATCCAATCTTTTACGCACCATTTTGTCTCTGTTGGGAGTAACAGTCGGTATTTTCGCAATTATTGCCGTGCTAACAATGGTTGATTCTTTAGAGAAGAATATTAAGGACAGTCTTAATTTTCTTGGAAGTAGTGTAATCTATGTTGAGAAATGGCCTTTTAATACCGACCCGGACTTCGCCTGGTGGGAATATTTAAGAAGACCTCAAGCATCTTACAATGAGTACCGTTTCCTAGAATCAAAATTAAAGCATCAAAGTTCCATTGCCATATTTGCAGGTCGTGGCGGACAAGTTGTAAAGCGTAAGAGCAGTACTATTGGCGATATCAGACTTGTGGGCGGTAGCGAAGGATATGACGGTATTTTTGAATTAAATATTGAGAGAGGACGCTATTTCATACCAGAAGAATTCTTAGCAGGCAGAAATGTAGCCATTATTGGCTATGAAGTAGCAAATGGATTATTCCCCAATGGAGAAGATCCAATTGGACAAACGGTGAAAATCAAAAATCTGCAATACGTTGTTGTCGGTGTTACTAAAAAAGAAGGTGAAAGCTTTATGGGTTTTACCAGTAACGATTACACAACGATTATTCCTTACAATAATTTCAGGAGGTTGTATCAGACAGGTTCTGGCAGGTACAATGAAATACCCTCAAGAATAGGCATTAAAGGTTTTGAAAGTGATATAGGGTTAGTTGAATTAGAAAATGAAACCAGAGGCTTATTAAGATCCAAGCGTGGTTTAAAACCTCGGGATAAAGACACCTTTGTGATGAACAGACCGGAAGCAATTGCAAATGCCATAGGCAGTTTATTTGATGTTGTTGGGTTAGCAGGCTGGGTAATAGGTGGCTTCTCTATTTTAGTAGGTGGCTTCGGTATTGCCAACATCATGTTTGTTTCAGTAAAAGAGAGAACAAGCATTATAGGTTTGCAAAAGTCACTTGGTGCCAAAAACTATTTCATCTTATTCCAGTTTCTTTTTGAAGCAGTTTTCCTAAGTCTGATTGGTGGCTTGGGTGGATTATTCTTAGTGTGGTTGATTACTTTTATTCCTATGGGTAGCCTGGAAGTGGTATTAACCGTTAAAAATATAGTATTGGGATTAGGTGTGTCTACAGTAATTGGTTTAGTGTCGGGTATTGTTCCGGCTGCCATGGCTTCGCGCTTAGATCCAGTTGCGGCAATTCGTTCGAATTGATGGTTGATGGTTATTCGTTGCAGGTTGATCGTTGTTGGATGACCTTTAGTAGTTATTTGAAATTAATACGAACAACCAATAACGACCAACCAACAACAAGTATGTTTATTGCTTAATTTGAGTTTGAAATTTTATAAGTCCTATGTTCTTAGTCCGTCAGATTTTTGAAAGTTTTCGCTTTGCTGTAAATGCACTTAAGTCGAACTTGCTCCGAACGATACTTTCTTTGCTTGGCGTTACGGTGGGTATTTTTGCCATTATTGCTGTGTTAACTATTGTTGACTCACTAGAAAAGAACATCAAGGACAGCTTTAACTTTTTAGGAACAGGAGTGGTGTATGTCGACAAATGGCCATACACAGCAGACAACACCGGAGAATATAAGTGGTGGGATTTCTGGCGCAGACCTAATCCAAGCTATAATGAATTTAGATTTCTTCAGACTAACTTAAAAAATGCGGATGCGATTGCCATTCTTGCCCGTAAGGGGAATATGGTTATCAGAAGAAAAAGCAGCAGCATTGGTCAGATTATGCTGATTGGTGGAAGCGAGGGTTATGATAAAATATTTGAAGTAAATGTAGAGAATGGTCGATACTTTACTTTAGATGAATTAGATGGAGGAAGAAATGTGGTGATTTTAGGTCATGAGGTCGCTAGGGCACTTTTTCCAAATAACGAGAGCCCTATTGGACAAGAAGTAAAAATCAAGAACCTGAAATACATTGTAATTGGTGTTGTAAAAAAAGAAGGGGAAAGTTTTATAGGAACGCCCAGCAACGATTATGCTTGCGTAATTCCTTACAAAGCGTTCAGAGGCTTGTATCAGACCGGTACCGGCCGTTGGAATGAAACAGGATCAAGCATTGGCATAAAAGGAAAAGAAACTGATATAGGTTTAGTTGAATTAGAAAACGAAATGCGTGGCTACTTGCGTGGTCGCAGGGGATTGAAGCCAACAGAAAAAGATAACTTCGCCATTAACCGACCAGAAGCTATTGCCAATGTAATTGGTAGTTTGTTTGATGTAGTTGGTTTGGCCGGCTGGGTTATTGGTGGTTTCTCTATTTTAGTAGGTGGCTTTGGTATTGCCAACATCATGTTTGTATCTGTGAAAGAGCGAACCAGTATTATTGGCTTACAAAAATCGCTGGGTGCAAAAAACTATTTTATTCTCTTTCAATTTTTATTCGAAGCAGTCTTTCTGAGTTTAATTGGAGGTCTCGCAGGCTTGGTTCTGGTGTGGCTGATTACTTTTATTCCGATGGGTAGCTTGCAGGTTGTGCTTACAATAAAAAATATTGTACTTGGCTTAGGCGTGTCTACTGTTATTGGTTTGGTTTCTGGTATAGTTCCTGCAGCCATGGCGGCTAGGTTAGATCCTGTGGCAGCTATACGTTCGAATTAGTGGTTGTTAGTTATTCGTTGGTCGTTATTCGTTGTTGGTTGTCAGTTTGTCAATGCATTTTTAGACGAACAACCAACAACGAACAACCAACAATTTATTCTTTCTCTTCAGCTAATACTGGTTTGCCACTATCCTTAGCAACCATTACCAGATCTTTAATTTTCTTCTCCAGTTCATCAGCAAGTTCAGGATTATCTTCAATCAATTGCTTAACAGAATCACGACCCTGACCAAGTTTGTTGCCATTGTAAGAGAACCATGAACCTGATTTTTGAATCACATTTAACTCAACACCAAGGTCAATAATCTCACCTACTTTAGAAATACCTTTACCGTACATGATATCAAACTCAACAACTTTGAAAGGAGGTGCCACTTTGTTTTTCACCACTTTCACTTTTGTACGGTTACCATTAATATCATCACCATCTTTAATCTGTCCTATTCTGCGAATGTCAAGACGAACAGAAGCGTAGAATTTTAAGGCATTACCCCCAGTAGTGGTTTCAGGGTTACCAAACATTACACCGATTTTTTCGCGCAACTGGTTGATGAAAATACAAGAACATCCTGTTTTAGCAATCGTACCTGTCAGCTTACGCAGGGCTTGCGACATTAAACGTGCCTGTAAACCCATTTTGCTTTCGCCCATTTCACCTTCCAATTCACCTTTAGGAACCAAAGCAGCAACGGAGTCGATTACGATAATGTCTATGGCGCCAGAACGAATCAAATGATCGGCAATCTCTAAAGCTTGTTCACCATTATCGGGTTGAGAAATCAATAGGTTTTCAGTGTCGATACCCAGTTTCTCGGCATAAGACTTGTCAAAAGCATGTTCTGCATCAATAAAGGCAGCCAAACCGCCCTTCTTCTGTGCTTCGGCAATCATGTGCATGGTAAGGGTTGTCTTACCAGATGATTCTGGGCCATATATTTCTATTACCCTTCCTCTCGGAATACCGCCAATTCCCAGGGCAATGTCTAAACCTAAAGAACCTGTTGAAATAGCGGGAATATCTACTACACGCTCATCGCTAAGTTTCATAATGGTACCCTTGCCATAAGTCTTCTCCAGTTTATCGATCGTCAGTTGAAGGGCCTTTAGCTTCTCTTTTGCGTCACTCATATATGTTTTATTTATTTATTACAGATTCAAATACATTTAGTTAAGCTTCCTATTTACTTCTCCTTCGGAGAGGATTACAGGTGAGTCTATCAAAAGGCTTAATTTAATGGAATTCATTATAATTAATTAGGTCAAAGTACGCGACTGGGTCGCTAATTAAAAAGCCTCTAAACCGCTTGCGACATCAATTGTCGTTTTATTTATGCCCAATCAGTCTGTTTGCTGAGTGGAAGGATATAAACTGCGACCCAAACAAAATATGGGATGGTTTTTTCCCTTTAACTTTTAGTAATACTGCCAATGGTTGTGGTAGGCTGTATCTCGAACGCGTCCTTTCGCTATATTCGCAATCCATGAAATACCTGATTTTTTGTTTAATGCTCTTCACAGGCTTTTCAGTCAAGGCTCAGCTTGATAACACCGCTTTTGATCAAAAGTTAAGTCTTAGCCCTCAAGACTCTAATCGCCTGTACGCGGGTATTCGTCTTTTGGCTTTTGGCAAAAACAACGAGTACTTCGAAACTACCTACAGTGGTTATACTTTGTTTGGTTATCAGCTTAACCCCTTTGTTTATTATCAGGTTGGTAGCAAACTCAGGTTGGATGTTGGGGCTTATCTGCAACAAGATTTTGGCAACGATCGCCTGTCTACCTTTGTGCCCACACTTTCCCTTAAATTCAAACACAGAGATTTCTCAGCAACGATTGGCACCATAGAAGGCAGCTTGCATCATCAATTAGTAGAGCCGCTTTACGACTTCGAGAATGTGTTAAATAAACGTATTGAAAACGGACTACAATTTTTAGTTGAGCGAGACGGACTTTTTGTAGATACCTGGGTAAACTGGGAGAAGATGATCTACTTCAACGACCCCGATCAGGAAAGATTTGTTGCTGGCTTGTCGTTAAATAAGGAAGTGTTAAGCAAAAATGATTGGTCGCTTTCAGTTCCGATTCAGGCAACTGTACGCCACGCAGGAGGGCAGATCGATAGTAATCCTCAGCCACTCACTTCTGTATTTGCTTCTGCCAGTGGTTTTAATATTAATAAAAGCACCAGTGGTTTTATTAAAGCCTTTGGTTTAAAATCTTACTTCCTCACGTATAAAAGTCTTACCAGCCGTATTGTTCCATATAAAGATGGCAATGGCATTTACATCAATCCTTATGTGCAATCAAATTTTGGGTTAAGTGTTATGGGTAGTTATTGGTATGGTAATGAGTTTTTAACCAATGATGGTGGGCAGATGTATCCAGTTACAACGGAACGCTATCCGTATTTAGTTCAGCAGGCTCGCATACTTTATATGTTACGATTTTTATACGAAAAGAAGTTAACAACAGGCCTGACTTTGACTGCGCGTGTAGAACCAATTTATGATACCTATACCAGCAACATTCAATATGCTTATGGCTTTTATTTCAATTTTACCGATCGCTTTTTTCTAGGGCATGCAAAAGAAAAGTAGAGTTGGCAGGAAAATATTTTTATTCAGTGCAGGCATTTTATTGTTGCTCTTCGCCATCTATCAAGAGTTGGTAGTGTATGGTGTAAGGCAGGGGATAGGGCAGGCAAAAATAATCTGGTATGCTAAACCGGTGGAGGATTTTATTGCAGACCCTAATTATCCGGATTCATTAAAACAAAAACTTTTGCTGATAGGAGAGATCAGGCGCTTCGCCATAGACTCACTTGGGCTTAACGATACCGATGTATATAAAAAAATGTACGACCAGCAAGGCAAGCCAATCATGTGGGTAGTGCAGGCCTGCGAACCGTTTGCTTTGCAATCGGTAAAATGGACCTTCCCGCTTATTGGTGCTGTACCTTACAAAGGTTTTTTCAAACAAGAGCTTGCGCTTGCTTTACGCGATGAATTGAAAGCATCAGGTAAAGATGTAATGGTTCGTAACCCCGGTGGCTGGTCTACACTTGGTTGGTTCAACGATCCCATCTTGAGTAATATGCTGAAACGAAGCGAGGGCGATCTTGCCAGTTTGATTATTCACGAAATGGTGCACACCACCATGTTTATTAAGGATAGCATAGACTTTAATGAGAACCTGGCCAATTTTATTGGTGACGCAGGGGCTCTGGAGTTTGTGCGACATAAATTTGGCAAAGAAAGCAAGCAATATTTTGAGTATTTGTATGAAGACGATGATTATACATTGTTTGCCGAACACATGTTAAGGGGAACCAAGAGGCTGGATAGCTTGTATACAACTTTTGAAGAACAACAAAGTATTGAGGAAAAGAAGCAGTTAAAAGAAGCAACAATCCGCTCGATTGTAATGAGATTGGATACCCTTTCCCTTAAGCTTGTGGAGAAGCCTTCAAAACGGTTTGTTAATCATTTGCCCAACAATGCCTATTTCATGTCTTTTATGCAATATGAAGCCAAACAGAATTATTTTGAAAGAGAATGTGAAGCCAGGTTTAACAATGATTTGAAGAAATATCTCGAGCACCTTAAGCAGAAGTACGCATCTGACTGATGTTAAGACCTTTTGCCCATAATTAAGGAATTGTTAAGAAAAGACTTCGTATTTTTAAATAGAGTACTACTCCCTACTTTTGACCATTAACTGAAATACCATGCCCACAAAGCCCGCACAGAAAGTCTTGGTTGTAGATGATGAGGAACCAATCCTGGAGTTACTCAAGTATAACTTAGAAAAAGGGGGCTACGATGTAAAAACAGCCAGCGATGGAATGAAAGCCGTTGAAATTGCCAAGCGTTTTCTTCCCGATCTCGTTTTGCTGGACATTATGATGCCCAAAATGGATGGCGTGGAAACTTGCCGACAAATTAAGGGCATACCTGAACTGGAAAAAACCTTTGTGGTTTTCCTTACTGCAAGATCAGAAGAGTATTCGGAGGTGGCAGCGTTTGATGTTGGAGCCGATGACTATATAACCAAGCCCATTAAACCCCGGGCACTCATGAGCCGCATAAGTGCCTTGTTTCGCAGGGATACAAAGAAAGAAGCGCCTTCCAGCCAAATTTCAATTGGCGAGCTTACTATAGATAGAACCAGTTACACCATTAAGATCCGTAATAAAGAAATTAACCTGCCTAAAAAGGAATTTGAGTTGCTTTATTTTCTGGCTCAAAACCCCAACAAGGTTTTCAGTCGCGAAGACTTGCTACAAAATATCTGGGGTTCGGATGTTTATGTGCTAGCCAGAACGGTGGATGTACACATTAGAAAAGTGAGAGAAAAAATTGGGGAAGACTTTATTACTACCGTTAAAGGCGTAGGGTATAAGTTTAGCTTAAATTAATTTGGTGATTTGTAAATTCGTTGATTCGATGATTGCTTAAATGTTACCTTTATATTTGAATAAAGTTATTGAAAAGTTATCTATATCAACGAATCAAGTAATCAACGAATCACCGAATCATCATGGTTTATAGTTCGCGTGTACTAGCCCTTCTGCTCGCTTTTTGCATTTCGCTGATTACAACCTTATTCCTTTCTCTTTTTAAAGGCATTGAAACAAGTGCACTACTGGTTTCTGCTTTTATCAGTTTATCTGTTTCCTACCTGCTAACTTTTGTTGTGTTGGAGTTTTTGATTTTTCGTGAAGTCAATAAAATCTATAAGCTGGTAGGCAAACTCAAAAAGAAAGAATTGGGTGGTTTAGGAAAACAGAAATCGGGAACATTAAACCCACTGCAAAGTATTAACGAAGAGATCTTTTCATTTGCAGAATTGAAGCAGAAAGAAATTGATGAACTGAGAAAACTGGAAGCTTTTCGAAAAGAATTTATTGCAGATGTATCACATGAGTTGAAGACACCCATTTTTGCAGCACAAGGTTTTGTACATACTTTGTTAGATGGGGCAGTGAACGATAAAAATGTTCGCACTAAGTTTTTAAAGAAAGCAGCCAAGAGTCTTGATGGGTTGGATGCACTCGTACAAGACTTACTTACACTTTCGCACATAGAAACAGGCCAGATTAAAATGCACTTCGAAACCATAGACATGGTGAAGTTGACTGAGGAAGTGATAGAACAGTTTGAGGAAAAAGCAGAAGAACGAAAAATAAAATTACGCATTGACGGACATCCTCATAAAGTGATTGCCTATGCAGACTGGCAGCGTATCAATCAGGTAATGACAAACCTCATCTCAAATGCTATTAAACACTCCAGTGAAGAGAGTGAAGTGTTGATTAGTTTTGAAGTAACCAAGAAAAATATAATCACTAGTGTGCGTGATCATGGGGAAGGTATAGCACAGGAACATTTGGTTCGTATATTCGAACGTTTTTACAGAGTAGATAAAAGCCGCAGTCGCGAAAAAGGCGGAACAGGTTTAGGTCTGGCCATTGTAAAACACATCTTAGAAAATCATAAAAGCAAACCTGAAGTCGAGAGCGTAATCGGTAAAGGTTCAGTATTTAGTTTCAGACTTCCGCGTGCAAAGCCAGAGGAGGATTGAGAATTAATTCAATATATCTAGAAATGAATTGATAGATTTCTAAACTATCTTCTCTCAGAAATAATTACACGTTTAAGATATCATTTGAACCAATCCTGATAACCCTTATCACGATATTTGGGCTCATCAATTTGATTTTCCGAAAAAGGATTAGAGTCAGCTTGATTAAACTGTGCAGTTATTTGATTTCAAGTATTGAATCACCTATGAAATTTACGCAAATTGGAAGACCCATTATTATGGTATGCATAATAGTTGAGATGACTTTAATTGGGTTTATGTTGTTCTATGCTGAAAAGCCCTCGCACGAGCTTATGTTTGGTTTTAGCACATTTCTTTTAGTGTTTCTTATTTTCTTTTATAAGCTTGAAGTTAAAGTTAGCGACACCAAACTGGTCATAGCATTTGGAATTGGATTAATAAGGAAAACAATTCCAATCCATAGTTTGCAAGAAGCCAGGCCTGCAAAAAGTTCTGTCGCTGGTTCTGGTCAAATTTCTAACTATATGCTTTACAGTTTAGGTGGCGTGGATTGTGTTGAAATCCTGTTTAAAGATAAACTTAAATCTATTAGGGTAGGAAGTGATGCACCGACACAACTGAGTGATTTTTTAAACAGTAGAATTCAAAAGTAGCATCAGTAGTATGTTGGAAATGTTACTTGGTTTCAGAATAATGTTTTAGATTTCTAAAAGAAATATATAAAAACTTAAAGTGCTTATTTTGTTTTTGACTTAACTCTACCTTCTTCTTTCAAAGCCTTAGAAAGTAAAAACTCGATCTGACCATTGGTGCTTCGAAATTCATCAGCGGCCCATTTTTCGAGTGCCTTTAATATCTCTGGTTCTATCCGAAGTACAAATGGTTTTTTCTGAGCCATAATGATTCGTAAATTGTTAATCAATGTCGTTTAGTTAAGATTCCATATTCTCCCTTCTGGAAGAGGAATGGAGGTGAGTCTACCTGCACGTAGCCGTTTCGGCATAGGCAGGGCCATAATAAAGGCTTAACTAAACGACCTTGAATTTATTAATTATGCAAAGTACCTGTGTTTACTACAGGACTAACATCTTTATCTGCGCAAAGTACAACCATTAAATTACTAACCATGGCTGCTTTTCGTTCCTCATCCAAGTCAACAATATTGTGCTTCGACAATTGTTCCAAAGCCATGTGCACCATACTTACAGCCCCCTCTACAATTTTATGACGTGCTGCTACTACTGCTGTAGCCTGTTGCCTACGCAACATAGCGCCTGCAATTTCAGGTGCGTAAGCAAGATAACCAATGCGTGCTTCAATAACATGAATGCCCGCAATCTCCAATCGCTTGCGTAAGTTTTCTTCAAGTGCATGGTTCACTTCAGTATGCCCTGAACGAAGCGTTAATTCTTCTTCAGAATCGAAATTGTCATAAGCAAATTCACCTGCAAGTGTTCGCACAGCAGAATCGCTTTGTATGCGCACAAAGTTTTCATAATTATCTACTTCGAAAGCAGCTTTGAAAGTATCTTTTACCTGCCACACCAGAATTACACCGATTTGAATAGGGTTCCCCACTTTATCATTTACTTTTATTTTTTCGCTATCGAAATTTCGGGCACGCAGCGATATTGCCTTCTTAGCGAAAAATGGATTAACCCAAAAGAAGCCATTGGATTTTGCTGTGCCTTTATAATCTCCAAAAAGCACAAGTACTACCGAGCTGTTAGGGTTAATGAAAAAGAAACCCGGTATTAATATGAGCGCGAAAACTAATGGAAAAACAAAGATTGGATGTCGCATTGCAATCAGGCCAAACAAACTGAAGCAAAAGGTTAAAAAAATGATCACCAGCATTACATAACCTGATATGGGCGAAAAGTCTTTTTCATTTTTCATCTTACTAGAATTTTAGGGTTGAGGACGAATAAAATAAGGTGCATAAATTTCAGTGATTCAATGTCGTTTACTTAAGCTCTATTTATACTCTCCCAGGCAGAGGCAAGTGTGAGGGCAAAGAAAAGAAGGCCTACGTGCACGACATTGTTAGTACTAGGTAAATTTCATATTTAATTCCCTTTGATATTAAATTGATATCATATTGATAAACGGTTTGCGAAAAATAAAGTTTCAGGGTGGTGAAAAAAAATCCGTCCCGAAAAATGGTAACTTTGTACTTTCAACTACCAAATTCGATTGAAAGCCTCCAAAATATCCATATCCGACATTCTTCTTTTTGAAAATGAAGATTTCTTCCTTGTGAATAAGCCGCCATACATGTCTACACTAAATGATAGAGTAGAGAAGGTAAATCTGTTGGCACTGGCAAAGGAATATTCGGATGATGCGCAAGCCTGCCATCGCTTAGATAAGGATACTTCAGGTGTGCTGGCCTTTGCCAAAAATCCAGAGGCTTACCGTCACCTGAGTATGCAGTTTGAGCACCGCGAGGTCAATAAAATTTACCATGCAGTAGTCGATGGGATTCATCGATTTCAGGATCAACTGGTAGACGCCCCCATTCTAAAGCAGGATGATGGCATTGTTAAACTCTCCCGTATGGGTAAAGAGGCACAAACCTATTTTACCTCCGTTAAATCTTACCGTCAACATACATTAATAGAGTGTAGGCCCATTACCGGTCGGATGCACCAAATCCGTATCCATTTGTCAAGTCTGGGAGCTTCCATTGCGGGAGATGAGCAGTACGGAGGAAGGCCGGTCATGCTTTCGCAGCTAAAACGGGGCTTCAATCTTAAAAAATATACCGAAGAGCAGCCACTGATGAAAAGGATGGCACTACACGCGTTTTCGCTTGAATTCAACCTTATTAATGGTGAAAAACAACGATTTGAGGCACCTTACCCTAAAGATTTTGCGGCCTTGGTGAGGCAGCTAGACCTGGCCTCTTAAGTTTGCAACCGATAAAAATCAGGACACATTACGTTTCCAACTGCTAATTACTTGATTGTCAGTTAATTTTGCTCATTTGTGTTATTATTAACGCGCCACTTTGGATAATCTCAACCAAACACCTACTTTTGTGTCCCTTTTTAGAAGAGAAGGGTATTTAAACAATTAAAACTTAAAATAAAGTGGATCATTTAAGTTACAAAACCACTCACGCCAACAAAGCAACTGCTGAGAAGAATTGGGTATTGGTTGATGCAAAAGATCAAGTTCTTGGTCGAGTAGCCAGCCAGGTGGCAAGCATTATACGTGGAAAAAGAAAGGTCAACTTCACACCTAATGTGGATTGTGGAGATCATGTGGTAGTTATCAACGCTGAAAAGGTAAAGATGACAGGCCGTAAGTTAACGCAACGCGTATTGTTCACACACTCTGGTTATCCAGGTGGACAACGCGAGCATACACCTACGCAGATCCTGAGCAAACACCCAGAGCGCTTGATTGAACACGCAGTACGCGGTATGCTTCCTAAGAATAAACTTGGCAACGAGTTATACAGAAGCTTGCATGTATACGTGGGCGATCAGCACCCTCACGAGGCACAACAACCTAAACAGATTAAATTCTAACACATGGAGACTAAAAATGCAGTCGGTAGAAGAAAGACTTCCATAGCCCGTGTTTACATAACACCAGGCAATGGCGCTATTCTTATCAATAACCGCGAATTGAAAACATATTTCTTATCAGAAATACATCAAACTACTGTGAAGCAGCCTTTAGCAGCTACTAAACTGGAAGGCCAATATGATGTAACAATTAATGTAGAAGGCGGTGGAATTAAAGGACAAGCCGAGGCAATCCGTTTAGGTATTGCTCGTGCCTTGGTGCGCATAAGCGAAGAAAACAGAGCAGCCCTGAAAACAGACAACCTGCTTACCCGTGACTCGCGTATGGTTGAACGTAAGAAGTTCGGTCGTGCAAAAGCAAGAAAGAGATTCCAGTTTAGCAAGCGTTAATCGATACGACAATGGCACAAAAAATTACCTATCAGGAATTATTGGAGGCAGGTGTACATTTTGGTCACCTTACCCGCAAGTGGAACCCAAAGATGGCCGAGTACATCTTTATGGAAAACAATGGTATCCACATTATAGATTTGAACAAGACTTTGTCATGCCTGGATGAGGCTAGCTTCGCTTTGAAGAATATTGTACGTTCTGGTCGTAAGATCATGTTCGTAGCAACTAAGAAGCAAGCTAAAGACATCATCACAGATGAGGCAACACGCTTAAACATGCCTTTCGTAACCGAGCGTTGGTTAGGTGGTATGTTAACAAACTTCGCTACTATCCGTAAGTCATTGAAGAAGCTTTCTCAGATCGAGAAGTTGATGAAGGACGAAGCGTTTACCAACCTTGCAAAGCGTGAGCGTTTGATGGTAACACGTGAGAAGGCTAAGTTAGAGAAATTGTTAGGCGGTATTACCGATCTTAACCGTTTACCTGCTGCACTTTTCATCATTGACGTTAAGCGTGAGCACATCGCAGTCACAGAAGCATTGAAGTTGAATATCCCTGTATTTGCTATGGTGGATACTAACTCAGATCCTACTACTGTAGATTTCCCTATACCTGCTAATGACGATGCTTTCAAATCAATCTCTATCATTGTGAAACACATTGGTAAAGTAATTGAAGAAGGATTGGCAGAGCGCAAGAAGGACAAGGAAGATGTAGCTTCTAAGAAAGACGAAGAAGAAAAGCGTAAAGTTGACGAGACTGTAGCTTAAGATTATTTAAAATTCAAAATCTGAAATTCAAAATTCAGGGTTTCAATTTTGAACCTTGAATTTTGAATTTTTTTAATTTATAAACATATGATATCAGCACAAGACGTAAACAAACTCCGCACAATGACTGGTGCGGGTATGATGGATTGTAAAAAGGCCCTTACCGAAGCAGAAGGTGATTTCGAAAAGGCAATTGAAATATTAAGAAAGAAAGGACAGAAAGTATCTGCTTCCCGTTCTGATCGCGATGCAAAAGAAGGTTCTGTTTTTGTAAAGAGCAGCGATGATAAGAAAGAAGCAGTATTGATCGCCCTTAACTGCGAAACTGATTTCGTAGGTAAGAACGAAGAGTTCCAAAACTTAGGTAAGTTGATTGCTGAAACGGCTTTCACTAATAAACCTGCTACAAAGGAGGACTTACTAACACAAGCTGCCGGTGGTGGCTTAACCATCAATGATAAAATCATTGAGTTGGTTGGTAAAATTGGTGAGAAGATCGAGATCAGCGAATATGTGCGTATGACTGGTGAAGCAGTTGTGCCTTACATACACATGGGTTCTAAATTAGGTGTGTTGGTTTCACTGAAAGGTGTTAATGGCAAAGATGTAACTGAAGCAGGTAAGGATGTAGGTATGCAAATTGCAGCCATGAACCCTGTAGCTGTTGATGAAACACAAGTTGATAAATCCCTTATCGAAAAGGAATTGGAGATTGCTAAAGCGCAAATCCTTGCTGAAGGCAAGCCAGAAAACATGGTAGAGAAAATTGCTGCTGGTAAATTGAACAAGTTTTTCAAAGACAGCACTTTGTTACCTCAGACTTTTGTGAAAGACAGCTCTAAGACTGTAGCACAATATTTAGACAGCGTAACTAAAGGGTTAACAGTAGTTGAGTTTAAGCGTGTAATGATTGGTTAATCCATCAATAAAATAGTAAAAAAAAAGGGAGTCTATTGACTCCCTTTTTTTGTTTTTAAACTATGTATGTAGGCCTCTGTCATTTTAGGATTTTCCTGGCCTTTTTATATTAGATTGCTTTTACTACCTTAGCTATCATTTTTTAAACTATGTTGAAAAGAGTAAATCCTATTTTTCGCAACTTTTATGTTGTTGGGACAGTCTTCTTTCTTGTATGGATGTCTTTCTTAGATCAAAACGACTTCCTGTCCAGATTCAGGTTAACAGCCAAGCTCCGATCTTTAGAAGCAGAGAAGGAGTATTATGAGGAAAAGATTGAAGAGGTACAAAAGGATCATGACGATCTTTTTGGTGACCGCGAATCGGTTGAGAAATTCGCGCGTGAAAAATATTTAATGAAAAAAGAGACCGAAGAAATCTTTTTAGTCGTTGAAGAATAAATGAGATTATCACTTACCCTGATTGTTACTTTTCTATCTATTAACCTCGTTTTTGCACAACGTGAAATAGGAGAAGACACTGGTTGGAGTCTGAAGGATAGAATGTATGTTGGTGGTGGTTTAGGTATGGATGCCGGCCGCGACTTTAACGGTTACCGCTATTTTTATGCACAGGTATCACCAATACTTGGGTATATGCTAACACCGAAACTCTCTACAGGTGTTGGTATCAATTATACTTACTTAAATTATTCAGACCTGGATATTTCAACTTCTCAATATGGTGGAAATCCTTTTTTACGTTACAATGTAACAAACGAGTTATTCGCACTTACAGAATATAACTTTATCAGTGTTGATCCAGACATTTTTAACGATAATAATGAGCGAGTAATATTCGAGCGTTTTCTGGTGGGTGCTGGTTATACGCAGCGAATCGGAACACGCGGGGCTCTTAACTTTGTCGCCTTATACGATCTTAAGTTTACTAATTCAGGACCTTTCGGTTCACCTTGGGTTCTCAGGGTTTTCTTTTCCTTTTAGAAATTTACCCCAAATTTTTTCCCAAGCTCAGTAAGGTCTTCAACCACTTTGGCATTAAGCGGTATGCCACTGGTTAAGCGAATTTTCTCCATTTCTCTCTCAGGATCTCCGGGAATTAACACACGATCTTTTCCTTCTACAGTTTTGGCACTTCTAAAACGAGTTATCCATTTATCCATGTGTGTTTTAAATTCTTCGGCAGGTCTAAATGCATCAACACGCATGGCACCGAAAAAGTGACCTATACCCTCGCCCACCGGGTCGGCTGGTGGTTGTAAAAAAGCAACAAAGGGAGGAACCCAAGGGCCATAGTTAGCACCTGAGAGTACTGCCGAAAAAATATCAACCACAGAACCTAAAGCATATCCTTTATGGCTGCCATGTTCATAATCGCTGCCCAACGGAATAAGCGCACCACCATCCTTTAACTCATGTGGATTAGTAGAGGTATTACCATCCTTGTCTTGTATCCAGCCAGTGGGTGCTGTTTTATTTTTTCGTTGTAAAATTTCTAGTTTGCCATTGGCAGCAGTGGTGGTAGCAAGATCAGCAACAAAGGCAGGTTGCTCTTTAGCAGGCACTGCTACCGCGATGGGGTTGGTTCCCAATAGACGCTCCGTTGAAAAAGTTGGAGCAACAAGCGGACTCGCATTGGTCATGGCCATGCCGATCATATCGTGTTGCAAAGCCATCATAGCATGATAGCCAGCTATACCGAAGTGATTAGAGTTTTTAACAGAAACCCAACCAGTACCTGCAACTTTAGCTTTTTCTATGGCTATTTGCATGGCTTTAGGGGCAACCACTAAACCAAGACCGGAATCGCCATCTACTACTGCTGTGCTGGGCGTTTCATAAACTACCTTTACATTTGCTTGTGTATTAATGCGCTTGGCTTCCCATAATCTTACGTATCCGGATAATCGAGCAAGACCATGAGAGTCAATACCACGTAAATCGGCACTGAGTAACACATTGGTAGCCAATGCTGCGTCTTCAGGTGAGCAACCAATTTTTGCAAAAACAGTTAGAGCAAAAGATCGGAGCTGCTCAAAAGGGAGGGTAACGTCTGTCATGGCACAAAGATAGAACGAAGCTGAAATATTTTAAGTTATGGTATGGAATTAGCCCTATAACCGCATCTTCTTTATAAATTTCTATATATGAGAAAACTTATGCTAGTAGCCTTGTTTGCTTTAATGCATGTACAGGCCTATACACAAACCGAACTACGCGTTGATAGTAAGATTACCGATGTAACAGTATTTTTAAATAAAGCGCAGGTTACACGAGAGGTTAAAACCAAGGTAGGCGCGGGTCGCAGTACTTTGGTAGTTACCGGGCTTACTGCATTGTTAGATCAACAATCCGTACAAGTATCGGGTAAGGGTAAGGTGGTGATTGAAGGAATCTCGCATCGCCAGAATTTTTTAAATGAATTCAATATGCCTGCTAAACTAAAATCACTGAAAGATTCCGTTGAGTTATTGCAAAGACAACTGCAATTAGAGCAGAGCCAGAAGGAAATCCTTAACAAGGAAGAGCAAATGTTGTTGAGTAACCAAAAAATTGGTGGCACACAAAGCAACCTAACAGTGGCGGAATTAAAAGCAATGTCAGACTTCTTTAGAACAAGAATGACTGATATAGTAACCACACGGATGAAGCATGAAGATAAAATCAGGAAGGCGAATGCCAGTATTGTGCGCTTGCAACGACAGATAGCAGAACAAAATGATATGTATAGCCGCAATACAAGTGAAATTGTTGTGGCGCTTTCTGCGGATGCAGCAACAGCAGTAGAGTTGGAACTAAATTATGTAGTTGGCAACGCTGGATGGCAACCCATTTATGATTTGAGAGCTACTAATACTAAAAGCCCTGTTCAGCTAAATTACAAAGCAAATGTTTACCAGAGCACAGGTGAAGAATGGAATAATGTAAAACTTACCCTAAGTACCGCAAACCCAAGTGAAGGCGGTGTAAAACCTGAACTCTACACATGGCTACTTGATTTCTATATACCACAACCTATTTATGGTAACAGGAAAATGGAAATGCAAAGTAAGCCAGCTATGCGTAGCATGGTTGCAGCTGAAGAATCTGCTGTGGTTGCTGATAGATTGCAAGAAGTAGAAAGTATGTCAGGATTTGTAAACACCATTCAAACTTCGCTCAATACAGAGTTTGCTATTAGTCTGCCATACACTGTGTCTTCTGCCAATAAACCAACAATGGTGGATATTAGAAGCTATGAGATGAAAGCAAGCTATGTATATTCAGTTGCGCCAAAGCTTGACAACGATGCATTTTTATTGGCAAAAGCAGTGGGTTGGGAAGATTTTAACCTGCTTCCTGGACAAGCCAACATATTTTTCGAAGGTACTTTTGTAAGCACCTCTTTTATTGATCCGAATTCTATTAAAGATACGCTTGCAATTTCTTTAGGTCGCGATAAGCGGGTGGTAGTAAAACGTGAAAAACTAAAGGATTTCAGCAGCAGAAGGACAATAGGTAGTAATCAACGCGACACCTATACGTTTGAGATATCTGTTCGTAACACTAAGGCAGAATCAATACAGCTTATCGTTGAAGATCAACTACCAATATCGATGAATAGCCAGATTGAGATTACTGCGTTAGATAGTGGTGGTGCAAGGTTTAATAAAGAAACCGGTAAACTGATTTGGGAGGTAGGTTTACAACCCAATGAGACAAAGAAATTTCAATTTAAATACGAAGTAAAATATCCAAAGGATAAGCAAATAAGCGGTCTAGAATAAAAAAGAAGCCCTCCGAAGAGGGCTTCTTTTTTTCAATGATTTAAATCAGAGCTAATCGCTTGATTGACAATTGCATTCTTCCTTTCTATTCGTACTTTTGGGCTCCAATTTAGCCCCCTGTCTATTTATGTTTAAACCCTTTTTAGGAGCGGTTTTAATAATCGCTTTTGCGTCCGGTTTTGCCAAAGCACAAGACCTGGACTCACTACTGAACGTGAATGCCTTTACCGCAGAGAGTGATCTGCAAAAACAGCTTAATCAATCAACAAAAGTAGGTTCTGGATTTTCATTGACTACCCGAGAAACGCCAGGTATTGTAAGCGTGATTACACGTGAAGACCTTGAGAATTCAGGTGCGCGTGATATTACTGATGTTCTACGACTTATTCCAGGTTTCGATATCTCGCAAGACCTGCAATTTGTACAGGGCGTAAGCTTGCGTGGCAATTGGGCTAACGAAGGTAAAGTCCTTTTCTTGCTGGATGGTCAGCCAATGAATGACCTCCTTTATCAGACTGTTGCTCTGGGTAATCGTTTTCTCATTGAGACAATAGAGAGGATTGAAATTATTCGTGGTCCTGGTTCAGCAATTTATGGTGGCTCTGCTGAATATGGTGTAATCAATATTATTACCAGAGCAGCGAGTTCTTTAAATGGAGTGGCGGTATTTGCAACCGGTGGTCTACATTCTTCAGCTGTAGGTCGTAGCAATGCAGGTGTAATGCTTGCACAAAAAAATAAAGACTTATCATGGGATCTTACAGCCTATCAGGGAAAGGCAATTGCCAGTGACGGTGATTATCAGGATTATTTTGGAGAGTCTGATCCGGTGAATCTAACAGACCTTGCATCGTCAGACCCAACGAATATAAACCTTGGTATAAAATATAAGGATGCTTATGTGCGTGCTGTCTATGATAACTTTGAGGTAACAGATCCGACAACAGAAATTTCTTACCAGAGTTATTTCCTTGAAGCTGGGTATGCTTTTAAAATGAATGAGAAATTTACACTGGCACCAAAATTCCAGTTTCAAAAGCAGAACCCATGGGATTATGATTATTACGAAACGCCTGAGAATGATTTTAATACGGATGCCCAACGCGTACTGGGGCAGTTAGATGCTAACTACGATTTAAGTAGAAGGGTTAACATAAATATGGGGGCGTTGTACTTTCAAGATAAGGGCGTTGATAATCTTTATGAAGAAACGCTTATACTGAAAAATTACGCATTCTATACTCAGGCCTTATTTAAACATCGTCTGGCGAATGCCACTCTTGGTTTCCGCTTCGAGAAAAATAATCGCTACGATGGTGCTTTCGTACCACGCATGGCGCTCACGAAAAAGATTGAAAATCTTCATTTTAAACTTTTATACAGCAGGGCTTTCCGTTCTCCTTCAATACAGAATGTAAAACTTGACACAACGGGGGCATTACCAGAAATTTCTGATGTTTTTGAATTAGAAGTTGGTTACCAATTTACACCCGAAATGTTGCTTTCTGTTAATGCTTTTTACTTATCGACTAAAGATGTGCTCATTTATGGCTTTGAAGAGACAGATGTCGATTTTAATGAATGGTATGAAAACTATGATAAATCAGGGAGTCGTGGACTGGAATTGATTTACAGTGTGCGAAAAGCTTTATGGTATGTTAATGCCACTTATTCTTTTAGTGAGGCCTTAGCTGGAAACACAGTGGATAAATACATCGTAACGCAAACAACAAGGCAATATGCAGGTCAGTTAGCGCACAAGTTCACTTTACAAGCAAATGTTTATGCAACAAAGAAATTGTCTGTTAACGCCTCATTGATAGCAGGTGGCAAGCGCTTTGCATACTTATCTGATTTGAATGGGGAGGGCGTTGTGTCTGAAGAGTTACCAGCTTATACCCTGGCAAATATTTACTTAAACTATAAAAATTTACTTCCTGGCCTGAATATTGGAGTAGGGGTTTATGATTTATTAAATGAGAAACCAGCAATTGCTCAAGCTTATAACGGAGAATATGCTCCATTGCCAGGCAGAAGCCGGGAGCTTGTTCTTAAACTATCGTATCAATTAAATTTCAAGAGTGATGAGAAGTAAATTTATTTTACTGGTTATCTGTGTAGCTGCGTTAAGCTTTGTTGCTAAGGGACAAACAACCAACTACCAGGCATATTCTGTTTTTGTTTATGGCATGACAAAGTATATGTCTTGGCCATCTAATAATAAAGCAGAGTTTGTTATTGTGGTGTTTGGCAAGTCGAAGGTGTACGATGAAATGATGAAAGGGCTATCCGGAAAAACCGTAAACGGCTTACCGATAAAGATTGTCCAGGCTGAAGATATTTCAACGGTTGGTGAACCTCATATCCTTTATGTTTCTGAAGGTAAGAGCGGGCAATTAGACGATGTTAAAAAAATGACTTCAGGAAAGCCTGTATTAATTATCGGAGAACGTGAAGGATTGCATAAGAAGGGAGCAGGTATGAGTTTCATTGCGATCGATAATAAATTGCGTATCGATATCAATAATGTTGAGCTTTCAGGAAGAAACATAAAGACTTCTACTCAAATGCAGGCCCTTGCTCACGAGATTATTTAAAGGTTATAGTAGTTACTCCGAATAATTGAAAGAGTCAGCCTTAGTGCTGGCTCTTTTTATTTTAAGGAAGCGAGTATTCCTTCTTTAAGTGCATAAGTAGATACCCTTATTTGTTTGAAAGTGTATTTATCCAATAGAAAATTTATTAAACAACATGCTACCACAATCATATCTACGCGCATTTCGATCATTCCGGGTATCATCATGCGATCTTCCCGGTTTTTGATCAATAGCTCTTCATAGATGTCATTAAATCCCTGAATGCTTAGTGGCGTTTCAATATCTTCTACGCTACTGTTCAAGTCATGTTTTATACAATGAATATCACTTAAAGTATCGAATGTACCCGAAGAGCCGACAAGTGTTTTTGGCTTCCATTGGTTAAGTGCATCAAATAAGGCTGGTAATTGAGAAGCGAAGTAT
The DNA here is from genome assembly GCF_003990915.1 of Chryseotalea sanaruensis. GTDB lineage: Bacteria > Bacteroidota > Bacteroidia > Cytophagales > Cyclobacteriaceae > Chryseotalea > Chryseotalea sanaruensis. The sequence goes on from NZ_BHXQ01000004.1 coordinate 484,174, forward strand.
TGATTAAGTTGGTCGATTTCATTTTGATCGATTGGATCAGTGCGATGAAACATTTCGAGCAACCGTTGGGCACCTATTTCAAAACTTTGCTTCCATACAATTTCTTTTTCATTACCAATGATAAATTCAACACTACCTCCACCTATGTCCATTACTAATGAATAATCCCTTCCCAATGCAAGCCCTGAGCGCACGCCCATAAAAATGAGCTCTGCTTCTCTGTCCCCCGAAATAATGTTAATGTCTATACCCGCTTTTTCTTTGAAGGTCTTTACCACCTCTGAAGCATTTTTTGCATTGCGAAGGGCACTAGTGCCAAATGCAAAAATGGCCATGGTATCATATTGATCGATGGTAGTTTTAAAGCTTGCTAAGGCACGAACAGCCCTTTCTATGGCATCTGGCTGAATTATACCCTCGTTAATACCGCGCTGGCCTAATCGAACAGCTAGTCGCTCCCTGTAAATAAAAGTATATTGTTCTTTTACCTTCTCAGCAATAAGCAGGTGAAAAGTATTGGTACCGAGGTCAATAATGGCTATTCTTTCCTGCATATTTTTGGACACGCAAAAATAGAAGGATTTACCATTTAGGCTTCTTGTATAGCCTAAAGGGCGCTATATTTCGGGCTGTTATTATTTAAAGAGATCATGACGAAAAGGAGCATAAACGACCCGGTATTGCAGGCTAAATTTGATGAACTGGACCGCAAAAATAATGAATCATTGCTGGGAGGAGGCGCCAAACGTATTGAGCAGCAGCATGCTAAAGGGAAACTAACTGCGAGGGAAAGAATACACCTATTGATGGATGAAGGTTCTTTTGAAGAGCTGGATAAATTTGTAATGCACCGATCCAAAGATTTTGGATTAGATAAAGAATATTATCTGGGCGATGGTGTAGTTACCGGATATGGCACCGTTTCGGGGCGTTTGGTTTATGTTTTTTCACAAGACTTTACTGTTTTTGGGGGCTCACTGTCCGAAACACATGCCGAGAAAATAGTTAAGATCATGGACATGGCCATGAAAAATGGAGCACCTGTAATAGGTTTGAATGATTCTGGTGGTGCGCGTATTCAAGAAGGTGTGGTGTCACTCGGTGGTTATGCAGATATTTTTTATCGTAATACACTGGCTTCTGGAGTTATTCCACAGATATCCGCTATCATGGGCCCATGCGCAGGTGGTGCAGTATACTCACCAGCTATTACTGATTTCATCTTCATGGTAGAGAACACCTCTTTCATGTTTGTAACTGGGCCTAACGTTGTAAAAACAGTAACACACGAAAACGTAACAGCAGAAGAGTTGGGTGGTGCTTCTACCCACAGCACTAAAAGCGGTGTAACACATTTTGCATCCGCTAATGAAGTAGAATGTATTCAAAATATTAAACAGCTGCTTAGCTATCTTCCACAAAATTGTGAGGACACTGCACCACGCAAAGCTTATACAGAAGGTAATGAACTGAGACCAGCGCTTAACACCATTATTCCGACTAACCCTAACCAGCCTTACGACATGCGTGAGGTGATTAGTGGTGTGGTTGATGAGAGTTCGTTTTTCGAAGTGCATAAAAATTTCGCTGAAAATATTGTAGTCGGTTTTGCCAGATTAGGAGGAAGAAGCATCGGTATAGTTGGTAATCAGCCAGCGGTATTAGCTGGTGTTTTAGATATTGATGCAAGTGTAAAAGCAGCACGCTTTGTTCGTTTCTGCGACTGTTTCAATATTCCGTTGTTGGTATTTGAAGATGTGCCGGGTTTTCTACCAGGTACAGATCAGGAGTGGAACGCCATTATTACCAATGGTGCCAAATTGTTATTTGCATTTTCAGAAGCCACCGTGCCTCGCGTAACTGTAATTACACGTAAGGCTTATGGCGGTGCGTATGATGTAATGAACAGCAAACACATCGGTGCAGACTTAAACTATGCATGGCCTACTGCTGAAATTGCAGTGATGGGCGCTAAAGGCGCAGCCGAAATTATTTTTAAGAAGGAAATTGCAGAAGCTGCTGATCCAAAAGCAAAACTAGATGAAAAGGTAGACGAGTACACACGTAAGTTTGCAAACCCTTATCGTGCTTCGCATCGTGGGTTTATCGATGAAGTAATTTATCCTGATCAAACTCGTGAAAAATTAATGCGTGCCTTTAAGATGCTGGAGAATAAAGTAGATAAGCTACCGAGGAAAAAGCATGGTAATATTCCGCTGTAATTAGCAATTTGAAATTTTGAATTTTAGAATATGGATAAGAAGAGCAAAAAGTTTTTATACGACTATTTAAACAATGCATCACCAACAGGTTTCGAATCTTCTGGTCAGGAGATATGGTTGGATTATCTTAAGCCATACATTGATGATTATATTGTTGATGTATATGGTACTGTTGTTGGTGTAATAAACCCAAAAGCAGCTTACAAAGTAGTGATTGAAGCACATGCCGATGAGATTTCATGGTTTGTCAACTACATCACCGATGATGGCTACATCTATGTGCGCAAAAATGGAGGTTCCGATCATCAGATTGCACCGAGTAAACGCGTAAACATTCATACTGAAAAGGGAATAGTAAAAGGTATTTTCGGCTGGCCTGCTATTCATGTTCGCGACTCTTCCAAGGAAGAAGCTCCGTCATTGAAGAACATCTTTATTGATGTAGGTGCAGAAAGTAAGAAGGAGGTTGAGGGTATGGGCATACATGTAGGCTGCGTAATCACTTTCGAAGATGAGCTAATGGAGTTAAATAACGATTGGCTGGTTGGCCGCGCCCTGGATAATCGTATGGGTGGGTTTATGATAGCAGAGGTGGCTAGAAGATTAAAAGAAGACAAGAAGAAGCTGCCTTTCGGTCTCTATATCGTCAACTCGGTGCAGGAAGAAATTGGTCTTCGGGGTGCTGAAATGATTTCGCGCAGAATTAAACCTGATTTGGCAATTTGTACAGATGTTACTCACGACACACAGTCGCCCATGTACAATAAAAAGGAAAGTGGCAATTTGAAGGCAGGCTCAGGCCCGGTGCTATGCTACGGCCCAGCTGTTCAGAACAATGTTTTAAAAATGGTTTTACAAACAGCTGAAAAGCAAAAAATACCCTTCCAACGTCAAGCCGTTTCCCGATCTACCGGTACAGATACGGATTCATTTGCCTATTCTGCAGAGGGGGTAGCATCTGCTTTAGTTTCGCTTCCGCTCAAATACATGCATACAACTGTAGAAATGGTGCATAAAAAGGACGTGGAAAATGTAATTCAGTTAATTTATCAGTTCCTTTTGCAGCTCAAATCAGGGCATGACTTTAGGTATATTAAGTGATTTTAAGCAAAAAAAGCCATTTTTTATATAAAATGGACTTTTAATAGCACAGCATTTGTAAAAACCTTACATCAGAAAGTTTGAGTTTTATATAGGCCTCTCCAGATTGTTGGGGAGGCCTACTTTTGTATCAACAAATGACACAAAAACTCTCAAACAACATGAAAGCAATTAAAAAAGTAGTTCTAGCCCTGGCACTTCTTGTAAGCGTTAACACTTTTGCTCAAGACAGACCAATTCATGAGGTATACTCAATGATGATGGTGAACTTCGTAAAGTATGTTCAATGGCCTAATCAGGCAAGTGGAGGCGAGTTCGTAATAGGAGTCGTTGGTAACAACGAAATTTACACAACACTTAATACATGGCACGGTGGCAAAGAACGCAGTGGTAAGACTTACATAATTAAGAAATTCAACTCAGCAGCAGACCTTACAGCGTGTGATGTAGTATACATCGACAGATCTAAAAGCAATGATTTTGAGGCGATCAGCAATAAAGTAAAGGGCAAAAACACCCTTATTATCACCGATAAGGCTGGTCTTGGTGAAAAAGGTAGCGCGATTAACTTCCGCACCATCGATAATAAATTGAAGTTCGAGTTAAATCAAAAGGCAGTTGAGGCTTCAAACCTAAAAGTGTCTAGTGCACTCTCTTCAATGGCAATAGTGATTTAATGGGTTGTTTGGGAATTGGCCCCGGCTTTACGGCCGGGGCTTCTTCTTGTGGAATGAAAATTGTAGATTGCATTACCAATAATCTAAATCAAGGAGCCCCATGAAAAAGTTAATTCTCTCAAGCATTATGCTTTTCTCGCTTAGTCTGGCTTTCGGCCAGGACAAGCCCGTTCATGAAATACACTCAGCCATGTTGTACAACTTTATTAAGTATGTACAATGGCCCAACGAAGCCGAAGGTGGCGAATTTGTTGTGGGCGTAATGGGTGATGAAGATGTATTTAACACCCTTAAACAGTGGTATGACGGCAAGCCGAAAGGCAGCAAGAAATACGTAATTAAGAAATTAACATCTGCCGAAGAAGCAGCAACCTGTGCTGTGGTTTACTTAGGCAGGGGCAAAAGCAATCAATTCGAAGCCATAAAAGGAAGCATTACAGGTAAGCCTGTGCTTACCATCACCAATGGTAACGGACTGGCACAAAAGGGAAGCTGCATAAATTTTAAAGTAATTGATGGAAAACTAAAGTTCGAGATGAATCAAGGAACTTTTGGTAGCAACAACCTCAAAGTGTCAAGCCAGTTGAGCAGTATGGCAATTCTCATCTAAGTAAATTCCAGCAAGAAAGTTTTAAGAGGGGTTGGTTTATGGAAAAGTTGGAAGTTCAAACAGATATGTTTCGTGAGTTAGTAGAAAACTCATGCGATATTACGGTGGTTACAGATAAGGATTTTAAAATCCGATATATCTCATCATCAGTAACAGATATTTTTGGTCAGGAGCCGATGGCTTTACTGGGCCGTCCGATCTTTGAATTTATTAATGATAATAGCGCAGAGGAATGGAAAAATTCTGTTTCATCATTATCTGAGCACAAAACTATTGATATTAGTATCAGAATACCTGTTAATAAAGAACAGCGTTACTTCTCGGCTCAATTTAATAACCTGGTCGATGACAGTCAGGTGAGAGGTATTATTGTAAAACTCCACGACATAACTGAAATTAAAAAGAGAGAACAGGCACTGATAGATTCTAATCAGCATCTAGATCAGGTGTTTTATAAGACTACTCACGATCTGAAGGCTCCTTTGAGGTCAGTGTTAGGGCTCATCAGTTTGGCACAAAATACTTCGGATGACCTTCAACGCCTTGAATATATATCTCTGATTAAAAAAAGTTTATTAAAGCTTGATATTTACCTTGAAGAAATCAATGACTTCTTCAAAGGAGAAAGGCTTGAAATAAAGAGAGAAAAAATTGAATTGAAGCCTTTGATTTTAGAGGAAATTGACAATCTACGTGATTTCCATGAGACAGAGCGCATAGCCATATCGTTGGATATTGATCAACAGGTTGATTTTTATTCAGATATATTTCGGGTAAAAACAATTATCACCAACCTTGTATCTAATGCGCTAAAGTATGCTGACTTTTCTAAGGCAGCACCCAGCATAAGATTAGAGGTAGAGGTAAATGAACTTATGTGTATAATACGCATACAAGACAATGGTATTGGTATTGAGTCGCAATACCAATCAAAAATATTTGATCGGTTTTTCAGAGCCACGGGTCAATCCTATGGAAATGGAATCGGTTTGTTTATCGTAAAAGATACCGTTCAACGACTTAATGGGTCGATTGATGTTTCTTCAATGAAAGATGTAGGTACTACCTTTGTAGTAGAAATACCGAATCAATCAAGTCGTACGATATTATAAGAAATTACGCGCGGGGTCGTTGAGTTTTTGTTGAGAGGGTCTTTTCTCTTCGTACCCTGTGCGTAACACATGCAAGTCCTGTGCAGCAATAGCTGTACAGGATTTTTGCTTTTGAGGTTACACACTTAGCTTTGTTACAATGTCAATTGTATACGACCAACTTCAACAGCCCGTAAATATTCAGGCACAAGCAAAGCGAATAGTTTCCTTAGTGCCCTCACAAACAGAGTTACTGTATGATTTAGGTCTTGATCAGGAAGTGGTGGGTATTACAAAGTTCTGCATTCACCCTGCAGAATGGAGAACACGTAAAACCATTATAGGTGGAACCAAACAGTTTGATTTGGAGGCTATCCACAGTCTTAAACCCGACCTTATCATTGGCAATAAGGAAGAAAATTTTCAAGAGGGGATTGAAACACTGATGCGTGACTACCCGGTTTGGATCAGTGATATTTATAATCTAGAAGATGCTCTTAATATGATTGAGCAACTTGGTTTGCTTACGCAAAAAAAGGAAAGAGCAGGTCAGTTGGTACAGCAAATCCAGCATCAGTTTTCCTCTATTAGCATATTCAATGGGCAACGGGTTTTGTACTTAATCTGGCGAAAGCCATGGATGGCAGCAGGCCAAAATACCTTTATTGATACTATGCTAACGATGAGCGGACTAATCAACTGTGTTGTAGATGAACGCTATCCCGAATTATCGGCATCAGTTATTGAACAATTAAATCCGGATCTTGTTTTTCTTTCATCAGAGCCTTATCCATTTAAGGAAAAACATATGGCTGAGCTTCAACGTGTTTTACCTAACGCCAAAACTATATTAGTTGATGGAGAAATGTTCTCCTGGTATGGTAGTCGTTTGTTAAAATTCCCAGCCTACTTACACTCACTGAGTCACTACCTGAATTCCAATGTCGTTTAGTTAAGCTTCCTTAGTCATCCTCTCCTTTGGAGAGGACTGGAGGTGAGCCTACCTGTACGTAGCCGCTTCGGCAAAGGCAGGGCCAATAAAAAGTCTTAACTTAACTAAACTACATTGACCAGAATTCCTAAGCGCTTAACATCGTCCCAAAATTTTGGATATGATTTACGCGTAACAGCCGGATCTTCAATTTCAACTTGCATTAACCCAGCCAATGGAGCAAAGGCCATTGCCATTCGGTGATCATGATAAGTATGTATACTTACTTTATCCGGTAATTTGATTGAGGGTACTAATCGCCAGGTATCACCTTCCTCAATCAGTTGTGCATTTATTTTAGCAAGCTCATTTTGTAATGCAGCTATACGGTCTGTTTCTTTAATGCGTAAACTCTCAAGTCCTTTAAAACTCCCTTCAATTCCTTTAGCTGCACATACTACTGCAATGGTCTGTGCCAAATCAGGGCAGTGCGTAAAATCCCAGGAGAAAAAGGGCATATGGTCTTTTTTGCGCAGGTGAAGTTTGCTCCCCCTTGGCTCGCACGCCACGCCCAGGTTCTCCATCATATCAACTACAACACGATCACCCTGCAGAGAGCGCAGAGCCATATTAGGCAATATTAGGTTGGCTTCTTTACACAAAGCAGCAAAACCAAACCAATAGCTTGCAGCTGACCAGTCGCCTTCTACTGTATGTTCATTTACAGATAAAACCTGCTTTTCAATTTGTATAAGACGGCCATCAAAATTTACTTTAGCACCAAAACCTTTCATGAGGCTCGCTGTCATATCTATGTATGGCTTGCTGCCGAGGTGTCCTGTTATTTCAATTGTTAATCCTTTTGGAAGACCAGGGGCAATCATCATCAAAGCTGAAATAAACTGGCTGCTTACATCACCCCTTACCTGAAGCGTATTTGTTTTTTGATCTTGAAAGCTTTTGATGCGAAGAGGAGGGTAGCCGTCTTTTTCAAGATAGTCGATGTCGGCCCCTAACAAACGTAAGGAATCAACAAGTATACCAATGGGTCGCTCCTTCATTCGTGCAGTACCTGTAAGTGTTTTTGTCTTGCCACTTATTGCAAAGTAAGCGGTAAGAAAACGCATTACAGTTCCTGCGTCCTCAACATTTATGATTTCATCGTTACATAAAACCATACGCTGCATTAATTGCGTATCGTTAGCGTCAGATAAGTTGTGAAGCTTACCAACATTCCCAGCCAGTGCATTAAGGACGAGTACGCGATTACTAATGCTTTTAGAGGAGGGCAGGTGCGTGACTTCACCTTGAATAGAATTTTTAGGAGACAGCGTGATGGAATTCATGTTGGCAAGTTAGAGAATACAAAGTTTTTTAGCGAGCAACGAAACTATTTGAGCTGTAATTGAGTTATAAACGGTATGAGCGCAACAAAAAAAATAGCACTTGGATTAGGTGTAGCATCAGGCGCTCTTTTGGCGGCATGGTTATTAACCGGTGACCGCAAAAAGAGAACAAAGGACTTTATTGTTAAGAAGGCATTTACCTTAAAAAATGACCTGAAGAGCAAGAAGAAATCTTTTGATGATTCTGAAGCACACTACGTTTAAGAAGCCCCGTAAAATGTCAGAGCCCTTTTTACATCTTCTAAACTAACAGCATAATCCCATCCGGCCGTCCCGATGTTTTTCAACAGGACGCATAATATTTCATTGCCTTTATTTTTCTTATCCTGCAGCGTTAACGAGGCAATTTCTCCAATTTCATTTTCTTCAAAACTAAGTTTACTATAAATGCTTTCTATGTAGAGCTGAACTGCTTTTAGCTCATCAAGACTTAATAAATTCCTTTGGTGTGCCAGGTAAGCTTCTGCCACCAGTCCTGCCGCAACAGCTTCTCCGTGCATTACTTTTCTACCCTCACCCAATAAGTAACTTTCTAAAGCATGCCCTATGGTATGACCGGCATTTAAAATTTTTCGGATACCTTTTTCTTTAGGGTCTTGCTCAATAATACTGTATTTGAATTCGGCTGAATGTTGAAGAAGTTTGTCCCAATTTTGTTGATCAAGTTTCTTGGAACTAATTTCTCTCCACAGTTCAGGATCTGAAATCAGGGCGTGTTTAATCACCTCTGCAAAACCAGACCGCAGCTCAGTGGTACTTAATGTTTTTAAAAATGTGCTGCTTAACAGTGTAAGAACCGGTTGTTGAAACACACCGATATGATTTTTATAATGATTGAAATCGATTCCCAGCTTACCCCCAATGCTGGCATCTGCCTGGGCAAGTAGGGTGGTGGGTATTAAAACGAAATCAATTCCTCGTTTATAAGTGGCAGCGCAAAAGCCTCCCATGTCGCCAAGCACACCACCACCCACTACAATGAGTAAGGCATGCCTGTCGGCCTGGGCATCAGTCAATTGCTGCCAGATGGATAAGCAGGTTTCTATGTTTTTATATTCTTCACCTGCCTTTGTTTCTAAAACGAGATGCGATGGTAATTCATCTTTTATTAAAGGATAGCAATGTTCTCTGGTATTATTGTCCGTTAACACAATTACCTGACTATACTTTTTGCTGGCAATGTATTGGGCGAGATCCAGGCCGGGATTTGTAGTAATACGAATATGTTCCGGAAGCATCAGCTTTTGGTTGGGGTTTCTTTATTAACTATTTCTGATTGTATACGAATGGATTCGTCATGTATGACTTTAAAAAGTTCTGCAATGAAGTCAATAGCGAGTTGCTGTCGGGTAGCCCATTCAGGTCGGGTTTGTATAATTTCCTGCCAGCGTTCAAGTTGAAAAACGGTAACATTATTCTCTTTTTTGTATTCACCAATTTGCTCAACTAGTTTCATACGTGTAGCCAGCGTATCAATCAATTCCTGATCAAGGTTATCAATTTTTTCGCGAAGCCCCTCCAACTTATTTACAAAAAGTACATTGTTTGATGAGGGGTTACTGACACGTAATTCCTCTAACAGCTTACCAAGACTAGCGGGTGTAACTTGTTGACGTGCGTCACTTAAAGCATTGTCAGGATCAGGATGAGTCTCAATCATTAAACCATCATAGCCTAAGTCCATTGCCTTTTGCGATACTTCTTGTATCAGGCTTCTTGTCCCGGCAATATGGCTAGGGTCGGCAATTAGGGGGAGATCGGGGAACTGACTTTTTAAGGATAGTGGTATTTGCCAATAAGGCTGGTTCCTATAACGGGATTTCTGATAAGAAGAAAAGCCTCTGTGGATTGCGCCTACCTTTTCTACACCTGCTTTATAAATTCTCTCTATCGCGCCAAGCCATAAGGCCAGTTCCGGGTTGATCGGGTTTTTGACAAGAACAGGTATTTTTACACCTCGCAAAGCATCTGCAATCTCCTGAACAGTAAAAGGATTTACAGTGGTACGCGCCCCTATCCATAAAAGATCTATTTCTGCTTTTAACGCCTGCTCTACATGATCTGCTGTTGCTACTTCAGTTGCAAAACGAATAGCGGTGGCCTTCTTCACTTCTGCTATCCACTGAAAAGCAACACTGCCATTGCCTTCAAAAGAATCCGGCCTGGTGCGAGGTTTCCAAACACCTGCCCGCATGGTTGTAATTCCCAGCGCCTGAACAGCCTTGGCAATAGTCAATAATTGCTCAGGGCTTTCTGCGCTGCATGGGCCTGCAACAATAAAGGGGTGTTTCGACTGACTAAAATCCGCTAACCAAGGCTTAATTTCCATGTAAAATGCTCCCGCTAATATCGATTATAAAACAGCAGCAGCCAATGCTTGTTTAAGTTAGTAGCCCGGCCTGTTTTAGAAAGGCTAAATTACAATCAATACCTATATTTGCGCACCTTTTCTGTTACTATGGAAACACGACCGGAAATCTCATTTGATGACACAGCCACAGCTTTTTCTTATAAAAGCGATAAAGAAATACGTAAAGCCAATTTCGTATTTACTATCGTAAACCATCCATGGGTATCAAGTTTTGCAACGGGAGCCGTTAAGTTGGGGCTTAAATTAGGCCTACCAATTGAAGGCCTGATCAGAACTACTGTTTTTGAGCATTTTTGCGGAGGAGAAAGTATAGAAGAGGCAGAACAAACTATACAAAAGTTAGGCAAATACCATGTAGGTGCCATCCTTGATTATTCAGTAGAAGGCGAACACAATGATGCTGCTTTTGATGCCACCCTTCAAGAGACCTTACGAACGATTGAGAAAGCTAAAAGCTCGGTGCATATTCCGTTTTCAGTTTTTAAAATGACAGGTCTTGCTTCGGCAGAGCTATTAGAGAATATTCAAAACGACAAGGCATTAAGCATAGATGAACAACAAGCCTGGGAGCGCGTGAAAAAACGTGTAGATATGGTTTGTGCAAAAGCTTTTGAAATGGGAGTGCCTGTATTGATAGATGCAGAAGAAACCTGGATACAAAATCCCATTGATGCTTTGGCTTATGACATGATGGCCAAATACAATAAACAAAAGGCCATTGTTTTTAATACATACCAACTTTACAGGACGGAATCACTAAAAAATTTGCGCGAAGCTTTTCATGTAGCAGCTATGCATAATTATTTTTTTGGAGTAAAGCTGGTAAGGGGTGCTTATATGGAGAAAGAAAGAAAGCGCGCGGCAGATAATAATTATGCCGATCCCATCCAGCCTACTAAAGAAGCCACAGATGATGCCTTCAATAAGGCACTTGAGTTTTGCATAGATAATAAGCAACGCATTACCTTCATGTGCGGATCACATAATGATTACAGTAATTATTATCTGACCATACTCATGAATAAACATGGCATGAACCCAGATGATAATCGTGTTTGGTTTGCGCAGCTATTTGGTATGAGTGATAATATTTCCTTTAACCTGGCCAAAGGCGGGTTTAATGTAGCCAAATATTTACCCTATGGTCCTGTTAAATCAGTAATGCCTTACTTACTTAGAAGAGCAGAAGAAAATACTTCGGTGGCAGGGCAAAGCAGCAGAGAATTGACCTTGATCAGAAAGGAATTAAGAAGAAGAAAAGATGAAAATGGTTAGTTCTAAACTGCAATAACTATCAGCATAAGACAACCCTTTAAGAGATTATTTATTTTTGTCAAAATTTAAGATATGCAACTAAGTGAACAGGAATTAGTACGCAGGCAAAGCCTGGCTGAATTGATCAAATTAGGTATTGATCCATACCCAGCCGAATTGTTTGAAGTAAATGCTTCTGCTCAGGAAATCCTGGAAAACTATGAGCGTCATAAGAGTGACTACCGGCAAATATCAATTGCTGGTAGAATTATGAGCCGCAGAGTAATGGGAAATGCTTCCTTTGCTGAGTTGCAGGATGAGACTGGTCGTATACAGGTTTATTTCCGTAGAGATGACCTTTGCCCGGATGAAGACAAGACTCTATATAATACTGTATTCAAGAAATTAACAGATATTGGTGACATCATCGGTGTAAAAGGATATGGCTTTACAACACAGACTGGAGAAATTTCTATTCACGTTACTGAATTTAAAATACTTTCGAAATCACTCAAGCCGCTGCCTATTGTTAAAGAAACTGTAGATGAGCAAGGTGCTGTGCACAAACATGATGCTTTTACGGATCCAGAGCAACGTTATAGAATGCGATATGTGGATTTGATTGTAAACCCTGAAGTACGTGAAACTTTTGTAAAGCGTAGCAAGTTGGTTAACACCATGCGTTCTTACCTAAACGATAAAAACTATTTAGAAGTAGAAACGCCTATTCTGCAACCACTGTATGGTGGTGCAGCTGCACGTCCGTTTAAAACACACCACAACACATTAGACATGACGCTTTATCTGCGTATAGCCAATGAGTTGTATTTAAAAAGATTAATTGTTGGTGGCTACCCAGGCGTTTACGAATTCTCAAAAGATTTTCGTAACGAAGGTATGTCCCGATTCCACAACCCTGAGTTTACCCAAATTGAACTTTATGTAGCCTACAAAGACTACTATTGGATGATGGAGCTGGTGGAGGAAATGATTGAGAAAGTAGCGCTGGAACTGCACGGTAAAACAGAAGTAACTGTAGGTGATAAAGTGATAGACTTTAAGCGTCCATGGAAACGATTTACAATGTTTGAAGCAATTGAACATTTCACAGGTATCGACATTTCTTCAATGGATGAAGCAGGATTAATTGAAACATGTAAAAAATTACATGTGCCTTTCGATGCCACTATGGGTAAAGGCAAACTCATCGATCAGATTTTTGGCGAGAAGTGCGAAGGGCAACTGATACAGCCTACTTTCATTACTGATTATCCGGTAGAAATGTCTCCGCTGGCAAAGAAGCACCGTACTAAACCTGGTTTAGTTGAACGCTTCGAAGCGATTTGTAATGGAAAGGAAATTTGTAATGCCTTTAGTGAATTGAACGATCCGCTCGATCAGCGTGCACGTTTTGAAGAACAGGTAGCTTTAGGTAAACGTGGCGATGAAGAGGCCATGACACTTGATGAGGACTTTTTAAGAGCACTGGAGTATGGTATGCCGCCAACGGCAGGTTTAGGTATTGGTATTGATCGTTTGAGTATGATCATGACCAACTCACCTTCTATTCAGGATGTACTTTTCTTCCCACAAATGAAGCCAGAAAAAGCAGCACCTGTTTTTGATGAGGCTGCCATGGAGGCTTTGGGTATTAGAAAGGATTTAGTTCAGATTATTCAAAAGCTGAACATACAATCAGTAGAACAATTTAAGGAAATAAAAGCTTCAAAATTGTTTAACGATGTGTGCGGCATGCGTAAGAAGATGAAATTAGAAAGTGTGCAGAACCCTACGATGGAAGAGGTTGAGGCTTGGCTGAAGAACTAGACTTAAGACGTTAGTAGCAAGACATTAGACATAAGTAGCAAGACGTAAGATGCTACTCATATCTTGATACTTATGTCTTGCTACTAAAGTCTTTCTCTAGAAATTGTCAAAGAAAGGTTTTCTTCTTTCCATCTTTAAATCTTGTAGTACACTGGCCTTCACATTTATTCTAAAATCGTATTGGGTAAAGTAACCAAAGGGTGTCCAGTTTAAAGACATTGTCCAGCAGTGGAGATCGCGAAGTATGACAAGATTAGTTTGTGTCAGCTTCTTGGCTTCAAAATCGAAACCCGAATTGAACTGAATTTTCCATTGTTCCGATAAAGATAAATCACCACTGAATTGTAGATTTTGCTTAATGTCTCTCTGATTAAGCAGTGTATTGTTGTAGCTAAGGTTATAATTAATACGCAAGTTCCATGGAATAGAGAAGTCAACATAATTACCTGGATTATTAAGCATGTACTGTTTATCCGCTTCAGACATATTCGACTTGCCTATTTTCTCTTGTGTTTTCGCGTCACTTTCCTGGCCTTTAGGATTCAAATTAGTTCCTAAAGCGATATTGGCGTTAGTAATGCGGCCTAACTTTCCTGAACTAAGAGAATAAACATCAATTCTTCTTCCATTTTGATATGTGTAAGGATCAAGTGTAGCACTGGCGTTAATGTTTAGTTTATTATTTAACACATTGGTATTGGCGCTTAGACCAAGAGGTGCCAGTTTAAAACTGTCAGCTAAAAAGTTATAGCTTGATCCGAGTGATAATTGGTTTAGGATGGTAACTTTTCTAGCAACGGTATCATCTTTAGACTTTACTTTCATTTCAAGGTTGTTATTGATAGAAAAACCCATCGATTGATTTTTCCCTATAGAGGCACCGCCATACATAAAACCTTCGTGTCTTGATTTGTATTCAACCCTGTCTCTCTCAGTATCAACAAACCTTTGAAAGTAATTCTCGTTTTCCGAAAAGTCAGGACGATAACTGTAGGAAATGCTTGGGTTTATAACATGTCGGATTGCTTTTACTGAACCGCGTTTAAAAGTGAGACCTCCATAAATACGGGTATTCAAACTCAAACTTCCACTATAGGAAGTAACACGGTTAAAAACTTTAGCAGTATCTATTTTAACAATTGCGCCATCTTCGTTTCGGCCCCACTCAAGTCTTTCTCCGTACCACACCTCTTCTAATTGTACACTTGGAGCAAGGGTAAAGTATTTAAAAACTTTTGCTGATGTAGAAAAAGGTATTGTGTGGCGCATACCACGATTCCCCTTATCCCAAAAAATATTAAAGTTTGCCGGAGTAAATGCTGCAATGCTATCCTCAAGTGCGTTGGCCCCAATTCTTCCCAAATTATTGTTGATTTTATTTTGCGCAGCCATGGTATAACGGAAGTTAAAATTTTCCAAGGGGCCACTTTTGCCTCCACTCTTTTTTTGGAATGGGTAAATGTTATTCATGTTTACAGTTAGAGAGGGAAGAAGGAGATCTACTTTTCGAGTTATTAAATCTTGGCTATGACTAGCATTCAATCCAAAGCTAAAGGGTGTGCCTTTTAAAGTTTTACCATATGATACATTGGACTGCATTCTCCTTTGCGTATTGTTAAGGCCATTTGAGTTTGGCGAAACATTATTACTGAATAAATTATTATTCAAATTATAAGTAGAGGTAGCAGCATTAACGGAGGCGGAAAAACGACCCGTTCCCTTCGATTGCGGGCTGTGCGACCAGTTTAAGGAGTAATCATTAGCAGACGACCTGTCTTCGATATCCCGACTTTGCGGTGTTTTAGAATAGCTGAAGTTTAATGAGCCTGTATATGCGTAGCGTTTATTATAATTTACGTTTGTTCTGATGGCATGGCCACCTTTAGAGTAGAGATCTCCAACAATCATTAATTTCAAGTATTCGCTAATATCAAAAAAGTAGCCGCCCTGGCGAATGTTAAAACCTCTTCTTCGCTCCTCACCGTATGATGGAAAAATTATGCCTGATTTACTTTCACGTTCTGCAGGGAACATACCAAAGGCAAAACCTGCCGGGTAAATAGGAACATCATTAAATTCTAAATGAAAAGGACCAGATACAATTTTGTCGTTAGGAATGGCCTTTACTTTTGTTGAGCGGATGGCAAAGTGTGGATGTTCAAGTGTGCAGGTTGTATAAAGATTGTCTTTAGTGAGCAATTCATTTTTTTCATTTTTATAAACAGTTTTTCCATGAATAATGCCCTCACCTTGCTTAGTAACTACTTCCGAAATTTTAGCACGCTTAGTTTTAATGTTGTAAACAATGTCTTTAGTTTCATAAACTTCGCTGCCATTTTTAAATATCGGAAAGCCTATGCGCCTACCGGCAGAGTCGCGCCTCCCATTAGCTGTAACTGTATTGTTTCCGTAGTCAATTAAAATTTCATCAGCTTCAAGTTCAATTACGCCATAGGTAATTTTAGCATTACCATACAACCATATAAGTTTGCCATTGATGCTCGAAACAATTGAATCATTGGCAGTATAATTGATAGTTGTTTCGATGGCACTTTTCTTTTTAACCTTTAAGCTGTCGCTTGGAAGCTTAAGAGTATCAGAACCGGCCAGAGCAGTTTTGCTAATGGAATCAGTCGCTGCTGGTTGGTTGATAACAGGGGTTGTTACAGGACGTTCAACCTGAGCAAAACCGGAAAAATGGCCAATAACTAAGATAAAAAGGACTAAACGTATGCGCACACTTTTCGGTTTATATACACCATTCTGCGATTTTTTCGCATTTTTGCGTAAAGTTATTGCAAATCTAGTGATCATTATAAAGCCTTTGAAGAATCTTAGTATTTCAGCCGCACTTATAGCAATAACAATGCTAAATTCTGCGAGTGCCCCGCTAACCGACTTTAAGGTGGACGTAGTGGTGATTGACGCAGGGCATGGAGGCAGAGACCCTGGCTCATTAGGGCTTAAAGGAAAAGAAAAGGATATAACCTTAAAGATAGCCCTTAAGCTGGGTAAATATATCGAGGAGAACTTACCGGATGTGAAGGTTGTCTATACAAGAAAAGGGGACACATTTCCTGCTTTGGAAGAAAGACCTAAAATTGCCAATCGTAATAATGCCGATCTCTTTATTTCTATACATGCAAATTACAATCCCAACACAAAGGCGTTTGGCACGGAAACATATATAATGGGTTTAGCTAAAGAACAAAAGAACTTTGAAGTGGCTAAACGTGAAAACTCCGTTATACTTTTAGATGAAAATTATAAGGAAAAATATGAAGGCTTTGATCCTGAAAGCCCTGAGTCATATATTTTGTTTTCATTAACCCAAAGTGCCTTTCAAGAGAATAGTTTAAGCTTTGCTCATAAGGTGGAAAGTCAATTTAAAAACAGGGTTGGCCGACATAGCAGGGGTGTAAAACAAGGACCCTTTTGGGTGTTGTGGAGTACTGCCATGCCAAGTGTACTAATTGAAACAGGTTTTTTGTCTAACGAAAAAGAAGAACAATATTTATTATCTACTCAGGGTCAGGACTATATTGCATCTGGTATCTACCGGGCTTTTAAGGAATACAAAGCAGAAGTAGAAGCAGTTAAATAATATATTTTCTATCAATTCTCCTTACCTTCGACTCTATGAAATTTTCTAAAGAAATAAAGGTGGGCATTTTCATGGTTTCAGCCCTTGTCCTACTCTATTTTGGATTTAACTTCTTAAAAGGAATAGACTTCTTTTCATCCCAAAAGCGTTACTATGCTTTTTACGAGAATGTTGATAAACTCACACAATCCAACCAGATTTTCTTGAATGGCTTGGCTGTTGGGCGCGTTAGTGATATCCGTATTATTCAGGGTGCTACCAATAAAGTATTAGTAGAGTTAAAAATTGATTCCGAGGTTAAGCTTAACAATGAGACCATTGCTATGCTAACAAGTGATTTTTTGGGCACAAAGTCAATTCTGCTGGATCTGGGTAAAGGTCAAAAGATTTTACAGCAAAACGATACCCTTCAAGCTGAGTTAGACAAAGGTATGGCCGAACTTTTAGAGCAGGCCGCTCCTGTAGCCAGTAGTTTGCAGTCAACATTGATTAAGGTCAATAATATTTTAAGCAACCTTGAAAAGAATACTGCTCAAATGGACAAGATGTTTGCCGAATTAGCAGCCACTCCACGCCTAATCAACGGAACTCTTACTATTACGCAACAAAAAATAGGAGAGCTCTCTGATCAGGCTAAATCAGTTTCGCAAAACCTTAATGGTGCCTTAAGTGATCTTCGGCCTACATTAAATAATTTTAGAACACTATCCGACTCATTGAAAGACCTGCGCCTAAGCGGAACACTACAGCGTACAGAAGAGGCCATGGTTAAACTTAATGAAACCCTTGGCAGATTTAATAGTGGTGATAATACAGTTAGCAAGTTAATGACAGAAGATTCTCTCTACGTTAATTTGAATAAACTTGTGTTGACAATGGATACCTTGGCAAATCATTTTAACACACATCCTAAACATTTTTTGGCACCCTTAGGAAAAAGCAGCAGGAAGATTGCGCGTGACCACGCCAAAGAAAGTAAATCAAACTAATTAAACGACAAGCACATGGAAAATCTGGAATTCAACAAAAATGAAGACCAGTATAAGCAGATCATTTATCAGCTAGATACAAAAGCAAAGAAAACAAAACTGGGTGGAGGTGAGAAGAAGATTGATGAGCAACATCAAAAGGGAAAACTGACTGCACGTGAACGTATTGAATATCTTACAGATAAGAATTCTGAATTTTTAGAAATTGGTTTATTTGTAGGAGAAGGCATGTACAAAGAGCAAGGCGGCTGCCCATCAGGTGGTGTAGTAGCTGGCCTCGGTTATGTGCAGGATCGTCTTTGTATGATTGTTGCGAATGATGCTACCGTTAAAGCTGGTGCCTGGTTTCCCATTACAGCAAAAAAGAATTTGCGTGCTCAGGAAATAGCGATGGAAAATCGCCTGCCTGTAATTTACTTAGTGGATAGCGCTGGTGTATTTCTGCCGATGCAGGATGAAATTTTTCCGGATAAAGAACACTTTGGAAGACAGTTTCGCAACAATGCTAAAATGTCAGCCATGGGTATTGTGCAAATTGCGGCTATCATGGGTAGCTGTGTTGCCGGTGGTGCCTATTTGCCTATCATGAGTGATGAGGCAATGATCGTTGATAAGACAGGCTCAATTTTTTTAGCAGGTTCTTATTTGGTAAAAGCAGCTATTGGTGAAGATATAGATAATGAAACACTAGGAGGTGCAACAACGCATTGCGAAATATCTGGTGTTACGGATAATAAGTTCCCTAATGATCAGGCTTGCCTGGATTACATCCGATCTATTATGGGTAAGGTAGGGGCTTTTGAAAAAGCAGGTTTTGATCGTGTAGAACCTAAAGCACCAGCTTTTGACACTAAAGAAATTTATGGATTGTTCCCAAGCGATCGCGTTAAACCTTATGACACTATAGATATCATTCAACGTATTGTTGACGAAGATTCATTTGATGAATATAAAGCATTATATGGCAAAACCATTGTTTGTGGTTTTGCGAGAGTTAACGGTTGGGCTATTGGTATTGTAGCTAATCAACGCAAAGTAGTTAAAAATAAAAAAGGCGAGATGCAAATGGGTGGTGTCATCTACTCAGATTCTGCAGATAAGGCAGCGCGTTTTATTATGAATTGTAATCAACGTAAAATCCCTTTGGTCTTTTTGCAAGATGTAAGTGGTTTTATGGTGGGCAGTAAATCCGAACATGGTGGCATTATAAAAGATGGCGCCAAAATGGTTAATGCGATGGCTAATAGTACAGTGCCTAAGTTTACCATTATTATGGGTAATTCATATGGTGCAGGTAACTATGCCATGTGTGGTAAAGCTTATGATCCTCGTCTGATTGCTGCATGGCCTACAGCGCAGATTGCAGTAATGAGTGGTTCTTCTGCTGCTAAAACTTTATTGCAAATCAGAGTAGCCTCTTTAAAAGCGCAAGGCAAAACCATTGGCAAAGAGGAGGAAGAGAATCTGCTAAAAGAAATTACAGACCGCTATAACGAGCAATTAAGCCCTTACTATGCTGCATCACGTTTGTGGGTAGATGCGGTAATAGATCCTGCAGAAACCAGAAAGTGGATTTCTATGGGAATTGAAGCTGCGAATAACGCTCCGGTAGAGAAATTTAACGTGGGGGTTATTCAAACCTAGGCTTGGTAATAAATCAATATGTTATTCTGATTTGATAAAATAGACCATCCGTCCAGACCGCTGAAAGCAGAAGTAAACAGCGATCAGAAGGATTTTAAGTAAAGATGTGGATTATCAGTTAAATCAATTTTGTAACTTAGTTTCATAAAGGAGATACAATTTTGCAGGAATCAGAACTTAAGGCTTTAGTTTCTTTACTTGATGATGAGGACGACCAAATCGTTGCACACATTGAAGAGAAGATACGCTCACTTGGTAAAGAGATAATCCCTTATCTGGAGCAAGAGTGGGAGAGTACTTTTAATCCGGGGCTGCAAAGAAAAATTGAAGACCTTATACATACGCTTCAGTTTCAGGTTTTAAAAGAGCGGCTTCAAAACTGGTTTGATGACCCCGAGCAGGATTTGCTCACAGGACTATGGCTCATTTCTACTTATCAATATCCTGATATTGAGCTCGCAAAATTAAAGCAAGATTTAGAACAAATTTATTATGAAGCATGGCTGGAGTTCAGACCGGATTTGCATCCATTCGATCAGGTAAAACTTATTAACAGCGTTTTTTTTAATAAACTCAAATTTGGTGCAAACACCAAAAACTTTCACTCACCTGGCAATTCACTTATCAATATCGTTTTAGAAACCAGAAAGGGTAATCCGATTTCCCTTTGCGTTATCTATATGTTGGTAGCACAAAAATTGAAATTACCCATTCATGGTGTTAACCTTCCAAATCTTTTTATCCTAACATTTAAAGATGATAAGGTGCAGTTTTATATCAATGCCTTTAATCGTGGTTTGATTTTTTCTAAACAGGATATTGAAAATTACATTCATGAATTAAGACTGACACCACAAGATTCTTTTTTTCAACCTTGTTCAAGTCTGGAAATAATTCGCAGAACACTTCGCAACCTGGTAATGTCGTTCGATAAAATGGGCGAACATGCCAAAGCAGAAGAAGTGAAAGAATTATTATTGATCGTTGCCGATGCGGCTGATCTTGGTGTATAACAATCCAAATATTTTTGCTGAATGCTGAACTTCAAAGGCAGATCTGCGCTGAGTAAAAGAGCCACAGACACCATAAATTTTCATTAATAATCTGTGAAAATCTGTGTTATCTGTGGCTTTTAGAAAGATGTAAGTTATTCCTTATCTAAAAATGGATATTTGTAATCAACGGGTGTTACAAAAGTTTCCTTAATGGTTCGCATGCTCACCCAGCGCATCAAGTTCACTTTAGCACCAGCTTTATCATTGGTACCTGAACCTCTCGCTCCACCAAATGGTTGTTGTCCCACTACAGCTCCTGTTGGTTTATCGTTAATATAGAAGTTACCAGCAGCATGTGTTAGTTTTCTAGTGGCCATTTCAATCGCATAGCGATCTTTTGCCATAATAGAACCCGTTAAAGCATAAGGTGATGTGCTGTCAACTAATTCTAACGTCTGTTCGAAGTTCTCACTATGGTAAACATAAACAGTTAGCACCGGCCCGAAAATCTCTTCGCACATGGTGAGTGACGATGGGTCTTTAGATTCGATGACTGTTGGTTCAATAAAATAACCTTTCGATTTATCGTACTGGCCTCCTGCTATAATTTCATTCAATGGATTCTGCCTTGCTTTCTCTATGTAATCTGTAATAGTGGTAAAAGCTTTTTCATCAATTACAGCATTAATGAAGTTTCCGAAATCTTCAGTCGGCCCCATCTTCATACTCTTCAAATCTTCAAGCAAATACTTTTTCACATCATCCCACAAATTAGAGGGAACATAAACACGCGATGCTGCAGAACACTTCTGCCCCTGATATTCGAACGCACCTCGAGCAATGGCTGTGGCTACTTGTTTAGCATCGGCACTCTTATGTACCATAATGAAATCTTTACCACCTGTTTCACCTACAATGCGTGGGTACGATTTATACTTATGAATATTGTTACCGATAGTCTTCCACATATTTTGGAAAACCCCAGTGCTTCCTGTAAAATGTAAGCCGGCAAAATCTTTGTGATTAAAAATTACTTCACCTGCATCAGGTCCGCTCACATATACTAAGTTGATTACACCATCGGGTAGACCTGCCTCTTTTAAAACTTGCATGATTACATTAGCAGCATATATCTGTGTATTCGCGGGCTTCCACACAACAGTATTGCCCATCATTGCCATACTTGTTGGTAGATTACCGGCAATAGCAGTAAAGTTGAATGGCGTTAGTGCGAAAGTGAAACCTTCAAGCGGTCGGTACTCCATTCTATTCCAGATGCCTGGTCCTGAATCAGGTTGATCGCGGTAGATTTCACTCATGAAATGCACATTGTAACGCAAGAAATCGATTAGCTCGCATGCTGAATCTATTTCTGCCTGATAGGCATTTTTAGATTGCCCTAACATTGTGGCTGCATTTATTTTGTAACGGTAGGGGCCAGCTAGTAATTCAGCTGCTTTTAAAAAGATACTGGCGCGATATTCCCAATCAAGATTGGCCCACAATTCTTTAGCACCTAATGCTGCATTAATAGCCTGCTCTACATGACTCTTATCACCTTCGTGAAAGTAAGCCAGTACATGCTGGCGATCGTGTGGAGGATGTAATGATTTCTTTTTCTCTGTTCTTACCTCTTCTGCACCGATGTACATGGGTATATCAAGCGTTTGTGCGCGTGCTTCTGCCAATGCCTTCTGCAATAATGTGCGTTCTTTAGAACCTGGTGCATAATTTAAAACCGGTTCATTCTTGGGAGCTGGTACTTTAAAAAATCCGTTCATATGAGTAATTCAAAATTCAATGTTTCAATATTCAAAATTAAATAATCGTAATCAATATTCATCCTCTCCTTCAGGAGAGCACAGGAGGTGAGGCCAAAATTAGAGTATTGTCTGTAATTCGTTTAAGTTGATAATTTCATGATGTGGACTTTGATCATGGTTGATGCCTTTTGGATTAAAAAAAACTGCATCAACAGCAGCATTTTGTGCACCGACAATATCTGTTTCCAGGTTGTCGCCAATCATAATGGCTTCGTTAGCATGATTTGCATGAAGACCGAGCGCATAATCAAAAATCTCACGAGATGGTTTTTTATGGCCCGCTTGCTGGGAGGTAACAACATGTTTAAAGTAATGGGCAATTTTACCAGATGCAAGTTTCATATGCTGTACTTCATCAAAGCCATTAGTAATCAGCGATAGCGAATACTTTTCTTTAAGGTAGTTAAGCGTATCAATGGCACCGGGTAGTAAAGTTCCTTTGCGAGGACAGGTATACAGATACTCATGAGATATTTTTCCAATCAATTCCTCATCAGTAATTTCGAAGGGAGCTAATACTCTTTTAAATCGTTCTGCACGTATTACCTCACTTTTAATCAGGCCTTTATCGTACTGCGACCATAAATCGCTATTCACTTCACTAAAAATTTTGCATAAAGCTTCAAAAGAGGTAACACCAAGCTTTTCAAGCTGATAACTATCATAAAGTTCTCCAAGTGTTTCATGAGAATTTGTTTCGAAATCCCATAGGGTGTGATCCAGGTCGAAAAAAATGGTCTTGTAGCTTTTTGTATTCACGCTTTTTATTTGTTTGATGATTATAGCCGGCAAAATTGTCAGCTACTTTTCAGCCATTGTTGTACTTGTATTTTATTTACAGCTAACTCTCTATTGGTAAAAAGAGTTTGGTAAACCTGAATATCTTTTTGCAGCTGAGGGTCTTTCTTCAAAAACTGAAAAATCTGACCAATTATATCTTCCACTTCATCTTTTAGCTGGTAAAAAACCCAGTGATTATAGCGTTTATGAGATAGTATTCCTGCATTTTTCAAGTATATCAAATGCCGGGAGGTTTTAGCCTGCGTAAAATCAAGAATTTTCTCTAAATCTGCGATGCACATTTCTCCATTTTCGAAGATCAGAAACAGTATCCGGAGTCGAGATTCATCGGCACAAGCCTTAAAAATTTGCGATCCTAGGGTGAGATTGAAATTTTTTAACCGCATGGCACGTTTTATGCCCAACAAAGGTATGGAAATTAGGCACTTATCACTGCCATATCTATATTTGAGTTGTTCAAAAACATAAGAATTTGTGAAGAATAGGGCTTTAATTTTATTTATTCTAATTTCTTCGGCAGCGTTATTCTTTACTAATAGCCTGGCCCAGGGACAAAAACGCTTAATACAATTATCAGGGATTGTGTTAGGCCCAGATAGTTTACAGGGTGGTATACCCGGGGTTAATATTTATGTACCTAAAGCTGGTAGGGGTACACCTTCCAATGCTATGGGTTTCTTCTCTATGCCAGTACAAGTAGGGGATAGCGTAGTGATTAGCGCAGTAGGTTATGAGCGTCAGTATTATATTATACCCAACCACACATCGGAATTTTTAACGCTCATTTTCGAGTTGAGTGAAGATGTTACTTATTTGAAAGAATTAACTGTCTTGCCTTTTCCTACGGAAGAGGTTTTTAAAGAAGCTGTTTTAGCACTTAACCTTCCTTTAGATGATGCAGCTTACGACAAAAATAATTTGGATGCAGAACTATTGGCTTTGATTTTGAAAACCACACCAATGGATGGTTATTCGAATCAACGTTATATGTTAGATCAACTTAATTATACGCAATCATCTAAATACGTGCCTATCACTAATCCTCTGCTCAATCCATTTAACTGGGCCAAGTTTATTCAATCGCTGAAACAGAATAAAAAGAAGAAATAGTCATTTAACAGGTTAAGCACGTAATCATTAAATGTTTGGGCAGGGAAAGTAATGGCTTTTGCTTTCAGATAGTTTGATAGCGCCTGGTCTAGTAATTGACTGCCTTACCTTAAACGTCACGTTTCACTTTATCTTACAAGAATAAATTTAGTGGTTATTTACGGTTGCCAACAAACGTATAAGCATTCGATGTTTTACGAAGAAAAATTTCATCATTAAGCTACATACACTTTTTACGCACAAACGATGGTTCATCTGTAACTATAAAACATATGCATTTGATTGATACCCTGCTTCAATGTAAATCATCATCTTTAATGAAATTCAATTCACGAAAAGTATCACTTTATATTGCTTAAGGCTCATGTTATTTGAGTCGGCATATAAATTTAAGTTGTTGAACTATTACAATTCTTGCAAGCACTAAATACTTATCTCACTATTCAATCAATTGATATTGTGTAAAGTCCAAAACTTTTCAAAGTAATATTTCCCTCATCAATTTTGCTCTGCAGCAATTCTTAAAGGAATACTGTCAAACTAGATTTTAGCAAAATTGATTACTATGAAAATAAAACTTACTCTTTCTCTACTCATTATAGTATTATGCGAGTCCTTATCGGTTGCACAAATATCGGTCGGTGCTAAAGTAGGTGCTAACCTTAATCAATTTAACCAGCCAGGAACCACCTTTGGGTTCAGCGGAGGAGCCTTTGTTAAGTATAAACCTGTTTCCTTTTTAGATGTAAGGGCAGAAGTACTCTATAATCAGCAAGGTGGTGCCAGACAAGATTATTATCGCGATTATTCTTCGATAGGCGGTAATGTGTCGTACGTTAATTACAGCAATCGTTCTGTTGTGCTTCACAATCTTGAAATTCCGCTTTTGTTAGAGTTATCTCATCCTTCTTTTTCTGACGAATATATTTCACCGAGGTTAGTAGTGGGTGCAGCTTATGGCATGAACCTTAGTGCATATGAGCAACACGATAAAATGTACTATTTCTCCAATAGTACAATTCCCTTTGCCAACACCTCAGATGAAACAGAAAATGTGGGTTCTAATTACACCCAAAACCAATGGGGCTTTGTTGCAGGTTTTGCGCTAGACTTTACCAGCGGAGATCAAACTTGCACTTTTGAAGTGCGCTATCGCAAAGGTCTTAATCAGCTGAACAACTTAAGCTATGTAGTTCCACCATTAGATGGTTTACCTGGTACTGTAGGGCAGCAAGGTGATCTCTATTCATCCAGCCTCACCATCAGTTTTGCCATGACTTTATTCAAATTTTAAAACAACTCCACAATTACAACTAAAACTAACCAATTATGATTCTACGAAAACTAAAGCTTTTTGGCATGATAGCCATTGTTGCTTCTGCAACATTTTTTGGCTGTAAAGATGATTTTACAGAAGGGGATTTTCTAAAACTCCAAAATGAGCTGGCTAAAGAAAAGGAAAAGAGAGACTCTGCCTATTTGGAGGCCATGACGCAAGAGCAAGCCGAATCGTACATTGCCGCGCTGAATGAAGCAGGAGATTTATTATCAATTACAGTATTAGTAAGAGAAGATAATACACCTGTTGCAGGGGTAAGTGTATCAATCGCTTCTGGCTCCACTGAAACTACTAATGGTCGCACAAAAGAGGAGGTAACTGTTGTAACTGATGCAGCAGGTCGTGCAGTTTTTGAACGTGTTACCATTGGTGATAATGTTATTTCATTATCTAAAGCAAACTATGTTTCAGCTTCGGCTCGTGTTGATTTTGGTACTCCTCCGGTACCAATTGCCCTCAATACAAACATCAATGGAACTTCGGTAACACGTTACATTGCACCACCAAAACGTTTTGAAAACTTTGCGTTACCACTTTATTCTGAGTCAGATGCTGAAGGCAATACAGCCGTTATTCAAGGCACTTTCCGTATTGAGAACGATTTGACCAATGATCCTAATGTCATGGATGCAATTCCTGCTGAACTTGTGGTTGCTGCAAACTTGAGTACAGCTTTGGCCAATGCCGGTTCCATTACCTCTTCTTGTAATTGCGTGGCAGATTATCGTTTCACAGGTGGCGAAGGCTCATTGGGAGTAGCCACTATTGATGCTGCTACTGGTGCTTTCTCTATGCGCGTACCGGCAACAGCAAACGGTCTTAATATCAGTATGATTTATCCTACTATAGTAGGCACACAACGCATCGCTGTGAGACGCCTGAATGGCGTAGACATTACACCAGAGTTTCGTCAGGTGCCTGTACGTTGGGATCCTGCTACGGCTGCTTCAACGAACATTCCAGTAATACCAGGTGCCCGTGCAGTGTTTACTTACAATGGTAGTAGTACACCTGCACCCGCAGGTAGAGGGTTTACTATTACTAATTTTACGCCAGTGGCAAGACCATTAAGTACAGGTACTGTTTCTAATACGGGTAACACCACACTTAGCAATACAACGTACAGGATTAATTCAAGGGGTCTTGACTACACAAGCGCACCCACTGTAACCATTTCTGGCGGTGGTGGTTCTGGTGCTACAGCAGAAAGCTTCTTACGTCTTCTTACCAATAGTTTTAACATCACCAATGGTGGATCAGGCTATGCAGGCGGACTTCATGTTATTGAGTTTACCTATATTGATCAAAACGCTGCCGTTCAGGTTTATGCAACATCAGGTCAATTTTTAGCGATTGGAGGCGCATTGCCTACAGGCTTAAGACCATTGCCTAACGTAGCTGGTTTTGCACCAAATGCACCCTACACTACACCGAATCAAATTCAGGGTTTTGGGTATAGAGTCGTTGATGTGGCAACTGGTCAGCCTGCGGCACCAACAACACCAGCCACTTTTGTCGTTGATGACTATAGTGAATTGGGGGGTATACAAATCACCAATGGCGGATCTGGCTATACTACTGCGCCTACCATTGCACTTGCTGCGGGTGGTACGCCAGTTAATACTGCTTCTGTTACTGTGCCTGCGTTTAGAACACAATTTAATTTTAGCTTGCCAACTGGCGTAGCTACTACACCTTATCGTGTACTACCTAATGATATCCAGTTCATCTATCCTGCTAATGCGGTTGATGGGCAAACAATAGAGATCAGTGGTAAAGTTGATTTGATCAATCCTATTGGAACTACACAAACCTCAAATGCGGATTTCATTGTTAATCTCACAACAGACGGAACCAACATAATTGCCCTTAATGAAGGGTTGAGCTTTAGAACAAACCGTTTTTGGACTACTGCCCCTACAGTTTTTGTACAAGACAGAACAATAGAAGCAGCAGCGGCAAATTTAACTATTGATGCAGTTACAGGACAAGTAACATTCCAAAATCCTTTTGCTGATGGAGGTTTAAGTAACCAGCGTTTGATACCTGATGCAGCCAATACAATTACAGGACAAGGTTATGATGCCGTAAGTGTTGAAATAGTACCAACCATTACTGGTGCACCAGGTAGTGGTGCTGTGTTTAATCTAACCACAACTCAAAACGTTGACAATAGATTGGTTACATGGGGCGGAGCAACTGTTCGCTTAAGTCCTGGCGCTGGTTATTTAGCTAACCTTAACAGAACCAATGCTGCAAGAGGCTATTCAGGTACTACCACGAACATTGTTGTACAAACTGGTAAAGTTTATAATTTAACTATTGATGCCGGTACAGGTGTACGGTTAGAAGCTATTGAGAATTAAGCTTTTAAAATCGCAGTTTGTTTTAAAAACAGGCATTGATTTTTTAAATAATACAAAAGCCCTCAAATTTGAGGGCTTTTGTATTTGGCGAGAATTTCATACTGATATTGAGGGGGTATATTATTTTTTCTGTTGTTTAAGAATCTCTTCGAGTGCGTCCAAGTGTTTTCTAAAACTTGTTCTGCCTTTTTCTGTTGCTTTATACTTTGTCAGCGGCTTGCGGTCTGTAAATGACTTATTAACACTTATGTATTTTTCTTTTTCTAGTGCCTTCATATTAGATGCCAGATTTCCATCGGTAATATCCAGCATTTCTTTAAGAGAATTAAAATCAGCATATTCATTGGCAATAAGTACAGACATAATTTGAAGTCTTACTCTATGCTCAAGTGTTTTGTCTAAATTATCGAACGGATTCTTCACTGGTCGTAACGATAATGCATTAAGATACCGTATATAATGTGTAGAACACCGAATCCTGTTGCCCAGAAGATAAGGCCATATCCAGGTAAAAACGCTGAGAGAAGTCCTAAAATAATTTCAAGGAGTCCAAGGTATTTAATTTCTTTAAAGGTTCTGCCACTGGCATTAATTAGTGCTAAGCCATAAAACAACAGGCATGCTGATGAAATGATTACGAAGTAGCCTTGATAAGTTAGTACAATAATGAATAATCCACCTGTTACTAATGGTATTAAGAGATCTATTACCAATTGACGACTAGTGTTATTCCATACAGTAAGACCAAGTTTCTTAGCCTTACGTGCACTCATTAAATATCCAGTTAGAAGGGATGCACCCAAAACGATGGCAGCGATCGTAAAAAGTTTGATCAATGTAACCGTTTCGTTGATGTAATGGAAACGGAAACCAAAGGGAGAATTGGGATAATAGATGGTAAAATAAGCAGCCAAAGCCCCGCAAAGGGCATAAATACCGGCCAAAACACCAGATAGCCCACTGAGTGATACGAACTTAACCGATCGCTCCATGATCGATCTTATAGAGGCGATGTCTTGCTGATATTCGTCAATCTCCTTCATTTAAAAGTACTTTGTTTACCAAAGTTAGCGAATGAAGGGGATTTGACAAGGTTTATTTTTTAGCCAAAACTTATTCGAATTAAATAATCAGGATTTTTGATGAAATTTTGCGCTGGTTTTTGGAAATATTATAATCAAAGCCGTAATATTGCACTCCCAAATTTTAGGGAATAGTAAAATTCTTCCTTAGCTCAGCTGGTTAGAGCACCTGACTGTTAATCAGGGGGTCCTTGGTTCAAACCCAAGAGGAAGAGCAAAAAGCTGACTAGTAGGTCAGCTTTTTTACTTTTAGCCTGTTCCATATTTTAGGCTATTACTGTTGATCTGCATATAGGTTCAAGTTGTGTATACATTCTTTACTCAGAAAAATTAGATAAGTACTACCTTGGCGGCACAGATGATCTTTCCTTGCGTGTACACATCCACAATCATCCACCAGAATAGAAAATTTACAGCAAAGGGTTTGCCTTGGTTACTGAAACGTAGCATTGTTTGTAAGAATAAAACTTCGGCATTAGCATTGGAGGGCAAGATTAAATCAATGAAGAGCCAAAAATTTATTGAGCGTCTGCTGTCGGATGAAATATTCCGATTTGATTTTTGTGCATCTTTTGTGCCTGACTGTTAGTCAGTCCCGAAATGTCGGGATTGGTTCTCCCGATTCATCGAGACAAGAGGAAGAGCAAAAGCAAAAGTCCTGACGTAACTGTCAGGGCTTTTTTTGGGCCTAGTTGCGACTATACAATTATTTATCAAAGTTATATAGGTACAACTTTGATAGCATTGATCATCCTGCATTGTAATTCTGCAGCAGACTCCTTTTTAGTATGAGATCCCTGCTCCATCTCTTAAATTCTAAACTCAACATATACCAACAAGAATTGAACTTTATATTGCATCATCCCTTTTTTTTTAAACCTAATTTAAAGTTTGAAGGCGGATATTCCAGTTATACCTGCTGTTAAATTTAGAAAGCAATTTAAAGGTGTAATTAAGGGAAATCCATGGAAAGAATCGAAATAAGACAAAATGTAGACCACACTCTTTGTGGTTATTGGGTAACGTCATCACATAATGATTTAAAGGGGACTATCTTAGTTTGTCCTGCAATGGGTATAAGTGCCAAGTTTTACATAAATATGAGTAGCTGGATAGCTGAGCAGGGTTACGCCATTCTTATTCTTGACTACCGAGGTGTCGGCTTGTCCGCGCCAGCAACACTAAAAAATTTTTCTGCAGATCTTAATGATTGGGTGGCAGATATGGAAATAGCCGCTGGTTGGCTAAAGCACCAACATCCTCAATTACCATGCATATTTTTAGGACACAGCATAGGAGGTCAGTTATTCGGTTTTATTAATAATAAAGATCTTTTTTCAAATGCAGTGTTTATTGCAACTTCTACGGGTTATTGGTTTGAAACAAAAAATAGATGGAAGAATTTCTTACTCTTAAAAACTATTATGCCACTTTCAGTATTCATTTGGGGTTTTATTAATGCTAAATTTTTTAAACAAGGCGATAATTATCCAACAGGCGCTGGTATGCAATGGCGTAAATGGTGTATGTCACCGAGCTACTTTGGTACAGAAACATTTAGAGATACAAGTAATTTTTATTCTTTTGATAAAAAGATAACATCTATTTGGTTTACAGACGATCCTATTGCCAATGCTAAGAATGTTCCCAAGCTGCTCTCATTTTATAAACAAGCTTTTACACAATCAATACAACTAATACCCAGTCAATTTAATCTTTCAAAAATTGGGCACACGTCTTTTTTATCAAAAAGAATGAAGGATAAAGTATGGCCTGTGATTGTAAAACATTTGGACTGAAGTACTACGACAAAATACCGAGTCTATGTTAAACCAGATCACAACTTTAATTCCAAATTTGAGTCTTGAATTAATTTCACTTTATTCATCGTAGAATTTACGTATTTCCACTGATGCCTAGATTATTTTATTCAACTACATTGAAGCAAAAATTAAGGTCATGGATGATGTTACCCGCAAGAAGTTAAACCTGTTGGTGCACCTTGCTAAAATTGATGGAAGATTTGATGAAACTGAAAAAGAAGTATTAGCTAATCTTTTAAGCGATGCAGGACTTTCTGATTCTCTCGTTACAGATAAAGTTTTACCCGTTGACTTAAATGATTTTAAAGAAGTGCCGACAAAAACCGACATTCTTTATTGGGCATTACGTATCATTAAAGCAGATGGTATAATTCATCCAGATGAAGCTGCTTATTGTAAAGCCTTGGCTGTTAAACTTAATTATAAATCTGAAGTGGTAGATTATTTCACTAACCATGATTTGGGCGAACGTGCTGATTTTATTGCTTCTGCTAGATTATTTGCAGCAAAGTCTGTTTGATTGTTTGCGCTTACTACGTATATCTACGTAAGTACTTGCACGGCTGTTTGGGATTTTTATAATGGCTAAATTTCCTACTGTATTTCTCACGCATCAGTAGGCCATGAAAACACCGTATCAGCTTCCCGTTTATTTCGATTCACATCCTCTACCAATGGTACTATATGATGTACGGGATCTTTCAATAGTAGAAGTCAATAAAGCCGCTGTCAAATCCTTTGGTTATACTAAACGATTCCTGACTTCACAGGAAATTACTCAACTGATTAATGATATTGACGCAAACTACCTGAAACTTAAACTTGGTAAAACAAAGAAAAAAGTAGGTGTTTTTATAAATACAAAAAGCAAGAGAGAACACTTAGATCTATATCTACATCCGATTAGTGCCAAATCTGGAAACTATGCACTTGCTGAATTTCATGCTAATTCAACTAACAATATTGAACATCCTGCTGCCTATGACTTACAGTTTAAGCAAGCAGTAGAAAGCTCGTCAATAGTATCTATTGCTGATGTACGTGGTAACATCACATTTGTCAATGAAAATTTCGTACGCATCAGTGGATACTCCGAGCAAGAATTACTTGGTAAAAATCATCATCTCATTAACTCTGGGTATCATCCTAAAAGTTTTTGGACTGCAATGTGGAAGACCATTTCGAAGGGAGAAAACTGGCGTGCAGAAGTTAAGAATAAAGCGAAGAATGGAACTTACTATTGGGTTGATACTTTTATCATGCCACTGGTGGATGAAAAGAGAAGAATTACAGAGTTTCTATCTATTAGAAATGATATTACGAAAAGGAAAGCTGAAGAGGAGAATAATAAATTAATTGCAGAACGACTAAGTGAGACAATGCAATTTGCCAGAATGGGCACAGCCGAATTGAATCTGGAAACAAATTCACTAGAACTTAGCAGCGAGTTGTTAGAATTGTTGCAAGAAGATGATACAAATGTTAGGTCAGTATTACTTGATGATTTTCTAAGCCAGTATATTGTGCTAGAAGATATTCCAATAATCTACGAGAAAATAGCAGCTGGTATTGAGCAAGTAACCACTGGCCCTGATGATTTTGTATTGAACGTAGAATTCAGACTCAATACAGCCAAAGGAAAACTACTTTATATCGATGCCCAGGGAAGATTTCGTAAAAATGGAATGGCGTTGGGTATTCTTCGGGACATTACTATAAAGCGGCTGGCACAAAAAGAGATGCTGGCTAAAGCTAAGCAAATTGAAATGATGCTTGGGGGTATAACAGATGGTTTCTTCGCCACCGACAAGCTATTAAATTTTACGATGATAAGCCCCATTTTTGCGGCCATGGCAAAAATGGAAGTTGAAGAAATGCTCGACAAAAATATGCTGGAGTTATTTCCTTTTATGAAAGGTGGTGATTTGGTTAATACATATTTGGAAGTCTTACAAACACAAAAGTCAGTTCAGTTAGAGCATAGAAACCCCGCAAACCATAATCAGATATTTAATATTAATATTTATCCTAATCCTGAGGGGTTATTCATTTACTACCACGACATATCTGTTTCTAAACAGGCAGAGTTAGAGTTGAGGGATACTTACGAACTTTTTAAGCGTTTATCCGCTAATGTGCCGGGCATGATTTATAACTTTTATTTAACTGCGGATTTGGAGCCCGTATTTCCCTATGTGAGCAGTGGTTGCGAAAAGTTATTTGGAATTGATAGAAAGGAGTTGATGAAAAATGGCAGTTTATTATTTGACTTTATCCATCATGATGACCTTTCCGGTGTAAAGGCATCTATCATTTCTGCTTTTGAGTCTAATGAGCCCTGGGCCTATGAGTTTAGGGTGATAAATGGAAACGGAGATATTAAATGGATAGGCGGTAATTCCAACCCTTATATTGAGCGAGATGGCAGTAATTACTGGTATGGATTCATGCAGGATATTACGCAGCGAAAGCTTGACGAGTTAAGGATCGCTGAAAGTGAATTAAAGAACCGTTTAATTATTGAAAATAGTGGCGAAGGAATTTTATTCACTGATGCCATGGGTGGAGTGTTATCTGCTAACCCAGAAGCATGTAGGATTTTTAAAATGACTGAGGAGGAGATTTGTAGGACAGGTAGAGGTGGACTGGTGGCTGAGGATCAGGATAATTTAAACAGAATTTTGAAGCAAAGAGATGAAGAGCGTTTTTTTAAAGGCGAGATATTGATGAGACGAGGCAATGGCTCTGTTTTTCCTTCGGAAATTGCTTCACGACTTTTTATAGATCCTAGTGGGGCGCTAAGAGCATCAATTTTAGTGAGGGATATTTCCGATAGAAAGAAGTCCGAGCAGGTAAGAGAAGAAATTTTAGAACGATTTGAAAAGATTACAAATCATTTGCCGGGATTTATTTTCGAATATATACTTAAACCGGATGGTCAATCCTCCTTCCCTTATGCCAGCTCAGGCATAGTAGATATTTATAATTTTACTAAAGAAGAAGTTTTAGAAGATGGAGGAAAAATTTTTAAGTCTGTTTATCCGGACGACCTTTCAAGAATTTATGACACAATTAAGATTTCCGCTGATAATCTTAGTATTTGGAGTGAAGAATATAGAGTTATATCTACTAATGGCGAAATAAAATGGGTAGAAGGTTATGCATCACCTGATAAACTGAGTGATGGTAGTATACAGTGGTATGGATATATAGCAGATGTAACCTCAAGAAAAGAGACTGAGTTTAAATTACAAGAATCGCAAAACCGTCTTCGCGCTTTCTTTGATAGTAAATTGGATGCCACTATTCTTTTGGATCACAATTATACTATACTGGATTTCAATAAAAAGGCTGTAGATAAATCAGGTCTGGTTTTTAACGGAACGCCAAGAAAGAATCAAAGTATTCTTAACTATATCTTACCTGAATCTTCAGATATATTTATAAGCAATTTTAAGCAAGCTTTAAATGGCGTTGAGAAGGAAGCTGAAGTTGAAGTGTCTTCACCAGAACAAGAACTATCGTGGTGGTTATATAGACACTTACCAATTGTTAATGCTGAAGGTAAAGTAATTGGCGTCAGTTTTACTGCTGCCAATATAACAGAAAAGAAAAAGCTTACACTTGAAATCAATAGACTTGCTTTGATTGCAAGCCATACCAGCAATGCAGTTATTCTTACTGATGTATTGGGTAATATAACGTGGGTTAATGAGGGTTTCGAAAGAATCTCTGAATTTTCACTGGGTGAGGTAATGGGTAAAAAACCAGGATCTTTTCTGCAAGGTGAGGAAACAGACAACGCAACTATTGAAAAGATGCGTGCTGGAATTTTAAGCAGAAGAGGCTTTAAGGTTGAGTTACTTAATTACAGTAAATCAGGTCGAAAATATTGGTTGGATATTGAAGTGTTGCCTATAAAATCAGCTAAGGGAGTGGTTACTGGTTTTATGGCTGTTGAATCTGATATTACAAGCTTGAAGAATGCTATTCACGAAATGCAGAAAAGTGAACAGGCATTACAAACCTTTATGGATCATGCACCCATGGTGGCGTTTATTAAAGATTTGAAAGGTCGCTATAGTTTTTATAATAAAGTTTATCGCGACTTTATGAATGATAAAATATTAAAGCCCGGTTATACGGACTATGATGTTTTTGATAAAGATTTTGCAGACTGGTGTAATCAGCGGGACCAGCATGTTGCCAGCACAGGAGAAATGATTCAATTTGAGCATCATGTGAAGGGCGAAACCTTTTTAGAATATAAATTTCCATTAAAGGACATTGAAGATAAAGTTATAGCGGTCGGTGGCATATCTATTAACATTACTGAAAAACTTGATGCGCAAAGAAAGATAACTGAGAATGAGGAAAAACTCCGCACAATAACTGACAATCTTTATGATGGCGTTTTGTACCAATATATAGTAACAGCTCAAGGCGATCTTGAAGGTTTTCAATACGTTAGTAATGGCGTAAAGGATCTTTTAGAAGTAGCACCAGATGAATTACTTAAAAACCCCACGTTGGCTTTTAGTATGGTTCATCCAGATGATTTGGGAGGATTATATCAAAAACTTGAATTGTCTAAAACGACTTTGGCTGCTTTCGAATTGGAGTACCGAATCACCACGCCTAGTGGTAAGCTGAAATGGATTCAAGCCCGAATTAAACCAAGACGATTACCAGATGGCAGAACAATGTGGGATGGTTTGTCTTTAAATATCACAGCCAGGAAAAAACTTGAGCTGGCTGTGCAAGCCTCAGAAGCAAAATTGCAAAGTATATTCCACACAATGATTAGTGGTCTGATTGTGGTGGACGTTCATGGAGAAATAACTTATGCTAACCAAAGTGCTACCGATATTTTAACATTGCAGTCAAGCGAAATTGAACATCGCTATTTTTCTTCTACTCTGTGGGAGCAAATTGATGAAAATGGTTCACCTTATCCTACAGATGAGTTACCATTAGCCAAAGCTTTACGAGATAAGCAACCAGTTACAAATATAGAGCATGGAATTATTGCAGAAGATGGTAAGATAAAGTGGTTAAATGTAAATGCAGCTCCGCTATTTGATTATAAAGAAAACCTCATTGGTGCAGTAGCTAGTTTTCTTGATATAACGGAGAAGAAAAAAGTTGAGTTTGATTTGAAGAGTAGCACCAATCGTTTAAAAATTGCAACGAAAACAGCCAGAATGGGTGTTTGGGAATGGAACTTAGAGACCGATGAAACTATTTACGATGAAATGCTTTATGATCTGATTGGTTTAGAACCGGGCACGCCAATGACTTTTGCTAAGTTTAGCAAATATTTATACGATGATGATCGCGTACGAATTAAAAATGAAATAGAATCCGCCATAGATAAAAAACTTGAGATTCTTGAAACTACTATGCGTATTATTCATGCAAGTACTGGAGATATTAGACACTTTCTTGTAAGTAGTAGCATTGAATACGACAAGAAAGGTAAGGCCATTAGAATGATAGGTGTTGACTACGACATAACCGATAGAGAGCATTATCAGCAAAATTTAAAAAAGATTTATGATGAGTTAAATGCTGTTTTGAACGCATCAACAGATGCTACTTTTTTACTCGATCCGGATTTTACCGTAAGAGTTTTTAATAAATCAGCAGAGGTTGCGGTACAAGGTGTTTATGATAAGTTAATAGAAGTAGGTGATAATTTTCTTGATTATACACCGCTTTCTTTAATTGATGATTTAAAAGCAAATTTTGCAAAGGCATTAACAGGTGAAGTGATTTATGTTGAAAGAGAAATTTCGTTTACCAGCACAATATCTTACTGGAATCAGATTCGGTATTTACCTGTTTATGGTAGCGATGGTACTATTGTAGGTGTTTCTTTTAATGCTTCAGATATATCGGCTCGTAAAAAGACTGAGCAGGAATTGTTTCAAAGTCAGCGATATTTTGAATCACTCGTTAATTCTCAATCCAGTTTTCTAATCAGAACAGATCTTGAGGGCATTTATATTTTTGCCAATAAAATGTTTTACAAGAAGTTTGGCTATTTACCGGATAAACTTATAGGTACAAATGCATTAGACACAATTCTTAAGATTGATCATGAAGCTTGTTCTTTGGTAATAGAAAAATGTATTAAGTCTCCAGGCGTAGTATTTCCGGTAACATTAAGAAAGCCAAATCCTTTAGGTGGGTTCTTTTGGACAGAGTGGGAGTTTGTTGCACTGCAAGACGAACAAGGAAATCCTGTTTCAATACAATGCGTAGGACTGGACGCTACCGAACGCATGCAAAGTAAATTTGAATTGGAGAGAGTCAATAATAGGTTAATGTTGGCTACTCATTCCGCAGAAATGGGTATATGGGAATGGGATATACAAAGCAATACGATTGTATGGGATCATCAACAATACGAAATCTTTGGTGTATCTGATTATCACGAAATTAGTTTTAAGCTTTTCATGAGTCTCATTCATGAAGATGATAGAACAATAGTAGAGGATGCATTAAACAGATGCTTACAACAAAATGACAACTTTGATACATTATTCAGAATTCAAAGACTGTCAGACGGTAAGCTACGCTATGTAAAAGCTTTTGGATCAATCGAATTAAGTTCTAGTGGAGAGCAGATTCGTATGGTTGGTGTTAACTATGATATTACTAGTCAAGAGATCGCTAATCAAGTAATCAGAGACAGTGAAGAACGCTTTAGGTCGATGGCAGAAAATGTGCCTGGCGCTATACTCCAATACGTATTATCAAAAGATGGTGAGCACTCAGTGAGCTTTATGAGTAGTGGCTGTATTAATCTATGGGAGATTTCCGCAGAGGAGGCAATGACTAATTCAAAGCCCTTATGGGATGCTGTTCATCCAGATGATGTTCAGGCTATGTTTGAATCTGTAATGGAGTCAGCCAAGACTATGCAGCAATGGCAATGGCAATGGCGAATCATTACCCCATCAAAAAAGATGAAATGGCTTGAATCGCGTGGTGTACCCAAAAAACAGCCAGATGGTTCGGTTATGTGGTATACAGTTATTCTCGACACCACAGATCGCAAATTAGCAGAGCAAGAATTATTAAAGAGTAGAGGTGAGTATGAACGATTAGTACAAATGATTCCAGTGGGAGTCTATAAAAATGTAAAACAGGCAGATGGCTCTAGCAGATTGCTCTATGTAAGTAAGCGTTGGTGTGATTTGCACGGGTTACAAGAACATCAGGTATTAAATGATTCATCTTTGGTCATTAAAAATATTCATACTGATGATCTGCCTTCATTTATGAAAATTGGAAATGAAGCCATTAAAAATGAAACTGACTTTGTTTGGGAAGGTCGAATCATACTAAATGATGAGGTCCGGTATTTGCATATTGAATCTAAACCAGAGAAATTATCAAATGGTGATGTTATATGGAATGGTATTGAGTATGACATTACTGAACGTAAAATATCCGAAATAGAATTACTTAAAACAAACCGACTTTATTCGGTAACAAGCCAAATCAACCAAATGGTATTGCATGCAAAAACCAAAGAAGAGGTTTTTGCTGAGGTGTGTAATATTGCAATTGAATATGGCAAATTCAGAATGGCTTGGGTTGGCTTACTTGACCACAACGCTGTTGTCAAACCTGTAGCTTGGGAGGGACATGTCGATAATTATTTTGATATTATTCCTAGTATTTCTGCAAAAGATATTCCTGAAGGAAGAGGCCCTACTGGAACAGCGGCAAGAACAGGATTTCCACAGATAAACAACAACATAGCTGGTAGTAAAAACGCAAGTTATAATTTGTGGAGAGAAGAAGCGCTCAAACGAGGTTACCAATCAAGTATTGGTCTGCCTATTATTATTAATGATGTAGTTACAGGTGTGCTTACACTGTATAAAGAAGAACCTAACTTTTTCACCGACAAAGAGATTGATTTGTTGCAGGAGGTAACTTCGAATATAGCCTTTGCGATTCATACAATTGATTCGGAGAATGATAGAAAAAATAAGGAGATTGCTTTGCTTGAGAGTGAAGTACGTTTTCGTTCTATGATTCGTCATTTAACAATTGGTGTATTGTTGCAAGGCCCTAAAGCAGAAATACTCTCCAGTAATCAGGCCGGATTAGAGATGCTTGGTTTAACCGAAGATCAATTAATTGGTAAAACATCTTTTGATCCTGACTGGGCTTTGCTTAAAGAAAATGGTGATCCCTTTCCACCTGATGAGTTACCTGTTCCTATAGCAATTAAAACAAAGAAACCTGTTAAGGGTGTAATTATGGGAGTTATGCGACCTACACTTGGAGATAGAGTTTGGTTGATGGTAGATGTAATACCCCGTATGGATAAGCATAAAAATGTAATGTATGTTATTGCTACTTTAAATAACATTACAGAGTTAAAAGCTACTGAACAACTAATGGCTGAAAGTCGTGAACGAATACGGGTAATAAGTGATAACCTGCCAAGTGTTGCCATTTATCAATATGAATTATTGGAGGGTGAAGATGAAGGTCGTTATATCTATTTTAGTTCTGGTATTGAAGGCATCACAGGACTTAAAGTAGAGCAACTGCTAGCTGATCCTTCTTTGTTTGATGCAAACATTCATCCGGATGATCAGGAGCATAATAATAGGATGATTGCTGAGGTAAATGCAAATTTAAGCGTGTTTGATATTGAGTATAGATTCAGACAACAAAACGGCTTGTGGCGATGGTTTAGAAGAAGAAGTAATCCGAGCAAAGTAGGTGATGGCCGTATTTTGTGGAATGGTGTTATCATTGATATCACAGACCAGAAACAAGCGGAATTACAATTAATTGATGCGCTAAAAGAAAAAGATCTTCTGATTAAAGAAATACATCATCGTGTAAAAAATAATCTACAACTAATCTCATCAATTATTTTTATCAAGATGGCAGGTATGGAGTCATCAGAATCGCGTGGCTTTCTTGAAAACATGCGACAAAGAATTCGTTCCGTAGCGCTTATTCATGAAAGACTACTGCAAACTGGTTCTATAAATCAAGTAAATATTGCTGACTATTTGAAGAAACTGATTCATGACCTTCAAGTTAGTATGGTACAGCCAGATAGTAGAATTGAAGTTTTTACTCAAGTACAATCAACTGAGATTAGCCTCGATAATGCTATTCACTGTGGTCTCATTGTTAATGAGTTGGTGGTAAATGCCTTCAAGCATGCATTTATTAATCGCGATGGAGGAAAAATAGAAGTGACTTTTATGAAATCGGATTTTGCTTGTAGCTTAATTGTAAAAGATAATGGTGTTTCACTACCAGAAAATATTCAGCCCGGTTTGCATGGTTCTTTTGGAATGGAGTTGCTAGAAATATTTATTAAACAGCTTAAGGCTAATCTTGTAATTGAACGTGAAAATGGCACATGCTTTTTTATATCATTTGAAATTGATGGTTAAATTGATAAGTGGAGATTAATCATCTTTTTTGCTGACTATTACATAATTTAATCTTTTGTATATATATTTAACTAGCATGCAATTAGTTTAACCCCCAACTATGTCAAAAGCTGGTATTCTTATTGTTGAGGACTCGTTTATTGTAGCATATCACCTTCAAAAGACGTTGGAGAGTGAGGGGTACCATGTTTACGGTATATTGGATTCAGGAGAGCAAGCGCTTATTTTTCTTGAACACACAAAGCCAGATTTAGTATTGATGGATATTATGCTAAATGGTCAGCTTGAT
The DNA here is from genome assembly GCF_003990915.1 of Chryseotalea sanaruensis. GTDB lineage: Bacteria > Bacteroidota > Bacteroidia > Cytophagales > Cyclobacteriaceae > Chryseotalea > Chryseotalea sanaruensis. The sequence continues at coordinate 524,975 of NZ_BHXQ01000004.1, forward strand.
GGTATAGAAACTGCAAGTGTTGTAAAAAATAAGTTTAGTCTTCCAGTAATTTATATAACAGCACTTACCGATAAGGATACTATTCAACGTGCAAAAGTTACAGAACCCTACGGTTTTCTTACAAAACCATTTGAAGACAGAGAGATATTCACAGTATTGGAAATGGCTCTGTACAAGCACGATATTGAAATACGTTTACGAAAAAGTGAAGAACAGTATTTTTCGACTGTACGTGCCATGAGTGACGCACTCATAATTGTAAACAGCCAGCTGCAAGTAACGTACCTTAATCCAGCTGCCGAAAAAATTACTACAGTAATACTAGATCAGGCACTAGGACAAAATATCACCGAGGTATTGCCTTTGCAGCATAATGAAACGCACCAGTTTCCTATAAATCCAATTAAATGTGCACTGGAACATGAGGTCAATGCATTGGAAGAAGGCCTTTCCTTAAAATTGAAAAATAAGTTAATACCAATTGGAGATGGTACTATTAGTATTGTTACAGACAAGAAGGGCGAGCAGATTGGATTTGTATTAGTTTTTAAAGATTTGACAGAAAAGTACGAACATGCAAGGTTACTGCGTGAATTTGAAAACACCAGAGTAGCAGCACTAATAGAAGGTCAGGAAAAGGAGAGAAGTCGTATAGCTAAAGATTTGCATGATGGCTTGGGACAAATGCTCAACGCCATTAAAATGAATATTAAGTTGCTTGTTGATAATAAAGATAAGGCTAATGATATTGCTAAATTAATGGATGAGGCAATTCAGGAATCCGTTAGGATTTCTGAAAATCTACTGCCTTCGAAGTTAAAAGATTTTGATTTGGCTACCTGTCTTAAATCGTTGTGTAAGCAAATTCAAGAAACACTAAACGTAAATGTTGGTTTTCAACAAACTGGTAAAGCACCCGAGCTTGAACAAGGGCAAAAAGTTAATTTTTACAGAATTGCACAAGAGGCAATAAATAATGCCATCCGACATGCGCACGCTTCTTCAATCAGTCTTCAATTATCGACCAATCAAGAGAATATTCGATTACTAATTGAAGATAATGGAGCAGGCATGAAACCTGTAAACGATGGTAAGCCACATCATGGTCTTGTAAATATGCGAGAGAGAACTGAAATGATGGGCGGCAAACTAATTATTGAAACAGATACAAAAAGAGGTACACTTATTATTGCTGAAATTCCATTTTCACAAACCGAACAAGCCCATGTCTAATAAGTTTAGTATTTTACTCGCGGACGATCATGCCATGATTCGTGAAGGCGTGAAGAATTTGTTAAAGCAAGCGAAGGATTTCCAGGTTGTGGGCGAAGCTGCAAGTGGAGCTGAAGCTATTGCACAATATGAATTGCTTAAACCAAATTTAATCATATTAGATATTTCACTACCAGACATGAATGGTATGGAAACTGCAAAAAAAATTGTGGAACAAGATGCCGATGCAAATATCCTTATGCTTTCTATGTATGATGATGAAGACTATATCAGTCGATGTATAGAAAGTGGTGTGAAGGGTTATGTAGTAAAAAGTGAAAGTGGGCAAGAACTTGAGTATGCTGTACGCGCAGTGCTGCAAGGCAAAACTTACTTTAGTCATAAAGTACAAGAGGTAATACTCAATAAGTATAAGCAGAACGCAACGCGCAAAAAACTGCCAGAAGAAGTTATTAAACTCACCAACCGGGAAATAGAAATAATTCAGTTAATTGATCAAGGCTTAACAAGTCAGCAGATGGCTGATAAGTTATTTATTAGTCCGCGGACGGTTGAAACGCACAGAGCTAATCTGATGAAGAAGTTTACTGTGAAAAATGCTATAGAACTAGTTAAAAGAGCGCGGCAATTGCAAATTGTTATCTAGGTTAGCATTGATTACCTACGTACTTCTACCCATTAAAATTCCCGAATTCCCTGTATTGGTTGGCCACCTAAAGTATAACAACTTTGTAAGGAAATCGGGAAGATATGTTAGCGTTGAACAGAGATTTGCCAAAAGAGCGAGAAGAGGAAACGGAGCAAAGAAAGCAGGCACTTAGACTTCGCAATCTTTATAGATCCTTTGTTGATAATACCTTTGAGTTAATTTTTAGGTCGTCACTTCAAGACGAAATACAATTCAGTAATAAGCTTTTTGTAGAGACTTTCGGATTCGGTAAGTTCAGAAAAGCAAAAGGTTCTAAAGTGCACGAACTTTTCAATGACTTAGACGATTACAATAAATTGAAAGTCCGTGCTATTCGGGAACAACGTGTACAAGGTGTTGCAGTAAATTTTAAATCTCTTGAAGGTAAGAAGATTGTAGCATTGGTAAACATTCAAATTCAAACCAATGAATTAGGTGAGCCAATGATCAATTGGACTGCATTAGATATTTCTGAAAGGGTTGCTTTTGAACAGAATCTTGAGCTTAAGAATCAACAACTAGCTAAGATTAACCACCAGATGGAGAAATTTCTTTATAGTACATCACATGATTTACGTGCGCCCCTTACTACTATTATGGGCCTCGTTAATCTAATAAGAATGGACTCTAAAGATAATTCACTTGTTGAATATGCAGATAAAATTGAATTAAGTACTCATAAATTGGATAAAATTATCCGAGATATTATCAGCTTCTCAAAAACAACCTATAAGAATATACACAGCGAAAAAATCGATTTTGAATCACTTATTTGGAAAATAGTCAATAACCATTGTGGAGATGATAATTTTGGCAAGATACGGGTTCAGGTATCTGTCGTTGGTAGTAGTTTGTTTTACAGCGATACAGATCGTATTGAAATAATTCTTGATAACCTTATTAGGAACGCTGTACAGTTTGTAGATATTAATAAAGCACATTCCTTTATAAATATAACAACATTGGTCTCAGCAGATACTGTTGTTGTTGAAATTCATGATAATGGAATTGGTATTGCAAGACAATACTTCGAATCGATCTTTAATATGTTTTATAAAGCCACCGTGCATTCCAAAGGTGCTGGATTGGGCTTGTATATAGCTAAGGAAGGAATTGAACAATTGGGCGGTAGTATATCGGTAAATTCTGAAGTCGGCTTTGGAAGTTTGTTCAAGTTATCAATTCCTAATAGTCCAAAAGGAAAACTAATAAATCGAAAGCAGCAGCTTAATCAAGCAGCGATCTAAATTTGGTTTAGCTAACACCATCCAAATTATTGGCTAAAATCTCTATAGCTATTTAGCGGTTTAAGATTCGGTTGAGCGGTCTTCTAAAACCTGAGTTTAATCATATAAATGCGTAGCTCAGTACTGCTAAAGCGTTTAAACACGCATAATAATTCCCTATACTTTTAATGTTCTAAAAAGCCTAGAAATTGTTCTAAGTAGTTCTACTGAATCACTTTCGGTAGTTAACAGGAGATTAAAATACAAGAATACGCGGATTGAGCTGCAATCGCTTTTACCTGACCTTTACTAAAAATAAGACGGGCATGGAAGCGAATATTATAGCAGCAGAAATAGACCTGAATTTGATTCCTCATCAACTTCGGCACAGAACCGATTTTAATGAGACGCAGGTATTGGCCTATTTAAGTGGTCTATCCACTTACTATCATGAAGCATTGATCATTGTACAGCAAAATCATTTGTTGATACTGGTAACGGGTAAATCGCCTCAGTTGTTAGTACAGGCGATGCGCTCATTTGCAGATGACGTAGCAATCGTAAGTCTCCATCGCACCACACAAGCTTCCAGAAATCTGTTTTATAAAATTGTTAAAGGAGAATCGTGGAAAGGTGTTGATTCACTATGCCTGCATCAAGCTATTGATCAAGCTGTAAAGTGCGCATCAATTGCGGATGCTTTGGGTTCTTCTCTAACGCAATTAGTTAAAGAGGGCAAAGAGCTTCACAATTTCGCACACCGCTCTTATACATGGGAAACAAAGCGTATGGCTTTGATAAAGTATCCAACAATAAGCGATTTTGATTTTGAAAAAAGCTGTCTTAATTAATTATATGGCAAAAATAATCCTCTTCAAGAACAATAAAACGCTTTCGAATTTTCGGGGGTATAGTTTGTATTTGTTAGAAATCGTGGCATGGGTGCTGCCCATTATTCTACTGATCTATACCCTTGCCTGGTTTATGGTTATGGTTGGACACAGTTTAGAAATTTTATAAAAAGTAAATGATAAACATTATTAAATAAAGACTTATGAAGCCAAATTATTATCAGGATAAGGAAAACGGAGGTACAGGAGGTGGTGCTTCCACTACAAAATCTGATTCAGCTGCTGATATCAGAAAACGATTAACAGATATTGAAAATTTGCTAAAAGCACAGCATGATGCCTATGATCAGGCGATTGATGGTATTGTAATCTTTGATAAGGACAATGTAATACAATCGATAAACAAATCTGCGGCTACTTTCTTTGGTATTGATAAGCGTAATGTCGTGAACAGTGATTTATCTGCTTTATTTTCAGCTGAGCAGATTTCCCAAATTACTTCACTTCAGCCTGGGCAAGAAGTTGAATTGCAAATTAAAAAAGCGAATGAAGAATTATTATGGTTTTCAGTTTCAGATGCAAAAGCCATAGCAAATGATAAAATACAGCATACTCTATTTATTAAGGACGTAACAGTTCAGAAAAAGTCGGTTCTAGAGTTGGAAGAGCTGCAACGCGAATTGAAAACGCGCATGGATCAAATCAATGTAGCTTGTGTTGTTTCAGAAGCTGATTTAAAAGGAGATATACTTTTTGTTAATGATTTGCTTTGTGAAATTTCTCAATATACCAGAGAGGAGTGTATTGGTCAACCACATAGCATGTTCCGCCATGCTGATATGCCGAAGAGTGTTTTTAAGGAAATGTGGGCAACTATTGGCAAGGGAAAAATTTTTCGTGGTGTAATCAAAAATAGAAAGAAAGACGGAAGTGCTTATTGGGTGGATGCGTTGATCGCACCAGTTTTGGGTCCTAATGGTAAACCCATTAAATATATCGGTGTGCGTTACGTTATTACTGAACAAGTAGTAAAGCAGCAAGAATTGGAAGGTGCCATGGGTGCTATTAATGCTGCAAATGCTTACATAGAGTTTACACCCGATGGTAGTATTTTAAAAGCCAACGATCTATTCTTAAGCACCATGCAATATTCCGCAATGGAAATTGAAGGTAAGCACCATAGAATGTTTTGTGATACCACCTACACTAACACACAAGCTTATCAACAGTTTTGGACGAATCTAAAAAATGGTATTCCACAAATTGGTGAGTTTAAACGTAAAACTAAGAGTGGTTCAGATATCTGGATTCAAGCCAATTATACACCTGTAAAAGATGAGAAGGGCAATGTTATTAAGGTAATAAAGCTCGCTACAGATATCACTGCCCAAAAAATTAAAAATAATGACTACGAAGGACAACTCGCAGCCATTGGTATGTCTAATGCAGTTATTTCTTTTAATATGGATGGCACCATTATCGATGCTAACGATAATTTCCTAAAAACCTTAGGTTATACTTTAAATGAGATAAAGGGTAAGCATCACCGTATGTTTGTTGATGTTGAGTATGGTCGAAGTTCAGAGTATAGAAACTTTTGGGAGACACTTAATAGAGGAGAATTTTTTGTAGGTACTTACACCCGTATTAATAAACAAGGTGAAGAAATTTATATTCAGGCATCTTACAACCCAATTAAAGACGCGGATGGTAAGCCTTACAAAGTTGTAAAATATGCGCTTGATATGACAGAAGTAATCCGTGTTATCAAGGCAATGTCTAAGGGTGATTTGAGTCAGCGCTGCAATACAGCCGTTGATAATGCAGGCTTAACAGCTGAGATTAACAAAACGTTAGATAATTTGAATTCAGTGCTTGGACAAATTAGCCAGGGTTCAGATGTGGTTGCGAAATCTTCTGATCTATTGCAGAAGAAAACAGATGACATGAAGCGTAATACAGCTGAAGTGGCTACCGCAATTTCTCAAATGGCGAAGGGTGCACAAGATCAGGCTTCACGTACTGACGAATCCTCTAAGCTGATAAACCATGTAATGACTTCTTCGAATGACATGGAGAAGAAAGCAAACATGATTAATAAAGCCGCAGAGAAAGGTTTGGAGAGCTCTAACCAAGGCATGCGAACTGTTAAAGTGTTAGTTAATAATATGAATGGCATTAAGGATTCTGCCGGTCAGACTTCTCAATCTATCAGTGTGTTAACTAAGCGAACTGAAGAAATCGGTCGCACTTTAAATGTGATTACTGATATCGCAAGCCAGACTAATTTATTAGCACTTAATGCAGCCATTGAAGCAGCACGTGCAGGTGATGCAGGAAGAGGTTTTGCAGTAGTTGCAGAAGAGATTAGAAAACTAGCGGAGGATTCAAGAAGGTCAGCAGTTGAGATTGAAAAGATTATTGGCGATGTACAAAAGGATACACAAGCGGCAGGTAAAGCCATTGAAGTAATGGAAAGCAGTGTGAAAGAAGGTAATAAGTCAAGTATTGAAGCTGAAGTGATCTTCCAGGAAATTGCTAAAACCAGCGAGGAGACTTTTTCTTCTTCTAAAGAAATTCAAACAGCCACCAGTACACAGAAGGAAGCCATTTCAACGGTTGTGAAAAACATTGAACAAATAGTGGTGGTGTCTGAAGAAACTGCGGCAGGTACCCAACAAGTGGCCAGCTCAAGTCAACAGATGAGTTCTGGTATGCTTGAAATTTCAAAAGCTGGCGATGAATTGTCAGCTGTCGCAGCAGAATTGCAAGCCGGTATTCAGCAGTTTAAACTCAGAAAATAATTAAATGAGGTGTGTAATGTGATAAAGACAATTTATCACATTACACGCACCTCAGGGGAAACTAAATAAGAAATGTATGGCTGAAGCAATCGTTTCAAAACAGAATGAAAACACATCGCAGCGTTCGCTGCAGATTGTAGTGTTCAAGTTAGGTCAGGAAGAATACGGACTTCGTATTGATCAAATCAAAGAAGTAGTGATTACACCAACAATTACCAGAATGCCTCAAACGCCTTCTTATGTTAAAGGGGTAGCTAATATACGCGGAAATGTTATTGCCATTTTTGATTTGGAAGACAGGTTTAATCTTCAGCGAAATGAAGCACAATTGTCAGGTAAGAAGTATACGCTTGTTGTTGAAAGTGAAGATTTTAAAATGGGCCTTCTTGTTAACGAAGTGCCTAATACCATTTCTGTAAACGCTAGTGACTTAGACGAGTCTGTAGGCATTATTGCAGACGCAAATGCCGAAGTAAACTATATCAAAGGAATAATTAAGACTGGTACGCGCCTCATTATTTTGATTGACATTTTTAAAGTTGTTGATCAGGAGTTGACTACGAATTTGAAAAAGGCTACTGCAGCATGAGAGAATTTAAATTGAATATTGACGAGCAGGCTGTAAGCACTTATGAAAATACGGTCTACAATTGTTTGGGTCTTGGATCTTGCATAGGCTTATTTTTGAAAGATCGCACCACTGGTATTTCAGGGGGAGCACACATTTTATTGCCGCAAAGCATACCGCATGTTTTGAATAGTTTGTTGCTACAATTCAAGAATAAGGGAAGCAACTTGTTGAATTTGAGAGCAAAAGTTGCAGGTGGAGCCAACGTAATAGCTACAGGATACGAAGTGGGATTACAAAACACAAATGCTGTTTTAGAGCATTTGGTTCAACAGAAAATATTTATTGCAGCGAAAGACCTGGGCGGTAGCTTAAGCAGATCAGCTCAGTTTCATGCCGGTACAGGAGAAATGACTGTACGTTTTTCACAAACTAAAGAGTTAAAAGTTTATTAATTAAAATTCAGAAACCATGGCTAAGAGTGTTCTTATTGTTGATGATTCTCTATATATGCGCACTTTAATTAAGGATGCGCTCGAGGGAAATGGCTACAGTGTAGTGGGTCAGGCTGCAAATGGTGAAGAAGCTATCGATTTGGCTTTTGAACTTCAACCTGATTTGATAACACTGGATAATATCTTACCCGACATGATTGGTACAGATATTCTAAAGGTATACCAGGACGAAGGATTGAAGTCGAAGGTAGTGATGATTAGTGCTGTCGGGCAGGAGTCAGTTGTGAACGAAGGACTAAGGCTTGGTGCGCGCGCTTATATCGTAAAACCATTTACTAACGAACAATTAGTACAGGCAGTTACTAACGCTTAATACTTCTTCTATGCCTGCCACACGAATTCGTACCCTTATCGTTGATGATTCTGCCCTGATGCGTAAGTTAATAACTGACCTCATCAGTACAGATACGTCAATTGAAATTATTGGTACCGCAAAAGATGGTAAGGTAGGAAGCGACATGGCATTGGAATTGAAACCTGATGTGGTGATAACCGATATGGTGATGCCTGAATTTGATGGCATGTATCTGGTTAAATCTGTTATGGATAAACGACCAATGCCCATTATTGTACTGAGTTCTTTAGATAAGACTAATTCCAGAATCTTTGATGCGCTACAGTATGGTGCTTTCGAGTTTATCGATAAACCTTCTGGTGCAGATGGACGCAATACATTTAATGACCCGCTGATTAAGTTAATCAGAGAAGCCTCGCTTACGGATACAAATCTCCTTAAAGCCAGACAGCTCACTCATAAGAACACACATACCCACACATTTACACAGCAACTTAACTACGATATTGTGGTAATAGGTGCTTCAACAGGAGGGCCGGGTGCTGTTGAATTGATCATTAATAATTTACCACGTAATCTTCAAATTCCTGTAGTAATAGGGCAACACATGCCACCACGTTTTCTTGAAACATTTTCGGAACGACTAAATGAAAATAGTCCGTTGCCGGTAAAGCTTGCAAGAAGAGGAGAAATACTTAAAGCGGGAGTGATCTATGTTGCCAATGGCGAATCCAATACTTGTATTGAGAAAAATATGATTACTGGAGCACCCATGATTACATCAACCAGCAAAAAGTTTGAAGAATTTAATTTTCCTTCTATCGATTGCTTATTTGAATCAGTGGCAGAAACTTATGGAGATAGAAGCATAGGTGTAATCTTAACGGGTATGGGTAAAGATGGTATGGTGGGTCTTTCAAAAATAAAAAGCAAAGGTGGATATACCATTGCTCAGGACGAAGAGTCCTCTGTTGTATACGGAATGCCAAAGGCAGCACATGATTTTGGAGCAGTTAAACAGATTGTTCCACTTACACAAATATCAGGTTTTATTGTAAGCTGTTTGTAAAACGAAGAAGCCATGAACAACAAAGAAGAAGAGTACAAAGAAATTTTTTTGGCGGAAGCCATGGAAAATTTTGAAGAAATTAACAGACTGCTTACAGTGCTTGAAAAAAGTAAGAATGATAAAAATACTGTTCATGCTTTATTCCGTATTACACATACACTAAAAGGAAACGCGGCTGGTATGGGATATACTGGTATTGCTGAGATGGCACATGTATTGGAAGATTTATTTGGCGAAGTAAGGGAAGGGAAAATTGTACTGGATGAATCACTTTACGCGCCATTATTTAAAGCAACTGATGTGCTGGGGGCACTGGTTAATTCAGTGCGCGATGGCAAAGAAGTAAAATATAAAGGAATCAAAACGAAGCTAGAGGTTCTGTTAAAACGAGCACATGAAAATGCTGCGGATAAATCAGAACAAGAACCAACTAAAGTAGCAATATCAAACGATAATCCATTCGCTCCGGACGCCATTGGGGTTGGCGCTCAGCCTTTCGTTGAGGAAGAAGCTGAGAGTCCGGACGAATCGGACACTAAAATTTCATTTTCAGATCTGGTACAAGTGCCAGTGCGTAAATTGGATAATCTGCTGAATCTTGTAGGAGAATTAATTATTGAGAAGGATAGAATATTGGCTTCAAAGGTTAATAGCGGACGTGGTTCAAACGAATATGCAAGATTGAGCAGAATCAGTTCTGATTTACAGTATTCAGTAATGGACGTACGCCTTGTTCAGGTTGGATTTTTGTTTAACAAGTTTCATCGGGTGGTGCGTGATGCGGCCACACTTGAAAAGAAAAATGTAGTACTGAAACTGGAAGGAACGGAAACGGAAATAGACAGAAATGTTCTGCAGGTGATCAGTGATTCTCTAATACACATTGTAAGGAATGCTGTTGGTCATGGTGTTGAAAGTCCTGAAGAAAGAAAAGCTGCAGGCAAGCCAGTAGAGGGAACGGTATGGTTAACAGCAAAGGGTGAAACAGAATCTGTTATCATTGAAATAAAAGATGATGGAAAAGGTCTCAACTATGATCGCATTAAAGCCAAAGCCATTGCTAAAGGATTAGCTACTGCTGAAGATCTTGAGCGAATGACTCAAGATGAATTAAGTCTCTTGATTTTTGAACCTGGCTTTTCTACCATGGACCAGGTGACAGCGATTGCGGGACGTGGTGTTGGCATGGATGTAGTTCGTAAAACATTGGATAGTATCGGTGGTGAAATAAAAGTGAGTAGTGAAGCGGGAGTCGGCACCACAATTCAGTTGACGCTACCATCTTCTATGGCCGTTAAATCCTGTCTCTTGTTTGAGCTAAAAGAAGAAGTGTACGCTATACCACTTGCATATACCGAATCCGTTATTTCCTTGTACCGATCTTCCATTCACAAAGCTGGTGGTGGCTTGGTGGCTTCTCATCTTGGTAAAAACATTGCTATTGTCTTTTTGAAAGATGTATTCGACTATGATCCTATAATGGTTGGCCAAAGCAATAATGCGCTTCAGAAAGCCTATGATAGCGTTCACCCTGAAGAAAAATTGGACATAGTAGTAGTGACCTTTAATAATAGAACTGTTGGCTTTGTAGTAGATAAACTTTTACAACAAAAAGAAATTGTTGAAAAACCATTAATGAAGCCTGTGGATAAGATAAAATTTATAGGAGGCTTTACAATTCTGGGAAGCGGAAATGTTTGCCTGGTCTTGAATGTGCCATTTATACTACACTTTATTTTTAGCCTTTCTTCACAAGGCAGGTCTTCAAAGAACTTTTCACTTAACTAAGAATTACAGTTATGGATGCGAACAGAGAACGTGAGAAATTTATCATTCACATTATGAATCAGGGCTTTCAACGCGCATCTGATGCCTTTTCATCCTTTATTGGTAAGTCGGTAAAAATTACCAACACACAATCTGTTTTGGTGCGTCATGCAAATGATTTTTCATGTATTTCTGATGAGGAAGGTGAGATTATTGTTCTGGTCACAAAACTGATTGGCGATTTATCGGGTAAGTCCTATTTGATACTTAACGCTGACGAAACTGCTGAGATTGTTAAAATTACTTCACAAACTTTTGGTTTTGTAAGTCACCAGTTGAATGATGCATTACTGATGGAGATTGATAATATAATCTCGGCCTCTGTAATTTCCGAATTATCCAACGGTCTACACCTTGAAGTATATGGCGATGTACCGATCTTAAAGCGCATGCATGGCACAGAGCTAGAGGGTTTTATGGAAAAGGAAGTGGAAGGAATTGATCGGTCAAGTATGATTTTATCAAACACAACCTTTCAGTTTAATGTGAGCGAGCGTGTTCATCCACAGTTTTTGTGGAAACTAAGTTCGCGCATCTTTGAAACTGTACCCAACGAAAAAATTCATCATAACGGCTAAAAAATGAAACAGAGAATTCGTGTCGCACTTACCGTTTTAGTGCTTACTTTTTTAAGTACAGGGTTTCTTATCGCATTCACAGAAAATCGTTACCTGATAGCAGCCGGGTTTGTTGTAAATGGTTTATCCTTACTTTGGTTAGTAACAATACTTTATCGTTTTGTGAAGACACTTGTAAAGGAGACTAATTCAATTTTGGCTTTCAAGATAGATGATAATGTAAACTTATCAGTAAATGTTTTTGATAAACTTGCTGAAAATCAACTACTCATTAAACGGAAGTTCGATTTAACAGCGCAGTACATTAAGCAAATAGATTCAACACAGTCTGAGGATGAAATGGATGCGTTGGTAAAAAATGATGCCATTGGTCAAGCCATTTATTCAGTAAAGGGACAGTTGCAACGCTTGAAAGAAGAAGAAGACAAGCGTAATTGGGTAAATCAGGGGATGGCACGTTTCAGTGAGATACTTCGCGATAAATCTGAACTTACAACCTACACACAGCAGATTATTAGTCAATTGGTTAGATACCTTGGCGCGAACCAAGGGGCATTGTTTCTTGAGAAGTCAAACGAGGATGACCGCTACATGGAAATGGTAGCCTGTTATGCATATGACAGGAAGAAATTTTTAGATAGAAGAATAAATGAAGGCGATGGTATTTTGGGACAATGCATGCTTGAGAAAGACTTTGTTTTTATTACTGATGTTCCTGGAGACTATGTTAAGATTACATCAGGATTAGGTGAAGCAACACCACGAAATATTGTAGTAGCACCTCTAATTTTTAATGACAAGTTTTACGGAGCTATTGAGCTGGGATTATTTGATGTAATGCCTTTGCATCATAAAGAGTTCTTAAAACGTGTAGTCGAAAATATTGCTTCAGAGATGGCCTCTCAACAAGGCTACCAACATACGCAACAGCTGTTAAATGAATCAAAGACATTAACCACCGAGCTTCAAACAAGGGAGGAGATGATGAAGCAAAACCTGGAAGAACTTGCTGCAACACAGGAGGAGATGGCGCGCAAGCAAAGTGAACTATCAGGTGTAATGCATGCTATTGATTCTACATTAGCAACAGCTGAGTTTTCTTTGAGTGGGAACTTAATTCGTTCCAATAATTTATTGGCCAGCTTTCTTAAGTGTACACAAGGAGAACTAAATACTAAAGACTACACCATTTTAATGCGTAAGCAGGTTATGGCGTGGGCTCTTATCACTCATGGCAAAATTAAGGCAGGCGATTTTGAAACACTGGATAAAAATGGTGAGTCAGTTTGGCTTAGCATAACTTTTACCACAATGTTGAATGCTCAGCAGGAAGTGGAACGTGTGCTTTGTATGATTCAGGATATTACGAGCAAGAAAAATAAGGAGATTGAATTTGAAAGATTATCGCTTGTTGCTAATAATACAGATAACTCTGTGATTATTACAGACGCCAATGGAATAACAGAATATGTAAATGAAGGTTTTACTAAAATGACAGGTTTTGCTCCGCAAGAAATTATCGGTAAAAAACCAGGTGATTTACTGCAGGGCCCTCTTACCGATCAGGAAACGGTGAATAAACTGCGGACAATGATTGAATCGCAGGAACCCATTTTTGAAGAGATATTGAATTATAATAAGAATGGTGAAACATACTGGGTTTCCTTGGCTATCAATCCGGTTACCAATGAAGCGGGTGAAGTTGAGAAATACATTTCAATTCAGGCGGATATTACTGAGACAAAAATGCGTGCCTTGGATTTTCACCAGAAAATGAAGGCGTTAAGTAAATCCAATGCTATTATGGAAATGGATTTAGCAGGGAATATTATTGAGATTAATGATAACTATGCTCACTTATTAGGATATGAGGTAAATGAACTGCTAGGAAAACCCTATTCAGTAATTACTAAACGTGAACATATTTTTGGTAAACTGCTGGTAGAAATTCGAAACAACGGCTTACAGAGCGGTGAGTACAAACGTTTTGATAAAAGCGGAAACAGTCATTGTATGAAACTAATGGATTATCCAGTAGTGGATTTAAAGGGAGATCTTATTAAGATTATTGAATTTGGTGTAGATGTAAGCAAACAAAAACTACTTGAGAAAGAGGCAGAGCGAAAGCAAGTGGAATTGGGTAGTTATTTGTCAGCCATTAACAATACGATAGCTTCTGCTGAATTTGACCTTGCCGGTAATTTTATTGCTGGTAATGATATCTTCCTTACCGTGATGGGGTATAAACAAGATGAATTAAAAGGTAATAGCTATAAGGATTTAATGATTGATGAGCCAAGCGTTCACATGATGTGGGAAAACTTGAGATTGGGTAAATTCTTTTCAGGCGAATTCAGATTGAAAAATAGAGAACATCAAGAACTTTGGTTAACAGGAACTTTTAATCCAATTCTAGTTCAAAGTGAAGTGCCAGATAAAATCATGATGTTCGCACAATTCACTACGCAGGAAAAGGAAAAGATTAACGATTTATCATCAGTAATCAACTCGCTAAAGGCCACATTACCTATCGTTGAATTTAATGAAAACTTTAGCTGTAAAACAGCCAACGAAAGATTCTTAAAGTTATTCGATTTAACACGCCAACAAATAAGAGGGAAGTCATTTAATGATTTTGTTGATGACTATTATAAAAGTGTGTTCACGACTATGCAAAGCGATATGCTGAATCAGGAACACGCTACGTTATTGATACCTTTTACAATTGGCGACAGAACTGCGACTTTCGAAACTTCCTTAACCGTTATACGAAATCTCGAGGGAAAAATAACTCGCTTTGTATTTATTCTTATTAAAGTAGTGGAAGAGCGTATTCCTGTTATGGCAGTTGTTTAGAAAGTCTGCTAATCTGTATTGATACCACTAGTATCAAAAAGAGCAGGGATTTTAAAAATGAATCATCCGTCAGGCCGCTGAAAGCGAAAGTAAAGAGTGGTCAGACGGATTTTAGGTAAGATGCGGATTAGCAGTTTAAAAAATTTATGGAAACTAATACTACGTCAGTAGATATATCGGATGAAGAAGTAAAGTCACTGGCACAGAGTATACTTACCCGTTATGGAATAGACTTTACTTGCTATGAGCCAAAATCATTACGTAGAAGAATCGTCAGGTTATTAAACCTTTATAACTTTGACTCAGTACACAGCTTGTGGGTTAAGTTACTTCACGACAGCACTTTTATTCAGGTCTTTATGAATGAAGTAAGTGTGGGTATGACCTCCATGTTTCGTGATCCAATTTTCTGGAAACATCTAAAGCAAAGACTTAATGCAGATTTTAAAGATAAACCGTCCTTATCTATATGGCATGCTGGCTGTTCTACAGGAGAAGAAGTTTATTCCATGGCGATTTTGTTGGGTGAAATCGGATTCAGGGATAAGACAAAGGCACTTGCCACAGATATTAATATGCATGCCATACAGGAAGCTAAGAATGGAAAGTATCATAAAATTAAGATGATAGAGAACGAGGCCAATTTTAAGAATTATAACATTTACAGCGATTTTTCTAAATATAGTATTGCGGAAGGTACGGAGGCCACCATGGTAGATAATTTAAAAACTTATGCGCAATATGAATATCACAACTTAATAACAGATCCGGTAAATGAAACCTACGATCTTATATTGTGCAGAAATGTGATGATTTATTTTGACAATCAGGCAAAGGTAAAGTTGCTGGATAAATTCTATGATGCACTTAAACCGGGTGGCTTATTTGTCATCGGTTTTTATGATACCATGCTGTCGTGGATTAACTATACGAAGTTTGAATTGATTGATGAAGAGGCTAAAATCTTTAGAAAATGCTAGTTTCCTGATAGCTTACCTTAAATTCCGTCTGACCGCTGTTTGCTTTAGTGTTCAGCGGTCTGACGGATTATCTCGATTTATCTAATTTAATGTTTTAAAACAGTTAGTATCTAAAATAATTAACAGATAATATTTTGGATGAGTTACAATTATTGGATTAGTCCTCACGGATTATCTTTTACCTTTGTACATGAGCAAAAAGGTAAAGTATACATCCTTATCCATTCTAGGAATACTTTTAATTGCTTACTACTTTTTACTACCGGGTAAGTTATTTAACGATCCTTACTCTACAATTCTACTGGCTAATAAGGGTGAACTCCTATCCGCAAGTATCGCAGCTGATGGTCAATGGCGTTTCCCTGAGACAGATACGCTACCAGCTAATTACATTAAAGCCTTGGTAACCTACGAGGACAAGCGTTTTTTTTCACATCCAGGTTTTGATTGGCGGGCAATAGCAAGGGCTACAAGACAAAACTTGCAATCCGGCCATATAGTAAGTGGGGGTAGTACCATCAGTATGCAGGTCATACGACTTTCAAGGAAGAGCAAGAGCCGTAATGTTCTTGAAAAACTTATTGAAATAGTATTGGCTACGCGACTTGAGTTACGTTACTCAAAAGAAGAGATTCTACATTTGTATGCATCACATGCACCTTTTGGTGGAAATGTAGTAGGTATAGAGGCAGCATGTTGGCGATACTTTGGCAGAAGCTTGCATGATTTATCATGGGGCGAAGCAGCATTACTTGCTGTGTTACCTAATGCACCATCTTTGCTTCATCCCGGTCGCAATCCTGAAGCACTGAAAGTAAAACGCAATCAGTTGTTAGATCGCTTATTAGAACATGGTATAATTGACGAATTCACTTGTCAATTAGGAAAGACTGAACCCATTCCGGATAAGCCACAAGCACTACCACGCATGGCGCGGCATGCACTTCAACATTTAGTAAAGGCCGGTTATGATCAAAGTAAAAATCAAACTGGCATTTCATTCAGTTTACAGAAGCGCGTGGAGCAATTACTGGAAGAGCAACACCGAAATTTAGCCGCCAATAAAATTAACAACGCTGCTGCCATAGTATTGGATACAAAAACAGGAGAGGTGCTTGCATATGCAGGTAATATCTTATCTGATAAGAAAAATAGTTTTCAAAATGAAGTGGATATAATCAATGCACCCAGGAGTACAGGGAGCATATTAAAACCATTTTTATTTGCGGCTATGCTCGATCAGGGCGAAATACTTACTAAAACACTACTGCCTGATATACCTACATTTATCAATGGATTTGCACCCAAAAATTTCTCCAAGCAATATGATGGTGCAGTTCCTGCCGACAAAGCATTAATCCGCTCTCTTAATATCCCGGCAGTACATCTTTTAAAACAATACCGATACGAAAAGTTTCACACGCTTTTGAAAAGTATAGGTATGAGCACATTACAACAAGCTCCCGATCATTATGGATTGTCTCTAATACTTGGCGGGGCCGAAGGTTCATTGTGGGATATAACAGGCATGTATGCTTCTATGGGCAGAGTCTTAAATAATTATTTTGAACATCCAGGTATGGCCAAATACAATCCAAAGGATTGGCATGCACCACGCTTACTTCAATTTGCTGACACTACATTACATCAGGCTCTCGAACAAAACTCGCACATGAGTGCGGCCTCTATCTATCAAACCCTTGAAGTATTAACAGAAGTATATAGACCAGGGGAAGAAACTGGGTGGCGATACTTTAGTAATTCAAAAAAAATTGCCTGGAAAACCGGAACGAGTTATGGTTTTAGAGATGGTTGGGCAATAGGAGTTACGCCTGAATATACAGTTGGTGTTTGGGTGGGCAATGCTGATGGTGAGGGTAGGCCAGGATTAACTGGTACGGATGCTGCCTCTCCATTAATGTTTTCTATATTTTCGCAACTGCCCGCCACGACTTGGTTTAAAAAACCTTCATCAGAGTTTAAAGCTGTAAGTGTATGTGCTTTGAGTGGGCATAGAATTGGTGCCCATTGTGAGCGTGCCGATACACTTTCGGTGCAAGAGAGTGGCCTAAAGTCTGAAGCTTGTCCAAATCATAGACTGGTTCATCTTACACAGGATAAAAAATTCAGGGTAAGTTCGGCATGTGCTGCTGTTTCAACTATGCACACCCAAAGCTGGTTTGTATTGCCTCCTGTACAGGAATATTATTACAAATCCAGAAACATAGCCTATCGCCCTTTGCCAAGGCCAAAACCGGGTTGTCCCGAGTCCATTAATCATATGGATTTAATCTACCCTAAGTCAAATGCCAGAGTTTTTATCCCTCGCGGACTAGATGGTAACTTGGGGCAGGTAATTTTTGAATTAGCTCACAGTCAAACACTTACAACTGTATATTGGCATTTAAACGATCAATATATTGGCGCTACACGAGGTAAACACGAAATGGCACTTAACCCCTTAAAGGGCAAGCACACCATTACCCTGGTTGATGATGAGGGGCATTCGCTCACCAGACAGTTCGAAGTGATCTCAGACATGTAAGTATCTGAATTTTAGAATTTTAGTTGCATCTATTTAATTCTTTACTACATTTGTAATAGAATTTAATCCTGTTGGTTAAAGTTTTGGCTTTAAACTTATAAGCACATGAAACCTTCTCCATTTTTTTGCAGGGCAATGCTGTTTGTTTTTTTGCTCTCCTGCATAGATGTTTCGGCTACTCACAAGGCAATACAACCGCCTGACACCGTTCCACATTATGTCGTAATTGGTGCATTTTCTTTTCAGAAAAATGCAATAAAATTCGTCAGTCATGTAAATAAGGATCTAAAACTGAATGCCAGTTTTGATATTAACCCCAACCGAAAACTTTACTATGTATATTGCTTAAGCACGCTGCAATCGAAAGAGGCAATGAATGAGGCTTTGCGGTTGCGTGGGGAAACTGAGCTACAAGATGCCTGGGTCTACCATGGAGTTTTAGGTAATAACTTTATGTCTTCTTCAGGTAAAGATACTAATCCTGTTGACCAGCAACCAATGAACGTTGTAGCTGTAGAAGAAACGTACAAAGTATCTGAGCCTGTTATTGAATCTGTTGCTGAGAGTGACGTATCTCGCCAGCCGATTACTACTAAAAATGAAATTACCCCAATAGCAATTGTAGAAACTTCTAATGCAACAGGTAAAGCTTTTGTGTTTGAAATGACAAGGTTTGTAGATAGCGTACCTGTTGAAGGAGAGGTAGCCATGATTGATCCTGATAAGGTGAAAAAACTAGGTAGCTATCCTGCAAATAAGGCCATTCGTGTAGTTGAACTAAAGAATAATACTGGAATGGTAACCTTTACAGCTGAAGTGTTTGGCTATCGTAAGGCGCAGAAAGATTTCAGTTATGTAAATCCTGAATCTGATACGACAGGCGTTAAGGTTGATGAAAACGGTATAATTCATGTCCCATTCGAATTGATACGGCTTAAGCAAGGTGACTTTGCTATTCTATATAATGTTTATTTTTTCAGAGATGCAGCCGTTATGCGACCTGAGTCTCGTTTCGAAATAAATAGTTTACTGGAGATGCTAAGAGAGAATCCTAAGTATATCGTTCGTATTCATGGGCACACCAATGGAAATCATGCAGGAAAAATTATCTATAAGGATAAAAGTAGTGAAGATTTCTTTTCATTAAATGGTACTAAAGATGGATACGGTTCGGCAAAAGAATTATCGAAGTCACGTGCTGAAGTTATTCGTGATTATTTGGTTGCCCAGGGCATTTCACCTGAACGAGCCTTAGTGAAAGCATGGGGTGGTAAGAAGTCTATACACGATAAGCATAGTGCAAAGGCTCAAGAAAACGTAAGAGTTGAAATTGAAATTGTAAAGGATTAATTCTGATTTTTTTCAACAATTGCACCTTCCAGGTTTCTGCCAATCTCCCTGATAATTTTGTCAAGGTCTTCACCGCAATCTTTCAAGTATTTAGAAATCAGTTCCCTTTCTTCTATAGAAGCATTGGGCAATAAATTGATCAGTCCAAGTATGCTGGCAACGGGTGATCTTAACTTATGCGCATTAATAAAAGTGTATTCTGCAAGGCGTTGATTTTGCTTCATCACCTGAGTGGTTCTTTCTTCTACGATAGACTCAAGTTTTTTATTCAGCATTTGTAGATCATCGTTTAGCTTCAATAAACTCTCTGACTGAGTTTGTACTTCTTCGGTTTTATCATTCAACTGCTTGTTGACATTAAGAATACGCTGCCGCTGGAAAAACACCATAATCAATAAAATGCTACTCAAGAATAAACCAAGTCCGATAGCGATAATAATAATGCGCTGTGATCGTATCTCAGCATTGCGCAGTGTGGTTTCAGTTCTTAGTTCTTCATTCTCCCTTTCTCTATTTTCTGCTTCATAAATCGTTTGAAGCTTATTAATTTGTTCTGATTTACTACTTCTGTAAAGGCTATCGTTTAACAGATTGTATTGGTATAAATTATTAATAGCCTTTTCGAAATTTTGTTGTGCCGAATCTAGTTTAAATCGGTAGAGGTAATTGCGCGCCTGCAGATCTTTTGCACGAATTTCAATTATTAGTGTTTGTGCCTTAGTCAGATATTCATTAGCTCTTTCGAATTTTTTTAAGCCTTGGTAAGCTAGAGCAAAATCCTGATAGGTTTGAATGAGCGATCGCTTTTCACCTAACTCTGCCCACAGTTTTTCGCTGAGTAAATAGAAACCGATTGCATCTGTATATTTTTTCTTATCGGCTCTGATAATACCGTAGCTCCAATAGCAGTATGCAATTACTCGTTTATCATTGGTAAGTTTTGCCATGTCAAGTGCCCGATTCAAGTAATCGAGTGCCTTATCATAATCCTTTAAACCAATATAAATTTCGCCAATGTTATAGAGTGTAAGTTGCTGACTTTTTAAATCACTCTTTTTTAATTCTAGAGAAAGTAATTGATATTCCAAAGACTTGTCATACTGCCCAAGCTTTTTGTACACTTCACCTATGTTATTATACATTTGGCCAACGCCTACACTGTCGTTAATAGAACTGTATTGACGAGCCGCAGCAAGGTAATAGCTCTGCGCTATTTCATAAACGCCTTCGTACCAATAGGTACTGCCTGTAATAGCAAGGGCACGGGCATATCCTTTTGTGTATTTAAGTGCTTGTGCCTGACGTTGCGTATATGTACTAAGTTGCCTGGCCGACTGACTATTGGTTTTTAGGTTTTCGAAAGCAATTACATTGAGTTGATCAATGAATATTGAGTCGTGAGGAACATTTTCAAACTGCTTGGTGAGATTTTTAGGCAAGTCACTTTGGGCATACAGACTCATGCTGTATATCCAAAGTGCTATTCCTACCCATTTTCTCAGTTTCATTTTATATTATTGCGCTATAGCTTTAAGCACATCATGTTGTGTAATGATGTGTACGTTTTGTTGTTCATCTCTCACCAACACTGCTTTTGTTTCTTTGTTAAGGAGTGAGGATAATACATCCAGCGTACTGTCTGGAGCAACAAACTGCATAGTCTTCTCTAATACTTCGCCAACATTTTTTTGTTGTAGGTTAGCATCACTGATTATTTTTTCAAGCAATGAAGCTGAGCTCACACTTCCTACGAAGTTCCCGTTTTCAGTAACTGGAATCTGATCTATACCTTCTTTACTCATGAGAAGAATAGCCTCACTTACTTTGGTCGTTTTACTTACTGTGTGTAAACTATTCTTTCCATTACGCGATTGAATAATGTCGCGTGCGGTACCGAAACTTCGTGAATCAAGAAATCCATGATCACGCATCCACTGATCGTTATAAACTTTTGCTAAATAACGAGTGCCGTGATCAGGAAGCAACAATACATAAATGTCGCCTTTCTTCATGTTGTCTTTGGCATATTCAAGGGCACCATGCATTACTGATCCGCATGACCATCCAACAAATAAACCTTCTTCTTTAGCAAGTCTGCGTGTCATTATTGCGCCATCTTTATCAGTAACCTTAACAAAGGTGTCGATCAAATCGAAGTTTACGTTTTTGGGTAGAATATCTTCACCAAAGCCTTCAGTCAGGTAAGGATAAATTTCATTTTCATCGAAGATGCCGGTCTCTTTGTATTTTTTAAATACTGACCCATAAGTATCTATACCAACAGATATGATGTTCTTGTTTTTCTCTTTAAGATACTTTGCTGTTCCACACATTGATCCACCAGTGCCTACCGTTGCAATGTAGTGTGTAATTGTGCCGTCAGTCTGATCCCAGATTTCAGGACCTGTGCTTTCGTAATGCGCTTGTGCGTTAGACGGATTATCGTACTGGTTCGGGTAAATAGAATTTGGAATTTCTTTATTGAGCTTGCGTGCTACAGAATAGTATGAACGTGGATCGTCAGGTTCAACATTGGTAGGGCATACGATTACCTCTGCACCGACAGCACGAAGGATATTAATTTTTTCCTGCGATTGTTTATCGGCCATTGTAAAGATGCACTTGTAACCTTTAGCAACAGCGGCTAAGGCTAGTCCCATACCTGTATTTCCGGAAGTGCCCTCAATAATGGTACCTCCTGGCTTTAAAATGCCTGCTTTTTCGGCATCTTCAACCATTTTTAAGGCCATGCGGTCTTTCGTTGAATTGCCAGGGTTAAAATATTCTACTTTAGCCAGGAAAGTACCAGGCAAGCCCTTTCCAAGCTTATTTAACCTTACAATGGGCGTATTACCAATGGTTTCAACAATAGAATTATAGATTTTCATGCTTTAATAATTGTTTTTGAGTGGTCAATTGAAAGGGCAACCTCATTTTAAAAGTTTGAGTAAACTCTGTTAATTGCCATTTCACATTATCGATAAAGCCTGCAATTTAGGTATTTTCATCCGGATGGATGTTAGGTTAATTCCGTGAGATTTACAGGATTGCCATGCCCACTAGCAATAAATTGGCAGCTATGTAAAAAACAATTACCAAGCGAGAACCTATACGATTAGCTGTGGTGCTCTTATCAAATTGGCCGTTATCAAAATATTTTAAGGTGATAGCCGAAACGGATAGCGTTGCCAGTATGCCTAAAAATGTAATCGTATGAAGGGTATCTACCAAGGTGAAATGGGTAGACTCAGGTAATAATGAATCGATAATGTATTTATTGCCAACAGCAGCAAATAGACCACCAACCGGCAAGCCAAATCGTGGCTCTAATTCAGAAGGCCTCAGTGTAAAGGATATAATTGAAATTAAAAATGCGATATACATGCCAATGAAAATCTTCGCAAATAAGCCCCAGGCATCTCTTTCAATATCCATACTTATATTAAATGATGCATATTCTGAATGAAGTGCATCATTCCCAGGATCGCCAAAAACAGTAGTGTATTCGTTGATAGAAGTATTAACTTCGAAGTTGCTGATATTCCAGCCATCAATGGTCAGTTCTCGATCATAAGCACTACCATCTTTATCTAATGCGTATACCAGCGACTGGTTATCAAAAACTGTATTTTCAATCCGCACAACTAAATGCTGTTTGTCAAATGGAAAGTCATCTACATTCCAGTTTTGCTTCATAGTACACTTCATTTTCATGAGTTGCCATGTTCTACCATCAACTAAATCCATTAAAGGTTCTGGTGTTTCAATGTTTTTTGCGTTAGGTATATCTATCTGCGTTGCAAAATCAAAAGACGGATTGTCATACAGCATCCATAGCCAAAAACGAATAGTATATTCTTTATCCCTGAAGTTAATGTCGTGTATGTTGATAATGTAAGCACCAGCAACTACGGTATCTGGTGTTGTTAAAGTATTGTCTTCTTCTTGTGCAAATGCTGGGGTGCAACAGCTAATCAGCAAAAAAAACAGAGAAATGGGTTTCATAGTAGCTAAGATTTTTCGGAAGTATGGAAAAGCTATGTTAATTTCGGTTTTTAAATCCATATTATATGTATACAGGGCTTTTTCACGGTCATTCAGGTCTTCGATATTTGGTATTAGTGCTATTGTTGGTGGTTATTGTGCGGTCTTTAGCAGGCTTTTTACGCAATAAACCTTTTAGCCAATTAGATAATGCCTTAAGCCTGGGGCTATTAATTACCACTCACATACAATTTTTGCTGGGCCTGGTACTTTATTTTATGAGTCCTAATGTTCAATTTAATGGTAACACTATGAAAGATGGTGCTCTACGCTATTGGGCAGTTGAACACCTAGTAGGAATGTTAATTGCTGTAGTGTTAATCACCATAGCAAGGTCTACTGCTAAAAGAATGTCTGAAAGTTTAGCTAAGCATAAACGTCTTGCAATTTTCAATAGTATAGCATTGTTAATAATCATCGCAACCATTATGCAAAGTGGAAGAACAGTGTTCTTCTTTTTTTAATTAGAATAAAATCGTTTATAACGGTTACCTATAATAAGTTTTTTGGTATCGCTACCAATACCTATTGATTGTTGTTTTACCCCAACTGAACTAACATGAGAACTTTTATCGTCACGCTACTTCTGTTCATAAGTATTACCAGCTTCTCACAGCAATTTTCTTCACGTTATGAGCTTGTAAAATTAGGTAAGGAAGTAAATACTCATTACCATGAAGCCGCCCCATTACTTTCACAAGATGGCAACAAGCTTTACTTTTTTGTGCATAACCATCCGGACAATAATTTCGGTAAAGAAGGTAGCGATGATATCTGGTTCAGTACCCTTGATGAAAAAGGAGAATGGGGACCCGCACAACATGCCGGATCACCTTTTAATTCGCACCGCAGCAATCAGGTATTTACAGCTTTGCCTGACGGTTCACTTTTTATAAAGGGAGGTCGCAGAAAGGACACAAAAGGATTTTCTATGGTTACTGCCGGAGGTTCTTTGACTGAAATAGAAATTCCTGGTTTTGAAGAAATGAACAGAGGGCGTTTTTATGGTGCCTCTATTTCTTCGGATTTAAAGCATATTATATTATCCTTTAGTGAAACACCAACGAGTGCGCGTAGTAATCTTTATGTAAGCAATCAACAAACTGATGGTAAATGGACGAAACCAGTTAAGTTAAATATTTCTTACAGAGATGATGACTGCGGACCTTTTATTGGTGCAGATGATGAGATATTATATTTTGCAAGCGATCGAAGTGCTCCAGGCAAAAAAGGCAAACTAGATATTTACCGCACTAAGCGCTTGGACAATACGTGGAAAAAATGGTCGCAGCCTGAAAACCTTGGGCCATCTATTAATACTGCCGCAGAAGAGTTGTACTTCTGCATGGACAAACAAGGAAATGTATTCACCAGTCGTGCAAATTCTACTATTGATGGTGGTAACCTCGATATTTTTAAACTAGTACCACGCGATGTATATGTTATTTTGAATGGAACTGTCTACAATAAAAAAACCAATGAACCCATTTTAGCCATAGTAGATGTAAAAGCTGGTGATAAGCCCCAAAAAATTAGCACGAAAGTAGATGGCCAATACGAATTGCGCATGCCAGAAATTGCCAACTATAGTTTATCGACCACTGCAGCTAATTTCTTACCAGACCAACAAAACTTTACACTCCCTGCCTTGGGTAATGACACCACCATTACCGTTGATATTTACCTGACACCTATTGCCAAAAAGCTTATCATTACCGGAACAACTTATGATAAGAAGACAGAACAACCTATAAACGCTGTAGTTGAAATTCAACCCAGCGTAAAGAGAGGTAATGCAATGAGAACAAATGCTGTGTCAGGTAAATATGAAAAGGAACTTCCCGGCATTGGTATGTATTTGTTAACAGCAAAGGCAGAAGGTTATTTAAACGCTGTTGATAGTATTGAAGTTGAAAATGAAGAGAACTCACCTTTGTTTAAAGATTTATTCCTTGCACCAATTGAAGTAGGCCTCACCGTAAGGCTTAAGAATATCTATTTTGATTTTGATAAGACCACCCTTAAAAGTGAATCATTTACAGAACTTGACAAAGTTGTTGATTTCCTAAAGCAAAATAGTACTGTCGAAATTGAAATTTCGGGTCACACAGATAGCAAAGGCTCTGATGATTATAATCTCAATCTTTCGCAGGGTCGCTCACAATCAGTTGTTGATTATATTATCAGCAAGGGTATAGACAGCTACAGACTTACTGCACAAGGCTATGGTGAAACTAAACCGATAGATTCTAACGATACTGAAGACGGACGCGCTAACAACAGACGTGTTGAATTTACCGTTGTAAAGAAGTAAATAATTCATGCTTACCGCCAGATCATTATTGCCTGAAATTGAATTTACAACTTCCCGCAGTAGCGGTCCCGGTGGGCAAAATGTCAATAAGGTTAACAGTAGAGTAACCTTACGGCTCGATATAAAGCAATCTGAGCTACTTACCGATGAGCAAAGAGAGGTGCTACTCAATAAGTTGGTCGGTAAACTTACTACGGAGGGCGTTTTATTGATAAATGTTCAGGATAGTCGGTCACAATTAGAAAATAAAGAAGGTGCTATTAATCGGTTAGAGGCACTGATACGAAAAGCTTTTACAAAGCCTAAACCTCGAAAGAAAACCAAGCCATCTATGGCAGCAAAAGAAAAACGTGTGACTGACAAAAAACAGCGCAGTGAAAAGAAAAAATGGAGACAAAAACTATGAGCGATTTTATTGAACTGCCTGTACTACAAGATGAAGAAAGCAAAACGGAATTGATTAATAAAGCCTGTATAGGCCGTATTTACCCTGACCCGCAAAACACCAGACGAAGCATTGTAGAGCTTAATTATCAAAGTATTAACGATGCCCCTGTTCACCTGGAGGTAGAGTTGCCCTACGAAAACCTCAGAACACTCTTTCTTTAAGCAAATTTTAAACTATAGTTGGGTTAAAAGCTTGATTGCCAATATATTTGCGATAAGATTAACCTTTTCTCTATGAGACTTGCTCAGTTGGCACGTAAATTATCCTTAAAATCTACTGCCATTGTCGATTTTCTGGCCGCCCAAGGCGTTGCCATTGATGATAGCCCCAATGCAAAAGTTGACGAAGTACATGCACGCGCAGTCATATCTCATTTTGCCCCTGCATTATTAGACGTTGAAGAGACTATTCCCCATGAACCAGAAAATACCTTGGAGGCGCCTAAGGAGGAGACTATAGAAATACCTGAACCATCAGATGAATCAGAAGTAATGGAGGAGGTTGATGAAGTTGAGAATGAAGTAGCCTCATCTATAGAAACAGTTGAAGAACTTCCCGATGTGATTAGAGCGCCCAAGATTGAACTAAGCGGTTTAAAGGTTTTGGGTAAGATAGAATTGCCTGAAAAGAAAAAGAAAGAAGAGTCAGAAGTAATAAACGAATCTGGAGAAGTATTGATAGAAGAAAGCGTTACAGAGCCTCGTATAAAACCAAGAGAAAAGAAATTTACAGATAGGAAGAGAATAGAGCGACCAAGACGCAATACCTTATCGGAAGCAAGAGAGCGTGAGAGGCGTGAAGAAGAAGAGAAGAGAAAGGCAGAAGAGGAGAAGAGAAAAGAGTTAAGAAAACAGAAGTATTTACAAACTCGTCAGGCTAAAGCACCTTCGAGAGCAGAGAAGGTAAAAGTTGAAAAGGAAGTTAAGAAAGCGCCAGCCAAAAAGAAGAAAGAGGAATCTGTTTCTTTATTGACCAGGTTTATGCGTTGGCTTACGAGTAACCAAACGTAGTTTATAGTTGAATCTTTTACACTCTTCGTTTAAAGGAAGGCTTTACTTCAATCCCAATTGAAAAATTTCTACCAGATGCTGCGTTGTAATATCGCGCACCAATGGCGTTTAAATCATTTCCAAGACTATACTTTTCATTCAACAGGTTGTCGATGAAAAAAAATACTTCCACCGGTAATTTACCTAGATGTCTGTAACCCGCTTTTGCTGTGATCAACCAAAAGTAAGGTGAGTAAACAGTGTTGGCATCGTTAAGTGGAATATGGTCGTAATAGTTAGCGGTAGTGTTTATATAAAAATGCTGTTTTAAGTTTATGTCTAAACCGGTGCTCAAGGCATTGGGTGCAACACCTGTTATTTTATTGTCTGAGTAATCATTGCCATCTTGAACATAATTCTTAAAGAAATAATATTGTCCTGTATAACTTAAAAAATAATCAGCAGAGATTACCTTTTTCCACAGGTTGATTTTATTATAAGCAAAACTTAACTCAATACCTTGTTGACTGGTTCTTCCCGCATTAACAAAATACTCTGCACCATCATTATTTCTTTGAATAACGATAGCATCATTTAATTTAAAGTTATAGGCCACTAAATCGAATTTAGCTTTTTTGAATATTTGCCCACGTATACCAATTTCGGTGTTAAGTCCAATTTCTGCGTTAAGTGTATTGTTATATGCGCCTGTCGATGGTCTTACCTCTGCTAAAGAAGGTGGTGAGAAACCCTGGCTAATACTACCATGCAAGGAAAAACCATTTGATAACTTCTTTGCTAAACCAATTCTTGGAAAAAGTGAAGGGGAAAAATTCCTTGTTTGGTCTATGGATGGTGATGGGGATTTTCTGGTAAACTCATAGCGCAGCATATTCAGGCTTATACCAGTAGTGAGGAAAAAATTTTGTGGTAAATCGGTTTCACTTTGTAAAAAAATTAAACCGTTGGAAGAAGTCAATAAATCATCTTCTCGCAGGTTAGTGGCCGCACCAGCTGTATTATCATAAACCTGTAGTGGTGAGTTGAAGTATTGAAACTCACCACCAAAGCTGAGTTTGTTCCCCAGATTAAACAGATTGTGCTTGTACTGTACTTCAGCTCGGAAACCAATATTTTTTTCTATACGTTTTTCATAATTCCTGATTGTAGGATTTTCAAAATCTGTAAGTGAAGTAATGGCACCTACCTTCAATAACAGCGAAGAACTTAACTCAGCTTCGTAAACACTGGAGACAAGATGTGTTAAATTAGTTACGGCAGCTTGCTGTTCTACTGCACCCGGAAATACAGGTGTAGCAGGTCTTGCTTGTTTCGGATCTTCCTCAAATTGTGCTTTGGTTAAACCACCTGGTGTTTGATAATATAAATTCCCCACTAGGTATGAAGTGGTAATTTTTGCGTTTTCGCCTATTTGATACTCCCAATCTACACCTGCATTAAAGCGTTTCATTTTTGTGTGCTCCCTGTAACCATCTGCCTGCTGGTAAGCACTTCGTACGGCAACAGCAGACCGAGTTGATAACTGCAGTTTAGTACTAGCATTCATCCTCAGTAAGCCATAACTGCCACCACTCATTGAAATGCGTGTAGCCTCTTGGTTGTCTACAGGACTGTTCATAAGCACAACACCTCCTGTACCTGCGCCATAAAGACTGGCACCAGGGCCTTTAATGATTTCCATGGAAGTAATGGCATCAAAATCCAGTAAGTTTAAATAGGTGTTGCCACCACCATCGGTAAAGGGAAGTCCATCTCTGTAAAATTTAATATTACGTATACCAAACGGAGAGCGTAATAAACTGCCTCTGATAGAGAATCGATAACTTCCAGGAGAGCGTTCCTCCATGCGAACGCCTGCAATGGTATTTACGGCAGGCACTAAACTATTACCTGCAAAACGTGTGAGGTTCTTTGATGCTAACAACGAAATGGATCCGGCAACTTCTGAAATGGGTCTGTTACTTTTGAAGGCAGTTATCGTAAATTCCTGCAAGTACCGAACTGAATCTTGAGCTTGCACCAAGGTAATAGAAACAAAAAGCAGAAGAACACTACCGAGGTGAAGCATAAAGTTTTACATCTTAGTTGTATTGGTTCTTATCCTTACCTAAAGATATTTTATAGTTATCAGGGGTGCCTGTAATTTTCAGGTTGATAAAACGTACTTTTTTAGAATCGTCTTTGTATTGGATTTCGTCATCACCTTCTGATTTCTCGCCACTTCCAAATAATTTTTTAGAACCAACTTGTGTTACCAGTTTCCAGGGTATGCGCAAGTAATACTCCATGTTCATGTTCATGTCCTGCTTACCCGATATCTCAATAAAACCTAGCGTGGAGTTGATGGTCATATTTGGAATAGAAAGTATACCATTGGTCATGTCCAGTTTGTTGTGCAGCGTATCAAACAACACACGCGAAAGGTTTTTATCCTTAAAATAATCTGACACAGCATCCAGCGCAGCATAATGTTCTAACCTTCCTTGGGTTACATCTACATCAATATGAATTTCTGAATCATCAAGTATTGGAACCATATCAGCATGCATATGAATTTTGCCGCTCAAAGTGCCACTAAGTTTACCATGTAAATTCTCTGACACTAAATGGTCTTGTCCGAAGTTTTCAAACTTAAATAAGAGCTTATCCAAATCTACCTTATGTAGTTTCATTACCGGACTAAAGTAAATTTTGTTTTTATCAGAACCATTAAAGTATCCGTGTAGATTTATTTTTCCACCAGCAGCCATTAGCGACATGGTGTCAACATAGATGTAATGGTTTTTATTTGTTCTGGCTTTCAAAAAGAAATCATCCAGTAAATACCTATGATAATTAAGGTGTTTAATGTCTGCATCAAAAGTCATATCAGTAAAGGGCAGGTCATAAATATTAAAAACTGCCTCATGATCTTCCGGCTTGGTTTGAGCATTGGCCGGAGGTGGAGTGTAGTTGAACAACTCATCGAAATCTAAACGGGGTGCAGTAATACTAAAATGATTGTCACGTTTCTTGATAGCTTCATCATTACCTAAATAATAATGGAGGTTAACATTAAACTGACTTTTCCCCAGCTTACCACTAAAATTTTCAACAAGTAGGTGCTCATTCTCGTAATGAAAACGACCCTTAAATTTTTCAAAACGTAGGGGATGTACTTTCATCTGTGCTTCCAAATTATCAATGAATACATCTGAGGATTTCAAACCTTTATTGAAGTGTAGGTCTGCGAAACCATGTACTTTTAAGTTTTTAAATTCTTCATGCCGGTAGTCTTCTGGCACATAGTTTTCGCCCCCATAAGTAAATAAATCTTCCAATTGAAGAAGGGCAGAGGTAAGATTGAACTCTACTTTAGTATCACCCAACGGGTTTTCATTAAACCATAAATCATAATTTTTTAGTTTACCGGTAAAATGAAAATCGCTTTTGTCGATCATACCATTAAAATCAACAATCCGAAAGTCTTGATTGTCTATGAAAACATCCGCGTGAAAATCGTGAAGCTTATGGGGATAGTGCGTGAGTTGTGCGTAAAGATCTTCAATAAAGAATTCACCAATGGGCAAGTTTGGTGATTCTGTAAATGCTTTTGCTGTACTATTGAATTTAAGTTTCAAACTTAAATCTTTAATGGCTTCATCAACAGGTTTAGAGTTAGCAGTATCATAAGCAGTTAGTTGTTTAATATTTAGCAAATTTGATTTAATGTTTAAAATAGCGCTTACCGGATTGTTAGTGTGGTGAAGAATTGCAGGTAAATCGCTGATCTTTGCCTGAATACTAACATCAGAGTTTCCAACCTTCAGACTAAAGTTTTCTATTTCGGCTTCGTGGCCATCCATTTTTGCTTTGATATCTATATCATGAATGGGTAGGTGATATTTACTGGTGGTAAAGCTCAGGTTTTCAACTTCTAATTCTGTAAAATAAGATTCATTTAACTTCTCTATACTTTTCTCCGGATTTGATAAATCAATAATGTCATGAAAATTCATGGTTAGTGCCACACGACCTTTTAGGTCTTGCAGGTCAGTGATATTTAAAAATTTTGATAAGAAATCAAGATCGAAATCTGATTTGAGCTGCATATCAATCTCAGGTGATTCGAAATTTTTCACCATTAAATTACCACTGAAAACACCTGCTTCTGGTTTAGCCCTGAAGTCTACTAACGAAAATTCCATTGTAGATGCGTTTCTGTTTGCGCCCGTGGTGAAATGTCCTTTAAAGAAAAGATCATCAAGTCGCTTTTTAGAAATTTTGTTATCAAAAAAGGCATCTTCACAACCAAAGTCTGCGACAACCAATGGATTGTGTCCATTGATGGATTTGCCTTTAATACTGGCTTCAAAAAATATTTTACCGGCATTGTCATAGCGCTGAAGTGCTGGTGCCAATTCTTCAGGCGCAAATGCCATGAATAGATCGAAGTTTGGTTTGTTGCCATGAAAATTGATATCAAGATTCATATCATCATCGAAATCGATGCTGCCATCCATTTTGAATAGTGCGTTTTCCAATTTAACCTCCGATGGCTGTATAACTAGCTTTTGCTCTAAACTGAGAAAATCAAATTTTGTTTGTATATCAAAGTGTTTGTGCTTGACGAAAGTTGTATCACCTTCCATTATTACATTCAGCACAAAACGGCTATCCAGTGAAATAAAAATATGATCTTGAGTCGTTTTAAAAGTTGATGTAGCATCATCAATGAAAGTTTCAAGAATCAGGTTATTGGCTTCATTTACTTTTAGTAAATCTACATTGACCAACTCAATTTTTTTAAGGTGCATGTGAAACTCCTCAGCAGGATCTTCTATTTCTTTTTTTGCTGATAATGCATTACCGATATTAAAACTTCCATCTGTATGTTGCACCAACTCAATAAAGCCATCTCTTAGTTTAATAGATTTAATATCCACTGAGCCCCCAAGCATGGCCCAGAGATCAAAGCCGACATACACATCTCTTAGTTTAAGAATGGGCAGTTCTTTTTTATCTTTTGATTCGTATACGCTAACGTTATCAAGGTCGATAGAGATATAAGGGAAGTTGGCAAAAGGAGAAATATGACTGTCTTCTATGCTTAGTTCACCAACAAAATCTTCGTTAGCTGTAGTAACCAATTCCTGCACAATAGCATCTTGTTTCCAGAAAAGAATGGCTACCACTATCCCGAATACAAGTAGGGGGAGGGTTATAAGACCAATTATTAGCTTAATCCAAAATTTTTTACGGCTCTTCATTTTTGAGTAATTCGGATATTACACAAGGCATAATTCAAATCTTCAGTCCATCATGCTGGTCTTCCATCATGATTTCGTGTACCCTCGCTTTATCAGCCTCAAAGATAAACAGCCCCACTTCCATTCCCTTCATAAAAGGTAATGGATAGAGTGAGGAAGTTGTCTCATTTGTTAAAAAACAGGGTATTCCGTAAGCATCTAATTTAGTTTTGGCCAAATTGGCGTCAATTACTGAGTCGTATTTATTAAAAAGGATGATTTTGTCGTTGTCTTCCATAACACTAAAGGCAAAAGATACAATGGACTGTAAATATTTTAAAATCTTTTGTAACATCGTGTACCAGCCACCGTCTTGTACTTGAATTCAATAAAGAATGAATTTCGAATCTTTTCAAAATCGCGTATTACCTGCAAAAAACAAGCTTTTCCGCTTCGCCTTACGTTTAGTAGGCAGCGAGGAGGAAGCCAAAGATGTGGTGCAGGAAGTAATGATCCGGGTTTGGAACGGCCGAGAGCAAATGGCAGAAATTCAGAACATGGAAGCTTGGTGCATGCGCATCACCAAAAACCTGTCTCTGGATCGCATTCGTGCAAACAGCCGAAGACAAACTCAACCGATTGATGGAAGTTTTGATGTTCGAAACGAAGCGTTAACGCCTCATGAATCAACTGAACTACATGAGAGTATGCAGCGAATAAACCGACTAATGGCCGCATTGCCCGATAAGCAACGGCAAGTGATGCACCTCCGCGATGTGGAGGGCTACAGCTACAATGAGATTTGCGATATTTTGGATATCGATATGAACCAGGTTAAAGTAAACCTGTTCAGAGCCCGAAATGCCGTACGTGAAAAACTGACTAAAGCAAATGCCTATGGACTCTAAGAAAATAGAACAGCTGCTGGAAAAGTACTGGGAGTGCGAAACAACGTTGGATGAGGAGAAAGCTTTGCGCGAGTTTTTTAATCAGGCCGAAGTGCCCTTACACCTTAAGGAATCAGCTTCTTTGTTTCGCTACTTTGAGCAACAACGCCAACAGGTGATTACAGATGTGGCTTTTGAGGGACGCTTGAAGAAAGCGATTGAACCCCAAAAAGGAAAAATGAGAAGCCTTGTGTACAGCAGTTTGAGAATTGCTGCTGGTATAAGTGTAGTATTGGCCTCCTTCTGGTTGGTGCGTACTCAAATACGCGAAGATCAACCGCAGGAGATAACCGATACCTACGATGACCCTCAAAAGGCTTTTGAAGAAACTAAAAGAGCATTACAAATGATCTCGAAAAATTTCAGCAAAGGACAAAAGGCCACTGCTAAATTAAACCTGATCAATGAAGCAAAGGATAAGATACAAACAAAAGACAATGATAAAGCGGATAGTTAATATCTGATTTCTCAAAAATAATTAAGAACTTAAAAAAAGAAAGATATGAAAAAGTTGATGTTAGCACTTGTGATGATGGCCGGATACGGTATTACTTTTGGTCAGACTGATGCCATCTCAAAGTTTTTTGCCAAGTACCAAAACGATGAAAGTTTCAGCAATGTAACAGTAAGCAGTAAAATGTTTAGCCTGTTTACTAATATGGATGTTGAAACCGCAGAAGATAAAGAAGTGGTAGAAGCCATTAGTAAAATAAAAGGTTTGAGAATTCTTGCTAAAGAAGATGCCAGAAATGCACGTGATTTGTACAAAGAAGCATTTACGTTAATTCCAATGAAGGATTATGAAGAACTGATGACTGTGCGTGATAAAGACCAGGACATGAAGTTTTTGATTAAAGATGACGGCAAAGGAAAAATCTCTGAATTAATTATGATCATGGGTGGTACAACTGATTTTATGATCATGACTTTGTACGGAGAAATTGATTTGAAACAAGTGAGCCGCATTGGTAAGCGTATGGAAATCGATGGTTTGGATAAACTAGAGAACTTGGATAAGAAAAAGAACTAAAAATTATCCACCTTATTTAAATATGGTCTGTCAAAAGCAGACCATATTTTTTATCAACTTCTTTTGACTTCATTTTCTTTATCAGACACAATTTTAAAGGTATCTTCATGAAAACATTTATAGTATCCATGCTCGTACTGCTGACAGTTTCAGCAGCCAACAGCCAGCATAATAGTATCCGGGTTTTAAAAGATCGCTTTCGTGGAGAAGCGGATGTACATAGTTTTAAAGTGGAAGGTTTTATGGCAAGGTTAGCCTTAAAAATGATTGATGACCATGAATTTAAAGAGGCTATTTCTGGCGTAAGAAGCATAGAGTTCATTACTATTCCCAAGGAAGCTTTTGCTCAGCAGCGTGTGTCTGTTAGTGGTTATAAGAAGTTTTTAGAAGAGAATAATTTCGAGACATTAATGGAGGTTAAGGACAATGGAGAAGTTGTATCTTTCATGCTGGCTCCTGGTAAAAATCGTGACTATTACGTTGTCATTGTCGATGGAGCCCATGAAGTAGTTGTTTTCGAGTTGAAAGGATATATTGATCCAGCTTTGATTACCAGCGGAAAAATAACTTCAGCGAGTTTGTAATGTTTTGAAGAAAGAGTACACTTATCTATAAATAACGAATATGAAAGCAGCTGGCATTTTTCTTACCCTGATATTTTGTAGCATCATCGTATCAGCGCAAAGCAAAACTACTCAAGCCTTGCATGATGCTAATAAAGATGCACTTGCCTTGTTCTTTTACAAGAATACATTGAAGATGCTAAACCAGCAGGAGAGTAAGGAGTTTGATGACTTGATTAAAGATATTGAGAAGATGAAATTTCTCATTGTAAGTAAAGATGAATCAAATTTTACTATCAATAAGTTTAAGTCACTTGTAGCTGATTATAAAGGTGAGGGCTATGAAGAGATTATGACAAGTAGGATGGATGGAAGAAACTTCGATATCTATTTGAAAGAGAAGGGTGGTAAAGTAGCAGGGACAGTAGTGCTGGTAAATGATGAAAAGGATCTTTATGTATTGGATATTTTAGGAAGTGTACCAGTTAATAAAGTGCCACAGTTCTTTCAAACAATAGATCAGAGTTCTGATATCGGTAAAATGATTAAAGAGTTTGCCGGTGATAAAAACAAGAAAGAAGAGAAAAGTGAAGACAATTAGTCGAAACTGTTAAATCAACCATTCCCTATGCAAACAGTTCTTTCAGTTCGCGGTCTTACTAAAAATTTTGGTAGACTTTGCGCAGTAAATCAATTAAACCTTGAAGTAAAAGCAGGCCAGGTATTCGGTATGCTTGGCCCTAATGGCAGTGGCAAAACCACAACACTGGGCATGCTAATGGGTGTAACTAATCCTTCCGCTGGCGAATTTAGCTGGTTTGGTGAGGCACCTTCGCATACCATTAGAAAACGAATAGGTGCTGTGTTAGAACATCCTATTTTCTACCCATACCTTAGCGGCCAAAAAAACCTTGAGCTTAACGCCACTATTAAGCAGGCTGATCCAGCTAACATAGCAAAGGTGCTTGAGCTGGTTGAGTTGACTGCCCGTAAAGATCATAAGTATAGAACATATTCACTTGGCATGAAACAACGTCTTGCCATTGCATCTGCATTGGTCAACGATCCTGAAATCCTGATTTTAGATGAACCAACAAATGGTTTAGATCCTATGGGTATTGCAGAGATCAGACAAATTATTAAACGAATTGCAGCCGATGGTAAAACCATCATCTTAGCAAGTCATTTGTTGGATGAGGTACAAAAAGTATGTACGCATTATGCAGTCTTGCGCAAAGGACAGTTAGTACACAGCGGACCGGTAGATGATGTCGGTAAGGGAGAGGAACTGGTAGAGGTAAATGCTTACCACGATGATCTTGGATTGATTTTGCAAAGGTTTGAAGGTGCAAAATCTGTGAAGAAGGATGGTGCAAATTATTCAGTACAAATGAATGAAGGTTTCCATAGCCACGACTTGAATAAGTTTTTATTCAGTAATGGTATAGTAGTTTCTTATTTGGCTACTCAGAAGAAAAGTCTGGAAAAACAATTTCTGGAGATACTTTCTGAAAATAAACCGGCTTAAGATTCAATTATAACTATAAAAATTATTTGATATATTTTAAAGTTTGGCACTATGCTTCACCTCTTAACAATTGACTTAAAAAAACTAACCAGCTACCGTACTTTTTGGGTAGTAGTTGGGTTATATTTTTTAACACTGGGTTTCACCACAGCCAGCGGTATGGAATTTTTGAAGTGGCTTGCTTCAAAAGGAGCTGAGTTTGGTACTTCGCTTAATATTAATCGAATTCCATTGTACCACTTTCCAGACATTTGGCAGAATTTAGTTTACATAAGTGGATTCTTTAAACTGATTCTCGCTTTCATGGTAATCATTTCAGTGACGAATGAATTTACCTATCGCACCATCAGACAAAATATTATCGATGGCTTAAGCAGAACAGAGTTCTTACTTTCCAAAGTTTTAACAAATGTGCTGTTAAGTGTGCTCAGCTGCCTAATGATATTTTTCATCGTTATGCTAACAGGTCTTATTTATACACCCAATCTTGAATTGTCTTACTTGTTTTCAGACATAGGTTTTCTAATTGCTTACTTTTTAGAAGTTTTTGCCTTCTTGTCATATGCATTAATGCTGGGCTTACTAATACAGCGATCAGGGCTAACCATTGTGGTAATAAGTTTGTCGCACATGTTGGAGTTTATTCTTAAAGCCAATCTTGACGACAGGTTCCCTTCTATTATTCCATTTTTCCCGATGGAATCAATTAGCAATTTGGTAGCAATGCCTTTCCCCCGGTATGTATTTCAGGAAATTCAAGATTATGTGAGCATCACCTCAGTCGCTATTGCTTTGTTCTGGACAATTGCCTTCAATTATTTAAGTTACCTGAAACTGAAGAAATCTGATTTGTAACATAACATTACTTATATAGTCAAAATGCGGCCGAGTGTCGCATTTTTATTTTCTGCTTTACAATTCATTCACAAACTGTTCGTCATATTTCAGTGATTTTAAGAATTATTTTTTCAATAGCTGCGACTGGTCAGACCGCTTCTTGCTTTACTATACAACGATCATACCGGTTGTTATAGCCTACTCCGTGGTTTGTGTCCTCACAAACCACTTCCTTCACCGGTTATTCCTTCACTGAAAAAAAATGTTTAAGCTCCTTGCAAATCCTTCCAGGTAATTGTACTGAACGACTTAAACATAAAGTAAGCAATGATGACGAAGATGGGAGCAAGCACCCAGAGTGAACCACTTAACTGCATAGCGCCATAGTGTAAAAAACCCAATAGCGCCATCGTTAGCATCATAATAATACCTCGTGCAAAATTACCACCACTGTTTCTTGCACCATCAGGCGCGCTTTGAGGCAAATGCTTTTTATTGAGAATGGAAATGCTTAGGATAATAACAATATTATTAGCTAACCCAAACAGTAGATCATCAATTACAGCCGTCCCCCAAATGACAAGCGAAAAAACAGATACGGTCAGGTATATCGGAATAAAAAGATTTGCTAACAATGCTTTTATAGATCCTTTCAAAATATAACCCGGTTGATTAACCGGAGATGAGAAAAACACCCAGGATGATTTGAAGTTGTCGCTAAAGGATACTTCAAAGAGTGCAGCATAGAGAATAAATGTGGAAAAATAGATGAGTAGTAAATAAGAATTTCCTCCCTTTAAACCTTCCAATACACTGCCACTGTTATCATTAAATCTAAAAAGAAAAATAATGGCCAATACGATAAAATATCCAATGGCTGGATAGAGTTTTAATTTTAATTTTCTATCTCGAACAATTGCTTTACTGGTTAAACTATAACCTGAACGTTCAGGTCCTGGTTGAGTAATTAGTTCGCCAATCTTGTCTGCCCACGACTTTTCACTTTTAATTGATTTAGGTGTTACATGACTATCGGTACCCATGTCCTGAATTTTTTCAGTAAACAATGGTGCAAGAAATTTACTCACGTAATAAATGCTTAAAACAGGAACTCCCACAGCAATTACAACAAAGACTAAGTGTGTTAGATCGAATTGCAAAGTTTCGAAAGCCTCAATGGTCGCGCTAAACCAAACAGGAGGTATTAAATAAGTCCACCAATGAAATGTAAAAGTTGTTTCGAGTGAATCAATAGTGCCCAGCAAACGGGGCATCAATTGGTAGCTTCCCATAAAAAGTACCGTCATAAATATCTGAAGGTAGTTTATCGTGTTTTTCAATTTCTCTTCACTGGTGAAACGCATAATAAGTAAATACAACGCATTAGTAATTGTGAGTGATAGAAGAACACATAGTATCAGAGAAATTAAAAATGCAAGAATTCCTGCAAAGCTATATTTGATAAAAACTGCGATAATAGACCCTAGTGATAGTGCAAGTGCTAGTAATCCTATATAAAGAATAATATGTGTGATACGAGCTGCCAGTAAAGTCTTGCTGCTAATCGGCCTTGGAAGAATGATGGAATTATCGCTCGTGTCCAGTAAAACAGAAGAAAAATCTGTAATCAAAATCATGATCGTCATAACCATAATATATGCGAATATGAACGTCATGGTTATAACGACAGAAGGTATTGTATAAATCAGAATGGAAACTAATAATCCAAAGACTAAGTAAATCACTAGCGCATAATAGTAACTTCGATTAGAAGATGCTTGCCCCATAGAAAGCATAGGCCTTCTACCATCCATCATTAATTTAACGGCAACAATAGATCTTACCTGATGATAGTCGATACCAAATATTTTATAAACAAAGCTTAAAGCATCCAAAAATAGCAGCAGTATTTTATCCATAGATATTATTGTTTAATGATATCAATGAATTGACCTGCTGCACTT
Source organism: Chryseotalea sanaruensis (assembly GCF_003990915.1). Taxonomy (GTDB): domain Bacteria; phylum Bacteroidota; class Bacteroidia; order Cytophagales; family Cyclobacteriaceae; genus Chryseotalea; species Chryseotalea sanaruensis. The sequence goes on from NZ_BHXQ01000004.1 coordinate 564,273, forward strand.
TCATGCTCTTTGTTTCCGGTTAGCTCAGTAAAAAGTTGTTCCAGCGAACCACTATGCGCCTGCGAATTAAGCTCTGTGAATGGTCCATTGGCAATAAGTTCACCTTTGTTGATGATCATGATACGATCAGATATTTTTTCTACCACGTCCATGATATGCGAGCTGTAAAAAATTGTTTTGCCTGCTTGTTTCAGTTGGCTTAATATTTCTTTTACCAATATCACTGCGTTGGCATCCAAGCCAGATAATGGTTCATCTAAAAACAAGATTGAAGGATTATGCAACATTCCGGCAATCAAGAGTACTTTTTGCCGCATGCCTTTGCTGAAGGTAGTCATGCGGTCTTCTTTATGGTTTGATAAGCCAAAGACATTCAGCAACTCTTTAGACTTTTTGTTTAACGAGGTTTTATCCAGAGAATATAGATTACCCACAAACTCAAGATACTCCAAGGGTGTGAGGGTATCGTAAAGTGCGGCATTTTCAGGTATATAACCAATACGCCTTTTAACTTCAAGTGCTTCTGTTCTTACGTCAAGGCCAAGCACGGAAGCTTTACCTTCAAATTCGTTAATTAAGCCCGTAAGAATTTTAATTGTGGTACTTTTACCAGCTCCGTTTGGGCCGATATAGCCAATGATTTCTCCTGCTTCAACCGTAAACGAAATATTCTTTAAAACTGGGTTGGCATAACTTTTAGAGAGCGCCTCTACAACAATTGCTTGCATACACTTTATTTGAGCATTAATAATACGCATAACCCATTAATGTAACAAATGTTAAAAAGGCAGATGTCAATCGTATATCGTAAATGTTAAATCTTAATTTCTCTGATTTTTGTCAGTTTTCTAATTGACCGCTATCACGTAACTTAATGGTAAGGCTATATACTTTTGGCTAACTAAACAGCAAAGCCATGAAAACGATATTAGTTCCATGCGATTTTTCGAAACAGGCAGTAAATGCCTTTCGGTTCGCGCTTGATATTGCACGTCAGTCAGGGGGCGAAGTGCACCTCACGCATGTTATTGAGTTACCTGTAATGCACGACAGTGTTTTAATGCCTGTAATGTCTTTTGAGGAAGTGCTGTTGAAGGAATTAAGAGAAAAATCGCAGGTAGAATATGCTAAACTCATCAAAAAATACGCTGACCCCAAAGACAAGTTGAAAACCACAACGCAATTTGGTGCACCCGCCAGAATGATCCTCAGCTATATTGAAGAGAATAAAATTGATTTGGTCATTATGGGAACCAAGGGGGCCAGTGGTGTTAAAGAGTATGTGATAGGATCTAATGCAGAGAAAGTAGTTCGTAATTCACCTGTTCCGGTTATAGCTGTAAAAAACTATCCAAAACTGAGCACCATTAAAGACATTGTATTACCTAATACCTTGCATACAGAAATTCAGGAAGATTTGCTGATGAAAGTAAAGGCGATGCAGAATTTCTTTAAAGCTAACCTGCATATTGTTTGGGTAAATACCCCTTCAAACTTCACAAGAGACATAACAACTAATAAGCGACTGCAGGATTTTGCTAAACGCTTTTTATTTAAGAACTACACTACACATGTCTTCAACGATTTATATGAAGAAGATGGTATCATTAACTTTGCACACACTATAAACGCTGATATGATTGCTATGGGGACCCATGGCCGAAAAGGATTAGCCCATGTGTTGAGTGGTAGTGTAGCGGAAGATGTAGTAAATCACATAGACATTCCAATTTGGACTTATACAATGCGCAATGAGTAATTCAGTAGTTGAAGAATCCCCGGCAAGTAAAATCACTGAAAAAATAACCTGTTATCATTGTGGTCAGGATTGTGAAGATGAAATTCTGCAAAAGAATGGTAAAAACTTTTGTTGTTATGGATGCCAAACCGTATATGATATTCTGAATGAGAACAATCTTTGTGAATACTATACTTACGATACTAAGCCAGGTTTAAAGCATGAGTTAGTTGACAACGATGCCTTTGCTTATCTGGATGAAAAAGGTATTAAGGACAAGTTGTTGCTTTTTCAATCGGCAACTTTTGCCAAAGTAGAATTTTATGTGCCTGCCATTCATTGTATTTCATGCCTTTGGTTATTAGAAAATTTACAACGCCTTTGTACAGGGGTACTTCGTTCGCAGGTAAACTTCGCCCGTAAACGCGTTACTATTGAATTTGACCCCAGCCAGATTTCATTGAGTACAATAGCAGCCCGCATGACGTCCGTTGGTTATGCACCATTAATAAACCTGGAAAATAGTAAGTCTCAAAAGGAAACACATCCGTTGATTGCTAAATTATCAGTGGCAGGTTTTGCCTTTGGTAATATTATGCTATTAAGCTTTCCGGAGTATTTGGGATTGGATGCCTCAGAGCAATACCTGCAACAACTGTTTTCTTATTTGAATATTGCTTTGTCTGTTCCTGTTTTAATCTATAGTTCAAGCGATTATTTTAAAAACACCTGGACAAGCATACAACAAAAGCAAATTAATATAGACGTACCCATAGCCATTGGCTTAGCTGCTTTATTTTTTAGAAGTACTTACGACATACTTTTTCATATTGGCCCTGGTTATTTTGATTCGTTTAGCGGACTTGTTTTCTTTTTATTGATCGGTCGTTGGTTCCAAGATAAGACTTACGAGAGTCTTGCTTTTGATCGTGACTACAAATCTTATTTTCCGCTGGCTATTCATAAACAAATAGGTGTAGAGTGGAAACCTGTTGTAGTATATGATTTGGAATGTGGAGATGTTATTAAAGTGAGGAACATAGAGGTAGTGCCAACTGATGCAACGCTGCTCAGTGAACAGGCTTATATTGATTATAGTTTTGTAACAGGTGAATCCAAACCAGTTAAGGCCAATGTTGGTGATCTTGTGTATGCAGGTGGTCGTTTATTGGGTGAGCCGGTTATCCTGGAGGTGCAAAAGAAAACTTCTCAAAGTCACTTAACCAGTTTATGGAATAATGCTGTTTTTCAAAAGCCTAAAGAAAGCCGATATAAAAAAATGATTGATAAAGCCGCGAGAGGCTTTACATGGTTCGTCTTATTTTTCTCAATTGCAACGGCTGTCTATTGGTATTATGCAGATTCAGCCAACATGTGGTTGATACTGACTTCTGTGTTGATTGTGGCTTGTCCTTGTGCGCTTGCGCTTGCTGCACCTTTTACTTATGGAAATATGCTGCGCGTATTTGGTAAGCATGGCTTCTATTTAAAAAATGCAGATGTGATAGAACGCATGGCCGGTATTAACGCACTTGTTTTTGATAAAACGGGTACCATAACCCAAGGTGCGGCAACTGTACATTTTGAAGGGGATTTAACACAACACGAATTATCTTGTATCAAATCACTGGCTGCATCTTCTGTTCACCCCATGAGTGAGCTAATTGTAAAACACCTTACGATGCCTGCACATTGGACAGTAAAAAATCTGATTGAAAGACCAGGTAAGGGAATTGAAGGTGAAGTAGCTTGCTTGCCGCTAAAAATTGGTTCGGCCAATTTTGTCGGAGCGAATGCTTTACCAGATCAAACATCTTCACATGTTTTTGTTTCTGTTAGCGGAGAAGTGAAAGGGCATTTTACTATTACAACTGCTTTACGTAATGGGATAAAGCAAGCACTGGTAAATATGAATGCTTTGCCTGTGGCTATGCTTTCGGGTGATAATGAGAGCGATAAATTACGCATGAAACAAGTTTTTCCAGCTTCTGCGAAATTATTATTCCATCAAAGTCCGCAAGACAAAATGAATTTTATTCAAGATTGGAAAGCGGAGGGTAAGCAAGTAATGATGTTGGGTGATGGCTTAAACGATGCTGGCGCGCTTAAGCAAAGTGATGTAGGCATTTCTATTTCAGATAATGCTGGCGTATTTACACCCGCCTGCGATGGTATTTTACAAGGTTCTCAATTGACTAACCTAGCATTGTACTTACGTTTGGCAAAGGCCTCTACTACTATTCTTAAAGCTGCTTTTGCTATTTCTTTTTTCTATAATATTATTTCGCTCAGTTTTGCCGTAACTGGTTATCTCACACCTTTAGTAGCCGCTATACTAATGCCCATCAGTAGTATTAGTGTTGTTGGATTTAGTAGTATAGCGGTTGGTGTAGTGTCTCGTTCCATTTTAAAGAAAAGTGTATGACCATTATTATTTTATTAATATCGATTTCCCTTACCATTGCCATACTTTTCTTGGGTAGTTTTTTGTGGAGCATGAAATCAGGGCAGTTTGACGACACTTACGGACCTTCTGTGCGTATGTTATTCGAAGATAAAAAGGAGAAGAAGCAGGAAGGTTGATTACATTTTGTTTAACCTGATCTGTTTTGCAGCTTAGATGGCACTATATAAGAATTGCCGTTATAATTAATACGTGGGCGCGGATCAACCGAAAAAATCGTATTACGCTCGCTTGTCACTTTAAGATGCTGGTTTACTTTTTAATTATTTATCTTTCTTTATTAGATAAACCCATCTTATGAAGAAGTTAAACTATTTACTAGTCTTTCTGCTTGGTCTTGCTTTTTCGTGCCAGCCAGAAACTAAATCAACCCGCGAAACAAGCTATTTGGAAGAAATTACAGTGCGTGAATTACTTAAGGGTTATGAAGAAGGAACTTTTACCAGTGAACAAGTTGTAAGCGACTATCTTTATAGAATTGAAAGTATTGATAGAAGCGGACCAACGATTAATTCCATTATTTTTATTAATGAAAAAGCGCTGGAAGAAGCAAAAGCATTGGATGCTGAAAGAAAAGAAGGTAAAATTCGTGGACCTTTACATGGCGTCCCGGTTATCTTAAAAGACAATATTGATACAGACGACATGCCTACAACGGCAGGGGCTACTGTTTTAAGAAACTCTATACCATCATCAAATAGTTTTATTACGCAAAAATTAAAAGAGGCTGGTGCTATTATTATTGCTAAAGCAAATTTAAGTGAGTGGGCAAACTTCCGTGGCGATATGTCGTCAAGCGGTTGGAGTGGTGTTGGTGGTCAAACAAAAAATCCTTACGTATTAGATCGCAATCCCTGCGGATCAAGTGCAGGATCAGGTGCATCCATTGCAGCAAACCTGGCCGCTTTTGCTATAGGCACTGAAACGAATGGGTCAATTGTTTGTCCTTCAAACAATAATGGTCTTGTAGGATTAAAACCAACGGTAGGCCTACTGAGCAGAACCGGTATCATTCCTATTTCATTTACGCAAGATACACCAGGGCCAATGACTCGCAGCGTTGAAGATGTGGCCATCAGCTTAGGTACCATGGTTGGTGTCGATACTGCTGATGACAAAACATTAGCTTCAGATGGAAAGTACCTGACCGACTATACACCTTTTTTGAAGAGTGATGGTTTGAAGGGAAAGCGTATTGGTTTACTAAAAAACAGTATGGGCTTTCATGCCAAAGTTGATACGCTAATGAAGCGAGCCATCGAAGATTTGAAAAATCAAGGCGCAGAGGTAATTGAAATTGATTTTAGTTTAGAGCGCAGTGCGAATGGCGCTTCTTTTCAGGTATTGTTATACGAATTTAAAGATGGGTTAGAAAAATATTTTGCAAGCTTAGGTGATAAGGCGCTTGTGAAAACAATGCAAGACCTTATTGAATTTAATAAGAAGGATTCCATTGAGCTTCGCTATTTCGATCAGCGTTTATTAGAAATGGCTGCCGAAAAAGGTGATTTACAAAGTAAGGAATACTTGGAAGCCTTAACAACTATGCAGAAAGCCACACGCGAAAATGGTATTGATAAACTCTTGAAAGAAAACAAGCTCGATGCTTTAATGGCACCAACCGGAGCGCCAGCCTGGAAGACAGATTTAATAAATGGTGATCATTACATTGGTGGCAGTTCTTCGTTGGCAGCAATTTCAGGTTACCCGGCTATTACGCTGCCTATGGGTTTTGTGGATGAGTTACCAGTAGGGGTGTCGTTTTTTAGCACTGCCTGGACAGAGGGACTATTGATTGAGATTGCTTATGCCTATGAACAAAGTACAAAACACCGTAAAGCACCAAAGTTTATTCCTTCCAATTAAGAATTAGCTTTCTTTTTAGAAGTAGAACATACGATTAGCGAAAAACAAATTCAACTCGCCCTTGATCAGTTTTGATGATCAGGGGCGAGTCGGTTTTTAGGCTTAAATAGTTTATTTTTGCACCCGCATGAAAAAAATCATTGAATCAAGAAAGCTGCTGGGTGTAGAAAAGGATGTAACCTTAAAGGACCTGAAAACCATTTACAGGAACTTTATGAAGGACTGGCATCCGGATAAAATTCAGGATAATGAAGTGGCAAAAGCCGAAGCCGAAGAGAAAAGCAAAGCATTTATTGAAGCCTACCATTTGCTGGTAAGCATTGCGCCCGAAACGCATGAGCAGCAATTACCGCAGTATACAGAAACCATGAATTCATCAAGGCTTCTTGATTTTCAATATAAAGGGCAAACCTTGCAGATTGGTTTTGCTGATGGTAGTCGTTACGAGTTTTTTGGTGTGCCTAAAAGCATTTATAATAAGTTTATTAATTCAGCCACACCCGATCGTTTCGCCCGCAGACATGTTTACCACTCACATGTATACCGTAAAGTAAATAAGGCAACAGAAGAGTAATTTACTAGCAGTTACTTTGTTCAAATTTTTCGGCTGATTTATATCATAACCTCCCCTGATCGCACTCACGGTAAGATAAAGGAGGCAGCGCTATTTTTGTCTTCATCAATTTTATGTTATGAAGAACTATGCCGCTTTACTGAAAAAGTACGATGTGCCCGTGCCGCGCTACACCAGTTACCCAACAGTGCCGCAATGGCAAACGCAAGCTTTCGATACCATTGCCTGGCAGCAAAAACTAAAACTTGCTTTTGATGAAAGTAATGAAGCCAAGGGGATAAGTCTGTATATACACTTACCTTTTTGTGAAAGTTTGTGCACGTACTGCGCATGCAATACACGTATTACAAAAAACCATTCGGTAGAAGAAAAATACATTAAGGCTTTGATGCAGGAATGGTCCTTGTATGAAAGTATTTTTCAAACTAAACCTATTTTGCGCGAACTACACATAGGCGGAGGAACGCCTACATTTTTTAATGCAGATAATCTTGATAAACTATTAACAGCACTTCTGTCACGTGTAAATATTCATCCTGAGTATGAGTTTAGTCTTGAAGGCCACCCCAACAATACCATGTCAGCACATTTGGATGTGTTGCAAAAGCATGGCTTTAAAAGAATTAGTTTTGGTGTACAGGATTTAAGTGAGCAGGTACAAAAGGCGATTCATCGTATACAGCCTTTTGAAAACCTCGAGAGGGTAGTGCTGCAAAGTCGTGAAAGAGGATTTACTTCGGTTAGTTTTGATCTTATTTATGGTTTGCCTTTTCAGACAATAGCCAGTGTGGCCGACACCATGAAGCAAGTGCTTACGTTAAGGCCGGATAGAATTTCTTTTTATAGTTACGCCCATGTGCCTTGGTTAAAACCAGGCCAACGTGGTTATGAAGATGCTGACTTGCCGGGTGATATGCGAAAGCGAACTTTATATGAGACAGGTCGCTCACGATTAATCATGGCAGGTTATGTAGAAATTGGCATGGACCATTTTGCTTTACCGCACGACTCATTATTTAAAGCACAACGTGCAGGGAAACTGCATCGTAATTTTATGGGCTATACCACCACTAACACCGATATTTTAATAGGACTGGGCGCTTCATCCATCAGTGAAACAACCTATGGCTATGCGCAAAATATTAAAGAAGTAGAAGCGCATCAGAAATCTGGAGAAGAAGGTTTGTTACCCGTTTTGAAGGGGCACCTGCATGAAGGTGATGATCGCCTTCGAAAAGATATTATACTTTCATTGAGCTGTCATGGTTTTGCCAGAATAGAAGATGTTAAAGCAGTGGTTGATGAGGAAAGCATGGACTTGCTAGAAGAGATGCAGCAGGAAGGCCTACTGCGCATCAATCATGACGCAGTACGTGTTACACAGGCAGGCTTTACATTTATCAGAAATATTTGCCAGGTGTTTGATGCTTACGCTGATCTTATGAAAGATAAAGTTGTTTATAGTAAAGCGATATGAGTACTAAAATTAGTTAAGGTATCGCACGGCCAGCTCGTGGCAAGACTGGTTGCTAATACAATTCAAAATTTCAAATTTCAAATTTGACTCTCTGGCCTGACCCTGGCACCTGGCCCGCACTGGTCGTAGCGTCTCGCTACGACCCTTGAAAAGGCTGCATGACCCATCATTTTTTATTTCTTATTTTAAGATGCAGTAGCGCAAGAGATTACTTTTTTTTCAGAAATAAATTGTAGCGTTTTATTGATAGACAGAATTATATTTAAGGTCGTAGAGAGACTCAACGACCAGGAGGGTCAATTGAAATTCTAAAGTTTGAATTCAACTGAATGAAACATATTCTTTAGGCAGTAATTTAAAACCTGTTTTTTGATAATCTCTGTTCTTCTATTTATATTTAAAAGCAATTTTAACAAAATTGTAATCAAATAGTTTTTAAAATCTCGGCAGCATGCGCAAATTAATTGCTATCAGTAAGTTAGTCCTTATATTTTCATGTTCATTTTTTCAAGTCCAGGCTCAATTGGAAAATCCAATTCGTACTGATTTGATTCCACCCTCCCCGACAGCAGCAAATCTGGGAAGATATGGTGATGTACCAGTAACTCATTATACCGGAATGGCCAATGTCTCCATCCCAATATTCACTGTTGCGGGCAATGATTTAAGTTTACCAATTACGCTTACTTATAATTATAGTGGATTTAAGCCATCTCAGGAAGCAAGTTGGATAGGGCTTGGTTGGTCGCTTCAAGCTGGTGGAGTTATTACACGCACGATTGGAGACAAAGTAGATGGACATTTAGGCGCGGCAGGTGACTATACAGATGAAATATTCAATCTTGCCACTGACAACACATGGCTTAAAAATGCTTATCAGAATGCCATGTATGATACCCAACCAGATATCTATAGTTTTAACTTTGGTTCCTACTCAGGGAAATTTATCAAGTATAAAGATAAATTCTACGTTACACCATTTCAGAAACTTAAAATCACAGGTAACACCGGAGCGAATGGCTTTACTATTATTACTGAAGATGGTGTGAAATATGAATTTGGTAGTGCAGAAACGACAGTTCCCAAGAATAGTTTTGGCGCACCGTACACTTTACCTGTATACAATTCCGCATGGTATTTAACTAAGATTACTAATCCCTCTGGAACCGAATCGATACGTTTAGAATATGTAGATGAAGGTGAACAATTTCAATATGGCGTAAAATCACAGACATATCGAGAGTTTCAAAGTGGTTATGGGGAAATAGAGAACTCAAGTACTTTATTTCCTGCAAGTATTTCATTTCCAACTAAAATTATTAATTCAAAACGGCTTTCCAGAATTATATCCAAGAAGCACATAATTGATTTTAACCCTGAGATTAATGCTAGAAATGATATTGATGGAAATTCTAGAGCGCTCCACTCAATCTCTGTTATCTCAAGTGATCAAATGATGATAAAATCCTATTATTTTGAACATGATTATTTTGGAACGGGCTCTCACGGAACGACTTTTCTAAAATTAAAAGCCTTATCAGAGAGAAGTTCCGGTTCAAATTTAGAACTTAAGCACCTTTTCGAGTATGAAAATGAGAATGATACTTTTGGTACAGGCTTCGATTCTTCAGTTGATCATTTTGGTTATTTGAATAGCCCCGGTAGTTTTGGGTTTTCCTTTATTCCAACACCTATTTACCCTATTGGCCCAAGCCGTACCCCAAACTTCAACTATACAAAGTATGGTGCACTTAAAAAAATTACTTACCCTACTGATGGAAGCACTGAGTTTGAATATGAACCCAACATTCTTTTTTCAGGTAAAAATTATTTGAAAGTTGGCGGTACAGTCAATTTAGAAATAATCAGACCCGTTAGCATTTCAGATTTAGTGATACTTGAGACTTCTGAAGAATTCAGCATCAACTACAATCAAACTATAGATTTAACATTTTCCCGAATACCTAAAGTTGCTCCATTTGATGAGCATGTCAATCATGATAATCAACCTGAGCTTAAACTAGAAAGACTTTACTATGTTGATGGCGAAGTAGATGTGATTCAGAACCTGGGGGTTTTTAAGATTTTATTTAATGTTGATAATCCTGGAAAAACTATTCCAATGCAACTTGATGCTGGCATTTACAGAATTACAATTTACTGCGATAAAGGCGAAACTACAGTATCTGCCTACACAAATTATAAGAATGAAGATCAGAATGTTCCATTAGAAGGCTCTGTTGGTGAAGGTATACGAATCAAAAAAATCTCCTCCTTTCCAAACGAAGGGAGTCCAATTATAAAAAAGTATTCATACAAAAATGATGAAGGTTTTTCCACTGGAATCGGGCGCTCTAACCCAAGCTATTCATCAAAACAATTTTCTATATCAACTTTTGACCCATATGCTGGAGAAATTGCTCGTGCAGTTTATGTTCAGCATACTTCAAATCTATCAGAGGGTTATGTGCAAGGTTTGCCTTGGATGTACAAGTTCGTAACTGAGGAACTTGTCGCTGGCGAGGAGCAACAACGAACAAGCTTTTTTTATAAACTAACTGGAGATTTAAGAGAAGCTAACCTTATAAAAAAAGTAGTTAATAAAAAGCTGAATGATCATTTTATCCCAATCCATAAGTCTGCCTATTCATATAAGGAAGTTACAGACACAGTTTTTAATGGTATTTCAATATATCTAGCAGAACAGGTTGTTTATACAAGTGGAAATTTTGGTACAGGTGGTATTTACGGATATGACTATGTGAGTCAACCTATGGATTGGAATTATTTGGATTCTTCTATCGAAACAAAATATGAAGGAACTGATTCACTTGTAACAAAAACAATAAATATTTACGATGATGTTACCCGAAACGTAGTTGGAAAAGAAATCACATATCCTGATGATACAGAGACTTATATAAAATATAAATACCCTGAGGATTATATAACTTCATCGACAGCAAGTCTTGTAAACGCACACGTTTTATCTCCAATTATTGAGGAGCAAGTATGGAAAAAAAACAACTCAGGTGATTCTATAATGGTTAAAGGGACAATAAATAAATACAACACCCTTGCAAAAGTCTCTAGAATCTATAGTTTCGAATCCAATATCGGAGCTGATTCTTTAACATCGGAAACCCAGTCGTCTGGAAAATATAACACTCTAATCAGTGACAATCGATATGCGCCAAAAATAGATTTTGATTACAATGATGCAGGTGACCTTGTTAGTCAAAAGCTCACAAATAATACCACACTATCTTATATATGGGGGTATCCTTCGCTTCCAGAATCAGGATCCTCAATTGCTGGTTTTACTTTACCAATTGCTGAAATAAAAAATGCCCTACCTTCTGAGGTTTTTTATCAAGGTTTTGAAGACATTGGTCAAGTACAAGATGCAAAAGCAGGGAAAAAATCTTTCGCAGGGCTATACACAATAAGTGCTTCATTTACGGGTAATTATACGCTTACTTATTGGAAAAAAACAGGAACAGGTGAGTGGGAATTAATTGAGGATAATCTTGTTAATCCATCAAATATTCAGATAGGATCTGCTGATTCTTTTATTGACGAAATACGGTTGTACCCGGTACATGCAATGTTAACCACTTTTACACATCAACCTGGAATTGGGGTTACATCAATTGCGGATGCTAATAACCAAATACAATACTTCGAGTATGATTCACTTGGCAGACTAAAGGCGATTAAAGATTTCACTGGTGTGCTTAGGACTTTCATGTATCATTATAAAAATGAGATTGTTGGAACTATACCAATTGTTGACTAACCGTGTATTATCAGTAGTATGAAAGTTGCTGATTAAGCATTGTTAGGAAATTTATCCAGATTAAGAATATAGTAATTGAAATAATAATATTTATGCGTAATGCAGTTTTAGTTTGCTTGCTCGGTTGTGTTAGTCTTTGCTATGGACGAAGCTTAGAAAAAACAATTCATAGCGAGGGGAAGGGAGTTCCACCATCTTATTCAGTAACCATTAGTGGGCCTACTACTGCGCTTGCAGGAGAATCACAAAGTTTTACTGCAACATGGCGTGATCGTTTTAATAATGTAGTTGCACCACCTTCTTCTGGATTTCCCGCTTTTTGGGAGGCAAATGGTGGCACCGTTCTAAGTCAGAATGCAACTAGTTGCACAATTCAATGGTCAAGTGGATTTTCTTTAGGAATAGTAGCATATGAGAAGACGACTTCGGATGACTCATACTTCGCCTTTTTGAATGTTTCAATTGCAGATAATTCACCAATAGCGCCAGCCACCACTTACACAATTACAAACAATTGTTCGGCCACACTTATCACAAGGTTGTCCAATCCCCCAAGCGATGTGGATTGGTTTTGGCAAACAACGCCATTGGGAACGTCTACTGAATTAGGTAATCAATCAACACTTAACAGAACTTTAAAAGTTACTCATAATATTTATTTACGCGCCCGCTCAAAAAGCGCACCTTATTTGTGGAGTCAAACCTCACAAAATGCTGGTGAGATTTCAGTTATAAGTCCAGTCACAAATCCGGGAACCATATCATCCCTTAACACAACAATTTGTAGTGGTAGTTCAGCAGGTCTTTATGAAACGAGTAGTGCTTCAGGAACATTTACTTATCAATGGATGCGATCCTCAGACAATGTAAATTGGGTGCCAATTAATGGCGCAACTGACATAGATTATCCTCCTGCAGCTTTAGCAAATTCGACTTATTTTGCACGTAGTGCTACCAATATTTGCGGATCGTCCTTAACAAACAAGATACTAATAAACGTTCACCCAACACTTGGGGCTCCATCAATTCAAAACAACTCTATTTGTGAAAGTGGCTCAATAGCGGTTACTCCTGGTACAAATGCAAACGCTACTCGTTGGTATGCAACTGCAACTGGAGGCAATGAAATACCTACGAGCAATAATAACTCACCCTTTACGAGTATAACAACCACGTATTATTTAAGTAGTTATAATATTCTTACAGATTGCGAGAGTAAGCCACGCATTCCAGTCACCGTAACAGTTAATACTCGACCTAATGTTGCTGTATCATCTGCCTCACAAGCTACATGTAGTGGTCAAATGATGACAACTGTTAACCTCACTAACCCCAATGGGGTAAGTGGCACAACTTATGGATGGACTGTTTCCGCTCCTAATATTACAGGTGCAGGTGGAGGTACTGCTTCGGCAATCACGCAGACACTTTCGCAGACAACATCAACTAACCAAACTGCTACTTACACGATCACACCCACAGCCAATGGCTGTAACGGAACAGCAGTTACGCACACAGTTACAGTAAAACCTCGCCCAACAATTGCTGTATCATCCGCCTCACAATCTGCATGTAGCGGGCAAATGATGGCAATTGTAAATATCACTAACCCAAATGGCGTGAGTGGCACCACTTACTCATGGACTGTCTCTGCACCTAACATTACAGGTACCAGTGGAGGTACAGCTTCGGCAATTAAGCAGACACTTTCACAGACAACATCAACTAACCAGACAGCTACATACACCATAACACCCACAGCCAATGGCTGTAGTGGATCAGCAGCTATTCACACAGTTACAGTAAAACCACAACCTACTGTTGCAGTATCATCTGCGTCACAATCAATATGTAGCGGGCAAGTAATGTCATCTATAAACCTCACCAACCCCAATGCTGTTGGTGGCACCACCTATGGCTGGACTGTTTCCGCCCCTAACATTACAGGCGCGAGCGGAGGCGCTACTTCAGTAATAGGACAAACACTTTCACAAACAACATCAACTAACCAAACAGCTACTTACACCGTAACACCTACAGCCAATAGCTGCAGTGGAACAGCAGTTATCCACACTGTTACAGTAAAACCACGACCTACTGTTGCAGTATCATCTGCGTCACAATCTACTTGTAGCGGGCAAGTAATGTCAACAGTAAACATTACTAACCCTAATGCTGTGAGTGGTACCACATATGGGTGGACAGTTTCTGCCCCTAACATTTCAGGTGCAAGCGGAGGGTCTACTTCAGCAATTGCGCAGACGCTTTCACAAACAACATCAACTAACCAAACAGCTACCTATACCATAACACCCACAGCCAATGGCTGTAGCGGAACAACTGTTGCGCACTCCGTTACAGTAAAACCACGACCTACAGTTGCAGTATCATCTGCGTCACAATCTACCTGTAGCGGGCAAGTAATGTCGACAGTAAACATTAGTAACCCTAATGCTGTTAGCGGGACCACGTATGGGTGGACAGTTTCTGCCCCTAACATTTCAGGTGCAAGCGTAGGGTCTGCTTCAGCAATTGGGCAGACACTTTCACAGACAACATCAACTAACCAAACAGCTACGTATACCGTAACACCTACAGCCAATGGCTGTAGCGGAACAGCAGTTGCGCACACTGTTACAGTAAAGCCACGACCTACTGTTGCAGTATCATCTGCGTCACAATCTATATGTAGCGGACAAGTAATGTCAACAGTAAACATTACTAACCCTAATGCTGTGAGTGGCACCACATATGGGTGGACAGTGTCCGCCCCTAACATAACAGGTGCAAGCGGAGGTTCTACTGCAAGCATTGCGCAGACACTTTCACAAACTACACCAACTAACCAAACAGCTACCTACACCGTAACGCCCACAGCCAATGGTTGTAGCGGAACAGCTGTTACGCACATTGCTACAGTTAACTCCACGTCAGTCGGTGGTACTATTGCATCAAATGTTGAAGCCTATGGAGTAGCAACGGGTATACTCACACTTAGTGGCAAGAATGGTGCAGTTCAAAAATGGCAACAAAAAATAGGCAGCGGCAGTTGGACAGACATTGCTAATACCACGACTAGCCTTGCCTATAATAATATAAACACTTCAACCTATTACCGAGCTGTAGTTAAAAGTGGTGTCTGTGCCGCGCAAAATTCTACCGAAACAGCTGTACTGATTTATGATGTTCCGGCTATCAGCATTCAAGGAAATTCCTCCATTCCGGCAGGAGGAAGCACAACTATTGCTTCAAGTTCAAATCTTTTTAGCTACCAGTGGTATCGCAATAATCAGTTGCTTGCAGGCCAAAGTTCGTCCACGCTTGTTGTAACCAAGCCTGGGCTCTACAAAGTGGCAGCCAAAACTACCTCCACTAGCCCTGTATTTACAACGGGTGAGATGGAGATAAGCAGAAATAGATATAATCCACTGGTAGACATGAACTATGTAACCACATATTCATTTAACATAGCAGGAGTAAATGAACAAACCGACTTGTATGATCTGGAGGTTGAAGATTACTCAGAGAGCACCACTTACTTCGATGGCCTCGGTCGGCCCGTACAATCCGTTGCCCTGGGTGCAGCAGGCAATGGTAATGATTTAATTAGCCCTGTTGAGTACGATGCCTTTGGCAGAGAAGCAAAAAAATATTTGCCTTATGCGCACGCAAACAGGGATGGCCGCTATCAACCCACAGCACTGGCAGATCAAAGTAATTTTTATAGTAATGCCGGAGATAAAGTAGCCGATGACATCGCCCCATTCTCCGAAACCATTTTCGAACCTTCACCACTTAACCGTATTATCAAACAAGGTTCACCTGGTGTTGACTGGCAGCCGAATGGAGATCATACTTATAATGCAGCTGACCATACTGTTAAGTATAGTTATGAGTTTAACCAGGCCAATGAAGTATTACAATGGACATTCACTTATCCTACAGAAGAGTATACAACTTCAGCCCTTAATGCTTTTGGTAAAGTGGAAGCAGGTACCGTAGCAACTCCTGTTTTCTATCCTGCTAATCAGTTGTACAAAAACAAAACAAAAGATGAGCAAGGCAATCAGGTAATTGAATATGTAGATAAAGAAGGGCGTACCATTTTAAAACGAGTACAGGTAGTAACTGGTAATCCTTCTTCTACCGATGTAGACCGCGATACCAACTGGGCCAGTACCTATTTCATCTATGATGACTTTGGAAATTTAGTTTGTGTGATCCCCCCGGAGCCAAGTAAACGCCTGGCTACACAGTATTTTTACACAAGTAGTACAGAGACTATAAAAAACAACTTCCTGAAACGTTGGGCTTTTCGTTACCGGTATGACAGCCGCCAGCGCATGATTATGAAGCAAGTGCCCGGTGCCGAACCCGTGTACATGGTGTACGATGACAGAGACCGATTGGTGATGACACAAGATGGAAGCCAACGATCATTATCTGGCCGACCATGGACCTTTACAAAGTATGATGCATTGAATAGACCCATTGCCACTGGATTAAAAGATACGACCATAAGTGTTGTACTTACACAAAGTCAAATGCAGGCTTTGGTAAATAACTTTTATGCAAAAGATTCAAGTAAATATTACGAAGAGTATATTGGAACTGCGCCAGGCAATTTGCATGGTTACTCAAACCAATCATTCCCTACAACACACAGTGCTTATGGGGCAACAGTTGGGAGTCCAAACGAAAGTTACTTCCTGACGCTTAGTTACTATGATGATTACACTTCTATTAATAGCTGGGGTTCTGATTATGATTACGATGATCTAAACTTACAATCCACAAAAGATGGTGTTAATTACCATCAGCCAGATAATTTTAATAATCGTGTAAGGGGACAGGTAACTGCCACCAAGACCAAGGTATTGGATGGTGGTAAGGTTGGCGGTTATACATGGTTGAAAGCTGTGAATTATTATGATGATAAATACAGGTTGATACAAAGCATCAGTGATAACTACAAAGGTGGCACAGACAGAATCACAAATGTATTTGACTTTGTAGGAAAAGTGCTAACTACAAGTACTGTACATATAACACAGGATGTTAACTGGAAAGATCTAGTAAATACCACTGTTGTTGGTAACAAGTTGCTTTCTGGAAGTACTTTTGCAAACGGTTGGGGTAATTCAGGCGCGGCCTCTGTAGAAACATCTCAATCCAACCAAGATGTGTGGATGAAATTCAACATTGTCCAGATGTCGGGGAACACAATCATTGGCCTCACTGACCAAAGTCTTGATGCTGGTTACACTACAATTGATTATGGTTTCTATATCACGGGAGGTTCATTAAGAATCTATGAAAATGGAGCTAATAAACTCACGGTCGGATCAGGGCATAAGAGTGGAGACGAGTTAAAAATTGTGAGAGAGGGAACATCAATAAAGTACTTTAAGAATAACGAGTTCCTCTACACTTCTCTAACACCTTCAAGTAATTCTCTTTTGGTAGATGTTGCTTTTTATCATAATAATATAGCGGTAAGTAATGTTCGAACTTCGTTTACTCAATCAGACATAAACACAACACGAAGATTTGACTACGACCGCGCTGGCCGATTGATCGATACCTGGCATTCATTTAATGGTCAGCCTGAGATATTGTTAACACATAACGAGTATAATGAGTTAGGTCAACTCGTTGACAAAAAATTGCACAGTATATTAGCCGATGCCTCCGATGCCAAACAGTCGGTAGACTATGCATACAACATACGTGGCTGGCTCACGCACATTAACGATGCCGCACTTATGGCACAAGCACAGGAAGCTAAAGACTACTTTGGAATGGAGCTGGCCTACAATACAGATTTAGGTACAGGCAACCCATCGGATAAATTGCAATTTAATGGCAACATCAATGCCATGAAGTGGAGTAACAACCAGGGCTTTGGCGATCAGAAAGAAAATGCCTACAACTTTACTTACGATCCACTCAACAGATTAAAAACAGCTGACTTCAAACAAAAAGATATGAGCAGCTGGGGTCTGGCGAAACACCGCGATGCCAATGGTATTATGCAAAGTGTTAATGCCTTTAAAGAGCACATTAGTAGCTACGATTTAAATGGTAACATCATGCAACTGCAAAGAAGCGGGCAAGATGGAAGTTTGATAGATGATTTGACCTACAGTTATGGAGCTAACCCCAGCGCACAAAGCAATAAACTTTTTAGAGTAACTGACGTAGCAGATGATATCAACGGCTTCAAAGAGCTTAACAGTACTATCGATGATTATGTGTATGACAATAATGGGAATATTACACTTGACCGGAACAAATCAACAGAGGAACTTGTAGCCAATGGTGAATTTGATAATGGTAGTGCAAATTGGACAACTACAGAACCTACACGCCTAAGCTTTGTCAATAGCAGGATAGAAATTTCGGCAGGTACTTTGGAAAGTGTTATTACACAAGAGACCCTCATTAAAAGAAGCACTCATCATGTTGTGAGTTATGTTTTAGTAAGAACATCAACCACAGGATCAGTGAACATCAGGGTAGGGAGTAGTTCAACCAACTATTCACTTACTTCATCTGGATCTCTGTCAATATTTACCTCTAGTAATGGTACAAGTGATGTTAAAATAATAGCAAGCCCTGATTTTTCTGGCTATATCGAATCCATATCAGTTCATGCTGCTACAGCCATCACCTACAACTACCTCAACTTACCCGAGACTGTAAAACGTGGTGATGAGGGTAGTATCCAATACATCTACACCGCCACTGGCCAAAAGCTGGCCCAGGTAGTTACTGAAGGCATTAAAACAAAAACAACAGATTACGCAGGCGAATTCATTTACCAAAATGATACCCTGCAATTTGTTAACCATGAAGAGGGGCGTATCATTCCTTCCCCCCTCTCCTCTGGAGAGGGGCAGGGGGGTGAGGCCCAGGCCGAATACCAATACCACCTCAAAGACCACCTTGGCAATGTGCGCGTAACCTTCACCTCAGTACCAGAAGTAGAAGAAACATTGGGCACACTTGAAACCACCAATGAAAACGAAGAGCGTGCAAACTTCCTGAAATATGACGATATTCGTAAAGTGAATTCCACACTCTTCGACCATACCAACACAGGCAGCACACAATACGCCATGCGACTCAGCGGTACAGCAGAAGAGAAATATGGTTTGGCGCGTTCCATTGCCGTAATGCCTGGTGATGTTCTCAGTGCAGAAGTATTTGCTAAATATGTTGACTTGAGTGACCCTGATGTTGAAACCTTCCTTGAAGATTTAATAGCGAACATTATTGCTGGAACTGCCGACCCCGGTGTAGTTATTGATGGCGGAAATTTTGGAAGCCCTGGTGCTTTAACTATGCCTTTTGGAACAATATTAAACAAAACAGAAGAAGGGCCGGGCGCACCTAAGGCTTATCTGAACTGGATTGTGTTCGATAAGAATTTTGTACCTATAGATTCTAAAAGTGGTTTTGACAGAATAAGCACAAGTGCCAAAGAAAATGGTGGCTTTGCACCCGAAGGAGTTGCGCACGAACAACTCGTTACACCGACTATAGAAATTACCGAGCCGGGTTATGTGTACATCTACTTGTCTAATGAAGAGGCTGGCACAGAAGTATACTTCGATGACTTTAAGGTGACCCATACCAAATCGCCAGTACTAGAGGAGAATTTTTATTATCCCTTTGGTATGATCGCAGAGAGAAATAGCAGAGAGGGAATGACTGAGCAGTCATACTTGTATAACGGAAAGGAATTACAAGACGAATTAGATCTTGGTTGGTTGGATTTTGGTTTTCGCTTTTATGATCCGGCAATTGGTAAATTCACTGGTATTGATCCGCTGGCAACTAAATATCATTGGTTAACACCGTACAACTATGCTGAGAATTCACCAGTGGCAAATATTGATCTTTGGGGATTGCAGAGGTATTACGCTGCCAATGGTAGTCTCTTGGGGCAAGTTGGTGATAACACAGATGTAAGAGTTGTTAATTCAACCATGACAAATGATCAAGCACTTGAAAATATTCAATCCGGTGGAGCTGGATCAACACAGACTTTGATGGATAATAGTGTTACGTTTGCGGATTACTTTACAACAGTTTCAGATGTTACAAATGATGCTGCATTGCAGACATATTCAAATAACGGAAGCAATTGTTTTGATGCTGCAGCAGCGCAATTGAAAGATGCGGGTGTTACACAGACAGGCCCAGGCGATGCAATACAAACTTTAGTTAATACTACCAAAGATCCGGGTTTAACTGCAGATGCTTTTGGTGGCGCTATTCGGGTACAAACAGAATTGAATAATGGGAATCCAGTAATGGTTGGGGTCAAAGAAACAAAAACTGATGGCACTGCTCCTGATCCTGGAAATAGGAATTCTAATACAGGACACTTTGTGGTAATACGTTCTGTAACTGTTGCTGCTGATGGAACAGTCACATTCAACTATCTGGATAACGCTAAATCATCCACGGGTAAGAATGCTAATAATAATTTTACCCTGAACACCACGACCGGAGGTATGTCAGACACTACAACTCCGGGAGGCAGGACAACTTACTCAAGTTACGAGGTATCGGAGGTCAGGAAAAATAATTGATTTATGAGGCTATCATTTTTAGCAGTATTGATTTTTCAGTTCTTCAGTTCTCAGAATTGTGCAAGTGAGCAGAATGAAGATAAGGGACAATCTTGGTTAAATATTGAATACGTTGAGTGTTTGAAGAACAGCTTACCATGTGAGTGTGAAAAGAACACTGAAACATATTACTCATTGGTCTTGGATACAAACGATGACAGTAAAAATTTTGGTATTGCGTTGTCTAACTTTGAGGAGATGGAACCTCAGTTTTATCCTATTAAAAAAATAGGGTCTAATGAATATGCAGTGCTAAAGAGTAGAGAAGATGCTTCCAGTTGGGCTAAGGTCATTATCAAAGATTGGGATCTTCAGTTCATTGAAGGTAATGTATTATCAAAATTTACCAAGTCAAACAAATCAACTGGATACGACCTAAATCATTATTACGAAGATAATGTTGACTTACTGAACAGAGCTTTTACGGCAAGAGGGTATCCGAAATTAGAGGAGATTGTAAAAGAGAGCACGTTAAAGTGTGTTTGCAATAAGTGGATGTCAAGGCAGAATGTACTATACGTTTATGGGGCACCAAAGTCTTGGATTATTGAAATGAAAAACGATAGTGTTCAAATTTTCAGAATCACAAATACTGACAGAGACCCGGACGATTCTGTTCGAACGGAAAAAGTAGCAAGCTATAAATGGAGGTAACAATATACCCCAACCCCCACTAGTCGTATCATCTCGCTACTACTTTTGGAATAAACTACATAGCCCAGCGTTTGCGCTGGGTTTTTTTATATGAGATCAAGCAGTAAAGACAGGATGCAAAAAATGGATATTGTCAGTGCACCAAACTGAAATAGAGTCAAGGTTCTGAAATCGGGATTTTGCGTTGTGAACTTTCGTTTGTGTTTGGGTAAAGGATCAAGCTGGGCGGGGACAGCAATGGCAATAAGAATTCCTCCCATGATAGAGAAGACCAGGCTAAGTATAGCAACTGCGAAGAAGATTTTGGAAGTACTGGTTTTGATTTGGGTAATAAGACCGTAGTTAGCAATAATTGTGCAGAGAAGAACGAGCGCCACACCTACAGCCTTTTGTGAAGTGGCTACTTTATACTCCAGGGCTTTTTCAACACGTTTCTTCATAGTGTAGCGATATTTTTTTGAAAGAAGTCTTTAAATTTTTTCTTGGTTAAAAAAGTCTCGATCATTTTAAAGACCATAGATTTTTCCTCAGGCTCTAGTTCCTGAATAAGCTTTACCTGCTCCATGATTGATTTATCTTCCACGGTTACCTCTTCAGGCATTGTTCCGTCAAAGTTTACGAGTTGGTCAATGGTCATTCCAAAATACTTGGCCACCTTATGGATTGCATCGATAGATAAATCACGTTCTCCACTCTCAACTTTAGAATAATTAGAACGGTGCATGTTTATGAGTTCGGCCAGTTGTTGCTGAGTCAAGCCTTTTTCTTCGCGTATCTGCTTAATGATCTTCCCAATGTTCTTCATGGCTTAAAGTTATCAAATAGATACCTATTTGGCTACTTTGCTATATTTTGACACTTTAAATGTTGCCTAAATGATACATTATTGATACCTTTGAACTGTATCAAAAAAGCACAATTTTTTCTATGGCACATCCCACCCGATCCAACCGCTCCTTTTTATCAGCCGAGACGCTTTGTCGGCTCAACAGCTTTTTGGAATGCGTGCCTCCGGAAGAATTGCGGGAGCACTTGCTGGAACTCTATCACCAGTATCTCATCAACGAGCACGAAAGTCTTCCCGTCAATTTTGGTGACATGGCTCATAACATGCAAATGCTCTTCGACCTGTTGAAGTTCCTGGCCCAAAACAATCAACCCACTCAATCCGGTAGCTAATGGAAATAGCAGAGATCAAAAAGCAACTGAGCATTGCCCAGGTACTCGATCACTATCTGCCTGCGCTAAAGCTTCGGCAGACTGAAGGTCAACCCTTCATGATACACTGCCCCTTCCACAACGACAAAACACCGAGCCTTCAAATTTATCCCGCGACCAATACGTACAACTGCTTTAGTTCCAACTGCACTGCCGGCAGTGGTGATGTTATAGATTTTATTATGCGCATGGAGAAAGGCACAAAACGCGAAGCGATATTGAAAGCGCAGGAGTTAATCGGTAACCCTGAACAACACAAAGGCAATTACACTTCACTGATGCGTACGTTCAGAGCAAGCTTGCTACGCAATGATCGGAGAATGAAAGCCTACCTGGAAGAAAGACACCTCGATGCGGACAAACTGGAAATAGGTTACAATGCAGGTACACACTACGCGCACCTGAAAGGTTGTTTGATCTTCCCCCTTAAAGACAGACTTGGTGTGATCGTAAGTTTTTACGGTCGCAGCATTTACAATAAAGAAGAGGCCAGACACTTTTACCTGAAAGACCGCAAAGGACTTTATCCTTGTTATCCGAGACCAGAAACACAACAACTGATTTTAACAGAAGCGATCATTGATGCGGCCACACTATTGCAAGATGAAGCGATCACCACCAACAATAACATTTTAGCTTGTTACGGAACAAATGGATTTACTGTAGAGCATGAGCAAGCGATCAAAGGACTTAAGCAGTTAAGGGAAGTGATTATCTTTTTTGATGGCGATGAAGCAGGGAGAGAAGGAACAAAGCGAGTAGCAGCCAAGCTCCAGGAGATTAGACCAGAGATAAAGATAAGCACAGTAAACACACCAGAAGGCGAAGACGTGAACAGCCTGATACAAAGTCATGACAGCAAGATCCTCACGCACCTGGTTGAAAGCAGATCATCATTTTCTTTTTCAGTTGAAGAAAAAAAGCCCGTGACAAAATCACCAGCTAACACATCAGCAGGTAGTTTTGACACAAGCAATCCGCACAGGCTCACTTACTGCACCATCACAGCAAACTATTACATCAAAGGAGGATTACGCAATGAAGCCGACAGCATGCGCGTGAGCCTGGACATTGAACATCTGCAGAACGGAAGAAAAAGCAGAAGTAAACTTGATCTGTACGAAGACAAACAAGTAGAGAAGATCGCAAGAGAGGCAGCCGAGAAATTGCAACTACGTGCCGACCTTATCCAACTGGATTTAGAATTGTTTACCGAACTGCTAGAACGACACCGTGAGAATCTGAACAAGCCTAAAGAATTACAACCGACCTTGGCTGAGGCTTCGGTGAGTAAATACGAGAAACAAGCATTAGAATTTTTACGCAAACCCAGCCTGATCAAAAAATGGAATGAGTTGATTGGCAAAGCCGGAGTAGTAGGAGAGGAGAACAACCGGATATTTTTAATGGCCATCGCCATCACCCATAAAATGCGTGAGCCCTTACATGCACTCATACAAGGATCGAGCGGAAGCGGAAAAACACATTTGATGGCCAAGCTTTACAACTTCATACCACAGGAAGACAAGAAGAACTTTACCAGAGTAACCGAAGGCAGTTTGTACAACTATGGCATGTACGATCTGCAAAACAAACTGATCTGCATTGAAGACCTGGACGGCATGAAAGAAGAAGCACAGTTCGCGTTTAGAGAACTACAGAGCAAAGGCATGATCATTAGCAGTACTAGTATCAAAGACGAAAATGGAAACATCAGCGCCAGTGAGAAAACCGTTTATGGCCCGATCGCCTCCATGAGTTGTACTACGAAAGGAGAAATCTACGAAGACAACATGAGCAGGTGTTTTATCATAGCGGTAGATGAAAGTCACGATCAGAGTAAAAAGGTTATTCATTACCAGAACATGAAAGCCTCCGGACAGATCGATGAGCAGAAAGAAAGACAATGCACAGAAT
>NZ_BHXQ01000005.1 GCF_003990915.1 Chryseotalea sanaruensis
TGAATTATGAATTATGAATTATGAATTATGAATTATGAATTATGAATTATGAATTATGAATTATGAATTATGAATTATGAATTATGAATTATGAATTATGAATTATGAATTATGAATTATGAATTATTTTTTTGGTAACTGAAAATTCAACCTTACCCTTGCTTTATCCCGAATCGGTTGATCATCCTTTTTTGTTGGCACCCACCTTGGCCCTTGCCTGATCAGGCGGATTAGTTCATCGTCACAGCCACCTCCGATGCCTCTTACAATTGTGAAATCACTTAGACTTCCATCTGTTTCTACAAAGAACTCTACGGTTACTCTTCCTTCAATTTTGTTATCGAGGGCACTTTGTGGGTAAATAATATTCTCCTCTAGGTGCTTTCTGTAAGCTCTGTTACCAATTTCCGGATGAGCCAGATCCACAGTAGGCGTAGTTTCATTGGTGTTACTGTATCCATAACCTGTCACCACTACTTCACTTAGCTGTGATACATCTGCATTCAGCGCTACATTTAATGGATTGAAATTAGTAACACTAACCTCTTTAGTTCGCAGTCCTATGAAGGAATAAACCAGCGTTGAAGCAATGGTGGCACTATCGAGTTTAAATCTTCCTTCAACATCTGTAATGGTACCGATGGTAGTTCCTTTGAGCACAACATTTACACCCGGCAGAGGGCTGCCATCTTCAGCAGAGGTTACTACACCACTAATGGTCGCTGCCGGCAATTGAGGGTTTGCACCTTGATCAGAAAAACTTTTTTTGGCATTTCGATCTGCATTGGTTCCCCTTAAACGACTGCTTACTACGGTCTCATCTTCCTTAGCTACTTCACTTGCAGTTACAGGGCTCATCTTTTTTTCTTCAATCTCAGCCCTGCTAGTGGTTATTGCCGGAGCAATAATTTCGGTTTTAATTTCTTCAGCTTGTGGTTCGGTTTCGGTAATATCTGCTACTACAGCTTTTTCTGCTTCAATTTCCGGTGTCTTTAATGTGTTATTTTTCCTTTCTACAGACTTTAGTTTGTCTGTAGGCTCTTTTTTCTGAA
This sequence comes from Chryseotalea sanaruensis, assembly GCF_003990915.1. Classification (GTDB taxonomy): domain Bacteria; phylum Bacteroidota; class Bacteroidia; order Cytophagales; family Cyclobacteriaceae; genus Chryseotalea; species Chryseotalea sanaruensis. The sequence goes on from NZ_BHXQ01000005.1 coordinate 1,053, forward strand.
TCACCTTTTCTTCTACTAATGCCAATTGATTGTTAGACATTCCAGTTGCTGAGCTATCCTTTTTTAATTGATTGGTGTCAGGTTTTTGAATGGGCTGCTGATCGCTCAGGTTTGGTGTTGACTTTATCTTGTCACCCAAATTTAGAATCAAGTATGTTGCAATAAACAGTATTAATAAACCAGCAGCAATGCGCAGACTCCAGAATAATAGGGTTTTGTTTTTACTTTCCTTTTTAATTCTTAGGTCAATAGCCTTGTTAAGTGCATTTACATCTTGTTCAAAATCAACAGAAGTAATTAGTTCGGCTCCTTCTAATGCATCAGCAAGAAAGGGATCAGACAGAGACTTTTTTTCTAAGGCATGGCGCTCTGCCGGAGTCATCTCTCCGTTCAGATAACGTTCAATATCTTTTGAATAATCAGTCATTTCGCTCCATGCAAATTTTAAGATTCCGTTTACCGTTTTGTATATAGCTTTTCACTTTTAATAAATCATACCCCGTTTGTGATGACACCTCCTGGTAGCACTTCTCTTGCAGATAAAACAATTGAACACATTTCTTTTGTTCCGTATTCAACGTTTCCAGGCACTTTTCTAATTTACTGATATTACTTTCTAATTCCTCACCATCTTCCAGATGCGGTTCCTCAACCTTTTCCATAATAAAAGAAGAGATTTCCTGACTTGTTTTTCCTTTAACACTCCTTAAATACATTAAACAGTGATTTCGAGCCGAAACATAAAGCCAACTTTTGAAATGATTCACCTCATGGCTTAGTAGACTTGTGAGCAATTTTTCGAAAAGCTGCATAACAGCATCTTTTGCCAATTCCCTGTCTTTCAAGTATTTCAGACAAACGCCATAAACAAGATGGGTATAGCGTTTATAAAGCTCGCCCACTAATTCCTTATTCTGAGAGGTTTTGTAGACCTCAATCAGCTCAGAATCGCTCATTTCATGGATGGCTTTAGCTAAAAACATTTTTTAAGATACAATTTTTTAAATCACGTATGGAATTTTTCGTTGCTGTGCATCTCAATAGCAAAACAACAAAATAATGCGTATGAAAATAAGATTGATCACACTCGCCATGGTTTTGTTTTGCCTTTCGGTATTACAAGCCCAACAAAGGAGCATTAGCGGAATAGTTACTTCTGCTGAAGATGGCTCTGCATTGCCAGGAGTAAATGTTGTTCTTAAGGGGACAGCAACCGGAACAATTACAGATGTAGCCGGTCATTATAGTATCAAGGTTCCATCCAGTGGTGGCACTCTGGTTTTTACCTTCATTGGCCTTCAAACAAAAGAGGTTAAAATCGGTACAGGAAATACGCTTAACGTTGCCTTGTCATTAGACGTGGTACAATTGAGTGAAGTAGTAATGACTGGGCATGGTAAAGAAAGAATACGTGGTAAGAAATCTGAGTATGCTGCTCCGAGTAGCACCTATCATAATATGCACATACCTTATCAGGATTATGTACAACAGGAAGCTAACACTGAGGAATACGAAGGTATCACAGAAAATATCTTTAAAGATGTTTTTAAAGATCCGCTTTCTACTTTTTCAATAGATGTTGACGAAGCTTCCTACAGCAATGTCCGCAGATTTATCAATAATGGACAACAACCGCTAAAAGACGCTGTAAGAATAGAAGAATTGATTAACTACTTCGATTATGATTATGCACAACCATCTGCTGAACATCCTTTCAATATAATTACTGAGATATCCACAGCACCTTGGAATGAAAAACATAAACTAGTACACATAGGCTTGCAGGGAAAAAGCATCGCTACAGAAAATATTCCTCCTTCTAATCTGGTATTTTTAATTGATGTTTCCGGTTCGATGAGTGATGTAAATAAGCTTCCTTTATTAAAGTCGTCTTTTAAGATGTTGGTTAATGAGTTAAGGTCGCAAGATTATGTATCGATAGTAGTTTACGCAGGTGCTGCTGGTGTTGTACTGGAACCAACCTCAGGAAAAGAGAAGGAAAAAATAGTCAGCTCGCTGGATAATTTACAAGCTGGAGGATCGACAGCAGGCGGAGCTGGAATTCAGTTAGCTTATAGCCTGGCCGAAAAACATTTTAAGAAAGAAGGAAACAACAGAATTGTTTTGGCAACTGATGGTGACTTTAATGTTGGTGAATCGAGCAACGAGAGTATGGAAAAACTAATTGAGCAAAAAAGAAAGAGCGGAGTATTCTTAACAGTGCTTGGTTTTGGTATGGGCAATTATAAGGATTCTAAAATGGAGATTTTAGCCGATAAGGGTAACGGCAATTATGCTTATATCGATAATATTACTGAAGCTAAAAAAGTGCTGGTAAATGAATTCGGAGGCACGCTGTTTACCATAGCCAAAGATGTGAAGTTACAAGTTGAGTTTAATCCAGCTAAAGTGGCTGCATATAGATTGATTGGTTATGAAAACAGAATGTTGAAGAGTGAAGACTTTAATAATGATAAAAAGGATGCAGGTGAATTAGGCTCAGGTCATACTGTTACGGCTTTGTATGAAATAATACCTGTTGGTGTTAAAAGTGAATTCTTCAGTGTTGATGAATTAAAATACCAGAAGACAGATGTAGTTAAATCAGCACAGGATTCTGATGAGTTAATGATGGTTAAGTTCAGGTATAAGCAACCTGATGGTGATGTAAGTAAACTTATCGTTCATCCAATGAAAGATAAACAAATAAGCTTGTCGAACACCTCCGATAATTTCAGGTGGTCGGCAGCAGTAGCAGCTTTTGGAATGTTACTACGCGAATCTGAATATGTTAATCATTATGACTATGAAAAAGTTGTTCAACTTGCCAAAGGAGCCAGAGGCAAGGATGAAGAAGGTTATAGAGTTGAGTTTATCAACATGGTGAAATCGATGGGATTGATGGCAAAGCGATAACTAGCATCTACCCAAGAGATGCGCGATAGTCAGCTTTGTCTGACTATCGCTTTTTAATCAAGCGAGTATTGAATAACCTCTTTATAAACCAACCTTGTTTTAGTGGCTGTGGTTTCTTTAGAGAAGGTAAGTACAGTTGTGTATGCGTTATCGATAATAGTGCTGCGCAGTTCCGGAGAGTTAATTAACTGTTCAACACATGCGGCTAAACCAAGTGAATTTTTGGGCTTTACAATTAGCCCTGTTTGTTCGTGCTTTACCATTTCTGGAATACCGCCAGCATAAGTGGCTACTACAGGAACTTTAGATGCAAAGGCATCCAATACACTCGTTCCTAAACCTTCTTCTGTTGAGGTTATTAAAAAAATATCTAGACAAGGTAAAATCTCTGAAATATTATTGCGGAATCCGGTAAAAATTATCTGCTCTTTTAATCCTTTTTGAGTTGCGTAGTTCTTCAACTCTTTTTCAAGTGGTCCTTTTCCAATAATAAAAGCAACAACTGGTAATGATTTTTTAACCAGCAACTCTATTGTATCAATAAAAGTGAAATAATCTTTATGCCCTGCTAGTGCAGACGTATTTCCAATCAGTATTTTATCATTCCCGATTTTGAATTCTTCCCGAAGCAAATTGGCAGTGCTCTTAACCTTAAATTTACTTATATCTACCCCACTATGCACGGTCAGGCATTTGTCTGGATCCCGCAGGTGAGGTTTAACTATATTAGTTATGGCATCGGACACACAAAGTATTTTCTTTATTTGTGGGTGATTATATTTCCAATCGGAAAAGAGTGAACTGCTAAGTTCAAAGTCTACCCTTCTACTGAGTATAAGTGGTGTGCGTAGACCGAAAAGTGTTCCTAAGACTGCAAGACTATGCGATTTAGAGCTATGTATATGTATGATACTTGCTTTTTCTTTTCTGGCAATCCAACAAAGTTTTAAAACTGTTAGAAGATCAATAGAGTTTTGAAAGAGCGATTTGTAGTAGCGAATGCCATTTTTTTTGCAATACTCCTCAAAGCTCGATCCCTTTTTTACAAATGCAATTGACTCAATATTATGTCTTTTGAGTTCACCAATGAGATAGGCAATCTGTTGCTCACCTCCACGCCATGTTGCTTCAGAACTGAGCTGAATAACTTTGATAGGCTTTTCTGCCTCAACATTTTTATAAAGTTCCTTGAGTTTTACATATCGAAGAAAGCGCTCGAATGAAGCCATTCGTGCAATAACAAATCCTTTGTAGCCATCCAGAAACCCTCGCTGCAGTATAAAATTTTTAAAGAAGTGAAAACTAGGTTTTGCTATGCCATGAAAAAGGATAGAGGGTTTTACACCGTTTTGAAAATCTTTTAATGCTGTTAGCTTACTATATAGAAAGATTTTCTGAACGTGATGCTCTAAACTAAGAATAGAATAGTGTAAAAGATTTCCAGTTACAACCAGTTGATTAGGCTTAATAGTGAATTCCAATTGCTCATGGATTTCACCCACCCAAATGGCGTTGCCTTTTTTGAATAGCCTAATTTTATACTCAGGATACCAACCACTGTACTTAATCCAAGTGCCACAGTAATTATTAATTCTGGTGAAAATGTATGCATCCTCCCTTATGGATGGTTTTATTTTCAAAAGATTACTTCGGAGCTCAGGAGAGAGCTCTTCGTCAGCATCAATTGAAAGTATATAGTCACCAGTGGTGAGTTCATTTGCCTTATTTTTAGCGATTGAGTAGCCCTCCCAATCAGCTTGGTAAACTATGGCTCCTAAATGTTCACAGATCTCCTTGGTTCGATCAGTTGAGTTTGAATCCCAGACAACAATTTCATCCACAATGCCCTGTAAAGAATTTATACAACGCTCAATGTTCTTTTCCTCATTAAGTGTAATGATAACAGCAGAAATTTTTACCTGGGTTGATGGCATAGTCTTTAAATACCAGACAAAGGTAGGGCAAGGATTTTACTATACATCTATCAAATACTTATATTTTAACCTCCGTTACAATTAATAGAACTCAGCTATTATATTTGACTTGTATGAAATATATTCCGGAAAATACCTCAAAGAATACCCATAACCGAGTGGCTTCTTTACTTCTTGCCGATGGAGATAAACAAAGTGTGCTTGACATTCCCAGTGGAGCAGGGGCCTTTACCCAACGGTTACTTTCAAAGAAAATAGAAGTGCATTCCGGGGATATAGAAAACTTTATGGAAGTTGATAATCCCAACTTTAGAGAAGGCAATATGAATGAACGCCTTCCATATGAAAATGGCTTTTTCGATGCTGTTGTCTGTATTGATGGTATTGAGCATTTGGAGAGGCCTTTTGATTTTATTACTGAGTGTAGCCGTGTTATTAAGACTGGGGGAAATGTGATAATATCAACTCCCAATATTAATTCATTACGCTCGCGCTGGCGGTGGTTTTGGACAAGCCATCATAACAAAAACAAGGTGCCGCTTAACGAAAATAACCCCACTCCATTGCATCACATTAATATGATGGCTTACCAAAGATTAAGGTACATGCTACATACGCGTAATTTTAGAATAACCACTGTTACAACTAATAGAATAAAGTGGATAAGTTGGACTTACTTGATTTTTGTCCCCTTTACCTATTTGGCTACGACTTTCGTTTATAATAAAGAAGAAAAGAATTCGCAACAACGAATAGTAAACAAGCAAATTAAAAGACATCTATTTTCGAAAGCATTATTATTCGGGGAAACAATGATTATAAAAGCCGAAAGAATATGAGATTTGGCAAGCGCCAATGGCTTTAAAGGCCTTTTCTTAAAATAAGATAGTTCGATAGAATATTAATTCTATCCGTCAGCGGTTCGGACGAGCATCATTTTTCTTTAACAATTCCGTAAGGAGTCCTCGTATATTTATTCGTTTTTGTTTCTTCAAACAATATTGCATTCTCGGCTTCCGAATCCCTACCTAATTTCTTATGCCACAAATGATATTGCCCCAAAGCAAACTTGGGCATGAAGAGCTTGAGCCCAAATTGAATAAAGCGGTAAGCAATTTCAGTATCTTCACCATAGCGAGGTGATTTATAACGTTCGTCAAAACCATTTACAGCGAGAAGGTCCGATTTACTAATGGAAAAATTGCAACCTAACAGACCTTTCTTATAGGTGCCTAATAATCTGTTGATTTTTGTATTTTGTATATGGATACCCTTTTCAATATCTTTTGATTTATTGACTATGCTGTCAATTATTAGTCTTGCTACGAATGAGTTTTCTAAAAATCCATCCTTAATTTTCTCAGCTGTAATCTGTTTGGATAACGCATCTGAAAGGTTGACTCTTCTCCCTATGATTACTTCATTTGGTGATGACAATCGCAAATGATCTTCGATAAAATTCTTGTGTGGAATACAGTCACCGTCAATGAAGATCAAATATTCACTCCTTGAAGCGACAACCGACTTATTAAGGATGGTCGTTTTAAGAAAGCCATTATCCGGATGCCAAACATGTTGTATTGAAAGTGGAGTGGATTTCGTATAATCCTGAATAGCGTTGACGACTGTATCATTAGAACCATCGTCAGCAATAATTACTTCAAAATTCTTTTCTGACTGTCTTTCAAGAGCAGCTAATACTAAAGTAAGCCAGTCAATCTTATTGTAAAATGAAATAATTATTGAGGCTTTTAATGACATATAAATTTCTTTTATCGCTTACTGAATTGTATTTTTTTGTGCTACTGTGTTCTCTTTGATTTGCTGTAGAGTATATCCATTTTTTATTAGGTATGCTTCACAGGCAGATTTGTCCTCAGCGCTTAAATGAGAACTCTCGTAAGCAATAACAGAAGGCTGAGTCTTTTCTATATTAAACATTTTAATAATTTCATAATCATAACCCTCAGCATCTATCTGAAGCCAATCAAGTTGAGTCATAGAATATTTGGACATTAGTGTATCCACACTCATGCAGTTTATGGGCTCATCAGAAATGTATTCGTTTATGCTAGCAGGAATTTTTTCCCCATAGCGTTTGGCTAATCTGTCAATATGCCCAGACGCAATAACTTTTTCAAGAACGGATTTATCGAGCGTAGAGAGACCTGTAGCCCACCTGGAATTGGAGAAAGCTATGCGGTATATTTTTCGCTCTCCATCATTATAATCAAGTGCAGCATTAACTAAATGTATCGCAGGATTATTCTTATGTAGGCGTTTCAGAAATGTTTCAAACACATAGGGTTGTGGCTCCAAAAGAACACCCTCCCAGGCATCTCGTTTTATAAACTTATATAATGGATCATGATAAAATCCATCGTTCGCACCAATTTGAATAAATTTTACTTTGCCTCTTTTTTTTGAGAACTCATCTATCAATACTGCTAACGAATCTTTGGAAGGTTTATAAAAATGTTTTAGGTATATCTTATAGATAGCACCATAGAATTTACTGTTAGCATTAAGATCAAAGAGTAGTTGTTTATAAAACTTTTTAAAGCCAGTAAGGATCATGTAATTAAATATTAACTTTGCTCAAAGCTACTTATTGCTAATCGTATATAAAAAACCGTATGTCAATAAAAGTTCTTGTTATTACGAATAATCACACCATCCCTGTTATTCGGTCAGAGGCAGAGATTTTTATAGGTCTAAAGGTACAGGACGGTTTTGATGTAACTATAATGACTTTTGCCCACACGCAATACATTCCTAGATTTGAGCAAATGGGGATTAAGGTTATTAAGTTTCACCCACATAAAAAATTTAGTCTAGGACATATTAAACGAATAAGGCAGGAGTTAAAAATGGGGCACTATGACATTGTTCATATGTTCAATAACAAGGCAATGATCAATGGCCTGTTTGCCGCAATGTTTTTACCTGTTAAAACTGTCATTTACAGAGGCACCATTGGCAATGTACATTGGTGGGATCCCTTTGCGTATTTAAAACACCTGAGTCCAAGAGTAGATAAAATCGTTTGTAACGTAGATGAAATAAAAACCTCCATTCAAAAGAACCTGCTTTTTAATAAGAGCAAGGTTGTGACTATTGCAAAAGGTCATAAAGTCGAGTGGTATGATGATGTAGAGGCTGTTGACTTGAAAGCCTATGGTGTTCCTGACAATGCTTTTAAAGTGATTTGTGTAGCCAATGTCAGGAAAGTGAAAGGGATAAAATACCTTCTTCAGGCAACACATTATTTGAAGGAATCTTCAAATATTTATTTGATTTTGGTAGGTAATGGAATGGATAAACCGGACCTAATGGAGATTGTTGAAAAGAGCCCCATTAAAGCCAATATTAAAATACTTGGGTTTCAGAACAACCCCCTTTCTTTTGTAAAAGCCTGCGATTCTTTTATGTTACCTTCTATTTATGGTGAGTCGCTCACCAGATCAGTTATTGAAGCTATGTGTTTGGAGGTGGCTCCTGTCATTACCAACCTTCCTGGAAATTCACGTTTGGTAATTCATGAAAAAACAGGATTAACAATGCCAATTAAGGATCCTGAAAGCATTGCAAAAGCCCTTGAACGACTTAGCAATGACCGATCTTTTGCTAAAATGTTAGGTAAAAATGCTCGTATCCATATTAAAAACAATATTAGAAATGAGGATAGTGTAAATGCTTATTATGAGCTTTACACATCAATGACGAAGCCTGATTAGGATGGCTTTTCAAATAACAAAGGGTAAACTGAGTAAAAAACAACGCTAACCTAAAACCTGGATCTAAAGTCCTGTCATTTTAACCATTTTTGCCAGTATATTCGCCTTATAATGGAAGAAGAATTCATTAAAAATAATTATACAGACGCTCAAAAACAGGAGATTTTTGACAAGGAGTTTATGCCCCAGATAAACGCCATGTACAATTTTGCCTATAGACTTACCCTGGAGCGCGATGATGCCAAAGATCTTTTGCAGGATACCTATTTAAAAGCCTATCGTTTCATCGATTCTTTCCAGCAAGGAACTAATGCAAAGGCATGGCTGTTTCGAATTTTGAAGAACAGCTTCATCAATGATTACCGGAAAAAGAGCAAAGAGCCTGCTAAGGTAGATTATCAGGAAGTTGAAACGTATTATAACTCAGAGGAGGTAGACAGGCAGATTACCCCCGACTTGCGTGTGGAATCGCTCGGCAATATGATTGGCGATGAGATTTCAAATGCATTAAACGCATTGGATGTAGATTTTCGGACTGTTATTATATTGTGTGATCTGGAGGGCTTTAAGTACGAAGAGATGGCTAAAATTCTGGACATTCCCATTGGTACTGTTAGAAGCCGCCTTCATCGCGCCCGTAATCTGCTAAAAGAAAAATTAAGTGAATACGCTAAATCCATGGGATATAAAACCGCCTAAGCCTCCGAGTTTATGAATACACCCGATAAGAAAAATATGAAACATGAATGCCCTCATCAGCAGGAGTGTTTACAATTACTTCAGTCAATTTTAGATGGCGAAGCAACTACGGAGCAAAAAGATAGATTTATGGGACATCATTTAGAAGAATGCATGCCTTGCTATCAGAATTATCACCTTGAAGTAGCCATACGCGATTTGCTAAAGAAGAAGTGTTCAAACGAAGCACCTCAGGATTTAGTAGACAGCATTAAACAAAAGGTAATTCAAAACCTATCTAAATAATGGCAGGAAAAGCATTAATCTTTTCTGCACCCTCCGGTTCAGGCAAAACTACTATAGTAAGGCACCTGCTGCAAAACAACTCCGATCTGGGGTTCTCTATTTCTGCGTCAACACGCGATAGACGCGGCCGTACAGAACAACATGGTAAAGACTACTATTTTCTTTCTCCGGAAGAATTCAAACAAAAGATAGACGCCAATCAGTTTATAGAGTGGGAAGAAGTTTACGAAGGTAACTTTTATGGCACTTTAAAATCTGAGATTGAAAGACTTTGGAGCGAAGGAAAGAATGTGATTTTTGATGTGGATGTAAAAGGCGGATTAAGTCTTAAAAAGTATTTTGGCGATAAGGCTCTCGCGGTTTTTGTAAAAGTGCCTTCCATAGAAGTATTAAAAGAAAGATTAAAAGATAGAGGCACAGAATCAGAAGAGAGTTTATCGAGACGATTATTCAAAGCTAAGTTTGAAATGGGCTTCGAAGATAAATTTGACGTGGTATTGGTTAATGAAGACAGAGAGCGCTCCTTGCAAGAAGCGCAAAAACTTTATAATGAGTTTAAAAACAGAAGCTGAAATTTTTAACTAATGAAGATCGGCCTCTTTTTCGGTTCTTTTAACCCCATCCACACAGGCCATCTGATTATTGCCAATGTTATGGTAGAAACCACCGATCTGGAAAAGATCTGGTTTGTTGTTTCTCCACAAAATCCATTTAAACCCAGTAAAGGTTTACTCCACGAGTTTGATCGTTATGACATGGTGCGGGCCGCCATACACGACAACTATAATTTTGAAGTATCAAATATTGAGTTTAACCTGCCAAAGCCAAGTTATACCATCCATACCCTTGTTCACTTAAGTGAAAAGTATCCTGATAAAGAATTTAAAGTAATCGTAGGCGAAGACAACCTGGAACGCTTTTCTAATTGGAAAAATCACGAGCAAATTCTAAATAACTACGGATTATATGTTTATCCGAGACCTAATGCGCAACCTTCTGAACTAAAAATGCATCCTAATGTGCGTATGGTCGAAGCCCCACTGCTGGATATTTCTGCAACATTCATCCGTAACAATATCCGCTTGGGCAAGTCTGTACGTTATTTAGTCCCCGATGCTGTTAATGAGCAAATTTTGGCCAAAAAATTTTACCTCTGAGTGAAATTGTAAAGGCCGAACTAGCACTAATACATGCGGGAAAACCACTTACGGCATGAAGATATCCTTTACTATTTCATTATTGTTATCCGTTGTTCAGCTTACAATAGCCGGTGGCTTGCGGGGAAATATTAAAGCAGATGATGGCAGTAATCTAGGCTACGCCACAATTTATGTTAAACAAATTGGTAGCGGAACCACTACTAATGAAAATGGTTTATACGACATCTCCTTGCCTGCCGGGCAATACGAAATCGTTTTTCAATATGTCGGTTTTGAAACCCAGACCCTTAATGTTACCATTGGTGAAGGCTATACAGAACTGAATGTTGTTATGAAATCTCAAACAGTAGTATTGCAAAATATTACTGTGCGTGCCGGCAAAGAAGATCCCGCCTACACCATCATGAGAAAAGCCATTGCCAAGGCTAAGTATCACTCACAACAATTGGATTTTTATTCAGCTCAAGTATACATAAAAGGAACAGGGCAACTCAAGGACTATCCTTGGTTGCTTAAAAAAGAAATGGAAAAAGAAGGTATTGAAAAGGATAGGGTATATATAAGTGAATCGGTAAGTGAAATTGAATATAGAAGACCCAATACATTTAAAGAAAAAACTATTTCGGTATACAGTGACGGAAAAGACAACAACACCTCTCCCAATGGTTATATTTTCGGAAGTTTCTATTCACCGGAAATTGTAGAGACTGTTTCCCCACTTTCCCCTAAAGCTTTTTCATATTATCGCTTCGAATACGAAGGCACTTTTAAAGATCGTAGCTATGAAGTGAGCCGTATAAAGGTGACGCCACGCTCCAGAGGTGATAATGTTTTTGAAGGTATGCTTTTCATTGTGGAAGATGCCTGGAGCATTCATAGTATTGATTTTACCACTACAAAGTTGGGTATTACTTTTAAAATGAAGCAGGTGTATGCACCAATAGAAGATAAGGCCTGGCTTCCAGTATCACACCGTTATCAGGTAGATGCTAAAGTTTTTGGTTTTGAATTTGAAGCAAATTACCTGGCAACATTAAGCAACTATAAAATTGAACTCAACAAAGATCTATTTGTAGAGGACATGGAAGTGATTGACGAAAAATTAGAAAAAGCAAAAGCCAAGGAAGTAGAGAGTCGTTTCAGCAAGGAAGCACAAGATTTGCAAAAACGAATGGAGGGTGGCAAAGAGATTACGCGTAAGGAGTTAAGAACTATTGTGAAGGAATATGAGAAGCAAGAAGCAAAAGCTCAGAAAGAACCTGAGGTAATCTCAAACTATACTCAAGAGAAAGATAGTATCAGTTTTAAGAAAGATACAACTTATTGGAATGCAATACGCCCTGTCCCGCTTACTAGGGCCGAAATTAAGGGCTATGTAAAAGTGGATAGTCTTGCGGTAATTGAGCAAAAGAAAGAAGTCGGTGATACAACCAAGCAGCGTAAACATAAGGGGTTCCAACCCTGGGATTTGATCACCGGTGATAGCTATAAAGTTTCCAAGCATTCTAATTTCAGCATTGAAACACCCACAGGTGGATTCAATACAGTGGAGGGGTTTAATCTTATCTATAAAGTTCGGTTCGGCACTATTTTGCAAGACACTAACAAAACCAGACTGATGATTACCCCCACATTTCGTTATGCTTTTGCACGCGAGCGTGCCGCTGGTAAAGTGAATTTTTCGCTTCGAAATAAAAATTACCGATTGAATATAGAAGGTGGCCGTTACATCAAACAATTTAATGCGAACGAAGCAATTTTTCCACCCATTAACACGATCTCCACACTTTTCTTCGAGCGCAATTTTATGAAGATATACCAGAGAGATTTTGTTGAAGCACGACTTCGTAAAAGTATTACGCCTAAGTTTTCTTTTGATGCTACAGTAGAATGGGCTCAGCGTAGCGCTATGGTAAATACTTCTGATTATAAAATTGTTGATAGAGATCATATAGAAGGTTATACATCAAATAATCCGTTTTCAAGGGAATTAAATAGCGAAATACTCACACCTGATCATAACGCTTTAGTAGCATCAGTAAATTTTTCGGCAAAGCCTTGGTTGAAATATCGAATCAGAAATGGAAAAAAATTGGCGATTGATGATTCATCTCCGGTCTTGCGATTTAACTATACAAAAGGCATAGATGCATTGAGTAGTGATGTAAACTTTGATCACATAGAAGCAGGAATAAGACATTCTTTTGATATAGGCGTGCGTGGCCGACTTGATTTTGATTTAGGGGCAGGTGCATTTTTGAATGATCGCAGTTTATACTTTATGGATTATAAGCACTTTGCAGGTAATCTTACATTCATCACAACTTCAAGTCCTGTCGGAAGCTATCGCCTGTTGGATTATTATAATTACAGCACAAGCGATATGTATTTTACTGGAAGTGTTCACTACCAATTCAGAAGATTTATTGTAACAGCGCTACCCTATGCAAGGATGTTAGGTATAAGGGAAAATGTTTTTGTTAATTATTTAGCTACACCGAGTTCTCGGAATTATACGGAGCTAGGCTATAGTATAGATGGGATTCTAAGAATCTTCAGGGTAGAGGCAGCTGCAGCTTTTGAAAATGGAAAGTATGTAGATTGGGGTGTGCGTGTGGGTATTGCGACTAATATAAGCGTTCGTTTTTCTGATAATGATTAGAAAATGCACATAAACTGCGGAGTGCGCAGAGGTTCGCAGAGAAAGATCTCTGCGAACCTCTGCGTTCTTTGTGGTTGAAAAATTATTAAGCGACAGTTTTCCGCTTTCTCAGGAGGATAAATAACAAAGTACTAATGCCCAATAAATATGGATAGTAAAGATGCTTTAGTATTTCGAAAGGTGATAAAGCAACTGATGCCGCAGCAAGAGCCGCTAACAGTTGTGCACCATAAGGCAGCAAGCCCTGTACAAAACAAGACATAGTATCTAATATACTTGCGCTTCTTTTAGGATCTACCTGATGTTTATCAGCAATATCTTTAGCTAAAGGTCCTACAATTAAAATTGTAATCGTATTATTTGCTAATGCAGCATTAACCAAAACTGTTAAAGAAACTATACCTAACTCAGCTCCTCGGCTACTTTTGATCAATCGAGAAACATGATAAAGTATATAGTCTATTCCACCGAAATACTTAATCAAGCCGACAATACCACCAATCACCATACAGATTAGACTCAATTCAAACATCGAAGCCATTCCATCATTCATGGCCTGCAATCCTGACCAAAGATCGGTGCTTTGTGTAGCGAGACCAACAATGAACGTTAACAAGATGCCTAATACCAATACCCAGATAACATGTAATCCTGTAAGCGCTGCAACTAAAATAAATAAGTAAGGAGCAATCTTAATAAAAGAATAATCTGATGATAGCCCCATATTCATGCCGTTGTTAATGGGTGTTATTACAATGTAAAGCAAAAAAGTAATTAGAGCTGGAGGCAAAGCAATCCAAAAATTAGTTTTAAACTTATCGCGCATCTCAACTTTTTGAGTACGCGTAGCCGCTATTGTAGTATCCGATATCATAGAGAGATTATCGCCAAACATACTACCGCCTACCACTGCCGCTAATGCAATACCTAACGTACCGGGTACACTTTCACTTACACCAACAGCAATGGGCGCCAGCGCCACAACAGTACCAACAGATGTGCCTAACGAAATTGAAATAAAACAAGCAGTAAGAAAAAGTCCTGCTATTAATAAACTTGGCGAAGTGTACGATAAAGCAAAGTTAACAGTCGATTGTACGGCCCCAATACTTTTACCTAATCCGGCAAAGGCACCTGCTAACAAGAAAATCAATATCATCAGCATAATGCCTGAATCTCCGGCACCCTTGGAGAACTCATCAATTTTTTTGTGGAAATTTAATGAAGGAAAAAGTAGAAAGCCGGATAGTGCAGCCACCATAAAAGCTACCAACATTGGCATCTTATAGAAATCATTAAGAATTAATGAAGTTATAAAGTAGACAACGATGAAAACAAGTAAGGGCAATAATGCCCAAAAGTTACCGCGTTTTAATTCCATAGATTTGTTGGTGCCGTGAATATAGAAGAGTTGATTAAATTATTTCTTGAATAATGATAAAATATATGGAGACAAGAGCAGCCCTGCGATCACTCCCGTGCCATCAGCCAACAAATCATAAACTTCAAAGCTTCGGCTATCTACAAATAATTGAAAAAGCTCGGTCAGTACACTAAAAAATATTCCGACTAAAAGAAGAATCCATTTTTTTAGAAATGAAAAATCATAGCTAACCGCTATAATCCAGATAAAGAACATGGTGAAATGAACAACTTTATCAAGCCCAACAATTTTTGGGTTAGGTATAGTTGATCCGGGTAGCAGTACTACTATGAGAATACCTAAACTTACTATAATTGTTAGCCAATATTTCAATGTATAATTTTTATGGTTTTAGAATTAAACTCTGTCATCCTACCGAAGGACTTAAGTGCTAATTTGTGACTAAGGCAAAGTTTTTCAAATTCATGTTGTGCCTCGTGTGCAACACATACCATTAAGCCGCCACTGGTTTGAGGGTCAGACAATGTTAAAAATGACTCCGATCCAATGCCATCAATTTTATCCTGATAGCTGCTCCAGTTGCGCATAGTATTATCGGGATAAATCATATTGCTGGCGTAATGAGAAATGTTTTTGAGCAGTGGAACATTGGCATAATTAATCTCTGCGCTTAAACCACTGCCTTCACATACCTCCACTAAATGTCCCAGCAAACCAAAACCTGTTATGTCAGTCATGGCATGAATGTAACTTTGCTTTCCAAATACTTCTCCAATTATGTTAAGCTGCAACATGCTTTGCACAGCTTCCTCAAAATCAGCCGCAAGGGCAAGCCCGCGTTTATGCGCAGTACTGATCATACCCACACCTAGTGGTTTGGTCAGGTATAATAAATCGCCAGATTTGGCAGTATTGTTTTGTTTAAGATTACTTTTTTCAATGAGGCCACTTACGGCCAAACCAAAAATGGGTTCCGGACTATCAATACTATGACCGCCAGCCAGCGGTATACCCGCTTTGGCGCAGATTGTGCGGCTGCCATCAAGTACCTTTTGGGCAAGCTCTGGTGATAGTTTTTCTACTGGCCATCCTAAAATAGCTAATGCCATTATGGGCTTGCCACCCATAGCATACACATCGCTGATAGCATTAACTGAGGCAATAGAACCAAAAGTAAAAGCATCATCCACAATAGGCATGAAAAAATCCGTTGTGCTGATTAAACAATTGCCATTGCCTATATCCATTACAGCCGCGTCATCTTTACTTTCATTACCAACTAACAATGAAGGGAATGTCGTTTTAGGAAAGGCAGTATGTAGAATTTTATCCAGTACCGCAGGAGCAATTTTGCAACCGCAACCTGAGCCGTGCGAGTATTGTGTTAGTTTAATATTTTCAGCAGACATGATGCGAACTTATGAAATAGAACATAATTTATCTTTTATAAAACCATCAAGATTTTGCCAATCAAAATCAAGTTGTGCTACTATTTGATCTTGGCGGTTAAGTATTGCTTTGTCGTATGCCTTGTCATAATAGGTAAGCAATATAGAGGCCGTTGTGCTTAAATCGTTTTGTAAGAGACTTTCCTTGGCCGCCTTAAAATGCTGTCCACCTAATTTTGTGGTAATTTTTTGCGTGGCCTCCAGTAAATCAGTTGTGCTAACATCGCCATAATCAGCCACCAAACGTTTAACTCGGACTTCAACAGGTACATTCACTTTAACAAGCGGACTACTTCTTAGTTGCTTCCATAAAGGTTGTGGTAAAAAAATTTTACCTATAGCGATAGACTCATCTTCTATCCAGATTCTTTTGTCTAGATCAAGCTTGATGATTTCTTCGTATAGATTGTTTTCAAATTGTTCTGTGCTGGGTTGTGCGCTCAATCCTAAACCACCAAAAGCAGAGCCTTTATGATTGGCCAATGTTTCCAGGCAGATTATTTGTTCACCTTGCCTTTTAAGTGCTTGCAGTATTTCTGTTTTACCACTCCCTGTACTGCCAGAAACAACGAGAAAGTTGAAATCGTTTTCGAAAGATTTGAGCACCTCGCCACGGTAAGCCTTATAACCACCCTGTAGTGGCTTAGCGTTTACACCAAGCCGACTTACCAGCCAGCAAAAATTGTTTGAGCGCATGCCACCTCTCCAGCAATGCACCAGCACCTCTTGTCCGGCCGACACTCTTTCGGCTTGCTCAATTATATCATGAAGCCGTGGGCCAACCAGTTTAATGCCTTCTTTAATGGCTTCTTTAGGTCCCTGTTGCTTATAAAGCGTTCCAACAATTTTCCTTTCCGCATCATTTAGAATGGGAATATTGATCGCTCCCGGTACATGGCCCTTCGCAAATTCACCCTCAGAACGCACATCCAGCACTGGAAGGCTTTTACGCTGAATAAGAAAATCCTGGACTGAAAGCATAGACGCGAAGGTACACCCACATTTTATTAAAAATTTAGTTGGTGGTGAAACAATTATCATCTATATTCGTTGATATATCAACCAATGGAAAAAGATCAAAAACTTGATGCCGTATTATTCTTTATTATAGAGAAGGTGCATAAGGCAGCAAGAAGGCATTCGCAAGAAGAGTTTTATAAGGCAGGCTATGACATTACGCTTGATCAATGGCTTGTCCTCAAGAAAATTTACGATGCCGATAAAATAAATCAGAATGAGTTAGCAGAAGCCTTATTTAAGGACAAGGCATCAATTACGCGAATACTTAACCTTTTATTGACGAAAAAATTGGTCAAAAAGACTGAGGATACTGACAAGCGTGCCTTTAATCTTTCACTCACCCCAACGGGAAAGCAGTTCTATGCAGATCTATTAATTATTGTCAATAAACTTCGCAAGCAATACACCGAATCAATTTCTGGAGCAGAGCAGGCTGAACTAAAAAAACTGCTCTCGAAAATACTAGATAACATAAAGTAAAAAAATTTATGCAAATAGTTGATATATCAATCATATTTTTTATTGCTATGCTCTCATATAATAAAGGAGTTGACTTAACAAATAGTGAAAAGGTAAAGTACGACTCAACCCAATCGGTAAAAATTAAAGGCGTGCATTTCAGTTGGCATTTTGATGAAGATTTTCTGCACTGTAAAGTAACGGCACCCACTAAAGGTTGGGTCGCTATTGGCTTTAACAAAAAGAATGATTTAGCAGGCACAAATCTTATTATGGCAGCAGCCGAAAAAGATTTTTATAAAATGGACGATCGATACATTATAGCTGCGGCTAATCATAAAAGTATTATTGAGCTTGGTGGTTCGGAAGGTATCACCAAAAGATTTTGTCAAGAGTCTAATGGTGTAACCAAAGTACATTTCAGCATGCATCGTTCTGTCAATGATAAATTTCATCACGAGTTAAATGAAGGTGAATCCTACTTCATCCTTCTCGCCTATAGTAATGAAGATGATTTTGCCCACCACTCAGCCATGCGTACGAGTATTCAAATTAAACTATAAATAAATATGACAAACACGATTTTAATTTCACTATTAATTGCCGGCACACTCTCTCAAGGATTGAGTCAAACAGAACAAGAAGACATTGAAACGGCAATAAGGACCTTCGCGAAAGCAGCAGATAAGAGAGATGTGAAGGAACTAGACAAAATTTTACACACTGAATTTCGGTTGGCCATGAACCAGCTTTTTGGAAGTCAGGATTTGACAACAATGAACAAAACCACTTATTTAAAAATGGTTGAAGACGGAAAACTTGGTGGAGAAGACAGGAAGCTTGAAATGCTTGAAGTTAAAGTTTTCCAAAAAAATGCATCATGCATTGTTCGTTTTACAGGATCCAAAATGAGTTTCCAAACATTTCTTCAGCTTGTAAGAGGTACTGATGGCAACTGGACAGTTGTAAACGACCTTCCAGCTTTATTATAGCAGAGGAGATTTAAAGGTCCGTTATTCAGGTTAAAAAATTTGAACCATTAAATTTTAGGACTAGTTAAATGCTTCTTCTATATTTGCCATGTCGAAAGACAAGGGGTGCCTTTAATATTTCGGGCTGAGATTATACCCAACGAACCTGATGCCGGTAATGCGGACGAAGGGATAGGCAATTCCGATGGCCATCGGATAAACGTAAGCAGGAGTGCATTCCCCGATGTACTCGTATGCATCACGTTAAATTTTTTTAAACAATGTTAAACATGTTAAAAGTGGCAGCCTTGTTATTAGTGCTCACCACCAGCGCTTATGCGCAAAGTTTTCGCGGCCTTGTACGCGATGGAAAAACCAAACAAGTGCTGATTGGTGCAACCATTCAATTACAAGAAAGCAAACGCTATTTTGTAACCAACGAACAAGGTTATTTCTGGGTAGATAAACTCCTGGAAGGCCAGCATACTTTTGTTGTCAAGTTTCTTGGTTACGAGGACCTTACCAAAACAGTAGTGTATAAAATTGGTAATACGGAGGTATTCGACCTCAAAGAGAGTTTTGTACTTACGGATGAAGTCGTTATTCGCTCAACTCGTGCAGACGAAAATTCGCCAACTACCTTTACCAACATTGATAAGGCGACATTGGAAAAACAAAACTTCGGACAAGACATGCCTTTTGTTTTAAACTGGACGCCTTCGCTAGTCACCACTTCAGATGCTGGCGCAGGTGTGGGTTACACAGGAGTGCGCATCCGTGGAAGCGATGCAACCCGAATAAACGTAACCATTAATGGTATTCCTTATAACGACAGTGAATCACAAGGAACCTTTTGGGTGAATTTACCCGACATTGCCTCTTCAACACAAAGCGTACAGATACAACGTGGTGTTGGCACTTCGACTAATGGAGGCAGTGCGTTTGGTGCTTCTATCAATTTAGAAACAAATGGTAAACAGGAAGCAGCGCATGCGGAATTATTAAATTCATTCGGCTCATTTGGCACGCGTAGACACACCCTGGGTTTTGGCACAGGCTTGTTAAAGAATAAATTTTCTTTTGATGGTCGCTTGTCACAAATTCTTTCAGACGGATTTATTGATCGTGCCAGCTCTGATTTAAAATCTTATTATTTTTCTGGTGCTTACTATGCAGATAAAACCATCATCAGAGCACTGGCTTTCGGTGGTAAAGAAAGAACTTACCAAAGCTGGTATGGTGTACCGGAGTCGCGCCTGAATAATGATGCGGATGCGATGGAAACAACCGTGAGCAATGAAGGATGGAACACTGCACAACGCGCTAATCTCTTTAACTCTAATAGTCGAACATTCAATCCATACACGTACGAAAATCAGGTGGATGATTATGCTCAATACCATCATCAACTTCATGTGTCGCAGCAGTTGTCTCCTGCATTGACGGGAAACATTTCGCTGCATTATACCAGAGGCAAAGGTTTTTATGAAGAGTTCCGCTACAATGAAGATTTCGAAGATTATGGTTTGAGTCCGACTATTGTTAATGGTAATACGGTTGAATCGTCTGATCTTATCCGCAGACGTTGGCTGGATAATCATTTTTATGGCGCAACGTATTCGCTAAGCTACGATGTAGACAGGTTAAGCCTTGTATGGGGAGGTGCCTGGAATCGTTATGTTGGCGATCATTTCGGAGAAATTCTTTCATCAGCTGTGCCTAATGTTTCTGCTGGTTATAGATACTATTTTAATATAGGTGACAAGCATGATTTTAATTCTTTTATCAAAACGAATTACGAAGTGACTGATAAAGTAAATGCCTACATCGATTTGCAATACAGGGGTGTTAGTTATAAAACCAGTGGCAAGGAAAATGATCAGTTTGATTTTGTAGTGGATGAAGATTTTAACTTCTTCAATCCGAAAGCAGGGGTACAAGTTTCTCTTCGCGATCGTGAACTAGTGTATGCATCATTTGCTATAGCCAACAAAGAACCTGTTCGCAATGACTTTATCGATAATTTAGGATCAACACCCAAATATGAGAATTTACAAAATGTAGAATTAGGCTACCGCTACGCAAATGATAAACTGGCGCTGAATGTAAATTACTATTACATGAATTACAGAGATCAGTTAGTATTAACGGGCGCACTTAATGATGTAGGTGCAAACATTCGTACTAATGTAGACAGAAGTTACAGAACCGGAATAGAGTTTGAATTTGGTTATCAACTTAGCAATAAATTCAGGTGGAATGCTAACGCCACCTTTAGCCAGAACAAGATTCGTGATTTCAATGAAGTACTATATGATTACGGTGTAAACTTTGATGAGTACAATGAGGTAGTGAATACCTACGAAAACACAGACATATCTTTTTCACCAAGTGTAATTGCGGGATCAGTTTTTTCTTATGCGCCATTTGCCAATGCCGAAGTTTCGCTCTTAACTAAATATGTTGGCAAGCAATATCTCGACAACACCAGCAATGAGCAGCGCAGTATTGATGCTTTCCTGGTGAACGATATCCGGTTTACCTATACATGGAGACCATCTTTTGTTAGAGAAATTGGCTTTAGTTTACTCATTAATAACTTACTGAATGAGGAGTATGAATCTAACGGCTATACCTATGGGTATTCAGGTGGGGGGCAGGCATTCCGGGAGAACTATTATTACCCACAGGCCGGGACTAACTTTTTAGCTATGCTAAGCATAAAACTATAAGAATAGGCCTTACAAAGGTTGTTGAAACCCCAATTATGTTCAAGATTGGACTATGTGGTTAGAAAGCAGGGTGCTATCTTTGGCGGATGGCATCCTTCTTTCAATCGCTTTTGCGACTGACACGATTTACTAATCTTTTGATTATTGGCTTAGCGCAATACTTCACTGCGTATTTTCTAGTAGATGCCACAACCTTAACAGACATCAGGCTTTTAATACTTACATCTTCAACCGTTTTAATTGCAGCGGCTGGTTATATCATCAATGATTATTATGATATAAAAATAGATTACATAAATAAGCCGGAGCGTGTTATTATTGGTAAAGCCATCCCACGAAGATTCGCCATTTTGTTTCACACCTTGTTTTCATTTGCCGGAATAGCATTAGGGTATTATCTGGGTTGGCAAATTGCATTAATCAATTTTCTATCGGCCTTCTTGTTATGGTGGTACTCTAACAACTTAAAGAGACTGCCTTTTGTGGGTAATTTTTCTATTGCCTTGCTTACAGGCACTTCAATATATATGGTGGCACTTTTGTTTGGGGGTGATGATACACTCATTATTATTTATTCATCCTTTGCGTTTTTTATGACGTTAGTACGTGAAATCATAAAAGATATGGAGGACTTGAAAGGTGACAGCACTTTTGGCTGTAAAACATTACCTATAGTTTGGGGCTTCCGCAAAACCAAACAGTTCTTATATGCTGTCGTTTTTATTTTTTGCATGACAGTACTCATACTCGATTTGCTATTTACAGCATTGCCAAGTGTATACTTTGTGCTCTTTTTATTTGCACCTCTGGTATGGATGGTTTTGCGCCTCTACCGTGCTGATACTGTAAAAGAATTTGAATGGATTAGCACTTTTTGTAAAGTAATAATGCTCTTGGGAATTCTTAGCATGTCATTATTGTGATGTTGGTGTAATGAAAAAATTCAGGCTGGCAATTTTTGCATCCGGTAGTGGTAGTAATGCTGAACGTATTTGTCAGTATTTTTTAAATCATGACACAATTGAGGTTGTTCTTATTTTAAGTAACAATGAAAAGGCAGCTGTTTTAGAAAAAGCCAAAAGGCTTAATATTACAGCAGTTCATTTTAACAAAGAAGAATTTAAGGCTGGGGGGCGTGTTGAGAACGTATTGGTCGACAATGAAATTAGTCATGTTGTACTCGCTGGTTTTTTATGGCTTGTCCCCGCGTTTCTTATTCAGCGTTTTCCAAATCGAATAGTGAATATTCATCCCGCTCTATTACCCAAATACGGTGGTAAGGGCATGTACGGGCGACATGTACATGAAGCTGTGCAAAATTCCGGAGACCGTGAAACGGGCATCACTATACACCTGGTCAATGAAAAATTTGATGAAGGTAAACACCTTTTTCAAGCGGCATGTGCCATTCAACCTACAGATACAGTGCAAGACATAGCCGTCAGGGTGCAAGTACTAGAACATAAACACTACCCTGTTGTTATCGAGCAGTGGCTCCAAAACGGCTGATTTTTTTAAAATCTCCTCTTCCAGACCTTCAAAATATCAAGGCACTTTTTCCTATCTTGCACTAATGTGGAAGGAATCAATCTTAAAACTATTAAAGCTTGATGGCTTGGTAGCCAATTTAACCGGCTATGTGGAAACACGTGTCGAGCTGATGAAGCTTGAGATCAAAGAAGAAATCGCAAAATCGCTGGCTAAGTTGAGTGTGTTGGTGATAGTGATTGCTTCGCTCTCTTTATTTGTTCTATTCTTCAGTGTATCTATTGCTTTATTGATAGGGGAGTACTTAGGTTTTTTTGAGGGCTTTTTGATTGTATCTGGTTTCTATTTTCTGATTGCTGTATTAGTATTGTTGATGCGCAAAAGCCTGAGTGAAACCATGGAGAAAAAATTAATGGAAAAAATTAAAGAATAATATGGAATTGTTGGAGTCAGACGATCCTAAGTCACAATTGCTTCGCAAAGCACAACAACAGAAGGATGCCCTTCATGGTGAAGTAAAATTATTGTCTGATAAAACTGAGAAAGTTGTTAAAACAGCGCTGGTTGTAGGCGGTGCCCTGGCTGCCACTTACCTAATCTACAAGCTGCTTTCTAATGATGGTGGTGCTAAAAAGAAAAAGAAAGTAAAGTTAGTGCGTGCCAGTACCCGTGAAGAAGAGGATGACCAGGAACAAGTGGTAGTAAGAGAATCACCCTTCAGTGCTATTATAAATAAACTGGGTATAGTGTTGGCTACACAAGCCTCGGCATTTCTACTTTCGTTAGCCAAAGAGAAGATAGGAGAGTACTTGGAGAAAAGAGAGGAAGAAAAAGCTAAAGATGCCGACAATCTTTGATTCATTTATAGAGAAACAACAGGCGGGGCGTAAATCCATTGCTGTACTCATCGATCCTGATAAGGTAGACGATGGCGCTAAATTACAGCACCTGATTAACCTGGCTACCGAAAATCTTGTTGATTACTTTTTTGTAGGAGGTAGTTTGATCACTACTAATAATCTGGCGGAAGTTGTAAGACAAATTAAAAAGAGTGTAACTATTCCCGTTGTATTATTCCCCGGTAACAGCATTCAGGTAGAACCCACAGCTGATGCCATTCTTTTTTTATCATTAATCTCGGGTAGAAATCCTGAGTTACTAATTGGGCAGCATGTAATTGCTGCTCCTATTATTAAGAACACAAAACTTGAAGTATTGCCCACCGGTTATATGCTC
Organism: Chryseotalea sanaruensis; assembly: GCF_003990915.1. GTDB lineage: Bacteria > Bacteroidota > Bacteroidia > Cytophagales > Cyclobacteriaceae > Chryseotalea > Chryseotalea sanaruensis. The sequence continues at coordinate 25,184 of NZ_BHXQ01000005.1, forward strand.
ATCAACTCGGGAAGAATTACATCAGTGGCTTATGTAAGCAACACCATTCCTTTACCAGAAGATAAATATTCGTTAGCAGCCTGCACTGCCATGGCCGGTGAAATGCTCGGTTTGAAACTCATGTATTTAGATGCAGGCAGCGGAGCAGAAAATCCAATTTCTCCCCGTATGATTACGGCAATTCGCAAGGCCATCAAGGCGCCTTTACTGGTAGGTGGAGGAATTAATACTAGTCACAAAGCATTGGCAGCATTAGAGGCCGGTGCTGATACCATTGTTATAGGCAATGCGTTAGAGAAAGATCCTGCACTCTTAACCGAACTGGCCGACAAAGTGTACGAATGGAATCAGGGCCTGGCTAAAAAGTAGACAGCTTAGCACAGCTCTTTTTAATTTGAACTTAGACAGTCATGTTTGAATATTTGAGATCCCCTATTTTTTGTATTTGGTTATCTCAACTTCTCACATGTCTATCAGCTCGAGGCTTGTAGCTCGAAGCTCGAGGCTAAATTTATTACTCCGCTACTTCCTCTGTCTGATTTTGCTTCTCATACAAATCTCGGTACATACCGTTTTTCTCTAAGAGACTTTCGTGTGTACCTTCTTCCACCACGTTACCATCAACCAATACAATAATTTTATTGGCAAGTTTAGCAGAAGACACACGGTGAGAAATGATAATAGTCGTTCGACCCACCATGATGCGTTTAAGACTGTTGAGAATTGTATTTTCAGTTTTTGTATCCACTGCACTAAGGGCATCATCCAACATTAATATTTTTGGCTCGCGTACAATAGCACGGGCAATAGACACCCGTTGTTTTTGTCCGCCCGAAAGCGTAATGCCACGTTCACCCACACGCGTTGTAAATCCATTGGGGAAAGCCATAATGTTGTCATACACATCAGCATCTTTGGCCGCTTGATGAATTCTATCTTCACTCACGTCATCTAAAGCAAAACCAATATTATTGTGAATGGTATCACTGAATAGAAAAACATCTTGTGGTACATAACCAATCTGACTGCGCAGGCTGGTCAAGTTATAATCTTGTATGGCCACATCGTCAATACGTATTTCGCCTTCACGCACATCGTACATACGCGAAATAAGATTTGACACTGTACTTTTTCCTGAACCCGTAGTACCGATAATGGCTAAGCTTTCTCCAGGATTAACAGTGAACGAGATATCTTTCAAAGCCTTAATGCCAGTATCCGGATAAGTGAAAGCAACCTTTTTAAATTCAATTTTGCCTTGCAGTTCACGCTCAACATTCTTTTGAGAAACGATATTGGAACTGGTATTTAGAAATTCATTGATGCGTTTTTGAGAAGCCTCTGCACGTTGCACCAAACTGGTAGTCCAGCCTAAAGAAGTAACAGGCCAGGTAAGTAAGTTTACGTAAATGATAAATTCAGCAATGTTTCCAAAAGTAAGTGTGCCTTTAATTACTTCAACACTTCCTGCATAAACAGTTAGCAAAGTGCTTAAGCCTATTAAACCCATGATTAGTGGGTAAAACAATGACTGTACTTTAGTGAGTTTGAGTGATTGATGTTTATAGTCATCGCTCTCTTTTGTAAAATTTTTAATCGATTCGTTTTCACGATTAAAAGATTTCAACACACGAATACCACTAAATGCTTCTTGTACAAAGGTGGAAAGTTTGGATTGATGCTTTTGAATTTGCTCTGATCTGCGTTCGATTTTATTATTAACCAAAAAGATGCTAAGTGACAAAAGGGGTAAAGGACTTAAGGCATACCAGGTAAGTGTACTGCTGATGCTGAACATCACCGGAATCAACATCACAAATAAGGTTACCAATTGTAAACCGTACATGATGGCCGGGCCAAGGTACATGCGTACCCGACTCACATCTTCGCTGATGCGGTTCATGATGTCACCAGTATTATTTCTTCTGTAAAAACTTAAAGGCAGTGCCTGGTAGTGTTCGTAGATTTCATTTTTTAAATCATATTCAACCAGTCGCGACATAACAATAAGTGTTTGCCTGACGAAATAAAGGAACAAGCCGCGTAAGAGTGCCATCAAAACAATAAGGCCTGCATAGATGAGGATACCATGCGCAAACACTTCGAAAAAAGTATTTTGTGCACTTACACCGTTGAGCGCCTTGTGTACACGAATATTTTCAACCACAAGGTCGAGCGCACTTCTTACCAATTGCGCAGGAACAATTTGGAATACGTTGGAAATGATGACGAACACCGTACCCAGAATCAGATGCCACTTGTACTTAAGAAGGTATTTATTGAGATATTTGAGTTCTTTCATCTATTTACTGGTCATTCTTTGATCAATTTAGGCCTTCCAGCCTTTCCTACTTTACCCACATAAAAACGCTGCCAAACGGCTGTTTTTGGTAAGAAAATTCGGAGCTATCTAACTACAACGAAATATTGTTTTTTATGTTCATGCAAACGTTTGAATTAACCTAACTTTGCATAAATTTTAACATGCTTCGGCATTAGAAAGGTTGTAAAACTAAACATAAATCAAACGCAAAAATTCCATGCAGGTTAAAGAACTTGAAAAGGTGGAGGCTGCCGGTATATTCGGCACACTTACACAAATGGGTCATGAACAAGTGGTGTTTTGTAATGATGAGGCCACAGGGCTGAAAGCCATCATTGGTATCCACAATACAGTGCTCGGTCCTGCTTTGGGCGGCACACGCATGTGGAATTATGCGAGCGAGCAAGAAGCAGTTACTGATGTATTGCGTCTATCTCGTGGTATGACCTTTAAAGCAGCTATTAGCGGCTTGAATTTGGGTGGAGGTAAAGCAGTAATCATTGGTGATGCCAAAACACAAAAGACTGAAGCTTTCATGAGACGCTTTGGTAAGTTTGTAAACAGCCTTGGTGGTAAATACATTACTGCTGAAGACGTAAATATGAAAACTGCCGATATGGAATACATCGGTATGGAAACTAAGCATGTAACAGGTCTGCCTGAAAGCATGGGCGGTAGTGGTGATCCTTCACCGGTAACTGCTTATGGTGTGTACCTCGGTATGAAATCGACTGCTAAAAAAGTTTACGGTAACGACTCCCTTTCAGGTAAAAAGGTAACTGTACAAGGTGTTGGTCAGGTAGGTATGTACCTGGTTGAGCATTTGGTAAAAGAAGGTGCCAAAGTTACCATCAACGATATTTCTGAAGAAAAAGTAAAAGCATTGGTTGAAAAATTCGGTGTGGCCGTTGTCGGTGCTGAAGAACTATACGATTTAGATATGGACATCTATGCACCCTGTGCTTTAGGTGCTACCCTTAATGATAACACCATTCCTCGCCTGAAATGTGCGATTGTAGCGGGTGCTGCCAATAACCAGTTGAAAGAGGAGTTGAAGCATGGCTATATGCTAAAAGATAAGAGCATTACTTATGCTCCTGACTTTCTGATAAATGCCGGTGGTTTAATTAACGTTTATAACGAATACTTGGGTAATTATAACCGCAAGCGTACTTTAGAGCAGGCAGAGAAAATCTATACAACTAACTTGAGTATCCTGAATTTGGCTGAAAATGAGAAGATCAGTAGCCAGGAAGCAGCAATTAAATTGTGTGAAAAACGCATTGAAGAAGTAGGGAGAGTAAGAATTCCCCGCTAAGCGATTTTCGACTTTCATAACGTCATTTCGATAGAAGAGAGAAATACTCAGGTAATTCTCTGAGAAGCTTCTGCCGAAATGACGTTTTTATTTTTAATTTTGCACCATTGTTTCTTTAAAGTCGTTCTTACCACATGCTTAATCGCCACAGTCTACGCATTAAAACCATGCAGAGCCTTTTCGCTCTTCATCAGTGCAAAGAGGCCAACCACGGCCTTTGTCTAACCCTTATCACACAACGTTTTGCTCCTGACCTGAACTCCATGGAAGTTCAGAATAAAGAATTGCTGAAAGAGCAACGCCAGATTGCATATAAAGTTTTTGAGAATGCGTTTGCAGCTGAGCATGGTAAAGTTGAACACGAAGAACCTAAAATTGAAAAGGTTGTAAACGAGGCATTAGAATATTATGCTAAGCAGACTAAGCGCGATGTTGAAAACCAGCGTAAGAATTTAGTGCAGGATGCGGAACGCATCTATGACTACTACATTTCTGTTTTAAGTCTGGGTGTTGCCATTGCAGAGGCAGCGGCAACCGATAAAAAATTAACACACACAGGCTTTCTGAATAACCTTTGGGTTAAAGGTTTGCAGAACAGCGAGTCATTGAAAAAAGATTCGTTGAAACTGAACAGACACTGGAACGATAAGATGGATCGCGTGCGTGTTTGGTTCCGCGATGTTATTCGTACCGATGATAATTACCTGGAGTCGTTAGACAGAAAAACACCTACCCTTGAAGAGCAGCGTAAAGTAGTAAGCCATATTTTCAAAAAACTTATTTTGGGTAAAACCATCATCAATGATTTTTTTGAAGAAGAAGTATTGCATTGGGCCGAAGACAAAGAAATTGTAAAAGGCATGGTAGAGAAAACCATCAAGACTTACGATCCGCAGAAATCAGATCAATTAGGTTTGATGACACTTTCGCTGGATTGGAATGATGACAAAGCCTTTGTAGAAAAATTATATAACTATGCTTCTGATCTACCCGAAGAACAGAGCAAGTTGATTGCAGACAACACCCGTAACTGGGAGGTTGATCGCTTGCCATTAACCGATCGTGTTATTTTAGAAATGGCCATAGCCGAGTTAATTACCTTCCCTGGTATTCCGGTAAAAGTTACCATTAACGAATACATTGAATTAGCAAAGGGTTACAGTACACCGAAGAGCCGCCAGTTTGTAAATGGTATTTTAGATGTGATTGCTAAAACACTTCAAGAAACAGGTACACTCAAGAAGAGTGGAAGAGGGTTGATTGATAATAAGTAATCTTTTATCTTGACTTTTAGTATTAAACGTAAAGATTTTTCTTACTTTAACCAACGGTTAGTAAGACTACCCTAACGTTTGTTGGCATAATGGTGATTTACAAATTTAAAGGGCTTACCTCTCCTTTTTTAAGGGTGGAGGCAGCAAGATTTACACTAATTGTAATCCTTTCAACACTGAGTGTTGGTGTGGTTAAAGCGCAACAAACTTCACCTCGTTCATCTGAGGATATTTATAATGCTGTTTTTTCAAGCAACTTTAATTCACCTGACTCACTCTCCAACTGGATCAATCGGCTTAATCAAGACGACAACCAAATTAAGTTTAAATCAGTACATGTATACTATTTAATTTTGAGTAATCAATTAGATTCTGCAGGAGCATTACTCAACCAGATAACACCAATATTCGATAAAAATCCAAAATCTTTTGCTAAAGTAGATCATGCCCGACTTTATTTTGTCTGGGCAAGATATGCCCGGAAAGCATATGATGAAAAGCTGTGTGAAGCCTATTCATTAAAAGCTTACGAGTTTTTTATAGCAGCAAATGATGAATTAATGGCTGCTGCCTCACTTCAAATTTTAGGAGGGCTAATGGTTCAACTAGGCAACTTACCAAAGGCACTTGATTACACATCAAAGGCATTACGTCTGAAAAAAGAAAATGCTACAGAGTTTATACATTTTCAAAAAGAACTCGGTACAATCGCCATTATTTATGACCTGATGGGTCTTTATGATAAGGCACTACAATATTACAAAGAGATACTTACATTAACACCAAAAGAAGATCCAGGAAGTTTTCTAACAACATTGAATAATATAGGAGTGCTCTATGAAAATCTTGAGCAATTAGATAGCGCTTATTACTATTTCGATCTTCTAGAGAAGTCAGCTGATAACGATCCAGGGGGAATTAAACAGATGGCTATCTTCGGTAAAGCAAGAGTGCTCAATCTACGAGGGGACTATAATGCCGCGCATAAATTGCTAAGCCAAGTTAGTAAACGAGATGATAGACAGATTAACTATTGGCGAGCGAAGAATTACCTGGACATGGGTGAATTAAATAAAGCGTTATTGCTTGCTAAAAGAGAATACTATGAGGAACTGAATTCAACTAATAGGCGCGATGTGTTAATTAAACTTCTTGACTTACTTTCAACTGCTTACACCATAAAAAAGCAATATGACTCAGCACTTTTTTTTAAAAAGAACCAATACATCATTGCCGACTCTCTGTTTAGAAAAGATGCACAACGCAAACTAAGTAATCTTTACATTGAAATTGAAACGATGGATAAACAAATTGAAATTGATAGGCTTAATGCCGAAAAAGAAGTCAATGCACTTAGGAATAGAAATCTTAGAATTGTTATCATATTCGGATTGATTGCGGCCTTGATGACCATTGTTGCTGGCGTGCTTTTTTATAGAAATCGAATGAAGAAACAATTATTAAATAACGCTGCCTTAAACTTTACAATAGAGCAAAAATCTCGCGACTTACATCACCAAGCTTTAAGAATGATACAGATTAATAATCACCTTGGTGAAATAGAGGATCAACTGCGGAAACTAAAAAAGGAAAGTAGCGAATCCCCACAAGAAATACAGCGATTATTGGCTTCAATTAGTCTAAACAAGAATCTAGAAAAAGAATGGGAGAATTTTTCTGACTACTTTAGTTTGGTACATGAAGGTTTCAGTGAAATAATTGAGAGTAAGTTTCCAAACCTTTCAATTAATGAAAAGAGGTTAATTGTTTTAGTTAGAATGAATTTGACAAATAGGGAAGTTGCAAGTTTACTTAACATAGAGATATCAAGTGTTAAAATGGCTAAGTACAGACTTAAAAGAAAGCTTGATCTAGCAGAGGATCAGGATTTAGCACAATTCCTGCAAAGTTTACAGATTGATTCAAACTCTGGAAAACCAATCAAAGAGAAGGTTTTTTTAAATTCCCTTTCTTTGTTGTAAGTGAACTGTAATTAGTTCTGAATTTTCAATGGATGTTTAGATTAGAAAGCGCGGGATTAATACTAAGTAAAAACAATTAAGTAAAAGTCGAATATTTGAGAGAAAATCAGCGAGAACATCGCTGATTTTTTTGTTTTGATGCTAAGTTTTTTAGAATGCTCAATTGAAGTATATGGGCAGAGCTGCTGAATAAGCAATAGCTATTTACTCAACTTTTATTTTATAAATTTTTCAAGCAAAATAAAATCCTGTTGGTACCAATGTTTCTTTATTTCACAGAGTTCTGTAAATCCATTTTTAATTAGAAAGCTTTTTGAAATGACATTGTCGGTTCGGCAATCACACCATACTTTATGGCAATCTCTTTCAAGTGCTGACTCAAACAACTTCTCTAAAAGCTTTTTGCCAACTCCGGTTCTTTTATTACGATTATCAGTAATTATCCATTCTAACCAAATTGTGAAATCATCAAATCGGTTGAAACAGATACCCACAATATTTCCCTGATCTTTGGCCACGATAATGGATTTAGGATCATGTCTAATTTTTGCATTGAGATTTTCTAAACGATAATGTTCCTTTTCGTGGTCTTTAGCTTGTTGGTTATAATAAGGAATTCGTATCAGCTCGTTTTCGAAAATGGTAATTACTTGCTTTAAATCTTCCTCTCTTTCTCCTAAATATTCAGCATTCATACTTTAATATAATATTTATTGAACAGCTAGAAAATTTTTCTCTCTTGTCTGGTACGCAAGTTCGCTAAAGCAATTATGTAAACAACTGGTAAGTATCTATTGCACCCATTTCCACTATTGTTCAAGATTGCTTTCTTCTGTGAGTTCGTGCCTGGCGCAAAGGCCGTTTCAATCACTTTTAACCAAGTTTTACGGTTCACTACACGCATTCCCCCGTTCAGTACAAGGCTTTTGCTTTGACTGTATCCCTTTGCCAGCTTTACAGCGTATATGCATACAAATACCATTATTATGAAAGCGCTACGTTTCTTCCCTTTCGCACTTCTTGTTGCCCTTATCAACTATGGGGCTACTGCACAGACTTTGTCGATGTCGTCTTCCAACGATCGTCATAAGATCAGCTACCGAAGCGACAATCCATTACAAAATTTTAATGTAGAAACGCGTGGCAAAATCGACTTAACTGACGATGACAAGGATATTAAGAGTATGTCGTCTGATGGCTACATAGAAATTGAGAAGACCGTATTTGGTAGCAGACGCAAGATTGTGATTACTGCTGAGGGGAATTCGATAAAGAGAGAATACTATGAGGGACGCACTTCTTTGCCATTTGAGCCGGAAGGTCGTAAGTGGTTAAGTGAAATTTTACCTGAGTTGGTTAGAACCACAACATTGGGTGCAGAAGACCGTGTGAAACGTTTTTTTGCAAAGGGTGGTACACCTGCTGTGTTAAGTGAAATAAATTCGATGAGTAGTGATTATGTAATGAACCACTATGCCAATTTACTGATGGCACAACGGGTAACAGTGAATGACTACCCTCTCATAATTAAAAGCATTGTAGATGCTGTGGACTCCGATCATTATCGTGCTCAGTTTCTGGAATACAACATGGATAAGTTCATGGTCGATCAGTCTGCTATCGAAGCTGTATGTTTAGCGAGTGGTCGTATGGGATCGGACCATTACAAAACACAGGTGATTAAGCGGGCACTACGCGATAAAAATGTTTCACTAAAAGCAATGAAATCTATTTTGGCGACAACAACCAGAATGAGTTCCGACCATTACATAACTGAGGTTATTAGTACACTATTGAATCAAGATGTGAGTGATGCTGTGGTGACTGAGGCAATCAACGCCAGTAAAACCATGAGTTCGGACCACTACCGAAGTGTAGTATTGCGCACAGCACTGAACAAACCCAATTTGTCGGCAGCATCCTATCAACAGACATTAGAGGCAGTTAAAGAAATTAATTCAGATCATTATAAAACAGAAGTACTTAAACAATTGATGAAAGGTAGTCTCGCTAATGAACAGCTCTTTACATTGGTTGATTTGAGCTCATCTGTTAGCTCCGATCACTACCTTACGGAAATATTTAATGAAGTTTTAAAAACGCAGCAATTATCGGATGAAGCCTTTAAGCGTTTGATTGATCGGGTTGGAAATGTTAAAAGTGATCATTACGCTTCAGTCATACTCCGCTCAGCGCTTAACAAACCAGCGTTGAACGATGTAAAACTTATCAGCATCTTGCAAAATGCAGGCAACATAGGATCTGATCATTATAAAACAGAGGTGCTAATGGCTTCTGCTCCTAAAGTAAAAGTTGCTTCGCCTGCTGTAAAAGATAGCTACCGAGCTGCTGCAAAACGTATAAATTCTGAGACATACTATGGCAGAGCTTTAAGAGCTGTTGAGTAACGGCATCAAATTAAATCTACCCATTTCGTTTTTAGACCTCATGACCGTTTACCGTCTCTTGATGTTCCCCCTTAAAAATAGTAGCTTGAAACCATTATGCTACCTACTTTCACCGCTCTTTCCAATACCACCATGCGTAGGTATGTAATTTTGGTGTTTGTGTGTACAACACTGAGCGTGCTGTTTTATCTTTATTCTCACTATAGTGAAACAGGGATTTTGCCCATTTTGAAGGATCATGCAAAACGCATGATTGTGGCGGCTTTGCTTACCAATTTGCTTGGCTTGATTATTTCTCAAGCAGATAGATTTTTAGATAAATTTATTTCATGGCGTACAGTATTCATGCTGCGCTTTATGGTTGGTTTTCTTACAAATGCAGCCCTGGCAATTGGCTTTATATTTTTCTGCAAATTGTATTTGTTTGAGCTGGATCGTGATGAGGTGATTAAACTAGGCGTTCTACTAACAATCAGTATTTTTATTTATCAAATTTTTTATGGTTGGTTTTATTCATATCGTTATTATGCCATTACACAGGTAGAGCAATTACGTACTGAACGGTGGCAACTGGAATTACAATTTGAATTGTTGAAAAATCAAATTAGTCCTCATTATTTATTTAACTGTTTGAATACTATTTCCTCCTTACTGTATAAAGACAGCTACACAGCAGAGAAATTTATAAGACGCATGGCAGACACATTTCGGTATGTGCTGGCGAATCAAAAGAAGAAGTTGGTTACATTACAACAAGAAGTGGATTTTATTAAAGCATATTACTTTCTATTACAGGTTCGTTTTGAGCATCACTTGCAATTGGAGATAAACTTACCCAAAAATATTTTGGACACTCCTATTCCTCCTCTTACGTTGCAGCTATTAGTAGAAAATGCCGTAAAGCACAATCAGATTACCAAGGACTTTCCGTTGTTAGTTTATATTACAGCAAAAGATAACACACATATAATTGTAACGAATACAAAGACGGCTACCCAGAAACCCGTTTCAAGTTTTAAAGTGGGTCTAGAGAATATCCGACAGCGCTATCGTTTCTTTTCAGAGGAAAGAATACTGATTCGTGATGAAGATAAGTTTAGTGTGCAGTTACCAGTTTTAAAATTGGCCACAAAAAATACTGAACTAATATAGCCTATGACACACATCTTTGTTCATAGTATCATTTTCCGCATCTGCTCAGCGCCTTTGTTTGGTGTGCTTATTTATTTGCTTATTTTACTTATAAACAATACGCTTAGTGCGGCAGAAGAGATTTTCAACAATCAAGAATTATACGTTTGTATTCTTTTAAGTTACATCAGTTTTGAATCAATGCGCGGTGTTATTCGTTTATTGGAATATAAAAGTACACCAGGTGTTTCCTTTCAAAAGCGATTGTTCATACAACTTATATTATCACTTGGACTATCAGTAAGCTTGGTGGGGTTTGTAATAGCAGCATATTTTCATTTTATTATTGGCTTTAGCATTGCTGTTCGTGAGTTATATGTTTTCTTGTTAATCTTTGGAACAACTGGTTTATTATATAATCTGCTGTACTTCAGTCATTATTATTTGCTAAGAGAGAACCGTCAACGTTTGGAAGAGGAGCAAAAAATACGTGAAAAGGTAGAGGCCGATTTTTCATCGTTTAAAAATGAAATTAACCCCGATTTATTGTATGAAAGCTTAGAGAATTTAATTCTCACCCTTCACTACAATGCAGAAGAGGCAGAGGAGCAAATCGATTACCTTGCAAGCATCTATCGATATGGTTTAGTAAATCGCCAAAAAGAATTGGTGAGTCTGGAGGAAGAGTTGCAAATTGCCAACAACCTCATCGCTTTATTGAATGTACCACATCAGGGCTCGATTGGTTTGTATACTGAAATTAAAAACTTAAACGAAATCTATTTGATCCCTGGTTCTCTGTTAGTTACCATTGATACGGTTGTACGTAATACCTTGTTAAGTAAACGATCGCCTTTGCAATTTCACTTATACAGCGAAGATGATGATTATATTGTATTGCAACACAACATGAATGATCGCTTACTCCAACATCAAGAAAGTCTACAAGCCTTTTCCCGCTTGCAACGATCATACACATTTTATAGCGAAAAATCTTTTGTGCAGGTAAAGGCTGGTTTGGAGAATTACATTAAATTTCCGTTGGTGTATATAGCCAAAGAGAAAGAGATTACTGAAACAACATGAGCACCTTGGCTTTAAAAGTACTTATTGTAGAAGATGAACAACCAGCTGCAGAGAAGCTGGAGCGCTATCTGAAGAAGTACAGCGCGGATATTAATGTGCTAGGTATTGCCGGATCGGTAAAGGAGGCTACGCAATGGTTGGATGAAAATCAATCCACGATTGATCTGATTTTCATGGATATTCAGTTAACGGATGGTTTGAGTTTTCAGATATTTCAGGAAGTAAAAGTTGAGAAGCCTGTGATTTTTGTAACAGCCTACAACGAATTTGCACTGGATGCTTTTAAGGTAAACAGTATTGATTATTTATTGAAGCCCGTTACGTTCACGGATCTTTCGGCAAGTTTAAAAAAACTTGAATCGCTTAGCTCACAACTTCGCTGGAATGACTCCAAATCAGAAAAGATTGTGAGCACATTCACAGAGAATCCAGCCCGCGTCTATAAAAATCGTTTCATGGTAAAGTTGGGCGACCATATCCGTTCACTGACTACAGACCAAATCAGCTTATTTTTTGCAGATGGCCGCGATGTTTATTTGGTAACAGATCAGCTGCGGAAGTTTATCATAGACTACACCCTTGAGAGCTTAGAGGAAGTATTAGACCCTAAACAATTTTACCGAGTAAACCGCTCATACATTATTAGTATTCATGCTATCCAAGATGTAGTAATTTATTCCAGCAGTCGTTTAAAAATTACACCTCATTTTAAATGGGAGGGCGAAGTTATTGTAAGCCGTGAAAAGGTAAATGAGTTTAAAGAATGGTTTGACGGAGTTCACTGATGCGCATCCCATAGCATATTGTTGCTAAAGTAATTTAGCCTTAACAGTTATCAGATCAAGATTAAACCAAGACTCACAACACAAACCGATAGGTGAACTTCAATAGAAAAATATTATGAGCTTTCTGATTGAAATCGAAATTGTATTGTCTGTGTAAGGGCCCACCTTGATCGAAGAATTCCCCATTCATTTCCTGTGTCCATACTAAAAAGAAAGTAGAGCCAGGAATATATTCCCAACGAATAACCATGTTTGATCTAAATTGACCAAAATTGAAATCGGGCTTACCAAATGAATAGTCTGTAGTGCCATCCGTGTTTTCATCTACACTATATTCATTCCCATTTAATGACATTCCATCAGAAGGAATGTGTGCAAAACGTTGCGAGTATTCTGTAGCGCCAGGATTTGTGGCGTACTTAAAGTTAGAATACTTACCGGAGGCGCCAAAGGGTTGCCCCCAATATTGAATGGAAAGATTAGGCGTAACCATATACGTAAATCGCAAAGATACACGAGCCACTGCTTGTTCTATTTCCCCTAGTACATATCGGTCTTCTCCCTGTATTGTGCTGGTGCCTACATACTGTAACTGATTAGTCTCTTTATAGATGTTTGGCTGCACGGAGAGACGCAAAGCATTAATGGGGGTGTAGTTAAACGTGATGCCAATAAAGGCACTGTTAATAAAGTTGTTTTCACTCCATTGCCACTCTGGATTTACTTGTACTGAGAACTTTTTACGGGAGTCGGAAGCTAACCAAAACCAATAGTAAAAGTTGCCGGAATAACGAATGGAGGGGCCGCCACGCAAATCGGCATTAGATACGTTATATCGTTGGTGAGAAGTACCCATCTCTAACGACCAGAAATTTTTGAACTCAGCGTATCCATTTATGCTATAGGTCTGCGAAGTGCTTTTTAAATCGAAATCCCAATTCTGCGATTGATTTAAATTATATCGCTGCGCTCTGAAAATACTAACAGGCTTTAAAATGCGATACCCTAACCAAGTCCATTGTCGCATCTGATCTGTTTGCGATAAAAAGCCAATGTCATTTAGTTCCAGCTCAGGTGAGAGCCAGTTGTAACCAACATCAAAAACAAAATTACCACTGCGTTTGCCTACGATTACAGTGCCTCCAGTGCCCGTTAACGATTTGCGTGTAGGATCTACATCAGAGTGCTTGTTATCTGGTCGTTGAAAATAGCGCTCGGATGATTGTTGTGAGGCTGTAATGGCTTCAGGATCTCCTGTAACATGACTCACTAATGTTTTAGCGCTTACATAATAGGTGCGTTCTTTCCAATTGTGAGTCATATCGATACCGCCAGAGTAAGCTTTATCGTGCAAGAATTTTAGTCTGGGGTCTTCTATATTACGATTGGTAGCAGTAAACATACCACCAATCAATGTGTTGCCTTTGTTAATATCCTGTTGGGCACGCGCTACAAAATAGTTGGTCATGGGTTCTACCACTTGTGTTCTGCGTATTCCAACACTATCAATTTTGGCACGTTCTACTCCGGTAACTGTTTCTAATATTCCCCACGAAAAACCTTTTTTATTTTTACCGGTAAGCTTTACGGCACCAAGTATTGTACTCTGGTTGTTTGTCTTTACATATTCGTTTACATCATCCTCGCCACTTTCATCTGTGTCTACATATCCTTGTGGTCTTCTTCCAATTCGTCTGGAGTAAAACAAATTATTACTACTGTAATCATTCACTGGAAAATTGAGTGTATTACTACCTTCAATAAAAAATGGTCGCTGCTCTCGGAAGAAAAGTTCGAAGGCGGTGAGATTTACCTGCGAAGGATCTGCTTCTACCTGGCCAAAGTCTGGATTAACAGTGAGGTCTAATGTAATATCACTAGTGATACCAATCTTGGCATCTAAACCAAACTCTACACCGCTGGATTGACCAGTTTGAAAAGGATTGCCTTCTTCTTTTTCAAATGTTTCGGTTTGTGCTACTACATAAGGTTGAATCTCCACTTGCTTCTGCGGCTTTATTCCTTGTATGCCTTTAAGCTCACCGAATAAATGCACCCAGCCAGGTGAGTTTGGTGGAATGTATTGCCAGTTAGAGCGTTCGCCATTGCGAAAAAAACGCCTGGTGATTTGTATACCCCATGTTAACTCAGGCTTTTCTGCAAAACGCAACTGACTCAATGGTATGCGCATCTCTGCAATCCAACCCTCCGCATTTATGCTTGTCTTCATGTACCAAATCGGATCCCAGCTCGCATCCCAGTTGTCGCCATTGTTGGAAACATATTCGTCACCTTTTACACCTGACACCGATGAAGTGAAAGAAAAGGCGGTACGTTTATCATAATAACTATCAATGTTAATTTCCACCCAGTCACCTTCGAAGCCATCTCTGCGCGACATGCGACTTACAATTTTAGAGGGATCTGGATCCAGATTTTTAAATATGATGTATAGATTTTTAGAATCGTATAAAATTTTAAAGAGCGTTTGTACAGTAGCGGGTGCACCCGCATCGGGGCTGTTCTGTCGGAAATCGCCTCCACCCCAGGGAACCTGATCCCAGGCTGCATCATTTAATAATCCGTCAATTTGCGGAGCTTCCCCCACAAGTCGTGAGGTAGTATATGTTTTAAGGGAGTCATCCTGACAATTTGCTATTGTACAAATGCCAAAGAAGAGAATAAGGAATAACTTCACTTGGTAAGGGGTTGATGACAGGTATACTAATTCTGCTAATAAAGGTTACGAATGAATTAGTTAATTATTGTTATTGGCAAATAAACGTGATGACTAGCACAAAAAGTATGCTTTGTACACCAGATGTATACCTGTCTTTTTAATCGCGTCTTTACCGGTATAAAGTAATGACTAAGTATATGCACCTTATAGCATTTGCTAACCCAACACAATCATATTGTTTGCCAGAGTTTCTATGTTCACACTATCCTTTTGTGGGGATACCTGGCTTCCACTAAACCCTTATCAATTAAAGGCTGCAGCGCTTCTTTAATCGTTGAATATTCATTGCTGACTTTCTTAATTTCTTCTATAAAATCTCTATGATATTCAGTTTGGTAGAGTTGAGTAACTTCTTCAAGATTTTGTTGATGTATATGCGCTGTTAAAAAATGTTGGAGATCGAGTCTATTTCCCTTCTGGGCTGCAACAATAGCTGTTCTGAGCCTAGTTATAAGACTGAATTCCTCTTTTGCCGGACTGGCTTCCTTCGGCTTATCAAGATTTTCCTCAAGTATTTTGATTTCTTTACTCAACATAAAGTATCGGTAGATTAAACCTGAGCCAAGAATAATATTCAGAAGGGTCATAATGGAGAAACGCCCATATCCGAGATTTGTCACAAACAAAATCAAGCTCCCTAGAAGCAATACTGGCCCCGAGATTTTGAGAAAAGTTTTTCTGAATTTAAGCTTCTGAATTTTAGCGTAATCATCACTGACACCAACAGCACTGTCTACAACAGGAACATTGCTTACATCTATATCTCGTTCTTCGAGAAGCTGCCTTGCGTAGGTTACAGTCTCCTGATTAAACTCATTGCCTTTATTCTTTATAACTTTAATAAGGTCATCGGAGCTTGAATTGTCTAGGATTTCATATATCTGCTCATTCATAGCAATTATGTTGGGGGATTGATTTGGTTGGTTAAAGCTGAATGTGAGGTTGATCCTTAGTAAATTAAATATAAGATATTTATAGTTGCTGAATTATATTTCAACAAATGACAAAGAAAGTTTTTAATAGAATTAAAGCTACAGGTCTACTTATATTTTATTTAGAATATCGTTTTTAGTCATTAGCACACCACTTCCAGCGCGCGTGTACTAATCCCTATCTTGTGTACTAAATCACTATAGATAATCCATCTCAAGTCACAATATCAAGAACACATTCCTGATTTTTTGCTTAATGATTTTTGGTGGCTTGACTAAGTTTTAAATAAATGAGCTTTGTTTGTTCTGTTAAAGAAGTATCATCTATAATATTTTCCGCGTGATTTTCGAAAAGCTGGTAACAGAAATCGTAGGCCTGGTCTGACTCCATATCAAAGCCAAGCAGTTTTATAATAAGCTCGTCTACGTGTGGTTGGTAAGGACACCCATCCAAACCCAGATTGCGAAGGGTGTTAAATACTTTACGAGATTTTAGTTCTTCTTTGATGAGAGAATGTATTAATTCAGAGTGGAATTGAGCGTTTTGAGATGAAGTCTCCATAGCTAATACAATTTATTAATCTTTTGATTTCAACTTCTAAAATAACACATTTGGTATTAAAAATAACCATTAACATCAATAAATTGCTTATAATGGTTATTAATACGCTCAAAATCAGCAATTTAAGATATTTATATTTGTTGAACTCTATTTCAACAAATGGCAAAGAAAGTTTTCAACAGAATTAAAGCTGTATTGGCAGAGGAGGGCAAGACTAATAAAGAGTTGGCTGATCAACTAAATGTAGCAGAACCTACAGTTTCCAGATGGTGTACAAACACACAGCAACCTTCAATTGAAATGTTGTATGCTATTGCTAAAGTTCTTAAAAGAGATGTAAGAGATTTTTTAATTGGATTGAAGTAGAAGCAAGAATCATTAACACGCGCGATATGAGTATGTGCTAGCGGATGGTAATTGTTTAATAAGGTCAATCAACTTCATCAAAAAGCTTCACTAGATCTTCTGCCTCATCAATACAAAACTTGCAATTATGAAGTTTAACTTGTTCGTTGTGTTTATAATCAGCGTCTTTTCTCTTTTTGAAAAGTGTCTCAAGACGTTTACTTATTTTTCTTTTATTGACAGATTCCGAATTTGCAAGAGTTTTAATGACCTCCATGTGAACGCTTCCAGTATCCACAAAAATAGAAAGCTTATTTCTGATGTAACCAAAGGCTCCATAATAAGCGCGATTTATTATAGATCGATAATGAGCCTCTGTCGTTCCTGTTTGCAATTCTTTTGAAACATTGATTAATGTTCTGGGATCAAACGCCATCAGGATTAATGTTAATGTTCAACTTTGAAGCAACGCTTGGGAAGAGGTCAAACATATTGTCTAAAAAAGTATCTACAAAGGACTTAGATTTTTCCCAATCACATTTAGTATGCACATTTATGAATAATGTTTGCCATTCTGGTCCTTCATTTAGTAGGTCTAACACTAATTTAGAATCTGAACCAAATGTAGTCCGTAAATGAATTACTAGATTTGGTAAGAGTTTTAAAACATCAAAATTCTGTAATAAATAATCGACCTCATCTGTCGGATTCTCAAACTCATAACCATTCAACACCATTCGAACATTATTCCGCATTACTTCAATAGAATATTGTGAAGTGCTTTCAATTACAGAGTCTCCCAAAGTTTCATGAGATCTTTTTATTTTTGTGGACTCTTTGGTCAAAATTAGATCCGCTATATAAGAATCGGTTTGGACTGGGAGTGTAGCGGTAAATGTGTTATTAAACATCGAATTCTTTTTTCTTTTGTTCAGTTATTATAGTGTCAAATGCTTTATGAAGAGCAGAGTGGGCTACTTCTAACCATTCCTTTATTTCTAATCCTTCATTATCCTTTATTCTAGTATAATAGAGCTGTAACATAGATGGCGCTTCATATTTTGGCTCTTTTTTCAAAGTTACTAACGATAATGCTAGTATTTCAGTTTCGGGAACCGCTGGTGTTTCAATATTTAACTGAATGGAGCTTAAATCATTGCTCAAAACCCCCTGTGGTATTGATGGGAAAACGTTATAGGATTTTCTGAAATTTTCATATGTGTGTTTATTTAAATCAATCTTGTTTATTGTCTTAAGTCCAATTCTATTTATTCTTTCAATTTTTACACTTTTTTCCAATGAAGTGACTGCAGATAGAATTACTTTTCTGTAATTCTCCCAGCCTTCATAACGTGGCAGTTTATTAACTGTGAACAGTCCGTTTGACAATTGAATGATTGTGCTATTGTCAGGACTTTTGTATTGGGTTAAGTCATTTGAACCTGGTCCAATCTGAAATCCAGAAGCGTCAAACGATATTCCAAATGCCCCCCCTGAGGCTTGACTGATGTTCGGAAAATCAGATTTTATTTCGTTATAAAAGATGCCTGGAACAATCGGGCTCCAATCTTTACACGTGAAGAAAATTTCAAAAACAGCCTCAGTAAGAGGCGGATTTTTGTATTTTTTTGTTACTGCCATTTGAGTTTGAAATATGGACACGCTGGATTACAAATCGTAATTTCGATCAGAATATTGTAAATACCAAAGAATGTGTTTGATTATCTTTATTTGCTGATTTTAAAAGCCCAATTATTTTATCGAGTTGGAGGGTAATTCTATATATTCCTACACAGTATCTATAGTATAGAGCTTTACTAAATTTTACTAGGATTTAAATAATTATTAAAAAACAATCACCTCATCCTCTTTTACACTCGTCAGATACGAGCTTATCAAATTGTGGATGGTAGGCGTTTCAACACCTGGTCGTACAAGCTGTTGTACATCGGTGAAGGTTTCAATGGATTGTTTGCGTTCTGCAAAACCATGTCCGTAGTAGGTGCCTTCTTTCACTAACACCAATGACTTTTCATATTGTGTTCTGCCCTTGCCGATAATTACCAGCGATTCGCCTTTCTGCTGAAGGGTGTCCAGCATTTTCGAAACGCGCTTATTATATTTTTTTGATGTTTCGATTTCCTGGCAGGCACCATGACATTCACCCGTCTGGTGTTGAAAACATAAACCTTTGGTTACCTGTAAGCCACAAAGTTTGGGGCACAGCTCATAAGCGTGTACCTTCTCCCATAAAAAATTCCAGGCATCACCTTTAGAACTTAAACGTACCAATGGTTGCGAGCCGCGCATCACGGTATTGACAGAGAAACGGAGATAACCATTTCTGTCTTCGTATGCATAAATACCCCACTCTTCAACACGGTGTTTCTGTGCTTGATTGTATTTTGGCCACAGTCTTCTTATTTCCTGCGATTCAAAAATAAGCGCCAGCATTTCATTGCCTGTTAACTCATAACGGATGCGGTGTATTTCGTTACGAATGTTTTGTCTGCTCCACTCACGCGCATCACCTGAAAAATGACCGGCAATTCTTTTTTTAATGTTGGCAGCTTTGCCTACATAAATAACACTGCCCCTTGCATTCAGAAAATAATAGACACCTGCTTTAGCTGGTAGTGTATCAAAATCTTCTTTAGGTAAATTCGGTGGTAAAATAGTTTCACCACTGTTGCGCTTTAAAGCTTTAGCTATTTGCCCGTCTTTATCGCGTTGTATCAGTACATCAAAAACTTTAACCGTAGCTTCTGCATCGCCACTGGCACGGTGGCGGTTGGTAATTTTTATACCCAGACTTTCTGCAATACTGCCTAAACTGTATGAGCGAAGCCCGGGAATAATTTTACGACTGAGTCTTACAGTACAAAGTTTTTTGGTTTGCCAGTTTATGCCTGCTTGTTCAAATTCTTTTTTTAAAAACGAATAATCAAAGTGAGCATTGTGAGCTACAAATACTTTCCCCTCCAACATTTTAAGGATGTCTTCTGCTACCTCTTCGAAGCGTGGCGCGGTGAGTACCATTTCATTGGTGATGCCAGTGAGCCCAGTGATGTAGGAAGGAATATTCCGCACAGGGTTAACAAGCGTGCGAAAACTTTTGCCAACCTGAAGCCCATCATGATGCACAATCGCAATTTCAGTAATGCGATGGTTCTCAGCATAGCCTCCGGTAGTCTCTATATCCACAATCGCATACATGGCGCTAATTTATGGTCAAAGCTGTATTGAAACATTGTTCGGGAGAAAGAAATACAACATATTTATTGCATGAACTGGATTGTTAAATTTTTACTAAGTGGTTTAGCCGTTTTGCTGACTGCTTATTTGTTGCCTGGAGTAAGTGTTGAGGATTATTGGACTGCATTGCTTGTAGCTTTGGTGCTAAGTATTGTTAATATTTTTGTTAAACCCTTCCTGATTGTATTAACTATCCCCATCACTTTTGTTACGCTAGGTCTTTTTCTGCTCGTAATTAATGCCTTAATGATTTTACTAACAGACTACTTTATTGATGGTTTTTTGGTGGATGGATTCTGGTGGGCGCTACTTTTTAGCCTTATCCTGTCACTTTTCAACAGTCTTTTTGCCGATTTAACCAAAGATGGACAAAAATCGTAGCAAATTTCCTTCTGTCGGCCGCTTATCAACGACCCCCATACACGCGTTTGGGGCATGTCACAGATTCAGTTACAAAATTTAATTCTTTTTTGTAAGCTTTTGGTAGAATTTACACCTTAATTTTAAGGTGCATACAGTATAATATTGGTTTGAATTACTACTTTGCTGCCACTAAACCTAAATACAAACTAAACTTATGATGAAAAAAGTGCTATCTATAGCAGCGCTCGCAGCAGCGATTGTTATGGTTTCCTGCCAGCAGGATGAAAGTTTAATCTCTCAGGAAGTTTCTCAAGTAACACTTGACAAAATTTCTGCCCTGGGATTTGGAACGCAAGATGTTCAACGTGTTGATGGCGGTTACCTGGTTGAGGGTGACATTGTACTTCACGAACATGACCTAGAAGGTGCAAAAGTTAAGAGGCACCTCAATGTTGGTCAGGCCGAACAATACCGAACCACTAACCTTGTGTCTGGTCCAAGAACCATTACTGTAAGCGTAAGTGGAAATGTGCCAGCAGGCTTTTCTAATTCGGTAAATAATGCCCTTGCCCGTTACAATGCGGAAAATATCGGGCTCACTTTTACACGTGTAGCAAGTGGTGGTAACATCAACATTCGTATTGTTAACACAAGACAATACATCGCTTCAGCGGGTTTCCCTAGTGGTGGCAATCCGTACAACGAAATCAAATATGCAAAGACCTACACTAACTATAGTGATGGTTTCATGACTACTGTTGTAGCACATGAAATTGGTCATTGCATTGGTTTCCGTCATACTGATTACATGGATCGTAGCTATAGCTGTGGCGGTTCAACTGCAAATGAGGGAGCATCAAGTGTAGGTGCTATCCACATCCCTGGTACGCCTACTACTGCAGACCCCGGTTCATGGATGTTGGCTTGTTTAAGCGCTTCCACAAACCGTCCGTTTAACAACAACGACAAAACTGCATTAAGCTATTTATATTAATTGCTATTGAAACAAATAAAAAAGGAGGGTTTTGCCCTCCTTTTTATTTAAGTTTTACCAGTTTGGATTCTTCCCAAAATTTCTTTTTCTTAATCAACGACATTAATTGTTTGGGTGTCGGATCAATACGATAGTACTTTTCGTTATCACTAAGTTCAATTACTTGTACAGGCAATTCCTTTTGTAATTCTGATAATGATTTAACCTTCTCGGAATCGGTAATACCCATCATCATAAAAGTAAGATTACCTTTTTTATCTCTTTTAAGGACTCGCAACAACCACTCATTATTTTCTTTGAAGCTGATGAAGTAAAGGTTCTTGTATTTCTTCACTACTAATGAGTCGCTAATCTCTGCCGCATCCATCCAGCTTTTTTCACCATCCGGCTTGCCATTAAGTATTTTGTAGCTACTCTCTTCAATAAGTAAGGTATCTTGAATGCTATCACCCTCGTCTGTTAAATAATATCCTCTGAGTTCTGTAGGAAAAGCTTTTAAAGGAGAGATTCCTTTTGGTTGATGTGTGGGGAATGAAACTTCTGTGCATGAAGCCAGAAATAATACAGAAACAAGACAAAGCAGTGTTTTCATATTTGATTAGTTAATCATTGATGAGATGATTCGAGGATTTGAAAATTTGATGATGATCAAGTTTCAATACAATAAGCATAACAAACAAAGTGCAGGATTTGCACTAAGACCCAACCTCAGAAAATATCAGAACTCAATCAACACCTGATTCTTTTCAACAGAATCACCTTTTTTCACTTTTATCTTTTTAACTACGCCATCACCTGGAGATTTTAAAATGTTTTCCATTTTCATCGCTTCTAAAATCAAAAGCTGATCGCCTGCTTTTACGGTATCACCCTCGGCAACTTTTAAATTGATAATAAGACCCGGCATGGGGGCTTTTACATTGTTTACTTTATTAGTAGCAGCACTGCTAATGCCCATTTTTTCCAACAAAAGATCAAACTTATCTTTTACATCAACAGTGTATTTATTGTTGTTAATCTTCAGGGTTACATTTTTTGTTACTGCATCTGTTTTAATAATTTCTGCCTGATAGCTTTTGCCATCATGTAAAATATGAAAATGCCCGTTGTTAAGATTTACAACGTCCCAGCTAAGTGCGCTTCCATTTATAAAAAGTTTGTCATCGTTCTGCTCGATTATAAAGTCTTTCTTATTAACTGTAGCTTTTTGCATATGAATATTTTCTTACAACAAAGGTGCAAAAATTATAAATAACGTAGCGGCAATTTTTTAAGAATCAGCCCTTTCTGCCAATTGGCGCATGCTGCTAACAATATTTGGATCAACAGTTCTGAGTAAAAACTCACTTCCACCTGTAGAGCCCATACCAGTAATATTGCTGTTTTGATATTGCATATCACTAGGGACGTGTATCATAGCTCCGAAATGAACCTCTTTTACCTTAGTAGTTGAAATAATCTTTATCACATTTTGCTCGTTTATACCAGAGCCTGGCATAATGTTAATCCTCCCCTCCGATTGCTCAACCAATTGTGTGATGCGCGCTATTCCCATCTCTGCTTTTAATTGATGGCCCGAAGTGAGGATACGATTAAAGCCTAATGCTATGCAGTCTTCCAAACTTTGGCGTGGATCTTTTGTCATGTCGAAAGCACGATGACAAGTTACCTGCATTGGTCTTGCCAGCTTAATCAATTCAGCGCACCTTACTTTATCGATTTCGCCATCACTTGTAAGTATGCCAAACACAACACCCGGTATGTTTAATGATTTACAAAATGAAATATCGTGTTTCATGCTTTCAAATTCATGATCGGAGTAACAGAAGTCGCCACCACGTGGGCGTATCATTACAAAAACAGGAATATTTAAAAGTGTTTTTACTTGTTGAATAACACCGGCAGATGGTGTTGTCCCTCCTTCTCCCGGATTGTCGCAAAGCTCAATCCTATCAGCCCCACCATCTTGCGCTTTAATCGCAGCGTCTATCGTGTATACAACAACCTCTAGTATCATGTTCAGTAGAAACTTTTAGCCTCAAATACTTTGTTGGGCACTTCATTTGAATAAAGTGCATAGGTAAATCCTTTCTGCAAAGCATAGGCACCATACTCACCATTTTTATTAATAGCTAAAAAGCCCACTTGTATTTGTTTGGATTTTTCGGGTTGTTTTTTGACAATTCTTTTCACGGCTAACTCGCAGGCACGTTGCGGGCTATTTCCTTGACGCATCAACTCAACTACTAAGTGCGAACCCACAATCCGAATTACCTCTTCACCTAAACCTGAAGAAGTGGCTGCACCAATTTCATTATCAACATATAATCCAGCTCCAATAATTGGGGAGTCGCCCAGGCGCCCATGCATTTTGTAAGCCATGCCACTAGTTGTACACGCACCTGATAAATTCTGGTTGCTATCTAAAGCGAGCATACCAATCGTATCATGGTTTTCGATGTTCACTATAGGTTTGTACTCTGCTTTTTTCATCCATTCTTTCCAGGCCTTCTCAGAGGAGGCAGTTAGTAAATTTTCTTTGGTGAAGCCGTTGGCTAGTGCAAATTGAAGCGCACCTTCTCCGACTAACATAACGTGTGGAGTAAGTTCCATTACTTTTCGGGCAACAGAAATTGGATGAACAATATGCTCAAGACAGGCAACAGCGCCACAATTGGCAAACTCGTCCATAATGCAGGCATCCAGCGTAACACGTCCGTCACGATCAGGTAAACCACCAAGTCCAACTGAACTTTCATTTGGATCGCCTTCAGGTACATGTACACCTTTTTCAACAGCATCTAATGCCCTGCCATTGGCATTCAAAACTTTCCACGCCTCTGCATTAGCTCCCACACCAAAGTTCCAGGTAGAAATAACAATGGGTTTAGTAATGCGTTTAGAAGGGGAAGAAACAAAAGATTGTAAGGGTAGCAAAGAGGCCAGTGCTCCTGTCAATTTCAGGAAGTGTCTACGTGATGTTTTCATAATAAAATCTTGATTTCAAGGTAAGGCAAAATACTATCAGTTAAAACGATAATTATTTGAGATCTGAAATCCGCCCTTCACTAGTATTACGTATATAGCATAACTAAACACAATTATGAAACTTGAAACAAACGCAGGTGCACCCCATTTTAAGTTGATGGACATCTACGACAGAGAGATTGATTTGAACAACTATAAGGATAAAAGACTTTTTATTGGCTTCTTTCGCCATGCTGGATGCCCTTTTTGCAATTTGCGCGTACATGCGCTCACTAAAATTCATGAGGAGTTAAAGAGTAAAGGCATGGAAATGATTTTCTTTTTTGAATCAAAAAAGGAAGTTTTATTGAGGAGTATTTTCCACAAAGAGGTTTCTCCTATTCCATTGATCTCCGATCCTCAAAAACTTATGTACGCGGCCTATGGTTTGGAGCCTTCTGCATCTATTGCCACTAAAAGTCACCTTACCTCTTTTGTACAAACTGCTTTTAAAGCAAGTATGGCGGGGGTACCTATTCACCTTATGGCTGATGGGGAATCTATTAACACAATCCCAGCTGAATTCTTAATAGATAAAGGACTTGTGGTAAAGAAAGTGCATTATGCTAAGGGTCTGAATGATCGTATTAGCATTGATATTGTTAAAGATTTTGCTGACAAAGGCGAACTGGCATTGAATGATTAAAAAATAAGTTTGACAATACCTGCTGCCATAAGCTTGTCATAATCCATCTTAAATTTATCCTTAATTATGGATAAAAAATGGCAAAGTATACCACAGTTGATGAAATAGTCTTAGGTCTTCCTAAAGACGAACAAGTGATTGTAAAAAAATTACGATCACTTGTTTTAGATACTTTGCCCAAGGCGGAAGAGAAACTCTCCTATGGAGCGCCATTTTATGCACGACATAAAATGATCTGTTTCATTTGGTCACCCTCTTTAACTTGGGGCATTCAGACTAAGCCGGGGAAGCATGCCAATAAGGGTGTTAGTTTGGGTTTTTGCCAAGGTTATTTAATTGCTAATAAAGATGGAGTGCTTTTAAAGGAAAATAGGAAGCAGGTTTACTCGATGTATTTTAAAAAATTAAGTGACATTGATGAGCAACAAATAAGAGCTTTGCTGTTTGAAGCTGATTTAATTGATCAGACTTTTTCAAATAAAAAAACTAAAACTTAAAAAAAGCGTAGCCCTTGAGTTGATGGGTACTAACCACCGTAAGCATTGATGTGGCAATTTTTATTTCCGGTATCAACTTCGTACTATCAATTTGCCTCGCAATAAGTGACTGACCACAAACAAAGAGCTGCACACCGGCTTCATCCAATGCTTTGTAAAGTGCTAGGTTAGGATTATCAGTTTTGTATTTCACTTTATACTGATCGTTTTGCATAAGGGTGTAAGCTGCTTCACCGTGAATAGCTACTACTACTTTTATTTTTTTCTTAGACACACCCCCAATAGCATGTAAATTGATGAGGCGGGCTACATTGTTAAGTGCATAATTTAATTCAGCGGGTTTCTCTGAGCCGGAGAAAACCTCTACAACAATATTGTAGTTTAGCGAAGAATCTGGTTTCTCTACTGCATTTGGTATTTCGAATATACCACCATAATTTTTTACAATGGGAAACACTCGCTGTTGCGCATGAAGTGAAATAGCTAAAAGCAGCACGAGATTAAATGTCAGCAAATTTTTCATATTATTTTTCATCAGTACGTGTTGTAGTATCTATTTCAAGAATGAAGTCTGCGCCAAAGTATTGTGCTGGGGTAAAGTAACCAGCACGGGTATTTCCTTGCAGTAATCGTTGTGCAATAAGTACAGCGGTCTTGGCTGTAAGGCTATAACCATTAATGGTCTCTAACCTACTTACTCTAGATTCACCTTTCTCATTCCACACTTTACCCCATAGATAACTGCGCCCTTCATTTCTTCTTTTTTCACTTGGGCCGGCTGGCTTTTTATCAACTTGTTTCTGTAAATACTTTTTTAACCAAGCATTACGTAACAACCAGTTCAGGTATTTACTCCATTGAGCACTGCGAATGGCACTTTTAGAAACACCGCTATAAACTTCAATGTTGGGAATTTTAGTACTTATCCAAGCCGTTGCGATATCGCCCCAGGGAATACAAAGTGTTGGCCTGGTAAAAGCACCGAAATTGATTTCCATAGTTCTTTCACCTAAATCAATGCTTTTTAATTTACCGTTTTCACGAATGCAACTACCATGCCCCATGCCTTCAATCATGGTTTTACTGGTGCCGCGCGATAATCCGCCTTTACCCATGGTAAAAGCAAGTTGTAAATGTGTGGCATCTGGTAAAGCATTTTTTAAATGAAGGGCCAGGCAATCAGAAGGTACAACATCAAAACCAGTGCCAGGCATAACAAGGATATTGGCTTGTTGTGCTTCATCAGATAAGGAGGCTAGCTTTTCAAAAATTTCATACTCTCCGCTGATGTCTGTGTAATGTGTTTGCGCTTCCGCACAAGCTTTAAGCATGGCTAGTGCGGTGTGTCGAAAGGGGCCAGCACAGTGGATAACCAGACTCACTCTTTTCAGTAGAGCGACTAGTCCAGTATGATCATGGCTTTCAACTACCTGAAATGGATAATTATGTTTTTCAGATTGAGCCCGTAATTTTTGAGCATTTCTTCCAGCCAGTAAAACTGTCAAACCCTTGCGTTTGCACTCCTCCGTAATTAGCTCGCCCGTGTAGCCATACGATCCATAAATAATGCACTGAAATTCCCTCACGTATTTTTCTTTTACACGTCAAGGTAAGCTATTTCGAAAAAAGATGTTACTCTTGGCCTTTTTCTTTCATGAGTTGGAACTCGCGGTACCTGCGTAGCATGGCGATGGTGAAACCTGCCATTAGCACAAGTGTTCCTATCCAAAGCACATTAATAAGTGGTTTCTCTAAAGATTTGATGACTACCCAATCTTTTTGACGGGTATTGGTTCCAATAGTAAACTCATTTGTTTCTGGATGGATATTGACTAAAGTAAACAATACACCCAGTTGTGGAATTTCAGCACTGATGCGTCCCACCATTTTATCGCGGATGAGGAAGTAAGGTTCTGCTGTATATTCTTCTCTGGCGCCTTTTACTTTAATGGTTGCTTTTACCGCTACATCATCTTGTGATAAGATTGTTCCGGGCACTTCATCTACTTTAACAACATTGGTGACTGTACTTACATAATCGTTGGCAAAGAAATCTTTATCAAGGGCTGTTTTCAATTCCTGCATCTCACTCCACTCCTTTTCTTCATCAGGTTTCATAATAGAAGAAGTGTACGTGTAGAAGTCAGACTTAAGTGTTCTATGTATGTCAGGCGAAGAGAGTATTCCTCCCATATCCGGATTGATCTGTGCTCTCGGATAGAGTTTGTAAACATTACCGTCTTTTCTGAATTCAATTTCAAAGTAAGTATTCTCACCGAAAACCTGTAAAGTGTCCTTAGCCTTGTAGCCGTCACCGTCTTTCAGTGCAATTACTTTGTCTTCATCAGGTGTAAGCTGTACATCGTATTTATCAATGTAGCCATCACCATTTCTCAATTCCAGTTTCTGACTGATATATTCAATATCATAACCAGCCATAGTACGGGGCTCGTGTAAAAATAAAAGCAGATTGTCGCGGTTAAATTCTTCACCGGCATCACGCGAGTAAAGCAAACCTGTGTTATTAAGCGATACTACTGTTGAGTAGCCAGACGAGAATAAGATACCGAGTAGCATCATACCCATACCAATATGAGCAATGGCACCACCGGATAAGGCAGGATTTTTTTTGAGAATAGACAGCAGAATTTTACTATTGCCAACAATGGTTAGTACAGCAGCAATAATGAGTAAGAGATAAGCAGGCTTTGTTACCTGACCAATGGTTATGATGATTACTGATATCAGTAAAGCAATAAGTACAGGTACTTGTAATTCTTTTTTAAGTTCTGACTTATCAATTTTTTTCCACCAGAAAAACTGACCCACTGCAGAGAGAAAACCAATTACAATAGCGAACCAAATTTGAAATTTTGAGTAGTAAGCCATCTGGTCAGCAGGAGGTGCCATGTTAGAGCTGGCTCCAAAAATTGTTACGAACTTATTCCAAACTGGAATTGAAGTTGGTAACAATACTTGAAAACCCATAAGGCAAAGCGTTGTAGCGCCCATAAAAATCCAGAACTCGCGTGAGTACGTAGAGGCTTCTTTATCACTGCTTGGAATTTCTTTCCAGCGAATAGTAGCTAAAACAATAGCTCCGAACAGAAAGACTAAAAGATAAACAAGCAACTGACCAGACAAACCTAAATCGGTGAAGGAGTGCACAGAAGCATCGCCCAACACACCACTTCGTGTAAGGAAGGTTGAGTAGAGAATGAGAATAAAAGTGGTAATCACTAAAATGATAGAAGCCTTTAAAGCCGTCTCGCTGTTTTTGTAGGTGATCATAGTATGAATAGAAGCCACTAAAAACAACCATGGAACGTACACGGCATTTTCTACAGGGTCCCAGTTCCAATAACCACCGAAGTTGAGTGTTTCATAAGCCCAGTAACCACCCATTAAAATACCAAGGCCTAACACTGCACCAGAGAATAATGCCCATGGTAAGGCAGGCCTTACCCAATCGCGGTATTTTTTTAACCACAAACCGGCCATGCAAAAAGAGAATGGTATGAGCGTAGAAGCAAAGCCCAGAAACAAGACAGGTGGGTGTATAACCATCCAATAATTTTGAAGGAGAGGGTTAAGGCCATTACCATCTTCAGGAATAAACTCTGGCTGCATTTTAAAGATGGGCGCATCAGCCATAGACTCGCGCAATAAAATAAAAGGTGAGCTACCAATTTTAAAATCGATGATGGGTAAAACAACACCCAGAATCATAGAGGCAAGAAATGCCTGCACTAATGCGAAGATCGTCATGACAGGTGCTTGCCAAAACTTATTGGTATTAATTAGTATAACACCCAAAATAGCCTGCCAGAACATCCATAATAAAAAGCTTCCCTCCTGACCATTCCAAAAAGTAGAAATTAAATAATGAGTTGGTAATTTTTTATCGGAGTGGCTAAACGCGTAGTGGTATTCGAAGTAATGATTGGCGATAATGGTGAATAAGGTAATGGATATGCCTAGTACGGCTAAGGCGTGAACATAGAAACTGATCTTGCCATTCAGCAACCAAGATGCTTTTTCTTCAATGTCTTCTTTGCCTGTCGCTTTAAAATAAGCGAAGAAGGCGGCTAGAGAGGAAATGAAAGAAAGTATAACTAAGAAATGCCCAAGGTTGCCAATGAAATAATGCATGTTTCTTTTTACGAGTTAAAGCGCATCACCGCTATGAATATTGAATCTCCTACAAAGAGGGTTTACTTTTAAGCGTTAATTGTATCCTCCTGATATTTGGAAGGACACTTTAAAAGAATTTTTTCAGCAATAAAATTGTCGCCTTGGTAGCTACCGATCACTACTACTTTTTCAGACTTGGTAAAGTCGGCAGGCATGGGTTGGTTGTACTGTACAATTTGTTCTTTTTGCTGATCGTCAATCATGATAAAAGTGAAAGAGACTTTGTCAGCACCTTCGTAAATGCCTACAACATTGCCAAGATTGTCCTTCTTTAACTCGCCCACAACATGTATTTGGGAAGAATTGCCATTAGAGGCCATCTGGTGGGCATCTTTAAAGGTAACATAAGTGCTGGCGTCATTACCAGTACTAATAACAAGTGCAATGGCTACCGCAATAACAAGGATTAAAAATATATGAGATTTTTTCATAAGCGATTAGACTAGTTATTGAAACTGTTTAGCTACTAAAAACGGTCAGTTTTAGAAGCCGTTTCATGTTTACAAAATCAATCGCAAAATTACAGTAAAAGACTGAAGGACGATGTGATTTTTATCACTAAACAAAGCTCGTCTTAACAAGTTTTAACAAGCGGAAAACCAGCTTATTTTTTGTATTCTTTCTCGAGTCGGTTCAGTTTGCGATCCAGCATAAATAAATACGCAATGAAGCCGAGAAGCACAATGAGAATAATGCCCACGACAACGTAAATTTTGCCGTTAGCACGCATAGTGTCTGCCATTTCAACTTCTGCAGCCTGAGTATAACCTACAAGGCTACACAATGATAGGATAGTAAGTGTTAGAAATCTTTTCATGTTGTAAGTTTTAGGGCTCCACAGCCATTAAGATGATTTATTATCTGCTTTATGTGGGTATTCGACAAATTATTCAGTTAGATGATTTTGTAAAATTCTGTACCGGACGCGAAGTGAAACAATCCATAACCCTATTAAAAACCAGGCCGCAACAGCCGGGTAGAAAATAAGTCTCATGCGGCTATCCAAATCATATGCGTTAAAGCCAGGATTACCACCATTGCCAGGATGCATAGAGTCGGTAAGGCGTGGAATGATGAAAATAAGAGGAATCATGGCGGCAAAAGCAAAGATGTTATAGACGGCACTTAAACGAGCCTTTTGCTCATCATTTTCAATAGATCCTCTCAAAACAAAATAAGCCAAATAGACAAGTAATGCGATAGCAGCACCATTTTGTTTAGGGTCACCATGCCAGGGAGAACCCCAGGTGTAGTTTGCCCATAGCATACCCGTTAGAATGCCCAGAATACCGAAAGCAGTGCCGACATGTGCATATTCAACCGACTTTACATCGGCATCTGATAAGGGATTACGCAAAAACTTAATGGCATAAAAAACCGAAATCATATATAAAAGCACCATACCAAACCACATGGGTACATGGAAGTAAAGTGCCCTAACGGTTTCGTTAAGAATGTTTAAACGAGGCGCTTCTAACATCAGGCCACCCAGATGCACATAAATAAGCAAGAGTACTCCGATATATTTCCACCAATTCTGTTTCATTATCAAATTTTCAAATTACCGAATATTCAAATCAGCTCCTCCAAATATACGGGAAGAGTAAATAGGCGAGTGCGGTGGCGATACAATTTATTGCAAGCAGGTTTAGTAATTCGTCATAACTGGCAGCAAGGTCGATTCCATCAAGTGCATTTTTTGTAATTCGAATAGCCATCAGTAAAATCGAGATCAAAACTGGAAAGCTAAGTACAGCCATTAAGATGTTGCTGTTATTTGCTTTAGAAGCAATGCCTGAGATCAGGCTTAGCGAACTGGAAAAGCCAATGCTTGTAAAAATTAGGGTTACAATGAAAAGTCGTAGATCCTGAATGGGATTACCAATAAGCAAAGTAAACAATAGCAAGCCAGCCAATGAGAGGAGAAGCGCAAGCAAAGTATTGTAGATGATTTTTGATAGAATGATGGCTTGAGGAGAGGCAAGACTGTAATAGTAAATAGCGAGGCCTTTTTTTTCGCCAATAAAACTTTTTGCAAGGCTATTAACCACGCTAAATAAAATTACTAACCAGAAAAGTGCGGACCATGTGGCTGCATTAATACTATTTTGCCGCAGCGCAAAAGTGATGTAGCATATAAAAGTCAGACTAAAAAGATAAAGTCCGATACCAGCGATAACGGACTTCTTTCTTAGTTCGAGTGTAATTTCCTTTTTTAGGAGGGCTACAATCATGATTGTATTTCAGCTTTTTTGGATAATGCAGATAGGTAGCGGTCGAACTTAAACAAGCCCAGTATAAGATATCCTAATACCCATGAAGCAAAAAAGGCTATAACAAGAATCTTTGGAAAACTCGCGCTATCGGGTTCTTTAAAAGATGTCAGGCCATCCACAACCTCAAAATCGGGTTTAACAGATAACTGATAATCTATATTTTGAATTTGGCTGTGAATTTCTAGATCTTGATCAAAAACATCCAATGGATCTGTTAAGTATTTATCGCTAAGAATGACATTATTAGAACCTGGGCGATTGTTCTCTTTAGCCATGGAAGCATAATTGTCAAATAATACTGCCTTTAAACTGTCAAGCTTTCTGGATTCTCTTTGGAGTTTAGCTTTGCGCTCAAGAAGGGTTCGCTCATTCGCAGCAATCCTATTTTGAATAAAAGAATTGTCTTTAATGTAATTAACAAGTGCTTGCTCAAGATCTTTAATGATTCCAGGGTCAAGCACTTTAACTTCAATTAGGAAAGCATTTTTATTTTCAATTTCAATCTTAGTAATGATTTTATTTATAAGGTCTTTTTTCTCTTCAGCAACATTATTTAGTTGTTCTTTTAATACTTCAATCTCAATTAAGTCTTTCTCTGATACAAAAGCCTTTGATTCAAATTTTGAGATATTTTTTGCAGTAGCAATGTCAATTTTTAGCTCGTTAGCAAGACCCTCCCTTTCTTTTTCTAAAGAAAGCAAATTGAGCTTATCCATGCTGTTTGTCAGTATCCGACTGTTCAGGTAGTCACAGCTAATAATCATTGAGGAAGCATAGTGTTTTTTCTGTAAAAACTCAGAAAAGATAATTCCCAAACTAAGGCCTGATATAATTACAATTCCAAAGAAAACTTTGTTTTCGAAGAAAAGTGCTCGAAGAGAAGCTAATGCGTAAAGAATGCCATGTCCGAAGTTACTGAAACCCTTACCTATCCAGCGAAACAATTGTGACAGATCAATTTCATCAGAACCAGTGTTTTTTACTTTACGATCTTCCATAAGTTCAATTTTGCCACAAATCTAATACAAGAAAACCAGCTTAAAATCAGCTTTTTTTGATAATTTTGCACAATTTTTATTTATGAAAGCTCAAAACAAGGTATTAATAACAGGTGCAGCAGGTTTTATTGGCTTTCATTTAACTCAAAAGTTGTCTTCTCTTGGTTATGCGGTTACAGGGTATGATAATCTTAACGACTATTATGACGTAAACCTTAAAAGAAGCAGACTGGCAATTTTACGAACAATTGCTGATTTTCAATTTGTGGAAGGAGATTTAACTGACCGAGATAAATTAAATAACCTATTTGTAAATCAAGGTTTTGATTTCGTGGTGAATTTGGCAGCGCAGGCCGGTGTTCGTTATTCCCTGACTAATCCCCATGCTTATCTGGAAAGTAATCTTCATGGCTTTCTGAATATACTGGAAGCTTGCAGGCATAACAAAATCAAACATTTGGTTTACGCTTCCTCGAGCTCTGTATATGGAGCCAATAAGAAAATGCCCTTCTCTGTTAATAACAATGTCGATCATCCTATCTCGCTATATGCTGCGTCTAAAAAGTCGAATGAGCTAATGGCACACACTTATTCTGCACTTTACAATCTTCCAACTACCGGACTTCGTTTTTTTACAGTTTATGGCACTTACGGAAGACCTGATATGGCACTTTTTATTTTTACCAAGGCTATAATAGAAGGTAAACCC
This sequence comes from Chryseotalea sanaruensis, assembly GCF_003990915.1. Lineage (GTDB taxonomy): Bacteria > Bacteroidota > Bacteroidia > Cytophagales > Cyclobacteriaceae > Chryseotalea > Chryseotalea sanaruensis. Next base: position 59,029 of record NZ_BHXQ01000005.1, read on the forward strand.
ATCGATATCTACAATTACGGTAAGATGAAAAGAGATTTTACTTACGTAGACGATATTGTAGAGGGCATAACTAGACTTATTCCGACTGTTCCAGAACCCGATTCAAGTTGGAATGGCTTTACACCAAATCCTTCATCAAGCTTTGCGCCATATAGAATTTATAACATTGGTAATAATCAGCCTGTAGAGTTAATGGATTTTGTGGCAGCGATTGAGGAAAAACTGGGAATAAAAGCAATAAAAAATTTACTTCCGCTTCAAGAAGGCGATGTGCCTGAAACATATGCAGATGTTCAGGCTTTAACAGATGCAGTAGGTTTTAAACCGAATACTCCCATAAAAGAGGGTATTGGTAATTTCATTGATTGGTATTTAGCTTATTATAAATCGAAATAGAAGAATGACAAAGAAAATTGGAATTATTGGCCTTGGTTATGTCGGTCTGCCTCTCGCAGTAGAGTTTGGTAAGATGACTGATACACTAGGTTTCGATATTAACAAACAAAGAATTGATGAACTCAAAAAAGGTCATGACAGAACTCTTGAAGTTGAATCAGAAGATTTGAAAGCCTCAACGAAACTCAGTTTTTCTTTTGATGCTGAAGATCTTAAAACAGTGCAATATTTTATTGTTACTGTGCCAACACCGGTTGACGAATATAAAAAGCCTGACTTGTCTCCACTTGTAGGTGCGAGCAAAACAGTTGGTGCTGCCCTTAAAAAAGGTGATATCGTAATTTACGAATCCACTGTTTATCCGGGTTGCACAGAGGAAGTTTGTGTGCCTGTACTCGAAAAAGTAAGTGGTTTAAAATTTAATGTTGATTTCTTTTGCGGCTATTCACCAGAGCGTATTAACCCAGGAGACAAGCTGCATAGGGTAACCACTATTAAAAAAGTAACCAGTGGAAGTACACCCCAAATAGCTGATGAGGTTGACGCTCTTTACAATAAGATTATTGTGGCGGGAACATATAAAGCATCGTCTATAAAAGTGGCTGAAGCTGCAAAAGTGATAGAAAATTCTCAACGCGACATTAATATTGCTTTCGTAAATGAATTATCGATGATTTTTGAGCGTGTAGGCATAGACACCACGGAGGTTTTAGAAGCGGCAGGTACTAAATGGAATTTTCTTCCATTCAGGCCGGGTTTAGTAGGTGGGCATTGCATTGGTGTAGATCCTTACTATTTGACATACAAAGCAGAAAGTCTTGGTTACCACCCTGAAGTAATACTTGCTGGAAGAAGAATAAATGATAACATGGGAGCGCATATTGCTTCTCGAGTTATTAAACTTATGGCACAAAACCAATTGCCTATTCACGGTGCAGATATATTGGTATTGGGTATCACCTTTAAGGAGAATTGTCCCGATATACGTAATAGTAAAGTCGTTGATGTTATACATGAATTGAAAAGCTTCGGTACCAACGTAGAAATATATGACCCTCAGGCAGATGCTGAAGAGGTAAAGCACGAATATGGCTTAACACTTGTGAATAAGTTGACCAAAAAATACCATGCAATAGTTTTAGCAGTATCGCATAACGAATTCATCTCTTTAAATCTTTCAAATATCAAACATGCAAACACAGTATTATTTGACGTAAAGGGTATTTGGAAGGACAAAAATGTTTCAGGGCGTTTATAATGGGGAAAAAGAAAAATATAGCCGTAACAGGGGGAGCTGGATACATTGGTTCTCATGCTGTAATACAATTAATCGAGGCAGGCTTTGATGTGATTATTATTGATAATCTTTCAAGAAGTGACCAGAGACTTTTAGAAGGATTGCGAAAAATATCAGGTATTAATATTCCTTTTTATAAAATCGATTGCACAAACTATAGTCAACTAGAGGAAATTTTTAAGGATAATCAAATTGATGCCGTAATACACTTTGCTGCTTATAAAGCTGTGGGAGAGTCTGTTGAAAAACCACTTGAGTATTACGAAAACAATGTACTGTCCTTGGTTACTCTGTTAAAGTGCATGCAAAAATATAAAGTAACTAAGCTCATATTTTCTTCATCCTGCACAGTGTATGGTGAGCCAGATGTGGTGCCAGTTACAGAGAAAACATCCATGAAAAGGGCGAACTCACCATATGGAGCAACTAAGCAAATGTGCGAACGTATTTTGGAAGATGTGCAGCCTATTGGTATTGATGCAGTTTCCCTCCGATATTTTAATCCAATTGGTGCACATCCTTCAGGTTTAATAGGGGAGCTGCCTCTTGGAGCGCCCAATAATCTTGTGCCTTACATTACTCAAACTGCAGCTGGTTTACGTGATCACCTAACGGTTTTTGGTAATGACTATAACACAGTAGATGGAACGTGCGTTCGAGATTATATACATGTTACAGATCTTGCCGAAGCGCATATCAAAGCACTTAAGTTTATTGATAACGAACAGGGGCTTCATATTTTTAATATTGGTACTGGTGTAGGTTGCTCCGTCATGGAACTTATCAATCAATTTGAGGAAGTTAATAACCTGAAACTTAATTATGTATTTGGGCCACGAAGGCCCGGAGATGTTGAAAAAGTATATGCTGATCCGTCAAAATCTTTTGAAGGGTTACAATGGAAACCCCGCTACTCCATCAAGGAAGCGCTTCAACATGCCTGGCAATGGGAAAAAAATATTAGATCAGTCAAACAATGAAAGGAATAATTCTTGCGGGAGGATCGGGGACAAGGCTTTATCCGCTTACTAAAACGGTTTCAAAGCAGATTTTACCAATCTATGATAAACCTATGATCTATTATCCGCTGTCAGTATTAATGCTGGCTGACATACGCGATATTCTAATCATATCAACCCCTACAGATATCGGTTTGTTTGAGAACCTATTAGGTGATGGAAAATTCATTGGCCTAAATATTCAGTATAAAATTCAACCTTCTCCCGATGGTTTGGCACAGGCTTTTTTGTTAGGAGAAGAATTTATAGGTAAAGATTCCTGCTGCCTGATTCTTGGCGACAACATTTTTTATGGAGATAAATTTTCTTCCATTCTGGAAGAGGCAAGCAAGTTAAACAATGGGGCCATAGTGTTTGGTTATTATGTTAATGATCCGGAACGTTATGGTGTAGCTGAGTTTAGTGAGGATGGCAGTGTATTATCTATTGAAGAGAAACCTAAACAACCGAAATCTAACTACGCAGTAACTGGCTTATATTTTTATGATAACTCAGTAGTAGAAAAGGCCAAGTCACTGAAACCTTCCAGTAGGGGGGAATTAGAAATAACCGATCTTAACAGATTATATCTTGAACAAAAAATTCTTTCAGTGAAGTTACTTGGTAGAGGTATGGCCTGGTTAGATACAGGCACCCATCAATCTTTATTGCAGGCTTCAAATTTTGTCGAATCCATTGAAGAAAGACAGGGTCTAAAAATAGCTTGTCTTGAAGAAATAGCCTTTAGAAAAAAGTATATTAATAAAGATCAGCTTCTTGAATTGGCAAAACCACTTTCCAAGAACCAATACGGTCAATATCTGATAAAAATTGCCAACGAACGCTTTGTAGCATAATATGAAGACATTGTTGATAACAGGAGGCGCAGGCTTTATCGGATCTAATTTTATTCCGTACATTATGCAAAAGCATAATGATTACCGAATTATAAATCTTGATTTGTTAACCTATGCAGGGGATTTAGAAAATCTTAAAGAAGTAGAAAATGATCCTCGTTACTCCTTTGTAAAGGGAGACATTTGTGACAGAGTGCTTGTTGAAAAAATTTTTAATGAGCAAAGCATTGAAGGGGTAATACACTTTGCGGCAGAGTCGCATGTTGATAATTCTATTTCAGGGCCTGAGGCTTTCATTCGTACAAATGTTTTTGGAACCTTCACATTATTAGATGTGGCACGTAAACACTGGATGGAGGCTCCCTTTAAGTTTAAAACAGGTTGTGAAGGAAATCGTTTTCTTCATGTTTCAACAGATGAAGTATACGGCTCATTGGGCGAAACAGGTTTCTTCACAGAAACAACCTCTTACGCGCCCAACAGTCCGTATTCAGCGTCAAAAGCATCTAGCGATATGCTGGTGCGTAGTTATTTTCAAACGTATGGATTAAATGTAGTTACTACTAATTGCTCCAATAACTATGGACCTAAGCAGCATGATGAGAAATTGATTCCCACAATTATCAGAAAGGCACTTACCGGGCAACCAATACCCATTTATGGAGATGGTAAAAATGTAAGAGATTGGCTTTACGTAACAGATCATGCTAAAGGTATAGATTTGGTTTTTGAAGACGGTAAAGCAGGTGAAACTTATAATATTGGTGGCAGAAATGAACGAACAAACAATCAGATCGTTGATACAATTTGTGGGCTTTTAGACAAGCTTAAACCAAAGAATGGTGGTGGCTCTTATCGCGAACAAATAACTTACGTAATAGATAGAGCAGGACATGATAAGCGATACGCTATCGATGCCGACAAAATAGAAAATGAGTTAGGATGGAGCGCAGTTGAGAATTTTGAAACAGGAATCTTAAAAACAGTTGAGTGGTATTTAGCTAATCGACATAAATAGATATGGATAAAATTGTAATGGTGGATCTGCAAAAGCAGTATCAAAAAATTAAAGTTGAAGTTGATGCCGCCATGCAGGAAGTGCTGAATACAACAGCTTTTATTCAGGGCCCTCAGGTACAACAATTTGCAGATGCCTTAGGCAAGTATAATGACGTAGAGTTTGTTATACCCTGTGCAAACGGAACGGATGCTTTACAAATTGCTATGATGGCGCTTGATTGTAAGCCAGGAGATGAAATCATTCTTCCAGTGCACACCTATGTTGCCACAGCAGAAGTTATTGCATTGCTGGGCTTAATACCAGTTTTTACGGAGGTAAATGCGGATACATTTAACATTGATGTAAAGCAAATTGAGTCGAAAATCACTTCAAAAACTAAAGCAATAGTTCCAGTTCACTTGTATGGGCAATGTGCCGATATGGAGCCCTTGCTGGCGATTGCTGATAAACATAACCTATACGTCATAGAAGATACAGCCCAGGCACTTGGAGCCGTCTACACATTCAATAATGGTAAGAAGATGCGGGCAGGCACTATGGGAACCATAGGCACTACCTCCTTTTTTCCCTCAAAAAACCTGGGTTGCTATGGTGATGGAGGAGCGCTGTTTACAAGGGATAAGGACCTTGCCGAAAAAATAAAAATGATGGCCAATCATGGTCAGCGTATAAAATATCACCATGATGTAATAGGTGTAAATAGTCGTTTGGATACACTCCAGGCAGCTATTTTGAATGTTAAATTAAAGTACCTTGATCAATATGAGGCAGCAAGAAATAAAGTTGCTGCTTATTATGATAATGCATTAGCTTCAATAAACGGCATCATCACACCCGTAAGGAGCAATAATTCATCACATGTCTTTCATCAATACACATTAAAAGTTAGAGGAAACAAACGTGATGCATTAAAAAGGTATTTGGAAGACAAAGGTATACCTACTATGATTTACTATCCAGTGCCTTTGCACTTACAGAAGGCTTATGTACGTGAGGGTTTTGGTGAAGGGTCTTTTCCTTTAACGGAATCGCTTTCAAGAGAGGTGATCTCATTGCCAATTCACACGGAAATGATCGAAGAACATCAGGCTTATATTGTATCTTGTATTAAAGATTTTTTTAATAATTGATGGAAACAAAAGAATATACTGCGCATCCTTCAGCCATTATTGACGAGGGCTGTGATATTGGAAAGGGAACAAAAGTATGGCACTTTTCTCACATCATGCCAAACTGCAAGATCGGAGAAAATTGTAACATTGGTCAAAATGTGGTAATCTCTCCCGAGGTTGTATTGGGCAACAATGTAAAAGTGCAAAACAATGTGTCTATTTACACAGGGGTAATTTGCGAGGATGATGTTTTCTTAGGACCCTCAATGGTATTTACCAATGTAACTAATCCACGTAGTGCAGTCAATAGAAGAGGACAATATGCAAAAACCACAGTGAAGAAAGGAGCATCCATTGGTGCTAATGCAACTATTGTGTGCGGCCACGACATTGGTAAATTTGCATTTATTGGCGCTGGAGCAGTGGTAACTAAACATGTTCCGGATTATGCTCTGGTGGTGGGTAATCCAGCCAAACAAATTGGTTGGATGAGTGAGTTCGGGCACCGTTTAAAATTTGATGAGAAAGGTGAGGCTATTTGCGATGAGAGTAAGGAAAAGTATACAATTATTAATAACCGAGTAGTTAAGTCTTAGTAAACCCAATGAAAAAAATTGTTACTATTCTTGGCGCCAGGCCTCAGTTTATTAAAGCAGCAACGCTTTCCAGAGTTTTTCATGAAAGAGACCTGAAGGAGGTTATCATTCACACCGGTCAGCATTACGATTGGAATATGAGTGATATTTTCTTTGAACAAATGGCAATTCCTAAACCAAATTATGCTTTAAGCATTAACAGCAAGCACCATGGTGATATGACTGGGAAGATGCTGGAAGGAATAGAAAAAGTACTATTGGATGAGAAACCAAATGCTGTGCTTGTGTATGGGGATACAAATTCAACACTGGCAGGAGCTCTTGCTGCTGCCAAGCTTCATATTCCAATAGCGCACGTTGAAGCCGGGCTGCGATCATTCAACAGGCGTATGCCAGAAGAGATCAATCGGGTTTTAACTGACCATATGTCAACATGGTTATTTGCTCCAACAACTACAGCGGTTAATAACCTTTCAAAAGAAGGCATAACTCAAGAAAGTATTTTGCAAGTCGGTGATGTTATGTACGATGCAGTACTTTTTTATCAGAAGATGGCTCAGCAGCAATCAGACGTTTTGAAAAGAATTGGAATAAATAGTGAACCATTCATTTTAGCGACAATACACAGGGCAGAAAACACGAATAGTCAAGAGAAGCTTAGAGCTATTTTTTCACAACTTGAAATACTCGCCAAAGAGAAACTAGTTATACTCCCCTTGCACCCTCGTACAAAATCATTATTAGATAGAGATTATTCCACAGACCAATTTAAGATAATTGATCCAATAGGTTATTTTGATATGATTTTGCTTCAAAAGCATTGCAAACTCATAATAACAGACTCGGGGGGTGTACAAAAGGAAGCTTTTTTTAATAATAAATTCTGTATAACAGTTAGAGAGGAAACAGAATGGGTAGAGTTAGTTGAACATGGGTTCAATTTTTTAGCTAATCCTATATCAACGATACAAACATTAGTAACCCAACTTTGGGATCGGGAATTTGACTCCAAGAAAAATAACCTTTATGGAATTGGGAAATCAGCTGAGAAAATTGTTGACATTTTAGAAAAGAACATATGAAGAATTTCGCACTTATTGGGGCAGCAGGATTTATTGCGCCACGTCATTTAAAGGCAATTAAGGATACAGGCAACACCTTAATAGCAGCACTTGATCAGTTTGACCAGGTGGGAGTTTTAGATTCTTATTTTCCGAATGTTGATTTTTTTACTGAATTTGAAAGATTCGACAGACACATTGATAAGCTGAAGAGGCAAGAGGTGAAAATTGACTATGTCAGCATATGTACCCCAAACTATTTGCATGACTCACATATACGATTTGCATTAAGACATCAAGCAGATTCCATTTGCGAAAAACCTTTAGTACTCAATCCATGGAATATTAATGCTCTTGCTGAAATTGAAAACGAAACTGGAAGGAAGGTTAATAATATCCTTCAATTAAGACTTCACCCGGCCATTCAGCAACTCAAAAAAAGAATAGAAAACGATAAAACCGGTAAGGTTTACGATGTTGATTTAACCTACATCACCTCCCGAGGTAACTGGTATTATACAAGCTGGAAAGGTGATGTTTCTAAATCAGGAGGTATAGCTACAAATATTGGAGTGCATTTTTATGACATGTTGCAGTGGGTTTTTGGTAAACTAAGATCTAATAAGGTACATGTGCATACGCACGACCGTGCTGCAGGTTTTCTTGAGTTTGACAAAGCCCGAGTTAGGTGGTTTTTAAGTATAAACTATGATACAATACCTGATGAAATTAAGGCTCAGGGTAAGCGTACGTTCAGATCCCTAAAAATGGAGGGTGAAGAAATTGAATTCAGTGACGGATTCACAGACTTACATACTCGCAGCTATGAAGCTATTCTACAAGGCCAAGGTTTTGGGCTGGATGATGTGAGAACAGCTATTCAGATTGTTCACGATATAAGAATAGCCGAACCTTTGGGATTAATAGGTGATTATCATCCCTTCGCAACTAAAAAGCTAGCTGTGCATCCTCTAAAAAGTAATGTTGGTTAAACTAGAGTTTATTTAATCTTTTGTAAAGTGTTAGAAAAGTACAGAGCACGGTTGGATAAGTCGGAATTCTATAAGAGTATTTTTACCTTAATGACGGGCACCGCATTATCTCAAATAATACCTCTGGCTATCACCCCTATACTTACAAGGTTATATACTCCTGATGATTTTGGTTTGTTAGCGTTATACCTCAGCACTGTTTCTATCTTGACATTAGTCGCTACAGGTAATTACGAAAAAGCTATAATCATGCCCAAGCAAGATCGTGATGCAGTGGGTATTATTAAGCTTGCTTTTCTTCTATCTGTAAGCGCTAGTCTAACTATTTTGCTGCTCACAATTTTTCTCCGAGAACAAATAGCCAGATTTTATAATAATCCAAAAATTATTGATCTGCTATTTTTTGTCCCGTTTTCAGTATTCTCGCTAGCTATTTACAACATCATTAATACTTGGTTTAATCGTGTCAAGCAATACTCCGTTTTAAGTTATAATCGAGTTACTAAATCAAGCCTTTCTTCAGTCTTCAGCATTGCTTTTGGTATTAGTAAGTTGGCAACGATTGGGTTAATTTTTAGTGAATTTCTGGGGCAACTTTTTGCCACAATTTTATTTGGGAGATCATTTTACAGAACAAACAGAGGAGATTTCATTGCGACCTCCAAGGCGGATATGATTAGACTTGCTAAAGATTATAAGAAATTCCCTCAATTCTCTTTGCCAGCAGATTTATTAAGCATGGGTTCATATCAACTGCCAATTTTCCTCTTTTCAAAATTCTTCACTCAAGCTGTTGTTGGATACTATTCTCTTTGTATACGTGTTTTAGACAAGCCATTCATATTTTTTACGAATGCAGTTTATGAGGTTTTTAGACAGAAGGCCATGGAGGATTATAACCGTGATGGGAATTGCAGGAGCATTTATATAAAAACATTTAAAAGACTTCTTGTTATAAGCCTACCCATTATGAGTATATTCATCATTGCGTCACCTCTAATATTTAAAGTGGTGTTTGGCAATGAATGGGAGGTTGCAGGGCATTATGCAAGAATTATTTCGGTGATGTATATCTTTAAATTTGTAGCATCACCACTTAGCTTTATGTTTTATGTTGCTAATAAGCAGCGATTGGACTTTTTATTACATGTTTATGTTTTTCTGAGCTCTTGTTTGATTTTGACCCTTTCATTCAAGAGTGCATTCACCATTGAGAAAACTTTAATACTATTTGTTTTGAACTACTCTTTGGTTTATATTTTTTACATTTTCAAATCTTATCAGTTCGCAAATGGAAAGGCATGAAAATATATTTAAACATTACGTTTGGCAAATTATACGGTTTTTACCGCTGCTAAACATTCTTTACTTCACAAGAGGTACCCAAAATCCAGTTACCTTAAAATTCCTCTTTTGGCAAAAGATCATAGGATTTAACAGAGGAGCTTATTGGCCTATCCACTTTTCAAGTGTAGTTAATAACTGGAGAAATGTATATGCTGGAATTGATGTTTGTCCAGGCTATTCACCCGGTTGCTATATCCAAGCTATTGGTAAAGTTTTTATTGGCGACTATACACAAATAGCGCCAAACGTTGGTATAATTAGCGCAAATCATGAACTTAATGATAACAGAAAACACGTTGTTAAGGATGTAGTAATAGGTAAGTATTGTTGGTTAGGCATGAATAGTATTGTGCTCCCCGGCACCGAGTTGGGAGACTTTACTGTTGTAGCAGCAGGCGCTGTGGTTACTAAGTCTTTTCCTTCAGGTTATTGTGTTTTAGGGGGAAACCCAGCAAGGGTCATTAAGGAATTAAATAAGGAAGAATGCGTCTCTTATAAAAATAAGTACGAATATCTTGGATATATAAAGGCATCAAAGTTCCCACAGTTTAGAAAGAAGCATTTATCAGTATGATATCGATCATTGATTACGGTTTAGGAAATTTGGGCTCGATTGTCAACATGTTCAAAAAAATTGGATATCAATCACAAATTATACATCGACCAGAAGAGCTTGACCAAGCCACTAAATTAATACTTCCAGGCGTGGGCGCTTTTGATACAGGGATTAAACACCTTCAAGATCATGGCTGGTTAGCGCCTCTGGAAAAAAAAGTTATGGTTGAACGCATACCCATAATGGGTATTTGTTTGGGAATGCAATTAATGACTAAAGGAAGTGAAGAGGGAAAGTTTGACGGACTTGGTTGGATTGACGCATATACAAGAAAATTTCAGCCGGCATCGGCAGAAGTGAAAATTCCGCATATGGGATGGAGTAAAGCAGATATTGTTAAGGAGAGTAAGCTACTCATCCAAAAAAATAATAGTGAGAGACGTTTCTACTTTGTTCATTCTTATTTTGTTTCAGTTAACAATGCTGAAGATGAGTTACTCAGATGTAACTATGGCAATAACTTCACTGCTGGGTTTGAAAGAAACAATATAATTGGTGTTCAATTCCACCCCGAGAAGAGCCATAAATTTGGAATGGAGCTTTTTGGTAATTTTGCAAATAATTATTAGAGATAATGTTAAAAACAAGAATTATCCCATGTCTGCTACTTAAAGATGGTGGGCTTGTGAAAACCATAAAATTTGCTAACCCAAAATATGTAGGAGATCCCATTAATGCAGTTAAAATCTTTAATGAAAAAGAAGTCGATGAACTTATATTTTTAGACATTGAAGCTTCCCGACAAAAGCGAGATCCTAATTATGATTTGATAAAAGATTTGGCTTCCGAATGTTTTATGCCATTCGCTTATGGAGGAGGTGTTACTACAATCGATCAAATCAGAAAAATACTTAGGCTTGGTGTGGAGAAAGTTGTAATAAATGCTTTTGCAATAAAGCAACCAGCATTCATTAAGGAAGCCTCAACTCATTTTGGCAGCTCTACAATTATTGCAGCGGTAGATATTAAGAAAGACTTTTGGGGGCACTATAAAGTGTACGATCACGTAGCAAGAAAAATAACCAATAAGGATCCAGAAAAATATATACAAGAGCTGGTGAATGAAGGTGCTGGCGAAATTTTTTTAAATAATGTTGATAGAGATGGCACTTACCTAGGCCTTGATCTCCCCATTGTAGCTAGAATTAACAGTCAACTTCCTGTGCCCTTGATTATATGCGGAGGTATCTCAAGTCTGAAGAATATTAAAGATGCAGTTGAACAGACAAAAGTATCAGGCGCTGCCGCAGGCAGTATATTTGTTTTTCAAGGACCGCATCGTGCGGTTCTGATTTCATATCCCTCCTATAACGAATTAAAAGAAATTGTTGGTTAAAACATTTAATGGTGACAGAAGCCCAAAAGTGATGAAGATTAAATGTAAGATTTTGTTTTTTTCTCTATTGACCTGCACGGGAGTAAATGCTGCCTTAGCACAGACATTACGACTTACAGAAATTGCTTACGAAGAATGGTTTTTTTCTGATGATGATGGTGATTTTGGAAATGGATGGATTGAGTTAAAAAATAATTCGTCAGACAGCATCCTCATTTCTAACTACTCTTTAAAACTTAATAATGAAACGACCGAATATTTTTTGCCGGAATTGAAACTTCCGTCAGGAGAGCATTTATTTATATGGTTGTCGGGTAAAAACAAAACATCGGATATTAACAATTTGCATGCTCCATGGTTTGCTAGTCAGAATGTAAACAAATTCGTTTTAAGAAACCTGATTAATGAAAATGATTCTGACTCTGTTACAGTGTATTCTCGTCCATATTGGTATGAGACGCATGCTCTTCTGGAATTTAATAATTCCTTGGCATGGTTTAATACAGATACCGGTACACCAGGTAAACAAAATATTTCAAGGGGATTGTGGAAAAGAACATCGACCTTCAGTCAATTTCAAGGTAGAGATTCATCACCCAATGGTGCTTTATTCTTTAATAATAAATTTTGGATTTTAGAAGGTTGGCTCGGGGGAGGTGGAGAAAGCGCAGCTATATCTGATGTATGGTGTTCAGAGGATGGAAGAAACTGGATTAAGAAGAATGACCAGGCTCCATATTATCCATATTCTGCATTCGTTGTCTTTCAAGATAAAATGTGGGCATTTGACGGTAATGCGTACTTCTCAAATGATGGGGTAACATGGACTAAAGTAGCAGAGAATCTTCCATTTACGTATCATTCCAGGGCCGCTATTCTTAATAATGAAATCTTTGTGTTGGATGGGAACGCAGTGCATAAATCCTCAGATGGTATTAATTGGATTACTATTCAACAAAACACACCTTGGGAAAGTAGATTGTTTGCTTCCTTTTTCTCCTTTAAAAACAAACTATGGATGTTTGGTGGCGGTACTTACTACTTCACTGATGAGGATAAGTATTTTAATGACGTTTGGTCATCCGTTGATGGAGTTAATTGGGAGATTGAAACAGATGAAGCTGAATGGATTGGAAGACTTTGGCCAGGCTCAATGGTTTTTGACAATAAATTATGGGTAATGGGCGGTTGGCGATACCAAGACATTTCTGACCCATATTATGGAAATCGTAATGATGTTTGGTATTCTGAAGATGGAAGGAATTGGAAGGAATTGAAATCTGCAAATTCGTGGTTGCCTAGACATGCTCCATTGGTATGGGCCACAGGAGAAAGTTTATGGATTTCATCAGGTTTTTTGAATAATTATGGACTCCACAATGATGTTTGGACAATTGGAGCTTTTAAGACTACATCCCAAACCGAATTTTACTTGAATGATGATCAATCTCCATCTTTACTAAGTTCATGGAGCACAGATGAAAATGGTGAAGATGGTCTGCCTCCACTTGGTTTTAATTATGATTTTCAAAATTTTAACATTACTCGGCCAAGAATATTCCTAACAAGCAACGACAGTCTTTCTTTTGAGGGAGAAAAAACAACTCTCACAATTGGAAATGAAAAAGATTCTACGCTTTTAAGTATCGAATCAAATGGCTACTTAACGGCTTTTGTAAACTTAAATAACTTTGCAACACTTGTGTTAAAAACCAAAGACACACCTAACATTCTTTCGGCCAAATCTCAAAGTAAATTGTTAATGGAAAGCAGCCCCGGGGATTCTGTTAGAGTTAACGCTAGAGAGTTGAACAATGTTGTTTTTAGTGGAGGTGTGTATCAATTATCACAAAACACACTTATCAAGAATTCAGCCACTTTTCTAAATGCCAATCTTTTTGGAGACAGCTCTTTACGGTACACTGCTAATGCATCACTACGGCTTAAGTCAACTACCGATAGTTTGGTTGTAACTAAACTTGAATTCCCTGGAGATTACCCACCTGGAAAGTTAATTGCCGAGTCACAGATTTTTATTAATAGAGTTCGTTCCACAGTGGACTCTATTCAATTCGGTAATGGGAAAATCATCTTGAACAACAGTATTTTAGGTGCAAAATCTTTAAAAAATGCTAATGCTGTTAGTTACTTAGTAACTAATGACACCTCGAGGTTTGAGTTAACGAAAGGTGCTGGTGAAGAAGTCATACCGATAGGAACCAACTTTTCTTACAATCCTATCCTGTTTACATCAAGTGCAGGAACTTTCAAATTTAGTATCACTTCAATTGACACTTTGGATCAATTTCTTTCATCCGTAAATCTTGTTTGGCGTATCAACCCACTACAATCAAGCATGGAAGAGTATGATGTTCAATTTTATTGGGAGAATCTAAATAAGAATGCAACCTTCAGCTCAGTTTATATGGCTGTCTACCAATATTCCAAAGATGGCTGGAATCAAAGTAGTGTAGATGTATCAGAGTCAACCAACAACTCTATTCACTTCCAGACTAATCTCACGGGCTTTTTTTTCGTTGGTGATAATCGCCAACGGCAACGTTTGTCATCGACCCACCTAGAAGCTCAGTACGGTGATATTTTCGACATCCTACCAATAACGGTAAGCTCGGGCCTCCCTACTGAGGTTATAAGCTTAGACAATATTGTGACAATTGAAAATAATAATTTAAATATAAAAGGAGCAGGTAACGGAAAACTTGTGGTTAAGCAATTGGGCGATTCAGTGTATGCACCATTAATCGACACTATTTATTTCATTATCAATAAAAGGGATCTGTTAGTCGAGGTGTTGAACCCCAAAAGAAAAGTTGGAGAAACTGACCCCATTTTTCAACTTAAGTTTGAAGGTTTTGCTTACAACGACACAGTTGATAATTCAAATGTGTCGCCAGAAGTATCCACAAGTTCAGATCTTTTCAGCCCAGCAGGTATTTATGATTTAACTATTAATGGAGATCACCTTAATTATAAATATTTGCTTAAACAAAAGAAATTCCTAATAGTGGGAAGTGAAGATCTTCAGTACTTTCCAAACCCAACGAGTGGGTATTTAGATGTTATACTCAATGAGAATCTTTTAGGTGATGTAAGGATTTCTATAATTGATTTAAATGGTGTAGAGATCTTTGCCAAAACATTTAGCATTGAGTATAACAATTCGCTTCAGTTGTTACTTCCTGACACTGTTAATCCAGGGCTATATTGTATAATGGTTGAAGGGGAAAATTTCAAAAAAACAGGAAGACTTAGAGTGCAATAGCTCCATTACATAAGAATTACCGTAAATGCCTTAAAATCAGTATGTTTGCAAACATTTAATATTATGGAAAATTTATTAGAATATCAGATCTGTAAGAATTGTGTTTTAGACACAACAGATAAAGATATTGTTTTTGATGCAGAAGGTGTTTGTAACTACTGTAGAGAGGTGAGTAATAACATTGATAAATTCATTTTTTCTCCCGAACAAGAGAAAGAGAATCTTACAAATCTTGTTGCTAAAATTAAACAGGAACAGAAGGGGGAATATGATTCAATTCTTGGTGTAAGCGGTGGGGTGGACAGCAGCTACTTGATGCATTTGGCTCATAGCCTTGGCCTGAATCCTCTTATTGTTCATTTCGATAATGGATGGAACTCAGAACTTGCCGTTTCCAATATTAAAAAAATAATAGAAAAATGTGGTTTTCATTTGGAAACGTATGTTATTGATTGGCCTGAGTTTAAGGATCTTCAGCGCTCATTTTTTAAAGCAGGTGTGCTTGATATTGAACTGTTAACCGATCAGGCGATTGTTGCAACTATGTTTAAAATCAGACGACAGCATAAAATAAAATATGTTCTCTCAGGAACTAATTATAGAACAGAATATGGAATGCCTCCATCCTGGGCTTGGCGAAAATTTGACTACCAAAACATAAAAGATATACAATCTAAGTTTGGAACAAGAAAAATAAAAAGCTTCCCTATTATTAGATCATGGCAGTTTCAGCTGATTAAAATGTTTGGGTTAGGTGGCGAGTTTGTAGAGCCTTTAAACATGATCAACTATAGAAAGTTGGAGATTATGAAATTTCTTCAACAGGAATATGGATGGGAGTATTATGGGGGGAAACATTATGAATCAGTCTTTACTAAATTTTATCAGGCTTATGTATTGCCGGTTAAATTTAAAATTGATAAAAGAAGGCCCCACTTATCTTCCTTGATTCGGAATAATGAAATAACACGTGAAGACGCTATTAGAGAACTGAACGAGCCGATTTACAAGCCTGAAGTTTTAAGATCGGAAAAGGAGTATGTGCTTAAAAAACTTGACTTCAGTGAAGCAGAGTTTGATGCCATGATGGCCGCCCCTCCTAAATCCCACTTAGATTATAAAAGTGATGATTGGATGTTTAAAATTTGGGGAAGATTTAGAAGAAATAAATGAGTAAACTTTTTAGTAAGAAGAAAATTCTTTTTGTTTCTGGAATTGATTTTAAAGAGAAATCGATTCAGGTTATCCGAAAGACCCCCGAAGCGTATGCTGAGCATAATTGGGAAGTGCATTACATAGTAGGACGCGATAAATCGCGTTTTGGTGATTATTTTTATGAACCCGTAATCAACCCAAAGGGTGTAACTATCTATCGGTTTAATGTGCCTCTTGCTTTTTTGGACGAGATGTGGAATAATTTCATTTGGAAAGCGATTGTATTTAGGATTCGTAATTTTCTACTAATTCAATTATTGAGATTCAGGTCTTTAAAACTTCTTCTGAAGTATGACTTTGATATCATTTATGGATATGAATTGTACGGAATAATGGCCTTAAGACTTTTGCGATACTTGGGCATAGGACGCAAGTCAAAATTTGTGATTAGGTTCCAAGGCGTGTATGCAGGAGAGTGGGCGCGTAAGGGACAAATTTTTAGAAAAATAACTAACTGGGCTTATTTTTCTGGATTAAAGACAAAAGCAGATTTGTGTATAATGACGAATGACGGCACACAGGGAATTGACTTGTTGAATAAGTTAGGGAATAAAACGCCACGCAAACTTTTTCTCGTAAATGGTGTCGAGCCCTTTACTTTAGAGGACAATAAACTTCAAGCTGTAAAACAACAGTTCTTTCAAGATTCAAAAGTTCATTTTATTTCAATATGTAGGCTAGTTCCTCAAAAGAGAGTTGACAGAAGCATAAGAATAATAAATGAGGTGGTTAAAAGAGGAGGATATACAAACTTGTTGTATTCCATTGTGGGATCAGGGGCGGAAGAACAAAATTTGAAAGAACTAATAGAGGAGTTAGGACTGCAGGACTCTGTTAGGTTTCTCGGTTCAATCCCCAATACAGATGTAAAGTATTATCAGGCTTGTGCAGACTATTTCTTTTCCATGGACAGAATATCTAATGTTGGCAATCCATTATTGGAGGCAATTCGAGCCAATAAATTAATAATTACCATAAATAATGGTGATACTGGAAGTTGGATCCAACACAACTACAATGGATTAATTTATGATATCAGCGGACAAGATTTACATCAACAGGACTATACAAAAATTGGACAGGATGTTTTAGAAATTCTGCACAATCATGAGAGATTTACTAACCTAAAGAAAAATCTGTTGAAAACAGAGGAGGAAAGACTATGGACGTGGAGTCAAAGAATGACACATGAGGTTGAAACAGTAGAAAATCTAGCTTTTTAAAAAAAATGATAAAGTCAAGTAGTGATGACTCTATAAACATTATAAATGTTCCTTATGAACTCGTTTTAAGGCTGTTTATTAACTTCAATATTACCTATATTATTTTTTCCGAAACCCTTATTTGGTTATCATTCACTCATTTTCAATTATCTATCTCTCCTCTTCATAAGATTTTTCTACTAATCCTTTTTGTACTTTATTTGGTTTCGGTTCCTTCGCGAAAGACAGTACAGATACTTGTACTTTTTATAACCCTTTCCACATCAACGATAATTGGTGTTTTCTATTTTAAAAGTATAGAATCTTTTCTAGCAAGCTTTGCAGATATATTAAGGTTGCTACTGCTGTTCACATCGTTTTATTATTTTAAATATTTGGTTGATAAAAAGAAAATTGGCATAAATTTTTTTTCAAGATTTATCTGGGTAAGTTTTTACCTGATTTCGATTAATCTTCTCTTGGGAGCGCTTGGATTTGGGAATGAGCAGAGATCTTTTGGCATAGGAACCAGAGGCTTTTTTAATGCTGGAAATGATATAGCAACAGTAACCTTGATACTGGCAGCTTTTATTCTTTCTGAAAAGTATGAAAAGGGATGGAAAATATTCCTTCTCTATTTTATTCACTTTTTTTTTCTAGCGTATCTTTTAAATACTAAAGCAACCTTAATAGGACTTTTAATAATAGTTCTTATTTTACCAGTGTATGGAAATGTAAAGAGCAAATTGCCGAAAAAAGTATTTTCCAAGTTGGCTTTTCTAGCATTTTTATTTCCGCTTGGACTAGGGGTAGGTCTGATTGTACTAACTAAAATCAATTTCTGGGACCGCTACCTCACGTTTGTGGACCAATTTAAGGGGGAGAGCTGGATTACATTTATGCTCTCAAGACGAGATGAGCATCTTCTGCAGGGGTTAGAATTCTCATATCAAAATTTTAATTTTTTTAATTATTTATTTGGATATAGCCCGGGAGAGTTCTTAAATAAAATTCCATTTCGAGCAGAAATGGATCCGTTTGAAATTTTCTTTTACTATGGTATAATTGGTCTTTTTATAATTTATTGGTGGTTTATCAAAAACACCATTCGGTCCTATAAATTAAACCCGCAACGGGGTACCGATCTTTTTATTTACTTCAGAGGATTATTTATTACAAATATTATTCTTTTACTACAATCTATTACTGCAGGCCATGTTTTTATGTCTGTCCTTGTGTGTGTTTTTTTGGGATCTCTAAACGCAATCACGTATTTGAAGCATGATGAAAGAACTTAAGATTGCAGTCATCGTACCCTCCCTCGCTAACCGTGGCCCTATCAAGGTTATGCAAACCATCATTAATGAATCTGTAAAACTTTGTCTGCCAATTGAGTTCACAGTGGTTACACTCTCAGATAAAGAAGGTCTACATATGAATTGCAAAATTTTACAGTACTCGAACAGTATAAATTTTGAGGAGTATGATGTTGTGCATACTAATGGAATTAAGCCTGACTTTATAGCTTTTCGAAAAAGGCATTCCATAAGAAGACATCTTGTTACAATCCATAACTATGTATTTGAAGATTTACTTCACACATACAATAGAGTTGTTTCATTAATTTTTGGGCGTTTATGGATATCGATTTGGAAAAGAGCTGATAAACTGATTTGTATTAATCAGGATATGACTTTATATTATAAACCATGGACTAAAACACCTATCGGCTTTATTCATAACGGGATTTCGAAATTACATAGCGAATCTATTGAACCAGTATTGGATTCAGAAAAGGACTTGATAGATGAACTAAGAAGTAAGGGTAAAACTGTGTTAGGTGTTGTATGTGTATTAACTAGAATAAAAGGTGTAGATCAAATTTTAAACCTACTTGGAAAAAGAGAAGATCTTGCTCTTGTTGTAATTGGTGATGGTCGCGAATTGCTGAATCTGAAGGCACTTAGCAATGAACTTAATATACAAGATAGATGTCACTTTTTTGGCTTTAAAAATAACGCTTGCGCCTACTTTAGTTTCTTTGATGTATTCATTATGCCCTCAAGGTCCGAAGGTTTCGGGCTCACTTTGCTTGAGGCTGCCAGTTTTAGTATTCCTTGTGTTTGCTCAGACATCCCTACCTTTAGGGAGTTATTTACTGAAGATGAAGTGACATTTTTTACTTTAGAGGTAATCGAGTCCTTAGAGATAGCTCTGAATAAGATAATTTTAAATAAAGATAAGTTCGCTAAGGCAATTAATAATAAGTATTTAGGATCGTTTACAGGCGAGATTCTGGCAAAAAAATATTTTTATGAGTATAAGCAGTTAGTGTAGATCAATGACAGGAATGCGTAATTTTATTAGTCACATCGTAACAAAAAGAGGTCATGCGATAGTATCGATTGCTTTTGGCACACTTGCCTTCGGTGTAACCTCAGGGAAAATTATAATTACTGTTACGGGAGTATTCTTAGTCTCGTTATATGCTTATCTAGTTAAGGCAAAAGTATCAAAACAGCAGCTAATGGATTTGGCGATTGTAACAACCTTGTTTTGGATACCATGTTTATGGCTTATTAGATCTCCGGATTATACTGCAGGGTTGAAGGAAATAGAACGATTTGCACTCTTTCTTGTGCTACCAATAGTCGTCACATTTGTACCTTTGTCAAAAGAGAATCTTTTGACCATCGCAAGATTTGCTTGCCTTGTTGTCATCAGTGCATACATTCTCTCATTAGGGACTGCTGTTTATAATTATTTTTACGCCTCCCATCCTTGGGGAATTCAAAGCGAATTTTTCTTTTATACCGAATTATCAAATGGATTTTTCAATGCACACCCACTGTATTTGTCGATGGCGGGTTTTCTTGCAGGAATGGTATCATTGGTAGTTTTTAGTGACAAACCAATCTTTAAGTGGGTCATTTTAATTTTCATCGGATTGGTGATAATACTATTGAATGGTAGAATTTTAATATCCTTGTATCTATCTATGGTATTTTTGTATTCGTTTAGCAGAATAGTTGCCAAGAATAACAAATTGTATGTTGTTATTGGAGTTGTGTGTTCTGTAGCCATAGTATGGGGTGTGATTGCATTGAGCAAAATTCATGATAAACCAAACCGGTCCTATATTCTGGATGTTAATGAAGCAGTTGAGAAAAGCACAAATCCTGAAGTGACTTCACAGAATAATGGATTAATTGTTCGATTCGCTATATGGAGAAATGCGTTTAATGTAATTCAAAACAATGTAATCTGGGGAAATGGAACAGGCTCAGAAAGACAAAAATTGTTGCAGCAATATTCAAATGCTGGGTATACAGGTCTCCACCGTGAAGGACTAACCTCACACAATCAACTGATTTTTTATTTAATTGAATTTGGCATTGTTGGAACCCTAGCGATTATGGTTGCTTTTGGTTGGATGTTGATTCAGGCAATACGCAAGAATAACTGGCTATATGTTTGCTTTATTATATTTTTTGTAATCGCGTCCTTAACAGAATCATATTTTAACAGATTCCACGGTGTCGCCTTATTTTCGTTTGTTCACTCGATATTGTTTATAAAATATGTCAGAAACCACCAGACGTAATCCCCCATATTTTTCTGTTTTAATTCCGGTGTACCGTATGGAAGCACCGGATTTTCTAAGAGATAGTTTGGATAGTTTGGCTAAGCAGAAGTTGCCACCAACAGAGATAGTTTTAGTTAAAGATGGACCTCTAACAAAGGAGCTAGATAATGTAATAGATTTTTTTTCTCGAGATAATCCTAACTTGCTAAAAACAGTAAGCTTAGAAAAAAATTATGGACTCGGAGTGGCACTCGCAAAAGGCCTTGTAGAGTGCAAAAATGAGCTGGTAGCCAGGATGGATGCTGACGATATTTCCTCACCAGACAGATTCGAGAAACAAATAGCATATCTGAGTGATCATCCAGAGATTGATGTTGTAGGATCTTCAACGGAAGAATTTATGAACAAACCTGGTGATAGTTCGATTCTTAAACTAGTTCCAGAACACCCTAACGAAATATATGCTGCTGCAAAGATGAGGAATCCGATGAATCATATGACAGTGGTTTTTCGAAAGAGAAGGGTTATTGAGGCTGGAAATTACACCCCTATGCCATATTTTGAAGACTATTTTCTTTGGGTGAGAATGCTTCTGATGGGGGCGAAATTTTACAATATTCAGACACCGCTTGTAATGGCTAGAGTAGGTAACAACATGATTGGCAAGAGGCATGGATTAAAATACGCCACACATGAGATTTCGTATTTTAGAAAAATACACCAATTGAAATTTATTACGAAAATTCAATTTTTAAAAGCGATCTTTCTACGAATACCAACTCGATTCTTACCAAAAGGTTTATTGACTTATGTGTATAAAGTTTTATTAAGAAGAAATTAATTAAGGGTATGATACTATTAACAGGTGGTTCAGGGTTTATTGGCGGTCACTTTCATAATGTAATTTCAAATGATAAGCTGATTAATCTTGACCTTCATAAGCCGGAATTTAATCATTCGGCAACTTTCTATCAGGGAGATATTAGAAAGCAGGAGGATGTAGAGAGAGTTTTGAGTGAAAATAAAATTGAAAAAATTATTTCATTAGCAGCCAAACATCATGATTTTGGTATTGGGCATGATGAGTATTTTGACACAAACGAAGCAGGTACAGAAGTGATCTGTAAGGCTGCATCAAAGTATGGGATTAAGGAGATCATATTCTACTCGACAGTAGCTGTTTATGGCACTACTGAGCAAATGTCCACCGAGCAATTGGAGCCACAACCCGACTCCCCTTATGGTGCATCTAAATTGGCTGGCGAGAAGGTATTGATAAAATGGGCTCAGGAGGATGCATCAAGAAAGGTTTTAATTTTAAGACCAGCACTTGTTTTCGGGGCTAACAATAGAGCTAATATGTATAACCTAATAAGTCAGGTTAACTCTGGGTTTTACTTTCACATTGGTAAAGCAGCTAATATCAAATCTATTGCCTATGTAGAAAATCTCGTGAGCGCTACGCTTTTCTTAGCAAATAAACTAGGTGCGGGTGTTCATATTTATAACTATGCAGATGAACCTCAGCTAACCTCAAGACAGATTGGCGAAACAATAGCCGAAGCGCTAGAAAAGAAAATCAGATTTACACTTCCAAGATTTGTAGCCATTGCATGCGGCCTTCCATTTGATCTGGCAATAAAAATTACTGGCAAGAACCTGCCCATATCTACGGCAAGAATAAAAAAACTTAACACGCAAACGTTACATTCGGCAAATAAGGTCAGGCAAACAGGGTTTTTACCAGTTTACTCAACTCAGCAGGGTATCATGAAAATGGTAAGTTGGTATAAATCCCAACGTTAGTTAAAGTTGTTTTCGTACCCAAAACCCTTTATAGTAAGGGCCAATTTTACTTTTGATCCAATTTTTTATATTTTTCGTAGAATTGAGTATGACTTGGGGGCAATTGACCAAAAATTCTTTATTACACACACTGGTTTATTTGACAGTGTTATTGCTAACCATAACAATACCTCTTCCAATTAAATTTCACAATTTAACGGTTATACTTTTCTTGGTATTATTCTCTTTTGCCCTGATCCAAAAGAGCATTTTTAGCCACAAATGGGAGCTTCGTGAGGTTAATACCTTGATTCTTTTGCATTTTATTGTCATTGCCTCTGGCATGATTTATACTACTAATATTGAAAATGGATTAGATGAACTTGAGAGAGCCATTTACCCAATAGCCCTTATCCCAATTTTCTCACTACTACAGACAACCAATATTACAGATCAAAAGCTTCTGAAATTTTTCTCAATTAGTTGTATTGTCTTAACTATTTACGGTTTTATCTATACCTGGGGAGTATTAGATAAAAAAGCATTTTTACAAATCCTTTTTCATGGTCACAAAAGTTTTACCGCTCATATTTTTCTTCAACCACTTTATCTTTCGGTTTACTTTCTGTTGATTATTTTTTTCTTGTTAGAGACTTTAAGAACTAATGGAAAATCCCTTTCAATAAGACCCCGAGTGATAATTGTCGTGGTAATTTTTTTTGCAATAAGCATGATATGCTTCCTGCGTTCTAAAACAGCTCTTCTGTTACTCCCCACACTACTAATCATTTATTTAGTGATAGTTTTAAAAAAACGTGGCTGGTGGGTTGCTTTTATTTTATTACTAGTCACATTACTGACTTTTTTGCTCGATAAAGATGGTACTCCTGATTTTATTAATACCTATGGACGGACAGTTTCCAAGGCTTTTGATCAACGGTTAATGATCTGGCAGGGAGCCATAGAGGGGATAAAACAAGCACCACTCTTTGGGGCTGGGACTGGAGACACCCAAGTTTTATTAAATGAAGGCTATGCAAAGATTGGTTATGAGGAGGGTATAAGCAATAACTATAATGCCCATAATCAATATTTGCAATTCATGGCTAGAAATGGTTTAGTTGAACTGCTCTGTTTTCTAGCCATCTTGAGCTATTCCTTTTGGAAATCAAGTAAACAATCCAACTACACTTTCTTAATGTTCAATATGCTGGTGGCCCTGGTTATGTTAACCGAATCTTTCCTGAGTGTCCAAAAGGGTATAGCATTTTTCTATTTCTTCCTTATGGTCTTTAACTATTTACCAGAGAAGAAACAGGATCACAAGCAAATTTGATGATCTAAAGCTCTTTTTTCTTACTTTGCGCTAAAATGTGCCCATGGCCAATTTAGTAGCTGCCACCGTAACTGCCTTTGTTATATCTTTCTTAATACTACCTGTAGTTATTAAGTACTCGCTTAGTAAAAACCTGGTAGATATTCCCGGCAGGAGGAAGATTCATAAAAAAATAACACCCTCCTTAGGTGGGGTGGCTATTTTCTTAGGTTTTTTTTTGGCGGTTATTATGTGGCTGGATTTTCCTGATCTGGCGAAAATCAAGTTCTTATTAGTGCCATTATCGATGGTTTTTTTGATTGGTGTGAGGGATGACCTTGTGCCCTTAAGAGCTTACATTAAATTGTTGGGGCAGATTATAGCAGCTTGCTTTCTCATTTTCTTTTTTGATATCAGACTAACAGGTTTTTACGGACTCTTAACAATTCACGAGATACCACTGGGACTTAGTTATGCCCTTACATTGGCTACCATTATTGTTATTACAAATGCCTTTAATCTGATTGATGGACTTGACGGTTTAGCAGGGACTATTTCGAGCATTGCACTTTTGTTTTTTGGTGTGTGGTTCTTTTTAGCTGGGGATTTGGTTTTTTCAATTTTAGCTTTTTCCATGTTTGGCGCTATACTAGCTTTCTTAATTTTTAACTGGGATCCTTCGGAAATCTTTATGGGTGACACGGGTGCCCTGGTAATAGGCCTCACGTTGTCTATCATGACAGTACATTTCATCAACGTCAATAGCACACTTGATTCCGGAGCTCCATATAAATTCATGGCCTCAGTGGCAACAGCAGCCTGTGCCATTATTATACCACTAATCGATACTGCGCGCATCATTATACTTAGATTATCGAAAGGGCAGTCGCCACTCAAACCTGACAAAAGCCATATCCATCATGCCATTATGCGTCTTGGTATGTCTCATGGTCAATCTACCATGATTTTGGCAACAGTACACCTTGTCTACATTGGATTAGCAATTGCAGCACACAAACTTGGTGAGAATTGGGTTCTTCTAGGCCTGCTAATTTTCTCATTGATTTTAAGTGTGTTTTTGGATCGGCTTATTTTGCGGAGAAAAGCGGTAAAGGATATTTAAAATATGGAAAGTAAGATCAACGAATTATTGCTTCAGGTAAAAGAGTTTGCCATTTCTTCGAAAGAAGAGTTGGAAAACTACAGACTTCAATTTGTCAGTAAAAAAGGCGCTATTGGTGAGTTATTTGAAGAGTTAAAGAAGCTTTCCAAAGAAGAAAAGCAGAAGGTTGGGAAAACCCTTAACGAGCTTAAGCAGCTTGCTGAAGCAAGGTTTAGTGAATGGCAGGAAAAGCTTGAATCAAGCGCTTCCAAAGCAACGCTGGACATTGACTTTACTTTGCCCCCTGTACCGGAAAAGCTGGGCAATCAGCACCCGCTTACGCTTACACGAAATCGCATTATAGAAATATTCGAGCGACTTGGCTTCTCTGTAGCTGATGGTCCTGAAATTGAAGACGATTGGCATAATTTCTCTGCCCTTAACTTCCCTGAAAACCACCCTGCCCGTGAAATGCAGGATACTTTTTTCGTAGAGAAGAAAGGACAAAATGGTGCCGAACAAGACTTACTATTACGTACCCATACCAGTAATGTACAGGTACGCTTAATGAAGGATCAAAAGCCTCCCATTCGCGCCATCATGCCTGGCCGTGTATACCGAAATGAAGCGATATCAGCAAGGGCGCACTGTTTCTTCCACCAGGTGGAGGGTTTATATGTAGATAAAAATGTAGGCTTTGCAGACCTAAAGCAAACGCTCTATCATTTTGCAAAGGAAATGTACGGACAGGATACAAAGATCCGTTTCCGTCCTTCATTCTTCCCTTTCACTGAGCCCAGCGCTGAGATTGATATCTCATGCCTTATCTGCA
This sequence comes from Chryseotalea sanaruensis, assembly GCF_003990915.1. Lineage (GTDB taxonomy): Bacteria > Bacteroidota > Bacteroidia > Cytophagales > Cyclobacteriaceae > Chryseotalea > Chryseotalea sanaruensis. The sequence goes on from NZ_BHXQ01000005.1 coordinate 84,978, forward strand.
AGGGCAAAGGCTGTAACGTGTGTAAATACAGCGGCTGGGTAGAAATTGCCGGCTCAGGCATGGTGCACCCCAATGTGTTAAAAAATTGTGGTATCGACCCTGAAGAGTATACCGGTTTTGCTTTCGGTATGGGTATTGAACGCATCACGATGCTGCGCTACCAGGTTAATGACCTGCGACTTTATTCTGAAAATGACCTTCGTTTTTTACGCCAGTTTAGCACTGTAGTTTAAAGGCCTTTTATGAAGGTGCCTTTTATTGATCTTGCCGCTCAGTACAAAAGCATTCAACAGGAAATTGACGTTGCTGTGGCTGAGGTAATGGCTTCAGGTCAATACATTAAACACGGGTATGTAGATAGCTTTGAAAAAGCTTTTGCTCAGAAACTTAACATTGCGAACTGCATCGGTGTTGGTAATGGTACAGATGCATTACTGTTGTCACTAAAGGCCTTAGACATCAAAGCTGGAGACGAAGTATTGACTCCTGCCCTAAGTTGGATTTCTACTGCCGAGGTTATTTCTCAATTGGGGGCAAAGCCAGTATTTGTTGATGTTGATTCGGATTACTTTACCATCGATTTATACAAAGCAACAAAGGCACTTAGCAAGAAAACAAAAGCGATCATCGCTGTTCACCTCTACGGTCAACCTTGTGAGTTTCATGCGCTCAAACTTTTTTGTGAGAAGCATGATTTGTTTTTAATCGAAGATTGTGCGCAAGCACATTTCTCTGCTTTTGCTAAATCCCTGACAGGAACAGTTGGCGATGTTGCTGCTTTTAGTTTTTACCCTACAAAAAACCTCGGAGCTATGGGTGATGCCGGTTGTGTGGTAAGCTACAATCACACATTAGCTGATAAGGTAAGAAGACTCGCTAACCATGGAGGGCTAACTAAAAATGAACATCTTTTCGAGGGAATCAATAGCAGGCTGGATGAACTGCAAGCCGCTATCCTTTCTGTGAAATTGAAATACATTGATCAGTGGAACGCTGCCAGAATTAACCATGCAGAACAATATTTCAGTGAACTAGGTTTAGTTAATGAAATCCAGCTACCAAAGAAACCTGCAACTGCTAAACACACCTATCATCAATTTGTGATAAAAGCTAAGCAACGGAATGCCTTACAGGATTATTTGGCCAATAAAGGGATAACCACAGACATACACTATCCGTTAGCCTTGCCTTTCGAACCGGCTTATGCTTATCTTCAACACAGCGATAAGGATTTTCCAGTAGTTTATCAGCTACAAAACGAAATACTTTCATTACCTATATATCCAGAGTTGCAGCACGCGCAAATAAGTTATGTGTGCGAATCGATCAAAGAATTTTACAGAACCATATGAAAAACATTAAAACAATTTTAGTAGCGGGTGCCGGTACCATGGGACAAGGAATAGCACAAGTTTGTGCTCAGGCTGGTTATGCTGTTTATTTGTTCGATGTTCAACCCGAATTTATACAGCGTGGCTTACTCAATATAGATAAGAGTCTTTCGTTACTTGTTGGTAAAAACAAATTGACACAAGAGGAATCGGTGGCCATTGCAGGCCGTATTAAAGGTACTGAAACAGTTGATGTGCCTGCCGATTTGGTAGTAGAGGCCATTGTTGAAGATGCTGAAGCTAAACGAAAATTATTTACGGCCATAGAAAAAGTGGTGTCTCCTTCAGCCATCCTTACTTCAAACACTTCATCGATACCTATAACGCAACTCGCTGCTTCTTTGCGTCACCCTGAGCGTTTGGCAGGTCTTCATTTCTTCAATCCTGCTCCGGTTATGAAGTTGGTAGAAATTATCAGTGGTGTTGCTACAGACCATGTAGTGATTGAAAAGTTGCAAGAGTTTGTAAAGGCAATTGGTAAGGTGTCGGTTATTGCAAATGATGCCCCCGGCTTTATTGTAAATCGTGTGGCCAGACATTTTTATGTCGAAGCCTTAAAACTTGTTGAAGAAGGTGTGGCAACTCACCAGCAAGTTGATGAATTATTGCGCGCTTCTGGTTTCAGAATGGGTGCATTTGAGTTAATGGATTTAATAGGGATTGACATCAATTTTTCGGTTACCTCTTCGTTATACAATGGATTTCATCAAGAACCGCGCTTCCGACCAAGCCGTGTGCAAGAGCAAAAGGTTTTGGCAGGACACTTGGGTAAGAAAAGTGGAAAGGGATTTTATGATTACTCGAAGTCTTAAGAAATATCAGTTTTTTCTGGTTGTGCTGGCGATGCTCTTTTCTTGTCAGCCGCAATTAAGCGATGATCAAATCCCTTTGGTTCCCTTTGAACCAATTGTGCTGAACATTGCTTTACCGAGTTATTCTACTTTACAATCAACTGGAGGTTATAAAGAATTAAGTTCAGGTGGTACACGCGGAATAATTTTATACAGGCTTAATACCGCGACAATATTAGCATTTGAAAGGAACTGCTCTTTTCAACCGCAAGACGCTTGCGCAACTGTTAATGTTCATCCTTCTGGACTTTTTATGAATGATGCATGCTGTGGTTCTACTTTCCACTTTGACAACGGTAACCCTAGTGGTGGCGCTGCCTGGAGACCGTTAGTTCAGTATAACACAAACCTAATAGGAAATACCCTAACCATTACCGATCAAACTATCAATTAGTTCTTACTGGAAGCCGAACAGTAAATGTAGAGCCTATGCCCAGCGTTGATTCGAGATGTATAGAGCCTGAAAGTTTATCTAGTGTTTCTTTTACAATATACAATCCGAGCCCGGAACCTTGCGATTTTTCATTTGCACGATAGAACATATCAAAAACGCGTTGGTGGTACTCTGGGGAAATGCCTTGACCGTTATCTTCAACTTTTAGATAGAAACCAAAATCTGTTGTGAGAACATGTAGACGAATAAACCGTGTATCTTTTCCCTTATCGTGGTAGCGAATGGCGTTTGAAATCAAGTTAGACAATATAATGGTTAGTCTGCTTCGGTCTGATAAAACCTCAAGATCGCTTGGTATGTCTGATTCAAAATGAATGTGCTGTGCTTCTGGTGCATAGTGGAGTGTTTCCCACACCTCATTAACCAAATTAGCTAAATTAATATTTTCCTTCCCCACATGAAGACGGTTGTTACGCGAGTAATCGGTAATATCTTTTATGAATTTGTCAAGGGAAGCAACCCTGTCGCGCATCATGCTTAGGTAACGTGCGGATTCTGTTTTATCATGGCTGTTGTCAATAATATTGATCAACCCTAACAACGAAGTAAGCGGAGCACGAAGGTCATGTGAAGTGCTGTAAACAAATCGGTCTAATTCGTTATTGGCTTTCATTAACAGCTTATTGTTTTGTACAAGCTGCATATCGTTATAGTAATTGAGGTTAATGAGTAAATAAACCATCATGGCTCCCGTTGGTAAGCCAATAGAGAAATTGATGATTACATTCAACAATAGCTCATCTTGCGTATAGTCCCTTTTCGGCAGAAAAGAAAAATCGATAAAGTAAGCGAATACAAAAAGTGTGTATGTAAAGGCCGCAAAAAGTATAGACCATAAGCGCATGTTGTAATCGAAGACAACAAAGGAAGCCATACTGGTTAATAAAAAGTAAATGAAGGCTCCCGAATTTGGCGATTCACTCGAAGCAAGTAAATACACAACAATATTTATGGTAGGTAACAGAAAATAGTTGGCAGTACAATGTTCACCCTTGCGGTGATAACGTATGGAGTAACTCAGCAAAAAGAGAGGCACAACATAGACCATTGCAATTAACGGAGTTACATTACGGATGATAATTTCAATAAGCAGGTAGATTATAAGTATGAGCATTGCCATTAATGCAAATTGTCCAGATAGCATGGCTCTTTTATACTGACCTCTTGATTCTATATAATTACCCTCACCAATAATGAGGTCACGAATAGTCTTTTTGAAGTTTGCGCAGCTCAGTTTCACAACACAAAGGTATTCAACTCGTATAGCTGGCTTTCTCCATTTTGGTAGTTCGTAAAATGCATGCAAGGTTTTATGTAAAAAGCGAATAATGGTCTATGCAAACGTTGACTATTCGTTTAATTACAAGATTTTTACTTATTTGTAGTTAATGTCATTGACAAAAATCAGGAAGATTGGACTGGCTCTTGCTTTTTCGCCACGCATGGAAGCCATTATGGCTGAGGCCATGCGATTGGTGCATCTTTACAACAGCCTTTTGGTGCTTGTTCATGTAGGTGACAAATCGAAAGAGGCTGAGGAAAAGGTAGCGCAGCTAATTGCTAACTACAATCTTGATAAAGAACGAATTAAAATTTTGTGGAAGAAGGGTGATCCCGCAGAAAGTATTTTAAAAGCATGCCATGAGGAGGGAGTTGATCTGCTTATTGCTGGTGCGTTGAAAAAAGAAAATCTAATGCAGCATTACCTGGGTTCAATTGCCCGTAAAATTTTGCGCAAGGCCAATTGCTCGGTTTTAATGCTTACTAACCCCGTGCTTGATCCTAAACCTTTTTCCAATATTGTGTTGAATGCTGAGGACAGTGCTTACGTACATGAAGCTTTGGGTATGGCGTGTAACATCGCACGGCATGATGAAGCGTCATGGGTACACGTTGTGCGAGAAGTAAAGTTCTATGGCTTAAGCATGGCAGCTGTTGACGATTGCACTGAAGAAGAATATAATGAGGTGCGCAATGGACTACTTAAAACAGAGATTGAAAGTGTAGAACAATTACTGCATAAAGTTCCACATGAGGGAGTTAAAATAAATATTAAGCTTTTATCCGGTAAATCAGGTTTTGAGTTATCAAAGTTTGCACAACGCAAACAAGCTGATTTATTAGTAGTGGGTGCATCGCCTCGCAGGTTTTTTTTATTTGATCGTGTATTTACGCACGATCTTGAATATATTTTTCAGGACCTGCCCTGCAATTTGTTAATTGTGAAACCAACAAACAGGAAGGAGGCTAGCAATGGATAAAATTGCTTCTCACCAAATAATACTCTTGCTATTGCAATTAGGTGCCATGTTGTTGGTGAGCCGTTTCTTTGGCGAAATAGCACGCAGACTTAAGCAGCCTTCAGTGGTTGGTGAAATAATTGCTGGCATTTTATTAGGCCCCTCTTTACTAGGCTTATTTGCACCTGACATTTTCCAATGGTTATTTCCTCAAACAGGTTCATCAAAATTAGTGTTAGATGGAATTGTTCAACTCTCTGTTGTATTGCTGCTTTTTATTGCAGGATTAGAGGTTGATCTTCATATTGTTTGGAAGCAAGGGAAACAAGCTTTGCTAGTAAGTTTCTTTGCTTTAACCATACCTTTTGTTGCAGGATTCACCGTTACCTATTTGCTTCCCTCTTTCTTTGGTATTGAAGAAAAAAACATTTTGGTATTTGCACTTTTCATTGCTACAGTTATGGGGATGACAGCCCTACCCGTAGTGGCCAGAATACTGATGGATCTCAACCTTATGCGTAGTAAAATGGGAATGCTGATTATTTCCTCTGCCATGATTGTTGACCTGATATGCTGGATGATTTTTACAATCATACTCAGTATGATCGGCAATGGCCATCAAACACACACGTTTGCTCAGACAGTTGGAATGACAATTGGTTTTGCATTTTTTATGCTCACACTTGGTCGAGGTTTGTTTAACAGAGTTCTTCCATGGATTAATAAAAACCTTGCATGGCCAGGGGGTGTACTTTCTTTATCGCTCGGACTTTGCTTCTTATCTGCTGCTTTAACAGAGTACATCGGAATACATGCAATTTTTGGCGCATTTATTTTTGGTGTTGTCTTGGGCGATTCAGAACATTTTAGCGAACGTGCGAAAGAGATTGTACATCAGTTTGTGAATAACATCTTTGCTCCACTGTTCTTCATTTCGATTGGACTATACGTGAATGTATTTGAAAGCTTTAGCTTAGGCATTGTGGCTGTAATTTTCATCTTGTCATTCTTAAGTAAAACTATTGGTGTTACGATTGGCGCCAGATTAGGAGGTCTATCCGGCAGCCAGTCACTGGCCGTTGGTATGGGCATGAATACACACGGTACTTTGGAAATTATTTTAGGAACTTTAGCCTTACAGGCAGGTATAATTAGTGAAGCGATTTTTGTGGCTATTCTGTTAACGGTTCTTCTCAGTATTATCATTTCGGCTCCATTGATGAAATACGCTTTAGCAATAGAGCAAAATGATAAGGGTTTGAACAAGATTATAAGGAAACTGATTAAATAAAAGTTTGCTGTAGCCTGTATCTTTTTCGCAATCTGCCGTTTTGGTTGTTGAATGCTTGTATGATACAGACTTCTAAAACACTTATAAATGAACCATACCTGATTGATCAGGCAAAGCTTAACGCAGAAGCATTTCGGCCGCTGTATGATCATTATTACAAAACCATTTTCTTATTTGTACTACATCGTGTTGGTGAAAAAGAACTATGTGCAGACCTCACTTCTCAGGTTTTCTTAAAAGCACTTCAAAACATAAAGCGTTATCAATATAAAGGGCTTCCATTTTCAGCATGGTTGTACCGTATTGCTATAAATGAAATAAACGATTTCTTTAGAAGTCAGGCAAAACAACGCTACGTGGCTATTGAAGAAGCACAATTACAAGCGCTGCATTCAGAATTAACTGAAGAATTTTCTTTAGAACATTTACAAGTTAGATTGGAAGAGTTGTTACAGAGATTGGAGCCCGATGAACTTCATCTACTAGAGTTGCGCTTTTTTGAAAGCAGACCATTTAAAGAGGTTGCAGCCATTTTAAACATTTCAGAAGTGTATGCCAAAGTAAAGACTTACCGTACACTTGAGAAACTTAAAAAATATTTTGTTGGAAAAGCATGAAAAATAAAGTAACGATAATGAATGAGCGTCAGAGAATAGCCGATGAAGAGATAGATCGCTTCAAGAATTTTGATGCTTTATTAAAAAAGTATCAGCACAGCACCACCTCAAGAACCAATACAGGCATAAACGGATTGAAGTGGATTGTTTCCATTTTAGGTTTTGTTATTATTGGATCATCAGTTATATACCTGACAATAGATAAGAAACAGGAAATAGTAAATGATGAGATGGTTAAGGTTGAGCCAGTTCCAGCGGAGAAGACAGACAATGGCATAGTAACAAAAAGTATTGCTGACAATGAGGTGAAGCAATCTGAAGCACAGCAAAAATTACCAACAGTTCAAACGCCAAAGCAAAAGCCTACTATAAAGAAGGAGACTGCGCTGCCAGCTCCAACACCTGTTTATGTTCAGGCGGAACCATTAGAGGGCTACGCTCATTTGTATGATTACTTCAATACAGAGCTTATTTACCCTGTTGCAGCGCTAAAAGATTCTATTCAGGGAGTTCTAACAGTAAGCTTTACAATTAATGAAGATGGGCTTCCGGAAAATTTACAATATGCAAATTCATTGGGAGAGGCATTTGAAGAAGAAGCTAAGCGACTGATCTTAAACATGCCAGCCTGGAAACCCGCAACATTAAATAATGAACCGGTATCAAGTCGGTTGTCATTGCCATTAACCTTTCAAATCCAATCCGTAAAAGAACAAACTAACTAAAACTTATGAGAACGTTAGTCATTTTAATAGCCTTACTGGCTTGTTTCCGAGCACACGGTCAGCGTTTTGAAGTAACACAAACTTTACCCTTACCGGATTCTATAAACTCAGCAGAAATAGATCATGCAGATTTTGATAATGATGGCTTGTTAGATCTAATCATCTTGGTTTCAACAGTAGAGGATTTACATTATATATTATTTGTCAAAGGGGATACAGTTGATGTGCCCGACATCATGGCTAATGCTATAGCAGTAAATGATTATATCAGCTATATGTTAGTCGATTATGATGATGATAACGATATTGACATAATTTTATTTGGATCAGCTACTCGCCTGCTGCGAAATTCTGGAAACTTCTTGTTTACAAAGGAAGAGATTAATCTTCCGACATTTACCAAGTCGGTGTTTGTTGACCTGAACAATAACGGAAACAAGGAGGTGATTGGAAGTACAATCATAGATGGGAAATCGCAATTAGTAATTTTTGAAAAACAACAAAACAACACTTGGCATGCGGTGGGGGATACACTAGCGATGGCTGTTGAGGCTATAGAGGTATTGGATAGTAATGCCGATGGTAACATGGATGTTTTTGTCAGTGGCCGACACAGTGTTGACTCCATATTCACTGGCTTTCTGCTTAATGAAGGTGCGTTTAAGTTAAGCGCAACAAGTGGTTACGAATGGCTTGGAAACTTGTCGTCAGGTGACTTGAATGGTGATGGGGTTTTTGACATCTCTTTTTCAGGTGTAAATAACCAAGGCAGCACTAACAATCGTATGCTACTAAGTAAAAATGGAGCCCATTTGGAGAAAGATAGTGTGTTACAATTAATAAACGCTCAAACTTTTATTGCGGATTTTAATTCAGATGGGAAAGCAGATATTCAGTTGTGGGGCGAATCTTTATCGGATGGTGTGCTTAACCTAATCCAAACAACCGAGGGTTATGATACAATTCAAAGCGACAATCTTCTTTTGCAGCGTTTTGCCGATATGGACAGAGATGGTGATCTCGATGTGATTCAATTAATTCAATCAACTTCTTTAGAAATAGTTATCCTTCGTAATAATTCAAGTATTAATGAGGGGCCGCAACCACCAGCAAATGGTTTAGGTATTCCGGTTTTCGATAGATTCTTTCTTTACTGGGACGAAGCGGTAGATGATCATACTATAACCCCATCTCTTACCTATGATGTAATGCTTGAGGGTTCTGGTGCGCAGCAAATGGGTGAGTTCGATTTATTGAATGAACGTAGATTAAAGGTGTCGCACGGCAATACAGGTACTCAAAATTTTAAGCTTTATAATAGCTTGCCTTCCATGCCTGTTTCATTTGCCATTCAGGCTATCGATAATTCATTTACTACTTTTTCTGGTGAAAATGGATTGTGCATAGGTTCAGGCTCTCTAATCTGTAATGAAATTCAAACTGAAAATTTACAGGTTTGTACGAATGAACAAGTAGCGATTGCCTCACCCCCACAATCACTTTGGTTTTCATTTGCAGAAGGATTTTTAGGTTTTAAAGATGGTTATAGCTTTGCAGCCGAAAAATCAGACACGTTGTTTTATTTTGATCCAACTGCTCCAGGCTGCGCAGCACTTAAAATTTTTGTGATAGAGATAAACAATACGACTAAGAAGGAATACTATACACGATATGCTTGCGAGAATGAAACAATAAAATTTGGTGTAGAGCATGATTGGGAGTTGGTTGCTTGGAGTAGTTTGTTAAAAGGAGATTTAGGGAGTCAGGATAGTATTGATTACGTGGTAACTACTACCGATAGTCTGTTTGTAACTATACAGAATGATAAAGGTTGTGCAATCTCAAGAAGGACAGCTATTCGCATAAGTAAACCTGTGCTCACAGTGAATGATGAAGAATTTATAATCTTAAAAGGACAAGAGGTGCAGTTAAATGTATCAGGTGCCGAAAGGTGGCTCTGGATACCTGCCGATCGATTGACTGACGCTTCTATTTCGAATCCTATTGCATCACCGATTGTAACAACAACTTATATTGTTACCGGATATGATTCCCTAGACTGTAGCGCTCAGGCACTAATAAAAATTACTGTTGAAAATACTGGATTTGTACCGAGCTTATTTACACCAAATAACGATGGTAAGAATGATGAGCTAAAACTCTATGGCTTAACTGCAATTCCTTCTTTTAAATTTTCCATTTATAATAGAGAGGGAAATCTTGTGTATGAAGTAAGCAATCCTATAGAAGCAACTCAACTTGGTTGGGATGGTACACGTAATGGAATTAAGCAACCTGCTGGTGTTTATTTTTGGAAAGTAACCGGATCTATGGCCTCTGGTGAAACTGTTAGACTTAATGGTAAAACAGAAGGATCAATTGTTTTGGTGCGATGAGGATACTGATTAAAAGTGTGTTAATTGTTTTGTTAAGTGGTCCTGGATATCTCGTGCAGGCACAATACTTTCAATTTAGTCAGTATAACTTTACAAAACAGCGTATTAATCCTGCACTAGTAGCCAATAGCGATTACGCCTCTGTAAGTTTGGATTTCCGACATCAACCAACCGCTGGAGGATTTAACCTAACCAGTAATTTTTTAGATGTCTCGTATCCTTTAATAGCCAGTAATGGCAAACGATGGTCTGGCTTTGGTTTATCCTTTATGGATGACCGTGCCGGGCAACAGGCACTTTTTCAAGCACAAGAAGCGGCACTTGCTTATGCCATCAATATTACACCAGCAAAAGGACAGACACTTTCGCTGGGAACAAAAGTTCTATATCAAAGTAAGCGACTTAACATGGATGAACTTTTTACAGGCGCTCAGTTTATACCGGATCGAGGTTTTGATGAATCTATTTTTAATGGCGAAGACAATACAGCTTTACGAACAAACTATGTTTCTTTTAATCTCGGTCTCCATTGGCAGCAAGTTGACCGAAGAGGTAGCACGATGTCTTATTTTGGCATATCTTTTTTTGATTTCAATAAACCTAATGATTCATTTCTTGAAGAAACGAATACATTGAATAGTACTGTAGTTGGTTCAGTTGGTGCTAATATTTATAAAAGGGGCAAACTAAGTGTTATGCCTGAAGTACTCTTTACAATTAATTCTAATACTGCACTTTTTAATATTGGAACAGTTACCCGTTACGATTTAACTACAAAATGGAGAGGTTTTAATGATCATTTGAATTTTATTACAAAGGTTGTTCCCGGGCGTTCTATAATAACCGGAATTCAATTTCAGCGAGAGACATTTGCGTTGGGTCTGAGTTATGATTTTCCTGCGGGTAAAGGTAATGTAGCAAATACTGGAGCAGTTGAAATAGGTTTGGAGTTGAAACGACTGGTAATACCCAAGGCCAGACGAAAATCTGCAAACAAGAAAACAAGTGAAAAAGCTTCGGCACCAAAGGCCACTACTTCAAAGCAAATTATGCCTGCTGCAATAACAAAAGACTCAACGGAACAGTCAACGATTAAAGCTGCCGTTGAAGAATCGGGTGATAGCAAGGTAGAAACAATGAGTACACGCTTAAAGCATAAGCAAGATTCTTTAGCAACATTGGCTCGAGCTGGCTCACTTAAACATGAGCCTTATGTAGTGGAGAAAACCACTTTGCATTTCAATTTTGAATTTAATAGTGCTGATCTGGATGATGAATCATCTCAATATTTAGGAGATTTAGCAGAGGCCTTAAAAGATAACCCTCAATTAAGAATAAAATTGGTTGGTCATACAGATAATGTAGGCTCTGATAAATTCAATTTGAAGCTCTCCATTTATCGTGCTGAAGTGATAAAAAGTTTCATCGTAGAGCAAGGCATAGCTGCTGATCGTATTTTGGCAGATGGTAAAGGTATGCGTGAGCCACTAAATGCAAATAAAAATGAAGCAGAAAGAGCTTTGAACAGAAGAGTGGAGCTAACGATTATGTACGAAGAGTAGGCTCTGGCTTAGAAAATTCTGGACCATCGACTCTCTAATAATTCAATGTATTTTATCTTCAGCTCCTCAGAAAGAAAGCTGACATTGACAAAATCTTTCCATACTGAAAGAAGTGTCTTGAATTTACTGATAGAATTTTCTCGCGATCGTATTGATATATTCAGTTTAGTGGCGGCCTCTTCGAAATCAGCTTTTTTAATTTTCTTTTTCTTCCCGTTAAGTGTCAATGCTAAGTCTTCATCATCTTCAGGCATGAGTAATTTTGTAGCAACGTGATCGTATGCAGGTGAAAGTGAATAACCTAAGCCCGGTACATTTAGTAATGAAAAATTCTTCAAATGCATATCCGCATTCCCAGTAAGGAAGCTAAACAGCACTTGTTCAAAAAAGTTGATTGTATCTAAACCAGGATTTTGTGAATGGCGTAAAATAGCTTCCCCAACTTGCTCATAAGACCCATGGTATTTATGTTCGGTTAGTCTTTCCGTCAACTGACACATATCCTCCATATGAAGTTTGTTTTTCTTATTGCGGTCAACTCTCTTTGTTAGATAAGCGAGGTTTCCTGAGGTTAGCCGAATTAAAGTATGCGGTACTGTAGCAATGCCGCTCAATTCAGCCAGGTGCATTGTTAAATCCTCTATTTCAGGCAGTGAATGAAATTTATCCGTAGGTGGTTTAAGTATATAGTTCCCCCACAATCCAACTATGGTAAATCGAGTAACTGCGTCTTTATGTTTCTTCTCAATATCAAGTGAAAGTTTAGGTTGAACACCTGTAAGCGCAAACTGGCTTCTAATAACTTTTTCAGCTAGTCCCTGTATTTCCCCCTCATCAAAAGCTAATTCAGGAACTACAACACTTCCAAATATTTTACGGGCACAAATCTTATGAAAAACTACTTCTTCATTAACAAGTGACTTATAGCAGTATAGACATCGTGATACGCTCATTCTTCTTCTATTATGCTTACAGCCCCGATGCAATCACGACAGCATGCTAAAAGTAAGCCCATACGATCTCGTGATTTTAACTTCCAATTTCTCTCCGCAATTTCAAGTAACCATCCTTCAGGGATCAGACCATCAAAAAATGCAAAAAGAGTTTTGCTGTGATAAGGGGTGCTTGTTATCGGTAAAGTCAGGCTAACGGGTAGACTATTTTGTTGAGCTAGATAATAGGTATCATAGGTGAATGTGTAGCCTTCTTCATTTTCAGTGAGAAGCCCCGCCAGTTCATTATGCATAAAAACTTTGGCTTTACGCATAGTATTAATCGGTTGATCTGTCTACACGTATTGGGCCTAATTCATGACCAAATAACTTTAAAACTTCATTCACCTTATCCATTCTCAATGTTGACTTCCCTTGTTCAATTTCTCGTATAAAGCGAAGTCCAACACCTGCTTTTGCGGCAAGCTCCGGTTGAGTGAGTCCCAAAACTTTGCGTTTTTTCTTTATAAATGCTGAAGTCTTATTAGTCTCCATTTTATACCTTATGAGGTATAAATATAGTGATTATCTATAATTTATACCTTATAAGGTATAATTGTAATAAATATAAGATAATTATACCTTAAAGGGTATAATTTTATAATTTTTTTGCCCTATTCCAGTACTCATCCATCTCATCCAAAGTCATTTCCCCCATTTTCTTACCGTCTTTGGCGGATTCTGTTTCCAGATACTGAAAGCGCTTAATGAATTTTTTATTAGTACGCTCCAATGCTTCCTCAGGGTCAATGTCAATAAAGCGTGCGTAGTTAACTAGGGAAAACAGTAAATCGCCAAACTCAGCCATAGCTTTTTCTTTGTTGATGGTTTCATTGGCAGCAGCATTAAATTCTTGCTTAAACTCCTGCATTTCCTCTTCAACCTTCTCCCACACTTGCTCTTTTTTCTCCCAATCAAAGCCCACCCCCCTGGCTTTGTCTTGTATACGAATGGCTTTTACCAATGCAGGTAGTGATTTAGGTACGCCCTCCAGCACAGATTTATTGCCACTTTTCAATTTAATTTTTTCCCAGTTGGCTTTTACAGTCGCCTCATCGTTGGCTATTACATCGCTGTAAATGTGCGGATGGCGCTCAATGAGTTTGTCACAAATGCTGTTAAGTACATCAGCTATATCAAACTTATTTTGCTCAGAGGCAATGCGCGCGTAAAACACATTGTGTAGCATTAAATCACCCAGTTCTTTTTTTACTTCAGTCAGGTCTCCTTCAAGAATGGCGTCTGAAAGTTCGTAGGTTTCCTCTATGGTTAAATGCCTTAGACTTTCTAGTGTTTGCTTCTTGTCCCAGGGGCAGTTTTCACGTAGCTCATTCATGACGGTGAGCAGGCGATCAAAAGCCTTAAGTTTTTCTTCGCGATTGATGTCTGGAGCTGAATAAGGTTTTTTCATAATAGATAAACTAATTGAATAAGGCTTTGGTTGTATCTTTGCAACAGCTGTAAAATTCGTTATTCAAGTTTCGTAAACCGCTATTATCATGACTGTTTTTCTGCTTACACTTGGAGTTTTTGCACTCTTTTTCGCATTAATGTCGGTGCGATTGATTTTTTTGAAGAATGGCGAGTTTCGCGGAACCTGTGCTTCGCAAAGCCCTTGGTTAAATAAAGAGGGTGTACAATGCGGATTTTGTGGTAAAACCGTTAATGAGGGCGATGCCTGTGCCAGCCCTTCGGGCCCTCCTGTAGAGATGCCCAAGATCGGGAAGTAGTATTTTCTTTGAGCCTAGAGCGTTCAAAATCGACAATGAGCAATGGATAATATTTGTATTCCCGGGAACTGTAAGTTTGTCAATTGAACCTTGTCAACTACTCTTACTATATCAATTCTAAATACTACATTCTAACTCCTATATTCTTTTTACTTTTACACACATTTTTAACTGACTTTCTGTGACGCTCATCAAATCGATTTCCGGTATCAGGGGTACCATTGGTGGTAAACCTGGTGACAATTTAACACCTATTGACGCAGTAAAATTTGCAGCTGCTTTTGGCACCTGGGTAAAATCGCGCAATGGTAAAAAAGTAGTCATTGGTCGCGATGCACGTATTTCCGGTGAGATGATCAGTACTTTGGTAACGTCCACCCTGCAAGGTTTAGGGTTAGATGTTATCGATCTTGGATTATCAACAACACCAACGGTAGAGATTGCAGTGCCGTTAGAGAAAGCAGGTGGTGGAATTATTTTAACAGCCAGTCACAATCCCGCTCAGTGGAATGCTTTAAAATTATTGAATGAAAATGGTGAATTTATATCAGGTGATGATGGAGCGGAAGTATTGAAACTGGCAGAACAGGAAGCCTTTGATTTTGCAGAAGTAACCAAGCTTGGGAAATACACACAGAACGACACCTACATCAAAAAACACATTGCTCTGATTTTGAAAAATAAATTAGTAGATGTTAAGGCCATTCAAAATGCAAAATTTAAAATAGCGGTTGATGCTGTTAACTCAACTGGTGGCATTGCAGTACCATTATTATTGAAAGCCTTAGGTGTAAAGAAGATTGTAGGTATGTATACCGAACCCAATGGTAAATTCCCACACAACCCAGAACCCCTTCCTGAAAACATAAAAGCAATTTGTAAAAAAGTAAAAGCTGAGAAATGTCACTTAGGTATTATTGTTGATCCGGACGTAGACCGTCTGGCTTTGGTGCAGGAAGATGGAAAACCGTTTGGCGAAGAATACACCCTGGTAGCAGTGGCTGACTATATATTAAGCAAACGTAAAGGCAATACAGTTTCTAATTTATCTTCTACGCGTGCTTTGCGCGATGTGACTGAAAAACGTGGAGGCACTTACAAAGCTGCTGCTGTGGGAGAAGTAAACGTGGTAACAGCCATGAAGGAAACCAAAGCAGTGATTGGTGGTGAAGGTAATGGCGGGGTAATTTTTGGGGAGCTTCATTATGGAAGAGATGCCTTGATGGGTATTGCTTTATTCTTAACACATTTGGCTAAGTCAAAGATGAAGGCTTCCGAACTTCGCAAGACGTATCCGGCCTACTTTATTTCTAAAAATAAAATTGAGTTAACACCTCAAATTAATGTAGATAAAGTACTGGAAGAGGTGAAGAAAAAATACGCTACTGAAAAAGTGAATACCATTGACGGTGTTAAAATTGATTTTGAAGCGGAGAAAGAATGGGTGCACTTGCGCAAGAGTAATACCGAACCTATTATTCGCATTTATGCAGAATCGCAGAATGAGAAAAAGGCAGATGCTTTAGCACAACGTATTATTGACGATATTAAGCGTATCGCCAATTTATAATTTGAAATATTGATTTTTAGAACATGAGAATATATCTCGACAACGCTGCAACTACCGCCCTCGATCCTGAAGTATTTGAGGCCATGAAGCCTTTTATGCTGGAGGATTTCGGTAATCCGTCATCCACACATGCTCACGGCAGAAAAGTAAGAGCCGCGATTGAATCGAGCCGAAAGAAAATTGCAGAGCTTTTGAATTGCACGCCTGGCGAAATCATCTTCACCTCTGGAGGCACTGAAGCAGACAATGCTTTAATTGTAAGTGGTGCACAAACGTATGGCATCAAACACGCTATCTCTACTCCTATAGAACACCACGCAGTTACGCATACGTTAGAAATTTTAGCTAAGAAGGGAATCGTTCAGTTACACCATGTGCAGTTAGATGAAAAGGGTCACGTAGACCTTGCACATCTGGAAGAACTATTGAAACAACATCCGAAGCCCTTGATCTCGCTTATGCATGCCAATAATGAAATTGGTAATCTCCTTGACTTGAAGCGTGTAGGCGAAATGGCAAAGGAGTACAAAGCTTTCTTCCATTCTGATACCGTGCAAACCATGGGGCATTATGCACACAATATGAAAGAGTTGCATGTTTGTGGCCTGACTGCTGCTGCTCATAAGTTTCATGGCCCAAAAGGCGTAGGCTTCATGTATATTCAGAAGGATCATAAGATCGAACAGTTTATCCATGGCGGTGCTCAAGAGCGCAATATGCGTGGAGGTACGGAAAATGTTTATGGCATAATCGGTATCGCGAAGGCATTGGAAATAGCTTACCGTGAAATGCACGAGCACCAACAGTACATTACAAAACTGAAGTCGCGCATGATTGAAAAATTGAAGGCGAATATTCCTGGCGTATTATTTAATGGTGACTCAGATAATCTGAATAAGAGTTTATACACTGTATTGAACGTGAGCCTACCAGAATCAGATGAAAATGATATGCTGCTTTTCAATCTAGATCTGCAGGGTATTTCAGCTTCAGGAGGCAGTGCCTGTTCAAGCGGTGCCACAACAGGCTCCCATGTTTTGGGGGCTCTTTATCCAAATTCAAAGCGCGCTGCCATTCGTTTCTCTTTTAGTAAATTCAATACAGAAGAGCATATTGACACAGCTGTTGAAAAGCTCGCGTCATTCATTAACGTAGCCGTGTAAAACGTCCGCATTCGGGCGAAGATGTTCGGAAGTGGAGCAACAGCCCATATAAAAGAATTCATTTTTTACGATTTTCGCCTCTATACCAACTTGGATAGTATTGGCGCTATTCTTGACTATTGACAAAGAATAAATTTGCTAACCTATGTTTCGAAACTACCTATTTGTTGCTTTCAGAAATTTTTTACGACAAGGATTTTTCTCTTTCCTAAATGTAGGTGGTTTGGCTGCTGGTTTGGCATGTACATTCTTAATCTATCTGTGGGTAATGGACGAGCTGAATAAGGATAAATTTCACACAGAGGTTGATCGAGTTTACCATGTAGCAACAAACATATATAATTCAGAGGGTACTATCACCTGGCAAGACACACCAGGTCCACTTGCCGAAGAAATCCGAAATAATATTCCTGAAGTAGAACACGTTGCACATCTAGCAAATGATGGTCCGCGTCTTATCCAATATAATGACACAAATTTTTTACCAGCAGGTTACTTTACAGACCCATCATTTTTTCAGATCTTCAGCTTTAGCGTACTGAAGGGCAATAAATCCAATCCATTGCCAAACCCAAGTTCTATTGTGCTTACAGCAAGCTTAGCAAGAAAAATTTTTGGTGATGTAGATCCTATAGGCAAATCATTAAAATTACGCTCTGAAAATGATGTTGTAGTAACAGCTGTCATAGATGATATAACTGATCAGTCTAGCTTGACTTTTGATTTCGTGGCTCATTTTGACATACATAAAAAATATAGAGAACAACAATGGGGGAATAGTGATTACAACACTTTCATTAAGTTCAAAGATGGCTTTAACGCATCAGAAGCACAAACAAAGATCAATAAACACATTGCCAAAGTTTTAGCTTTAACTGAAGAAGAGCAGGCCCGGTTTAAGTACTACCTTCAGCCTTTTGCAGATCGTTATTTATACTCCTCTTTCGAAAATGGATTTCCTGTAAGTGGCAGAATAAAATACGTAAAAATATTTACGGTGGTAGCTATTTTCATCTTATTGATTGCTTGTGTAAACTTCATGAACATGGCAACTGCCCGAGCTGTTGTACGCCATAAAGAAATTGGTGTGCGCAAAGTAATTGGAGCACAGCGGTGGACGCTAATGTTTCAATTCCTGATTGAGTCAATAATGGTCTCTGCGCTTGCCATGCTTGCAGCTTTGTTTCTGGTAGAAATACTATTACCTTTTTTTAACACACTAGTGGTTAAGAAACTTACGATTCACTATACTCAATGGGATTTCCTGCTTCCAATTCTTGGTATAATACTGACAACAGGAATCCTGGCGGGATTATACCCTGCGTTTATACTATCGAGGGTAAATCCGGTGCGTGTATTAAAAGGAGTTTCGGGCTCTGCTTCACAAGGATTAATACTAAGAAGGGCACTTGTAGTATTTCAATTTGTTATTTCTGTGGTGTTAATAGTTAGTTCACTTGTTGTATACAAACAAATAGATTTTATACAATCGAAAGATTTAGGATATGACAGAGAGAATGTTTTAGTAATACCCGCCAGAGGTGTCCGCAATTATGATTTGTTTAAAAACCAGCTCAGTACAATCTCTGGTATCACGCATATAAGTACAGCCGGAGAAAGTATTATTCAGATTAATAACCAGAACGATTCATTTTGGTGGGAAGGTAAAGAGGAGAATAGAGAATTGTATGTTCGGACGCTTACAGTAGGCTATGACTTCGTTGAAACAATGGGCTTTACCTTACTTGAGGGCAGATCATTTTCTGAAGCATTGAACGATACAACCAATGTTATTATTAATCAAAAAATGGCTGCTCTTATGGGTGCTAAAAACCCTGTTGGACTTAGTACAATACAATGGGGCTTGAAAGGAAAAATAATAGGTGTTGTAGGAGACTTTCACAGCCGCTCCCTCACTGAGGATATGGAACCGATCATTTTATTGTGTTATCCCAACTGGACCAGCAGATTTTATGTACGCATACAACCTGACAAAACAAATGAAGCATTAGCCGGGATTGAAAACATCTGGAAGAAGACCAGCCCCGCATATCCTTTCGAATATACTTTTTTGGATAGTCATTATGAACGACTTTACAGAGAGGAGCAGGTAATTGGTAAGTTGGCCTTAGGCTTCACTTTCATGGCAGTACTTATTTCAGGGCTTGGCTTATTGGGACTGGCGGCTTATTCAACAGAACGAAGAAAGAAAGAAATCAGTGTTCGTAAAGTTCTGGGCGCTACTGTATCAAGCTTGATTACTTTGATAAGTAAAGAGTTTCTGCTACTGGCTCTTACAGCACTGTGTATTGGATGCCCGTTAGCATACTATTTTATGACCATGTTCCTGCAGGGATATGCCTACCACACAACTATGGGTTATCTGGTATTTATCTTAACAGGAGGCGGACTATTGACTTTAACGCTATTAATTATTCTCTTCCAGGTAACACGATCAGCTGTTGCTAATCCAACCAATAACCTGCGAAGCGAATAATCAACTCACACGGTATTGGTTACTACCAAAGCGAGCAATAATTTCTTTCTCTAGCATTTCCTGATTAGCAGGATGGGCAATCTTCATCAACTCCAGTGCACGTTGATGAAGATTTTTTCCATATAAATAAGCAACGCCATATTCTGTTACAACATAATGGACGTGAGCTCTTGTTGAAACTACGCCTGCACCTGTTTTTAGATGAGGAACAATTTTAGATTCACCTTTTTTGGTAGCAGAACATAGTGCAATAATCGGTTTACCATTTTCAGATAATGAAGCGCCACGAATAAAATCCATTTGTCCGCCTACACCAGAGAATTGGTAAGTACCAATTGAGTCTGCACAAACTTGCCCCGTTAAATCTATTTCAATAGCACTGTTGATGGCCACTACATTTGGGTTGGCACGTATAACACGCGTATCGTTTACGTAGTCAGCTTCTAAAAAGGCAAAACTTGGGTTATCATCTATAAAGTGATAAAGCTTATCAGTACCAATGGCAAATGCTGCTACAGTTTTTCCTCTGTGTTTCTTTTTATAAGCGTTTGTAATAACACCAGATTTAACAAGATCAATAACACCATCTGAAAACATTTCAGTATGTATTCCAATATCTTTGCAATGTGTTAACGATTGTAATACTGCATCAGGAATGGCGCCTATGCCTAGTTGTAATGTAGAACGATCATCCACTAATTCTGCAATCTTAGTTCCGATAATTTTTTCGGATTCAGCTATACGATCGCTGTACCTGACCTGCGGCAGTACATCATTACACTCCACCATAGCGGCAAACTGATTGATATGAACAATTCCATCGCCCAAAGTCCTTGGCATATTAGGATTTATCTGTGCGATAATTTTTTTCGCGTGTTTAACTGCAGATTTGGCAACGTCTACTGAGGTACCCAATGAGCAATAGCCATGCTTGTCGGGTAGCGATACGTGTATCATCGCCACATCAATTGGTAGAATACCTTTTTCAAAGAGTTTTGAGATCTCACTCAAAAAAATCGGGATGTATTCCCCATTTTCCCCATTCACAGCTCCACGAATATTCTCAGAAACAAAAAGTGAATTGAAGTAAAAGCGGTCTTTAAACTGAGGTTTGGCAATTTCCAGTTCGCCAAGCGTGCTCACTGCAATAATTTCGACTTGTCTTAAATGATCGCAATTTAAAGCAAGTGCTTTTAACAAGCATTGTGGTGTAGCAGCACTGCCATGCACAAACACACGGTCGCCAGATTGAATATGTTTTACAGCTTCGGCTGCAGAGACGTAAGGAAGTGTGTTATTCATAGTTTTCAATTTACGCACGAAAGATAACGGCAACAATTAAATGTTAAGCTTGACTTTAATCAGTCACAGACATGCTTTAAAACAAGCAATCGATTGTGTAGCGCAATTTGTTACTGAAATTGTATTTTTAAGCATGCAATCAACAACTTCAGTCTCTTTTGTAGGTTCTGGTAATCTGGCCTGGCATTTGGCTCCCGCTTTAGATAACGCAGGTTACACTGTACGCGAAGTATATAGCCGATCTAAAAAGAATGCTTTAGCCTTGGTAAACAAATTGTATCAGGCAGAGGTAAAAGATGACCTTGACTTTTCTGATAGCGAAGCCAGTATTTTTATTTTGGCCGTAACCGATGATGCATTACCTGAAGTATTGCAGCAAATTGTCCTGCCGGATAATGCCATTCTAGTGCACACCTCAGGTAGTCAGCCCTTACTTATCTTGTCGACTGCCGCTACCTTGAACACTGGCGTGTTTTATCCACTGCAAACCTTCACTAAACAAAAAAAGGTCGACTTTTCAGAAATACCATTGTTCATCGAATGTATGAACCTTGAGGTGGAGAAAATTCTTTTAAAAATGGCTAAGGCTATCAGTAAAAAAGTATTGGCTATTGATTCATCGAAAAGAATGGCGCTGCACGTATCGGCAGTTTTCGCTTCTAATTTCACAAACCACATGCTCACCATTTCAAAATCAATAATGGATATAAGTGCGCTTCCTTATGAGTGGCTAAAGCCTTTGATTAGCGAAACTATTAATAAATCATTTGCATTAGGACCAGAAGCTGCCCAAACAGGGCCGGCAGTACGTGGAGATCTGGAAACCCTCGACCGACACATGGCTTTACTCCAAGAAGATGAAGAAATTGCTGAATTGTATCAGCTTATTAGTCAGCATATTATAGACAGCCACGATCCGGAGGATTGATTTTAAATAAATATTTATTGATAATCAATAAATATTTATTTTAATTCGTGTCATAATTTTTTGTGATATGAAAACACTCAGTTATAAAGCACTGCGCCTGATTATAAATGTTTCGCTCATTTTATATGTTTTAGGCGGGACTTTTATGGCAATCTTCCTGATTGGTAAAGGCATGGATGAAGACTCAACCACCTTTCGAGTTGGTCTTCCTGATAGAGCTTATTACACGCTAAATCAAGAGGTAGGTGTAGTGCAAGCAAAGTCGTCAGAGATAAAAGAACAAGTGCTTGTTACAAATAAAGTTGCTATTGAGTTTAAAACGGCAAGTACATATATTAAAACAGTTTTCCTGTCGTATGGAGTCTCTTCCTTTTTTTATTCGTTAATTATTTTTCTGTTCATACGTGCTTTTGTTAACTCACTAAGAGACCAAAGTGTTTTTACCGTTCAGAATGTAAAACGATTACGGATTATCGGCATTCTTTTGCTTTTGGCAGCTCCTTTAAACGCTCTGCAGGACTATTTTATGCGTTCTTTAGTTGAAGATTATTTTACTCACAGCATTTTTAATCTTGATGGTGGTATTGCAGGGCGTTTAGGCCTTTGGCTAGGTTCAAGCACTGCCAATGGAACTTTTGTTTCGTCATGGATAATTGCAGGCTTAATTATTATGGTGATTGCTGAGGTTTTTAAACAAGGACTTCAAATAAAAGAAGAACAAGACTTAACGATTTAAATTGTATGAAGATTGTAAGAAAATTGAAAGTAACACCTTTACTTTTTGTTGTTGTAAAATTTCTTTTATTATCAAATTTGGTTGCTTTTTCATTGATTTTTGTGCTTATTCTTGGCTCAATAATGATCGATGGTTTTAAAACTAACTTCAGTACCAAACCATTATCTGTATCAGTTGCATTGATAGCTTATCCGAAAGACACAATTAATATTGGCGCAGCAGATAAATATGTTTTTTTGAGAAGTAACACTGGTGAGGCGGAGCTTAAATTGCCATTTACTGCCCAACTTGCTGTACCACTATCATTCCTCCCTATATTTAATTTTTCACCTTTGAATTTATTTTTCTATATAATCACATATTTTAATCTTTTTCTTGTCCTTCATAATATTTCAAAAGAGAAACCATTTTTAGAGGGCAATAAAAAGCGATTAAAATGGCTGGGGGGATCTTATGTTGCATGGGGCGCAGCACTATTTTTTACTAATGCTTTAATTGACAAAACGGTTCGAGAAGTCTCAGAGAATCATTTACGGTTTGATGGTCATTTCTTAAATAATTATATTCAAGTAGGTTTGGTAATATTCATTATTGCTATGGTTTACGCCAGAGGTATTGAAATGGAAAAAGAAGCCGCTTTAACAATCTAACCATGCCAATCATTGTAAACCTCGATGTTATGTTGGCCAAACGTAAAATGCAATCGAAAGAATTGGCTGAGAAAATAGATTTGTCTCTTGCTAACCTGTCGATTTTAAAAACGGGTAAAGCAAAAGCTATACGTTTTTCAACGTTAGAAGCCATTTGCAAAGAGCTGGATTGCCAACCAGGTGATATATTGGAATTTCAACAAGATTGATTTTCATTCACTATTTTTGTCCTATTATTCAACTCGTGCATGCTTAACATACAACGTCCTCGAAGAAATCGTAAAAGTGCTGCCATCCGTGCTTTGGTAGAAGAAACTAAAGTTACAACGGACGACCTGTTGTTTCCTTTGTTTCTGATTGACGGTGTAAATCAAAAAGTAGAAGTAACCTCAATGCCGAATATCTATAGGTATTCGCTTGATTTAATGCTTAAGGAGATAGAGGCATGCCTGAAATTAGGTGTAAAAGCATTCGATGTATTTCCTGCTGTTGAAGACTCATTTAAAGATAAAACTGCTACTAAAAGCTACGATGCTAACTTTTTTTATTTACGGGCTTTGCGCGAAATAAAAAAACAATTTCCGGAAGCGTGTATCATGACAGATGTGGCAATGGATCCTTACAGTAGCGATGGTCATGATGGCTTAGTAAAGGATGGGAAAATTCTGAATGACGAAACGCTTGAAATTTTAGGCAAGATGGCACTTGCACAAGCAGAGACGGGAATTGATATTGTAGGCCCATCTGATATGATGGATGGAAGAGTTGGTTATATACGTGAAGTGTTAGACGCAAATGGATTTACGGATGTATCTATTATGAGCTATACAGCTAAGTATGCCAGCGCTTTTTATAATCCCTTCAGAGATGCCCTTGATTCTGCTCCAAAGTTTGGAGATAAGAAAACGTATCAAATGAATCCGGCTAATAAGAGTGAAGCATTAATTGAAGCCGAACTCGATTTTATGGAAGGAGCAGATTTTTTAATGGTGAAACCTGCACTCGCATACCTGGATATTATTCAGTTGCTTAAACAAAATTTTAATCTGCCCATTGCTGCATACAATGTAAGTGGTGAGTACGCGATGGTAAAAGCAGCCGCTCAAAAGGGTTGGTTGGATGGTGACCGCGTGATGAAGGAGACCCTTCTGAGTATGAAGCGTGCGGGCGCAGATATAATTTTAACATATTTTGCTAAGGAGTTTGCCCAACAAGTGAAGTAATAATTTTTTTGAATGCGTTACCTGACCCTGTTAATCGCACTCTGTTTCAGTAGTTCTCTTGAAGCACAACGCCTAACCCTACCCCCATCAGGTAGCCTGGAGGTTAAAGGTCAGCTATTTCATTTGGTAGATAGTACCAATGAAATCACCTTTGATAGCATTAGAACAAAAAAATTCGAAGCTATTACTACCGGGGAAGCACCCAATTTTGGTTTTGATAGAAATACGCATTGGTTTAAGCTTGATGTTAACAATACAACTGACAGGGACGAATTTCTTTTAGAAATAGCTTATTCTGTTATTGATTCAATTGATTTCTTTTTTGAGAAAAATGGTAAATGGCATCAGCATATTGCTGGAGACATGCTGCCTATCTCTTCACGCGCAATAGCGCACCGACACCCAACCTTTGAGTTCTCACTTCAGTCACAACAACAAACAACGATATACCTCAGGGTAAAAACGATTTCTTCAGTACAGGTACCCGTGTTTTTATGGCATCGCGATGATTTCTTCGCCACCACATTCCACATGCAAATGATTAACGGTTTGTTTTTTGGTGCCGTGCTAATCATGATGCTGTATCAGTTTTTTTTGTATTTATCCACTCGCGACAAACTTGCACTTTATTATGCCATTGCACTTATCACGATGGCCAATATTGTTTCGCTCTTTCAAGGGTATGGTTTCCTTTACTTATATCCTGAAAAACCTTTTCTTAACGATTGGTTTGCCATGTTTAGCGGCCCGGCTCTAGTTACAGCTACTACTATCTTAACAAGAGCATTTCTTAACCTCAGAAAGATAAGCCGAAACCTCGATAATCTACTGCTCAGCATCATGATCATGAATCTCTTTGCTGCTCTGCTCATGGTTATTTTCTTCCGACAGCTATCTTATGGTATTCACCATGTTTTTATAATAATACATTGTATAGTTGAATTGATTAGTGCTGCGTACTGTCTCTATAAGAAATATAGACCAGCACGATTTTATTTAATTGCCTGGTTTGCCATTCTATCAGCCACAGTTCTTTTTACATTAAGTAATCTGGGTATAGTACCAGGATATTTTAGCACAAACTATAGCGGTTTAATGATAGGATTTATTTTGCAAATGCTCTTCATTTCATTTGCCTTGGGCGATCGCATTAACTTATTAGAAAAGGAATACAAACGTTCAAAAGAATTAGAGAACGAAAGACTTGAGAACGAGGTGCAAATCAGGACAGAAGAAATTCAGCAGAAGAGTGAAAGGTTGGAAGAGGTAAATCGTGTAAAAGATAAATTATTCTCAGTAGTTTCTCATGATATAAAAGGGCCGTTAGGTTCTTTGCAGTTGGCACTGGCATTAGTAAAATCAGGAACAGTTAGTCAGGAGGAATTTAAAAAAATATCAGCTTCACTTGAAGTACGTTTTAATGAGACTACTGAATTTGTAGAAAACCTTTTACAATGGGCTACACTTCAATTAAAAGGAAACGTTTTCGACCCTAAACCTGTAGACCTATCAGCAATTGCCAGAGAAACTATACGCCTACTCGAACCTGAGTTAGCGATGAAGCAAATTCAATTGATAATGGAATTGCAAAGTTTATTGCAAGTGCATACTGATTTAAATATGATGCGATCGGTGTTGCGCAATTTACTGACCAATGCCATTAAGTTTACGGATGCAGGAGGTGTTATTAGTTTGCGTTCAGCAGAAGCCTCTGAAAAGGAAATTGTCTTTTCAGTGGCTGATAATGGAACAGGTATTCCGGAGGAAAACCGAGAAAAACTTTTTACACTAGGTACAATCTCAACGCAAGGCACCGAGGCTGAGAAGGGAACCGGTCTGGGTTTAATGCTATGCCGCGAGTTTATCGAGAAAAGTGGAGGCCGCATCTGGTTCGAGTCTGCAAAAGGCAAAGGAACTACCTTCTTTTTCACCTTACCCATCTATCAGAGTGATAAACTATCTGCTTAAGTATTATCTTAGCAGCCATGCCATACCGCATTGATTTATTCGCCATCTTCATTTTTTTGGGCATAGTACAGGCACTATTTCTCTCTGTATTCTTTTTCTCTAAAGAAAACAGACGACAGCTCTTCAACCTGTTTCAAGGTCTCTTTCTCTTGTCAGTAGCTTGTTGTCTGCTCGAAGTTTTTTTAATGTACAGCGGCTATATTAAACATGTTTTGTTTCTGGTTGATTTCTCAGAACCAATGGCTCTACTCCTAGGGCCCTTCTTCTACTTATTCGTAATGGCATTAAAATACAGAAGTGTACCGCGTAAAATTATTTTTTTGCATTCGCTCTTTCCTATTATTTATACACTTGCACTTATACCATTTTTAATTGCACCCAACGATGTTAAGTATAATGCCTGGATGGTGGCTTATCATCCGGGCATGCCTTTACTGGATTGGAATTTATCCTACGATCCGTGGATGTTTAAGTTAACCGAATGGCATACTGGTTTAGTACTCATAAGTCTTCTGATATATTTGACGTTATCAGGAGTTGAAATAATAAAATCTTTCAGAGAAAAGAACAGCAACTTCTGGAAGCCGGAAACCTATACATTACGTGTAATGCGCGATGGTGTGCTTCAAATTGTCACACTTGCTTTATCCATAGTACTTGTTAAAATTTTCAATAAGAATGATACTGGTGATCACCTATCTGCTGCGTATGGAGCCATACTGGTGTACGCAACAAGCTTCCTCGTAATAAAGCATTCGAACTTTTTCCGCCAGATACCTATTACAGAAGATAGAAAGTATAAAGGCTCAAGTATTGAACCAGTTGTCGCAGTTCAGCTAACAACTTTACTAAAACAGATTATGCATGAGCAAAAGCCTTATTTAAAAATGAGTTTTAGTTTACCCTTACTGGCACAATTATGTAAGTCAAATGTTCACCATGTCTCACAAGTGATCAATGAAAGTTTTAATAAAAGTTTTTTTGAATGGGTAGCTGACTACAGAATTGAAGAAGCCAAAAGGCTTTTGAAAGATCAGGCACATTTGAAAATTGAAGAGATTGCCGAACAGGTTGGTTATAGTGCCAAGTCCTCTTTTAACACTGCCTTTAAAAGGATCACGGGCATCACACCCTCTGAATTTAGAAACGAAGCTAAATAACTGATATGCAAACTGAGATGTCCTCAACGTAGCTATTTCTAAAAAGATGCAAACACGTAACATTATTTTTTGTGGCGTAGTATTCTGCAACAAAAATGATTAGTCTGCCGTGTAAGCGTAATTACACTGTTAATGATGATTATCATTAACAAAATGAATTACAGAACATGTCCCGTTTATCATTCTTCTATCTTCGAGTAGTTGGCTCGCTATTCTTTCTCTCACTAAGCTCAGTAGCATTTTCACAAGATTACTGGTCAATCATTCCAGCTTTTCCAGGTAATGCCAAAACTTCTTTTGCAGGTTTACAAGACTCAATTCTTTTTACAGGGACAGGTAATGGTGTTTGGAGATCTGGTGATGCAGGATTTACTTGGGAAAGATCATTAAGGGCGGGAATCATTTATTCAGTTTACGCTTCACAATCAGGAAAAATACTGGCAGGCGGTGAAGGAAAAATATACTATTCGAACAACAAAGGTCTCAACTGGGATTCTGTAAAAGTAACGACTGATTATCCAGTGATGAGAATAGCAGAGACTAGCAGTAGTGAATTCTTTTTTATTACAGGAACTAGTACTGTTAATGGTTATGAGGGTGATGGTGTTTTTTATAATAATGGAGACCTAATAAACTGGGAGGCACGAAACAGCGGGCTTGGCGATATTGCATTGTATTGCGAGCAAATTGCAGTCGATGCACATGACCGCATCTACCTTGGTTTGGGCGATGAAAACGTTAACAACAGTGGTGGATTATTTATATCAGATAACAAAGGTTTAACCTGGCAGAAGATTAGTTTGGAGGCTCGAAATCTTGGCACAGTTAAGACAAGTAATGTTTATGGTATCAGTATTACCCCCGATGACTCAGTTATTTTCAGTGTGTCTGGTGTCGTTACGAATTTTGCTGTTACGCTTAACATGATTAAGCACAGAGATAATCTAGATGAACAATCATCCTGGAGATTAATCAGGGCAGGCATTTCAAATACATGGTGGCTAACGGGCATTCTCAATTCGATACATTTTGCAGCCAATGGTGAATGGTATAGCTCAATCTCGGCCTCCGTATCAAACGGAGGCTCTTATGTTTCAACTGATAAAGGAGTAACATGGACGAAGTTCAATGTAGGCCATGGTATAAGCCAAACTTTGCAATATGAAAATCAATTTTTTTACGAAACCTCATATGGTAGAATTTTCATGTCACAGTTTTTGGATGATAGAATCTATGGAACTAACAGAAGTATGTTAGAGCCTGTTTATATTTCTGGAAGAATTACAGATGACTTAGGTAAGCCATTAATGGCGACACTCCACAGTGAGCTTTATCAATCCTACAGTAATATGGAAGGAAACTATTCTATTAAACTGCCAAAGAATTTCTCTGGAAGTATACGACCGCAATATGGTCAGCACACATTTGAACCTCAGACGCTAGTAATTGAAAATCTTACAGAAAACAGAACGAATCAGGATTTTGTAGGAACCTATGTTGGTAAACATGCTGTATGGGGCTTTGTAAATGATGTGAATGGCTTACCAATAGAAAATGCAGAGGTAAGAGGTTTTGACGAAATTTTATACACCAACCAATATGGTGCATTTGTAGTGTCAGTTCCTCATCGTTGGTCTGGTGAAATTGAGGTGGTAGTGGAAGGTATGGAAGTGAGCCCTGCCAAAAAGCAAATACCACCAGTTACTACCAGCATTTATGCTTATCAATTTACAGCTCGCAATGCTGGCACCTTTGTAATTCAAGGCGAGTTTCTTATTCAGTCCGATGAATCAGTAATTGTAGAGTTACAGGGTTTTCCTGAAACAGTAAGAATGGGGGAAGACAAAAAATTTGTAGCGCAACTACAAGCTGGTTGGTCAGGTATAATTACTCCGGTGGCGCAGGGTTTTACTTTTAGGCCATCAAGTATCAGCATTACAAATCTCCAGAAGGATTCAGTTAATATTTTGTTTACGGCCACAGCTATAGAAAACCCTGTTGAGTATTATCAGGTAAGTGGCAGTATACAAACCAGTAGCTTGCCACTTGAGGGTGCTCCACTCATAGGTTTTCCTGAAAATATTTTTACAAATGAAAATGGTCAATTCAGTATTACGCTTCCAGAAAATTGGCAAGGTACTATTACGCCCCAAACTGCTGGTTATACATTTTCTCCTACATCAATATTTATAAATCCGCTCTCAGCAGACCTTACTAATCTTAATTTTACGGCTTCCTTAATTACCGATATTGACGAAGAAGAAGGTGTAAGTATTAGTGCTTACCCCAACCCAAGTACTGATGGCAGTTTCATGCTTTCGATACCAGACGGGACATTGGCAAAACAAATTTCTATTATAGATAGTAGTTGCAGATTGATTTATCAGGCTTCAGAAAACGGAAAAAATAATTATCAGCTTAATCAATCAGGACTTTACTTGATAAAAGTGTCTACAAACAAAGGAGTACAGCTTCTAAAACTATTGGTAGCCCAATAGTTTTAGAAGCTAAACTGATTCAAACTATTGTTTCTTATCAATAATTTTTTCTATAGGAGGAAGAATGAAGTCATCTAATGCACTTGGCTGTTTCATTAATGATTCAACTTCATCTACTTTTCGGGGCGCAGAAATAGATAAGTGTTCGTATCCGTCTTTTGTAATTAAATAATCATCTTCAATACGAACGGCAATCCCCCACCAGCGTTTATCGCAGTTGGCATTCTCCGGAATATAGATGCCAGGTTCAATGGTAATCACCATATTTTCACGCAACATATCATACTCACCCTTATCGTGCACATCAAGCCCAATGTGGTGGCAACATCCGTGCGGATAATAAAGATGTCTTTCGTTTTCATTTTTAATAATCCCTAAATCGGCCAGACCCTTGTTAATTACTTTTTGAGTAGCAAATGTCAATTGTTGAAAGGTTGCTCCGGCTTTAGTTATCTTCATCGCTTCTTCCTGTGCTGCTAACACTAATTCATAAATCTGTTTTTGTTCTTGAGAAAACTTCCCATTTACCGGAATGGTGCGGGTAATATCAGCTGTATAACCCCTGTATTCAGCACCAAGATCCATTAATATTAATTCCTTGCTGGTGATGTTGGGTTTGTAGTTATCAATGTAATGAAGAATGCAACCATTATGGCCAGCACCTACAATACTTGGGTAGCCCAAATCTTCAGCTTGATATTTTTTGAAAACAAATTCATGTATACCCTGAATCTCACGTTCCGACATACCGGGCTTCATGGCTTTCATTACCTCTCGCTGGCCCATGCAAGAAATACTCACCGCCTTTCGGATCATTTCTAATTCCTCGGTGGTCTTAATGCCACGTAAGCCGGCCATAATCCCATTAAGGCCTCTTGTGTTTAAATTATTTTTAACGGGCTCTGATTTAACAGCTAATTTATCTTTAGATGGATAGTTAGCTTTCATTTTGAATTGTTCAATCAAGCTATACAGATCAGCGGAGTCGCGCGGATTATCTCGAACATCATTTTTGAAATCGAAAAAGAGCACTTCGCTAAATTTGCTGAAGTCCACATTATACTTTTTAAACTCTTTATTATTGAAAGCATTTTCGAAACCTAACTTTAGTCTGGTGCCTTCATCGCCTAACCTACGACCGGTCCACATTTCGGCTTGTTCGCTTCTTGGCTGCACAAAAATGATTTCATCGTATTGTTTGCCATTGCTTGCTGTTTGTTTGTCTTTAAAAATGAGTAAAACAGCATCTGGTTCTTTATAACCACTCAGGTAGTAAAAATCAGGATCCTGATGATACACATAATCGACATCATTGCTGCGGTTCCGTACAGCATTGGCAAAGAAAACGGCCACTGAATTGGCAGGCAGTTTCTCACGTAATTTTTCTCTGCGTACTGAATGCCATTCTTTGCTCAAAAAATCTTCTGGCAGATCGCTATTCTGTGCGGTAACGCAGAGCACCAGGCACAGATTTAAAAAAAAGGTCAATAGTATTTTCATAGAATTATATGGAAGTAATTAATATATAAGTTTCTTTTCTAAGACTAAAAATTCAAGTTTCGATTTAGGCTTACCCCAGCGCTCATCGGGCACAATAAAGGGTTTACGCTCACCGGTTAGTACGTAACCATGACGCTGGTACCAATTCAATAGTTCTTCACGGACTGAAATAACAGTCATAAAAATAGAGGTACAGCCCTTTTCATTAGCGTATGATTCGGCAGCTACCATAAGTTTTTTACCAATACCCTTATTTTGACTTAACGGACTTACAGACAACATGCCAAGGTATAACTTAAATCCTTCCTTTCTTAGCTCTACACATCCAAGTAAAAGATCATCTTCGCGGTAAAGTAATATTATAGTATCATCTCGATTAATCAGGTTGGTAAGAATGTTTTCATCAATTCGGGTGCCTTCAATAAGATCGGCCTCGGTAGTCCATCCTTGTCGGCCACTATCACCACGGTAAGCACCATTTACCAGTATATTGATTTCGGGTATATCAGCCACTGTGGCTGCAAGTATCGAAGAGCTCATAGTCCAAATATACACTTAGATGGCGTTCGACTTTATAAAATCGACCTTCTAGACTATAAAAACAGTCTTAACTTGGCTCCTGGCACACCTTTCTTTGTCAAAAGAAATTTTATGAACGCAGAAAGTCTTACAAGTACGCGCAGATACGACCTGGATTGGTTGCGCTTTATTGCCATCTTTATTTTGCTTTTTTTTCATACCGGCATGTGGTTTAACCCGTGGGACTGGCATGTGAAGAACAATGAACTGAGCGGAAGCTTCAGGTATTGGATGATTTGGTCTCATTTCTGGCGCATGCCATTGTTGCTATTTATTGCTGGTGCCAGCACCTACCTGGCTATGGGCAAACGCACAGCACGCATGTTTGCGGGCGAGCGCGTTAAACGTTTGCTGGTACCGGTCATTTTCGGAATGTTTGTAGTGGTGCCACCACAAATTTATTTTGAGCACATTAAGGACTATGTCAGTTACTGGGATTTTTATAAAACAGTATTCAACTTCGTGCCCTACCCGGAAGGTAGCTTTAGCTGGCATCATCTGTGGTTCGTTGTCTATCTTTTAATTTATTCATTGGTAACTATACCCTTACTGGTTTTCCTTAGATCAGAGAAATCGAAAAAATTTAAAGAACAATTATATAAGTTATTGTCAAGCCCTGCTGGCATTTTATTCATCCCGGGCATTTTAATACTCATTACACAAATTATACTTCGCCCTTATTTCCCTGAGGAAACACACGACCTGCAGGATTTAGGATACATGGTATTTTACGGATGTTTCTTTTTATTCGGCATGCTTTGTTATTCCAATCAGCACATCTGGTCGGCCATTGGTGCGAGTAGAAAATATTTATTAATCGCTTCAATTCTCATCCTTATTCCGTTTTATGGAACCTACTTTCATTTTCGTGAAATCTATATCTTACCCTGGACAGAAAGAACAGTAGAAATTATTTTCGATGTTACAGGTATTTTCCTTAGCTGGTTTACAGTCATCACAGTCATCGCTTATGGTCAGCATTATTTAAACAGACCGCACCCATGGCTTTCCAGAATAAATGAGGGTCTCTATCCCTTTTATATTCTTCACCAAACAGTAATTATCTGGATTGGCTATTACATCTGCCAACTGGATTGGAGTATTGCTGCCAAATATTGGAGCATCTGTTTCTTAACTTTAGTAAGCTGTATAAGCTTCTATCTTATAATTATTCGCCCATTTAATGTAATGCGATTCTTTTTTGGTATGAAAATGAAATAATATTGAAGGGAAGGTGTTGTAAATGAAAGATAAAAATCATCATGCTAATCCGTTTGAATACCACTAGTTTTAAAGAGGTAAAAACTAGATAAGAGACAATCCGTCAGGCCGCTGAATGCAGAAGTAAACAGCGGTCAGACGGATTTTAGGTGAAGACGTGGATTAGCATTTTACTTTTTAGTATATTCACCCACCAACCAACTTTATGAAATATTTTCTTGCACCCATTTTAGCACTAACCATTATTGCCTGTAAAGATTACTCGAATAACCGAGGCGAGGTAACCTGGCAGAGCATAGAAAAAAATCTGCAAACACAGTTAATTACACTCGAAGATGGCGACACGAT
Organism: Chryseotalea sanaruensis; assembly: GCF_003990915.1. Taxonomy (GTDB): domain Bacteria; phylum Bacteroidota; class Bacteroidia; order Cytophagales; family Cyclobacteriaceae; genus Chryseotalea; species Chryseotalea sanaruensis. Next base: position 118,570 of record NZ_BHXQ01000005.1, read on the forward strand.
TGATCTGCCTGAAGGTTATTTTATGTTCACCAAGAGTTTGAGCATGGATGGTAAATCAAACATTCTGATTCGCGGTAAGGGTATGGATAAAACCATTTTGTCGTGGAAGAACCAAACAGAAGGTGCGGAAGGATTAAAAATCAGTAATGGTAAAAATATTGTACTACAAGATTTCGCAATAGAAGATGCAAAAGGAGATAATGTTAAAGTAAGTGATGTTAATGGCATTACTTTTCTGCGTATTTCTTCTTCATGGGTAGATGGTCCTAAAACAGAAAACGGTGCTTACGCACTTTACCCTGTTCTTTGTAAAAATGTGTTGATCGATGAATGTATCGCCATGGGCTCTTCTGATGCAGGTATTTATGTTGGTCAATCAGATTCAGTCATCATTCGAAACAGCAAGGCTTATTGGAATGTAGCAGGTATTGAAAGTGAAAATTCAAGATGGGTTGAAATTTATGGTAATGAAGCTTACGAAAATACAGGTGGCATTTTAGTATTTGATTTACCCGGACTTACACAGTACGGTTACAGCACAAAAGTATATAATAACAATGTACATGATAACAACCATTCAAACTTTGCTGCTAAGGGAAACATCGTAGCCGGCATACCGCCTGGCACTGGCTTTATGGTGTTAGCCACGCATGACTTAGAAATAACAGATAACGATATAAAAGATAACACCACCATTGGTATAGGTATTGTGAGCTATGATCTGGTTGCAGCCATGAATGAAGGAGAAGTACAGCAGGAAGAAAATATTGGTGGCGTACAAACGGTGGATAACAACTATAAATTGGATACACTCTACAATGGTTATCCTTATAAAATAAAAATTCACAACAATCGCTTTGCCAACAGCAACTGGTTTCCTGATATGAGCAGTGATTTTGGAAAGCTTTTTATGTTAAAATCTTTTATGAGTCCTCCTGACATTGCTTTTGATGGCATAGCCGATCCTAACAATGCCAACCGGGAAATTTGTATCAACGAAAGTGGAGACATTGTTTTTATGGATTTAGATGCAGCGAATGACTTTGCGAATCTTTCGAAAGATGTGAAGAAATATGCCTGCCAGTAAAATGAAGAAGCATTGGTTTTACTTTACCTGTCTTGTAATACTAATCTTATCATGCTCACAAAAGCAAGATAAAGAGATAGTAGCTGTTGCCGAAGAACAGGTTGATTTATCTAACATTGGCAAAGCCACTCTTTCTGAATATGGATTTTTTGAAGGTGCACTCAAAGAGTTAAATCCCGCTACAGGTGTAACTCCTTATCAATTAAACTCCGCTTTGTTTTCAGATTATGCTTACAAAGCACGTTTTGTAAAATTGCCCGTGGGAACAAAAGCCGCATATAATGCAGACGATGTACTGGATTTTCCATTTGGTACAGTGTTAATCAAGAATTTTTATTATCCATCAGATTTCAGAAAGCCCAATGAAAGTATCCGCATTTTAGAGACTAGACTTCTATTGCATGAGACCGATGGATGGAAAACACTTCCCTACATCTGGAATAATGAACAGACAGAAGCTTATTTAGACATTGCAGGAAAAAATATTCCGGTAAGCTGGACACATTATAACGGAGAATTGAAAAGCATCAACTATTCAGTTCCTAATATGAATCAATGTAAAGGCTGCCACTTGCGTGGCGATAAAGTAATGCCTATCGGTCCTTCCGCACGACAGCTCAATGGTAGACATACTTATGCAACAGGTGAAGAGAATCAATTAATTTTCTGGCAAGCACACGACATAATTGAAGGCCTTCCTGACTTGTCTTCTATAAAGTTATTAACAGCGTATGAAGATGAAAAAGCATCTGTTGAACTGAGAGCAAGGGCCTGGTTGGAAATAAACTGTGCCCATTGTCATCGTAGGGATGGTCCTGCTAAAAACAGCGGCTTGTATTTATTGGCAAACGAAAATGATCCGCGTGTTTTAGGCATAGGTAAAGCGCCTGTAGCCGCAGGTAAAGGTTCAGGCGGTAGGTTGTATAGTATTGTGCCTGGCCAACCCGATCAATCCATTTTACAATTCAGAATTGAATCAACACATCCTGGTATTATGATGCCAGAGCTCGGCCGACAACTTACCCATACCGAGGGCGTTGAGCTAGTAAGAAAATGGATTGCAGAAATGGAGTAATTGATTTGCTGATTCGTTGATATGATAATTTGTTAATTGATTTGAGAATTTGAAGATTTGATAATTTGAAAATAAAAGAGAACGTCATTCCCTCCAATCATCGTCTCCGTAGGGACGATGATTTATTTGGTTTCTCCTCCGTAGACTAAAAGTATCGCGAGGCTGCGGGTTGGAATGACGAAGCAATCTGCTTTGAAATGCTGATTCGTTAAAAGAGCCCATCATTGCGATGAACGAAGGGTTGGTGATGCGTAGGATGAGGAAGCAATCTGAGTCGATGTGCTGATGAATTGATTCGTTGTCCACTTGATAATGGTAAATTATCGGAGACGTCATTAGCAAAAACGAATTTCTTATGCTTCTTACAGCCTTGAATGAGTATGCTAGGCCCAGCGGCCTGAGAGCGAAATTTCAATTTTCATTGTATTCCAAATGATCTAAAAATATTCTCAGACCATTTGGTAATACGAGACGGTTTATTTTGATATAATCCGAGGAAGCGAATTTAATTCAGACTAAAAATTTAAATCTTCCTTAAAATCTCCCCCGCCTTCTCCATCGTCTCATCTTGTTTTGCAAAACAGAAGCGCAGTAATTTATTGTCGCTCTTATCCTGATAAAAAACAGAAACAGGAATGGAAGCTATTTTGTGCTGGATGGTTAATTCTTCAGCCATAGCCATGTCGCCTTTTTTCGAAATACCTTCGTAAGAAAGTAATTGAAAGTAAGATCCGTAACAACTAAGTGGTTGTAGGCTGCTACCTTTGATAAAACTTAAAAACTGATCACGTTTTTGCTGATAGAATTTGCCCAGACTGTTATAGTGCTCAGGTGTTTTCATGTATTCAGCTAACGCCACTTGTATGGGTGTGTTTACACTAAACACTATAAACTGATGCGCCTTTCTGATTTCCTTTGTAAGTGCTGCTGGCGCAACTACATAGCCAATCTTCCAACCTGTAGCATGAAAGGTTTTGCCGAAAGAGAATACAGCAATACTGTTATTCGCTAAAGCAGGCCGTTCTAAAACACTGTAATGTTTTTTGTTATCGAAAATAATGCGTTCATACACTTCATCACTCAACACAATCAAATTGTGTTTGAGCGCAATTCGTTCCAACTCCTGGATATCTTTTTCAGTAAACACAGCACCACTCGGGTTGTGGGGTGTATTCACCATAATGATTTTGGTGCGAGCATTTATTTTTGCCTCTACCTCCTGCCAATCAATACTGAAGGATGGTGCCTTTAAATTAATGTGAATTGGTACACCACCACTTAAACGAATAGCAGGATTGTACGAGTCGTAGGCAGGATCAAACACAATCACCTCATCACCAGTATGCACCAATGCTTGCAGAATGGAAAACAGCGCTTGTGTACCACCGGCAGTAACGGTTACTTCAGTATCTGCATCAACCGATTTTTGATAAGTGTTTTGTACAACTTGGGCAATTACTTGTCGCAGAGCTGGCAAGCCGGGCATAGGTGCATATTGATTATGTCCTTCCTGCATGGCTTTGCTTACCAGGTTAACAAGCTTACTGTCGAGTGGAAAGTCAGGGAAACCTTGTGATAGATTAATTGCATTATTTTCTACCGCCATTTTTGACATGACTGCAAAAATGGTAGTACCTACATCAGGGAGTTTGGAGTGCATTGCGCTTTTCTTGTGTCTTACTACTTATGTTTTTTTACTTTGGAATAGCAATTCTATACTCAGCATTTACCTTACCCTTAGTAATATCAGCCAGCTTACCTTTCAATAAGCGCTTTTTAAAAGGTGACAAATAATCGATAAACAGTTTGCCTTCAATATGATCGTACTCATGTTGAATGATGCGTGCCTTCATACCATCATACGTTTCCTCCTTCAAATTCCATTGCTCATCGTAGTAGCGAATGCGCACGGTTTCTTGTCTGAAAACACCTTCGCGTAAATTTGGAATACTCAGGCATCCTTCTTCAAATTCCCACTCTTCCCCATCCTCATCCAGAATTTGAGCGTTAATGAAAGCCATTTTAAAATCACTCATGTCTTCATCTTCCTCGTCTTCCTTTTCAAGGGCAGTAGCATCAACAACAAACAGACGAATACTTTTGCCTATCTGAGGGGCAGCTAGGCCAATGCCATTAGCAGCATCCATGGTTTCGTACATATCAGCAATAAGCTGCTTCATGTCCGTTCCTTTCTCGATGTCTTTAGCCTTCTGGCGCAACACAGGGTCTCCGTAAACAACAATAGGGTAAATCATGGGGCAAATTTAATGGTTATTCGTTGAATTCGTTGTTAGTTGTTAGTTGCTGGTTGTTCGTTAAGTATTAGCAGCGAACAACCAATAACGACCAACCATCAACGCTTTATCGTGTCCATAAACGCCTGTAGAATAATCGTAGCGCTTATTTTGTCTACATTCCCCTTTACCTGCCGGTCTTTTTTCTTCATGCCGCCATCAATCATAGTTTGCAGCGCCATGGAAGAAGTAAAGCGTTCGTCAGCCAGGTGCACGGTTTTATCCGGGAAAGTTTTCTTCAGATTCTCTACGAATTTGCGCACCAGCGGAGCTATTTCAGAGTCTTCGTTACTCAGGGTTTTGGGCATGCCCACCACAAATTCATCTACTACCTCTTTTTGTGTATAAGTTTGAAGGAATTTTAAAAGTTCATGAGAAGCTACCGTTTCCAAAGGCGTGGCAATAATGCGATTACTGTCGGTTACAGCAATACCTGTGCGCTTAGTACCATAATCAATGGCCATGACTCTTCCCATAATAATTCAAAATTGCACATTTAATAATTCAAAACGATACAAAAAAAGGCCCCGATTTACCGAGGCCTTTCTTGCTACTTATATCTTATTACTAAAGTCTATTAAGATCCACACGCCTCACATCCATCCGGATCATCCAGTGAGCAGGCCATGTCAGATTTCTTTTGTTCGTAGTCAGCTACACGTGCTTCGTAGTCGATGCTCTTCTGCACCTGACCAACAAGAGCAGCTTCAGCCATTACAGGAGCAGCTACATTAGCTTCAGCTGTAACAGTTTGCTGACCTGCTGTTTTATCATGCGTAAACTTAATCGCATCAGCAGCAGAAGTAGAACGCAGGTAGTACATACCAGTCTTCAAACCTTTCTTCCATGCATAGAAATGCATAGAGGTAAGCTTACCGAAGTTAGGATCTGTAATGTGTATGTTCAAGCTCTGTGACTGACAGATAAAAGCACCACGCTCAGCAGACATATCGATAATTACTTTCTGAGAAATCTCCCAAACAGTTTTATAGATGTCTTTCAGGTTTTGAGGAATTTCAGGAATGCTCTGGATAGAACCGTTCGCACCAATTAATTTCTGGCGCATAGTTTCATTCCAAAGACCTTGTTCGATCAAATCCTTCATCAAGTATTTATTCACCAGGATGAAATCACCAGAAAGCGTTCTGCGTGTGTACAGGTTTGAAGTGTACGGCTCGAAGCACTCGTTATTACCAAGAATCTGTGAAGTAGAAGCAGTAGGCATAGGTGCTAATAACAAAGAGTTACGCACGCCATTTTGTTTTACTTCGCGCTTCAGTGCATCCCAGTCCCAACGATTGCTCTTAGGTGTTACACCCCACATATCAAATTGGAAAATACCTTTTGATACGGGAGAACCTTTAAAGGTTTCGTAAGCACCATCTTTCTTCGCCAATTCCATAGAAGCTTCCATGGCACCGAAGTAAATGGTCTCAAAAATATCTTCGTTCAAGCGTTTTGCTTCATCTGAATCGAAAGGCATACGCAACATGATGAAAGCGTCAGCTAAACCTTGTACACCAATACCAATAGGACGGTGGCGCATGTTAGAATAGCGAGCTTCTTCTACAGGGTAATAGTTAACATCAATTACCTTGTTCAGATTGCGTGTAATCACTTTCGTGATTTCGTATAAACGCTGGTGATCAAATACACCTTCTTCAGTTACAAACTTCGGTAGTGCAATAGAAGCCAGGTTACATACAGCCACTTCATCAGGTGAAGTGTACTCCATGATTTCTGTACATAAGTTACTGCTCTTAATCGTACCTAAGTTCTTCTGGTTAGATTTTTTGTTAGCAGCATCTTTATATAAGATGTACGGTGTTCCGGTTTCAATTTGTGATTCAAGAATCTCAAACCAAAGGTCTTGCGCTTTTATTTGTCTGCGAGCTTTGCCTTCTTTCTCGTATTTCTCGTACAGTCTTTCAAATTCATCTCCGTAAACATCAGCCAGACCAGGTGCTTCATTAGGATCGAAGAGAGACCACATTTCGTTGCTCTCCACGCGCTTCATGAAAAGATCTGAAATCCACATGGCATAGAACAAATCGCGTGCGCGCATCTCTTCTTTACCGTGGTTTTTCTTTAAGTCAAGGAAATCGAAAATATCAGCATGCCATGGCTCAAGGTAAATAGCAAAGCTTCCTTTGCGCTTACCACCACCCTGATCAACATAACGTGCAGTCATATCGAAATTGCGGAGCATAGGTACAATACCATTAGACGTTCCGCCAGTTCCTTTAATGTAAGAACCCTTCGCGCGAATGTTGTGTATGCTTAAACCGATACCACCTGCTGATTGCGAAATTTTTGCACACTGCTTTAAAGTATCATAAATACCATCAATGCTGTCATCCTTCATGGTTAACAAGAAACATGAAGAAAGCTGAGGCTTAGGCGTACCCGCGTTGAATAGGGTAGGCGTTGCGTGGGTAAACCACTTCTCAGACATCAGGTGGTAGGTTTCAATAGCGGCAGGAATATCTTCTCCATGAATACCTACAGCCACACGCATAATTAAATGTTGTGGACGTTCGATGGTTTTGCCATCGATCTTCATTAAGTAAGATTTCTCTAGTGTTTTAAAACCGAAGTAGTCGTAACCAAAATCGCGGTCGTAGATGATAGCCTCATCCAGTTCAGCAGCATTAGCTTGCACAATGCGCCACGTTTCTTTCGAAACTAAAGGAGCATTCTCACCAGTTTTAGGATCTACATAAGTGTAAAGTCTCTTCATTGTGTTAGAGAAAGACTTACTCGTGACTTTATGTAAATTCGAAACAGCGATACGAGCCGCAAGTTTTGCGAAATCCGGGTGCTTTGTCGTCAGGGTGGCGGCAATTTCAGCAGCGAGGTTATCCAATTCTTGGGTAGTAACACCATCGTACAGGCCATTGATTACTTTCATGGCCACTTCCACAGGATTTACATAGCGCTGATCTAAACCGTAGCAGAGCTTTTCTATGCGTGCTGTGATCTTGTCAAACTTTACGGACTCGCGGTGTCCGTCTCTTTTGATGACGAGCATGGTTGTTGTTGGGTTGTTAAAAGTTTAAAAAATGATTTAGGTGTTTGAAGATATTAAAAATCTTCGTTCAACGAAAACTTAGGCGCACTTTCTTTATCGGCACTGTTCTTCACGCCCGCTTTTTGGTATTCGCCTACTCTTCTCTCGAAGAAGTTGGTTTTGCCACGAAGGGAAATCATATCCATGAAGTCGAATGGGTTAGTTGCGTTATAAATTTTCTTGCCGATTAGCTCAATTAACAAGCGATCAGCCACAAATTCAATGTATTCGCGCATTTGCTCGGCATTCATACCAATTAAGTTTACTGGTAGTGCGTCCGTTACAAATTCTTTTTCAATTTCAACAGCATCTTTAATGATGTCGATCACTGTTTGCTCAGGTAACTTATTCACTACATGTTGCATGTATAAATGACAGGCAAAGTCACAGTGTAAACCTTCATCGCGGGAAATTAATTCATTTGAGAAAGCAAGTCCTGGCATTAAACCACGCTTCTTCAACCAGAAGATAGAGCAGAAAGAACCAGAGAAGAAAATACCTTCAACAGCAGCAAAAGCGATTAAGCGCTCCTGGAAGCTACCCTTATCAATCCAACGTAAAGCCCATTCTGCTTTTTTCTTCACGCAGTCCATGGTTTCAATGCCATTGAAAAGCTTGTCTTTTTCGCGTGGATCTTTAACGTAAGTGTCTATTAATAATGAATAAGTTTCAGAGTGAATGTTTTCGATAGCAATTTGAAAGCCGTAAAAAAACTTTGCTTCAGTATACTGTACTTCAGAAACAAAGTGCTCTGCTAAATTTTCGTTGACGATACCATCGCTGGCAGCAAAAAATGCCAACACGTGTGTTATAAAATGACGTTCGCCATCATTAAGGTTAGCCCAATCTTTTAAATCATGACTCAGGTCAATTTCTTCGGCCGTCCAGAAGCTGGCCTCTGCCTGTTTATAAAATTTCCAGATGTCGTGTTGTTGAATAGGGAAGAGAACGAAACGATCTTTGTTCTCTTTTAAGATGGGTTCTTCCCGCAATGCTTGACTCATGGCTCTTAAAATGGGTTTTAGATTAAAAACTAAATATTAACATGCTTAACAGCCACAGGTTTACTGTGGTGCAAGCAAATTTTTCCAATAAATTTTTTCTTGTTGACTAGTGAGGAAGCACTATCAGGGGAGAGGATGGTACTTCGAATAGCGTCAAGTCTGCAAAGATGAAAAACGAGCGGCTTTTAGACAACCGTTGCTTTAGCGCAAAAGTGTTGAAAATGATGTAAGGTCCAGGTACTTTTTGATAGATAAGTAGCTGTTAAATAATTGGTTATTGGCTATCAGTGCAGGGTTGTTTGAGGTACTTATCCACAATGAAAATTAACATTGATTTTTTTAAGTGTCTATTAATCAGATTTTTAATTTTTCATGAATTGAAAATACCTTAAAAATAAAGTGACATTTTATGTCGTAAATGTGTCAAACAACTTTCAAAGCGTAATGTGAGCTGCGTTACTGTAGATAAACGTGGCGACATCCCATGTTCAGTCAATTATTTACCCTAACCCAAATTGGCAAGGCAAAGGCCTCAATATTTCAATTATAATATGGCAAGTCGTGCGGTACTTCCTGGCATTACAATCCAATGAACTGTTACTATTCATATGTATAAGTAGCTTTATCATAACAGGTTAACAATCTAAAGTCTACAGTTTTTGAATGGCTTATTGATAAAAAAGCACACTCAATTGGCTTAAAACATTGTTTTTTGACATGGAAATGGCCTTTTTATAATATTCTAAACTCTATACTCCCCATTTTCAATTCTTTTCCTACCTTTGCAGTCCAATTTTTGGAAAAATATGTACGCAATTGTAGACATCGCAGGAAAGCAGTTTAAGGTGGCTAAAGACCAGTTCATCTATGCACCCAAGATGGAAGGCGAAGCCGGAGCTAATGTTAGCTTCGACAAAGTTCTTCTTATCGATAACGGAGGCAAGATTGAAGTTGGCGCCCCAACTGTGAACGGAGCTAAGGTTTCTGGGAGAATCCTTGAGCACGTGAAAGGTGATAAAGTTATCGTCTTTAAAAAGAAGAGAAGAAAAGGGTATACGCTGAAGAACGGTCACCGTCAGCAATACACTAAAGTTCAAATCGAGAGCATCGGCTAAGCCTAACCCTCTCCGAGGGATTTGAAATTTGAAATTTGAAATTTAGAATTAAAAGATATGGCACACAAAAAAGGTGAAGGTAAAGTAAAGAACGGCCGCGAATCGGAAAGCAAACGCTTAGGTATTAAAGTGTTTGGCGGTCAGGGTGTAATTGCTGGCAACATCATCGTTCGCCAACGCGGCACTAAACACCACCCTGGTAAAAATGTAGGTATGGGTAAAGACCATACATTGTTTGCACTTACCAATGGTGTAGTTGTATTTAAGAAAGGCAGAGAGAATAAGTCAACTGTAATAGTTGAACCTGCTGCACAAGCTTAAATTAAACAAAAGATCATTTTAGTTAGCCAATCCTGAAAAGGGTTGGCTTTTCTTTTATGGGTGAGTCTGTATTGATTTCATCTAACAGATAACATCTCGACATAGCAGAAAACCCTCATTCCAGAGGGATCCAACCGATTAAGCCTCACCGAGTAATTATGCGCACCACTACAGTTTTGGCTACTCGAGTCAGGTAACTTTGCGGTAATCTATTGCATTTTGTAGAGTTCATCATTTGAAAGGGTCAGATTGGGTTACATGTAGAATAGACTATAATGACAAGATTATTGGGCTTATTGCACTTTTAGGCTAATAAAAAACCCTTCGATTCACCAAATTCGGTATTTTATTTCATTGATCTATACAGAATATTACGTGAGCTTTTTATATTGCTAGATATTTAACCTAAACCTAAACCTTAACCTATGAAGAAGTTTCTACTACTATGTAGTGTGGCAGTCTTTGCGTTTTCCAGCGCATGGGCTCAAGAACGAACCGTGTCAGGACGGGTAACCTCCACCGAGGATGGCTCTCCCTTACCGGGTGTAAACGTTGTTATAAAAGGAACAACATCAGGAACCGTTACAGACATTGACGGTAATTACAGACTCAGTGTTGCAAATGCTGGGGGTGAACTAATCTTCTCCTTTATTGGACTCCAAACGCGTGAAGTTCCGATAGGCGACAGATCTACAGTAGATGTTTCATTAGCATTAGATGTAACACAACTTGGAGAAATCGTAGTAACTGCAGGGGGTATTGAGGCAAGAAGAAAGGAAATGGGCTACAATGCCACCTCTATCAGAACCTCTCTTTTAAATCAGGCAAAACCAATAAACGTTGCGGCTGGTTTAACAGGTAAGGTTGCGGGTCTTCAAATTAACACTGTGTCAAGTGGTGTTAACCCAAATGTAAGAGTGGTGCTTCGTGGTAACCGCTCAATTACTGGAAATAATGAAGCGCTCGTTGTTGTTGACAATGTAATTGTACCAAACGACATTCTATCTAATTTAAATCCTCAGGACATAGAAGAAATTACTGTACTTAATGGTTCTAATGCAGCAGCTCTTTATGGATCTCAAGCATCAAATGGTGCGTTAATTGTTACCACCAAAAAGGGAACAAAAGGATCTACTTCAGTAACTGTTTCGCACACATTAAACTTAGAGAAGGTTAGCTTTTTCCCTCAATTACAAAAGAGTTTTGGCTCGGGTACAAACCCTGGATATCCAACTGTTTATGTTCCTTATGAAAACCAGCAGTATGGTCCAAGATTTGATGGAACCGTTAGACCAATCGGAAGACCACTTCAAGATGGTTCTATCCAAAATATTCCCTACTCTGCAACAGATGATAAGGAGAAGTTCTGGGAAACAGGTGTAACTAACCAATCTGATATTTCAATTCAGGGTGGTGATGACAAATCAACCACATTCTTCTCAGTACAATACTTAAAGAATACTGGCACAACACTGAAAGATGAGTATAAGAGAGCATCTTTTCGTTTAAATGGAACAAGAGATTTTGGTAACAAAGTATCTGTAGCATACAATACAAATTACGTTCAAAATGTTTATGATGTAACAACCCAAACCGGCTCTATTTATGAGCAGGTTTTAAATACTCCAGCGCAAATCCCATTGACGAAGTATAAGGATTGGCAAAACGACCCTTTCGCAAATCCAAATGGATATTTCAATGAATACTATGATAATCCTTATTGGACAATAGATGCCTTCAGAAGAGATAGAAGAGACAACTATTTTGTGGGTAACGCAGAATTGAAGTGGAAGGTAGCTGATTGGTTTAATCTATTAGGAAGAGTGGGTGTATCATCTCGCGCGAACATTGTAAAGGACAAGAACGCACAGTTTACCTTGACTGATTATACAAAGTCCGTATCATCTTCTAAAACTGATGTTGCTGGAGGGGTTGGAGACGCTAGTTTGAACACTACACAAATTACGGCAGACTTTTTTGCTCAGTTTAACAAGGATGTTGGCAGCGATTTCAATATTGGAGCCTTAGTTGGTAATTCACTTCGTAGAAACTTATCAAAATCGATTAGTTCTACCGGAAATGGAATTGTTATCCCTGGCCTTTATAACATTAGCAACAGAGTGGGTGAACCCTCAGTAGGTGAAGGAAACTATGAAGCAAGCCAGGTTGGTTTGTTCGGACAATTAAAATTCGGTTATAAAGACTATTTGTTTCTTGAATTAACTGGCCGTAACGACTGGGTATCAATTTTGAGCCCTGAAAACCGCTCATTCTTTTACCCTGCAGCATCAGCTTCATTTATAGCTTCAGAAGCATTCGAAGCTTTAACATTCGGTGGTTTTGTAAGTACATTAAAATTAAGAGGTGGTTGGTTTCAGGTAGGTCAGGTTAACTTAGGTAATTCCCAGACTTTTGGCGCTTACGAACTGGATGCTACTTTTTCACCTTCATCAGGATTCCCTTACGGAAGCTTGTCTGGATTTACACCTAACAATAGATTAGTAGCAAGCAACCTTAATCCTGAAATAACTACAGGGGTAGAATTTGGAACTGATTTTAAAATTTGGTCAGATAAAATTTCTGGTGCTCTAACGGTTTACAAGTCGAACACAGTTGATCAGACAATCCCAACTAACGTTTCATCTACAACTGGTTTTACAACTTTACTACAAAATACAGGTGAGGTTGAAAACAGAGGACTTGAAACTACTCTTTCCTGGTCTGTTTTAAATTCTGATTCTGACTTTGAATTAGTATTTGGTGGTAACTATACATACAATGAAGGAAAGGTTCTTTCAATTAGTGGAGATTTAAAGAATCTTCAGCTTTCTACCGGGGGTCAGGCACAAGTGTATGCAGTGGAAGGTCAACCATTTCCAATTCTCCTAGGGAATACCTACGTTAGAGATCCTCAAGGAAGAATTGTAGTAGACAGAATCACTGGCTATCCTTCTCAGGCTACTGAGCAAAAACAGTTTGGTAATACAGTTCCTAAACATCGTTTGGGTTTAACAGGTGAATTAGGATGGAAAGGATTCAGATTGTCGGTACTGATGGAATACAGGGCGGCATACTCAATTCTATACAATGCAGGAAGTACGTTTGATTTCTCAGGAGCTGCGATTACCACAGCTACATATAACAGAGAAAGATTTGTTATGCCTAACTCTTCTTATGAAGATCCAGAAAACCCGGGCACGTACCTTCCAAATAACAACATAACTGTTGCTGATGGTGGTTCTGGATTCTGGACAGATGGTTCCAGACGTTTAAATATTGCTGATAACTATATCATCTCAGGTGACTATTGGAAATTAAGAGAACTTGCTATTAGCTATCAGTTACCAACAAGTCTCTTGAGCAAAACGAAATTTATCAAGTCGGCTTCTATTACTTTCCAAGGGCGTAACTTGTTTATTTTTACACCTAAATCTAACGTGTATACCGATCCTGATTTCAACTTCTCGGATACTAACGCTATTGGAATTGTTAGCTTATCAGCTACCCCTCCAACAAGATTTTTTGGAACTTCAATTTCTTTAACTTTCTAAAAGACTTTCAAGATGGTCAAGAAAAGAATATTAATATTTTTAGCCATAATGATGGCAACAGTTGTTTCCTGTGATGATTTCCTAGGGGACAATGTAAATCCGAACGCAGCCACTAAGCTGACACCGCAATTGGTGCTACCGAATGCTTTAACCGTTTCAGCAGATTTGGTTCGCCAATGGAATGATGACGGTTCATGGATAGCTGGCTACATTGTTAATGCTGGCGGTTTTGCTGGCTTTGGATCGGACGTGACTTATAATTATGCCACAACTGATCATAATGGTTTATGGAGCAATACGTATGATGGACTGTATAATTATCAGTATATCCTAGATCAGACAGAGGGCGATGAGGCATTAGCCTATTTTAATGCGGCTGCACGTGTTATGAAATCTTATCATTTTCAACACTTAATTGATTTTTATAATGATGTTCCTTACACAAATGCACTTAAAGGATCCGCAAATGTGGCGCCTGATTATGAGAATGCAGCAACGGTATATCAGCAACTGGTAACTGAATTGAATACAGCTCTCACTGTTTTCGAAACTGCAACTTTAGCTCTTCCTATGGGTAGCGCTGATGTCCTTTTTGGTGGAGACATTTCAAGATGGGCTGAATTCGCTAATACCATTAAACTTCGTTTGTTAATAAGAATGAGCGAAGTAGCTTCTGTTAGTAGTTTTGTGTCTTCCGAATTTGCAAATTTTGACTTGAGCGTTGGTGTTTTATCAAACGATGCTTTGGTAAACCCCGGTTATTTAACAACCTCTGGAAAGCAAAACCCAATGTGGAATACTTACCATAGTGATGCTGCAGGTGTACAAGCAGGGGCGGGCAGATCCAGAATACCAAGTGCTTACGTTTTTGCTTTTTACAATGGCACAAAATTATCTGATACATACAGAGGTTCGCGCACTTACAAAAACTTCCCGACAACACCACGTGGTGTATTAGGCGACCAAACATCTGATCAGCCTTTTGCTATTACGAATTTTATTGCATGGTATGTAGGTACTGGTGTTGCAGCTGCGGCTGAAAATACCGTTGGTTTGTTTAAAGGCAGAACAGCAGGTATGCCAATGATGCTAAGAGCCGAAGCACAATTTTTATTAGCGGAAGCACAATTAAGAGGTTTATTGGCAGGAACAGCTGCTACTACTTTCAGAGCTGGACTTGATGCTTCCTTTACTTATTTGTACAAGAATATTTCGGGTACAGTAGTAGGTAATCCGGTTAACGATGTTACAGCTTACATCAGCGACAATTCAGGAAATTACTTAGTTGATTTTGCAGCTGCAACAAGTGATGAAGAAAGACTTGAAGCTATCATTACACAAAAGTATATAGCACTTAATTTTGTACACGGTCACGAAGCATGGAGTGAGTTCAGAAGAACAACCTATCCAGCCATTGTAAACGGTTCATCTGATCCTGTAGAAACATTTGCTTCTATTGTTTCGACATCAAGCAGACCAGATAGACTTCCGGTTAGAGTTTTGTACCCGGCAACTGAGTATCAGCTAAACCCGTCAACTATTCCTGCTGATATAAACCAGTTTAACTCCAGGGTCTTTTGGCAAGCACAATAATCTCTTCTAGCATTAAATAATCTTGATTATGAAAAAAATATTAGGTGTTGTTTTTATGTTCTCACTCTTTGCAGGCGCGTTAACGTCTTGCCTGGATGAAGATCCTTTGTTCGATGCGTCAAAGTCAGAGAATATTATTGAATTCTTTGATATTGGGGCAATAGCATCTCCAGTGGATGCGAGTTATCCTTTATATGTTTCTACTTTTAAATTAAGTGAAGCAGAACAGTTTGATGTGGTTATTAGTTACTCTGGGGCACATTCAAGCGATGAGGATGTAACGGTAAATGTTGAATTGGATCCAATTGCTCTTGAAAAGTATAATGCTGAGCAAGGTGGTGTTTATGAGGTTTTACCCGAAAGCTTGTATACAGTACCAAGTTTTACAGTTACTATACCGAAAGGTCAGACTAAGGCGGTATTAAGGTTCTCTTTAAATACCATCAACTTTGACTTTTCAAAAGCTTATGCTCTGCCTTTAACGATTGTCTCTTCATCAAAGGGAGTTATCAGTGGCAATTTTGGCACAGCTATTTTCTCCGTTGGTGGCAAAAATAAGTTTGATGGTGTGTATGCTGTAGAGGGTACAATGGTTGATGCGTTAGGTGCATTTACAGGTTTCTATCCTACAGAGATCGAATTTAGAACAATAGATGCGAATACGGTTAACCGCTATGACAGAGAGTTGGGTAGTAATTTGCATGGAATAATACAAAATGGTACCGGTGCTCTTTTTGTGTTTGGAACTTTCTCTATTCAGTTTGATTTAGATGAGGATGGCACTGTAACTGATGCCAGAAACTCAGTAGCCAGCGCAACCAGATCAGGTAAACTGGGCACTGGAATAAATAAAATGACCTTTAAAGCTGATGGAACCCCTGATAAGATGGAGGTTACGTACATAATGGTTCAAAGCGGAGCAGACAGGGCTGTGTTTACAGAGACATTAACTTATATCGGTGAGAGATAATGAACTGATTATCACAAACAAAATGATTAAAAAAAATCTTATGAAGCATAAACGGAATTCTTATATCCCCTTTTTATTACTGTCTTCAATCGGCTTATTACTTTCTTGTGATAATGAAGATGAGGTAACGACAAGTTTTGAAAGGGTATCCTCGACATACGAGGAAATTAATGGAACAGGTGAGGTGGTTATACCACTCAGGTCTACAGGATCAATTACATCGGATAATGTAACCGTTCAGTTTGATGGCACCGCTACAGAGGGCGAAGACTTCGAACTCGTTAGTATTAATTCTGAATCGATGGTTATCAGGGTAATAGATGATAATCTGTTTGAAGAGACAGAATATGTCAGAGTTCTGTTGGTATCAAACGGAGCCAATGTTGGAGGTAATGCTATCCATAGATTGAATATAGTAAGCAATTGTGAAGATATTGGAGGATTAGATGTTGGTTTCTTTGCAGGTGATTATGATGCTTTGGAAGATTATGGTGGCGGAACCACTTATGGTCCATACACAATTACATTAGTACAAGACGAAGAAGATCCGACCAGATTTAGTTTTGATAATCTTTACGATAGTGGGTGTGATGCTTACATGATCTTTGATTATGCGAATGGTACAGTCGCATTCCCGAATCAATCGCCATGTGACTCACCTTTAACCAATTCATCAGGTACTTTCAGTATAGATTTGTGTGAGGAAACCACATTAACCATTAATCTTAATTTTGATGGTGGTGACTGGGTATACCGCTTTACCAAATTGTAATTGAATTTAACCGCAGTCAAAAGCCAATCCTGAAAAGGGTTGGCTTTTTTTATGGGAAAAATTGAAGGCAATCGTTTAGGTGCCAGTTTGTAGGTGACTGAAAACCAAATTGATACGATATAATTTGTCATTTAGACAGAATACCCCAATTAAATTTTATCCTCTAAGACTCATGGGGTATTTTGTTTTGTCCATACATACCGTAAATTCAGGCTTTTAAATTTAAACTAAAACCTATGAAGAAGTTTCTACTACTATGTAGTGTAATGGTCTTTACACTTTCCAGTGTATGGGCCCAGGAACGAACCGTGTCAGGACGGGTAACCTCTACGGAGGATGGCTCCTCTTTACCGGGCGTGAACGTGGTGATTAAAGGCACCACAAACGGTACAGTTACCGACTCCGATGGAAATTATAAGCTTAATGTTCCAGCAGGGGGTGGTGCACTGGTATTCTCGTTTATCGGCCTTCAAACTGAGGAAATTGTTATTGGAGACCGTAATGTTGTTGATGTCTCTCTATCCTTGGATGTAACACAACTTTCTGAAGTTGTTGTAGTGGGTTACGGTACTCAGGAACGTAAAGAAATTACGGGATCTGTTGTTTCAATTGCCAGCAAAGACATTGAAAACTTAGTATCAGCTTCTTTTGATTCTCAGCTTGCTGGGCGTGCTCCAGGTGTACAAGTAACAACACCTGGTGGTATAATCGGCCAAAGACCTATTATTCGTATTCGTGGTGTTAACTCACTTACTTCCAGTGCAGATCCATTAATCGTTATTGATGGTGTTCCAGCTGTAACAGATGACCGTTCAAGCATAGTACCATCAAATCCTTTAGCGAACATTAACCCTGCTGACATTCAGTCTTACGAGGTGTTAAAAGACGGTTCAGCAACTGCGATTTATGGTTCAAGAGCAGCCAATGGTGTAATCCTTATTACTACTAAAAGAGGAACCAAAGGTAAGGCTACCGTTAACTACAGTGGCTCATTTGGTATCAATCAAGAGGTAGCTAGATTCGATTTATTATCTGGCGATCAATTTGTTGAAATTGCCAATGAAAAACGTACAAATGCAGGTCTGGGAGTAGCAGCAAATGCTGGAGGCAACACAGATTGGCAGGATCACATTTTTAGAAATGGTGCAGTTCAGCAACATAATGTTTCTTTAGGTGGCGGTTCAGATAATACCAACTATTTCTTCTCTTTAGGATTTACCGAGCAGGAGTCTCCTGTTATCGCGAACAGCTTGAAGCGCTACTCTTTCAGAGCTAACATTGATCAAAAGGTAGCGAACAGAGTTAAGTTAGGCACCAGCTTATCTTATACTTATGGTGAAATTAATGGCCTTAACAATGGTGCAAACTCACTTTCAGGTGCCATTTACAACGCCTCAAGAATGTTGCCAAATGTGGATATCTTCGATCCTGCCAATGTTGCTTTTGACGGTTATAATGTAACTGCAAACGGTGCGGCTTTAGGCCTTGGACCGAACACTGTGGGTGTTGATAACAACATTCCTAATATTGCTTTTGTATTGGCTAACAATATCTATAGAAATAGAACAAACAGATTGCTTGCTAATGCTTATGCAGAGGTAGAAATTGTTGATGGTCTTTCTTTGCGTACTCAAATAGGTACAGATGTAACGTTAGCAGACGATTTCCAATCATTAGATCCTCGCCATGGTGATGGTCGTGGTGCTGTAGGTAGCATTACACAAACGTTCAACCCTGTTTACCGTTGGAACTGGCAAAATACGCTTAACTATCAGAAAGTGTTTGCTGATGTGCATAACGTAAATGCAACTATTGGTGTTGAATATCAAAAGACAAATTATTACAACTTCTCTGCAAGTGGAACAGGATTTTCTGACAGGTTCTTCCTTCAGCAAAACCTGATCACTGGATCTTATCAAAACCCAAGCGTTGGTGGTGGTTATGCAGACAGAGGTTTTGAATCTTACTTTGGTCGTTTAAACTATAGCTATAAAGGAAAATATCTGTTGAGTGTTTCAGCTCGTAATGATGCAATTTCTGATCTTTACATAGACAACAGAGTAGGATTTTTCCCTGGTGGTTCAATAGGATGGAGAGTATCTGAAGAAGATTTCTTTAACAGCACACTAATTACCGATCTTAAGGTAAGAGCATCTTATGCTGAAGTTGGAAACACTGAAATTGGTACACTAGCCTATGCAGGTGGTTTTGGTGCGGTGCTTTACGGGCCAAATGCAGGTATTGCACTCACTCAAGTATCTAACAGAGACTTACAGTGGGAGGTTTCTAAAAAAATCAATGTTGGTTTTAACACAACAATTGCTGGCATTACTATCGAGGCAGACTACTTCAAGAATGACATTGATAAGATGGTGTTAGATGCTCCGGTTGCTGAATCATTGGGTGTACCAGGTAATACAATTGCACAGAACGTTGGTGCAATGACAAACTCCGGCTTCGAATTGCGTATTGCCTCTAAAGTATTAGAAAGAGGTGACTTTAAATGGACCACTGACTTCAACTTCACAGCTATCAAAAATGAAGTAACAAGCTTGCTTAGTCCGCTTACCGGAAGTCAGATATTTAACCGTACAGAAGTTGGCAGGTCAATTGCTGAGTTGTATGGATATCGTTTTGCAGGAGTTAATCCTGCTAATGGTAATCCATTGTACTTCAGAGGCGATGGTTCAATTTCACAATATAACTTGGTTCCAGGTGCCACAGGATGGAGAGTTTATGATGCAGCGAACCCAACAAACGTAGCAACGACTACAAACGCTCTGGGTGCTAATGACCTTGCCTTCTTAGGAAACACATTACCTAAATGGTCTGGCGGTTTGACGAACCAGTTTACTTTCAAAAATTTCGATGCAGAAATTTTCTTACGTTACTCAGGTGGTAACTATATAATGAACGAAACACTTCGCGGCCAACTTGGTATGGGCTTCTCGAATAATAATTCTGAAATCTTGAATCGTTGGACTGAGGCTGGTCAGGTTACTGATGTGCCTAAAATATACAATGGTCAGGATGCCAACATTTGGGCCACAGGTGCCGCAAACTCTCGCTTCGTAGAGAAAGGAGATTTTGTAAGGGTACAAAATATTATAATTGGTTACAGGGTGCCAACTGAAGCGTTGCAGACTGCATTCAAAGGCGGAATACGTAGCGCTAGAGTTTTTGCTCAAGTACAAAACCCTTTCACATTCACTGCTTATAAAGGTCTTGACCCTGAGTTAAACCAATTTAGCAACCAACTAGTGTATGGTGTTGATTGGAACGGAGCTCCTATCATCAGAACATGGACTTTCGGTGTAAATGTTGGATTCTAATTCTTTTAACTTAAAAGTGATATAGAAATGAAACTTAACAGAATAAATAAATTTATAGGAGTTGCGGCCCTGCTATTTGCAGTAGAGGCTTGTGATCTCACGGATATCGATCCGGCAAACCGAATTCCTGAAGGTGTTGCCTTCAGTGATGCAGCACGTATTCAGGCTGCAGTTTTAGGAGTATATGAGTCTGCTCAGCGCGGTTTCTATCTAGGCGCAGTTCAGAGGGGGTATCCTTTCGGTGCTGCCTCAACCGAGCAAAATGATATGCGAGGTGAGGATATGTACAACGACCAACTCTTTTATGAAATAACCTACATAGGAAACTGGACAACAACTACAGCTAATAATAATGGTATGTGGATTTCACTTTACCGTGTTATTAACAGATGTAATATCGTTCTGGAGGGCATACAACGTGCAGAAACTGCAGGTGTATTAACACCGGCTCAGGCGAATGCTTTTAGAGGCGAGATGCTCTTCTTAAGGGCCATGTCTCACTTCGAATTAGTAATTAATTATAGTCGTCCTTATTCTGATGATCCATCAGATCTTGGAATTCCATACAGAGATTTTGCGGTAGATGATGCTGGGAAAGTACCTGCAGGTATTGAGGTGCAAAGAGGCACTATTCAGCAAACCTACACACGCATTCTGCAAGACTTAGATAATGCTGAGGGCTTCCTAACTAATACTGGAACACCTTATCGTGCCAGAGCGGGCGCGGCAGTTGCCTTGAAAACCAGGGTTAAGCTGCACATGCTTGATTGGGCAGGTGTAATAACTGAGTATGATAAAATCGACAATTTGTACGCATTAACAGCAAGTCCTGCAGGCCCCTTTACTTCGGGTACATCAACTGAAGCCATATTTTCATTACAGAATTCTAACGTTTCTAATGCAGGGGTAAATGGTGCTTTAGTAAGTATGTACGGAAGTCCTACTTTAGGAGGACGTGGTCTTGTAAAAATAAGCCCGGTAATCTGGATAGAACCTTTCTGGTTAGCATCAGATTCAAGAAGAACATTGTTGACAACACAGGAATCTACTGGTGTTTATAGCTATAAATACAGAACATTCGGTGTTTATGATGATCCAACACCGCTTATCAGGCATGCTGAGGTTGTCCTTAATGCGGCTGAAGCTTATGCAAGAACTAATGATTTTGCTACAGCAATTACATTATTGAATAGCGTAAGAAACCGCGCTGTAGGTGCAGCATTAGAATATGATTTAGCTGATCTCGGTGGAAACCAGGCTGGTGTTCTTCAAGGTATATGGAATGAAAGAAGAATTGAATTCCTAGGTGAAGGTAAGAGATGGTATGATGTACACAGACTTTCGGGCGAAGGCTTAATGGCAGGTATTCCTGCTAAAGCACAAACACGCTCTGTATCATTGTTGACGCAATACACGCCAGGTGGCTTTACACTAGCACACGCATTGCCTTACACAGAGGATAATTTTATCTGGCCTATTCCGTTATCAGAAGTTTTGGTAAACCCTACTTTAGCTGATCAACAGAATCCAGGTTATTAATTATTTTTGATAACTCTATTAATCATTAAGAGAGGCTGCCTTTATTGGGCGGCCTCTTTTATTTCTTAAAACTTAGAAATGCGCTCATCACTAATTTTGCTTGTTGTTGCAGTATTCCCGTCACTCTGTTCTGCACAAAGCATTGATTCAATACGATTAACAAAAGATTATGACGGACTGCTTTTTCCAGCATTCGCAGATACAATCGAAGGAGAATTCGCAGTTAAATTTTATTACAATTACGAATGGATTAAAGATGTTAAAATCATACAGCGCCAATCCAATTCCAGATTGGCAGAAGTTTTACAAAAATCTTTGGTTGATGTTCGACTAGAGCCTTTACAATTAAATAGAAAAAGTATTGTCTTAGTAAACACAATCAGTGCAAGCACAACTACTCGAGCACAAGATGCAATCGCTTCTTATAGTGTATCTGGCTACATAAGCGACAGTCAAAGTGGCGAAAAAATTAGCGGAGCAACTATTCAGATGCCGGGCACAAAATTTGCCACCACCTCTTCAAGTAATGGATTCTTCACTTTAAAATTACCTGAAGGGATGTATGAAATACTGGTCAATGCTGTGGGAATGTCAGGTCTTACCAAAAGATTAAGGGTTTATGCAGATCAAGTTGTGGATATTGAAATGTTCGAAAGTGTAACGGAATTAGATGAAATTATCATCTCAGGTTTAGCTTCTAAACAATTAAGTAGTCTAGATATAGGATTGCAAACGATAAGCACACAATCATTAAAGTCAATGCCGCCATTGTTAGGTGAAGTCGATATCATTAGATCGGTGCTTTCGTTGCCAGGAGTAACTACTGTTGGTGAGGGCGCATCAGGATTCAATGTGCGTGGAGGAAACGTTGATCAGAATTTAATTGTGGTTGACAACGCCCCCCTATTTAATTCGTCTCACCTCTTCGGTCTTTTTTCAGTAGTAAACTCAGAGGCAATTAGTTCATTGAGTCTTCAAAAAGGAACCTTACCGGCAAGGTATGGTGGAAGACTTGCTTCAGTTATGGATATAAGCTTGCAAGACGGAATGGATCAGGACTTATATGCAGAAGCCTCTATCGGGGTGATCAGTAGTAAACTTAAAATCTCAAGCCCGATTATAAAAGATAAAATGTCCATTGTGACAACAGGAAGATTTGCGTATCCAAGCTGGGTACTTGGGTTTGTCCCCGATCAAAATGTGAGCTCAAGCAAAGCAGGCTTTTATGACGCAACTCTAAAGGCTGCTTATAGAATCAGTTCAAAAGATTATCTAAGTTTTTCAACACTCTTCGGAGGTGACTCTTTTCGATTTGGTTCAGACACCACCTACTCATGGAGTAGCAGAATGGCCTCTCTACAATGGCTCCATAATTTTTCACAGGATTTCTCTAGTAAATTATCGGTCGCATACTCAAGGGGAGATAATGTTGTGTCTGGCAAATCATTCGCAAATGAATTCGACTTAAAATCATTTATTGGTAGTACGGGAATTAATTATGAGTTTTTTTGGAATAAATGGAAACAGCACAATATAGAGTTCGGGCTGCAATCAAACTTTTATAAAATTGGAAGGGGTGATCTAGATCCAACCAATGAGAGTTCCGGGATACAACCATTTTCGATTCCAAATGAAAGAGGGGCTGAATCAAGTTTTTACTTTTCTGATGCCATTACATTAACACAAGCATTATCAATTTCTTTTGGAGTGCGGCTATCAGCTTTCGCATACCTTGGTAATGGACTAAAAAGATTTTATCAAGAGAATTCTCCTATAAACGAGGCGAGTTATGTTGAAACTCAAAATGTATCAGGCAATAGTGTTCAATCTTTTTTTATTAATCCCGAGCCACGATTTGCTTTGAAATTCTCAATTGACAACGAGTCATCAATAAAGCTGGGATATAACAGGAATTTTCAGTACTTAAGTCTACTGTCTAATACGATGGCAGTTTCTCCGATTGATACTTGGAAATTAAGTGATAATTTCCTGGCCCCTCAATCTAATGACCAGGCGAGTCTTGGATACTTTAGAAACTTTTCTAATTCCGCCTATGAAGTTTCTGTTGAATCATATTACAAAATAGTATCAAGTGTAACACAGTATAAAGAAGGCGCTCGACTTGTGCTCAATGATTTTATTGAAAGAGAATTGTTAATGGGTAAGGGTAAATCTTACGGGGTTGAATTTTACGCAAAAAAAAATCGTGGTGATTTAACCGGATGGATTAGTTACACCTATTCAAGAAGCCTTGTACTAGTAAAAGGAGATTACGAGGAAGAGACACTTTCAAATGGCGAGTATTTCCCAAGTAATTTTGATAAACCGCACGACCTAAGTTTAGTAGCTAACTACTCCTTAACTCCAAAATTTAGTGTATCTGGTAATTTCTTTTACAGTACAGGCCGTCCTATCACTTATCCTGAATCAATATATGTAGTTGATGGATATGTGGTGGCTGATTATTCAGAAATTAACCAATCAAGAATCCCGGATTATCACAGATTGGATCTTTCATTCAATTACAAAATGCTTGCAAAGAAGAATAGACGGTTTGAGCGAAGTTGGAGTGCAGGAGTTTATAATGTCTATGCAAGAAGGAACCCCTTCTCAGTATTCTTTAAGCCAGAATATCAGGGTTCATTTCCCCAAGCATACAAGCTGTCGGTATTGGGCACTGCAATTCCATACTTTGCAATTAATTTTAAACTAAAGCCTTGATTTAGGTTATGCGATATATAATATTTTTTTCGCTTTTATTAATAAGTTGTGTTGATAAGATATTAATTGAAGGTCCATCTGTTCAGCCTAAACTAGTTGTAGATGCTTGGTTTACAAATGTGGCTGATTTTAATTCTGTCAGATTGTCCAAGAGTGCACCTTTCTCCAATAATTATCCGTTTGTTGTATTCAATGAGCCCGTTTCCGGGGCTACAGTAACCGTTTATTCTCAAGATAAATCGCGAGCCATTAGTTTTTCTGAAGATACAACAGGTGTTTATAAAACATCGGAAATTGCAGAAGTAGGCGAATCGTACTTTCTAGAAGTTCAAGGTCCGGGAGGGCAGTTATACAGGTCGTCAATACAAAAGGTGGAACAACCGGTTTCTATTGAATCACTAGATTTTACTTTTGATAAGGTCGATGATATTATAAACACTACATCCGGGGGCTATCAAACGATACCAAGATATTACTTCAACGTCTCAGCAAACATCAATGACCCTGAAGAGAATCAAAATTTCTACTTATGGAAGAGTATTGGCATTTTTGAATATCTGACTATTCCTCCCGGTGATTCCCCTTGCAACTTTTGTAAATGTTGGTCTACTATATCTCCATTAGTAGGTAGTGTTAATGTATCATCAGATCAATACATAAACGGGAGTTCATTTAGCGTTAAAGTGGGTTCTATCTTATACGATAGAAGCACAGGCTTTCTAACAAGGCTATATCAGTTTTCAATAACAGGCTCGGCATTTCAATATTGGAATGCAATTAGCAACCAACAGAGAAACACAGGCACTATTTTCGATCCGGCTCCTGGAAACATTGCTGGTAATATTGTAAGTGTAGGTCAAGAGAACGAGGAAATACTTGGGTATTTTACAACGGCTTCAGTTTCATATAATAAGTTACTGATCAATCGGGGATCAGAGGCTAGAAAATTAAATGTAAATGAGCCCAATCTAATTCCTCCCGGAGATGGCGATTGTCGTTTGCTTTATAGGAATTCAACTCATATTAAACCTGTAGATTTTCAATGAATAAGCTGATTTTTATACTGGTTAGTTATTTGAGTTTTAGCATAACCAATTCTGCCTCTTCACAAACTAGTTCATCCTCTTTAATTGCAACAAATTATAATTATCTGAAAACTGAAAGCGCATTTTTGTTTACAGATAACAGTGTATATACAAAAGGAGAGAAGATTTTGTATAAAGTTTTTGTTTGGGGAAATACCGACCTGCAAGAGATTAGTAATGTTGCCTTTGTTTTATTAAAAAATTCGAGGGGTAGAATAATTGAGCAACAGAGAATTTTGATAAATGAGGGTGAGGGTAATGGAGATATAATCTTGTCGGATTCACTAACAACTGATATCTATACAGTGGAGGTTTATACCAAATGGATGCAAAATTTTTCGGAGACACCGCTATCACTAAAAAATGTTTGGGTTGGAGATCCAAAGCAAAGTCTGTCTGATTCTAAGGATCCAAATCTGTCTGTATCGATTTTTCCGGAGAGCGGAAATTTTCTTGCAGACAATCTGCCAAACAAATTATTAATTTATCCAGCTACCTATCACCCTGAAGGATTTCGCTTTGAACTATCAGATCCTGACGGAAAGCAGATACAAAATGTGGCGTTTGATGCTTTTTACGGAGTTACTGCTGTTAGCATTGCTAAAGCTGGAGTCTATTCGTATAGAATTTGTTTTTCAGGTTCAGAAAAATGTATCACCGGAATACTTCCCACCTCTGAACTGCCATCATTTGAAATAGCAGAGAATTCAGATGGATCTATTAAGGTAAGCTTTCGAAATTTTGAAAGTAGTAATTTGAATACCACAACATTAATAGCCATGAACAATGGCAGTATTATTCTTTCTAGAGATCTAAAAACCACTGAAGACATTGTTGTTAAAGCACACGAGTTGAGAAGTGGTGAAATACAGGTATTACTTTTGAACAAAACTCATGGTATAACAGCCTTTCAATCATTTTACAATCTTAAAGGAGAGGGAAAAAGTAATCTAAAACTGGTTTCAGAAAAAGCGAAATCTATTGATGAAAGATTAGTTTATCTAAAAAATGACAAGAACAATAAGTTTAAGCTCACTGCTTTAGTTCAGCCAAAGGAAGTTGCTGGTTATTTAACCTCAGTATCTGAATTGAAAAAACAAGGCGTTGATGTTGATATGTTACTATCACAAAAAAATTATGGCAATAATGAGGTTTTAAAAAGGATAGTTAATGGTACAGATTTCGAGTATAATAACTATCGATTCGTATCAGTTAACGATTCCACAAGATTGATAAATAATAAAATTTATAATACTCCTATAGATTTGCTATTAAGCGGATTTGATAAGCCAGCGCATCTCGATTCCATTCTTTATTTCAAGTCTCGATTGGATCGGGTGAAAAAAACATATGAGCTTACGGAATCCTCTTTTCAGAAGATAACCCCTGATAAATCATTTATTCCAGACGATTATACTGAAATTAAAAGCACAAAAGATTTTCTGGACTTAGCAATACCTAATTTGCTTCCTGCGCCAGGCAGCAAAAATAAGGAGCAAGTCTTTTCGTTCACGAATTTGAAAGAGCAAAAATCATTTTATTCACAGCCCCCAATTATATGTTTAAATGGATTCATTCTCCCATCGATAAAATCAATTTACGATTTTCCGCTTTCAGATATTTCCTCTATTGATATAGTATACAATGCTCAATCAATAATCGAACAAGGCGTTAAGGATTTTTTCCCAAATGGGGTAATCTTTGTATTCACAAAAAGTAAGTTGCATCCCTTAGTCCAATACAGTAGAAGTAACTTTCCTTTCTTTTCAAGGGGAGTAAACTGGCCTGGTCAGTTTAATAATAACAACACTATTCATAGCGATAAAAGAATACCGCAATTCAAAACAGTATATAACTGGTATCCATCTTTAGTTTTTGATGACAAAAGACCGGTTCTTTGCAATACACCTAATAATGCTGAAACAGAGTTCTATTTAACCTTGCTTACAATGAGTGAAGCAAGAGAGGGTGTTATTGAACGTTTTAGATTAAAGAAATAGCAATACATCCTTTACTATTTCTTTGCTTTATGGGTTATTTTAAAGGGAATTAAATAGAGAGGATTGAGTTCATGAACAATCTGTTTTTAAATGTAGCAAATGGCATTTCCACCAGTAGAACCCTCTGTGGCTTATGCGCCAGGCAGGCCGGATTCTACCTGAATACAGAAAAGTCCGAGAATCGGCAGGCGACTTTAAAACATTGGTCACTACCCCAGAACTGGCAGCCGAAGTAACTATTCAACCGTTGATATACTGGGAGTTGATTCAGCCATTGTATTTCCAGACATCCATAATTTGAGGGGTTCTCAAGCCGAAGACTTACAATACGTGCTGGATGCGATAAAGTTAACCAAGGCGCATCTCAACGGCAGTGTGTTATTAATCGGTTTTGCTGGGGCACCATGGACTATCTTCTCCTATATGATTGAAGTGGGGAGTAAAGCATTCAGTAAAGCAAAAAAATACTGTGTACTAATCCGCCAATAGCCAATCAGTTGCTGGATAATGATTTTCAGAACTCAATTGCAGACTGGAACAACAATAATTACGCATTAAAGTAAACTGACCATCTGAAGTTTTCTTTGATTCTTTAAGAGCAATTTCCACTAATTCATGGTTGGCATAAGAGTCGTAGAAAGAGCTCAAAATATGAAAAAAAAGAACACCTCAAACGCTAAAGATTCCTAGCCATAAATTCTTAGTCTATCTATTACCAAAGAGATTTTCCACTGATCAGTTTTTTTATCATTTCAAACAAAAAATCGTGCAAGTTAAAAGTTGCCATTACGCATAAAAGGGCACGTGTAGGTTTGCCTTGCAAACAATATAATTTCACAATTATCATTTCGCAAATCATGTTTGAGACCACTCAAACTTAAAAAACTTTTTATGACATAATTCAATAGCGATAAGAATAGAATTACAATGTCACCTTCTCTAGTAAGAATTCAATGATCGAACACGGAATTTTGAAGGCTTTAAACCTAACACAAAGAATATTGGTTTATCCAAAATATTATTTGGTTTAATTTATTAAGGCTTGCCATTGATTCTAAAAATAATTTTATTTCAATATTTAAATTTAATAAAAGAGCTTAATACATTAGATATAGTTAACCTAACCTTAAACCTAAACCTATGAAAAAGTTTCTACTACTATGTAGTGTGATGGTCTATGCGCTTTCGGCTGTATGGGCTCAGGAACGTACCGTGTCTGGACGAGTTACCTCTACGGAGGATGGCTCATCTTTGCCGGGTGTAAACGTGGTGATTAAAGGCTCCACAAATGGTACCGTTACAGATGCTGACGGTGGCTATAAATTAAGTGTACCATCCGGAGGAGGTTCTCTCATCTTCTCCTTCATTGGTCTCCAAACACAAGAAATCGCAATTGGTGACAGGACAGTTGTTGATGTCTCGTTAGCACTCGATGTTACTCAACTTTCAGAAGTTGTTGTTACCGGGGTGGGTGTACCAACTGAGAAACGTAAACTTGCCATCGCAGTTGAATCGATCACTTCCGCTCAATTGCCAATAGCGCCAACAGCAAGTATTGACCAGGCTTTGATTGGAAAAATTGCAGGTGCTCAGATTCAAGCTACAAATGGAGCACCAGGATCTGACATTAATATTCTTTTAAGGGGGGACAACACCTATGGTTATGGTGGATGGTGTTCAGATGGCAGGTACAAGTTTAAACTCGTTGGATCTTAACTCAGTTGAAAGAGTGGAGGTCGTTCAGGGTGCTGCAGCTGCATCAATTTTTGGTGCTCAGGGCGCAAATGGTGTTATCCAGATTTTTACTAAAAAGGGTAAGGAAGGAAAATTGAATATCGACTTTTCTTCTAGTGTTGCTTCTAATCAATTTTTAAATGTTGGTAATCTGAGAAAGGCAAACCTTCATGGATTTGCAACCAATGCAAATAATGAGGTAATAGGAGGTTCAGGCAATCCTTTGGTTCAGGATCCGGCTACACTCGTTTACTCAGAAAACGTAATTTTTAATAATATTGACCCAACCACCAATATTAATAAGCCATATGATCGAAACTTACAATATCATGATCATATAAAGGAATTTTTTACTAGTGCACAAACCACCAACTATTCATTATCTATTTCTGGCGGTAGTAAAAACGGTGATTTCAGCTTGTCAGCTTCAAACAATAAACAGGAAAGCAACTTTCGTGGTGATGGTTATAATGACCGTACAAATTTTACCAGCAACGTTGGCATTAATTTAGCAAAGGGCTTAAAGTTAAGATCAATTACACAATTGGTTTATACAAAGAATACTGTAGACCTATATAATAAGCAGGATTTTGGACTTAATAACCTGGTGTTTGGTATCTTCAATGCACGACCTTTCGTTGATTATAATTTGCTTGACACAAAAGGTAATCATGCTTATTATTATGGAGATGCATCAGGAGTGAATCAGACAAATCCTAATTATACATTACAATATCAGGATTCCGATGATAGAAAAGTTGATATAGTTCAAAGCTTTAATCTTAACTATGCTTTTCCTAAGTATGTTGACGTTGATCTAAAATATGGTATTAATCATCAGAATAGATCAGTTGAGTACATAGCGTATAATCAATCCGACAATGATAACTCCAATGATCAGGCTGCTTTTGTGTCATGGTATGCAGGTGATAATTTAGGTGAAATGACAAATTTCACTTTCAAAAACACCTTCCAGAATTTTCTTGCTAACACTACCGCGAAATTTGATTTCAAGGAAGATTTTAAAATGAGCTTGCCGATTAAATCTGTAACGCAAATTGCTTTTGACTATCGCAAGGATGTAAGAGGTGAGTATTTCACATCGGGTGTTGGTATTCCATTGGATCCTCCATTAACTGCAAATCAAGCAACAACGTATAGCATAAGAAGAGACTTCTCAACGGAATTTGTAACATATGGATATTTGATAAGTCAGCGTTTTGAATATGGAGATATCGCAGGACTTTCCGCAGGATTTAGAAGTGATTATTCATCAGCATTCGGTGAGGGATCCAAGCCTTTTACTTTCCCTAGAGGAGATGCCTTCTTTAGAGTCTCTGGACTTAATTTCTGGGATGGTAGTAGTATAGGAAATGTAATATTGGATTGGAAGTTTCGTGCGGCTTATGGTGAGGCAGGTATTCAACCACAGCCGTATGATCGTTTCCCAACCTTATCAACCAGAACACTTGGATCAACAGGTTCTCTTTATTTTGGCCCAGGGCAGTCTAATCCTGCATTGGACGTAGAAGTATCTAAAGAAATTGAGATCGGTACAGACATGACTTTCCAAGGACTTGGCGGAAATTGGCTAACTAACATTACATTTTCTCCTACCTATTGGAAAAGATCTACAGACAATGCAATTTTCAGGATTGATGCCGCCCCCTCAACTGGTATCGGTACCATTCTTGACAACGCCTTCTCGTTAAGCTCAACTGGTTTACAAGCGGCACTAACTGCTTCAGTTTATTCAGGATCAAATATTACCTGGAATACAGCTATTAATTGGTCACAGCAATCTTCGCAAATTGATGAGGTAAAGGGCGGTGCAGAGGTAGTTGTGGTTTCCTCAGCAGGTAGCTCCAATTATGTGCTAAAAGCAGGAGATAAGATCGGCCAGCTATATGGATTTAAACTATTAAGATCATTAGATGCCATAAGCCCCTTGACAGGTCAGCCTTATATTGCACCAGCAGACAGACCTTTATATGAGGTTGCAAGCAATGGTTATGTGGTTAACATTGCATCCAAACAACCATTCTTTACACCTGAAAGAAGCAGCTTCGGTAACCCATACCCTAAGTTTAACATGTCTTTCATAAATGATTTTACCTATAAGAACTTCCTGACTTTTGGTATTCAAGTAGACTGGGTTCAGGGTAGTCATTTGTATAATCAAACAAAAGAATGGATGTATCGCGATGGTATTCATTCAGACTACACCAGACCAATTACTATAAATGGAGAAACAGGAGCGTGGTCTGCATTTTATCGCGGAGTCTATGCACAACGTCAGGCAAATGGTACAAAGGACTATTTCTATGAAGATGCATCTTTTGTGAGACTGAGAAATGTTGCTATTGGTATTGATTTCGCAAAACTATTTGATATCAAGATGTCAAGACTTCAACTAGTTTTAACGGGTAGAAATCTCTGGACTAAAACAGACTATACCGGTATGGATCCAGAGATCAGTTCAGGTACCACCAACTCAGCATGGGATCGTGGAACAGATCACAACACTTTACCTAATTTCAAGACCTATCAGGCAACTTTAAACATTGGATTTTAACATTGAAGAGCCATGAAAAGAATAAAAATATTTTCTCTTGTAATCGTTCTTCTCACGCTGAATGCGTGTGAAGATCAGCTGGATATAAAAAATCCTAATCAACCTACTCCGGAAAGTGCAAGAACTGAGAGAGGTATTGTTGCCTTTGCCCAAGGGGGCGTTTATGTCAACGGATTTTGGTCCCTCAAATACACTGATGGCGTTCCGGGAAGGTTTTGGACTGGTGCTATTGGCTACCATGAGTTAATGGGAGATGTAATCGGAATCGAGGCAGCAAACTGGTTTATGAATCAGGTTGCTATGCCTGATCAGGTAATACATGATGATGGTGAGATTGTGCTGAATCCGGCAAGCCCTGCTAATCAGAAGGATCTTATTAATCAGGTAAATGTTAACTCTAATCAAGGTAACAATCCACTATTTCATGAATGGGCTGCTATGTATGGTATGAATAATGCCTGTAACGTAACACTTTCTTTGGTTGATGATGTGGAATTTCTTGGCAATGCGGATGTCAAAAAGAATACAATAAAAGCATGGTGTTATTTTTGGAAAGGGTTTGCCTATTCTCGAATTGGCTCAATGTACGTTGCCGGGATAATTAATGATGAGCCGCTCACATCTAATGGTAATTATGTAACCAAGGAACAGATCATTGCAGAAGCAGAGGTAAATTTTGCAAAGGCAGAAACTTTGCTCAATGGCTTATCTGCTGGTGGTGAATTTGATGATATATTAGGTGCGTTGATTCCTTCTATATGTCAGGTTGGAAAAGGAATGGTACTAACCCCTGCTATGTGGATTCGTAATATTAACACCCTAAGGGCGAGGAATATTTTGGTGAATACCCATGCAGCAGACATGACTCCTGCACAATGGACACAAATACTCAATTTGACCAACAACGGAGTTGGTGCCAATGATTATACTTTTACTTTGAGGTCAAATGCCAATGGTGATATCATGTCATCAACTACAGGAAACATTCCGGCAAAAACCTTTGGTACTACAGCACAAGGGGGCACCTATAAAGTGAGCGAGCGATTGATTCAGGATTTTAAACTGGGCGACCAACGTTTGGCTAATAATTTTGCGCAGGGAACGGCTTGGCTAGGAAATGCCGATAGAGGTAACTCATTTAATACAAGATGGGCGTTAAGAAATGGCGGTGACGGCCTTGATGGTGTTGTTGTAATGTGCGATAGATCGGATGGAGCCTATGAATTGTACTGTGTGGGTTTCTATGAAGAAAATGAATTAATGAAAGCTGAGGCCCTGATAAATGGAGCAGGTTCTGTTGATGCCGGTCTTACTATTATTGATGGAATCCGTACTTTACAAGGAGCAGGCTTGGCAGCTGTTTCGGGAACTGGCCTGACTCAAACTGAAGCCAGGGAGGAACTCAGAAGAGAAAGAAGGGTTGTTCTTGCTTTTCGTGGGTTTGCTTTCTATGATGCAAGAAGATGGGGTGTTTTGGCGGGAGGAAGAACCGGTGCAGTCGTGATCAAGAAAAATGGAGTTATTAGTACTAATGCAACCATTAACTATAACTTCTTTGAGTACTGGAGTGTACCTGATAACGAATTAGCTTATAACCCACCTGCAGCTGGTAGTGCCGCGGTTGTTAGTGAAAATTAATAGGAGATAGTAAATTTAATGAGAATAAGGCCAGCCATTTAGCTGGTCTTATTTTTTAACACCAGTATATTCTTTTTTATTGTCCCCTTCCCTTGTTTCTTTGCACCATGTTGCAAAATGATATTTTCTTAAAAACGGCCCAAAACAAACCCACAGACCGGACCCCCGTTTGGCTAATGCGCCAGGCAGGCAGAATCCTACCAGAATATAGAAAAGTCAGAGAATCGGCTGGTGATTTTAAAACGCTGGTAACCACTCCGGAATTAGCAACTGAAGTTACTATTCAGCCAGTTGATATACTGGGTGTTGATGCCGCCATTATATTTTCAGATATCCTGGTTATCCCTGAAGCAATGGGCTTAACCTATGAAATGGAAGAGAAAAAGGGGCCGGTTTTCCCTAAAGTCATCCAGTCGGCAGCAGATATCCATAATCTAAGAATTGCTCAGGCCGAAGACCTGCAATATGTTTTGGATGCTATAAAGCTAACCAAGGCAGAGCTTAATGGCCGTGTGCCATTAATCGGTTTTGCAGGCGCGCCCTGGACTATCTTCTCCTATATGATTGAAGGAGGAGGAAGCAAAACATTCAGTAAAGCAAAAAAAATGCTTTATACCAACCCGGCACTAGCCCATCAGTTGCTTGATAAGATAACCCAAAGCACTATTAATTACCTAAAGGGACAAATAGTAGCGGGTGCAGATCTATTACAAATTTTTGACTCATGGGCCGGAATATTGAGCCCGGAGCAGTATGATGAGTTTTCTTTACGTTACATACGTAAAATCTGCGAAGCAATTGATGAGGTGCCTGTGACTGTATTTGCCAAGGGTGCATTTTTTGCAAGAGAAACAATGAACCTACTTCCGTGTAAGGTTGTAGGTCTCGACTGGAATATGGATATTCAGGAATCAATCAAAATGTTGCCTAATAAGGTTTTGCAGGGTAATCTTGACCCTTGCGCGCTTTACGGTACATTAGATGATGTAAGAAGAGAAACAAAAAGAATGTTAGATGCATTTGGCACACATCCGCATATTGCCAACTTGGGTCATGGTTTGTATCCAGATACGGAGGTTGATAAAGTGAAGTGTTTTATTGATACAGTAAAGGAATATAGCGTCACGTCAAAATTAAAAAAGTAGTAGTGCATTAAAATATTATTTATGAAAAGCGCAGCTGTCTTTATTCTTCTGTTTTTTACCGTGACTGCTCTTTCGGCACAACAGGAATTTAAGTCACCCGAAGATTTGAAAGCTTGGTTGCCTGCCGAAATTGCTGGTTATGCTGAAGATGCCGATAACCATGCATCAGAGCAGCAACTTCAAGGGAAACTATACTTCATAGCCGCGAAACAGTATAAAAAATCACAAGAGGCAATAAGTATTGTTATTATTGATTACAGAACAAGTGTACAAGTAATAACATCGGTAACTTCCGCATGGGAAGATGGAAAGGAAGTTAACAACGAATTAATTCAATCAAAGAACATAACAATTGGTAATAATAAAGCCAAGGAGATATACGATAAGAAGAATAATTCAAGCCAGTTGTATGTATATCATAATGATCAATACCTGATTACTGTTTCTATGAAGGGTGATTACATGGATTTGCTTAAACAAGTAATAACTAATTTGCCTTTCAGCCGTTTACCTTAGCAAACAAGCAAGGTGGTTAAACTAACAATCTTAATGGTTCTCATGTTATTGGCAGCACAAACACTGTCAGCACAGAAGCTATTACCCCCAGAAGCACTCTCCAAACTTATACCCAATAAAATTGGTGGCTATCACGAAGATGGAGATATGCGGGGTTCGCAGAAAGCCATAGGCGATATTCGTTACACAGTTTGTGAACGAAGGTTTTCAAAGGGTAAGCAAAAAGTAAAGATTCTTCTCTTTGATTATAAGGAAGCTCAAATCATGTTTAATCAGGCCATGAAGAATGCACAAAATAACAAAGGCTTAGAAACGGATTCATTAGTATCAAGAAATATTGCGGCAATAAATTATACAGGCTGGGAAACCTACAGTCGTAAGGCAGCATCATCTCAGATTTTTCTAGGTATAGCAGATCGTTTTTTTTTAATGTTATCCGCAGAAAACATTGATCTTACAAGCTTACAAAGTATTCTATCCGGTTTTAATTTTGAGAACTTTTCGCAAGGAACAGATCGTTAATTGGTTCTTAACACCACTCACAACCGTATCTTCTTCACCGCTATTTCCGCCTCGAGTAAAGCTGCTTTGTCTATAGCATTTTTTTGCTCTGTAATATCTCTGCTAACAACTGCACAACCTATCACTTCTTCCTTGTCATCTAAAATAGGCTCTACAAATACTTCAAGGTAAAGTGTTTTGTCTCCGGTTACCCTTTCCTCTGTAAAATGTTGTCTTTCACCACTCAGTCCTCTGTCATATCTATCTTGCCATATCTTCAACGCATCTGCTGAAAGCACCTCGGTAATTTTTGTGTCTTCACTTAACACTGTCCCAGAATTTTGAAAACGATTCTTCAACGTATTATTAGCAATCAGAATTTTGTATTCTTTGTCAATTGCAAAGTATGAGTCGTTGGTAAAATTGATTAATGCGTTAATAATGAAGCCTCTTCTTAGTGTTTCATTTTCTGCTTTGTGCCTTTTTGTTACATCGCGCGAAACAACAGACAAACCAAATACCAATCCCTTAGCATCAATCATAGGGTTAATAAAATATTCACGGAAAGAATCTTCACCTTTTACCGAGCTCTTCAACACAAACTGCAAATTTTCTCCAGCCAATGCGCGGTCGTAATGTCCTTTCCATTCATCGCGAACAGCACCAAGTGTTTGTAAGGCATCTGCACCAACATCCAACCCTTCATATTGTGTGCCTTTATATCGCTTACGAAGCGTGTCGTTCATCACAATAATTCTATAATGCTTATCCATTGCGATAATAGAATCGCTTGTGGCGTTTATCAAAGCGTTTAAATTATTCTGTTTTTCGTTTACCTCCCGTGCCTGCTCAGAAAGCATGCGCTGAGTACGTTCCATTTCTTCTTGCGTTGCCTGCATTTCCTCCATGTTCTGGCGCATCTCTTCTTCTTGTGCCCTCATTTGCTCCGTCATCATGCCGGATTGTTCCAACAGTTCTTTATTGCGCTCGTTGTTGCGCGAGTTTAAAATGGTGGATGCAATACTTTCACCTACTTTTTCAAGAAATTCAATTTCAAAACTTTCAAACTTTTTAAAGGAAGCTAACTCTAAAACACCAACAACACGCTCTTCATTTTTTAAAGGAACAATAATGATTGAACGAGGATTCGACTCACCCAAACCAGAGGTAATCACAACATAATTTTCAGGAACATCCGTCATGTAAATGGTAGACTTCTCAATCGCTGCCTGGCCTACCAGCCCTTGTCCCATTTCAATTCGCTTCTCTAAAAATTTCTTTCGGTTCCAGGCACGTGAACTCATTAGCCTTAAATGTTCATCCTCCGTACCCTCTTGCTCGAGTGTAAAAATTGAACCCTGATTAGCCTTCATGTAATTTACAATCTCAGCTAACACAGTATCGCACAATGTTTGCAATTCGTTAACATGGGTTCTTAGTAATTCGCCAATTGTGGCAAGTCCAAGTGTTGTAAATCTCTCCTTTTCTTCGCGCTCATTCGCTTCTACTAAACTTTTACGCATTGATAGGAGGGATAGCCCCAGACTATCCGGATTGGCAGAAGGATACTCGGATTTTAATTGACCTACGCTAATGCTTTCTGCAAATTGCTGGTTGCTTTCAATCAGCGCAAGTTGTTTTTGCATTTGTGTAGCCTGTTGTGCCGCCTCGCTTGTTTGTCTGTGTTGCAACTCAGACCAGATAGCACAAAGCACCGTGTAGGCAGCTACAATTAATGTATGTAATGTAAAATCACCAACTGTTAATGCACCGCTTTGAAGCACAAAAGGCTGGATCAAAGCGTGATCACTTTTAAAATAGAGAAGGGAAACAAAAACTAAATGAAGGAGAGCTGCAGGAATAAGCACTTTCCAATCTTCATAAAAAAGTAAGATGGTAAGTACAACAAAGTAAAAAAAATGTGATGCCTGTAAGCCTTGTAATTGGTAGTGAAACTGTATGGTGAAGCTGGCAAGAACCAGGCTGTTCAAATAACGGTTATAGGCCCCTAAAGCCAAAGGCACGAAGAATAGAGCCACGAGGACTATTCCACCTAAAAATGCTGCTGACCACGTATTGTAAAAGGCTGCCAGTAGTATGCCAATAATAAAGAAGGAGAAAGTAGCTCGTTTTGCGATGGCGTTGGCTTGATCCGTTACTTTCTGGTAGTATGGAGCAAGCTCAACTCCTGTGAGTTGATTCATGGTCGGTTTGGGCTTATTTACAAATGAAAAGAAAGATCAATTGACATGAAAGCCATCGATCAAAAAAGTTCGTTCTCTTTAGTCCAAATTTTCCAATTTCCTCAGGCTTGGTGCTTTCCAAGCTGTTATGCTTACAGTAAGCAAGGTCATAGCTCCACCAAAAATAACAGAAGGTACTAATCCCATTAAGCGAGCTGCGAGGCCAGATTCAAACATGCCTATCTCATTTGATGATCCAATGAAAATATTATTAACAGCCGAAATGCGACCTTTCATATTCTCAGGTGTAAGTGTTTGAAGTAGCGTACTTCTAATGATTACACTTACGCCATCAAAACCACCGCTTAGCATTAAGATGCCGAGTGAGAGCCAGAAATTTGTAGAAAGAGAAAAGGCAATCATACAAAGACCAAAACCAGCCACAGACCAAAGCAGCTTTCTGCCTATTTTACTATTTATTGGATTGTGTGCTATATAAAAAGCTACTATTAAAGCACCCACTGGCGGAGCTGATCTTAGCAAGCCTAACGCCTCAGCGCCTGCATGTAGTACTTCTTTTGCAAAAATGGGAAGCAAGGCAACGGCACCCCCAAACAGTACTGCAAACAGATCTAGGGAAATGGCACCAAGTATTAGTTTGTTGCTAAACACAAATTTTAAACCGGCCCTGATTTTATCTCCAGTACTTTGTTCATCACTAGCAGCAGGTAGGGATTTACGCGAAACAAAAGAAATGAGCAGAAGCGCCACACAAGTAAGACTAACATCTACAACATAGGCAGTTTGCAATCCGAAAAAGCCATAAATAAATCCGCCTAAAGCAGGGCCAGCAATCAGGGCTGTTTGCCAGAAACTGCTATTCCAGGTAATTGCATTTTTAAAAATTTCGCGTGGTACTAATTGGGGCATGTACGCAAAGTTGGCGGGCGTTAGAAAACCACGGGCTAAGCCACTTAAGAAAATAACGGCATAGATGGGTACTACACCAAATTGAATGGTGAGGGCATTGGTATTTAAACTGAACAATAAAAGTGCTACCGAGCATAAAACAAGAATAGAAATGCAGGTAAGAATAATTTTTTTTCGTTGCACTATATCTGCAACGTGGCCTGCATAGAGTGAAACTGTAATAGAGGGTAAGGCTTCGGCCAAGCCGATTAAACCAAGCGACAATGGATCATGCGTAAGTTCGTACACCTGCCAGCCTACAATTACTGCTTGCAGGTTAATAGCCAGTGTTATAAAAAAACGGGCAGAAACAAATAAGCGAAAGTCTTTTACTTTTAAAGCTGCGTAAGCATCATGTTTAGTCATTCTGCAATTCTTTTATTGCTGCTAAAGCTTTTTCAATGCGCTTTTCTTCGTTACCTGAAAGTAAAATATATTTTACCTTCATATTGTCTAGAGCATTTTTATATAAACCAAAAAGTTCCTCTCGTTGTTCTGGATTTTCCCTTTGAGGGTCTTCCTCCCAGGGCATATCTATGTCTGTTAAAAAATAGAGATCATAATGACGGCTCAAAACGTTCTCAATTATCCACGGATGACAACTGTTGTATTTAAATTCACTCCAGATTTTTATTACTAAAAGGTTGGTGTCGCAAATCAATAACCTGTGGGCATGAAGAGCTAGGCTATCCTCTAAGTTAACCTGCCCCTTAGCAATATCAATCAAATCAGAGGCGACATAAGGTCTGCCTAATTTTTCCAGAAAAGTGCGGGCATATTCTGGCACCCAGGTGGTTTTGCAGATAGAGGCCAGTTGCGTGGCTAATGAAGTCTTGCCCGTACATTCAGGCCCAACAATGGCTATTCGCTTTAACTTTGCTGCTTGAAGAGAATGATCGACATTCATGGGGCGAAAATGCCAGTAATTTCTTTAAAACTATAACGTTCTTTATCTTTCCATTAAATATTTATACGTGAACAGAAGATCAGCACTTAGACACCTTAGTTTTGGTATGTCGGCAGGATTAATTCTCCCGAGTATGCTATCTTCTTGTGTTAACAACGACCCTGGGCCGGAGATAAATTATGATGGCGTAGTGGCCATAATTGGCGCAGGGGCAGCAGGGCTTTTTGCTGCAGATATCCTAAGGAGCAAGGGCGTTAAAGTAAGGGTTTTTGAGGC
Source organism: Chryseotalea sanaruensis (assembly GCF_003990915.1). Taxonomy (GTDB): domain Bacteria; phylum Bacteroidota; class Bacteroidia; order Cytophagales; family Cyclobacteriaceae; genus Chryseotalea; species Chryseotalea sanaruensis. The sequence continues at coordinate 158,543 of NZ_BHXQ01000005.1, forward strand.
CAATAACCGTGTAGGTGGACGCATTTACTCAATTCGGGCCTTCAATGCAGAGTTTAATGCTTTTCCAAAGCAAGATTTTCCGGTTGAAATTGGTGCAGAGCGTGTTTTGGGAAGTAATGGCGCATGGGCCGAAGTAATTGATTTGTTGCGGGTGCCTACTGTTGATTATCGGAGTGAGTCCTTTCAAAAATATATTATAGACAGTACGTTGCGCAGCGAAGCTGAAGCGAGTTTAGATAGTGAATTTCTAGCAGCCCAGAATTTCTACAATAATTTATCTACCGCTTCTGGCAATTCTATACAAAACGCTATAAATACTCAGGGGATTGGTGGTCGTATGCAGGGCATTCTTAATTCACAAATTGGCAATGAGTACGGCACTTCTAATGCAAACCTGAGTGCAGATGCTCTAGCAGAAGCACTTACAAAACGCGAAAGAAACAATGATGAGTTGATCATGCGCAATAATCCCATGCAGGATATTCTGATCTCACGTTTTTCACAAACAGTAGACGTTGTTGAGCTAAATAGTAAAGTAACAAGAATTGATAATCAAGGGGAAACGATTGATTTGACAGTTTTTAATACACTGGATCAAAGTGAGGAGGTAGTAACTGTTAATAAAGTCATTGTAGCAGTGCCGCTCTCTATTTTAAAAGGTGGAGAAATACAATTTAACCCGGCATTACCTGCTTCAAAGACCGGAGCAATGTCAAAAATTGGTATGGATGCCAGTGTAAGAATGGTGCTTGACTTCAGACAAAATTTATGGGGAGATGATACCTCATTTATTTTAGGAGGCAGTGATGGCCCACTTTATTTTAATGCGGGGGTTGGCAGAAGTGAATTTAACAAAATTTTATCGGTCACCATTAACGGGCCTAAAGCTGTTGAGCTAGGTGCATTGGGCAATAATGCCATTAATGAAGTCGTGCTTGAATTAGATGGAATACTTGATGGTAAAGCATCAACAAACGTGAAAGATGCTTTTGTCATTAAGGATTGGGCTGCTGATCAATTTATTAAAGGTGGTTACTCTTATCCATTGCCTGGTGGAAGTGAAGCTGATAGAGTTGCTTTAGCAGAAGCTATAAATGGCAATCTATTTTTTGCTGGTGAGGCAACTGACTTGATGGGTGATTGGGGAACAGTAAATGGCGCGCTGAATTCTGGTGAGCGCGTTGCATTAGAAGTTATTGAAGCAATTGTTAATCCTGTGGTTTAATCTTTCAATTAAGTAACTATAGGAGTTTCTACACAAAATAATCTGCAGCTTTTTTATTCTCAAAAAGGACTGCCAAAGATTTTGCTTCAGTATTGGTACGCTTACAAAGCACATGCAAGCTCCACGTAGCGATTAATCTGAGGGACTAATTTGGGGTTGGTAAAAAGTTGATTTTATAATCTAATATTGACTATCAGTTTTTTGATTTTAATTCACTTCTGCTTTTGATATTTAGCTTTCTGTAGATTTGATTAACGTGTGTTTTTAGAGTGCTTTGTTCGATAAAGAGTTCGGAAACTATTTCTTTATTTGTTTTTCCTGAAATTATTAAGTCATAAACTTCCTTTTGTCTTGTCGTCAATTCTGCGAGTAAAGCGCTAAAACCCTCTCTATTTACATTGGAATGCTCTTTAATTTGATTAGAAAGATTTTCTATTTTCCTTTTACTAATTTGAATATAGAGCATAACTAAAAAGGTACTTATGCTTACCATCAAAAAAATTGCGATTGGATAATCTTGGAAAGTCAAAAAGACTTTTCCATCATTACCTCTAATGGATACAGCTAAAGCAGATAACACAATTGCAATTGCAAGTAAATAGTTTTTATATTTTAATAGTATGCTTTCTAATTTCATGATTTAGAATAGATCATGTGTTTTAACTTAATTACATTGAAGGAACTAAGTTAACGAAAGAAAACCAATCAGATGAAATCAGTGAAAATTTTAAAATACATAAAACGAATAATTAACTAAACTCGGTTTTACTGGCAATAGTTATTTCGTTTTTTAATTAGTAAATCTATGTACTCACAAAGCCTTATCTATTTTTGCGATTTTTCGCTTAATTCTTTAACTTTTAATAACCAATTTTGCCAGGTTGCTTTTTGCTTGTTGTAATCGTTACCATATGGACTAATGACTGCTGAGAGTTTGGCAACAGAACCTAGTTTTTCGATCGTGAACTTTTCTACATATTCCAATCCATTAATGTTGTAATCAATTTGAATAAACTCTTCCTCTGTGATTTTAGTGATTATTCCAGAATATACGATGTAATCAGGCTCGTAAATGAAATGGACTTTAGAATTGAGTTTCCAATCAGATTTAACAAATCCATTTTTAACAAATATATTCCCTAATATTTTTGCATGATCCTCATTGGTAATTATATCCCAAACTTTTGCTGTACTAGCATTTATCTCAATACTGCCATTAACAACTTTAGATTCTTGATCCCTGGTATTTGAGTTTTCTCTTAATTGAAAACTGCTGATGAAAACTGAAATAATGATTAAAATAGTAGTTGAATGTTTCATAATTTTGTGTGCTTTAGTGAATGTAAATAACATTTGTGAGTAGTTTCTAGCTGCTTTAGGTGCTCTGTTTTATTCATTTAACTTGCTACCGTTTCTTTTTTCATAGATTCTTAGTTTAATTATGTATAACGCTATACACATTAGCGAGGTAAAAATTAAAATCAGTGGTACCCAAGGTAAGTCTTCCCATAGCCAACGAACTTCATTTTCATTGCCGCTAAAGGGAACGCAAAGAATTATCAGAAACATTGCTAAGTACAATAAGTTGTTTTTCATATAAATATGGTTTAGTGAAAATTTATGATCTGCAAATGTCCCTGGTTGCATTAATTTGAACAAGTAATTTGGGGTTGATAAAAGGTTGATTTTATACTTACACTCTGGCTATCAGGTACTTATACTTTGTTTAGTTAATCCCTATTTTCTGGTATTCAACTTTCTATTGATTTAATTAACCTGTTTTTTCGAGTGCTTTGTTCAATAAATAGTACGGATATTATTTCTTTATTCGTATTTCCCGAAATAATCAAATCATATAGAGTTGCTTTAGCAGAAGCTATAAATGGCAATCTATTTTTTGCAGGTGAGGCCACTGATGTATTGGGCGATTGGGGAACTGTAAATGGAGCACTCAATTCTGGTGAGCGTGTTGCATTAGAAGTTATAGAGGCAATTGTGAATCCTGTAACCTAAAAGTAAAACACATCACTAATGCTCCATTGGTAATGAGTAAGTAAAATCACTCAAATAACTTTAGGGGTTCAAGGAATCTGCATATCCCACAATTCTATAACACCTACAGCAAGATTAGCGGTTTTTGCCGAATCAGCATCGCTTGAAATTTGTAGGGGCACAGTGGAGAATAAACTTTTAGAACTATCCTCATTCAGTTTTTCCAATCCATCTATAGTTGTGCCTAGCGCAATACCCTCAATTGTCTTCCAGTCGGATTTGTGTCCGTAGTGCGAAACACTTGATAAATTCGTAAAGTTGATAGTGTCTCTCCATCGGCACCTCACTTCATTTTTTGAGTTTAGAAAAAGTAAGGATATTGGAGAGATTTCTAAAGTGCAATCATTACTATCGTAACACCTTACTACATTATCTTTTCCAAACTTTTTAACAACGCTTCTTCTGATTCAATCTTTAACAAATCACTTAAAGAAAGATTAATTTTTACAGTTGTGTTATTTGTATCAATGCAAAGCATGGCTTTTTCTTGGAGAGCCATGCTGTCTGTAGTGTTGAGACTATCCTTATGTATTCTGTAATGCAGTAACTCATGCTCTTTTTTTGTTGAGCACATTGTGAAGACAGTGGAGATCGGAAAAAGGAGGAAGTATAGTTTTGCATTCATCTATTTGACTACGGGTCCTTAAAATTCATTAATTATTTTTTAACGAAATAGTGCTGAGATAAGAAATTCAAATAACAAGAAATCCATTCTTTTAATCTTATCTTATAAGAATACTCTTTGAGCCTTTTAAAACATAATTAATAGTACCAACATACTATTTTTATTTTTTTGGCTTAATCTATGAGAGTACTAACTATAGTTCTGTTCACCCTTGTATTGCACAAAGTGTTTGCACAAAATGGCCCTGGTGGTGTAGCGTCCAGAAATGGAAGTAGCGATCTCCTGCTGTGGCTTAGCTCTTCAGATTTTGCTGCTGATGGCTATCAAACTGGAGATGCCATAAATTCCTGGACGGATTTGTCGGGAAGAGTGGCAAACACATTCATAAGTAATAGCCCTCAATTCACTCCAAACGTCATTAATGGGTTTCCAGCAGTTGAATTTGAAAGTAATGATGAGGAATTTATGGAGGGTATGCTTGACGGAACACCTACAGCTCCACTTACCATTATTGCTGTTGCTAATTTTAGACTTGATCCTCAACCAGATGGTACAGGCCAGTATGTTTTTGGTTTAGGGGGAGGAGGAAATAATCAAGCTAGTATATCAAGACAAGATTTTAACGATGCCGTTCCTCATGCCTATTACTCATTCGAGGGGCCTTTTACAATACCTACTAGATCGGTGGGGCCAAGCCTTAGTGCAAATCAATGGTATGCCATTGCTGCTGGGTATAATACAATTGCCCCTTATCATCAATTATACATTAATAATGCATCGCAGGTAATAGTGAATGATTTTGATGCGTTACCTACCTGGGATAATGCAAACTATAGCATTGGCAGAAATAGTTCTGGATTACTTACTTCATATCTTGATGGAGATATTGCAGAAATAATTGTAATAGACAGACTGTTAAATGATGCTGAGCGAAACATTTTATTTAATTATTTTTCTGCTAAGTACAACCTGTCAATTAGTAACGACTTATATATGTTTGATGACAATGCTCAAGGTAATTTTGATCTTGAGGTTGTCGGTATTGGTGTGGAGGTAAGTGGTAGTCAATCAGTAGCAACTTCTGCTGGCTTGAATATTACTATAAACACAGGATTTGAAAATGGAGATTATCTACTCTGGGGTCATAGAACAAACTTAAACTCTGTAAATGATTTTGATATAACAGAAATTTCTGAAATACTGGATGCAAGATGGTCGAGAACATGGGGAGTAGATGTAACAAATACAGGTGCAGACCTTACAGTCGATCTATCTTTTGATTTTGAAGAAGCCGGTATTGGAGGAACACCGCTGAGCGCAAGTAACTACTATTTAATTCGCTCGTTGGGAGCAGGCATGGGGTGGGAAATTATTGCAACAGCAAACAGTATTTCTGGTGATGTAGTTAATTTTATAAACTTGGCAATTACCGATGGAGTCTATACACTTGCCACTGAAGATATAGTGAATAACTTACTAAGCAATGTAAACATTTCAACAGGAAATGGCCCGGCAGGAATTGGTTCAACTTCAGGTATAGATTTAGCACTGTGGTTAGATGCCTCGCAACTTGTCGGTTTTAATAATGGAGATCCCATTGCTATATGGCCAGATTTAACTTCGAACACACATGATGCAACTCAGGCCACTGGTGCTAATCAACCTGTTTACATTGCAAATGCACTTAATGCACATGGTGTTGCTCGTTTTAATGGTGCCAACAGTTTTATGGCTGGCTCACTTGGGGCGTCCTTCAACGCGCCTTTTACTTTGTTTGCTGTGGCTCGTTTTGGTCAAGTTAATCAAGGTGCAGACAATAATGATTATGTTTTTGATCTTGGATCACCTGGCCCTGGAACATTAGGCACTAAAGCGAGCATATCAAGGCGAAGAAATAATGATGCCATTCTCAGAACTAATCGCTATTATTCTTTTCAAGGAGACATACCTCAATATGGCCCAGTTATTAACGGAGGCTTGGCTAATGTTCACGCTTTCGCAGCTGTCTATCAGTTAAGATCTCCTTACCATCAATTATACTATAACGGAGCTTTGTCGTTTTCTGCTCCTGGCAACACAGCTATAATAAGCAATGGTGTTTACCATTTAGGCAGGTTAAACAATACTTCAGATGTAAACTATTTTTTGGATGGAGACATTGCTGAAGTCATTGTCTACAATTCGGTCTTGAATTCAACACAAATCAGAATTATTCAATCTTATCTTGCTTCTAAGTGGGGATTTAATTTGAGTGGTAGCGATCTTTATACAGGTGATGATGTAGTAAATGGTAACAATGATCTGGATATTGGTGGTGCTGGCAGAGGTTTGGATGGAGATGTAGGCGTGTCAATCTCGGCTGGTATGACCGTTCGCCTGGGCACTGATGCGGTAGCAGAAAGCTTTATTATGTTTGGCCATAACATAGCCACAAATAGTGCAAACAGTACGGATGTAAATGGAACGATTGAGGAGCGATCAGACCGTGCCTGGTATTTTACCTTAACAGGAAATATAGGCATTACAGATAGCATTACATTTGATTTTTCAGAAATGGGTTTGTCGGGTACTCCAGGGGATCCAAATAACTATGTGTTAATTTATCGCAGCGGTACTTCAGGCGATTGGTCAATTGTTGCTACAGCAAGCGATACAGATGGAGATCAGGTTTATTTTACCGAAGTTGATCTTACAACAACTGGCAATGGATTTTATACATTGGCTTCCATAAATAACGCACCATTACCAGTTAGCCTTTTATCATTCGATGCTAAAGTTGTTACTGAGGGTAAGAAGAACTTAGTGCTACTTAAATGGCAAACGGCTTCGGAACTTAACAATGACTACTTTACTTTAGAACGATCTATGGATGGTAAAAAATGGTTAAGCATGCTAACAATTCCCGGTAAGGGTTCCTTTAATGGATTAAGTAGCTATGAAAGTCTAGATCAAAATCCACCTGCGGGTAAAGTTTATTATCGCTTAAAGCAAACTGACCTTGACGGGCAGTCGAAGTATGTTGGGGGCATTAAAATGGTAACTATCGAGTATGAAGAAATGGATGTCAACATATTTCCAAATCCTTCAACAGGTTTCGTAAATGTGCTAAGTAAAAGAGGTATACTAGATAGCGCTGAACTAATCGTTACTGATTTTACGGGTAAAGAAATGTTTACAAAGAGTTTGAGCAACGAATATCAAGAACAAGTACAATTGACTTTAACACCAGGGCTTTATTTGATCAGTCTTAAGAAAAATAATCACTTGCTTTATTCGCAGCGACTAATGATTAGCGAATAAGGCATGATGCCTTAATTAGTTTTCAAATCCCAACTGACTTACTCCAGCTGACCAGTATAATAAGGCTTTGCTCTTTTCATACTCGGTAAGCATTTTTAAGAACTTGGCCTGTGCATTAATTAATTTTTCCTGTTGAATATTGATTTTAAAGAGGTCACTCTCCCCATTTTCCAGGTTCATAAATTCAGCCGCTAGTAAGCGTTCATAGTTTTCAACCATAGAAGCTAGTTGTGCTATCATACTACCCGTGACATCCATGGTGTTATAGGCACTTTCAATTTGGTTGAGTATATCGCGCTCAGCCAACCCTCTTTCAAATGCTGTAGAAGTGATCTTAATCTTAGTTTGCGCCAACTTTGCCCTTTCTTTTCTTAGAAAGATTGGAAAAGAAAAATCAAGACCAAATTTATAGTTCTCACCTAAATCAAAAGATGAGTTCCACCTAGGATCGAACGGCTGATTTAAAAAAGTATAGCTGGCATCTAAGGTGGGTTTTAAAAATTCAACTGCTAGTTTTCTTTCAACATCTAGTTGCTCAAGTTTAACAGATAATTTTCTTAATTCAGGATGATTCTGTTTGGCTTGAATCTTTAATTCTTCTAATGCACCCTTTGTTAAACTCCAGTTTTCGCTCGGTCTTACAGGTGCTAGGTTGAGTGAAAGTATGAGTGGGTTTGATAGGCTATCCCACAAATAGGTGGATAGTTGTATGCCAGTATTTCTAAAATCAAGTAAAGCTTCTTGTTGCTGGACTAAACGCTCCTGTAGCGTTATTTGTGCTTGTACGGTATCAATGGATGCGGCTTCACCCTGTAAAGCATTTATTTTTACTCTTCTGAAAATTTCCTGGGCTAAACGTACACCATTATTCTGTATTCTATAATTGTAATAAGCAAAATACCATTGCCAATATTCTTTGGTTGCTTCTAACAAAAGTTTATTGATAAGTTTTAACTGTTCTGCTTCAGTCATGTCGCTGAATAATTCTGCCTGTCGAAGTGCAGTTCTCCGCTCATCAGTTATTAAACCCCGACCAAGTGGTACACTTAAGCCCGCATAAAATTGCTGATAATTAAATTGGTCTGCGATGTAGTTTTCTGGATTAACATATTGTCCCTGATTGCGCTGAAAACCAACCTTTGGATCGAAAGGTAGAGCTGTTGGGAATTTTAAGGAACCATCTAATAAATCATAATATTCGGTACCATCTAAATTTTTTTGTTGATAAGACAATTCGAGCTTTGGATCAAAATTGCCACGTGCCAAACGTATTTCTTGTTTCGCAATATCGGTGAGTAGGTAAGTTTGTTTTGCGGTAGGATGGTTTTCTAAAATAAGAGAATAGAAATTTTCAAGTGTAAAAGCTTTAACCGTGTCCGGTAAAACGAAAAGAGAATCTTGCTGTGCCTGCACCTTATTCAGGCAGAACACAGCGAAGGTGAATGACACAGTACGCATTAGAATCAATAAAGTTTTTCTTCTATATCTCATCTTCATATTACTTTTTAACTGCAGCCTCCTTCTTCTCAATCACATCATCCAATGGCTCTTCATACAAACTTGGCGGGAAGCCATTAAGTTGTCGCCATAATTCGTACCATACGGGCACATCCTCAAGCATTACCCAAGCTTTAATTCCAGAACCTACCCTTAATTGTTTTGGCCATTGTTCATCCTTATCATCGGGTAGTACAATCAAACGAAATTCTCCAGGCTTAGAACTTACATAGTCAATAACTTTTACGGTGCCTCCAAAAGTACCAACAGATACACTGGGCCAACCTGAAAATTGAAGTGCAGGCCAACCATCAAATTGAATGCGAACGTTTCTTCCTTTTTCTACCAAGGGAACATCCATCGCCTTAACATAAAGCTCTACGGCCAAGTCTGATACATCAGGCATAATAGTGCAAATAGGATCACCTTCTTTTACCGTTTCGCCAATACCGGCTTGCATTGTTTTAACAATGAAACCGCTTTGTGGAGCTAAAATTTGGTAGCGTTCGTTTCGAATTTGCATATTGGCATATTCATTTCTTAATTTTGAAATTTCACCTTCTGTGTCAAATAAATCAGCTTGAGTTGAGCTTAAATCGGATTCAGCTTTACTGATTTTATCCATGTATTCAGCCTCGACCCTGTCTAATTCGATTTGTGCATTTAGATAATCAGCTTGTGCGCCTTGATATTTGTATTCAATATCCTGAAACTTGGTAAGGGCAATGTTGCCAGCTTCAAAAAGTTTTTTGTTGCGTTGATATTGGTTTTCCGCATTTTGAAAGCGAACTTTTTCAGCATCAAGTTTTGCCTTACTCTGATCCAGTTTATTAGCCAATGTTGCACGTAGCGCTTGTATTTGTCTTTGAAGTGCTTTTGCCTTACTCTCTTTAGAATCCAAACTGCTAACCTTAGCACTCAATTGCTCTTTTAGCCTTAGTAATAATTGAGGATCAAAATACTTTTCTTTAACCTCTCGAATAGTGATGATGGTGTCTCCCTTTAAAACGAAGTCACCTTCGCGTACATGCCAAATTTGTATCTGGCCGGCAATAACAGACTCGATTGTTTGCGGACGATTAGCAGGGTTAAAGGCAGTAACCTTACCAGTTCCCCTAACATTTTGTTGCCACGGCAAGAACAAAATAACTGTACCAATAAACCCAATAGTGGCTAAGATGGCTGCAAGAGTTTTTCCAGTATTCGGTGTTTTCAATGCACGCAATGAATACAAGCGGTCCTGATGAATAGCACGTTCAATTCTATTTTTTGATAAATTCAGCATACTTATTCTATATAATTTCCTAACAAACCTTGTTGCATTAATTCATCAAACTTTCCTTCGCCCAGAATGCTGCCTTCTCTTATTACAACAACTCGGTCGCAAGAGGCCATTACAAGCGGATCATTAGAAACAACAATGAATGTCCACTTATTTTCTTTGCTCACTAATCGCTCTATCAGTAGCACCTTATCAGACTTCTTCATAAAGTTGAAGTAGTCATTTAATATAATCATCTCTGGCTTTTTAGCAATGCAACGCGCCAAGATTAAGCGTTGGTTAACAGAACTTGAGAAGCCTTTACCACCACTGAGAATGTGCGTATTCAGACCTTCAGGCAAGCTATTTACAAAATCACTTAACCCAACTTTTTCAAGTGCATCGATGGCGTCCTCTATGCCCTCCGTTGGTTTACCTACTGTAATGTTTTCTAACAGGGTGCCATCAAAAATATCATCGAGTGAAATGTTCTTCGCAATTTTATCACGTAAGTGAGTCAGATCGAGATCTCGTATGGAATAATTGTTAATGGTAACAATTCCTGTAAACCCACCCTGTAAACCTGCAATAATATTGGTTAGTGTAGTCTTACCACTTCCACCAGGCCCCGAAATACAAATTCGTTCACCTGCCTCAATCGATAGATTTAGTTTATTCAAACCATGATCTCCACTTGGATATTTGTAATAAACATCTTTTAAGTTTACAGCGTAGCCACGCACTAATTTTTTAGGAAGATCTATTCCGCCTACTTTTTCTAATGGGAGATCAGTTACTGTTGCTACTTTATCAACGGCAGTTAAAAGATCATAAACTACATCCATGTATGTGATAATTTTTTCAACCGAATTCAAAATCAATATAATGATGACTTCAGATGCTACGAACTGACCAAGTGTAATTTGTCTATCGACTACAAGGATGGTTCCCATGATTAAAAGACCTCCGGTTACTGCTGCTTTGAATAGAATAATGAATGAAAGCTGACTTATCAAAACATTGAAGTGTGTTTTTCTGTATTTGAGGTAGTTGTTTACATTAATATCTGTTCGTTTAATAGGAAGATCTGTGTTACCTGCAAGCTTAAACGAGTTCAACGCTCTCGCCAACTCTTCTAACCATTGCGCTACTTTGTATTTGTACTTTGATTCATTAATTGATGACTCCAGACCTCTTGGGCCAGTAAAATAGAAAATCAGAGCTAATACGGTAACCAGTACCATACTGAAGAAAACGAAGAAGGGGTGGTATAAAGAGAGTAGTAGTAAACCAAAAAAGATTTGTATACCTGCCGATGACAAATCAATAAGCAACTTAGGTAAGCCTTTTTGAATAGTCATGATATCAAAAAAACGATTGACTAGTTCAGGAGCATAATTACCCATGATACTTTCCGTTTTAATACGGGGGATGCGGTAAGCAAATTCCAGGGAAGCTTTGGCGAATAACCTTCGTTGTAAATATTCCACAAGACTTATCTGAACTAGCTGCAAACCTCCAGTTAGTAATACCGCCAGAATCAGTAAAGCAATGAGCACATAAATTGAACTGAAGAATACACCGCCAGATACTAATTCTATAGTGGTTTGAATGCCTAATGGTAACACCAGGCCTAAACCACCAACAACCAGTGCATAAAAAAATATATAATAAATATCTTTTCTCTCAGTTGAGAGTAAACGCAGGAACCTACGCACGGGACTCATCTTTTCACCAGACAAATCCTGATCGTAACCGTATTCACTTACTAAACCGCGGTAGGGAACAACTACGAAGAATGTAATTTCGCTATCATTGTTTAGTAAGAGTTGCGATACATCATCTGTATTGAATTCAGCTTGAGTTGATTCCTCATTGCCTATGATAATCTGTATTAATTTTCTTTTTTGCTTGCGGATAATCCATGGGACTACAGCATCTCCGCTATCGTCAAACACAATTACAGAGTCTTCTTCTTTAACAATGAACTGCTTAAAGTCTTCAGCGGGAAGGCTGTATTCCAGTAGCATCAAACGTACCTTGCTCCCAGCTTCAACAAGGTCTCTTTTAAATTCCTGAAATTCCTCATCATTATAGCTTCGCCTGTTTGCTTCAGCAAAACGCAAGTCCATAGGATTGAAATCATGCTTCATCAGTAGAGCAGACTCCCGAAGAATACGTACGAGTTGGTCGTTGTTTAACATAGTCTGCTTACTTTATAGAATTAAAAATAATGGCTTCACAGAATTCATATAGTTTCTGATATGTAACTTGCTTTTCTCCATTTATATCTGTCAATGAGGGTAAATGCTTTGCATAAAAAACCTGGTGGTTTGCTGAGAGCATAATTGTACTGATTAAGGTGTGTGGATGTTGGTATGCAGGATTAACCTTTTTTATTTCACAAGCTAGTTTGTTACATACTGTTTTATAGGGAATAAATAGCCCCTCCTTATTGTCCAGATCAACTTGCTTGGTCAGATAGGTTTTATCGAACTCAGACATAACAATGCGTTGTAGCGCTTGTTCATCTACAAAAGCAAAATTTGGATCAGGTTTTTTCTCTTCAATTATTACTTTTAAACCTGCTCGAAGTCGATCCTCGGGTGTCAATAAATTTTGCATTGCAAAATCCATTTTATAATCCATCCATGTCCAGTACCAGTCTATTAAATAAACTAATAGCCTGTGTTTATTTTCAAAGTAGCGGTAAACAGATGCCTCTGTTGATTCGATTTTATCAGCCAGTTTCTTAAAGGTAAAATGCTCAAAACCGATTTCGTCAATCAGTGAAATACTGGAGCGAATGATATTTTGACCCAATTCCGAGTTTTGGGGATCTTTTAAGAAAAGGTTTTCATTTAATCTAAAAGAAATGATAGTCATTTATCCAATTACAATAGTAATACTATCATAAACGGAAGTAATTTTGGAATGTTTATGGTTTTTGACAAAAAAGTTGAAAATATTGGTTTTAGCCCTCTACGTAGTCTTTTAGGTAGTCAAAATGTGGACTGAGGGCACCATTTTGAGTAATAGTGGCTCTTTCTATAACACCTTCTGTATCGTCTCCAAAAAGGGGTTTTAGTATCCTATCTATCAAATCGCGGCCAAATTCTTCCGATGCACTCCTGGGTAACTCACAAGGCAGATTGTCGATGGCCATTACTGTTATATGCTTGTTACTGCTCAAAGCAGGTTTTTCCAAAGCGGTAAAAGGATCATAATCGTACAAAGGCTCATCAATGCTTGTCGCCCGCAACGTACTAGGTACTGAACCGTTGATGTCGCAAGTAATGTCTGCAATGACCTGAATCTTAAACGCAGTTGCCTGCATGTCTTCTTTGGTAAAGAGTACCGGAGCTTTTGGATTCCAGTAAGCTCCGGCCATTAAAATGTCTGCTACTTTTGTATAGAGTAGAAAGTGAGATTCGTAGCGTTCAGGATTCTTATGGAACTCGTCACGTATAAAATGTCCGCCTTCTTTTCGGGTGTGGTAATCACCACTGCCTAATTGTACATACACTGGCTCGTCAAATTGCTTTGTTAAAAAATCGTGAGGATTTACTTTACGTATACCTGCTGTGTCCAACGTTTCCATTGAACCTTTACCAACACGTCCGCCACCAGTCAGGATTATCTTGATTGGTGGTAATTTTATTTTCCGCAATTCAAGTTTTAAATCATTTAAGTCGAAGCACTCATGTGCCCTCCGCATGGTGAAGAGATTAGTGCGTTTACCGTAAGTCCATAAACCATTGTAGGCACCCACAATACCAGCAAACCTCCCGAAGGCCACCAAACGATTCCCCAGACGATCGCGCAATACTTCGTAGTCGATGAGTCGTATTTTTTTCTGAAGAACTGCTTGAAGTAAGTTTTTATTATAAGGTTGTTTCTTAATCGTGTGCGAAAAGAAGAGATACGTTTTATTAGAAATCAATTTATCAATAGGTACTTCTTTTATACCCATCAATACATCGCAGCTACTCATGTCATCTGCTACCTCTATACCAAGATTGGCATACTCTTCATCCTGGTAGCAACGAATAGGACTACGCTCGCAAATAACTTTAACTGTTGGAAATAAATCACCAATTTCTTCGGCTTGCTTAGGTGTAAAAGGAACTCGTTTGTCGGGTGGGTTTTTGCCTTCGCGAATGATGCCTAGTTTCATGAACTGCTATTAAAATAAAATTTACATATCCATTTAGAGTCCTGCACCACTTGATCAGTGCAAACAAAGGGGAACAATCTGCAAAAAATTAGATTGCTTCGGTCGTACCTCCCTTGCAATGACTCGAATTTTTATTTCAGAACTCTTTGTGGATATTTATAAATAAATTCATTTGAATAACCTGGCCTCAGGTATTTCACTTTGTGTTTGTCAGTGAAAAGTATTGAGACGAAATTATTTTTTCTTTTTGGTTTTAGGCTTTTTTATCTCCTCGTAATCATCCCGCTCCGCTAGTTTCTTATCATCTACATTTTTGTCCAGAAAGGCATTCAGCTTTTCAATGTCAAGACTGGAATTAATTTCTCCGAAGGAGTTAATAGACATTTCAAAACCTTCAAGTTCTTTATGAACTTTGGGCTTCTTTTTCGATGACGACTTTTCTGACTTAGCCATAGGCCTAAGCTACTTTAACTTTTAATGTTTGCAAAGCAAAATCAAGACGTTTTACAACTTCTTCTTTGCCAACGATCTCCATCACCATCATTAGATCGGGCCCTGCTCCGGCACCCGTAATACTTAAGCGAAGCGCCTGCAGAATTTTGCCTGTGCCAATACCAAGTGCAGCTGTTACACTTTCTAATGTTGTTTTGGCTATAGTGGCATCAAAAGCAGTTAAAGCAGAAATACTTTCGCGATACGCGGTCAATACAGTAACAGCTTCGTTGTTCCATTTCTTATCAGCGACAGCGTTATCAAATTGGGTGGGTGTAAAAAATAAAAACTTGCCTTGTTCCCAAATATCTTTAGGGAAGGTGATACGCTCTTTCATGATAGAACAAATCTTTATGGCTGTTTCTGAAGAACAATTTACGCCTTCATTTTTCAGAATGGTGAGCAAGTACTCCGCTAAGGTTTCGTTACTTCTGGCTTTTAAATACTGCTGATTGAACCACTGCGCCTTTTGTATATCGAAACGCGCACCTGCTTTACCAATGCGTTCAATTGAAAATGCTTTTATCAACTCTTCCATTGAAAATATTTCTTGTGTTGTTCCGGGGTTCCATCCCAGAAATGCAAGGAAGTTTACGAGTGCATCAGACAGATAACCTGACTCTTTGTATCCTGGTGCTCTTTCATTTGTATTTGGATCTACCCAGTCAAGCGGGAAAATAGGAAAGCCCATTTGATCAGCATCACGCTTAGAAAGTTTTCCATCGCCACTTGGCTTTAGCAATAAAGGCAAATGTGCAAACTTAGGCATGGCTTCTTCCCATCCTAAAAATTTATACAGGAGCACGTGCAATGGCGCTGAAGGCAACCATTCTTCACCGCGGATCACGTGCGATATTTCCATCAGATAATCATCAACAACATTTGCCAGGTGATATGTAGGCATGCCGTCTGATTTCATCAACACTTTATCATCAATCTGAGATGAGTGAACCATCACCCAGCCTCTGATCAAATCGTTTAGCCTTACTTCTTCTTTACGTGGTACTTTTAAGCGAATAACATAAGGCGTTCCTTTATCAATGAGTGCCTTCGTTTCTTCCTCTGAAAGTGTGAGTGAGTTACGCATTTGCATTCGGGTGATGCTGTTGTACTGTTGCTGATCTACCCCTGCAGCTTTTAAACGTTCACGCATTTGCTCCAACTCCTCTTCTGTATCGAAGGCATAGTAGGCGTGGCCGCTATCTATCAGTTGCTGGGTATATTTAGCATAAATATCTTTTCGTTCAGATTGGCGATAAGGTGCGTGAGGTCCACCTACACCTACACCCTCATCTATTTTAATTCCTACCCATGCTAGGGCTTTTACAATATATTCTTCAGCACCGGGCACATAACGTGTCTGATCGGTGTCTTCAATTCTCAATATCATGGTGCCGCCTTGCTGGCGAGCCAATAAAAAATTGTAAAGGGCTGTTCGAACACCACCAATATGGAGGGCTCCTGTAGGACTTGGTGCAAAACGTACTCTAACTGCTTTCATCGCTAAAAAATAGGATTGCAAAGTTAAAGCTTTTAAAACTTAATCAGGCCAATAATTTGAAAAGTGCAGTACGCATGGGCTTTAGTTGTTGCTTAAAATTTGCCCAGGCGATTAAATGAAAAAGCAGCAGAATACCCAATGCGCCAAGTATTGGCCACTGATTGGACTGTACGAAACTCATGACAGAACCAGCAATGATTAAGAACACCGACCAAAAGATGAGCAAAGCCCTTGTTAAAACAAATAGCTTAAAATTCAGAAAAACAATACTGCCACTAGTAGCACCTTCAATTTTGCCATACATCATCGGGGTAAAAGCCAGAAGGCGCATGTTACGGAGTGCTAATTGAAAATTTCCATTGTGCACAAAGCCGTAGAAAACCTTGTCATTAGGTATTTTGTATTCTCTATCCCAAACTACCGTGTTGGCTGTGCTTTTTTCTAAACGTGTGTTAATCTCATCCATCTCCAGACTGGTTACTATTGTTTCAGAAGAAGATGGCAGGAGATTTATCACTTCACAGCTATACAGGAAATTTCAATATTTACATCTTTTGGCAAGCGACTTACTTCTACTGTTTCTCGTGCAGGAGGTGCAGAAGTAAAGTATTTTCCATAGATTTCGTTAACAGCGACAAAGTCATTAAAATCTTTTAAGAAGATTGTACACTTTACTACATGACTAAAATCCATATTGGCTGCCTTCAATACATCAACAATATTTTGCAGCACTTGTTCTGTTTCCTCTTCAATGGAATTGGTAATAAGCTTACCAGTTGATTTTTGTATAGCAATTTGTCCGCTTACAAAAAGCATATTTCCAGCTTGAATGGCCTGGCTATAAGGGCCGATTGGTTCCGGTGCATTAGAAGAATAAATAACAGTTTTAGACATACAGATTAATTTAGCATTTTCGTGGTCTAAATATCTGCAAACTATCCGACTTTTCGAATGAACCTTATTGTAATTGGAACCGAACAGAATTTAAGTGAGTGTAAGGCCAAATTTGGCGATACCCATACTTATGCAATCGCTGATAATTACAAAGAGGCGGGAAGGCTTATAGAGACAGATACAGTTATTTTCGATTTTTTAATTGATGAAATTCCTACGGAGATTGAGTTCTATCTTGATTTAAATGTTGTGGCTTTTCTAAGCACGGCAAAG
This sequence comes from Chryseotalea sanaruensis, assembly GCF_003990915.1. Taxonomy (GTDB): domain Bacteria; phylum Bacteroidota; class Bacteroidia; order Cytophagales; family Cyclobacteriaceae; genus Chryseotalea; species Chryseotalea sanaruensis. The sequence goes on from NZ_BHXQ01000005.1 coordinate 175,840, forward strand.
CGGTCTTTGCTTGACTTAACGTATGGTTTACTGAAAAACCCTGAAGCAACACTATTCGGATTTAATGGGATGCCCACCTTTCTTAACAGATCATTATTAGAAGTTGCGGTTTTGCATGTTGATGATAGAAGTGTGTTGGAAAAAACTTGCCAAGATTTAAACAGTGCGTTTACAATTGTGGAAGATCGCGCAGGGTTGGTGACACCACGCATTATCTGCATGATTATTAACGAAGCATATTTTACCGTGCAGGAAGGCACTGCCACCCGAGAGGATATCGATATGGCCATGAAGCTGGGAACTAATTATCCTTACGGGCCTTTTGAATGGTGTAAAAGAATAGGAATTAAAAACGTGTATGAGTTGCTTGAAGCGGTGTATGAAGATACGAAGGACGAACGCTATAAAATTTGTCCGTTGTTGAAGAGGGAATATTTACAACAATAAAAAAACCGGAGTGATGCTCCGGTTCTTCAATGTAATGTCGTTTAGTTAAGCCTCCGTGTCCATCCTCTCCTTTGGAGAGGATTATAGGTGTGGCCTAAAAAAAACCTTAACTAAAAGACATCGGTTTTCTACTGAAGCATTTTCAATAAAGTTGTCAGTCTGCTTTTTATGCTTCGTCTGTCAACAATAAAATCAAGGAAGCCATGATCCAATACGAACTCAGCACTTTGAAATCCTTTTGGTAAATCTTTTCCTATGGTTTCGCGAATAACACGTGGACCTGCAAAACCAATTAATGCTCCTGGTTCAGCGATATTGAAATCACCTAACATGGCGTAAGATGCAGTAACACCACCAGTTGTCGGGTCAGTCATCAAAGAAATGTAAGGCACTTTTGCCTGATCGAGCTGAGCGATTTTAGCAGAGGTTTTTGCCATTTGCATGAGCGATAAACCTGCCTCCATCATACGTGCACCACCCGAGCGTGAGATCATCAGGAAGGGCTTCTTGTGTTTTAAGCTGTGATCCATTGCACGGGCAATTTTTTCGCCCACTACCGATCCCATTGAACCACCAATAAAAGCGAAGTCCATACAGGCGACTACAATATCCAATCCGTTCATTTTACCATAGGCAGAACGGCAGGCATCTTTTAACTCAGTTTTAGCCTGCGTTTCTTTAATGCGTTTTGGATAAGCTTTTGTGTCAACAAACTTCAGAGGATCACCGGATTCCATATTGGCATCTAATTCTGTGAACTCATTGTTGTCGAAAAGCACTTCAAAATATTCTGCAGAACCAATGCGCACATGGTAATCCTCTTCAGGTACCACATATGCATTGTTTTTTAATTCACGGGTATGTACAATTTTACCGGCAGGCGATTTGAACCAAAGACCATCGGGCACTTCGCGTTTCGCTTCTGTCGGAGTAAGAATTCCTTTATCGCTACGTTTAAACCAAGCCATAATTTGATTTGAAAATTTGGAGATTTGAAAATTGGCTGATGCGATCACATCAGCCAATGTATCAATTATGCTAAATCAATTGATTTATCGATGTAAACATCCTGAATAGCATTCAGAATTTCGATACCATCTTTTAAAGGTTTTTGGAAAGCCTTACGACCCGAGATTAAGCCCATACCGCCAGCACGCTTATTGATAACGGCTGTACGTACAGCATCTGCAAGATCGCTTGCACCTTTAGACTCACCACCTGAGTTGATAAGACCAGCGCGGCCCATGTAGCAGTTAGCTACCTGGTAGCGGCACAAATCAATAGGGTGATCAGAAGTTAGTTCTGTATAAATTTTCTCATCGAGTTTACCGTAGCTGCTTCCACCAGTGTTCAGGGCTTTGTAACCACCATTGTTCTCGGCTAATTTTTGCTTGATAATATCCGCCTGAATAGTTACGCCCAGGTGATTGGCCTGACCTGTTAAGTCGGCTGATACGTGGTAATCAATACCGTCTTTTTTGAAAGCACTGTTACGGGTATAGCACCAAAGAATGGTAGCCATACCTAATTGATGAGCACGTTCGAAAGCCTTTGCTACTTCAACGATTTGTCTGGTGGCATCAGCAGAACCAAAATAAATGGTGGCACCAACAGCCATGGCCCCCAGGTTCCAGGCATCGTCTACCGAACCGAACATGATTTGTTCAGCCTTATTCGGATAGGTCAACAATTCGTTGTGATTAATTTTTACAATGAAGGGGATTCTGTGTGCGTATTTGCGCGACATCATACCCAATACGCCAAAAGTAGTAGCCACACCGTTACAACCGCCTTCAATGGCAAGTTTTACAATGTTTTCCGGATCGAAGTATGCCGGATTCTTTGCGAAAGAAGCACCAGCACTATGCTCAATACCTTGATCGATAGGAAGAATTGAAACGAAACCAGTGCCACCTAAGCGACCTGTGTCCATCAACTGCTGTAAGCTGCGAAGCACTTGCGGGCTTCTGTTGCTCAGTGTAAACACCTGATCAACGAAATTCGGGTTGGGTGTGTGAAGCTGATCTTTAGAAATGGTTTTGCTTTTGTGGCCGAGCAGATAATCTGCGTCTTTGCCAAGAAGTTCTGAAATGTTTCTTGCCATGATTTTAGTTTCTGAAAGGTGACAAAGTTATCAATTATTCGATAAGACGAATGGTGATTTACTTGTAAATGCAACAACCGTTTGCAATGCTGCTGAAAGGCATATAAAATAAAAAATCCGCCTTTTGAGCGGATTTTAATGACTTTATATGAAGATTATAATCTCTCTTTGATACGGGCAGACTTACCTTGACGACCTTTAAGGTAGTTCAACTTTGCTCTACGTACTTTACCAAACTTCACAACTTCAATCTTATCGATAGTTGGAGCAGTAATAGGGAAAATACGCTCAACACCAACGCCATTAGAAATTTTACGTACTGTAAAAGTTTCTCCGTTGCCGTTTGTGCCTCTGCGCTGCATAACAACGCCCTGGAACTGCTGAATACGCTCTTTGTTACCTTCTTTTATTTTCACGTGAACGTTCACGGTATCGCCTGCTTTGAAAGACGGCATTGTCTCGCGAACCTTCGCGAATTCATGCTCTACAAGTTTGATAAGATCTGCCATAACTCGATGGTGTTTTGAAAATGGACTGCAAATGTAGGGAAAGAATCGGGATTTCGATTCTCAGACTTCAAAAATTGTCATCAAATTTATGCTTTGTGTATGATTTTTGTATTTTCGTGTGTATGACGTATTCAAATGAGGACAAATATTGACATTGACGATGATTTATTGGCCGATGTGATGGAAAGAAGCGAGGCCAAAACTAAGAAGGAAGCAGTAGAAATGGCGCTTCAGTTGTTCAGACGTATGCTCGCGCAACGCGATTTGCTTGAATTGAGGGGTAAGGTGAAGTGGGATGGTGACCTTGATGAATTAAGTGGTGCAAACACTAAATAATATGTTGCCCATTTTAGTGGATTCGTCTGTATGGATAGCTTTTATCAATAATCAGGAAAGCCGTGAAACAACATTATTGACTGACTTGCTGACGGAGGAGAATACAATATGCACCTGTCCGCTCATTTTTCAGGAAGTGCTTGATGGAATAGCAGATAACAGGGATTTTGAACGCATCAAAAAAAATTTAGAAACTTTTGATTTGTTGTATGCAGAGCCATTTACTGCAGCTATAGAGGCTGCCAATATTTACAGATTATTAAGAAAAAACGGAGTGCCAATGCGTAAATCGAATGATTGTCTTATTGCTTACTACGCGATTTTTAATAATGCGTATGTGCTTCAAAAGGATGGCAGCTTTGAACAAATTGCCAAATACTTTCCACTGAAATTACTCTAATAAGCCAGGTCGTCTTTTTCTGGTTCGTTCAATGGCCTGTTCCTGTTTCCAACTGTTAATTTTTGCTTCGTGCCCGGACAAAAGTACATCTGGAACATTCCAACCCTTGTATGTTGCTGGTCTGGAGTAGACAGGAGGTGCTACCAATCCATCCTGAAAGGAATCACTCAATGCAGAGGTTTCATCATTTAGCACACCGGGTAAAAGTCTGATGACAGAATCGGCTACGACTGCGGCAGCTAACTCACCCCCTGAAAGCACATAATCGCCAATGCTGATCTCACGCGTTATTAGATGTTCGCGTACCCTTTCATCAACCCCTTTGTAATGACCACACAACAAAATCAAATTCTCTTTCAGACTTAATTCGTTACTTACTTTTTGGGTAAGTAATTCTCCATCCGGGCTCATGTAAATGATGTCATCATAGTGACGCTTACTTTTTAAATCACTAATGCAGCGATCAACCGGTTCGATCATCAACACCATGCCAGCCCCACCACCATAGGCATAATCGTCAACCGATTTATGTTTGTCTGTTGCGTAACTGCGCAGGTCAATGATATCAACTGTTACTAATCCTTTTTGTTGCGCGCGTTTTAAAATGGAGTCGTTAAAAGGACTTTCGATGAGTTTGGGTAGACAAGTGATAATATCAATGTGCATGAAGTGGAATTACAATTTACAAATTACGATTTACGATTTTAGATTTAAAACCGACATAACTCTATTGCTTATAAGTTGAGGTGTAATGCGAGTCATGCAGGCAAAGTCACCTCGTGCGCACGTTTCTTTTCCATACACAGAGCAGGGGCGGCAAGTCAATTCTTCAGGACTTATCTGGATAATAGAATTTGCATTGCGTTGAAAGGGACCGAAGCCTACATCAGGGTGTGTGCCACCCCAGATAGATAAAATGGGTGTGCCTGCCAAAGTCGCGAAGTGCATATTAGAAGAATCTACACAAAGCATCAAATCCAGTTTTTGCATCAGGGCGATTTCTTTATGGAGTTTAAGTACACCGGCTACAATGGTTACTTGATTGGGGAACTCGTTTTTCAAGGTGTTGAAAAAATCAATTTCTTTTTGTCCGCCACCAAAGAGGAAGAAGCGATAGCTTTTTTGTTCAAGAAGTAATCGAAACAGTTTGGCGTAATTTTCAATCGGCCATATTTTAGAACGGTGCATGGCGAAGGGTGCCACACCAATCCAGGGCTCATTTTTTACAAGATTTTCCGCTTGCAGCCATTGTGCTACTTCGTTTCTTATATCGGGTTCGCTAATCAGGTGCGGGCCTGGCAAGAGTGGAAAGTTGAAACCACTTTTCTTAAATGCATCGCTGTAACGCTCAACAGTATGCGGTAAAGGTTTTGTTATCTTGTTTTCAGTTCGGGAAAATTTCTTTTTATCGCTTCTGCCTTTATCGAAGACAAGTGTGGGTGTACCTGCTAAGAAAAAAAGTGTGCGTAAAATTTTTGTGCGCAAATGATCGTGCTCATCGATCACCAAATCGAATTTCTCAGTTTTTAGTTTTCTAAATAAACGCCACAATCCACTAAAGCCTTTAAATTCCTTATCAACATCAGCTGCAATTATTTTTACGCTGGATAAATGATGAAAGAAAGAAGTAAACTTCGGTCGTGTGGCTACACTGATTTGTAACTCAGGATATTCTGCTAACAATGAGCGTAGCACAGGCACTAAAAGCACCACATCGCCCATGGCCGAGAACCGAAGTATCAATATTTTTTTTGGAAGCATTTTTTTTAAATCATCGCCTTGGTCCGTGTCTTCACGAACCACATTTTATTCAGATTTTCGGTCTGTGGGGACACAGACCGAGGAGGAGATATTTTATAATTTCAAATTTGAAATTGACTATTTCTTCTGATAAAGCATGGGGTTCAAAGAAGCATCATTGTACATCTTCATCTGCCTGTACACTTTAAATCTACGATTACCACTTCCTATATCCTCCATTAATTCATCGAAAGCCAATTGCATATCCGTTTTTTGTTCCATTAAAATATTCAGCTTTAACTGACATTTAGCGATATGCTCTGCACTGGCATCTTTACGTTCCGTCTGCTCCTGCATGTGATAGATTTTCAGCATTAAGATGCTCATCCTATCCAATAACCAAGCAGGCGTCTCAGAATTTATGCGTGTACCTGCTTTGGGTGTTACATTTTTAAAAGCCTCGAGGAAAAAGTCGTCAATCTGCTCCACACGGTCAGTGCGATCCTGGTTACTCTTGTCGATTCTTCTTTTAATAGCTAAAGCCTCAGTGGGGTTAATTTCAGGTAAACGAATAATGTCCTCCAAATGCCATTGTACTGTATCGATCCAGTTTTTATGATAAAGTAATGCCTCGAAAGAATTTACCGGATATGGATTTTGAATAGGCGCATCTACATGATCCTTCTTATGGTAATCGTCAATACTTTTATTGAAGATGGTGTAGCACTGGTTTGCACTGAGCATAAAATAATTTTTGGCAAGTTACGCAAAGAATTCGTTGAGTGCCTGACCAAGCAAGGTCAAATTTACACGTTCAATCATGTGAGGTGTTTCCTTCATGATCATAAAAGAAGCATTCGTCAATAATTTGGGGACTTCCTCACTGTGAAAACGATTAACCATGTCATCACTGTCGCCTACTGCTACGCAAGTTCGTGTGTCAATGGAGCACAATGCTTCCTCATTAAGCAAAGGTTCACGTCCTAATTCTCGCATTAAATTGGCAGTGTTCCACATCACTTCTTTCCAGTCAAGTGGTTTGTGGCGTTCTTCCAACACTTTGGCAAAAGCAGGAACTTTTTCTAGTATTTTATCGGGATTGAGTTTCTTCGTTTCGAGTGTTGCGCTTTCTTCGCTCCAATCGAATTTTGTGCCCAGTGTAAATATTTTATTAATTTTTTCTGGATGATGATGGGCCAACCATAAGGCCACATAACCACCCATGCTATAACCAAAAATGTTTACTTGTGATAAAGCATTCTCTTCCAGAAAATCAAAAACTTCATCAGCAAAAACCGAAATGCTGAATCCCTTTTGAGATGCTACTTTACCACCATGACCACTGAAATTTAAGCCATACACTTTTCTTCCTTGCGCCTCCAGCATCTGTTGAAGTGTTTCAAATTGCGAAGCCGCCCCAAGGGCTCCGTGCAGTAATAATACGGGGTAACTCATCTGCTTGCTGTTACTATTCTTTCTTTACCAAATAGATCTTTAACAATGCTTGTTTTCGTATATCCGAAACTTTCAAACATATCGCACATCATTTTACCAAGCTGCTCATTGATCTCCACAAAAATTTTTCCATCAGGGGCTAGAGCATCCAAACCTTGTCTGGCAATTTCTGTATAGAAAATTAAAGGATCAGTGTCAGGCACGAACATAGCGACATGTGGTTCGTACTTGAGTACATTATTACGCATCAGATTTTTTTCTGCATGCATGATGTAAGGCGGATTGCTGACAATAGCTGTTAAATTTTTATGTTGTGTTTTCTGTTCCAGAAAATTTACCTGATCAAAATAAACTGTTGCCTCCAGTTGATCAGCATTCTTCCGGGCAGTTGCTATTGCTTCATTGCTTACATCAAGCGCAAATATTTCTGCTCCAGGCATTTCTTTTGCTAATGTCACCGCTATACAACCGCTGCCAGTTCCCACATCTAAAATAGACACGTTTTTTTTGTGTCCATACTCCGCCACAACTAGTTCTATCAATAATTCTGTTTCGGTGCGGGGTATTAATACCGAGGCATCTACAAAAAACGTACGCCCATAAAAATAAGCTTCATTTAAAATATATTGAACAGGCTCTTCCGTGTTCACACGCTTAATGATGGCATCTAAAACTTCTTTTTGCGGATCGCTTATCTCTTGCTGTGCAAGAATGCGTGTTCTGTCTGTTCCGTAAAGCTTTTCCATAATCAAAAAGGCAATACTTTGAATCTCGTCAGAAGACTCAGGAATCGTAATTTCCTTTACAATGTTGTCGAATAATACTTTGGCGTTCATTAGTTTTGCAATACTAACGATTGTCCATGACATCTCCCGAAGTCTACATGCAACGCGCTCTTGAATTAGCCCAACTGGGTCAGGGTCGGGTGAGTCCTAACCCCATGGTGGGTTGTGTCATTGTACATGGAGGAAAAATAATTGGTGAAGGCTGGCATCAGCAATTTGGCGGGCCGCATGCCGAAGTGAACGCTATCCATTCAGTGGACGACAAAAGTTTATTGTCAGAAAGCACAGTCTATGTTACGCTGGAGCCATGTTCGCACTTTGGTAAAACTCCTCCCTGTGCCGATTTATTACTTGAACATCGCGTAAAGCGCGTTATTGTTTGCAATAAAGACACACACAGTTTGGTGGCCGGTAAAGGCATTGAAAAACTCAGGGCTGCCGGTGTTGAAGTAACGGTGGGTGTTAAAGGCGAAAAAGGGCTGCATTTGAACAAACGCTTCTTTCATGTAGTTGAAAAGGAAAGACCTTACATTATTTTAAAATGGGCAGAGACTGCTGATGGCTTTGTTGCAAAAGAGAATTACGATTCTAAATGGATCAGTAATGAATATTCCAGACAGCTCGTACATAAATGGCGGGGAGAGGAGGATGGCATTTTAGTGGGCCGCAATACAGCTGCACATGACAACCCGCAACTCGATGTGCGAGAGTGGACAGGTAAAAATCCTGTGCGAATTGTTATCGATCGCTTTCTAAAGCTTTCCGAAAGGTTACACATCATGGATGGGAAACAACCTACTATTATCTATAATGTGTTAAAGCATGAAGAACACCCTAACCTTACGCTTATGCGTATTGACGAGCAGGGTTTCTTATGGCATTTGTTGAAAGACCTGCATAAAAGAGGCATTCATTCGCTATTTGTTGAAGGAGGCGCTCACACACTGCAGTCCTTTATCAACGAGGGGCTATGGGAAGAAATACGAATTTTTAAATCTCCCAAGCAATTTAACAAAGGCATTAAGGCACCTCACTTTCATGGGAACCTTCTCCACACAGAAAACGTAATGGGTGATAACTTATATACTTATAAAAGACCAGAAATCTAAATCAGAAAATTTTAACATTTAGCTTCTAAACTCCAATTCCAATACATGGCCGAAGAACTCATTGTCGCACAAAGTGCTGATAAAGCTGAAAAATACAAAATACTTGTTCCTCAAATAGAAGCCTTGGTGCAAGGTGAAAATGATGTTGTTGCCAATCTTTCTAATGTAGCAGCAGCATTAAAGCAAACCATGAACTTTTTCTGGGTTGGTTTTTATTTAGTAAAAGATAATCAATTGGTATTAGGGCCCTTTCAGGGACCAATTGCCTGTACGCGCATCAATTTCGGTAAGGGGGTGTGTGGCGCCTCGTGGAAAGAGAAGAAAACAATTGTTGTTCCTAATGTAGATGAATTCCCAGGTCACATTGCCTGTAGTTCAGCTAGCAAATCGGAAATTGTTTTGCCCGCTTTTAAAAATGCCGAAGTTGCTTTAGTGTTAGATGTTGACAGCGATGAGCTTAACGACTTTGATGAGACTGATGCAAAGGCCTTAGAGCAAGTGATGCGTATCGTTGAAAAATTCCTTTAATTTTTCATGACGACTTCTAAGAGACTGCCCATATATGCGCAGCGTAAAAAAGATTTCCTCCATCAACTTGCTGTAAAGGAAAAAGAGATTGCGCGCATCGCTGTGTTCAGGTTACTGGCAGGTCTTGCTATAGCGGTTTGCATTTATTTATCTTTTAAAGATCAGTGGTTTATTATAGCAGTTTTCGGGACTGTCTTTGTTTTTGCCTGGTTGGTGCGACTGCACAGCAAACTTTTTAATGAAAAGGTAATCACCACCAATTTATTGCGCATCAATGAACTGGAGTTAGCTTCTGCAAAAGGTGATTTCAGTAAACAAGAAACAGGATCAGCCTTTACAGACACACATCATGTGTATGCTTATGATTTGGATATTTTTGGAGAAGGTTCACTTTTTCAATTTATCAATCGCGCAGCAACACATTCTGGTAAAAAGCAATTAGCAACACGTTTAAAAAACCCTTTAACGTCAATTGATAACATTGTAAAACACCAGGAAAGTAGTAAAGAGTTAAGTGAGTGCATCGACTTGCGACAAAAGCTTCAGGCAGTTGGCATGAACTCACTAGAGACAGCAGAAAGCAGAACACAACTATTGGATTGGTTACAACATAAGCCTATGTTGCCCAATAAAAATATCTGGCGTGTCTTATTAATGGTTATACCTGCGCTAACCATTGCGTTGGTTGTTGCTGCTTATTTTTCTTCAGCCTTCAAACCTTTTGCAAGTTTATTAGTCTTTTCGCAACTGGTGCTTATTGGTGTTTACTTTAAACGCACTACGGCTTTTCATGATTATGTAAGCAGAAAGCATACGATCCTTAAACAGTATGCATCTTTGCTTAGGGTTTTTAATCTTGAAAAATACAACGCAGCTCATTTACGTGATTTATCAGGTATAACGCATGAAGCAGAAGTGAAAATCACAACGCTTGCTTCGCTTTTAACTGCTTTGGATGCACGGTTAAACTTCATGACTAACATTGTAGTGAATGGTTTACTGCTTTATGATTTACAATGTGTGTATCGATTAGAAAAGTGGAGGGAAGAAAATGGTGAGGCGTTAGCGGGCTGGTTAGATGCCCTAGCGGAAATAGAAGTAACAAATAGTTTGGCAACTTATACCTACAACCATCCACATTATGCTTTTCCTGCTTTTAGTGAAGTACAACATATAAAAGCTGAGGCTTTAGGGCATCCTTTACTTGCTGAAGATGTTTGTGTCAGCAACGACTTTCGTGCAGGTGATCCGCAAAGTGTTCTGCTGATTACTGGTGCTAACATGGCTGGTAAAAGTACCTTCTTGCGTACGTTGGGTATTGCCATGGTGTTAGCTTATAACGGAGCCCCAGTGTGTGCCAAAAGTTTTTCGTGCTCTGTTATGCATTTGCGTACAGGTATGCGTACAGCCGATTCGTTAAAAGATCAGCAATCTTATTTTTATGCTGAGCTCAACAGACTCAAATCCATTACCGAAGAACTCAGAACTAAAAAGCCTTTACTGATTTTGCTGGATGAAATTCTTAAAGGCACAAACTCAACTGATAAACAAGCTGGATCAATGGCGTTGGTGAAACAATTGATTGATCAACCTTGTCTTGCCCTGGTGGCCACACATGATCTGGCGCTTGGCGTGCTGGAAGAAAAATTTCCAGAACAAGTTAAAAACTATCACTTTGAACCTACTATTGAGAATGATGAACTCTCCTTCGATTATAAATTGAAAGAAGGTATAGCTGAAAAAATGAATGCTACTTTCTTAATGAAGAAGATGGGCATTATTCCAAGTTAGCCTTACGGATAATTCTACTTGTATTTTCTTGGCGCAAAGTGTACCTTCCTTATCAAATGTATCGGTATGGAAAATGTATCACGCAGAAAGTGGTTTAAATCAGCAGCAGGTTTAACAGTAGGTTTTGTTTCAATTCCTGCACTTGTAGACCAATTAATGGCTGCGCCAGTCAGCGAAGCTGAGCGGCTACATACTTCATCAATTTTAAAAGATGGCATTGTCAGATTGGGGTCAAATGAAAACCCTTACGGCCCATCACCCAAGGCGCGTGAGGCTATTGTTGCATCATTAAACGAAGGCAATCGATATGCCTTTGAAGCAACTACTTCATTTAAAAAATTCCTTGCCCAAAAAGAGGGGGTAACTCCTGATCATATTATGATTGGCAATGGTTCGAGTGAATTACTTTGTGTGGCTGGAATAGGCGTTGGCTTAGAAGGTAAACGTGTGGTATCACCTTTTCCAACTTTCCGCTTGCTTATGGATTTTGCTGAAAGAATGGGTGCAACCTGGGATCGTGTTGACGTGAATGGTAAACTGGAATTGGATTTAGAGAAGATAGCTTCAGCAGTACGTTCAGATACAAGAATGATTTTTCTGGTTAACCCAAATAATCCAACGGGAACCCTAATCGATTTTAACGCTTATCAGAATTTCTGTGAAGAGATGGCGAAGAAGACTACGGTTTATTCTGATGAAGCTTACCTCGAGTTTGTAGAGCCATCGCAACAGCGAAGTATGGTGGAGTTAATTAAAAAGGGAAGTGATGTAATTGTATCGCGCACTTTTTCAAAAATATACGGTTTGGCTGGTTTGCGTTTGGGTTATGTTATTGCGCAACCTGATCGTATTAAGCAGATGAGTAAATATCAGATGGGTGGTGGTATTAATATTAACCAGGCTGTGTTGGCTGCTGCTAAAGCTTGTGTTGATGATACTACCTTTATGAAAATGACTAGAGAGAAAAATGCTACAGCCCGTAAAGTGCTGGAAGATTATCTGACAAAGAGGAATATTTCTTTCGGGAAGTCGCACATTAACTTACTTTTCTTTCCGGCACCTGTTGATGGCAAAACTATTTTAGCACAGACTGAAGAAGCAGGCTATCAAATTAGAGTGTGGGATTATGCCGGTAAAGAATGGTGCCGTGTAAGTATTGGTACACAGGAGGAGATGCAGGGTTTTGTAACGGCTTTGGATAAGATATTATGATTTCAAATTTGAAATCAATTAAAAAGCCCGGAGTTAACTAACTGCCGGGCTTTTTAATTTGAAATTTGAAATTTTGAATAATTATTTAAGCAACTCTCTTGAGATCACCATTTTCTGAATCTCAGTAGTGCCCTCGTAAATCTGTGTGATTTTTGCATCGCGCATTAAACGCTCTACATGATACTCTTTTACATAACCATAACCACCATGTATCTGCACAGCCTCAGTTGTTACTTCTTGTGCAATTTGAGATGCAAATAATTTCGCCATTGAAGCAGCCTTCACAAAATCTTTCTTCTCATCCTTCAAATAAGCAGCTTGCCATAAAAGCAAACGTGCTGCATCAATTTTAGTAGCCATCTCTGCTAACTTAAATTGTATAGCCTGATGCTCCGATAGTTTTTTGTTAAAGGCCTTTCTTTCTTTAGCATAGCTTAAAGCCAGTTCATAAGCACCGGATGCAATACCCAAAGCCTGTGCTGCGATACCAATACGCCCTCCGTTAAGGGTTGTCATGGCGAAAGTGAAACCAAAACCATCCGCACCAATACGATTTGCTTTCGGCACTTTCACATCCGTAAACATTAATGAATGTGTATCAGAACCACGAATACCCATCTTGTCTTCTTTCTTACCTACTACAAAGCCTGGCATTCCTTTTTCAACTATCAAGGCATTGATACCCTTATGTCTTTTATCGGCATCCGTTTGAGCGATAACAATGTACACACTTGCAGTACTACCATTGGTAATCCAGTTTTTAGTGCCGTTTAATAAATAGTAATCGCCTTTATCTTCAGCAGTAGTACGCTGGCTGGTAGCATCCGACCCTGCTTCTGGTTCTGAAAGACAGAAGGCACCGTGAATTTGGCCGGCTGCCATTGGTTTCAAATACTTTTCTTTTTGCTCTTCAGTTCCAAAGGTTTCAATTCCCCAGCATACTAATGAGTTATTCACCGACATTACTACAGAAGCAGAGGCATCCACTTTAGAAATTTCTTCCATGGCCAATACGTAAGAAATAGTGTCCATACCACCACCGCTGTATTTGGGATCCACCATCATGCCCATAAATCCGAGTTCACCCATTTTTTTGATTTGGGCAGCTGGGAATTTTTGATGCGTATCTCGTTCAATTACCTCAGGTAATAATTCAGTTTGGGCGAAATCGCGGGCGGCTTGTTGCACAGCTATTTGCTCTTCGGTCAGTTCAAAATTCATAGCATTCTCAATTTGTCTCTTTAACAACGATTTTCCGTTTCGGTTTTCTTTACTGATTTGGCTGAGGAGACCATTTGCAGCAAAAAAGCGGCCCCGACATTACTGTCGAGGCCGCAAAAATAATCAGTATTTTCAGGTAACAAACGTTAGCATAACGTTTGCAGTGAATTAATCATCGCGATTTGCTCCTAAGAACATCATAACATAGTAAAGTAGGGTAGTTACTGCACCTACTGCCGCAACTACGTAGGTCATGGCCGCCCATTTTAAGGCATCTTTTGCCATGTCATGCTCCTGGCGGGTTACAATACCACGGGCATCAACCCATGCTAAGGCACGCTTACTTGCATCAAATTCTACTGGTAAAGTGATTAAGGCGAAGAGGGCAAATACTGCGTAACACACAATAATAATTAACAATGCCGTGTTAATAGGCAAAAAGCTAGAAGCCGTAAAGGCACCAAACATCATGGCCATCATTACAAAGTTAATCACCTTGCCGCTAACGTTTTGTACAGGCACCATTGCTGAACGCAATTGTAAAAAACTATAAGCTGTGGCATGTTGCACTGCATGGCCACATTCGTGAGCCGCTACGGCAGTAGCCGCTGCATTGCGTCCATGGTATACTTCCTGGCTTAAGTTAACTGTCTTGTCCATTGGATTGTAGTGGTCAGTCAGTTGTCCGTCCACACAAATCACCTTCACATCCTGAATACCACTGTCGACTAACATCAGACGTGCAATTTCCGCCCCTGTTAAATTCTTTGTTAGCTGAATCTGTGAATATTGCTGAAACTTACTTTTTAGACGGCTGCTTACGATCATACCGATGACCATGAAGAACACTCCGATTATTAATGCGCCAAATCCCATAGTTGTTTGTTGATTTTCTGTAAATCTCTTAAGAAACAATCAACACACCAAATCTTTAAAAGTGACAAAAAGACATGATTTATTAGGCGTAATTTAATGGTTTTTAGTTGCTTAGGCATGGCCGCTCTCTCATCCAGAAAGTATTGGAGTAGTTAACTAACATCCTAAAAAAATCCCCTGACATAGTGTCAATCTTTTTTTCTTTAATATAAGAAGCCTCAAATGTAAATTGTGCCAGTTGTATAAGATAGACGTTCGAATTTTGGATCCCAGTCTGCTATAACTGATTGAAATAGCCAATAACTTATTTTTCCCGAAAACTAGTTTTCTTTAGGAAACCCGGTTTTGAAAATGTTTAATGTAAGAATTTTATTGACAGCTTCCCTGACGTTTGGTTATGGGATTGATCATTTAGAGGGTAGGATAAGGCAAAGTAGACCGTGGTTACTGATTTATACTTAAACATTTCAAGCCAAACACTAGACAGTTACCAATGGCTTTCTTATGATATTTTGATTAATTTTTTTGCTGATGATTATTAAAATTTTTGTTACAAAGTAGAGTTAAAATACCAATGTATAAAAGTTTAGACAATGTAATACGCAAGACAGGGAGTGAAGAGGAATGGATTAGTAAACTAAAAAACATAAAGGATTATAATGTTTTGGATAGCGAAGGGAATTCCCCATTAACACTTAGTGCTTATTATGGTTACTTAGACGGTTGTAAATATATCATAAACAATGGTGGAAATGTTGATTTTGTTGATAAATACTGTAGAACACCTTTACTATGCGCGACTACGAGCCTTACTATCAGTTCAGGAATAAGTCTATTTGAAAGAGTTAGAGACATCGTTTACTTTCTAATTGAACATAACGCTGATGTAAACAAGGTGGGCGAAGATGGGGTATCTTCGCTTATGAACACTTTAGATAATTATTGCACTGACATAGCCGTTACTTTAATTAAAAAGGGAGCTCATGTCAACTCTCGTAATAAGTGGCAAATGACACCATTAATGTATGCTAAAGGCATAGATATTAACATATATCAGGAATTGATTGAAGCGGGGGCTGAGATCAATGCAGTTGATGAACTGGGTCGCAATCCTCTTTATCATGCGCTCTACGATGCGCAGGAGGAATTCAAAAAAAACAACGAATCAATTACCAGTCTTTTATTAAGGCAGGGAGCCAATATTAATACAGGTGATTCTAGCAGAGGAGATACCCTTCTGCATGTAGCTGCATCGAAAGGGCATGTAAACTTAATTAGCATCCTTTTGAATTCCGGCCATAAATTAAATGTCCAGGATAAAGAGGGAGATACCCCCCTGATTAAGGCATGTAAGATGAATAAGATCGAAGCGGTTAAAAAATTATTAGAACATGGTGCTGATTTATCATTGGTGAATGAAAGAGGGGAAAGTGCTATGACACATGCTGTTAGCAACATTATATATAATGGAGATAATCAATTAAAAGAAATATTAGTCGAATATGGAGCTGCGGCTCCAAAAATATTAGGAGATGTGGATGTAGATGAGGTAAATGAAAATGGGGATACTGCGATAATACTCGCGAGTGAAGTGGGACCCTTGGAAAAATTAAAAAAGCTCATAAGTAGAGGTGCTAATGTCAATCATCAAAATAAGGAAGGTAAAACGGCTCTTATGCTGGCATGTTGTAGTGCTGGTGAAGAAAAAGTAGAATTGCTCTTAAAAAGTGGAGCTGATATAAACATTCAGGATAATTATGATAAAACTGCTTTAATCTATTTAATGGACAAGAACTATTATGGAGATAGTCACAGGAAGAAATTTAATTTTTTATTAGAGGCTTATGATATCAATGTAAACCTGCAGACAAGATCTGGTATGACTGCATTAATGTATGTATGCAGACAAACATACTTAGAGCATGACTATATAGAAAGATTAATAAAAAAGGGAGCCAAGGTAAATATCGAAACCAAGAAAGGGAAAACAGTATTTTCTTTTGTAAAAAATGATTTTAATCTCAAAGAACTCAAAGCGCTTTTGTTAAAATATGATTAGGAATAACTGCTGTTAACATGCCCTACGTATTTTGATCAATCTCATAGAGGTGAGCCTGCCAGTTCGTAGCCGTTTCGGCAAAAGCAGGACAATAAAATGGCTTAACTAAACGAAATTGAAGCGTGATTTATGGTTTTTTAGCCAAGAGTGAGCTACTGATCAGGGCAATCACCCCGGCAACAATCATAATAAGGGTTTGCCAGGCATGAAAGACAAAGACAAAGGCCGTAGCATCACTGATGGTGATAGCGTACAGAAAACTAACTCCGGCTGGAACCAGCGTATGGTAGGCACCCGCACCACCAGGAAGAGGAGCAACCATGGCAATAGCGCCTAAAGCAAAAATGCTTAACACCGCCCCGAGACCGAGTGAATCGGTAGCGGGAAATGCAAGCATGACTACGTAGCTCATGACAAAATACAGCAGCCAAATCGCAATAGAATAGCCAATAAAGAGTAGAGGGCGTTGTAACTTTAAGATGGAGAGCAAACCTCCCCTAAAACCAAGAAATATTTTGTGAAACCATGCCTTTACTTTTGGTCTTCTCCAAAGTATCCAAACCAATACGCTAAAAAGCACTACTGCAATGGCTAATAGAATCAATAGCTTTTCAAAATTAGATCCACCACCACCCAACGGCAATGAATTAATAAAGGCAAAAAGCCTGTCGGCCTGCAACAAAAAAGTAACAGCCAACACAGCTAACAGACATAACACATCAATGATGCGCTCCATTACTACTGTGCCAAGTGAAACTTCAATAGAGGTTTTGTTGAGCTGTTGAATATTATAGCAGCGACTGATTTCACCACCACGTGGAATTACCAGGTTAACTAAATAGCCAATTAATAATGAAAGAAATGACTGATGCAAAGTGGTATTACTTCCGGCAGAGACGAGCAACATTCGCCAACGCTCCGCACGAATTAAATGACTGATCATGGAAAGTCCAGCCATTAATAACAACCAGCCTTTATCAGAAAGTTGCCAGGTTTTATATAAGTACGACCACTTATCCTGTAAAGTATTTTCTGTGCCTTCTACGCGAATACCACGCAATGAAAACCAAACCAAAAAAACAGTTGCTCCCAGTATTAATAAATATTGAAATACAGAACGGAAGCGTTTTGTCATAACAGACTAAGCTAGTTTATTATCTGGTGTTGGGAAAACTAACGTTGGTTTAAATTGCTTTGCTTTTTCAAACTCCATTTGGGCGTACGAGAAAATGATCACCAAATCACCCACAGCAGCTTTACGCGCAGCTGGGCCGTTTAGACAAATTTGTCCGGAGCCACGCTCGCCTTTGATAACGTAGGTTTCTAAACGCTCTCCATTATTGACGTTCACCACAGTTACCTTTTCGCCTTCAATAAAGTTGGCAGCATTCATCAGGTCTTCATCAATGGTAATACTACCAACATAGTGAAGTTCTGCTTGTGTAAGCTTTGCACGATGAATTTTAGATTTTAAAACTTCTATTAACATACAAGAAAAATCGTTTTGTTTTAGAGCAGGATGTTATCGATTAAACGAACATCACCCACGAAACCCGCAATGCAAAGCACAGCGTTATTTGGTTCTTCAACGCTATTTAATGAAGATAAGTTTTCACGATTGGCCAATTGTAAATACTCGAGGCGTAACTCTGAATCTTGCTCAATTTTATTTTTTATGAATGGAGCGATTTTATCAAGTCTTTCGCCTGCCTCTAATCTTGCCTTACAATCTAATAGAGATTGGTAGAAAACTATTGACTTACTCCTTTGATCCTCGGTAAGTCGTTGGTTGCGTGATGACATTGCCAAGCCATCCTTTTCTCTTAGAGTTGTAATAGGATGGAGCTGAATATCGAAATTTAAATCCTTTACTAATTGATTAATTATGGTAACCTGTTGCCAATCCTTTTGACCAAAAAAAGCATGATCAGGTTCTATGATATGAAAGAGTTTAGAAACTACAAGGGCGACACCACTAAAATGGCCTGGTCTGAACTCACCCTCCATAGTTGTTCCCAATGATCCAAAATCGAAATGCGTATTGCTGGGATGAGGGTAAATTTCGTCAGCATTTGGTGCAAAAAGCGCATCACATTTTGCTTCCTCTAACAGTTTAATGTCCTCTTCAATATTCCGCGGATACTTTTTTAAGTCATCGGCATTATTGAATTGTGCGGGGTTTACAAAGATGGAACAGACCGTAAAACAGCCCAATTTTTTTGAAGCTTCAATGAGAGAAAGGTGCCCTTCATGCAAAGCGCCCATGGTTGGAACAAAACCAATAAGAAAACCGGCTTTATTCTTTTCCCGTAAAAAGGCCCTCAGTGGCTTTATTTCGCGGAAAATCTCCATATGGGGCTGGTTTTAAAGGGCGCAAATATAGGCTTATTTAGAACTTATCTTGAACAAGGGGCCCTTTTTTTGTACTTTTGTACCTCAATTTCCCGTTCTGGTACGTGTTGTAATTAAATAGTGTAGTATGTCAAAAATTAGAATCCTATATGTGGCTAGTGAGATTAATCCTTTTTTGCAAACCTCAGAGGTTGCTGACTTTGTCCGCAAGTTACCTCAGGCTATGCAAGAGAAGGGTATGGAGATCAGGATTCTGGTGCCGCGTTTCGGCATCATTAATGAGCGTAAAAACAGACTTCACGAAGTTGTCCGTTTATCAGGCATAAATATTCCCGTAGGCGATGAAGAGAAACCCCTAATTATTAAGGTGGCTTCAATTCCTAATGCCAAGTTGCAGGTTTACTTTATTGATAATGAAGATTATTTCCATCGCAAATCTGTTTTTCATGATAAGGAAAATAAGTTTTATGCCGATAACGATGAGCGTGCCATATTCTTTTGTAAGGGCGCCATTGAAACTGTGCGTAAATTAGGATGGTCACCTGATATTGTTCATTGCAATGACTGGATAACCAGTTTTATTCCTTTGTATTTGAAAACAACTTATAAGAATGATCCGTTGTTTAAAAATGCAAAAACAGTTTTCACCATATACAATAATAGCTTCACTCATAAGTTTAATGAAGATATTATGGACAAAGTGAAAATGCTCGACATCGAGGATGCAATGTTAGGTTCGCTTAAATCAGCAGACTTTGAAGGATTCATTAAAATGGGAATGGAGTTTTCGGATGCAGTAATAGTTGCAGGAGAAAACAAAAAACTTGATGATCTCTTCAAAACGATGAAAGAGAAGAAAGTAGAAACAATAGGTAAAGATCAAGATTACACCGAATCATACTTCAATTTATATAATGAACTTGTGGGTTAAACGTATAGCGCTGGGACTGTCTGCAGTCGTGGCGCTATTTCTTTTTGCGTGCCTGGATGATGAAAGCATACTAGGTTTCAGAAATCAAAATCAAAAATTTAAAGTCTCATACATTGAAATTCCGATTGAGTCGAGTGTATTACTCTTCGATTCGTTAAGGACATCAAATTCTATTAATGACCCAGTTAATAGACTACTAGTGGGAAGTTACGAAGATCCTGTTTTTGGTCGCATTACAGCGGAGGCTTATGCACAAATGCGGCCTTCTAACACTGGCAGAGCCAAGGAGACTGGGGCTGTATTTGATTCTGTCACAATGCATTTGCATTTGGATTTATATAATTATGGCGGCTCATCATCTAGCGAGGAGTCATTTACCATTCACAGACTGACAGAGATGATGAGTTTTAGGGGTGGCAATGATTATTATACTAATACGTCTGTAGCTTATGATCCTATACCGCTAGGCACAGGTAGCGAGATAATAAAACCAGCGCTCTTCAATGAAGAATTAGATGATTTTACTACTGCAGATACTATTATAACTACCGATGTAAGGCTGAACGATGAATTTGGACTTGACCTTTTTGATAATTGGGATATAACCAAAAAGAGCTTTACTGACTTTGATGATTTCTCAAAAATTTTCAAAGGGTTGGCTATAGTTGGGAACAACAATAGTAAGGTGTTTGGTATATCTTTATCGGACTCCACACGAGTTGCGCTTCACTATCACACAGCTACCGATACTTTAGTACTTAATTATTACATTTCTTTTGTGCGTGACGTGCCTAAACTTGGATTAGCGTCAACATCAAAGATTGTTGCTGAACGCAATACATCGTCACTTGCCGGGCTAACCTCACCCTATGCTGAATTTACACCAGCAAATCCTAATAAATTATATATTCAATCTGGCGTCCCTGTTGTAACTAAATTGAATTTTTCTAAATTTTTAGAGTTCTGTGACACTATTGAAAATCTTGTAATCAATTCAGCAGAGTTATCTATTGGAAGTATAGACGAGCCTCAATCATTCAGGCCACCGCAATCGCTATATCTACAGTTGATAGACAATACTAACCGACTAAAGCGCTATGATGGATCAAAACAAGATAGTCTTGATCTGATATTTTACAATAACAAGGTTAGGTCATTATCAACTGCCCTCTCAGCAACTGAAAACACATCCAGAATAAGCAAGTCAAATACTTTGGGTGTAGTTGAAGACAGACAAGATCGTTTCGCTCAACTTAGTTATAACAGCAATACGAAAAGTTACAATAGCTTCATTACGCTGTTCATGCAAGAACTTATTGAACAAGAGTCAAATGCAGATCTCAATATAACAAAGTCAAGATTCACCAATTTTGCACTCTATCCGGGAAATCCATTTGCTGCTAAAAGTATTAACAGGATTTCTTTTAATAAAGAAAACCTCAAGCTTAAAATTTTCTATACTACTCCAACTCAAAACGATTAATTTATGTGCGGCATAGTTGCATATGTGGGCCAGCGTCAAGCAGCCGAAATAATTATTAAAGGATTAAAAAGACTGGAGTATCGTGGATATGATAGTACTGGCATTGCTCTCTTAAACAAAGGTCTTAACGTATATAAAAAGAAAGGTAAGGTTGCGGAGTTAGAGTCTTTTCTTAAAGACAAAAATCTCAATAGCACTATTGGTATGGGACACACACGTTGGGCTACACATGGTGAACCCAATGATGAAAATGCACATCCACATTATTCCGCTACAAAAAAACTTGCCATTATTCACAATGGTATTATAGAGAACTATGGCTCGCTAAAACAAGAACTCATTAGAAAGGGTCATGTTTTCGAAAGTGAAACAGACACAGAAGTCTTTATACACTTTATTGAAGATATTAAGGAGAATGAAAAATGCTCTTTAGACGAAGCCGTAAGACTTGCATTGACTAAAGTTGTAGGTGCCTATGCTATAGTCGTTATGTCCTTAGAAGATCCGAATCTTTTAATTGCAGCTCGCAAAGGTAGTCCGTTGGTAATTGGTGTTGGTAAAGACGAATTCTTCATGGCTTCTGATGCTACTCCTATTATTGAGTACACTAATGAAGTTATTTATCTGAATGATCAAGAGATTGCTATTATCAATAATGGAAAATTGACAGTAAAGAATACAGCTAATCTTCCATTAACACCCTATGTGCAAACAGTAGACTTAGAACTTGAGGCTATTGAGAAAGGTGGTTACGACCACTTCATGATTAAGGAAATTTTTGAGCAACCACGCTCCATCCATGACTGTATGCGTGGCAGATTGGATTCTTCTACAGGCCGCCTCATCCTAGGTGGTTTGCGTGAGTATATTAATAAATTGGTTAACGCAGATAGAATTGTAATTGTTGCTTGTGGTACCTCATGGCATGCAGGATTAGTAGCTGAGTACTTCTTTGAAGAGTTCTGCCGAATACCAGTTGAGGTTGAATACGCGTCAGAATTTCGTTACAGAAACCCTGTTATCCGAGAGGGTGACGTTGTGATTGCCATTTCACAGTCTGGTGAAACAGCCGATACTTTAGCCGCAATTGAATTAGCAAAATCGAAAGGGGCTATTATTTTTGGTGTGTGTAATGTTGTAGGCTCTTCTATACCTCGCGCTACGCATGCAGGTGCATATACACACGCAGGTCCTGAAATTGGTGTTGCGAGCACTAAAGCATTTACAGCACAGCTTACCGTGCTAAATATGATTGCATTGAGTGTGGCGCACAAGAAAGGAACAATAACTGAACAGAAGTATCATGAGATGCTTACTGAGATGGAAAATATTCCTGCTAAAGTTGAAACTGCTTTAAAACTGAATGATCAAATTAAAACCATAGCCACTGAGTTTAAAGACTCACGCAACTTCTTGTACTTAGGTCGTGGTTATAACTTCCCGGTTGCCTTAGAGGGTGCTTTAAAACTAAAAGAGATATCGTACATCCATGCTGAAGGTTATCCGGCCGCAGAGATGAAGCATGGCCCTATCGCCTTGATTGATGCTGAAATGCCTGTTGTGTTTATTGCAACTAAAGATAGCTCATATGAAAAAGTTGTCTCTAATATACAGGAGGTAAAAGCACGAAAAGGAAGAGTTATTTCAGTTGTAACTGAAGGAGATACAATCATTCCTAAAATGTCTGATTATGTTATTGAGGTTCCTGCTACTATAGATTCTCTAATGCCTTTAGTGTCCGTAGTACCACTTCAGTTACTCTCTTACCATATTGCTGTTATGCGTGGATGTAATGTTGACCAACCAAGAAATCTCGCGAAGAGTGTAACAGTAGAATGATGTGAAGATTTGATAACTAGAAGACCTGCCTAGTTAATAATGTTTTAGAAAACAAAATTATGACTAAGGTTTTTTTTAATTCCTAAAGGTGACTGGCTATTATCCTGTTCCATGCAAGTATGAGTAATCAAAATAATAATTCCATTAAGTAGCAACAGCAATCTGCCAAAAGCTAATTTTACCGTTATCTTATTTACAAAACTTAACTCAATTCATAACTGATCAATGAAAAAAATCTTATTACTCTCACTATCTATTCTGTTTCTTTCCTGCCAATCAAACGATATAGAAATTCCTGAATTTGCATTGGAACCTGCCGATGAATTCAGTGAAGACGAATATGACGTTTACAGCGCTATTTTAGGAAACTTCAGTAATACCCAAGTGGTTATTAAGCAACAAACTACTTCCCGAACTCCTGTAGAATCCGCTTTTGAGCTCTTCTTCAATCTGGATAAGATGTCAAACATGGAGGCCACTCTCTTCTCAAATTACGAAGCTGAAAATGCGGAGACAAGTTTATTAGGTGAAGAACTTAAGATTACGGCTAAAGAGACCTATCTTCTTTCAAACGAAGAGCATCGTTATTTCTTTGACCAACCTGATCTGAAAAAATCTTGGTTGCTTTTTCAGAAAAAATATCCTACGTCTGGCACATGGTATTTCATCCTGAATAAAATAGGATTTAATGCGGATGGAACGCAAGCAATCGTTGGAATCCAATCATACTGGTATATGGATTCGGATAGTGAACCCACCCAAAGCACAGGCCGACTACATTACCTGGAAAAGATTAATGACAGTTGGGAGGAAATCGGATCAGCAGGTTATTCCTTAGATGGATTATAAAAAATCTTCCTCAAACTCGCCTTGCTCAATAGAGAAATCATCACCATCGAGGTAAGCTGGAAATTTATCTCGGAATGATAATAATGCATTGGCGCTTAACTCAATTGTCTTTTCAGCTTCAATACCATCAATAGAAAAAATAGTATCGCCTTTAGGACCGATTACGGCCGAATTACCATTGTACTCCATACCATCGGCATCAATGCCCACCCGATTTACGCCTACTACATAACTCAAGTTTTCGATAGCGCGTGCTCTCAGTAGAGTTTCCCAGGCGTTAATACGTACTTGTGGCCAGTTTGCAACGTATAGCAGCACATCGTAATTTAATTTCTGTGTTTCATGATCGAAACGGTTGCGGCTCCACACAGGGAAGCGCAGGTCGTAACAGATTTGAGGACAAATTCTCCATCCCTTCCAGGTGGCAACCAAGGTACTCTCTCCGGGTGAATAGACCTTATGCTCGTTAGCCATTCTGAATAAATGACGTTTGTCGTAGCTTTTATGCTGGCCATTAGGCTCCATCCATAACAGACGGTTGTAATAGCGATCGTGTACATTGCAAATGTAGCTGCCTAAAATTAATGCTCCCGTTTGTTCAGCCATCTGACGCATCCATTTTGAAGTACGCATGTTCATCATTTCTGCATGCTTAGAGGCATTCATGGTGAAGCCAGTGGTAAACATTTCAGGGAGTATGATGATGTCTGTAGGGCCGGAAATTCTCCAGATTTTCTCTTCAAACATGGCCAGGTTAGCACCAACGTCTTCCCAATTGATATCGGACTGAATAAGTGAAATCTTTAAATCCTGCATAATTACCTTGTTTTAAGCGCACCGATTGGTGAAAAGAGATGCAAAGAAACGAAAGCAAGGGCAAAAAGTCTAACAAAAATTGTATACCCAAACACACATTTATACCAATCTAAACAATTCAGAAGTCGAGTTCCCTAATTTCGAAATCAGGACCTTTGCCATAGCGAATTAAATCTTTGAGCAGGTAGCGTTCCAGCGTGTGGATATCCTTAACTCGAAAATCGCCATTGGCTAAAATATCTTCAATCACAAAATCATGGCGTTCTCCATAATTGATCAGCTTATACTTTTTAGCGGTGCGTAAAACATCAAATGACAAACCCTTCATTTTACTACAATTCTTCTTCGCGTTTTCAGCACAAAATTATTGATCTATTTATAAACCAATGAAAAAATATTTTGTTCCCAATATTATTAATCTTTATCCATGTATAACTGGAGTGCTCCGCGGTAAAAAACATATGCAGCAATAGCCATCAGGATATGACTAATATCGAGGTGGTTGAACCAGGTGTGTAAGGCAATTTTGTTCATATAAACCAAAGCTGCAGTTGATGCTATGGCAACTGCAATAATAATGGTTCGGCTACCTGCATTTTTGGTTTTGTAATAGATATAAGCATGAAAGGGAAATACGATTGCCAGCAAACCATAGCCAGAATGAAACTCAACCCACTTAAAGTTAAGTGTGTAAAGTGTTATCGACATGATAGTGACTAGTTCAACAACATTTAAATTCAAAAAGAACTTGCCTACTTTTTCGGGAACATGTGTTTTGGCATAGTCAATGGCCGACCGCTCGATAAGCGCAACTGAAAACATACTTACAATCCAGCCAGGTAATTTCCAGCTGAAACTAAAAGCATATAAAAATGCATGACCGATTAAGCCACCGAGTAAAGTAGCTAATGCCATCAGTAAAAAATAGTAGCGAAAATAAATCAGGCTTTTTGAGCTAACCGTGAGCTTACCAAGTTTGTGCCATGCATAAATACAAACTGCACTCACTAACAAATCCGTCAGTGTAGTGATCGGTTCATCTATGCGTAAGCCCAGCCAGTATATGGAAGGTTGTGGATCAACCATTTTTTTTGCTTTAATCTACGGCTAAGTTAAACCATTACTCAGTTAACAATAGCAAGATTTCGGTTGAGAAGATGATAAAATTCAATGATTTTTGATATCATAATTTTATAGCTTTAAGCATGGCTACTCAGGAAGAAGTTAACTATCAGCGTATTGAAAAAGCCATTGTGTACCTGGAAGAAAACTTCTTGAAGCAACCCAGTTTGCTGGAAGTGGCAGAAGAGGCTTCAGTAAGTCCTTATCATTTTCAACGTTTGTTCAGTGAGTGGGCGGGTATTAGTCCGAAACGCTTCATGCAGTTTTTAACTGTTGATTTTTTAAAGGAGAAACTTCATGAGTCTCGCAACTTGATTGAACTGGCTGAAACGGCCGGCCTTTCTGGTCAGGCACGCATTTATGATCTCTTCACTTCCTTAGAGGCTGTAACGCCACAAGAATATAAGCAAAGCGGAGCAGGTTTGCAGATTGATTATGGTTTTCATGAAACCACTTTTGGCTTAGCACTAATTGGTACAACCAAACGGGGTGTGTGCTGGCTCTCTTTTGTAGAGGCTGATACGGATCGTTCTTTAGCAATAGCAACGATGCAGGCCCATTGGCATCAATCAACATTACTTGAGAATAAAAATGTTACTCAAATTTTTGCTGACAATATTTTTACCCAAACCAAAGACAACCAGAAACTACATGTTCTGGTAAAGGGTACTAACTTTCAGGTAAAAGTTTGGGAAGCCTTATTGCGTATTCCTGTGGGTGCAGTAACCACGTATAAGCAAGTAGCAGAAAGTATAGGTAACCCAAATGCCATGCAAGCAGTGGGTTCTGCTGTGGGCGCTAATCATATTGCGTATTTAATTCCTTGCCATCGTGTTATTCGGAAGGATGGTATTCTTGGTGAGTATCGCTGGCAACCCGTGCGCAAGAAAAGTATGATTGGTTTAGAAATGGCACGTTATGCAAATCAGTCACTAACCGTGAGATAAGGTTTCATTTTATTGAAGGTATTCTGATCAATCACTTTTATGTTAAGTAATTCATCTAATTCATTAAAAGCTTTATGTTGGTAGCGAAACGCTACAATGGCTTTGGCATTTTTGTATTTGATGTAAGGATGTTTGGCTAACACTTCTTCACTAGCCGTGTTGATGTTGATTTTAGTAGGCTCCACTACATCGGGAATGAAAAAGTTTTTAAGAATTCTATTCACAACCATACTATCTAAGCCGTAAACTTCTTTCAACTGACTCGTCTGTATAAAGCCTCCAAGACTATTTCGATAATTAATTATACGAAGCGAAAGTTTTTCACCGATACCATAAACCTGTTTAAGCGCAGCAGTATCCGCTTGGTTCAAATCGGTTTTTATCTTTTCTATTTTAGCAACGTTTATCTTTTCAGTGACAAATTTTTCCCGCTTCACCAGGCTTTCTGGTAAAAGCATATAAGGATACATAAGTACGTATAAACTGCTGTCCATACCATAAAGCCTGAGTAAGTCTTGCTTAATGCGGAATTCTCCTCCCTTGTTACGGTAATTTTCAATACGGCTGGCCAGTGTTTTACTAAATCCAAGCGAAGTCAATTCTGATTGGGTGGCTTTGTTTGGATCGAATGGGAATAGTACAGGAGCTAAACTTGACGAAACTTCCGTTTGTGACATGGCCATAAGTTGTACCAAACTATCAAGCTTGTGTGTTTCATCTTTCAGTTCGATAGGTGCTTGTGCGCGCCAGTTTCTGTAAAGCGGTTCAGAGAAGATGACAAAGATCATAAGTGGCATAAGCACTAGAAAGCCATTGGTTTCGGTTCGTGAAAAACCAAAAAAATTGCGCACGATTTTCCGAATTTTCATAGTGTAACGTTGCCCATCTGACAACTAAAATAGCAAGCCCGCGTTGCTATACAAAATCTTTGATTTTGGCTTATTTGAACTAATTCTAAATAATATTTCTTGTGATTTTCGTCACGCTGAATAGCCTTATAGACCTTACTTTTGTGGTTCGATGAACGGGAATTTTAAATCTTTAGTACTGACTTACAAGACTGCACCGGTGGCAGTTAGGGAATTGGTGTCGTTGAATGAGGTTGGCGTAAAGCAGTTATTGAAATTTGTGCGCGAATTCACCACAGCAAGCGATGTTTTGGTGGTTTCTACCTGCAACCGCACCGAAATCTATTATAATTCTGAAAATGACTATTCCACCGAAATTTTTAGTGGCTTAAGCCTAATTAAGGGTCTGGCCATTGATTTAGCGCCCTATTTTCAAAAATTAAGTGATAAAGATGCTGTGCAGCACCTTTTTGAGGTATCCATCGGCTTAGATGCTCAAGTAGTGGGAGACCTTCAGATTTCAGGGCAGGTGAAAAATGCCTACCAGTGGACAGCTGATGAAAACATGGCTGGTCCATTTTTACACAGGCTAATGCACACCATCTTTTTTGCCAACAAACGTGTTGTACAAGAAACGTCTTTCCGTGATGGCGCAGCTTCGATTTCTTATGCCGCTAAAGAATTGGCAGAAGATGTTACTACTGGCTACCGTGATCCGAAAGTATTGGTGGTAGGTGTTGGAGAGATTGGTCAGGATGTTTGTTTGAACCTGCAAGAGTCGAGCTTTAAAAACGTAACTGTTCTTAACCGCACCACAGATAAGGCTGAAAAGTTGGCTACTAAATGTGGCTTTAAATTCGGAGGCCTCGAAAACCTTCTTGCTGAAATTCAGCATGCTGATGTTATTGTTAGTTCAGTATCAGGCGAAAGCCCGCTGATTACAAAAGAATTATTGAAGCAAGTAAATATTATTTCGCACAAGTTCTTCATCGATTTATCTATGCCGCGCAGTGTGGAGGCAACTCTGGAAGAAATTCCTGGAGTAATTGTCTACAACCTTGATGACATTCAGGAGAAAACCAATGAGACAGTAGAGCGCAGAAAGGCTTCCATTCCTATGGTGCAGGCTATCATTGCTCAGGCGATTACAGACTTTGAAGACTGGTCAAGAGAAATGGTAGTATCGCCTACCATACAAAAATTGAAGCAAACACTTGAGCAAATACGCAAAGAAGAAATTGCGCGTTTCTTGAAAAATGCGAAACCTGAGGAGGCTGAGAAACTCGAAGAAATGAGTCGCTCGCTGATGCAGAAAATTTTGAAGTACCCTGTGCTTCAACTCAAAGCAGCCTGCAAGCGTGGTGAGGCCGAATCCCTTACAGAAGTACTACACGACCTTTTCAATCTTGAACGTGTAGAGGAGAAAAAGCATTAAATCGTAAATTGTACATTGTAAATCGTCAATTTTAGAATCTGTAATTTTCTTTAGTATCTTTCGACATATCAACTTGAATCGCATAGCTGCGTGGTCGAATCAGAAAAACCTTTCGTAAATCTTATAAACGATAATCAGGGTCTTATCCATAAGGTATGCATGATGTATACCAATGATCGTGACGCGCGAAACGATCTCTTTCAAGAAATTGTTCTTCAATTGTGGCGCTCTTTCCCCACGTTTAGAGGAGAAGCGAAGATAACGACATGGATGTATCGTATTGCCCTTAATACTGCTATTTCGGGTTTGCGCAAGCAGGGCAGGTCTATTAAAACAGAAGATATACGCGAAAAGCATTTTAACTTTTCGGACGACAGTGACGATACATTAGAAGAGAATTATCAAAAGCTGCAGTGGGCTATACGTCAGCTTACAGAAATAGAGCGAGCCATGATTATGATGGCGCTTGACGAAATACCCTACGAAGAGATAGCAGAAACGATTGGTATAACGCAAAATAATGTGCGGGTTCGAATGAACCGCATTCGCGAAAAAATTAAAAAATTGATGACTCCGTAAAATGGAACTGGATGATTTAAAATCGATTTGGAAAAAAAAGCAAAGCTATCCGGCTAAACAGGCTGATGAAATTGCGGCCATGATTAAAGGTAGTAGTAATTCTATTGTAGCCAAATTGAAACGGAGTGTGTGGTTTGAACTTACCATCACCATTGTTTTTGGTTTAATCATGCTATACTTTTCCTTCACATTGCGTAGTGGTGCCATGAAATGGTCTATTGTTTCTTTATTACTTTTGCTTTTAGCTTATTTGGTTTATTACGTAAAAAAAATTCAGCTACTCAATCACTTTGATCCCTCACAACAAAACATTCGAGAAAATCTGGAGAATTTGATCAACGATTTAAAAGCCTATTTGCAATTTTACCGAAGCAGTTATTTAATTTTTTATCCTGTTTATTTTGTACTAGGTATTTTATTTGCCGCTATTGAAAGAGGGTTTGATAATTTTCTTCATCGCTTAACAGAGCCCGAAATGATACTTCGTCTTTTATTTGCAACGGTCGTTATTATGACTACCGCGCTTTTGTTCACGAATTGGTATCTGAAAAAATTGTATGGGAATCATTTAATAAAACTGCAAGATCTTTTGCGCGATCTTAAAGATTCAGCTACGCAGGAGGGATAAAGCCTTGCTAAGTTTTTCAACAAGCACAATAATATTTTCATCGCTGGTTAGTCGCGGATGAACAATTAAAGTAAGGCCGGCATAAGCCTCATCATCAAAACGCGTTCGTAAATACTGAACAAAACTATCCTCCAAGGTATTGGCCACATCCTGCGTGGAAACTCGAAAGCTATTTGATGAATTATTCAATGCATCAATCAATATTAAAGCACATTCATTTTCCAGTGTTCTTTTGCTATTAAAAATAAGCGTTATGTCTGTTTGTTGTTCAGGTGTGGTATGAAGCGATACATGTACTAAAGCCTTATCGCTCATGGCTATAGTGTTTTCTAACCTCAACCTATATGGAAAGTAATAACGCTCCAGTATATTTTGTCGGTCAGCATCTCCAAGCAATGTTGAGTTTAGAATAAATAGTCCTTTATTTCCTAGCGAGAGATTAACATCTACTAACAGGCGCGAAGTCTGGTGTGCAAAGCAAGGCACATCTAGTTCTTCTGCCAGCGATAATGCCAGATCGAGTGCGCCTTCATCCCACGCTGTTGTTTGCTGTAAAGCATTTTCATCAAAGAGTGAACGGTAGCGTATGGGTATTTGATTACCTCCGTGCTCGCATGTTATGATTATATTTTTAGTAACAGTCATTAAAACAAATGAAGTAGCTTACTGATAATAAGATCGAAGACTTCAAATAAAATCAGGATAATGATGATCCACTCCAGGCGGCTGCTTTCTTTCTGGTTATAGATTTCTCTGAATACTGTAAGGTTATCTTCTATGATACGCAGTGTGTATTCCAGTTCGGAGAAGCGCATACGCAAATCAAAATGCTTGCTAAGTCCTTGGTGTACCTTGTCCAGGTATTCATCATCCCACACCAGTTCTGGAGCATCGAAAATATAAATGTTCTCGGCAATATCGTTTTGCGTATTAAGGGCACGACCTAAAAAGCGCAACATATTTTTTCTACCAATTTTTAGGGTGCCTGTTTGTTCTAGTTGTGTGGTAAAACCTTTCACTTCGCGTAATAAATTTTCCGCAACAATATGGTGGTGATCTATGGCCAACGATTGTGCCAGGTTAAACATAGCAATGCGAATCACCTGATCATCAATACGGCTCACCGTCATTTGATCGAATTCAAATTTTGTAGTGCCTGTTGTTTCCACATCGATCAAAAAGTCATCGCGAAGAGATGAAGTCAACGGTGCTTTCTGAAAAGGATGAATTGTTTTAAGGGCGTAGCGCATTTCTTCTTCAGTAAAACCACTAAAGAGAACAGCACCAAAATTGAAATAGTATTGGTATTTCTGCTCGCTGAGTTTGTAAAAAAGCTCCGCTGAGCTGTATGCGTTAGGCTTAATTTCTAAAAAGGCCTTTAAGCCTTTTAAATCCAATTGATTGGCTACCAGAAAGGCACTAAGTTTTATGGTTTGTAACATACATATACCGTTTATGAAAGGCCTCTGTAGTTTTACAGCATTGGTAATATTTACAAAGGTCTTTCGTCTGACTTTAAAAGAAAATCATAAACAGATGAAATATAGGTTAATTTATGCGGAGTGGTTTTGCATTACTGACTTTTAGTAGGAATTTGCAGCCTGAAACCGAGTAAAATCAAGGTTCTTATGCAGAGAAATGCAGATGACGAGGTTTCTAATATCATTACATTAAAAATTATTTTAAAAATGAAAACCCTTATTCGTATCCTTCTCATGCTCTTTGTATCTCTACAGGCTTTTGGCTGGGGGCAAACGGGGCATCGTGCTATGGGCCTATTGGCTGAAAAACACCTCTCGAAAAAAGCAAGAAAAGAGCTTAACCGCATTTTAAAAGGAGAGTCTATAGCCATGACCAGTACCTGGATGGACGAGATTAGGTCCGATACATCTTTTCGCTACTCTTACGACTGGCATTGGGTAACAGTGCCAGACGGACAAACGTATGAGCAAAGTGAGAAAAACCCTAAGGGTGACGTTATAGCTGCCATTGAACAGATTATTGCGGAACTGAAGTCGGGCAAGTTTAGCGGTAAGGAAGAAATGATACGCGTAAAAATGCTTGTGCATTTAGTGGGCGACATACACCAGCCTTTGCATGTGGGCATTGGCCCTGACCGTGGTGGTAATAACGTAAAAGTAATGTGGTTCCGTGCCGACAGCAATTTGCACCGTGTGTGGGATAGCGAAATGATTGACGATAAGAATTTGAGCTATACAGAATTTGCTAACTGGATAGGATCCCCGGCACAAAACGATTTAACTACATGGCAGGCAGCAAGCGTGCGCGACTGGGCGAAAGAAAGTATTAGCTACCGCAAACAAGTATACGATTATGGCGATGGCAAAATGGGTTATGAGTATGCCTACAAGTATTTTGATATTGTAAAGCTGCGCATACAACAAAGCGGTGTACGCTTAGCCAAAGTGCTGAACGAGATCTACGGATAATTTTTATTGAAGATTTATTGTGGAGCGTTTTATGCGAAAGCATAAAACGCTTTTTTTATTGCTGAGCATTTTTTGAAAGCAGAGCCATTTGCAGAAGTGGATAAAAGTTGGCGATATTAGTAGTACAACAAGCAGGTGGGCTCAGGTGGCAGCGTTGAATAAAAGCTTATGATGTTGGGGTGTATGTAAACGTTATGGACTTAAACTTAATGGATATAGGCAGTAAATTTTACCGGTAAACTAAAAAAGTATGGCATTTAATTGGACCTGCCCTCATTGCGACACCAAGACAACAATCAATTCCGACAACTTTAGAGTAAGTGAACATGGGATGACAATTGAGAATGCAGAGGGGGACAGACTTTTAAGAAATGAATGGATCATCTGTCCAAATGATGAATGTAGAAAAATTACTTTAAAAGCATTTTTATTCAGGTACGACTATGAATATGGACAATATAAAATAGGTGAACTCCTAAAATCCTGGAATCTGTTACCGAATTCATTTGCAAAAGTGTTTCCAGAGTATATTCCAAAAGCAATAAGAAATGACTATGAGGAAGCGGCCTCGATTTTAGAACAAAGCCCCAAAGCATCAGCAACCTTATCGAGGAGATGCTTGCAGGGAATTATTCGAGATTTTTGGGGAATTTCAAAAGCTAGACTGATTGACGAAATAAACGCTATTGAAGATAAAGTAGACCCTTTGACATGGAAGTCAATTGATGCTGTTAGAAAAGTAGGGAACATTGGGGCGCACATGGAAAAAGACATTAACATAATTATTGATGTTGATCGACAAGAAGCATTTTTATTAATAGAATTAATTGAACTACTATTTGTAGAATGGTACGTTCACAGGCACGAAAGAGAATTGAAGCTAAAAGCGATTGCTCAATTAGCTGATATCAAAGAAGAACAGAAAAAGAAGTAAAGGCCTCTGCCCTGGTTCGTGTCTTCACGAACCAGCAACAGCACCATAACAATTAAAACATGCTATGGATAACAACATAAGCGATTACAAGCGTAAGTCCTTTATTGAGCAAGGTGAGATTTACTTTTGGACGGCTACTATAAATAAATGGCAGTATTTGTTAAAAGGAGATGCTTATAAAAATATAGTTGTCAATTCATTGAAGTACTTAAGTGATGCAGGTAAGATTGATGTTTTTGCATTTGTAATAATGCCCAACCATATTCATTTAATCTGGAGGATTAACAATCAAAACGGTAAAGAAACAGCGCAGGGATCTTTTTTGAAATACACGGCACATGAATTTAAAAAGATGATAAACAGCGGCAAAGGACTTGTTAAATTATCAGATTATGCAGTAGAAGCGAGTAACAAAAACTATGAATTTTGGCAGCGAGACTCACTTGCTGTTAATTTGTATTCCCGTGATGTTGCCTATCAGAAAATGGAGTATATTCATTTAAACCCATTAACAGTACATTGGCAGTTAGCAAAAGAGCCAAGTGATTATAAATATTCTAGTGCAAGATTTTATGAAACGGCCACTAAGGAATTTTCCTTTTTGAAAGACCTGAGAGATGAATTTTAGATTATTATTGTTGGTTCGTGAAGACACGAACCAAGGCGTGGTTAAATAATTTAGTAAAGAAATCAATTGAATACGATTCACTGAAAGCCTTAAAACTGGATAGCTTAATCCGAACAACTGAAGAAAAATGAACAAGGGACATTGAAGCGAAAATCAAATACTTAGAGGGCGAGATAATTAAATTAAAGAAGAAAAGGTAGTATAGCCCCTAGCCCTGGTTCGTGTCTTTTCTCCTTCTCAGCGTCACTTGGCAAGTGTGGAGAATAAGCGTAAGGTCTCTGAGAAACATGGATAGAGTGTATATTAAGTTCAGCTCTCTGCGGTAACGCTGAGTAGTAGTAGTAAATATGAGAGGATAAATTTGTACACAAAACCTTACTTCAGCCCACAAGAAATACTAAATCTAAAGTACACTTTTGCCATAATTGTGCAGGCCCATCCCATGCCAGTCGAAACTATGCTAAAGCATAACGCTCACCTACTTATAAAAAGAGTTTAACTTTGAAAATAATTTTCATTAACATTATTGAAATTATTTTTTCTGATAAAGAAGTTAAACATATTTTTACTCACCATTACCGTTTTGTCGGCAACAAAACTTTTTGCCCAATACCCACACTACTTCGCATACGACAACGAAAACGGCTTACCAAGCAATGAAGTTTATAGCATTGTACAGGACAAAAGAGGTTTAATTTGGATTGGCTGCGATGCAGGCTTATATAAATTTGACGGTGTAAACTATACTTTGTATAGTAGTAAAACCCAAAATTCAAAATCCATCTCAAATCTTACACTTTCTTCGGATGGAAAGATCTATTGTGTGAATTTTCAAGACCAGATCTTTTATCTTGAAAACGATACACTCAGAGAGCTTCAGCACACATTTCAAAAAATATCTAATATTGCATCAGGCCGAGAAGGACTTTTATATCTCAATCATGCAACTGGTATTTCGGTATATAATCCACATACACGCGAATGGCGAAATATCAACACTATTAAGAACTTCACCCGCTCGGTAGTATCAAATAGCAGAAGCGAGATTTATTCCATTACCCAGCAGGGCATAGCAAAAATTTTAGAAGAAAAAGTTGTTTTCTATCCATTCCCGGGACATGGCCAAAATATAAGTACTGACTTTTTATTGGGTTATCATGGAGATAAACTATGGATTGTAAAAAAGGATGGTTCTGCATTTTATGTATTGCAGCAGGGTAGATTGGTTCAAAATGAAAGTAAAAACCTAGCCCTTTCTTTGCAAAACCGGAAAATAACAAATCTGAAAGCGCTGCCCGATAATAACCTTTGGATCTCCACTTATAATGGTATAGTTCGCTACAACGTGGACAAAGATTCAGTAACTGTTTTTTATCCTGAATTATCATTTTCAGATATGTGGATTGATCGTGAAAATAATTATTGGCTCACCACTTTACAGGCGGGTATTTTACGTGTTCCTGATCTGAATTATCAGGTGTGGAATACCCCCAGTATACAAAACGAAAAACTCACACACCTCGCCACAGACGGAGCGCATATTTATTTTTCATCTATAAATGGAGCCATCACAAAATTAAATACTAACAACGGTTCGCTGCAGACTTTTCATACGGGAAAAAATGCCGACATCGAATGCTTGTTTTTTGATACAAGCAATGACAATCTTATATTCTACATACAAAGTGAAAATTATGTGCTCAGAAAAAATGAAATAAGTAAGGCACCATTTCATATAAAGGCTATTAAATCAATTGTTCACGCTCCGCCTTTTTATTTCCTGGGTAGTTCACTTGGCTTGTATGTTGATAGTGAGAATCAATCTTATAGCTATCGTGATAAAATCAGCGAGGCCTGGATACGTCAATTAGCCTGGAATCAGCAAAAACATATACTGTATGCGGCTACTAACAAAGGACTGCAAATTTTTGAATACAGAGAGAACCAATGGGTTTGCACCAGTACCCTGTTAACAAAGACACAAATCATTTCCATTGATTTTGACGAAGCAACACAGAATCTTTTTGCAATCACTTTTAATGGGAAAGTTCACTTACTAGACACCGAAAACAAATTGGCTAAAGTAGCAGAACTTCCAGCCGATGTGCAAGCGCAAAAACTGGAATATTACCAGCGCAAATTATTCATGGCAAGTAATAAAGGTGTTTGGATTTTAGATTTGGAGAAAAGTGAATGGAATAATTTCAATGCCCTGTCTGGGCTAGCTTCTGAAAATGTAAATGACCTTATTGTGATGAACGAAAATATATGGCTGGCTACTGGAAAAGGCTTGCAAAAAATTCCCTTGAAAGAAAAAACAAATAGGCCGCTGGCAAAAGTTTTCTTAAAAACGAATACACTTATAAATCCTGCACTTTCTAATGTAAAACTAAGTTACCAACAACCACTAATACTTTACCCCGAAGCAAGTATTTACACGAGTAATGGACATTTTGAATATGCTTATCGCCTTAACCAGAATGAGTGGATAAAACTTCCTGCAGGTGTTGAGCAAATTGAAATTCAGAACCTCCCCACAGGAGATTTTGAGATAGCGTTGAAGGTAATTGATCATTTGGGCAGAGATTCAGAAAACACAATTCTTATTGCTGGATTTGTAAACCCACCTGTTTGGAAAAGGTGGTGGTTTATGTTGAGTGTTGTTTTTGTTTTAATCGGACTTATGTATTGGTTTTACAAGCATCAGTTATCTAAACAACGAAAGGAGCTGAATCGACAAAATGAACTAAATATTGCCAAACTCGTGGCCATTCGATCGCAAATGAATCCTCATTTTATTTTTAATTCGCTCAATTCGATTCAGGATTTGATTTTGCAGAAAAAAACAGTGGAATCGTACGACTATGTGGTACTTTTTTCTGAATTGGTGCGTAATGCTTTAACCTATTCCAATACCGAATTTATACCTATGCAAAAGGAAGTCGATTTTTTGTACACATATCTCCAATTAGAAAAACTTCGCTTTAAAAGTGATTTCACGTATACTATATACTATGATCAGTCAGATGAAATTGATGTGCCTTCCCTTTTAATTCAACCCTTTGTTGAAAATGCTTTATTGCACGGTTTATTGCACATAGAGGATAAGAAAGAATTATCCATAAGGTTTATTTACGACAAGGAAAAACTAGTCTGTATTGTAGAAGATAACGGCATTGGCAGAAAGCAGGCTGATATTATTCGCTCACGGCAGGGTAATAGTCACTCATCATTCGCATTAAATGCTATACAGAAGCGATTAGATATTTTTAACGAGCAACAGGGCGAAATTGTAAGCGAATTTGGCTTTGAAGATGTATATCCTGATAGAAAGTACACAGGCACACGGGTAACCATCAAACTGCCTTTCAAGCGTCATTATTAGACTATTCGTAAAATGAATGATGAGGTTGGTAAAATGGATAAAACTTATGTTAAATAGTTGATCCTTTTTTGCGAAAAAAAATGGAGGCGATAAAAGCAATTATTACAGATGATGAAGTGGCTGCACGTAACGTGCTCAGTCAATTACTTGAAATGGAATATCCATCCATAGAGGTAATTGCAAAATGCCATGATATTCCATCAACAGTTGCTATTATAAAAGAACAAAATCCTGATGTTGTGTTTATGGATATTCAGATGCCACAATATGCAGGCTATGAAATCGTCAATTTTTTTGATCAAATCAATTTTGAAATCATATTCGTAACCGCCTTTGACCAATATGCCATTAAAGCCTTTGAATTGAATGCTGTTGATTACTTGGTAAAGCCCATTAATCGCCAACGCTTGACACAAGCAATTGAAAAATTGCAATTGAGAGTAGAAAGTCAAAAAATGGCAGAAAGATATCACCTGCTTAAAGAATCACTGCAAAGTAAGACCCATGATCACATTGTTATTGCCGAATTAGGCAAACAGAATATTGTAAAATTAAATGATATAATAGCCATTGAAGCAAACGGAGCATACAGCACTGTCTACACAATTGGCAAAGAGAACTTAACGGTGACTAAAAACATCAAACAGTTTGAAACCCTTTTGCCACAAGACAATG
This sequence comes from Chryseotalea sanaruensis, assembly GCF_003990915.1. Lineage (GTDB taxonomy): Bacteria > Bacteroidota > Bacteroidia > Cytophagales > Cyclobacteriaceae > Chryseotalea > Chryseotalea sanaruensis. The sequence continues at coordinate 214,313 of NZ_BHXQ01000005.1, forward strand.
TTTTTTTTCGCTCACATAAATCATGGATAGTAAACTTTGCGCATATATGGCGTTATGCCAAATCAAAACTGGAAATCAATCTCACAAATAATATAATCGCCAAACTTTCAAAATACAGAAAAGAGGAATTTGAAGAGGCTTTAAAGGGTCGAAAATCCATTCCTTAAACCAATCAGACTGTTCTTAAAACAGATACTGGGTTCGGCAAATACAGGTCATACTTTCGTGGAGTTAATCTAAACAGAAGCGAAAATATGATGCCCCCATTTTTAAAACACAATAGAACGTTCTTTGCTTTATTGGCTTGCGCAACGTTCTTACTAACATCTTGCAATAAAGATGATGAACCCGCGCAACCACAACCCACGCTTACTTCGCTAAACATTACTGAAGGTGAAGTGGGTACATCGGTCACCCTTACGGGTAGAAACTTCGGCACCAGCACCAACGATGTTAAAGTTTTCTTCAACACTACCGAAGCAATAGTTTCATCGCTCACAACAACTCAAGTGGTGACTACGGTTCCTTCAGGTATTACTCCGGGCGAAGTAGATGTGAAAGTAAGCGTTAAAACATTGGAGACCGCTTCGCAAAAATTTACTGTGCTGGCACCCATTACCGTAAGTGCAACAGATTTTACCACTAGTATCACAGAAAATCCGGGAGCTAACGCAATTTTGGGAACAGTACAGGCTACCACCAATCGTGGTGCCCTGGTGTATTCACTTACCTCACAATCAGTATCAGGAGCTTTTGCCATTAATTCTTCTAATGGACAGCTTACTGTGGCCGATGAAAGTGCGTTTGATTATGAAGTCAACACTTCTCTTACTGCCACTATTTCGGTTGCTAACGGTACAGAAACGGCCACAGCAAATGTTACCATTATGATAACCGATGCTGTCGAGGTTGGAAACATTCAGAATTTCACAACATCAATAGCAGAAAACCCTGGCGCTAATGCAGGTATTGGTCAGGTATCGGCAAGTATTTTGAATAGCAATGAAAAAACTTTTGCCATAGTATCACAAACACCGGCAGGAGCTGTTTCTATTGATGCTTCAACCGGATTAATACAAGTGGCAAGCCCATCATTATTTGATCACGAAAACAACCCAACAATTACGGGTGTGGTAAGTGTTACTAGCCGCTCTGAAACTAAAACGGCAACCTTTACTATTACCGTTACCGATGTAAGCGAAGCACCAAGTGTAACCGTTAGCGCGGTGGCAGGCGATGCAAATCTTGGCGGATGCTACGATGGAGGTACATTAGAACACATCTATTTCACGCGTCCATTCTTTGGCACCTTGCAAAACAACAACGGTACGCCTACCATTTACTTGGCCGACCTGACTTGTGGTATTAAAAAGGTAACACTGGGCGCCACCACTACTTTGAGTAGTGAATATTTCCCTGCCGATGTAGCTGCCGAACAGTTTTCAGATGTGCACCCTTACTCCAATTACTTATTGGCTACACGTAAAGTAAGTTCTCCGGGCAAGGCTGATTCTCACCAGATTGTAAAAATTGAAAATGATGGGAGGAACATTAATGTTACAGCCTTAGTTGCAGGAAGCCCACTAGTTTATCCTGTAGGGATTACCGTTGGCGGAAATGGCAACATCTACGTGGCTGATCAGTCGGGAAGGAGAATAAGAGTATACGACAACAATGGTTCATCGATAGCCGTAATTGGCAATGGCAATGTGGGCGGCACGGATGGAGACGAAGTAACAGCCACTTTTGCCCTTGTACGCGATGTGCAGGTAGACGCCAACGGAGTAATGTATATAGCCGACCGTTATTCTATAAGGAAATATGACCCTTCAACTGGCTTGGTTAACACACTTGCCGGTACTAATGCATCCGGAGATGCAGTTGGCAGCGCCTCACAAGCTCGCTTTAATGAAATACACGCAATAGGCTTGATGCCCAATGGTGATATTTTAATTGCCGACCACCTCAATACCAAAATAAAAGTACTCCGCACCAACGGCACAGTGGAAACCCTTTTGGATAACCTCAATGCCTACCCCGAAGGGATTATGATTCAAGATAACAACACCTTCTATTTTACTCTGCAGAACAGGTATGCACTGTACAAAGCGGTGATCAGTAATTAATTGTATAAGGTTTCCGGCTTTATGAAAGCTGAAAACCTTGTATTAAAAATCATTAACCAAATATTGATTATTATGAATTTATTTTCAAAATCATTGTCTGTTCTTGCGATTGTATTCATCGTCTCATGCAGCAAAGATGATCCGACACCTGCCACTACCGTCACCGACAAAGACGGTAATGTATATGAAACTGTAACCATTGGTGAACAAGTTTGGATGGCCGAAAACCTGAGAACCACCCAATACAATGATGGTACACCCATCACTGCTATAATCAATCTCAATGAATGGGCTACCCAGAGCGCAGGTGCGTTTACTTCATATGCCAACGCTGAAGGTAATATGGATGCGTTTGGCGCGCTCTATAACTGGTATGCTGTAAACTCCAACAAGCTTTGCCCCACAGGCTGGCACATGCCGAGCAGTGTAGAGTGGAAGGAGATGGAAAACTACCTTATTGCCAACGGCTATAACTTTGATGGCAGCACCGATGGTGATAAAACCAGCACCAGCAAAGTAGCCAAAGCATTGGCCACCAGCAGTGGATGGAGCAATTCTACCGTTCCAGGTTCGGTGGGTAACAGCGACTATCCCGAATACCAAAACAAAAGCGGATTTAGCGCACTGCCCGGTGGCTACCGTTACCATGATGGTACATTTAATTATGCAGTGTTCACAGGATACTGGTGGACAACCAGCGGGCAATTCACTGGAGGCAGCTTAGGCTTAGGCGAAGTCTCAATAAGCTCAGCCACACTCACCGCCATTTATAACAATGGTCTGGCTATTGGTTATCATAATGTCAACCCAAGGATAGGTGCTTCATGCCGATGTGTAAAAGATTGAGCTGAATAGTTTTCTTCAGGTTGGTCGAAGGTTGTTCTTGTTGAGGGGACAACCTTTCGGTTTTTATGGTTATTCTTTTTAGCACTTAAAAGTAAAAAGGCTAAACTCCAAAGTACCGTTTATCCTCAGCCCTGGTTCGTGTCTTCAGGAACCAGAACAAGTATTTATTTCCAGACTTCGACCATTCGGAAATATGTTCGGGTGCAAAATTTTACGAAATAGGCACTAAAGAATTTCCCTTTTTAAAGAACTTGAGAGATGAATTCTAGATTATTAATGTTGGTTCGTGAAGACACGAACCAAGGTGGGGGAGATAATAAATGATACTGATAGCCAATTTTTATGGTGGGCAATTGACAAAATTGTGAATTGGAGAAATACGACTTTGCTGACCAACTTGATTCACATTCAAGGAACATACGATAAGATATTACCCATAAGAACTAGTAACTTTAAAGTTAATAACGGTGGCCATCTGATGATTGTGAATAAAGGAAAAGAAATTGGTGATTTAATAAACAAAATATTGAGTTGACAAGGTACAACTGTTCCTGTGCCTTGTTTTGTGAAGACACCAACCGCTGCATGGGAATAGCCAAGTAAAATAATTGAACCTATACCTTGGCCCGTGTCTTCACCAACCAAGGCATAGCTAACATCCTGACTTACTTTTTACATAAATGTATTCGCGAAAAGGTGACGTGACTATAGCTGTATTATTTTACACCAAAGAACACACCAATCCATTCTACTCTTCGAACTACCAGTTCATAAAGTAGCATGGTAATAATGAATGTGCCCATTACTATGATCAGGTATTTCGTTAGTATGCTCCATTCGGTTTTAATCACATAAAACCCGAGCGCTATGAGAACCGTTTGATGAAGAATGTAAAATGGATATACCGCTTTACTCGTGTATTGGAGACTGCGGTTATTGTACGAAAGGTAATATTTGGCATAACCCAGTAAACAAAATATCCAACACACGATATTAATACATTTGAATAAATCAAAAATGTAGCTGCCAAGCGCAAATGTTTCAAGAAAATTTATTCCCGATTGATGCCACCCAAAGTAAATTATACAAAACGAAAACAAGCCAACCATCAGGTAAATTCTACGACTATTCTCTAACGTAATCCAGAACTGTTTGGCGCTTGCGAAAAAGTAACCGTAGATCAACAGTAAGAAATAGAAGGCAAAGTTGTACCAGTCGCTCACCAGGTTGCGATTATCGGGCCATTGATCGCGAAGGAAAATCTCTATGAGAAAAAGAGGTATGGCGAATAAGATCAGCGATCGGCTTTTTATGAGAAGCGATGAAAAAGACGCAATGATTACTGTTGCACGTTCACTACGGAGGTATAAAAACAATGGAAGTGCCAGAAGACTAAACACAAACAAATAAGTGAGGAACCAGAGGTGATTCCAGGTAATGTTACTAAAGTACAGGGGATAGAAATCGAGATAGCTGCCAGTAAACGTTTCATGGTGCAACCATTCAAAGTACAGCTGAGGTGGGATGACTACGAACATGCCGAACACAAGCGGAATGAAGATACGTAGTAATCGCTCTTTAGCGAATACACCCGCGGTTCGATTTCCTAATGCAAAATAAATACCTGCACCTGACACAAAAAATAGTAAGGGTAATCGCCATTGGTTTACAAATAGCATCGGCAATTTTAGCCACTCGCTAAAATGACTGTTCTGAATATGAAAGCCCCAGTCCACGAAAATAAGTCCAGCGTGGTAAAAGACTAATAGCGAAAAAGCCAGTACGCGCAACCAATCCAAAAAGTAAAGCCGGGGTTTTAAAGATATTTCGTTCATTAATTAAGTTTGAATAGGGGACAGCGTTCGAGATTAAAGGTTGCGTTGTTCGCATGTAGTTTGGTATACACTCACTTCAATCCAAAAATCAGGTGATAAAAAGGTAAATGTAGTTCATTAATGTATGGTTATACACAACGAAGAATATTATAGTTGAACAGGATGGACAAAAGAGACGTTGGCGCTTTATTGGGAACCATACTTGCGAAAGTTTGCCAATTACATACAAACTACTAAATTCGATTAGTGGCTTTGGAAACGATCGTACTTCGAAAACCGACATGTCATGTAGCCAAACGTTGCATGCAAGACTGACTCGTCCTGGAAAAACACTTTAAGTCATTTTATTTAGATAAATAATATTTGTAAGACAAGAGCATTCAAACAAGTATTAAATTGCTGACAAATTCAACGGACAAGTAAGGTTAACCAAAATAAATGGGATTATTTGATTTCCTGAAAAAGAATAAAGATAGAATGAAGGATCCTGAGGATTACTTCCAGGTTACAATCAATGATGAAGGCGTGATCGTTGAACACCCAAAAAGGGAAAAAGAACAAGTAAAGTGGGCAGACATTGACAATATAAAGATCATAACGACTGACCAAGGACCTTTTCAACCTGACGTCTGGCTAGCTTTATTAGGGAAAGACTCTGGTTGCTTAATACCACAGGGAGCTAAAGGACACGAAGAGGTATACAATGTTGTATCTAAATATGACCGTTTTGACTTTGAGAATGTAATTAAGGCAATGTCATCAACGGATAATCAGGAATTTTTAGTCTGGACGAGAGAATGCCTATAAAACTTTTACCACTAAACGATTTAATAGAAAAGTTGATTAAAGTTCAAAAGCACATGAATAGATATTTTTTTATTTTTTTAGTACTTGTTGTATATGAAAGCCCGGCTCAATTGTTGAGCGATAGTTTAATGAACAGGGATAACTACATTATATATGCAACAGTATATAAGAAAGGTGTTTACAAAACCTTCGAGGAGTTTAAGTATAATGACCCTTCCATTGTTGAGGATTTTACCTTTGATAAGAACCAACTTTGGTTAACTGACAGCAAGACGGGAAAAAATAGTAAAATTAAAAAGAATGAAGTTTGGGGTTTCTCAGACGGAGCAAGAATCTTTGTAAGATGGAGAAAATATAATGAGATCGTTGAAATGGGAAGATATTGTTACTTTAAGGAGAAAGGCACCAGAGTTGTATTTGGTTATTCCATGTTTCCATTAGCGATCATTCCTATTCCAGTACCTTACACCGATGAGTTGATTATAAACTTCAATACCGGAAAGCCTTTTTTACTGTCAAAGAAATTATTGAAGGAAATACTGGCAATTGATGACCCTGAATTGTTGACCGAGTTTATGAATGAAAAGCAAAAGAAAAAAAAGTTGTTTGAGTATATAGTAAAATACAACGATAGGAATACGGACAAAATTAAATGAACACTAATTTCATTGTCCTTTATTGTAAGTGATCATTAACATTCATTAGAAAATATAGGGACCATACTTTAAATGATATTCCCAATGTTCAATGGTAAAGTATTGATAATTAAAGGATTTTATATAGCCTTAGCCTTGAGTTATGTAATTACGAACCCAAGTAAGTTGACATCGTTCCAGATTGATCACCTGCCTATTTGCAGCCCCTAGCACCTGTTAGCAAACTATTGTAGTATTAATAGCAGGAGTTCTTTATGGTAGAAATTACCCAAACTGAACTGGTTTTGCGGCCAAATTTTCATACCTTAATACGACACATTACTAGCGAATGAGCCGTCTATTTACAGGTTGTCTTTTACTCATACTCTCTGTCAATAGTTATGCGCAACATTCAATGAAAGTCATTGATAGCCTAGTTCAGATCTTCCCATCTGTAACAGAGCGGGAGAGGCAGGAAGTGATATTTAGTGAATTGAGTCACGAGCTAAGCTTACTTGAAAAGAAGCAAGCTTTTGAATGGGCCTATAAGATCAGAACACTTGCAGAGAAAAGTAAAACTCCTTATGCTTATTTCTTTGCTTCTTTGAATCTGGCAAAACTGAGCCATATTTTTCAGGATCAGGACAATACCCTGAGATTCATGTTAACTGGTATTGCATACTCAGTAAAAAATGAAGATCGGGTTGTTACTTCGTACGTTTATTATTATTCAGCAGAATATTTTCGTTATCTGAATATGTTACCTCTGGCGCTTGAGCATTGCTTAATAGCAGCAGATGCCTTTACTGAATTGAGTAACTACACCTATGCTTCTAGAAGTCATTCCTTAGCTTGTAATTTGTACCATAGTGTTAGAAACTACAATCAGTCAGTTGATGAAGGATTAGCTTCATTAGAAGACATTAAGAAAGTACCCTACAATGAGTTGGCGTTTGTTGACAAGTTTACAATGATGTCAACACATAACACCATTGGCCTTAGTTCATATAAACTTAAAAACTTTGAGCAATCCTTACTTCATTACAATGAGGCTGAAAAACTGGCAAAAGAAATAAAGAATGACTTTTGGGTAGCGCTTGTAAATGGAAACCGCGCCAGTGTCTATATTGAGTTGAAGGAATTTGAAAAAGCATTAGAAGGACTTAAGCTTGATTTCACCACAAGCAGAAAACAAAAAGAATATGAAAGTGCAGCCAGGGCATGTGTTTTGATGGCGTCTGTTTTCATTGAGTTGAATAAAATGAAGGAGGCGAATCTTTACTTTGATTCAGTTTTATATTTAATCAACGATCCTCACACATTTCGGTTCTCCACTTATTGGATGGTTCAGTCTAAGTTAAGGCGAGCTAAAGGTGATCTACTAGGTGCACTTGAATCAAATGAAATTCACTTGCGAATGATTGACTCTATTAATTATCAAAAAGAGGCACTTGACCTTGCCAGCGTAAAAACCTCATATGAACTTCAGAAAAAACAGGTGGAAATTGAAGGATTTGCAGCAAAAGAACAACAACATCAAGATCAAATAAAGCTACAGAGTATTATCATTTTATCATCTATCATTATTCTTATTCTTTTGTTATCACTTATTTTTATATACATCCGATATGTAAATCGACTAAAGAGTAATAATAGCATAATAAAGCAGCAACGAGATGAGATTGAGAATAAGAATGAAGAGTTGCAAGTGCAGAGTAAAAATTTGAAGGAGATTAATGATTTAATGTTGACGCTTAACAATCAATTGGAGCTAAAGGTAAGTGAGCGTACACACGAGCTTGAAAAAACCATGGAGGAACTGGATACTTTCTTGTATAGATCCTCCCATGATATGCGTAGACCACTATCCACTTTATTAGGGTTGGAGAATATTGCAAAGATTGAAGTAAAGGAAGAAAATGGATTAAAACTTTTCCACATGGTTGCTGAGACAGCCTTGCAAATGGATCGAATGCTTTTGAAAATGCAAATGGCTCATGAGCTCGATCAAATGGAAGATAAAACAGAACTGGTTACGCTTTCTTTTTTAATCAGAGATTTGATAAAAAGAGCACAACAACTTGGGACTAATACAAGCATTGTCTATGAAGGATCACATCATTTAGAATTTTTTTCAAATTCAAGATTACTTCATATTATTTTCTATAATCTATTCGAGAATGCAATTAACTTTAGAAAGACAGATGGTAATGAGTTGGCCTCTATAAAAGTGAAGGTAGATCAAACAGATGATTGGGTAGTTGTAACGTTGGAGGATAATGGTATTGGAATTGACGCAGACTATCTTAACAAAATTTTTGATCAATATTTTAAAGGAACCCAGATTTCAAAAGGTAATGGTCTAGGTCTTTATCTGGTAAAAAAGGCCGTTAATAAATTACGTGGTAAAATTGAGGTAAAAAGTATATTGAATACAGGAACAATCTTTTTGGTGTCATTACCAAAGAGACACTTTCACTATTGAAAAATTAATTTCCTCATCGTTAAATTTGAGCAGTGAGTTTTGAAGGCTCATAAACGTATCCCAATAGAGGAAAATTGTAAGTTTTACGAAACGAGTAGTTTGTAAATAATTTCAATCAGAAATTCTTCTCTTTCAATGCCGCTTCAATTTTGTTAAAATCGATAGCTGTACACTTATTGCAGCCACTGGCGCAAGCCGATTTGGCTTGAAATTGATTGTAAAGAAGTCGACCCAGATAAGCCAACGCCCCAATAAAAATAAGACTTACTATAATCTCCTGAATCATAAAGCAAAGTTATTATCTATGACTTTAACATCATAATAGCCTTTTATAGTTCAAATAAATCGTCCAAAAACGGACGGAAATGAACAATTGTGCACAGCACATAGCCGAAATAACCGCATTTGGGGTGTTTTTTGAGTGGCCTGAAATTTGGCTAGACCCTTCACATATTTAAAGACAATGTAGTTTGATTAAGCTTCCAGATTCATCCTCTCCAAAGGAGAGGATTGGCGGTGAGCCTGCCTGCACGTAGCCGCTTCGGCAAAGGCAGGGTTATAAAAAAGACTTAACTAAACGACATCGATATTTCAAGAAGAAAGAGCTTATACAAAATACATCACTATGTTAAAGAACTATTTTAAAACAGCTATACGCACTTTATTCAGGCAAAAAAACACTGCTTTAATAAATGTTTTGGGCCTAACAATAGGTATGGCAGCAAGCTTCATTCTTTTTGTTCTCATTCAGTACCATTACAGCTTTGATAAATTTCAAAGCAACTACGACAGAATTTATAGGGTTGTAACCACTTCTGATAGTAATACGGGAAGTTTCCACACACCAGGTATCCCTTCACCATTGCCACCGGCTTTCAAATTAGATTTCCCCGAGGCAGAGGAAGTTTTATTTACTCAGTATCAGTCAGGTGCGCTTATTCAAGTGCCGCAGAAGGAAGGTGAAAGCAAAAAATTTCAAGAGGATCAGGGTGTAGTATTTACCGACCCGGCTGTATTTAGAATTTTTGACCGAGCTGTTTTAATAGGCGATGCGGAAAAAGGATTAGACGAACCTAATGAGGCGGTGATCAGTGTTTCGCTAGCTAAAAAATATTTTGATAAAGAAGATGTTGTGGGCGAAGTGATAAAGTTTGATACAAGAGAGTATAAAATTTCAGCTGTTGTAGCCGATGCACCCGATAATTCTGATTTACCTTTTAGCTTATATCTTTCTTATGAGACCATACGCAAACAAAATGAAGAAAAGGGATGGGGTGGTATTTGGAGCGATGAGCAATGTTATTTTTTACTAAAGGAAGGCGAGTCGGTTAAGAAAGTTGAGAGCAGGATGGGTGATTTCTATAAGAAGCATAATCCTGATGAAAATTACGATAATCAGCGTTTTGTTATACAACCATTATCAGAGCTTCACTTTGACGAACGCTACGGTAACTATAGATATGATACAGTACCCAAAACAGCACTCATTGCCCTTGGTGTAATTGCATTATTCTTAATTGTAACAGCCAGCATAAATTTTATTAATTTAACTACTGCAGAAGCGATCAAGCGATCAAAAGAAGTTGGTATTAGAAAAACATTGGGAAGTTCAAGGGCTCAATTAATGTTTCAATTTTTAGGTGAAACTGGAATTGTAACCTTCACTGCCATTTTAGTTGGGTTTGGAATAGCGCAAATTGCCCTGAGTTTCCTGAATCCATTTTTGGAGTTAGAACTAGCGCTGAATCCTTTGCAGAATACTGCTTTCGTATTATATGTAATCTTATTATTTGTTACGGTGTCACTCTTCTCAGGTTTATATCCTGCATTTGTTATTTCAGCTTTTAAACCAGCACTGGCATTAAAAAACTCTATGGGTAATAAAAGCTCTTCCGGCTTTCTGCTGCGCAAGGGTCTTGTTATAACACAATTTTTTATCTCCCAATTCTTGATAATCGGTACAATTATATTGATTACCCAAATGAATTATTTTAAGAGCAAAGATTTGGGTTTTCAACGCGATGCTATTGTAACTCTGCCCATTCCTGAACGTGAAGGTCCGGCTACAGACAGTACCACATCAAGCAAAATGAGAACGTTGGCAGATAGAATTTCTAAACTTTCAGGTATAGAAAAATATTCACTCTCCAATACTGCGCCTTCGTCTGGGAGCGTAAATGGTACAGGTTTTCTTTTTGAAGGACAAACTGATGATCAAAGAAAAGACACACAACTAAAACTGGTTGATGGTAATTATATTGATCTGTATGGATTGAAGATGTTGGTTGGTGAGAATCTTGATGACTTAGATACTGCTCGCAGCTTTGTGGTGAACAGACGCCTTACAGAAATTGCGGGATTTACTGATCCAAGTGAAATTATTGGTAAGCGTATGCGGATTTGGGGGCAAACTTTACCTGTAGTTGGGGTGGTAGAAGATTTTCACACCACATCACTTGAAAGTGAAATTGAGCCCACCGTATTGTTGAATAGAATTTCTAATTATCGTACACTTTCTTTAAAAGTTAATACACAAGCTTTTCAAAATACTTTACCACAGATACAGGAAATGTGGGAGGAAACTTACCCTGAGCATTTATTTTCATATGAGTTTTTGGATGAATCGATTCGTGGTTTTTATGAAGGTCAGGAGAGAACATCAATTTTGCTTACTGCCTTTACTTCCATTGCCATTTTTATTGGTTGTCTGGGATTGTTTGGATTGGCAACTTTCATGATCAATCAGAAAAACAAAGAGATTGGTGTTCGCAAAGTGTTGGGTGCTTCAGTAGAAGGTATTGTCTTCTTATTCTCCAAAGAATATATAAAGCTGATAGGTTTGGGATTTGTAATAGCAGCACCCGTTGCCTGGTTTGTAATGAACGAGTGGCTGGATGGTTTTGCCTACCGCATCAGTATATCAGCCTGGATTTTTCTGGCAGGACTGGGCGTAACTTTATTAGTGGCTGTGTTTACTGTTGGCTATCGCTCCTTAAGAGCAGCTACAGCAAACCCTGTAAAGTCGTTGAGGTATGAATAAAATACAATAAATCAGGATCAGGATTTAAGAATTTGCTGGATGAACAGGATTTGCCAAAATTAATTTATGCTAAATCTTGTTCATCCTTAAATCCTGATACCGACAATATTCGTCTTGTTTATCCTTTAAACCTGCCCATCCTTATACAGACAATTATTTATTATCAGCAGGCTTCTACCACCTATCCTGAATTACTTTAAGCATTTCAGTATGTATATGGTTGGTGGCACAACACAACTCCCCTCCAAACAGAAAATTATCACCACCTTTAAAATCGGTTACAATACCACCGGCTTGTTGCACTATGAAAGTACCTGCGGCCACATCCCAAGGGTTAAGGTTGTATTCAAAGAAACCATCAAGTCGTCCGCAAGCAACATATGCCAGATCGATAGCAGCGCTGCCGAGTCTTCTAATGCCATGTGTCTTATCTAGAAAAGTTCTGATAATATTTAGGTAGGCATCTAATTTTTCAAATTGATAATATGGGAAGCCAGTAGCGAGTAAACTTTCATTAAGACCTTTAGCAGTTGAAACGCGAATAACCTTATCGTTGCAGTAGGCAGCCTCGTTTTCAATAGCATGAAAACACTCTTTGCGCGTTACTTCGTAAACAACACCGAGTATAGGTTTATTATTTTTTACAAGACCGATGCTGATGGCATACACAGGCAAGCCGTGCATAAAATTTGTTGTGCCATCCAACGGGTCTATTATCCAATTGTAGTCGTGCGATTTACTTTGCTCAACGGTTCCTTCTTCTGTAATAAAACCTGCTTCTGGAATTAGTTTTTGTAAAACCTTTACGATTTTTTTCTCTGCCTCCTTATCAACATAGGAAACAAGGTTATTGAATTTACCTTTCTCCTCAATATGGCTCAGGTCGAAGTTTTCGCATTCATATTGAATAAAACTGGCAACCTCAGCTGAAATACCAATTACTTCCTGTTGAATTGTATTAAGATTCATGCCCGCTAAGATACAAATCAATCTTCCTCTTCCGAATGATATTTTGATGGCTTTTCACCAGCAGTCTGCTTACTTTTTCCAGCAACAACCAGCACAATTTCTCCCTTAACTTCTTTCTGACTGAAGTGTTGAAGTACTTGCTGTAAACTGCCATTAAAGGTTTCTTCAAATTTTTTGGTTAGCTCACGTGATACAGAGGCTTGTCTTTCATCACCAAAATATTCACAAAATTGTTCCAGTGTTTTTGTTAGACGGTAAGGAGATTCATAGAAGACAAGTGTCCGCTCTTCATCTACTAAAGATTTTAACAAGGTTTGTCGTCCTTTTTTAACAGGGAGAAAACCTTCGAAAACAAATCGATCGCAAGGCAAACCGGATTTTACTAATGCCGGGACGAAAGCAGTTGCGCCTGGTAAGCATTCAATTTTTAGACCAGCTTGTACAGCAGCACGACTGATCAGAAAACCTGGATCTGAGATTCCTGGTGTGCCCGCATCAGACACTAAGGCAAAAGTTTCACCTTGCTGCATGCGCTCAACAAGTGTGCTTACTGTTCGGTGTTCGTTAAAATTGTGAAAACTTTTTAATGGCTTGTCAATGCTATAGTGCTTCAATAAAAATCCTGAGGTACGTGTATCTTCAGCAAGTATAAGGTCGACAGATTTTAAAATTTCTAGTGCTCTCAGTGTGATATCACCAAGATTCCCAATAGGAGTTGGCACCAGATATAGTGATGTGTGTTCCATTAAATCAGCGCGTCAATGGCAGCAGCCAGTGTTCGGTCTTTTTCAGTAACTATATTACCTGCGTCATGAGTGTTAAGCTCAAAGCTTACTTTGTTGTAAACATTACTCCAATTTGGATGATGATTCATTTTTTCAGCAACAATGGCCACCTTGCTCATGAAACCGAAGGCTTCAACAAAATTATTGAAGATGAATGTTTTTACAAGTTTGTTGTTTTCTTCTTTCCACATATACCTTTGATTCAGATTTGATCTAATACTAACGAAGGTAAGTAATTTGAAGGATGTTTTTCAATTTGAAAGCGCTCGCTTTACAACGCAATCAGTCCTTCAACTTTTGATGCCTTTTGATAGATAGCAATAACTTCTTCTGCAGAGTTCATCTTCAGTTGTACAGTTACACTGATGTATTTACCATTAGCAGATAATTTTTCTGTGATATCTTCACTCGGAAACATGTTTTTAACCGCTGGCTCCTTACCAGAAGGCACAATAAACTTAAACATGTATGCTGTTGGCCACTGGTAGTGCTGATTTAATTTCTCTCTGAAAGAGTCTGCCCATTGTTGCTGTTCCATATAACAAAAAATGCCGCCTTGATCAGATCAAAGCGGCATTTGGTTTAAGCTTAGTAATTAAAAGAAGTTATAACGCTTGTCTTCAATGTCTGATCTGTCTTTAATAGCTTCTGCTATAGAATAGTTCCTGTTCTGTGCCGCTTGCTGTAAACCTAGTTTATAAGGTGCGTAGTCGCCAAGCGCAGGAGCAATTGTTTTGTTATTAGTTTCAATAATAACAACACCAGTTTCGCTGATGAACGGCTTTGAACGCTTGCCATTTTCCAAAGAAAACGCTAAACCAACTGCGATAGGATCAAAACCAAGATTAGGTAGTGAGTTGCTGCTTAAACGAACATCACTGCTTGAATATACAGTGGCATCGCTACCAAATGCAGTTTTCACTTCTTCAAGTGTTCCTGTTGCCTTACTTAATTTTTCAATGATAAGGTTGCCCTTCAATTCATTTTTAACCATTGGCGTAATTTCGTCTTTTACCATATCCAATGGCTTGTAACCTTTTTCAACTTCACCTGTCATTACGGCTACAACATAGTTTTCTTGCAAATCGAAAACTGTTGATACCTCCCCCTTGTCTGCATCGCGGAATAACCACTGAACTAACTGACGTGCTTCACCTAGTGAACTAACTGTGCGATCTCCTGCTAAAAGTTTCTTAGCATCACGGATAACTACATTTTCAGCTTTTGCAGCAGCTTCAAATGACTCAAGATCACTCACCTCGCTAGCAAAAGCTTCTGCCTTGCGAAGTGCTTCGTTAATAGAGGCATCACTTGGTGTAATGGCTCTTTCAATACGTGCTACGTAATAGGCCTTGTTGGTTTTAGTGTTAGTAACATCAATTAAGTGGTAACCAAATTCAGTTTCTACTACATCGTTTAGTACACCGGTCTTATTAGCGTCAAAAACTGCTTTTTCAAAAAGCTTCACCATTTGTCCACTGCTAAACCAACCTAAGTCACCACCACGGCTGGCCGTTCCGTCTGTTCCATGATCTCTTGCTTTAGCAGAGAAATCAGCACCATCTTTAATTTCCTTTAGGATATTCCTTGCTTTTTCTTTTGCAGCTTTTTTATCGGCATCACTATCTGAATCCCATTTAATAAGGATATGACGGGCTCTTGCACTAAAAACAGTATCGTCCTCTATTTTAGAAACTTTGGAAACTGATAAGGTACCATCTTCAACCTGTGGACCAATCAATTCACCTACTACTAAATTTTTATCGCTTAGTGAAGAAGGTAAATTAGCGGCCGTGTATTTAATGTAAGCATTGCTGTTGTCTGAATTTCTGTTTACAAAAGCTGAGTCTTCAGTACTGATTTTCAACTCACCAGCTAATTTGATAACATCCTGGAAAATAGCCAGGGTATCTTCAGCAGAAGCTATCACTGGGAAAGCCACAAACTTGATGTCTCTTGTATTTTCAGTCTTATATTTTTCTTTGTTTTTGTTGTAGTAGTTTTTCAGATCTGCATCGCTCACTTTTACAGCAGAGTCGCTCATAGCAAAGAAGGGCACATACAAATAAGAAGCTTCCACCACATCAGATTGGTTGTGGTATTCACGCTCTGCTTCAGCGCTGGTAACATAATCTCCTTTAACCAATAAATTCTCGTATTTCATACGCGTGCGGCTAGGTGCTAAATCACGCTGGAACATTTCCCAACGAACGCGTGGCTCCGAACCTTCAGGCATATCTTTTAGTTGAGCGAGGTAAGAAATTACACGATCCTTTTCAAATTGTCCTGTTTCAGGATTGGTGAAAGATTGTCGTACGTTTTCATCAACGTTTTTACCCCAAAGTAAATCCTGCACTTCAGCAGCGCTTACGCTTACACCAACTTTTCCATACTGTTTTTCAATAGCGTGGCGCACAATCAACAATTCCCAGGCCTGCTGTCTGATTGTGGTCATTTCGCGTTCACCAGGACTGCGGCCAAAATTCATTGCATAATTGGCTTCACGCTCCTGAATGGCAGCTTGATACTCCTCCAAAGAAACTTCGTGTCCTGCAATTTCGCCAACAGTATTGCGGCCCGTCAAAACACCATTATTACCAAATAAATCGCCTAGTATAAAAGCAGCGACAGCAACAAATACGAACACCACTACCCAGGTGCCCATTTTGGTGCGCAAAGTACCAATCAATGCCATGATCTTTAAATCGTTTTAAGCTGAAAATAAATGAGTTACACTAAAAATAAGTCCGCAAATTTAAGCGCTTAGGCGGATTAGAAAAATTGTGCTGCTAAAATTAACCCTGTAAGGCTTAATTAATTGATTATCAGCACTTAGAAAAACAGAAGAACAACCACTAAACGCCTAATTCTGCTATCTACCCCAAAACCTTACACGAAACAGAACGACCTACTGCTTGTCTCCGTTAGCTCTCGAATAATAAACAACTTTGGTACATGACAGCAAGTAGAAGTTGGATCTCAGTAAGAATCATTCTCCTTATTCTGATTATAATCATAGGGATTTGCTCTGCACGGGCTTCAGATCAGATATTGGAGGCAGAGGTTTCTGCTATTGTTGATGGGAATACACTTACTCTTAAGTTCAAAGACGGTGATTCGTATGACGTACAATTATCTGGTATTGACAGCCCTGAGCTGGTTCAGGATTTTGGAGAAGAGGCAAAACAATTTTTGCAGAAAAAATTATTAAACAAGCGCGTTAAAGTGCAATTGTTAGGTAAAGACAGGTGGGGAAATCGCTTAGCGGTTGTATGGTTGAAGGGAGAGGTTGATTTACGCGTTGAATTGTTAAAAGAGGGACTAGCATGGACTGCAGAACGTAATCCGCTACCCGAACTTGAAAATGTGCGAATAGAAGCTCAAAATAAGGGAAAAGGGCTTTGGCAGATAGCTGAACCAACACCGCCTTGGATTTTCCGCAGACAGCAGAGTATGCTACAGGCAAAAGGCAGTTAAAAATATTTTTTACAGCACTTCGTTAAAACCTCAAACTACAACGTATGAGGTTTTTTCATTTTAAAATTGGGTCAATTCATTTACTAACAATAGGCATGATGGTTTTTCCAGCTGCCTTGTTTGCACAGAACTATCCCTCCGGTCCTACGTCACTTTCTCCGGCAGTACAACCTGTCTATAAGGTAGATAAGCGAACAAGAGAAGTTAAACGTGTGCAACCTAAAGTTAAGCGTTCAGCAGAGTACGCCTTCTATGATCGTGTACAAAAGGCTGCTAAAATGAAAAAGAGAACACTCAGGAAATTAGCCAAACCCCAGTACACCAATCCTTTATATTTTGGTCATAAAAATCCGCCAAAGAAACGCGAGCCCCATAAAATGCGCTACTGTCAAGAATGTGGCATCAGGCATTGAATGTATTTTGATGTACGCTTGTTTATGAAGCATGTCACTTAATGACTATTTTTGAATATGCTTTTTCGCTTTTTAATACTCTGCTTTATGCTTTTATCCTCCTTTGCTTTTGCGCAACGCAAAAAGAAAGGTTCAAGAGCACCTAGTCAGGTAACATCGGTTGGCCCATTTTACCCTGATGCAAATAAATATATACCCAAAGCAAAGAGAGGTAAGAGTAAAAGTAAAGATGGCATCAGCAGACAAGCGCAGCAGAACGCTGTAGCGCGTAGAGAGTTAACAGCAAAACAAAAAAGAAAGGCAGAGAGAACCCTGGCAGGAACGAATTACGGCAGCATCAATTACTTTGGGCATAAGCGGCCACCCAAAAAAAGAAAGCCGGAAGACATGAAACTCTGCGAAGTGTGTGGCATCAAGCACTAAATGGGTGCGACAAATTTGTGTCCAAATTATTTTCTAAAATTTTTATTAATTGATATTACTACTGACACTGGGTTGTCATACGGGGGTTGGACATTTGATTTATCATTTAACCAAAACTCTAGCGTATGAACACAACCGAAAGTAATCCAGTAATTACATCAGAAGATTTGTTAATGCATTGGCAGGGTCACAGAGGCTTAACCCGTAGACTCATTGAGGCATTTCCGGAAAAAGAATTCTTCACTTTTAATATTGGAGGCATGCGTACTTGCTCAGCGTTGATGCAGGAGTTAATTGCCATAGCAGTTCCAGGGCTTAGACAAATAGCGATGAGCAGCACAGAAGAGTTGAAAGAGCATTTGAACTACACAAGCAAAGCAGAATTTTTAGCAAGATGGGATGAGGACACAAAAGAAATAAATCGTTTATGGGCTTTAATCCCTGATGAAAAATTTCAGGAACGTATAAAAACTTTTGGTCAGTATGAAGGAACCATCTGGTCTTCTATTTTCTACTTCGTTGATAATGAAATTCACCATAGGGCACAAGCTTATGTTTACTTACGCGCCTTAGGCATTGAGCCTCCTCACTTTTGGGAGCGTTAAATTGTTATTAAATTCCTCAGGGTCTTTTACTCTAACCCTGAGGAATTAATCTTCTATTTCTTTCACATCCCCTTGTTCTTTACCCGCCCAACATCGTACTTTAGTTCATGAACCTGGCGGCCCACCTTGAGCAAACCAACCTTAGCCCTACGCTAACCATTCAAGACATTGACAAACTGGTGGAGGAAGCAAAACAGTACAACTTCTTTGGTATTTGTGTGCCACCTTTTTGGGTGAAACGTGCTCATCGCGAAATAGGAGTAGCGCCTATTACACTTGTTTCAGTAGCTGGATTTCCTCTGGGCTATAACATGACGGAAACAAAACTAGATGATATTAAGCGGGCAATAGACAATGGCGCGCATGAAGTAGATGTGGTCTGGAATATATCATCTTTTAAAACAAATCATGAATGGACTAAGATAGAGTTGGCAAAGTGTGCCAAACTTACGCACGACAATCAACGCTTGCTAAAAGTAATCATTGAAACTGCCTACTTATCTGACGAAGAAATTGTAAAAGCTTGCAAAATGTGTTCAGATGCGGGTGCTGATTTTGTTAAGACTTCAACAGGATTTGCCCCAAGTGGCGCCAAGGTAGAGCACATTCGGTTGATGCGAAGTGTGTTGCCAAAAGAAGTTGGTATTAAAGCGTCTGGTGGTATTAAAACAAAAGATCAGGCAATTGCCATGATCGAAGCTGGAGCTGACAGAATAGGCACCTCCTCAGGCATTCAGATAGTCACATAATAAAAATGAACTTAAGGCACCTTCCCAATTGTTAATTTCTTTAAAGAAAAATTTCTAAACATGACTCAAGAATTGATCAACAACATCTTTCCGGAGGAGACCACAATTCCGGCAGCACACCAACTACCTGCAAAAATTGAGCAACATGAATATTTAATTGATGGTATTCTAAAACAGTGGAAAGGTGATCAGAGTCCTGTGCTGAGTCCTGTATTTGTTAAAACAACAAAAGGCTTAGAACAAAAAATTATCGGCAGCACGCCATTGCTAACAAAGGAAGAGGCACTTGTTGCGTTAGATGCAGCAGTAAAAGCATATGATCGTGGACACGGACAATGGCCAACGTTTACCGTGAGTGAACGCATAGAACACGTGGAGAAATTTCTAGTACAGATGCGTGCCAAGCGTACTGAAGTGGTTAACCTTTTAATGTGGGAAATAGGTAAGTCACTTAAAGATTCAGAAAAGGAATTTGATCGAACCTGCGATTATATTGTAGATACCATTAATGAATTGAAAGCAACGGACAGACGTTCGGCTACTTTTCATAATGAACAAGGCATTATGGCACAGATCAGGCGCGTCCCACTGGGTGTTGTACTCTGCATGGGGCCTTATAATTATCCACTGAATGAAACCTTTTCAACTTTGCTTCCGGCACTGATTATGGGTAATACCGTTGTGTTCAAGCCTGCAAAGTACGGAGTACTATTAATCAAGCCCTTAATTGAAGCCTTCAGAGATTGCTTTCCTCCAGGTGTGATTAATATTATATATGGTAAAGGTCGCGATACTGTAGGTGCTTTGATGGAGACAGGTAAACTTGATGTTTTTGCATTTATAGGCACTAACAAAGGTGCTAATGAAATTAAGCGCTTGCATCCGAAACCACACAGGCTAAAATCTATTCTAGGACTTGATGCGAAGAATCCCGCAGTTGTGTTGCCCGATGCAGATTTAGATAATGCTGTTAGTGAATGTGTAATGGGCTCATTGTCGTTTAATGGTCAGCGATGCACGGCATTAAAGATTTTATTTGTTCATAAAAGCATTGTGGATGAATTCATCAAAAGATTTAATACCGAAGTAGCTAAATTGAAAATTGGTATGCCCTGGGATGCGGGAGTTAGTCTTACGCCACTTCCGGAACCAGGTAAGGCAGACTATCTTAAAGGATTGGTGGAAGATGCCCAACAACATGGTGCCTCGGTCATGAATGATCAAGGCGGCATCAGCAATAATACTTTCTTTTATCCGGCTGTTTTATATCCGGTAAATAGTAAGATGCGTGTGTATTACGAAGAGCAATTTGGCCCGGTAGTACCAATTGTACCTTTCGATAAAGTGGAAGAAACAATTGATTATGTTTTGGACTCTAACTTCGGCCAGCAGGTGAGTGTGTTTGGAAAAGATTCAAAAGTGATTGCAAACTTAATAGATGCTTTTGCTAGTCAGGTGGGTCGCATTAACCTGAATGCACAGTGTCAGCGTGGTCCGGATATCTATCCATTTAACGGGAGAAAGGATTCTGCGGAAGGTACTTTGTCGGTGTCTGATGCGCTACGTGTATTCTCTATACGCACATTGGTGGCTGCAAAAAGTAATGAATCCAATAAAGCCATTATCGGAAAAATTATTCGCAACCGCGAATCAGGATTTTTGAGCACAGATTATATTTTTTAGAAAGTGATTTTGACTTAGTCAATTTAAGGAATGGATGTACGTATAAAATTTTTAGGCGCTGCTGAATCGGTAACAGGTTCCCGCTTTTTAGTGGAGGTAGACAATTTTCGATTCCTTTTCGACTGTGGATTGTTTCAAGGTCTGAAAGAATTGCGTTTGCGTAACTGGGATGAGTTCCCGATTGATCCATCCAGTATAGATGCCGTTGTAATTAGCCATGCACACATTGACCATACCGGCTATTTGCCAAAATTGGTGAAAGATGGTTTTAGTGGGCCAGTTTACTGCACCACACCTACTGCAGATTTAATGGAGATTATGCTGCTTGACTCAGCCAAGTTGCAGGAAGAAGAAGCTAATTATGCGCGCAAGAAGGGCTATTCTAAACACCCTAATCCTTTAGCACTTTATGAAGAAAAAGATGTGCGGGAAACATTGAGTTTAATAAGAACAATAGGTTATAAGGAAAGATTATCTATTCATGATCATGTTGAAATTGAATTCCATGACGCAGGACATTTGTTAGGTTCTGCCATTACTGAAGTATTTATTAAGGGGGAGACACAAACAAAAAAACTTGTTTTCTCGGGAGACATAGGTCGTTATAAGCAGGCAGTATTGCGTCAGCCGAGTACTATTGAACAAGCTGATATTTTAGTTGTAGAATCAACTTATGGCAATAAGCCAAACCCAGTAGTTGACCCTGAAAATGATTTAGTGCGCATTGTCAATGATGCTTTTGATCGCAAGGGTGTGTTGGTGATACCCGCCTTTGCTGTTGGCAGAACGCAGGGTTTGCTCTATTATTTACGCAAGCTCATGAAAGAGAATAGAATTCCTGACGTGCCGGTTTATGTTGACAGCCCTATGGCTATTTCTTCTACTTATCTTTTCTTCAAGCATCTATCCTACCATAAAATGGGAGAGACTGTAAAGGAATTTGCGCAGGAGATTGAAACCAATATGTTGGTTTTTGTAAAGACAGGGGAGCATTCGAAATCGTTAAATGAAATTAAGAGCAGGGCTATTATTATTTCAGCCAGTGGTATGATGACGGGCGGTCGTATTCTTCACCACATGTTCAATCGGCTCCCCAACGAACAAGACACTTTTTTAATTGCTGGTTATCAGGCAGAGGGTACACGAGGTCGCGATATAATAGAGGGTAGCGATAGTGTTAAAATTTTTGGTGAACTTATTCCTGTGAAGTGTAAGATTGAAACCATTACCTCTATGTCGGGACATGCAGATCAGGAAGAGCTATTTACATGGCTTGGCAATTTTAAAGATAAGCCTAAGCAGACTTTTACGGTTCATGGCGAAGGCAAGGACATACATGAGTATGCACAAGCAATACACGATCGATTAGGATGGAACGTAACAGTCCCCAAGTATCAGGAAAGCTTCGAGTTGTTTAGTGGCATTTAAGCCATCTTCCTAACTATACCTTTTTGTGGATGAATCTTCACATCGAAGTGCTGATTCAAAAAGGCGTGCATACGGTTGTCAACCATTAACAGTGGACTTTCGGCAGGGTAGAAAACCGTTAGGTCAAGCACAGCCCTAATGAAATTATCATGACGACAGAATTCTTTTATCCACTTCTTAAAGGCAATTGTCCATTCTTCACAATAGCAGTCGAATGGATCACGCCCGTCAAAAGTGAACTCTAATTGATTATGCTGGTAGTTTTTAAAGCGGAATACACCCGCCAGGTTTAAGTAGAAGTCGTGAAGGTGCCTGTAATCACTGCCTTTGTGCTCGTGAATTTTTTCAGCCACATCATCTTTAATGCCAAGGGGATTAGTTCTAAGCAGGTATTCAACCTTAGCAAAGTCTACCAAATAGTGAAGAAGGGATGCTTCCAGCGAAAGCTGGGCGGACTCGAGGACGTAGTTTTTATCTAATGGGAAAAACTTTCGAATCACACTTGTTTAGTTTGGTACAAAGTTAAAAATTTCTGTTTAACCTTTTTAATGTTCTAATGCCGGATTAGTGATAAAATTCAAAAAATCGAGACTTGACCTTCCTCCCCTCAATCTGTGTCGCACAGACCGAAAGTTAACCTGCTCTACATTTCAACACCTCAATGATTCTCACAGTACGAAATCCAATCAGCGTTTAAGTTATGGTTTTGTAAAAAGAGCATGGTCTGTGAGACACAGACCATGGATAAGGGAAGTTTATAAAAAGACCAGAGATCTTACCTCCACCGTGCATAGCGTAAATCCCTCGTTCTGACTAGAGCATATTAATTATACTTTTTCTGATATTCAAAAAAATTCAAAAAGTCTTCATCTGCGTTAAAGAAATAGATTGCATAGGCATAAGCCCATATTAGTGGAATTAAGATTAGACCAAGCATGGATACTTTTAATATGTAAATCATCCCAATGAATCCTGTAATAACTCCAATTACACATAAAACTGTGAAAACGGTCTTAGCCCATTTTTTGCCACTATATATAGCGTAAAAAATTCCTATTTGAAGCCCCAGTCTAAATGTCTCTTTGAATATTTCTTTAAAGTTCAAAGGCTTAAAAGTCATATGTGAAAAAAGGATTACAATCAATGAAATAACAATCATGCCTAAAAAAACTTTCATTGTTTTTTTGCGACCAAATTCTGCCAGTTTACTTTCTTTTATTCTTTCCCTTTGGTTGGCAAATTCGGCATGATCCACTGTATAGTCCTTACACTTGTCAACAAAATCGCCAAATTTATCAGTTAATGAACAAACCAATCCTGTGTGAACATTTAACTTCCTATTGGAACAAGTCTTACAAATTTCAAGTGTTTCCTCTCTTGTCATATATTGGTATTAGGTGAAGATGACCGATAAAATAAAGTTGTAAAGTTAGCAACAAGCTAGATTGGAAATTAAAAATCCAAAGATGGTTCGTGCCTACCGAACAGTCTTTGGATTAAGTGATGAAACGAGCCTAAAACTTATCTGCGCTTGCTCTTGCCAGGTAGCTGTCGTACTCAAAAGGTGAGTCACCACCTTCCAGTAAACATCCTTCAGGAACGGGAGGATAAATTTCTTCGTACGTTTTTACCATATTCATGAATACCCGTCTGTAAACATGTGTTCGATTAATTTCATCAGGGCTTGCTAAACCTGCGCAAGAGAGCAGTTCCACAAATGAGCCTACAGTGTTCTTATGGTAATTGGCTACACGCACTTTTTTATCTTCAACTACAAGACCTTTTGCAAAGTATTGATCCTGTGTTGCCACTCCTGTGGGACAAGTATTTTTATGACACTCAAGTGCCTGAATACAACCTAGCGCCATCATCATTGCACGAGCAGTATTGCAAGTATCGGCACCTAAAGCCATTGCTCTAACAATATTGAATCCAGTTAAAATTTTTCCCGAAGCAATCAGTCGCATATGCTCGCGAATACCAAAACCCCTTAGGGCATCATCAGCAAAAGCGACTGCATCCAACATAGGCATACCTACAAAGTTGGTAAACTCTGGTGGCGCAGCACCTGTACCACCTTCACCACCGTCTATGGTAATAAAATCAGGATACAGATTCAATTGCACCATGGCTTTGCATAAACCAAGGAATTCGCTTTTACGACCGATACACAACTTAAAGCCTACAGGTTTACCACCAGATAGTTCGCGCAATTGATCTACAAACTTGATTAGTTCAATGGGATTGCCGAAAGCACTGTGATAAGGCGGTGAAAATACTGTTGTGCCTACTTTTACACCCCGTATTGCTGCAATTTCTGGTGTGTTTTTCTTACCTGGTAAAATACCTCCATGACCAGGCTTGGCACCTTGCGACAACTTGATTTCAATCATTTTAACCTCAGGCCTATGCGCATTTTTTTGAAAAGCATCAGCAGAGAAAGTGCCATCTTCATTTCTGGCGCCAAAATAGCCAGTACCAATTTGCCAGATCAGGTCGCCACCATGTTTCAGGTGATAGGGACTAATGCCACCCTCTCCAGTATTGTGTGCAAAGCTTCCGATTTTAGCTCCGGCATTTAATGATTCAATGGCATTTGCGCTGAGCGAACCGAAACTCATTGCAGAAACATTTAACACACTTGCCTGATAAGGCTGGATGCACTTGCTTCCACCGAACTTAATGCGTGGATTATGATCCAGTAAGTTATGATCTAAAGGTTTAATCGAATGTGTCATCCACTCATATCCCTCCGCGTAAACGTTGAGTTGTGTTCCGAAAGGCACAGTATCAATTTGTTTTTTGGCACGTTGGTAAATAACCGAGCGCTCATTTCTATTAATGGGCGCACCATCTGTATCTGACTCAACAAAGTATTGCTGAATTTTTGGGCGAAGATCTTCGAAGACATATCTCAATCTACCCAACACGGGGAAGTTGCGTTTTAATGATTGCTTCGTTTGTATCATGTCTTGTATACCAATCACAATGAGCGGGCCTACAATGACAAACAGCAGGAGCATATCAATCCAGAAGTACGACCACACAATGATGATGGCCGAAACCAGAATACTGGTGATAACGAATAATTTTCTCATAGGGTTTTTTGTATGTAATCAAATATACTAAGGTTTTTATAAGTATAACCACAGCTCCAAAGTCTTATTGAGCTAGCACAAGGACCTTTAACCTATCCTCCAAGGTTTTTAACGGCATCAACAAAACTTGGAGGAATAGAAAAGAAGACAGCACTATAACCTAAAATTTGCTTGAATAAGAAAAGACAGTTTTCTGTTTTTTTAAGGTTGAAAGATTGTATCTTCATAAAATGAAGAATATGATTAAGAAAATCCTGATTGGACTGCTGGCCATTCTGGTTATCATCCAATTTATACGGCCGACAAAAAATGAAGGCAACGGTATAGCTGCCAATGATATTTCTACGGTTTATACGGAGATGCCCATAGAAGTACAAACGCTACTTCAACAGAAATGCTATGACTGCCACAGCCATTCAACTAAATATCCATGGTATGCCAATATTCAGCCAGTAGCCTGGTGGTTAGCTGATCATGTGGAGGAGGGCAAAGAGCACTTGAATTTTTCTGAATTTAAAACCTATAATGCGGAAAAAGCTGCTCATAAACTGGAAGAAGTAGTAGAGGAGGTTGGCGAAGGTGAAATGCCGTTAAAGTCGTATACGTTTATTCACAGAGATGCAGTTGTTACTACTGAAGAACTTGCCTTGTTGCGGAATTGGATAGCCAGCGAAGGAATTGCGGTAGGGGAATCGCATTAATTATAACTCACAAAAGAAGGAGGCCGCACAAAGGTTGAGGTGTACTTAAGACGTACATTGGTGCTGACACGGATACTGTAAGGTTCCAGGCCACGAACAGTAACAGGGAAATAAAACCCACGAACTTCAATAGTGCCAAAAATCAGGTTTTCATTTCTGATGCGGAAACCTCCGTTTACGCCCCACACAAATTTTTGAAAAGCATCTTTCTCTGGGTCTTGTTGGTAGAAGGCACTTTCAGCCGAAGCAAATCCTGCAAAATTGAAACCTAATATTTTCCAATTAGTGAATACCGTTGTTTCTGTACGTAAGAAAGTTCTTTTGTAAGCAAACAAACTATCAGGCCTAAAACCTTCGAGCTGATTGTTCAGTGTAAGCAATGGTCTTATAGTATTGCTAAATGCTTGTGCATGCCCACCCTCAATTTGTTGTCGGATTTTGATATTCTTTTTTATTAACAACTTGCTGTAGTAAAGACCGCTAACAAACATAAAAGCATCTTCAGCTTTTTCTTCTCTGAAGTACGAACCAGCACCTGCAGCCAATCGGTAGAAATTACCTTTTCTACTTACGAACTCACGTGCTGTATTCATGCCGCCATATGATCGATCCAATCCAAATTCGTTCGACCAACCAGCAGTCAGTGTTAAGGTTTTACCATAAGGGATATCTTCCGTACGGCCGAAACCATAAACATATTGTGTTTTGTAAAAATTCTGTTCGTAAAAGGTAACTGATCCAAGTAAAAATTTTTGATTGTTGTAAATTGGGTTAACAATTTCAGCAGGTTGAGATGGTTTTCTTTCGAATGCCTGGTTAAAATAGCGGAGTGCTACAAAATGTCGCTCGCGACTATTAACGGTATTGAAAATACCCATGTTGTAACCTGCCCACACATCTTCAAGATGGTAACGATAGTCGCGGAAAGTGCTGTCGGGTAAACGGTAATTATTAATAGAATAGTTCTTACTGATTTCAAAACTGCCTGCCAGACGAGAATATGGCGAGACTAATGGACGGTCTAGCCTCAGGTAGTAAGCGTGTTCATTCTCTATACCATAACTTCTTCCGGTATTGATTTGCGAATATCCAATGGAGGGGTTAATTAATGTTCCTCCTATACTAGACTTTCTATAACTGAGTTCCATGCCGGCTTGTGGACTGCGTGCAGCATCAAGTAAAGTATTCATTTGTATGCGCTGACCTTGTCCAAAAAGATTGGCATCGTATATATCAAAACGATAGGCATCAAATTCTTCCGGCTCAAACTTTATACCCAAACTAAATACATCGCGGGTAAACACTTCAACATCCACAGAATCTTCGGAGCCATTTACAAAACAGACTTCAATTTTTGAATCAAGAATGAAGTCAAGATCACGCAAATGACGTTCGTTGTCGGCTATGCGATAAGGATTAAGCGGTTTATTTTTTCTAAAGAATAGATTGTCTCTGATTACGCCTTCTTTAGAGTTAGCGTGCAGGCTGTTGGCTATATATGTTGCAGTACTCCGGAAATTACGACTGCTGTCATAAATAGATTTTTCGAAACCAACTTTGTTAATAATAATGTTACGAATGATTTTCCCTTCGTATGGAAGAAAGGGATCTTCACTTTTAGCGGTAACCACCGTTTCAGGTTTAGGCTTGCGTTTAACCGAACCAATTGCTTTTTGTGTGATTTTGTTGTTAAGAAAAGTCTTGCTACTATCTGTTTGCGCTGATACTGAATCTACTAAAAAAGTGGAGTACACCACCAGCAACAATACTTTTGCTGATATTGAAACGTACTTAAATCCACATATTAATACTTTAGAAAACATCTATAAGAGAAAAACGCTGCGACTCTGCTATGTTAACGCAAAGATCGCAACGTTATGGTATAAATGTGTATTTTTTACTGATTAGCGTGAGGATGCTCCGCTAATAAATGGGCCATAGTATATGGCATTCATCAGCATTTTGTTAGAGCCAAACCAAAAAGCCCGGAAGCAAAGGTTATCGGTAAAGGCAATTGCCCGACCTTGCCCAATTGACGATACACCAATTACAGAGGCCTCTTTAATTTTAGCATAATTCTCTTTAGAGATATAACCACTCAGCAAAGGTGATGCGGTAAATACTAGAGGATTTGCATAGTAATTTTTAGATTTTTCCATAAATAGGTTGTTGGATTTGAATACAGGCATTTTGGCGTTGTAGTAACCAAACAGAAGTGGATGTGTCAGGTCGGCAGTTGCCTCAAAAATGGCTCCGCTTGTTTCCTGGGCACCGCTGTACTCGCTAATGTGTGCATAAGGTCTGGCTAAGGTTGGCTCTTTCTTGTCTTCGTTTTTCTTCATATCAAACTTACCGAGGCCAGCGCTGCTCAGCCAGTTGACCCCATTCTCCAGTCCAATAATAACTCCACCATTTTGCACCCATGTTTTCACCTTCTCTTTAAGCGCATCGTTACCTGATATACTACCCCACGTTGGTGGTATTATAATGGTATTATATTTATTAAGATTGATTCTGCTAAAAACGTCAACAGGCAAAAGTGTAACTGGAATTTGAAAGCGCGTATCCAAAACATGCCAAACTTCACCAACATCGGTGGCTGAAATTCCATCACCTACCAGCATAGCAATAGTTGGCTTGCGTACATTCATGAAAGATCCGCTTCCTAAGCTTACTCCTTTGTAGTCAAGCCCGGTATTGAATGCATATACATCAATACCATCTTTATTCACGATATCGTTAATTAAGTATTCAATTATTTCAGGATTTTTCTCTTGGCCTGCTACCTGTACTAAAATACTTCCCCGATCAAATTTTTTTCCATCGCTGTGATAGAAGGGATCAGTAGCCACTTTAACACGTAGTCCCGCATCTAGTAATTTATACAGTGCGCGAGGTGTGTAATAGTTGGAAGATTCAAACACGTAAGCATATTCGCTTTTACCACCAATACGTTTGCCAGCTGGCAATTTGGCTTCAGTTACTTTTTCGCCAAGGGCAGGCATAGCCTTCAGCTCCTCGTATTCTAAACCAAATGCGAGTGGCATAGTCCAGCTTGAAATGTCGTAGAAAAGGCTGTCCTTAAATTGTGTTCTCTTTTCGAACATACCCTTTATCAACCGGTAGTTGGCTTGATTCATTGGTACTATATAGCTGCTCTCAGCGTCAAAAGCTTTTCCGTTAATGTTTTGCGTTGAAGAAATCTTATAGATATCAATGTGTTGACGAGCTATGATCTCTGCCAGGTGAAATCCTTTGGCCTTATCTTTTGCTGAACCGAAAATGATCGCTTTTACAGGATCTTTTGCTGCTTCGGCAACAGCATCTTTAAAGAACTGTCGTTGGTAGTTAAGAAACTCTTCACGCATTTCATTAACAGCTTTCAGAGAACTTAAGCTTGTTACAAATTGATTGCGAACCGTAAACTGGAAAGTAAGTAATCCATTAACACTTTCCTGCACATGGCCACGTGAGCTGGCCTGTTCAAATAAAATGCCTATAGCACCCTGCACATCCGGGAAAGTTGAGCCTTTGCCATAATAGAAATCATCGAAGCCTTCTTGTGTATAATAAAAGGAACCAATGCCATCCAAGGCTTTCGCATGAAACTCACCCATTTTTCTGGTGAGGTCTAAATTTTTATCTGGCGTAAGTGGGTGGTTACGTGAAGGCACACCAGGTTGAAAAAAGAAAGTTGAGTTCGTTCCCATCTCGTGGTGATCTGTAAGCACATTTGGTTTCCATTTGTGGAAGCTGCGAACGCGTGCTTGCGATTCAGGATGTTGTGCCACTAACCAATCGCGGTTTAGATCAAACCAATAATGGTTAAAGCGCCCACCCGGCCAGGCTTCATTGTGTTCAGTATCATAAGGGTCAGTAGAAGTTACTTTGCTTTTGCGTGAGTTTACCCAGGTACTAAAACGTTGCATACCATCAGGATTGTAACTAGGATCAAAAAGCACAATGGTGTTGTCAAGGTATTTTTCAATTTCTGGCCCTTGAGCTGCTGCATAATGATAAGCCATTAAAAGGGATGCATTTACACCACTGGCCTCATTGCCGTGGATACTATATCCTTGATAGAAAACGATAGGCATATTTTTTACATCAAAGGAATTCGATTTTGCAGGGTCAGTTAACTGAACGTGCTGTGTTCGTATGCTTTCAAGGTTTTGATGATTTTTTGGTGAGGTAATCGTTAGCAGTATCAATGGCCTGGCCTCGTGTGTATAGCCAGTTATTTCCATAGAAATTCGATCAGAGGCTGCATCTAAGGCCTCCATATATTTAATGAGGCGGTCATGCGTTACGTGCCATTCGCCTACCTCATGGCCAATAACCGATTTGGGTGTTGGAATGGCTGGATTATAGGTGGTCTTTTCTGGCAGATAATAAGACAAATCGGGTTGCGCCCAAACACTTGTTAGGTTGAAAACAAATAGCGCTAAGAAAATTAGTTTTCGCATAGGTTTTTAAGGTTACTACAATACAATTGAAAATAAGTCATTCTTTTTCAGGCGATTAGTCTGATTTTTATAAGCGGTTTACAAAAGGAATGTTAAGTTCGTGTTAAGATTTTTTTGGTAAGCTTAAATGTAAGATAAATGTCCAATTCAAAAGTTAGGCTTACTTTTGCCGGTCTCCTAAACAGTGACAACAGACATTAAACTAAACAAACATCTATGAGAAAACTTTTACTACTAACTGCACTTGTGCTAGGCTCGGTTGGAGCTTGGGCGCAGGTTACTACGTCCTCAATAGTGGGACAAATAAGAGACGATAAGGGTTCCCTCCCTGGAGCTACCATTGTTGCTGTGCATGAGCCGTCAGGTTCAAAGTATGGGACTGCGACAAATGTAGATGGAAGATTCACCTTACCAAATGTGCGAATTGGTGGCCCATATACAATAGAGGTTTCTTTTGTGGGTTATCAAACTTCTAAAGTTGGTGGAATAACTTTGAAACTAGGTCAATCTTATGTTCATAATATTCAGTTAGCACCAGAGTCAACTCAATTAGGAGAAATCACAATTGTTGGAGACAAAAGTCAACTTAATACTGAAAGAACAGGTGCAGTAACAAACATCAGCTCAGCGCAGTTAGGTACTCTTCCAACAATTTCTAGAAGCATAACTGATTTTACAAGATTAACTCCTCAGGCTAATGGAAACTCATTTGGTGGTCGTGATGGACGATATAATAACATTCAAGTTGATGGAGCAAACCTCAATAACAATTTCGGATTAAGCAATGATCCCCTACCAGGCGGTGGTGGATCTCCGATCTCAATAGATGCTTATGACGAAATTTCTGTGAACATTGCACCTTTCGATGTTCGTCAGGCAGGTTTTACAGGTGCTGGTATAAATGCTGTAACGAAGAGTGGAACCAACACTTTCAAGGGAACTGCATATACTTTGTTTAGGAACCAGAATTACATTGGAACAAATGTTGGGGATAATGATATCAGCAGTCAAATAGTTGATTCAAAGACAAATATTTATGGTTTCAGTATTGGGGGTCCAATCATTAAGGATAAACTCTTCTTTTTTGTGAATGCAGAACAGGAAAAAGGCAGCAGACCTGGGATTACTTTCTCTCCTACTGGAGGTTCAGGTTCCGGTGTAGTTTCATCGACACCCATAGATTCGTTAAGGAAGTTCTCTGATCATTTAAGAAATGTTTACAATTATGAAACCGGAGCCTTCGATAACTTTCCGAATTTTGAGAATGAAAATACAAAGCTGCTTGTTAAACTGGATTATAACATAAATAAAGATCACAGGCTTACTTTAAAGTACAGCAATTATGTAAGTACTAACGATCAACCATTAAACGCCACTAGTGTGCCAAACGGTGGTGGTTTTGATGTTACAGGCAGAACTAATATATCTCGTCTGCCTGTTGGTCGCTTTTCAAATGCCTCAATGTCATTTGCAAATTCAAACTATGGATTTGAAGACAAGGTTAATACAGCAACACTGGAACTGAATAGTAATTTCAATGGTAAGTTTTCGAACCAGCTACTAGGTACAATAACTAAAGTAAATACAACTCGTACTTTTGACGGATCTTTTTTTCCTACAATCGATATTTTTGATGGTAGTGGTGACAATTATATGTCAGCCGGAATGGATCCGTTTACTCCAAATAATCAGGTGGTAAATGACGTTTACACTTTTACGAACAACCTTTCTTATTATAAGGGTAATCACACAATTACTGCTGGTGTTTCTTATGAATTCCAACGTGTCGGTAACATGTTTATGGCAGCATCGAATAGTTACTATGCATTTAATTCATTAAATGATTTTATTACTAATCAGTCTCCTGCTTATTATGCGTACACATATTCTTTAGTGCCAGGCCAAAAATCAGTTTTTTCAGCTGAGTTAAACGTTGGCCAACTTGGTATTTATGCCCAGGATGAAATCAGTTTGGGTAATCTTAAAATTACAGCAGGTATTCGTGCAGACAGAGCTTTCTATACTGAAGATCCTATTGAAAACCCCGCAACTTCTGCGCAGCAGTTTTATGATAAGGACGGTAACCTGACAAATTATAGCACAGGTGAGTGGCCTAAATCTCCATTCTTACTTTCACCCAGAGTTGGAGTACGCTGGGATGTTAACGAAGATCAATCTCTTGTTGTAAGAGGTGGTACAGGTTTATTCACGGGTAGAATTCCATTTGTCTTCTTAACAAATATGCCTACAAATTCGGCCATGTATCAATTTGGAGGAAGATTGGATAATTCAGTTGCCGCAGATGTTCCTCAACTTTCTGGAATTACTTTCTCAAGTAACCCTGATGCATACGCTTCTCTATTCCCGACAACAGCAGGAACATCTCCGTCCAGAGGTCCAGTTTTTATAGATCCAGACTTTAAATTTCCGCAAGTATGGAGAACTAATGTGGCAGTAGATAAGTCTTTGCCATATGGTTTAACAGCTACTTTTGAAGCCTTAATAACTAAGGATGTTAATGCGGTAAGAATGCGTAACGCAAATTTTAGACCTACTATGAGTGGTGTGGTAACAGAGGGTGGATTAACAAGACCTAGGTATTTGCCTGCTGATGGTAGAGACTTAAATGCAACCGTAAACTCAGCAATTGTTTTAGAAAATACCAATAAAGGTTATTCTACATCTTTAACAGCCCAATTGACAAAGTCGTTTGATAAGGGTTTTGCAGGTTCATTGGCTTACACTTATACCAAGGCTGAAGAGGTAACAGCAAACCCTGGTTCTCAAGCGGCTTCAGTTTGGAATTCAAACCCTAATGTTGGATCATCAAATGCAGTAGAGCTTGCTAATTCTCAATATGCTGTTCCTCACCGCATTATTGCCAATGTTTCTTATAGAAAGGAATATGCAAAGTATTTTGCTTCTACACTTTCATTATTCTACGAAGGTTCACATCAAGGAGTTTACAGTTTTGTAGTTAGTGGTGATATAAATGGAGATGGTAACTCATCAACAGATTTAATGTACATCCCAAGAGATGCAAGCGAAATGAACTTTGTAGAGTATACAGCATCTGTTTCAGGGCAACCAGTTACGTTCACTGTGGCTCAACAGGAGGCTGCCTTTGAACAATTTATTAATAACTCAAATTATCTAAAGAATAATAGGGGTAAATTTGCAGAAAGAAATAGCGCACTCTTACCTTGGTACAATACTTTGGATTTAAGATTCCTTCAGGAATTCTTCTTAACTACAGGTAAGAACTCTACAAAACATACACTCCAACTTTCTGTTGACATTTTTAATTTTTCAAATATGTTGAACAAAAACTGGGGGATACGTCAATTTACAAGAACAAGAAATCCGCTAACCTCACCAACTCTAGCCGCGACACCTAATGCGACACCAACTTACAGATTACAACAAATTGGTGGTGAGCTAGTAACAGACCCTTTCCAAGATGCAATTAATACAGGTAGCACCTGGAGCATGCAGGTAGGTTTACGTTATATTTTTTAATTGAGGCTAAAACTTCTCAATAAAACAAACCCTTCGGTATCCCCGAAGGGTTTTTCTTTTCCGTTACTTTCTGTATTTTGTCTTTACAATGAAACAAAGGCTTGCCTTGCTCTGTATTCTTTCGGTCACAATGCTTTATTCTTGCAAGCATGTCGATGAATCTGAAAAAGCCTTAACAACTCCAAAAGTTAACATCGATCTGGATTCTATAAAAAAACGAGGCTACATCACTGCCCTAGTCGACAATAATTCTATCAGTTATTTTCTCTATAAGGGTCAGTCTATGGGGTATGACTACGAGTTACTGCAACGAATGGCCAAAGACCTGGGTGTAAAACTCAGACTCCGAAGGATATCTGGCGTAGAGAATGCCATCAAAAAATTAAACGCTGGTGAAGCTGATGTGCTTGCATTTCCATTAACCATAACAAGTCAACGTAAGGACTACGTGCGTTTTACTCAACCTCATTTTAACACACATCAAGTGTTGGTTCAGCGTAAGCCACAAGGATGGGAACGTTTAACAAGGGATGAGATTAATGCAGGAATGATTAAAAATCCACATGACCTTATCGGAAAAACTGTTCATGTGTTAAACCGATCAAGCTTTGTAGATCGACTGAGAAATTTGAGTGAAGAACTGGGGGGCGAAATTATAGTTGTCGAAGATAGTGCTGACGCTCAAAGTGAATCATTAATTCAAAAAGTAGCCATGGGTGAAATTGACTACACTGTAGCCGATCAGGTTATCGCGTCAGTTAATTTAAACTATTATCCAAACTTAGATGCATCGACTGTATTAAGTCTGCCGCAGCAAATTGCCTGGGCGGTTAGAAAAAACTCACCTCAATTGCAATCCTCCATCAATACATGGCTTACAAAAATTAAAAAAGAAGCAACTTTTATGGTTATCTATAACAGATATTATAAAAGTCCACGTACTTCATTTTTACGGGCTAATAGTCGTTATGCAACAATTAATGGTGACAGACTTTCACCTTATGATCCTATAATTAAGGAGGGGGCAGAAATTGTAGGTTGGGATTGGCGACTACTAGCGGCTATGATTTATCAGGAGTCGCGTTTTAATCCTACTGATCAATCGTGGGCGGGTGCACGAGGGCTCATGCAATTAATGCCGGCAACAGCGCAGCGCTTTGGTGTTTCTAACCCTGATGATCCAAGGCAGAGCATAAGAGCTGGTGTTCGATTTTTAAAAAACCTTGATGATTATTGGGTGAAGAAAGTGGCTGACTCCTCGCAAAGGATAAAGTTTGTTATGGCGTCCTATAATGTGGGGCTTACCCATATCACTGATGCCAGAAAGCTTACGATTAAAAATCAGGAGAATGCTGGTGACTGGGGAACAGTGGAAAAGTATTTATTGAAGAAGAGCGATCCTTCTTTTTATAAAGATCCAGTAGTAATAGCCGGATATTGTAAGTGCGAAGAACCAGTTAGGTATGTAGAAGAAGTTATGAGTCGCTATGAAGAGTACAAATTGCATATCAATTAATTTCAAATCTGAAATTTGAAATATTGAATTTATAATCTTCCAACAATCTCATTAAAGTCTAAACGCTCCCATGTCTCTTCAATGTTGGTTTGGGCCATCACTTCATCCATAATTTTTTTCTGTTTTTGCCCTTTAGTATATGCCTCACTATAACGAATGTTTTCATGGAATGTCACCATGGAGTATTGAGGGATCCATTGTGTAGGGAACAATTCATAAAGTTTAGCTTCAATCTTTTTCCGCAATAGAAATTCCTTGTCGGCAACTAAATCCCGCATTTCAATAAAGTTATCGAGTGCTAATTGAGCAATGGCGTCACCATCGGGTTTGCGTAGCTGTTGAAAGGCAGGCAGCAGAGTTTCCCAGTTGTCTTTATGCTCATCCAACAAATTATTAAGCACACGACAATCTTCAAAGCCTGCGTTCATACCTTGGCCATAAAAGGGAACTATCGCATGCGCAGCATCACCAATTAGCAGAGTGTTGTTCTTAACCCATGGATAGCATTTAACAGTTACTAAAGATGAAGTAGGATTTTGTTCAAACTCTTTTAAGTATTCGGGCATAAGTGCCACAGCATCTGGAAAGGTTTTCTCTAAAAATTCCTTAATAGCTTGTGTAGAATCAATACTGGCAAAAGAAGGATTGCCTTCAAAGGGGAAGAAAAGTGTTAATGTAAAAGTGCCATCAGGATTAGGTAAAGCAATCAGCATAAAACTTTCACGTGGCCAAATGTGTAAGGCATTCTTCTCTAACTGAAAAGTATTCCCAGGGCCAGCAGGAATAGAAAGTTCCTTATACCCATGTTGAATATAGAATTGCTGATAATCGAATCGATCACTAATACGGAAGGCATCGCGTATGGCAGAAAAGGCACCATCGGCACCAATAATTAAATCGAATTTTTTTTCAGTAAATTTTTTATGTTTATCCTCAATCGTGAGTGTGGTTTTTTCAAGATCAGTTTTTTCAATTTTTTGCTCGAAATAAAACTGCACCCCTATTGTTTCAGCTTCATTCATTAAAGCAATGTTCAGCGCACTACGCGAAATAGAATTAATGTATTGGCCTTCTTTACCGTATGCCTGATAACTTAGATTGCCTTTCATGTCGTGCATCATCCTACCATGCATTGGAATAGCAATACGCTTTAATTCTTCGGCCAGTCCAACTTCCTCTAACGCCCTGATGCCCCTGTTACTTAAAGCAAGATTGATAGAGCGCCCACCAACATAATCACTACTGCGCATATCGCCTCTTCGTTCAAATACGCTTACCGAATAACCACGTTTTTTTAAGTAAATCGACAGGAGAGATCCTACAAGACCAGCTCCGGCAATGGCGATGTGTTTAGAAGTGTTACGTAACATAGAATAAAGGATAATATTAATAGGGTAATGCTTTCAGGTGTTTTATTTTGCTAATGCTTTTTTTAGAATTTCCGAAAAAAGAAACACATCTTCAAAGGTATTGTATAGTGGCACCGGAGCAACGCGAATCACACCGGGTTCGCGCCAGTCGGCAATAACACCAGCCTTGGTAAGTTTGGTAAATACTTTTTTACCATCATGCTTTACAGCAATAGAAAGCTGACAACCTCTTTCCTTAACATTTTTAGGCGTAAACACAGTGAAGTGTTTTCCCTCCTTATCAATGTCATTCAATAGTGATTCAAGAAACCCCGTAAGCAGTATGCTTTTCTTTCTCAGATTTTTAATACCTGCAGCTTGGAAAATTTCTAATGATGCAAGGTGAGCTGCCCCTGACAGCACAGGAAAATTAGAGAGCTGCCAACCATCTACACCGGGCATAGGAATAAAGCCCTTCTTCATTTGGAAACGTTCTCCTTCATGATGTCCCCACCAACCTGCAAAACGTGGCAACGCATTATTATTAGCATGGCGGTCATGTACAAATGCACCTGCAATACCTCCAGCACCAGAGTTTAAATATTTATAACTACACCACACAGCAAAGTCGACATTGTTTTTATGCAGATCGAGTTCTACATTGCCCACCGCGTGGGCGCAATCAAAGCCTGCATAGGCGCCAACAGCATGTGCGGTTTCAGTAATTTTTTTGATGTTAAAGAATTGACCAGTATAATACTGAACCGCCCCAATCAATACTAAGGCTACTGTATTTCCATGTTGGTTAATGGTGTTAACAATATCTTCTGTTCTAATCTTTGTTTCTCCATCGCGGGGTTTCAGTTCAACAATAGCATCATCAGGATTAAGTCCGTGGAATTTTACTTGTGATTCGAATGCATATTGATCGGAGGGAAAAGCGCCTGACTCTACAATTAATTTATAGCGTTTTGCTGTAGGCTTATAAAACGACACCATCATCAGGTGAAGATTGACCGTAAGCTGATTCATGGCAACCACTTCACTCGGTCTGGCACCTACAATTTGAGCAAGCGCCTTTTTGGTAAACTTGTGGTAAGACAGCCAAGGGCGTTTTGCATGAAAATGACCTTCTACACCCAGCTTAGCCCAATCAGTCAGCTCTTGATCAATAAA
Organism: Chryseotalea sanaruensis; assembly: GCF_003990915.1. Taxonomy (GTDB): domain Bacteria; phylum Bacteroidota; class Bacteroidia; order Cytophagales; family Cyclobacteriaceae; genus Chryseotalea; species Chryseotalea sanaruensis. The sequence goes on from NZ_BHXQ01000005.1 coordinate 252,444, forward strand.
TTTTTTAGTGGATTTAGGTTGTAGGCCTAAAGAGTTGCCCGTAAAGTACAGTGCTGTTTTTCCTTTAACCTTCGGTATGTGAAACTGAGTACGAAATTTTTTTAATGAATCGTTGCGATCCATTTTGCGTGCAAAAGAAAGTGTATTTTCAAAAATCATGTCTGAATAATTGACTAGTACTAGTTTAATAATTTGTGGTGGTGCTGAACATGATATATTGTGAAATAAATCATTTCACGATAAGTTAGTTTTCCGAGTAAGGGATGTGGCAAAATAAATTTATCTAGATCTTGTTCAGAAAATTTGTTTAATTGATTTGCAAGTTTTTGCACTATGTTGGTAAAACGTTCAACGAGTAAACTTCTTTCACTAAAAGAGACTGTCCCTGGAATATATCTACCAGAGGCTTTTCCGCCCGCCTTCAGTTTTTCAGTATAGCGAACAACAAGTGCTTCGTATTGCACCGAAGGTCTATTAGCTTTCCCAAATAAAAATCGTATCACTATGGCAGGCAGCTTCATTGCAACGAAAACAGGTTCAGTACTCCTGATCAGGTGATCGAGGTGTTGTCCTGCATTCCATTTTCCATTTTTTGAATGAGTAAAATCCGCCTCATTCAACAAGTTGATGCTTTCATTGAATGCTTTGTGGTGGATGTGTAACTGCTGCTGAAGCTCAGCCTTTGTCATGTTTATACAAATCTAGGATCTGCTTCCATTAGAGTACCGCACTTCTTACAAGTACGCAAGTCCTCTGATGCATAATACTCGCGAAAACGAGGTAAAAAATCTTTCTCAATATTTTCGAGGTGGAAAATATATTCGTGCAGTTTGTTATTACAATTTTCGCAGTACCATTGTAGGCCATCCATCATGGTTGGGTCAGTACGTTTTAATTCAATTACCAAGCCAATCGAATTGGGTGTTCGTATGGGTGAATGTGGTACTCGTGCCGGTAGTAGGAACATGTCTCCTTGCTTAATTGGTACTTCCACTGCTTTACCTTCTTCTTGAATTTTTACTGTGATATCACCTTCCAATTGATAGTAAAGTTCTTCAGTCTCATTAAAGTGATAATCTTTACGGGCATTTGGGCCTGCTACGATCATCACAATATAATCACCGGCATCTGCATATAGGTTTTTGTTCCCAACAGGTGGCTTCAATAACTGACGATTTTCTTCGATCCATTTTGTGAGGTTAAACGGTCTGCGTATGGCCATAACTGTTTTGAATTTTTTACCTGCCTACCACAGACAGGTTGAAGATTTGCGAATTTAAGAACATTTCGAACCACTTTTACACTTTATCTTAGCATTATGAATTTGGATTTAAAAGGTAAAACAGCCATGGTTTGTGGAAGCACCCAGGGTATAGGTAAGGCATCGGCAATAGAGTTAGCGCTACTGGGCGCAAATGTTACGCTGGTAGCCCGAAATGAAGAAAAACTAAAGACCTGCCTAAATGAACTTGATAAAAGTCAGGGTCAGCAGCACGACTATTTAGTAGCTGATTTTGAGAAACCTGAACAGCTAAAAGAGCAGGTTTTAAAGTTTACAGCTACTAATAATGTTCATATTTTAATAAACAACACCGGTGGCCCACCGGCAGGTTTGGCCATCACTGCAAAAGAAGAGGATTTTGTGAAGGCATTTTCAAGTCACCTTTTATGTAATCATATTTTAGTACAAGCTTGCGTAGAGGGGATGAAGCGGGAAAAGTACGGACGAATCATTAATGTTATTTCAACATCAGTAAAAATCCCGTTGCGTAACTTGGGTGTTTCAAATACGATTAGGGGTGCCGTTGCAAATTGGGCTAAAACGCTTTCGGTAGAATTGGCGCCATTTGGTATTACTGTAAACAATGTGTTGCCGGGTGCGACTATGACTGGCCGCTTAGAAACAATTATTAACAATCAAGCGAGCAAATCTGGAAAGAGTTTTGAAGAGTCGAAAGAAGAAATGACAAAAGAAATACCTGCCGGAAGAATTGGTGAAGCGAGTGAAGTGGCCGCTGCAGTAGTATTTTTAGCAACACCTGCTGCTGCTTATATCAATGGAATTAATATTCCGGTGGATGGCGGTAGAACTGGAAGTTTATAAATCAGCTTGATGCAGTAGAGTCAGTTATGGGTATACGGATCATAATATTGGTGCCACTGCCCGGTTGACTACTCACTTCAATGGTTCCATTAAGACTTTCTGTTCGCACTTTCATGTTTTGAAGCCCAATTCCTGAAGCGTTCTTAGAAGTATCAAATCCGCGACCATTGTCTTCGATGGTTAGTACAAGTTCTTTCTCATGCACAAAAAACTGAAGATCAACTTCGGTAGCATGCGCATGTTTTACAATATTGTTCAATCCTTCTTGCACAATTCTGAAAAGATGGTGGATCGTTTCTCCACTCAGTGTATCTGGTAAATCATAATACTGAGCGTCAATAATAAGGCCCGTTTGTTTACTTACATCGTCTGTTACTTGTTTTACAAGTTGACGCAAACCACTCACTTGCATGGAAGGTGGAGCCAGTTGATGTGACATGGTCCTCACATCTTTGCAGATAATATCAATTTGATTTTCTAATTCTGTATTTCGTTCGTTTGTATTGATAAAACGCTTAAGACTTCCAAGTCTGCTGCCAATATCATCATGAAGTTCCCGAGCAATTCTTTCGCGCTCTTTTTCTGTTCCTTCTACATAAGCTTTTAGCAATTCCTTTTGCTGTTTGGCCATGTTAAGAGACAATAGATTACGTTCGTTATAAATTTTTCTAACCTGATAGGTAAGACCTATAGAAAAAATAAATACTTCAAGTGAAGAGCCAGCAAGCACAGGATTAACAGGCAAATCCTCTACGGCAATAACACCGAATTCACTTGCAGTCATAATTAAATAACCCAATAACAAAGAACCCCATGCTAAGAAGTATATAACCACCGTTGTTCTTTGATTGGCAAATGAGCGGATAGCACCAAAAATGAGAAGTAAGCCACCCAATAACATGAGCGTATTAATGATAGGGATTATCCACAGTCCGTTGCGTGTCATGAAATCCATTGCCACTACACCACCTAAGGCAAGGATACCTAAGGCAATTAGAATTAAGTTGATGAGTTTGTGAACGAGTGGTTGGTACTTGGGCAGGTTCAAAAAATTCTGGGAGAATTTGGCTACAAATAGGAAAAGTGCTGCGATTAAATAAACCCTGAAGTAACTGTTGAAATCTAAAACATTTGGATAAACGTATTGGAAAGAATAACCTAAGGCAGTAAATAAGTAAGTTGCTGAAGTAAAAACCAGCATGAAATACCAACCATACAACGCTTTTCTAAGAAAGATAAAAGCCATTAATGCATAGCCAAGACAAAGAATGATGGTGCCAAAGAAAATACCGAACCACAAATTTTCGCTGTACGATTTTTCATGGAAGGCTTTCTCACTCCATAAATAAACTGGGAAAGTAAGCGAGCTATTTCTTTTATCTATTTTTATTAGAATAGTTTTTGCTTGTCCTGCAGATAAATAAATGGGTATGGCGAAATTTCTATGGAGCAAAGGTCTTCGAGTAAATAAATATTTATCTCCGGTTTCAGTTAATAATTGAAATAAGTCTGCCTGATCAGTTTCATAGACATATAGCCAATCAATTTGTGGATTATCAATTTCCAGAACACTCCTCTGTGTAGTAGATTGATCGTTTTCAATCGTTAGGGCAATCCAGAAAACATTAGAGGTAAATCCTACAGTAACTGCTTTTGAACTTGCTTTTACTTCTTGCAGTTGTATCCAGGCTTCTTTTGCAGAGAGATTCTGGGAAGTAGCTAATAGCAATGAAGATTCAATAATAGAAAACCTTTCAGGTAGTACGCTGAGTCTAATGGTATCAGGAAGTTGTGCTGCCCTTAGGTTTACAGCAAAAAAGCATAATAGAATGAAAATCTTAAATGATTTTTGTGTCATGAGCAAACCTCACCAGATCGGCAATATTGTTGATCTTCAATTTGCGAAAAATATTCTTACGGTGTGTATCGACAGTATGCGGACTGATTGTAAGTGCTACTGATGCCTGTTGAGAAGTATTGCCCATCGCTAACAACCGTATGATTTCAATTTCACGTCTGGTGAGTTTCATTTTTTGAGAAAACTCATCTTTGAAAAGATCCTGATGATCGCCCTCTGTTTGTAATTCTTTCGTTACAAAAAAACTTGTGTGACTAATCTGACGCAGTGCCTCCATTAGCTCTTCGTTAGAGGAATTTTTTAACAAGTAGGCATTTGCACCCTCATCTTTTGCCCGCTTAATCAAGTGCAGATCCTGGTACATGGTTAGAATAATAACAAAGATATCCTTGTTAACCTCTCGAACAGCTTTTAGCAAGGCAAAGCCATCTGTATCAGGCAGGTTTAAATCGAGGATTAGAATACTAGCGTTGCTTTGTGTGAGCAGTGGTAATAATTCATTGCCACTTTGAGCATGGCCAACTATTTCAAAATCATCAGACTGATCTAAAATTAGCTTAAGACCTGTAAATACAATCTCATGGTCTTCGCAAATAACTACTCTACTTCTCATTTCGGGCACTTCATGGTCTATTTGGGACCTCAAAATACCAAAATCTTGGTATTGCCAAACAATTATATTTGATGGATACTTTATTTTGTAAAATGGTGACGATTCTCAATTACATAAATGGCAAATTGGTTGGCCCAAACTCGGGCAATTACCTTGAAAATGTTAACCCCGCTATAGGTAAAGTATTTAGTCAGCTGCCTGATTCTGACGAGAAAGATGTTCAATTGGCTGTAGATGCTGCACAGGCTGCTTATAATGACTGGTCTGCTATGGCCGTAGAAAAGCGTCAAGCTATTCTGTTAAAAATTGCAGATCTGATAGATCGCGATTTGACGGAATTAGCCTTGGCGGAAAGCGAAGATCAAGGCAAACCTGTAAAACTGGCCATTGCAGTGGATATTCCACGTGCCTCTGCCAACATTCGTTTTTTCGCAACAGGTATACAGCACTTTGCCAGTGAGGCGCACATCACAGGAAATGAAGCAGTTAATTACACAACGCGAACTCCTATTGGCATTGCAGGCTGCATTTCTCCCTGGAATTTACCGCTTTATCTTTTCACATGGAAGATTGCGCCAGCATTAGCTGCTGGCTGCACTGTAGTGGCCAAGCCTTCAGAGCTTACGCCCCTGACGGCTTATTTATTTTCTAAATTGTGTATTGAAGCAGGGCTACCAAAAGGTGTTTTAAATATTGTGCATGGTTTGGGGCCAAAAGTAGGTCAGGCTATTGTGGAACACCCACAGATACCGGCTATTTCATTTACTGGAGGAACAGTAACCGGTAAACGTATTGCAGCAACTGCAGCTCCTATGTTTAAAAAACTATCACTGGAGTTGGGCGGCAAAAACCCGAATATCATTTTCGCTGATTGCAATTGGGAACAAGCATTGAGCACATCGGTACTTTCCTCTTTTTCTAATCAGGGCGAAATCTGTTTGTGTGGCTCACGCATTTTTGTTGAGCGACCTGTATATGATCGATTTGTGAGTGAGTTTACAAATCGCGTGAAATCATTAACAGTAGGGGATCCGTTGGATGAAAAAGTGAAGATCGGAGCAGTAAATTCTGAAGCGCACATGAATAAAGTTTTATCCTACATTATACTGGCGCAAGAGGAGGGAGGAAAGATTGAGTGTGGAGGAGAGAGAATTACCGTAGAGGGCCGTTGTGCTAATGGCTATTTTATTGCCCCAACGGTAATAACGGGATTACCCTATGATTGTCGTACGAATCAGGAAGAGATATTTGGGCCGGTAGTAACCATTATGCCATTTGATACCGAGGAAGAAGTATTGCAATATGCCAATAGTACCACCTATGGTTTGTCGGCCACACTCTGGACAGAAAACCTGACACGCACACATCGTGTAGCGGCTCAGTTAAAGAGTGGAATAGTCTGGGTAAACTGCTGGCTTTTCCGCGACTTGCGAACACCTTTTGGCGGTATGAAGCAAAGTGGCGTTGGGCGTGAAGGTGGATGGGAAGCGATGAGGTTCTTTACAGAGACAAAAAATGTTTGTATTAAACTTTAATAAATTGTTTTAGTTACGCGCTTCTAGCCTTTAGACAATCGGGATAATTCATTTGATCAGTGTTCTGTTAATAAATAACTGGAATCTAAAATTTTGACTTTCCAAAGCCATTAATCTGCAACCTCTTGTCCGCTCCTTGTCTCCCGAAGGGGACGAGGAGCATAATACAGCGTGCGATCTTTCTCCATAAGCAGTGTCCCTTCGGAGACACTCAAAGCCATTGTTGGTGTTGCGTGTGGGAAAACGGGCAGCAGCACCAAAAATTTCTTCATCTCAACTCACATCATGTTACCAAGTTTGTTGGTGAGCTAACGCACAACACCAACAAAGGCAGGGGTGTTCTCTAAATAAACATTATGTATTTCAATTTTGACTTTTCCAGCAGGCGCTAAATATCCGATAATTTACTTTCAGCAAAATATTTCTTTTGAATGAACAGAACACTAACCCCACAAAATAGGATTGAACCTATAACCAAAGCATAGTAGAGTTGGTCATTCGCAACAATATCAATCAGGGTTGAATCAATTTGTTCTTGTGGCACAATAAACATACCCACACAACTCACAGTGTTGTTAACAAAATGTAAAATAATAGGAAGATAAAGTGATTTCGTTTTCCAGTAAATCCATCCCATAAACAAGCCCATTAAAAAAGCACCCAAGCCCTGAGCAACATTGCCATGTATAAGTGCAAACAGTAATGAGGAGAATGCGATTGCTATACCAGCGCTATAATTTTTCAGTAAGCCATGCAGAATAATACCCCTGAAAAGAATCTCTTCAAGAAGCGGAGCGGCAATAGCAATGGTCGCTATACTGGCAGCCGGGTTTTCATAGATGCCTTCCATAATATTCTTCAAAGATTCAGGCACCGGAAATAACGCAACAATTGGGTCGATAGCAATGTGTAATGGGATCATTAATAATGCCCCTATAATTGCAATTGTAATAGGGAAGCCAGTTAATTCAAGCGTATAATTTTTTCGAAGAGCAAAACCAGCAAAAACAACAATGGACATCGATATAGTATAAAATAGAAATAAGCCAATGCCTGAAGTAATGTCTAAGAATAGCGTCAAAACAAGAGCAACAGCGATTGAAGCGATCAGCCAAATACCAATCAGCCCGAGGGATTGCAGTAAAGTGGGATAATGCTTAACGGGAGTTACTTCATTTTCGGGTACAGCATCGATTATTTCCATTGTAGAAAATTAGGTAATGATTACTAAGCTGATTACTAGAAATAAGGTTTATGTTCAAACAACGAGAAATCAATTGATTGACTTACTTTTGCTAAATAAGCATGGAATTTTTTAATATCAATAATATTCTTTTCACCGTCCTGGGTTATTCCATGAGCTACATCGAGTTCTTCGGAACGATAGCAGGTGGTATAGCGGTGTGGCTTTCGGCTCGGGGAAATATCTGGAGTTGGCCAATTGGTATTATCAATGTTATCCTTTTCTTCTTTCTCTTTTACCAGGTGCAGCTTTACCCTGATATGTTTTTGCAAGCTTTTTTCTTTGTGACCAACCTGGCAGGTTGGTGGCGTTGGTCTCATCCGGCCCCAGCTGAAGAAGATAAGAGACATGAGCTGAAAGCAAGTTTTATGTCTACCCCAATACTGATATTATTGTTGTTTATTGGAATGGCAGGAACTTTTGCCATGGGTTCTTTTGCTGAGAACTTACACTTACATTTCCCTAAGCTATTCAGTTTGCCAAGTGCTTTTCCTTACGCTGATTCATTTGTTACCGTTATGAGTATTGTAGCTACTTACTTAATGGTACAAAAGAAAGCAGAGTGTTGGCTAGTCTGGTTAGTAGTGGATGTGGTGGCTACTTACCTGTATTTTAGTAAGGGGATTTTATTTGTAGGGATTGAATACCTGGCTTTTTGTTTTATAGCCGCCTATGGTTTTTATAAGTGGTTTAAGGATTCGAAAACCGCTGTTGTATGAGTGATATTAAACTATTTTGCTTGTACGGTCCCGAAAGCACTGGTAAATCGGTAATGGCAGAAGCACTCGCCAAAGATTATAATACGGTGTGGGTTCCGGAAGTAGCCAGAGAAATTGTCACCTCTAACCATTTTGGCAGAGAAGATATTATAGAAATAGGAAGGGCACAAACTGAGCGGATTTTCCAACTAAGGCAAAAAGCAAACAAACTTTTGATCTGCGATACTGATTTAATCACTACTCAAATTTATTCCCGCCATTACCTCAAAGTTGTTCCTCCTGTTTTATATCAAATGGAAAATATGGTTCACTACGATCACTATTTTTTGTTTGACATTGATGTTCCTTGGGTTGCAGATGGTATGCGCGATTTAAATGAGCAACGCCAGGAAATGTTTAATGTCTTTAAACAGGAATTAGATCGGAGACGAATTGTGTATACACTTGTTCGAGGCAACTGGGAAGAACGGTTAGCTGTTGTAAAGAAAAAAATTAATGAATGCTTAATTATTTCCTAACTCAACGTTTAGGGAACAGTTTTATGTAAGTCAGTTTGTGTGTGGTAGTTGAGTTGCCATTATTTTCAATACGCACACCTTCCAGTATATCGTAAGATTTGTCAAAACTGAATGTATAAGTTGTAAACTGATCACGCTTTTCCAATTGTTTATACACAGCAACAGAATTTTCTGCAAACTCTGAGAACTCACCTTTTATAGAGTAAGAAGGTAATAAACCTTTATCGATGGTAAGTTCAATAAATTCGCGATGCATATTTTTGACATCTTTAATTATAGCCACTTGCTTAAAATTATCACGCCTTTCAGTTACACGCTCGCGGTCACTATTCGATATAAATGTTCTTCCTTTTTTAGTAGTAACAAGCGTGACAGCATATATGCCTTCAAAACTTGCTTTCTCCTCGGCAGTTTCATTAAGGTAAGCGCGTATGAGATCATTAAAATTTACCTGCTCAAAAGAATAAACTTTGTATTTCTGGCGCATGGTATATTGCTTTTCAATAGAACAAGCCGCGTTAAAAAATATGACGCATATCACTAAAAAAAGCGCCCTTTGACTGATGATTTTTCGGGGAGATTTTAACATATTGATAAATGTAAAAGTATGTAATTAGTAGATTCCAATAAAGTATGGATTTTAGCAATTACATCGTATTTTTACATCATTCTATGAATCAATAATATATGGGCAACAATAAAGACATCACACTTTTAGTATTAGCAGCAGGAATGGGTAGCCGTTATGGTGGAATAAAACAAATTGACGGTTTCGGTCCTAGTGGAGAAACAATTATGGATTATTCACTTTACGATGCTATAAGGGCTGGTTTTACCAAAGTGGTTTTTATTGTTAGAGACGAAATATTGGACACAGTTAAAGAACGTTTCGAACCTAAGCTCAAAGGAAAATTAAAAGTTGATTTCGTTATACAAGCGCTCTCAACTTTTGTCCCTGAAAAATATCAAAATACTGGCCGTACTAAACCGTGGGGAACCTCCCATGCTGTATTATGTGCTAAAGATGTTATCAAAGAACCATTTGCAGTAATTAATGCAGATGATTTTTATGGAAGATCGGCTTTTAAAGCCTTGGCTGATTTTTTTAACACAGAGAGTGAAGGCGCACACGCAATGGTTGGCTACACATTAAAAAATGTGTTATCAGAGCATGGAAGTGTTTCGCGTGGTTGTGGAGAGCAAGATGCAAACGGTTATTTGAAATCAGTTGTAGAGCGGACAACAATTGTACAGGAAGGCGGAAAAATTATTGCTAAAGAAAAAGATGGTGATCTGGAGTTGAGTCCGGAAACACCAACCTCTATGAATTTTTGGGGGTTTCAACCTAATATTTTCCCGTTGATTGAAAGCATGTTTGAAGAATTTTTGAAGGAGAACTCTGATAATCCAAAAGCTGAATTTTTTATTCCATTGGTAGGTAATAAAATGATTCAACAAGGAAAGGGTAAAGTAAAAGTATTGGGAGGTGGAGATATCTGGTTTGGTGTTACCTACAAAGAAGATAAAGAAGAAGTAACTAGAAAAATTCAGGAGCTAGTTGATAAGGGAGAATACCCTGCTAAACTCTGGTCTTGATTTTGTATTGCCCAAAGTGAGATATAAGATCTGATCATTTTCTATTATTATTGAAAATCAAATTGCTTTGGTCTTTACATTTATGTAATGATCATATTTTATTTTCTTATTATTAGAATAAAGAACAACAATAGCGTTTTCGCTCTAAGGCCGCGTGGCCCCGCATACTCATTCAACGCTGTATGCTATCCCTGCCTACCGGCAGGCAGGCGCACATGCCAGACTTGCCAAAGATAGCATAATGCGTTGCCTGAGCATGCTGTAATGAAGCATAGGAAAATCCAATGATGGTAGAAGAATTGGAATTACTTATCTTAAATAAACAATTGGTTGTTGCAATTACAATGAATAAGAGAGTAGTGGTAATGATTGTCGGGCTGTTTTAAGTTTGCTGTGTTTCAAGTTTATAGCCCCTTCCATGTATATTCATAATTTGCACGGAGGGATCTTTACTTAGTTTTTTACGCAGTCTAGAAATAAACACATCAAGACTACGGCCCACTATAACACCTTCATCTTCCCATCCCTCTTTTAATAATTGATCTCTTGTTATAGGCTCATTTATTCTTGAGGCAAATATTTTTAGCAGTTTACTCTCTTTGTCAGACAACTCAATGATTTGAGCACCGATTTGAAGTGTTCGTTTTTCGGGTGAGAAAAGGTAATAACCAATTTTTATCGTGTTGCTGTCGTCAACAATAACCAGCGCTTTTTTCTTTGGCAATAAGAGTAGACCACCAACAAGTAGTAGTGCAAAACCGAGGAGTGTAAAAAGATAATTATTGTAAGACTGGGTTTCTGTTCCTTCCAAAATTGAAATTTGTATCTGATAACAACCCATCAACTGGTCACGACCAATACACGGAACCAGTGTTGTGGTTTCTTGGCGCCCTATCTTAAAACCGTAAACAACTTCCTTGTTACCACAATCATGAACATTAACAATATAGGGTAGTTGAAGGTTAGTTTGAGCGATACTGGATCTGACAATTTTTACCAAAGAATCGGGCACAAAACTAAAAGGACTTTGAAATTGTAGTAAAAATGTATTCTCCCTGCTTTGGATTACAGGAAGTATTCGTGAAGAAGAATCGCCAGACTGTAGCAAAAGATTATGGCCGATTTGCCTGATGGCAATTTCTATTTCTGCCTTTAATGGTTTGCGTTGTTCACGTTCGGTAACCATTGGAATAGCCGATATAAGTACCATTGCCAATCCTACACTCGCTATTGCAATAAACCACCACTTTTTCATTCCTGCTTTGTTAACCTCCAAACTAAATGACCATTTCAAAGCCTAAAGGTAGAGTGCTTTTAAGCCTTTATATAAAGATTTACATTCATTTAACACTTTTTTACATGCCTTTTGGCCTACTGGCACCTTCATTTTCAGGGTTGTAACAAGTATAAAGTGGCAAAAGACTATTGCTAATTTATGACTTCTCAACTTGATATCGAACCTCGAGCTTCTAACCTCTAAGTTCTAGCTTCAAACCTCGATTTATAGATACAATACATTAAACCGTAGATCGAAGGGGTCGAAATTGTTGAGTAAGTGCTTGATGAAATCTGGGTGCTGCTGATAGAAGTTAAGGAAGTTATCTGTGCGCTCTTGTAAGCTACCATTGGGGAATAGACTGTTTTTGATAGACTCTACCTGTGCAAGTCTATCTGATTGTTTTCGTTTCTCTGCTTTAAGAAACTTGTGCTCTATTTTCTCCAAGCTCTTTTGCATTCTGCGAGTCTCGGCAGCAATCATGTTATTGAGACTTTGATCAATAACTGAAGCTTGTGATTTAATGACTTCGAATTGTTTTTCAATCAATTCTTTTTGTCCATTCAACAAAATTTTCTCTCTTGATAATTTGAGAACAATATGATTGAATAAGTAATTTTTTTCGAGAAAGAGTTCTTCTAATGCCAGTCCTGATTTTTCAATCTTCCGCTGTGTAGGTTCATCAACGACTAATCCGAAGGTACGAGGAAGTAAAATTGGGAAAGAGGTGTTGAAATGTTGAAAAACTTCTTTCAGTTGTAGCCAATAGACAATTTCGGCAGGGCCACCACAATAGGCTATGTTAGGTAATATTATTTCTTCGTATAGCGGTCGAAGAATTACATTTGGACTAAATTTTTCAGGGTTGCTTTCAATTAATTTTTCGATTTCCTGCCTGGAGAATTTGAGGGCTGTATCTAATACTTCGTACACATCACCTTTCTGTTCAATTCTGCTGCGAAGTCCTTTATCAAGGTAGAAAAAATTTATTTCCCTACAATAAATCTGTGGCTTATAACCGAGGGCTTCCAGTTCAGCATTGGTCTTATCTACTTTTGTTTTAGCCGTGTGATTAAAAATGTCGTCTTTAATAACCGCTTTGAACAAACCTTTAAGTTCGGCATCATCACCATCTACTACAACTAAACCTTCCGATCCAAAAAGTTCGTTCACATAGTAACGAACAGCGTCAGCTAAATTATCGTGTTGTGTGTAAGCTTTTTTGAAAAGCTCAATAGCCCCGGGTACTTCGCTTAATAGTTGTTTAAATTCTTTAGTATGAAAACGACCTACTGCTCCTTGTTGACTGGTTTCCCAGTTATACTTTTTTCCGTAAAGTCTGAAATATTTTATTTCATCATAATCATGATCTTCAGAAGCCATCCAGTAAACAGGCACAAAGTTGTATTCCGGGTGTTGTGCTTTCAATTGTTTGCAGGAATTGATAACGGCAACAATTTTATAGATAAAATAAAGTGGTCCGGTAAAAATATTTAATTGATGGCCAGTAGTTACAGTAAACGTTTTTGAATCTGAAAGAGCGGTGATGTTATGCTCAACAATATCTGAAATGGTAAGACCTTGATATTGGTTTTGGATTGCCTTTGTTAATACTGTTCGATTGTTTAGGCTGTAATTTTTTGATTTCTCTTCCACTTGAGCTGTAAAAGCATTTTTTTCAGGAAAGCGATTGTAGAATTTTTTAAGTCCCTCTTTTTGCGCTATAAAATCAAGGAAGAAGGGAGTAAAAGCATTCGTCTTTTCGAAAGGAAGTTTTTTTAGTGTAGAAGACATAAACGAAGTTAGCAAGTAAGAAGCTTATACCGATACATTTTAATTAAACCGCTCTACTATACATGAGTACGGTAAATTATATCCTCTAACGGTTTTGTTTGCGCAAAGTTCAATTACGCTTTAAATTCATAATTAAACGAGTACGGAAATGAGGAATGATCAGACCACACTTCCATGCAAATCAAATTCGCTGGCATCTTCAATCTTTACCGTAGCAAAGTCCCCAATGCGCAGGTAGTTATCTTTAGCCGAGATAATCACTTCATTATCTACTTCAGGTGAATCATGTTCCGTTCTGCCAATAAACTCTCCGCCTTCTTTACGATCGATTAGCACTTTATAAGTATTGCCAATTTTGGCCTGGTTGAGTTCGTAAGAAATACCTTGTTGCAATTCCATCACCTCATCGACACGTTGTTGTTTTACTTCATCCTCCACATCGTCCTGCATGCTTCCAGAGTGTGTGTTGTCTTCGTGAGAATATGCGAAAACACCCAACCGATCAAAACGAGATCGCTCTATGAAAGTCATCATCTCATCAAATTCAGCTTGTGTTTCTCCTGGATGACCCGCAATCATAGTTGTGCGAATAGCAATACCCGGCACTTTTTCGCGAATGGTGTCCAACAATTCCTCTGTTTTCTCTCGGGTAATTCCTCTGCGCATGAGTTGCAACATGCGTGTAGAGCCGTGTTGTAATGGAATGTCGATGTAATTACAAATATTAGGGCGCTCAGCCATCACCTGTAAAGCGTCCATTGGGAAGCCTGAAGGGAATGCATAGTGTAGCCGAATCCAGTCTATCCCTTCAACATCTGATAGATTTTTTAGCAGATCAGCCAGATTTCTTTTCTTATATAAATCCAGCCCGTAGTAGGTTGAGTCTTGTGCAATAAGCAATAATTCTTTTGTTCCGTTTTTCGCCAGATTTTTTGCCTCCTTTACCAATTCTTCAATTGGGCGTGAAATATGGCCACCACGCATTAATGGTATGGCGCAAAAAGAACAAGGCCTGTCGCAACCTTCAGAAATTTTTAAGTAAGCAAAGTGGCTTGGGTTAGTGAGAATACGTTCGCCCACCAGTTCATGCTTATAATCAGCCTTAAAAGTTTTAAGTAAACGCGAAAGATCTCGTGTACCAAACCAGGCATCTACCTGAGGTATCTCTTTTTCTAAATCGTCTTTGTAGCGCTGCGATAAACAGCCCGTAACATATACTTTGTCGACAATGCCTTCTTCCTTGGCATCAACATACCGTAAAATGGTGTCTATTGATTCTTGCTTAGCATTATCAATAAAACCGCAAGTGTTAATGACCACCACACTGGCATCATCATTGTTAGCTTCATGCGTAACATCAATGCCATTACCCCTTAATTGGGTTAACAATACTTCAGAGTCTACTACGTTTTTTGAGCAGCCTAGTGTAACAATGTTAACTTTTGTGTTTTTAATCCCCTTGGTTTTCAATGAATCTCCCCGTTTTTAGCAAATGCAAAAATACTAAAAATAATGCGATGGGTTTGCGCTTAACAGCCTTCCCTTATCTTTGCCAATTATTAATGACTAAAGTGAGAAAAAGCGCTGTTATTCTTGTGTTGTGGGCCTTATTTGGCGCTTGTCTCGATCAGCCTGATTGCTATAATTTAACTAATAACACCGTTAATATTTCATACCGCAAAATTTTTGATGGGGCCCTAGATACAGTAGCAATAGAATCTGTGACGATTGTTGGTTTTGACAGTGTTTTTAAAAGCACAAATCGAGCAGTAACGATTCCACTTGATTTTACTAAAACAGGAGTTTCAGTTGTTTTAGATGCAGTAGAAGGTACACGTCTTATTGATTTGGGTTACAAAGTGCAGCCGCAGTTTGTTTCTGAGGAGTGTGGTCCCCGTTTTTTGTTTTCAGAACTAACAGCCTCAAGCCCATCTGGTGATTCAGTTCGCATTTTGTCAGGTACTCCTGGAGGTGAGGCTAGTCATGTGGCTATTTACCGTTGCCCGAGAAATAATTTTGTGCGCCTGGCTTTTAAGCAGGTAGTAGATGAAGATAATGTGAAGGATACAGTATCAATTGCCAGCACAGCAGCAAATTTTGAAGCGTTAACTTATTATCCAATAAGTGGTGAGTTAAGTTATATGAACCTTCCTTTAAACCTTAACACCACATCAACCCAGATAACTTTGGAACTTTCCAATCCAAGCCGGGTGGCAACATTGACTTTCAATTACGATCTGGTTCAGAAAACTGTATTCCAAGTTTGTGGTGAACAAACCTTCATTGCCAATGTGCAAGTAAGCTCTGATGTTTTCGAATTTAAAAAGATAGAAACCACTCGTTATGTGGCTGACAGTATTTACGATCCACCAAAAATAAATTTTGCGGCCTTTCAATAACATATTACTGATCCTGATCGGACTAAGTCAATTGGCTTTTGCACAGCAGAAAGATTCTGTTGACGCGAAGGCTTTTATTCCAACAGGCATTCGCGCAGGTTGGGATTTGGTTTCGCCTGCCCGTGCTGAATTGTCAAACACCTTCAAAGGTTTTGAGGCTAGCGTTGATATTGACTTGTATCGTTACTACCCAACTATAGAGATTGGTAATGCCGGCAGAAACTATTTGTCAGAAAATGGCAGTAGCTACGAAAATGATGGCAATTATTGGCGCGTTGGTATTGATGTCAATTTCATGAAAAAGGATCCTGAGAAAAATATGTTTTTTCTAGGTGCGCGTTATGCCAGGTCTTCATATTCAGAAGAAGCTAGAATTGTTACAACGGATCCATTATGGGGAGATTATGATCAGGTTTTGCAAAATAATAATCTTACGGCCAGTTGGATGGAGTTAACTACTGGTATGCGTATTAAAGTGTGGAAGATTTTATGGCTGGGATATACGGCCCGTTTTAAATTCGCAAAGAATCTTGATGACAATGTAAATTTACTAACCACCGATGTGCCAGGTTATGGCGCGACCGACAGACCCAATACCTGGGGGTTTAGTTATTATGTGATGGTGAAATTGCCAGTGAGAAAAGTGAAAACCGGAATCTAGAGACTCGATGCTCGAGTCTCAATGCTCACGAACAACCACCATTTAATTTTTCTTAAAAAGCGAGTCCACAAATTCTTTCTTATTAAAAACCTGTAAGTCTTCTACTTTTTCGCCTACGCCAATGTAGCGTACAGGTATTTGAAATTCATCAGAAATCCCTATCACAACGCCACCTTTAGCAGTACCATCAAGTTTGGTAATAGCTAGTGAGCTCACCTCTGTTGCTTTAGTAAATTCGCGTGCCTGAACCATGGCGTTTTGACCAGTGCTTCCATCGAGTACCAACATGACATCATGCGGAGCATCGGGCACTACTTTTTGCATTACACGCTTAATCTTAGTCAGCTCACTCATTAAATTTACTTTGGTGTGCAAGCGACCTGCCGTGTCTATAATAATCACATCAGCATTTTGTTCAACTCCTGCTTGCACTGTTTCAAAGGCAACAGCGGAAGGATCTGTGTTCATGCCTTTGGCAATTACAGGAACACCAACACGCTCGCCCCATAGTTTTAGTTGATCGACTGCTGCTGCACGAAAAGTATCAGCAGCACCTAAGATTACACTTTTGCCTGCCTTTTTGTACTGAGCAGATAACTTACCTATCGTTGTAGTCTTACCCACACCGTTTACACCCACCACCATGATTACATAAGGTTTTACATTGGGGGGTGTTTCAAATTCTTTCAAATCAGTATCGCTCGTGTCAGAGAGTAAAGCGACTACTTCTTCACGTAAAATCGAATCGAGTTCTGTTGTGCCCAGGTATTTGTCTTTGGATACACGGTTTTGAATACGCTCAATAATTTTTACAGTAGTATTGATGCCCACATCAGAAGCTACCAGAATTTCTTCCAGATTATCAAGTACTTCATCGTCAACCGTAGATTTGCCGACAAGCGCTTTGCCGAGTTTTCCGAAGAAACTCTCTTTGGTTTTTTCTAAACCTTTGTCTAGAGACTCTTTCTTTTCTTTATTAAATAGACCAAACATAAAATTCTCTAATCAACTGTTAATTCAATTTCAAAAAATCGCCATCAATAATCAGTAGTTTAACGCCTTTTGTAGAAATTGATCTATGTGAACTTAGTTCATCCGAAACGACATATGATGTGCCTTTACTGAGTTTGAAGCTTTCACCATTCTTCAATTCACTTTCAAATTCACCTTCTAAGCAGTAAACGACATGACCTTTTTCACACCAATGGTCGGCCATATAATTTGCTGAGTATTCAACGATTCTAATTCTTAATCCATCAAACTGAATTGTTTGCCAAAAAGATGTACCTGTCTGCCCCTTGTGCTCCGACTTCTCAATCGTTGACCAATCAATTGTTTGAAAAGGTATGTTCATGTATCTGCTGGCTTGATGATGGGCATCTTATCACAAGTGGTTTGAGGCATTTATATCTTAACAGACACCAATTTAAACAAAAAAAGTCCCTCGAGGGGACTCTTTAATTCATTCAACCTGCTTGATTACTTCTGAGCAAGTGTTTCTTTCACCAGTTCTGCTGGTACGATTTCTTCTCTGAAAGAATAAGCACCAGTCTTTTCAGACTTTACAGCACGAATTACCTTCGCGAAGCTCTTATTATCAGTTTTCTTCAATGTTGCAACTACCTTCTTTGCCATGATTTTGTCGGTCTAGGGTATTACTTAATTTCTTTATGAACCGTCATTTTCTTCATTATTGAGTTGTATTTTTTTAATTCAATACGCTCAGTAGTGTTTTTACGGTTTTTGGTGGTGATGTAACGACTCATGCCCGGCATGCCGCTAGTTTTGTGCTCAGTGCACTCAAGTATCACCTGGATTCTATTGCCTTTCTTAGCCATTGCCTTGTGTCTTTAATATTAAGCCATTAAAGTGCCTTTTTGGGCAGCTTCTTTCAATACTGCATAAATGCCGTTCTTATTGATCGTCTTGATGACTTTAGTTGTAACCTTTAAGGTAATCCAACGATCTTCTTCAGGCAGATAGAAACGCTTCTTTTGAAGATTTGGGTAAAATCTTCTTTTAGTCTTGTTGTTAGCGTGGGAAACATTGTTTCCTACCTGAGGCCTCTTGCCTGAAACTTCGCAAACTCGTGCCATAATTTCTTGATTTTTTAAGCCCTTCTTGAAAAGGGATTGCAAATATCGCTAAAAGCCTTGCAATATTCAAAAGTGATTTAAAAAAATGTGGACAAATCCTTTCAGAAAAGCTTCTTGATCAGCTCCAACGCGTTAATTCCTGCA
Source organism: Chryseotalea sanaruensis (assembly GCF_003990915.1). GTDB lineage: Bacteria > Bacteroidota > Bacteroidia > Cytophagales > Cyclobacteriaceae > Chryseotalea > Chryseotalea sanaruensis. The sequence goes on from NZ_BHXQ01000005.1 coordinate 271,000, forward strand.
AAATCTGCCATTACAATGTCACTTTCTTTCAATTCAGAGGCGTTATGTGTAGTCGTAATGCCAACAACTTTACATCCAGCTGCCTTTCCAGCGGCTACTCCCGACAGGGAATCTTCAAAAACCACACAATTTGCCGGGTCGAAACCCAGTGCAGCCGCAGTCTTGAGATAGATTTCCGGATCTGGCTTACCCTTACTTACGAAGGACTCGTCAAGAATGGTGTCGAAGTAGAGCCCAATGCCAGTATGCTTTATAGTAAAGTCAACATTCGCTCTTGGTGCAGACGTAGCAATAGCTCTCTTTATATAATAGAGGTCGAGTTGATCCAGAAAACCAATGAGGCCATTTAATGGCTGAACATGGTTTTGGTAGATGTCTCTGAAAAGCTGCTCTTTTTCATAAGCATAGGCCTTGAGTTGTGCTTCGGGCAGTTTGCCAAATACGTTGGTAATCCAATCGCGGTTGGTGCGACCGTATATTTTAGCGTGAAGCTGTTCTTCACTTAAATCCTGACCGTATTTTTTACAAAAATCTTTTAGAGCAATTTTATGAAAGGGGTTGCTGTCAATAAGCACACCATCCATATCAAAAAGGAAGGCAATAGCATTCATTAGTAGTGGTGTCGGCTTATCACCGTTGTCTTAGTAAATAATGAGCCTTCTGGTAATGGTAGCACCATTTCCAGAGAAGCGCAGCAAATATACACCAGCAGATAACATAGCAAAGGATAATTCGCTTGTGCCTTTTAGCGCATTTGCTGATGAAATGAACTGGCCTTGTGCACTATAGATTTGCACCACACCAGCAGTAGTGCTTTCGATGAATATTGATTGATTCTTACTTGCGGGATTGGGAAACACAGAAAAATTGTTTTCAGGTGTTTTGGCTTTTAATAATTGCAATCCACCTAAATGATTGCCGATTACCAAGTAATTCTGACTAGTGGTGCTGAAGGAAGAAGTCCAGACTGGACCACCAAAATTCCTTACTTCAAACTGTCTACTAAGCGGATTAAACGTCAACTCCTTTTCTGCATTGTCAAAACTTACAGCAGTATTAAAATCAGATAAAATTTGAATGGTGCCATCTTGTAACCCTATGATCAGATCTTGCTTAGCATCATTATTAGTATCACTGATTAAAATGGAGGGGTTTTGCCTTACAAAGCTTTGATCTATATCGAGAAAAGCTGTGCTTTCCCTTTGCCATGATGGCAACTGGGCGCTACCATTATTCTTCCAATATTCCACAGCACCATTAGCTTTGCCCACGAGCGCATCAGGTAAGCCATCATTATTGATGTCACTGATGTGAATGTTTTCATTAAAGAAAACAGTGAAGCTCGTTTCTGTAATGGTATTTTGTAAACTTAATGCCGTGCTGCTGTTGTTTAAGATGTAATGAAGTAACGTTTGTCCGTCTTGATTAGTAGCCGTAAAAACAAGATCAGTGATGCCATCTCTATTTATGTCGGTAAACTGAGGTTTTAGGTTATATAACTTATAAGTAGAAAGATTTGCATAATCATTTGTTACAAATTTAAAAGAAGGGTGCTGATCACCAGTGTTTTCATAGAGTGAAAGTGCTGCACGAAATACGGCATCTTGCTGAATGCCAAAAACACCAATAAATAAGTCATCATCTCCGTCTCCATCATAATCAAAAAAAGCAGGGCAGGCATTTTCGCCTAAGTCAATCATTTCGTTTTGCAGAAAATTAAGGGAAGCGGCAAACTGTGGATTATTATTACTTAACATATTTTTATGGAAATATAGTGATTGTGAAAAATCAGTTACATCATCACTTCTTTCAAAAACACCAGGAGATATAATAAGGTCTTTAATGTTATCAAAGTCAAGGTCTTCGTAAAATGCAATGGGGTATAGACCATTCTCTTTTAAGTTATCGGGGAAAATAGCAGCTTGTGTAAAGACCGCATTTTCAGAAGTGCCTTCATTTATAAACAGATAGAGTTGATCGCATTCAGATTCAGAAAAAATCAAATCCATTTGGTTATCGGCATTCACATCTAAAGCAAGTAAAAACTTACCCCCTGCATGTTGTATTCTGCCATTGCTCACACATGTTGTATTGTTAAAGGCAAATGCTCCGCAGCCGCATTCTGTTAAGCCTCCCCATGATTGAGTTGTTCGCACAAAGTCCGGTGAATTAAGTGTGCCAACATTTTTATGATATTCTATCTTTCCACTACCGGAGAAATTCATACAAAGTACATCCAGATCCCCATCTCCATCCATATCAGCAATTGTTGGCACATCATCGGCCTGTAGTTGTATGTTGGTTTTTCCAGAGAAGCCTGTGGTGAGCAACACATTGCTATTTTGGAAAAGCAAGTGTTGCCAGCTAAGCATATCACCACTGCTGTTATTTAGATAGACCTTTATGCCAAAGGGGTTACCAGTAAAAATATCCTTTTTCCCATCGCCATTAAAGTCGCGCAGCAACAGGAAGTTAGCAAGATCATTGGGGAAGAGAGTCTCATACGCAGGTGCATAATTGTATTGTTGGTTTTGCACCAAGTAGGTGAGTACTTTATTGGCAGTACGGTCGAAAAGTATAAGGTCTTCAACACCGTCATTATTAATATCCAAGGTATTTACCTGAACGGCATTTATCCCTCCGGCCCAGGGTTGTGCCAGTAATTGGTCATCGACTGTTCTTACTGGAATAGAAAAATCTGCTTCGTAGGCATACTGACCCCATGCTGTGGTTGAGACTATGAGTAAGAGCGCTATAAATCGCATTATATTTATTCTATAAGATTAACGATAAAGCCTTAGGCTCTGTTATCTTGTGGCGTGATTTTTTGTGAAATTAAGCATGGATATTCAATCGCTCTATAAAAGTTTTTTGGAATGTGCTAAGGTGTCGACCGATACCCGCCAGATTCTCCCCGGCTCTATGTTCTTTGCCCTTAAAGGGCCAAAATTTAATGCTAACAAATTTGCTGATGAAGCACTAAATAAGGGCGCGCGTTATGCTGTAGTGGATGAGGTTGCATTTGTGAAAGACGAACGCTACCTGTTAGTGGAGGATGGTTTGAAAGCACTACAGGATTTGGCCAAGCATCACCGAGAACAACTAACCATTCCTATAATAGGCTTGACAGGTTCGAATGGAAAAACAACGAGCAAAGAATTGGTACATGCTGTACTAAGCAAGAAGTTCACAACCTTTGCCACAAAGGGTAATTTGAATAACCACATTGGCGTTCCTTTATCGATTTTATCGATTGATAAAAGTATTGAGGTGGCAGTAATTGAAATGGGCGCTAATCACGTTGGTGAAATTGCTTTACTAAGTGCAATTGCCAAACCAACACATGGATTCATAACTAATATTGGCAAAGCCCATATTGGTACTTTCGGTGGTTTTGATAATATCATTCGTGGTAAGTCAGAATTGTACCATCATTTAATTACGCATAAGGGCACCGTTTTTATCAATTCGCTTAATCCGATTCTCAGCAACATGGCCAAGCGCTTTGCTAAACCATTATTCTATCCGCAACAAGGTGACTATTACCATTGCGAGTTGCTTGGCGCAGATCCGTTGGTGAAAGTTAAAGCAGAAAATGGTGACGAAGTACAGAGCAATCTTGCTGGGGTCTATAATTTCGAAAATATTGCTACCGCCTTGTGTATAGGGAAATTTTTTGGTGTGGAGCCTGTAAAAGCAAATGAAGCAATTGCCGAATACAAACCTGGTAATATGCGTTCGCAGATTGTACTAAAAGGCTCAAACGTAATTGTATTAGATGCATACAATGCTAATCCAAGCTCCATGCAGGCCGCAATTGAAAACCTTGCGACTATGAAGGCTGAAAAAAAAGTTGCTATTATTGGTGATATGTTTGAGTTGGAAGAGGAGGCAGAAAGGGAGCATACAGCTATTGGCACTTTACTGGCAGAGAAAAAATTTGATGAAGTTTATTTATGTGGAAGCCTTATGCGCGCAGCAGCCAGCCAGTTGCCAGACGCTTTTTATTTTGAAAAGAAAGACGAACTCTTAAAACAATTACAAACAAACCCCATAACAGGCGCCACAGTTCTGATTAAGGCTTCGCGTGGTATTGGTTTAGAGACAGTGTTAGATTTTATGTAAGCATATTTTGAACAGAGATATTTCAGCCCGGCTTTTAACAAACCTACCTACTTCAATTTCGGAGAGTGAGGTAAAGCGTTTGCGTCTGACTGTTTATTTATGTATTACATCAATGGCTGTATCGTTAATATACACTACACTAGATCTTGCCAATGGTATTTATTTTGCACTTCCTTTTTATTCAGTAATATTTATAGCACCTATTATTTCATTATGGCTTATTAAAATTGGTAAATTTCTGATTGGAAAAATTCTGGTTTTGATGGGTGCCAGTGTAGCCATCTTTTTTGCTTCAATTAGTGATCCTTTTGAGACAGGTGTTATTTTAATTTTTGTTCCGCTTAGCATTGTTCCTTTTGCTATTATCGGTTTCAGAAATATTTGGGCAAGCATTGGGATTGTGCTAAGTACTTTTTTTTTATTTCTGACGTCAAGGTTCACAGATTTTTTTTCTTCTTATGTAAAGGAGGTTCCTATTTCGTATATACAAATGAGTCTGGCATTGAACTACCTGATCTCAGTAACGATCTCTATACTCATTGTGTATTTTTTGGCAAGGTTGCATCGACAATCAGAAGTTAGGTTGATTGAAAAAGAGAAGGCGGTTACTGAAAAAAATATTCAGCTGACCAAGCTGAATCAAGAACTAGATGGTTTTGTTTATAGTGTTTCGCATGATTTGCGTTCACCCTTGAGTTCTATTTTAGGACTTACCAACCTGGCCAAGTTTTCTACCAGTAAAGAAGAGTTGGTCGATTACATGGCCATGATCCAGGATCGCATAAAAACGCAGGATGCTTTTATTAAAGATATCATTGAGTATTCGCGTAACACACGGACAGAACCCTTAAGAGAGCCGGTTGACCTATTTAAACTAACTCAGGAAATTATTGAGAGCCTGAAATTTAATTTAGGTGCTGATAAAATCCATTTTGATATTGAATTGCCCCAAGACTTTATCGTGACCATCGATAAAAACCGCTGGAAGACCATGTTGAGTAATCTCATTGGCAATGCCATAAAATACCACGATCCGACAAAGCCCAATCAGTACATAAAATTATCTGCAAACCGTTCAAACGAAAAGCTGTTATATACAGTAACGGATAATGGGAGTGGTATATCAAGTCAGCATTTGGATAAAATTTTTAATATGTTTTACAGGGCTTCCGATACTTCGTCTGGTAGTGGTTTAGGACTTTTCATTACCAAAGAAGCTGTACAGAAACTAAATGGCACTATAACCGTTACCTCACAGCAGCATGTTGGTAGTGTTTTTGAAATAACTATTCCAATAGTAAAATAGAAATTAACAATTATAAAGTAAGGGGAACATGGAAACAGCCGTTATACTTAAATTTCTTAAGGCCATTGCTAAAAACAATGATCGCGAGTGGTTTGAAAAAAACAAACCCAAATATCTTGAAGCGAAATTGCAGTTCGAAGATTTTTTGGAAGAACTGCATAAAGAGTTGGTGAAATTTGATGAAAGCCTGGGTGGCCTAAATCCGCGTAAGATGGGTTTTAGGATTTACAGAGACGTTCGTTTTAGTAAAGATAAACGTCCATATAAAGTTAACATGGGAGCAGGCTTTTCACCTAAAGGAAAAATGGATCAAGAACCTGGTTACTATATTCACCTGGAGCCGGGTAACAAAAGTTTTATTGCTGGCGGTATATACATGCCTGATGCAGAAAAGCTAGCCAAAATCAGACAAGAGATAGATTACAACCCTAAGAATTTGTTAGGCATTATGAAGCGCAAGTCGTTCAAAAAGTATTTTGATGATCTTGATGACTTTGATAAGCTAAAGACTGCGCCAAAGGGTTATCCAAAAGACCATGAGCATATTCATTTGCTACAGCACAAGAGTTTTGTTGTGTCGCATGCCTTTACCGACAAGCAGGTTATTGATAAGAAATTCGTTAAAAACCTGGCTGCTGTGTGTAAAGAAATTATGCCATTGAATACGTTTTTGAAAGAAGCCATTAGCTAACGGGCTACCTAGAACACGGTATTTTTAACAAATAAATTCATTTTTAATACAACAATATACCCACGCCACGGTATATCAAATACCCATGTGTGGGCATTTAACAGACTAATGGCTTGCTCTACTTTAGTGTAACATTAAACAGTTACTGTATGAGAACCCAAGTCACACTCGTGTTGCTATTGCTTAGCTTCACCACTTTTGCCCAAACCATCGACATAGAAAAAACTCAGGAGGTTTCTAAGGAAGCCATGAAGGGTTTTATTCAGTTGGTAGAAAATGATGAGGCAAAACAGCAATTAAATTTTATTTACCGTGTAAGAGCCAAACGCAATCAGGCAAAATTTATCACGTACACTTTCGATTACAATTATAATCTGGTTAATGAATCAGAGGAGGTAGTTAACCTGGAGAAAGACATGCCTGCCAGGTACAAGCCGAAACGTTACAAAGGTGAGGCATACGAAGTGGAAGGCTTGTATGTAGAACCTAATATGATGGGCACACTTGTGTTGAAAAGAAAAGTTACTCGCTTCTCTTATAACTGGCTGAAGTTAATGTATGATTTCAATGTAAGTGTAGAGGGTAAGTTGAAGGCCAAAACAGATGATGATAAGAAACTATTCTATCATGATCATATTGAAAATCAGAATGACGGTACTGCTATGATTTTGGCTGGTGAAAAGGGAACTATTAAAGGTGGCCCTTACAATCACATGATGAATTTCCACTTGTTGAAGTATGATATTAATTTGACAAAGCTTGCTGACGTGACTATCAATTTTGAGACACCTCAAGCACTTGTTGCTTCTTACGGTTATCCATCAGAAGAGGATGCTGAAAAGACAGATTACATCGCAGTGTTTGCTACTTTTAAAGAGAAGCGTTACACAGGTCCTAAAATCTGGGGTAAATCTGCAACTGAATATACCTATGTGCGTGTTTCTTATGAAGGCAAACTGCTTGACAAAATTACTTTCACTTCACCGAACAGCATCTGGAAAGTTGATGATTTCTTGATTGCTGAAGATGGAGCGGTTTATTTCTATGGTCCTTCTAATGATGAGGCAGACGATTACTATCACAACAAGCTTGACTATATCGATGAGAAGAAAAAATGGCCACGATTCCAGTTAGCTAAAGTAAAAAACAATAAAGTTGAATTTATGTCCAGCACCTCCATGGAGGATTTCAAAACAAAGTTGAAGGCACAACCTGATGGTAAAAAGGGCGATCCGTACAACGGAAGACGCATTGTGTTTACTAAAGCTTCAATAGGCCCAACCGGAGAAATGATTTTAGCTGGCCAGAATTATGGCATGATGCGCAACGGAAAAGGACAGGTAATCGGGCGTGAGTATGAAGATTTAGTAATGTTCCATTTTGATGGGAAAGGTCAATTGATTTCGCAATACACTATGAACAAAAAACAAAAGAGCTCTTCTCCTGACAGTCAGTTTTTTGAATTCACTTCTGATGGAAAATCTTTATACTGGTCATACTTCGATAACGTAGCCACCAAGCAGGTGAAAGAGTTAGATCTTATTATAGAGAAACCACTTGGTGTACCTAAAATGGGTAAAATCAATTTAGCAACAGGGGCTTTTGACAAATATACTGAGTATGGCAAAGGCGATAATTTTGTTCACTACAATACCTTAAACTATTTGAAGTTTACCAACACGAACCAGGTTACCTTCCTTGGTGAAAACAAGAAGGGAAGTGTGCTTTGGTTTGTACGCGTTAATCTAGATAAATAAATAAGGCTCCCTCTTAAAGACGCTGTTGCTTTGGCTGCAGCGTTTTTTTTAAATTCGGATATGTGATGAAGACACTATATTTAATACCCACGTTTATATTTTTAAGCTTTGCCGTAATAGGGCAATCACTTTCTTCGCTTGAGGATGGCAGAGGAAATGATGTCTACGAATCCAGTTCGGTAGGTATATTCTATCGTTACACCAGCAACAGCGGTAAGTATGCACCAACAGTAAAGGGTTCTACCTTTAATATTAATGTAAGAAAAAGCGAAGCAGGCAAAGGTGGCAGAAGCTGGCACTTTGAAAACCCTGCACTGGGTGATATCATTTGGTTGTTATTTAATTCAGATGAAGTAACTAATAATGTTGGACAAACATTTACTTCTGGATTGATCGGTTGGCATCAGGCTTACTGGAATGTTGTGGCGAAAGATAAGTTGATCATTGCTCCAGGATTTAGTGCTGGTGACTATATTTTCGGTTCAGGACGCGATCAGGGCAGTCCTAATATTTTAGAACCCAATGGTTATTATTTATACGCTGGCCCGGCAATAAAAGCAAGCTACTTGTTAGGTGATCGTGCATGGATAGATGGATTTTTTCATTGGGATATCACTTTTTCAAAACTTAAAAATGATGATGGTGCCTACCAGAATATCGATGGTTATAAGTATCCACACTTCATCCATTTAGGAGCAACTGTTTACGATCGTTCACGATTTTTTGCGGGAATCAAACTTGTGAGATTAGTTGATAGAGGGATTAATAACGATCGTGCAACACGATTCGATTTCTCACTAGGATACATGATTAATATTTAGTTAGCTGAGACTATTGACATAATGAAAGTAATTGGCAGTGTATTTTGTCTACTCTTTTGGCTCACAACCAATGCACTATTGGCGCAACGGAGCGAACCTTATTTGTTCGAAGAATTTAAATCCAATGAGCAAAGCTGGCCATTTATAGGTGCTAACAATGATTATAGTATTGCAATTGAAAAAGGACATTTGGTGATGAATGCAAAAGCAACTGCTATTCATACTTACAAGGCCATTGAAATTAACGAAGATGATGATGTTGCCTATTACACCAATATGATTTTTATGGGAGGTGATCATACAGCGTGGATCGGTTTACACTTTAATATGAATACTGACGTGAATAAGTATTGTTCATTTGTGTACAATAACGATAAGGAGTTTTTGATATCAGAGCGGTCAGGTAAGAAATACGAAGTTCATCGCCAATCAAAATCACAGGTAATTAAACCTTACGATTATAATTCACTTACCATCATTAAGAAGGGGAGCACCTATAAATTTTTGATCAACGATAAACAAGTACACGAACTTAGGATTAAAAGCTTTTACGGATCGTTGTTGGGAATTACCGGCAACAGAAACACACAAATAAAAGTTGATGAAGTGCAGGTCTACGGTCCCGCCAACGGCAGGCAAGAAACATATGATGATGAGAGTACTTTTTTAGAAGCAGATGTTAATGCCAAAGCTAAAAAAGAAGCTACTCCTGAATTTCAGGAGTTTATGAATCAGTTTGCCCGTGTTGCTTTTCCATACAACTTCAACCCACAAAACGCCCAAGGTGTCGATGTGTCATCTTATCCCATAGTCCAGAAAACATTTTATAAATATATAGCCAGTAGTGTTCGCAATAAACAAATGTGGGCCATGTGTCAGCTAAGCGATTGTGGTGAAGGCTACGCTTTATTAATGATGAACCGCTATCAGATTAATCAACAGGATATTTCCCGGTTTTTTGTAGCTGTTTTTGATCCATCGGGGAAGCTCTTGCAGGAGCGCGAAGTGGGTGAGATGGTGAAAGAAAACGGTTCTTTTTTTAAGATGGTTGAATTTAAAGCCTATAAAGAAGGAAATGTAATGAACATTGAAGCAATTGAAACATTCAGCAATGGCAATAAGAGTCGAAACAGTGTTCGATTCAATACAGTACTGTGTAACTAAGAAAAAATGCGAAAGATTTTAATTGGTATAGTTATAATTTTTTTCTCTACTACACTTAAGGCTCAGTATTATGATAGCCTTATGGAAAGGGCTTTTACTCTTTCTCAGGAAAATAAATTTTCAGCTTCGCAAGAGTTAGTCGAAAAAGTAAGAGGTGCTTTACCAGAAACCATGAATGTCTATATTCTGGCTTCGCATAACTTATTGCACATGGGCCAGGTCGATAATGCAGGGCCTTACATAACAATAGGTTTGCAACTCGATCCGAGTTCTTATGCCATGTTTGTAAATTGTGCTTTATATTTTGCGGCAAAAGGTAATGAAGCTTCTGCACAAAGTTATTTAAAAGAATCACTCAAGGTGTTTCCTGCCAATTATTCTATACAAGAAGCTAAACAAGATATTTTTTCTGTTGGCAAGGCACTCAATCAAAATACAGTTTTTAATAATCTGGCTAGTTGGTATGAGGAGCAGCAAAGTGTAATCACACAGCGGTATATATCGCTTGATGAAGTCAATAATCATTATGCACAGTTGGCTGCACAAAATCCTGCTGGCCTAATGAAAGAAGCGCAACGTTATGCTTCGTTATATGAACAACAAGGTTGGCATGAAATGGCCTTGGCTGCCTATGGCCATGGAGCAAATTGGTTGCGTGCTTATGGAAATTTAAGTCAGTCACTGGAAGTAGCCCAAAGTGGATACTCTTATTACTATAAAAATGGTTACAGGCAAAATGCACTTCAGGCTTCCTTCATGTTATACCAATTGATAAGATCGTATGAAGCCGTTGGTAACTTTGAAAGAGTGATACAATATATGGAAGAACTAACCACAGTTGCCACAAAATGTGATTTGCATGTGTACGACATACTTGGTTTGCTGGCCGGCAGTGCTGCCTATGACGGCTTAAATAAACCTGAAGAAGCAAAAACACTGGCCGGACTTACTGTACAATTTGCACAAAAGTATGGTTTCGGTTATGCGTTGGTATTAGGTTACGAAGCCGTATTCGTAAATGCCTTTAAGGTTGGTAATTTCTCTCCAACTGAAACGGTAAACTATGGAGAGATGGCGCAACGCTATGCTTTCAGTTATCATTTTGAAGATGTAGGCTATCGTATGTACAACTACCTGGCTATTGCATACCTGCGTTTAAAAACATTGGACGGACAAAGAAAGTGTTTTACAACCCTGGGTGGGTTAGTGAAATATTATAAAAGTATTGGTGCCTTTAATCGTGCTGCAGAAACTTTGAACAATTATGGTGCTATTGTTTATCACACGGGGCAAGATTATGCAGAAGCCGCAAAGACCTTTGAAGAATCGATACGACTGGCCGAAAGAGAAATCGGCAATTTATCGTTTGAGGATAAACTGAGTTTTTATCAGGCTCAAGTGATGTCTTACGAGTTCTTAACTGCCAGTTATGCTCACCTCAATCAGCCTGCCAAAGCTTTTCAAAGTATGGAAGCAAGCCGTAGTCGTATTTTAACAGAGCGTCTGGCAGGAGGGGAGCCTGTGAAAAAAGCAAGCATCACAGATTTACAAAATATGCTGGCTCCGGATGAAGCTTGTCTGATGTATTCACTTTTTTCAGGACATGAGGTAATAATTTTAGTGGTTACCAAGAAGGCTTCACAAGTTGTATTTCACACTGATAATACTTTCATAGGCGAGATCAAGGACAAATACCTTGATCGAATGAACAAAGAGCATGGTGAACGCACTGGTGCTGAGCAGGCAGAAGATTATGATCCGGAAAGAAGGGTGCAGGTTTCTGATTTTAACAAGGTAACACAGCTTACGCGTAAATTCTTTGAGCGCCCAGGCATGGCAGATAATGTATTGCAAGAATATCTGCGCGGCTACTATCGCTTTCTGGTTGTGCCAGTCATCAATAGATTGAGTGGTATTAAAAAGCTGTTAATTTCTCCGGATGGCGTATTAAACTTTTTACCCTATGAAGCCTTGATGATGCACGATGGAAAATACCTGGTGGAGAAATATGATATTAAATATTTGCACTCAGTAGGCGCCCTACAACAATTACAACAACGAAACTATACATCCAATAGAAAAAATATGTTGGCTATGGGTGGAGCTGTTTTCGAAAACATGAATGCCAAGCCAATGCCATATGAGACGCAGAAAGATATGAATCAATTGCAAATTGATGTAGCAGAGAATGTAAAAAAGCAAACCTCGCAACGAAGGGCTTATGCAACAATTTTTGGTACAGAGGCTATGACTTCACTGCCGGGCACTTTAGTAGAAGTTAAGAACATCGCAGCGGTTGTTCCGGGAGCAGAAGTATTTACCGGAGCACAGATGACAGAAAATAGAATAAAGGAAATTTCAAGAAATGGTCAGTTAGGAAATTATAAGATATTACATCTGGCAACGCATGGTTTTGTAGTAAACGATATTCCTGATTTGTCTGGTATAGCTATGAGTATTTTTGCGAATGAGCAAGGTGGAGAAGATGGCTACTTAACAGTTAATGAATTGGCAAACCTTAAAATGCAAAGCGATTTAACAGTGTTGTCTGCCTGCCAGACTGCGCTGGGTAAGATTTACTCTGGAGAGGGTGTAACAGGGCTAACGCAATCCCTATTGGTAGCAGGTTCTAATGCAGCACTGGTTTCGTTATGGCCTGTAAACGACAACTCCACCATGCAGTTTATGAGTGGGTTGTATAAAGAAAGCGTAAAAGGAAAAGACTACGTGCCTATCATTAACGATTTAAAAAGAAAGTTTATTAAAGGTGAATTTGGTGAGCAGTTTAAACATCCTAATTATTGGGCACCTTTTGTTTATTATGGTAGGTAGTAAAATTGTCAATTGTCAATTGTCAATTTTATTCCTCCCAATCAAACTCCTCATCAGATACTTCGAGTTCTTTTTTCTTCTGCTTGCCCTTCAAGCGGAAAGCATCTTTCAGTTCCTTTACTTCTTGCTTTAAATCGTTGGCTAATTTTTTCTTAACAGCTTCAGTATCGTATTGCACTTTGTAATCATCGGTAGTGCCGGTAATTTTTAAATAGACTTTTGTTTTGCCTTCCATTTCTTCCAGGGCACTTCCGGCTTCTTCTATATTAATTTTCTTTTTGTTTCGCAGAGGCGCCACCACACGATAGTTTAATTCCTGATCGAACGTGTGGGTGCCACTTAATTGCATAACGGTTACGTTGCTGCGTATTTCCATTTGCGGAATGTAGATGGTTTTGTTTTCTATATGAATATCATTTTTCAATTCGGCAAAACGAAGTTGGGACAGTCCTTCATCGTCCAAATATTTATTCATGGACTGCAGCGGCTCAAAATTATTTAGTTCTCCTTTGCTGATGGTGGCACTGATGTCTGCAATCAATGTTTCAGAAAAAAGCTGCAGGTGTTGGTCGAGTGTCAATTCAAGTTCGACACTGGCGTTTGTTAATCCTTTCAGATGTTTAGCCTGTATAAAGTTCTGTCCGAAATCTTCAAACACATAAAAGATACTATCTACAGCAATGTTGGTTAATGAAAAAGAACTGACAACGTCTATGGCTTTGGCATTTGTAGCATCCATAATTCCATTCATGGTCATACTACCATTCATGGTTTTTAATGCAAGATTCCGTGATACCGCCACTTGATTTTTAACTAATAGATCTCCTTTAATATCGCTAGCATTAAAACGCTTATAATTGAGTTGGTCTACTTCACAATTAAAATTCAAATAAATATTGGGCGAGATGCGGAATTCATATTCCTTACCTGCTTGTTGTGTGCCAAATCCATACGAGAAAAGTTCGTCAAGGTCAATGTAGTGTGCCTGTAAATCTGTTTCTATACCAATAGGCTGATTGTCGAATAACAGGAAAGTGATAATATTTTTAAAGAAGCCATCCATTACAAAATCACTACTGCCTACACTTCCACGTAATCCACTTAGTGCAAGGTCGTTGTTAGTAAATTGTAAAGTGCCTCTCAAATTTTTTACAGGAACTTTACCAACGCCATAAGCAAAACTTAAATCAGTTAATTCAATTGAGCCAGTGGCAGTAGCTTTTTGGGCTGTGGCTTTCGACCTTAACCATTCAGGTTTTCCTTCAAATGCAATATCAGCCAGTATACTTCCACTCGCTTCGCTAATGGCAGGGATGGGGTAGAAACTAACAATGGCATTTGCATCCAATCTTCCATTGAATTGAAGAATTACATCGGGATTTTTCAGATCTTGAAGAATGAGTTTCGCAGTAAACTTTTCACCATTCATTACACCGCTGATATCATTTAGAACAAGTGATGCTTGTGCAGTCTTAAGCATATCTTTACTAGCGTAAGAACCATTTAGCGTGGCTCCTTCTATTTTTACGTTGTAAGCAGGGTGCGAGATGGTTGCATTGTTAAACCCAAACTCTATAGAGACAGCAGGATTTTTAGTTTTACTGATTTCTCCGCGCAAAGATCCTTTAAAATAAACATCACCTGCACTTTGGTATTGTCGCAGGGCTTTAGCGCTTTGCTCTGGCAGGAGTGACAATAGTGTTTGAATATCTGCTTGTTGGCCTTCTACTTGCAGGTCAATAGTGTTTTTAGTTTGCCAGGCATACTCGCCTTTTACCAGAAACGATGCCTGTGCGAGTTGAAGCGTACTTGGCTCAATGTATAAACGTCTGTCTTTATCTAAATAACGGAGCGTTGTTTCTATGAGAAAATCTTTATTGTTAAATAATTCTGTTTTACCTACGGTGAATTTTCCGGTTGACAGATCACCCATAGTAGCAATCAAATAAATATCATCCTTTGTTTCAATACTCGCCTGAAGTTGTGTGGAGATAAATTCAAATTCCTGATCTGATTTTTTATCGGTGTATGACACTTCACTGCCAATAAGCCTGACATTTTTTAGAGAAAATTGTACACTCCCCCCCGCTTCGCCCGGCTTTTGCTCTTTAATGATATTGAAGTTGGTTTCGCCCTTTCTATTGATTTTCAAAAAAGTTTCGCTTTCGCGGATGGTAAGCCCTTTAATGGTATAGTTGCCCTGCCATACTTCCCAGGGGTCTAGTTGAAAGGCTAAAGATTTGGCCACAAAAAGTGCTTCTTGCCCCGGGTAGCTGTCCTCAATGCTGACTTCCCTACAAACAATACTCAGATTTGGGAAGTCTTCCAGGAAAGTGACCTCTATTTTGCCGATGTTAACGGGGGTATTGAGATTTTTATTGGCTTCGCGGATAAATTGCTGAATAATCCTGTCCTTAAACAGGTAGACAGAGATGGCCAGTCCCAGTGTTATGGCGAGTAACAGGACTGAGAAATACAGAAAAATTTTCTTTACGATCTTCAAAGCTTAAAAAATGGCTAGTAAAGGTAGTTTTTTTAAAAAAATTATTGGTTAAGCAGAGCAAGATTTGTACAAATCAAAAACTGTACTACTTTTGCAGTCCCAAAACGAAGGGAGTTTAGCTCAGCTGGTTCAGAGCATCTGCCTTACAAGCAGAGGGTCGGGGGTTCGAATCCCTCAACTCCCACAAAAGCCTCAGGAAACTGAGGCTTTTTTTATGCCCTCACTGTTCTTTTGGAATAGCATTGTTTTGTACTATGCTGATCGAATCAATTCATTTCTATATCGGGCCAATAGGGATGACTTAGAAATAAAACCCACATACCGCTTTTTGTCAACCACAGGTAAATTCCAAAGTCCTGTTGTGTCGAACTTTTTAAGGGCTGTTTGTAAATTATCTTGTAAAGTCAATTCACCTGCTGGTATATTCATCAAATCTTTTACCAGGGTTTCTGTTGCATCGGCAGAGAAAATAATTTGCCGTACATCGTCTAATTGTATTATGCCAACTAATTCTTCGGCATCATTCACCACGGCAAAAGTATTGCGGGTAGAGACAGCAATAGTCTTGCGTAGGGCTTCCAGGTTTTCGGTAGGCTTAATGGTTAGGAAGTTGGTCTCAATCAGCTGTGATAAGTCCAATCGACTTAGTAAATACTGATCGCGGTCGTCAATAGAGGCATTTAATAATTTAGCCAGCTTTTTGCCTTCCATGCTTTTTGGCTGAAAGTAATTAGCAACGGCCAAGCTCATAGCAGAAACCATCATGAGCGGAATGATTAACCCATAGCCGCCCGTTATTTCAGCAATTAAGAATATTGCAGTAAGGGGTGCGTAGAAAACCCCACTGAGCATTCCGGCCATACCTACCAATGCAAAATTCACTTCTGGAATATCAGTACCCAGCATCATATTAAGCAGCCGTGCAAATACAAAACCCAGATAAGCGCCCATAAAAAGTGAGGGACCAAAACTTCCGCCATTGCCTCCACTGCCTATGGTAATGGCTGCTGCTACTGATTTAAGTAACACAACGAGGCTTAAAAACAGAAGAACGGCATATTCACTGTTGACCCAATTGGCAACGATACTTCTATCAAAAATAGTTTTGGTATTCAGGTTTGATAAACTTTTGATGGATTCATACCCTTCACCCAATAAAGAGGGGAAGAAGAGTACAAGGCCAGCCAGTAGTACACCGCCAATTAGCACACGAATCCATGTGCTTTTGATCTTCTTCATTAAATCATGGATATAGTCAAACGACCGGGCATAGTACAGTGCAACAAAACCGGAAAGAAGGCCAAGCAACAAATAGTAATGTGTGTTGTGATGATCAAAAGGTGACACCAAGGTAAATGTGAGTAGCACACCTTCAGCTAAAATAATTTTAGCCAGTAGGGCACCAGTTGCGGCAGCAACAATTAAAGGAATAAAGGCGGCTGCACTTATATCAGCTAAGAGTACTTCGATAGCAAACAACACACCGGCTATGGGCGAATTAAAGGCTGCAGCAATACCGGCAGAAGCACCACAAGCTAACAGTATTGTTTTCTCTTTATACGATAAACGAAAGGCCCTTGCCACATTCGAACCTATGGCAGAACCAGTACTCACCATGGGCGACTCCAAACCAGTAGAACCACCAAAGCCAACGGTAATGGCACTGGTAATAATGTGTGAGTAGGTATGGCTTAGTGGGAGTTGACTAGACTTTTTGGTAATGGCATAAGTTATTTCAGCGCTGCCTTTCTTAAATGAGTGTTTCCAAATTGTATTGATAAGCAATACCGTAAAGGCAATACCCACCAGCGGAAAGAAAATAACAAGGAAAAAATCTTCGTACGAGTAGCGCTCAATCCAATGTTGAATACTGTGAACAAAAGATTTAAGTATAACGGCAGCACCACCCGATAAGAGCCCCACTATAATACTGCTGACAATCAAAAATTGTTTGTCACTTAAGTGATGCCTGAAAAAAATTATACCACGTGCGATTCTATTAAACCGGTCTATCAAAACATTTCAATTAGGCCTCAAAAATGAAATGATCTGAGCAGCAAAGCAAGTATAATTCAGTCTAAATACTTGTATATACAACTATTGATTGTATTTTCACGTTATTGCACTATGTCATTAGAAGACGATATTAAACAAGATAAATTTCAAAGTGAGCAACATAAGGCCGCTATTAATATAATGTTTACCAGTAGTTGGCTGCATGGCATCAATGCTTCCTATCTTAAAAAGTTCGACATAACTCCTGAGCAGTTTAACGTGTTGAGAATACTAAGGGGAAGTCATCCCAAAAAACTCATGCTCTCGGAAGTTGCCAGTCGCATGATCGATAAGAGCAGCAATTGTACCCGACTTGTAGAGAAACTTCGACAAAAAGCTTTAGTGCAAAGAGAAATCTGTAAAGATAACCGCAGGCAGGTAGATATTTCCATAACCGATAAAGGTCTGACCTTACTCAAAAAACTGGACGCTGAAGCCAGCTTGATGAAAGGCATTATGGATAAGTTGAGCAAGACTGATGCAAAAGAACTTAACCGTATGCTGGATAAGTTGCGAGAAGACAACTAAGGTTATCAACGAATCAACACATTAGCTAATCATTAATTATTCTAATCTGCCCTCAAGGTCTTTACCGGATTTTCTTTTACTACTCTGTATAATTGCGAGACAATGGTTAAGGCCAAAGAAAGAAGCATTAAAGCAAATGTTACCAATACGGGCCATGTTTTCAATGGGATATGATCAGGGTAAACAGCCACATTCAATGCTGAAATAAAGTGGTAACCAAGGGAAGTGCCAATAATAAAGGCAAGTATGATTACCAACACTTATTCCTGACTCATTAATCTGAAAATTGTAAAGGAGTTGGCGCCAAAAATCTTTCTTATACTAAACTCTTTCATTCTTCTGGAAAGGTTATAAGAAATCAAACCGAATAGCCCCATACAAGCAAGGACAAGGGCAATCATAGAAATAAAATACATGATCTTACTATCAGACTTGTTGCTGTTATAAAAACTTGCGAAAACTTCTTTTTGGGTAGCTCCCTGATAAGGATCATCTGGCGCGATATTACTCCAACTGTTTTGAATAATTTTTACAATTTTATCTGAACTTCCCTGCTCACTACTTACAACAAAGAAATTGTAAGTCTCCATTGGTTCTATGTGGAGTATGGCGGGGTCAAGCGGTTTATCAAAATCTTCATAATAGAAATTGTAAGCCACACCAATTACATTAAAAGTAATTCCGTGAAAAGTAATTTGCTGACCTACAGGATCCGTCCAACCAATTTTCTTCACTAAAGCTTCATTAACTACAACAGAGGTATGCTGATCAGCTTCTGCAGCAGCATTAAAAAAGCGTCCTTCTTTCAATCGGATGTTCATCGTTTCCAGATAATCAAATCCTATTGGAAATCTGGTAGCCTGAAAATTGATATCATTTCCCTGTACATTTGTAAGCTCATCATCCACACCGATATGCGATGCCGATCCGGCAAAACGGATAACATCCTTTTGCGGTGACAACAGATCACTCAACGCAAGGTATTGTTCTTTTCCGTGAATTGGGAAATAGCTTATATCATGGTAATCGTAGCCCCAATCTTTCTTTTCAAAGTAATCTTTATTACTAATGCTTAGTAGGGAGAAAACTATAGTGGTAAAAGAAATAACAAATTGAAAACCCAACATGCTCTTACTAAAAAGGCTTTTGCTTCCAAATTTTTCTTTTCCTTTTAGAATATTGACAGCATTAAAAGAGGAAACGTACAGTGACGGATATGCGCCTGATATTAAAGCAATTCCTAAGAGTACAATACCAAAAAACCAAAGCATGGTTGAAGTTGACGAAAAGGAAAATGGAATGGTGATAGGATACAATGAATTAAAAGCCGGTACAAGAAACAAATAAGCAAGCGCAACACCAGAGAGCAGTGAAATGGTACAAAGCACAAAATTCTCAACCATATATTGAAGAATAACTTGCGATTTATTACTGCCAATCACTTTACGAATACCAATTTCTTTTAATCGCAGGGATACTGAAGCGATGGCTACATTCATATAATTGAAACAAGCTAAAAGTAAAAGGAACACAGCTATAGTACCGACTGCAATAATTGTTACAGGGTGTAAGTCCCAAGATAAACTATCAACGATATCATGGCTTTGTGAAGCCATGTTTGAAATAGGAACACAATTGATGTCTGTCACCTGAAATCTGGTGTTGGCTTCATTTTGAAGTTTCTGATACTTAAATAATGATTTTTCGAATGAAGAAGGGTGTTGTCCCTCTTTCATTACTACAAAAGTAGACCTTGACCAAGACGCCCAATTAATGATGCCGTCACTTTTCTTTTCTTCCCAATATTCCATAGGAATCAGAAAACCGAAATGCATACTTGCTTTGTCGGGGAGGTTGTCAACAACAGCACTTACCTTGAACATAATAATCTCACCTGATGAGAATTTGATAGATAGTTCTTTGTCAATAGCGTCCCTTTCGCCAAAATATTGAATGGCCTTTTCTTTACTTAGCACTATACTTTTTTTATCAGATAGAGGATTTTCGGATCCGGATAAAATGGGATAACTAAATACATCAAAGAAGGTGCTGTCGACAGCCCAAACGTTTTCAGAGAACACATGCTCATTGTAACGTATACTTAAATCGCTGATGCGCTGAATACGCACCATTGATTCAACACCAGTCTGCTCAGTTTGAAGAGCAGGCCCTAATAGATAAGGTGTTCGCGCCCATGTTTCAGTTTCGTCACCTGACTTTACTTCGCTGGTTAACAAAAAGAGCCTGTTACCTTTTTCATGAAAATTATCCAGACTATAAAATGAATCGATTAACAAAAAAATACTAATTGCACAACCAATAGCGAGGGAAAGCCCGGCAATATTAATGGTGGAGTGCGTAAGGTGACGCGTTATATTACGTAAACCAGACCGAAAATAACTTTTGAGTATAATCATAAAGTGAACAATGTTAACGTATGGGCTGTTTGTCTTTATTTTGCGGATATTTTTTAATCTAAAAAAGCGGATTACATTCCAGCAATACATAAGATCAGCTACTAGCTTGTTCTTATCAGCTTGACGGTAATAGATTTCGTATGCATCCCCCTGTATTTCTTCTAACAGGTCAGCACGGCAATACCATTGCAGAAATTTATCTGCCCATACAGGTGGTTTATATTTCATTCTGAACGAAGGGTTTTAGCAGGATTCTCTTCTGCTACACGTTTCATTTGGGAGCCAATTGTAAAAACTACCGTGACAATCATGAGTAATATCGCAATGATAAATGGGGCTGGCCCTGCCGTTTGTGGGTCTTTATAAATATGATGTACCAAGGCATCCATTAGAAAAAATCCTGTTGGTGCTCCAATGATAAAAGCAATAGAGAGTATCCACACATAATCGAGACTCATTAACCGAAATACCTGTAGTGTATTAGCGCCAAAAATTTTACGAACACTAAATTCTTTCAACCTGCGTGTTATATTATAAGATACCAAGCCAAACAAACCAAGGCAGGAAAGAAGAATGGACATTGCAGCAATAAAGCTTAGTAGTCTAATTTCTTGTCCATTGTTGCGAACCCAGTTAGAGAAAGCTTTATCCTGCAACGCACCTTCATATGGATCATCTGGTGCTACCTTCTTCCAGGCTTCACGCAGCCAGGCTTCTGTTGCCAGTGTATTTCCCTCCTCAATTTTTATACTCATATAATTATAGCTTTCTTCGTTTGTTACGCTGAACATAACAGGAAGAATGTCTCGATAAAAATCATCGTAGTGGAAGTTTTGAACCACACCAATCACCACTCGTTTTATACTGTCATATTCAAAGATTTGACCAATGGGTTTGTTCCAGCCCATTGTTGAAACAAATTTTTCGTTCACCACTACAGACTCAATAGCATCCGATTGAATTTCTTTATCAAAGAGTCTGCCTTCTTTCAAACGAACATTCATGGTTTCCAGATAATCAAATCCTACTTTATACGATACAATCTCGTAACGCTGTCCGGCTTGCTCAACAGAAGATCGAGGATTCCACCAGGCAATATGATCTTTTGAACCAGCATAGCCTATTATATTTTTTTGGGTACTAACTAAATCACGCAAAGGCAGATATTGTGTTGATGATGCAAGAGGAACCACAATATTTTGATCGTGATTATAACCCCAATCTTTTTTACTCAGGTAGAAACTGTTATCAATAAATACAAAACAGCCCACAATAGTCATGAAGGAAAGCACAAATTGTACTGTGAGCAATACACGACTAAACATACTGCGTTGTCCGAACTTCTCTTTTCCCTTCAGTATTGAAACCGGTTTGAAGTTAGATATGTAGGCTGCTGGGTAAACACCAGAGACGATAACGATTAACAACAAGAGCGAGGCAAAAAAGTAAACCAAGGATTGTGCAGAAGAGAAGGCAAAGGGTATCTCATAATCCATCAATGCATTAAGCCAAGGCATAAAGAAAAAGTAAGCCATGATAAGTCCGGCAAGTAGAGAAAAAGAGCAGAGTACAAAACTTTCGATTACAAATTGCTTCATGATTTCTTGTCGGGAACTGCCAATCACTTTTCGTATGCCAATTTCTTTTAATCGTGTGCTAACGGTTGCTACGGAAATGTTCATATAATTGAAACATGCCAACATGAGTAATACAAATGCAATAACACACAAAACATAAACTCCTTGTGGATTCCCTGGTCCTGCCAATCCACTTTCAATCTCATGTGCTTGATTGCTAAGGGACTGGTATGAGTACACTTTAAATTTTTCGGTCAACCATTCAGGCGATGATGCATGTTGTAAGGTGACCAATCGTTCGAGGGTACTTTCCATCTCCTCACCTTTGTGATTTGGTTGCATCAATACAAACAAGCCATCGGTTAGATACCGCCAATCATTCACTTGTTCTTTACGTAAATCAAAGTAAACATCAATTGGCAATAGAAAATTGAAATAAATTGTGTTGCTCGCGGGTTGATTGATCACAGCAGTTACTGTAAACTCTTCCACACGATTGGCAGAGAACTTTATGGAGAGGGTTTCGCCAAGACAAGTTTTGTTACCAAAATACTTGGTGGCCATTTTTTGAGTAATCACAATACTCTTTTTACTATCCAACGCAGATACATCTCCTTCAACAAAAGGAAAGTTAAACACAGAAAAGAACGAGCTGTCGACAAAATAAAGTTGCTCTGAAAACACAGTGTTACCCACCCGAACAGCTCCATCGCCTAACTCCATGCGCACTATTTTTTCGATGCCAGGCACATTGTTTTGCAAGGCCTCACCCAATGCCATGGGGACATCGCCTAAGGTAACCTTATTATTATCGCGGTTTACAACATTAGTTACCTGATATATTCGGTCGCGTTTAAGTTGAAAATCGTCAGTGTGAAGAAATTGATCAGTAAAAATGAAAATAGTAATGGCACCTGCTATGCCTATTGCCAAACCGAAAGTGTTGATGAATGAGGTAGCACCATTGCGCAAGGCATTGCGCAGGCCAATCAAAAGATAACTTTTTAACATAATTCCGGGGGGTGTAATTTTTATCTTAGCAATATTTCTGATTCGAAAAAACCTCAGTACGTTCCAGATAAACTGAAGGTCAGCTTTGAATTTACTTTCCTTTACTTGTCGAGTATATAATTCATAAGCATCTCCTTGAATCTCTTCCAACAAATCAGCACGGCAATACCACATCAAAAAGCGATCTGCCCACTTTGGTGGAGATGTTGATCGTTGGTGGTTATTAGTTATTCGTGATTTCATTGAAGTGGTATTATTTAGTTAGCTAACTACCATCAACTAGTAACTAAATTGCAATGCGATTTTTGGTATCTGACTGAAAAGCTGGTTTCGTACTTCGTTAGCTTCCTCAAGTGCCCGTTTACCTGCAGCGGTTAACAGGAAAATCCTTTTTCTACGTCCGCCTCGTTCTTGCGAAGGATCACCCATTTTGGATTTGACATAACCTTTTTCTTCCAAACGGGTGAGTACAGCATGTACGGCACTGATATTGAGACTTCGTCCGGTTTGATTCTCCAGTTCGTCCATAACGCCAACACCGTAGGCTTCTGGATAGAGAACACCAACGGTTAACAAAACCAATTCTTCTAACTCACCAAGATAATTTCCTTTCATGACTGAGGATTTATAAGTTCTACAAACGTGAAAGTAATTAATATGTTTCATTTTTGTAGAATATATGGCTTGAAAATTTTTTAGTGTATATTTTAGCACTGAATGGAGCAAAAATTAGTATTTCATCCTTTGGGCGATCAAGCCGTTTTAGTCAGTTTTGGCAACAGCATAAGCCAAGAGTTGAGTAGAGCGGTTTATTCACTTTATCATGCTTTGCGTAAAAATGCTGATCCATCCTGGCTGGATATCATCCCGGCTTATGCTTCAGTAACAGTTGTATTTGAAGCAAGGCAACTTGCTACACAGTCCACCTCACCCTATGAAGCACAAGTAAAAAAGATAAGGACTGTTGCCGAACTTGCAACAGAAATTCAAGGCAAAGAGCAGAGGAAAATTAGTATTCCTGTTTGCTACCACCCCGATTTTGCTTTTGATAGTACAGCCATTTGTAAGCGCATGAAACTTAGTGAAGCAGAACTAGTAGACCTTCATACCGAAAAAAGTTACTTTGTTTACATGATTGGTTTCCTACCAGGCTTCGCTTATATGGGTAGCGTTGATCCGCGCATTGCATCACCCAGACTTGATAAGCCCCGAACATTAGTACCTAAAGGAAGTGTTGGTATAGCAGGATTTCAAACCGGTATTTATCCATTTGATTCACCGGGCGGTTGGAATATTATTGGCCGAACACCTATAAATATGTTTGATCTTAAAAATGAAGAACCAGTATTATTGCAACCTGGTGATGAAGTACATTTTTATGCTATAGATATAAATACGTTTAACGAAATGCAACAGCAACAACCTGTTTCAGTGCAATCATGAGTATACTTATTCAAAAGGCAGGCATACAAGATAGCTTTCAAGACAGCGGTCGCTTTGGATTACAACACTTGGGCATCAATGTAGGCGGTGCTATGGACATGGCAGCGATGCAAGTGGCCAATGCATTAGTAGGTAATGATATAACGGAAGCGGTACTGGAATTTTCCTTCCCTGCTCCTGTTATTCAATTTAATCAGACAGCATTATTGTGTTTAGCGGGCGCTGATTTTGGCGCTGTGCTTGATGGCAAATCTTTAGCAATGCATCAACCTTTTGTAGTGGTAAAAGGATGTGTGTTGTCATTTAAAAAATGGAAAACAGGAAGCTATGCTTACTTGGCCGTACAAGGTGGCTTTATATTAGATAAATGGAAGAAAAGCTACAGCACTAATTTAAAAGTAAATGCTGGTGGTTGGCAGGGACGAAGGCTGAAAAAGGGAGATGAAATTTATTTCAAGAAAATTTTCACAAAAGCAATTCAAACGCACATACTACCTTGGTTAGGCAATACTAGCGGACTATCTTTTACAAGAGAAAAGATCAGGGTGATTACAGGGAATGAATGGAACTGGATGTTGAAAGCTTCTCAAAAAGTATTTAGCAAACAACAATATGTGGTCACAAAGGTGAGTGACCGTATGGGATGCCGACTAAAGGGTGAGAAGTTAAGTAAACAAGTAAAAGAAGAGCTAGTTTCTTCAGCGGTTAGTTTTGGTAGCATACAACTCTTACCTGATGGGCAATTAATTATTTTAATGGCTGATCACCAGACAACCGGTGGTTATCCGCGCATTGCTCATGTAATCAGTGCTGACCGCAGTGCGGTAGCACAATTTCGACCTGGTGAAATATTTTCTTTTGAAGTAGTTTCTTTGGCAGTGGCAGAAGAAGCCTATCTTGCACAACGACTCTGGCTACAACAATTAGTCAGTGGGGCTATGTATAAGCTAAAACAGTACGATTTGATTGCATGACAAAACTTAGCATAGATCTTAATTGTGATTTAGGTGAAGGAATGCCAAATGACAAGGAACTGATGACTTACATCAGCAGTGCTAATATTGCCTGCGGATATCATGCTGGTGATGAAGATACTATGCAACGCACAATTGAATACTGCCTGCAGCATAAGGTAGCCATCGGAGCACATCCAGGTTTTCGCGACAAGGAGAATTTTGGGAGGACAGAGATACAACTCTCTAATGAGCAATTGTATGATTTGATATCAGAACAAATTGTTTTGATGCAAAATTATTGTAAAACAATGCAAGCAGATCTTCATCATATTAAATTGCATGGCGCCCTTTATAATATGAGTGCAAAAAGTGAACGTATGAGTGAGGTAGTTGCACAAGTAATAAAAGATCTGAATCCGAATTTAATAGTATATGGTCTCAGTGGGGGTACAACAATAACGCAATCAAAAATGGCAGGGTTGAAAGTGGCCAATGAAGTTTTTGCCGACCGAACGTATCAAGATAATGGCACACTAACACCGCGAACAGAAAAGCATGCACTTATCAGTGATCAGCAGGCATCACTTCAGCAGGTAATGGATATGGTACTGCACAAAAAGGTTTTATCTAATTCTGGTAAGGAAATACAATTAGAGGTTGACACAATCTGCTTGCATGGAGATGGTGCACATGCCTTGACCTTTGCCAAAGCCATTCATGCGTTTTTAATTAGTAATCATATTCACATTCAGGCACCACAACTTGACTAAGTTAAAAACTTCATCTGCTATTTTGGGAGCTGCCTTTCTGATGGCTACTTCAGCTATTGGCCCCGGCTTTCTTACCCAAACCACCGTATTTACCGAGAAGTTGCTCGCCAGTTTCGGCTTTGTTATTTTGATTTCTATACTTCTGGATGTTGTAGTGCAGTTAAATATCTGGCGTGTGTTAACCATGACAAAAATGCGCGCGCAGGATTTAGCAAATGAAGTAGTACCTGGATTGGGTTATGTATTGGCTGGTTTGATTGTGTTTGGCGGTTTAGTTTTTAACGTGGCTAACATGGGTGGTTGTGGATTGGGATTCAATGTGATCAGCAGCATTCCGGTAACATATGGTGCCTTATTAAGTGGTGTTGTAGCACTTTTTATTTTTTGGTTGAAAGAATTCGGAAAAGCACTTGATGTATTCACCAAAACCTTGGGTGTTCTTATGATCTTATTGACACTTTACATTGCAATTTCATCTAATCCTCCAATGGGGGAGGCTTTTAAACATTCAGTTTTACCTGAGCGCATTGATTTATTGGCCATTGTAACTCTTGTGGGAGGTACTGTAGGTGGCTATATCAGTTTTGCAGGCGCACATCGCCTATTGGATGCAGGTATTAGCGGAGCTGAAAACATTAAGGAAGTAACAAGGAGTGCTGTAAGTGGAATTGTCATCACGGGTGTGATGCGCATCATCTTATTTCTTGCAGTACTTGGTGTAGTGGCAGGTGGTATAGCCTTAGCAAAGGAGAATCCAGCCGCTGCCGTTTTTCAAGAGGCTGCAGGCAATGTTGGTTATAAATTTTTTGGTGTAGTCATGTGGAGTGCGGCCATTACTTCGGTGGTGGGCTGTGCTTACACCTCGATATCATTTTTAAGAAGCTTGCATCCTTTTATTGAAAGGAACCAGCGATACTTTACTTCGGGCTTTATCTTAATATCTACAATTATTTTTATGCTGATCGGACAGCCGGTTAGTTTACTGATTATTGCTGGAGCGGTCAATGGATTTATTTTGCCAATTGCACTCACAATTGTATTGGTGGCTGCGAGCAAAAGACGCTTGGCGCAAAGCAATTATCAACATGCTGTATGGATGAGGATGCTGGGATGGGTAGTAGTTTTGGTGATGACAACAATGTCAGGGATAAGCATTTACAAATTATTAGTGATTTAACTGTATCAGTATTTGCTTAATTGTATGCATGATTTGAAAAACAAAGGGCTGGTTTAACCAGCCCTTCTTATTTTATCTTAATCTTTTATTAATTTTTTTGTTCGAGTCATCTTTCCGGATGATGCCCGTAGAATATACATGCCTTTTGGATAAGTAGAGAAGTCTATTTCCGTAGTGCGATTTGTCATTGTTTGCATATCTAAGATAGCCTCACCTTTTATAGTATAAAAAGTAAGTTGCAGGTTTTGATTACGAGGTGTAGAAACCAGAACACTTACTTTGTCCTTTATAGGATTACCCCAAACCTGAAACTCAGGATCATCATTTCCTTCTTTCAGCAAATCGATTTCTTCAAGTGGTTCGTTTGTATTACTCCTCACACCGGGATCAGTGAATTGTACATATTCGCTTTGACGAACATAAACAGCATAGCTGCGTGGTGGTGCAGAGAAGTAGGCACGACCATCGGAATAAACGGTAACTGTTTCTGACGAGTTAAATGCATTTACTAACGTTTGATTTGTCCAGCTACCCCAACCAGATGGTGCCACATCGACCCAAATACCTTTTGTTTGCGAGTCGTGATTGTTTATAACCACTATTGCACCACTCTTGGTACCGTTACCTGCTCTGCGCGCAACGTAAACATTATACGCATCACCAGATGGATAGGGATTGCCTACCTGACTTAGTACAGTAAGAGTACCGCCTAAATAAGTTTTGCGAACATGAACAAGCTTGCGAATGTCTGTATCAAGATTTGAATCAGGTGTTACAGTTAACCCTGAGTTATGAGCATCGATCATCACATCACCAAAGTAATGGTTATAGAATACGCAAGGGCGACCTTCATGGGTAAGAATATAGGCATAACCTATTTTCCAATCTTTTGTAATCCACTTGTCATGCTCTTTACCGGTATCATGATTTTCCAGCCATGTAACCACTGATGTGCCGGGTAGTGAATTACCACCATTGTTACGTACCATACCTGTATTATTCAACCATCTCATATCGAAACCACTGCCGTTACCATTGCACATATTGGTAAGTGAAATTTTTAATGGGAAATCAAAACCGTCCACATCAGCCCCATAACCTCCAACTGTATTCACCCAATCTTTAATTCTTGAGTCAGAGCCCCAATACTCACCAACAATAAATCTTTGATTTCCATTTTTCAAAGGGAGGTTGTTTACCCATGCCGCAGCGTAACTTTCCTGAAAGCCTCTTACGAAATCTAAGCGATAGCCATCAAAACCAATTTGATTGGAGAGCCATACACCCCAGTCTTTATATCGGTTAGCTACTGTTGTATTGAATGTATTAAGATCATTACCAAAAAATTTTGTGTTGGTAATTATTTCATCAGATCCAGGATATCCTAACCAATCACTGTTATCAACAGGGTGAAAATCGCTGTATGTCCAGCTGAAATTTGCTTCACCTGTACCAGTATGATTAACATAGTTTATACCTGTATTTGTATGCGCTTCCAATTGTGCTGTAGTGGCAATATTGGTTCCGCTTTTCCAGATAGCTTTAGGATAATAGCCATTGGTTTGATCTGCCCAAGCCCATTCCCATGGACTTGCAATTTCTTTACGAGAGGTAAGTTTGATAATAACATCACGAGTTCCGCTTACCGTTATTTTGTATTCATCAAAATCACCCACTTCTATATGACCACGAACAGTATTTCCGGATGCAGGAAATGTATTAAAATTTCCCCCACCATTGTTCGGTTCTGCCTCCCAGCTATTGGTGCTATTAAAACCGGTGCTGTTATAATCAATTTGTAAATCGTAGCCACGTTCAGTTTTTGCAGTACTTGCTAAGTGATAACCATGAATCTGAATAAAGTAGTCGCCAGCAGTAGCATTTTTAATCACCCAGCGTATTTCATTGGTAGGGTAAGGTGAGAATTGTTGACTATTGCGGTAAGCCTCATCAAAAACATATTGCTTCACAGCAGGATTTGACTGGTCTTCGCCATCACCTGTATATAGGTGATTAAGAACAATGTCAGCATAAACGTCTATGCCATCAGTATGAAACTGACTGATCATTTGTTCGAGTTCAGTTCTTGAGCCAAAGCGTGTTTCGGTAGTTCCCTTCTGATTGTAATTTCCTAAATCATAAAGATCAAAGATGCCATAGCCCATATCATAGATTCCGAAATTTCCTTTTGCAGGCGAGGGAACCCAGATACCTGTAATGCCGGCATTTTTCAGGGTTGTTGATTTATTTTTTAGGTTGTTCCACCAGCTACCGTTAAAGTTTGCAGCATCAACGGGTACATCCCAATAGAATCCCTGCATCATAACGTCATTTTGCGCGAAAACCCAGCATGGCAATGAGATAGCCATACCTAGTAATAATGTTCGTAAACTTTTAAGTATCATCTGTATTTGGGTTTGATATCCTCAAATGTTGCAAAATACCACTCTGTAAAACGACCGAAATATGAAAGCAAGACCTATTTCTAAATGGGTTGATGTCCTATTTTTAAAAGTAGGCGCTTTATAGTGGAAATTTTACTCCTGAGTCTCGTGACTTTTGAAGAAGTCGCGCGGATTTTGATCAGTAACCTTTTTAAAGGCTAGATTAAAAGTTGATTTTGAATTAAATCCGACTTCCTGAGCCAGTGCCAAAAAAGTATAATGTTTGTAATCTTTGGTATTCGCTAAAGCAATAAATTCTTCAACGCGGTAAGTATTGACAAAATCTCTGAAGTTTTTTTTATAGGCATCATTTATAATACGTGAGAGAATGTGGGGTTTTGTTTCCAACATTTCTGCGAGGTCAGAAATAGTGAGATCTGCTTTTTTGTATGGCTTTACTTCTAACATGAATAGATTTAATTTAGGAATCCACTCCTGCAAATTATCAGCTACGGGTGTAGCTACTCTTTCATCTTCTATAATTTCCGGATAGCGCCACAGAAAATATGTTTCAATAAAGATGAGAAGTGTGAGCAACAATGCAGTGGTATGGAAATCTTCGAAGAAGGGATAACGCCAACCATTAACAAGGAAAAGAAGTGTAAGTGGCATGGAGATAAGGGCCAGCACATTAACCCAATAAAAACGTGATAAAAATGTAGACGCAGGATGTTTGCTATTCAGGTGAAAAGATTTAACAGCAGGAAATTTTTGAACAATGAAAATCAACACAAAAAAAGTAAAAACTGCACTACTTCCAAAGATGAATACATTTCCTAATGTGAGCGTGGACCATACAGGTTGTGCCAGAAAACTGAAGAATTGAATATTAAAAATACGTACAAGCGCAAGAAATAACGCAATGGCTGCTGGCAGAAAGTATATTCTGAATCTCGATGGTAACACCTGCAATTGCATTTTGTAAAAAAAATACAGCAGTAATGGCGCCCAACACTGTAGACTAATATGGAAAAGAAAAATACAATAGCTCTGCCAGATTTGATTACTTACTTGGTAGATTACCCCGAGCAAAAGAAGTAGTGTGAGTACGCTTGTAACAAGCAGCATCGCTTTAAGTTTACCAGACATTTTCTGGCGAACACGATAGACAAGAAAAAGTAAAAGCAACGCTTGAAAAGCACATGCAAAAAAATAGAATACAATATAATTGAGAGGCCTTGCTCCCCCCAAATCAAGCCAATTATCTATTCGTACATATACCGTTTTCTGGTCAAGAATAAACTTTCGATTATCGATATAGTTGTTTTCAATATCAGTTTCTACTTTAGTCCAGCTACCTCTTGTAAATTTATATTCGTGCCCAAACGTGTTGAACCCAAGTTTAATAGCTAATTGACCGTTTAATTGTTTCTTTAAAGCATATTGTACTTCGTTCGGCTTCCAGTTATTAAAGCTCCCACAAATGTAGATAGTATCGGTACTCGAAGTTGCAGGTGGTAAAGCCTCAACAATTATCTGCACTGGTACTTGTGCAGTGGCAATATGTGTCAGACACAAAAAAATAAGACTACAAAGAAAAGTGCTTTTTAGCATGAAGATAAAAATGGTATTCCATCAAATATAAAAAGAAGCAATAGACTTCTGGAAAAGTGTAGGCTATTAGAAAACAGGCTTATAAAAGCAAAAAGTATAGCGTTTAGTGACTACTCAATTTGTAAATGGTGAGTATAGGAGCATTTCAGACAGCTTACCAGTAAATTGAGCTTATATTAAAGATTTGGATACCTTAATTTTAAGGTATCTACCTGCACAATTAGAAAGTAGCAGATGTATAAGGATGTCAACTTTTTTATAGTTAATTCGATCCCTTATTGTATTATGAACCAAATCAGTTAGCTATTGAATGAAATCTCACATGAAAACTTGTAGAAAACTCAGCCAGAAAAGGATTTCTCTTTAACTATTGTGTGAATTAAAAATTATTGAGCGTAATCCAATAGCCTTCAAATCAATCAACAATAATCTCATTTAGCTTTTCCCAGATATCGTCCTGAAATAAAAATGGTACTAATGAATTATCGGGCACGTCACCCATTCTAATCATTATTAAATTTTGTGAAGGTACGATGTTAATCAACTGACCATTTTTACCCATGGCTGCAAACATGTCTGTTGGCGCTGAAGGTGTTACAGCCGAAGGGATGATCAGTTGGGAACCAGGCGCCATAAAGGATGCTTTGCCATTGAGCCATGTGAGGTAGCCATAGGAGAAATTAAGATTTTGAGAAGAGGTTGAGAGCAGTTCAACGTAATCAATTGGCACAACTTGTGTTTCATTCCATTTGCCTTTGTTTAATAATAGCAAACCAAATCGCGCCATAGATCGGGCAGTGCTATAATACACATTGTTATCACCTGTTTGAATATACTGTCCGTCCATGCCGATGGCGCTTTTCAGATTGTCATTTAGAAGAGTATTTAAATTTTTACCTGTACTGTTGGCAATTACATGATCAAGTAGCGTATAGGGTGCGTTGTGGTAAGCCCAACGAGTACCAGGTTCTGCCTTAAATACAAGACAAGTCGGTGTAGTGCAATCCGGATTGGCTACACCATCATCAAGACCTGTAGTCATAGTAAGCTGATGACGCACAGTAATTTTATTTTCTTGCGCTGTTGTGAGACTTGTCCATCCAACACCCAGGTAGTCTGAAGTTTTAGCATCGAAGTTTAATGATCCTTCATCTTCCGCAATACCTGCCAGTACTGAGGTTAACGTTTTACCTGCTGATGCCCAATACCAATTACTTGCAGCCGAGAAATTTGTGACATTGTCAAACTGTTTACCAAAATATTCTTCAACTACAATTTTGCCATCTTTTAAGATGATAAAGGCTCTTGTGTTATTTACTTCCAAAAAGGTTTTGAGGGCCACTAGTTTATTTACATCCCAACCAAGTGATTCAGGACTTGTACTTTCCCAACTACTATTATTGGGTGGAAAGTATAGTTTACTAGGAGTGGGGTCTTCTTTTTTGCTACAGCCAAGTAAGAGAAGGAACAATGTTATAAATGACAAGTAATTCATAAATCGGGACATTGAATTTATCAAATTTTCCACTAGCGATGAAGGTTTACTAAAGATCGATAATAAATGACAATTTGTTACAGTATAGACTCCCCGTTACTATTAGTTGTTAATATTTCAGTCATATAATCAAAGAAGGGTCTTATAACTTTGAAATCATTGTTTACCATCTTTAAAAAATCTTTTGACAGCACTTCTTTATCTGAATAGGATTTCTCAAACCAAAATTGTTTGTGACGTAAAAGATCGATAGCCACATGATCTTTGGAAAAGCCCTTTGGTTTGGTTTTAACAGTTTCACCTTGCAGAGTACCAAAAGTATTCTTGAGCTTTTTATTCTTTAGCAGCATATGCCAATCTTCATAGTTGATAGCAATATCCTGACGGATGCGCAGTAAGTCTTCTGCGTTTGGGTAAGTAAAGCCACAACCTATCCGTGAGGCACCGGGTTTGATCCAAAAGTAATAACCACCACGTAAGAAAGGTTTTAACCTTTTAATGTTTCCTGCAAAGCGAGGATTGTAAGGAGCTTTGTCTTTTGAAAAGCGAACATCATTATAAATTCTATATAGCGCTTCTTTACCGTTGGCAGTTTTAAGTTGATCGTGCTTGCTTAACTGCGCCAGTAGCGTATCAAGCCATTCAATCATGTTTTCTTGCGAGGCCAGATAGCGTTCTTTATTTTCTTGAAACCACTCACGGTTATTGTTACTCGCTAAAGCTTTAAGAAAATCGAGTGTATATTTTTTGATCATCATTTTTAGTGAGTCTTAAAATTTAAATAATGATAATCGCCTTTTCATTCAGAAATGATCTAAAACCCAACTCACCTAACTCTCTACCAAAGCCTGAGTTTTTAATGCCACCGAAAGGGATTCGTGGATCTGATTTTGTATAATCATTAATAACAACTGTACCCGCTTCAATGCCATGTGCCCATTGTATTGCTTTTGCTTCATCTTGCGACCATACGGATGCGGCTAATCCAAAGTTGGTGTTATTTATATTTCTTAATAAAGTGTTTTCATCCTGATACGGAATGAGATTAAGCACAGGTCCAAAAATTTCTTCCTGATTCATTGGGTTGCTGGCTTCACTCACGATAATGCCTGGTGTAAAAAAGGCTCCTTGTGCTTCAGCGCCTGATATTTTTCGGGCACCAAATGCGATTGCTCTTTTTACTTGTTCTTCTAGTTGTTGCACAAATTCAATTTTAGCAATAGGCCCAAGGTTGATACCTTCTTCTAACGGATTGCCTATGCGCAAGTCTTTTAATTTACCCTGCAGGTAAGCAATAGCTTCTTCAATTTTTTGTTCTCGTACAAAAATGCGTTTTGCAGCAATGCAGGATTGGCCGGCATTAAAAGTGCGTGACTGAAAAGCGCCATCAAGGGCTTTAAATAAAATGGCATCATCTAAAATCACTAAAGCATCTGCACTACCCAGTTCCAACACGCTTTTTTTCAGATGCTTACCTGCTAGCTCGCCTACAGCACTACCTGCTTTTACGCTGCCGGTTAAACATACGCCTTGTACTGCAGGGTGCGCAATAATACTTTCAACCTGATGGAGGTCAATAATAAGTGATTGAAATCTGTTTGGAAATGCTTCAGAAGAAAACAAGTCGTGTAAGGCAAGGGAGCAGCCAGTGGTGCTGGGAGCGTGCTTTAATAAAATAGTATTGCCTGCAAGGAGATTGGGGATGGCAAAACGAAATACCTGCCAGAAGGGATAGTTCCAAGGCATTATACCGAAGACAATACCTGTTGGAGAAAGGGCATGAACTACTTTTTTATCAAGGTATTTTTCTTCACGAGCTTGTAGAAAGGCGGGCACTTTTTCAATGTAGTAGTCGCAAAGTAACGCACACTTATCAATTTCGGCTAAAGCCTGTACTAAAGGTTTCCCCATCTCCGTGCTTATCAGCGTTGCATAAGCATCACGTTGACTGATGAGTTTATTTTTAACAGTATGTATAAAATCCTGTCTTACGGCAATAGCTGTATTTCTCCAATGCTGAAAAGCAAGATGACCTTGATTCAATGTTTTATCAATTTCTTGTTTTGATTGAAAATTGTATGTTTCAAGGACTTGTTGGGTAAAAGGATTAACTGTAGAGAGGGTATTCATATTTTTTAAAAACCTTGCTGTTAAGTCAGGTAGATGCTAAACGTCAAGAATTAAGTTTTGGTTTACAGAAGCAAAGCAGAAATTTTGGTGTAAAATTGATAATAAATATCTGGTTATGGAAGGAAAAGTAATACTGGTAACTGGCGCTAATAAAGGCATCGGTTTTGAAATTGTAAGACAATTGGCAAAACTTGGCCATGAAGTATTGTTAGCCACCAGAGATGAGCAGAAAGGTAGAGAGGCCTTAATTGAATTGCAGAAGGAAAATATTACGGCTCACATTATTCGATTAGATATTATTGATGAAGGTAGTATTAAGGCAGCGGTAAGTCAGGTGCAGCAACAATTTGGCAAATTGGATGTACTGATTAACAATGCAGCTATTCTTTTAAAAGAAGATCAATCATTATTAAAAAATAATTGGTTGACGATTGACCAAAGCCTGCAGACAGATGCCATGGCGCAACTTATGGTAACAAGGCATTTCCAATCATTATTTACCAAAGGGAGTCGGATAATAATGACATCGAGTGGTGGTGGTAGCATGAGTGATCCGGTTGGAGGCTGGTCGCCCGCTTATTGTATTGCCAAATCTTTATTAAATGCGATTACCCGACATTTAGCTTATGAGTACACTCAGCAACAAATTAGTGTAAATGCTTTTTGTCCGGGTTGGGTTAAAACCGATATGGGCGGAAAATCTGCACCGCGTAGTGTGCAGCAAGGAGCGGACACTGCAGTTTGGTTGGCCACAGCAGAGAAAATTCCTACTGGACAATTTTTTAGAGACCGGAAGGAAATTCCCTGGTAGATTTCATTTTAATAATTTTCACTCCAGAATAAATACCCTTATATCAGGTGTATGTAGATTAAAATAACCATATCCACCCTGCACATTAGTCGGATAGTTAATCGGTTCTCCGGCAAATTCCACAAAGCTGAATCGATTATCACTTCTTACTTTTAAGAAATCGTAATATGCCTTGCTGATGTTTGCCATAGACACCGCTATTGAATCGCCCTCCGAAAACTCCTGAAAAAGTACATTAAAGGTTTCAGCCTTTTCCTCACCATCAAATTCTTTGTCATCAAAAAGTTTAGTAAAAATTCTCGGGTTTACGAGATTGCCTAATTCCTGCGATGACCTGAAACGCTGTACGTTGATCATGTAATAGTTTTCACCTATGGGATCATTTAAGCGATAAGCGATCTGTGCAAGCGAATCGAAACCATTATCAAAAATGGTAGCACTTACTTCATTGAAAGATACAAAATCAGGAAGGCGTGTCACTGCACTGACCGACCCTAGTGAGGTTGTGTTGACGGTTAACGTGTAGTCTACATTGTTTTGCCAATCTAATATGATATTCCCGTATAAACCATTGCCAAGGTTTTCAAGTGTGTCAAGGTTCTCATCTACACTGAGGGTTACAAGAGCATCGCTAATGGCAATCTGCTCAATGAGACTTTCTGGATCGCTATCATCTCCGGCATCTAGTGCTCCAATGCTTTTAGAAACAAATACAACTAACCCAGTATTGGGAATAATTTGCGAAGACACAACAATCTTTGTTTCAAGTTTTGGAATGTTATCTACAGGAAGCGGCTCGGGTAAACAACTCAGCACTAGTAACGCTGATATTAAACTTGATAAAATGTTGAATACTTTTTTAGTCATCGCTTAAAACTTAAATCCATAACTGATAAAGGGCAATAATCCAAAAAGACCCGGTTGTTCATATCGGAAAGAACCATCAGGATTAGGTACGATGTTAATACCAAGTGGTGTGGCTCTATTGTATGTATTGTACACACCTACAAACCACTCACTCCTGAATTTTTTTGATGCTAATGATTGATATTTTAAACCAAGATCTAATCTATGTGTATCTGCCAACTTTACTGAGTTAATGCTGGCATACACTGGAATTAACTGAACACCACCCAAGGTAGTGCTTGGCACAATGTACTGACCAATGATGGGTGTAAAACGAGAGCCTGAAATAAATTCGAAAACACCAGAGAGAGAGAAGTGTTTATTTAACTCGTAATTGAGCACAAGGGCTCCGTTGTGTCTTCGGTCGTACCTTGCCAAAAACCAATTACCCTGATTAACCTCATCATACTGACGCAACGATTTGGAAAGTGTATAGCTAATCCACCCAGTGAACTTTCCTTTTTCTTTTTTGATGAGCACTTCAAAACCATATGCTTGTCCGGAACCTTGTATCAACTGATCTTCAAAAGAAGTATTGAGAAAAAGATTGGTGCCCTCTCTGTAGCCAATTAAGTTATTTAAGTCTTTGTAATACGTCTCCAGACTGATGAAGAGATTTCGTTTAGGTAAGTTTTGGTTGAAGGCAAGTGTAAATTGATCTGCAGTTTGCGGAACTACTCGATCTGTTACCGGATACCAGATGTCTGTAGGAAATGCTACAGCCGCGCTAGAGACTCTGTGTATATATTGCGCCATGCGTGAGTAGCTGGCTTTAAGTGCAGCATTCTCTTTTACTTGATAACGGATGGCTAATCGCGGTTCAGGATTCAGGTAGAATGTATTGTTAATCCCCACTGATGACAGGCGTATACCAGTACTCCAGCTCCAATCTTTTCCTAACTTACCATCTGCCTGGTAGAACAGTGAGCTTTCGAAACTTTTTTGTGCTTGTGTATTACTACTTTCCAGTAACTGAGAGATTTCACCTGAAGTGGTAATCACATTCGGGCTCACTTGGTGCTGTACAATATCAAAGCCCAGGGTTTGACTAAAAGCATCTGTCAGCTTTTGTGTCAGGGTCCAGTTAGCACCCCAGTCGAGTATATTCGAATTGGTGAAGAGTCTACTTTCTTCAAATTGATTTTCAATAGAGTAGCGAAAAGAAGTTCTGTAAAGGCGAAGCGTAGAATTAAGTGCTTCATTCATTTTTCTTTTCCATAAAAAAGTTTGTCCGCTGTTAGCAATGGTAAAGTCACTGGTGAAACGGAAGTTGCTTGCTGTGTCTCTTCCTGTTCTTACAAAATTCAGCACATCTTCGCCTACATAGTGTGTAAATTCAAAACGGTCTTTTTTATTAGCCTGATAAATGATTTTGGCATTTACATCATAAAAGAAATAGGGCAATGTTTCGCCAACGGCTTTTACCACTTGGTCCACATAAGTTCTGCGCCCTGCTACCCAGATTTCCAATTTGTTTTTAAGAATGGGTTGGCGTATCATGAGTCTGGAAGCCAGTAAACCGATATTGCCAGACACCATTGTTTTCTCAGCCATGCGCGATTTTGTATTCACATTTAGAATTGAAGAAAGTCTTCCGCCATAGTTTGCCGGAAAAGCACCATTGATTGATTCAACACCTTCTAATATATCAGGATTGAAAACAGAGAGAAAGCCAAAGAGATGTCCTGTATTATAAACAGGAGAACCATCTAACAACACAAGGTTTTGATCGGCAGCACCACCACGCACGAATAAATCAGTGGTACCTTCTATGCCTTTTGAAACTCCCGGTAATAATTGAATGGTTTTAATTAAATCGGCTTCACCACCCAATACGGGAATAGCATTTATCTCTTTTTCACTTAAGGTAAGGGTGCTTGAGCGTGTAGAGATTAATTGATCGGATTGTAAAATCTGGCTGGACTTTATAACTACTTCATTCAATTGTTCACTGTTCATTTGAAGTTTAATGATGAGCGTTGTATCTTTTTTTACATCAAATGATTTCCTGAATGTTGTATAACCTGTGTATCGGATTTCCAACATAAGGCTACCTGTAGGGTATGAGAAGGAAAATTTTCCGTTAACATCCGTAACAAATGCTTTATCATTTATGGGAATAAGAATGTGTGCAAGCGGCAATGCTTCCCCTTCGTTGTCCAGTACTTTTCCGGCAATCGTAAAATCCTGATTGAAAGCGGAAAGACTGATAAGGCTTAATAGTAAAACACAAAGGCCGCGCATGCTTTAAAAACCATTTTTGATAGCTAAAGTTCGGCAAAAAGAGTCTTTTGTAAAGTGAAAGACTGCAATATCTCTCTTTATTTGTCAGCTAAATTGGTTTTACGATCTAGCATCAACTTAGTCAGTAGTTGATTTTACAGGATGGGTGAAAAAGATAAGGGTGAAACAGATCGCAAATAAACCATAGAAAGTAGTTAATACAATGGTTAATACTTCCGGATGGCGGAGACTCAATTTGATCAAAGCGAGAAAACCAATAACAAAATGACAGAGGTTACCTATTGCAACAGGTCTGGCGTAAATACCACCAATCAGGTTGCCTTTGGCTGTCCAGTTAATCATGCCAAAGGCAAAATACAGTGCACCCATTAATTGAAGTAGCACACTTTGTAGAGGTGTGCTACTTTCTATTTGCATTTGCATTAATACTTCTTCTGGCAAAAAAGACAAACTTATGCCAGTACCGATTAGTAAAATTGCACTGGTCTGCATGATTAATTTCGTATTCATGCCTGAAGTTACAAAGAGTGGATTACATATTAGTAGCTAATTTAACCTTGTAACGTGTACCCATTCCAAAGTCTTCATCCATTTTAATAATCTCTCTGCTTTTTTTGCTGATATAGAAAACTGCATACGATTTAGCATTATAATCAATACGTAGTTTCCAACAGTCAATTTGTTTGCCATCAATTGTATTTAACTTTTCAGACCCTGTAACTTTATACTCATAAAATTGTGGATTGCTTCTTCCACCAGGATGATAATAATTAATGGCAAAACGCTTCCCTTCCTTCAAATCCAGTATTGTAAAGGTTTCTAAATCTAATTCCCAGTTAAGTGGTTTTTTTGTGATCAGTTCGAAGGTTGCTTTTTTATTGTTTGCGACTGAGTCGGAGCCTTTTATTTTATTATCATAAAAATCAAAAGCTTCAATGCCTGTTCTTTTTGAGATGGTTTTGTGGTAAGTGGGTAAGTAGTTTTCTTTGTCCACCAAAGAATACACGTACCGATAGTCAGTACTATCAGCGCCATACCAATGCTGTACTACTTCAATGTGGTCTTTCCCATTTACTTGTCTAACTGAGACTTTCCGATCCCACACAAATGTTTTACTTTGTTTAGGCATTTGTTTAAATTTAATAAACACCAGGTACTGGCTTGTGCCTTGTTTTAGTGAAGCATCTATTAACTTTTTCGGAATAGCATAAATGGTATCAACTTGCGCTTTCAGTGTTGAAAAGAAAAGTGTCAGGCTTAGTGTAAGGATAAATTTTGTCATAGCTTTTTTATAGATAGGTACGACTGCTTTAGCTTTCTGTTTACAATAATCAATAGATACCGAAATGAAATCATCGGATTATGATAATTAATCAATAAGATCAGTCTGTTGTATGAATCTTATATTCTGTTGATCCGTTGGACTGATTGATTGAAACTTTACAGCAATTCATCAGCTTTTCTCTATATTAACCCTGCATGAAAACATCTTTTTTCTCGAGGCATCGTATGTTGATGCTGCATCTATCTTTTTGGCTCGCTTATTTCACCTACAGCATTTACGACCTGCAGGCCTATCTCGGTCTGATTAAGGGAGCTGGGTATATTTCTCTTCGGCTGATCTTTCTGTTGCTGGCCAGCTACCTGCATTATTTTTTGGTGTTGCCTATTTGGTTAACAGAAAAGAAGATATGGAAGTATATAGGCTTGGTAACATTATTAACTATCGGAATAGTTAGCTTAAGAATTTTTGCTGAGAATATGATTCTTCCACACATTGTGAAAAATGAAGCCTACTATCAGACAATAAAACTGAGTCGGATAATCAGTACTTGCTGGGATACAATGGTATTCATGATGTTTACCGGGATGATTCGTTTCACTGTTGATCGTTTTGATTTTGAGTCGAGACAGAAACAGTTAGAGAATGAAAAGTTAGTAGCCGAACTGAATTATCTTAAGGCACAGATTAATCCTCATTTTTTATTTAACACTTTGCATAATTTAAATTACCTGGTGTATGCCGGTTCAGCCAAAGCAACTGAGGTAATCATTAAGCTGTCGAATATTATGCGTTACATGATTTACGAAGCGAATAAAACGGAAGTTCCATTGAAACACGAGGTTAATTATCTCTATGATTATATTCACCTGGAGTCAATCAGAC
Organism: Chryseotalea sanaruensis; assembly: GCF_003990915.1. Lineage (GTDB taxonomy): Bacteria > Bacteroidota > Bacteroidia > Cytophagales > Cyclobacteriaceae > Chryseotalea > Chryseotalea sanaruensis. The sequence continues at coordinate 311,884 of NZ_BHXQ01000005.1, forward strand.
TCAGTCAGGTTTTAAATCTTACTTTTGAAAAAGAAGGAGATATTGATAACGTGAACATTGCACCTCTTACACTCATTACCTTATTGGAAAATGCTTTTAAGCATGGTATTCGGGATACGGAACAGGATTGCTGGATAAAACTGAAACTGAAAATTGAAAAGGGTGTGATTTACTATGAAGTAGCTAACCGCATACTTGCCTCTGATCCCACGCGACAGGCTTCAGGCTTTGGGTTAGAGAATTTGCGTAGACGTTTAGAATTAGGCTACCCTAATCGACACAGCTTGCAAATCACCAAACAAAATGAAGTGTATACCGTTCAATTACAATTGAGATAATATGATTCGCTGCCTGATTGTAGATGATGAGCCTTATGCTCGTAAACTTTTAGAGGAGTTTATTCAGAATACAGAAGAGTTAACCTTAATTGCTTCGGCTAACAATGCGATGGAGGCCCGTGCAATACTGACCAGGCAAAAAATTGATCTTGTTTTTTTAGATATTCAAATGCCTGAGTTAACGGGCATAGATTTTCTAAAATCGAGTACTCGGATACCCTTAGTTGTTTTTACTACTGCTTATGCAGAATATGCCTTGCAAGGTTTTGAATATGACGCTGTTGATTATCTGTTAAAACCTTTTGATTTTAATCGGTTCTTAAAGGCAGTGAATAAAATTACTGAACGATTTCAGATAAAGAAGCCACATGTTGCATCAACTTCAGCTAACGAAAAGGATTATATTTTTGTAAAAGACGGTACACGTTTGGTTAAAATTGATTTGAGTAGTCTACTTTATATTAAAGGTTCACGCGAGTATGTAACTTTTGTAACAAAGACTAGTAAAACGATGACCCTGATGTCGATGAAACAGTTGGAGCAAGAACTGAAGGATGATTTTGTCCGCATCCACAATTCTTTCATTATCCGACTTGGGGCTGTTGATGAAATTACTAAAGATGAAGTAATTATTAATAGAGAAGCGCTGCCGATCGGGGCCACCTACAAGAAGTATTTGTTGCAGAAACTGTAGAAATAACTTTTTCTAGTATTTCTTAGCTTCTCTTTAGCTTTTTTTAACCCACCAAAATCTTCCCGGTCTCCTGCAATTCATCCATCACTATCGTATGTGGCCTGTCATGATAAACTTTTACATTAACCTGTGCTCCCATTTTCTCCATCAGTTTTTTTGAATCTTCGCTGCGTGTTATGGGAACATGCGGATCATTCTGACTATTGGCAATGAATACTTTAGTGCCAGCGAAATCACCTTGGTAATGTTCAGGATAAATTTTGTCGCCAATTAAACCACCCGTAAGGGCGAACACCCCACCCCAACGTTGAGCGTTACGTGTGGCGAACTCCAAAGTAAGGCAAGCACCTTGCGAAAAACCACCGATGTAGATGTGTTCTGCTGGAATACCTGCCGCTTGAATATCCTCAACAATGCTTTTTACATAAGCCAAAGCACTGCTGAACCAAGGCTCGTTTTGTTGTATGGGCGCTAAAAAGCTCAATGGATACCATGAGTTGTTGGTCGCTTGTGGCGCAACAATGTAAAAATCATTTACGGGCAAGTGTTCACGAAGCGTTAAAATATCTTCTGCGCTTCCGCCTCTGCCGTGCAGTAAGATCAAGGCTTTCTTTGCCTGACTCAACGGTAAGCCTGCTTCTATTATTTTTTTTACGTGTGTCATTAGTCCATGAATTTATCCGTATTCACTTTGATAGGCTGTAAGCCTTTTTCAATGGCTGTACGTGATGCTTCTTGCCATGGTGGTAATTTTAAAGCTTCACCTAAGTGTGCAGGGTGCTCATCAATAGCGAAACCTGGTGGATTAGTTGCTACTTCAAAAAGAATTCCACCCGGTTCTCGGAAATAAATGCTGTGAAAATATTGTCTGTCTAGTACAGGGGTAACGTTGTAACCTTTCGATAATAATTTCTCGCGCACTTCTAATTGAGAAGTATCATCCGCTGTAGCAAAAGCGAGGTGATGAATGGTCCCGCTACCTCCTACACCACGATCGCTTTCAGGCGTGTTGACAATATCAACAAAGTCACCTGCTACTCCACTTGCCGATAGGCGAAAGCGATTTCCTTTTTCTTTAAGTAATTGATGATCCATGCCATGTAGCAGCAGTGCGGCTGTTCTTTCATAACCCTCTTCCGAAAGTGTTACCCCATGAAATCCTTTCACAGCATGTTCAATCGGGATTTGTCCGTAGGTAAAACCAGGACGGTTATCGTCTTTGTTAAAAACCAACTCTAAACCAAGACCATGTACATCTTCAAAATAAATGAAGAGTTCGTCATCGAATCTTTGTTGTGGTGCCTTATGTTGTATGTTAAATTTTTTGAGACGCTTTAGCCAATAGTCAAGGCTTTTATCCGATACGGAAAAAGAAGTAGCCGTCATCTGGCCTTTACCATGCCTGCCTTTCATCATGCCTTGAAAAGGGAAGAATGTCATTATGGTACCAGGACTACCGGTTTCATTTCCATAATATAAGTGGTACACATCAGGTGCATCGAAATTCACCGTCTTCTTCACCATTCGTAAGCCCAAAATGCCCGAGTAAAAATCCACATTCTCTTGGGCATCATCGCCTAATGCTGTAACGTGGTGAATGCCATTGATTAATTGATTCTGCATAAAATCTCTTCTTTATATGAGTAATTCGAACTTTTTGAAGTAAAAAGGACCAATTAATGTGCTAATGTCAGTATAAACGTTGTAAGATAAAAATAGTTGTATATACAATAATTGTTGTAACTTTAATTAGCAGTTCGCGTGTAATAGATCAGTTATAACCTATGAAAACTTATAAAAACAGCATTTTGATGCTTTTGTTAATGGCTACCGCAATGGTTTCAAATGCACAAAAAACAAAAACCATGAAAACAGTATATCATAAAGCCGATACCCGAGGCCATGCTTACCACGGGTGGCTAGACGCACATCATACTTTTAGTTTTGCTAATTACTACGATCCGCTCCGCATACAATTTGGTGCCTTGCGTGTATTAAACGATGATATTGTGCAGGGTGGAAAAGGCTTTGGTCAGCATCCACATGATAATATGGAGATCATCACCATCCCTTTGCGCGGTGCACTAGAACATAAAGACAATTCAGGAGGACACGGAATTATTAAAGCAGGAGAGGTGCAGGTAATGAGTGCCGGTTCGGGAGTGCAACACAGTGAAGTAAATGCATCATCAACTGAAGAAGTAAATCTTTTACAAATCTGGGTTTTCCCGCGACAAAAAAATGTTCAACCCCGCTATGATCAAAAGCAATTCTCAATAGAAGGCCGCTTGAATAAATGGCAAACCATTGTTTCGCCTGCTAAAGATACTGAGGCGCTGTGGGTAAATCAGGACACCTGGTTTTCACTTGGAAAATTTGCCAAAGGTTTAAGCAAAGATTATGTACTCAATAAAGAAGGCAATGGTGTTTATGTTTTTGTGATTGAAGGTGATGTAAGTGTTAACGGACAAAAATTGAATAAGCGTGATGGACTGGGCGTTTGGGATTTAGATAAACTTACACTTGTAGCCGATAACGATGCTGAAGTTTTGCTTATGGAAGTGCCGATGAAATAGGTAAGAATTTCAAATCTAAAATTTCAAATTTTATCAAAAACGGTTAGGCGTATGAACAAACAAAACATAAAACGTTTGCTGTGGAGGCGAACTATAAATTAAATTATGAAAACAAGATCTGTCTCTCATTTATTATATGCTCACCCCATGGATATGGGAGGCTTGCCCATTAGGCAACCCTTACCTACACAACAGGTTCAGCAGGTAGATCCATTTTTATTATTACACCATGCCAACATAAAAGTACCTGTGCATCGTTCACCGTTGCATAGCGGTGTAGACCCACACCCTCATAGGGGTTTTTCTCCAGTCACTTTTGTTTTTGAAGGTGGTGTGCACCACCGCGATAGTCGTGGTAATAATAGTGTTGTTTATGCGGGAGGTGCCCAATGGATGAATGCCGGCATGGGTATTATTCACAGCGAAAGACCAGCACCAGACATTCATGAAATTGGTGGCAAACAAGAAATTATTCAGTTATGGATTAACACACCAGCAAAGCATAAAATGGATCAACCTTCCTATTTTCCTGTACAAGCGGATGAAGTGCCGGGTTTTCTTTCCACTGATGAATTGATAAAGACAAATGTTTTTGCAGGTGAACTACATGGTGTAAAAGGAAAGGTAAATACACTGAGTCCTGTTAATGCGGCCACTGTGTATGCAAAAAAGGGGGGACACATGGCCTATCAGTTGCCCGAAGATCATGCTGTGTTGTTATACCTGTTAGATGGTAAAATAACATTGGATGGTTATGGTTTAGCAGAAGGCTTGCACTTGGTTTATTTTAAACAAGATGGAGAAGGCATCAGCTTCGAGGCCAATGAAGATACACGTTTGCTTTTATTGAGTGGTGCGCCATTGAATGAACCGGTAGTTTCGCACGGTCCTTTTGTAATGAATAATCAAACACAAATTATGGAAGCCATGCGTGATTATCAGATGGGGAAGATGGGGATATTGGTGGAGGAATAGTTCTAATTCTAGCCCCTAGCTTCTAGCCTCTAGCTTCGAGTTTCTAAATTCTAAATTATGTCAAACAATCAATTAACCTTAACCAAAGCCTTAAAGGCTGGATTAATAGCCGGAATTATTGGAGCCGGTATTAATAATGTATGGAGCTTAATAGCCAGTGCATTGGGCGCTACAATCCCTGCAGGATTTTTTATGGCAGTAACTATTTCATCAATACTACCTGTATTAATCGGTGCATTCCTGTTTTTTGTTTTTGTGCGTTTTGTACCCAAAGGGAAGCTAATATGGCTAGTGCTAAGTATTGGTTTCACCTTATTTAGCTTCTATCCTGTGTTTACAACACCTCAGCTACCGGATGGCACAGTCCTGGATAGTACATTTCGGCTTTTAGCTGCGCCCATGCATGCTTTTTCAGGATTTTTAGCGATTTGGGGAATTCCAAGATGGAGCAAGTAAACCGAATGCACCTGAATATTGTTTGTAAGCGATGATCAATGAATTAACAATGACTAAATCAGCCAATATTGAATTTAAAGTAGCCGACCTGATCAAACAAAGAAAAAGTTCGAGAGCCTTTTCTACGAAGTTGGTTGAGCAAGAGAAAATAAACTCCTTGTTTGAAGCTGCCCGTTGGTCAGCTTCAAGCATGAACGAGCAACCTTGGCAATATTTATTTGCTACCCGTGAACAAACGGAATTATGGAGTAAATTTTTCAGTGTATTAAATGAAGGTAACAAGACGTGGGTTCAACATGTGCCCCTGCTGATTTTTAGTGTAACACGAAAAGTATTCAAACGCTTTAACTCACCCAATGCCTATACGCTTTATGATTTAGGTGCCGCTAACTCCTTATTATCTTTGCAGGCTGTTGACTTAGGTTTACAAGTGCGACAAATGGCAGGTTATGATCATCAAAAAGCCAGAGAAATTTTTAATGTGCCTGATGAATTTGAGTTAGGAGTGATGATGGCAGTTGGATATCCCGCACCGATTGAAGAGATGCCCGAAGAAATTCAGGCAAAAGAATTGACTGCCAGAGAACGCTTGTTGCAGGAACATTTCGTAAAAAATGGTATCTTTTAGGATGGAAGAAAAAGTAGCAGTTGCCACCATTGGCCAAGAAATTTATAAGACGGAATTAGTTGCTCGAACGCATACGATTGTTGCTGATGAACCGCTTGATGTCGGAGGAAAGGACTTGGGACCAAGACCGGGTGATTTCCTAAGAATGTCACTAGCCTCTTGTACTGCCATTACTTTACGCATGTATGCCAACAGAAAAAACTTTGATGTACAAGAAATAAAAGTAACAGTAGCTTCGATAGATGTAGAAGGAGGCACTGGTTTTGAAACACTGGTCGAAGTAAAAGGCAAACTTGATGAGCAACAACATGAGCGTATGTTGCAGATTGCGAAACTCTGTCCAGTGCATAAGGTGTTAACCAACCCTATTAAAATCAGTACCAGTCTTGCGATGATTAGTTGAAATAATTAATGGATAAGAGAAACATAATTAAAAAGTATAGCAATGGTGAGGTTACCATTGTTTGGAAACCTGGTGATTGTATCCATTCCACAATATGCTTTCGTGGTCTTGGTGAAGTATTTGATCCACAAAAACGCCCTTGGGTTACACCCGAACACAGTACCACAGAAAAAATAGTAGCGCAAATCAAAAAGTGTCCAAGTGGAGCGCTTAGTTATTATATGAATAGCGACACTGAACAAACACAGGTGGAGGTGAAATCAGAAACCATTGTTGAGACCAGCCCTAATGGACCACTATTGGTTTATGGAAATGTAGTAATAAAAGACAAAGAGGGTATTCTGACTAAAAAGAATAATGTAACTGCTTTCTGCAGGTGTGGAGCTTCATCTAATAAACCCTATTGTGATGGTTCGCACAAGAGAATAAACTTTGTCGATTAAGCCAGGGGCAAGGTAAAAGTAATTTCAGTACCTATACCCGACTCACTCTTAACAAACATTTGCCCACCATTGTGTTGTACAAATTCACGACAAAGTAAAAAGCCGAGTCCAGTTCCTTTTTCCTGTAAAGTACCAATTTTGGTAAAATGATCCTTGGTAAGCTCAAGGCGTTGTATTTCACTCTCTGTCATGCCAATCCCTTCATCTTTAATAGTTATGTAACAATCTTTTTCAATTGCGTTAGCAGTAACATAAACACAACTACCCGATTTAGAAAACTTGATTCCATTGTGGATAAGATTGCGTAAAATAACCTGTACCTGATCAGGATCAGCATAAACCAATTGAGTAGCTTCTATATTATTCTTTATAACAACTTCTTTGCGATTGGCGATGTCATGTAACAAACGTGTAGCTTCATCAACCGTACCTTTAATATCAATTATTACAGGCCTGGTTCTGATGCCCTCCATCTGACTCATCGACCAATTCAGCAGGTTTTCTAATGTCCGTTGTGTAACATTTACATTAGCTTTTAACTTATCTGAATGTTTAATAAATTCTTCCTGTGTCAGTAAGTTTTTTGTGAATAAATCTAAAAGTGATTGAAGATTATTGACAGGGCCTCGCAGGTCATGACTTATTACAGAAAAGAGTTTGGACTTGAGTTGATTGAGGTCGTGCAGTTTTTCAGCTTGCACCTCCATCTCTTCCTTTTGTTGTTCTATCGATTTATTTTTTGACGAGAGTTCTTCGTTCGCTTTACGATGAGCCCGTTTGGCATTCATTTGTATGAACAGTAAAGCCCACAACAGTATTATTATGATGATTAATGAAAAAACTATAATGCGTTGATTATTACTTTGCTGCTGTTTAAGGGCATTTTCTTTTGCAAGCAGAGAAATGGTATTGTCTTTTTGTTCGGTCTCATATAGAATTTTCATCTCTTCTATTTGACCTAATGAGGTAGCGTTAAACAAACTGTCTTTAAACTGAGAAGCAAGGTTAGTATGTACTAAGGAATTGTAAGGCTCCTTTTTAAAAAGATAGACTTCGCTTAATTTCTCATGTGCTTTAAAAAGAGCCTGCCAGTTATTAATTTCATAACTTGTGCTGATTGCTTTTTTTAGATAGCCTATAGCCTTGTCGTATTGCTCTAAACCAACTAAAGCTGAGGCGACTTGATAATTACTAATGCCGTAGCCACGCTTATTCTGTACCAAACTGTCTAGTATAAGTGCTTTAGTAGATAGTTGAAGCGCCTCATTAAATTTATTTTCCGATAAAAGAACGCGAGCTTTCCTTCCATATAACACACTGGTGTTAAGTGTATCATTTAGCAGATCATAAATTTCAATTCCTTTATCGGAGGCATAAACTGCAGAATCATTTTTATTGACTTCCGCATAATAGAAAGAAAGTTCTCTGTAATAGTTAGCAAGTACCTTTGGATCTTCAGGATGGAGGATTGCTATGTCGTAAACCATATTCAGGTATTTCCTTCCTTCCTCCGGATTATGGAGATCTAGAAAAGTGCGACAAAGTTCTAAAAGTATTAAGGACTTCTCATAGTCATATGGAGTGGTCTCCATGAATTTGAGTGAGCGGTAGCCATACTCTGCACTTAATTTATAGTTAGCTTTCACCCAATTGCTATACGCAAGTGTATAATAGGCAAAACCATTGAGGTAATTGTTTTTAGGCTTAAGCGAAGCGATTGTTTGTTTACAATAATAGATCGCACTATCAGGATTATTAAGCCGGATACTTTGCGCCCTATATAGAACAGCTATGATTTTCAGACTGTCTTGTTCACTTTGTGCTGGGGAAGGTGAGTAAACAAACAGCAGAAAGAATAAGATGATCAGTTTACCCTTCATGCACCCCGAAAAGTAGCGAACTCTTGTTACTTAGAAAAGCATTAACTCATTTAAACTTTTAAAAGTATTGGAATACTTAAATGAAAAGAACTTAAGTACTTATTTTTTATGAATTATTAACTAAAAACCTCGTTTTATGGAATTTTTTTATGTACTACCCAATACGTGGTACACAGTTTTTTGCAGAATATAAATGCGTTAAACAAGCACCGGTCGCTTAAGTAGCGACCGGTGCTTGGTATGGTGATAGAAATTAAATGTTTTCTGATAAGGCTGTAATCCGTTGCTCAGCTTCAGAGTAGCCAAGGGTTGCAGCCAGTTTGTACAACTCAAGTGCTTCTTGTTGTGTAGCTTTTTTCTTACGGGGAGCCAACTTAGTTCTTTCCGCGGCAGTTTCAAGTGCCTGTGCCTGCTTAAAATATGATTCAGCCTGGCTATCAGATGCCTCACGAATTAAACCGTCAACTTTTTGTTGTAAGGAAGCAATCCCTTGCTGATTTAACTTAATTATTTCAGTCTTCTCGAACAACTCCTCATCCTTATGTTTTACCACTAACATCAACTCACTGTTTTCACTTCTTACTTTTTCTACTTCTTCCTGAAGTGCTGCCAATTGCGCTGTACTTAGTTCAAGATCTTGCTTTAACTTTTTAACAGTGTTGGCATAGAAGCGATTATCAGCCTTAGACTTTTTAATGGTAGCCTCCATACCAGCCAGTTTATCAAAAGTCTGTTTCACATATTTATTAATGTCGTTAAGCCTTTCGGTATAATTGGCATATGAAGTGCCTTCAACCATATGCAGACTAAGTGAATTCCTGCTTACATCGATTGAATCGATAAGCACCCCCACATCATTTAAAGTCTGAGCAAGCTCAATACTTGTTTGTAATTCAGATTGAAGTGAATCAACAGTAGTTCTTAGCTGTTTATTTTCCTCAACATTACAACTGCTCAACATTGCTGCTGCAGCAATGCCTGCGGTGATAGTGAATAATTTAAGTTTCATAGATTATAATTAGTTTACACACTATAACGTATGAAGTTGAGGTAAAAATTGAATTCACAGGTGAGCTACAATATGCTTCGGTAAAGTAACGAATGTAGCAATTAACGTTATACTAAAATGAAACTCAATTTTTTATAAAGAATAAAGGCCATGAACTTAATCATGACCTTTATGCATTCGCTTTTAAAATTAATGAAATGGAGTTAGCATCTTTAATTTTTTACATCAACATGAGGAGGTATTAATTTGTATACAACAGGTGTTACAATTCTTGAAAGTAACGTTGAACTGACTAATCCACCGATAAGTACAATAGCCAAAGGAGATATCAAAGGATTAGATGACCAGGCAATCGGTAATAACCCACCAATGGCGGTCATTGAGGTTAAAATGATTGGGAGGAAGCGAACTTCACCTGCTTCACGAATAGCATCTTCTAATGATTTACCCTGCTCTCTCAATTGGTTAGTAAAGTCTACCAATAAAATTGTATTCTTTACTTCAATACCGGCTAACGCAATCAGCCCGATTATGGCAACAAATGAAAGTGAATTGCCTGTGATTAATAAAGCGAGCACTGCACCGACTATTCCTAAAGGAATAACAGACAATACAATTAATGTACTTTTAAATGTTCCAAACTCCAGTACCAGCACAGCTATAAATAAGAAGATGGTTACGATGATTACACTTTCAAATCCGCCAAATGATTCCTGTCTGCTTTCAACTTCACCACCCATGCCATAGGAATAACCAGCGGGTAAAGCCATAGCATCCATTTTTGTCACTACATCGTTAATCACATTATCAACTAAAAAACCTTTACCAACAAAAGAGGTTATAGAAACCATTCGTATTTTATCGAAATGATTTATGTTAATGGGTGATGACTCCAACCTGAGGTCAGCCACTTGATTAAGCGGAATCGCTCTCCCTTGTTGGTTGTTAATATATAGGTTTTGCAAAGCATCCAGAGTAGATTGACCTTGGTTTGCTTTTGTTAACAGAATCTCAACATCATCTCCGTTTTCATCAGAGAATTTACCAACGTTTAATCCTGCTACTGCTAAACGTACAGTGCGGTCAATAGTAACAGTTGGAATCCCCAGCATCTGCGCCTTATCTTTATTTATATCTACCTTAATATCAGACTTAAGGTGTGTAACAGGATTGGTAATGTATAAAGTGCCTTCAGTTTGTTCTAAGGTTTGTTCAACTCTTGCAGCAAGACTTCTGAGGGTGTCTAAGTTATCACCAAACAACCTCACCTCTACTGGTGCATTAATTGGCGGACCTTGTTCGAAGTTTTTCACTTCCACCTTTGCACCAGGGTAGGGTGTCCATTTACTCCGCAGTGTTTCAATCAGCGCAAGTTTCTTGGCTGGCGATGTATCTTCCTGCAACTGAACAAAAATCTGTGTATAATCTGTTCGTTCATTTTCAGGAATTACATTGTAGTAGATGCGCGGATTACCTTTGCCTACATTGGTAGCAACATATTGTACTTCATCATATTGGCTTAGTTCTTTTTCAATTTCTTTGGTAATGCTATCAGTATATGCCAGGTTAGATTGAAGCGGAGTAGTAATCTCCACCAGAAACTGTGGTTTTTCAGAGGCGGGGAATAAACTAAAACCAATGACCGGGAAAAGTTGTAGCGAAGCAATAAAAATAACTAATGCAATACCAATCGTCCACCAAGGTTTTGCTAAAGCTTTATCAAGCAGCACTGCGTAACTACCATTAATAAATTTTTTAAGACTACGCATAAAGATGTTGCCATCAGGATGACCATGGGGTTCTTTTAACAAACGACTTGATAAAAAAGGAATGATAGTTAGCGAAACCAGCATAGAGGCTAATACTGAGGTAATCACACCCATTGGCAAACTTCTGATAAATTCACCGGCTGCTTCCGGTAGAAATACCAAGGGTAAAAATGCGATAATGAGTGTTGCAGTACAGCCAACTACTGCCAAGCCTATTTGTTGAGTAGCTTTTAAAGTAGCCTCCATTCTGCTATGCCCGTCTCTTAACCAGCGCTCAATATTTTCTACTACTACAATACTATCGTCAACTAACAAACCGAGAGCAACCACTAAACCAACAATACTTAATTGATTAAGCGTATAACCCATGGCATTCATTAAGACTATACCTATTGCCAGGGAAAGTGGAATCGAAATCATTACAATGAGTGCGGCACGTTGACCGAGAGGAAGCAACGTTATGGCTACCAGTAAAATTGCAATGATAAAATCCATACCTAAGCCACTCAGTCTCTTATTTACATTGTCAGCCTGGTCGAAGTGGTGAACAAGATCAATGTTAACGGGAAGTGTTTTTTTAAACTCTTCAATAATGGGCGCATATATTTCCTGTGTTTTAGAAATGTTTTCACCTGGCTTTTGGGCAGCAGTTACAAAAATACTTCTATAACCATTCAATCGGGTAATGTGTGTCTCGTCCTCATAACTTAAATAGACAGCAGCAATATCTTTTAGTAGAATATTTTTGTTATTTGATGAAAGTACAATGGTGTTGCGGATTTCATCTACATCTTTATAATTACCGCTGGTTTTTATATTGAATGATTTGGTGCTTGCATCAACACTACCACCAGGGATGTTAGCGATTTCACTTTGCAGGTTTCCAATAACAGCCTCAAGCGGAATACGGAGCTGGGCCATTTTTTCTAACTGTAGGTCTATGCGTACTATTCGATCGGGCAGACCATGAATTTTTACGTTTTTTAGTTGTTTGATTTGTTCCAGCTTGTCCTGTAAATTTTCTGCGGCTTCTTTCATTTTATCGCGCGCGGCACTCTCGGAAACCAAGGCGATCTGAATGATGTTAACATCAGAGGGTAGTACCCTGCGCACTTCAAGACTCGCCAGGTTTTGAGGTAGTTCAGTGCGCAAGGCATTTACTTCTCTAACCAGCTCAGAGTATTTATCGTCAACATCATTTTCATAGAGGTATTCTACAAATAAAACAGCTACACCATCAGAGATATTTGTTTTGATGCGCTTGATACCTTCGAGTCCTGAAATTTTTTGTTCCATTGGCTCAACCACCAGTTCTTCCATGTCTTTAGGACTGGTACCAGGAAACACGGCTACAATTGGATATTGCGGTGCATGAAGTTCGGGGTCTTCCGAACGTGGCATTGTCAGAATTGTAGTAACGCCAAGCGCTATTATCATTAGAAAGATCACCAGTGTAAACTGATAATTCTTTACTGCATAATCTGATATTTTCATAGTAGTATTGGATCTACAGAGATCGCATTGTCTGATTAACTAATATTTAACTACTGGATAACTTTAATAGATGAACCATCCTTTAAGTAGGCGCTACCGGATATAATCAGCAGTTGCTTATCATCTAAACCAGATACGATGATCACTTCGTCTTTAGTAATGCGGCCAATACTTACTATTGTTTTCTGCACCGTTTTTGAATCGTTGGTGGTAAATACATAACCTGTTTGGGCATCACCATCCAATAAAGCAGTGTAGGGAATACGCCAGCCACGCTGTGCTTTGCTGGTGGTAATATTTACTTTGGCAAATAAACCGCTGGCCAGGTTTTCACTTTTGTTTTTAAGGGTAAGTTCTATGTTGAAGGCACCACCCATGCCATCGGTGGCTTCTGATTTTCTGCTAACAAAAGCCTCATGAACTAGATTTGGTGTTGCATCGGTGCTCACTTCTGCCACATCCCCAATATTGATTAAAGCCCACTCGCGATCACTCACACCTACTTTTACTTTCCATTTATTTTCTGAAGCACCATTGGTTTGAAATACGGCACTGCCAGAGGTGATTACTTGTCCTTCGTTAGCGATTTTACGAAGGATAAAACCATCACTTAGAGCTTTAATTTCAGAGTAACTAAGGTTAAAATTTGCTGCATCCATTTGTTGCTGTGCTACCTGCATGCCTGTTTTAGCATTTTGGTATTGCTCAAGTGTTGCCACACTGTCTTTGTATAAATTTTCGACACGCTTGTAATCGCGTTTAGCTTTTTCGAAAGCTAGTTTAGCTTGCGATACTTGCGCAGAAATTTCAGTAAGATTTAAGCGTGCCAGTATTTGATCTTTTTTAATGGCATCACCTTCTTTTACAAATATCTTATCGATAACACCACCAGTTTTAAAAGACAAAAATGTTTCATCATCCGTTGTGAATACACCTGAGCTTTGAATGGTAGAATTAAGTTTTTCTTTGGTAAGCGGTTTAACCGTAACGGGGATAACATCTTTAGCCAATTGCTTTTCGTTGTTGCCTTGGCTTGTGGTGCAGGCCTGAACAATGATCAGGGCTGCAACCATGAGGAATAGGGAGTTTAGTTTCATCGTTTTGTTGTTGAGTGTTGTATAATTTGGGGTCTGTAATAATTTTATCAGTTAACTAATAGTTTTCTTTTGGATCCGTCTGACCGCTGTTGGTATTGGTATTAAGTGGCCTGACGGATTTAATAGTCGTTATGTATTTGTTATTACTTCAGTGAATAGGCAGCTGTTTCTCGTTCAAGGTTAGCAGCAGCAATGAGTACTTTGTATCGGTTAATGTTTAGCAATAGTTGCGTTGTGGTTAGCTGATTGCGAGCATCGATACTTTCAATAAAAGTGCTGACACCTTCTTTATAACCTTTATCTATCAATTTTTGATAGCTGAGCGAAGCTTCATATTGCTTTTGTGCTGATACATAATTTTGGTAGGCACTGCTCACCGTATTGCGCGCAAACTGTGTACTCATTTTTAATTGACTGGCTACAAGACTGCGGTTGAGTTCAGCATTTCTAACATCAAGTTTCGATTGTTGTATGCGATGGCGATTAGTAAAACCAGCAAATAGAGGCATATCGAGTTGTAGACCAATCAAATAGTAGTTGGCGTCATTGTTGTATTTTAAGTTTTCAGCCTGAGCACCTAAGTCTACAAAGCCACTTAGTTTTGGCATCCAGAAAGCTTGTTTCATATTTAACACTGTAGTATTGAGCTCTACTGCACTTTGTAATTGCAATAACTCTTCGCGTTCACGAGCAATGTTTTCACTCTGGAAAGTACTGACAACCTCGTTAACTGCGTCCACAGCATTAAAGTCGGCATTGATGGGTGCATCGCTATCTCTGTTCAAGAGAAAGTTAAAATACAGTTTTGCATTTTTTACCTGCTGTTCAGCTTCGGTAGCCTGTGCTTTAATACTTTCGATTTCACTTTCTGCACGAAGTACATAAGCAGGTAATCCTTTTCCATTTGTTAGCAGTGACTCATTTACACGTTTACTTTCCAACGCCCTGTTCATAGCACTTTGGTAGATGCCTTGTGCTTCTAAAGCGTTTAAATAATTGTAGTATGCAGTTTTTATATTTTTTACAAGCTCTCGTTTGTACACCACTACTTCATATTCTTGTAATAGCTTTTGTTGTTGCTGAATTTTCTTATTGTAAACCAGATCAGTATTGATAAGCGGCATGGAAGTACGCACACGCACATCGTAAAAATTTTTAGGAAAAAAATTCTGATTTACATTTTCAATTTGCGGAAACTGATCGCTGGTGGTAAGTTGGTTTAGAGTAGCGTATACTGGATTTAACAAGTCACCAACAGGTAATGCAATACTTCTTCCACCATCGCCAGTAGTATAGTTACCGATAAGACCAACAGAAGGAGCAAACATGCCATTAGCTATTTTCAAAGCCAGCATGGCTTTGTTGAGCATAACAGTTTTTTGCTGGAGTACCTGATTAGAATCAATACCCTGACGGATATAATCTTCCAGGCTTTGTGCGTATAGCGACTGCGTTGCAAACAACACAACCAGTAGCTGGAGGGATAGAAGGGATTTTGTTAATGGTGTTCTCATAATGAACAGTGTTAAGTGAGGGGATAAAAAATTTTAGTTTTTTAGTTTTTCTAAGAGCGCTATAAATGTTCCGAAGTTGTGATCCAATAAAGTGTTTACATCCATGTTTAAATCTGTTACTTCTGCACAAGAGGTGGCCATGTGTTCTAAATGACCACTGGTTCGCAAAGTACAAAGTCCGTGCATGCTACTCCAGATCATAAAAGACAGACCAACTGACTCAAGGTCTTTGAAATAACCTTCTTTCTTGCACTCCTCTACAGTTCTGTATAATAAAGAGAAAGCGCGATCGCCTTCATGCCATTCTTTTTCGCAATCTGTTACATGCTGCATTGGCTCTTTCATAGAAAAGATAAGCGTATACACATCAGGATGTTCGAATGCGAATTGCATATAAGCCTTGCCTAAGGCAATGAGGCGTGAGAAAGCAGATTGACCAAAATCGATAGTACTGAAATGCTGCATTAATAAGTTGAAACCATCTTGATGCAAGGCATGAACAATTTCATTCTTGTCTTTATAATAGAGATAGATGGTAGCAGGTGAGTACTCAATTTTTTCTGCGATAGCGCGAATAGAGGTTGCTTCGAAGCCTTTTTCTGTAAACAATTGCTTAGCTGCGGTTAGAATATCTTTTTTCAGATCTTCCTTATGTCTCTCTTTTCTTTCGGCTACTCCCATATCGATAGCAAAACAACGGAATTATTCTGAACAGTGTTTAGTATCTCCCTAGTATTTTTAGCCAAAAATTTATAAGTATCTGATAATGAGGCAAAAAATTTTGATTTCTTGTTTTACTGAGCGGTCAAAAACTGATTAATGGAGCACCCTTTTGGGAGATTTACTGTTCTGAGATCTTGCGTAGTAGGGTGACTGGTATGTTTTTTTAATAGAAATTCACCAAACGGAAGCAGGTAATAACCCATAGCTAGTAGCGACAGCCCTAAAGTTTCACGCTGCAAGCTTCCTGAAGGATATGTGCTCAAAAGGTGGGGATATATTTCAAAAAATTGCATCTTACTAACACATTAATGAAATGGGCATTAAACTCGATTGACTCGCAAAAAGAGTCCTTTACTTCTGCTTTTGAGTACTTAACCTATTTTATTCAAAATAATCGAATATCACATGGAGCAGATAACTGAATTCTTTTCTAAACTATTTCAGACCGATGATTGGCCTGCACGCTGGGTGTGTGGTAAATGGTCATCGTTTCATGGGTGGCTATATATCACCAGTGACATTGCCATTTGGCTAGCCTATTTTGTGATCCCCGCCATTATCATTTTCTTTATCCAAAAGCGCCACAGTTTGCCATTCTTACCTGTCTTCTGGTTATTCGGTGCGTTTATTATTCTATGTGGGAGTACACATCTTGTTGATGCATTGATGTTTTGGTGGCCCGGTTATCGCGTGAGCGCGCTTTTACGGGTGTTAACAGCTTTTGTGAGTATGGCTACTGCTTTTGTGCTTATTCGAGATTTGCCTAAGTTGATAGATACACGTCCGGAAGATGAGTTAAGAACATATCAGTTGGAAAAGCAATTGAGAAAGTATGAAGCCGAAATCGCAGAATTAAAAATGCAATTGAATAATAAGGCTGATTAATGACTACTCAGCGAAGGGTTTTAATCTTTATGCAGAATGCCGTCTTAATTTTTATGGCGACATTAATTACGAGCGTTGTTTTCATAGTAGATATGAATACAGATAGCACAGTAGCGGTTGCCAGTATGTATGCTATAGTAATCTTATACAGTTGGCTCTTGCCTGGAAAACGTGCTACTACCTACACGGCAATGATATGTACCGCGCTCACTATTTTTTCCGCAACACAATCCCCAGAAATGGCTGTTAATCCTGATGAATTATCAAAAGCGAATTTCATTATATCATTGGTGGTTATTTGGATTTGTGTAGTAATGGTATTCATTGCAAAGAGTGGTTTTTCTAGCCTTGAAGGAATTAACAAACGACTTTCAGAAAGCACAATTGCACTGCGGGAGAAAGTAAGAGCATTGGATGAACAACAAGATCAATTATCAGATCAAAAGTTAAAACTCGAAAATCTGAATGCCGATTTAATAGTTAAAAATCGAGAACTTGAGCGTTTCACGAGTATTGCAAGTCATGATTTACAAGAACCACTTCGTACCATCAGTAACATGACCCAACTCATTACCCGCAAGTACTACGATAGTTTTGATGATCAAGGAAGAAAGGTGCTCGATTATGTGGCTACCGCAACCAACAGGATGACGGTCATGATTAAAGGACTATTAGATTTTAGTAGAATTGGTAACAAGCGAGAAACAGAAACTGTAGATTGTCAGGAGCTGGTACGTAATATTATATTGGATTTTGATTCAACTTTGAAAGCCGTAAATGCTTCCATTACAATCCATCCGCTACCTGATGTTAAAGGCAATTCAATTGAATTGCGCTTGCTATTTCAGAACTTGATCAGTAATGGACTAAAATTCAGAAGAGCTGATGTAGCACCCAGCATTGAATTATCTGCGCATAGTGATAGCACTCATGTTGAGTTTTGTGTAAAGGACAATGGTATTGGAATAGAAGAAACTGATCACCAAAAAATATTCTAC
Organism: Chryseotalea sanaruensis; assembly: GCF_003990915.1. Lineage (GTDB taxonomy): Bacteria > Bacteroidota > Bacteroidia > Cytophagales > Cyclobacteriaceae > Chryseotalea > Chryseotalea sanaruensis. The sequence continues at coordinate 329,766 of NZ_BHXQ01000005.1, forward strand.
ATTTTTCAGCGTCTGCATTCAGCTGAACAGTACGAAGGAACAGGCTTGGGGTTGGCTTATTGCCGTAAGATAGTAGAGTTGCATGGCGGAAAAATTTGGCTTAAATCCATTAAAGGAGTCGGCACTTCTTTTTATTTCACTTTATCTAAAATTATATGAACGAAAAAATTAATAAACTGGAATGCGTCTTGCTAATTGACGATGATGAGGCTACAAACTTTTATCATAAAATAATATTGAAGGAAGAATGCACTCAAGTGCATGTGCAGGCCGTAAGCTCAGCAAAAGAGGGGCTTGATTTTTTGCTAGGCAGAGAAACTTTCGCGGATAGCCCTAAGCCGGGTATTATTTTTCTAGACATCAACATGCCCGGTATGAACGGTTGGGATTTTCTGGCCAAATACAACGAACTCTCATCGGATATACATGAACGATCGGTGATAGCAATGTTGACAACAAGTATTAATCCTGACGACAGAGAAAGAGCTACCGCAATACCTGTAGTGAAAGAATTTGTACATAAACCCCTTACACCTGAAGTTTTCAAGAAAATAGTTCAGAAAAATTTTGCCGATTAATCATTTCTCGTACCTGACATTTCATCGTTTACAGTAGCATATTATTTACTATTATTTGATTTCCACTCGTTGTATTTTTTAAATTCAACTTATTCATTGTGTAGTACCAGATGAAAGAAGAGAAACTTGGGCGCACATCTTTTTTATAATTGTTCTCCAAACGTTAGCAGGTTGTTATCAGGGTCTAACAAAGAAAATTCTTTTTGCCCCCAGGCTTTGCGTTGTAATTGTCCTGCTGGGTGTATGTTTACATTATTATTGAGCATGGCCTGGTATAAACTTTCTATTTCGTTGGCACGAATATAGACTTGGCCATAATTTTCTTTTGGATCAAGCGCCCTAAACTCAAAAAAATGAATTTGTATGTTATCTTTTTCCACCATGAGATAGCCTTCATAATCCTGGCCACCAAATTCAGAAAATCCGAGCATATTCAAATAGTAGTTTTTGGTAACGCTTTTGTCGCGCATAGGCAACTTAGGGTGAATTGTTGTAAGCATATTGTTTAAATTTATCATTAGGTTATTAAATCATCCCAGCTATAATGATTTGTGCGCACTCTTTTGCTTTAAGCCTAATAAGTTAAGATTATGTACCATAATTACAATAAGCCCGACTCTATTTAGCAAAGAGCCAGATACAAGTTGACTCTAAATCTCTTATCTTGTATTTATGGATGCTCAAATCAGTTTCTAATTATTATTTCGACACTATTCGGAATTCTATTAGTATTCATAATAGTATTGATTCTATTTATTGATTTTAGAGACCTTATTTTAAGTAAGCGCATACGGGCAAAAGTAATTCGCATTGTTGAATCACCATGGACGGACGATGATGGAGGTAAACAGATTATGCGATATCCTGAAATTGGATTTGTCGACCCTAATAGTAAAACGATAATACGCCATCTTGTACTTACTAATATAACATAGCGAAAGCCGGGCGATAGAATAAAAATTTATTATCGGCCTGTTAAAAATGAGGTGGGATATAAAATTTGTGCACCTTTTGTATGGATAAAACTTATAGTCATCTTTTTTCTTCCAGCAGGTGCGTTCATGCTATTTTTTGGGCCGCATAGACAATAGTATATATTATTATCTATTCCACCTGATATTAGTACACTATCACTTTTGCTTAGCATGTCCAGCGTAAGTATATCCTGACTTCATTTTTTATTTCTGCTTTCTTCCTAATTGCCCAACTTTTCTTAACCATTGTTTCCTTAAACTTTCAGAGGAGCTTTTAACAACACCAATATATGTGGTACGTACGGGTTTTACTCCGCAAAATTCCAGCGTTGATTTTTTTAATTGATTGATACTGGGCCTTCCATAAACAAGCCAGTAATACCAACCTGGTTGATCCATTGTGGTTATGATATGAGCAGTTTTACCTTTCAATAGTTTTTCCCACCAAACAGAGTTTTCCCGATATTTAAATGCAAAGCCTGGCAAAAAGAGTCTGTCAATAAAGCCCTTGCTAATAGCAGGAAGTCCTCCCCACCAAACAGGATGAACCCAGACTAAATGATCGGCCCATTTAATTTTTTCCCAGGCTTCTTTCAAGTCAGATTCCAGGTCGATTCTTTTTTGATAGCCAAATTGCAAGTTGGGATTGAACTTGAGATCTGCAATGATAACTTCTTTTACTGCTGCTCCTGAGGTTTCCGCCCCTCTTTTATACGCAGCTGCAATTCCAAAATTGAAAGCTTCCTTATTTGGATGACCATTAATGATAAGTATTTTTTTGCTCATCTGCTCTTGATTTAATTAAATTCAAAAGTAGAGCTGGAGTTATTCTTATTTTAGGACATTTGTCTAAAAAGAAATCTCTTTTCTTATCCGACTTAAATGCCTTTGAGTGATGCCTAAGTATGAAGCCAAGTATTGCAATGGGATGTTTTGTACATACTCAGGCTGATGTTTAAGCAAATCGATATATCGCTGTGTAGCACTTTTTTTCTGTAGTTTAAAAATTCTGTTTTCAAGTTCAACATACTGTTGCTCGGCAACGATTTTCATGAACTTTAACCAATTTGGATTTTTTAAGGCAAGGCCATCAATTTTGTTTTTAGGAATTATCAATAATTCAGCCGAAGTAATGGCCTGGATATTCTCCTCAGTACTCTGTCCTGTAATAAAAGAGGAGTAAGCTGTCATCAGATTGTTTGGAAAGGTAATGCAATACGTAGTTTCTTCTCCTTTGTCTGAAATATAGTAAGAGCGAAAAGTACCTGTTTGGACAAAGGCCACTTCTTGACAGGTTTCGGTTTCACGAATAAAATAATCTGATTTGTTCAAATTTCTTTTGGTTGAAAGTTGAATGAAATTTTCTATTTCATCATCTGTTAAAACATGAAAGGACTGTAAATATTTTTTTATCATTTTTTGGTTAATCCATTTCTCTCTTTATCGCCTTAGGGTCCGTGCCACTTCATTGTTAATTACTACAGCATCGTATCGTTCGCTTTGCGAGACTATCTTGAAGGTTAATTGGAAGCTTGTGTATTGCCTTGTGCGCCTCTGGTCTTACTCCTTATTGAGAGAGATGCAGCCATTTAGCTAATAGGTTAATTGGAATTCATGACGGAGTTCTTTCAGCAGTTCAGCATTCACCTTGACATAGGCTTCAAAAGGAATCATGCGCGTAGATTTAATATTGTTAGTGTGGTAATACCTAAGGGCATTGATATATGCCTCCCGGTTAATCTTTTCCGGCTGCGATAAATGAAAGGGAATATACTCATCACTGCTTTCGTAACTAGCCAGGCGATCAAAAATTCCTGTATCAAATAACTTACCTTGAAAGTCGAAATCCATGTGATCAATCATGATTGGCTCGATATACAATTTATATACTGCGGCTTCTAGTTCTTGCCGCTCAAGGATATATTCAATGGAGACAGACAAATCGCCCACCAATTGCTGCAAGCGTTGATTCTTAAAATAACGCAGGCTTCCTGAACTTTTTAACTGCTGAAATATGACCGTGCGAGGCGTAAAGATTATTGGCGTTCGGGCTGTGGTAGCCCACAAGAAATTTATTGCCAGACTTTTTGAACTTGTGTGCAGGCTACTGTCTTTCAAAAAGGTGACCATATAGTCGATGGCTTTTTCTTTTTTTATACGCCCTTCTATTTTGGACATGACTGTGATGGAATCATTTTTGAGTTCTTCATAAAAGCTCTTAGCAAGTTCGTAGGCAAGTTGCTTTTCGGCATTCTCCTCTCTCATGCTATCCGCAAAAAATCCTAAGAAAACGGCAAGGAACAGTAGACTAAATTCAAAGAGATATTTGTTGAAATTTCCTGATAAAAATTTTTTGGACTTAGGTTGAGGGGGTTCTGATAGGGCATCCATAGGTGTTATAGATTTTGAACCAATTTAATCAAAATAAAATTTATAATACATATTAATTAAATGCCCGACTTAAGTTGGTTATCAACACATCCGCGGTGCGAGACTATAATTGGATGTTAAGTAATGAAAAACACAAAGAAATGGTTTACATGGTGTTGGGTGAGCTTCACTTCTGAGGTTTGGCTTCTCCTCACACTTGTTGGTGTTGCGGTTAGGGTTTGCGTGCGTGATGCACCAACAAGCAGACGACTTAGCAATTCGGTAATATTGTAAGCGTAACTGTACTATTCATTTGGTATCAATTGTTGGTGATCTTTCCCACTTTACAACGCGCAACACCAACAATAGCGGAGCGAATTTACTGGGTTTCTCGATCTTGCCTGAAAATATTGAAGAGGAAATCGAATGGCATAAAACTGAAAACAAACAAAATAAGTACTAGTAAAGCCACCAAGGTTAGAATGATTGATGCTTTTAATGACAATAGCGTTAGTCCTTTCTTCAATAAAATAACATTGTCACTAATCAAGTAACCACTTTCAGCAAAAATTGACAGCTTCTCTTCTCCAATTTCTGAGCCATCAAATTGACCTTCTATTGAAAAGCCAGCATTGGTAAAATAGGAATCATCTTCAAGCGAGTTTTTGGTTACTTTCACATCTTCGATCACAACATAGCATGTCATATTGGTAATCGATGGGTTGGGATTTTCTTGTATCTCTTTCTTTGAGTATACAGGATAGAAAATACTAGAGATTGTAGTGTCACCGTTTTTGTTAACACGTTGGGACAATATATAGCTATAACTTTCAATCGGAAGGGGTAATGAATTTTCTTTAGCAGTGTCAGCATCTGAAGTTTCGAGTATTTCTGAGCTATAGAGTGGCTGTGCGTTATCGAGAATGATATATCTAGGCAGGTCTTCTTTAGCGATTGTTCTGATCTCTTCAATAGTGTATCGCTTAGGATTTTTTATCTCCAAATTGAAAATGAGATCTGGTACAAAAACACTTGTGAGTAAAATGAAAGCAACGCCCATCACAATAATTCTACTTATTATCCCCGCATTTTTTAAAAAAACCACAACTTTAAAGAGTATCTTCATAAAATGTATTTTACATGACAGACACATTTTATTGTATCCATATCATAAAGATATTAATTTCTCGTATTGTCTTCGCAGGGGTGATGCCTCTTCATTATTAATTTCTAAATAATCGTATCGTCCGCTGTGCGAGACGATACTGGACGTTTAAAGCGATGCTAGAAATGGTATCGGGTCATCTTCACTTCTGGGGTTTTTAATCCTACCCAGAGGTACCCGCAGGGAACGCTGAGCTTGATATGCTCTACCTATGGTTCTCAGAGTCCTTACGCTCATCCTCTACACTTGCCAAGTGACTCTGAGAAGGGGAATAGCTGCCAACGGTTTTGCTTCCACGACATTCTGCAACAACTTCCCTTTTATTTATGCGGATAATACTTTCCTTGATAGGACTTAATCTGAATATTTAAATATTTTAATAGTACCAGAATGTCTATAATATCATTTAGACTTAAACTCGTTACATATTCAATATAGATCCAAGTATTAAGATTATCCCCGCCCTTCCTTATGTGATCGTTCTTCAATCTGATAAGGACATCTCTCATGTCACTCACTTGCATACCCTTTTCTTTGGTCGGCTCACCCATGCTCATCAATTCTTCCCTGCTTTTGCTCTTTATGTACTTCGTTAAGTCGTCAAGGGTTATTTCTTTCGTTCCTACTAGATATTCTTTTGTGTCATAGAATAGTCCGTCCTCTGAAATTACTATCAACCCATCAAGGTGATTTTTTTCTTGAAGGTGTTCATGGTTACCGTAAAAAAATATTTTATCAAAATCCGCAAGTAGGTGGTTTTCTAAATAAGACCTGTACGCCATCAGGGTTGAGTCATCAGTTACTGTAAATTCTATTTGTACACCCATGTGTTTCGTTAGTTTATGTCTTACGTAATATAAAGTGACCAGCGAAATTAATGCTGCTATGTAGTTTGAACTATTTTTTATAAATACCTCAATTTATTTTGAAAGAATCGCCCCAGTCAAAAAGTCATCTATTTACAGTGGTCTAAGTTCTCCACGTGAACTACTGACTATATACATTCCATATTTTTCTCCTATAAAAGCTGCACATATCCAGCTGTATAAGTAAATGTAATCAATATTTCGTTTTTGTAAATGAGTTTACAGACTACTGTTCCAACCTTATCCGCATAATCTTCACATCTTCCAGCACAGCTGCATTGGAAATGGTGCCCTTGTCGTAATGGTTTAAATGGCTGTTGGCGATAAAGTAAAAGTAGTCGCCCGCAATGGCACCTGTAGTGGGTATGTTAAAAGAGACGTGGTCTGCTAATAATACTTCTGCTTTGTTTATAGTGGTGTGGTCAGCATTTAAATAGTAGCGATTAATGCAAGCAGGGTAGGTTACGTTTTGTATGCCTATCAGGGTATTGTCTTTATAATACAAGCCATCGATGCCTACAACAAAGTATTTTTCAAAAGGAATTTGCGTAAGTGTTTTAGTATCTACATCCACCAGATTAAAACCATTGCCTGCACTTACTACTAATTTGTTGTTAGGCATTGTGGTGATACCATTGGCGTAATACAATTTATCAGACTGTATAAAGAGTGCTGGTTTGTCTTTAGCAGGGTCAATTGTAAATACAGCCTTAAACTCTGAGTCGGTTAAATAGACCTGACCATTGAGCAGAACAAGGTCATTGAACAAATGTATTTCGTCTTTAACCTGGTAATTATATTGTTTAATTAGTTTGCCTGTTTTTAAATTGTAGCGGTGTACTGAAGATCTTCCGCCTTTCAGCGATTCTGCTTCGTTGCTGCAAACCCAGAGTTCTTGTTTGTCAGCGTCTATGTGTAAACCCAATACTTGTCCAATACTGTCTTGATGGGAATGCACAAAATCGGTGACTTCACCTTTGGCCGTAATTTTTACAATTTTATTCTTGTGAATACTGCCTACATAAAAGCTCCCGTCTAATGGATTGTAAGCAATGCCTTCTGGTATAAAATCTTTTTCTTTAATGGTAAAGGCGAGTTCGGGGGCTTGCGCTACAGCAAACAGGGGTATGCTTAGGAGTAAAAGTATCAGTCTCATACAGGTTTATATATAAACCTGATTAACGGATTAAAGCGGTAATGGTTGGTTAAGGAATTTTCTTGTTTTACTATTTTATTGATGACTTCACCTAATGATATTTAATATGCCTTCACTTTTTTCTGAGAGAAACCAAAATTAATCCCGGCAAGGGCTATAATATTATTTACATCTGAGAAATTCTTTCCAAATGTGGCTGTCAAGAAAATATTTTCGGCAAGGTGATAGCTTCCGATAGCAGCAAGTCTGTAATCATTTAAAATGTCGGTTGTAAAATTCATACGATGCACGTATTCTAAAGAAACTGTGAATTTTGAAATATCATAATTGAGTCTGCTGCCAATATCAACTAAATCAGCTTCGATATTAGTCTCTTCATATTTTTCGCTGTTGATATAGCGACTTAGTATTGTAAAGTAAAAGTCATCACCTTTTGGGCGACAATTAAATGTCATCCAGACAGCCCAACGGTTTAGCTCAAGGTCATCGAAGGAATTTGTAGTATTACTTCCACCCATTGCAGCTGCGATATCAATAGTGAAGACTGGCTTTTCCAGTATATCAATGTATAATTTGCGAAGAGAGTCAACTCTGTCAAATTCCGAATCAGCAAGTGCATCCTCAATTTTTGTTCGGAGATTATTAAGCTCGGTAGTGTCAGATCGGTAAGATTGAAAAATTCTTGTGCGTATTCCGCCAGACAAGTAACTCAATGTGTCTGTTTTAGCGGAAGCAATAGAGATGGCAAAGTGAGAGAGTATCGGTGACTTTTTATCTGACATAGCTTTAGCCGATAAGTTGGGATGATCTACTAACCAGAATGGTGCAAACTCAAGTGCGCCACCGTTTTGTCCCAGACCTAATAAGCTGAGTCCAAGTCCTTGTGGTGTTGTTGGCTTTTCAATCGAAGAGGGGGTTTCATCAAATAGGATTAATCCTGGTGATGTAGGTGTTTCTAGTTTGGTAAAGGTTAAATCTTTAGCAGAAGTTTGGGCTTGTACTTGTTGGTTAAAAAGACAGCAGAAGAAAAGTAAGACAATGATAAAGTTCACTATATATTTTCCTTTAAAACTGGCGACTCCATTTTCAGGAGCATCTCCTTTATCTATTTTTGAGAAAAGTTCTTTATTATCCTGGTTGTAGAATGCTGTAGTAAACACGCATCGGTTAGTGAATCCATTTACATCTAACACATTCGTTTCTACTTCTATTGTTTTTTGATTCAGGCTGTTTAGGTTTCCAATATGAGTTCGTGTGGTAAGATTTCCTTTAGCCAGTAATTTCCCTTCTGCAGTTACCTTGTTTCCGCCTAATTGTCCATTACCTATTTTAATGGATAGATAGATTTCGTCATTTGGATCTGCTGCATCAACACTTCTTGGATTTGGTTCAAGATTGTAATTTTTAACTTCCATTTTAGTAAAATTTAAATTTTGCGTATTTCTTTTATGAGTTTGTCTTCTTTTACTTAAACAAACAAGACCACATATTTCTCGAATAACCTTCGTTGTAAGCGTAAATATAATTAGAGGTGACTAAAAAAAATCACGGGTTTTAACTTTGCACTTTTCTGCTCCCTACCCTCTTTGAGGTATCGACCAGTAGTAGAATTTGTTTTTTGAAAAGCCAATGCATTCTGTCTTCATTATCGAACACCTTAATTTTAAGGTATAAATATTTTATTTTTTTTCTTGCGTTCATGTACTATTTCAAACAACATAGGTATTACTACTCATTTTTTTATGCGTCAATCGTTCAGGAATTGTAAATGCAGTACGCTTTCTATACACACAAATGTAATGTCGCAAAGCAAATTGTAAAGTTTTTACAAGTAAGAGAAGGCATTATGCATTCGTGTGCAATGCAAATATTGAATTGGCAGACCAAGTGCGGATGGCACCGACTAACAATGGTTTTTTATCAATCCATTGTAACAGCAATTTAAATGTGATGCGTAAGGTTTAGTGATCAATAGAGAAAATCATATCCAATCACTTTGATAGATTTGATTAATGTCAAACTCGTTAGTCCATGAAAGATCGCTTCCCCCCAAACAGTAAAGAACCCATTGCAATTATCGGAATGTCCTGTCGTTTCCCGCAGGCGAAAGACTTAGCAGCGTTTTGGGAAATGCTTGTGCAGGGTAAAGATGCCATTACCGAAATACCACAAACACGTTGGGACATAGAAGCCTACTATGATGCAGACCTGACGGCTGCTAATAAATCAAACCAACGTCATGGTGGCTTGTTAAGTGATATACACCACTTCGATCCACTCTTCTTTAATATATCACCTGCAGAAGCCACGGAGATGAGTCCTTCGCAAAAATTAATGTTGGAACTTACCTGGGAAGCAATTGAAAACTCAGGTATGCCATTTAAGAGAGCCTTGGGTAGCAAAGCAGGTGTTTATGTCGGCAATATCTGGAACGACTTTGAGCATTACCGAAAACATAAAAACGCAGCAGTTACTTCTCACTCTGCTGTAGGGCAGTCCTCTAATATTATTGCTAACCGTGTATCTTTTAGTTTTGGTTTTAGCGGGCCGAGCCTGGTAGTAGATACGGGTTGTTCTTCATCACTTGTTGCTTTACATATTGCCTGCCAGGCGCTTTGGGATAATAGTATAGAGATGGCAGTAACAGGTGGAATCAATCACATCGTTGATCCGGATCAAAATATTCTACTTTCAAAATTTGGTGGGCTTTCGTCTAAAGGTAAATGCAGCACCTTTGATAGTGAGGCCGATGGATTTGTAAGAAGTGAAGGTGCTGGCTTAATCTTATTGAAAACATTATCAAAAGCACAGGCAGATGGCGATCACATTTATGCGCTCATACGCGGATCTGCTATGAATAATAATGGTTACAACGTAAACCTACCTGCTACCAGTGTAAATGGTCAAAAGCAAGTTTTGCACGATGCCTATCAACACAGTGGTATTAATCCAAAAGATGTACACTATGTAGAAGCCCACGGAACAGGTACAAAATTGGGTGATCCTACCGAATCAAAAGCACTAGGAGAGTTTTTTGGTGTTGAGCGTGAGAACAAACTTCACGTAGGTTCTGTAAAAACCAATGTGGGGCATTTGGAAGCAGCAGCTGGTATTGCAGGGTTACTAAAAGTAGTGTTGGCCATGAACAACAAACTGCTTCCCTCAAATTTAAATTTTAAGACTCCTAATCCTGCTATTCCTTTTGATGAGCTGAAGCTGCAGGTGCAAGCGGGCAATACAATTTGGCCAGCACAAGAAGGAGACACACTTAAAGCGGGTGTTAACTCATTTGGTTGGGGTGGCACCAATGCACACACAGTATTAGAAGAGTATCGTGAGCAGGAAAGTGAGCCGATATGGAAAAAGCATTTGCGTTATAGTCTTCCCTTATCTGCAAAATCACCAGCAGCACTTCAGGCTTACCTAAAAACATACAGCGAGTTGTTTGTAAATCTTTCGGAAGCTGAAATTGAAAAAGCTTGTGTCGCCACAGCCATCAGCAAACCTTCTTTTGATTATCGGATACTATTGTCGGCAACATCCAAAGAAGAATTATTACAGACACTTGAACAGGCAGCGGAAGATAGTTTGCAGGCTGCACCACAAAAGCTGCGCGGTGAAAAGAATAAGCTTGTTATGGTTTTTCCCGGACAAGGATCCCAGTGGTTGGGCATGGGGCAGGCGTTGCTTGTAAAGGAGCTAATATTTAAAGAGGCAATTGAAGCATGCGATAAAGCTTTTCAACCTTTTGTGGATTGGTCGCTACTCGAACAACTCAACGCTACTGGCGATGCAAGTCGCCTGAGTGAAATAAATGTTATTCAGCCTATGCTCTTCGCAATACAAGTTGCCCTTGCGCAACTTTGGATTTCATGGGGTATTCGTCCTGATGCTGTAGTTGGTCATAGCATGGGAGAAGTGGCTGCTGCACATGTAGCAGGTGCACTTTCGTTAGAAGATGCCGCTGCCATTATTTGTACACGTAGTTTACTGATGCGTACAGTAAGTGGCAAAGGTGGCGCCATGGTAGTTACTGAGTTGTCTTTAGATGATGCAAAAAAATTAGTAACACAATTCCCTAAACTTTCGATTGCGGTTAGCAATAGTCCTAAATCAACTGTGTTGGCTGGCGATCAGCAAAGCGTAACAGAAGTAATCGCGCTATTAGAAAAGCAAGAACTTTTTTGCAGACAAGTAAAAGTAGACGTGGCTTCACACAGCCAACAAATGAATCCATTGAAAGAACCGCTGCGCGAGGCTTTGCAATCGGTTAGCCCCAATACCATAACAACACCTCTCTTTTCTACAGTACGCATGAAGTTTATGGAAAGTGCGGAAATGGACAAAGATTATTGGGTAGATAATTTACGCGGTACGGTTCAGTTCTCGTATGCCATGCAGCAATTGATGGAGACTGATCATACAGTATTTATTGAGGTAAGTGCGCATCCCGTATTAACTAATGCCATTCAGGAGTGTGCACAAGGCCAAAAAACTGAGGTAGTTATTGCACCATCATTGCTACGCGATAAGCCTGAACATGCAACTTTATATAAAAACATGGCAGACTTGTTTGCAGCAGGATTTAATATTCCCTGGGAAAAATTCTACGAGACAACACGTGCGCCTTATATAAGTTTGCCAAGTTATCCTTTTCAGCGTGAGCGTTATGAAATTGAAGATCACTCAGCAGAAAATGGTCGTCAGCGTCTCAATGCAAAACATCCTTTGCTTGGAGATGCGATTACGCTGGCTGGCAATGAACACACTTCTTTCTGGGAAAGTCAAGTGAGTCTTGAACAGTTTCCATACCTGCGAGATCATCAGGTAAATGATACGGTGGTTGTGCCTGGTGTTACTTACGTTGAAATGATTTTGGAAGCTGCAACTGAACTATACAGTCACGGTGTTCCAGTAATCTCAAATCTTAAATTTTTAAAATCTATTCAACTTGACAAACAACCAGTAACCATTCAGTTGAAGGTAAACCATACAGATATTGGTCAGGATACTTTTCAGTTCTACCAAAAGTCTGTGGGGAAATCTGGTAAAATTAATTGGCTGTTGTTAGCTGAAGGTATGCTTGCCTCTAAACCAAAACATTTAGTGCAGGTAACCAAAACACCTGTAGTAACTGAGGCGCAAGAAATACTTACAGGTGTTGAGTATTATCAACAATTGCGCGCATTAGGCCTTCAGTATGGTGACTACTTTCAGGGCATTAAGCAGATACTAAAAACAAAGGAGCCGCTAAATGAAGTACATTTTATATTGGAGGCAGACGAGCGCTTAAAGAAATCTAAGGCGAAGTATAAGTTACACCCTGCTATACTCGATAGTTTAATGCAACCACTTTTTTATGATGTAATTAAGAAAATTGAGGGAGAAACAAACAGAACAACGCTGCTATCAGAAATTGAGGAAATCACTTTTACAGAGGAATGGAATTATACAGGACTGCTAAAGGGTGTAGCCATAGTTTATCCATGTAAAGAAGATTTGCAACATGGTCTGTTGCATGCTGAAGCAGACATCGCCATCTATAATGAAGATGATCAACTGGTATTGAAAATTAAATCAGCAAAAGCTAAAATTATTGACAGTAGCTTAATAGAAAAGCAACGAGATAAACTGAATAAATGGCTTTATAAAATCAACTGGATTAAAAAAGCGCATGAGCTTAGTGAAGAGACAGAGAAAATCAAACATGAGAAAAGCTGGATAGTTTTTGGTGACCCTTACGGCATCAGTGAAATACTCATTGATAAAATGTTGCAAGCAGGTATGCAAACTATTCTTGTGTCACCAGCAGAGCGTTATGACAAGGTAAATTCTCAACAATATGCGGTCAACTACGCTATGGAGAGTGATTATGAAACGTTGATGAATGATATTTACGCCACAAGGTCTGGTAAGATTGAAGGTATCATTCATGCGGCAAGTATTAGCTATAATTGGAGTGATCCCCCGTTAACAGCCGATAGCGTTGAAGCGCAGCAGGTATTCGGTAGTATTAGTTTTATGTATTTGCATCAGCGACTCAGCGCGCTAAAACTATTTGAAATACCCAGATTGGTAATCGTTACTAATGGTATACAAACTGTAGGCATAGAAAAAGATATTGCACAGCCTGTACATAGTCCTTTATGGGGTATGGCTAAAGTTATGTTCAATGAACTGACCCAATATAATTGCCGATACCTAGATCTAAGCTCAAATCCTTCGCTGGAAGAATTTGAGCAATTGATTCAACACATAAGCTATCCGTTAGAATTTGAAAATGAGATTGTACTGCGTGGTAAAGACAGTTATGTTCCCCGGTTGGCTGTGCATCATCAAGAGGAGTACGATTATTCAGAAAAGAAAAAACAATTTTCGGCTGATGGTACTTACCTGATAACTGGTTTTAAAGGATTGGGATTTCACTTTATTGAGTGGATGATCAGGCAAGGTGCTCGCCATTTTGCATTGGTAAGCCGAACAGGAGAAGCACCTGAAGATGTAATGATTAAAATTACCAAGTACACTGCTCAGGGTTGTACCTTCAATATTTTCCGTGCCGATACCGGCAACTATGATGAACTTAAAACAGTGCTCGGTCTGATTGAGAATTGTATGCCTTCCTTAAAAGGTGTGGTACACGCAGCAGGTGTAATTGAAGCAAAAACACTTACAGATCTTGATCAACAGGGATTTTTGCGAATACTAAATCCAAAAGTAAAGGGCGCGTGGAATTTACACTTGCTTACCTTAAACAAATCACTGGATTGCTTTATCATGTTTTCATCGGCTTCAACACTTATTGGTTTAAGCGGACAAGGCAGTTATGTAGCAGCCAATGCATTTTTAGATACACTAGCACAAAGTCGTAAGAGCATGGGGCTTCCCGGCATGAGTGTTAATTGGGGTGTTATTAAAGATGTAGGCATGGTATCAAACGAAGCAGATTTAGAAAAGTATGCCAGAGCGGAAGGATTTGAACCGGTAGCCATGCGTGATGCGTTGGAAGTATTTAATGCCATTTACGATAGTGAACACACACAAATTGGAATTGTAAAACTTCATGCCGAATCAATGGCAACTTACTATTCCTCTTTAGCAAAGACACAGTATTTTAAAGGATTACTCAAAGCAGAAAATAATCAAGGGGCGCAGGAGAAAAAATTCATGGCCTTGTATGACGAACTCAACTCGAATGAAGAGCGCTCCATTGCACTTGAAGAACTGGTGATGCAACATGTGGCAACTATTGTAAAAACGGCAGTTTCCAGAATTAATCCGGCAATGACATTCAAGGGTTTGGGTATTGACTCCTTAATGGCAATACAACTTAGGAATCTCCTTGAAAAGAGTTTGAATCTGAAACTATCAGTTGCCATGTTTTGGTCGCACCCCAGTATCACAGAGTATGCCGGCTATCTGCTTTCACTTTTAGAAGATAACCATACCAAGTTGATCAAAGAGCTTCCGATCAAAAAAGAAGTACAATGGTTTGTCCGAGAAGCACCAAACCAGGAGGCCGCTGCACGTTTATTCTTTTTTCATGATGCCGGTGGTGACTCATCTTTATTTGCATCACTGACAAAAGCCCTCAATAAAGTATTTGATATTGTTAGTGTAGAGCTACCCGGCCGAGGACACCGCATGCAGGAAACCATGCACACCAATGTGCACACCTTAATTGATGAACTGATTCCAGCAATGATGCCGTTACTGGATAAACCATATTTTGTTTTCGGGCACAGTATGGGTGGGCTACTTGCTTTTGAAGTAACGAAGGCACTGGAAGAGAGAAACCTAATGTTGCCGGTAAAATTATTTGTGTCCTCAACACCTGGCCTGACTACTTATAGTAAAAGGGAAGTAGACCATACTTTACCTGATCAGGATTTGTACGAAATGTTTCCTTACCTGAATCCTGTTATGCATGATGATAAAGAGTGGCATAAATTGTTGATGAAAATGTTGCGTGCCGATCTTCACTTGTTGTCAAATTATCAATACAATAAGAAGTCGCCACTGACTTTACCAATTGTAGCAATTTATGGTAATGAAGATGAACGTGTGCTTAGAGAACAAGCAGAGCGCTGGAGAGATGAGACAACACATGAGTTTAAATTGATAGAACGACCTGGTGCACACCGTTACATTGTAAATGATACTCATTTCTTAAGCATTATGCTGATTGATGAGTTTAATCTTGTAGAGGTTCCAATAAAAACAATTCATTAATGCATGACTGATTCTATTAAAGAAAGATTGATTGGCACCTGGAGACTTGTTAGTTGGAAGTATCGTGATGCAGAAGGCAATGAGGTTGACTATTTCGGTAAGAATGCCGAAGGTATTTTGATGTATGATGCCTATGGAAATATGAATGCTCAGCTTATGCGGGCTAACCGCACCGCTTTTGTTTCTAATGATATAAACGGTGGTACACCACAGGAGACAAAAGTAGCTTTCGATTCATATATCGCTTACTTCGGTAAATATGAAGAAGTACGACCAAGTGAAATAGTGCATAAAGTGCGGGGGAGTCTTTTTCCAAACTGGTTTGAGAATAATCAGCTTCGCTATGCCACACTTTCCGAAAACCAACTCATGTTAAGTACACCACCTGTACCTGTGGATGGAGTTGAGATTGTTTTTCATATTACCTGGAGGCGTGTAACAGATTAAATAGTATTTAGTTAACAGCATATGAGTAACTAGAAATTTGTTGAGACAGTCTATTTACTGAAGAAGAAGAAGAAAATGAGTCGATGTACTTTTAATAGTATTGTAAATCAAGGCATTATCAAAGTACCTTAATTTTAAGGTGTTTTTTGCTTTTATTTTTTTTGTACATAGCACCAACTGAAAACACTATACACTCGTTCACTCTAAATTTTTTAATATTATGCAATCGCTCCACAAAGCAAAAAACATCGAGATTACCTATGACGCTGTAACGAAAATTATGATCTGTAACTGGATTGGTTTTCAAAACAAAGAATCTATTGTGGCATCAGGTGCTGTAATTCTTGACTTAGTAAAAAAGAAAGGAATAACAAAAGTACTTAATGATAACACTAACGTAACCGGCCCTTGGCAGGAGGCAGCAGAATGGACTGCAAAAGAATGGTTCCCAGCTATGATTGCCGGTGGACTAAAACATTTTGCATGGATTTTCTCTTCTAACATTTTTGCAGAAATGTCAGCTAAGAAAGCGATGCCAGCTTCAGATGTTATTAAATCGTTTGGATCTTATCGTGAAGCCAGCGATTGGTTAATGAAGCAAAACTAATTTGTGATAGCTGAATAAGTCACGAATTACGAATTATCTTTTTGATTTCAGCTGAGGCGTTCAAAGGTAGTATTTTTGCTCAATACGGCTTTTGAAATGCTTTAGCTGAAATATTGCTGCTGAAGGCGTTAAGTAAAAAAATTTCTTAACGGGTTTATTTTGTTTGTATCCTTTTACATAAACCAGTACACTATGCAAGTTATTATTGCTTCACTTACAGATTTTACTGAACATTCGCTACTTAGTGTTCAGGCAAGAAGAAAAACAAAAGTGCTTACTTCAAGGCATCGGCATATCTTTTGGAAGGATAAATTAAGGACTGAAGTAGGCATTCTGCTAACCGAAATAATGTTATTGAATATGGGAATTCATGAAAATGAATTAAATACCCTAACAAGAAATACATACGGTAAACCTTTTTTGCCAGGTGCTACTATCGACTTCAATATTTCACATAGTGGAGACCTTGTTGCTGCTGTATGTTCACCCTTCAAACATGTGGGCATAGATCTTGAGCAAAACAGAACAATAGACATATCGGCCTACGAAAGTATTTTTCATCCTAATGAATGGTTCCTTCTGAATTCAACGAATTCTGAAAGAATCTTTTTTGAAATTTGGACTAAAAAAGAAAGTTTGTTGAAAGCAAAGGGTTTAGGATTCCAAACTGATCTGATGAAAATTAATGTTTTTGATGAGGCAGAAACACAATATCATTTTCATTCAATCCCTATTCCAGATTACACTTGCCACATTTGCAGTACTTTTCCGTTGCAAGAAGTTGAACTAAGTTATTTTAGTACGGAACATGAATTATTGTACGAAACGGTATAAGACTTACGTAACGGATGCCGTCACCATTACCTCAGCATAGTCTTTTTTAATCATTTGCTCTTTTGTTAACCAAAAGTGAATATTTCCATCGAAGAATACATCTTGAAAAAAGAGAACATTATCTTGTACTGGCGGTGGTCCGGTGATCCAATCCCAATCGGGAGGTGCAAAAAGCCCATCTTCATCACCTTCTCCTTGCCACAGACGCGGAAATCCATATAGTCCACAGTCTGTATTTTCAAAGTAGGAGAGACTCAATTGATTAGAGAGTAATTCGCACAATTCTAAAGGCACATCCTCTATACCAAAGGTGAAACCTGGGGTAAATTCCATTTTATCGGATGTCGACACCAGGTCTTTGTAATAGCTTGGATGTGATTTATAAAAAGCCTGTGGTGGAGGATTGCGAATTTCAAGTTTATTCATATCTCCATCAAAATATAAAAGCTTAGCTGCTGTTTTACTCACTGGCCTGAAGTCATTGTCAGCGGGATTAAAGAATAACCAGAGCATACCACTATCTGGTAGTAGTTTCAAGGCATCAATAGGTTTAATCTGAGCGCAGTTAAATTGTGCAAAAAAGTAATAATTGTCTGGCCAATTGAAATCTTTAGGTAGATGAGGACAACCCCTGAGTAACGAAGTGCCTATTGGCATTTGCTTCATGTCTTTTATTTCTTTACCCGTTGTACTAATAGCATATTTAAAATGTGAAATGTAAAGATTTTTATCTGACTTACTCAGTGACGAGGCATTAATGATACTAGCGGCTTCCTTTTTAATATCCATGAGCATAAATGTAATTCTTGGCAAAACTAAAAGAGATACTTCTTCATTTATGTGAGGTAAGGATCAAATCATTATTATTTAAGTTCAAGTTTCCTGCTTAATTTCTTTTACTAGATTAATATAATGACTTAACGTAATTCGCGATATACTTTTTGCCAATGGCACCTTTGTCTTCTAGTACTCCTCCTTTAATAAGCCAAGCCGTACTAAAGGCAAAAATCATTAAGGCTTCAAAAATGAGTGTTGAGTATAAAAACATTTAAAATATCCGTAAATAGGTGTTAGAATTAAAAACAAGAGCATTAGCTAGCCACAGAGTTTATAAATGTGGTTTTCATTCCACATGCTCATGGGAATTTCTTCATTCTTCTCATGGCTTATTGTAAAAATGTTAATAGCAATTACAAATAGCGCCAAAAAGAAAGTGGCAGTAAAACCGTAATGCAGCCCACCTAACCAATCAATACAATAAGGGAGAGCAGTGTCTGTTTTTTAATGGCATTAGTGGGCACTAAGGCAAATAAAACAGAATTTTCAATACGGAGAACTATCCTTCAGACCGGTGAATGCGGGAGTAAACGGTTGTCAGACAGATTTTAGGTAAATACATAACTAAAGTATTTCTGTTTTAATAAATTGAGGAACAGAGCCTGTTTCATGATTATATTGCCTCACCAATTATTGACTATGGCTCGTCTTGAACTTACACTTCCAAATCAATTTATTTACACAACCGAACTGATCGTACGTGTTAATGATCTTAACTACGGAGCACACGTTGGCAACGATAATATGCTTGTTTTAATGCAACAAGCCAGAATTAATTTCTATCGCGAAAATGGTTTTAAAGATGAGGTAAGTTTTGAAGGTACTGTCGGGCAGGTAATTAGTGATACTTTAGTCATTTATAAAGCAGAAGCTTTTTTAGGCGATGTATTATTAATTCATCTTGCCATTGCTGATGTAAATAAATATGGTTTTGATATGTTGTATCAGGTTATTAATAAAGTGAATGGTAAGGAAGTGGCCAGGGGAAAAACTGGTATAGTTTGTTTTGATTATAGTAAGAGAAAAGTGGCTCCAATACCAGCGCGACTTCTATCACTTATTACAGCAAAGATTGATTAAACAACGAATTGTTTATTCACTTTTTAAACTTTCAACAGGATTCACAATTGCAGCCTTTAATGACTGGTATCCTACAGTAAACAAAACAATTGCCGATATAATGCCAAGTTCAAGTGCATAAATCCATAAATCAATATCTATTCTATATGTATAGCCAGACAACCAGTTCGACATCAGTAGCCAAGTAATAGGAGCTGCAATTATAAACGCGATAAGCAAGAGATAAGAAAACTCTTTTCCAAAAATGGTCAGTATTTGAGTTACACTACTGCCTAATACCTTTCTTATACCGATCTCCTTTGTTTTCTGAACTGCTAGAAAGGACACTAAACCATATAAACCTATGCAGCCAATAAGTAATGCAATGCAGGAGAATACCTGAACCATTGTAATCATACGTTGCTCCTTCTGGTAGAAGGAGGCAATCTGATCATCCAGAAAACTGTATGAATAAATTAACTCCGGATAAGCAGCCGACCAGTTTTTTTCAAGTGCAGCCAAAGTGTTGCTAATATTATTCATTTTAATTTTAACAGCCAGGGCATTGTAATGTTCTAACGAAGTGGTAATAAACAGTGGTTGTATATCAGATTGAAAGGAACGATCGTGAAAATCTTTGATCACACCCACCACAGGACCATTCAAAGAGCCACCATTTGCCGATAGTTGCCTTCCAAGAATTTCTTCAGCAGAGGAAAGGCCGAGCTTCGTGATAGTTTTTTCATTAACAAGAAATTCGCGTGCCGTATCGGAGGCAGTGAAGTTTCTGCCGGCTACTAGCTCTAAATCAAAAGTAGAGAGGTAATTTTCATCGGCACCTTTAAAGCTTATTGAAAAAGTTTCACTTTCACTGCGATTATCAAAGAGAAGGGAAGTTGTCCACATGTCATCAGAAGCAGGGGCAGCAAAACAAAGCGAAACATTTTCAACATCAGGCAAGGCCAGAAATTGATCTTTTAGTGTTTTCAGTTTCTCATCATTCGATCCGGTAGGAATCATGACAGTTGCATCATGTGCAAACCCCATGTTGGTATTAGAGAAATATTTCATCTGTTGCATCATTATAATTAAACCAATAAGCAGGATTTGCGATATGGTAAATTGTACAATAATAAGTCCGCGCCTGATGTTAAAACTTCCACCTTGTTGCCCCTGAAGTCTGCCCTTAAGTGCAGCCACAGGTTTAAAGCGAGAAAGAATAATGCCCGGATAAGCACCTGACAATAACGTTACAAGAAGTATCAACAAAGCCAGAAATAATAGGAGCCTTGTGTTCAGAAAGAGATCGAGAGAAATTCTTGTATCGAAGAAAGTATTGAGATTGGGTAGAATAAGGTAGGCACCTGAAAAGGCAATTGCAGAAGCTAATAAAACAATAACACCTGTTTCGATTGTGAATTGCCAGAATAATTGTGCGCGTGCACTGCCCAACACCTTGCGAACACCAACTTCTTTAGCTCTGGTAATTGCTTGTGCTGTGGCCAGATTAATGAAATTGAGACAAGCTGTAAAAACCAGCAGCAAGCCAATAGCAGCCAATACCCAAAGTGTAGACTTATCCATTTTACCACCGTATCGGGCATTGAAGTGAACATCACTAATAGCTTGAAGTTTATAGTGATGAACATTCTTACTTTTTGCTCTATACTTTTTTACATAGTCTGGTAATACTTTTTCTACTTCTTGCGGATTAACACCCGGCTGAAGCCGTACAAAGGTTTGGATGCTGGATGAAATACCACCCCAGGCATCATCGGAAGCATACCACTCACTGTATTGGTTTATTGTGCTGTAGGAAAAATAAATTTCAGATCGAAAGTCTGTGTTCTCCGGTATATCTTTTAGTACACCGCTAATGGTGAAGTCGATCCGGTTTTCAAAGCGAAAAGTTTTTCCCAAAGCCGGCTCATCTCCAAAATATTTTTTAGCAATACGCTCCGTTATAATGGCGGTATTGGCTCCACTCAAGACCTTATCAGCATTACCAGATGCCAGTGGAAAGTTGAAAATGCTGAAAAACTCGGGCTCAGCAAAAGCTATTTCCTCACTGAATTTACGGATGTCGGAGCCTTCACCCACAGCAATAAGCTGCTCATCAATGGTGCAAAGGCGTGCTACTTTTTCTCCAAAGGTATAATCTTCACGAAAAGCCTTTCCGAATACCGGTGGTACACTTCCGTCATAGTCGATCTGATCGCGGTGCTCCTCTGTAACAAAACGATAAATGCGATCAGAGTCGGCATGAAAGTTATCAAAATCGAGATGATGTGTAATAAGTGAAAAAATGAGAAGGGCGCAACCAATGCCAAGCGCGAGACCTGCTATATTGATGGAGGCGTAGACTTTTTTCTTGTTTAGATTACGCCAGGCTGTGGCGAAATAATTTTTATACATATCGGTATTTAATGAGTATTGCTGAAGTTCTATTGATTTTATTATCCCCGGACGAAAGAGTAACAATACATCTTTTACAAATTTTCTGTCAGCTTGCTTCTTTCCTTCTTCTCTTACGCGTTCATGATACAATTCAATAAGATCACCCTCAATGCTGTTGCGCAAATCAGGATTGCAATACCAGCGAAAGAATCGATGAAATGTTTTAGGAGGATCCGGTGATTTTTTCATCTTAAAAAAGTTTGACTAATCATTTGTGGTGCCTGAAATAGCTAAATGCTTATCACTTTGGTATTCCAGGCCATTTTTGGTATGGCGCTCCACAACTCGTCTCGTGTTTGTTTTGTATAGGCTACTGCTTTTTTGCCGTATGCTGTAATAGTAAAATACTTTTTTGGTCGTCCTGCTCTCTCTGCAGTTGTCTCACCTTCATGTGATTTGAGATAACCCTTATCTTCAAGTCGTTTTAAGGCAGTCTGTAATGCACCTACACTCACCGAGCGTTTTAATCTTTCTTCAATTTCTTTTTTTATTGAAACACCATAAGCATCATTATAGAGTATGCCCACTGTGAGCATTACTACCTCTTCAAACTCGCCTAACTGATATTTTTTCATTTGCTAATAATTAATTCTTATTTGTAGTAATAATAATCATGCCATTTCTAAAACGTGCCGAATTAGCAAGTATTTTAAGATTTATCAAATTTGCAATGTCCGTCTTCGGACGGATTTGAACGGAATAGATCAGTGAGATAAGTGATAAGTTGTCTCCAGGATTTGGTAATGGAACTATATAAAGAAACACAAGATACTGTATACAACCAGGATTAATTTTTATCAGAAAAATGGTTTTAAAGATGAAGTTAGTTTTGAGGGAAGTGTCGGGCAAGTGATTAATGATGCCCTGGTCATTTACAAAGCAGAAGCTTGTTTAGGGGATGTATTATTAATTCATCTTGCCATAGCTTATATAAATAAATATGGTTTTGATATGCTGTATCAGGTTATGAATAAAGCAAATGGTAAAGAACTCGCTAGGGGAAAAACGAATATGTGTGTTTTGATTATAGCGGGAGAAAGGTGGCTCCAATACCAGAAAAGTTACTGGCAGTAGTAACGTCAAATGAGAAGTAAATTTCTGTTTAGAGGATTTATTACTTGCTGAATGCTTCTGCCCAAGTGATTGATGTTTTCTTAAACTGCCTTTCAAATTATGAATGATTCGATCATTTTTAGGAGGGTTTATCTTTTTCCAATAGATCCTGAACAGGCACTTTCAATGCTTTTGAAATTTCGAAAAGTACTTCGACTGCCGGTTGCCGGTGGTTATTAACATAACGGTTAACCGTACGGTACTCCAATTCCAGTTCACCAGCGAGCCACGCCTGCGTTTTACCCTCATTTTCCAGGACTTCTGCGATGCGATTGTATTTTTTGGGTCGCGCGGACTTCTTTTTGGCCATGCATCGAAAATAGTTCTAAGACCAGTTTGGACATGAGATCAAAATGGTCTTATATTCATCCTTTCGGAACTTTTAGTTAAAAAACGCTATGAATAAGGGAAAGTATAAGTTACCTAAAGAATCAGTAGCTGAATTAAATATTCGTCAAGAAGATCAGCTTCTCGTTCAGTACCAAAACAATAATACAATTATTGATCATCTTTCTGAAATTCCAGTTACACTCCAAACGTATGAGTTTTTGGGCGAACTCTTCTTCAATTACACTTTTCGTGAATTGGGCGAGCACCCACCTTCCGATCAGTGGAAAACGCAATTGAAAACAATACGAAATGATGTGTATCAGTTATTCGAATTAGCAAGGGCAGCTAGGGCGCTAAAGCAGATAAACACGAGTGCTCAAAAGGATTGATTTTCATTTTAAGCATCGTCCCTGCTGAGACAATTCGTGTAGCAGGATGTAATTCGAGCACCCTGCCAAGTATCGTCTCGCGCAGCGGACGATACCATTACTTGAAGTTATCATATTAGAGTACTTACTACTAATTCAAAGTGTTTATAACCAAGCGGCTTTTTCCCTGCGGAGACAAGGCGTAGAGCAGAATGTAAAATTCTATTACTCTGTGATTATCGTATCTCCTTTCGGAGAATTTATGTAATAAGTATCTGTCCTGATTTCTGATTATTTCTAGTAGCTTAAAAATTTAATTATAAAAGAAGGAAAAACTTAATCTTGAGATATTGTTATAAAAAGTAAAAGCTAAAGTATTATATTGAATAACAATGAGACAGTTTCTCCCCATCCTCAGCTTTTATGGAGCCTTAAGTCTTCTTTTACTTTCTTTAGTTTTATTATCATGGCTTATTATACCAGATAATAGATTTGATCAAAATGAAAGTGAAGAAAGAGAAAAACGTTATACAAATAAGCGAGCCTTTGTACTTAACTTCAAAACACCAATACACGAACGCCCAATTGCTGTACTTGCATTAGTGGGAAATAAAGATAGTCTTGCTTTTGAAGAAGTAATTCTGGGCAAGCACTTCTATAAGTTGGCCACCGGGGATTCGGTTACCATTCTTTACAACGAGAGTGATAAAGGTTTGTATTCAGATACTGACCGAAACGAATCTGAAAATTTCAGGCCAATCATATCTATGGGCAACTTCATCTTTTCCGCTATCGGGTTTTTACTTTTGGGTTTACTTATTACACTTATCTGGAAAGGTTATTTCACGATTTCTCCATTAATGATTCTTCCAATGGCTTTTGGTTTAGTACCGATTTATATGGGAGGCTTGACTTATGCTGAAATGTATTATAACGAGCATGTTTTAAATGTAGAATTAGCAACCGCTAAAGTTCATTTTATTGAAGAACACGAATCTTGGATTGATGGAAGGAAGGAATACTACTATACAAACTACATTTCTTATAAAATGAAAAATGGCAATTCATTTTTCACGATTGTACGTGGTTATCACAATGTCAATGATTCTATTCAAGTAGCTGTCTCAGAGAAGGGAAGACAAGTATTTACCGCTAAAGAGTTTAATCCAAATTATTGGTGGGCTTATGCGCCTATAACAGTGGGCTCAATTTTCTGGCTGCTACCGTTCTTTGTTCAATTGTACGGTGTAATTCGATATGGTAATGTAAATCTATAAATGGTTTATCGTTATGGATTGCCAGATGCAATCAAACTAATACATTAAATCATTATTAATAGATACAGCGTTTCTTCGCAATATTATAATCGAGGGGGTCACTTAACTGGTTTTTAATTCCTGCATCGTCCCTACTGAGACGATGCGCGTAGGAGAGTATAAATTCGAGTATTCCGTCAAGTATCGTCTCGCACAGCGGACGATTGGATTTATTTAAATCAATTGGGCGACTTTGTTCATTTTTTTTATTTTTGCACCGCAATGAAGAACACGCATCAAAAGGGGTCGCTGACTCCACCCTGATTTACCAAGTTTAGTTCTGCCACTTCAGGTATCAGCAAGGGCATATTCTTCCCTTACTCTTCATTTCCATTTTTAATTTTTAATAATTTTCCCTACCCTATGCGACAGTATTTTCGATTATTCGATCTATCTCTAAAAGTTAATTATAAAAACGAAATCTTATCAGGTCTTACGGTAGCCCTTGCATTGGTTCCTGAAGCTATTGCTTTCGCATTCATTGCCGGGCTATCCCCACTCACTGGCTTGTATGCTGCTTTTACCATTGGTTTAATTACATCAATTTTGGGTGGGAGGCCAGGAATGATCTCCGGTGCGACTGGTGCGATAGCTGTGGTGATTGTAGCACTGGCTAAAAGTCATGGGGTAGAATATATTTTTGCCACAGTTGTATTGGCAGGTGTAATTCAAATATTTGCTGGTGTATTACGACTTGGAAAATTTATTCGATTGGTTCCGCATCCGGTGATGTTTGGTTTTGTGAATGGTTTGGCATTGGTGATTTTCCTTTCACAATTAAATGAATTCAAGATCAAGGATTCAGCAGGCACGTTACAATGGATGACCGGAAACACCTTGTTTGTAATGGTAGCACTTGTAGCCTTAACTATGTTAATTATATGGGGCTTACCAAAATTGACGAAAGCCATTCCGGCATCACTTGCAGCCATCTTAGCCGTTTCGGGTATTGTAATTGGTTTTGGTATTGATACGAAAACAGTAGGAGATATTGCTTCCATACAAGGCGGTTTTCCTCCGTTCCATATTCCGTCTATTCCTTTTACCTTAGAGAGTCTGCTAATCATTTTTCCGTATGCATTAATTGTTGCAGGCGTAGGTTTAATTGAGAGTTTATTAACGCTAAATCTAATTGATGAAATTACAGAGACCCGTGGAAGAGGAAACAAAGAATGTGTAGCACAAGGTACTGCGAATATAGTAACTGGTTTCTTTTCTGGTATGGGTGGTTGCGCTATGATTGGTCAAAGTTTAATTAATATATCAGCAGGAGCTCGTGCAAGGTTATCGGGTATTGTAGCCTCTGTTATGTTACTTGTCTTCATCATGTTTGGCGCACCGCTTATTGAGCAATTACCAATGGCTGCTTTAACAGGGCTAATGATAATGGTTGCTATTGGTACGTTTGAATGGGCAAGTCTTAAAACATTTGGTAAAATGCCCAAGTCTGATGTGTTGGTAATAATTATTGTTGCTTTGGTAACGGTGTTCCTCCACAACCTGGCGTTAGCGGTGTTAATAGGCGTAGTGATTGCTGCCCTGGTATTTTCATGGGAGAATGCAAAAAGAATTCGTGCCAGAAAGTATGTTGATGATAAGGGAGTAAAACATTATGAAATATTTGGACCACTCTTCTTTGGATCAGTGAGTGCTTTTAATGAAAAATTTGATGTGCTGAACGACCCTAACGAGGTGATAATCGATTTCGCAGAAAGCAGGGTGTCGGATATGTCGGGAATAGAAGCTTTAAATAAGATAACCGAACGTTATCATAAAGCCGGGAAAAAATTACACCTAAAACACTTAAGCCCTGACTGCCGACAACTACTAAGGGATGCAGAAAGTATTATAGTCGTAAATATTATTGAAGACCCTACTTATCGTGTGGCAGTGGATACACTAGCATAAGGATGACAATTAAGAGTCTCAGAGATTTCTGAGGCTTTTTTTATTACTTTTAAGAACAGCGCTTTGCTTGTAAATGGGAATTACTTGTAACTAATTTTAGTTGGAACAATAGTAAAAATAATGCTGATAAAATATGATTATTCTATAGTTGCTACACCCAAAATTGGTAGGTAACTTGTTAAGCATAAGTAAATTTAAAATGATAAAAATTTTAGGTGTTCCTGGAAGCCTTCGTGCAGATTCATCAAGTAATTTGATTCTGAAGGTTATTGCCTCAATGATACCAAAGCATGTCTCCTTTGAAATTTATGATGGTATCGGATCATTACCGCACTTTAATGATGCTAAGGATGTTCCTGACTCAGTTATTTATTTTCGGAATAAAGTGAAGGAGAGTGATGGCGTTTTGATTTGTACACCAGAGTATGCTTTTGGTGTGCCGGGCTCATTGAAGAATGCACTTGATTGGACAGTGGGATCAGGTGAGTTTTTTGATAAACCTGTGAGTCTTGTAACTGCATCCAGTCAGGGAGAGAAAGGACATGCTGCGCTCTTATTAATACTTGAGGCCATATCAGCAAAAGTGATAAATAATGGTACGCTATTGATTCCTTCGGTTCGCGCAAAGCTTGATCCAAGCGGTAACGTCAAAGATCAGGCTACAATTACAAATCTTCACAAAGTTATCGAAGCGCTCGTTCAAATAATCGATAAATGATTACGCCATTCAATAGTTCCAATCATCTTTATATTGTCTGTCTAATATCATAAAGTATGTAGAATGAAGTCGTCTAGTTATTTACGCACTTCCACAAGCGCGCATAGTGTTGGGGTTGGCCGAATTGCCCATGGAGGTCTGGACGGTATCTATCCTGGCAAGCTTAATACCCTTGGTGGTAGTGCAGATTTATAAAGCAATTATGGGTAAGAGAAGTGAGTAGTAGTGTATTTAAACAGTACTACTCACCGTATTCATCTTTACTAGCTTGGTGAAGTCATCGGCTTACTATCTTGCTAAATAACCTCCGTCTACTGGGTAATAGCCTCCGGTAACAAATGATGATTTGTCACTACTCAACCAAAAAATCAGTTCAGCCACTTCTTCACTTTTACCAAGTCGTCCTATGGGATGAAGCGCAACAAGTTGTTGCTTCATTTCCGCATCTAGTGCATCGAGTAAAGGTGTTTCAATAAAACCCGGTGCCACTGCATTGATGCGGATTTTTTGTGCAGAGTATTCCAATGCTGCTGCTTGTGTAAGCCCGACCACACCATGTTTTGCAGCAGTATAACCAGCTGAATTAGCAAAGCCTACAGCACCTAAAATGGAAGATATATTTACAATACTTCCACCTCCATTTTTTAACATAGCAGGTATCTGATATTTCATGCCATAGAAAAGACTGTTGAGATTAATGTCAATAACTTTTTTCCAGCCGTCAATACTCATATCAGCAATGAGTGCTTGCTCACCGCCAATACCAGCATTATTCACTGCCGCATCTAATTGGCCATAAGTTTTAACTGCAAAAGCCACAAGTGCTTCCATCTCTTCAGGCTTGGCAACATCAGTTTTGAAAAAGGATGCTTTACCTCCAGCGGCAATAATACTGTCAGTTGTAGCATTTCCCTCTGCTTCTTGTATGTCGGATACTACCACATTGGCACCATGCCTGGCGAATAATTCAGCTGTTGCTTTGCCAATGCCTGATGCAGCACCGGTAATAATTACAGTTTTATTTTTCATGTTTTTATTTTTTGATTTAACTCCATTGAGCTGACAGTTTACTTAAAAACATTAAAATTTATGATGATGCCAGTCTTTTTACCAAGTGATTGAAATCATGTTTACTGAAATGATAGTTGATTAACTAAATGATAACAGTTAAAGAATGAGATTAAACAGATAACCGGAGAGTATAATACAAGCTGCGACTACACCAAAAAAAATAAGCAGTAACTTAGTAGTCATCACTTTTTTAAGTAATGTGGCTTCAGGGATAGACAAACCTACTACTGCCATCATAAAGGCAAGTGAAGTGCCAATGGGAATTCCCTTGGCAACAAAAACCTGAATAACAGGAATGATACCGGCAGCATTCGCATACATGGGTATGCCCAATAGAACGGCTAGAGGAACAGCATACCAGGTGTCTTTACCAATATACTGTTCAAAGAAACCTTCCGGTACATAACCATGCATAGCCGCACCAATGGCTATACCAATGAGTACATAAACAAGCACACTTTTTACGATACCAAATGCTTCTTTAATGATCGTTGGAATGCGCTGAACAAAAGTTGTTTTTTCAGCATCAAATACTTCCTGATCTGCTTTTGCCTGCTTCCACACCTGCCGGACCCAATCAGTAAGTAAGGGTTCTAAATTCATTTTGCCAAGTACAGCACCACTTATTACGCCTAGTAGTATTCCGCTGACTACGTAAACTAATGTAGCTTTTACACCAAACATGCCTAAGAAAATGGCAATGGCAACTTCGTTTACAAGCGGTGAGGTAATGAGAAATGCAAAAGTTACACCTAAGGGAATTCCTCCCTTTACAAAACCAATAAATAGCGGCACCGATGAACAAGAACAAAATGGCGTAACTGCTCCAAAAGTAGAAGCCATTAGATATTCACCGCCATATAATTTATTGCGTGATAGAAAATTCTTGATTCGATCAATCGGAAAATAGGAATTAACAATTCCCATTAAAAATGTAATTAAAAAAAGAAGAATGAGAATCTTGATAGTGTCATACACAAAGAAGTTTAATGCTTCGCCTAAATGACTTTGTGGTGAAATTCCAATGACAGCGTAAATGAGCCAATCCGCAAAATGTTGCAGCCAGTCGAACATGTTAGTTCAATAGTTTTAGAATTTCGTCAACGCTGGGTACTCTTCCGCTTATTTTAATCTGTTCGTTTACTACCACTACGGGGGTAGTCAGGATGTTATATTTCATCATCCCCTCAAGATCTTCAATTTTGGTTATCTCAGCTTGAACACCACTTTGCTCAACTGCTTTTTTTACTACTTCAAATGTGGTCTTACACTTGGCGCATCCAGGACCTAATATCTTGATTGAAGTTGCCATAATAGTTTTGATTTAATTGTATCGTAATATTACGCTACAATCATTATTGAAGCAGTGACAAAAGTCACACTAACTCCTGATAGTAAACACGTTTAGGATTGCTCAATAAAAGCCTTGATTTCTTCTACGCTTTGTTTAGCACTTCTGCCAACACCAATTAAAGTTGCAGAAGCAAAACCTGTCCAGTTACCATAGCCAACAAACCAATGACCAGGAATAGCATTAGCCTTGGTTTCCTCTGTCGCTACAAGACTTACTTTTGTAATTATACCCAGACTGGATAAATGATTAAGTGAAGATTTGAAGCCGATACCATTTCAAATGGATGCTTATAATTATCTAAAACTTTTGGCTGCATACATTTTCTTCTTGAACCAGAAAGCAAGATTCACAAGCAATATCAACGCAGGCACTTCAATGAGTGGACCGATAACACCGGCAAAAGCCTGACCGGAACTAATACCAAATACACCAACGGCCACAGCAATGGCCAATTCAAAATTGTTTCCCGTTGCTGTAAACGATATGGATGCAATTTCTTCATAGTTAGCACCTAATTTTTTAGACAATACAAAGCTGAGCACAAACATGATGATGAAGTAAATAACTAACGGTATCGCTATCCTAACTACATCAAGTGGAATATCTACAATCATCTTGCCTTTAAAACTGAACATGATGACTATGGTAAACAACAAGGCAATTAATGTAAGCGGACTAATTTTCGGAACTGCATGTTGCACATACCATTCTTCACCTTTTGCTTTCTTAAAAAAGTATCGTGTTAAAAATCCTGCAATGAAAGGAACACCCAAATATAAGAATACACTCTCCGCTACATCGCCCATGCTTACATCTACAATTGTACCTTCAATGCCGAAGTAGGGAGGAAGTACTGTAATGAATAACCAGGCGAACAAGCTGTAAAATAACACTTGAAAAATACTGTTGAGTGCGACCAGTCCGGCTGCATATTCTTTATCGCCCTTTGCCAGATCGTTCCAAACCAATACCATCGCAATGCAACGTGCAATGCCAATCAGGATAAGACCAATCATGTATTCCGGTTTATCACTTAAGAAAATGATAGATAAAACAAACATGAGAATGGGCCCGATGACCCAATTGAGTAATAAGGACAGACTAATCACTTTTACATTCTTAAATACTTTGCCCAAATGTTCATAACGCACCTTAGCCAATGGCGGATACATCATAATGATAAGACCAGCAGCGATCAATAAATTGGTTGTGCCTACCTGGAAGTGATTCATAAAAATTTCCACATCAAAGAAATTGCCCAAGGCAACACCAATCACCATTGCGATGAAAATCCATAGCGTAAGGTAACGGTCTAAAAATCCGAGTTTCTTTTGATTACTCATTATCTAAATATTAAGCGTTAACCTGTGAAAAGGCAAATAGAATTTCTCTTCCAATTTCATGCACTCTTTCTGAATACTTAGCTGCTTCCAAAGGTGTTCCATCAAATTCTTTTGGATCGTTATAGGTTAAAGCAACTCTACCTGATGCACCTAACACCAAGGGGCAATTCTCGTCAGCATGTGAGCAAGTCATAATTGCTGCGAAGTCTTTATTGTGGTTAAACGGATCATCGTACTTTTTTGAAAAAGCAATGACAGGTTCAATACCTTCTGCAAAACGAACTTCATACATTGGATTTTCTCCCTCTTTAGTTATCGCAATAGCGAATCCAGCTTCTTGCATGGCTTTTACGGCACGGGGATTGAATGCAGTTGCCTCTGTTCCGCCCGAGTAGCAAAATACGTTAGGCACCTTATAATAATGTGCAGCTGCCTGTGCCCATATCTGTGATAAATGACTTCTACGTGAATTATGTGTGCAGATAAAATTTAAGTGTACGGGTTGACCAGCCTTTATTTTCTTTTCAACGAATTGTACCAGCTGTTGTAATAAGTCCTTGCGTTCAGCAGGAATTGAATCAAATTCGCTGGCAAGTTTTTCTACCGTTGGTGTGAGTGAGGCTAGCAGTGGTGCTTTGTTAGTTGTCGGCATAAGAGTGATCGTTGAGTTTTCTATATTGTATTATCGTAATATTACGTTATGATTAAGCAAAAAAATATCAGCAACAATCGTTCTGTTTTACGTAGCGTGTAAACATGTTAAGGAAGATATCCTTGGCTTCTTCCCACACTTTTTCATCAATGCAGTAGTTCACTTTCGGGCCTTCTATTTCTCCTTTAATAATGCCTATGTTTTTTAGTTCTTTTAAGTGCTGCGTTATCGTAGATTGAGACAAGGGCAGCACATCTACTAAATCGTTGCAGATACAGGTTTGGTGCGCCAGTAAATGCTCGAGTATAGCTACCCTGGCCGGGTGGTCAAAAGCCTTGGCAAGTGTAGCCATTTTATTTTGTCGCTTTTTGAATAATTCAGACTTGGTTATTCCCATAACGCAATATTACGATATAAGGATAATTTTTGCAAGTTTAATACGAATGTCAGGTATCGTTTTCTGCTAGGGAAGGAAACGATTCTTGATGAGACGATGCGGGAAAGGTCTGGATTTTATCGTTTGTTTTCTTTTTAATCGATGATGATAGAAAAATAACACCCTTGTCAAGTATCGTCTCCCGTAGGGGACGATACGATTAAGAGAACAATTGGCGGATAATTTTTTGCATTATCCCTTGAGAGTCGATAAGAGGGGGAAATTCTACGGTGCCCCAGCATCCTTATAATGGGTAATAGTAATGTAAGGGTGTGCTACATTGAAGTAATAAAATGAAGCACTTGAATGGCGATACTGAGCATAGTCCTCAATAAGTTTCCATTTTCCTCTTACTGGATTGTAATGGATATAATCTAATTTTTGGATGAGAAATTCTTCGGAATAGCATGCTTTAATATCTGAGGATGGCTGAAATACTCTATGCTTCTTTTGCCTTGCCATCTCATTCACTGTAACGCTTGTTCTTAATATTTTTAAGATGTTGTCTTTTTTCTGTTTCTTTAAACGCTTAACTATTTCGTAGGCAAGAAATCGTTTGCCATTAGCAAGGATAGTATTAATAGATTCATCAGAATGCGCGATGTGTATTAAAAGGTGAAGATGATTTGGCATAATAACGAAACCAAGAATCTGGTGACTTTTCTTTGTTAGAAGATTAAACCATTTGTAGACTTCATCATATGTATTAGTTATTTCAAACAATGAAATCCAATTGAGGCATGTAAAAGAGCAGAAGTAGGTTAGGTCGGTTTCGGTTTGTGTTAGCTTAACTGACATTGTATTGAGTATTTTTTAAAGCGAAGCTATTTAGCTTAACTTCTTTATAAAAAACGATAAGCTCAAAAGCTATTTAGAGACATCCATTTAACAAAGTCTTTATAAGGTACAGTTGTGACTCAATAAAAGCAGCTTAACAACTATCCCTTTTCAAGTATCGTCTCCCGCTAGGGGGCGATACGATTAGAAAAACTATTGAAATCTATTGCGTGCACATCGTCCCTTCGGAGACGATGCTGGAAAGGTCTGGGTTTTATCGTTTGTTTTGCTTTTAATTCATGAAGCCAGAAAAGCTGCCCCCTTTTCAAGTATCGTCTCCCGCAGGTGACGATATGATTAAGAAACCTGTTGAAGTCTTTTGCGTGCGCATCGTCCCTTCGAAGGCGATGCGGGAAAGGTCTGGATTTTATCGTTTGTTTTTCTCTTAATTCATGATGCCAGCAAAGCAGCACCCTTGTCAAGTATCGTCTCCCGCTAGGGGGCGATACGATTAGAAAAACTATTGAAATCTATTGCCTGCTTATCGTCCCTTCGGAGATGATGCGGGAAAGGTCTGGATTTTATCGTTTGTTTTTCTCTTAATTCATGATGCCAGCAAAGCAGCACCCTTGTCAAGTATCGTCTCCCGCAGGGGACGATACGGTAAGTAAACCTGTTGAAATCTATTGCTTACGCATCGTCCCTTCGGAGACGATGATAGGAAATTGTAAAGAAGAGATAATTGATTATTTTATTTGACTTTAGGGCCTTCTATTGGCAGTTTTTATGAGGAAAATACATAGATTGTATATAGCTGGTAGTTAGCAGACATTCAAAAAGACGATCACAATCCAAACAACATCAATTGATA
Source organism: Chryseotalea sanaruensis (assembly GCF_003990915.1). Lineage (GTDB taxonomy): Bacteria > Bacteroidota > Bacteroidia > Cytophagales > Cyclobacteriaceae > Chryseotalea > Chryseotalea sanaruensis. Next base: position 363,605 of record NZ_BHXQ01000005.1, read on the forward strand.
TTACAATGAAAGAATTTGTATTGCTATTCCGAATGGACTTGACAAATAAGGAAGCACAGCCTTCTCAAAAGCAAATGGAAATATATATGCAACAATGGATGGAATGGATAAATGAAATTACAGACAACGACCAACTTGCAGACGGTGGAAATCATTTTTCCAAACAAGGACGAGTGTTAAAACCAAACAATGAAGTTGTTGAAACACCCCACATTGCCGACAATAATTCCATTGCGGGATACATCATTGTTTTGGCTGAAAATCTTGACGAAGCGACAAAGATTGCCAAAAAATGCCCAATCTTAAACGGACAAAACACAAGTGTTGAAATACGGCAAACATCAACACCGGGTCAATAAACAACGAACGACAAGCAAACAAGAATTAAAAACCGCAAAATTATGGCACAAATTAATCCACACGTTAACTTCAACGGCAATGCCGAAGAAGCTTTTACCTTTTACAAATCAGTATTTGGCGGAGAGTTCGCAAAAATTATTCGTTTCAAAGACTTGGCTAGTGATGAATTTACAGTGAAAGAAAGTGAAGCAAATAAAATAATGCACATTGCCTTACCAATTGGTAAAAGCATCTTAATGGCTAATGATGTGCCTGAAATACTCGGACCAACAAATGAAAATGAGAACAGAAGTAAAATTGTAATTAGTGCAGAAAGCAAAGAAGAAGCCGACAAACTTTTTAGTGGACTTTCAGCAGGTGGGCAAATTGAAATGCCTATTACTGACAGTCCTTGGGGTACCTATTTTGGAATGTTTAGAGACAAATACGGCATTGAATGGATGGTAGATTACGACCCAAATTATAAAGGACAAATTTGAATCTGGAAAAACAACGAGCCGCTAACATTGGTTTGGCAATATAAGGCTGAAGTACTTGTATAGAACACTTGTGCAAGGTTCAACATTCGGCATTCTATTAAACTTTAATACTGAAAATCTGCGCATCAATAAACCACCAACCGTTGACGGGCATTGTGGGAATACTGTTCAGATAATATACTATCAACATAATGACAAAGACAGAAATAGCAAAAGCATTCTCAACCGGAGAATTTGAAAAGACTTACAGGTTCATTTCGGAGAGCGCAGAATGGACTGTTATCGAAGAAGAAAATTTTATAGGTAAACAAACAATTATTGACAATTGTGAGCGGGTTGGCAACTACTTCAAATCTGTAACAACTGACTTTAAAACATTAAACATTATTGCTGATGGGAACTATGTTGTCATTAATGGAACGGCAGAATTTTTAAGAGATAACAAACGTATTTCTTTCGTTTCGGCTTGTGATATATATGAGTTTAATGATCAGAGTCAAATTCAAAAAATTACTTCTTATTGCATTCAATCAAAGTAATCTAATAAAGAATGGAGCATACAGAAAATGAAACAGACGCTATTGTAAGCTCAACCGTGTCGTACTGCTTAATCATATCGTGCCCGTATTTGGTCTAACCAAGTATCACTAATACAACAAAGGCCAGAGAAATTTCTCTACTACTTTACCTCCGCTTTATTATTACCAAAAACCACCACATCTCCTCTTCTTATTTTTTTTCTTCGTTGTGTTTCAATTGCTCCGTTCACTTTAATCTCCTGGTTATCGATAAGCGCGTGAGCCTCACTGCCTGAGTCAACCCAACCGAGTAGTTTAATCAAATTTTTAAGTTCAATATACTCCTCGCCTTCCTTTAGTGTAAAATTCTCCATTATTTTTTGATACTAAATGTGCTCTATAAAATGTCCATTCAACTGGCTATGCCTTGGTTCCAATCGCATAAAGCACGTTGAACAAGGCATTACATTCCCCATTTTAAAATTAATCAAATTGATGCGTGTTCGCTGCCTCTTCCTCGTCTTCGGCCGTCAATATTTCTACATGTTTGCGATCAAAGAGTTTACTCATTAACATCTGTATGGGTACTAGTGCCGCGATCATCAATGGAAATAATATGCCCAACTTTGAAGCCTTCAGCACCCAGAGCACTACAAAGCAAGCCAACTGAATTAAGGTGAATTTGTGAATGGTACTTCGCGGAACGCTTTTTATATAATGCGTATCCGGATACAAAGTAGGATCAGTTACCCACAGCATGAGTCGTTCTGCAAACTGATTGCCACCCAGCGAGGTGAAACCCATGTACAGGAACAGACCAAATAGTACTGCCATAGGAATGTTGGAGACCAGCGCAAGAAAAAACACAGAAGCTCCGATGAGCAAGTGAATGAGCAAACCCGATACACGGTTTTCGCGCACAGCAGTGATCACTTCTTTATTCTCACCTTTTTCAGTAGCCACCACGTTGGTATCTGCCAAACTCTTCACGTGGTTTAAAGAGTGAACCGTGGCGGCCACTATCCAGGGCAGTGCAAAGAAACTACCCACCAATACGATTATACCAACAATGGCTAAATCGAGGTGATAGCCGCTACCCTTTTTTAACTTAAACTCTTTGCTATTGACAAGTCGTGTGGTAATATTTTGATCGAGAAAAAGAAGGATACTTGCCAACAAGGCAGGAATGATAGCAGCAAAAATGGCCCATGTTGGAATGTTGAATATATCTACCAGCCAACTTCTTCCTGAAGTGGGTTCAAGTGCATCGGGTACGGAAGGCGTGCTGAGCTTCACATCCGGAAATTGTAAGGCAAGCATCGTCATGAGAACGATGGCGATGGCAGGACCAAAATCACTTAAGAAAGTTCGCGCGCCAAGTCGCAGAAAGGGAGAGACAGTAATGCGTTTGAGATTACGTGCAATTAAAAATGTTCCGCCTGCCAGCAATACCGTAAGTAATCCTGTTGTTAATCCTCCCGATTCTCCGTTCGATGTAAAAGACTTGGTCATGTCTTTACCCGCTTCCACAATAAAGATTACGGATATTAAGGCTGCAAAAATTTCATCTGTAAACCGATTGAAATAATTCATCAATGCGCTGGCATCAGTTACGGCACAGATCAATAGAATAACACCAGACCATATACCCACCCAGGCGTAAGTGGCCAGAAAGGAAATTTCAAGTTGCGCACAAACGGTATAGAGCATACCGGTAAAGATGACGATGGGACCTGTGCCTCCTAAAATGGTGAGGGGTTGTCCGGCAAAGAGGGCGAATAGTATGCCCCCCACTGCAGTAACAACCAGCATTTCAATAATGCCGATTTCATTTCCTGTGAGTAATCCCGAGAGTGCACCAAAGGCAATGGCATTGGCAAGTGCTGCAAAAAACAGAAACAAGGTGGTGCCTGCTACTTTAGCGTGTAAGCCGTCTTTAAAATCAGAGAGATAATGGGGTGCTCTTCTTTTTATGTCATCGCTGATGCCCCCAAATAGCCTGCCTGTCCATTGAAGACCCTCATTCTCTGATTTAGTTTCACTCATGGTTTATTTATTTAGTATGTGAAAGGTTTATAAGGATAAGAAATGCCATACTGCTCAATAGTACTGCGAACTTAATCATTAATTCTTAGACCCATTAGCCATTATCCACAACCATGCCTGATTTGAGGCACTAGCTAATAAAATGAATGGAGTAGATCTCTTGTCAGGTCTCGTCTCCAAAGGAACGATACGATTAGAAAATTGAAAGATTGATTGTGCATCGTTCCTTCGGAGACGATGCCAGGAAAGAAATGACCAGCATCACGAGCAACCATCAACCAGCAACGAACACCCAATCCCCAGCCACACTACCAAACTTTGCTACGAGTTAACTACTTTTGCTAAAATTGTCTTTATGAAAGAGCAAGTAGCAGCGTTGTTGAAGCAAGTAAAAGATGAATCAATTGCTTTTAAAGAAGTTATTGCATTTATAGAAGCACATTACCAACACATACCAACCGCTTTTAAAAATGGATCAGCGTACAATGAAGCCACACAAAATCAGGGAAGTGCTAAAGTGTTTACATTCGCACAGCTAAATACGCTTGACAAAGAAAATACACTCGCTTTATTTGCAGAACATTATCAGGCGGTAATAAAAACGCCTGATGGTAGCGACCACCAGAATATCAGGCAATTTATGATTCACGGCTGGGAAGGAATTGTTTTTGAAGGAAAAGCACTCGTTGCCAAATAATAAGCCAATGAACATAAGAACGGATAACGTTTTGTGTTAAAAACGATTTCTCATTTACTGACATCGCCTCCGAAAGGATGTTGCCTAAAGAAACAAGTATGAAAACAATGTTGATTACGCCCGAAGGGTTGGAGAAAGTAAAAGCAGAACTCGATCATCTGTGGCGCGTTGAACGACCTGAAACCACGCAAAAGGTATCGTGGGCTGCAAGCCTTGGCGATAGATCTGAAAATGCAGACTACCACTACAACAAAAAACGGCTGAGGGAAATTGACGGACGCATACGTTATCTGCGCAAGTGTATTGATGATTTGAAAGTGGTGCATTATAGTTCTTTTCAGGAAGGCAAAGTAATGTTTGGAGCCTGGGTGGAGATTGCAAATGATAAAGGCAAACAAATACGTTTCCGTATAGTAGGAGGTGAGGAAATCATCAACACTAAAGATTATATTTCTGTAGACTCACCAATGGCCATGGCCTTGTTAAATAAAACAGTAGGAGAGGAAGCAATCGTGAAAACAGGCGCAGGTGAGTTTGTGTGGCGCATTGCTAAGATTGAGTACCAGAAAACGGAGTGAGCATTGACAAAGGACAGATTTCAGTAATAGTAAAAATCACTGGTTGTTAGCCTTAGCAAGGCATTTCTCAAACATCCTACTTGCAAACGAGAACGAGTGGTGTTGAATGTGTGCTGGAGAGAAGAGGCAATCTATTGACGGACATTTACCAGTAAGATTGCTGTGCCCAACCCGGCACAAAGCCTATCCACAGGACTCGCATGACGAGTCTTTTTATTTTTGAGATGGTTTCTACTCTTTTAATTCTTCTGCTACTGATCATCAACCTGGAAACAATTGTCTTCTCTCTGTTGTCTCCTCATAAAAAAATGAAAGGCGGCAATTCAAATAGCCACCTTTCATCAAGAGTCATGGCTTAGTCGTAGCTCAGCGAATCTACAGGGTTGGCTGAAGTAGCTTTGATGGTGTGGTACAAGAGCGACAAGAGCGTGAAGAGGGCACACATAGCAAAGGAAATCAGGAATGGCCAGACAGACAAAGTGATGCGGCTGGAAAAACTTTCGAGCCACATGCTGATCAGGTAATAGGAAGCAGGTATGGCTGCCAGGTTCGCAATCAGCAAGAGCGACACAAACTTTTTAGAAAGCAGTACGATGATGGAATCAGTTGGCGAGCCCAGTACTTTGCGAATGGCGATCTCTTTCTTCTTGAGTTCGGTGGTGTAAGAGATTAGTCCGATAATACCCAACGAGGCAATGAAAACAATGATAAAGGAGAAAGCGGTTAACAGAGATAAAAACTTTTCTTCCTTACGGTATAATTTGCCCAGCGATTCGTCCAGGAAGTTATACTCAAATTCGAAGCCGGCAAATTGTGTTTTCCAAATCGACTCCATGCCTTCAATAGAAGCGCGCAGGTTGTTACTATCAACACGTGCATAAAGTGTCCGGCCACCCTGGTTATTCAGGAAGATGATCAGCGGATTGATCTCCTTATAAGAAGCCCCCAGACTGAAATCTTTTACAACACCCACCACCTCAAGCTTCACTGGATTGCCTGCATCGTCAGTGCCGCCCACATACTTTCCGGCCAAGGGGTTTTTGCCCCAGTTAAATTTTTTCACGGCTGTTTCATTGATGAGGATGGCACCGAGTTCATCAGCCTTTGAAGTATTTGAAAAGTTGCGTCCCGCTACAATCTCGATGCCGATGGCATTCATAAAGTCAGCATCAACAGCAATAAGGTCTGCGCCCATCTGGAAGGTGCTTCCGTCTTCATTCTCCAGCGTAGGTGTAAACTGATTTGCTTCTTCATCCAGCGTATAAAAAGATACAGTAGCGCCTTTTACGTAGGATTGTTTCTTTAATTCTTCAACATAGGCATTGATGTGTCTTGACACAATAGTATCGGCAGGCACAGCCACTGTTATAATATTGCTTTTGTCAAAACCAATATCCTTGTTTTTGATGTACTGAGTTTGTTGTGCCACAAACAGGATACTGGTAATTAACATGGCTGCAATAAAATACTGACTGGTAACCAGCAGCTTCCGCAGCGCCTCACCCTTCGCGCTGTTGGTGAACTTGCCTTTTAATACTTTTAATGATTCTAGTGATGACAGGTAAAAGGCTGGATAGATACCTGAAACAAGGCCGATGGAAAGTGATAAAATTAATATGAAAGCAGTGGTGCCACCATTCAGGAATGTTGTTGCATCAAGGTGAAGGTCGGTAAGCACATTAAAATAAGGAAGCAAACCAATACACAGCAACAAGGCGATTACACCAGAGAACAAGGAAAGCAAAATTGATTCCGTTAAAAACTGGAGGATCAGGAATCGTCTTGGTGATCCGAGAATTTTTCGAACCCCGACTTCCGCAGCACGCTCAGAGGCGCGGGCAGTGGCGAGGTTTACATAGTTGATACAGGCAAAGATGATCAGGAAGATAATGACAATATCCAATGCCGCTACGTTGGTCTGACTGCCATGTGGGTAAGGCTCCCAAACGTACTCTTTAGTTAAATGTATGGAGGTGAGTGGTTGAAAATTCAGGTCCGCTGTTCCGTTAGCTTCATCAAACGTTTTTTTCATGTGCTTCTCAACGAAGGACGGGATTTTGCTGCGGAGACCTTCAATGTTGTTGCTCTGATTGAGAAGAATATAAGTATAAGTGTGTGCCCCATACCATTGCGTCATTTCTCGCGCGTAGGGAAAAGTTGACCATGAAATAAAGGCATCCATGGGGATATGGCTGTTGCGGTCATCATCTTTAATGATTCCCCGAATGGTGACTAAGCGAGGACTAAAGCCTGCCAACAATACCGATTTGCCATAGGCTTCTTCCGATTCAAAAAGTTTTGTGGCGAGCGATTCGGTGATCACAATAGAATTGGGTTCAACAAGCGCTTTGTTGGGATCGCCCTGGATAAAATCACGTTGAAAGACTTGGAATATGGTTGAGTCAGCAATGAAGAACTCCGTTGTCTTCACCCGTTTTTCACCGAGCTCTAAAATACCATTGTGGGTAGTCAGGCCATTCATGCCGCGAAGGCGTGCCGTGGCTTCTACCTCAGGGAAATCGGACTTTAATGTTGGTCCAATGGGACGTGGAGCATTGCTGTAAATATCACGCTTGCCGTTCATGTTAAAATCTGCATTCACCCGATAGATGCGCTCAGCGTTAGCATAATGCTTGTCGTACGAACGCTGATCGTCAGTATAGAACTTCAACAAAAAGGAAAAGGCAATGCTGGAAGCAAGACCAAGAATGTTGAGTACGGTGTAGAATTTTCTTTTCGCGAAGGATCGCAGCGTGATGCTTAACAGATTTTTTAACATAGGCGCTTAAGCGTTATTAAATTAAAAGATTTGCTTCAAAGCTAATGCATACGCGCCTCTATTCAGAAAATGCTTACGATTAGCACAGGGTTTATACGTGAAATTTTCACCGGTGTTGGCACTTGTCTGCTTAATTATTGACTTATTTATACAAGCGGGGCAGATAATAGCTGAGCAGTATCGTGAAGCGCATCTTCTTGTTTACCTATGTCAAGTAAAATAACCCGGGCCTATGGGTAATTTGTATTGTGTTTTGTAAGAAAGGTGCCCGGAAGATGAATTGGAAGATGATGGCGTGAAGCATGGCTTTATTCCTGGTTAACGGTTTTACACTTTCTGTAGACGTTTATGGTCTTTCTGTTTATACACAGAGAATGTCACCGTTAGAATTTAGAAATTAGCGGTGATTATGCTGAACGTAGCAATACATTATCCTCAAAAAAGAATGGTAAATTCTAATTAACCGAATCATGTCATACAAATTTCATACTTCCTTACTGCTGGTGCTTTGTTTAGGCTGTTCGTTTTCCGAGGATAAAAAAATGAAATCGAATTCATCCGATACGCTGGCTTTACTAACAGAACGAGATTTGATTCCGGAAGGTACAGCCTATGACCCCGGAAGCAAGCGACTTTTCATCAGCAGCATGTATAAAAGAAAAATTGTGGCCATCGAACAAAACGGGCAGTATTATGATTTTATTGAATCGGCTGCCGATGATCTGTGGAGTACGTTTGGGATGGAGGTTGATGGTAAAAGAAATAAGCTGTGGGTGATCAGTACAAAAGGAAAATCAATTCCCACAGCCCCGGCAATTTTAGATGATCGTTGGCAGTCGAGACTTTATTGCTATGATATAACAAGTAAAAAATTAACTGGAATTTATCAGGTCAATGCCACTGTTAAAGAGGACTTCGGCTTTAATGATCTCACCGTTGCCGAAAACGGTGATGTGTACATCACTGAGTCCATCACCAATAAAATTTTCATGCTTAAGTACGGGGTTCAGGAAATTGAAGAGTTCTTGAAGCCTGATGGATTTACGTTTCTAAATGGGATAACGCTATCTCAAGATAACAAAACGCTTTTCGTGTCAGGCACAGAGGGCTTACTTAAAATTGATGTAGCCACAAAACACTATAGCATACTGCAAAGTGAATTCACCACGCAGCCTCAAGCGATTGATGGCTTAGCCTTCTTTAATAATAGCCTGATTGCTCACCAGGGTTCTCTGATCAGACGATTTTACCTGAATCATGCGTTGGATTCAATTATAGATCAAAAGCTTATTGATGAACATAATTTGAACAGTTCTACCACAGGAGAAATCGGAGAAAACGGATGGTACTATTATATCGCTAACTCGCAAATCAGATCAGGTGTCGATTACACCCGTAAAAGAGTACGCTCTCTCGACAGTTTGCAAGAGGTGCTGATCAAGCGCAGGAAACTACAGCCTTAGCAATATCACCTTACCGAATAGCCTTGTATAAGCAACGTCTATGAAAGAAAACTGATTATGGAGAGAAAATCGTGCTCTGTTTTATGCTCCGCGTAACAAGGGATGGACAAACTTAACAAACCTTTCCAGGCAGCCACCTTAACACGCTAACACTTTAGCACTCTAACACTTTCACACCTTAACACTTTAACACTTTTATCCCGAGGCTCAAAAATAGTGGCTCGCAACTAAACCAACTTATTCAATAGACTCTACTTAAACATATTAGCACTCGCAGCCATCTTTTTATACTCTGGCAGTATTTTTTCGTAAAGAGCTTCATCTACTTTCTTCAGCGAATTCATGAGTCCACCAATGCCGGAATCTTTCAAAGAGACACGCTGTGCTTTTATTTCTTCCATTTTACCCCTAATGGTGGCTTCCAGTTTTCTAAGTTCTCTTTCGGTCATGGATTTGTATTTATGTGTTGGCGAACAAGGCTCAACGTCAGTGCGAAAGTAAACATAATTTTGTATTGACAGGATGCTTATGGTTTGTCCATTACACAAGCCATAAATTAGCAGTAGGCTACTTTAAGGTACTGATATGAGCAGGTTAATCAATCAAAATACCAATAACATCTGTGCTGAAGTCATTTCTTTTTTAATTTTAGTGTGTAAACGAATAATATGTTTAGCGGCCTGCATCAACTTGTAAGTCAATTTGTAGATTTTAATTCAAGTGAGCGAGTGCTTTTTGAAAATGCCTTTACCTTCAGGCAGATTCCAAAAAAGTTTAAGCTTGTGAGCAAAGGAGAAATATCCTCAGAACTTTACTTTATAAATAAGGGCCTTATCCGGCTGTACTACACCAAAGGTGCTGAAGAAATTACCGGCTTTATTTTTAGTGAAAACTTATTCGCCAGCAGCTACGATAGCTTCCTACGCAGAGCACCGGGCATTCAGACGCTCGAAAGTCTTGAGGAATGTGATTTGCTGGTGATTACCTATGATAAACTGGAGGAACTCTATCAAACACTGCCAAAAGTGAATGTACTTATCCGCAAAATAGCAGAGCAACGATTCATCAACACTCAGCAAGTACTGTCATCTTTTCTTTTAGAAAGTCCGGAAGAAAGGTACAAGCGCTTTGAGCAGCAACATAAGGATTTGCTTCAGCGTGTACCCCAAAACATTATAGCCTCTTACCTGGGCATTACTCCGGTTTCTCTGAGCAGGATACGCAAACGCATGCATGGTACATAACGCGTCCGTTTTATTATCTTTTGTTAAGCATCATTTTTTGTCATGCCTCGTTTGCTAGGGTATGAAAACGAAAAACACGATATCAACTGAAATTATTATCAACGCTCCGGCCGAAAAGGTTTGGGCAGTGCTGACCGACCTGGCTGACTATGCAAGATGGAATCCGTTCATGATTAAATCAGCAGGAGAGATTAAGCCCGGGGCACGACTTAAAAATGTAATGCGCACCAGCAGTGGTACTATGTCCTTTGCACCAGTGGTTCAGCGCGTAGAAGCTCCGTTCTATTTCGATTGGATTGGTAATCTCTTCTTCCGTGGATTGTTTGATGGTCATCACTATTTCAAGATTCAAAAAATAGCTGACAATCAGGTGAAGCTCATTCATGGCGAAAACTTTTCAGGTATACTCTCTTCATTCATTTTTAAAAAAATCGGTAATGACACCCGACTGAATTTTGTGAAAATGAATCAGGCCATCAAAAGCGAAGCAGAGAAAACGGATCATTAATAGCAACCCTGGCTATAAGCTTGGTGATGAACTTACCATTAAGACTACTACATTTGTGGGCTGTGTGATAAAATGGACTATCACATTGCATATTCCGGTTAAACAAAACATGTTCAAAAGAATCTATCTTGAAATATCCAACGTTTGCAATGTGCAGTGTTCTTTTTGTCCGGTAGTAGATAAGGACAAGAAGTTAATGGACGTGTTTGAATTTGAGGCAGTCCTGAAGGAGGTAGCGCCACTGGCTGAAATTGTCTGTTTGCATTTACTGGGCGAGCCACTTGCCCACCCCAGGTTTTCAGAAATACTAGATGTTTGCGAGCGATACAATACACAAATCGACCTGACCACTAACGGTATACTCATCAAACGACACCATGAGCGCATCCTGAATGCACCTTGCATAAGACAAGTTAATTTCTCGCTCCAAGCTTTTAAAGATAATTTTCCAGAGAGGGATCTCGACCCTTATCTCTTGCCCATATTTGAATTTACCACAGCAGCCCACGCCCTGCGCCCCGAACTCTTCATCAATTTCAGGTTGTGGAATCAGGAAAGTAACGACTCAGATAATGAAGATGTCTTTTTAAAAATAGAAGAGTACTTCAATTTAGAGATCAATCGAAATGTGGAGACCGGTGCGATCAAATCAAAAAGAATCTGGAACAAACTTTACCTGCATTTTGATTCCCGTTTTGAATGGCCTTCTTTTTCATTGCCACATCAGGGTACACGCGGTCGCTGCCATGGTGCAGTCAATCATATTGGCATTCATGCCGATGGTACTGTTGTGCCGTGTTGTTTGGATAAAAGTGGTGTTATCAAGTTAGGGAATGTTAAAGAGCAATCGCTGCAAGAGATACTAGCCAGTGAAAGATTTGTGAAGATGAGGAATGGCTTTTTAAATGGTGTGCTGGTGGAAGAATTTTGTCAGCATTGCTCATTTATTACACGGTTTGATAAGTCAGGAAAGAATGAGGCTAACCTTGTAAGGTAGAATCGCTGGCGTTGACTTTTTAAAGTGAATTGAGATTTCTGGTTTGAATCAGCGTTTTTGGATTTCGTTCTCATCCCTGCTAAATTCCACTTACATATAAAAGTGTATAAATAAAAAAACCTGAGTATTGCTACTCAGGTTTTTGTGATCCCGCTGGAGTTAAAATCTTTTGCCTGGGATTGCTTCTGGTTTCCTCAACCCTGAGCTAAACCTTGAATTTTGTTGCCACTTCTTCCTAAGGTTTCCTCCCTACATTGCCTCCAATTTGCCTTATTTTTTGATGCTATTTCCTCTTTTGCCACTAAATTGCCACTGGATTTGCCACCATTCTTAATGAATTCATGACTTAGGAAAAGATTAGATATGTTTAATCGATATACTTGGCTTTTGGGAAATGATTTCCAATAAGTATCTAAATGATCCATCCAAGATTTACTCAATTCTAAGCACAATTGATGGATTTGTGATAGGGCGTTTTAATGCTAATATAACCTTGTCTGGCCAGAGAAAATCCATACAGTTTTTCGTAGGCCGGCTACAGCTCTACACTTGAATGAATTTCCCGTGTGGAACAGACAGTTACTTTAAAAACGACTGAATTTAGGTAGTGTGAGTACCTATATTCTGGAAATTTTAATGAGTCGGATTGGCTACTTTTAAATCTATGATACGGGAGCAAGTGCGAATTTGTGCTGGAGATTGTAAACAATTTAACAAGGCAAAATAGCCTGAAATCTACTTTTACATTTATCACCCTAATTAATTGTATGGTTATTACTCTTTTTTCTTTGTGGGTTTACCCGTCAATTTTTTCACCTCTTTATCGAAATCACTTTCGAAATTGCGGTCTTGTATCACTCTGAATTTATTGTATTCTTTCTCCGCCAATTTCACGGCCACCTCATGGCTCACCTTTCCTGCATCTTTTAAAATCTGATATTCGTTGAATTGAAGGAACGCATCCAACCGTGTAACCCAATCGGCCATCTTCATGGGTATTTGTCGCGAAGCCTGTAGTTCGGCAAAATCAAGATACATGGTAACAACTCTTTCTAGTTCTTTAATCTCTTTTTCGATCAGGTAATTTTTAGCAATGCCTATGTCGCCTTTTAACACTTTGCCTGAGGGTGCATTTTTCCAGGTTTGCAAACCCATGTTGGGTTTATTGGCACTGGCTCTCTCTGCAATAATCTGTGCAGCAGTTTTGCCAGATATGGCAAAATGTAGCTTGTTCTGAACGGTTTTAAAGAACGTTTGGGTAATCTCAGCATCCTTGCTATAGTCGATACTACACTGTTCGTAGATGTCGGTTATTTTGAGGTAAAAACGCCTCTCGCTGGCTCGTATCTCTCGGATACGTTCAAGGAGTTCATCAAAGTAATCTTTGCCAAAACGCTTGCCCTGTTTAAGCCTTTCATCGTCCAGCACAAAGCCTTTGATTATAAACTCCCGAAGGGTTTTAGTTGCCCAAATACGGAACTGGGTGGCTTCAAAGCTATTTACTCGATAGCCCACGGCTATGATGGCATCAAGATTATAAAAATCTAAATTGCGGCTTACGTCTCTGTTTCCCTCTTTTTGAACTACTCGAATTTTTCGAGCAGTTGCCGTTTCCTCTAGTTCGCCTGTTTTATAGATCTCTTTTAGGTGATAGGTAATGGTATGGCTTTCCACACCAAACAATTCCGCCATCCGCTTTTGGGTAAGCCAAAAGGTTTCATCATTAAATACCACTTCTATTTTTACATCACCGGTGGGGGTGTTGTAAAAAATGATGTCGCTATGTTGTGGATTGTCTTTCTCTTCCATATTAAATTCTTCAATCCCAATTATTTTCCTTCAATAATCTTCACCTCGTCTGGTGTAAGGTTGTATAGATTGTAAATGATTTGATCTATCTCATCTTCCAAAACACTAATATCTGCTGTCTGATCTTTCTTTTTAAGTGCTAATATTTTCTCAACTCTTTGAGCGATTTCCTTAGCTTGTTGAGGTTTCACTTTCGGGACCGGAAGAGTTTCCATATAGATAGTTCTTAATTCCAAGCGGCCTCCCTTTTCAGGGTCACCAAGCACAGAACAAATCTTTTTTAAATAGTACCAAGCGAGCTTTGAATTTAAATACCCTAGAAGAAAAAAGTCCTTAGTTGGAATAAAGAATGTTTTATCATTGAAATACATTTCGTCAGCAGAAAATGCAAATCTTGCCTCCTTAGCAATAATCGGGTATACAATCTTGGCAGACAAAAAGCTTTCATAATAATCACAAGCCCTAAGCTCCCACCAGTACTTCCCTTTATCAGAGCGAGCTTCCAGTCTTGATTTAAACCTATCTAAATGATTCTTAATTGCTGGATAGGATTTAATATCAACCCCTATTTTGGTCAGGATTAAGTATCTTTTCGAATAGTCTATATTATACCTTCTAATGTCATCACCAACAGCAAGGGGTACAATTACTTTTTCTGAGTTTTTATCCTCAGTAATCAATTTAGATTTAGTTTCCTCATCTATGAAGAAGGCATCGTTATAACCTGTCTTCAGCCCATATACAATTTTAGTTTCAGTCAAATAATCAGATAAACTTATTCCCTCTGTTTTCAATTTTTCGATCAAGGCTACATTACTTTCCTCGGCAAGTATCCAGTCTTTTTGTAATGATTTCTTTTTAAGCTTTGACCCAATAGATTCTATAATGTCATTTAGATTAACAAAATCTAAGCTCTTTACCTGTGCGAAAGTAAGACCTGGCTTGTCACCATTTTTAGTAACATTTAAAATAACCGGAAATGTAGAAGCTTCATCAAACACTGGTAATTCGCCAAAATCAATTATCTCATCCATTTGATGTTTCGTTAGCAATGACCTTAAATTATGGCCATAATCAGCCTTCATGAATTTATTAGAAACAATCATGCTCAGGCTAGACTGATTTCTGAGAAGCTTCAAGCCTAGTTCAAAGAAATAAATTAAAAGATCCGCTGTACCTGTGAATACTTCATAATTATTTTTTAGGTAAGGTTTAATTTCTTTTATAGACTCTTGCCTAATATAGGGAGGGTTTCCGATCACTACATCAAAACCAATATACTCACCCTTATCATCTAGTACCTCCGGAAATTCAAATCGCCACTCAAAAGCATTTTGGTAAATCTTACTGTTTTTTGCTTCTTCTAGTTCAGTAGCGAGCTTATCATGTTCATCAACTAATTTCTGCCTTTTCTTTTTTTGCTCTTCACTTAGCTTACCGTCAAATAACTGAGTGCCCTGGTATTTGAGGTAAAGTTCCTCGCTTAATTTTTGAAGCCGTAGTACACGTGGATCGGTGTATTTTGCAATCTCTGTTCGAAACTGTGATTTAATCTGATCGATTATTTTTAATAAACCGTGTTTAGTTTCTTTATCATTAGCATTCTTATAATCGTTTACAAATCCGCGATACTGATTGATGTTGTATTTAATGCTGCGCAAGGCTTTTCCTAAATCTGCCTTTATATCAAACCGGCTTACAAGGGAGTTTCCGGCTTTAATGTTAATATCAATGTTAGGCAGGGTTTGTAATTCAAGTGAATCACCCTTTTTAGTTTTTCCATCCGTTAGGTAATAGGCATGTTTCAATAATTCAATCCACAAGCGTAATCGGCAAATCATTACGCTCTTTGGGTTAATATCTACTCCAAACAAACAACCTTCAATAAGCTTTTGCTTTTCGTGGAAGAGTGCCTGTTGTACCTTTTGCAGTGCAATGGGTGGTGTACCATCTTTATCAAGCAAATAATTGAATGGTTCATTAGTGCTACGGTGGGTAACAATGAGGGTATCGTTTTCAATCTTTACCAGGTATTCCAGCGGCTGCCCTTCGGCATCAATTAAAATTCCCAATTCACTTTTTATAGCGAGTAGTTCGTTGAGCGCAGAAACCAGAAAGTGACCGGAACCCACTGCCGGATCGCAAACCTTTATGCTATTAACTGTTTGATTAAATTTCTTAAGGTCTTCTTTTTTGTAAAACTTGTGAACGTACGATTTGACATCATCAAACGATTCTATACTTGGTTCGTGAACTTTAAATTTTTCTGCGACAGACCTTCGCAAACTTTCGCGACACATGTATTCCGTAATGAAGCCTGGCGTGAAAAAAGAGCCGTCTTTATAGCCATTGATTTTCTCGAAAATCAAACCCAATACAGATGCGTTAATCACATCCTTTTTGGTTTTCACTACTATGTTTTCTGTGTCTTCGCTGGCAAAGTCGTAGGCATTCAAAAATTCGAATAGATAGTGTAGGGTGTTTTTCTTACCCTTGAAGCGTTTATCTGAATTGTCTTTCAGTACCGTGCTTGAATAAACAGTTAAATCTAAGCGGTCTTTTAAATCCGCAATTCGCAGGGATGAGTTTTCCAGAGTGCTTGCCTCGAATAATGAGCTATTGAGGTAGGGGATGTTACCAAATTTCTTTACAACAGAAGCAGAGCGCTTTGACTGGGGCACGGCCAGTACTTCAAAAAAGAGTTCGTCCAGCTCATCAAAGTCTGCAATCTTGCCCGTATTTAAAAAGGCATAAGATGGGTCATTGCGGTGAAAGGTTATAAGTTGACCTTCGAGTAGTTTTAAAAACAAGATTCTGTTAAGCCAAGTAATGCAAAGCTCCAGTGCTACACTAAATAACTGGTCTTCTCCTTTTTCACCATATTGATGGAGGTTGTCAATATTCTGTAGCTTACTTCGGGTCTGCAAAATATTAATCGTATTTTCTAGCAGAGAGCCTTCGTCTACATCTTTCTTTTTTCGGTCAATCCGTTTCTTTCCGCCATCTTTTATCTCCTCTAACCCAATAATGTGCAGCAACTCAATATAAAATTCTTTGTTTAGTTGGTTACTGTCGTTGCGGGCTATTTCTTTTAATAGATGTCTTGGTGAAAAAACCTTGAAGTAGAGGGCGAGTTTATTATCGGCTTCCTTTGTATTTTTCTTAATTAGTTTTTCAGCATCTCGTAAGTCAAAATAGGTGTATGCTAACTGAGGCTCTAATTCAGCCACTAAAGGCTTGGCTATTTGCTTATAAAAAAGATCGCGATCACTGCTTACTTTAGCCTTCGCTCTCCACTCGGAATAATCCTTTATTAACGTTTTATTTTTGAAAAATAGTTTTTCAAAAATGGTAGCATCAAAAACGAACCACTCGTGCATATTGGTTGCCACGAGGTATTTAATGTTGATGTTGTTATGTTGAATCCGTTCTTCAAGGAAGTATAGCACCAATTGGTACATGGCCTTGGCATTAAGGTTGCCTGCTCGCACCATGTCGGGGTCAGTCTTTGCAGACGCCCTTTTGGTTTCAATAATGACTACAGGTTGGTCGCCCTCATAGATCGCAAAATCAATCCTCCCTTTTGTATTAATCTCATTTTTATCCTTAAAGAAGGTATCTCTTAAAAAGTCTCTTACAGGGTATTTCGCATTTTCCTCATGTTCAGCGGGATTGATTTTGGAGAGGTACTCAACCAGGTTTTTCTTAAAAAGATCAAATTCGGTTTCTCCAATCTTTTCGATCTGGTAGGAGACCGAGAGTGACTCCTGTATGGTTTGCTGCTGGATTAACTTCATTACGTGCTAAATGAAGCAAAATATGAAAATTTGACGGTTTTTAAGTGCTTTTTAACCCTCATTGTGTCTACCACCATTCTAATATTGTTGTGTAGAATATTCAATTCAGAAAACATTACCTTATAAAAATAATTCAAGCCAATGAAACTAGAACATCGGAAACAAAAAGTAGCACCTTTACCCCAGTTTTTACTCCGACAAGCACGATTTGGCTTATTTGCTTTCTTACTCATTTCAATATCGGTAGGTATTGGCACCTTAGGCTATCACCATTTTGCTAACCTGGTGTGGCTCGATGGTTTTCATATGGCTTGTATGATTTTAACCGGAATGGGGCCTGTGGTGGAAATGACAACTGAACAGGCAAAACTCTTTTCATCGTTTTATGCCTTATATAGCGGGGTGGCGTTTTTAAGCATTACAGCAGTATTTTTTGCACCTATTGTTCACAGGCTTTTGCATATTTTACATGTAGAGGCAACCACAGAAAAAGAGAACTAACGGACTTACCATTCCATTGGCTACAGAATCTCTCCAGAATCACTGTGTTCATTCGCGGTATGGTTAATCAATATATTTCAAAAATAGCTTCACAGAGATCTGGCCTTTTGGTTCTCATTACTGAAATGGTTGTTGGCATTTCCTTCCTTACCAGGATATCTCTACTTATAAAATCCTCATCTTCAGTTGATTTCTCTTTTCTAAATCTAGCGGGTCTTTTTTTAATCGGATTTTTCTACGACTTGGTTAATGCTGCCTACGTTTGCATACCCATCGTGCTGTATTTATGGCTTGTACCGATTCGGATTTATGGTAAAGCCTGGCACCGTTTTGTACTCTATGGATTATTTTCAGTACTCACTTTTCTTTTACTCTTTAATGCAGTTTCTGAATATTTCTTTTGGGATGAGTTCAACACCCGTTTCAATTTTATAGCGGTAGACTATCTGGTCTATACAACAGAGGTTATCGGTAACATTCAGCAATCGTATCCTATCGGATGGATTGTGCTGGCAATTAGTGTTATCTCATTGCTGTTTGTCTACTCACTAAAAAATAAAATCAAAGGAAGTAACATTGATCAAACACTATTCTGGCAACGAACGAAGTTTGTTGGACTGTATACCGTTTTAGTAGCTAT
Source organism: Chryseotalea sanaruensis (assembly GCF_003990915.1). GTDB lineage: Bacteria > Bacteroidota > Bacteroidia > Cytophagales > Cyclobacteriaceae > Chryseotalea > Chryseotalea sanaruensis. The sequence goes on from NZ_BHXQ01000005.1 coordinate 382,021, forward strand.
GATTTTCTTTTTCGTTACAAATAAACAACATCGCTTTAGCGATAATGCGTATGTGAATGAACTGGCAGGCAACGGACTTTATGAATTATTTGCTGCCTATAGAAATAATGAATTGGATTATGATCAATTCTATAAACGTATTGATAGTAAAGAAGCATTTGCTTTAGTGCATCAATTACTAAAAACTTCAGATGCTGAATTTGTTGACTCAAATACAGAAGGCATCAACAGGAAAATTTCTAATGTTGGCGAGGAAAAGAAACTAAATGTAGTGTTGATAAGTGTCGAGAGCTTCAGTGCCGATTTCATGGCTTCCTTTGGCAACCAGCAAGGCATTACTCCATTTCTTGACTCTCTGGCACAACGGAGTTTACTATTTACTAATTTGTATGCTACTGGCACTCGCACTGTCCGCGGACTGGAAGCCTTATCGCTGTGTGTGCCCCCTACACCAGGTCAGTCCATTGTTAGGCGGCCTCATAATGAAGAGTTATTCTCCCTTGGAAAAGTGTTTAATGAAAAAGGTTATGAAAGCAAATACATCTATGGTGGATATGGTTATTTCGATAACATGAGCTACTTTTTTGGCAACAACGGGTATAGCGTTGTGGACAGGTCTGCCATTGCCGATGAGGACATTGATTACGAAAATGTTTGGGGAGTAGCTGATGAGAATCTCTTTGAATTAGCCACAAGGGAAATGGATAAGAGTTCGGCTGAAAAACCTGTCTTTGCACACATTATGACTACTTCTAACCATAGGCCTTACACCTATCCAGAAGGAAGGATTGATATACCGTCACATACAAACAGGCAAGGTGCTGTTAAATACACCGATTATTCGATTGATAAATTCATTAAGGAATCGTCCAAAAAACCCTGGTTCAACAATACGCTTTTTGTGATTGTGGCTGACCATTGCGCATCCAGTGCGGGTAAAACGGAATTGCCGGTGAACAAGTATCACATTCCAATGCTTATTTACGCTCCCTCTCATATTGCTCCAGGAAGAATGGAAAGGCTGATGAGTCAAATTGACATTGGGCCAACCATGTTGGGGCTTTTAAATTTCTCGTACACCAGTAAATTTTATGGATATGATATGTTTAAACTAGAATCTGGGCGCGAACGCGCTTTTATCAGCACATACCAAAGTCTTGGATATATAAAGGGTGATAAATTAATTGTTTTGTCTCCTCAGCTAAAAGTTGAGTCCTTTGCTGTTTATGGCAAAGAACAGGTCAAGGCAAAACCAGACCAAAATACGATTAATGAAGCCATTGCCTGGTACCAAACTGCCAGTTATTCATTTGCTCATGGACTGATGAACTAGTTTTGGTTATCTTCTGACCTTTAATATGAAAATTCTTATAATCGAAGACGAGAAACAACTGGTTAAAAGCATGGCGCAGTTCCTGCGTCAGGAAAGCTATGTGTGCGAGGTCGCTTATACTGCCAGTGAGGCCAATGAGAAAATCCTCCTTTTCGATTATGACTGCATTTTGTTGGATATATCGTTACCGGATGGAAACGGTTTGAAGATATTGGAAAAGCTAAGAGAAAATCATAAGGCTGATGGTGTAATTATGATAACAGCAAAAGGTTCTTTTGATGATCGCATAGCCGGTCTAAACCTGGGCGCTGATGATTACCTGCCTAAGCCATTTTACCTGCCTGAACTTAGTGCGCGCATATCAGCAGTTATTAGAAGGAAACGATTTGATGGAAATAACAAAATATCATTTCATGAAATTGAAGTTGACCTACTTGGCAAAACAGTGTCCGTGAGTGGTAAGGGAATTGAATTAACCCGAAAGGAATATGACTTATTGATATTCCTGATCGCTAACAAAAATCGAGTTGTGTCAAAAAATGCGATTGCTGAACACCTCTCCGGTGATGATGCCGAACTGATGGATAAATTTGATTTTATCTATTCGCATATAAAGAACTTGAAGAAAAAATTAACGGAATCAGGGTGTGAGGATTATATTAAGACTATATATGGGCTAGGTTATAAATTTACAGCATGAGATTATTACAAGTTAGTTTACGCAGTTTGCTCCTTTATTCCTTAATACTTGTTCTGATCAGTATCCCTATTTCAATTTTCTCTATACGTCAAATTATCAATGAAGAGGTGGATGAATCACTGGCGCTGCATACAAATCAGTTTATCAAGCATATTAAAAGTTATGAGTACCTAGAAGATCTGGAAATGGATTTAAGAATCTGGGATCAGCTTTCTTATAACATTACACTTATCCCATCCGAAATAATATCTGCCGGACAGATGTATGAGACGGTATCCATGTATGATAGTATAGAACAAGAATTCCATCCTTTTCGAACATTATCTTCTGTTATAATTATAAAGGATAAGCCTTACCTGCTCACGATTAAAATGTCGTTGGTAGATAATGATGAACTTGTGATGGCACTTGGAATCGTTCAAGTGATACTCATTGTACTTCTTGCAGCAGGACTACTCTTATTAAATCGCTCCTTATCCCGAAAATTATGGAAGCCATTTTACAATACCCTTAATCAATTGAAGGCTTATGAGTTGGATAAAAGTGAATCGATTCAGCCGGAGAAGACAAATATCATCGAGTTTGATGATCTTAATAAGACAGTAAGTCACTTAACAGATCGAAACCGCAAATTGTATTTGGAACAGAAGGAATTTATTGAAAATGCCTCGCATGAGTTGCAAACTCCGTTATCTATTTTTCAATCTAAGCTGGATAATCTTATGCAAATACCTGGGCTTACAGAAGCAGGGGCAGTTACCATACTTGACCTGGAGGAAACAGCACAGCGAATGGCAAGACTCAACAAGAATTTACTCTTGCTAAGTAAAATTGATAATGATCAATTCAATGAAATCGAAGAAATAGATTTGTCAGCATTGGCAAACAAGCTGTTGTCGAATTTGAAGCCAATGGCAGATATTGACGATATATCTATTCAGGCATCTATTAGCCCATTGTCAATAAAAGCCAACTCAACATTACTGGAGGTACTGTTGACAAATCTCTTTCATAACGCCATTCGCCACACGAATGCTAACGGAAAAGTCAACGTTAACGTTACTGATAAAGTTCTTACAGTTACCAACACTGGTAACCCGTTAAAAATGAGCGTGGAAAAAATGTTCAAACGGTTTAGTAAAGAAGGCAATGGCGAGAACAGTTCAGGTCTTGGCTTGGCAATAGTAAAAAAAGTATGCGATACATGCCGGTACAAAATCGCCTACAATTTTCAGGATGGGGTTCATTCTTTTTCTGTGACTTTTTAATCTTCCACTAATCACAAAATCCAATTTTCATCCAGAATTAGTAAAGAATTTTGAGGTATACGATCAAGGCATGAAAAAATTAAATATTCTAATTCTGTTATTGTCAACTTCGATCCTTTCCTTCTCCCAAGTTAAGAATGTTACATTGTCGGGAGTTCTGAAGGACAAGGCATCGAAGAATAATTTATCCTATGTGAATGTTGTCTTGAAGCTTGAACGAGACAGCTCCTTTGTGTCTGGAACCGTGACAGACGATGAAGGTAGGTATACCTTGGGTAATGTAAAGCCTGATAACTACATCCTTGAAATTTCTTTTGTTGGCTATCGCACACACAGGACTTTCGTAGTGGTTGGTAGATTAAGTGAGTTTCTTGACCTAGGTATAATGGAACTTGAAGAAGACGTCACTTCCCTTGATGAGATTATTGTTACAGGCACTCAGGATGCTGTTGCTGAAACACTTGATAAGAAAACCTTTTCCGTAGCAGATAACGTCAATCAAAGCGGTGGTTCTCTCATGCAAGTTATGCAAAACCTTCCTGGAGTTACCCTAAGTGATGATGGAAAGGTACGATTAAGGGGAAGCGATAAAGTGGTTGTGCTTATCGATGGAAAGCAGACCGCCTTAACGGGCTTTGGCAATCAGCGTGCATTGGATAATATTCCCGCCTCAGCCATTGAACGAATTGAGGTCATTAACAATCCCTCAGCAAAGTATGATGCCAATGGAAATGCTGGTATCATTAACATCATTTACAAGAAAGAGGTACAGGAAGGTTTTAATGGAAAGGTGGGTATGGCAGCAGGCTTGGGAGCCTTGTGGGTGAAGAAAGAAAGCTATCCCAACATACGCCCTCAGTATCAGGCAACACCTAAACTAAATCCATCCATTTCGATTAACTATAGGAAGAAGAAATTAAATCTATTTCTACAAGTTGATGACCTCTATACAAAAACATTAAATAAAAATGAGTTTGTGGACAGGTACTATGACAATGGAGATACCATACGGCAACAGACCGTTAGAAACAGAACTACTAATATCGTAACAGGAAAAGGCGGATTCGACTGGTACATCAACGACAACAATACCATAACGGTGTCAGGCTTATTCAGCAGTGAAAAAATTCTTGACGAAGGAGACGAGCCTTTTTTTAATGCTGATTTATCCGAGCGACTACGTCTATGGAGTTTTCTGGAAGATGAATTAAAGACGACCGTGACAGAAATCGCAACATGGCAGCACAAATTCAAACAGCCTGGACGACTATTAAACGTAGGCTTTAATTATACCTTTCATAGAGAAGATGAAAAATACTTTTTTACGAATGTCATGCCTACTTACACGGGACAGGACTCATTCAAATTGATTTCGGATGAGCACGTTGGTGATTTTAACATTGATTACGTCCAGCCACTTAAGTACGGACGATTTGAAACCGGAATTAAATTTAGGAACCGCTACATCCCCACCAACATGCTTTTTATTCCTGGACTCAATTCTCCCTTAGATGTTGATGCTGGAGGTTGGGCGAACTACAGCGAAGTTATTCCGGCTATCTACGGTAATTACTTATTTGAGAATAAAAATTTCGAAGTAGAAGCGGGTCTTCGGGTTGAGTATGTAGATATATATTATGAAGTAAATCCTGACCACAATACCTATAAGAGTGACGGTTATAATTACACACAACCCTTTCCCAATCTTCGTCTGGCTTATAAGTTGAACGACAACAACACGTTTTCTGTATTTTATAATCGCAGAGTCGACAGGCCGAATGAAGTAGACATACGCATCTTCCCTAAGTATGATGATGCCGAAATTATCAAAGTCGGGAATCCCGGTCTTCGTCCACAGTTTACCAACTCGTTCGAACTTGGGTATAAGGCTAATTGGAGTGAGGGGTATCTATACTCAGCGTTATACCATAAGCGAATGGAAGCAACCATTACGCGTATTGGCAGTATTGTACCCGGCAGTACCCTGATCTATAATATTTTTCAAAATGCTGGGCGTAGTTACTCTTCTGGAATTGAAGTTATACTCTCTCAAAATGCAGGAAAATGGGCAACCTTAAGTCTTAACCTAAATGGATACCAGAATATTATTGAACCTTTCAGTGTAGTCAATCTATATCCACGGGAAAATACTTTCTCTGCCGCGAGGCAGGAGATATTTTCTGGCAATGTTAAACTAAATGGACTGTTTCATCTTCCGGGTAAGTATGATGTACAGTTAACCAGTGTGTATATGGCACCGGATGTTGTACCACAGGGGAAAATCTATTCGCGTTTCTATATTGATCTTGGCGTTAAAAAGTCGTTGGAAAAAGGAAAGGGTGAAGTGTTCTTGAACGCTACCGACATCGCAAACACGCTACGCATTAAGAGAGAAGTGAAGGGTGACGGGTTTAATTATGTAAGTACTGATTATTACGAAACACAAGTTGTTCGACTCGGATATACATACAAGTTCTAGCATTGTGAATCAATAAACCAATCAGCCATGCAAACCTGGATTATCTACGCCATCATCTCTATGATTTTTGCCGGTTTAACTTCAGTATTGGCGAAATACGGACTTCAAAATATCAGTGCAGACTTTGGCCTTGGCATCAGAACGACAGTGATTTTTGTAATCATTACTGCGATTAATTTGATAGGAGCTAAATACAAAGAATTTGCTAACTTGACTACTTTACAAGTAACACTTCTAATTGCCTCTGGAGTAACCACAACGATAAGCTGGATTTTTTACTACAGAGCAATGAAAGACGGGTTGGTCTCATATGTTGCTGCAATTGATAAGGCAAGCATTATCATAACACTACTACTTTCATTTCTATTGCTCAAGGAACCTGTTACGCCTAAGATTTTAATGGGTGGTGTTTTGATTCTTGCAGGAATGTTGGTACTAGTCTGGAAATAGAAATATTTTCACCCTGAATTTTTGTATGACGTGGTTTTCAAAGTTAAAAACAGAAGCTAAAAAACTTAAACTAAAAGCGCAGGCTTTACTCTTTGCTTATGCTGACAAGCGAACTCCCCTGATAGCAAAAATCCTGATTTGGATAACACTCGCCTATCTTCTAAGTCCTGTTGATTTGATACCTGATTTCATACCAGTATTAGGTTTGTTAGATGATTTATTGATTGTTCCTATTCTTATTACTCTTTCTATAAAACAAATCCCTAAAGAAGTCTGGCTGGAAGCCATCGCGAAAGCAGAGGCTAATCCTCACCGACTAAAAAAAACGAATTGGATAGTAGGGGTCATCTTTATTTCGGCATGGTTAGTAGTGATTTATTATCTTATTCAATACATCTTCACTTAACGATAAGAAATTTTCTCATTAAGCTAATAATCCAGAGTTGCTCCAGAATGCAATCGTTAGTTTGATTATACAAAATCAAATGAATATGAAAACAATACTAGTAGCCCTCGCAATGGTGCTTGCAATCAGCCAGGGTAACGCGCAAAAAATCAGTACTAAGGATGTTCCAGTCAATATCAAAAGCAGCCTAGAAAAAAACTATGCAGTTAGGGATGTAGACTGGAGTAAAGAAGGAGCAAATTATGAGGCCAGTTTTGAACAAAAGGGAACAGAGATTTCAGTTGTGTTGGACGGTACCGGTTCTATTTTGGAGATTGAACGTGAAATCAAGAAAAGTGAACTTCCATCCGCGATTCATGATCTTTTGAAAAAGGACTATGTCGCGTTTGAAATTGAGGAGACCGCAAAAATTGAATCGAAGGGTGAAATAACTTACGAGGTGGAAGTAGAAAAGGGTAAACAAAATTTTGATCTCATTTTCGATGTCAATGGAAAATTGCTTAAAAAGCTTTCAAAGGAGGATGAAGAAAAAGAATAATTAAAACATAGCTTCCATCTGTTCTACAGAATTTCTCCAAAATGTACTCGTAACCTTGAATCAGAAACACATAATGGCCAGGTCTGTGAAAATGAGTTTACGGGGAGGGTAAAAGATCAGTCATTATAGCCAGCAGGAGCAATATTTCCTGCTGGCATTTTTAGTTGAAATTCTGATTTATGAAATATATGAACCCTGGCGTCCTGATAACCCTTCTATTAATCGGAAATTTATCGGCCACTGCACAATTCAATAATAAACGTAATCCGGAGAAAACACTATCGTTTCAGAGTGTCACTTTAACAAAGCCTCCATTTTTTAAATCAAGAGGCTTTCAAAAGGCGATAGCGGTTCCCCTTTTGTTTACCGCAGCAGGTTTATATTCATTAACAGACAACGATTTACTTAATAAGTATGAGGTGCATGAAGAACGACAGGAATGGATGCCCAAGTTTCATCACCGTGCCGATGACTATCTTCAGTATACACCTATTGTTGCTGTTTATGGATTAAATGCGTTTGGAATAAAAGGGAAGAATGATTTTGGAAACAGAACAGCTTTACTTGTAAAGTCTGAACTATTAGTAGGTGTGTTGACTTATTCATTAAAAAGGATTACGGCAGTACCTCGTCCTGACACAAGTCAACCAACCTCCTTTCCATCAGGTCATACTGCACAAGCATTTGCAGCGGCAACGTTCATGTCAAAAGAGTACGGTCATAAAAGCATTTGGTATAGCATCGGAGCCTATACAGTAGCCACTGGTATTGGCACCATGCGGATGATGAACAATCGCCATTGGGTGTCAGATGTGTTAGTAGGTGCAGGTATCGGAATATTTTCAACAAACATTGTTTACCTCACTCATCAATACAAGTGGGGTAAGAAGAAAAGCGCAGGTCAAACCCTGATTGTTCCTTCTTATGACGGGCAAACTGGAATGGTAAGTGTTGTGCACCGCTTTAGGTAACTTGTTTTAACTCTTTTCAACTTATTTCAACTTTAGTTCAACCCTATTTCAACTCAATTGCATCCATTCTAAATTGGCCGTTATTGATTTGTTGAAATGAATTCATTTATAATCATTCACAATGTTTCACAATCCTTTAAAAACTTTAAGGGTGCTTTTTGTTGTTGTCGATATTGCTCCCAAAACAGAAGAAATGAAAGTGAAGGAGGTAAGCGAGACTAAAAAAGAGGAGGTGTTTATTTTAAGACCCCTTAACCACAAGCAGTTAGCACAAATGTATGGCGTGAGTTGGTTGACCTTCCAGAATTGGATTAAAAAGGTTGACAGTTCTCAAGGGCTATCGCTTACTTACAAGTATCAATGAAAGTGAGTCTTTATAGCTAATCAGTTTTGGTAGTAATTTGTTATGTACGAAAGATGTATTTGACCGCAAGCATTTTAAACGCGGTTAATACCCACTCGAAAAGAGTCAATTAAATGAGTGCACTAATATCTACCACCGACATAACCCTGGAATCCATTACATTGAAGTTAAAGAGTCTCATCTCTCATTCCACATCCTCAAGGTGAATCTTCAGGCAGAAGAGAGTTTTAGACTGCTTTTAATAATGTAGTACCTATGAAATCTATAAGAAACAAAGCATATCTAATCTTATTTAGACTCATTACGCCACATGGTAGTACTAGCTTCCTTATAGATTAGAAACCCTAAATTTCATTCAGTCACCATTGACGTAATTTTCCGTATCCGAAAGGAATTTTTCATTATTTTTAAATATAGTGAAGCGACTTACCACCCTTTTCTTCCTTGCTGTCATCCTAATCCAGGTATTGGGTTGCTATGTATATTTCGCTTCACGCCTCATCACCCTGCGTCATGAAATGCACCAGCAATTGAAACAACTACAGGATGAGGAGTTGACAAAATTCATTTTTACAGAAGCTGAATTCGAAAAAGCGAAAGTAAATAGTCATGAAATCAAAGTAGGTGGTAAAATGTACGACATCGCCCGTACGGAAGTTATAGTCGACAGGGTTCACGTATATGCACTTCACGATGAGGCAGAAGATAGTCTTCTCACCTTGCTTTCAGAAATTACCTCACGAGTGGACAAAGATAAAAAGCCGGTACCTAAGCAATTGATGAAGCTTATTCTATTAAAGTTTATTAAAAGCGGACTCTCATGGAGTAACGTTATTACCAGCCTCATAATTCATCATACACATTATCACATAAATGAATTTTTCTTTATCAGTTCAATAGACGTACCCCCGCCAAGAAGTTGATTCCTTCGGATTTATAAATCCCGCAACATACCTAGGCATAGATAAAAGCTTAAACCAAAAGTTTACAGACTGCAACCTAATGGCTTTTTACTTAGCCTTTGCGTGCATTGTCTATTGCCTATTTTTTGACGTGCATGAATAAACCTTCAGCGTATTCATGCCAGCACGTCATCACTATTTCTATTGAGTTTTTTTCAATTATTAAAACACACTTTTATGAAGAAAGTAGTACTTACTTCTATTATACTCTTCCTGCTTTCAGCGACCTTACTGGCACAGGATATTTTAAAAGGTAAAGTATTTGACAAGTCGACCAATACAGCCCTGCCCGGAGCCAATGTGCTGCTTGCTGGAAAGGGAACTGTAACGGATAATAACGGCTCATTCACTATTGCCTGTGAAAATGATGCAGAATTGATAGTGTCTTTTGTAGGCTATGAAATTGCCCGCCAAACCATCGCAGATTGCCAAGCGGAAATTATCATTGCACTAAATCCATCAAGCCACTTTTTGCGCGAAGTCGAAATCACAGCCTCTTCTGAATTTAATCGCTCGATCTTGTCACAGCCGGCAACCATCAATAAGCTTGGCCTTACTGAAATCAAACGTTCTACCGGCCTGTTCCTTGATGATGCGATCAATGCCAACGTGCCAGGAGTAAGTATGCAAAGAAGAAGTATTAGTGGGGGGCAGCAAATTAATATACGTGGTTATGGTGGCGGGGGTCCTGGTCCCCGCGGTATTAACAGCAATTTCGATCAGCAAGGTATTAAGGCCTACCTCAATGGCATTCCTATTACCGATGCGGAAGGTATTACCCTGATGGATGACATCGATTTTGGTTCTATTGGCAACGTGGAGATTCTGAAAGGCCCTGCAGGGTCCTTATATGGACTCGCGATAGCCGGTGTTGTCAATCTTCAAAGATTGCAGGCAACCCCAGGGAGAGTTACAGTAGGACAGGAAATAATGATGGGAAGTTACGGCTTGGGTCGCTTCAACACCAACATTCAGGTAGGCGGCCAAAAAGGATCATTACTGATTAACTATGGGAGTCAACACTATAAAGGCTTTATGGAGCACACTGCCTCCGACAAAACTTTTGTGAACGTAATGGGTGACTATAAACCTAGTGACAAGCAATCTGTGACTACTTACTTCAGTTATAACAATAGTTATGACGAACGCAACGGTGAGCTTACCATTGATCAATACAACAACCTCGACTACAGTGGAAACCAGGCTTATATTAAGAACGATGCGCATTCCAATGTAATCAGTTTTCGTGCTGGCTTAGGTCATGCGTATCAATTCTCTGAATCTATATCGAATCAAACTTCCGTGTTTGGCACCGGTATCAACAGCAATGCAAGTTCTGCAGGTGGATGGACAGACAAAGCACCTGTGAATGCTGGTTTGCGCTCGGTGTTCGATACAAAATTCAGTCTCAACCAACATTTAAAACTCTCAGGGGTAACGGGTGTAGAAATGCAAAAGCAACTTGCGCAAGTAATTGCCTATAGCATGACTACCAACAACTCAGATCCAAACGGATATAATATCATAGGTGCGATGCGCAGCAATCAAACACAAATTACAGGAACTAATTCGCTTTTTACACAATGGACGTTGTCAATGCCACATAATATTTCGCTTACAGCAGGACTTGGTTTAAGCTCAATGAACATTGAAATTCAGGATAAACTGTACATAGATGCCAACAATGTGGCCGACCCTACAGTGCCGCGATTGTATAAAACTTCTTATAACAATCTTACCTCCCCCCGCGTAGCCTTGAATAAGATTGTAAACAAGCAAGTATCCGTGTACGCCTCTTATAGCGTTGGTTATAAAGCTCCCGTGGCTTCCAACATTTATACACCTCTTGCTGGAAGAGCTAACATCGATCTCATGCCTGAAAAGGGAATGCAATTTGAAATAGGAACAAAGGGTACCATTCTCAATGACAAGTTGCTGTATGAATTAGTCTACTTCAATTCGAAATTCTCAAACAAGATGACGCTGGTAGGAGTGCCTAATACTGAAGGAACAGCCACACTATATTCATATGTAGTAAATAGCGGTAGCTTACTCAATGAAGGAGTAGAGGCAATGTTTAAATACAATGCGATTAGTTCAAATACAGGTTTTACGAAACTACTTCGCCCATTTGTAAATTTTACATATTCGGATTTTGTGTATAACGATTTCACGTTCCAAAATAATATCTCTGTACCTCCGGCTGATTATTCAGGAAAAGCTGTAGCAGGTGTTCCACCAGTGGTATTCAATGGAGGTGTTGATTTTGTTTCTAACACTGGTTTATATGCAAATATGATTTATATGTATCGTGATAAAATGCCATTAACACCTGATGGGTTAAACATAGCAAACAGTTATTCATTATTGAATGCAAAAGTAGGCTATCACAAAAATTTTGGCAAACACTTCGATGCCGATGCTTACTTTGGTGTAAACAATATGTTAAGTGAGCAGTATTATCAAATGGTATTTGTAAATCAGTTGCCTGATGCATTTATACCTGGTCCTAACAATATCAACTACTTTTCTGGTATTAACGTTAAATATATATTTTAAAATCAATTCAAAAGGTGATCACTTAAGTGATCGCCTTTTGAATTAAAATATGAAGAATAAACCATCGATAATCATGCTGGTTTTACGCTTTAGTCCTGGATAATCTTCCTACAAAATAATAATGACAATAAAAATATTGAACTGGCTGCGTAAGCTCTAGTAGAGGAGTAAGTACAGGAATTGTACTTATACGAGATGATTACTGTAATGATTGTATAAACCTAAAGTTTGAACAAAACTAGCATAAAATATGTATAAAAATCAGAAAGCGATTCACCGCTGCTCAGGCTGTAATTACTACAATATTAAATGTCTGCTTCTAAAGGTCTCATACTAAGCTACACGTATCACGAAAAAGGTTTCATAATCCTAAGAAAAGGACTATGAAACCGTTTTCATTACATATCACTTGGCAAAGAAAGCAGGCTAGCGCCATCCACCACCTAGTGCGCGATATATGTTTACCTTAGCGCTTAATTGCTTATTCTTTATTTCTATCAATTCCATCCTTGATTCCAAGGCTTCGCGCTGTGTCAATAATACTTCTCCATAATCGGCTCGCGCAGAATTGAAAAGATTATTAGCAATTGTAACAGAGCCACTTAATATGGTTGCCTCCTTATTTTTCATATCGAAACTATTTCTATAGTTCTCAATCTTTGAAAGCTGGTTAAGAACATCGAGGTAGGCGTTTAAAATTACCTGCTCGTAAGTATAGGCAGCTTGAATCTGTCTGGCATTGGCGGTACTATAGGCTGCCTTAATTGCATTCCGGTTTATCAAAGGGGCCACCAGATCCCCTGCTAGATTGTACATAATGGCCTCAGGGCTTATTAAATAAGCCGTATTAAAAGACTGGAAGCCTACTCCTGCCCTAATCCCAAATGATGGATAAAAATTAGCTCTTGCTATTTTTACATTAAGTTTACTTGCCTCCAATTCATATTCTGCCTGTCTTATGTCCGGACGATTACTAAGTAAAGCTGAGGGAATACCAGAGCTGATTGAATCCACTTCTATCCTTAAATAACTTACCGAATTTCTTATAACAGGTGCTTCAAAACTGCCAGTAAGAAAACGAATTCGATTCTCCGTTTCTACAAGTTGTTGCTTAATTTCATTTTGAAGATTTTGAGTATTCAATAATTGTGCTTCAAAGCGATTGACTGCCAACTGGGTTACGCGTGCTGCATCTTTTTGCTGTCGAACAACCGATAAAGCACTTGATTGTATTTCTATGCTTTTTGAAGTTATCTCTAACAAATTATCCATAGCCATTATCTCGTAGTAAGCATCAGCAATTTCGGCAATGAGCTGGGTCACCATCAGATTCCTTCCTTCAACGCTACTCAAATAGCTCATCACTGCTGCCTTTTTAGCATTGCGTAGTTTTTTCCAAATGTCAACTTCCCATGTAGCTTGGGCCCCTAGTAAGTAATCTTGCACAGGATCAGGAAAAGGAACACCAGGTTTTACCGATAGTTGACTTTCTACAGCACCCATTCTTGTATAGCGACCTGCTTTATCAACGCCTGCGCCAGCCACTCCATTAACAAAGGGCAAATACTCACCTTTTCTAGCCCTTATTTCATTCTTACGCATTTGCAGCTCCTGAAGAAAAATATTTAACTCTTGATTATTCTTCAGAGCCGTATCGATTAAGGCGATCAAATGCGGATCGTCAAAGTAGGTCCTCCAATTGATAGAAGCCACATTGCTGGTGTCTGTCGAATTATAAAAGCGATTAGGCAATCTTCTGCTTTCAACTTTATCAGTTGATTTTAATGCGCTGCAAGACATGAGCACAAATGATAACAGGAGCAGACATAAAACTTTATCTATTAAACTATTTTTCATTTCTAATTTCCTTTACGTTTGCCTACACTTTTAAACAGGCCAAGTTTTTTAAATCGTTTGAGAATAGATGCTTCCGAATTTTCTTCCACAATATTTTCAGTTAATGGTTCAGCATCCTCATCCTGAATCAACTTCCTACCTTCCGCAATTTTTGCAAATACATAGTAGAGTCCTGGCACTATAATTACTCCAAAGAGCGTTCCTAGCAACATACCCCCTAATGCAGAAGACCCGATGGTACGATTGCCAATGGCTCCCGCACCAGTAGCTCTCACCAAGGGAATTAATCCTGCGATGAAAGCAAAAGATGTCATCAGAATAGGCCTGAAACGTACACGTGCCCCTTCAATAGCTGCATTTAAAATACTGGTTCCCTGATTGTGTTTTTGCACGGCAAATTCTACTATTAGCACAGCATTTTTACCTAATAAACCAACGAGCATAATCAATCCTATTTGTGCATAAATATCGTTAGCAAGGCCCATGCTCTTCAGCAGCAGAAAAGCCCCGAAAATTCCAGCAGGCAAAGAAAGTAATACAGCCATGGGTATAATAAAACTTTCATACTGTGAGGCTAGTACCAGGTACACAAAAATGATAACAATAATAAAAATATACAGAGCCTCATTGCCCCTGTTTGCTTCATCGTAAGAAAGGCCCTCCCAGGCAATATCGTAACCGTTTGGTAATGTTGCTGCTGCTACTTCTCTAATAGCTTTGATAGCATCACCAGTAGTATAACCAGCCCCAGGAAGTCCACGGATGGAAGAGGATGTGTACAAATTAAAACGAGTAATTTCATTAGGCCCTTGTTTCTTAACCAATGTCATGAAAGAAGAATAAGGCACCATCTCATCCCGATCATTCTTTACAAACAGATTTAATACATCAGAAGGTAGTCTCCTGTATTCAGGCGCTGCCTGGGTATATACTTTAAAAAATGTATTAAAGCGTGTAAAGCCTTGCTCATAAGTACTACCGATAAGGATGTTTAGGTTCTCCATGGCTGTACCAATAGAAACACCTTTTTGCATCGCTTTTTCGTTATCGATGACAAGCTCATATTGAGGATAATTAGCAGCATAAAAGGTAAATAAACCAGTAAGCTCTTTGCGCTTTTTCAGCGCTTCCATAAACTCAATATTTACTGCATCAAATTCCTGATAGTCGATAGTGCTATTTTTGTCAAGCAAGCGCAAAGAAAAACCATCGGAAGATCCATAGCCAGGCACTGCAGGTGGCTCAAAATACTCAACTACCGCGCCTAAATTTTTGGTTTTTTCTTCTAATTCTTCAATTACTTCTTTCACTGAATGTTCACGTTCATCCCAGTCTTTAAGATTGATTAGACAAGTACCTGCATTGGATCCTCTTCCTTCGGTAAGAATTTCATAGCCTGCCAAAGATGTTACAGACTGTATGTCTTCAATTTCTTCAGCAATGGCCTGTAGCTGTCTTGAAACATCATTGGTACGTTCTAAAGTACTACCAGGAGGTGTTTGTATGATTACATAAATTTGTCCCTGATCTTCATTCGGAATAAAACCAGAAGGTAGTTGGCTATCAATACCGAATATTCCAAAAGCAAATAGGGCAAGTAAACCAAAGGTAACTAACCTTCTATTCACTATTCGTTGCAGCAGTTGTACATAACGACCAGTTAATCTTTCAAAATTCTTATTAAACCAATCTAAAAATATTTTTATCGGTGTTCTTTTTTTAGGTTTCCCATGATTATTTTTCAAAATCATAGCACAAAGCACAGGCGTTAAGGTTAGTGCTACAACACCCGAAAGGATAATTGCGCTCGCCATCGTAATAGAAAACTGTCGATAGAAAACCCCTACTGGTCCAGTCATAAAAGCGACAGGCACAAACACTGCTGTCATAATTAAAGTAATGGCAATTACAGCACCACTAATTTCGCCCAAAACCAATTTTACTGCATTAAAGGGTGAGAGGTTGGTCTCTTCCATCTTAGCATGTACAGCTTCTACCACAACAATTGCATCATCTACTACAATACCAATGGCCAATACCAGTGCAAATAAGGTTATTAGATTAATGGTCAGGCCGAGCATTTGCATAAAAACAAAAGCGCCAATGAGCGAAACAGGAACAGCAATAATTGGGATTAAGGTAGAGCGCCAATCGCCCAGGAAAAGGAATACTACCAAGGCTACGAGAATAAATGCCTCTATCAGTGTATGAATGACTTTATCGATAGAGGCATTCACAAACTTGGACACATCATAATTGATTTCAAAGTCCATTCCCGGAGGAAAATCTCTCTTCAATTCATTTAGTTTCTCCTTTGTCTTTTCTATAACTTCGCTGGCATTAGTGCCAAAATTTTGTTTGAGTACAATAGAGGCAGAAGCATAACCATCCTTATTCGAATAAATATCAAAAAACTCACTACCCAATTCTACCTCGGCAATATCTTTTAGTTTTAGAATCTCACCTTCGGCATTAGCCCTGATAATAATGTCACCATACTCCTCAGGCTTATTAAAGCGACCTTTATAAGAAAGCGTAAATTCAAGGGACTGTGCTTTTTTACCAGAAGCTTGTCCAAGGCGCCCTGGTCTTCCAATAATACTCTGTTCTTCCATCGCCTTCATTACCTCTTCGGTTGCTATATTGTAGGCCCGCATTCGATCAGGCTTTAACCATATGCGCATAGCAAATGTGCGACTACCGAGAATTTGTGCTCTACCCATCCCTTTAATTCTCTGTAATTCAGGAATGATATGAACGTTTGCGTAGTTGTATAAAAATTTCTCATCAGCCTTCTTATCTGTGCTATAAAGATTAACATACATCAACATACTGGGCTGAATGGGGGTAATGATCAAACCCTCGCGCTGAACTAGTGGCGGTAGGTTGTTCATGATGGCATCTACACGGGTTTTAACATTAACAACAGCAGCATTGGGATCGGTGCCTGGCTCAAATACAATCTGTATGGTTGCTTCACCTGCGCTGGTCGCATCAGAAGTAAGGTAAAGCATACCTTGCACACCATTAATGGCTCTCTCCAATGGAATCAAAGTTGATTCAACTAATATTTGCGCACTCGCACCAGGATACGCAATAAAGATATTCACCCTTGGAGGAGCGATATCCGGAAACTGTGAAATCGGTCTTGTCCTTATGGCTAGTATTCCCAAAAAAACTATAGCTAATGAAATAGAAATAGCCAGAACTGGTCTTTGAATAAATTTACTAAACATGATAGATTTGTTTAAAGGTTCTTACCTTGTTTATTCAGCTTTGAGACTAGTGAGTTCACGAAGAATGCTATCGAAAGCTTTCTCAGTATAGTGAATCTTGTCACCATTCTTTACTTTCCGAATCCCTTCTATCAGAATCTTATCACCAGGATTTAATCCTTCTGTTACTTCATAGATATGAGGCATTTCATTCCGTATTGTTATTTCTTGCGCATGCACTACATCATTACTGTCTACTGCATACACGAACTTTTTATCTAGTACTTCAAAAGTGGCAGCTTGTGGAATAAGGATTGCACCCTTTAAAGGCTTGTGCATAAAAATATTGCCAGTTTCACCATGCCTTAAAATTCCAGTAGGGTTCTCAAAGGCAGCACGAAATGCTATGTTACCTGTTTCATTATTAAAATCTGCTTCAATCGTTTCGATAACTCCTTCTTGCTTAAACATTTCGTTATTAGCCATTTGCAATGTGACACGAGCAGCTACTTCCGTATTTCGATTATTCATATAATCTATATATTCCGATTCTGGAACGTTGAAATAAACCCACATCTTTTTATTATCAGAAAGGGTGGTAAGCAGTTCCCCTTCATCAAGAAGGCTTCCTACTCTCACATCATTAAAACGCCCCACGATACCATCAAAGGGAGCCCGTATTTCAGTAAAGCTTAAATGAGCCTTTGCAAGTTGATAATCGGCCTTTTCCTTATCAAGTGTTGCCTTTGCTAGTGCTAATTCATTTTTAGAAACGACATTACTATCGGCCAGGGCTTTAGTATTTTGATACTCGATTTCAGCAAAACTTACTTCTGCTTTTGCTCGTTGGGCTTCTGCCTGATATACGATGGGAAGAATCTGAAATAATAACTGACCCTTTTTAACCTTTTTTCCTTCATCAACAAAAACCTTTTGAAGATAGCCTTTCTCCAGTGCCCTCATTTCAATATGCTGGATGGAGCGAATCTGGCAGACATAAGTTTGGTTAAGTGTTGTATCTCGCTGGATAACTTTGGTTATTTTAAAAATAGCTTCTTCATGCTGAATATGTTCTTTGTGGATACAACCGGATAAGATAATAGTTGACAGCAGTACTATAAAAATGATCGTTTTCATTCTTTCTCAGAATAACTGTAGTGAAATTTAAATATGGAATTAGGATCCCGGAATCAGGATCTTGATGTATGTGTACTCCTCTGAAATGAGGTGTAGAGAATAGAATAATTAGGCAATAAAAATTCTCAAAGATTGGTAGAGAATATACAATTGGATGAGACTAACTGATTCAAAATAAAGAGCCTGATAACCAGATGCGAGTTTTTTAGAATTGAAGTTGCCTAAATGATCTGATAAAGTTGAGGCGGAAGTGTTATCCTCTTCGTTTGAATCCTCTTCTTCAAAAAGAAGTTCTGCTTCACTTTGTAGTTCAACAGAAAAGCCATCAGACGGGATTAAATAGTAAGAGTCCTTATTAAGTTCTGCATTATTATCAGCTTTTGCATAAAAGTTTAGTAAACCATGAGAATCTGTTGCCAGGTAAGCAGAGGTTGAAGCAACGGTTGTAATGGCCGCACAACATATCGCCCAGAAAAGAACCATTACCAAGGCAACTTTAGTAATTGGGATATGCTGGCGTATACTCATAAATTAATCTTCTTACTTAATGGTTATAATCATTTGCCCAACTCGTTGAAAACGAACACTAGATGATACTTATTAGTTCAACTAATATTTTGCCCGTATTAAGCATTTTTCGTTTAGATGGAAATTTAGCAATAAAAGTAACCCTAAAACTTAGTTTTCTGCGATTAGAAAATAAAAATAAGGCCTAACGGTCCGAATATAATAATATTTTTTTGACACATTAGAAAATCACCCTACTCATAGGTTGAGAATCGCCACTAGCACGCTGGAACCCCACTTCCTTTGGCAATGTCCAATAAATCATTTTCCTATAAAAAAAATTTAAGTCAAAATTAATAAACTCAGGTAAAGCTGCTCAAGAATTTCAACTTCATGCTTTTATCTTCAGACCTGATCAGCGCCTCATTACTTCATTTTCATTCTATGATATTTCTTCCCAATCTAAGTTGCCATTATATCTGTGTGAGACATTTCCATGATCATCCATTGCCAGTAAATGAATCCAATTATTATCACATAATACCCTTACAGATTTATGTTTCTCCAATATTGCATTCATGGCATATAATGGTGCATTTATAATAACATTAAGTCTGACTGGTTCATGTTGGTAGTTTTCACCATCATGAATCGCTTGCCAGGGCAATCCCACTCTGAGGTCACCCGAGAAACCTTCGAGCACGCCTACTCCAGCTGTTACATTATGCAGCGTTTTATTTCCTGATCCAAAAACACGGTTGTCAACAGTCGATGCATAATACTGAAGGTTAATCCAACTCGTTACGATCATGGGGGCTGTCATAATCAATTCAAGTACAGAAAAGTTTTGATCCATTTGCCAGTCATAGCTGTGCAAGAATGAACTACCACCAAAATCAATTCCTCTTGTAAAATCGCGTGGTGCTACTACAAACGCGGAGCATGCTGCAAGTCCCCATTCAGGTCGGGTCTGCGACCAATCCTTACTGCGCTGCAGAATGGCCTTATCAATATTTGAAACTTTTTTTGGATTTAATCTCGTTATTCGTTCTGCTCTTGAAGTCTGTCCTGCTCTTATTAATGAATGTTTGAGTTGATTTAATTCCTGTACTCTATCAGCTGGAACATCGTTCTCATTATAAATCGTCACCTCATCCGTGGTCGTGTTGTGCAAGCATGCTAGAAAAATAGTTTCTATAGGTATAAAAATGTTTTCTTTCAGAAGGCCAGCCCTGACTTCTCTACTATTCAGAATGGCTGCTGCTACCTTGGCATTAGCTTCACCGGTATGACCACCACATGCACCACAATCATAACCCGTTGCATGCGGATTGTTTACCATAGAGGAGCCATGTCCGACAATTAAAACAAGTTTTGCAAAGTTGCAAGTCAGTGACATGGCACTCAATGCATTCTTTGCCATTTGTATCTGTTGATCAAGTGGAATTCCCACTGTTTCTTGATGATAATGATTTATTTCAAGACTCACACTCTTTATTTTTGAATATTTAGCGGTTAAGCCCGCGCTGTCAGGATGTGGAACTGGTCGGGTGAGTCCGAAACTATCGGAAATAAGTTTTGGGAGGTATGACAAACCAATCGGGCTGACAAAGCTAAAGCATGTTACAGCTCCTGTCTTAAATGATTTCCAAATTTGATGAACTTGTTGGTTGAGTAAACGGCTTCTTAGAACTTGCCTGTTACGCTTTTCGTTGGGTATTTCCTCCAATATAGTTGGGCCAGTTTTTAACAAGACAGGACATTGAGACTCGCCTTCTTCATGTCCTAAAGGAATATATTTTATTGGAAAAGCAAAAAAGCCTGCAAAGCCGAGTGTTTCAATCGCATTGTCTGCATTCTCCAGGTTTCTGCGAAAAACCTCAGAGCGAACATCGATACAAAATATTGCCTGTGCGCTAGCTTGAGATTTCGTTTTTGCTGATACAGTTTGGTGTCCTTGAAATTTACCAATTATACTTTCTTGCACTGAAAGGTCGAAAGCATCCTGTAAGATAAGCTTTTGATTAAGCTGTTTGTTCAACTCGTCCTGAGTATAAAGGATTGAAAGTTTATTGAGGGCTTCAGTCCACTGTGGCTCAAGCTGAACATGCGCGATACTTTCCAACAAGCAAGCCTCCCAGCAAAGCAGAACAGTCAGGAATTCAATCAGTTTTCCATCCTTGCCTCCATAAAGTTCGCTATCCCAATCAAGCCTTGCTGCAAAGGCAGACCATCCACCAACGGTGAGGAGCAATCTGTGCAAGTAGATATCCATGCCTGCCTCTGGTATCCTCAATTTTTCGATGGCAAATTGTGCAGCTTCTATAGGATCAGCCGGTAAAATTTCAGCATTTTTTCTAAAACCTTTCAGTCCACTTACATCAGGTGTAAGATCAACCATTGCTTCTTCCTTCCAGGCGGCAAATATCCCTTTTTCTTGATTCGTTGCTTTCCAACTGGCTTGTCCTTTATCAAAATAGGAGGCTGCGAAATTTGAAACTCTCGCAACCATAAAACGCTTCCAGTCCTTACCAGTGACTTTACTTACTACATCGACTAATGTTGAGATCGTCTCTATACTATCAGCATCACTTGACGTATTTTCAAGATTACTGATAAACTGACTTGCATTTGTATTTTTCTGTCGTTTCTTTAGTGCGGTGGTAATATGTTCAACTTTTAATTTACCCTCCTTTACTTTTTTCAGGTAGAAAGATAAAGGTAATGTCATTTGAACAGCACCAGCTGCTGCTAAATCCTTCGCTGCAATTTCAAAACTTTTGTTTGTAAGGCCAAGATATGGATTAACTGCAACAAAATTTTCAAGCGGCCACACAGGAGCAATTTTCTTTGTCGCTCCTTTCAATTTGGCTACAAGCGTCTCTGGCTTTTTTGATACTCGAGATTGAGTTTGTATAGCTTCGGCAATATTAGATTCAATCATTTTGAGGTGTATTTAGATTTTGCTTTATCAATCCTTTTTAATAATTTTTTGAGATAATGTCTTTTTTACCTTCAACGTTTAACGCGTTAGTTATGCGATCGAAAATGGCATTGGCATAAAAGCCATTTCTCAAATGGATGGCGATCCTGCGATAAGATGGTTTAACTGATAAGGCAGGTGCCAGTATTTGAATAATAGCTGCAGCGCCAAAGGCAATCAACAAGATAATAAACATGGTTATCTCAAGTGAACTTATCCCACTCGTTTGTGGTAATTGTGATTTAAGTAGAAGACTTGATCCTGATTCGAGTGTTAAGAACGAAACCGTTACAATGCTTGCCAGAATCGAAGTTCGAAATAACGCTGTAAAATTGCTTTCATTGCTATCCATGGCTGTTGCGAATAAAGTAGAAAGTCCCATCACGATAACTCCGCCAACAAGTAAAAGAGAAATGTCTTTTGTCAGGTCAACACCCCAAACGAATGCAATTACAGTGAAGAGGAAGGTGGCGAGTATAATACTCAAAATAATTTTTATTATACTGCCTGTTCTTTTGCTGCTTTTTATTTTTGAGATTCTCATTACCTCTATGATACTTCCGGATGAAAGAAAAGCATGCGCTTTGTAGAATGAATGCGCAACCAAATGAAGCAAGGCAACTGAATACGCGCCAACACCACAAACCAATAGGCTAAAACCCATATGAGCCACGCTTGAGTAACCCAGTGATGTTTTGATTGATGTCTGCGTAAGGAAAGCAGAAGAAGCAAAGAGTGCCGTGAATCCACCAACTATTATAATCAAAACTGGTGCATAGCTACTTACTTCCATTAAGTGCGCCATTCTGATGAGCAGGAAGGGGCCGGCATTTAATAATCCGGCATGTAATAGTGCAGATACAGGAGTAGGAGTTTCCATTACTTCTATTAACCACCCATGCGTTGGGAACTGAGCCGACTTTAAAAAGGCAGCAAGTGCTATTAGTATTGCTGCGAGTTCCAGGCTGGATGAAATTGCACCTGAGTCGATTTGTCTAAAGATGGATTCAAAGTTACCAGTGTTGAATTGGAAATAGAGGATTCCAAAAGCTATTAAAAGACAAGCATCTGCTAGTCGGGCAACAATAAATTTTTTTCTTGCGGCTACTATTGCACCAGGTCTGTCGGAATAGAATACAAGGAGTCGGTGAAGAGAAATACTTGTAAATATCCAAGAGATTAGAAGTATTCCGAGATTGCCGGATACAACCAGCAGTTGCACAGATGCAAGGGTTGCTGCTAATCTTCCAATGAACCGGCCTTGATTAGCATCGCCATCAAGATAATTATTACTGAATTTAACTACAACAAATCCAATGATTGATATCATTGTGAACATCAGTAGGCTCAATGCATCCAGACGGATACTAAAACCAATTCCATAAAGACCCCAGAAAGGGGATTCTAACATTCCTTGTCTGAACACGAAAAAGCCGCAAATCGCGGCTAAAAAGATGCTTACCAATACGGAACTTGTTGCTAATCTTTTTACGAAATGCGGTCGTAGCCCAGGCTGAAACCAGGATACCAATGACGTACCCAAAAAAGCAATAGGTGAAATCAATAAGATAAGTGAAATAATTTCTTTATACGTATATAAATAGTTCATAGTATATATTATGATGGTAGAACTTCAATAGAAATGTTTGACTTTATATTGAGATAAACGCCTTGTTCTCTGGCTTTTACTATAATGTCTTGAATCGATTCTAAACATTTCCTTAGCTCCTCGATCCGGGACTCTGACCACACGTCATTTAGACCAAATCTTTCAGAATGGCTAAAACTTCTAAGGTTATGATAATTAATCTTTTTTTGGATCAGATTACTCAGAATGTCCAGGGCATCATCCGGGGAGAATTTGCCTGTAATGAGTTCAAAATCACCTTTTACGATTTCTAATTTTTCTTGAGAATAAGATGCTTTCATGGCTATGAATTACGCCACAAATTTTATTGATCAAATTCATATATTTTTATTAATACTTAATATGAGTTACATAAAATTTATTTATGTAACTCGTATTAAGTCAGTTGAGGATATTCCTCAAAATATCTGAAAAGGGAGGTATCAAAAAGCGGCCGAACGTTCAATACACAAAGCAAAAAACATTAGTGATAAGGTTAGGCAACCCCTAAAAAGAAGCTACTTCTAATCACCACCCGATCTAGGTGGTACAATTGCATTCAGGCTTTATTCTTCATAAGAATTCAACTTCTGCATTTTACTTCAATGTTATTTAATGATGTTTTATCCCTAATTTAACTTTAACCTAACCCGGGGACATCTAATTGGAATACCTAGTCCTTAGAAGAAGTTTCGGTCAGACATTTCTAGGTATAATCATTAATAATTTATTGAAATCATTCAAAATCATTAATAAGCTTTTACATACATTAACCCTCACTTTCTCCTTACTCTATATTTGAACGAGTGAGAGACAAAACAATCATAAAGGCACAATTTCTTCAGCACGTTCGAAACGAGCAAGATTCAAGGAAAAACCGCAATAGAAAATCTATTAAGCGCATGGAAGGGAGCGAAGAGAAAAAATTTGAGGAGTTACTTGAATTGCCAAAATCTATGGATATATCAGATTTTGATAATTATATAAACGACTACTTAAAACGTAAGGCCGATAAGAATTTGGCGATCCAAGAACTTGATAGAATACTAGCTGTCCTTCAAAATCATATAACTTCTCTTTCCCTTTATCTTAAGCAAAATCATATAATTTGTAAGCACAAGTTCAGCTCTGAGAATACAGAAGTCGAATTTTATACTAAACAGGATATTGCTGCAAAATATAGAGTGAGTATCAGGACAGTGACTAACTGGATTATTGATGGTTTAGAAACCGTTGAGATTGGAGGAGTAAAAAGAATTAGCAGCTCTGCCTTGAACGCCTTCACGAAGATAAAACAGACGAAGAAATTTAGTTGGAAATCGATTGCGAAATGATATTACGGTTGAACAGGTGTAGGAATATTAGGGTTTCCATTTACGTTCCTGTAGTTAATTACTTTGTAGAGATAAAGATAAGCTTGCTCACAACCATCACATGCGAATTCCAAGTGTTCCCTAAAAAAAGTAGGCATACGACTCTTTTCATCCCAGATTGCGGTCAATCCGGGAATGCTACTTGTATTACGAATAAAATCATCATGATAGGTAGTTTCATATTGATAGTAATGCACAATATTTCTTCGGTATGAATTAAGTTGGTCGTACTGATTAAGACGATAATTATACAACCATAAAAAATTGGGGTCTCTCTCTCCAATGCTATATATAGCATCGACAATTCGTACAAAATCTACACTTCGAATATTTGCTATTAACGATGGGTAGAACGAATACAGTAAATCGCCAATGCGGTCCCAGTAATTATACGTTTTTTCAAAACAGCAGCTTACATAAGTGCAATACCGATGATCGTAAAGGTTCTGATGATAATGCGCAAACGTAAAACTGAATGTAGTAGTATCTAATTCTCGCAGAGGATTGTTTATGTATGGAAGGAGTAGAAAAAGATTTCCAGTAAAGTATTTAATGTCCTGATTGCAGTTCACTATATCACGCAAATTCTTGTAACTATTCCACTAAGGGTGGACAAAATTTGCATCAGGCTGATTCATCACATTGATCGTTTTGTACTGATATTCATTATCCGAAAGGCAGACCATGTTATTCAGCTGATAAATGCCCTGTAATTTCTGATATTGAAGATCAATTAAAGTTTTGTCAGAAATCATATTTGCTATGAGGTTTATAAATATTACTAAAACTATTTTATCTTAAAAATCCCAAACAATCCACCCTTACTTTTCTTTGATTGTTGTCTTTCATGAATATAGCCAAGTGTCGTTCCGATTACTGTGTGTCCAGCCTGGCTCATTAATTCTTTTATACCAAGTTCGTCTGCCTTTTCTCCAAGGTTGGTCAGGAATGACCTTCTACCAGTCATAAGTTCAACAAACAATCCTCGGTGCTGAATCTTAAGTATTTCCCTTTCTCCTTTCCTTATTTTCTGAGTACAAAGTATTTCAAAATGTTCATCATGCTTTTTGTCGAAGCGTTTTCGGTACAACTCAAAGATTGTAACAAAAATATGTTTCAGTTCTCCGTTAACGGTTTGATCTGTAAAGTCCATATTAAAATTGTTCCGTACCAAGATTTGTTCTGCTATTGGATCAAGATCAACTTTGAATTCATTTCCAGATTTACTTCGCTCTTTAACAATCTTTCCATTTCGAATATCTGATTTCTTTATCTGCTTTGTGTCAATGGGTGCTGTTCCTTGAAGACACATGAATATTAAAATATCCAAATAACGTTTTTGGTTCTCAGAGAGAGATTCCCAGAAGTCTGGTTCAAAGTGATCGAGATTAACAACAAACTGAATTTCATCTGATGTAAGAGTAAGCTCCCATTTCTGTGTTTTACTCAACGGTCTTACCTCTTGCTTATGTCGTGCAAGCTTGATGAATTTTTTTATCTTCTCAAGGTTAATCTTTATATCATGCTCAACTAAGCAATACTTAAGGTATTCTGTGAAATCTTTTAAACGCTTGATCGCGGTCTCGTTCGCGAGGCCTATTTCAGGTTTAAGTCCGTGTTCTGCTCTAGTCAAATGGTGGTTACGAACGTACTCGTGTTCGTTGACCATATAAGCTAAGAAATCATTGAAGAATTTCTGATCGAGCAAGTCGAATGAAACAATATAGTTTCTTTTCTCTACGAACTTGTTTAGTGTCCCCTCAAGATTGTTGTATCTTTTAATCGTTCCTGGGTTACGGGTAGTTTGTTCCTTTTCTGCAATAAATTCTTTCCAATAGCAAAGCGCATAATCCAAATCTTTTCGCGCATCAATTAACGGTTTGTCGAACTGCTTTTCGAGCCACTCAACAGAAGGTTTTTCTCCATACTTATCCTTGAAGGAAATTACTATGTCCTCAACACGATCTTGAAGAGATTTTATTTTTTTTAAGTCTTCTTCGTAGCCTGGATGATTGGTTGAGATCGCACCTTTAGAAGTGATATTTTTTGAAAGAACTCTAACTCCTGTTGAGCGCCTGAACTTTTCTCCGTTCTTAGAATAATAGACAATCACATCATTGTGATCTTTTCGCTTTACGAATTGGATCTGAGTATAGAGATACATTGCCGCTTAAAGTTTATTCCTTCTTTAAGCTAGCAATTTTGCCACCAGATTGCCACTGAATTTTAAAGATGTTGCCACTAAACGTGCAACTCACTGATAATGAGACATAAAAAAAGAGCTATTTCTAGCTCTTAGTGATCCCGCTGGGATTCGAACCCAGGACCCATACATTAAAAGTGTATTGCTCTACCAGCTGAGCTACGGAATCTTCAATTTTATATTGCCCTCTGGTAAAGACAACCTTCTATTTTCTCGACTAGCGAATTTGCCATTATAAACAGCATTTCCGTAATTGAGGGCACAAAGGTAACAGGATTAAAAAAATATGCAAAAGCGAATGCGAAAATTTATTGTACTTATTTTCTTGTCTTTTTTCTCATTCACACCACTCTTTGCGCAAGTATCGCAATATCGCTTATATACTGCTGATTCTCTTTTTGAAGCCAAACGCTATACGCAAGCCCTCAGTAAGTATGAAGGTGTACTTCAAAATAATGAGTACACACCAGCTATGTTGCTGAAAATGGCCTACATACATGAAGGCTTGGGCAATATTGCCAAGACACAATATTTTCTTAATCTCTATTTTCTATCAACCAACGATGCTTCTGCATTAGATAAAATCGCAGAACTGGCAGTAAAACATAACCTCCGCGGATATGAGGATGCGGGAGTTGTCGGGCAGATTATTATGATGATTCAAGAGAATGTAAAGCAAATAATTTTTGTGTTGGCAGGCTTACTCATGCTCAGTATGGCCTGGTTAGCACGCGCCAAGCGAAAAACCAAGCGCCCTGTAGGGCCTGTTATTGCAGTTCTGCTGTGCATTGTGTTTATACTCAATGGTTTTTTCGGCATCAGTAAAGAGGAGACTGCAATTATTGCACAACCCAATACCTACCTGATGAGCGGCCCTTCAGCAGGATCAGATCTGATTGATATTGTTGATGCCGGACATAAGCTTACGATTACCGGTAAAAAAGATGTTTGGCTGGAGGCTCGTTTAGATGGACAAACGGTATACGTTAAACAAGAAAAACTAATGCTCCTTACCTTATAAAGGTATATCACCATCTATCGTAATTTGCACCCAGATGAAAAAGGGTGATATTTTAGCAGATATAGTAGTAGAAACCATGGCCGCTGAAGGCAAATGCCTGTCGCGATTAGAGGAAGGCCGTGTTTTATTTATTGAAGGTGCCGCCCCTGGCGATACCGTAGATGTGCAGCTTACACGTATTAAAAGTAATTTTTTAGAAGGCAAAGCAGTTGCCATCACTAAATTTTCTTCTCATAGAACAGATCCTTTCTGCAAGCACTTTGGCATGTGTGGAGGTTGTAAGTGGCAACACCTTAATTACGAGCAACAACTTCAGTATAAACAGCAGCAGGTTGTTGATAATTTGGAAAGAATTGGTGGTGTTTCTGTAAAAAATATCAGAAGCATTATCCCTTCTGCTGATATAAAGCACTATAGAAATAAGCTCGACTATACTTTCTCAGCACAACGCTGGTTGACCAGAGATCAGTTGGAGGAAAGAAAAGCAAAACAAGCACTTACACCTGATGACATACTACCTTTCGAGCCAGCGCTAGGCTATCATTTGCCTTCGTTTTTCGATAAAGTATTTGATGTAGAAGAATGTTTCCTGCAACCAGAACCATCAAATGCCATTCGTTTATTGGTGAAGAAAATTGCCCTTGAAAATCAGATGGAATTTTTTGATCTGCGTAAACAGACAGGCTATCTGCGCACCATTACGTTGCGCACAGCATCCAGTGG
Source organism: Chryseotalea sanaruensis (assembly GCF_003990915.1). Taxonomy (GTDB): domain Bacteria; phylum Bacteroidota; class Bacteroidia; order Cytophagales; family Cyclobacteriaceae; genus Chryseotalea; species Chryseotalea sanaruensis. The sequence goes on from NZ_BHXQ01000005.1 coordinate 410,697, forward strand.
CGAGATGATGGTGATATTACAAGTCACCAGCGATAAACCTGAGTGGCATGAGAAAATACTGCAAGGCATTGCAGATCATTTTCCGCAAGTCACTTCGCTCAATTATGTAATCAATGCAAAGCGAAATGACACCTTTCACGATCTTACAATCGTTTGTTGGAAGGGTTTGCCTTACATCACTGAAGAGATGCAGAAACCTGACGGAAGTGGTGTGTTGAAATTCAGAGTAGGGCCTAAATCTTTTTATCAAACTAATTCTAAACAAGCTTATACCTTATATGAAGTAGCCTGGAAGATGGCCGACCTGAAAGGAGATGAACTGGTGTACGATTTATACACAGGCACAGGTACCATTGCAAGTTTTGTTGCGGCAAATGCTAAAAAGGTAGTAGGACTGGAGTATGTGAAAGCAGCTATTGACGATGCTAAAATTAATGCATCATTAAATGGTATCAGCAATACTGATTTTTACGCAGGCGATATGAAGGATTTGTTGAACGAATCTTTTTTGAATGAACATGGCCGACCTGATGTAATCATTACCGACCCGCCACGTGCTGGTATGCATGAAGATGTTTGTAACATGTTATTACAAGCTGCACCTAAAAAGATTGTTTATGTGAGCTGTAATCCGGCCACACAAGCGCGGGATTTAAAAATCCTGTCGCAGAAGTATGAAGTAGTAGATATTCAACCAGTTGATATGTTTCCCCACACCACCCATGTAGAAAATGTGGTGAGTATGATTCTGCGCTAAAAATTGCCATTCTTTATTCAATGTCGTTTACTTAAGCTCCATAGATCCTCTCCTCAGGAGAGGGAAGGGTGAGGCCAAATAAAAAGAAAGCTTACGTAAACGACATTGATTCTTTATTATCTTACAAAGTTTAAAACAATAAAAAATTCAATCAAAATACCTATCCGTCACACCGCTCTACTACAAATAAAACAGCGGTCAGACGGACTGTAGATAAGATGCTGACTAGTGTTAAAAAAATTCAGTTTCATTTTGTCTCTTATATTTGCTGATCAATTTGAGCCTATGTCTATTAAAATAAGAAAACAGGACGCCCTTAATTACCACATGCAAGGCCAGCCTGGTAAAATTGAAGTTGTCCCTACAAAAGTATTAAGCTCGCAGCTGGATTTGGCTTTGGCCTATTCACCAGGTGTAGCCGAGCCTTGTAAAGAAATTGCGGCCAATAAAGATGATGTTTACAAGTATACCGCAAAAGGTAATCTTGTAGCGGTGATTACTAACGGAACGGCCGTATTGGGTTTGGGCGATATCGGGCCAGAAGCCTCAAAGCCGGTAATGGAGGGTAAGGCTGTTCTCTTTAAAAAATATGCAGGCATTGATAGTTTCGATTTAGAAATTGATGAGAAAGATCCTGATGCTTTTATAAAAATTGTAAAATCGTTAGAACCGACTTTCGGAGGCATTAACCTGGAAGATATTAAAGCACCGGAGTGTTTTAAGATTGAAACTGCCCTTCGCGGCATGATGCAGATTCCTATCATGCATGATGATCAGCACGGTACAGCCATTATTTCAAGTGCTGCTTTATTAAATGCATTAGAGTTAGTTGGTAAAAAAATTGAAGATGCTGTATTGGTGCTGAATGGTGCTGGTGCTGCAGCTGTTTCATGCACGCGCTTATATGTTGCGTTGGGTCTGCGCAAAGAAAATGTAATCATGTGCGACAGCAAAGGTGTGATCAGAAAAGATCGCCCGAACCTGGATGGCACTAAAGCTGAGTTTGCTACGACACGTGATATCACTACATTACAAGAAGCCTTGAAAGGTGCTGATGTATTTGTTGGGTTGTCCGTGGCTGATATTTTAAAATCAGAGGACATCAAGACCATGGCAAAAGATCCTATCATTTTTGCCTTGGCTAATCCTAATCCTGAAATTGCCTACGACATAGCCATGAAATCGCGTCCTGACTTGATTATGGGTACAGGCAGAAGTGATCATCCTAATCAGGTGAACAATGTGTTGGGTTTCCCTTACATATTCAGAGGGGCATTAGATGTACGCGCTACAGAGATTAATGAGGCCATGAAACTTGCTGCCGTGTATGCGCTTGCATCATTGGCCAAAGAACCAGTGCCCGACATTGTTAACAAAGCTTATAATATAGAGAAGCTGAACTTCGGCCGTTTCTATTTAATTCCCAAACCACTAGACCCACGTTTGATCACCACCATTTCTCCGGCTGTAGCCAAAGCAGCAATGGCGAGTGGTGTTGCTAAAAATCCGATTACAGATTGGGGAGCGTACCATGTAGAATTACAGAAACGTATTGGTATCGATCAGAAATTCATGAATAGAATTATTGATCGTGCCAAGCAAAACCCTAAGCGTGTAGTGTTTGCTGAAGCAACACATCATAAAATTCTAAAGGCGGCTCAGGTATTAGTTGATGAAGGAATTGCACAACCTATTTTATTGGGCGATCCTAAAGAAATTAAAGCGCTGATTGAAGAGCATAAGCTTGAATTAGATTGCCCGATCATTTATCCACGCAAGGATAAAGAGAGACTAGAGCAATATGCGCAAAAGTTGTATGAAAAGCGTCAACGCAAAGGATTAACCTACCGTGACTGCTTGAAGCAAATGCGCGACAGAAATTATTTTGCTGCCATGATGGTTGAGATGGGTGAAGCAGATGCGCTGGTGTCAGGGTTAACAAAAGATTATCCTAAAACAATTCTTCCTTCATTGCAGATTATTGGTACCGCCCCGAATGTAAAACGTGTTGCCGGTATGTACATCGTCATGACTAAGAAGGGAAATTATTTCTTTGGCGATTGCACCGTCAATGTAAATCCTACTGCCGAAGACTTAACAGAAATTATTAAGTTAACTGCGAATGGTGCTAAGTTCTTTGATGTAGAACCGCGCGTTGCAGTATTGTCTTATTCAAACTTTGGTTCTAGTAAAGGTGAAATACCTGATAAGGTCAGAGATGCAGTGCGCATGGTAAAAGAAATTAATCCTAACCTGGTCATCGATGGTGATATACAAGCTAACGTGGCGCTGAATACAGAACTGCAGCAAGAGATGTATCCATTTAGTAAGCTGGCGAAAGATGGTGCTAACACCCTTATCTTCCCCAATCTGGCAGCAGGTAATATTGCCTACAAATTATTAATGGAGATTGGTGGAGCAGAAACCATTGGTCCAATTTTATTAGGCATGAAAAAACCTGTTCATGTTTTACAATTAGGCAGTTCAATACGCGAGATTGTAAACATTGCCGCTATTGCAGTAGTTGATGCACAAGTGCATGAAGATGCTGCAAAGCAAGTGGCAAGCTGATGTGGTGATGTGCTGAATAGTTGATATGCTGATTCGTTGATTTGAGAATGGATAACGAAATCACCAAGGTTTAGCCTTCAGGCGCTTACGACCTCGGAGATTTAAGCGAAGCGTTTAGTTATTTTTATTTTTTGATATTGACTATTTAAATCAATAAAAAAACGCGAAGATATTTCTTCGCGTTTTTTGTTGATTTAAAAACTTATCATCAATTGCTCTCCAGCAATTTAAATAACTCATCCAGATCAGGAGTAATGATAATCTCAGTACGTCTGTTCTTTTGTTTGTTTTGTGGTGTATCATTAATTAATAAGGGAGAAAACTCACCCTTACCCGCAGCCACAATGTGATTTGGTGGAACACCACCTTTAACCAAAATTTTAGTGATAGACGTAGCACGTAATACACTTAAGTCCCAGTTGTCCTGCATGTAAGCAGATTTTTTTGAAACGGGCACATTATCAGTATGTCCTTCTACCATAATATTTATATCCTTCTGATCTTTCAACGCTTTAGCCAATTGCTGTAAAGCACCAACCCCTTTCTGATCTACATCAATGCTACCAGAACCAAACAAGAGTTGCTCAGCGAGTGAAACATATACTTTACCATTTTTTACTTTCACTGTTAAATCATTTTCTTTAAAGTTTAACAATGCATCGCTAATACGAGATTTTAAATCCTGAACAGCTTTATCTTTATTAGCCAAAACCTGTTCTAATTCTATAACCTTTTTTTCACGTTCTGCCAGACTTGTACTTAATGAGTCATTCTCTTTTCTTGTCTTATCCAGATTTTCCTGAATAGCTAATAATTGTTGTTGCTGTTGTGTTAAGTCGCGGTTCATACGACCACTATTATTAAGGAGATTTTTATATAAGCTATTAAGTTGTTCATGTTCTGATTCCAAACCTGCAAGTTTTTTTTGATTAACTCTTAAACTTGCGCCCAACGTTGTTGTATCTGATTTAAGTTGATCAAACTGTTGATTCAGGTTTGAAAAATTTGCAGAAAGTGAATCAAAAGCTGCAGTTTTTTCGTTTAAATCAGCCTCAGTCCTTACTTTCTGAGCCAACATGTCGTCAAACTTCTTTTTAGAAACAATACAGCCACTGACTAAAAGGGCTGTTGCAAAAAATAAAAAAGACTTTTTCATATGTTCTGTGTGGTTACTTCGTTACTACTACTCAAAATTAAGGACAATTAAGTTCAAAACTTCTAAAACTGAGTTTTCTTTAAAAAATCATTTTTTTATGCTAAAACAAAGCCTCCAATTATCAACAATTCTTTTAGCTGGCCTCCTGTTATTTACGGCCTGTGAAAAAGATGAAACCGAAAGTCTGTCTGCTAATGAAGCCAAACAATCGTTGTTAGCAGTTGATGCAGGATTATCTGTAGAACTTGAGAACTTCGCTAATGCCGAAGGTTTTAAAGCACTTGAAACACTAGCTGCATTAACCAATAGCGGATCGATTTTTACCACAGCGCGTGTAAAAGAAGTAAGAAAGAATCCAAATACTTATGTGCGTAAGGCCATAGCAAATTTTCAGCACATGATTAGTGAACCCAGTGAATCTGGTCGCACACAAGGGGATGAGCCATTCAATTATGATGAGAACAAAGGTGTTTATACGTGGAATCCGCAGATTGAAGATTTCGAGTTAACTGCACAATCTAACATTATTGAATTACGCTTTCCTACAGAAGGTAGCACCACTAACAATGCTGTTTTCAGATTGACAGATTATGAAGAAGTTTCTACACCATTGGGTGATGAATTATACAGTGCCTCAATTATTGAAGCTACACTTGATATTAACAATGTAAAACAAGCTTCATTAAGTGCGGAGGTAACATATAAAAACAATGGTACAGACGAGCCAAACTTTGCGGACATCTCTTACTTTGTAAATCCTTATACACTTGATATTGATTTGGATGATACAAAAGCTGCTGAATCAAGTTTCTCTCAATACTTAAGTAAAGGTGATGATAAACTTATTGGTTGGGATTTAACAGCTACTTATCAGGGTGCAAAAAATTTAACGACTCCAACAAAGGTAGAAGGCAATGTACAATTAGGGTCGGTGATCTTTAACATTGTCATCACGCCTCCAGCCGATCCAACTGAGTTTACTGAAGATTTGAATGACTATGCTGATATTTCAGTAAGTGTGAATGGTAAAGCAGCTGGTCAAATTATTTGGGTAACCGAGGATGGCGATTTTGAGGCTACACCGTATGTTCAGTTTAACGATGGTACAAAGCAAGCACTAAGTGAAATATTTGATTCACTTGAGCAATCATTGAACGACCTGGTCGAGATAGGTTAATTCAATGCGTTTAAAAAACTAAAAGGAGTCTTCGGACTCCTTTTTTATTTTTTACCTTTCCGTTCAAAATGTTAGTGTATGGAAGGCATGTTAAAACCTGGAAGTTTACAGAATAAAACTATTGTAATTACTGGTGGAGGCACCGGTCTGGGCCGATCCATTGGCAAATACTGCCTGGAACTTGGCGCCAACCTTGTTATTACCTCTCGTAAAAAAGAAGTCATAGATAAAACCGCAACGGAGCTCATGCAGGAAACTGGTGGTAAGGTTTTGGCCATTCCTGCCGATGTACGCAAGTATGAAGAAATTGAAAATGTGCTAAAGGAAGCGGAGAAAGAATTCGGACAGATACATGCAGTATTAAACAACGCAGCGGGTAACTTTATCAGCCCGACAGAACGTTTGTCGCATAGGGCCTTCGATATAATTGTGGATATTGTATTAAAGGGAACCTACTACACAACATTAGCAGCCGGTAAAAACTGGATTAGTAAAAAGCAAGGTGGTATTTTTTTAAACATTGTTACCACATACGCATGGACTGGTTCTGGCTATGTAGTACCCTCTGCTTGCAGCAAAGCCGGTGTTTTGGCCCTCACCAGATCATTGGCACAAGAGTGGGCAAAGTATAACATCAGAAGTAATGCGATAGCACCCGGACCCTTCCCTACAGAGGGTGCCTGGAGTCGATTGTTACCGGGAGATCTTGTAAAGAAATTTGATCCGGCACAACGCGTTCCACTCAAACGTGTGGGTGAGCATCAGGAATTAGCAAATCTTGCGGCTTATTTGTTGTCCGATTATTCTGGCTACGTTAATGGAGAGGTAATTACCATTGATGGTGGGGAGTGGTTGCGAAGCGGAGGTGAATTTAGTCACCTCGAAGATATACCTGAAAGTATGTGGGATATGATTGAGAAAAACAGGGGCAAGTAGCACTTTAGCTATATTGCAGAATATTTTAAAGATTTTTTTCAATACTGATAATAATCCAATATGAAATTCGCTACAAAAGCAGTTCACGCGGGCGTTGCTCCCGACCCCTCGACAGGCGCGATTATGACGCCTATATTTCAGACCTCTACTTATGTACAAGAGGGCCCTGCCCAGCATAAGGGTTATGCCTATGCGCGTGGTGCTAACCCAACCCGTAATAGCTTACAAAAAAGTATTGCTGCCTTGGAAAACGGAAAGTTCGCATTATGTTTTTCGTCAGGTATGGGCGCAACAGATGCAGTAGTAAAATTATTGAAACCAGGTGATGAAGTAATCACAAGCAACGATTTGTACGGTGGAACGTACCGGATGTTTACAAAAATTTATGAGAAGTTTGGCATCAAATTTCATTTCATTGATTTAACCAATAGCGCTAATATTCAGCCTTTGGTTAATGCTAATACTAAATTGTTATGGGTAGAAACACCCACCAATCCTTTAATGAATATTGTAGACATTAAAGCTTGTGCTGTCATTGCTAAAAAACATGATATTCTTTTAGCAGTGGACAATACTTTTGCGTCACCTTATTTACAAAGCCCGCTTGAACTGGGAGCAGACATTGTCATGCACTCGGTTACCAAATACTTGGGCGGACACTCCGATGTAATTATGGGCGCCTTAGTTGTTAATGATGAAAAAATTCATCAGGAGTTGGCGTTCATTCATAATTCTTGTGGTGCTGTGCCAGGCCCTCAGGACTCGTTCTTGGTTTTGCGTGGTATAAAAACCCTGCACTTGCGGATGGAACGTCATTGTATCAATGGAAAAAAAGTGGCTGAGTTTTTAAAAGCCCATCCAAAAGTTGGGCGGGTGTATTGGCCAGGTTTTCCTGATCACCCAAACCATGCTATAGCGAAGAGTCAGATGAGAGATTTTGGCGGCATGTTATCATTTACGTTGAAAGATGATAGCATTGAAAAAGCACATACGCTGATGAAGAGTGTAGAGCTTTTCGCATTAGCAGAATCACTGGGTGGAGTGGAGTCACTTATTAATCATCCGGCTTCTATGACACACGCAAGCATTCCAAAAGAGGAAAGACTAAAAAGTGGTTTGGTAGATTCGCTTATGCGTCTTAGCATAGGTGTTGAAGATGCTGAAGATTTGATTAGCGATTTGGAACAAGCTTTGAATAAGGTATAATTGTAACTATAAATTCCTCAGCGTCTTGTAAGGACGCTGAGGAATTTTTGTTAACCTTTTCTATCAATAGGATTGTGTTTAGCCCTACGTATCGCATGATTTGCGCGATGTTGTTGGCGATGTAATTCTCTCCGCTCTCTTACTGTCACCACCCCATCAGCTTTAGCCACGCATTCACTTCTTCTAATGTTACGTTGCTGTTTATTTAGCAGGGCTGTTTCTCCTTTGGTTAGGTCTCCATTAGCACGACCCTCGGCAATTCTTACCCTTTGGGCTTTCTGTCTGGCATTTACTGGTGTTTGGGCCTGCACCGCAGCTATTGATATCATTAGCATTACGGCAATTATCATTATCTTTTTCATGACCTTTTTTTGTGCTTTGACTCGCACAAGCCTGAAAGGTTTAATCAGTATTATAAGATTTAAGTAAATATTTTATTTATCCTTCACCGCTGGTAAGTTTATAAAAAAGAAAGCTGTCATTTTTCTATGACAGCTCCGTTTTGATTATTCTTTATGTTCACCTTCTTTTTTGGGAATCACTGGGCTGATCCAAATTATAGTAACAACAAAGGTATTGCGCTTATTTTCAAATCGATTATTCCCCCACCATGATAAACGCTCCCCAGTAAAATGGTTGTTTGAATTTTAGTTTGAGTTGCTGTTGCGCCACACGGAAAGCCTCATGTTGTGTTTTGCCACCCAGCATTTCTTTATAAAAGAGTGACATAAGTTCCTGAGTAGCCTCATCATCTACACTCCACAAACTCATTACAATATTTTTGGTTCCCGCCAGGCGAAAAGCTCTTTGCAGGCCATAAACACCTTCACCGTTTTTTACCTGACCAAGCCCAGTCTCACAGGCCGACAGTACAACAAGATCCGTATCGTCCAGATTTAAATTCATGGCTTCATATGCTGTGAGTATGCCATCATCTCCAGATTCATTTAGATTACCCGTTAACAGAAAATTCTCTGCTCCCGCTAAAATCAATCCGGCTTTAAGCAATGGGTTAGCAACATATTGCGATTGAGTTGCTTCGGTAGCAGGTGCTTCATCTTCTAAAAAATAACCATGTGTAGCAATGTGTAATACACGTGGATTGTTCACTTCTTTGATTGTATGTTCAGCTGCCTGCGATTCCATAAATACATGTGGCTTGTCTTGAAACAAGACCGAGATTTCATTGATTTCCTTTTCAGTACCAGGTAAAACGGATATACCATCTTCCTCACCTCGCATGTAGCGCAGTAGACCGCCTCTGAAGCCACGTGTTATACCACCTCTTGTAATACTTCTGGTAGCACCTCTTGTTTCTGCAACTTTTTTGTTGCCAGTTTCTTCAAGGTTAAATTTAGGGAAACCAAGTAAAACAGGCGCCTGACCTACACGTTTGTCGGGCATATTGCTGGCCAACTCACGTGTGTTGTTGAGAAGGTGTACATCATACTCATCCAGTATGTATTTCTGTGTAAAAGGATTTCGAATGCTGTTGAGGTTAATTTGATTGTAAACACCTTCTGATGATAAGTATACTTTTTGAATCTTATTCTTTTGTAAATAATCAGCCAATGATTCGAAATAATTTTTATAAGAGTATGGGTCTTCCTGTTGAAAACGAATGCTATTGCGATAAAAATTCATAAACTTGCTTTCAAGTTCATTTCCATTGTTTAATAAGATAATATCGGGTTGTGTTTTTGTTTGTGTAGTCACTACCAAAAATGCATAGCGTATTTCATTCGTAAATGCTCCTCCATTTTCAGGATTATAATTTGTAAAGCGAATAACTTCAACAGCAGCTTCATTTGGTTTGAGTGCCTTCTGCACATCAAGCCAGCTGTATTTCTTACGGATGTACTGCGATGCAAATGCGGATGATTTTCTGGTAAGCTCTTTTTCGTAGATGTTGGCGACATTCACAAGCGAATCAATTGATTGTGACTCATCACGTTGCCCGTAAAGCTTTGCTATCTGTTCCTTTATTCCCTGCCATTCTTCAAACTGTGTCATCAGGCTTGGGTCATTCATACTTTTAATGCCTTGCTTAACTTTTTCTGTGGATAGCATGATCACAGCTTTTGTATTAATCTGGTGGTCGTACACCTCAGCCAGAACGCTTGGAATTTCTTCTTTGCTTTGTACAGCGAAGGCATTGAATTTATCGAATGAAGGACGAATTTTATTATAATAAAATTTTGCTTTCTCTTCTTCCGTAAGCACAGGGAAAGTAACATCGATTTGGTTATAATAGTTGTTGAAGACTTCTCCGAAAGTCTGTTGTGCTTCTTTATTTTGTTTTTGTAACCATTGGTATTCGGCAATTTTCTGACTGGTTTCGGCATAGCGTTGATGATTCTTGCCTAAACTTGCTGTGATAATTGATGCAGCTGTTTTAAGTTGTTTAATACCAACACTACCCTTACCGGCTTTCCAATTAGCCATGCCAAGGTTAAAAAGTGCCCAGGCATAATCGGGATCTTTATCACCTAATTTGGTTTTAAAAATAGTTGAAGATTGTTCTAATAAAGGAATAGCCTTCTCCACCTGCCCGGCAGACTGATAAACGCGTGCTAATAATGTTTGCGTTCGTGTATAGGTTAATGATTTGGTTCCACCGTTTGCTTTTTGGATGGCAAGTGTTTTTAACAGATTATTTTCAGCCTCTTTGTACTTACCAGCATCCGTTTGTATAAGCGCCAGGTTTGAAAGCGTAATAGCGTAATATGGATGAGTAGTGCCAAGGGTTGCGCTATCCATAACTTTTATTTCTGTAAAAATTTTCTCAGCCTTTTCTAATTGACCAAGGCTTCTGTAAACCAATGCCTGATCATTTAATGCCGACATATACGTTTCTTCTTCCGGCTTCAGTAAATCAAGCGCCTGATCGAAAGTTTCTTCTGCTTCCGGATACTTGCCCTGCCTTACGTAATGTGTGCCTGTAATGACCAATGCATCTAAATACTCAGGAGAATTAAGTCCAAATTGTTTTTCGATAATTGGAAACACTTCGCTTAGTGTTTTGCCTGCCTTTGAATATAGCCCTGCATAGGAATATAAATCACCAAGTTTTAATAAAAGTAATGCATAGTTGGCAGAGCTTTTTTCCTGTTGCTTAATATTCGACTCTAGTAAAGTCTGTGCTTCTTTAAGTTTGTCGACATCACGTAAGACAGAAGCAGTATTAAGAACCGTTTGAACATATACATCACTAGTGATTCCATAGTTCTTCTTGTCGTTTTCAAGTAGTTGGTAAGCCATAGAGGCAGCTTTCTCGTTATTGCCTATTTCAAAATAGAGGCCTACAAGATTAGACAATACATTTCCGTAATCTTCACTGCTTTGTAATCCAAGACTTTCCCTGATGCTTTTCTCTTTTTCGAATTGAGAAATTGCTTTTTCGGTTTTACCGAGCATTGAGTTAGCAAAACCAATATAATAGTAACCGTTGGCTACCAGTGTATCGTTTCGTTGCAATGCTAATTCGGCAAGGGCCTTTTCCATTTTGGAGCAGGCTTCATAGTTCTCTGAATTAAAATTACTTTCTATATCCAGATAGAGTTTGGGGATATCTTGAGTGTAAGATGTAACTCCAATGAGTAATAATGCTAACAAGCATGGAAAACATTTCATGATATTGATTTTAATAACCTATAAAGCAAATAAGGATGCTGCATGCTGGTTTTGGTGCAACCTTGCATGCAGCATTTAAAATTAATTTTGGACTGCGATACGTATAACTTTTACAGTGTTGTCTTTATCTTTTATTTTTAACAAATAAATACCTGTTTGAAGACTGCTCACATCAAATTGCGTTGTCTGGGTATTTGCAGATTGCTTATTTAATATAGCGCCTGCCATGTCAGTCAATTCAATTTTTCTATTAGTAGATGATTTTTCAAAGTTGATATAAAGTGCAGTGGACGCAGGGTTTGGATATACTTCCGCTTTATATTCGGTACCTTCCAAGCTGGTAATAATAAGCTGTCGCACACTAATTTTCCCTTCAGCTACAGTAGCTTCAACCTCTACAACTTCATCTAAAACATTTGTTCCAATAGGAATATCTACAAATGATGTTTCATCCATAGGGAAACCGGGGTATTGTATATTAATTCTATAAATGCCGGTTGGTAAACCGGATATGTCGAATTCTCCTTCATCATTTGTAAATACATAAGCAACAAGAACGAAAATCTCCTTGCCTCTGCCTGTTCCCTGCGATCTGCGCGCTGTAACACCAGCACCTTTTATTCTTGAGGTTTTTTCTGTTCGTTCACCGGTTCCGTCATCTTCCTGAACAATACCTTTAATAATACCGTCTTCTACCAAAGGTTCAGTAGGCTCGAGTTGTGAAAGTATATCAAGCTCCGATATTGAATTCTCTATAAATAAGGTGTCGGCTTCTTCCCAGAAAATGGTGCTGCTATAGTAGGTTGGTAGCGCACGTTCCTGCCCTACCACAAGGGTGTCTGCAAAACCTACAATCTGGTAATCGTCTAACACAACATTATCAAAGAGGTATGTACCATCCCCGTTTACACCAATAGTACTAATGGTGTCATAACCATTGCTGGCGGTAACCCTGAGCAAACGCAGTGTGCCTGCAGTCGCGGGTACGCTGGCAGACATCAGCAAGCTTCCGGATAAATCGGCTGTAGCTAAAACATTTACCGGCACTGTTTTAAGCGTTAGTCCTGTTACTATACTATTCGTTAACTCTACCGTATAAGCACCCATATTATTTCTGCCAATGCTTTCGATGAATAGTGTATCACGTAGAGCATCAGTAATATTTACTTCATTAAGTTTCCACTGATAATTATTGACTGTGCCACCGATGGTAGTCTCTAAGATATAATCATCGCCAGCAGCCACTAAAATTGAATCAGGGAAAGCTATTATATCTTTTTGATCCGCATAATTAATACCCGGTACATCCACGTTATATTCAAGGGAACCAAAATCCAGGTTGTTGCGCGAAACATCAGCCACAGTAATATCAGTAAGAATGCTGAGATCAGGTATAGCTTGCAGGTTATTACCAGCCAGATTGATAGTTAATAAATCATCAAGGATAAGTGCATCAGCAGGGATAGATCCCGTAAGGTTATTTTCAGGAAGATTGATGGCCGTAATCTTATCGTTTGTAACGGTTATGCCAAACCATGTACTTACATCGCCACTTAACCAGTTTGTACGATTAGTCCAATTTGGTCCGCCTGTGGCTTGATAAAAAGCTTGGAGTGCTAATGAGTCAGCCGACAAAACACCGCCCTGAATATCATATGTTAAGAAAGCAAAGTCTTCATCATTGCTGTTGGATGAAATTGTAAATACACCAGGGCCTGGTTCAACATCAACATCGGTGTTTCCCTCTCCGTAAAAGATAACGCTGGCTAATTCATTCTGACTATTCAGTTTGGAAATTAAACCAAAAGAATTTGGCATTGCTGCACCCCAAATGAATGTACCGGTTGAGGATAGTTTGGTAATGAAAGAAGAGGTCTTGCCGTAAAACTCGTATTTAGCCGCAGAAGGATCCAAATCAATTGTTCCTTCAAAACCACCTGATATTAACAAATTCCCATCTTCTAAAACACTTAATGATACTGGATAAGCTTCATTAGAAGATTCAAAAGCAAAAGCATTAATAAATGCACCGTTTAAGTCGTAGATAGCCACGTATCCATTGTCACTATCATTAGTTGCAGGTAAGGTTCCACTACCCGATGTGCCTGTAAAATTTGGTGTGCCCGAGTAGCTTCCTGGTATATACAGTCTGTTGTTTGTTTCATCAATAGTTAAACTTCTAAAATCAGATCCGTAAAGATTAGTATTGGTTACAGCCCAAATTGATGTGCCATTGGCATCATACTTACTGATGATCATTTCTGATGACCCGCCCGAATCGTTTGCCTCATAAGTAAGATAAATATTATTGGTGTCATCAGTGGCAAGCGACATTGGATACTGATAGAGATCTGGATCCCCTATTGGAATTGACCAGATGTAGTTTCCATCATTATCGTATTTGGCAAGAAAAGTTATCACGCCTATTCCACTATTAGTAATAAGGGCTGTGCCTACGCCAGGATCTGCGTCAATATCACCGCCTCCAAAGCTTCCTGTAATAATTACATTTCCTGCTTCATCAACTTGTACTACATCTATTCGAGGGTAGTTGCCTGTGTTGCTTAATAATTGTTTGGCCCAGAGAAAATTTCCGGTAGGAGAGTATTTAGCGAAATAAGGGTCTCCGTTCAAACCGTTACTGGTAAGTGTGGTAACACCAATGGTAGGGTCAACATCGAAAGTGCCTGACACCATACCGGCAATAATAACATTGTTACTGGGATCAGCTGCCGTTGATTCATGATCAACTCTATTTCCATTATCATTAGCAAATGGATAAATCCATGCTAAAGCACCTGTAGATGTATACTTACCAATAAAATTATCATCATTTGAAACTGAAGAAGAAGTTAAAATTTCAACGCCTGCACCGGGATCAAAATCAATGCTGCCAATAAAGTATCCTGAAATAAGCATGTTGTCGGCATTGTCCAGATTGTAATCTTCTAATGAAGCAAAGCTTTCTGCATTTTGAGAGGCTACTTGGTAAGCAGCAATCAACTCCATATCTGTATCGCTAACAGGATTGAGGGGCTCGTTAATAAGTATCAATTGATCAGCAGCCTGGTTTACGATTATTTGACGGTAACCACTTGGCCATTTAACAACTACACTATCAATTACCGTAGCGCTACCTGTGCCAAAGTGTGAGAGCAAGCTATTTTGGTTAGCAAAGCCATTAGTAGTAATTACCTGGTGGTGTCTCCAAAATCCATCAGCTTTAACGGCAATGCGTGCCCCAATTCCATTGCGGTTAGTTGTTGAACCTGTTAACTTTATTTTTAACCAATGATTAGCATTACCTGTATTGCGGTATAACCCATTGGTAGTTCCGGGATTGAAGGTTGCAGAAACGGCATCAAGAAAACCATTGTTATCATAATCACCCAATGCAATACCAGCAAAAGTATTACTGTTTTTAAAAGTCTGGTTTAATTCACGCGTGAAAGTTCCATCACCATTATTAAAATAGACTGTCCATCCGTTAGGTGCTAAGGTATTTTGATCAGTAATGAGATCTATATGACCATCATTATTTAAATCGCCAAAGGCGGAGCCTCTTCCTCCTCTTACCAATTCACCAAGTCGTATCGATGCAGGTTCCTCAGTAAAGTATCCATAACCATCATTAATAAAAAAAGCATTTTCTCCAACACCAGTCGATAGCATAACATAGATATCATAATCACCATCATTATCAATATCAGCTACAGAAGCACCTCTGGTTAAACCTGACAGAGTAGGAAAAGTAAAGCCATCATAAAATTGATTTGAATTATTGCCATAAAACAGACGTAGTGAGTTTACATTAGAGTTTGGCGAGGGGATGAGGTAATCAAGCCTTATATCAGCATCGGCATAGAAGGCGATGTTGTTCCACTGGCCATTATCGTTAATATCATTTTCGATTCGTGTAAACACATCGTTACCATCATTTCTAAAAAACACTTCATTAAACTGTGTGCTTGAAATACTGATATCAAGATCGCCATCAATGTCAAAATCTCCCCATGTACCTGCTACACCATCGATAGGTAAATTAATTTTTGTGAATGTACCATTACCATTATTTTTATAAATCTGTACTTGATTATCGGTAAGGGCAGTAGCAAAGCCAAAATCAGGCACAAACAAATCGAGGTTACCATCATTATTATAATCGCCCCAAGTACCACTCCGGCCATCGGCAAAGTCAATAGCATTTGTTCTTGTAAAAGTTCCGTTCCCATTATTTCGGTATAAGCCACCTGATAGTGAGTCGTTAACCCCCAATGTATAAATATCTTCAAAACCATCGTTGTCAAAATCCCCCCAAACACCACTGTACATACTTGCGTTGTTACCATCAGTAGTAAGGTCGCCACCATTTTGCCAGGTGAAAACACTCTCTGCTACTACTGTAACTTGAGCAGGACTTGTAGTAAGTGTAAGCGATGGAACCAGACTGTTGGTTATGGTAAGCCCCCACGTTCCGGCATTGGTGGCTTGAACAGAAACTATTGAAATAGTGCTTGCTATTTCTGTAGGTTGAATAACATTGTTTAGTCGCCAGGTATAAGTGTTGGCGCTGCCGCCAATACTAAAGGCTATGTTAAGTGCATTGCCAGGCACTAGCGAAATATTTTGTGGCGTCCCTATTTGATTTTGTGGAGCATAATTAACTGGGTCACTGAACTTAAGAATGTTAGGTTCGAGAGCATCGAATTGCAAATTATTATTTCTGACTTCAAGGTAGTTCAATGATGTGGTTCCGGAAAAGTCGGGTAAAGTGCTAAGCTGGTTGTTACTCACAACCAGTGTATTCAAATTTGCCTTGGCAGCTAACGATACAGGTATAGATTCGATTTCATTAAAATCGAGAAAAATATCAGTTAGTAGTGGTATGTCACTTATTGTTGTTGGGATGTTGCCAGTGATACCGCAGTAGGATAAATATAGAATAGTGATGTTTGGAAGACTTAATACCTCTGGAGGAAAAGCGCCAAACGTAAAGTAGTTACCGCTAAGCCACAGCGTACCCAGATTGGTTAAATTAGATATGCCAGCAGGGAGTGTTCCTGTTAATTCATTGTGACTCAGGTTTAAAAAATTCAGGTTAGTAAGATTTGTTAATGACGCAGGAAAACCACCGGTTAATCTATTTCTGATGATATTATTTTGACGACCATTAATAAAATTACCACCAAGATCTAACCTTGTTAAAGAGGATAGGTTACCCAATTCAGTGGGTATGCTTCCAGTTAATTGACAGTTTTGTAATTCAAGGATAGTCAGGGTTGAAATATTTCCAATTTCTATTGGAATATTTGTAATCAATGGATTGTTATTTAAAATTATAACCGATAAACCAGGTATTGTTGCAAGAGATGTTGGAATAGGACCAGATAAAAGATTGTTTAATAATCTTAATTCCAACAGACTAGAAATATTTCCCAATGTTGTTGGAATACTCCCTGTAAGTTGGTTGGTGCCAAGATCTAGGGTTCGCAGATTAGGCAAGACGCCTAACTCTGAAGGAATTGATCCGGTGAAACTATTATTGGCCAGGTTGAGTACCTGCAACGATGCTAGCCTACTCAAGTCAGGCGGGATTGTTCCTGACAATTGATTGTTGTTAAGTATAAGTGTATCAATTGCTGAAAGGTTACTGAACGAAAGAGGTAAAGATCCTTGTAAGAGATTATTTGCAAGTGAAATACTACTTACTCTGTTGCCATTTAAATTAATACCATACCAGGTATCCAATGTTCCACTAAGCCAGTTAGTATTATTTGTCCAGACAGCACCATTGGTTGCATTATAAAATGAAACCAATGTTAAGGAATCCGTTAGTCGTGTTTCAACAATATCTATGGTAGATAAATTTCCAACAAGTGGATTTGCTGTAAGGTAATTAACCGCGCCCGCACTTTCGGTATACGCAAAAACAGAGTAATGATAGTTGACATCTGCCGCAAGGTTATTGTCTGTAAAGGAAGTAACTGCACCCACCGATACAACCATACCATCACCAATGTTATTTCCAACGTTATACGTAAAACCATCTTTTGGAATAGAGGTAGAGGCAGCGTTGGCTCTTCTCATAACAAGATAGCCATCAGCACCAGCTGCCGGTGTAAAAGCAACATCAATGCTTGATGTTGTTTGTCCTGGGAAAGTTAGTGCCGTTGCTTGTGCAGCAGGTAAAGTCGATAGTAAGGAATAGCTAGCTAAGTAAGCCTGCTGGAATCCAGTGTCATTAATGAGGTTGTAGATATTACTACTCGGATCAAAATCTATTGTTTGCGTAATGTTTCCAATGATTGAAAAACTGGATCCTTGTCCATTAATAAGACCTGCCGTTTCAGACACACCCGATGCACCGTAATTAAATCCATCCAGTAAATTACCAGTGTCATTAAGCACAATTAAATATGCATCGCTTGCATTTTCGGGGCCGGCATTGGTTAATTGCTTTGTTCCGGCACCTGGATCAATATCCATTGATAAGCTACTGAAAGTTCCACAGATAACTATTCTGTTATTGTCGAGTGCCACTAGTGATGTTGCCTGATCGGCCCTGCTTCCTCCCCAGCTTCTTACCCAGTCTAAGCCACCCGCACTATTGTATTTAGCGGAAAAGGCATCGTTAAGACCATTGCTTACAATGTTTTGAACGCCAGCACTTGGGTCAAAGTCGGCTGTTTGATTGAAATTACCAGCAATGTAAATATTCGAACCAGCGTCAACAGCTATGTCAACGGCATTGTCGAAGTCGACACCACCCATGGTGTTGTTCCAAACTAAATTTCCATTTAAATCAAATTTACTTAGCCAGATATCGCTGGAACCTGCGGGGCTTTTTAGAAGTGTAGTAGGACCTGGATCCATGTCTGTTGTTGTCTGAAAACTTCCTGTGACTATGAAACTGCTTGCATCCAACGCAATACTGGTAACGAATAAATTAGGTAAAGCATGTGCCCATTGTAAAGTGAGTAGGTCATCATACTTAGCGATGAAACGATCTTGCCCACTAGTTGCAGCACTTAAGTAGAGTTCTCCAACACCAAAATCGAAATCCACAGTTTGTGCAAAGTAGCCATACATATATGCATCGTTATTGCTGGCTACTACTATTTTACTAATACCATCGTTACCAGCACCCCCTGTTGCAGAAGCAGATTCGAAAGCGCCTGTGGCAGCATCAAAGCGGGCATAGAATGCATCAGAGCCACCTAAAGATCCTAAAGAAAAATCTGTAACTCCTGGATCAAAATTAGCAAAGCCAAAAAAGTAACCCCCTATAAGTACCTTGCCATTTGATGTTAATGCAATAGTATTAGCTGTTTTATCGCCCAATCCTGAAATTGCCTTGACATAAACCAATGCACCATTTGCACCATACTTGGCAAAAAAGGCATCAGCTACACTTGGCGACTGACTTACCAATTGTTGGGTAGCAACACCAGGATCGAAGTCTGCGGTGCCTCTAAAAAATCCAGTAACGTAAGTGTTACCGGCATTATCAATCACTGATTCGTAGATTTGATAGGCAGGGAAAGTTCCTACCACAACACGTATAGGTTGTTGTACACGTTGTATAGCATAGGGTAACTCTTGGGCTTCTAATACAAGAGTAAACAAGCAAAAGGCAATGAGATGAAATGCAGATTTTAGCATAGAGGGCAGAGATTAGGTGAATTCTTTTACAGACTTTCCGCTAGATCGAAAGCTTCTGATTATTAAGTGCTGGAGAATTCAAGCGAAACGTATCAACAATTTAGGTAAAGGCAGTTTCGATTTAATTCAGAGGTTAGTAGCTGTAATTAGTTGGTGAAAAGAAGCTTATAAAAAAAACGGTCAATCAAATTTTATTTGTTAAAAGTGAAAGTGTGTAAGCCGGCCAGCGACTTATTTCTTCCGTCTTCGTAAGTAGTTTCATTCCACTGCAAAGTTAGTTTTACAGTATTGGCTGAGATATCCACAATGGTCACCTCTATGTTATCGTTTCTTCTAAATTTTGTGCCGCTATTATCCACAAAACTCCATGTGCCAGATCTTGCCCAAACAGGAGTTGTGCCAGTGGTTGTGTAGCCTGTAGTTGTAAACGTGATGCTGAAGTTTTGAAATAACTCACCAATATCAATGGTGTTGACACCTTCGCCTAACAATACTCCATCAGAAGCAGGGATGTTCCAAGTGCCATTTCCGGCAGTTAATATTTCTGTCCGCAGCTCTGCCTCTGTAGGCGGGGTTACACTTGGATCATCTTTGCACGCAAAGGCGAGTATAAGCAAAAGAACAAAAAGCAGAAGGTGTTTAAATGATGTTTTCATAAAGCCAATATTTATATCTAAAATACAGCAAACAGCGGGATTGAACAATACCTAGTTTCTTGTATTCGAAGTGATTAGTATAAACTAAGGGCTACAAAAAACAAAATCCCGCAGATTAGTTTGTTCTGCGGGATTTCAGGGGTTTGAGTTTGTCATTTATTGTATAACTACCCTGACTATTTTCTTAAGTACAGCGCCTTCCTTTATTTGGAGTAGATAGGTGCCACTTTTCAGGTCGTTTACGTTGAGAGCATTTTGCTTTTCTGGCGCTTGCTGTTGTTTAAGTCTGTTACCGTTAAAATCAAGTAAAACCATTTCACGCTTGTTTGAAACATCTTCAAATTCAATCTGAATAGTTTCTACAACGGGATTGGGGAAAACATTTGCTTTAAACTCAGCGGCTTCAAATATTCCGGTTACAATGCGTTCGCGCACAGTAATTTTACCATCAAAAACTGTAGCGGCTACTTGCACTTCAGCTTCGCGACCAACGCCAATCGTAAAATCAATAAATGAAGTGGAATCCATCGGATTCCCCGGATACTGCATATTTAAACGGTAATCACCTTGCGGCAGATTGGGGAAATTAAAGTTACCCTCATCATCAGTTACTGTATAACCAACAAGGATGTAGACTACATCTTTACCACGACTGGTTCCTTGCGTTCTTCGGGCAGTAACGCCAGCACCTTTTATTCTGCTTGTTCTTTCTATACGTGCATCATCTATGCCATCATCCTCTTCTAAAAAACCACCAAGTATACCATTACCTTCAGAGGCACCAGGTTTAGCATTGGCTATAATATCCAATCCATCTACGCTATTGTTCAATACTACGGCCTCAGCTTCTTCCCAAAAAATGGTATTTCCATTATAGGTAGGAATGGATTGTGTATGCACTTGTTCGTTGGGTTTAGCCAATAAAATGTAATCAGCCAGTATCACATTATTAAAAGTGTAGTTGCCAGTAGTATTAATTATGTTAACCTGCGCAGTGTCATAAGCTCCACTTTCGGTGATGCGAAATAATTCAACCACACCTGCACTGGCTGCTTCGTTCGCACTAATGAGCATCCGGCCATCAATTGATGCCACAGCAAGAATATCTACTGGTAAAGTTCTTAAAGTAAGATTGGGAACTAACGAATTTGTAATGTCTGCTTCATAACGCCCCATATTATCTCTATTGATGGCATCAATGAAAAACGTACTATTAGCACCTTCATTAACTAATACGTTGTTGCGTTTTATTGCATAATTGTTTTGTGTTCCACCAACTGTTGATACAAATGTGTAGTCAGTCCCAACATTTACTAACACTGTATCGCCAAGGTTAAGGCTAATAGGTTTTTGATTTGAATAATTCACCACCGCACCAAGACTGACATTAGGTTCTAATGAAGCAAAATCAAGGTTGTTATTAGAAACGTTTAAACTGGTGAGCGCAGTCAGGCCAGAGAAATCGGGAATACTGTTGATGTTATTATCGGCAACATTAAGAGTTGTTAAACTGAGTATGTCGGCAATTTCTGAAGGCATACTACCTGTAATATTTGCTGCATCTAAAGTAATAGCTGTAATGGAATTACCTGTTTGCGTAATACCCTGCCATGTATTCACATTACCACTTAACCAATTGGCATCTTTTGTCCATGTAACAGCACCAGTATTGTTGTAGAAAGTTACGAGCGCCAACGAGTCAGTTTCGAAGTTTCCACTAAAACCTGCAGCAATAGTGAATAGTCCTTTTAAACCTTTAGAATAACTGGTAAGCGTTGTGTTGCCATTATTGCTTATGAGGTTACGCTTACCCATACCTTCAAATTGATTTCCGGACACAGCTCGTGCGGCAACCGCAACAGATGGAAAAGCCACTGCGTTATCAGGGAACTGAAAACGAATATAAGAGGCAGTATCTGTTTGTGCCGATGCATTGATGCGCCAGGCCACAGGAAAATTGTTTAACAATGAATCGATACCGGCACCTGCTGTATATCCCGCAGGAAATGTTTCGATTGAAGCCGTGACTTTAGGCGCAACACCAATTACTTGTGTAAGCGTCACCGGAAATGCGCTGCTACCATTGCCAATAGGAAAATACTTATTACCATTTCCTAAGTGCGTAAGGTAGCCAGAAACATAACTTCCGTTATTAGCATTTACAATAGCGCTATTAGCAACCAGTAGCGTGTCTGCATTGGTAAGTATAATACCATTTTCTAAAAGCAACGAATCCAGTACTTGAGTATTGGTTATGAGTGTGGCACTGCCAATACCACGCTTTGCTAAACTGCCAACGGCTTGGTTGTTGTGATTAAAACTATGGTTAACATCGTAATCAAGTATAATCTTTCCATTGCCTGGAATGTAAGTTCCTTGGTTTGTCCAACTATCTTTTAAAATTAAAATACCGTTATTAGTAAACGTACCTGTATTTACCCAATCGCCATTGGTGGAAAGAGTGGTAGTACTGGCAAGGTCAATACCATTGCTGTTAACAATGAATTGAGCCTTAAGCGACAATGTTGTAACCAGTACAAGAATGACTAATGAAATTCTTTTCATAATTAAGCCAGATATAATGGGTTGAGTTCTTCTTTAAACTGTAAACAATCAATACCCGTTTACATATTTAATTCAACCAGTAGTACTAAAAATATAAATCATAAGAAGCTACAATCAATGTTATTTTCTTTATATCGAAATAGTTTAAAGAAGTGATTAAATCTATTTGAGCTAAAGATGGATACATAAATTAAGGTGCCGTATATGCAAAGAAGCGTAGAGCTCCAGCCATGTAGATGCCTACAATGCCTTGATTCGATGCTATCACAAGTGAATCTACAATTGCATTATTACCTAAATCACCATTAAAAATGTAAATCATATCTCCCTCATCAAAGGCGACACCGCCACTAAAGGTGAATGAAGATGATGCATCCTCAATAAAGTAAGCAACTGCTCTTGTGGTAATTAAAGTATTAGTACCAGCGTTTAAGGTAGCTGTAGATACTTTCATACCTCCCTGGAAAATTGCAAAGGCATTTCCATTAGCAAAATTAAATGCTCCTAAAGCTAATCCCGCTGGTGCATTAGTGCTGGCAAAAAGGGCAGATGCGTTGTTGGTGGGTTCCTGATTTTGAAAATTACCTGCACTCCCTACACCATCACCACCTTGTTTCTCGGCATAAATAGCATCGTTCGTTCCAAAGGCTCGCGCATACATTGCGGCACCGGTTCCCCTATTTAGTGCCTTTATAGCATCACCGCTACCATTTGTTTCACCCAAAATAGCTGTCGAATCGTTTACAGGGTTACTAATGGTAAAGAATGCGGCATTTCCTAAACCACTTGTAAATCCGCGTAACGCAGCACTGGTATTTCCAGCATTACCAATCTGAAATTGCCCTGCCCGTCCTGTTGTACCTAAATGATTTCCAAAAATGGCAGAGCCTGTGCCATTTGTTTCACCATACAGCGAAGCGTAAGGGCTGCCTGCATTGGTAATGCGAAATGCACCAGCTGCATCGCCTATACCTTCATGTAAGCCATATACAGCAGCTGATCCAAATTTAGAACCCAGCGATTTTCCGTACACACCAAAACCATTTCCTATATTATTGCCATGTACTGCTGCACCAGTAGAGTCACCGTTGCTTTGTGCGTACAAAGCGAAATTCTGACTACCAGCATTGTTAATTGAAAAAGCACCTGCGCGACCATTAAGTGCATTAGTATTTACGCCAATGGCATCATTATTATTAGCAGGATTGCTTACTACAAAATCTGCCGCGCCATTGGTGGCAGATGTAGTGCGGGCAAACAATGTGCTGAAAGCTGCATTAGGATTGATGGTTTCAAAATGTGCTACACCAAAGTTGCCTGTATCTGTACTATTATACACTATACGTAAGGCATTGCCATTAGGTGGGATGGTATTTATCGTATCTACAACAGGAAATTGCAGTTTAGCAGAACTCTGCCACGCAGCGCCATCCCAAATGAAAAGTCCTTTTAAATCATTATCATAAAGTAATAAACCTGCGTCAGCAACGCCTAAAATACCACCCATGGCTGTTCGTTGTGCCGTACTAAGCCGAGGCATAATAGCACCTTGATTGCCTGTTGGCGATTCTACATGAAGTGCCGCATTAGGATTTGGTGTGCTGGTGCCAACACCAAGAGATTTATTTTGTGCGAAAGCCAGACTTGAAACTGCTAATAGCAGTGCAGAGAGGATAACTCTGTTCATAGATTTGTTAGTTAAATAATAAGTTAAAGCCTTAATGTCACAATATATTGAACCGTGACAGATACCACAAGTTAAGTTTATGGCATTTATCAAAATACCGTGATTATGGTATTTTGAATTCCGCTTAATATTGTTGATCGTTATTAAAGTAAAGTGGAATATTAAAGTTATTACTCGGTATTATGCCAACTGTAGTAGCTACAGTCACAGCTCTAATAGTACTGTTTTGGTTGAGTTTCCGCAAAATATTTTTCCGATGTGTTTGTATGGTATGAAAACTCACACCCAATTCGTTTGCAATGTTTTTAGAACTCATACCCTGAGCCATTAATTTTAAAATTTCCTGTTCGCGATGTGTTATGAGTTTTTTCATATTGTTAGGGTTTATTAACTCTTTATGAAGCATCTTCAAAAAAGTACCCTTTAGTGGGTATAATAATTTTATTTTCATATAATTGAGGTTTGAGGGTTACCTAAACCCCATTACTACATAAATTTTTGAGCCCAAGGTTTTCAGATATAGTTGAACAGATAAAGGAAAAAGGTGACCGCGCGTTAACCGACCTCTACGTGCGCTACAGATCGGAGTTTATTCAATGGCTTTGCGGAAGATTAGGTTGTGATAAAGAACTGGCTAAAGATATCTACCAACAAAGTATTTTAATTTTTTACGAGAATATTCAAAGTGGGAAATTGACCACGCTCACCAGTCAGGTGAAAACCTATCTGTTTAGTATTGGGCGAAATAAATATTATGAGGCGGTACGAGAACAAAGAAAAGTTGATGCCCTTAAACCATATGAAATTGATGAGGAAGGACTGCCAGAGGAATTATTGCAAAAAGTAGAAACTAAGCTCGAGGTTTTGGGCGAGCCTTGTCGCAGCCTTTTGATAGAGTATTATTATCACAAAAGAAGCATGGAGCAATTGGTGGCAATATTTGATTATAAGAATGCAGATTCTGCCAAAAACCAGAAATATAAATGTCTGGAACGTTTGCGTAAGCTGATGAGAGATAGTGAATAATTGATGTTTAATAAAATGCAAGAGAACTTAGACATAGTAGAACGTTACCTGGAGGGCAATCTCTCTGAACAGGAGCGAACTGCTTTTGAAGAAAGGCTTTTGCATGATGAAATGCTACGGCTGCAAGTGGATGACATGAAAGTGATCCGCGCTGGAATTATGCTGGCCTCGCGAAATGCCACATTACAAAGTCTTAAACAGTTAGAAAACACTTTGCCTTCAATTGAAACCAAGGTGATTAGCTTTTGGTCCAATACCTGGCTGCAGGCAGCGGCAGTTTTGTTAATCGGTATTGTAGCATATGTCTTATGGCCCGTAAACAGTATTGAACAGAAACTTTTTGCCACACATTTTGAGGTTTATCCAAATGTAATTAGTCCAACCGTTCGTGGTGGAGAAGCGAACGATAGCACACTTCGGGCAAAAGCTTTTCGTGCCTATGATCAAAAAAAATATGAGGAGGCAATAGAATTATTTCTTAACATCTCAGAAAAGGACGAGGGCATATTATTCTATTTAGGCAATTGCTATCTGGCAAATGGTCAAGTAGAAAAGGCCCTTCCTGTTTTTGAAAAAGTGCTGAATGAGTATGACATATTTGATGAACAGGCTGAGTGGTATCTGGCTGTTTGCTTTTTAAAAATGGAGGAGCGGGAGCGCGCCACACAAGCATTAAAAAAGGTGGTGGCAAGAAATAGTGCCTACAAAGAAAAGGCACAGACTATTTTGGATAAACTTAATTAACCCCTATATCATGAAAATGAATATTTTACCAAAACTAATACTGATCGTTACAGTATTGGCTAGCGCTTGTGCACCAAAAAAGGATGATTCTGAAGTGTTAAAAAAACTCACCGTTATTGAACAAAAAATTGATTCATTGTCCAGCGCTAATGAACCAAATTCTTCTTCAAGAACTTCTGACCCAGATAAAGATCATGTAGCAGGTCATATAATTGACCCACCAGATGATGATAAGATTATGAAAACATCTAAAATGGCAAAGATTGAAATTCATAGAAGTATTCATGAATTGACAGCGGGCGATATAATTTATGGAATAAACAGTAGGCAAATCAGCGTATCTAAAAATGATACTGTTTATTTCTATTTAGCCTATGATCCAAGTGGAACGAAGAAAAAATATTATGCTTACGATTTGTGTCTAAAAGACAAGTGTCATTAATCTTCTTAGAACCATTACCAAGCTAAAAGGAAGATTTTATTTCCTCATCTTAATGTAAAGCATTGCGCTAATACAAATGAGGCCAAATATAATTGAGTAAAAAATTGAATCTTTTTCCTTATTAAATTTTGTGGTGCCATCCTCACCGATAAATACCAAGCCAGCCCAGTACGCTGGGTGGCTTGTGTAGTTATCCGATGATTGTAAGTATTGCTGTTTGGACAGCCTTAACCCCTCGCTAAAAGTTTTTCCTTCTTCTAAGTGTTTATAGAAGTTTTCAAACACCTTCAATGAAGCCTGATCGTTAAGTTTCCATAAACTTTGCATAACGGCTTGTGCCCCCGCAGAAAGGAAACCACGTGCAAGACTGTACATCCCTTCACTCGCCTCATATGTTCCGGCACCACTTTCGCAGGTACTGAGTACCACAAGGGCAGACGGAATGTAGTGTCGGTATAGTTCAAAAGTATACAATTTCTTTTCAGACGCTTCTCCGTTGGGGAATTGTAAGTATGAAGTATAGCGGTTGTTCGTATCACTTTTACCATGTACTGCTAAATGAATAATAGATGCCTGAGTTGCATGTTTAAAGAAATTTTCTTTTGTACACGATTCCTGGTTAAGAAAAACTCCATCAGAATAACTGGCCAGCACATCAATTTCAGATTCGGAATTGCTTAATGATAATGGGTCGTTTGCATGCATACCATAAGCCATACCAAGTACATTGCCTGTGCCAGAAAAGTTATCAGTTGTTTTGTTTACTGATGTAATTGATAAAGCATAGGATATCTTATTGGTATGAAGTAAATAATCGAGCTCTTTATAACCTTTCTCTTTGCCTGAATACGATTTTAATAAAGCATCAAAGGGTATGTTTAACAGAGCATTATCGGCAATAATAATAATGTCTTCAGTGTGATTTATTGCTAAAATTGGACCAAGTAATGTATTGTATAATTTAAGCGCTAACTGAGCATACTTCTGATGTTCAAGAGATGGGTGTTCTAAGTGAAATAATAGAGAATCAAGATCTACTTTAATTACATCACTCTTACCTAGATTGAAAAACTTACTTCCGGAAGCATTTATACTAAGGCCATATACTGCCTGATTGCTCCAGGTATAATCTATAATCGTTTTATTTTTTGCAGCACAATAAGCCTCAAGATTTTTAAGCGTTGGTAGCGAATCAACTTTGGCATTGGCATAGGCCGGAAACGATATGGATAGTGCTTTGTTATAAGTTGCGCGCTCTCGCTCTAAACTGTCAGTTTTTTTGGTTAGGTTTTCTTTTTCCTTTTCAGTTGTGGCAAGACCAACCGAAACCTGCCAATAGGCTGATTCCTGTTTTAGTTGCCTCAACTTTATCACAGCATCATTAGGTAGGTAGATTTCTTCAATACTTTGCTTATTCAGCCGGCTGAGCATTAATTGAGACTTCGTTCCTGCTACATAGTCGTATACTTCTTCAATATGGTCTGCCGGGTTTTGTTCATAGTATTGATTCAAAACATCAATACCTTCAGCCAGATTTGGCCATATATGACTTATGTTGATAAGCTGTGTGTTTTCATTAGCAAACAGTGCAGCATTTGATTTTAGGACGTTATTAGCAAGATTGTAGCATACAACACTTTGGTTCAGGTAATTTGCATCTTGACTTATTGTATATTTTTCTTTTAGTAATGCTCCCTTTAAACTCAACATTCCAACAGCAGTTGACTTGTCTATCCAATCGCCAGCACTTGGATTTATATTTATTGATTTTTCAAAAGCTGATCTGGAAATTTCAGCAATAGCTTTTTGTATGTAGAAAAGACTGCTATCGATTTTGTTAAGTTCTTTTAACAGAGACGCGTAACGGTAGTAGGTATAACCTTTTTCAGGTGATGGTGACGGATAATGTTGGTTGCGATAATGTTTTACTTTTCTATAGTAATACAGTGAAGAATCATAACGGCCCATTACTCGATGTAGGTATGCCAGATTCATGTGTACATCAGAATGGTTTTCTACGCTGTTATTGATAAGTACTTTAAGAGATTGATTATAAGTAGATAATGCTCTACTGTATTGTTTCAGCTTTTGCTCAGCAAAAGCCTTATTGTTTAAAATGGTAGCCAATGTTTTACTGTTTGCTTTAGTACTTTCAAAATGAACTGATGAGTCGTAATAAAGGGTGGCGAATTGATACTCTTCTTTTGAAGAATAAATATTGGCCATAACACTATAGGCTAGTCGTGTTAGTGCTGAATCCCTTTTAGGCATTGTGCGAAGTGCCGACAACATTAATCTGCCATAATTAATACCCATATCAAAATCAGATTTTAACCGTGCAGTGGCTGCGAGCCTGTAAAAAAGTATGGGGTGATAAAGGGATTTCGGATAATGCGATTCAAGCAACTCACGCGCCTGAAGTAAGTACTTTTCTGCATTAGTATAGTCATTACGACCAAACCTGTATAACGACCCCAGTGTTAAATAATAACGCATTTGTAAGGGCCTATCTCCATTTTTAATTAAATGCCTATTGTTCTCAAGTACGGTAATACCTTTTTCATACGCCTGAGTATTGTAGGCATGTTCAGCCTGTAATACATAAAGCATTAATTGATAAGTCGAATCATAGGTATTGACTTGCTGAACCAGGAATTGTGCGCTATCAATAAAATTTTTAGCGGCTGAATTCTCCTTTACCAATAATTTTATCTCCGCCAGGGCTAGAATAGAAGGTAGTAAATCTGAAGGGTCTTTTTTTTGTGAAATTTCTGCTCTATAAGCTTGTTCGGCTTCTACAAAAAGTCCTGAAATTTTCAAGGAGTCTGCTACTGATAGATCTGAGGATTCATTAATTGAATTGTTATGCTTCTTGTTACATGATTGTAAACCCACAGTTAGCAATAAGCAACAGCAGAAAACAGTTAATGCTGCGCTTATTGGTTTTTGTTTTATTAATGAGTTAGGCTTGGGCATTTCATGTGCTCATTTATATCTGAGCATCTAAAAATAAATGATTTATGCGTGATGGTTGCTATGAGTATGAAGTGCGCTGAAGACAAATGTGTAAGTGTTGAGGATAAAAAGTATGCCATCATCTGCGGTCTTTCTTCAAAGTTCTGTGTAAAATGAAGCCTTTAACCATTCGTATTTCATTCCATTTTTAAGCACATGAGGTCGATATTAAATGCATAATCTCCAGCCATATCAAATGGCTTATTAACAGCCAATCGATTAGTAATACACCTACAAAAGAGCTGCGGTAATCAGAAGCATGGATTTCAGCTGGAAGTAGTTAAATCAGAATGACATATTTGATGGAGCGCTGAGCAGTATAAATAAGACAAAGTGGCATATTTATTTTTATCTCTCCCTATTTTTAAGTCAAAATGGCTTAAAAATTGACTCGGCATAGATTTTCCTGATAAGCTTTCCAAAAAGGATTTTGAAACTTAAACAATAAAAATTATGAGCCTTATCAAGTATAACTCCGTTGTAAACGATTTTGTACCAACATCATTCGGTCATGTAATTGATCGTTTCTTTAATGAATCTGTTGCACGTACTGGTGGTTCTACTGCCTACTCTTTTGTGCCCAAAGTAGATGTATTCGAAGATGAAAAAGCTTTTGAAGTGCAGGTAGCTGTTCCTGGTATGAACAAAGAGGATTTTAAGATCGACATTAATGAAGATCGCCTCACAATAAGTGGAGAACGTAAATACAGCAAGGAGAAGAAGGAAAACAATTTCCGTTCTATTGAAACAAGCTACGGCTCCTTCAGCAGAACATTTACCTTGCCTGATAACATCGATGTAAACAAAATCGAAGCGGCATACAACAATGGTATTTTGGAACTAACACTTCCGAAAGACGAAAAGAAAATGTTGAAGACAAGCATTCGTGTAAAGTAAGCTTATTAAAACAACAGAAGACAGGGTTTAGGTAGTATCGGCACAAAGCCGATACAGGTCGAGGAGTGATCCTGGTGGTTCGGGATCAGAGAAGGCATTCGAAAGAATGCCTTTCTTTTTTTAACTAACCTCCTTTTAACACGTTATTACAAAGTGTAGTTGCACAATTAGTCTTATCTTTCAAATCTAGTATAAACCGGCAATTATGAAGCGTTATCTGTTTGTGGCTGTGGTATTGGTTGCGGCATTTGTAGGAGGAATTGTGGGCTCTATTTACACAGCGCGTTTCATCGACACTTCTGTAAGCACTTATAATTCTATCGAAGAAAGACAAAACAGTCTTCTTACTAATTATAAAACGGACACAAGTTATCAGGTGCCACCGGGTTTAGATTTTTTGGCAACAGCTAAAAGTATTACCCCAGGTGTAGTGCATATCAGAACCTCTTATGGCCCTGGTGATTTTAGTTTTAATCCTTTAGCCTTTCGTCAGGATTGGTCAGCCCGCTCTTCGGGTTCAGGAGTTATTGTTTCTGATGATGGTTATGTTGTGACCAATTATCACGTGATAGAAGACGCCACAAACATTGAAGTGGTAATGAATAACAACCAACGCTTCTATGCTAAACTGATGGGTGTTGATCCAAGCACTGATTTGGCCTTGCTTAAAATTAAGGGGAAACAACTTCCTTTTGTTAAATATGGCAATTCTGATAATGTGCAACTAGGAGAGTGGGTATTGGCTATTGGTAATCCTTTCGATCTCAACTCAACAGTCACTGCAGGTATAATCAGTGCAAAGGCGCGTAACATTGGCATATTGCGCGATCGCAACAACTTGCAGGTAGAAGCATTTTTACAAACCGATGCTGCAGTAAACCCAGGTAACAGTGGAGGTGCGTTGGTTAATTTAAAAGGTGAATTAATAGGTATTAACTCTGCCATTGCTACCTCTAACGGAAGCTATCAGGGTTATTCATTTGCCATACCTGTAAGTCTTGTAAAAAAAGTAATGGACGACCTGTTAGAGTTCGGCCAGGTGCAACGCGGCTTGTTAGGTGTACAAATTACTGATGTTAATGCAGAGCTTGCTGAAGACCTTCAGCTAACCATTAACCAGGGCGTGTTAGTAAGCAGAGTAAACGAAAATAGTGCAGCACAAGTTGCCGGAATACAACAAGGCGATGTAATAGTTTCTATTGATCAACATACAGTAAATACAGTTTCTGAATTACAAGAATGGGTAGCGAGAAACAGACCTGGAAAAGAGTTAATAGTAACTTTTGTAAGGGCTGGAAACATGAAAGATGTGAAAGTACGCTTGCGCAATAGTGAAGGCTTGGAAAATATTGCCGTGAAAGAAATAAAATATGAAATAGGTGGTGCCACTTTTGAAGATGTGAATTATAAAACGTTGGCAGCTCTTCAGCTCGAAGGTGGGGTCCGTATTGCTTCGTTGAAAGAAGGTAAATGGAAGAAAAGCGGAGTTAAAGAAGATTTTATCATTGCTTTCGTTGATAAATTACCTGTAAATAATGTTGAAGATTTTAATCGTATCCTCGATTTTAAGAAGGGAGGCATACTCATTGAGGGCTTTTATGCCCAGGGAGAGAAGGGTACCTACGGAATTGACTGGTAGCTTTTGAAATTCCTGTTAGTTTTGCAGAGTAAATACTGATAACCATGAACAACTTCGGCATGCAAGAAGCACTCAAAGCTTTGGGTGTAAACAGATCTAATCAAGGCACTTCTACCGGCTCCAAATGGTATAAAACAAAAGGAGCCAAACTTGAATCTTATTCTCCTGCCGATGGTAAATTGATTGGTACGGTACAGGCATCTGATGAAAAAGCTTATCATGCTGTAATTAAACAAGCTTCCGCTGCTTTTGAAGAATGGCGTTTATGGCCTGCACCAAAGCGCGGTGAAGTTGTACGCCAAATCGGTGTTGCACTTAGAAAATACAAAGAACCACTCGGTAAACTTGTTTCTTATGAAATGGGTAAATCATATCAGGAAGGGTTAGGTGAAGTGCAAGAGATGATTGACATCTGCGATTTTGCAGTGGGACTTTCACGTCAGTTGAACGGGCTTACCATGCACTCGGAGCGCCCCAATCACCGCATGTATGAGCAATACCATCCTTTGGGTATTGTAGGAATTATTTCAGCTTTCAATTTCCCTGTAGCGGTGTGGTCGTGGAATACTATGCTGGCCTGGGTGTGCGGAGATGTTTGCGTTTGGAAACCATCAGAGAAAACGCCTTTGTGTAGTATTGCCTGTCAGAATATTATCAATAAAGTTTTTGAAAAAAATAATGTTCCGGAAGGTGTATCCTGCATCATCAACGGAGATGCTATTGTTGGTCAGTTAATGGCTGGTGACGAGCGTGTACCCTTGGTTTCAGCTACGGGTTCAGTGCGTATGGGTAAAGCAGTAGGCAGAACTGTAGGCGAACGTTTAGGTCGTGCGTTGCTTGAACTGGGTGGTAACAATGCCATCATTATTTCAGAACATGCAAATTTAGACATTGCTATTCGTGGTGCTTTGTTTGGTGCGGTGGGTACTGCTGGTCAGCGTTGTACAACAACACGCAGATTAATTATACACGAAAGTGTATATGAAGAAGTAAAAGAAAGATTGAAAAAAGCCTATTCGCAATTGAGCATAGGCAATCCGTTAGATGCCAACAATCACGTAGGGCCACTCATAGATAAGCTAGCGGTAAAAGCCTATAGCGCTGCCTTACGCAAAGTAAAGGAGGAGGGTGGCGAAATCTTGGTAAAGGGAGGAGTGCTTAACGGAAAAGGATATGAATCAGGATGTTATGTAAGACCTGCCATAGCCGAGGTCAGAAATGAATTTGAGATTGTTCAACACGAAACCTTCGCACCTATTTTATACATCATGCCATACGGTACAATCGAGGAGGCCATAGCTCTTCAAAATGGCGTAAAGCAGGGTTTGTCTTCAGCAATTATGACTAACCACATGCAGGAGATGGAGAAATTCCTGTCGCACGCAGGTTCCGATTGTGGTATAGCCAACGTTAACATTGGTACTTCAGGTGCAGAAATAGGTGGTGCCTTTGGAGGCGAAAAGGAGACGGGCGGGGGTCGCGAGTCGGGTTCTGATGCCTGGAAGGTATACATGCGCAGGCAGACCAACACCATTAACTACGGTAGTACTTTACCTTTGGCACAGGGGATTAAATTCGATATCTAACGGTCTGTATATCCGCGTATCATTTCCCGGTACTTTATATCCTTTTATTGGTTAGTGTATTTGTTATATAGGCCTATTTGTATATTTTTAATAAATAATCTACCAATTTTCCATGGCAAAGAAGTATAAGACCGTAATGTTGATTGATGACAATGAGATCGACAACCTCATCAATCAAAAAATGATAGAGGCTGCTTCTATTGCAGAAAATATCTACACACATACGGGAGCTAAAAGCGCCATTGAGTTTTTGAAGAATATGGAAAAAACAGGTGTGGCCGATCAGGTGTTGCCGGACGTTATTTTTCTAGATATTGACATGCCACTCATGGATGGTTTTCAGTTTTTAGACGAGTTCGAAAAACTTTCTGCAGTAGCGAAGAAAAAATGTCGCATTGTTATGCTCACCTCTTCAATCAATCCACAAGATTTCAACCGTTCTAAAAAATACGAAAACGTAAAGCTTTATTTAAATAAACCCCTTTCCCACGAAAGCATTATTAAGTTGGAAGTATAATTTGCTTTTAAGCCAGTTTAGTTTCTACTAATGAAGTGCAAATAAGAAACATCTTATCTCTTTCATAAGAAAGAACGTTTGCAAAAGGTTTTAGGGATTAATATTTTTCCCCCAATCATTATTCAAGCATGTTTTTCAAATTTCTCGTAGCTCGCAGCTGACAGCTAGCAACTATTAGTTATTCACCGGCTCTATATCGGTAAGTTGCTTAACAAATTTCTCATC
The DNA here is from genome assembly GCF_003990915.1 of Chryseotalea sanaruensis. Classification (GTDB taxonomy): domain Bacteria; phylum Bacteroidota; class Bacteroidia; order Cytophagales; family Cyclobacteriaceae; genus Chryseotalea; species Chryseotalea sanaruensis. Next base: position 444,794 of record NZ_BHXQ01000005.1, read on the forward strand.
AAAGCGAATAAGGAGCGTAGGTGCAAAATACTTCACCTCCAATGTTTTCAATCGTGGTAAAAGCGTACTGATTTTTTTTGCTTTTTCTTTCTTAGCCTCGCTGGTGGTAATTTTCAAAACCTTTAAGAACAACAAAATATTTTCGCAACTGTCTTTGCCGAGTAAACGGATTTGACGTTGTATGCTGTTACTTATCTGATTAAACAATTCATAATCCTGTAGCATTACATATTGTAGCGATAGCAATGCTTTAACCTCCATAAAAGTAATTGCATACTTCTTGAGGCTTACTTCATTTAACAGGTTATTCAAGATTTTGGCTGCTTCATCGTACTTACCCGCATAATAACAAGCCATTGCCCTATATGTAGTGTAGATGGTGTGCTTTGGCACATCCATTGGGTCTACTTCAAAATCCAGAAAAAAATTGTCATTCTCAGCGTACAAGTCCGCTTCATTGCCGAGGCGCAAATGCCTTTGAATCTTAGTAATCAGAAACTGAGCAGGGAAAGTATAGGTTGGGTAATTAACCAAAAGGTTAGTAGCCGCATCATTTACTTCCTCAAAGTACTTTTCAGATTCGCGATAAACCTTATAGTGGGTGTAGTACTCTAATCTTAAAAATTCAAACACCAAATTCAAATGATAATAAATTGAATCCAGGTTATATGTTTCAAATATCTTTTGAACTTTCGCGAAAACATCTTCTATCGACTCCAGATCTGGGCGGTAAGTATCATCAGGCTCAACAAAAAGCCTGTGAAAAATGGACATGCAACTATGGTAAACGAACAAACGATGCGATTCGTAAAGTTTAGAAACGTTATCCATCTCTTTTAACAAGAGGCTAAGGCTCAGTTTTTCAACCTCACCACCTGTAAACAGATAGTCTCCGTATTTCTTAAAATAATCGGCCAGCAAATCCTCTGCTTTATCCAGCGCCAGCATATAGGCCACATGGCGGTTATAAAGCTGAGAGTACTGGAAGTAATCAGGAGAATTAATGTTGAGCTTTTTGAGCGATTTATAGATGGTGGTCAGTTCGTTAGCTAAATCGTAATCAAGCAATTCCTTCTCTAACTTCTTAAGTGTAGCAACAGAAATGGCTTTTTTCTTCGTAAACAGCACTTCGTTGATGTTGGCAAGCTTCTTAAGTACATCTGTGCGAGGACTTTCGAGTTGTGCCATCAAATATTCCTCAATTTTCAGGTTGAGTCTGGAGCGCAGCGTATAATAGGCGTTGGCGTTAACCTCTAATTCGGCCATAATCTTGTTGTCGGACAGCTGACGCTCACGCAGTGACTTAAGCAGATAGGCGGATTTATCCGCATTACTCTCTACTAAACTGTCGTGTATAGCCTGGAAATCTTTTTCGGAAAGCTGTTTAACAATATTTTTGAGCTTGGCCATTAGATCGGTTTGTTTCAATGTTCAAGATAAAAAATATTTCTGTGCTCACAATATTCGTTGAAAGCTGTTTTACAGAAGGTAAAGAACTCCTCGCTTTCCTTACCTTCACATTTTAGATCAGGTATGAGAAAACGCCTCCCATTTTTTGCCTGCGCACTCGTTTTACTGCTGTCGCTGCAAGGCTACAGTCAGCTGGCGCCCGAGCGTCTTGCCTGGAATAATCTAGGTAAGGAAAACTGGAATAAAACAGAGATGCAGGTGAAGAAAGCCCTTCGCAAGGATAGTTTGAACCTCGGAGCGATCTATACCTACGCCTGGTTTTATTTCACTGCGGCAAATCCGAAATTCAACATCGATTCCGCATCCTTACTTGCCCACAAAGCTCAACAACATTTTAGCAGTTTTACAAAAAAAGATAAAGAGAAAAATCTACGCTTCCCTTTCGATAGCCTGGGCTTGCAGAAATTGAGAACATATATCGATAGTACGGCCTTCAACAGAGCTAAACAGTTAAATAGTGTAGAGGCTTATTCTTATTTCATTAACAACTACGCAAGTTCCAGTCAACTTAGCAGAGCTATTGAATTACAAGAGGAGGTAGCTTTTTTGGATGCCCTGAAAGAAAATACCTACCAAAGCTTCCAAGCGTACATAAACACTTATCCGCAATCGAGCCGTGCCGAAGAGGCAAGCAAGCGTTACGAAAAATTGCTGTTCGAAAGTAAAACAAAGGATCAGAAATTGAATAGCTATGTCCACTTTCTGGAAGAATACCCTCAAACACCTTTTAAAAAATTAGTTGAACAACAAATTTTTGAAATGAGTACAGCTTCAGGTGAGGTAAAAGCTCTTCAGGAATTTTTGAAAATAAATCCGTCAAGCGCGTATGCAAAACAAGCCAGAGACTTTCTGTATTATTTTTTAAAAGATCAGCCATTTCAGCTTAAAACATTGCTTACCGATTCATTGGCAAATGTTTTGGCATTGGAAGGTCAAACCTGGATACCATTCTGGAAAAACGGAACGTACAGCTTTCTGGATATGAAAGGTGGAGAACATTTAAGTAATCTTACTGATTCTTTAGACGCTGACATATTATGCGATGGCTTTATAGGGGATATTTTATTGACTAAAAACAAGTTATGGTCAAGAGCAGGATTTTTATTGGCTGAAAATGTAGCTGATTTTGAAGATATCGGTTTTGGTTTTTTGTTGGTAGATTATGCATCCGGGGGCACAAAAATCATTCATAAATCTGGTTTAATTTGCCTTGATGAAGAAGCCAAATTGGTTGGTCATCATTTTCTATTTTCAAAAAATGATGGGGCAAGCCTTTACACATTAACAGGGAGAAAACTTTTATCGGGTAATTGGAGTGAAGTTATTTCATTCGGTGATGTAATTGCGTTTAAGGATTCTCAGGGATTTAAACTGGTTTCTGCAGCTAACCTTGGCTTACATGCCAATGCCCAACCTATTCTGTATACCAATTATTTTGATGAGGTTAAGAGTATAGATGAAAAGTATATTTGGGTAAAAAAAGGAGACCAAACAGGATTGCTTGATTTAAATCTTCAGTTTGTTTTACCGTTGACTCAACAGCATATCGAAAAAGCAGGAAATACTATACTTATAAAAAGCAATAAGCAAATCAAAACCTTTGCCAAGGGCAAAGCAGGTGAACCTTATGATGATTTGCAATTGACTGAAAGCTGGATGTTGGGAAAGCATCTTGGTCAATATCATTTGACAAGCAGGAGCAATAATAAAAGTACAACAATGGATAGTGCTTACCTCCTTTCATTTGCAGCCATTGGTTATCGCAACGATTCAACTTTTGTTTTTGTGAACACCTCGCGGCATTACTTCTCAGGTTTGTTAGAAGTCACCTTACTTAAGAATGCCAATGTTTCATACGTAATGGTTTCTGATCAGAACAATAAAATAGTTGTTAATGAAAATGGCGAAAAATTATTTTCAGTTCAGGCTGATAATCTTGAGTGCGTTAGTGCTGACTATTTTACATACCAGAAAAGAGATAAGCGTATATTAATTAACAAGAAGGGATTAATAGTGCCACTACCAGACTTTGATGCTTTTGGAAGTGCCACAACGTTGGGTATACCGGTATTGGCAAACAAAAAATTCGGTTTAATAAATCGTAAAAACGACCGAATTATAAAGCCAACGTACAATAGAAACCTGAATGCTTATAACGATAAACTAATTGTGGCTTATAAAAATGACGCCTATGGTTTTATAGGTTGGGATGATAAACCAATTGGCAAATTTGAATATGATGAGATACAATATTGGAATGACTCAGTAGCACTTGTTAAACATAATTTTTCCTGGCGTTTTTTAGATTTAAGCAGTTTTAATTTTCGACTGGGGAAAATCAGTGAATTTGTATCTTTTAAGAATGCCAGCGAAGAGCACTTTCTAATTTACAAACAGGATAATTTTTATGGTGTGCTTTCAAACAGAAGGGGTGTTATTTTAGAGCCCACCTATACCTCAATAGAAAACCTGGGTAATAGCGAGCAACCCTTTTACATGACTGACAAGTATGTTGAAGAGGCAGAAATCCATATTGTAATTTATTACAATCAGACGGGCAAGCAAGTAAGGAGGCAGATTTATGAGGAAGATGAATTTGAGTATATACTTTGTAAATAATCCTTTTAAATAATTAACAGCTTCTTCATCAACTTTTCTCCATTCTGCATAAAGTATTACTTAATATTGTTTTGTATTTCGTCTTAAACACATGAAAAAGATAGTTTTTTTCTTCACCGCTTCACTTTTAGTTTTTAGTTTAACGCTTTCAGCTCAGCCAAAGGCGTTACAAAATACATCTAAGCGTCCAAAGCTTATGGTGGGTATAGTTGTTGATCAAATGCGTCAGGAATACTTATACCGATATGAAAGTAAGTTTGGTGAGGGAGGTTTTAAAAGGCTAATGCGTGAGGGTTTCATGCTGACGAATGCACATTACAACTATGCCCCTACTGTAACAGGCCCAGGTCATGCTTCTGTTTACACAGGTACAACGCCCGCAATACATGGTATTATCGGTAACGATTACTATGATAAAGAGTTAAAAAAAATGGTGTACTGTGTGGAAGATCCTACACAAAGAATGATAGGTAGCACAATGTCAGGTGGCGTTTCCCCATGGCGCATGTTATCAACAACAGTAACGGATGAGCTTGAGTTATTTACCAATAAGAAGGCAAAAGTAATTGGAATATCTATTAAAGACCGAGGCTCTGTATTACCTGCAGGGCACATGGCTGATGCCGCATATTTTCCAGAAGGCAGAGGAGGGAATTTTATCACCAGTTCATTCTATAGAAATGATTTGCCGGAATGGGTAACAAAATTCAATGCTAGAAATCTTCCTGCAACTTATATTACCAAACCTTGGACGCCCCTCTTATCAATAGAACAATACACAGAAAGCGGACCAGATGATTCGCCTTATGAACGTAAGATAGGAGGCAAAGAAAAAATGACGTTTCCTTACAACTTTGCAGAAATGATTGCCAAGGGTGGAGGTGATGTTTTTGCATACTCGCCTTATGCTAATGATTATGTTACAGAGTTTGCAAAGGCTGCGTTGGTTGGCGAGCAAATGGGCAAAGATGAAGTGTCTGATTTTCTGGCAATATCATACTCGACACCCGATATATTAGGTCATTCAGTTGGGCCACGTTCGGTTGAATTGCAGGATTTATACATGCGCTTAGATCGCAATATTGATGACTTACTTAAAGCCCTTGATAAGGAGGTAGGTGTTGGCAATTATACAGTTTTCCTTTCTGCTGACCATGCCGTGGCTGACGTGCCTCAATTTATGAAAGACAATAAAGTGCCTGCAGGGTATTTTAATGATGAGTACGCTTTAGCGAAACTGAATGAATACCTGGCAACCTTTTATCCGGGTAAAAGATTAATAGAAAAAATCAGTAATGAACAAGTATTTCTTAACCACAACGCTTTCGATGGCGATGCCCGCACTTCGGGATTAGATATGTTTGTAGTGGCGGAACTTGCTGGCAAGTTTTTAATGACGCTCGATGGTGTTGCCAATTATTACACAGAAGCAATAATCAAACAAAGCGATTTTGATGAAGGTGGTCTAAAAGGTAAAATTATTCGTGGACATCATGCCAAACGTTCAGGTGATATTGCTTTTATACTTGAGCCGGGTTGGTTCGAAGGTAACAGTGTACAAGGCACCACGCATGGCTCGCCTTATGCTTATGATACACATGTTCCGATGTTATTTTTTGGACATGGTGTAAAACAAGGCACATCTTCTGTTTACCATCCCATTACAGATATTGCACCAACAGTTTCAATATTGTTAAAGATCATGTTTCCTAATGGTTGCACTGGTCAGCCGATTGCGGAGCTATTAAAAGATTGATTTGCTGATTAGAGTTGATTTGCTGATTCGTTGATTCGTTGATGTGCTGATTTGACTTCTCTTCGACATGTTTCCAGCGATTTTAAAAATTGATTTTGGTTCAACCACAGCAACTGGTCAGACCGGTTGTTATATGCTGTTGTATAGTTTAACGCAGCGCATTTCAGACGAGTAATAATGCTGGATTTAAATCCAGCACATTAAACGTTCCAGATGCCCTACGGAACATCTGGAACAGCAGGTTTCCCATCCTACCCTTAAATGATCATAAAAACCAGTCTTATTTCATGAGTCAAGTTGTGTAATAGGTTTTCGTATTACATAATTCCAGTTAAATTGCTGAGATTATTCTGAAAATATTATGAGCGAAAAAAGCTTTAAACCTGTATTGGGTCTTTGGGATGCCACCATGATTGTGGCAGGTTCTATGATTGGCTCAGGAATTTTTATTGTAAGCGCCAACATCACTATGAATGTCGGCAGTGCAGGTTGGTTAGTGGCTGTTTGGGTTATAACTGGTTTCATGACCATCACTGCGGCTGTAAGCTATGGTGAACTAAGTGGTATGTTTCCTAAAGCTGGTGGTCAGTATCAATATTTAAAAGAGGCCTACAATCCTCTTATTGCTTTTCTCTATGGCTGGAGTTTTTTTGCTGTTATACAAACAGGAACTATTGCTGCGGTGGGTGTGGCTTTTTCAAAATTCACAGCCTATTTAGTACCGGCAGTAAGCGAAGATTTAGTTTGGCTCGACCTTGGTTTTGTAACTATTTCACCGGCTCAGGTGCTGGCTATTTTTACCATTGTTTTACTAACCTACATTAACACACGTGGTGTTAAGAGTGGAAAAATTATCCAATCAACTTTAACTACAGTAAAGTTGGTGAGTTTATTCGGCCTTATTGTTGCCGGATTTTTTATGTTAAAAGCTGATGTGTGGACTGCCAATTGGAGCAATGCCTGGGATATGAAAAAGCTTTTACCCGATGGCAACATTGAAACCTACATAACCATCGGAGCCTTTGGTGCTATTGCAGCTGCCATGGTTGGCTCGATATTTAGCAGCGATGCATGGAACAACGTTACTTTTATTGCAGGTGAAATTAAAAATCCTCAACGTAACATTGGTTTGAGTCTTTTTCTCGGGACTTTGATAGTTACCATTATTTATGTTTCAGCTAACGTAATGTATACTGGTATTTTACCGCTGAATGAAATCGCTTTTGCAGAGAACGATCGCGTTGGGGTTGCGGCTTCTACTGCCATATTTGGTGCAGCTGGCACCATAGTTATTGCCTTGATGATCATGGTATCAACCTTTGGGTGTAACAATGGATTAATACTTTCAGGTGCACGTGTTTATTACACCATGGCTAAAGATGGTTTGTTCTTTAAACAAGTGGGTGAATTGAATAATGCCTCTGTACCGCAAAAGGCTTTGTGGATTCAGTGTATTCTTGCCAGCGTCTGGTGTTTAAGCGGAAAGTATGGTGATTTACTGGATATGATTTCTTTCGTGGTGGTGTTGTTTTATATGCTCACCATCATAGGAATTTTTATACTCCGCAAAAAGAGACCAGATGCTCCACGTCCTTATAAAGCTTTTGGTTATCCTATACTGCCCCTTATTTATATTATAATGGGAATTACTTTCTGCTCTTTATTGATTATTTATAAGCCGGAGTACACCTGGCCGGGATTCATCATTACCCTTATTGGTATACCACTTTATTATATTGCCTTGAGGAGTAAATCAAATAAAGATTAGTCCTACCTGATTCAACATTAAAGCCCCGCTAACATTAGCGGGGCTTTTAATTTTCAGACCCTCTGGATTTAGACACTGAGAAAAGGTTAACATAAAGAGAGGAGTTCGATATTTTTTTGATCACTGAGAATTTGAAATCTGATATTTTGAATTTTTATATCAGCTCAACTTAGGTTACGAATCAGCCCTACAGTTGCTCACTCATTATTTTCAAACCCTCTTCAAAGGAACGCGGCTCATAACCAAGTTCTTTTCTGGCCTTTTCAATGACAAATCCTGTGGTTAAAGGCCTGCGTGCCGTTTGCTTAAAAGTATCAGAATCTGTTGCTGTAATTAACGACTTGTCAAGCTTAAAGTACTCGGCTGTTTTGATCGCAATATCATAAGGACTCATAAAATCCTTTCCCGATATATTGAAGATACCTTTAGCATTTTTCTTAGCAGCCAGGTAGCAGCCCATTGCCAAATCTTCTGCCAATGTAGGGGTACGCCATTGGTCGTTTACTACTTTTATCGGTTTACCTTGCTCAAGACTATTTTTTACCCATAACACTATGTTGGAACGACTCATATCAGGTGTAACGCCATATACTAATACCGTTCTTAGAATACTCCAGGTAAGCGAAGAGGCTTGTACAACTTTTTCAGCAGCCAACTTACTTTCTCCATAATAATTGACAGGGGCAGGCTTTTCATTTTCATCTAAAGGGCCATGGCTACCATCAAAAATAAAATCGGTAGAAACATAGATCAGATGCGTATTGTACCATTGGCAAGCTTCGGCTAGTAATTCAACTGAGGTTACATTTGCCGTCCAGCATTGTTCACGTTGCACTTCACAATCGTCAACCTGGGTCATGGCTGCCGCATGAATAACCACTTCCGGTTTATGCTCAAAAAAGGCAGAAACTATATCTTCCTTATTTTCAATATCCATTTTGGCATAGACACCATTTTGCAACGCATAGCCTAATGGTTTACGCGCTGTGGCAACCAGTTCAATTTCCGGGTCTTCATCTAAGAGGCGGGCAAGTTTTTGACCTAATAATCCATTTGCTCCGGTAACGAGAATTTTCATGGTAAAGCCACAGGTTAATAAAGATGATTAATTTGCAAGCTCAAAAGTATCATTTCCTTTAATTGAAATGAGCTAAGCCCATGAAAATTTCGCCCAAGGCAACGTATAAACTTACCCTGTTGTGGGCTTTTGCTGAAAGTGGCCTTGGTGGGCTACTCCATGGCTTGCATGTGCCGGTTACAGGGTTTGTGCTAGGCGCTTTTTCTGTTGTTATCATTTCATTAATTGCCTGCTATTCTACTAATCAGACACGCGATATATTAACTTCAACTTTGCTGGTGTTAGTCGTAAAGTTTAGTGTAAGCCCGCATAGTCCATTACCTGCTTATGTCGCTTTGCTTTTTCAGGGTTGTGTGGGCGCTATTATGTTTAAGTTGTTTAGGTATAATGCTTTTTCATTGATAAGCTTCTCAATAATAGCAATGGTAGAATCAGCTATTCAAAAACCATTATTAGCGACAATAATTTTTGGTAAAGAATTATGGTTGGCTGTAGATGAGTATGTTAATAAACTGCTTGTTTTAACCACTGATCAAACCTTCACTAGTTTCTCAATTTACTTTTTATCGACTTACACTATTTTATATGCAGTGTGGGGGGTAGTAGTTGGCATTTGGGCATATAAACTTCCTATTAAACTTGCAGGATTATCTGTAGTTGAACAAAGTATAATAAATGTAAATACGTTACAGGCTGGTCCTAAACGAAAGCGCTGGTTTTTTATAGGTATCTTCTTAGTAATCTTGCTTTTACTAGCATTTTATGTTTTTGATATGCCCACTCCTTTGTTATATATTACCAGAACAATAATTATTGTTGTATTAATTTACTTTTTAATCACACCTATAGTAAGATACTTTTTGAAACGATTTACAGCGCAACATCATTCTTTTATTGCAAATTTTAATAAAGCACTTCCTGAATTGAAAATTACTTTGCAAAAGGCAAATCAATTTGCTTCTTCACACAAAGGGTTGTATAAACGCTGGAGCACATTTTTACTTTACCTACTTTATCTAAATCTGCAAGATGAAACCAGCTAGGATAATTATATTAACAGGCGCTAAACAAAGTGGCAAAAGCACTACGCTGCTGCAATGGAGTGAAAATAAAAATGTTGGTGGATTTTTAACACTTATTGCTTCAGGTAAACGCATGTTATTTTCATTACCTGAAAAAATATATTCTCCTTTCGAAGCAGCTGAATCCACTGAGCAAACCATTTCCGTAGGACGTTATCATTTACTCAAGAGCACCTTTGTTCAAATGAATGGTCACTTAATAAATCAATCAAACAACTTATTCGACTATTTGATTATAGATGAAATTGGCCCGCTTGAATTGAAAGGTGAAGGTATTTATGCTGGTCTTACTTATTTGCTGTATAACGCTAGTGTTCCCTTGTTGCTGGTGATAAGAGAGGGCTTGGTGCAGCAAGTAGTTGATAAATTTAAGCTCAACAATGTCGAAATCATTTCGAAGGAGTACCTTATTCGAATTTAGAAATCAGTCAGTTGCAGAAGTTATTGTTGGCAAGGAAATTTGCACAGTGGTTCCTTCATTTATTTTCGAATTAAGCTGTATTTCACCTTTGTGTAAGCGCACAATATTTCTTGTCAAAGGTAACCCAATACCATAGCCAGCATATTCCCGTGCGTTCGATGCTCTGAAAAACGGATCATAAATATATTTGAGGTCTTCTTCAGGAATACCAATGCCCATATCTTTAATGAGTATAACCACATTATTGTCTGTAGTGCCAACGGTAACGGTAACAACTTGATTATTGGAGTATTTACAAGAATTATTGATTAAGTTACTGATTGCCAGGTGAAGTAATTGTTGATTACAATTAATTTGCAGTTGCTCGGGATTATCTGGCATTAAACTCAAATTCAGTTGTACTTTATTTCCGGGATTAATTTTATCGATTGTACTTTTTACATCCCATAATAGCTGATCAATCCTGGTTATTTCGAATTTTTGAATTTTATCTGTTAAGCCTGTTTGAGCAAGAAATAATAACGATTTGGTTATTTTCTCCAGTCGCTCTGCTTCTTTTTGAATAATAGTTAAAGAATCAATGTATTCTTGTTTAGTCCGCTCCCTCGTAAGGGTTACATCAGCTTCTCCAATAATAGTGGTTAATGGTGTGCTAAGCTCGTGTGAGGCATTGCTGATGAAATTATTCTGGGTTTCAAAAGAAGTCTCCAGACGATCAAGCATATTATTAAAAGTTCTTTCAAGCTCACTTATTTCATCATTAGCTCTGGCTGTTTTCAGACGTAAATGCAAACTTTGTGAGCTGATCTCATTTACCCTGTTAATGATTTGTTTTACAGGATTGAAAATTTGCTTTGAAAAAATGAGGGCTATGAATAATGCGAAGAGCGAAACAATAAAAATACTGATTGTAAAGATATTCCGGAGGTAGCTCAGCAATTGAATATTATAATAATTATCAGCCGAAACAATTACGATGTATTTACCAGTTTTACCCTGGTATTGGATACCAGCATAGAAAGTATTGTCTTTTCGATAGGTTGCCTTTCCAACTTCAATTACCTTATCAAAAAACTCCAGAGGTATAAATAATTCTGCTGCCTCTTGTTCAAAGCCCTTACCCTCTTCCATTTTAAGAAAGTATTCACGCTCTTCAGGAAGCTCCTCCAGGTGCATCTTGCGTACCTCTTGCAAAACAGCCTGACTGGCTTCTTCCTGATCTAGGTAGGATTTAGCAGTTATAAAGCCGCGAATTTCCAACCTTTTGTAAAAATCGGTTGAAGAATATTGAATAATAAAGTAGTAAACACTTGCGCTAAGAATAATAATGGTAGCAAGGGAGATGAGAAAGAAAATAACGGCTATTTTAGTTTGAGTCCTCATCGGCTTCTTTTAAAACATAACCCATGCCAATTACGGTGTGTATCAGTTTTGTCTTCTGATCTTTATCAATTTTTTTACGCAAATAGTTTACGTACACATCTACAACATTTGTTCCCATATCGAAATCTACACCCCATACCTTTTCCAATATATCCATTCTTGACAGCACTCTTTTTGGATTTTTAAGAAAGAGTAAAAGCAATCGGTATTCTGTAGAGGTTAGTGAAACGGTTTTTTCACTACGCTTTACAATTTTAGTGTATTCATTTAAAACAAGATCAGCGAACTGGTAAATCTCCTCTGTTTTGAATGATACATTGTTGGTTGCAGGACTGCAATCTGTTCTACGCAGCAACGACTTAATTCTAGCAAGAAGTTCAGCAAATTTAAAAGGCTTAACAAGGTAATCGTCCGCTTCACTATTAAATCCGGTTACTATATTTTCAGATGTCCCTAATGCTGTTAAAAATAAAATTGCAACCTGTTTGTTATGCTTTCTAATAGTTCGGCACACCTCTACACCATTCATACCTGGCAACATTATGTCTAAAATAATCAGATCAAAATGATGCGAGAGAGCCATACTTAAACCAGTATTGCCATCTAGGGCAACATTCACATCCAATCCTTCTTCACTCAGTCCTTTTTTAATGAAAGAGGCAACACCAGTCTCATCTTCAACCAATAAAATCTTTTTAGCCTCAGGCTGCATCATTCACTATTCGTATTTTGAGGTAAAATAGTAAATCTTAACAACAGATGAGCATATACTGAAGCTGATCTTATAAATGCTGATTTTTAACACAACTGAGTGTCTATTTGTTTCATAGCTGATTATTAACAACTACATTTAAATAGAATAGTGCGGTAAAGTATCAGATTATTGAGGGTAAGAAGCTATCTTCTCTTTAGCCCAAGCTATACCTTCACTTTCTGAGCCCACCACTGTGTATGGAACAGGTGGTTTGTTGGCTAATAAAATCCCTTTCAGAATTGTCATGGGTATAAAAGAGTTATTAATGTAACAGAAACCATGCATATTCTTTTTCATTACCTCTGTATGAATCTTAATCCAGTTACCAATTCGGGTTCTTTTCTCCGATGGTAAAAATTTGGCTTCAGATATTTGAAAAATCAATACACCATTTTCATTTCTTTTACAGCCTTGGTGAGGTCTTTTATGTAGTCCTCAAATTGTTGCTCTGTCGGATCAATGGGATTAACACGAACTATTACAATCTGATTTTGCGAGAAGTCTAAGTCAGCGTATTTCATAGCTTTTGATTGAGTTAACCTTTTAAATACACTAATAAATGAAATGTCACCATCTATTGAGCTATAAACGATTATAATAGAGCTTTAAGAAATACTAAAAAACAAGACAAGAAGTCTAATTTGTATCACAATACTTTTTTGAGTATTGCCATTACAGTTCTATTAATTGTCAGGGATTAGATCGGTATTATGATCTGATTAAGTTACACGAAAATGAGATTTTTTATTTTTTCGATTTGGGTACTTTCTTATGGCTTGCCCATACTACCTGCGGGCATGCTTTTTAGCAACAGCTTCCCTCTCAACAACCTGCCCAGCGAGGTTATGTTTTTATTAGTTCTACCGGGTTCACTTTATATTATACTTCATTCCATTAAAAATCGTCAGGGATTCAATTTTATCAAGGCTAACTTTCTTAACGGACTCCCACCAACGATAGCTTTATTTGGTATAAGTCTTCAGCCCAGTTTGCTTCAATATGCTTATTCATTTTTACTGTTGAGTTGTATAATTGTGCTTATTATTTGGTGGAATTATCCCTACAATAAAAGTAGAATCTTCTAAAAAAAAACTTATTTTAGACAAATTAATCAGCTAGCGAATGCCCTCTAGGTTAGTGCTCCCAGTTATTTTATTATTTTTTCAATTGACATCCTTTGCGCAAAGCGATATTCCTACGTTGTCACAAGGCCATTATGTTATTATAGGCGCTTTTGCCGTTCAACAGAATGCCACCGCCTATAAACAAGTAATTCTGAATAGTGAAATTGCTGTAAATGTGGGTTATGTGCCATCCCGCAATCTCTACTATGTTTACCTTAATATGGACTTGAGTATCGAGGCTTGTCTTGAGCAAGTTAAAATAACCAGACAAGACCCAAGATTTACTGATGCATGGGTAAAGCGGATAGGCGATGAAAGTAAGGAGCCTACAAATGTTGCTGCGGATACAGAGATTGAAACTGAAACGATTGTAATAGAAGAGGAAGTTATTGAAGAAGATGTTGAAGAGAAGATTCAGTTTTTTGCTAATCCATCTTTGGAACAAACGGAGGTTTTTCTAAGTCTTTATAATGAAGCAAATGATAGGGTAGTGGCTGGTAAAGTGCGCGTGATAGATAGTGAACGTGCGCGTTTACTTACCGAAGTTGACGGGAATACGTATTTAATGCTGCCAGACCCAAAAAGTAAAACGGGAAAAATCACCTTGTTATGCGAAGCATTCGGTTACAGAAAGGTGCAACATGAAATTGATTTCAATAGGCCCTACACTGATTCAACAGCTACATTTATTGATGACATGGGCACTTCACTTATTGTAAAGTTTCCATTGGTAAGGTATTTGAAAGGCGAAATACACACACTATACAATGTCTATTTTTATAATGATGCCGCTGTATTTTTACCAGAATCCAGATTTGAATTGAATGAACTTCTAGTGATGATGAAAGAGAATCCTTCAGTGAGAATACGATTACATGGTCATACTAATGGCAGCTATCATGGTAAGATAATTCGTGTTGGGCCTAGTCAAAACTTTTTCTCCATGACGCAAGATGTTAAAACGGGAAAGGGCAGTTCAAAAGAATTATCAGAGAGCAGAGCGGAAGTGATTAGAGACTACCTGGCAGCAAATGGGGTTGATGCATCCAGGATAGAGATAAAAGCGTGGGGTGGCAAAAAGCCCTTGTTCGATAAGCACAATGCCAATGCTAAAAAGAATATTAGAGTAGAAGTTGAGGTGTTGGATCTTTAAAAATTAATTCTCCTATTAATTTCAGAACTTAAATAGACTATCGTACTTTCGGTCTCGCAGCATGTATTAGGTGCCTATATTCTAGATTTGAATGGTTATGCTGTTATTTTAAACACTAGAGTTCTGGAATACTAAATGATATGGTCTTCCCATACATTACTAAAATGAGAGTTTATTTAGTTTTAATATTCTTAATGCATGTTGCTACTTGCATTTTTGGACAAATCAAGTACAATCTAAGGACCGAAATTGGCACGCTCAGATTTCAGAATACCACAATTGACGTTGACCCAGGACCAAATTGGAGAGGGTACAGTCTTAATGAAAATCAAAACGGTCTATCATTTGACATAATAAACGGTATATCGTTTAAGGATAAGCTACAAGTTGGCATAGGTGTAGGATATCTAAATTTTGAAGGTGTCTATGGATATAGTTTGTTTGGTGATCTTCAGTATTTACCATTAAACTCGAGACTAACGCCAATAGTAAATTTGAAAATAGGTTCAAACCACATATGGAATCAGTATGAAAATGGGCAACGGAGCTTAATGTTTGATTTAAGTGGAGGCATAAATTATAAAGTAAAGAATAACTTTAGTATTTACTTAACAGGTGGACTTCTATTGACGCAGCAGGCATTTTTAATCCCCATTCGGCTTGGTGTTAAGTTAAAATAGGGATAAGATATACAAGGAAATATTAACTCAAGAGGGTGCAATGAAAAAAATGATTTTTATAATATTGATTGATCCATTATTTAAGTCACTCTCCCGTGATTAAAAATTCCAGATTTCAAATTGGAGTAATTGTAGATCATTAATGACTGTGAGAAAATTTAATTCAATCTAGCGAGTTATATGCGAAGAATTTGTTTGCCCATTTTTATTTTCACAGTACTTGGCTTATGCTCTTTCTCTTCATCAGAAGACCCACTGAATAGATTGGTAGCTGGTTTAAAGAAATATCTTGACGAACTTCCTCAAGAAAAGATTTACCTGCATTTTGATAGGCATCACTACTTAAGTGGAGAGACAATTTGGTTTAAAGCTTACCTTGTAGCAGGGGCTTACCATACGCCATCTACAATTAGTCGCACAGTCTATGTGGAATTGATTAATGAACAAGGTGAGCGTTTGCATCATCTCAAACTTTTTGCTGTTGATGGATCGGCCGCAGGAGATATTGAGCTACCTGATTCTTTGGCATCAGGAAATTATTTGGTACGGGCATATACAAAATGGATGAGAAACACGGAGGAAGATTATTTCTTTCACCATTTAATAAAAATCTGGAATGATAATGATCTAGTAGTAGCTACAGCTTCGCAAACAATACCCATGGACATCCAGTTTTTTCCTGAAGGAGGGGATATGGTCGATGGCATTCTTAACAAAATTGCCTTTAAAGCTATTGGTAATGATGGAAATGGAAAAGAAGTGAAAGGTAAAATTGTTGATGAGTCTGGTGAAATTGTTAGCCATTTTAAAAGTAACTCACTTGGCATAGGATCATTTTTATTTACTCCTCGCAAGGATAAAAATTATCGGGCTATTGTTGATAATCACCCACAAGAAGTAAATCTGCCAGGTATAAAAGAATCTGGACTAACAGTATCAATAAATAATTCACCCCGTTTAAATGAAGTTATTGTAAGAATACAAACTACTGACTTTTCAAAAATTGAAACTATTTATATACTCGCTCAAACGCGAGGTATCGTTTGTTATACGGCCAGGGCAAATCTCACTACAAATATTGTTATCGCAAAAATACCAAAGTCTAAGTTCCCAGCTGGCGTTGCTCAAATCACCATAACAGATCGTAATGGAATTCCTTTGGCTGAAAGATTGATATTTTTAAATGAGAATGAAGACAGACTATCACTAAATATCACTCCCGATAAATCAACTTACAAACCAAGGGAGAAGGTGACATTTCAAATTCAAGCAACAAACGCCAATGGCACACCAGCCATTACTGACCTTTCTCTAGCTGTGGTAGATAGTGCACAAGTTCCGCTAGATGAAAATCATGAAACAATTAATACTTACTTACTACTTTCATCAGAATTGAAAGGGATAATAGAATCTCCTGGTTCTTACTTTAATCCAATGAATAATAATAGAGATGTGGACTTGGACAACCTTTTACTTACACAAGGTTGGCGGAGATTTGCACTTAAAAAAGCGCTGGAACCGAATTGGCAAAAACCTAACTATAAAAGTGAACAAGGATTAACCATTAAGGGCAAAATGGTGCAGAGCGATAACAATAAACCTGTTGCTGACGGTAAGGTGTCTTATTTGACTCTTTATCCTATACCTGGCACCAAACAAGTGAGAACCAACCCATCAGGTGATTTTGAAATGGATAATATTCTGTACTTCGATTCCACGCAGATAACACTTCAGGGTGAAACAAAAAGTGGTAATAAGCGTGTAAAATTTCTTCTCAACAATATCTCTGATTTACCTGCTAATCGTTTTCTTATTCCTCATTTGCAACGAAGTCAAACTGAGTTTGAAAGGAATTTTGTGGCAAAAAGTGTTGACAGAAAAAATATAGATGATGCATACAATTTTAATGGAAAAACAATTCTACTGGACGAAGTAGAAATACGCACAAGTAAGGTAAATTCTAAGAGCAATGTTAGCCACATATATGGAGAAGGGTCAATAAGTGTTAAGGTAGTCGATGATCCCGCCATGGAAAATCAGTTGCATCCACTTCAATTAATACAGGGAAGAGTGCCCGGTGTGCAAGTAATGGGTAATGGAACTGATTGGAAAGTATTAATACAAGGTATTGGTTCTATTAACTCAGATATCACACCATTAATTCTGGTTGATAATATGCCTGTTTCAATAGAGAGCCTTAATATGCTCATGGTACGCGACATTGAAAGTTACAATGTTTGGAAGGGACCTGATGCAGCCATTTTTGGAGCAAGAGGTGCTAATGGCGTTATTGGATTTTATACTAAAAAAGGTGGAGATTTTAATCTTCCTGCTGAGGGCATACTAACCTTTAACGATTTCGGCTTTCGTGTTGAACGAGAATTTTATGCACCACTATATGATGTAAAGAGACCTGATCACACAAAACCAGATAGACGGGTAACGCTATATTGGAATCCTCTTATTCAAACTGACTCTTCAGGTTGTGCCACCGTTTCATTTTATAATCATGATTTAGAGACCACTGTTGCCGGAATTTTACAGGGTAATTCTAAATCTGGTAGTTCTGGAAGTGTGCGTGTGAAGTATTTAATAAAAGGTAGTGAGTAGCCGAATGCCATTATCAAATGGGAAACAAAATCACACTAAAGAGTAAGGGTGACAATAGAGAAGTGCGGTAAAAGTATTATCAGACACATAATACTAGACTTGTCAATATGTAAAGAAGCAAAGTTGAGTATGTGTATAAAGTTTATCGGATGCCTTTTTTGCCTAGTTAACTCAAACGAGTAAATTCGCTTTTTTAACATTAGGTAAGCCTATTTCAATAACTTATAAGCAATTTGTTTAAATATTATCATTCATTAAAACAGGATATGAAATCAGTACTATCAGTTCTAATTTACTTAACAGCAATTACACTTAATGCTCAAACATTTGAAGAATTCGTACAAAATGGAGAGAAGCTGTATAATGAAAAAAAGTTCTCTGAATCTGTAAATGAATATGCAAAAGCTTTTAATATAAAAGAAGGTAATGCAAGTCAATATTACAATGCAGCTTGCGCGTGGGCTTTATTAGGGGACACTACTCAATCTATAAAGTATCTGAACTTGTCGGCAGCTAAAGGCTGGAAAAACTTGAAACATATCAAGCGCGATCCAGACCTGACAAGCCTCCACTCCGTTCTGGGATGGGATAAAGTACTGGAGATGGTAAAGCTAAATCTTGATGAATATGAAAAAGACTTTGATAAGCCATTAAAGGAACAATTAGAACTTATTTATGTAAGAGACCAAACGCTTCGCCAATTATATCAGGATGCTGAGAAAAAGTTTGGAAGAGAATCTGAGGAGATGAGTTACTACTGGAAATTAGTTTCAGAGCAGGACAGCTTAAATGAAAGTGCAGTAATAAAAATAATTGAAGAGAAGGGTTGGGTTGGTACAAGTGTAGTTGGAGGGCAGGCAAACATCACCTTATGGTTAGTAATTCAGCATGCACCTATTGAAACACAAGAGAAATATTTGCCTTTACTACGGGAGTCTGTTAAAAAGGGAGAATCGAGCGGTAGTCATTTAGCACTGCTTGAGGATAGAATCCAGATGAGAAATGGTAAACCTCAAACTTTTGGATCACAAATCATTAGAGATGAGAAAACGGGCAAACAAGTTGTTTACGAGATATGGGAACCAGCCTACGTAAATCAACGGAGAAAAGAAGTTGGGCTTGGCCCAATTGATGAATATGTAAAACGCTGGGGGATTGAATGGACAATTGAGCAAAAGGAAAGATAGGGGTTAGGAATTTAGGTGTCGAAGCTTATGTTGGAGGTGCAGTAACACATTCATAGAGTTATGGATGCATATATGAACTTCATTTAGAGAGATACACTTTATGAATATGAATAATGCCCTGAAAAAATTCATCACTAAATACGTAATCCTTCCTGATGCTGAGCTCGAAAATATTTGTAATAAGTTTAAGTGTAAAACACTAAAGAAGAACAGCTATTTATTACGCCAGGGAGACATCTGTAAAGACCTGGTATTTGTTCAGAAGGGTTGTTTGCGCTTGTATTACCTGAAAGATGATGTTGAAGTGTCTGTTTGGTTTGCTTTTGAGCAATCGTCAGCAATAGAAATCTATAGTTTTATTAGTGAAGAACCGACCAACTATTTTATTCAGGCAATAGAAGACAGCGAAGTGCTCTATCTTTCAAAAGCAGAGTTAAACAGACTGTATCAGCTACAACCAAAAATGCAGGAGATGATGAGAAAATTTTGGGAAGATGTAATTCTAAATCTAATTAACAGATTTACCGCACTTCAAACAGATTCTGCAGAGAAGCGTTATTTCGATTTATTAAGTAAGCCAGAATATATGGACACCATTCCACAAAAATACCTGGCCTCATTTATAGGTGTAACGCCTACTTCGTTGAGTAGGATAAGAAAGCAAATCATGAAAAATGATTAGTTGTCATATGACAACTTTTCATTTAGAAATAGATTTGAGTTTTGTGCTGCATTAAAAATCAGAAAGATGAGTACAACAAAATTAAGGTTAATTGAGGCTGAAAATATTGCAAGTCAACTATTTACGGCCATTGAAGATCGTGGACTAATCAAGGCCGGAAAAACTGAAAATGATTTGAATGAAGAAGTATTTAAATTAGCAGAAGTGCTTTATGGTATTAAAAAATATTGGCACAAGCGCATTGTAAGAAGTGGTGTAAACACCTTAGCACCTTATGATGAAAACCCACCTAATCTTATTATACAAGAAGATGATATTCTGTTTTTAGATTTTGGGCCTATTCTGGAAGATTGGGAGGCTGATTTTGGGAGAACTTATGTTATTGGAAGTGACCCACACAAGCATAAATTAAAAAAGGATATAGAGCTGGCTTGGCACGAAGCAAAAAAGTGGTTTGACCAACAAACGCAACTCACGGGAGCCGAATTTTGGAAGTACATTAATGAACTGGCTATAAAATATGGCTATACGTATGGAGGTCAACTTGGTGGACATTTAATCGGGCATTTTCCACATGAGAGATTGGAGCCAAAAAATTATGGGCTTTATGTTCATCCTGAAAACCCTAACGATATGTTTTTGCCAGATGCAAATGGAAACAAAAGAGAATGGATTTTGGAAATACATTTTGTGGACAGGGAAAAGCAAATTGGTGGTTTTTTTGAGCAGTTATTGACCTAGGTCAAAAAGCCAAAGCGCTTGTACTGCTCGCTTTGCACACTTGCTTATGAATCTCAATTTCTATACACAATCGCATATTATTGTTACTTTTCAGCGGTTATGAATAGCTCACTTTTTGCTTCCACCTGCTGTACTATTAAAAGATTTTACCTAGATTGATTAAAAACCAATGGCCATAGTTGAGATAAATGGTGACTGGATTGGTTACTATACCTTTGACAACGGATACTCAGAGTAGAATAAGCAACAAAAGGTTCCCTTTCGATTAACAATTAAAAGGGGTATAAATGAATTCGTTGGAAGAATTTATGAGGAAGTCGACTTTGGAGGAATTGACGATGAGATTGTCATTAAGGGACACCAAAACGGTGATGAAATTGAATTCACTAAATACTATACCCTCGAACATCTTATTGACGAGAATAATGATCTGATCTCACTAGAAAGCGAAAATCCTACAACAGTTTATTATAAAGGACACTTTGACGATAGCGATAATAAGTTTAAGGGAGACTGGGAGATAACAGGACTACGAGAAGACGAGAATGGCATTTTTCATGCTGACAATCAAACTGGGCAATGGACTATTTGGAGAGAAGAGTGAATGCGGTTATTGGCATCAACCCTTCATAAAGGATTGATAACAGACTTATGAGACTATTAATTACATCAGCATTAGTAACGATATGTTTCACTGTAATGGGGCAGGCCTTTTTGCAAAAAAAGGCACTAACATTCTATCCGGCAACGTACATTGACACTGAGTATAGATACACTGATTCTACCGGAATAGTTGTAATTATTCAAAACAGTGTACGAAAAGGTGGAGAATACACAGACCCCACAGGAAAGAGTTTTTTTTCTGTGATCTACTGGTATCGTGTGATTAATGAAACTGCTAAACCATTAGAACTGACAATTAATTTCCCGGCAGATTCATTTGCAACTCTTCCTTCCGCTGACTCATACATAAAGGTTTTTCTGCCGCAGGATACAATGAAACTTGAAAATGAAACATTGCATGGCTACGGAGCCTCAGGTTTAAATTCGTTTTTGGATTTAGGTTTGCGTGAACCGACCACATTGCAAAGAACTATTAATCCTAAAGAGGCATGTCTTTTTTATATCGGAGCACTTTATCATCAGGCATTCGCGCCCGCACGAGCAGAGCTTGTTTTAAAAGGGCAAGCGCTTTTTTACGAAATTGGGACAATAAAAATTCCCTGCGGACAGATTGCATTTAAAGATTAACAGATAATATCCTTGTAGTAATTTCTATGTACGAATAAGAGACTATTAGCGGCAAGAGGTCGAACAACATCAAACAATGGAAAAGCTGATTAATGGTATAAAAAAATTAAGCACGACTTTAAGCATATTATTGAGGCGGGCGATAAAATATTGCTAAACAAAAAAGAGAATCATTTACAGTGGGCAACTAATTTACTCAATGACGAAAGCTATCAGGCGAGAATGTTGGCGACTTATATTCTTGGGAAACTTGCAACGAACAATCCGAGCGCTTTAAAAATTCTTAAAACAAAAGTTTCCAAAGACGAAAATTGGCGAGTGCAAGAGATGTTGGCAAAGGCATTTGATAATTACTGTATGACACTTGGATACGAAAATTCTTTAGTAACAATTGAAAAATGGTTGACAGACAAAAACCCGAATGTAAAAAGAGCGGTTGTTGAAGGACTTCGCATTTGGACCAACCGACCTTACTTTAAGGAAAATCCAACAAAAGCAATAGCATTAATAAGCAGACACAAAGCAGACGACAGTGAGTATTTGCGTATGTCGGTGGGAAATGCTTTGCGAGACATTAGTAAGAAGTATTCAGAACTTATTGCAAATGAAATGGCAACGTGGGATTTGCAAAACCCAAAGATTAAATTCACATATAAATTTGTGACAAAGAATGGATAAATCCGTGCCCTTTTTTCTACACCTTGACCAACCTTATAGTAACAACAAAACAACATATCAATTCGTAATAACTGGCAAAAAGAGAGTCATAACCTCGACCGTTGCTGAACGGTCTTGGTCGATTATGAACAGACTATACTCTTAGATTCCCGCATTCTAACTCAAAATCGGAGAATTTACCATGGCATGAAAATCGTAAGGATGATTGAAATCAATCTCTTTTATGATTCGTAATTACTTCAAAATCGCTATCCGATCGTTGAGCCGAAATAAGACCTTCACATTTATTAACGTCTTTGGGCTGGTGCTGGGTATTTCATTTAGCACCATGCTATACATTTATGTAAGTAACGAATTATCATATGATTCCTTTCATCAGAAATCAGACAGAACATATCGGGTGCTTTGGCAGAATAAATCTATTCCGGATAATATAAGAACCTACGGCAGTATAGTGCCCCCGATGGGACCTGAGCTAGTCAACTCTTTCCCTGAAGTAGAAGAGATGACGCGCCTCTATCAATTTTCCGGTCAGGTGGTTGTTGAAATTGGGAATGACAAGTACAGTGAGCGCAACTGGTTTACCTCAGAAGACGCTAACTTTTTTAACGTTTTTGATTTTGATTTCATAACAGGAGATAAAGCAACAGCACTCAAGCAATCGTTTTCAGTGGTGCTCACAGAGTCTACCGCTAAAAAATATTTTGGCGATGAAAACGCACTTGGTAAAACTTTTAATCTACAAGAAATTGGAGAAGTAAAAGTAACAGGAATTATTAAGGACAATCCCAGAAATTCACATCTTCAATTTGACTTATTGTTTTCTAAAATTCTTGTCAATGAGGAATGGCAGGCTTACCTGAGTGACTGGCGAAGCCTGGGAGCCTACACCTATCTCGTTTTGAAAGAAGGAAAATCAATCATCGATGTAGAGTCAAAGATGGAGCCGTTTAGGAAAAAACATTGGGGCCCCGATATGGAATCGCGCGCTATTGCTTTTCAACCTATTACCGACATCTATCTTCACTCAAATCATATTCAATCAGGTTTAGAGCGGGAGCATGGTGAGCTTTCGTATGTGTATATTTTTTCCAGCATGGCGATATTCCTCTTAGTTATAGCCGCTATTAATTATATCAATCTCACTACGTCTAAAGCTTCTTCGCGCGCCAAGGAAATCGGTATTCGCAAGGTAGCAGGTGCCGTTAAAACACAACTTGTCTTTCAGTTTTTAACGGAAGCTTTTGTTATCACATTTGTTTCCATGCTACTGTCACTGGTAATGATGAATGTGTGTCTTCCGTTATTTAATTCGATAACGGGAAAGAACTTTGTTCTTTCATTATCAACACTAGGTGAATTCTTGCCTGCACTTCTAACAATCACCCTGATTATCGGCACAATCGCAGGGAGCTACCCGTCCTTCTACCTATCAAAACTAAAACCAGTGGCTACCCTTAAAGGGGAGACAGTGTTTACTAAAAACAGATTTAGTCTGCGCACAGCCTTAGTGGTTTTTCAGTTTACCATAACTATTGCCTTGATCGTATCTACATTGGTGATTGGCAACCAGATCAATTTCATTAAAACAAAAGATATTGGCTTCAATAAAGATCAACTAATGATTATTGATATCAATAGCGGTATTGTGCGAAACCAGTTTCAAGCCATGAAGAACGAGTTCTCTAAACTTGCAGGTGTACAGCATGTGGCCGTTTCTTCGCGTGTACCAGGCGAATGGAAAAACATTAGAGAAATCTATAGTAGAAATGCAAATGACGAAAGTGCTAAAAATGATTCCCTCCAAACGTATTTTATGGGATTTGATGAAGATATGCTCCAGACCTATCAGCTTCGGCTTGAGGCCGGCAGATTTTTTGGAGGCAATGAGGCCGATTCGATGAATGTGTTGATTAATGCTTCAGCAGCAGAAGCCCTGAACTTAAAAAATCCGATTGGTGCGATGCTTCAAATCAATTCGCCAAACGGCAAATGGTTCACTCAGGTGATTGGTGTGCTGGAGGATTTTAATTTTCAGTCGTTACACCAGAAGATTGCTCCGATTATTATTGGCTATCGAAATAATCCGATTCAATCCATTGATTACTTTACGCTAAAAGTATCGGGTGATACACAACCACTTATTGAAGGAGCTGCTAAGGTTTGTGAAAAATTTGATCCGGCAACACCTATTGAATATCATTTTCTTTCTGAACAATTAAACAGCTTTTATGTATCAGAGAAAAAGGCAGGCAAGATTTTTCAAATGGCCGGGGCCTTAAGCATTCTGGTAGCTTGCCTCGGACTGTTAGGCTTAGCCAATTACCATGTAGAACGTAAAACCAAGGAACTCGGGATTAGAAAGATACTGGGCGCTGGTTCATTCAATTTATTTTTCATGGTTTCACTGTCATTTACACGCCAGGTGGCAATTGCCTTTGTGTTAGCTTGTCCGTTGGCCTGGTATGTTATGCGGGAATGGCTGAGTGCTTTTGAGTATCGCATTTCGTTAAATGCAGGAGTGTTTATATTGGCAGGCGCTATAGTGTTGCTGTTGGCACTTATTACGGTAAGTTACCAATCGGTGAGGGCAGCAATTTTCAACCCGATAGACTCGCTGAGGGCAGAATAAATTAAGTTAGATTGGTTTTCAGGGTGCTAGCTTCACCTGGAGAATCCTCTACTTAACTGTCACGGACTTAATGAAAACAAGAAACTGCCCTTTCGTAGAAAAATGTTGAGTAACTAACAAAGTAAAATATATTTTAGCTTCATCAAAGCTGCATCCGGTTTCCGGTGCAGCTTTTTTTGTTTTTCGGGTCGTATACCACTTTTTAGTTCTACTTGAGTATCCCACCTTTTATTATCAATGACTGTACAATTGAAATGGTTTTAGCTACATTAGTTATAATAGTTTTATAATGAGCTCTGGAGTTTGAGTTATCAATACCAGTTAATTTGCCAAATCCCCACAAACTACTAACTTCGTTTTATAACACAGTAAAATAATCCTGCATTTCATACTTCGCCATTTCACCCTAAATTTTTAGCGTCATATTTAACTACAATAAAAAATCATAAAATTTTATGCGAAAAATAATTTCATTTATGCACATGTCATTAGATGGTTTTGTTGCAGGGCCAAATGGAGAGATGAACTGGATTAAAGTTGACGAAGAAATTTTTAGCCATGTAGGAAAGCGGATTAGTAAAGGCGACATGGCCTTATACGGACGAGTAACCTATCAGATGATGGAGAGTTACTGGCCTACAGCAGGAGACAAGCCTGCAGCCACGAAACACGATATTGAACATTCAAAATGGTACAAAGAAGTTGAGAAAGTTGTGTTATCAAAAACAATGAATGACACGGGATTAACGAATACAAGAATTATAAGCGACAATCTTGCGGATAGAATAAATGAAATAAAATATTCCAACACTGGCAATGGTGAAGATATCTTACTTTTTGGTAGTCCGACAGCAACACATGCACTGATGCAGCAGAATTTAATTGACGGATACTGGTTATTTGTTAACCCAATTATTCTTGGGCAAGGCATTCCATTATTTGTGGACATTAAAGAGAAAATAAAACTAAACTTATTAAGCACCCGGCAATTTGCTTGTGGGGTTACTGAATTGAATTATACGGTAGAGAGATAATATAAACAATATGAAAAGGATTTTTCAACTGACACTTTTTGGAACACTACTCTCAATTGCATCATGTAGCCAGCCTGACCCAAATAAACAAATTGACGAAGGAAAAGTAGATAAGAACATCTATACAAGTAAAGAGCTTGGTTGGGTAATGGAAATTCCTAAAGGCTGGACTGTAGTAGAAAGGGATAAATCAGAAGAGTATAATAAAAAAGGACTAGAAGCTATTGGCGAAGTTATAGACGGTGAGATTGATGTTACTGATCTTAAGCACTTAATAAGTTTTCAAAAGAATCAGTTTAATATCTTTCAGTCGACATCACAACCTTTTAAGGTAGAGTATGAAGGCGAATGGGAAGCAACAAATGCTGAACTGAAAAAAATAATCTATGCTGCTTTCCTTAACCAAGGCATAAAAGTGGACTCCTCAGCAACATCTACTGTAAAAGTTGATGGACTCGATTTCCGTTATTACTCATTTACTGTTTATGGGCCGAAAGGCGATGTAATTTTGAATCAATCGATTTATAGTAGGTTAATAAATGGGTTAGACTTCGGAGTAAACATTAATTCTAATAATGAAGAAGACAAAAGTGATATGCTGATGGCCTGGAAAAACTCAAAATTTAAACGGAAGTGACTACACCTGGTAGCATCTTTTTTATCAAATTACGAGGTGGAGTGCACTTATATGAATTGACATCGTAATTAATTCGCATGACCTAAAACAATTGCGGCAGGTTGGTCATAATATTCTATCTCCGCTTCTCGACATGTAATTTGATTAAAAGAAAATTGAAAAAAGATTGATTACAAAGCTAAATAGTAATAACAAGGAAACCGCTTATGAGATTCGCTCTCTTTTTCAAGCTTCATACCGAATTGAAGCAGCATTGCTCAATGTTTCCGATTTCCCTCCTTTAAATAGAGAACTAGTTGATTTCTTAAATAGTGATACTGAATTTTATGGATTATTTAGAGATGATAAAATGGTAGCTATTGTTGAAGTGAAATCTTTAGAAGGTAAGACTGACATTGAAAGCCTTGTGGTTCATCCTGAATATTTTAGACAGGGTTTGGGCAAACGATTAATGCAGTTCATTCTCAAAACTTTTGATTCCGAAATTTTTACAGTCGAGACGGGGCTTAAAAATAAACCAGCAACAGAATTATATAAGCAATTAGGATTCTATGAACAGCAGCAGTGGGATACAGAATTTGGTATTAGAAAGGTAAAATTTATAAGAACTAAGGATAACACTATGTAAAAATGCTCTACATCACATTTTACATTAACCGATCTGGACAGTCGACTCATATCACTGCTGTTCGACAGGTTTCCAGCGATTTTAAAAATTGATTTTGGTTCAACAACAATTGCTGCTGTTCGACATGTTAGCGCAGCGCATATCGAACTTTTAATGATGAGGGATTTTTAATCCCGCTTTAAAAGACGGATTAAGTAGATAAATGCAATAAAACTTTCCCAAAAGCTGCATCCGGTTTACGGTGCGGCTTTTTTACTTTCCGAACTATCTCTCTGTTTTTAGTTAATGACAATTAGCTCACCTTTTGTTTTTTGTGGTTGGAGAATTGAAAAGAATTTACTTATATTAGTTAATACAATTACTAAACGGGCTCTGAGGTTAGTGTGCAGAAACAATCAAGGTTGTTGAATATATGCGTATGAAATAGACAGGCTGTATAGATAAGAATTGTATATATACAAAGGTTGGCAGTAATACCGCCCGGACAATTTAGATATCTAAACGGGCGACACTCAACTAGTAAAGATTTCCCACGGGGACAAGTGAACAGCCTCGCGACAACTTTGACTTTGAAAAAAAATTTTAATGTGAGACAGGAAAAAATAATACAGCCGACCCTTCGCATTTTTAAGAAGATTGTGCTGCGACTTGCCCGCATATTTGGCACATGCCATAGCCGCGCAAACCCACCGCGACACCAAAGCTATGGCAAGAGCCAAATCCTCACCCGCCTGAGCATGGATAACCCCTTTTATTCTATAAATTTGAATAACAACTCTACAGTTTTAGACTAGCCTGACGATTATCATATGAGCAACAAGCATAAAACATTTATAAGCTGCCATCACTTGAACGATGAGTCGTATAAGACTGCGTTTAAAAAAATCTTTGCAGACATTCACGACATTATTATTCCATGGGACGTTGAAATTGGGGACATCGACCCAAACTTGAAAACGGAAACAATACGCCAAAAAATCAGAGACGAATATTTGAAAGATTCAACTGTAACAGTAGTCCTGATTGGCAGCCAAACCTGGCAGCGAAAACATATAGATTGGGAAATCTCCTCAAGTATCAAGGATACCCAAAACAATTCAAGGTCTGGACTATTGGGAATATTTCTTCCAACATATTCTTTAACGTCTGACAATAAATACAACCCCAATACAATACCCCCGCGTCTTTACGATAATGCAAAGTGTGGGTTTGCTAAGCTCTACAAATGGAGCAATGATCCTTCTGAGGTGCAAAGATGGATACATGAAGCATTTGAAAGAAGGGTTAAAGTTAATCCTGATAATTCATATCCCTTATTCGTTAACAATAGAACAGGCAACCAGTGGCAATAAAAATTAAGACTATGGAGTTTAGCAGTTATCAGGAAAAGGCAAAAGAAACCATTCAAAAGAGTGCTTCTGATGATAAGTATACAGAGATGGTTCCTTTCCTTGGAATCATTGGTGAAATCGGTTCCGTTGTTACGCAACTAAAGATAAAGCTTAAAGACGGTGATTCGTACATCGCTTATAAGAATAAATTAACTGAGGAACTGGGGGATGTATTATGGTACCTCTCGACTATAGCCACACAAAGTAACCTAGACTTAAGTGATATAGCAGAAAAGAATCTTGAAAAAATTCACGATAGATTTCTTGTTGATGATGTTTCATTATACAAGGACTTCGATCAAAATTATCCCGAGGGTGAAAGGTTCCCTGATGAATTTGAAATAGAATTTGTCAGCTATGAAGAGGGTGGAAAAAAGAAACTGAAAATTATTGATAAAAGAGATGGGCAGTTAATTGGCGATCCTCTGACAGATAACACATACGAAGATGATGGATATAGATTTCATGATATTTTTCATTACGGATATTTAGCTGTTTTGGGGTGGTCTCCTGTTTTACGTAAACTTCTTAAAAAGAAAAGAAAGAGTGACCCCTCAATTGATGAAAATGAGGATGGCGCAAGGTCTCAAATAACAGAGGAACTTATTTCATTATTTATTTATCATCATGCGCTAGACCATGATTTATTGAAATACAGCGAGAGTGTTGATTCAGGGATAATTAAAAAAGTGAAGAATTTGGTAATAAAGACTGAGGTCAAAGAATGTAGTGGTAAACAATGGGAAAAAGCTATTCTAAATTCATACAACATTTTCAATAAACTACGTGAAAATGATGGGGGTCGGATTATGGTGAGTAAGAAGAACAGAACACTAACTTATTTAGGTAAAAAATAGATTGAATGGAAGGTATTAACAGGGCACTTAAAGACCAGAAAATAAATAAAGCGTGGAGAACTTTAGAGTCTGTCTCCACTGATGACGTGCCAAGTATCTTCATCAGCTATCAAAGAAAGGACGAAGAGTATGCAAAGGATGTATCTGGGTACATTGTATCAAAACAGCTCGATGTCTATTTCGACTTAGAAGACAATGATTTGAAATTCAGTAAGCAATTGAATAATCCAAAAGGTGTAACCACTTCCATTCAAAAAGGATTGAATGAATCGGACTATATGCTGGTAATAATTTCACCCGATACATATAAATCTCTTTGGGTTCCATTCGAAGTAGGGTATGCTTATGACAGCATGGGTGATAACCTGAAACTTTTGCGTCATAAGGATATAGACAAAACGTCACTCCCAAGTTATTTAAAAGTAAAAGAAATGCTTAATGGAACGGAGTCTTTAAACCGATTTTTAGACTCAATTAGAAAAAAGCATCTCATTTACGAAAGTCTCTTAGAAAAAGGTGAAAAAATCAAAACCTTTAGTTCATATTATTCGAACCCATTGAGTAAATATTTAGACAACGAATGAGTTACAAAACACCATTGGCAGTTTATATCATCTGGCATCCTGACTACCTTGAGGGTCAACAAATGGCTGATTACTTATACTCTGTTTTGTGTAGGAATCCAGATAAGCCTCTTGTACGCGCGTTAAGCATTCCGGTCTATTTCCGAAGTAAAAACAAGGGAGAGGAATCCTCGCCAATAGAGATTGATTTTAATGAATCGGAATACACAGCCGTTATTCCGTTGATTACAGATGATTTTGTGAATGACAAGAACTATGGTAATTATCTTGACCAAATACATGATGTATGTAATACGAAAAAAAACAAAAGAAGAGTCTATCCAGTAGCTTTATCAAAAGCTGCTTTTAATGTTTCCGCAAAGCTCTCATCCATTAATTTTATTCGAATTAATAAAAATAAAGACGGTTGCGATGTAAGTGCCTCCAGAAGTACTGAGTCACAAATCAAAAGCCATGTCCTTCATGAATTATGCCGTTTACTCATGAACATGAAAAAGGCAAGTGAGGAAACGGATTCATTGACTGTCTCACCACCTGTTAAACTATTCATCAGTCACTCCAAACACGATGAATCAAAGCTGGATGCAATTAAATTCAGGGATTACATTAATTCTCAAACGCAGTTAAAAACCTTCTTTGATGCTAACGATATTGCCTATGGCTCAAACTTTGGAGAGGAAATAAAAAAAGCGGCAAGCGAATCTGCGTTGGTCGTTTTTCAATCGGATAGTTATGCTGATAGGGAATGGTGCAGAATTGAAGTTCTTACCGCTAAATCCGAAGGATGTCCGATAGTAATCGTAAATGCAGTCCAAAATGGAGAGAAAAGAGCTTTCCCTTATCTGGGAAATAATCCGTCCATACGGTTTAAGGAAAATTTTCAAGAGATCATTGATCTAACCTTGGAACAGGTACTGTTTAATAAATACACCAGAAATTATCTGGATTCTTTAACAGATTTATACAATATCAGAACTGACAGAATACTTAGCAATGTTCCGGAACTTTTCAATTTCATTCAATTGAGAAAACAGAAGATAACTAAGGGAGAAAAATATGCTTTAGTCATTTATCCTGACCCACCATTGGGTACAGAGGAAATGGATATTCTAAATCAATTAGATGATGACTTTGTTTTTATAACACCATTAATGCTTCCGTCAATTGCAAAGAGGAATGAGCAAAAAATATAACATATCAAATATATCAGCGGATACAGGTAAGGGAAATCCAGTTGTGCTTGACAAGGAAGAAATCCTTTCAAGAAGGTATTTCCTTAAAAGTAAAACTATAGGTGTTTCAATTTCCGAAAGCGACAATCTTAACGAATTGGGTTATGGTGTTGCTCATTTGAAAGATGCTATGATCGAAATAGCACGATATATTGTAGCAGCAGGCGGGAAGTTAGCTTATGGTGGCGATATGCGACAAGGTGGTTTTACGGAGTTGATTTTTGATTTGTTGGCGTACTATAAAGCTGATAAAGAACTTCCTCCAAACGAGAGATTTTATAGTTATTTAGCGTATCCATTATCAACAACACTTTCTTCGGAAAAAGAAGCGGAGCTGAGACAGAATGTGTCATTTAAGAAAATCACCCCACCGGCAGATTTACAGATAACCAACCCAAAAGAATTTCTAAAGCCTGATTCGGCAGATAATCTCTATGTATGGACAAGATGTCTGACAAAGATGAGAGAAGACATGGAAACCGACTGTGATGCAAGAATATTTATTGGCGGAAGGACAAAAGGATTCAAAGGGAAGTGTCCAGGTATACTGGAAGAACTTTTAATTGCTATTGAACGAAAACATCCTGTCTATCTGATTGGAGCATTCGGGGGAATTACTAAAGATGCAATTGATGCTCTGGGCGGCAAGCAGCCCGGCAGCTTTGCGGACGAGTATTATTTTGACAATACTGATTATCAGAATTTGTTTACGCTTTTCAATGAAAAACATCCCAACAATACTATTGACTACAAAAAATATCTTACAACATTACAGGCGATTGGATTGAAAGTGATAGCAGAACAAAACGGACTTTCCGAAGCCGACAACCTTAGACTAACAATTACTCCCCACATAAGCGAAATAGTGCACTTAATTCTGAAAGGATTAACCAATCACTTTACAAAATAATTATGCAGACAGAGTTAGTGAAAACATATAACAATAAAAACGAGCAAGTTTTGATTATAACGAAAAGGATAAAGCCTAAAGCAAGTGTTGTTTACAATACATACTGGAAGTTTGCAACTGAGAGGCAGCACATTTTTTTTAAACGGTTCAATGGCGAAAGCTACCCATGGACGAGAGACAAAATCCTGAATCAACACAAATTTACAAATGTTTATAGAGCTGCCGATAGAGTTAGTCAATACTTGATTAAGCATGTGATTTACAAGGGCAGCCAGAAACCTGAAGAAGTATTTTTCCGTCTGATGCTTTTTAAACTTTTTAATCGCATTTCCACTTGGGAATTTTTGCAGTCTGAACTAGGTAGAATCAGCTATAAAGACTATACTTTCAAGCGATATGATAATCTTCTTTTGGAATTACTGGACAGTAAAATTCCAATTTACTCTGCCGCTTACATCATGGCGTCAGGAAGGTCAAACTTTGGTTATAAAAGGAAACATCAAAATCATTTGAAACTATTAGAGTTGATGATGAAGGAAAGAGTTCCTTACAGGCTTCAACAGTCTAAAAGTATGAGTGAGGCATATAATCTTCTTCATTCTTATCCCACAATAGGAGATTTTCTGGCTTATCAATATGCTACTGATATTAATTACAGTACACTTACCAATTTCAGCGAAATGGATTTTGTAAAAGCAGGCCCCGGAGCGAAAGATGGAATTGCGAAATGCTTTAAAGATTTTGGTGACTATTCATTTGAAGATATTATTCGATTGATGGCAGATAATCAAGAGTATGAGTTTGAAAGATTGGGCCTTGACTTTAATAATCTGTGGGGAAGAAACTTACAATTGATAGACTGTCAGAATGTTTTTTGTGAAGTGGACAAGTATTCAAGAATTGCCCATCCAGAAGTAAAGGGCTACTCACACCGAACGAGAATAAAGCAAAAATTTACCGTTCAGAATCAAGACTCAATTGAATTTTGTTTTCCCCCGAAGTGGGGTTTAATCATTTAACCAGATAGAAATATGAGTACATCAAAAAATGTTTTCATCAGCCATCATCATAAAGATGACAAAGCAGTAACAGATTTTACGAATCTTTTAGCGGGTAAAGATTATGTTATCAGAAACAGTTCTATCCGGGCTAAACCAAAAAACACGGAAAGGTTAAATCAGAAAACAGTAAGTGATGATACAATTAGACGACTTTTAAAGATGAAAATGTCTTGGGCGGGAACCGTTGTTGTTTTGATAGGTTCTGAGACTCATTCCAGAGACTGGGTGAATTGGGAAATTGAAGAAGCGCACAGGCAGGAGAAAAGAATAATTGGAGTTTTTATGCAGGGTTCAAAAGATTCTGATATACCTGAAAGTCTTGAAAAGTATGGACATGGCTTAGTTGGTTGGAATTCCGAGAAAATTATTTCCGGGCTTGAGGGGGAAGACGTTGGATGGTGCAATTCAAATGGTGAACCTAAAATACCTACATATAATGTTGCCAGAATTAGTTGCCAATAATGAGTTATTATTCATACAAAATAACCAGGGACTACGGTTTTGCCCCTAATCCTTTTTTTGGCTATTGCACTTTAGCCTGTTGCAAGCCTCATATCAGAAAAAAGGCTGAAATAGATGATTGGATTATAGGGACAGGGGCAAAACAGAATGGTCTCCTAAATAGATTGATTTTTCTTATGAAAGTTTCGAGCAAAATAAGCTTTGAGGAATATTGGAACGACAAACGATTCGCAAGAAAGAAACCAGTTATAAACGGCAGCCTAGTTCAAATTCATGGCGACAACATTTACTATAAGGAAAATGGTGATTGGTGTCAGTTGGATTCCCACCACAGTCTCCATGATGGTAAATTGAATGAAGCTAACCTTAAACAAGACACCAAAGGAGAGTACGTATTAATATCAAATCATTTTATTTATTTCGGAGATAAACATATAGAGGTTGAGGATATTTACAAACCGTTGTGTAGTAAGTTGCGAGATTATTATGCGATAGAAGACAATGTGTTAGCAGCAGAATTTATTAGGGAAATGGAAAGCAAATACGCTTTAGGTATTCACGGTGACCCGATAAACTGGCTAGAATACAACCAACTTAGTTTATTTTAACGAGTAAATGTCAGCATGCAAACCGCACACACATTGCCTTGCCGCACATTCCACCCGCATCCAAAGCCAGCCAATAAGTGTGCTCAGTGCAGTGCAAGTGAACAGAATAGTGAATGAAAAATGCCCTACCGCACTACTGAATTATAAAGAGAGGTGTAACATTAACGGGTGAAGAAAGACAAGGCTTCGAATGAAGTGCGGAGAAGACCCTACGGCTGGCAACAAAAAGTTTATGCAATGTGGGGGTTCAGTGTAGCTATTAAAAGTAATTTCTTAATTTCGTTCAGTAACGTTGGACAGTTCGGAGCAGGTCGGGCTTAACATTTCGCTGCGCTACATTTTTAAGCCCTCTTATTCCCCACACTGCATAAACTCAAACGTTAGCAGTAATTTAAATTAGTCATATAGAGACTTCAGAAAACTTGACCCTCAAGATGGGGGATGGGAAGAAATTATTTAACAATCACTTCAACCCCTTAAATGCTAAACTTATGTTAGGATTATTTTTAATCTACTTTATCGGAAAAAACTATTACGAACTGGCGGAAAAATTTGGCAGGAGCAAATGGGGATTTGCCATTCTGGGTGTTTTCATATACTATTTTGGAACATTTACTTCCGGTATTTTTTTCGGTGTGCTGGCTGAAGCGGGCGTAACTAATTTTTTTATGGAATTGCCGGAATTGGCCTTATCATTACTCGCTATTCCATTTGGTATAGCGGCCTGTTGGGGAGTCTATAAATTGTTAGCGAAGCAGTGGAGTAATCAAGCCACAGAAAATGATAATGGTTTACTCGATAGTGACCTGATTCGTAATTCACAGCAGGATTCAAACCAAACTAGAAATGAAAACATGTAATGTCGCTTATTTGTGATTGCGTTTAAGAATAGAACATTCTCTATTTTTCAACTACCTTAATTAAGCTGCCCTTAGCAACATTCTCATTCAATAGCATTCCGTTTAGCACTGCTAATTCTTCAAAGCGATTGGCTGGCATTTTAAAGTGCTGAAAGGCTGCTTGCGCGCTCATCTGCTGAGGCACTGTTTTTATTCGAATCACTTCAGGCTTTCTGTTTAATTTTTCCAAATCACTAAGCGATTTAAAGTTTTTCATAGTAGAAAGAAAAGTGGATTGATAGCTATTAAATTTTGATAGCTCAGTGATGCCCATCAGGCTATAAACATTTCCTTCATATTGAATGAGTGAGGAGAGCACACGGATTGTACCGGCTTCCTGTTTCTGATCAGCTACCATCAAAATAGAATTTAACCCATTGTTGTTTTCTTTTTTCGACTCAACCAAGGTGAGCTTATATTGTGCTAACAACTGGTTAGCCGTTTCTTCCAGCGTACCTTTTCCTACAATCATCATCATCATTAGTGCCTCTCCATTATCTGGAGCCATTTGCACTTGCTGTGGTGTATTTTGTAGTTTCCATCCATTGGGAATCGAGAAAGAGAATTTCAAGTCTGGATGATAGAAGGTATTGTTTTCAACAAATCCTTGTTTAGGATCTTCCCCTACAATTAGTCCGTCAATAAGCTTTAAGTAGTTTTCTCTATTGACTTTAGGATTGTTCAATTTTAGTTTGTTTTTCCATGTTGCGGCTAACTTGTCTACCGTAACATTACGTTCTTCAGGCGAAGGGTGTGTTGAGAGAAATTCAGGAACCTTTTCACCACCCGCTGCCTTTTCTTGTCGTTCTAAGGTCTTAAAAAACTCAGCCATTTCGGAAGCATCATACCCAATCCGGGAAGAATATTCCACACCCAGTTTATCAGATTGTCGTTCGGCATCTCTTCCAAAACTCATCAGCGCAAGCTGCATACCAGCCGAAAGCGGCTCAACAAATTGAGAAAGTTCGGGCACGAGTATTATGCCTGCAATAAGTCCGAGTTGTCCCAGCATCGCATTGCGTTGTTGTATTACCGAGTGGCGTGCAGTGATGTGCCCGATTTCATGCCCTAATACACCTGCAAATTCTGCTTCGTTGTTGAAGTGAGCCATTATGCCTCGGGTAAAATAAACGTAACCACCAGGGGTAGCAAAGGCATTTATTACAGGTGAATCCACTATTTTAAATTGGTAGGCAATTTTAGAGCGGTGCGAAACCTTTACCATCTCCTGTCCTTTGTCATTGATAAATTTTTGCAGCTGAGGATTTTCATAAGCGCCAAAGAAGGCCATCACCTGTGGATCAGATTCTTTACCCATGGCAATCTCTTGTCCTTCCGACATCATTACAAATTGCCTTTTTCCGGTTACAGGATTTATGGCGCAACTTGAAATAAGAATGAGCGAGAATGTAATGGCAACTTGCCACATAGTTATTGATGCTTTCATATGTTATAGTTTGCAGGCGAGAACATTAGGCAAATGTCAGGCCATGCCACGCAAGAATGAAGTATAGCATTTACTTCTAGTTATTGGAAATCAGCAGTAAGAGAAGGTCAACAACTACTTTGTAAAAAATATCAGTTTCAGGCAGGCATTATTTCAATTTCGATTTCATCTCTATTATCACTTTTGTAAGCGCAGTAATTTCCTGTTTTAATTCAGAAACGTTTTTTGCCGAAGCCAGTGTTGTGTCTTTTTCGTCAGCATCGATACCGATAAAAAATGTAGCCAACATGGCGGTTACATATCCAAAAATGGCATAACCAAATAAAGCGATAATAAAAGCAAGCGCTCTTCCTTCTGAAGTAGCAGGATGATGTTCGCTGCCAGCGGTAATTACGCGCATGGCGGTCCACCACAATGCCTTACCATAACTTTCGAAACCAGGAGAAGGTTTTTCAATAGCAAACATACCTGCAGCTCCTGCAAATGTGACTACCAACGCCAATAAGAATACATAGCCAAAAGCTCTTCGCCTCATAGTAGCCGCAAGGCTTTTCATGCTGCGGTTAACCGATGAAACAACCCTGACAAGGCGAATGCCTCTTAAACTTCTGAGTAAACGTATGAATCGGAAAATGCGGAAAACACGCAATGCAGGAATAATGAGTGAGATAATGGTAAGCCAGTTCTTTTTTAAAAAAATAAGTTTGGTTGGTGCGAGAATTAATTTGATAAGAAAATCGAATATGAAAATGACCCAGATAACAATACCCGTATATTCTAATCCTTTGGAAATGCCCCATATTAATTCAGAGATAAGTAAAAGAAGCCAGACAAAGCCTAGAAAAATCATTGGGCCTTCTAACAATTCTTGTATTGAAGTAAGCAGCTTTCTTCTTTCACTTATGATTTGTTTTTCCATCAGGATTGTTTTTTACAACATTAATAAATGGCCTTAAGTGGCATTTGATTTACCAGGTAGTTAACCAAATGAAAAGCTACTGGTAACCTAACTGCCCATGCTATAGCAATTGTAATGCACTAAATTGAAGCCAATCACCTTAACAGCAACTTTTTTTAAGAGCATGGCGACTTCATTGTTTAAAATTCAATGTCGTCTAGCTAAGCCTTTATTTTGCCTCACCTCTAATCCTCTCAAAAGGAGAGGACAAATTTGGAAGCTTAACTACACGACATTGATTTAAAATTTCTAAATTAATAGTAGTTAAGTAATGCGCCTTTTTATACTTTAAACAATGACAGAACTTGAGAAGTACATACAAAGCTATTTTGGAGTAAGCAATAGTGACTTATCTTCAATAAGCAAAGGATACTTTTTTTGGAGAAGGGTCATCATTTTATGATATTTATGGTATGGAAAAAACGATTTGTAAAGGCGAGCTTAGATTGGCTGTAATTGCTATTTATTTTCTAACGATCATTCCTACAATAGCTCAGGATATTTCTATTAATGGGAAATTAATTGATAAAACAACAAAAGATCCAATACCTTATGCAAGTATAGGTATTAGTAATACGTCTTATGGAACAGCAACTGATGAGGCAGGTATCTTTCATCTTAAAATCAAGAGTGATTATAAAGGGGGAAGTCTTGCAATTTCTTCTATTGGGTATAATACGGCCAGGTTTTCCATCGATAGCTTAAGTTCACTAAATAATATCGTGTTAACCTTAATGCCAAGTGCTATTTTGCTAAATGCAATAGAGGTTAATGCAAAGCCCGTAAATCCTCTTGATGTTATCCAGATGTCGCTAGACAGTATTAATGTTAATTATAGGCAAAATGGCTTTAACCTAATATTTTATTCAGTAATGAATTGTAAGAGCACCGTACTTAATCAGCACTATAAAATTGAGTCTATTATTAATGGTTATTACGATGGCTACTCCTCTGTAGCAAAAAAGCGATTTGAAATTATAAGTAAAAAGTCTGAAGGGGATAATCCTTTAGCGGTTTCGGAATATCCGTTTTGGCCTACCTTAGAGTTGCACAGAGCTGATTTAATTGCTGACCCCGCTGCTACCGGAATTTTTAATAAAAAGAATCTTGATAAGTTTGATTTTGAATACAAAGGTATCACAGTATTTGATGCAGATACTGTTTATAAAATTTTATATAATGCTCCAAAGCCTAGTTTCAAGATTACTGGTTACAGGGTTCCTAGGAAATTTTATAAGGGCACAGTATACATTACCACAAATACTTTAGCAATCGTAAAACATGAGATTGAGACAAATGAATTTAGTTATACTATTATTTATAGAAAATTTGGTAATGAATACTTTCCCTATCTTGTTCGCGGATTAAGGACTCAAACTGGATCGGGTGTTATGGCTAACATAACTAATCTCGTCAGGCTTTTATTTATTGAACTAGATCAAATTAATAAGCTTGATTATAAAACTAATGAATTCAACAATCTGGCGTCTTTGCCGGAAGATGAATCATTTTGGATGGACCGGTAAAACGTTTGGTATGTATGCTATCCATACTTTGAACGTAACAGAAAAGAATGGACTCCTGATAGTAGAAATACATGAGAGTATGGAGGAATTTCTTGCTTCGCTATTTAAAAAATCGTTCAATAAAAGCATGGAAAAGGACTGCAAAAGTTGTTGAACCTGCTTAGTATGGAATAGAATAATTAGAAAAAGTAAGAGTGTTGTCACATCTGCGCATAAGATGACTTAAGTTTAATGAGTTACTAAAGCAAATGGGAATTCATTGACAACCAATTGAATTTGACTATATTAGATTCTATAATGTAGAACTTCATTATTTTCAAAATGTGAAAGTGATTCTGAAACATATATGTCTTTTAACCTGTATTTTTATGGGAACTGAGTGCCTCGGTCAGAGATCTTTAAAGTTGAGATTTTATCAATCTTTATCAGATATGGCTAATCCTCAAACTCTTTCGAATGAACTTTCTAAAAAGCAGGTAATAAATTTATCAGAA
Source organism: Chryseotalea sanaruensis (assembly GCF_003990915.1). Taxonomy (GTDB): domain Bacteria; phylum Bacteroidota; class Bacteroidia; order Cytophagales; family Cyclobacteriaceae; genus Chryseotalea; species Chryseotalea sanaruensis. The sequence continues at coordinate 484,591 of NZ_BHXQ01000005.1, forward strand.
TATTTTATAGGTTACCAAATTAGAGATACTTGGTTTGAAAAAATTGAACATGTTAAGCAAGGTAAAGTTGTAAATTCGTACCACTACACATATAAAAATGATAAAGTAGCTAAAATCATTTGGCTAAAATTTCAAGATGATATTTCAGACAGGTGTCAAATGGATTTCACAGATACAACTAAACATACCCTTTGTTATTACAAAAGCGGAGGTTTGTACACTGAGGAATGGTTAAATATTATGACTACAGAATATCATTTTGGACAATATGATGAAAATGGGAAATTATTGTATAGCGAAAATGGTTCTTATAGCCCGTTGAAGTAGACGAGGTATCTTAATTCTATTTGAAGTAAGGTGCGATAAGTGTTTGTTTAGGATTCTTTTTCGTTATATAATAGATGCCATGATCGTGCGCATCAGTTGTTATTAATTTAGTAAGCTGATCGTTTTCGTAATCTTGATGATACTGCTTTTGAAGTAGTACAATTATGTTACTTTCATCCTCAATATCAGATCTGACTTCATTAATTTTATTTCCGATTGATAATTCAGAAGTAAGGATTGCCTCAAGTGAAGGCGAAAGTCGTTCCAATCTCTTTATGTAGATTATTTTTGATGAAACTGAAAGATTTGAAGTAAAGTGATTGTGCTCCACTATCATAGCGATTTGTATTTTTTCAGATAGACAATAATTACGAATATACAAAAACTCGTAATGATGCCAGAGATAAATAGTTATGAGACCAGCTTAGGGTCACCTTTTAAAAGATTGCACCACTTTATGGGATGTCCACCAAAGAGCGGAAACAGATAGCAAGGAGAAATCAAAAGGGGGGGAGAAAAATCCTAGTGATAGTAGTAGAAGCAGCAAAATAATGATTTAAATTTTTCTTTTTTTGTAAGATTGGGGAAGTTCTTTGCAATTTTAGAGCAAAGGCGCTATCACTTTATCCTTTATTTTTGCTTAACTGATATGCGGTGACAATGTGTCTTTTTCTTTTTTGTTTGTCTGATTATTTGGTACAAGCCAAATGCTACCGCAATAAAGAAAAGTGCTTTCTCGTCAATGGGCACATTCTGGTTGGGTCCGCCACACGGTGGTTGTGCACAGGGTCTGCCGTTTCCATTTCCATTGCCAGGCTGGCTAAGTGCGCAATGCTCTATAAGAAAAAAAAGCAGGCACAAAATAACTAGCTTTTTCACTGATACAATAAGCATAGCTGATTTTTATAGACGAAGTAAGCTATGCTTAATGGGTAACTTTAATTATTTCCTAAGGCTCATTGTTAATTAATTTTAGGCTTGGATCAATTTGAACTTTTTATAATATTTTTGAACTTCTAATGAATAGCCATCTCCAGTGTAGTAGGTGATAGTTTTTTGAGTTTTTGCTCAAGAAACAAGATTTGTTCATTTTTGACTTTTATTTCTTCTTTTAATTCCTCCTCTGTCCTGGTTAATTCTTCTTGAGTTGCTGCTATCTCCTCCATACTTTGACGCATTTCTTCCTCCTGACTTTTCATTTGTTCTGCCATTGCTTGCGTTTCATAAAGTAGTGTTTGTGTTTGTTCATTTGTCTTGATAGATCTAACAGTCATGGCAATGTTTTCCCCTACTTCCAGCAGAAAAGTCACTTCATGATTTTTAAATTCTTTGAATGAAGCAATCTCCATTACGCCATATACAACATCATTGGCAAGTAACGGTATAAGTAGAATACACCGTGGCTTACTATCACCTAATCCACTGCCAATTAAAATGTAATCTTCGGGCACATCTATTAGATAGATATGTTCTTTTTCTAGGTAACACTGTCCTAATAAACCCTCTCCGATAGCGACTTGCTTTTTTAAATATTTTTTACGTTGGAAAGCATAGCATGCCTTCATTTCTAGCAGTTGATTTTCTTCATTCCCTTCTATTAAAAACAGGCCAGCTTGGTTCGCTTTCAAGGTCTTTACTAAATAGATTAGCGCTTTATCAGCAATAGCATTTAAATCATCACTTTCTTGCATTATTTTGACAATATCGGCAACGCCCTTAGCGGCCCATATCCTCTTTTCTTCTTCAATCTTAGATTTGTTTAATTCTTCTAGCGTGTGATTTAGTTTTTCTTGAGATCGGTTTTGTTCTTCTTTTTCCTGTTCTACTCTTTTGATTAAATCGATATTTTCTTTATTTGTTTTTACAAAAATATTATCCATTGCACTGAGCAAACCTATAACTAACAGTAGTCCAATAGCAATGGTAATAAATACCTGGATTGGTGGAGTGAAGGGAATTTGCGCCAGTTCGATCCACTGATTAAATTGCTCATAACAAAAAGCTATAGCTATATTCAAGCAGATAGAGACTAAACGAAATTTCTTTTCAGAGGGATCAAAAAGCAAAAATGGTAAGACCTGAAAGCCAACAATAAAAACCCATGCTGATGCATTAGGTAATTGGTTATTCATTTGGTAAGCACCCTGAATGCAGCTGGAAACAAGTACAGGCAACACGGAAACTAATAAACGTGTCAGGTAGTGAAACCCAAGACTGTGCATCCAAATGGTAAGGGCTACAATTACGAGCGAGATGCTGATAGCGAGCGTCATTATTTGCGTTGCAAAAAACAACGAACTGATTAACAACAATAGTAGTATAACAGAGAGTATACTAAATACTGAGTTAGTAGCCTTGATGCGCTGTTGAAGCCATTTGGGCTGCGAATCCTTAATGCCAATGCTCAATAAATTCATAATAGTATTTTTTATTTCAATCAGTCTCCGTGTAGGTGCAAGAATTTTTGAAAATGAAGACTGTGAATTTTGGCTATTAAGCTATTGAATTAACCATAGTGATGGTAAAATTGAACTTTTGACAATATAGATTGAAATCAAATTGATATTCCTTGACTAGAAGTAAGACGCAAAATTGATCAGCATAGTATTACTGATCGATTGATAGTTGATGCAGGTATTTACTGACTTATTTTTATAGTAAACAAAAAAGTCTTTGCACCGATGTAACACAGCACAAAGACCTTTTATAAAATGTAATTGATTTTAATATTGATGCCGGGAATGTGGCGTTAATCTTTAGATTTCCTCAGCTTTAAAGCCGGCCTTTTCTACTGCTGCTTTTACCGTGGTTGCCGAACTATCTGTTAAAATACTTAAAGTCTTGGCAGGGTTGTTCAGGTCTACTTGCCACTTGCCTTCTCCTACACTTTCGTTTAAATGCGGTGTTACTTTGGCGAGGCAGCCCTCGCACTTTATGTTTGTTTTAAAAGTTTTGTTTTCCATAGTTTTATTTATTGATTGATTCTTACTTTAATTTCTATGAGTATCCCCAAAGAGCCCTAAAATAATAATTCGCGTAATTGCGATCCCGATGGAATCGGGAGAAGCGATCTAATTTTTTCACAAATTCTTCTCATGATTTCTTCGAGTTCACTATTACACAACCTTTAGGGTTTTAAACAGATATACATATTGATTTTAAATTTTAGCAAACTTTAATCTTAAGCTGTTACTCACCACACTTACCGAACTTAGTGCCATAGCTGCACCGGCAATCATTGGATCTAAAAGAAAGCCATTAACAGGATATAACAAACCAGCAGCTAACGGTATTCCAATAATATTATAAATGAATGCCCAGAATAAATTTTGGCGTATAGCCTTCACTGTTTTGGTAGAAAGATTTAATGCTTTTGGAATCACATTTAAGTCAGAAGTGATGAGGGTCATTTTAGCCACGTCCATAGCAATGTCCGATCCTTTACCCATAGCAATGCTAACATCAGCTTGTGCCAAGGCTTGCGAATCATTAATACCATCGCCAACCATGGCAACAATTTTACCTTGTGCTTGTAACTGTTTTACAAACTCAGCTTTTTCGGCTGGCAATACTTCAGCTTTATAATGCTTTAGGCCTACTTGCTGAGCAACGGCTTTTGCAGTCTGCTGATTATCGCCAGTGAGCATGTATACTTCTATGCCTTTCTTTTGCAGCGTTGTGATAGCCACTTTTGAACTCTCTTTTATTTTGTCGGCTATGGCAATGATTGCAAGTACCTGATGCTGATCAGCAAAGTATACTACTGTTTTGGCAGCTGCTTGCCATTCGGCTACTTGTGTTTGAACTGAAGTGTGAATGGATACACCTTTATTAGCCATCAGTTTTTCATTGCCTAGAAAATAACGAATACCATTATGCTGTGCTTCCACTCCCTTTCCGGTAATGCTTTCAAAGGCAGTGAGTGTAATGGATTGCGCTTTATTTTCTTTGAGCCGATCAACAATGGCTTGTGCTAATGGATGTTCTGATTGTACTTCTATGCTATAGAGTAAATCTTTATATTGATCAAAATCTTTATTGCCATCAACCCAAAACATATCGGTTACTACTGGTTTGCCTTCGGTAATGGTGCCGGTTTTATCTAGTATGATAGCATTAACTGTATGTGCCAGCTCAAGACTTTCGGCATCTTTAATTAATATATTGTTTTCTGCGCCTTTACCTACACCAACCATAATAGCTGTTGGTGTGGCTAATCCTAGTGCACACGGACATGCAATAACCAACACTGTAATTGAAGTTAATAAGGCATGCGTGAAAGCATTGTCTCCGCCAAAGATCATCCAGATAATAAATGTCATTATAGAGATTCCAATAACGATTGGTACAAAGATGCCTGCAATTTTATCCACCAGTTTTTGCACAGGTGCTTTACTTCCCTGTGCGTCTTGTACCATTTTTATGATTTGCGCCAGTATAGTATCCGCACCAACTTTTTGTGCTTCAAATTGGAAGCTGCCTTTTTGATTGATCGTACCGGCAAATACTTTATCTCCGTTTTTCTTTTCAACAGCAATGGGTTCCCCCGAAATCATACTTTCATCAACAAAGGAATTTCCGTTTACTACCTGTCCGTCTACGGGTATTTTTTCGCCAGGTCTTACAATAATAATGTTGCCGGCTTTTACGGTGGCAATAGGCCATTCAAGCTCTTGGCCATCTACTAATACACGCACCGTTTTGGGTTGTAGCCCCATTAGTTTTTTTAGCGCTGACGAAGTATTTGACTTAGCTTTCTCTTCCAGTAATTTACCTAATGAAATAAAGGCAATAACTACTGCGGCCGCTTCATAATAAACATGGGCATGTAACCCACGGTTATGCCAAAACTCAGGAAAAAATGTATTGAAAACACTAAATACAAAAGCAATACCTGTAGAAAGGGCTACCAACGTATCCATATTGGCTTTTCCATGACGCGCTTGTTTCCAGGCGTGTATAAAAAAGTTACGGCCAAAGTAGAAAACAACGGGAGCGGTTAAAACCATAGAAATATAGTTTCCATAAGGCATGTCCATAAAGAACATACCAATAACCACTACCGGTAAAGCTAAAACAGATGACCAGATGGTTCTGTTCTTTACAGTTTCATATTGCTTCAGTTGTGCTTCTTCTTTTATTGCTTGCGGATCTTCAGTATCAATAACTAAATCGTATCCGATAGATCTTACGGCTTTTTGTAAATCGCTTACCGTAGCGGTACTGTTATCATATTCAACAAAGGCACTTTGATTGGCATAATTCACTGTTGCATCTACAACACCGTTTGTTGCTTTCAGCATGGATTCAACACTTACGGCACAGGCAGCACAAGTCATTTCCAGCACAGGGAAACTCTTTTTGATTAATTTTTCTTTATCTATTTTCGGTGCTAAAACTTTTTCTGACATAACCCTTAAATTATATGCAAGTATACTCTGCTTACGGTTGTATTGTTTTACACAATTTAGGGAAGGATTTACGAAATTTTGGCTTAGTAGCTTATTCGCAGGCCACCACCCAGTTTCATATCACTGTCGTAATGCGTTGAAATAGAAACATACTTAGTAAGAATATACCTGGCGCCAACACTGTATTCCAAATCGCTATTTACATTTGCCCATAATCTTATCCGTTGTGTTACAGGAATATCATCGCGGCTTATTTGCAAGCGCACTATACCGGTGTGATCCAAGCGCCAATCTGCAACAATAAACCAAGGCATAATGTATTGAAAACCAAAGCAGGCAACACCTCTTTTATTTTTTGTATTCGTCTGTCCAAAAATGCTTTCTTCATTTTCAACAGTATCTCGGTAGCGCTGATCCCAACCAGTGTACAGGAACAGAAATTGATTGCGGCCAATAAATCTGCCCGCATGTAGTTCTGCTTCATACCCGCTTTTTGAATTTAACCCAAGGCGCCATTCGGTTTGAAGCATCCAACGTGTATTGGATAACATTGCTTCTCCATCGCTACCATTGCTCTCAAGCCCAATGTGAGCGCCCAGGTAAAAGCGTCTGTCATCATGATATACCTTACGCAAAGCCCGTTTCGGATTGGGTAACTGTGTATTAGGTGGGGAGTTTTCATAACTAAAAATTCTACCCATACCGCTCATCATGTGATAGAGGATGTGGCAATGAAAAAACCAGTCGCCATATTGCTCTGAAGCATGAAACTCAATCGTGTCGGTTTCCATGGGCATGATGTCAAGCACATTTTTTAATGGAGCATATTCTCCTTGTCCGTTAACAATGCGGAAGAAATGGCCGTGTAAATGCATAGGATGACGCATCATAGAATTATTGGTGAGTATAATCCGAATATTTTCTCCTTGCTTAATCAGAATTTTATCACTCTCTGAAATGGTACGGTTGTCCATTGTCCAAATGTACCGATTCATGTTTCCGGTTAGCGTAAAGTTTAGTGTGCGTGTTGGTGCATCAGGTAAGGTTGTAGTGACTGGTGATTTGAGCATGGCATAGTTAAGCGTTACCGGACTTTGTTCTTGTTCGGTTAACTCACGATACATAACAGCATTCATGTCCATTTGCTGCAGACTCATGTCCATACCCATATCATGCATTTGCCCACCAACCGTCATCATATCATTCATCATCGTCATGCCTTCAAAATAGTTGAGACGTGGCATATCTTTAATAAATTGTTTGTCACCTTGACCTAGCCAGAGAGTGGTATGGTTGGTTCTGTCTTCTGAGGTGGCGCGTAATTCATAACTGCCGGTATCGGGTATTTTTATAATCACATCATAACTCTCGGATACACCTACAATCAGGCGATCAACAGCTACTGGTACAACATCCATTCCATCGCTCGCAACCACACTGATTTTTCCACCCGCGTAATTCAACCAGAAGTATGTCGAAGCACTACCATTAATAATTCTTACCCTAATGCTATCTCCTGGTTGTAGCGCATTGTATTGTTGTTCAGGTTTGCCGTTGGTTAGTAACCTTTCGTAGTACACATCGCTTACATCCATGGCGGCCATGCGCTTGAATTCATTTTCGAACTTTGTGCCAAGTTGTTTAGCCTTTAATGCTTCTGCATAACTTTGTGCGGCTCCCTTTTTAATAGCATACCAATCGGTGGCGTAATGAAGTGAGCGCTCAATCTGGTGTGGGTTTTCATCACTCCAGTCACTTAGTAACATGGTGTATTCTGGCACCAGACTTTCTTCTCTTTTGTGGATGATAAAAGCGCCATACATACCGATCTGCTCTTGTAACATGGTATGAGAATGATACCAATATGTTCCGTTTTGTACAATTGGAAAACGAAAAACGTGGTGACCGTGAGGTAATATCGGAGCAGTAGTTAAGTAAGGAACACCGTCTTGCTCATTGGGTAAGATTAAGCCGTGCCAATGGATGGAGGTTTCGTGATGAAGCTTATTGTAAACATGGATTTCAGCGGTATCACCCTCTGTAAAGTGAAGAGTTGGCGCTGGTAGTTGACCGTTAATAGCAATTGCTTTTTTTTCTTTACCAGTATAATTAACTGTGGTGTCGCTAATGACTAAATTGTAACGAACAAGTTTTTGGGCTTGCGAAGTTAAAGAGCAAAGCAATACAAGTATACTGCTGATGAGCGTACGCATAATTGAAATTAAGTATAAGTAAGACTAGTTAATTTTTTCGGCTACTTTTCCGCAGGTCAACATTTTAGCTCCGTAATAAGGATTTTTAATACTTTCTTCAGCACTGATCCAATAGCTTTTCTTCATGGGGCAATAGTCGTAATACAGTGTTTCGCCTGTTGTGCTCAGCTTAACTATAGGCCAGTAGGCAAGGGATAATTCAGCAAAGGCAGTGCGTTGTTTTTCTATGTCCTTTGCTTTGGTGATAATATCAGCCTGCTTTAACAGATTGTCTTTGTGTTGTTTCCAGGCAGCAGAAACTGCATCATTATTATTTGTCGCTTTAACTTTAGAGATGGCATTTGTTAGAGCTACTGCAGCCTCGCTAGCATCAGCTGATTTATTGGATATGAGCGCATCCTTTAAGTCGAGGTATGCTGTTAATAATGATAGGTCGTTGTTTTGCGCCTGAAGTTGAGCAGAAAGCAAAAGCGTTAAAATGATAATACGAATTTTCATAGCACGATGATTAAGTGAACGTATAGTATTTAACGCCTGGAGGCTTACAGCGTTTTTTATAATTGATTACATAAATTACATAATTCCTTTATAAAACTCAATTAATAACTTTATAAATCGTCAAGTGGCTTTCTGATGTCTTTAGGTTGCCTGTTTTTCTTTAATGCAGAGGGAGTCATGCCTGTAACCTTTTTGAATTGAGAAGATAGATGTGCCACGCTACTATACCCAAGCTGACTGGCTATTTCACTCAGGTTTAGCTCATCATAAAACAGTAGTTCTTTAGCTTTTTCAATTTTTTGCCGGATAATATATTGCTCAAGCGTTATCCCCTCTACTGAGGAAAAAAGATTACTCAGGTAGTTGTATTCGTAATGCGCATGTTCAGCAAGTATAGTTGACCAATTATATTTCCGATCAATTTCTTTGCTGTGGTGGATTAGTTGAATGATTTTATTTTTTACCGCTTCAATAATACGCGCTTTCCTATCGTCTATTCTTTCAAAACCTAAAGCATTAAGCCCCATATCCAACTGAGCCAGTTGTTCATCGGTTAGGGACTCAGTCAAATCAGCTTCACCAAGAGTAAGACTGGTTGGCTCTAATCCAAGCTTATTGAACTCCTGCTTCACAGCAGCAATACAACGTTGGCAAACCATATTCTTAATAAAAAGGCGATTCATAGAAGTACAATGCTATTCAACTAACCAATACAAATCAAAGATAGTTTCTATCGTGCCTCAAACTTTACATTGTTTACAGATAAATTTAGAGTATTTACTGTTTGGCAGCTTCTCTTTGACCAAGTTTAGTGGCTATAACACTCACGATAAGAATTTGCAGGGCATGGAAAAGCATTAAGGGTAATAGAAGAATACCCGCGGAAGCTGAGTTGGCAAATAATATTTTTGAAAAAACAGTACCGTGAACTAGCGATTTTTTGGTGCCACAAAATTGAGTGGTGATGCGGTCGGGTAAACTAAAATTCAGGCGACTGGCCATGTATCCTGTAAGGTGGTAGACTACAAAGAATAAAGCGATTACAATTATAGAAAGGAGTAACAGCATCGGCAGACTAAGTGCATCGAATACATTTGTGAAAAAGGATTCAGCAAAGCTTTTGTAAATGATGAGCAGAATAATTGCTTTATCAAAAATGGCCAGACTTGAAGCATGCTTTTGAATGTATTTTCCAAAGTACGGCTGTAGTACAATCCCTAATATGACGGGGACAATAATTTCAATCAATAGCTTTAGATAGATAGAGCCAAAGTCAAATGAAGCATCAGCACTTTTAATAAACAAACCCATCCAAATTGGTGTAAGTGCTATTCCTATAATTCCTGAAAGACTTGCGTTAAAAATTGCGGCTGGTATGTTACCTTTGGCAATAGACACCATTACAACGGAAGATGATACAGTAGAAGGTAATGCTGCCAGAAAAAATATAGCTAGCCACAATGTTTTCTGCTCGGCTGTATTTGCCAACGGATAAAACAGCAGTACAATAAGTGGAAAAATTAGAAATGTTGTTGATTGAACAAGTAAATGAAGTTGCCAATTTTTTAATCCTTCCCTCAGCTTTTCAAAGCTGAGCTTTAATCCGTAGAAAAAGAAAATAAGTGAAACGCCAATGCTACTAATGATTTCAATTGACTGGTCGCCTTTCTGTACGGCCCATCCCGGAAAAAAATAGGCAAGGGCTATTGTTATAATGATGAACAGTACAAAGCGATCAATTTTCATAAGAGCAACTGATTTCAATCGCAATATACTATTTGCATGAATACAGACTATAACCGCTTTAGGCAAATTACCCCAATCGCTGGTCTGTGTCTTCACTGACCAGTATTGGATTTACAATTTTTATATCAAGTCGGCATTAGTTTAGTTTTATATTTCGGTCTGTGAGGACACAGACCGAGGAGAAGAGGAAACAGACCGAGGAGAATTATGTAAACCGAATAAGAATCGCAATGCTTTTATTCTCCGTATAATTTCATAGGTGAAGTAACAACCCGCAAAAGTAAACACAAGTACAAGTAGAAATTTAAGTGGTGCCACTATATCAAGCGGAAAGATGATGACGGAGCCCAGATAAAGAAATACCATGTGAAGTACATAAACCGGATAAGCAGCCTGACTCAAATATTGTAAGGTTTTACTTTTCTGGTTTAAATATTTGTTGCCAAAAGCGAATACAGCTAGTATCCAGCAGATAGTCTCAATGGGCAATTGATAAATTGGTATTGGCAGACTCATTTCAAATTCAACCATGCGCAACACAAAAAGCGAAAGCCCGGCAAGTAGAAATAGCCAACGCCACTTTACAATCATTTTCCAAAATACCTCACCGCTGTACACAAAATAGAAGCCAAAGAAGAAGGAGAGCAAGCCATGGAAAAAGCCATGTAAATTCATAACATAGAATTCGTAGGGCTGGGGTTTAATAATTAGTACTTCGGTAACAAAAGCTGCAATAACAATTAACAAGCCAACGGGATGGCTCATAATTTTCTTCAGCGCGACAGCCAATTTTCCAGTTTCGTTTTTCTTAAGAAAATAAAATAATGGTGTGAATAGTAAAATGTAGACAACAATATTACCAAGGAACCACAGATGACCCGTGTGTGGGAAATATTTGTATTCCATTCCATAGTAGCTACTCATTATATAAATATGAATGGGCACGATACATAAAGTACCAAATACAAATGGCACAAGTATTCGCGAGGCACGCTCTGCCCAGAGTTGTTTCCAATTTCTATTTTGAATTGCAAAGTATACACCCATACCCGATACAAAGAAAAGCAAGGGTATTCTCCATACATTCAGCATGGCCATGGGCGTCCATAAAGCCGCCCATGGTTCTGAGTTTGTAATAAATCCAATCATCATACCCCAGGGCTGAAAGCCAATGGCTGTATGGTAGATGAGTAAAAGCCAGATTGCGATTACCCTTATCCAATCTATATCGTACCTTCGATCAGTTATTAACATGATTTGCAATTAGATGTTAACTATTTTAGCATAGCCGCAATTTCAGGGCGCGTCTTTTCAAGATAGGCATAGTCAAGTTTTAAGCCCATTGGACCAAGTGCACTTACCATCATATCGTACACTGGTTTCACATCGGCAAATGATCCAGCCACATTTTCGTAAGCAGTAGAGTTATATTTATTTTTGAGCGTTTTAACTGCATTTTTAGCAAGCAGCATTTTTACAATTTCAGGTCTGCAAAAGAAAGCAGCCGTATGTAAAGCAGTAGACCCTTCGTTGTTTTGAAAATTAATATCAGCGCCTGCATCAATAAGCACTTTTGCGATCTCAGGTTTGCCGAAAACCGCTGCGCTTATTAGTGGGCTTGAACCACCAAATGGATCTTTCGTATTAATATCGGTACCGGCAGCTATATGCATTTGTACTGCTTCCAAATTGCCGGTTACTACAGCGGTGTGTATATCCATCTGCGGGGCTTGCGAACTGGTTTTGGTGTTCGTTTTTTCTTTAGTCGCTTCTTTGTTCTGGCAGGCACCTGAGGTTAAAAGCATGGCAAACAATGCAATTGCAAAACTTGATTTTAAAGGGTTAATCATTCTAGTTTTCATAAGTCGATAATTTTTATTTAATGATGCAAAGAACTGTTTGCAGCCGCCTTACGACTAAATAGCCCTGCGGCTAAAAGCATGAAAGTTGAAGCAAAGCGTATAAATTTTGATGCAGAAGTATAAATTATCGCGCAAACCGCGTATTTCTGAGTAATTCTGACCTTTCTAAACCGGGGTGCCAGATGTGGTCAGTCCATTTTTTTACCCCATATTGTGCCTGAATTTTTTGATTAAATCGTTCCAGTATCTCTACCGTATGCCCGATAACCCAACTCCTGCAAATGAATTTCTGAGTCAGGTCACTTCCATTATCGAAAGAAATATGGCAAACGAGCAATTCGGGGTTTCTGAATTGGCCGATGCTATGAATATGAGCAGGTCCAATCTACTTAGAAAAGTTAAAAAGGATAGCAAGCTTTCCGTGAGTCAGTTGATCAATCAGGTAAGGTTAAATCGCGCCATGGAGATGTTGCGCACCTCATCCTTAAATGTTTCTGAAGTATCGCATCAGGTGGGTTTTAATAGCACTTCCTATTTTATAAAATGCTTTCGCGAATATTATGGATATCCTCCGGGAGAAGTTGGTAAGCATCCTGAAACAGAAATACTCCCTGTTCATAATGTTAGCAAAACTAAAAAGTTGTGGATACCTGTTTTGGCAGGCGGTGTCGTTGTGGTGTTGGCTTTGCTCTTTATATATAGAGGCAGCAAATTTAGTACATATGAAGTTGAGCTGGAAAAGTCAATTGCTGTATTGCCATTTAAGAATGAGAGCAATGACTCTACAAACGTTTACCTGATTAATGGTTTGATGGAGTCGACCTTGCTGAATTTACAAAAGATACAAGACTTGCGGGTAATCAGCAGAACCTCTTCAGAAAAGTATAGAAACAGTGCTAAGTCAATTCCAGAAATGGCAAAGGAATTGAACGTGCGTTATTTTGTTGAGGGGAGTGGGCAAAAAATCGGAGATCAGATATTGCTTAACATACAGCTTATTGAAGCATCAACCGATCGGCATCTATGGTCGAACCAATATAAGAGGGAGGCAAAAGATATTTTTCAGTTGCAGCAAGAGATAGCCCGTAGTATTGCCGAAGAAATTAGAGCGATTATTACTACTGATGAAAAACAGAGGATAGCGAAAAAACCTACTGAAAATATTGTCGCTTATGATTTGTATTTAAAAGGCAAAAACTTTCAACTATTAGGTGGAGAGGTTAACGATTTAAAAGCGATTGAGTATTTTAAACAAGCTATTGAGGAAGACAATGAGTTTGCGGTGGCATATGCAGAAACGGCAATTGCATATTACTATTTGGATTTTTACAGGGCAGAAAAGAAGTACTCAGAAGAGATTAATCAATACGCAGACAAGGCATTTTTGTATGACTCAAAACTTGGGGGTAGCCTTGTAGCTAAAGCTTTGTCCTACATGACTAAAAGAGAGTATGAGTCAGCGGTGCCTTATCTGGAAAAAGCACTCGAGTACAATCCTAATTCTGTTGAGGTAATCGGTTTCTTATCCGACTTTTATTCAATTTATAATCCTAATACCGGGAAGTATTTAGAATATGCCTTGAAGGGAGTTCAGCTGGATGTTGCTTCACTAGATTCGACAACAGCAAGCTATACGTATTTGCGGTTAGGAAATGCTTTAATACAAAATGGATTTGTAGAAGAATCTTTGGTATATATCGATAAATCATTGGCATATAACCCACTCAATCCCTTTGCTAAATATGTGCGTGCTTTTATCATGTTTGCTACAAGTAAGGACCCTAAGTTGACCAGGGATTTATTAATAGAAGAATATAAGAAAGACACAACGCGTTTTGATATTTTGCAAGACATTGGTAAAGTCTCTTATTATATGAGAGACTATAAAGGAGCATACCAATACTATAAACGATTTTTACAGATTCGTGAATCACAACAGATGGATATTTATCGTCACGAGAATTTAACCATAGCCTATGTATTGGCAGAAGTAGGATTTCAAGAAGAGTCTGATGTGTTGGTAAAGGATTACAAGGCATTTATTGATGAAGATAAGTCGCTTTACAAGAATTTGGGCCTTTCCGCTTACTATACATATATAGGTAATCAGAACGAAGCAATACAACATATGCAGCTCTTTTCTAAAGAAGATAATGTGCAATACTGGATAATTTTATTTTTGGAGGAAGATCCGCTAATGGTAACTATAAAAGACAATACTGAATTTAAAAAATACCTGAACATTACTAAATCAAAATTTTGGAAATCGCATGAAGCATTAAAAACAACTTTGGGCGATAAGGGATTATTGGTTACCCATTAAGGTGTTTTTCATTTATTAATAAGTTGCATATCTTGTTAGCAGTTCTGTAATTATGATCACTCCAGCTTGTGTGTAACATTTTTGGAGAAGTGAGTTCTACTATATAGAAAGTATGATTAACACTTCAATTTTAGTTTTATTAATAGCTTTATTGTTAATTTTTCTATTTCTATCCTTACTTCATTTTTATTGGGGCTTTGGTGGGAGGTGTGGGATAGAGGTTGCTTTACCTTCACGGGAAGATAATATTCCATTATTCAGACCTGGTAAATTAATTACATTATTGATTGCTTTTGTGCTTCTTATATGTGCAGGCTTTTTTCTGCTGATAATTATTGGATTAGCTCCAGAGGTGACGAAATATTTTTTCTGGGTAATCTTAATTGTCTTCTCTTCAAGAGTAATCGGAGATTTTAAATTTTTTGGACTTTTTAAGAAATACAAATACACAAGGTTTGCCGTCAATGATTCAAAATACTATACACCCTTATCGTTGGTCATAACCATACTAGTGCTTCTACTAATCGTGTGGATTATTTTTTCTCAGGACCACAATCTAATCAGCTGATTTATTATTGAGGGAGGCTACATCTAATGTTACTGGTAATAATGCTAGGCAATTTTTTTAGAGTTAACGATTTGATTAACTCGACTTTGAATTATCCATATTCCAAAAGGCAGGAAGATCAGCATAAAGAAGTAATGAAAGAAGTCATTGAAATAAACAGGTCTATTAACTTCTGCTGATCTTATTATCTTGGCGTTTTGGTAAATGATATACCATGAAGCGCCCACCCAAATAAAGTAAAGTGGAATTATTGATAAGATGGGAGTCATATCCGATTCGGATAATGTTGCCAGCGTAACCATTATGTATATTGTAATTGCAACTTTTAATCCGTAGAAAATTTGATAAAGTATTTTATTAAATTTTTGCTCCGGGTGAATAAATCTTGATAGTCTATGACCGATAGTATACTCCCATATATACCAAATTATAAAAAAGAGAATAAGCCAAAGTGCGAAATTATCAGGTGCGTCTTCACTTAACTTTTGTAGTAAAAATCGTAAGGGAGAAATGATCAAAGATGGTCCACAATAAAATAAAAGAAAAATTTGCCAGTTTTTTAGCTTTAGAATATTCATTACGAGTTAAGGCTTACTTATTAATCATTTAATTAGGCATCTCGGTGTCAGTAGAGTTCAGCATAGCCGAGTGCAATATTTTGCATAGTAAATGTAGTGAATATTTTAACTGCTAATCAATACCTTGGCGATGTTTACACAAGTCATGGAGTTTTTTAAACATCCTAATAATGCAAAAGGAGCTGTATTCCTACAGCTCCTTTTAAAATCATGTTCCTATTAATTTTGAATCTAGAATTTGAAATTTATAATTGCTTAATCAGTCAACACAATCGCATCAACATTTTTCTGTTTTACTAATGCATTCAGCTTCGGCACTTCTTGTGTGATTATTTTATTAAGCACAGCAAGTTGCTCATCTATCTTGCCACTAATCTCCTGATACACCGCTTTTACCTGTGCCGTAGGACGGTAATCGCTGCCGCTTGCTTCGCGTGAAAGACCTGCTAACTTATTATTTAAACGAATTGGGAAATTCAATGGATCTTGTCCGCTTCTGTTTTTAGTCTGATACAAAGCTTCTTCTACTTTCTTCATTTCAGCTAAAATAGTTTTGGCAAGTTCTGTTACTTCCTTCATATCTTCTTTTCCCTTCATCGGTTCTGTAACACGGTTAATTTGTTCGCGGGCAGAGCGAATGCGTTTTACGGCATTATTGGTCTCACTCAATTTGTCTCTCACCAACATCAGAAAATCAAATTGTGCTTTAATATCTTCAACACTGCCTTCAGTGCGAGGATCTTTAACAATTTCAAATTCTGTTTCCTGTGCTTGTCCATTAATGGTAAGCTTAGCCTTGTATTTACCAGGTACTGCTTTGGGGCCGGTTAGTCCTCCGCCCCACATAATCAAACCATCAAAACCATCGGCATTAGCATAGCGCATGTTCCAGTTGTGGCGGTTGAAGCCCAGCTTCACAGTCATCTCTTCTTCTTTGGCTTTTTTATCTGGCTTAGTACTGAACTTCTTTATCAGTGTGCCATTCATTTCCATAATTTCTAGCGAGGCTTTCAGCTTAGCGGTGTCTTTTACATAATAATGAATCAACACACCGTTCGGATGGTTCTTACCTTCTTTTTTCGATTCGCCTCTCCAGCCACCCTGGCTGCCATTCATGCGGTAGCTTGGCATAGGTTTAAATAAATGAAAATCGGCTTTCGCTACTGTTTCATTTAATTGATGAAGTGGGGTCAGGTCATCAATTATCCAGAAGCTTCTGCCCTGTGTAGCAGCAATCAAATTATCATTCTTGATAGTTAAATCAGTGATGGGCACTTTGGGTAAGTTTAGCTGAAAAGGTTTCCAGCTGGTACCATCATCAAAGGAAACATACATACCAAATTCGGTACCGGCATAAAGCAGACCGGCACGCTTAGGATCTATACGGACTACACGTGTAAAGTGTGGCGCTTTAATTCCGTCAGTAATTTTAGTCCATGTTTTTCCATAGTCTTTTGATTTGTATAAATATGGTTCATAGTCGCCCGACTTGTAACGTGTGCCTGCTACATAAATACCTCCTTTAGTATGCGGATCAAATTCAACGCTGTTAAACATTACCCACTCAGGCATACCAGCTGGTGTAATCTTTTCCCAAGTCTTGCCACCATCTTTAGTAATGTGCAACAATCCGTCATCAGAGCCTGCAACAATCAGGTCTTTTTCGTAAGGCGATTCGCCTACCGCGAAGATGGTACAATAGTATTCTACACTTGTATTGTCTTTTGTAATAGGCCCACCACTAGATCCCATTTTGCTTGCATCATTTCGGGTTAAATCAGGACTTATAATTTCCCAGCTCTCCCCACCATTGCGTGTCATGTGCAATACGTTAGACGCAGCGTATAATTTTTTAGTATCGTGTGGCGAAAAGAAAATCGGGAAGTTCCACTGAAAGCGATACTTCGCACCTTCCGCACCGTGTCCCATTGGGTTGTCGGGCCAGGCGTTGATGCTGCGCTCTTCTTTTGTGCGGTGATTTAAGCGTGATAAGTAACCATCATAACTTCCACCATACACAATATCAAGATCAGTCGGGTCAACAGCAATGTGCCCACTTTCACCACCTGCTGTTTCTTCCCAATCTTGTTCGCCTATGCTATTGCCATCGGTGCGGTGATAAATGCGTACCGTAGAATTGTCTTGTTGTGCACCATAAATTCTGTAAGGAAAATGATTATCGGTAATCACACGATAGAATTGAGCAGTAGGTTGGTTGTGATAAGTCGACCAGTTCATACCACCATCAAAGGTAACGCTACCACCACCATCATCACCCATAACCATACGTTGGTTATCTTCAGGAGCTATCCATAAATCGTGGTGATCACCATGGGCAGCATTAAATGACTGAAATGTTTTGCCGCCATCTTTAGAGCGATGGTATGAAACATTCAACACATAAACCATATCTTCTTCTTTTGTGTCGGCATAAATTCTGGTGTAATACCAGGCACGTTGACGCAACGCACGGTCATCATTCATTTTTCTCCAGGTAGCACCGGCATCATCAGAGCGATATACACCGCCATTATCATTTTCTATAATGGCGTACACACGGTTTGAATTAACAGGTGAAACTGTTACACCTGAGATACCCCAAATACCTTTAGGGAGTCCGTTGTTTTTGGAAATATTTGTCCAGGTCTCTCCGGCATCAGTGCTTTTCCAAAGGGCAGAACCTTCACCGCCACTTTCTAAGCTATAAGGTGTTCTACGAATGCGCCAGGTAGAAGCGTAGAGCACACGAGCATTGTTAGGGTCGAAGCACAAATCGATAGCACCGGCATCAGCATTGGCAAACAATACACGTTTCCAGGTTTTACCCCCGTCAATAGTTTTGTAAACACCACGTTCATCAGAGGATTTAAATAAATCTCCCATAACAGCAGCATATACCACATCAGGGTTTTTAGGATCGATTCGGATACGTACTACATGTTTAGAATCTTTGAGACCTATATGGCTCCAGGTTTTACCTGCATCTACTGATTTGTAAACGCCTTCACCAAAGGAGACGTTACCGCGTACAGTTTTTTCTCCTCCGCCTACATACAGCACGTTATTGTCCCACTCACTTACCGCTACTGCTCCAATGGAATTTCCGAAGAAGCCATCAGAAATATTTTCCCATGTTCCTCCACCATCTGTGGTTTTCCAAACACCACCACCAACGGAACCCATGTAAAAAAGATTAGGCTTGCCGGGCACACCTGTTACGGTTGACGAGCGGCCACCACGGAAGGGGCCAATGTTGCGCCATTCCATACCGGCATAAAGTTTTTCATCGTAGGTAACTGTGGTCTTGGCAGGCGCACTGCCTTTTTTCTGTGCCTGACCTGCAAATGTTACAGTTAAGAGCACAAAACTGAGTAGAAGTATTTTCTTCATAGTGTTTATGGTTTCCGTATTATCGGTTTTTAAGGGATAATGAGTTACTAATTATGCTCCAAATGAGATTGTGCTTTTTTATGAAAGGTTAATTTCGTTTTTTGGTAGTGCCAAGTTCGATAGATTAAAGACTTTAATTAGGAAAAATTGAACTGGCATCGTGCCTGCCTTTTATAAAAGATTAGGCTTCATTAAATTTTTTGATGTAATGAAACAAGATTATCGTTCGCTTTACTCGGTTCCTGTTGTTGTAGCTGCACTGGGTTACTTCGTAGATATTTATGACTTACTACTTTTCAGTATTGTGCGCATCACCAGCTTGCGTAGTCTGGGTGTTGCTGAAGAAAATTTGATGAGTACAGGAGAATTTCTCATTCAAGCACAAATGTTTGGTTTGTTGATAGGTGGTATTATCTGGGGCATTATGGGCGACAAGCGTGGAAGACTGTCTGTTCTGTTTGGTTCTATTCTATTATACTCATTGGCCAACATTGGTAATGGCTTTGTTACTACAGTTGATCAATATGCGTTATTGCGTTTTATTGCAGGTATAGGTTTGGCGGGTGAATTAGGTGCCGGTATTACTTTAGTTTCAGAAGTATTATCGAAAGAGTTACGCGGTTATGGCACCACCATTGTGGCTTCTGTTGGTTTAATGGGTGCAGTGTTGGCCAATATAGTAGCCCGCACATTCGACTGGCAGATGGCTTACTTTATTGGAGGTGGTTTAGGGCTACTGTTGTTGTTGGCGCGTGTAAGTATTTTTGAATCTGGCATGTATGAAAAGGTAAAAACAAAGAATGTAAAGCGTGGTAATTTCCTGCAGCTCTTCACAAACCGGGATCGACTACAGCGCTTCGTGTCTTGCATTTTTATTGGTTTGCCAATCTGGTTTGTGATTGGTATACTCATCAGCTTTTCGCCTGAGTTTGCTAAAGCGTTGGGTGTTTCAGGCACCATTATAGCGGGTGATGCGGTGATGTTTAGTTACATCGGGTTGGCAGTGGGCGATTTAAGCAGTGGTTTGATTAGTCAATGGCTGAAGTCGCGTAGAAAAGTAGTGCTGCTCTACATTTTAATTACACTTGTTTTTATTGTGCTTTATTTATTCAATCCATCCGATTCGCCTGCCGTATTTTATCTGATCTGCTTCGGTCTTGGTGTAGGCACTGGTTATTGGGCTTTGTTTGTAACTATTGCTGCAGAGCAATTCGGCACTAACCTTCGTTCTACTGTTGCCACTTCAGTGCCCAATTTTATCAGAGGTACTGTTGTGCCCTTGGTGGCTTTATTTAGTTTGTTGCGGCCTCTTTTGGGTATTACCTGGGGCGCTTTTATTGTGGGTTCGTTTACTATTTTAATATCGTTAATAGCTTTAAAATTTTTAAATGAAACATTCGCTAGAGATCTTAATTTTTTAGAAGAAGATTAAGTAGTAAATTGAGTAAACGAGAACAGGAGATGATGGCATGGACCCCGGCTAAAATTTTCCCAAGAACTTACCGGTTCTTTCTGGCGCAATACAGTGCCACGCTCGATCCTGATTTTACCCGGGCACGACTTCTGTTAAACTTTATTTTCATTACTTCTATCATCAGTATTATATTCTTTATTACATATCAGTTTTTTAACACAAATATTCCGACATATATTTATTTAGTTACACCACTTTTTTTATTCTTCATTGCTTTTTTGCTACGCACTAAAATTAGTCTTGATGTGCTGTCCAATATTCTGCTGACTTTCTATTGGATTGTTTTTTCTATTGGTGTCTATTTTTCAGGAGGTATACATTCGGTGGTTTTACCATGGCTTACATTACTGCCTTTTATGGCTAATGTGTTTAATAATTATACTAATGCGATTGTTTGGTTTGGAATAATTGCAGCAACGGTTTTGCTTTATGCATTGCAGAATGCTCATATACCAGCTGTTGCTTTTTCAGAAGATCCATGGCGACCACTGATATCGTACACAGGGTTGGCATCTTTGCTTTTTTTCTTCACTACTTTTTATCATAATACTCAAACTCGGTTTATCAGTTTGCTTAAAGAGCGAAATTATATGCTGGCCGAAAACCAAGATGAATTACAAACACAGAATGAGGCATTAAAGAAACAAAGAGATGTTATTGAACTTCAGCAGGAACAAATTAAGCAGATTAATGAGCAACTGCGGGATAAACTTAACGAGATAGAAAGTATAAATGATGTGTTGGAAGAACAGCGCGAAATATTAATGCATTTAACAAAGTGCAGGTGGATTAAAGAAGGCGAGTTGCAGGGTGCACTTAAGGAAGTAGCCTTGTTGGCATCAAAAGCAATGGGGATTACACAGGTAACTGTATGGCGGGTAAATGATAAACAAGACAGATTAGAGGCTATTATGAGTTACAACGCCCTCTCTAGTCAATTTTCGTCAGGTATTAGTTTTGAAGTGGCGGGTTATCAGCTTTATTACGAGGTTTTATATGCTGAAAAAATTGTAGCAGTTGAAGATGTTTTTTTACATGACCTCACCCGCCATAATGTGGTAGACTATTTCATTCCGCAGAATATTAAATCATGCATGGATGTGCCATATTATATTGGTGGAAACCTTGGTGGTACTGTAAGTTTTGAAAATCATCAGGAAACAAGGAAGTGGACAAGTCAGGATAAGAATTTTGCAAAAGCGTTAGCAGATATTGTAACCTTGGCTATTGAATCTGCGTGGAGACGTGAGTACGAAGAGAAAATACGGGAACAGAATGAGACTATTTCGCAAATAAATAAAGGACTAGAAGACCGTGTGCGAAAACGCACTGAGGAATTGGAGCTCCAGAATGAGAAATTGGCCGAGTATGCTTTCATTAACTCTCATGTACTCCGTGGACCGCTCAGCCGCATGCTTGGGCTTATTCACCTGATGGAAATGACAGATAAAAAGGACTTGCAACTTATTGACTACCTTAAGAAATCAGGTGAGGAGCTAGATGAAGTGGTAAAAAAAATTAACACAACTTTAGCTGAGCGGACTGACTTAGGACGTAAAGATTTTCGGTAATTTTGTACAATGGCTTGTAGGCGGATCTTTTTCTGTGTTTTTATACTTACAATACTGTCTTTTGAGGTATTGGCGCAGGATTATGACCGAATTGCAGGTATCAAGCAACAGCTTTCAATTTCAACTGACGGTATAGAGCAATTTCAGCTATTGGGCGATTTGGCATTCGAATACCGCTTTGCTCATCCAGATTCTACAATCTATTTCAGTCAACAAGCTTATAACTTGGGCTTAAAACTAAAACTTAAGCTTGGCATGGCACGCCCATTCAATTTCATGGGGGTTGCCCACAACTACAAAGGCGATAGGTTAGCCGCTTATGAGGCCTATTCAAAAGCCTTTGAAATTGCTGTAGAGCAGAACGACACATTACAAATCGCCCACGCAAAGAATAATATGGGGCGTGTATTTTTCGATCAGGGTTTACTCTCCAGATCATATGATTATTTTTTGGAAGCTATTCCTCTTTTTGAAGAAGTGAAGGACTCGACCGGTATGGCCTACGGATATCAAAGTCTCGCCAATCTTTACAGAACACAACGCGATTATGTAAAGGCGGAAGAGTTTTTTGTTAAGGCCTTAGAAATTCGATTAAAACTTAAAAGGACTCGCGACATCATGTCTGCCTATACCTACTTAGGGAGGTTGTACAATGAATCAGGAAAATATACAAAAGCAACAGAGTATTTCCTAAAAGCCGATTCGGGGTATTCTTCAACCAATGACCAAATAAACTTAGCGGAAACGAGAATTTTTTTGGCTGAGAATTATATTGAAGACAATAAGGTAAAAGAAGCTGAAGAAATTTTTGAAAGAGGATATGAAGTAATCAGCCGAAGCAATGTAGTGCGGTTTCAACCACGTGCTCATATTACGTTAGGTAAGATTGATTTTTTGAAGGGGGATTATAGAAACGCTAAATCAGAATTTGAAAAAGGTTTATCAGTTGCCAAAGATATCAAAGACATCGCATTGCAAATGGAAGCCCACCTATACCTGTCGAAGGTGGCAGAAAAGCAAGCTAACCCATCAGACCAACTTAATAATTACAATAAATACCTGATCCTAAAAGATTCGCTCAAAGACCTTGATGTTGCAAGACAGGTTGAAAGATTGCAATTCGAACTGCAGATTGAGAAGAAAGATCAGGAAAATAAATTATTAAAGATTAATGAAGAGCGTAACAATGCCATTATTACACAACAACGTTACCAAAATATTGCACTCTTCGCAGTAGTCTTTTCTTTATTGATTGTTGGATCGCTTATATGGCGAAACAGCAGAAGAAAGGCAGCAGCCAATAATGTGCTTGCTAAACAGAATGCAGAAATTGAGAGCCAGCGTGTGGAGATCCTTAAGCAAAACGAAGAATTAGCGAATCAAAATTTAAAACTGTCGGAATTGAATCATGAGAAGGATACACTCATGAGTATTGTAGCACATGATTTAAAATCACCACTAAACAGGATCCGAGGACTGGTAGAAGTTATTCGTTTGGAGCCTGGCGGACTAAGTGAAGATAAACTCAAGCTGTTAAAAATGATTGAGACCTCCACTCAGGCAGGTGTTGACTTGATTACAGATTTACTGGACGTACATGAAATTGAAGAAAACAGAAATGTTTTAAAGGCAACTATTGATATGCCATCGTTTTTGCGTAGCAGGTTAGAAAATTTTCGCTCAATTGCTATAGCAAAAGGTATTGATATTAAGCTGGAAGACAATCATGTAGGTGCGATACAATCTGATATTGAGTACCTCAATAGAATTCTGGACAATTTGTTATCGAACGCTATTAAATTTTCTCCAAAGGGCTCAGTTATTGAAATGTCATCTGGTAGAGATGGAGACATGGCTTGGATATCTGTTAAAGATCACGGACCAGGATTTCAGGATTTTGATAAAACATTAATCTACCAGAAATTCAAACGACTTAGTGCAAGACCCACCGGGGGCGAGAGTTCAAACGGATTAGGATTAGCCATTGTAAAAACATTGGTAGACCGCTTACAAGGCGAAATTATTCTTAACACAACTTCAGGTAAGGGAAGCGAATTCATTGTTAAGTTTCCAGCCAACTAACTGCAAGCGCCATTCAGCGTATCTTTTAAATCTTAAAATGATATCCGATGCTAACTAGGACTGGAGAAGGGGCAGAGATGTCAATGCCAGGATTGTTTTGCAAGGCCTTTATATCATTTTGAAATGAAGCAGATCGAAAAGGAATGACTAACTCAAGATGAATATAATTATCATCACTGTTTCTTGTTTTATTCTCAAAACCAACCGCAACTGATGGCCCATAATATGTTTTGTCATATTGTGATGCACCAATCACTTTTATAACACCATTGTAACCATACATAGCGGAAATTGTCGGCACCAATCTTTGTTGACCTAAACGCAGATTTAGGCCTGCATTAAAACCAAGGCCGTTTAAGGCATAGCCAGCGGCAACAAAAATTCCTACCGAAGTCTTCTCTGCATCACCCGGAATAAAAGTCAATCGACCACCAACTCCACCATAATCAAGGCCGAGACCCAGTCCTAAATGTAAACTCACATCATTTATTTCATTATAATCTTCTGTAATTGTACCATCTTCTTCCGACTCAGCTTCACTTTTTTGAATAGTTGGTTCTAACGGTTTATTAACCAATGCAGGATTTACCACTTGAGTGATGCTTTGTCGCGTGGTGTCAGGTGTAGAGATTGCCTCTTTTTCCTTAACAAACTTTTCCTGCCCTATGTAGACTACAATATTTTCTTTTAATAAATTTTCGATTAATGCAAGATCCACAACTTTTTTATCCTGCGTTTGAAATTGGACGACAGCAATAAGATTAAGTGAGAGCGCACCTTCTTTAACAATAAGTAAGTTATCGCTGATGGTTTTAATTTCTGTAGATACACGGGCACTATCTTTCATTGTAATCAAGGCCTGCTGACCTTGTACAGCGAAACAGCACCCTAATATAATTAGCAGCACAGCGAACTTTCCTACGATTTTATGCATAAATATTAAGTGATCTGTATGTTGTGCTTTCTTACTTCTTTTTTTCCTCTTTAGGATATTCGTATCCGTATAGCTTGGTGATTTTCTTCTTCGATAATTCCTCAACAGTAACAAACATACGGACGTCTTCTTTTGGTCTATTAGCACGATTGCGTTCTAAGGCGGCTATCTTATCAATTACTTCCAATCCTTTAATTACTTTTCCAAATACAGTATACTCATCATCCAAATGAGGTGATCCTCCGGTTGTAGTATATGCTTTCAACCGCTCAGAAGCCATTGGCTTATTTAATTTAAGACCAGTTTCTTTTTCAATTCGAGGAGCCAGTGCATTGATGCATGCCTGATATGCATTCTGATCGGTCTGGTATAATTGAACTAAAGAATCGTACAAAGGCTTGTTCTCTGGTTTTGAAATTAGCTGTCGTATACCCATGCCCAGTTTCTCCTGGTCAATCAGTAAGTCGCTTTCTTTCCAGACTTGACCATGAACTATATAAAATTGTGAGCCATTAGAGGCACGTTTCGGATTCTGCTTATCCTCTTGACGCGCTGCTGACAGTGATCCTTTTTCATGAAACAAGGAAGGAACAAACTCTGCGGGCAAGGTATAGCCTGGACTACCCGTACCTATAGGTTGCCCTGCATTGGCTTTTTTCGAATTAGGATCACCGCCCTGAATCATAAAATTAGGGATTACACGATGAAATAATAAACTGTCGAAATACTTTTCTTTAGCAAGTTTGATAAAATTCTCTTTGTGCTTGGGAGTCTCGTCATATAGAATAGCAACCATATCACCATAATTGGTTTTAATAGTCACAACATAATCTGTTTTTTTTGACTGAGCACATCCTAATAAAAAAGCAAATGATAAAAACAGGGAGAAAAAAGTTACACGATTCATATAAATTTAAAATTCAAAGACTTAACTCAGAGTTGTTTACATAAGCTTTCTTTTTTATCCCCCTGCCTTTCAAAATGACTTATTGCAGGCAGACGCATCCTTCCCTCTACTTAGAAGAACTCTAATGGAGCTTAAATTAACAACATCGATACTATCTTATGCTTGCATGCTTAATCTGATTTTATTCAAAATCTCCTGGCCGCCTTCTGCTAACACTTCCAACGCAACGCGTTTACCCAGCTCCTTAGCATCAATAGCAGGAGCAGCGTCTTTTACCTTTACTACACGCTTACCATCTAACGAAATAATGCCAGCTTTTAGTGTAATCAAATTTCCTTCATAATGGGCATAACCAAAGGAAGGTATGCTGCAGCCGCCTTGTAAAGTTTTTAAAAAAGAGCGTTCTGCTCTCATACAATCTTCTGTATCAGGGTGATTGATGTAGCGTTGTACGGCATCTTTCTTTTTGAAATCAAGTTTTTTATGGCACTCAACAGCAATAGTGCCCTGACCAACAGCAGGAACAAAATAGCTAGTCTCAATTTTATCAGCAATCAGATTGTCATATCCCAGGCGATGCACACCAGCGTAAGCCAGCATTAAGGCATCGCATTCACCTGCTTTCATTTTCTCGATACGTGTCTGCAAATTACCTCGTACGGTTACTGCTTCAATGTTTGGATAGTAGTGCTTTAAAAAAGCAACCCTGCGTGTGGAGGCTGTACCAATGCGCAGACCTACTTTAAATAGATCTAAATGTTTGTTAGTGCTAACCATCACATCATTGACCTGCTCTCTTTCGGTAAAAGCAATCAGCTCTAATTCTTCAGGCAATTCACTTGACAGATCTTTGGCGCTGTGAACGGCAATGTCGATACTACCATCCAATAGCTTGGCTTCAATTTCTTCAGTGAACACACCCTTGCTACCAATCTTACCAATCGTCACATCCAGGATTTTATCACCTTTAGTGTCGATGGTAACAATTTCGGTTTTCATGCCGGATGGGCGCAGTAATTGTGCAATGTGTTCTGCTTGCCAAAGAGCCAGCTTACTACCACGGGTACCTATGCGTATGGTCATAATATATGATTTGAAAATGAACTGATGTGCTGATATGTTGATTTGCTCATGTGCTGATTGAATAATGAGAATCAACGAATCAGCACATCAACGAATCATCTAATTATTAGTTAGTGTTTTAGACAAGTTAACAGAAAGGTCCAGGAAAATCATTTTGGCACTGCCGTTTCTTTCTAAATGGTAAGTAGCCTCGCTCATCAATTTAACTGACGTTTCTATTTTTTGCCAGTTAAGTACTTTTCCAAAGTTTTGAACAAACTGCAATTCCTCGCCACGGGTTCGGTTAATAGCATTGGCTCCTGATATATGCAGTAGTGTTTCTCTAAGCATGTTCATGCTATAAGAGAGCATACTCCGCTGACTCAGTTTATCCAGGTTATGGTATTCATCAGCCATGCCTACCAAAGCGATATAATCTTTCTTAAAGCAAGTGCGCATCCATTCAATAAAACGTTGCGTGTTATTGTCTTCTTCTTTTGATAGTATTTTAAAGGAGAGATTCAGATTTCCATCGGCTAGTTGTGCTGCTTTACCCGCCCGCTTCTCGTCCACCTCCATATGTTCCATCAGATACTGCTCTAATTCTGTATCACTTAGGAGAGGAACTGTAATGAGTTGTGTACGTGATAAAATAGTGGGCAATAAACGATCGCCTGCGTTTGTAATCAGTATGAAGTAAGTATTGGGTGTAGGTTCTTCTAATATTTTAAGGATACCATTGGCTGCTGAAGGGTGCATGTATTCAGGCTGCCAGATAATCATCACTTTATTTTTACTTTCAAAAGGTTTTAGTGAAAGTGCTTTTACAATCTCACGACTTTCTTCTTTTGAAATATTCGCTTGCTTATCCTCACCACCATAGAAGTTGGCCCAGTCTTCTACATTTCCGAATGGTTGTTGCAGCAAAAAACTTCTCCAGGTTTTTAACTTTTCAATTTTAAAAGTCTCCTCGTCTTTACTTCCTTTAATATTCCCTATGGGAAAAACAAAGTGGGTGTCTGGATGAATAAACTTCAGGTTTTTACTACAGGCAGCACAAACACCACAGGCATCATCTTCACCAGGATTTTGACAATGCAAGTAAGTGGTGTATGCCAGTGCCAGCGGTAAATTCAAGGCGCCTTCGGCACCTAAAAAAAGTTGTGCATGTGCTACGTGATTGTTCTGCACAGCTTGCAGTAAAACTTTTTTTACTTCTGTTAGTCCGGGTATTTGAGAGAAGAGCATAGCGTCAGGCTTTCTTTAATTCTTCGGTTGAATCAAAGATATGTTTCAATATGTCTTTGTCAAGTTGAGTAAGTTCTATATGTCTGCGACTCATTACGCGTTCAGCGGTTTCAAATGCTTTATTAAGCTGATAGGGAATAAAACCGGAAGCACCACCCCAAGAAAAAGAGGGTACGAAATTGCGTGGATAGCCATCACCAAAAATATTAGCAGAAACACCAACAACAGTGCCGGTATTAAACATGGTATTAATACCACATTTACTATGGTCGCCCATCATTAAACCACAAAACTGCTGACCGGTATTAACAAAGCTGCGTTTGGTATAACTCCATAACTTCACCTGATCATAATTATTTTTTAAGTTAGATGTATTGGTATCGGCACCAAGATTACACCATTCACCTAACACCGAGTTGCCAAGGAAACCATCATGTCCTTTGTTACTAAAACCAAACAAAACACTATTACTGATTTCACCACCTACTTTGCAATGAGGACCTATGGTGGAATCGCCTCGCATTTTAGCACCCATATTAACAGTTGATCCTTCGCACAAAGCGAAAGAACCTTTAATGAGTGAGCCCTCCTGCACAACAGCATTTTTTCCTATGTAGATTGGGCCACTTTCTGCATTGAGTACAGCGGCTTTAATGTCTGCACCATCCTCTACAAAAATATTTTCGGCACCATATACAATGGTGTGCTTGTCTTGTATACCAATCGATTCTCTTCCTTCAGTGATCAGCACAAAATCTTTTTTAAGCTCTGAGGCATTATGTTGAAAGATTTTCCAGGGCTGATCAATCAGTGTGTAGGTGCTATCGTAAATTATATTTTGAGTAGCTGAAGGTAGATCAAGTGTTTTACTACGAGAAGCCAACACCACAGCTCCACTAACAAGGTTTTGGCCGATTGTTAATTTCTTTATGGCCTTAACTAAATTTTCATCAGGGCACAGCGCCCCATTAATCATGAGGTTATCGTTGGTGGCGAGTGCAGTAAATTTAGGTTGAAGGTAATTTTCAGTTAAGCTCGAGCTCTTGCCACCAAAGTATTGCTCCCATTTTTCACGAATAGTGATGATGCCTATTCGGATGTCTGCCACAGGCCGTGTAAAAGTGAAAGGTAACAGGTTGATGCGAATGATTGGATCGTCAAACAGTACAAGATTCATGGAGTAAAAATAAGTGCTTATTGGTAATTTCAGCGTAATTAGAAGAGTTGATTGCCAAATAAGTGAAAAGCTTTTCAGAAAACCTTTTTTCTTTATATGAATCCGTCTGACCGCTGTTTACTTCAGCTTTCAGCGGTCTGACGGATTGCAATTCTTTGGCAATATTTTCAAATTCGAAGCGTGACTCCAGTGATACGCGTGAAATAGCTGATTTCTTTGGTGCAGTAATAAATGAAAAAATCCTTCCCCAGTGACAAGGAAGGATTTTTAGCAAAATAATTAGAAGAAGTAATTATGCTTTTTTGTACTTGTTCTTGAATTTTTCAACGCGACCAGCGGTATCCACGAACAATTTCTTACCAGTGTAGAAAGGATGTGAAGCAGAGCTCACCTCGACTTTAATTACAGGGTATTCTTTGCCGTCCTCCCACTTTACAGTTTCCTTAGACTTAAGGGTAGAGCGAGTTAAAAATTTAAAATCGCTTGCCATGTCGTGGAAAACAACTTCGTTATATTCCGGATGAATGTCGTTTTTCATATCAAAATTGATGTTTTTCTCAAAAGGGACTGCAAAGATAGGACTAGCGTTGCAAAATACAAGCATGGCTTTTTAATAAATCATGAAAAACACCAAAAAGAGTATTGAAAGCCTTAATTTTATGTTTTTATGATAAGAAACTCAGCGTTTTTATGGCTTTTCCTCCATTTTTCAGGTTGTGTACTTGCTCAAAGTAGCTTCATACCCTTAAATGAAGACTACTACCAGCGTATAGACCGCTACGAAATAAAGTCAGGTAAAATCTACCCCCAAATTTTTACGGGTATTAAGCAGTACAAACGCTCAGATGTAGTCACTTTTATAGATTCTATAAATGCTGATGGATATTCAACCTCAAAAAGCGATCAATTCAATACCAGCTATATCCGAAACGACAACTGGGAATGGAGCCAGGCTGAGGATGCCGATAGTGAGAAACCGGTTTTAAAGCACTTTTATAAAAAGAAGGCCGATTTTTACAGCCATCATACTGAAGATTTCGATGTTCATATTAACCCCATTTTGTACTTAGGGGCTGGAATGGACTCACGCTTGAGCGATGACCAACTCCTCATCAATACAAGAGGTGTCGAAGTGAGGGGCATGGTGGATGGTAAAGTGGGGTTCTATACCTATTTGACAGAAAATCAGATGATCATGCCGTCTTATATTAATGACGAGCGAACAAGAACTGGCGTAATCCCGCATGAAGGGTTTTGGAAAAGATATAAAGAAGGACCAGGTATAGATTTTTTACAAGCCAGAGGGTATATCACTTTTGAGGCCACGAAACACATTAACCTACAATTTGGGCACGATCGTTTTTTTATAGGTAACGGCCATCGTTCCTTAATACTCTCCGACTATGCGCCACCAGGTTTGTTCTTTAAAGGGAATGTAAAAGTCTGGAAATTCAATTATCTCTTTCTCATCAACAGATATACAGCTGAGCCACGAGGTAACGCGGGTGGTTCTTTTGGTAATGCAGGCTATCCTGAAAAATTTGTGGCATTACATCATTTCAGTATTAATGTTGGGAAGAAATTAAACATTGGTGTTTTCGAATCAGTAGTATTTGGGGCCGACTCATTAAATCAGGGTAAGTTTGATTTTGCCTATGCGAATCCTATCATTTTTTATAGAGCCATTGAGCATCAAACCGGAAGTCGTGATAACGTATTATTGGGAGCCGATTTTAAATGGAATGCTATTAAAAAAGTACAGCTCTATGGTCAGCTTACACTTGATGAATTCTTACTCGACAATATTAGACAACGTAACGGCTGGTGGGCCAATAAATTTGCTGCGCAAGCTGGGTTAAAATATATAGATGCTTTTGGCGTCTCTAACCTCGATATACAAGGTGAATTGAATGTGGTGAGACCCTTTACTTTCTCGCACTATACCAAATATGGAAGTTACTCACACTTTAATCAATCCATTACACACCCACTAGGTGCCAATTTTCAAGAGATGTTAGGAATAATCCGTTATCAGCCTCTACCTAAATTAACATTTACGGCTAAAGTGATTATGATAAAAACTGGTCGTGATGGTGTAAATGAAAACTGGGGTGGTAATATTTTAAAAAACAATAGTACAAGACAACAAGACTTTAACAATAGTATTGGTCAGGGTATAGAACAAGAAATCATCTATGGAAGCTTTACAGGAAGTTGGATGTTAAAACACAATCTCTTTGTTGATGCTATGCTTATTACACGTGACAGTAAGAGCCCTGATCCACTTTATCAAAATAACAGCACTATTACTACATTAAGCCTGCGTTGGAATATCGCGCAGCGTCATTACGAATTTTAACAAATGAAAGTTTATCTCCGCATTTTTAGTTACGCACCTAAACTTGTTTCACGCCTGGTGCAGTTTTTTGTTTTTTCTCTTTTAGGAACTGTTTTTGGAGTACTTAACCTTACGTTGGTTATCCCCATGCTTGATGTGTTATTTAACACGACAGACCAAACGCTGATACCCGCACTCCCTGAGTTCGAAATATCGATTAAGTATTTCACTGCTACCTTCAACTATTATTTTACAAAAGTGGTTTTGGAATATGGTAAAGTGGAGGCATTACTTTTTGTTTGTTCCTCTATTGTAGTTACAGTTATTCTGGCCAACCTCTTCCGTTATGGGGAGCGAATGACAGCCTCAAAACTAAGAGTAGACATAACCAAAAATTTGCGTATGCATATTTTCGGAAAAGTAATGCAGCTTCATATCGGCTTCTTTAACGATCAACGTAAGGGCGATTTGATTTCGCGTTTTACCAACGATGTAGGTGAAGTTGAAAGTTCAGTGGTGAACAGTCTTAAATCTGTCATGAAAGAGCCGATCACCATCCTGGTTTCTTTAGGTGTATTATTTACCATTTCATTTCAACTTACGTTATTCACACTTTTAGTACTGCCAATTATTGCCATTGTTATTGGCGGTATTGTTAAACAGTTAAAAAGAAGAGCAACACAAAGTCAGGAGTCGCTAGGTAGAATTGGAAATATTCTAGATGAGACATTTAGTGGCATGCGTGTGATCAACGCTTTCAATGCCAAAAAATTTGTGCTTAACAGAATTGATAATGAAACTTCCTATCACCGTAAGGTAAACTTATCCCTATCTCGTAAAAATGAATTGGCCTCACCTGTTTCTGAAATATTAGGGGTGATAGTCGTAGCCATTATTGTTTACTATGGCGGTAATCTTGTGTTAAGTAATACTCCTGAACTCGAGGCTTCACAGTTCATGGCTTTTCTGGCCATCTATGCTTCCATGATACAGCCAGCTAAAAATTTCTCCAACGGCATTACTTCAGTTCAAAAAGGAACGGTTTCAGCAAGTCGCATTTTTGAAATAATCGACACCGAATCTGCTATTAAAAGTAAACCCGATGCTACCATACTTAAATCATTCGAAGACAAGATTGAATTTAGAGATGTAAGCTTTGCTTATAACGACAACACTGTACTTAGAAATATTAACCTCTCTGTTAAAAAGGGTACAACATTGGCACTGGTGGGGCCATCGGGTGGTGGTAAGTCTACTTTGGCCGATTTAGTACCTCGCTTTTACGATCCATTAAAGGGTGATGTGTTTGTTGATGGACTTTCTCTTAAAGATTATGAGCTAGAATCGCTAAGAAGTGTAATGGGAGTAGTCACACAGGAGTCTATTCTCTTTAATGACACTATTTTTAACAACATTGCCTTTGGTATAGATAATATACGTGAGGAAGATGTTATGAATGCTGCTAAGGTTGCCAATGCACATGACTTTATTATGCAAACAGAGCAGGGTTATCAAACAACCATTGGCGAAAGAGGTAGTAAGTTGTCGGGTGGACAGCGTCAACGGTTGAGCATTGCACGTGCAGTGCTTAAAAACCCACCCATTTTAATTTTAGATGAGGCAACCTCGGCTTTAGATTCTGAATCGGAACGACTGGTACAGGACGCTCTCACTAAACTAATGAAGAACAGAACATCTATTGTGATTGCCCATCGGCTTAGCACTATCCAGCATGCGGATGAAATTTTGGTGGTACAAAACGGGGAAATTGTGGAGAGGGGTAGACACGAAGAGCTGATTGCGAATAGTGGCTTATACCGTAAACTCACAGAAATTCAGAAAGTCTGACATTTTTCTTTAACTTTCCAGTGTCCTTATAACCGAAAACGAAGATCATGAATCGCAATCGTATTATCTTTTACATAGCCTTTGGCACTTTTCATTTAGGTGCCTTCATTTTTACTGTTATGTTAAATAATGACACAGGCTTGTTATTTAAAATGGTAAGTTACGTGCCTATGTTTAAATGGGTAACCTTTGCAGGGTTGCTCATGTTATTGGCTGATGCTGGTTGGTCCTTCATAGCGAATAGAAATGCCTCAAAAGAAAATGCAGCTCTCACCCAAGAGCTCAATATGCTGAAAGCAAAATTGTTCGATTTGCAAGAAGCAGCAAAAAAGCAAGCAGCAATAGTTGCCCAGAAAGAAGCAGAAAAATAATTTTTTTAGCCCATGTTGGCGAAAACATTCGGAAGTGCAGTACAAGGAGTGGATGCCCGTACCATTACCGTAGAAGTAAATGTAGGTCAAGGCGCCAAGTTTTGGATGAGCGGCCTGCCAGATGGTGCTGTAAAAGAAAGTGAACACCGTGTTGAATCTTCTGTAAAAACTTTTGGCTATTACATGCCACGACAAAAAACTGTCGTAAACCTTGCGCCCGCTGATTTAAGAAAAGAAGGATCAGCATACGATCTACCTATTGCGTTATGTGTGTTAAAAGCATCCGGGCAAATTGTAACAGAGAAGCTCGAGCAATACATGGTAATGGGTGAGTTGGCTTTAGATGGTACCCTTCGCCCAATCAAAGGCGTTTTGCCCATTGCTATACAAGCCAGAAAAGAAGGCTTCAAAGGAATTATGCTGCCTAAAGACAATGCACGCGAAGCAGCCATTGTTAATAGTATTGATGTACTACCAGTTTCAACATTAGAAGAGGCGATCGATTTTTTTGAGGATCGCGTACAAATTACACCACTTGTAGTTGATACACGCGAAATATTTAACGCTGAACTCAACAACTACAATGCTGACTTTAAAGATGTGCAAGGTCAGGAAAATATAAAACGTGCCATGGAGATTGCTGCGGCTGGTGGGCATAACGTGATTATGATTGGCCCGCCCGGTGCAGGTAAAACCATGTTAGCAAAACGCATCTCAAGTATTTTACCACCGCTTTCTTTACATGAAGCACTCGAAACAACTAAAATACATTCTGTTGCTGGCCGTCTCGGTCGGGATGCATCCTTAATGACCACAAGACCTTTCAGGAGTCCGCACCACACTATTTCTGATGTGGCGCTTGTTGGGGGCGGAGGCAATCCGCAGCCTGGTGAAATATCTTTGGCACATAATGGTGTTTTGTTTTTAGACGAGTTGCCTGAGTTTAAGCGCACGGTGTTAGAAGTAATGCGTCAACCGAT
Source organism: Chryseotalea sanaruensis (assembly GCF_003990915.1). Taxonomy (GTDB): domain Bacteria; phylum Bacteroidota; class Bacteroidia; order Cytophagales; family Cyclobacteriaceae; genus Chryseotalea; species Chryseotalea sanaruensis. The sequence continues at coordinate 519,499 of NZ_BHXQ01000005.1, forward strand.
GGAGGAAAGACGCGTTACCATTTCGCGTGCTAAAATATCCCTCGATTATCCTGCTAACTTCATGTTAGTCGCTAGTATGAATCCTTGTCCGTGTGGCTACTACAACCATCCTGAAAAAGAATGTGTGTGTGGCCCCGGCATTGTGCAGCGTTACTTAAGTAAAATCAGTGGACCTTTGCTAGATCGAATTGATTTGCATGTAGAAGTAGTGCCAGTTGGTTTTGATGAAATGACAGCGCGCAGAAAAGCGGAAAGCAGCAGTGAAATTCGTGAACGTGTAATTAAAGCACGCGAAATACAAAGTAAACGTTTTGAAAAACAGACAGACGTATATTCCAATGCCATGATGCATTCTAACATGGTAAAAGAAGTTTGCGAGATTAATGAAGCAGGCCGCACATTACTGAAGACAGCCATGGAGCGTTTAGGATTAAGTGCACGCGCTTACGATCGCATTTTAAAAGTATCGCGCACCATTGCAGATCTTGCAGGCGCTGAAAATATTAAGACAGAACATTTGGCAGAAGCCATTCAGTACAGAAGTTTGGATAGAGAAGGTTGGGCGGGTTAAGTTGACAATTATGTAATTGACAATTGACAATGCTAGTATGCGTATACACCAAGTCAAGCTGCTAAACTATTAAGAATTATGCTTTAGTCTATTCGTTTCTCCTCAGTGTCTCTCTTGCATTGGCGAGTGCAAGGCAGAGGACGCTGAGGTTATCTGATTACCCTTATACCTTGAGAATACTACGCAAAGACAAACGATCACTTTCGCGAGAATATTTTTTTTACACCACTAATGACTCCAACCGTGATGAGTCCTACTACTAAACCTATTATAAATTCTTTAAGCATCAACGGCACCTGTGGGAAACTGTGATGTAAATAAACAAAGCTATGAACGAAAATTCCACCGGAAACAAGCAGTAGCGCAATAGTGCCCACAACGTTAAGCGATTTGATTACCCACGGCAGTGACTTCACTAACACATTGCCGAACATGAAAAATACGCCCTTGCCTTCCGATCGCTTAATGAGCCTGAAGCCCATGTCGTCCATCCTTATGATCAGCGCGACTAAACCATAGACACCAACGGTTGCGAGAATGGCCACTACAGAAACCGTGATAATTTGAATGACAAGTTTTTCTTCGAGCACTGTGCCCAGCGCGATGATTACTATTTCTACGGAAAGAATGAAGTCGGTGGTGATGGCAGATTTTACTTTAGCTTTCTCTGCATCACGGTTGTCATCTTTTGCCCGCTCAACTACCTGATGACCTTTTTTGGAGCGATGAAAAAGAAATTCTATAATCTTCTCGACTCCCTCAAACGCGAGATAGAGCCCGCCTAATACCAAAATGATTTTTATGACTACAGGAAAGAATGCCGTCAGAAGCAAGGCAACGGGAACAATGATGAGCTTGTTAATAAATGATCCTTTGGTAATCGCCCAAAGCACAGGCAACTCTCGCTTAGCTAGAAAGCCTGTAGCTTTTTCTGCGTTAACAGCCAGATCGTCACCCAAAATGCCGGCCGTTTTGCGCGTGGCAATTTTACTGGCAACAGCTACATCATCCATTAAAGCAGCTACGTCATCTAAAATTGCAAAAATACCAGAGGCCATATTTATTACTTAAAACAAAATCCGGGCAAAAATAGGTTAAAAGTTAAATAGATAAACGCTTTGGAAGAGTACAGGCATGCATCTTACAGAATTTATGAACTCAATAAAGACGATTGGGGATTTGGCACCGAGCGAAAGGAGCAGCTGCTAAAATGAATCAGTGCGAACACGACTAAAGGTAAAGCGCAGATATTTAGTTTTCTTGAAATATTCTTTTCGATAAATCTATCGCTTTTGTCAAATTCGATGTTCGTTCAATTCCCTCAAGAAGATAACTCCTAAAATCTTCAAGGTTAGGGTGTAATTTGTATAGTGTAAAATAGTAGAACAGAAAGATCCTTTCATCAGGATTGAGCTGCGAAAATGCAAACTGAAGATATTTTTTTCTACCTTCGTTTCTTTTCTCTTCACAAATCCACTTAATGAATTGAAACATGCTCGATGCAAAGGGGTCGGCACTGCTCCTTTTTCCTGAACTAAGTTTTGAGTACTCGTTTTCCAACGTAGTGGAACTATCTCGATTTAAAATCTCCACACATCCATTAATCAAGTATTGTGTTGTTGTAGGTTTAATTTCTGCGGCAATTTCCAAATTCAAATTTAGTAAGTTGAAAAAGGTATTGTCAAATCTCTGATATTTTAAAGTTTTATTCTGGAGCTTGAATTCATTCCTAGTTAGCTTTAGCTCCTCTTCCTGTTTTGTTAAGGCCATCCTAGCTATTCTAATATCTTCTCGCTGTTGTATGATTGTATAGACAAGACCAATTATTGTTATTCCAGAGAATAATGATGTAACAAATCCATACATATCACCAAATTGGCCCCGATCAGCTCCAATATCTTTGGAGTTTGAAAGAATTTGGTTAAGAATGAAAGGTGTTAGCAACCATAATCCCACGACTATGATTATTGTTAGAATTACTGCTTTTTTAGTTGACATATTCTGCACCGAGTTTTTTTTCTTTACGAATTTATACTTTTTTATGAATGCTTCGATCGTTAATCATTAAATAGCTATCTGTAACTTGCTCATATTTATGAAACGCACCATCCTTCTCTACAGCCTAGCCTTGGCCATTTTAATTCCTGTTGCAGTGGCTGCAGTTTAGTTTTATGGTTAAAGACTTAACCACTTAGTTTTACCTGGGGTGGTGGCCGTTATTTTTACTGCAGTGTATCTGGACGGGGTTCTAGACTTATTCCGATACAAATAGAGCTTTAAAACACAACAATTAAGCGAAGCAAATACCACCTTGTCAATCAATTTAAATTTTAAATCGGCATGAGAAACCAATTTCTTCTTTTTGTTTTACTGATTTTATTTCTTTCAAATTGTGACGAGCGTGTTGAAAAGAATGAAATCGATACAGATAAGAATATATTCACAAAATCAGTTGGCGGATTAATTTCTCCTGAAGTAGCTGAGCGCTGGGTTGAGCGGAAGAGGAGTCACACATCCGGTCGTGAGCAAAATTTCAATGTAACTGCAGATAAATTGAACGCTCTGCTTGATCAGGTGGATAACAAACTCGGAGTTATTCTTCATCATGCTCAAGGTCCAAATGGAGAACATCACTTGTTCATTACACCTGTCAAATCTGATTTACAATCCTGGACCAATGGTTCAGTGCTGGATGCAGCTACAAACGAATTCACTGATGCATCGCAGGCAAAGAATTGGGTTTTGGATTACAAAGAACAGCACCCCGGTGGCCCGTGGTCACATTTTTATGGAATTGATTTGTTTGATGAGATCAGGGCGATAGATGGCCTGAGCAGAGTTGATATAGTGCCCGGTGAAACTGAAGAAGGACAGTTGCCAATGCTATTATATGTATGGAAAGAAAGTTCAACATCAAACGGAAAACTCCAACAAGAAGCAAGTGTATTTGATCGCGGATATGTTTGTCCTACTGTATGCCCGCCAGCCGAAGAATAATTAATCAAACGTATGAGCGCTCAATTATTCGATAATATCTTTATACTGTCTGTGGTTTCAACGCTTGTTCCGCTGGTGGTTTTCTTTCTGCGTTGGAATCGTCAGTCAATACATTACAGGATAATAGTTGCGCTATTGGCCTTCTCGTTCATTTCAGATTTAACGATACGGTTCTGGTCTATCAATGATGTGCCTTCAAGTGTTCTGACAAATCTCTACACTGTCGTGGAGTTTATATTGATAAGCGTATTCTGCTATAAAATCCTTTTTCAAAACAAGGCAAGATTATTTCTATACTTTGGAAGTGTTATCTTCTTGGTCTCTTTAGTTGTACTTGGAGTTGTGAAGGGATTTCTGTTTCCGAATAACTACCTATGGTCGATCTCTTCATTTATACTAGGGACGTATTCAATTTTATATTTTTGTTTTATTCCGTTCATGATAATCGAGCGTTACTTCGACAAACATTTATTTAGCAACATTATCCTGACATCTTCTCTCTGTTTGTACTGCTTCGTGAGTATGATACTTTTTATTTTCATGGATTTCGTTTTCGCAAATCTCACTGCCGATCAGGCGAAAGGCTTTTGGAGTATTTATAACATCATTAACGTTTTAAAGAACGTGGGAATTACACTAGCATTTTTTCTGAGTGGCAAGCGGAATGTTTACATGACTTTTTCACAACTGGAGAAAATAGGCAGAGACCAAGACAAATAAAGAGAACTGACGAATCGATAGAAGCATCGCGACTTCTTAGCAAGCATCTTGGTGGATAAACGGGTGGCCATTGTGCCACCCATTTCGGCTCATATTGTGCCACGTGTCTCGGTGATATAGTGCCATAAAGAATACCAAGCAATAGCCAATCGCCTCATAAACTTTCTAATTTAGATGCTTGCTTCCTTCTAAGTCCCTCGTAATTTTAGTGCTTAATGAAACGCACCATCCTTCTCTACAGCCTGGCCCTGGCCATTCTACTTTTTCTGTTGCAGTGGCTGCAGTTTAGTTTCATGGTGAAGGACTTAACCATCGAGTTTTACCTGGGGGTAGTGGCGACTATTTTTACTGCAGTCGGCATCTGGACTGGGCTAAAATTAACGCGAACAAAAACGAAGGTGGTTGTTCAAACGGAATTCACCTTTAATGAAATAGAACTTAACCGACTGGGCATCAGCAAAAGAGAGCTTGAAGTATTAACACTGATGGCCCAGGGTTTATCGAACCAGGAAATAGCCGATAAACTATTTGTATCGCTGAATACCATTAAAACACATTCTTCTAATTTATTCCTCAAACTTGAAGTCAATCGCAGAACCCAGGCAATACAAAAGGCGAAAGCATTAAGCCTTATCCGATAATTTCAAATTTGAAATTTCAAATTTTGAATTGCCCTCCTCCAACTTTCAGGTGATTTCAGTAAGTTTATAGACAATCACCCTTTCGGGTGAAGGATAAAACAGCCTTTGTCGCTTTGTTTGAGGCATAAAACAAAATTTATGAAAAAGATAATTTTAATCAACGGACTCATTGCAGGCGCTCTGGTCTCTCTTATGTTGCTAATAACCCAATACATTTTCAGAGCCAACGACACCACCCTGGATTATGGCATGCTGATCGGCTTCAGCACCATGATCATTTCCTTATCCCTAATTTTTGTGGCTGTTAAAACTTACCGCGATCGTCATCAAAACGGTGTTATTACTTTCGGTAAGGCTTTTCAAATTGGAATTCTGCTAGCCGTAATAGCCTCATTTATGTACGCCACCACCTGGGAAATCTATTTTAACACAGCTGGTTCTGATTTTGTAGCATGGTATACTAAAGCGCAGATGGATAAACTGGTGCAGGAAGGCGCCAGCGAAGCAGAGCTGACCGAAATGAAAACCAGTCTGGACAGCATGGCTACAATTTATCAAAACCCGTTGATGCGATTTAGCATGACCTTAATGGAGATTTTTCCGGTAGGTTTGATTATTACCTTGATAAGTGCAGGCTTGCTCAGAAAAAAAGAAGTATTACCCGCATAATTGTTAAGCCATGCAATCAAAAGCTGCTACTGTTGATGAATACATCGTAAGTCTTCCTGACGATAGACGAAAAGCCATTGAAGCGTTGCGAAAAAAAATAAGAAAAAATTTACCAAAAGGTTTTGAGGAGGTGATGAGCTACGGTATGATCGGCTATGTGGTGCCGCATAAACTTTATCCATCAGGCTATCATTGCGATCCTAAACTGCCTTTACCTTTCATTAACATAGCTTCTCAGAAAAATTACATTTCCTTCTACCACATGGGCTTATACGAAGGGGAGTTGTTAGATTGGTTCAGAGATGAATGGAAAGAAGTCTCCATAAAGAAATTAGATATGGGTAAGTGTTGTATACGTTTTAAAAAGCCTGAAGATATTCCTGTGGACTTGCTTGGAGAGTTAGTTTCGAAAGTAACCCCAAAGCAATGGATTGAATATTATGAAAGACAGGTAAAAAGATAGTATGGAAAATGAAGTCACAGCTTTTTTAAAACCCCTGAAACATCCCTTGATAAAGGAGATAGAGGTTTTAAGAAAAATTATACTGAGCACAGATGCCGATATGGGCGAGAATATTAAATGGAACGGTCCTAATTTTCATCATAAAAGTGAGGATAGAATTTCTATACGCATTCATCCTGCTACACAGCTTCAGCTGATTCTGCACCGGGGTGCTAAGGTGTTAGCACAACCTAAGGGAAAATTGATAGAAGATAATTCTGGTATGCTGGTGTGGAAGGGGAACGATCGTGCTGTAATCACCTTTAAAGACATGAAAGAAATTAAGGCAAAGGAAATTGAGTTAAAAGCAATTGTTACTAAATGGTTGGCAGCTTCAGCTGCTGGCAAATAATAAATTACCAATGGAAACTAAAAAACATGTTCTCGGCATTGGCGGATTATTTTTCCGTTCTAAAGATCCTAAAGCCTTAAGTGAATGGTACCGTATTCACTTTGGTATTAATGATGCAACTAGCAATAGTCTATGGATAACGGAAGAGGGGCCAACAGTTTTTTCTCCCTTTAAGCAAGACACCGACTATTTTGGTAGTAAAGAACAAATGTTTATGATCAACTTTCGTGTGCAGGATTTAGATGGCTTGATGGAAAAGCTTGCTGAGGCCGGAGTTCGCATTGATGATAAGCGCATGAACGAAGCATATGGAAAATTTGCCTGGGTGTACGACTCTGAAGGAAACAAGTTAGAGTTATGGGAAGCCGTTTGATGATGTGCAGATTCGTTGATGTACTGATTGATAATTGAAGATTTACTAATTTAAAGATTAATCATCAGCACATCAACTCATTAATCATCAGCAAATTTAAAAACCTCTTTGTCTTCTGGCTTCAAACACAACCACCGCGGCAGCAGTCGATACATTCATTGAATCAATTTTGCCCAACATAGGAATGATAATGTTAGCATTAGCTTGCTTTACCCAGACATCAGTAAGGCCGGTAGCTTCAGTGCCCATCACTATGGCTGAAGGTTTTTGGTAATCAACGGTATGGTAAGGCTGGGAGGCTTGCAAGTAAGTGCAATAGATTTCAATGTTGTTTTTTCTAAGCCAGGCAATGGTTTCTTCAGAAGTGGCAGCTGCCACTTGTTTTGTAAACACACACCCTAAACTAGAGCGAATTACATTTGGGTTATAAAAATCAGTTTGTGTATCGCAAATGATAACGGCATCAACATTAGCAGCATCGGCAGTGCGAAGTATTGCCCCAAGGTTGCCTGGCTTTTCAACACCTTCTAAAATCAGTATCAAGGGATTTTTGCTGAGTTCAATCTGATCCAGTGCATGTACACGCATTTCGGCAACGGCAATCATACCGCCAGTACCCTCACGCACGGCAATTTTATCAAACACCTCTTTAGATACAGGAATCAGTAATTTTTCATCCTTTAATTGAGCAGGAATATCAGCGACATCAACAATCTCATCACAAAAAAACAAGTTGCCAATTTTATAACCGGCTTCTATTGCCATGCTGATTTCCTTTTTGCCCTCAATGATAAAAAGCTGCTGCTTTCTTCGCTCACGCGGTTTCTCCAGGGCAAGCAGGCTTTTGATTTTAGGGTTTTGAGTACTCGTTATCTTGAAATGCATGACTGGTTTAAAATTCAAAATTCAAAATTTAAAGTTAGAATGAACACTTATTCGTACTTTTATTTTGAATTTTAAATTTTGAATTTGAAACTGTTACACCCCGCTTCCTGGCAAGATTACCAACTCATTGATTCCGGAGAAGGAGAAAAGTTAGAGCGCTTTGGTAAATACACACTCATTCGCCCTGAACCACAGGCTATTTGGAAAAAAGTATTGAGCGATGATGAATGGCAGAAACTGGCACATGCACGTTTTGATCGCGAACAAAAGGATAAATTCCGTTTTAGCGATGACGTGAAAGGTGGTTGGCAACGAGGCAAGGACATGCCTGAAAGTTGGAATGTTTCCTATCCTCTGCCAGACAGAAGCATTACCCTCCGGTTAGCACTTACCAGTTTTGGTCACGTTGGCATTTTTCCTGAACAAGGAGAAAACTGGAACTTCATTTATAATACAGTAAAGTCCTGGAACACAGCTAACCCTCGCATATTAAACCTTTTTGCCTATACAGGCGCAGCCAGTGTAATGGCTAAAGCAGCAGGTGCCGATGTTACGCATGTAGATGCATCAAGGCCTGGTATAAATTGGGCTAATCAAAATATGCAATTGAACGATCTTGCAGACATTCGTTGGGTATATGAAGATGCACTCAAGTTTGTAAAGAGAGAAGTGAAACGCGGCAATAAATATAATGGAATCATTATGGATCCGCCTCCTTATGGACGCGGGCCCGATGGAGAAAAGTGGACTTTGCAAGAGAAGTTAGACGAGCTTGTGCAACAAGCCAGCGAACTACTTGAAAAGAAAAATGCTTTTTTCATCCTTAGTACTTATGCTGTTGGGCTTTCATCATTAGTGAGTGTAAATGTGGTAAAATCACATTTTAATGTAACACCAGAATTTGGCGAGTTCTTTTTAAAATCAAAGAACAACCGCGATTTACCAATGGGTACTTTTTTGAGATTTAATGTGTAGTTAAGCATCCACTATCTTGACTATTAATGATACAATATTATTTACAGTCATTACGTGTTTAATAGCTTAGATTCAAAGTTTAAGATTATGAATATGAAATACGAGAAAATCATCTATGGTCTAGGTACGTGCCTGATAGTAGGGGGTGCCATTCTTAAAGTGATGCATATACCATATGGAAATGCATTGCTTATGATGGGTTTTATAGGTACATCACTTTTTCAATCCTGGTTAATTACTCAGTTGAAGAATAAGGTTAATGAACTTGAACAAAAGCAGGAAAGTAGGGGATAATGCGCGACACAGCCAATACGCTTTTTACCCTAGCTGCGGATTTTATTCAGCACACCTCACGCTCTGTTTTTTTAACAGGTAAGGCAGGTACTGGTAAGACTACCTTTCTTCGCCATATTGCTTCTACCACTAAAAAGAGTTTGGCCATTGCCGCACCAACAGGAGTGGCCGCGATTAATGCTGGTGGCATGACACTCCACTCATTATTTCAATTGCCCTTTGGTGTTTACCTGCCGGGCTATCATACTGCCAATACTTCCGTTCAGATTACCAATAGAAATAATCTCTTCAAAAACCTTCACCTCAGCAAAACAAAAAGAGAAGTATTGCAGGAGATGGAACTACTGATCATTGATGAGATCAGCATGGTGCGTTGCGATATGCTGGATGCAGTAGACACTATTTTGAAAGTGGTAAGAAGAAGTCAGCAACCTTTTGGCGGTGTGCAATTATTATTTATCGGTGATTTGTATCAGCTCTCGCCCGTTGCCAAGCCTGATGAATGGGCCATTCTACAAGAGCATTACGAAAGCCCCTTCTTCTTTCATGCCAAGGTAATGGAGGAGGCAAAACCCCTCAACATAGAGTTAACAAAAATCTACCGACAAAACGAGCAGACCTTTATAGACCTGCTCAATAATATCAGGCAGGGTAAAGTGACCAATGATGATCTCAGCTTATTGGATTCACGCTTACAAAATCAAAAAATTGAAGGTGCCATCACACTAACAACACACAATCAAAAAGCAGATAGCATTAATGAATATGAATTAAGTAATCTTGAGGCCCAGGCCTATCGGTTTAAGGCAATAATAACCGGAGAGTTTTCCGACAGGAGCTATCCAACGGATGAGGTATTGGTATTGAAGAAGGGTGCACGTATCATGTTCATAAAAAATGATTCTGGAGAAGAGCGCAGGTACTACAATGGTAAAATGGCTACCATTACTTTTGTTGATGAAGACGCTGTTGAGGTGCAGTTTGATGATGGATTTACTTTTGACCTGACCAAAGAAACGTGGCGCAACATTCGTTATAAATACCAGGCAGAAGCCGATGAAATTGATGAAGAGGAGTTAGGCACATTTACACAATACCCAATACGATTAGCCTGGGCCATTACCATACATAAAAGTCAGGGGTTAACTTTTGAAAAAGCAATGATAGACGCGGGTAACTCATTTGCCCCCGGTCAGGTCTATGTTGCCTTAAGTCGTTGTACTTCTCTCGATGGTTTAATTTTACAAACACCCATTGCTTCAAAGCAGATCATGACTGATCCGCAGGTAATTCGCTACTCAAACAATTTAAAAACAGTTACTGAGCTAAACGAATTACTTGAAACGGAAAAAGCCATTCACACCAAATTGCAGATTGCACGCTCTTTTACTTTTTCAAAAATAAAAGATGCTATTTCGGAATGGGCTGCGGCAGTTGGAGAGCAAAAATCTCCTGACATCAATGCTATCGACCTAAGTGGAAAACTAATGGCCAAAGCCATCAACTTAGATGAACTCGCACTAAAAACAAGGGCTTGGTTAGAACGCAAGAGCGAAAATGTATCAAGTGTTGAGGCTGAGCAAGTCTTTGAACAGGGTCTTAAGAAATCGATTGAGCATTTTTACGAATTACTGCACAACGATTTTTATCTTCCTTTACTTTCACACGAAGAAAGTTTCAGGGCCAAGAAGAAAGTAAAGCAGAAGGTACAGGAAGTACAGCAGCTCCTCTCCATTGTGCGTTCTCATGCCCAACGTTTGTGTGGCATCTTTTTAGAAGATGAGATCATGTTTAACGGCAAACCAGATTATTACAAAACAGTAGCGCCATTGAAACCCTTGGCTAAAGGTGGTAGTGCTATTGAATCACGGATATTATTCGATAAAGGTATGTCGCTAGAAGAAATTGCAGAATCCAGGGGCTTAGTTTTGTCTACCATTCAAGGGCATATTGCGCAATACGTTAAGACAGGAGCTATAGCCATTGATAGACTGGTTAGCGCTGAAAAACTTGCTGTAATTGAAAAGACCTTTAAAGAAACAGACGAACCAACCTTTTCCAGTATAAAGGAAAAATTGGGTGATGACTACACTTACGGAGAGATTAGGATGGTTTTTAACCATTTGGAGTACTTAAACAAGGCTTAAGCGTATCCAGACAAATTTTCTTCGGAGGCTATTTTGATTTTATCGTTTCATTAGATTTTCAAAATCGCTCAGGCAAATCCATAACTTTCAGCTATCTTTGCGCCCTTAAATTCAAGCAAAGACCGTCCAAACTGGGGCGGAAGCAAACAATATGGAAGTAAATAAAATCAGGAACATTGCGATTATCGCACACGTTGACCACGGTAAAACTACCCTTGTTGACAAACTTCTCATGGCCGGTAAACTTTTTAAAGACCACGAGACCCCTGGCGAGCTAATCATGGACAGCAATGACCTGGAACGCGAGCGTGGTATTACAATTTTGGCGAAAAACGTTTCTGTTCGCTATAAAGATTATAAAATCAATGTAATTGATACACCGGGTCACTCTGACTTTGGTGGTGAAGTAGAGCGCGTATTGAACATGGCCGATGGTTGCTTACTATTGGTTGATGCTTTCGAAGGTCCAATGCCTCAAACACGTTTCGTATTGCAAAAGGCGCTTCAGATGGGTTTAAAGCCCATTGTTGTTGTTAATAAGGTTGATAAGAAAAACTGTACACCTGACGAAGTACATGAGCAGGTTTTCGAATTAATGTTCTCTTTAGATGCTACAGAAGAACAGTTAAACTTCCCTACTTTCTATGGTTCTGCCAAGAATGGTTGGATGAGTACAGACTGGAGAAAACCTACAGAAGATATTTCTCCTCTTATCGAAGGTGTTATCGAACACATTCCTGCACCTAAAGTTGATGAAGGTCTAACACAGTTAATGATCACTTCGCTTGAGTACTCGGCCTACATTGGTCGTGTAGCCATCGGACGTGTACAACGCGGTAGCATTAAGGCTGGTCAACCGATTGCCTTGGTGAAACGCGATGGTAAAATTGTGAAAACACGCGTAAAAGAAGTTTACGTATTCGAAGGTTTTGGTAAAGAAAAAGTAGAGCAGGTATCTGCCGGTGAAATTTGTGCGTTGGTTGGTATAGAAGGTTTTGAAATTGGTGATACGGTAACAGATGTTGAAAAACCTGAAGCTTTAAAAGCGATTTCTATTGATGAGCCTACTATGAGTATGCTCTTCACCATTAACAACTCACCTTTCTATGCTAAAGAAGGTAAGTTTGTTACATCACGCCACATTCGTGAGCGTTTGGAAAAAGAATTAGAGAAAAACCTGGCGCTTCGCTTAGGCGATACAGGTTCAGCAGATAGTTTCATGGTATTCGGACGAGGTGTACTACACTTGTCTGTATTGATTGAAACCATGCGCAGAGAGGGTTATGAATTACAGATCGGTCAGCCACAGGTTATCTTCCGTGAAATTGACGGTATGAAATGTGAGCCGGTTGAAGAATTAACTATCGACTTACCAGAAACAGTTGCAGGTAAGGCTATTGAAACAGTATCGCAGCGTAAAGGTGAAATGTTAAACATGGAACCAAAAGCGGATCGTATGATTTTAAAGTTCTTGATTCCTTCACGCGGTATCATGGGCTTGAGAAACTATTTGTTAAACGTAACAGCAGGTGAAGCGATTGTAACACACCGCTTTAAAGAATACCAACCTTACAAAGGTGAAATTCCTGGCCGTATCAATGGTTCATTAATTGTAATGGAACAAGGTGAGGCTATCGCATACAGCTTGCACAACCTACAGGATCGTGGTAAGTTCTTTATCAATGATGGTGAAGAAGTTTACGAAGGTCAGGTGATTGGTGAACACAGCCGTGCGGGTGACTTGGTAATTAACGTTACCAAAACCAAGAAACTTACTAACATGCGTGCTTCTGGTTCGGATGAGAAGATGAAAATAGCTCCTCCTTTGAAGCACACATTGGAAGAAGCTTTGGAATATATTCAAGGTGACGAATACGTAGAGGTAACACCTAAGTCAATCCGTATCCGTAAAATCTATTTAACTGAAAACGAGCGTAAGCGTTATAGCAAAGGTTAAAACTGTAGGATACACTACAGATAAAGCCTGAATTAATTAACGGCACTTAGAATTTTCAGAGCCTTATCATTTTTCAGTTTACTGACTGTAGAATGATTTGAGAGCACTGAGGATTCTAAGTGTTTTTAAATTCCCCTAATGTTAGAAAAGTAAACCCCTTCTCTTTACACCACGCAAGCCATTGGTCAAAAGAGTAAACCATAGCACGCCCTGTCTTTTTTCTGACAAAGCCGGGTAACCCAAAACGCGATTGATTCAGATCTGTGAATTCCCAGGGGTGGAAATATAAATTGAGGTAACGATCACTCCAGAGCACAATACAGCAAAACCATTTATAAATCATTAAAGGTAAGTTGTGGAATGACAACCAAAATAAAGGAAACCGAAGTGTTGGAGTCGCAGAAGCAGGAATCTCTAATAAACCATTGTGCATAAAAGCAGTACGCGGTTTAAAATAATTATTGTAGCGTCCTGGTAGATAAACCGGATTCAGGGATGAGTCATATCGATAGCCTGCAGCCACAATGGCGGCATCGCTTACAGGTTTCATGCGCGCCATTCTGAACCCGGAAATAGTTTGCCCGGAAATTTTCTCAAGCTCTTTTTTAGAGGAGACTAAATGCTCTTCCTTGAAATCTGAATGATAAAATCCGTGTGAAGCCAGCTCATGTCCTTCTTTATTAATTCTGTCGATGATTTCTGGAGCATTAGATGCAAATACAACTGTGCTGAAAAAGGTAGCATGTATTTGGTGCTTTTTTAATAAATCCAGGATAACGTGGCAGCCAACCCTGGAAATACTGATTTGATCGGAGAAAGGAATTGATTTTCCATACTCAAGGGGCATATCAAACTCTTCAATATCAAAGGAGAGAAAAACAGTCTTACCTTGTCTTGGTTTCATTAACAGTATTGCGAAGGTTAGGATGGTTCGATTCACGAATCAGGTAGAGTGGACGTTGCTTTACTTGTAATACCAATTTTCCGAGATATAACCCAATAATACCTAACATCAGAAGTTGCAATCCACCAAAGAAGATTATCGTCATAATAAGTGAGGTCCATCCATTTACTGCATTGCCTGTGAAATAACTAATAAGTGCGTAAGGCAAATAGGAAAGTGAAATGATAAAAAAAGCAATACCAAGATAAGCTGTAAGTAACAAAGGTTTTGTGCTGAATGAAGTAATTCCTCTGTAAGCAAATGAGATCATCTTGCCGAGACTGTATTTGCTTTCTCCAGCATGGCGCATCCCCGGAGAGTATTCGATAGAAGTTTGTCTGAAGCCCATCCATTTTACTAAACCGCGAATAAACAGATCTGTTTCACCAAATCGGTTAATAGCATCAACGGCTCTTCGATCCATCAATCTGAAATCTGCTGTGCCCTTCTCTAATTCAAGGTCAGAAAGAACTCTCATTAGCGAATAAAAAAAGGAAGAGCTTTTTCTCTTAAAGGAGGATGTGTTTTTATCATCCTTCCGGATAGTATAAACAATGTCGAATCCATTTTGCCACTTCTCAATTAACGTGGGAATTAATCCAGGAGGGTGCTGCAAATCAGCATCCATTGAAATAACGCAATCACCCTGAGCCATGTCTATCCCTGCCTTAAGTGCAAACTGATGGCCAAAATTTCTTGACAACTCTATGTAAAAAACGTCTGGATCGGCCTTAGCTATTCTTTGAATTTCAGAGAGTGATTGGTCGTTACTGCCATCATCCACAAAAATAATCTCATAGTTGAATCGTGCATTTATCAGAATATCATGAATGCGATTATAAAGTGGTTGAATATTCCTCCCCTCATTATATACAGGTATTACAATTGAAATTCTTCGAGTCATTTTTTAATTATTGATGACTTGTATTAGATAACGGGCTGTTTTCTTTAAAAGTAATTAGTTCCCACATTAGATATAACCAAACCAATATACAGGGTAGGGCTTTGAGTGCATATTGTAGAACAAAATCTCTTGCATATCTGGGAAACAAATCTGTGGGAGATAAACTCGTTAAAATAAATGTAAAAATAAAAAGACTCAGTACAATACTGTTAATTGGTTTTTTATGCAGTAGAAACCAAATGCATGCACCCGTAAATGCAATTATATAGGTTGAAGATTCTGTTCCTGTGCTAAATAAACAGACAAACAACATTACAGAGCTTAATAACAGTAATTGAAAATTTTGATTGGTGAATTGTTTGATCTTAAGGTAGGGTATTGCGAATAAACTTAGTCCCGGAATAAGAAAATACAAGGTGGGAATATCGAGAAAACCGGTAACTCTTCTTACAAACCCCATTATTGAAATATCTTGCCTTAAAGAGTAAATATTTAATTCATTTTTGGTAGTAAGTGAATTAAACCAGTCTTGATAAGATTGAATGATAAAGTCGGGACTTGCTAAAAACATTGGGGCTATTAAGCAAATCAATGCCCAAAAGACAGAAGATAACAAAAGCCTGCTTTTGTTTTTTGAGAAGAAGAAAAAAGCAAATCCTACTACGCTGTATAGCTTAATAAATGTGCCAGCCATAATTACTAAAGCGGCCCAGAATTCCTTCCCCTGGCTTATCCACACGTAGGCTAAAATAATGGTGGCTGCTATAACTGGATTAAACTGCGTATTTACATAGGATGTAAAAAGTTCGTTAGATATCAAAAGCAGCAAAATTACTTGTTGTGATTCCTTTAATGGAAGTTGTCTGATTGCGTAGTATAAAGTCAACCCTGTGAATGAGATCCATAAGATTACGCCTATAAGATCAGGCAGCATGGCAAAAGGAGCTATAATTATACTAAAGAAGGGGCCATAATGGTTAGAATCAAAATATAGGTTGGGGTATTCTAAATAGAGATTTTGCTCCGCCAGCGTATTCCAAAAAACATTCTTAAAGATTAAATAATTATTGTAGCCACCTCTTAAATGCTGTTTAACACCAGCGATAAAGGCAAGACAAAGCCATATAACTAATATTGATCTTGGCTTTCCTATTATTGATTTGAGCATAAGTAACCGAAAAATACTAAATAACCTTATGAGGCTGAAATTTTGTGTTTTCTCACTTCAATTAAAGGTTGAAAGTTATAAGAGTCTGATCGATTTAAACTAAGGATTAACTAGTTTAGTGTACTATTATTAATATTGAGTTAAACTATGTTAAGATAGTTTACAGCACATTCTCATTTTTAAGCATGGAGCGCATTAGAGTAATCAATATACAAGGCCATTCCATTATTGTGGTGGATTATGCTGGCTGCAAAGAAGATGAAATGTTAGCCCTGGCCGCCTTGGCGAAAGAGGCTGTTAAAGCTGATGGTACTCTAAAGCTGGTGATTTCGCGCTACAGTAATATGTATATCACGCCACGCTTTGTTCGTTTTTTTGAAAATGAAACCAACGAAGTAAAACCATTTTTAAAAAAGAATGCACTTATCGGTTTAAATGAACCCAAGAAAATAATAGTAAAAGCATTTAACTTCTTCATGGGCACCGATTTCAGGGCTTTCGATAGTGAAAAAGAGGCTCTTGAGTTTTTGGTCGATGCACCGATTGAGGAGGAGGCTAAAAGTATCTTTGATTAATAACAAGATCGATGCATTGATCATAGTCACTACAGAATACCTTGCTTGAGGTTTCTCGGTTAAGCTCGAAAATAACCCTTTCTTTTGCCTAAAATTTCGGATTGCGCTCCGGAAATACTGCTTATTTTTGCGGATGGCACAACAGATTCTCATTCTTGATTTTGGTTCACAATACACCCAGCTGATTGCCCGCAGGGTTCGCGAGCTTAATGTTTATTGTGAAATCCACCCATTTAATAAGGTTCCAGCCTTAACTCCTGATATTAAAGGTGTTATTTTGTCTGGCAGCCCCTGCTCAGTACGTCAGGAGAATGCGCCAACAGTTGATCTCAGCCTTTTCAGGGGCAAAGTACCCGTTCTAGGTGTTTGTTACGGTGCCCAACTGATGGCTCAGCAATTGGGTGGCAGCGTTACCCCTTCTAAAATCAGAGAATATGGTCGCGCTAAACTGAGCACTGTTGATCATCATAATGATTTATTAAAAGAAATCTCTCTTGATAGCCAGGTGTGGATGTCGCATGGCGACACAATAGAAGCAGTGCCTGATAATTTTGAGCTAATCGCCAGCACCTCATCTGTACGGGTAGCGGCTTTTCAGATAAAAAATGAAAAAACTTTCGGTATACAATTCCACCCTGAAGTAACACACTCAACCGAAGGCAAAAACTTACTAAGAAATTTCGTTGTTCATATCTGCAATAGTGCACAAGATTGGACACCAGATCAATTTATTGAAACTACCATAACTGATTTAAAACAAAAGTTGGGTAATGATCAGGTAGTAATGGCTCTCTCGGGCGGTGTAGACTCTACAGTTGCAGCTATTTTAGTGCATAAAGCAATTGGAAAAAATCTGCATTGCATTTTTGTGGATAATGGTTTGCTACGTAAAGATGAATTTACGCAGGTATTGGAATCATATAAAGGCATGGGGCTTAACATAAAAGGTGTTGATGCTAAAGATAAATTTTATACTGCCCTGAATGGCCTTACAGAGCCTGAGAGCAAACGCAAGGCTATCGGTAAAACCTTTATCGATGTATTTGATGAGGAATCTCATCAGATTAAAGATGTAAAATGGTTGGGACAAGGCACTATCTATCCTGATGTGATTGAATCTGCACCGGTAATGGGGCCATCACAAACGATTAAGTCACACCACAATGTGGGTGGCTTACCTGAAAAGATGAAACTTAAAATCGTTGAGCCACTGAATACTTTGTTTAAAGATGAAGTGCGACTTGTGGGTAAAACGTTAGGTATTGATCCAACTATTTTAGGGAGACATCCTTTCCCAGGACCAGGTTTGGGCATTCGTATATTAGGAGATATCAACGCGGAAAAAGTAAGTGTATTACAGGAAGTAGATGCTATCTTTATTGGCGGCTTGCGCAAACATGGTCTGTACGATAAAGTTTGGCAAGCTGGTGCAATGTTGCTGCCAATACAATCTGTAGGTGTAATGGGCGATGAAAGAACGTATGAACGTGTGGTGGCTTTACGCGCAGTGAGTTCCATTGACGGTATGACTGCCGATTGGGTTCATTTGCCTTACGAGTTCCTCGCAGAGATATCAAATGAAATTATTAATAAAGTAAAAGGGGTGAATCGTGTAGTATATGACATTAGCTCAAAACCACCGGCTACTATAGAGTGGGAATAAATCAATTGACAATGGATAATTAACAATGTACAATTGCTTATGACGAAAAGAGATTTGAGACTTTCAATTTTAGTGCTTTTTATAATTGTCAATTGTCAACTGTCAATTGACAATTCTGCATTTGCACAAGTGCAAGTGAACTACGAGCAAGACTATAAAAATGCCAAGCTCCTTTTTCAGGAAGGCAAGTACAATCTGGCTATGGAAAACTTCAAAAAAGTTATTCCCTACGACAAGGCCAACGATTATTCACAGTATGCATCATTTTATTATGCAGTAGCCGCTTTCAAACAACGATACTACAGTGTATCAAAAGATATGCTGAATCAGATAAAAATGTTGTATCCCAATTGGGAGAAAACAGAAGAGGTTAATTATTGGCTTGCACTAAACCTGCTTGAAACAGGTGACATTTTTCAAGGTGTAAAAATAATTAATGCATTAAAAGATAAAAAACTTCAGACTGAAGCAAATCGCGCCAAAGAAAATTATATCAACAAAATCACCGATGCAGAAACACTTAGGATGCTCGCGGAAGAACATCCCAAAGATCAGGTAATTGCTACATCGTTAGCATCAGTCTTATCTAAAAATATTGCCTCGTTAGCTGATCGCGAGGAACTTGAAAAGTTAATAGATGATTTTAACCTTGACCGTAATGCTTTTATTACAGAGGCGCCAAAATCATTCTTTAAAGATATCTACTCAGTGGCGCTTGTTTTTCCTTTTGTGGTTAACAGACTTGATCCAAGTCCTGCCAAAAAGCCAAATCAGTTTGTGCTGGATATGTATCAGGGTATTCTACTAGCGAAAGACACATTAGAAAAACAAGGAATAAAAATCAGCTTACGAGCATACGATACAGAACGCAGTCAGGAGAAATTGAAATTTATTTTGGAGAAAGATGAATTAAAAAATGCTGATTTAGTAATTGGGCCACTCTTGCGTGAAGACAATGCATTGATGCAGGAATTTTCAGCAACCAATAAAGTCAATACCTTTAATCCTTTGTCGAATGACTTCGATATGGTGAAGGGCAATCCCTTTGGATTTCTCTTTCAACCTTCTTACGAAGTGATAGGGCATAAAGCAGCAAAGTATTTAAGTACTGATGTAGAGCGCAGTAAAAAGAAGTGCCTGGTTTTTTACGGCTCCAATATGCGGGACTCAGTCTTGGCGTGGAACTTTATTGCGAAAGCTGAAGAAGCTGGTATTAAGATAATCTTAAAACAGGAAGTGTATAAAGAAGAATCAAACAAAATTACTGATGTACTCGCCACAGCTACAGAGTTTGACGAATGGAAAGCGCCCTCGCAATTTACTATTCCAAAAGATAGTATAGGAGCAATTTTTGTCGCTTCAGATGATCCTGTTATTTATACTAAAGTAGTGAGTGCTGTTGAAACGCGTAAAGACAATACTTTGATTATTGGAAGTGAAGTGTGGTTGGAAAATGGCTCCATAGCTTTGGCTAAATTTCAACGTATGAATATTGTTTTGCACGCACCAAACTATGTTTCGGCAAACAGTAAAGAATACGCTGACTTTAACCGTCAGTTTATCAAACGATTTGGTCGTACGCCATCAAGCCTTTCGCTTAACTACGCAAGAACTGGTTACGAAATGATGCTTATTCTCGGTCGCGGCCTTCATAAATATGGTGTTTACTTGCAGGATGGATTTAATAAGGAAGTACAAGAACCTTATATGATGACAGGCTTTGATTTCCGTTTCAGTAACTTTAATCAAACAGTTCCGTTTGTTAAATTTCAATACGGATCACTCGAAGTAATTGCTACATATTAATTGAGTATTCACAGGAAGTAAGCGTTACCTTTTTTTTAAGCAGCATGAATCGCGATACAAGTAAATCACTTTTTGATAGAGCAAAACAAGTTATACCCGGTGGTGTAAATTCACCTGTCCGGGCTTTTCGTGCAGTTGGTGGCAATCCGCTTTTTATGCAGCGAGCAAAAGGCGCTTATCTTTTTGATGAAGATGGAAACCGATTTATTGACATGATCAATTCATGGGGTCCAATGATTTTAGGGCATGCGAATGAAGTGGTTGAAGAGGCTGTAAAAAAAGCGTTAGAAGGATCACCTTCCTTTGGCGCACCAACAAGACGTGAAGTGGAAATGGCTGAGTTAGTCTGCTCATTAGTTCCTTCAATCGAACAGGTGCGCATGGTCAATTCCGGAACAGAGGCAACCATGGCCGCTATACGTGTTGCGCGAGGTTATACCGGTCGCGATAAAATCATTAAGATGGAAGGCTGCTACCATGGCCATGCAGATTCATTTCTAATTGCTGCTGGGAGTGGCGCAATGACTTTCGGTGTGCCTGATAGTCCGGGGGTAACAAAAGGTGTTGCTAACGATACACTTACGGCTCCTTTCAATAACCTTGCTGCTGTTGAAAAAATTTTAGATGAAAATAAAGATAATGTTGCTGCTCTTATTTTAGAGCCAGTAGTAGGTAACATGGGTTGTGTACTTCCTAATGAAAATTATTTACAAGGCTTGCGTAAACTTTGCACACAACATGGCGTTGTGTTAATTTTCGATGAAGTAATGACTGGTTTCCGTTTATCAATAGGTGGTGCTCAACAATTATTTGGTGTCGAGCCCGACATGACTACCCTTGGTAAAATTGTTGGAGGAGGTTTACCAGTTGGTGCCTATGGTGGAAGAAAAGAAATTATGAACTGTGTTTCACCTGCCGGGCCTGTATATCAGGCCGGAACTTTGTCAGGTAATCCTTTGGCAATGGCGGCTGGGAAAGCATTGCTTACTTATTTAAAGGAAAACCCTTCGGTATACATCAATATAAATCAGGCAGGAACAAGTTTGGCCGAGGGATTACGCGCTCAGATAAAAGAATTTGGCATTAAAGCATCTGTTAACCAGATTGGTTCAATGTTTACTTTATTCTTTACAGATGAGCATGTAGCAGATTATGATTCAGCTAAGAAAGCTGACACAACAGTGTTTGGAATTTATTTTCAGCATATGCTTGAGCAAGGTGTATACATGGCTCCTTCGCAATTCGAGGCTATGTTCATTTCGAATTGTATAGATAAAAACATAACGGGTGATATATTATCAGCTAGTTATAATGCTTTAAAAAGTATTTCTAAGTAGTATCAACTCAATATAAAAAGGTGAGCCAGCTTCGAGAAATATGGTCGTTTCGATTCCTCTCTGGAGTACTTGCTTTTTATTTATTGAATATTAGTATCGACCCACAGGATATTTCTGCTCCATGGCAAGAAGAAAATCTTTATGTTAATGAGATAGAATCTATTGTAGAGCTCATTGCAGAAGAGATTCTTAATTATAATGATGCTGTTCCGGAACATGAAGATGCTGATGGAGAAAAGAACGCTCATGTTAGTTTTTTTAAATTATTTTCTCCTTCAGTTTTTCTGTTTGCTATTTTTGAATTGAAAAACAAAATTAAATTACCTGATGTAAACTTCCCGAGCAGGTTAATTAAACAGAGCGCTGATGTTGCAGCGCCCCCACCACGAGCTTAGTTCTAACAAAGTATTGTCCTATGACCAATCGGTCACTATTACTTTATGTTATAACTATGAAATCGCCATTAAAATCCGTTACACCCAATGGTCTGATAATTCAGGTGATTCCATGTGTCCATGATTTAAGAAATGAATATTAACACATGAAAGCAAAATTTAGACGCAATCTTTTCTTTTTATTATTGTTAGCCCTACTCGCCATCTGGACTATCCTTCATGCGTGGTTGGCTGACTAACGAATATTTAAAGCATATGAAATATTTCTGCACACGCATATTCATGTGCGTATGCCTGTTTGTGTACGCATCAGATTTTTCAGACAGCACAAAAACATTAATAAACCAAAAGACAAAAATTGATCATGCCGAGCCTTTGTACATAGATTTGATTCGCGATCTCGGAGCCCGAAAAGGGGAACGTGAGTGGAATGTGGGCCTAGGAATGACAGATAAATTTGTTACGATAAATACATCGCACTGGTAGAGTATGAATGGGCAGTAGCTGACAGAATTGGACCTGAGATTGAGTTGCCATTTTTTATTTATTTACCAAATAAAACTGGAATGGAGTAAACCAGGCCTTCAGATCGGTTAGGGTCTATTAAAACTGCTGTGCAATGGACTTTTCTTGTCAAGCCAAAAGCAGGTTTATCCTTGGCGTTAGGAACTATTAATGAATTGCTTATTCAGGATTTTAATCGTTTAACAAAAGATCAACTCGTGGCAGGAAATGTCATTAATCCATTTTTGGTTGTAGCTAAACGCCTTGTCACAGATTGGCATTCACTTGTATATGCTGGGCCAAAGTTTTCTAATAATTTTAAAACACGTGATTGGCAAAATAGCATGGAGGTGAATACAAACTATCACTACGTGATACCAGACACAGAAAACTATGTAGGTATTGAGTTTAACAAAAGTTTCGGGAGGGGTGAGCTCGATATGGTGATAAGACCGCAAATGCGTCTTGTTATCCATGACTCATTAATGATTGGTATTGTTTCAGGTATACCTGTATCCAAAGAAAGCGAGAGATTGAGTTCGTTTTTAAGATTAATTTATGAACCCAGGCACAAAAAAATAATTAACCAACAAGATGAAGAGCCTGTACGCTCACTTGAATTATTTTAATTAAAGAGGGCGTACAGATTTGTTAATTAAATTCTGAAAGATAGACCAAGGTATATTCTTGTGGGGGATGGTTTGTTTAGCCCTAAATTAGTAGCCACATCAACTTTAACATTAGGGCTAATGTTGTAAATCAAACCACCATTTAATAAGTAGTTATTATCAGCAGATGTAAAGAAAGCAACGGTCTCTACATAAAAATCAAGTTCTCCAACCAAGGGCCCGCCTATCACTACAGTTTGAAAAAAACTAAGATCGTGACCGCCTGTGCCATCCGGAATAAAATCAATTTGCGGTTGTGCTCCAAGTCCTAACTTATCCGTTAATGTATAGGAGAAAGGAAATCCTACACCAAATTGAATGTTGTCATTAAATTCAAGGGCATTTCCAGGCTCAAAGGTTATATAAGGGATAGCACCGAAAGAAGTTTTCTTATCACCATCGTTGCCCCAGAAATTTCTCTTAAGCCTTACTGTTAATGCACCCGCGCCATCATCAATTTTTTTTCCTTCATTATCCTGATAAATATTAAAAAGTTCATAACCGAGATGTATATCCCAATTAGCAGTTAGGCCCATTTTATAAAGTCCGCTCCAAATATTAATTGTTCTGGGACTATTACCCTGAGTTTCTTTTACCCATTTTATAACATCTCCTTCAAATTGAAAATGACCTGCGTCAACTGTCTGTGCAGTTTCAGTAATATCAGGTCTGTCTAATGCAAAGTTTCGCATATTTTCGCGCGGCACGGGTTTAAATAAATTATACCCAGCTTGACTCTGTTGACTGTAAATCTGATGTGTAGAAAGGCATAGTATGATGATGGACAAAAGGTATTGTTTTTTCATGAATTAAAATTTTAGACAAATCTGAATTAATTTTTATATATAAATATTTGCTTGATTAATGATGTTTCAACAAAGATTGTTAATTGCAAATATAGGCTCGACTATTATTTAACCATCTATACCAAAAATCGCAACACACCAATTTAATAAAGTAAATTAGTGTATTAATTGATTATATCCGATAAAATAAATGACTAATTTAGATTCATCGTTGATTTGCAGCTTTGTACTTTTTTAAATTTCAATAATATGTTTGATCAATTTAAGTGAATTTTAAATGGATTTAATGTTTGTTTTTAGTTTAGTTCATATTGTATATCTTAACACTAACTAACCAACCCGCCCTCATATGAATTTTACGCAATCCCGAACCTTCAGGTATACTCTTACATTTGCCATTATTGGCATCGTTGTGTCGATACTAATTGCTTATGTACAACGAAATACCATTGCGGTATATGATCGCAACCTACCCTATATAAGTTTAGGCGATCACATTAAAAATAAGTCAACAAAGGCACATCTTTGGTTTGAGGAGTTAATGGCTGGCGATGAAACACTCGACTTTGAAAAAGATGTGCTATCGCTATTTAAATCTTCAAAGAAGATATTAGAAGGAGCTTATAATGCCGAGGAAACTGAGCTCGGTAAATTTGAAAGACTTGATGATGAGGAAACAGATGTGATATTAAAAGAAGCTATTGGTGATATTGAAAACTTGACTAACTCAGCCAAACAGCGTTATGATTTTAAAAAACAAGCACAGGCTAATGTTGAAACAGATAGTTTAGGGAATGTAATCGTGTCAGCGACAGGGGAGGCAGCAGGTGGTAAACTGGATCAGGAGTTCGATGCAGCATATGAAGAGTTTCAAGAAACGATGGATCGTTTAATCAATCATATTGGTCAACGTGTTGATAAAGATTCTGGGTTCCTTAACAGCTTGTCATGGATTACAATATTGTTCGTTATCGCAGCTTTTGTTTTTATCTGTACGCTTATTTATAGAATATGCTTTACAAACGAAAAGCTAATTGAGGAGAATAATACAAAACTATCGGAAGAAACTACACGAATGGAGGCAATAGCTGGCTTCATTGAAGGTGTGTCTTCAGGTAATTATAGTATTCAGTTAACAGGCATGAGTGAAACGGAAGGTCTTGGTGCCACGTTGGTTACCATGCGTAATAAGCTTAGTCAGAATGCAGAAACAGACAGAAGACGCAACTGGTCAACTACAGGTTTAGCGCAGGTTGGAGATATTTTGCGCGCTAGTAATACATCTACCGCAGAATTATATGATAATATCATTCGTTTTGTTGTAAAATATACTGATAGTAATCAGGGTGGATTATTCGTTTTTAATGAAGAAAACGAATCTGATCAATATTTGGAGTTGGTGGCTTGTTATGCTTTCGAGAGAAAGAAATACCTAACAAAAAAAGTAGGTATTGGCGAAGGTTTGGTAGGACAATGTTTTGTTGAAGGAGAAAGAATTTATTTGCTGGATGTGCCTGAAGAATACATTACTATAACCTCTGGTCTCGGTGGAGCAAATCCTTCTGCACTGTTATTAGTACCGATGAAAGTAAATGATAAACTTTACGGAGTCATTGAGATAGCTTCCTTTAAAAAATTTGAAGATTACGAAATTGAATTAGTGGAGAAATTGGCAGAGAGTATTGCTTCAACCATTGCCACTGTGCGCACCAATGAGAGCACAAGAGTACTGTTGGAGAAAACACAACAGCAAACAGAAGAAATGCGGGCACAAGAGGAGGAAATGCGTCAGAACATGGAAGAGCTTGAAGCTACGCAAGAAGAGATGCGCAGAAAGGAGAAACATTTACAAAATGTATTAGATGAAGAAAAAGCAAAAGCCAGTATTAGCGAGAAGAACAGAGAGGCCATCATGAATCTTACAAAAGATGAGGCGGTACAGTCTGGCAATTTTCGTAAAGCACTTGAAATCATAACTTCAACTATAACTAAAACAATAAGTGTTTCTCGATGCAGTATTTGGGCTTACCACAAATCAACACATTCTATTTTTAATGAAATGCTTCATAACACACAAACAGGGGAGTTTGAGTCGGGCTCGTCACTGAATGGAAAGGATTTCCCTGGATATTTTCGTGCTGTATTAAGTGAACAAATTATTGTGGCCAACAATGCTCATACTCATGAGGCTACGCGGGAATTCTCAGAGGTTTACCTGCGTCCACTGGGTATTGAATCTATGTTAGATGTTCCCTTTTTTGATGCAGGTAAAATTGCTGGGGTTATTTGCTGCGAGCATCAGTCTGAACAAAAACATTGGACTGAAGCCGACATCGAATTTTTAAAATCTTGCGCAGATATCGTGACAATTCTGTACAAGACTTATAAAACAAATGAATTGCTGCAACAAATAACCTCACAAGAAGAAGAACTTCGACAGAATACAGAGGAACTACAGGCGACACAAGAGCATATCGAGCAACAGCTTTCAGAAAGTAACCAACTGAAGGATCAACTCAAAACCAGGGAAAATGTATTTGCATTGACGACTATACTTTCTGAATCAGATCTTAAGGGAAGCATTACATATGCTAACAACAAGTTGTCGGAGGTGTCTAAATACACAAATGAGGAAATGATTGGCAAGGGGCACAATCTGTTTAGACATGAGGATATGCCTGCGGTACTCTTTAAATTGATGTGGGATACTATTAAAAGTGGCAAGACTTTCTCAGGTATTGTAAAAAATAAAGCAAAAGACGGTTCTCATTATTGGGTAGATGCCACCATTGTCCCAGTTAAAGATGAGAATGGAGTCACTTATAAATACATTGGTGCACGCTACCATATAACAGACGACTTTTTAGCAGAAAACCTGTATGAAAAGCAAGCAAAGCGCCTCAATTTACCAGCCCTCCCGAAAAAGGGCTGAAAACAGCGGTTACTTTATGGTGCATAGTCTGATTGTTAAACGGTAAATCACATATTCGTTTTCACCGATATTTCTTACCTTTACCATTCAAACTATGCGCACCATGAACAAAGCCATATGTACCGCAGTGCTTGCTTTACTTTTTGCAGCACCGGCTTTACTTTTTGCACAAGGCGAACGAAAGGATAAGCAGGCCGTAACCTTTGAAGAGATTTATGACGAGCCCTACTCTATCAACAAGCTTTTTGTTCATTTCCAACCCTTGTACGGAGAGCTATTCGCAACCAATGTAAATGCAGGTTATGGCATTGAAGCTTCTTATTATATGAAAGACAAGGCTGACTTTAAAGTAGCTTTGCGTAAAACGTATTCACAGCGTTTCTTCGATTTGTCAAGAGATTTGGCAGCCAATAACAGTAGTGTAGATAACGAAATTGAAGTATATAATTATTTCGAGTTTGGTGGCACCTACCACATCAAAGATTTCGAGAAAAGCTCTAAAACAAATATGACGCTCTACAAAAAGAGTTACGCTGGCAATAAGTGGGCTGCGCGTGTTCCCTTGCAGGCAGAAGTGCCCTGCAAAGTGCGCATTGTGTATGGGGCACGCCTAGGGGCTATCATATGGGATAGTTCGACAGACCTTGGCAGAGCATTAACCGCGCAAGACCTAACCAATGCAGATCTCACTAACATCAATACGGCAGATACGCAATATCCTACATTACCGTTAACCGAAACTGATCCTGAAACTAATCGTCAGCGAAATGTAAATCCCTTTACCAATATTGCATCTCAAGCCATTTACATTGGTGGTTCCTATACGTGGATTAGAAATATCGCAGTAAACTTCGACAAGTTTGAAGAAGGCATTGACGATTTAATATTAACTACCTACATCGATATCCTTTTCGCACCAGCTACAAGAGTAGACGATGTTATTTACACACACCGCGATATAAATGGAGCATTAATACCAGGCAGTACAAGTACATACTCTGTTAAAGCAGTAAGTACACAATCACTCGGTTTCAGAGCAGGGGTTGAAGGAAAATTCAATAGACAGCTAGGTTGGGCTTATGGTGGTGAAGTTGGTTACCGTCCAAGCTTGGTGGGCAGAGGCTTCTTTGCACTGTTAAAAATAAGCTTCCCGGTATTTGGAACGCAACTCGACTATAAAGTAGAGTCCTTCGGTAAATAATAACATGATCTGCGATTTATTACTCACCAATATTAAAGGTTTGGTGCAAGTACGCAATGCCGACTTTACCCGTGCATCAGGTAAAAGTATGGCGGAATTACCTGTACTTACTGATGCTTTTTTATCTATACATCAAAGCAAAATAATTTCTTTTGGATCAATGTCTTCAATGCCAGCCAACTTAAAAAGTTTGCAGACTATTGATTGTAACGGTCGTTTTGTATTTCCCTCTTTCGTTGATTCACACACACACTTGGTTTTTGCAGCAAGTCGCGAGGAAGAATTTGTGATGAAAATAAATGGCGCGACCTATCAAGATATTGCAGCAGCTGGTGGCGGTATTTTAAACTCAGCCAGGAAACTACAGACGCTTGCAGAAGATGAACTCCTCGAGCGGTCGTTACCAAGAGCTTGGGAAATTATACAATCAGGAACTGGTGCTGTTGAAATTAAAAGTGGGTATGGTCTTACTGTTAAAGATGAGATAAAAATGTTACGTGTGGCAAAACGTATAGCACAACACACTCCTTTAACAGTTAAAACAACTTTTTTGGGTGCGCATGCTGTGCCTGCAAACATCACAAAAGAGGCTTACATACAAACCATTATTCAAGAAATGATACCGGCTGTAGCCGAAGAAAAACTGGCCAACTACATCGATGTTTTTTGCGAACAAGGTTTTTTTACACCTGATGAAACAGAAAAAATTGTAGAGGCTGGAAAGGCTTTTGGTATGAAGCCTCGTCTACACGCCAATCAATTGTATAATTCAGGTGGCGTGCAAGTAGGTGTTAAAACAGGAGCCCTCAGTGTGGATCATTTAGAAAACATAGGTCCCGAAGAAATTGAAGCCTTGAAAAAAAGTGCTGTAATGCCTACTGCCTTGCCGGGGGCTGCTTTCTTTTTGAATCTTCCCTTTCCACTGGGCAGGGCTATGATTGAAGCAGGGCTGCCTTTAGCCATTGCATCGGACTACAACCCTGGTAGTGCCCCAAGTGGTAACATGTCCTTAATGATGGCCTTGGCTTGTATCAAAATGAAACTTACGCCTGAGGAGGCCATTAATGCAGCAACCATCAATACCGCAGATGCCTTAGAATTAAGTGCAACACATGGTAGCATTACAGCAGGAAAGCAAGCAAACATCTTTATTACCAAACCTATACCTTCCTATGCCTTTTTACCCTATGCATTTGGTAGCCAATTGGTAGATAAAGTAATTTTAAATGGAAAAGTGGTCTCTGAAATGTAATAAATCAAGGTCGTTTACTTAAGCTCCCCTGATCCTCTCCTAAGGAGAGGGAAGGGTGAGGCCAAATAAAAAGTAAGCTTAAGTAAACGGCATTGAGTATTTAATGGCCTTTTAGCATATTATTTCTCTATTTTTCCGCAAATATCTCATACATGTCAATTAGCGAAAAAGTAAAATCAGTTATTCGAGATGTGCCCGATTTTCCCAAACCAGGTATTTTGTTTAAAGACATCACTCCTGTTTTAGCCAACACAAGCCTCGTGCACGAAATAGTACAGGAATTGGTTAAAGATTTTAAATCTGGCGGCTATGATGCCATTATCGGGATAGAATCCAGAGGATTTATTTTCGGGTCATTATTGGCTTACGAACTTGAAATTCCCTTTATACCTGTACGTAAAGCAGGAAAATTGCCATTTCATACCATATCTGAGTCTTACAACCTTGAATACGGTAAAGCTACTATAGAAATACATCAGGATGCCCTTAAACCAGGTAGTCGCGTATTGATTCATGACGATTTATTAGCGACAGGGGGCACTGCAGCTGCAGCAGCTCGTTTGGTGCATAAGTTGGGTGCAGAGACAGCAGCTTTCTCTTTCTTGATTAATCTTTCTTTCTTAAAAGGCGATAATATCCTTTTTGATGAATTTGGCGTTAAACCGAATTATTTAATAAGTTATTAACCCTTCGGGGATTTCTTTGTTTAAGTATTAATGGAGCGTTCTGTTCATATACCCATATTCCCACTTCGTATTCTACCTCTCCCGGCAGAACTGGTTCCTTTGCACATTTTTGAGCCAAGGTATAAACAGCTTTTGCAGGATGTAGAGTCGCGCGATATACGCTTTGGCATTTATTTCGATCATCCGCTTAATGACCTTAGAATTGGTTCTTTAATGCGGCTGGAGACGGTCACCAAGCGTTATCCCAATGGAGAGCTTGATATCATTGTTAAGTGTGAAGATATTTTCTTTTTACACGAGCAAAAAAGAACCTATCCTGGAAAATTGTATCCTGGGGGAGAAGTGGAGCATTGGGAAGTTAACTTAAGCACCTTCCCTGATGAAGATTTGTACCTTCAATACAATACTTATCGAATGATGCGGGGAATTGCTAGTCAGATAAGAAGCTGCTCAATATTTGAAATAGCAAATGAACTCAGCCTGGACTTCGCAGATCGTTATAAATTCGTAACCCTGCAAGAAGACAAACAGCAAAGATTTTTAAAAAATAAAGTATCCTACCACTTGCAACTACTCGAACACGAAGAAAAGAGTAAGGATGTTTTTCATTTGAATTAGACCAGCCCAGCGCTGTTCAAAATTTCATTTAGCTCCTACAATAGATAGTTTTATTCAAGACTGATTTTTATCTTGATAAAGTAACTAAATCTCGTTAACTTTTTTACAAACATGTAAGTTTTGAATTTTCTTATTATTTTCAGGTGCAGGAGTCTAAAAATCAATTAAATATTGCGTTAAATACTTATTCATTAAAAGCAATCTTAACAATGAGATATTATTTCTATTTGATATTTATTTTAATGTCATGCTCAACATCAGGACAAGAAACAAACAAAATCAGTGAAAGCAGCCTTACTGATGACGAAATAACAAAAAGATATTTAGAAAAAGGTGCATGGACTTTAAGATATTTTTCACCAGAATATCAGTCATATCTTGATTCTGCAATACATGAAAATCCAAATATTGCATACTACTACCAACAAAAGGCTATGCCTTATTTCAAATTAGGAAAATATGAAGTGGGGCTTAAAATTCTAGAAAAAGCAGTTGAACTTGATCCTAAGAGTTATATTGATTACAAGGCGTTTATACAATGTATCTTTCAAAAAAATTATCAAAATGCTTTAGAGAGCTTTATCACCGCAAAGAAAATAAAGGGAGTCAATGGATACGTCATGGATCATTCTTATGATTTTTATATTGGTCTGTGCTACTTGCAGCTGAATGAATTTGAAAAGGCAGTTAAATATTTTGAAGCAAGTATTAGCGAAATGCTTAAATCTAATAGTGAGAGTTGGGTACATCACTTGGATCTACTTTATGCAGGTATCGCTTTTCAAGAATTAAATAATCATGAAATGGCGATTAAGTACTTTGATAGGGCATTAAAGAAATATCCCAATTTCTCAGATGTAAAATATTACAAGTCAATATCACTGTTTAGACTAGGCTTATTAGAGGTTGCGGATGAATTATTAAATTCATGTGAATTGGATTTTAAAAGGGGTTTCACTATAAATGAAGACAATGCCATTTACGAAAAGTATCCCTATCAAATAAAACAATTTTATATTGATATGCTTAGATTAACTAAAAGATAATATCAGTCCTTAGCTATCTTCTGATTTATTTAGATAATGTACTGAAAAATGGTAGGTGACTTTTTTTTAATCCCTTTGCTATAAGAAATCATTCTGGTCATTTATGACTTAAAAAACTCACAGTTAAGCGTTTATGATTTTTATATAGTATCGAATTCGAAGAATAAAAAAGTTTAGTGAAATACATTCCACTAAAATTCTTAAAATGTTATTCAACTAATTGATTTCCAAATACTTTTTCACTAACCCACCAACCATTTTTCAGTAATATGCCTTTATTTAAATTTAATACATCTAATCATCTGGATGATAGATTTTTCTTAAAGCTATAAAATATTCTTTCAGCTAGGGTCAAATCTTCTGTGATAATCTCAGCAGTTGCGAGCATCCCATCCTTTAAGGTAATGTCCTTAACCTTGCTATTTCTCAAATTTTCCCTCAATGATACCGTTGCATAGAAAAAATCTTTATTCGATTTACTGAATTCTGCAATGGAAGAAATTGAACCTTCCATTGTTCCGAATTCTTCATACGGATAACCATGCAGTTTAATTATTACTCTTTGTCCTATTTGTACTTTTCCAAAATTATTTTGAGGGATATTAATTTCACCGAAAAAAGAACTTGAAGAAGGACCTACATAAAATACCTCGGAATTGATAGTCAAGTATTGGCTTTCCTGAAGTATTCCTGAAAAGTGTATAATTCCATTTGACGGAGAGACTAACAAAAATTCTTTTCTCCATGCCACAATAGAACTCACTAAAGAATTCAGAGATTGTTTAAATTTTTCAGTGTCCTCAAAAAGATTTCTTTCTAAGTCTAATAACTCACCTTGTTTTTTAAGTATCAATGAATTGTTATTTATTATAAGCATTTCCAAATTTTTCAAAGGTATCTTTTTTGCTAATGACTTACTCTCTTCCCTATCAATATCCATAGATGTAATCACCTTCTCATTGTATAATTTTTGATTAATCAAAAATTCATTAGATGCGAGTTCAGAATCACGTTTGAATAGTTGCCCCTGTTCTTCAAGAGTTCGCTTCATTTTATTCAATTCATTTAAATCCGCTAACAAAATATTTCGTTGTGACTCATAAAACTTGTCACTATATAGAAGAATCACTTTGGTATAGTGTTGTTGAAATTCCTGATATAGCATTTGAATTTCACCCAATGATTTAAAATCAGCAAGTCTATTTTCACTGAATTTATTAAATTCATTTCTAAAAAATAACTCGCTAATAACACTCAATTCTTTCTCAAGATCCAAGATTTCTTGGTGATTAGCTGAACTCTCAACCCAGCCAAGTATTTGTCCTTTTAAAACGACTTCAGACTCCTTTACAAATAATTTTTCTAGTCTTCCGTTGGATCTAACAATTACGGGCTTGATACTAACTTTAGATGTAAGTCTAAAATCAGATTTTACAATTGTAGGATATTGTATTAGTATAGTTAGGGCTGAAATTAAAATAAATATTGCTGCAATAACATAAGTGCCAATGCGAATTATCACACGAGGCATTTTCTCTAGATAATCTCTTACTGCCTCACTTCTATTATCTGATTCAAACTCTTCCATTTAGTTTCCTAATTCTAATTGATTTTTCACTAAAGCGTAGTAATATCCTCTTTTTAAAACCAATTCTTCATGATTTCCTGTTTCAACTATTTCCCCTCTATTTAGAACAATTATCTTATCTGCTTTTTTTACAGTGCTCAATCTGTGTGCAATGACCACAACTGTTCTTTTTTGAAAATACGATTCTAGATTATTCATAATCACAGCTTCATTCGTAGCGTCAAGGGCACTAGTTGCTTCATCAAAAAGTAAAAAATCGGGATTTTTATAGACAGCGCGAGCTATTAAAATCCTCTGCTTCTGACCACCGCTTATCCCCACTCCACTAGAACCAATTCTCGTATTATAACCCATTGGAAGATTTTCTATAAAATCTCCCAAATTAGCAATTTGAATTGCTAATTTGAGCTTTTGATAATCTATAACTCCGTTTGAATCTGATTCACTAATATTTCTAGAAATAGAATCCGAGAAAATATAGCCATCTTGCATAACAACACCACAATTACTTCTCCAAAATTTTGAGCCAAAATTTTTCAAGTTATTACTTGAAATGAAAATATTGCCTAAAGTTGGTTCGTAAAATTTTAAAAGAAGTTTTAAGAGTGTGGTCTTACCGCTTCCACTAGAACCAACGATTGCCGTAACTTTGCTTGCTGGTATAGTGAAACTAATATTTTTCAACACTAATTCAGAGGCAGTGCTTCCGTATCGAAAACTAACGCTATCGAACTCAATTGATTTGTCATTAGGCAATTCGCTAATTGTTTCCTCATTGGGTTCCTCATTCTTTTTTTCATGTATTTCCTTTAGCCGCGCAATGCTCAGTCGGGCATCTTGATAACTGCGAACAAAAAAAATAAAATTGTTTATCGGGACATTCATTTGACCGATTATATATTGAACAGATAGCATTCCCCCAAATGTTAGTTGACCGTCAATCACACTTTTAGCAGCTATAAAACTTATAACAATGTTCTTTATTTCATTAATAAAACGACCACCCTCATTTTGTGATTGCGAGAGGGCTAAACTTTTAATGTTTAACTTAAAAAGTCTTGCTTGAATTGCTTCCCACTCCCATCGTCTCCTTTTTTCTGATCCATTCAATTTAATCTCCTGCATTCCGTTAATGAGTTGAATAGTGCTACTTTGATTCCCGGAAGCTTGGTCAAAATATCTATAGTCTATAAGCTCTCTTTTTTTCATGAATAATAATACCCATATAATATAAATTAATGACCCAATAAAAAATATTAAAAAAAGTGAAAGATTAAAGTACCATAGAATACCAGCAAAAATTATAAAAGGAAAAAGAGAAAAGATCGTATCTAAAGTAGCAGCAGATAAAAACGCTTGTATACGATTATGGTCCTGAATTCGCTGAAGGAGATCTCCATTATTTTTAGAATCGAAAAATGAAACTGGTAGATTCATTAATTTTATCAAGAAATCTGATAACATCCTTAAATTCATTCTGCTTGTGATGTGAAGCAACAGCCAGCTTCGAATCACGCTAATAGATGTTTGAGACAAAAACAATATCAGCTGTGCTATAAGCATCAAATAGATAAAATTTACATTTTTGGTATTAATGCCTGTATCTACTATTTGCTGAGTTATAAATGGAAACGTTAGTTGAAGTAAACTCCCAACCATTAACCCTATTACTATAGGGGTGCTATAATTTTTGAATGGCCGAAAATACTTTGTAATAAAATTAGGCAGTGCTCTATCTGTTTCTATCCTATCCTCTTGTTGATCGAAAAGTGGCGTGGTTTCTAATAATAGTAAAATACCCTCTGAATTTTCGTTTGGTTTTTTTTCTGGAATCCAACCTTGAATAAATTCACTTACCGAGTATGATATTAAGCCGTGGGCTGGATCAGCAATAAGGATTTTCTTTTCAGTCGCTTCATAAATAACTACAAAATGTCTTTGGCGCCAGTGTGCAATACATGGGAGCGGAATTTTTTCGACCAAATCATTATAAGTGGTATTTAAAGCTAAGGTGCTAAAACCGATTTTCTCAGCAGCATCTGACAATCCCCCAAGCGAACTTCCATCCCTAGCGAGATTACATATACTCCGCAGATAACCAATATCAAAATAGCGTCCATAATATTTACTAATCATTTGTAGACATGTTGGTCCACAGTCCATTTGATCCAATTGCCTAAAAAAAGGAAGCTTTTTTTTCATATTAAAATGGGAACTTACTTAATCAATGAATCCTTAAGGTCATTTAATAAACCAAAGTTTTTTTGTCCTTTAAGCGGCCAAGAAGTATAAATTTTATCAACCTTTAATTTTTCTTTTAGAATCAAATCATAAACAGACTTGCCTCGTTGACCAGAAAATGGAGTTTTTTGATTCATTGGGAAGGACATTAAATCACCAACAAAAAGAATTTTTTCGTTCGGGAAATAATAGACCAGATACTCCTTTGTGTGTTCTGTATCACCAACTTCATACACAATAGATTCATTAAATGAGTCGGAATATTTTCTATGACTCCCTTGTGGAATAATTTCATATTTTATATCTGGTTTGTTTGAAATGTATTCATAAGAATTTGATAAGGAATGGGTATTGCTAAAAATATTTGAAAAATAGTCTACATTTCCTGTTGTCGTGATTACATTAATTTCATTAAACCATCTTAGTCCTCCTGCATGATCGGGATGGTGATGACTGACAAAGATATTCTTTAGCTTTTTATTAGGATTTATATCTTGTAGTTCAGAAATTATTGCTTGATGAGTTTCAAATCCTTTTGGTAATTCATAAATGTCAAAATGGAGCTTATTCTCAGCTATAATTACCTTATTGTTTAGAGTATTAAGTTTAAGTAGGTACAGATTTTTCCCAATCTTTTCTCTTGAAACACCTGATGGTTTATGCTGTACTAATGTATCCAACCTAAACTCAGAATCTAATTCGCTGATTAGATTATTTTTTGCAGGATAAACTTTAAAATCAGAAATTGATAATCTTTTTTCGATTTGCCCATACTCTTTATCAATTCTTTCAGATGGCACCCATAAATTTTCAAGTTGATGATATCCATGGAATTCAGTGGTAACAATATAATCTCCATATAAGTCGCTATATTTTAGTTCATCAATCTTAGTAAGCAGGAATTTTGAGTCAAGAGAAATTTTAAAATGATTGCCACTTTTGTCGTTAAATGAAACAACTTTTAATGTATCTGAACTAAAGCATAATGACAACGTATTCCTATGCTCATAAGCAAATTTTAGAAATTTTGAAGGTAAAGATTTTTGAACTTGATTAATCAATTGATCTCTACTCTGTTTACCCAATTTTTGTTTGTCGGCCTGAAAATAATCTTTAACGATAACACTATCACTTTTGTAAAAAGTCAAATTTCGATAAGTGTTTCCATACATGACAATTTCTTTGCTTGAAAAAACACACTGTTCATTTTCATAAAAGAAATTAGCTTCGTTAATACCAAACTCCCGTCTCTCATAAGGAATTGTATAATGGCCTAGATTAAACATTATACCATTGGCCTTAAATGAAACAGGAACACTTATAGATTTGTGCCCCCCATAGGTATCAATTGACTTCATCAAAATGCCCAAGGCGTCTTGATAGTTTCCATAATGATCAAACCCATTTTGGCATTTTACTGAAGACGGTATAACAAAAAAAAGTATACCTATCACTACTAATTGTATATTTTTCATTTTAAATAGTTTCAAATTTACTAATAGGATTAAGCTGATTAAAGAAATCATAACTAAACACATATGGAGATCCTTCAAAATTCATAAGAATCAGTTTGTCATTATATTTATCATTAATATAGTCGTATCCATCTTTAAATTTTTTAATAAATTTCAACCCCTCACTCGTAAATATTTGATCATTGTCCAGTGATTTGAGATCACTGCCGAATTTTTTTGTGTAGAATCCTATTCTACCAATAATCTCGTGTCTTTGCTTAACATCGAATTGGAAGCCGCTTAATGCTTTGTCTAAAAAGAATAGAATCGTTGTATAAGTAAATAGACCGTGAAAAGCCCCATAAATTGTTCGGCCTTCTCTTTTTTCCGAAATAAATTCTCTGAGAAATGTTTCTTTTGGAACTTTTAAATATTCCGTAGTCTGTAATGTAAGTGCATTGAATACAACATGGCCACATTGGTGGGCGAGGTCGTCAATAAAAAAGACTTCATCATGTGCCAGGCCCTCTGTATTTATGAATGCTGTACCATGGTAGGAAATCGCAGCCATAGAATAAATATTTGGGCTGCTCATAATTGAAATTTCACGGACTGTATTGATTAGTAGTTCGGTAAACTCAGGGGATATTTTTTTCATCATCACGAACGCATTCTCAATGTGATTAAGGTGGCGTGTTAGAGTGTGGTCAGCAGATTCATTAAATCTTACCATTTCACCATCTAATGATAACTGTGAAATTAGAAATGAGTGATGCTTACAAAGGCGTATTGAAGTTCCATTTATAAATGAAT
Source organism: Chryseotalea sanaruensis (assembly GCF_003990915.1). Lineage (GTDB taxonomy): Bacteria > Bacteroidota > Bacteroidia > Cytophagales > Cyclobacteriaceae > Chryseotalea > Chryseotalea sanaruensis. The sequence goes on from NZ_BHXQ01000005.1 coordinate 557,182, forward strand.
CTGTAGTCAATTTTGAAATCTGATCTTTTATTCTTAATTCTTTGCTATTAAAATCCCACACTATCTTCACTTGTTGAGAAGGCTCACTATGCAAGTAGCCAATATTCGGTAAATTAATAAACCCAAATTGATCAGAGCGTGCTTCAAACTCCTTTGGTCTTAAAGATGGCTCTATGTAACCAAAAACGGATTGTTCCAATGTTGATGTTGTAAGATTTTTACTTTCTGCTAAAAAAAAATAGAATAGGGTTGGCTCAAGAAATGCTAAATCATTGTCATAGGCTAATTTATCAAACAATAGAGGATTTTGCTTATAGAAAAGTACCCTAATAGTATCTGCAAGTTCAGCTTGATTATTAAAAACCAAATTTTTATCTATTTCAAAGTTCAGAAGTTTCATTTTGTTTTAAATCGAAGTTGATGTGTATATGGATGAGGCTTTATGCGTTATTGAATTTATATTTCTGATGGCCTCTAAGATTTGGCACATTTTGATAAAAAAAGGGCTGCCATTTGTTGACAGCCCAATGGACTTATTCAAAGTATGAATTAAATCCCTTTGATTAATGAGGGTGACAGGTTGTTGGAGTAGTTGGAGTTGTTATGATAACCGTTCCTTTTGGTAAAAGCTGATGACAATCAGCTAGTTCGCCTCCTTTAATGGCTTCGATGTTTGCGACAAAATTCGAAGAATCAACTTTTGCCTTTAAGTCTGCAAGACTCATTTTTTTGTTTTCCATAACTGCACTTGAGTTAATTTTTAAAAATTGATGATACCCAAGAACCATTGTTAGATTACTTATCGTCATCAAAGTAAACTTCTAAAAAAAAGTTTGCTTCACAAAATTTTTGTGGGAAAACTATTTACTTTTACCGTTAACCAAATATAAATTGTTTAAACTGAACGAAAATTAAAAGAACTTCTCATTTGATTTATTGAACCTATGCACCCTATCCTTAAAGACCCTGCCGATGTAATTTTTAATACAACAGTTTTAACTGTGGAACACCTAATTGAGAAATTGGATGTTAAAGTTACCAAAATGACTATAAGGAATGAATTATTTGATTGTGCAAGCTATCCTGTCATACCATTGGATTATTTATGCAAAATGCTTGAAGGATGGGGGATTTCAAGCATTGTTCTAAAAGCTAACATAGAAATTTTGAAATCTGTAAATCTGCCAGCAATAGCTTATTTACCAGGTAATCTTGAAGGTTTAGGAGTATTTATTGTAGTTGTCGGAATAAGTGATGACTTTGTATCATATTATTTAGCTGGTTCTGGAGTTCAAACTGAGTCATTAAAAGAGTTTGAAGAGCGCTGGACAGAGGGGGTTTTAGTTCCTTTAGAGGTTTCTTTAAATCAATCTGGTGAGGAGTTGTACCTTGAGAATAAAGAAATCGAAAATAGTCTAAAAAATATCTATAAAGGCTCAGTAAGAATTATTGACAATTTTATATCAAATGAAGATTGTGATTTTATAATTGACTATTGTGATTCGAACGAATTATTTGCTAGGAGTAAAGTTGACATAGCAAATGGACAAGATGATATTGTACATCCAGTAAGAACTAGTTATAGTGCATTAATTGAAGATAGAAATATCTCAGCACTAAATAATTTGTATTCTAAGGTTTCTCAATTTACTGGGTCATTAGTAAATAATATTGAGAATATTCAATGCGTTAGATATGGCCCTGGTGAACAATTTGGAGTTCACTTTGATAGTGATATAACAAACAGAAGATTATATACACTTTTAATTTACCTTAATGACAACTACCAAGCGGGAGAAACATATTTTCCTGAAATAGATCTTAAGATTACCCCAAAAAAAGGTCGTTGCTTGATGTTTAGAAATGTTGATGAAAGCTATAATAAAATATTACATTCAGTTCACTCTGGTCTCCCAACAACAAGCGGGGTGAAGTATGCCTGCAATATCTGGGTCAGATACCCTAAACCTTAGGATTACCATATTTTTTTCATTCAAAGTTTTGGATGTGTAATTTTATTAGTATACCGATCAATATTAACAAACAAAAGCCACGAGCAGTTTTAACTACCCGTGGCTTTTAAAATTGTTACTAACTTTTATTTACCTTCTGCCTTCGCTTTTGCTTTAGCAAAATCACCCGCCTTAATAATGTTAATCATTTCAGGCTTTAAGTGTTTCTTCATGGCAGCATTAATCTGCTCAGGTGTTAAGTCTGCTACTTTCTTTTCGTAGGCTTCATCCCATGCCATGTTACGACCAATGAATAAGTAGTTGTTTAATGTTCCGGCTAAACCACCATCTTGCGAGCGCGATACTGTTCTGGATTGTAACCAACCAGATTTAGCAGCAGCGATCTCCTCAGCAGTAAAACCTTCAGTAATTACTTTCTGAATTTCTTCTTTGAAAGCCGCTTCAAGCTTCTCTACATTTTCAGGAGCATAAATAGCATACGCAAAGAAGCTGCCTACCGGATCTAAAGAACCTGCACTAAATTGTGAACCTACGCCATAGCTAAGTCCGTCTTTTTGACGAATGCGTGTAGCTAATCTTGAATTTAAGAAACCACCACCTAACATATAATTACCTAACACTAAAGCAGGGTAGTCTGCATTGTCATCGCGCATCTCAAAGCTGTAGTTGGCTACAAAAAATGCATTCGCTTTGTCGGGTGCTTCTATAGATTCATTGATAGTCTTTACAGGCATCGCTTTATTTGTAATGCGAGTATACGGCATGCTGCTTTTCCAATCACCAAATAGTGTTGTAGAAAGTGCCTTGATTTCATTTGCATCAAAATCACCAACTATAGACATGGTGGCATTGTTAGCCCCAAAGAAATCTTTATAAAACTTCTTTACTTCATCAAGCTTTAGTGCTTTAAGTGAAGCAATAGACTCATCAAAGCTTTCTGTATATCGTGTGTCCCCCTTAGGGTACGGGGAAGTGTGTTGTTGAATTCTGTTAAAAGCAATGGCTTGCGGTTCGCTTCGTTGCGACTCAATACCAGCAATCTCTTCACTAATAGATTTCTCAAACTCATCCGCTGGGAAAGCAGGATCACGTAAAACTTCTCTTACAAGTTTTAATGTTTCTACTAGGTTAGGACGCGTTGTGGTGATAATCACAAAAGCCTGTGAAGCACCACCACCAATAAACACATTGGCTTTCAACCTGTCAAACTCATCTTTAATTTGTTGGCGACTTAATTTGGATGTTCCCTTGTTCAACATACTGGCTGCATAGCGGCCGGCAGTAGATTTGTTTTGCAATGATTTCTCATCACCAAAACGAAGCGTCATTCTTACTTCAACAGCCTCACCTCTTGTTTTTTTACTAAGCATGGCAAGCTTCATCCCGTTAGCCAGATCAGCACGTGCTGTTCTTGATTCAATATTAGCTGGAGACGGATCAAAGGCTTCGCCAGCGGCTACAGCCTGATTACCTTTATAATCTTTCACCATTGCTTCAACATCAGGTATACCTGGTATTTCAGCACGCTCAGGTTTTTCTGTAGGCACAAATACACCAACTGTGCGGTTATCAGGCTTAAGGTATTGCTGTGCCACACGCTGAACATCTTCTGGTGTAACTGCTTTAATGCGATCACGGTTTATAAACAGCAAACGCCAATCACCCATACCAATATAGGTACTCAATTGTAAGCAGATTGATTGAGAAGAATTAAATGATAGTTCTATTTGCTTCAACACTTCGTTCTTTGCTCTTTCAATATCTTCTTTGGTGGGAGCCGTTTTGGTGAAGTTATCCATTACACCTAGCATGGTGTTTTTAGCATCATCGAGAGACTTTTCTTTTAAGACTTCAGCATAAGTGAAAAGTAAAGTAGGTTCCTTAAATGCAAATGCAAATGCACCTGCACTACTTGCCTTCTTGGTATCTACTAATTCTTTGTAAAGCCTTCCTGATGGCGCACTACCTAACACACGGGTTAAAATAGTAATAGCAGCATAATCAGCATGCGAACCTGCAGGAACGTGGTAAGCACCTATGGCTACTTGTACGTCACCAACTCTTTTTAATACAACCGAACGTTCACCGTCTTGTGTTGGGTCAAGTGTATAAAGTTTTGGTAATTCACGTTCTGGTTTGGGAATAACACCAAAATACTGGTTGATTAATTCAAGTGTTTTTGTCTCATCAATTTTTCCTGCTACAGCTAATACTGCATTATCAGGCTGATAATATCTTTTGTAAAATGCTTGCAATCTATCGATAGGAACATTTTCTAAGTCTGCTTTTGATCCAATGGTGGATTTACCGTAGTTATGCCACAGATATGCTGTAGATGTAACACGCTCTAAAAGCACACTAAAGGGATCATTCTCGCCTGATTCGAACTCATTTCTCACAACTGTCATTTCACTATCCAAATCCTTTTTAGCAATGTAGGAGTTAACCATGCGGTCAGCTTCTAAATCTAAAGCCCACTTTAAATTTTCTTCAGTGGCATTAAAAGTCTCGAAATAATTGGTGCGATCAACCCAGGTTGTTCCGTTAGGGCTTGCACCATGCTCAGTTAATTCTTGAGGAATGTTTGGATGTTTAGGTGTTCCTTTAAACACTAAATGTTCCAACAAGTGAGCCATACCTGTTTCACCATAGTTTTCGTGCTTGGAACCAACCATATAAGTAATGTTTACTGTAATAGTCTGCTTCGATTGGTCAGGAAACAGAAGCACACGAAGTCCGTTGGCTAATCTATATTCAGTGATTCCCTCAACCGAAGTAAACTTTACAGGAGGCGCCAGTGCTGGTTTTGCCTGTTCAACTGGTGTTGGAGTTGTTTTAGCACTACTTGCTTTTTCTTTTCCCTTCTTTTGTGCCAGAAGAGGCATGGTTGCTATCATTATGATTAGCAACGAATTCATTAATAATCTTTTCATGGATTGATTTTAGTTTTAACGAGATGTTGAAGATAGTTTATAAGCAGTATTAATACAAGCATTTACTAACGCAATTTGAGGGATTCAGCTTTTAGCAATAAAGTATGAACGTTTAATTACAAGGAGAATAAGAGATTTAACCCATAAAATTTCATAGACTCAAAAGTTTAATTCATCTAACCCAGATCGGATTAGATGTTAATAGACCTTAAGATTTCTTTAACTATTCTTAACATGGATATTGCAACTATCGCATGTTGCTACGCGTCTTCAAGTCATAATAAATAAAGACGCATGAAAAAGACCTTCTCAATTTTCGTCATGCTCACAATTGTGAGTAGTGTTGTGCTTGCCGGTGGGATTGATAATCCAAAAGCTTCATCTAAAATTGCTATTATGCAAAAAGATGCAGATCATATTCAGTTGTTTTATAAAAATACAAAAGTTACAACCATTGAAGTGTCAATTTATGATACAGAAAATAAACTACTCTTTACCGAGGTAATTCGTAAGTCAGATGGTTTTATCAGGCCCTACGATTTATCGGCCATGAAGAAAGGTGAGTATACCGTTGTGGTGAATGATGGCACTGAAGAGTTTGTAGAAAAAATAAACACCAGTAATCGTAAAGTACTCTTACTATCAAATGTAATTTCGATGAAAAAGAAGGACTCGTTTTTACTGACAGTAGCAGATGAAAAAGCGAAACGTTTTACAGTCAGAATTACAGATCAAAACGATCGAGTATTGTATGAACAAGAGGAAAGCTTAAACAAGCAGTATAGCAAAATTTATAATTTTGCTAATAATACGGAAGGTCTAAAGTTTTTAGTGACAACCGATCAAGGTGCATCAACCCTGATTAGCGCAAAATAAGCATATTAATAATGCCTGCCTTAAACAAAAAGGCAGGCATTATTTGCTTTTTAAATCAACGGAACTTTTGTTTTATCTTTGCACAGCAATATGCAAAGACTCCTGCTTTTATATTTAATCTTCTCGTGCTCGTTGGTTTTAGCCCAGGTATCTCCGCTAAAGGATTTTGCCAAAGCAAGAATGGCTGAAGACAGCACACTCTACATGCTGGGGATAAAAAAAGTCCAGACCGAAAATATTCCCAGTATTCTTTTCGATAGTATTAAGCAACAGAAATGGTTGCTTGTCATGGATGATGCTGATCATTTTTCTTATCGCGCTCCATTGAATGATGGCGCAGCCAAAACATCAGGCGCTTTTAACTTGGTAAACCCACTTGGCTCTTTTCAGTTATCAGGTAAAGGCATTAATTGTGGCGTATGGGATGATGGCCTGGTAAAAGATCATATTGAATTTGGAAACAGAATTCTTTCAAAAGAAGGAAACGATTTTGAATCTCACGCAACACATGTAACGGGTACTATATTAGCAGCAGGTGTTAATCCATTGGCCAGAGGCATGGCTCCTCAGGCAAGCGCCTTCACTTATTATTTTAATAATGATATTTCGGAAATGAGTGTTGCGGCAAATAATGACAAACCATTACTTTTCTCCAATCATTCTTATGGAGCAGTAACAGGCTGGTCGTTGCGTAATGGGACTTGGACATGGTTTGGCGATCCGGAAATCAGTATTGATGAAGATTATCGCCATGGTTTCTATGGTCAGCGAACAAAAAATATTGATGCTTTGGCATATCTGTCACCATACTACACTATTGTTTGGGCTGCCGGTAATGATCGCTTCGACACCGGTAGTGGTACACAGCCAGCAGATTGTAACAGAGGGACTGGTTATGATTGTATTATCTCAGATGCTGTAGGTAAAAATATTATTACGGTAGGGGCAGTACAAAAAGTTGCAAACTACACTTCGCCTGCCAGTGTCGTGATGAGCCACTTCAGCAGTTGGGGGCCTACTGATGACGGAAGAATAAAACCTGATCTGGTTGCTGCCGGCATGGATGTTTTCTCTACAAATGCCAATGGTACTAATGGCTATGAATTTTCAACAGGTACTTCAATGGCCACTCCAGGTGTAACCGGCTCATTAATATTGTTACAAGAACTTTATGCAAAATTAAATGCTGGAAAATTTATGAAGGCCGCTACCTTGAAAGCACTTGCAATTCATACAGCAAAAGAGGCAGGACCAAAACCTGGTCCCGACTATCAATTTGGATGGGGATTAATAGATGTAAAAGCAGGAGCCGATTTTTTAATCGCAGAAAACTATATTGATAAGTTGCTGGTTGAAGAAAGATTATTGAATAATGCTAACTATGAATTAACGATTCAACCACAAGTAAATAAAAAGATTAGTATAACACTCAGCTGGACTGACCCTGAAGGAACTCCCGTGAGTGCTTCACTCGATCCGCTTGATAGAATGCTGGTGAACGACCTTGACGTAAGACTTATCGATGAGGATGGACTTATTACTCTGCCCTGGTCATTAAATCCAAGTGTACCACAAGCACAGGCGATTCAGGCAGATAACAGTAGGGATAACGTTGAAAAAATTGAATTATCTAATCCTTTAAATAAAAGCTATAAGATTCTGGTTCGCCACAAAGGAGAACTCAGACACGGCCATCAGGATTTTTCATTAGTGGTTTCATATGAATCACAAGGCACAAACTCAAAAACTTTTTATTGGATCGGTAATACCGGCAATTGGCAAGATGCAAGCAATTGGTCATTTGCATCTTCGGGTAGTGCTGCCAATCAATTGCCTACGGGTAACGATGTAATAATCATTGACGAACTATCATTGAACAAGGAAGACACAATACGCTTAACAGACAATGCGAGTGTCGGTCAGATAAAATGGCTATGTAATAAAAAGACTTTTTTAGATTTAAAAAGTAACACCCTTGCCATCAGCAAAGCATTAACACTTGCTTCGGATAGTGCAAAAGTTATTGGTGCTGGAATTCTAAGCTTCTCAACAAGTCAGCAGGGTGTTATTCATTTTACTGATTCTGATTTGAATGATACTGATCTTTCTTTTCAGTCAGGCAACTGGTCTGTTGATGGTTTTTTTAAAGCTGGCCATGTAGAAATCAACAATGGTTCCCACCAATGGGCTATGCTAAAATCAGATATTACGAGTCTGACTGCAGCTAACACGACTACTTTGGATATATCGAATGTTGAGTTGACAATCAGTGAAGCGCTGAGTCTTGCATCAACAATTACCTTTAAGGCAGATAACGCTATACTTCTGATTTCTGATAATGATGTTCAATTGTCATTAGGCAGTAATAATTTCAATGGAGAAATTAGAATAACAGGAGGAAATATTTTGCTAAGTGGCGAAGGAAGAATAACACAGTTAACATGCACAAGTAGCTTAACAACTAACGGATCACCTGAATTTGAGACGCTACATTTACTTGATGGTGCCCAATGGACGCTGGCAGATGGTACTGAACAACAGCTTCATACTTTAGCGGTAAACACAACAACATTACTCCCTTGTCTGATTAAGAGCGAAGGTGGAGCTACTATCAATTTCGTAGAACATAAAATACTTTGTGTTGACAACTTGAATGTTAGCAACGTAAGCGCTACAGGTTTAGGGATTATAAATGTTGGTACTTCAGGCCAGATTGAAAATGCTGCTAATTGGCTCACACTACCTTGCGAACAGGTATTGTTTGCAGATTTCGAAGCCAACTTTGCATGTGTTAATGGATTGACAAGCTTTACCGATACTTCCTTAGGCAATCCAAATACATGGGAATGGACATTCTCAGATCCATTAAATAATACAAGAGATTCAAACATGCAGAATCCTATTCTTTCTTTTGAATCTGTAGGCTCAGTAAGTATTGGCCTTACAGTGACAAAAGATCAGCAAAGTCATACCTTCTCACGTACTATTGCTATCAATGATAATCCCTTGCCAGAAAATGATATTCTTTTGAGTCCTTCAGGATCGCTCATCAGTTTATTAATGACAAATAACTACCACTGGTATCTAAACAGAGAAATCATTGAAAATGCATTTGCCCGTGAACTTACCGACAATCAACAACCTGGATTGTATGAGGTTTTAATATCTAATGGGACGTGTAATCGGTTGTCATCTCCTTATCTGGTTTCGGCAATCAATGAAGACTCACCATCTTCTCATCTCTACCCAAATCCAGCAAACGAATATTTTTCTTTTAAAACTGAAGCTTTATTACCGCAGACCGCCTATTTGTACAATAACCTCGGTCTGTTATTAAAATCGGTTGACATAACTATGCCGGTATTGGTAAAAGACCTGCCAAATGGACTTTACTTTGTCAAAGTTGTTCATACTACTGGCTCAATCACCCTCGAAAAATTGATAATATCACATCAATAGGTTCAACGATGGGAAACCACTGGCGAATGAATCGTATATTTGCAGTATGGTGTATGTAAGTCGCAAAGAGCATTTTAATGCCGCGCATAAACTCTATAATCCAGCCTGGTCGAAGGAAAAAAATGAAGAAGTTTTTGGCCCTTGTGCTAACGCCAATTGGCATGGGCACAATTTTGAGTTAATTGTAACAGTCAAGGGCAAGCCCGATCCCGATACTGGCTTTGTGGTCGACCTAAAAAAACTTAGTGTCTTGATCCGGAAGGAAATTGTAGACAAAGTGGATCATAAAAACCTGAATGTAGATGTGGATTTTATGACTAACAAACTAGCCAGTACTGAGAATCTTGTTATTGAGTTTTGGAAAATATTGTCACCCAAACTTTCGTCTATTACAAAGTATGGTCAACTACATAGTATTAAACTGTACGAGACACCTCGCAATTACGTTGAATACTTTGGTGAGTAAATCTCCATGCTAAAATCTAATCTTCAAGCCAAGTGAAATATTATATAGTAGCCGGTGAACGTTCAGGAGATTTACATGGAAGTAATCTGATCAAGGCTATTAAGCAGCATGATGCTGAGGCAACCTTCAAAGGTTTTGGTGGCGATTACATGCAGGAATCCGGACTTGATTTGTCAGTCCACTATAAGGATATGGCCTTTATGGGCTTTATTGAATTCCTCACTAACCTACACACCATTGCTAATTATATTAAACAGTGTAAAACAGAAATCACAACTTGGAAACCGGATGTAGTTATCTTAATTGATTATGCAGGCTTTAACAGAAGGATTGGTAAATTCTGCAAGGACAACGGTATCACAGTTTATTATTATATCTCACCAAAAGTTTGGGCATGGCGGCAGGGTAGGGCTTGGTCTTTGAAAGCAAGCATCGATAAAATGTTTGTTATTCTTCCCTTCGAGAAAGCATTCTTTAAGCGTAAAGTAGATTGGGATGTAGACTACGTAGGTAATCCTGTTTTAGATGCCGTCAAAGATTTTAAGCCATCCGAAGATTTTAAAAAGAAATACCAATGGCCTGCCGACAAAAAACTTATCGCACTCTTACCTGGCAGTCGTGCGCAGGAGTTGAAATACATCATTCCTGTAATGGCTGATGTGGTAAAAATGAATCCAACGTTTCATTTTGCGGTAGCCACTGTTTCAAATTTGGATCGCAAATCATACAAAGCTTTCGAAGAATTCTCAAACGTAACTTTTGTTGAAGAAGCAACCTATGATTTACTCAGCTATGCCAAAGCCGCTATTGTTACCTCAGGCACAGCAACATTAGAAACAACATTATTTAATGTGCCTCAAATTGTAGTGTATAAAACAAGCACATTCAATTATTTTATTGCCAAGCGTGTAATCCAAGTCCCCTTCATTTCCCTGGTAAACCTGATAGCAGACCGCGAAGTGGTAAAAGAGATGATACAAGAGCTGTGTACACCACAAACGGTATCTGCCGAACTTGCACAGTTAATGATTGATACAGAAAGAAGACGATTTGTATTAGCAGGAAACGAAGAGGTATATAAAATACTCGATATAGGCTCAGCCTCTTCCAATGCGGGAAGATTAATGGTGAAGTATTTAACGGAGAAAACTAATTAAGCAACCTTGAGTTTGCTGTATTGTGAACCATTGAATTTCTCTTCAGCATAAGCGCGTGTAATCACCAATCTGTCTGTTGTTTTTTCAGAAGGAAGATCAAACATTGCATCATTGATGATGGCTTCGCAGATACTGCGTAAACCGCGTGCACCCAATTTAAATTCAGCAGCCTTTTCAACGATAAAGTCAAGAGCGCCATCTTTAAATTCAAGCTCAATGCTTTCCATCTCAAACAACTTACTGTATTGCTTGATCAGCGCATTTTTAGGTTCAGATAGAATTTTCTTCAATGCATCTTTATCCAAAGGATTTAGATAAGAAACAACGGGTAAGCGTCCAATTAATTCAGGAATTAAACCAAAGCTTTTTAAATCCTGAGCAGAAATAAATTGTAAAAGATTTTTCTCTACATCAGCCGGGTGTAAGCCATCAACATTGGTAACAAAGCCTAGCGGCCTTGTATTTAATCTACCTGCAATAAATCTGTCAATACCTTCAAACGCACCACCACAGATAAATAAAATGTTTTCTGTGTTAACGGTAATCATTTTCTGATCAGGGTGTTTTCTTCCACCCTGCGGGGGAACGTTCACGGAAGTACCTTCTAATAATTTAAGCAATGCCTGTTGTACACCTTCACCACTTACATCGCGTGTAATTGAAGGGTTATCAGATTTACGGGCAATCTTATCTATTTCATCAATATAAACAATGCCACGTTCAGCAGCCTCTACGTTGTAATCAGCAGCCTGTAATAAACGTGTTAAAATGCTTTCCACATCTTCACCAACATAACCGGCTTCAGTTAATACAGTAGCATCTGCAATACAAAAAGGAACTTGTAAAAGTTTAGCCAACGTACGTGCCAAATAGGTTTTACCGGTACCGGTTTCACCGGCCATGATAATGTTAGACTTTTCAATGGTTACATCGCTCTCAACTTTGCGTTGCATCAAGCGCTTGTAGTGATTGTAGACAGCAACGGAAAGTACTTTTTTGGCCTCATCTTGTCCGATTACATATTCATCAAGGTATTTCTTAATGTCGCGGGGTTTAATCAGCTTAAAGTTGGGTGCAGTGCCAGATTCAACTTTACTCTTTTTCTCTTCCTGAAGAATTTGCGTGGCTTGTGTTACACACTTGTCACAAATATGGGCGTGTATGCCTGATATCATCAGGTCTACATCTTTCTTATTTCTCCCGCAAAACGAACAAGTTACCTCTGCCATTATTATTTTATTGATGTGAAAATTTGTTGATGTGCCAATGGGCTGCCAGCTCGCAAAGATACCAATTAATCAGCTTATTAGCACATCAACCAATCACCGAATTACTTCTTCCTTTCAAGCACTTCATCGATCATTCCGTACTCTTTTGCCTCACTGGCACGCATCCAATAGTCTCTGTCGCTGTCTCTTTCAATGGTTGCGTAGTCTTTACCCGAATGGTTGGCTAAGATTTTATAAAGGTCTTCACGGATTTCAATTGTTTGTTTTAACGAAATTTCCATATCCTTTAAAGTTCCTTGCGCACCAGATGAAGGTTGGTGAATCATGATGCGGGAGTGGGGAAGTGCAGCGCGCTTTTTATTTGCACCAGCGGCCAGTAATACTGCTGCCATAGATGCCGCCAATCCAGTACAGGTTGTGGCTACATCCGGATTGATGTATTGCATGGTGTCATAAATGCCTAGTCCGGCATATACCTGCCCACCCGGGCTGTTAATGTACATAATGATGTCTTTCTTTGGATCGGCCGATTCCAGAAACAAAAGCTGAGCCTGAATAAGGTTAGCAATTTGGTCATCAACACCCATGCCTAAAAAGATAATACGATCAGAAATTAATCGGGTAAAAACGTCAATAGCGCGGAAGTTACCGGGGCGTTCCTCGATAACGTATTGAGTCATATTCTCAATTTTCTGAGCATAACTATCAACTGTGTTGCCGCTCATACCCATGTGATGCACGGCATACTTTCTGAATTCATTGTTGTTTTGCATAAAAAAGTGTTTGTTTAAACTATATCGATGATCACGGTCTTGTTCCGTAACCGCTTGGGGTGCAGAAACAAGTCCGGCATGAATTTCTACTAAACCATTGTAAATAAAAAATGGTTTTGATTGGAATAAATTTCCTACCAAAACCATAGTCGTAAAATCTTAAACTTTATTCTCGAAACTAGTCAATCTTTTAACTATTCTCTGTCCTGACTTCCAGCCTCTAGCCTCGAACTTCTAACCTCTAATGCGTATGCTCTTCAACCACCTTTTTAAACTCGTCTACGCTAACCTTCTTCTCATCAACCTTGATGGTTTCGCGTATCAGCTTCATAATCTTATCGTTACGTAGCTGGCTGTAAAGGTTCATAAAGTTTTTGCCGTTTTCGTTCTGTAGGTAATTGTCAGCAATGGCATCCAGGCGGTCTCCCAATTGCTCTGCAATAGCCGGGCCTCCAAATTGAGAAATAATCATTTCTTTAGCGCGACCTTTCACCTCGTTACCATCAACAACTATTTTATGGTCTTCAGCAATTTTATTGCGCACCAAATCCCAGACAATACTGCGTTTGTATTGATCAAACTCCTTTTCAATCATCTCCTCAGTAACCTTGCCCTCGCTGGTTGCTTGCAGCCATTTCTTTAAAAAGGCTTCTGGCAGATTGATACTGGTGTTTTTAATGTAGTAATCTTCAATGTGGTGCTCTAAGAAATGTTGTGTTTCGCGCTTGTAGTTTTCACCAACAGTTTCTTTAATCTTATTGATGAATTCTTCTTCGTCTTTAACGGTATCCTTACCGAACACGCGATCAAATAATTCCTGATTTACTTCAGCGGGCTCTGTGCGACTGATTGTATTAATTTTCAATACAAAAGTCCCCTTCATTTTTTTTGCCTCATCTTCACTAACACCTAATAAATTGGCCGTTAAAGATAAGTCATCAAAAATCTTTGTGATATCGAACTCTACTTCGTCCTCTTTCTTCAAACCAACAAAAGTCTTTTGTTCTTTTTTAACAACTTTATCGGTAGCAATAAAACCATATTCGCGTTTAAACTCCCCGTCCTTCTCACGTAAATCACCATACACGTTATCGCCAATAGCAGAAGTTTCAGGGTACTCCACTTTGCCAAAACGCTTACGCAAATCTTCAAGTGTGTCATCAACTATCTTCTTGTCCAGTTCAATAGGGTAAGATTTAACCTTCACCTTATCCGACAACTCGTATTTAAAGTCTTCAACAATTCCAATTTCATATTCGAATTCGAAATCTTTCTGGTTATCCCAATCAATCAGGCGGCTTTTCTCCAAATTAGGAAGCGGCTCACCTAAAATCTTTAAGTTTTGCTCTTTTATATAGTCGTTAAGCTTATGCGAAAGAATATGATTAATTTCTTCAACCAAAATTGACTTACCAAACATTTTCTTCACAACACCTGCCGGCACTTTACCAGGGCGGAAACCCTTAATACTTGCCTTTTTGGCGTAATCTCCAAGCTTCTTTTCTACCTGCATCTGATAATCAGCTTCTCCAAGCTTAATGTTAATGCTACCTTCTGTGCCTTTCTTTTTGTTGAGTGTGATTTCCATTTTTCTTTATTGCTTATAAAGTAAGAACCCTCAATACCCGTTTTTTCTTGCGGGCATTAAGGGTTCGGTTGTGCGCATGGAGGGACTCGAACCCCCACGCCTTGCGGCACCAGATCCTAAGTCTGGCACGGCTACCAATTACGCCACATGCGCATTTTTTAAATGATGCTGATTTTCAGCTTGTTTAGAGCCTCAACACCCCCAATGGCTGGAATTGGGAGCGCAAATGTAGAAATTATTACGAAATTAGAAATGTGATAGCGAAAATATATCATATAAAAGATCATAATTGTCCGCCAAAAATTTGGGAGCTTTAAGTAACCACTTGATTTTCTTGGTTCTACTATCTCTATAAAGAAGGCAAAGACAGGTTTAATAAAAAGACTTAACTAAATGACATTGAACTAAAAAATATTAAAAAGCTCTTGATGAGTCTTCTTAAATTAGAAAATGAGGTAGTATATTGAAGCGAAGAGTCAATTTTTAGATCGTTCCCGATTAATGGTGGCAATAGACGTAGAAAAGGAGAAGAAAGAGATAATCAATCATTACCGCAAACTGCTGCGAAAAGCCAAGCCGGTTTTAAAAGATAGTGATGCCAAACTCATTAAAAAAGCATTCACAATAGCAGCGGAGGCGCATAAAGATATGCGCAGAAAATCTGGCGAACCTTACATTTTACACCCGCTGGCTGTCGCTGAAATATGCGTTGAAGAAATAGGCCTTGGCACCACCTCAATACTCGCAGCTCTCATGCACGATGTGGTAGAGGATAGCGATATGGAACTGGCCGATATTGAAAAAATATTCGGAAAAAAAGTAGCGCGCATTATCGATGGCCTCACAAAAATCGCTGGTGTTTTTGAATACGGAACTTCTCAACAGGCTGAAAACTTCCGGAAAATGCTCTTTACACTTTCTGAAGACGTACGTGTAATCTTGATCAAGCTTGCAGATCGGTTACATAACATGCGTACACTCGAAAGCATGCCGCGTAACAAGCAGCTGAAAATTTCCTCCGAGACAATCTACCTCTATGCACCGCTGGCACACCGTTTAGGGCTCAATGCCATTAAAACTGAGCTCGAAGACCTTTACCTGCGCTTTACCGATCGCCCGATTTACAACTCCATTGCCTCTAAAATTGACGACACCCGGGCGACTCGGAATAAATTTATAAAAGGTTTCATGCAGCCTATTGTAGAAGAGCTTAATAAACAAAACATTCGCTGCGAAGTAAAAGGTAGACCCAAATCCATCTATAGCATTTGGAACAAAATGAAGCGCCAGAACATACCCTTTGAAGAAGTGTATGACTTGTTTGCCATCCGTGTCATCATCGATGCACCCCAGGAACAAGAAAAAGCACTTTGCTGGCAAGTATATTCTATCGTTACCGACTTTTACACCCCAAATCCTGATCGCCTGCGAGATTGGATCAGTACGCCTAAATCAAACGGATATGAATCGCTGCACACTACCGTAATGGCTAAAAATGGTCAGTGGGTGGAGGTGCAGATCCGAACAGAGCGCATGGATGATATTGCCGAGAAAGGTTATGCCGCCCATTGGAAGTATAAAGAATCTAGCGGCATTAATGAATCTAACCTCGAAAAATGGTTGGCGCGCGTTCGCGATACCCTTGAACATAACGACCATACAGCACTCGACTTCGTTGACGATTTCAGAGGTAATCTTTTTACTGAAGAAGTGTTTGCCTTTACACCCAAAGGAGAACTAAAAACCTTGCCTTCTGGTGCAACAGCTCTCGACTTTGCCTATGAAATACATAGCCAGATTGGCTCGAAATGTATTGGTGCAAAAATCAATAATAGGCTCGTACCAATTAGCCATGTTTTAAAAAATGGCGATCAAGTTGAAATCCTTACCTCATCTAAGCAAAAACCAAACGAAGACTGGCTTCGGTTCGTAGTTAGCTCAAAGGCCAAAGGGCACATTAAAGATTCGCTCAAAGAAGAGAAAAAACAATCCGCACACGAAGGCAAAGAAATTATCATGCGTAAGCTTAAGCAGCTTAAGGTCGAGGCATCGCAAGATACCCTCGAGCACATGCGCGAATACTTCAATGCTAAAACACACTTTGATTTGTACTATCGTGTCGGGCGAAACATTATAGGAACTGCTGATATCAAGCGCTTTACAGAGTTTAAGCCTACTTCGCCCTTCAGGGCTAAACCTCCTGCACAGCTTACAGATGCCAAGCTGATTGAAAAGGAAATAACAGCGCTTAAAAACAGATACGAAGACATGCTCTTGATAGGCGAGGATATGGATGTTGTGGATTATAAGCTCGCAAAATGCTGCACACCCATTCCGGGCGATGAAGTATTTGGTTTTGTCACTGTTAATGAGGGTATTAAAATACATAGGACCAACTGCCCTAACTCAGCAGAACTCATGGCCAATCATGGCAACCGAGTGGTTAAAGCCAAGTGGACATCCCAACATGAGGTTGCTTTCCTAACCGGACTAAAAATTAAGGGCACAGACAGAGTAGGGCTTATTAATGGGGTTACAAAAGTTATCTCAGAAGAGCTAAAAGTAAACATGAGCTCCATGTCAATACATACCGATACCGGCATATTTGAAGGCGAAATCATGTTGTACGTAAATGACACCAGACATTTAGAACATCTCATCGCTAAACTAGAGCAAGTCGAAGGTGTTGTAAAAGTCAGCCGTTTCGACTCCAAAGAAACTGAACCCAGAGAGCTATAACCACTCTTTAGTTCAAACTCAGCCCCCATTTGAACCTAATGCCTACATTTCTAGCGGCTCGTAGCTAGTGGCTAAAATCAATCTATTTAGTTGACTCTATCTCCACACATCCGAAGCAAACGAAAGTTTTACAGTTAATACCACACGCATATTTCTGAATCTTCAAATTGTCATTACATTTGCCACCTCTTATGGCGCTAAATCCAAAGATTTACGAGGAAGTAAAGAAAATTTTCACAGCGTATGTGGAAAACAAAGAGCTTCGCAAGACGCCCGAGCGCTACGCCATACTCGAGGAAATCTATACACGCGATGGACATTTCGATGTAGAATCTCTCTACATCAGCATGAAAAACAAAAACTATCGTGTAAGCAGAGCCACTGTTTATAACACCCTCGATTTATTAGTAGAGTGCGACTTGGTTAGTAAGCATCAGTTCGGCCAAAACCTTGCCCAATACGAGAAGTCATATGGTTACAAACAACACGATCACCTCATTTGTACCGACTGCCATAAGGTTATAGAATTTTGTGATCCACGCATACAAAATATTCAAAATACAGTACAAGATTTATTACAGTTCCAGGTCATGCATCATTCTTTAATTTTATATGCAGCCTGCAAAAAAGAGAACTGCGAAAACCGAAAAGTATCATGATTAATTTTACACATACTGAGCAAAACAATTTATTAACACTTAATCTTTCTGGCGACCTAATTGGCGAAACAGGCGGCACTGCCATACTTGAAGTAGCCAACGAATCAATTGCAAATGGAATTAAAAAGTGCCTGGTCGATATTTCAGACCTACGCTACATCAATAGCAGCGGCATAGGTGTATTAATAACACTACTGACAAAATTCAGAAACAAAAGTGGCGAATTGTATTTGATGAAGCCCTCCGACAGCGTTCAAAAGTTGTTGGTGATCACAAAATTGAACGCAATTTTTACCATCATTCAATCAGAAGCAGAAATTAAATAATTTCTTTAGTCTTTGTTTAATCAATGACGAGAAGGTTTATAGTAGATTCAATAGTATTAATTTAAATTCCCTAACTCCCCTTTCAGAAGGTGAGGGTTGGGGGTGAGGCAAATGACAAAAGTAGATGTTCTTTTAGGTCTCCAATGGGGCGATGAAGGTAAAGGTAAAATCGTTGATGTTCTAGCGCCTAAATACGATGTAGTCGCGCGTTTTCAAGGTGGCCCAAACGCAGGGCACACCCTCGAGTTCGATGGCAAAAAGCATGTATTGCATCAAATACCCTCAGGTATTTTTCGCGAAAAAACCAAAAACATCATTGGTAATGGTGTCGTACTAGATCCTATTGTCCTTAAAAGAGAAATTGAAGGTGTTACCGCCAAGTTCAACCTCAACCTAAAAGAGAATTTATACATCTCCAAAAAGGCGCAACTTATTATCCCTACCCACCGACTGTTAGATCAAGCCTACGAAACAGCCAAAGGCGTAGATAAAATAGGGTCTACCCTAAAAGGCATCGGCCCCACCTATCAAGATAAGATCGGACGACAGGGTCTCAGAGTAGGCGATATACTTTCCGATAAATTCAAAGAAAAATTTAAAAAGCTCTCTGACATACACTTTGCCATCCTTAAAGAACATGTCATCGAATATAACTGGCAAGAACTTGAAGCCAGCTTCTTCGAGGCAGTTGAGTTCATAAAACAATTCAAGCTTATCGAAAGCGAATATGTTATCAACAACGAGCTCAACGCTGGCAAAACAATCCTCGCAGAAGGCGCACAGGGCTCCCTGCTCGACATTGATTTCGGCTCTTATCCTTTCGTAACAAGTTCCAACACCGTTTCAGCAGGCGCATGTACAGGCTTAGGCGTGGCGCCAAGCAGAATAGGCGAAGTCTACGGTATCTTCAAAGCGTATAGCACCCGCGTTGGTAGCGGCCCCTTTCCTACAGAATTATTAGATCAAGAGGGCGAAAGCATGCGTAAAGAAGGCAACGAGTTTGGCTCCACCACCGGTCGCCCAAGGCGTTGTGGCTGGATCGACCTGCCATCATTAAAATATTCCATCATGATTAATGGCGTCACCCAGCTACTCATGATGAAAGCAGACGTGCTTAGCATCTTCTCAACCATTAAAATTTGTACACACTACAAACTGAGAGACGGAAGCATCTCAGATACACTTCCATATGAACTTGTAAATGAGCAGATCACACCCATCTATACAGAAATGAAAGGATGGGCTTGCAACGTCAAAGGCATCCTTAAGCAAGACATGCCAAAAGAACTTAACGACTACATTCATTTTCTCGAAAAAGAATTGAACGTACCCATCACCTTAGTTTCAACAGGCCCCGATCGCACCGAAACTATCCACCGATAAACATTTCTGTATAGGTTACCTATAATTGTCGTTAACACATCCTGTTAATCCTTAAATCTTGCCAATCCTGATTCATACGATGATTGCAGTTTCTTGTACGCTATAAACAAGCTAAACCCTCACTAATCTTGCTAATCCTGATCCTGATCCAGGCGTGCCCCTGCCCGCACACAAACCACGCAACGGGTCGGGCTATTCGCTACAAGTCTGCCATTATGCATTGTAATTGATTTAAAAGTTTATTGAGGCAGACTTTCCGCTGCTATCCCTCACGCAGCAGCAGGCAATCAATTCACAAACATATTCACCGATTACGATTATCATCTTTTCAATGTTTTTTTATTACCTCATCCTACCCATCCTGATCCAGAAAATATTTTCAGTAATCGACAAACAATTGTAGTATTCTTAACTCAATAAATCCTGTCCATCCTTGAATCTTGCTAATCCTGATCCCGACAATGTTCAACACTTTATTTACGTCTTTGATAAGTAACTCTCCTGACTTATTCTGCAATATTTTTCATAACCAATCCTGTCAATCCTAAAATCCTACTCATCCTGATTCAGACAATTTCTCAGTTCCAACCTTAGCGCCACGTAAACCAATCTTTTCAACAAAAAATTTTAAAACAATTCCCATTTTTTTCCTCATGATTCTCAGCACCTTACACTGATGTTGATAACTTTTTAAAGAAATATTGAAATATTTCTTGACAGCACTTGCACAGTCCAACCTCTTCTCCTACTTTTGCCGTCCCATTCAGAAGGAACGGGGCACAAAAATTGAAAACTTGGTTCTAAAACAAACGGCTTTAAAACCACATTTAGTAGCAGCCTTGCGAAAGGCAAATTACTAACACGTTCTTTGAATGAATGATTAATTGATAGCGGACCTTAAAGGGTTTGGGAGTGATTTAGCAAATGCTTTCGATGAACTTTAGAGGTTGATTCTTTAAGAGGATAAATTTTAATAAAGGAGAGCTAGGACAACAACTATTGAAAAGGCGAAGAGGTTTGACTTACGAGTTAGATCACACTGGCTGAGAAGAATATTACAATGGAGA
>NZ_BHXQ01000006.1 GCF_003990915.1 Chryseotalea sanaruensis
GATCAATGCTGTTCGAAACAAACTGTTGCACAGAATTGTAGCTGTTGTGAATCGTGGAACACCTTACACACCAGAATTAAAAAATAGTTAGAAATAACTTTTTTTAATCATAGATATCGCTGGGCTATGAAGCGTTACTTTTATCCTTTAAAAAATATTTAATCAAAAGTAATGCTTTATAGCTTTTGTTGGCAGCAGTAGGCTTTCTCAATGTCTATTAATTATCTAGTCTATTGGTTAAATTCAAGCATATTTACTTCTTAATAATACTATCAATTTTTGATATAATTATTTTAGCAAGGGGTATTGCTTTGGAGTACTCTTGCTTTAATCTTAGACTCAACCAATGCCTATCCATAATTAAAGCCTCAAATTTTCTATCGTTTAAAAATTTGGTCTCATCTATAAAAGATAATTTTCTAGGATCGTCTTTAAAGTAGGGCTTAAGTATCGAGTATGGGTTTTTTACGTGGTAGGCTTCTGGATAGTGTTCATAAAAATGAGGTTCGTATTGCTCATTCAAAAAGGTCCTAGTAGCAGTTTCGTAGTTTACAATTTTATCACATTGCCAATAATATTTTAAGATATCTTGCTTTAAATCGGCATCAACTAGTCCGAATAGCCCTGAATCGTTTAGTCCCTCAATTCCTGTTTTAGTAAGATAAAACTTAAATGAATTAAGGCTAACGACAATATCCATTCCTGTTTGATCGGAGACTTTCTCAGTTGTTTGAATTTGCTTAATCAATGATTGAGTGCTCCTAATACCTGCTTCTGAGGACTTAAGTACTGTGTCTAATGCTATGATATCCGTTTCAAGATTTAGTTTTATGTTAATATAATGTTCTCTGAGAATATTTTCATTTTTAGCCAATTCTTGCCAGTCATTTACTTGAACTGCAAGCATTATTCCAATAACAACTAATAGAATTTCTCCAATTGCGTAAGCAAGGTAATTCCGAGTTTTAATGGATCCCTGTCTGTTAAATATTCTAGCTAATAATCCCATAAGAAGAAACGACTATATGATTTTGGTATCAATTTTTGGTCTAGTGTGCTATTCTTTAGATGACTAAATCGTCCGGGGCCTATTACAGCCAACGTTTGTGTATGCGCAGTTTAAATTTACCTTTAAAAATAAACAACAAAATTTAAATTGCGCATACACTTTGTTGGTAGCTGTAGGGCCCTTCACCGAACTTTATTTGAAGCCTTGTCTTTCGTCACCCGTTAATGATACACCTCTCTTTATAATTCAGTCGTGCGGTGGGGCATTTTTTTCATTACTACTTTGTCGACTTACACTGCGCTGAGCACACTTATTGACTGGCTTTGGATGTGGGCTGTATGAGCGGCCAGGCAATGTGTGTGCGACTAAATTGCTAGTTTGTTTTAATTCTTCGTAGATATAGTTTTTCGCGAATATTATAAAGTTTATCAATACTGTCGTCATCCAAACTATTGTCAAAGGACTTTAATATTAACGAATCATTACGCTTACATACGTCTTTAATGGATGACTTATTTTTGAAGTCAATTACATAATTATTAAATCTTGCAAGGGGGATGTCAATAAATGGTGTTGGTAAATTTTTGAATTCGTTAGGGGTCAGCTCCAAAACCCCACCACCGTAATATCTTCCGTGTAGTTCAGCAAATGCCAATGTTAATGAATTATAAAAGGAAAAGATTAGGCTTTCAATATGAAAATTATCTTTCATAGCAATTGTATATGCGCTGTCCGTAGAGAGCACTCTAGCAGCATTCTTTATTAGCTTCGGATACTCATTACATCTTTTAAAGAAAAAGGCCTCAGGTGCATTGCCAATATTTGGCACTTCATACCAAATATCTCTTAGAGCAGTCTTATACCTTTTGTCGAGTTCTCTTTGCTTCCCGATTTCTAAATAGCTCCACATTCTAGCATTTTTTCTAATTGTTGAATTTTTATCCAATGCAACTAGATAAGTAGGTTTTGAGCTGTCTATAAGCAGTTGAAATTCCCTTGCTGTCAGCACAACACTTCCATTGACAAACGCACCTTTTTGAATAATAGGTTTAACGAAAGATTGTAAAGAATACTTCTCAATTGTTTCTTTATCTACTATAAAGAAATCATTGGCTGCGGTAACAATCCCTGCTTTCGATGAGCAGTAATTGTCTATGGTATGGAGTTGACTCTTAAGTTTTTCAAGTAGTTCTATCTCATCTGTTTCAAGATGATGGTGTGTCCACTTTGACTCTTTGATTTTTATATTTTGTGCAAGCGCAAATTTTCCTTCTTCAAGGTCCACCAGTTTGTTGATGTTGCAGTAATAAACACCTTTTTGTTCAGATTTTCTTTGGCCTATTAATAGTAGAGTATCTTGACCCTTACAGTCCTTGAATAGTAACTCATTGAAAGTGAAAATCTCCACTCTATCAAATTCTCTAAGAATTAACTCACGAAGTTCTGCAGCAAACTTCACTTGGAGCAATTCTGACGGAAGCACAAAAGCGAGAATTCCGTCCGGAGATGTAAACTCAATGCAACGAACTAAGAAGGCAGTCCATATATTTTTTGGTCTGTTGTCAGCAAGATTTGCTTTTTCGTGAATTGATTTACAAAAATTGATTTGACTCTTTTTGAGTAGACTCTTTTTAATGTAAGGTGGATTGCCAATTACTAAGGAAAATTTGTCTTTACTATTACTTTGGAAATCCAAAAAGTCAGAATGGGTCGCTGTAAATGTTTTTTGTTTTACCTTGTTCGTGATTTTATTCAATTCTCGTTTACTCTGCTCAACAGCAATCACTCTTCTGATTTTTCTTGCGAGTTGTTTGTGTTTGTAAATTGCCTCAATAAAAATTCCGTCACCAGCACTTGGCTCTAAAACTGAGATGAATTTATTGTCATTCAATTTATCTGAAAGATAATTCACCAAAAAATCGGCAATAATTTTTGGTGTATAATATGAGCCTATACTTTTTTTATTGCTCATAGAATTCAATCAATTCATTGTGAAAAATGTAGTATTCTAAAGTGAATTCACCCAATTTTAACTTTATTATATTATAATCATTTGAACCAACTGCATGAGTATTTAGTTGCAGAATAAGTGCATCTATAATCTGCCGCAACCTGTTCATGTTCCACAGAACAATTATTGACCTTTCTCTTTCGTCAAACTTAAATGCTTCCTTATACATCCATTTTGCCAAATTGGAATGGGCAACGGGACGAATTGCACCATCCGCAGTTCGGTAAAAAAGCGTATCATACACAACATCACATGGGTCAACAAAACCAGTTGTCCCGTCATTATAAACCGTTGGACTATTAGTAATCCATTTGTTTAATTTTTTGTTGTTGCAGAACTTGCAGGAGTAAACCAGGTTGCTATAACCAGTAAGGGAAATCGGCCATCCATTCTTTTTTATCTCAGCTTTAGGAACAAAATGGTCTACTTCAAAATAAGTATGTCGGTGTCCATCAAAAGAGTGGCAATACCCACAGTGGTTATTAAAATCTGCCTTTAAATCAGGTTTATGCTCTCCCCAATTTTCTCCAGTCGGATTTAATGTAGGGTTAGTCCTTCTGGTAGGCGTTGTGTCTCTTAACGGAATCATTTCTTCTTGCTCTTTTTAATTAGTGATTCCAAAAAAGCTTCTGCTTCCTTTGTTGTCTTTGACAAGTCTTCCAGTTTTTTATCTGTTAGAAGTTGGAGAGGCACTTCAGTTGAACGTTTATCAAGATTATTTAGCTCCAACTGGGCATCAAGGAGTTCATGTTTTTCATCAGCCTTCAAGCCTTCACTTTCTCCTTTATCAAGAAGTTCGTTAATGAGGTTTTTTCTCTTTGAGATATATGTTTTGTATTGCTCAATTAGCTTGGTCAATTTTGAAGCAAATTTACCTGCGTTATCTTTCACTTCTGCTTTATCACAAATGATAAAGGGATTATCAACATGGGGGAGAGCTTGACTCTGCTCGTGAGTAAAAATTATCATTGGAAATCTAGGCTTAATTTCTTCAAATGTTCTTGCTACTTCATCACCATTATAAGTAAGGACTCCTTTATCAACTAATAAGTAGTCAATCATAAGTAAGTCAATATCTGATTGATAAACTTGATTTATTAAGTCGAGCAGGGGTAATCCTTTTTTTATATCGTATCCAATCACATCGAAATAAGCCCGCAAGTCTTTTTCATACTTCGCTACCTCAAGGGAATTTTCATCAATGTATCCGATTTTGTATTTCATAACTATTTTTTTCTGATTGGAAAATTGATTTTCAGTTTAAACCCAATAGGTGAATCAATAATTTCGACTGAACCATTATTATCGCTTACAACATTTTTCACTAAATACATTCCTAATCCAGTTCCTTCTTTTTTAGTAGTAATAAACGGCAAAAAGATTTCGTCTTTATCCCTTTTTAAAATACTCGATAATCCAGTTCCGTTGTCCGAATAAATTATTTGAATGTTATCTTTAACAACGGAAAAAGCAATCACAATCTTTCTATCGCGTATAACTCTTAAGTTATGAAATGCGTCAATAGAATTCGAGATTAGATTGTTGAAGATTGTATTCATATCCATCTCAAAGGCCCTATAAACATACGACTTTTTGATATTGTTTTTTACATCTAGTTCTATGTTGCTATTTTTTAAAACTGTTTTCCAATTTTTAATCAACGATAGAAAGTATTTGTCAAATTTTATGGCTTCTCTTTTTCGTTTATCCCTTTTTATAGCTGTCAAGGAATAGTCCACCCAATGCACAATTTTTTCATTTGCCAACTTAAGTCGTTCAATGGAGTTTATGCCATCTTTGAAATCAATGCTTTTCCTTTTCTCATCGGGAACAATCCTATTGAAGGTTTTTTCAAGGTCTTCTATATCTGAAAAATTATTTCTTGCTTCTTTGAGTTCGTGGGAAAAAGAAGAAACAATCAACCCTAAGCTTGCCAGTGTCCTGATTTGTGCTATCTCAGCATCCTCATCATCACGCTTTTCAAATTTCTCAAGACTTTTTTCAATTAGTTTCTTGTAAGTCGTCTTTTCCTCTTCGCCTTTTTTACCCTTTTCTTCAATCTTCTCCCTTTCTAAAAGAATTTTGTCAGCCAACTTCTCGGCTTCGTTTCTTATCTCTTCTGCTCTGGCCTTTTCTTCCTTTACTCTCGCATCAAGATAGAACGGGTTTAAGATTTTAGTTCGGTCTAACTCAAACTCCGCAATTATTGCTTTCAGTAATTTTTGCAGTGTTTCAAAAGATTCATTCTCTTGTAAACCGCCTCGGTCAGATTTATCAAGTAGATTTGGATTCTCAATACGTGATATTGAGACAAGACCGGCAATCTGATTTGGTCTTACTTTCCAATCACCAATTCTTTGGCCAGGACCAGCCGGACTTACTGCGGCTCTTTCTCCAAGTTTCAACCAATCGTTTCCAGTATCTCCGTATGGTCTTACACGAAATGAATCTCTGTAAATCTTTATTCCTCCAAATCGCTCTATAATTTCCTTTCTCTCCTTTGAATTTATTGGCAAATAGGGATAGTCCTCTTTTTGAGATACCTGATTTTTTAAAAAGTAAAAAGAGAAATTAAAACTACCTAAACGCTTTAATGTTGCCTTACTATAATTGGTTTCTTCCCACTTAAGAATCTCGTTTGCTGTTCTTGAAAGAGTAAATTCCTTTTTCTGTAAAGTTCTTAAGTCAAAAGGTTTCTTCGTATTTTTAAAAATGTATGCAAAATCCTTTTTTATTTTTTTTAAATCCAATTCACTTCTTGTGACTTCGAGTGAAATGGACAAATCTTTTGCATTGTATGCTGCAAAAACTTTGTAATCGTAATCATTAAAGTAAGCGGTTTCTACTTCGCCAAATGATTTTGGCTTTTGTAGTTCGTATAAGTTTACGGCAAAAGGAATTTCTAATTCCTTTGGTGGAATCAAAGCTTCTAAACTTTTAAAAACACTACGCAAGCTCGTGTCATTCCAACTATCTTTCAGCTTTGAAATCTTAATGATTGTTCCATTGGAGAATGATTTTGTTTTAATAAAATCATTTAGCCGTGCATGAGTCTTAAAATTTTCTTGCAAGAAAGATTTTAAATTCAGGTCTTTTTCTTCAAAGTCGGCCTGAATTTCTGAAATGGATTTATTTGCATTGTCAAATTGTTTCCAATCCATACTCCAGTAAAACCCCTTTCCTGTTTTCTTGTCTTTGGGTACAGTCCACATTTCGGCAAAGTAGCCCAAGCGGTCAAGTGCAAATCTTCCAATTCCCTTTGCACCAGTTTTTATTCTCCCATCATCTGAAATATAATTGATTTCTTTGTTGCCAGTTCCAATTTCCATCCACTGATTTTGAATGACGGATTTTGTCATTCCTTCCCCGTTATCAATGATATAAATTGAATTAAAGGAGAAGAAAAATGAGGTCAACTCAATTGTTCTTTTTTCATTTGAAGTTTTGCTCAAAGAATATTTGCCGCCTTTAAGTTTGTAACTTGCCTTGACTGTTTCGTTCTGTAATGAATAGGTCTTAAAATCTTTGGCAGAAATTGTTTCGGGAACATTATCAAACAAAATATCGTAAACGACCAAACAGTTTTTAGCATCTGCATCATAGCAGTTCTTTACTAATTCAATCGTTGCCCCTTCGGGATTAGAGAAGTTCTCTTGTCCAATCAGTTTGGCGGTTCTAGCTGATACTTTGAAGGGTATTTTACTCATTACTGCAAAAATATTCTGGCTAATTTAATC
This sequence comes from Chryseotalea sanaruensis, assembly GCF_003990915.1. Lineage (GTDB taxonomy): Bacteria > Bacteroidota > Bacteroidia > Cytophagales > Cyclobacteriaceae > Chryseotalea > Chryseotalea sanaruensis. The sequence goes on from NZ_BHXQ01000006.1 coordinate 6,758, forward strand.
AAATCTTCGGAAGATTCCCTTCAGATAAATATGCTCCTAATTGCTTGATTTACAGCGATAAAAATTGCTGATGTATGCTCTATCGTGTCGTTTGCATTGCTCAGGCTTGGCTCTTGCCATAGCTTTGGTGTCGCGGTGGGTTTGCGCTGCTATGGCATGTGCCAAATGCGTGGGGCAAGTCGAAGTACAATCTCCTTAAAAATGCGAAGGGTCGGCTGTATTATTTTTTAACCTGTCCCACGTTTTAATTTTTTTCAAAGTCCAAGTTGTCTGCGAAGCCGTTCACTTGTCCCCGTGGGAAATCTTCATTGAAAAATTGTCGTCTGTTTTTTTGGAACACAAATTTGTCCGGGCCCTATTGCTACCAACGCTTGGCTATTTGCAGTGGCTGGCTTTTGAAACCGTATTTATCCACCGTGACTAAACGTAATAGCGAAGATAGAACTTTTTAAATACACGTCACCCAGCCATTGCAAATAGCTGCTGTTACCGCCAGTGCCCCTTTCATTGTCCACCGTTGCCTTGTGTCCACCATTTAAAATTGTCTGAGATTATTATTTCTCTTTTCTCCAAATGGTGAGTTGTCTTCATTGGAGTCGTCCTAAAGTCCAGATTGTTTTTGTAGGCAAGATGTCGTATTTCTGATGTGTCGTCATATGTCAACATGTACTTGCCTTTCAACTTCGAGGTCAAGTAGAATAATTTTTCATGGTCAATGTCAAAATGGGTATAGAGTCGCTTACCTGCAACTGTGTAAGGAGGGTCTATAAAGAAATAAGCACTTTTATTTTCTGAGTTCTCTTCTAAGATTTCAAAAGCGTCACCCTTTATAAAATCTATTTTTTCTTTCACATAGTCGATTGCTACTATTCTGTCGTGCAGAGTTTGAGGATACCAGCGAGAAGAAATTCCTTTCCCGTTTTCTCCGTTTTTTATCATCCCCGAACCTTTAGCTAAAATACCTCCATGAAAAATTCTATTCTTTAATATTGTGCAAAATGCAATATCACTAAGTTTCTTGTTTGGTTTATCTAACTCTCTCTTTACGTTTTCATGAGTTAGGTCAAACTTTAAAATCCTTTCAGCAAGCCATTTACCTTTTCCTGTCAAAATTACTTCCCAGACGGCTGCAATTTCTTCATCCAATTCAACCATCGTAATACGGTTGGCAAGCTTTTCAAAAGCTGCTGTTAAACTTACAATTCCACCACCAGCAAATGGTTCAATCAATAGATTAGTTGGTGTTCCATTTTGCTTTAACCATTGTCTTACTATAGGAACTAGCCATGTTTTTCCACCGGGATATCTAAATGGGCTACGTTGTGGTACCGAAGCAACATTTACGATTGGGTTTGCTGTCGGGTTTTCACCAATTTCAAATATGGTCAGCTGGCTTTTCATTCGACAACAATATTTTCATTGTCAGTGTCAGCTTTTCCAGCTCGCTTTGCATCCAGTTTTTTCTGAAGCAACTCGGTGAATTCTTTTATTGAGCCAGCTTCAAACTTTGCAATTTGCTCTAACGCTTTTGCAAACTTGGTGTAAACTACCCTTTGTAATTTTAATTCCAAGGTCTTACTCTTAGTCGGTACAAGGTCATAAAGGAAAAAGGCGAAATCAGATTCTGCCTTGTCAACTTCAGGTAAATCTGGAAGAGTCTTGTAGAAACTTGTTTGAAGTGCAACGACTTGCTTTTTCTTCCACTGCTTTAGAATTGAGCCCTTTGCTATAATTTGAGGAATAAGTCTTTTTCTCGAAGATGAGAGATAGTCGGGTTTCGGAAATTTGAATGCTTGAGTCCAAGTAAAGCTCGGTGAAGGTTCTTCTAAGTAAGCTGTAAATGGTCCAGTTAAATTTCCAGAAATGTAAACTGCTTGAACTTCTAATGAGCCAAAGTCAACGACCCGTCCTTTGTCGTCATAAGAAACAAGAACATAGTCGATGTTCCCCGCTGATTTACCGTGCTTGTCCTTTAAGCGGACTTCACCCACATGTGTCCATGTAGCTTTTTTGTCAAAGATGAAGCTTGCTGCATCGCTAATAATACTCCAATCCTCTCTAAATCTAATTGGGCAAATGATAACCGGCTTTTCCTTGTGATTTAAACTGCAAACACCTAAAGGAAACTCAATGCTATTCTTGGTGCAATTCGAAACAATATTATTGTATGGACAAAGCTTGTTCTCTCTGTAACGTTTTGCTCTTGCTGACTCATTATTTATTGGAAACCCAAAGACTTCTGCTAGAGGCTGGCTGGGTACTTTTTCTTCAATCATTTTTCAAATTTAGTCAAATCTCGCAGTTTTTTCGAGCCGAATTTTTGTCCGACAGCCTAGTCTTTAAGGTCTGACTGTCAAGTGTTTAGTTTCTTGTCTGCGAAACTCAATCTTTCAGATTTTGTCGTCACTGTCCGCGGACTCGGGGCATTGGCGGTAACGACTGGCTATATTCATATCTATTGAATATATTTTTATTATATAAATCCGGTCGTTGTATATATTTCCTAATATCGGAACATTTTGTTCAGGTTTGCAATTGTTTTACTCTTTTTAATGGTTGGAAATACCACTGCACTGGGTTTAATCTTATACGCAAGCCGCAGCAGGGATAGCAGCGGAAATCCTTTTTGCAGCCGAGGCTTAGCGTGGGGCAAAAAGATTGTAGCGTATAGCCCGGCACGAGGCACGAGTGGCTGCCCCCATATGCTTACCATTTAATTAGCTTGACTAAGCGAGGTTGGTGAAGGCTATGTGATAAAATCATCGTTTCTGCGGAGACGATGATTTTAAAAAATGAAGTTTATTTATGTTGTAGCTATCGATTGTAATGAGTGACGCAAACAAAACTTACAGTTTAAAATAAACTCGTTTTTCTTCTGCTGCTTCTGCGCGGTGCAGCGCCAAAGAGCATTCCAAATACTCCTCTTACCAACTCACGGCCTACTTGTTTGGCAACAGGGGAGGCCATCACTTCTTCAAAGGTTGATTTCTCTGCTTTTTTTGTCGTTGTGGTTTTTGTTTTACGCTCGGTTTCTTGTGCGTCTTCATCACTCGCTTGTTGCTGGGCCATGCGTTCATTCAACATTTCAAAAGCACTTTCAGGATCAACTGAAACTTTATACTTTTTATTCATGTCGGAGCTTTCTAACAAATGCTGATAGTCTGCTTCAGCAAGGGGCCCCATTACAGAAACTGGCGGTGCCAAATGTGTTACTACGGTTTCGGTCGGTATACCTTTTTCGTTAAGCACTGTAATAAATGCCTGGCCTGTGCCCAATTGTGTAAACTGTTGCTCCATGTCGTAGTATGCTGACTTGGGAAAAGTTTTAATTGTTTCTTTTAGCGCCTTAACATCGTTGGGTGTGAAAGCACGAATGACATGGTGTATGCGATTGCCTAATTGTGCCAGCACATTGGCCGGTACATCTTGCGTAACTTGTGTGCAAAAGAAAATACCTACACCTTTAGAACGAATAAGTCTGATGATTTGATCTATCTGATCTAAAAATGCCTTGGGTGCATCTTTGAAAAGCAAGTGTGCCTCGTCTAAAAAGAAAATAAGCTTTGGTTTATCAAGATCGCCTGCTTCGGGTAAACGTTGGTATAGCTCGGCTAAAAGTGAAAGCATGAAGGTTGAAAAAATTGCCGGCTGACTTTGTATATCTGAAACGTTTAATAAACTGATAACACCTTTGCCATCGATTTTTTCAAACAGGTCTTCTATATCAAATGATGGCTCTCCAAAAAGATGGTCTACGCCTTGTTGCTCTAATGAAACAATTTTGCGTAGAATAGTAGATGCAGTGGCTGAAGAAATCTTTCCATAATCAGCTTTGATTTCAAGTGCACCTTTGCCATCGGTAAGGTAATTCAATACTTTTTTTAAGTCACTGAAATCAACCATGGGCAACTGCTTATCATCTGCATATTTAAACAGGATATTGAGTACACCGGTTTGTGTGTCGTTAAGTTCAAGAATTTTGCTTAGCAAAGCGGGGCCAAACTCTGTAATGGTGGCGCGCATTTGCGCACCCAGTTTACCACTTAATGAATAGAGCTCGACAGGAAAGGTAGCGGGAGAAAAATTTATACCCAGTGCTTGTGCACGCTCATCGATTTTAGCATTGCGCTGACCTTCAGCGGCCATACCTGATAAATCGCCTTTCATGTCGGGCATAAACACTGGCACACCGGCATTGGAAAGTTGCTCGGCCAGCAATTGCAAGGTTCGTGTTTTGCCCGAGCCTGTTGCACCGGTTACTAAGCCATGTCTGTTCATCATGCGCATAGAAAGGTATACACTTGCTTCGGCTACAATGGCTGATTGGTAAATACCTGCTCCTAAATAGATGCTATTAGGATTTTGTGTATACGAGTTTTGTATTGAAGTGATAAATTTTTCTTTTGACATAGCTTTAAAAAACTGTTAAGCAAGTTAGAAGACGGTCAATAAAAATGAGGCGATTAGTTCAGTAGGTTTACTGTATAATCGCCTCATTGGATTAGTTGTGATGATTGATTGATTTTACTTTTTCTTTTCTTGGTAATTCTGTATGCTGTAAGAGAACCCAAAATTAAACAGCTGACTTAATTGTACTTCATCATCTTGGTCAAAGTCGTAAATAAGCACTCCGCCTAAATTTACATTGAAGAAACGATTTACTTTAGCAGTCAGTAATAAGTCAAGCCTGTGGTCAATTGTTTTTCCTTCTAGTGTTTCATAATTGGCAAATAGCATATAGCGCCATTTTAAATTAATGTTTTTGGCAACGTCTTTATTAAAGTCTGCTGTTAATTGAAAAGCAAGCCACTCAAAGCGTGTTGTTCCTGTTGAGTCTACACCGTAAGGTGCCGGAGCCACAGTTTGTGTGAAACGTGTAGGGTCTTGAACAATGGTTAACCGGGGAGCCATCGGTGAAATTCTTACTTTAAAATAATCTACAGGTTTGTATTCAAAACCGAGCGCTGCAGTAAAAAAGGCTGGTGCAAAAATATCTGATATAATATTTTCCACTTCTATTCCGGCAGCATCTTTAGTATAGTTATAACCTGGTGCAAACTGCGATAAGAAGTTAAGGGAAGAAAACATGCTCCATTTTTCACTGAGATCGCGACCATATTTAGTATCAAGATAAATACGGTCAAGTGTTTTACGCATACCCTGGCCTGCGTTGTTGACAAAACCATATTGCAGGTCTATTTCATTATCCCATTTATTTTTCCCTTTTGAGAAGTTGGCTTTATGATTGAACAATCCATTAAAGCCTATTGAGTTAACACCACCACCTTTCCAGTTTGACGAAAAAGAGGCTTGGTTAAAGTTAAGCCCAAAAGCAGTTTTCTTCTTCCAGTTGGAGAGTGTATCGGGCTTTACAATTTGTGCAGTACTATAGGTATAGGTAATAACAAGCAGTACAAGTGTGCCCAGGCTTGCTTTTGTTAGCGCTTTCATGAATAATGGTTTTAGAGCAGTTAAATAACTACAATAACCATTGAGAAGCAAGAGTTGTTAAATGTTGTTGAGTTTAATTTCATCTAAAGCCACTTCGGTGAGGGGTTTTGTGATGAATTTAATAACGTGGTTATTGTTTACAATCTTATCAATATCACGCTTGTTGTCGGAGCTGGAAAGGATAATGACTTTGCACTTATTACGAACGAGTTCATTGAATTTTTCAAACTCGTATAGGAAAACAAAACCATCAACGATAGGCATGTTAATATCAAGAAAAATCAGGCTTGGCAGATTCTCTGCTGTATTTTGATTTTCTCTCAAATAATCCAATGCTGATTTCCCCGAGCTCTTTACTTCAACCCGGTTAGAAAACTTCGTAATCTCGATTATCCGCTTGCTAATGAAATTATCGGTATCATTATCGTCCACCAACATCACTAAATCGATTGCCTTTGTATCTGTATGCATTAATATTCGCTAAGAAGTCTGAAAAATTGGTCTTGACTAGCCGCAAAATTATCCTTTTTCTCCTAATATTTAAGCCTATACCTGAAAATTGAGGCTATAAAAGAGTCGTTATTTGGTGAAATATCTAATTGTTGGACTGATTTCTATAAACTGTAAGCTTTTCGCCAATAGAAAGGGTAAAATCCTTTTTCCCGTTCCATTCCATTAAATTCTTGATGGTAATGCCATATTGACGGGCAATACTGTAAAGGGTATCACTTGCTTTTACCTCATGAACTGTTGTTTGTTGCAAAGGTATTTCACTCAAATCTGTGTTTTCAGTAAGCCGCAAACGTTGTCCTGCTTCTATTTCGCGATTGTCACCAAGTTGGTTCCAACGAATCAGGTCATGCAAACTAACGTTATAGCTACGGGCAATGGCAGTTAAATTCTCGCCAGCTTGAACGACATGTACTGTTGCCACTTTTGGCATATCCACTTTTATTGTGCTATCAGCCACGATCGGCTTTTCTACAGGTACCTCAACCATTGGCGGTAATACTTCTGCAGGTTCAGCACCCCAGTTGAAGTAGGTATCGTCTGTAATTTGTGTTTCTGTCGTTTTGGTGTCGAAATTCTTGGGCTTTCTTGATGCTAACCATACAGACTGGCCTTCCTTTAGCTTTATGTCGCTGGTTCTATTATATTTTTTAAGTTTTTTGAGGGATACACCAAACTGTTGACTGATACGCCAAAGGTCGTCTCCATTTTCAGCAAAGGTTTCAGATTGCTCTGCTTTGTTTTTCTTTTTATCCAAGAAGTAATACCTATCTGGTTCAATTTTTTCAAAACCCTGTAAATCGTTATAACTCATAAAACTAGGTAAGCTCAATCCCAAACGTTTGGCCATGGTAGTCATGTTTTCGCCTGCCAGTGACTTGGTAGCAGGCACTCCGTTAATCAGAATTTTTACAAGCGCTGATGCTTTTGCTTCACCTTGAACGGTCTTACTAACAAATTTCTCTTCCTTCTGTATTGGCAGCTTATCAGCAGGCAAGGGTACTACTATAGCATAAGTTCTATCACCCGGAATATTTCCTTTTCGTATCCATTTGTTAAAGGCTAATAACTCTTCTGCAGGTACAGCTACTTTTTTTGCAATGTCGTTAATGGACTGCTCACCATCACTTTGATATGTGCTTACTGGCTGTTGGGCTTTACCTCCTACAGCTTTTTCGAATGCAATTTTATGTGCAAGAAATTTTTTCACATACCAATATGTTTCGGAAGTGATGTTCATGTGTTTTGTACCACTCTCTACATCTTTTACAGAACGAATTACCCCACCAGCTCCCATCTGATAAGCCTGCAATGCATAAATCCAGTTGTTGAAACGATAATTATTTTTTTTGATGTACTGCGCAGCGCCCCTACTGGCAGAAGCAATATTCATGCGTTCATCAATTTGATCATCCACACGTAAGCCCATTTCCATGGCCGTAAAATCTTTGAACTGCCAAAAGCCTACTGCATTAGAAACAGAAACGGCATCAGCTATTAGTGCGCTTTCTTGTAGAACCAGGAACTTGAAATCATCGGGCACTCGCTCTTCAGCAAAAATTTTCTCGATAATTGGGAAGTATGTTTTTGCTCGCTCAACTTTGATATTGAAGTGTCGGGGCGATTGCCAAAGTGCGTCAACATCTTTTTGAATTTCCCGCCTTGCATCATCGCGAATGGTGAGCGTAATGCCGGCAACGTTCAGCTTATGCGGAACCTGTGGTACCTCGTAGGGTTGCGCTGCTGCCGACAGAGCGACAACAAAAAATAGCGCGGTCAAAATTTTCATACTTACTCTTTTACTTTCTGCATTAGCATCAGTCCATCACGCAGTGGTAGCAAAACGTTTTCAACACGTTGGTCATGTTGTATCATTTCATTAAATGATAATATAGCTCGTGTGTCTTTATCAATTTTATCTTCTACCACTTTTCCACTCCACAAAACATTATCAACCAATAAAAAGCCTCCTAAAGTTACACGATTGATCAGTAAATCGAAGTACTTACCATTGTTTTCTTTGTCTGCATCGATAAACACCAGATCGAATGACTCTTTTAAGTTTGGAATGATATCCGCAGCCTTTCCAATGCGATAGTCAATGGATGTGCCGTAGCCTGATTCATTAAAATACCCCCTTACAGTATCTTCTAATTCTTCATTGGCGTCAATGGTAATCAGCTTGCCACCTTTAACAAGTCCTTCAGCAAGACATAGCGCTGAATAGCCGGTGTAAGTACCTAATTCAAGGATGGTTTGCGGTTTTATCATACGACTCACCATTGCCAGAAAACGGCCTTGTAACTGACCAGAGAGCATACGTGGCATTAACACCTTGGCATGTGTATCGCGATTTACTTTTTGTAACAATGCACTTTCAGTAGATGTATACCTTTCTGCATAGTGTTGAACAAGCGGGTGGGTAATGTCCAAGGGCATTGTATAATTATGATTTAATGATAAGTTGACTTAAATCTTTTTCGCGGAACATTTCGTTGGCAATGCGTTGCATTTTAGCGGGTGTAATGGCATTAATCTTCTCAAAAACTTCTTCAATAGACGGCACCCTGTTATAGTCTAAAATACTTCTTCCCATCATCATCATCAAGCTCAGGTTGTTTTCTTCCGACATGGCCATTTGCCCCTTAATTTGCTCTTTTGCTTCATTAAGTTGTTTTGGGCTCAACTTGGTTTCGCGAAAACGTTGAAGTTCTTTTTTAACAAGATTAATGCAACGGTCTAACTGCTTAGGTTCTGTACCAAAAAAAATAGCAAACAAACCTGTGTCAGAATAAGGAATGTAATGGGCATCTATGGAATACACATAGCCATACCTTTCGCGTAGGGAAAGATTGAGTCTTGAGTTCATGCCTGGGCCACCAAGCATATTAACAAGTAAGTAGAAAGCTACACGATCGTTGTGGTGTATAGGATAGGCACGACTACCTATTGCACACTTAGCCTGCTTAACAGTTCGTGTCAGTATTTTTTCATTCGATTTATAGATGTTGATCTTTTTTCGTTTAGCCAGCGCTTTTCCCAACGAACGTTTTTCAAGATAACGTTTGGCCATCTTCTCTACTTCAGCTAAAGTGATGTTACCAATACAGCTAAATACTATTTTATCATTGCTCAGGTTTTCATCAAAGAACTGTTTAAAATCTTTGCGTGTAAAACGACTTACCGTTTCTTTTCTACCAAGAATATTCATACCCATCGGATGTTTTGGGTAGACTATGTTTTCAAACTCATCTTGTAAGGAGTCATCGGGGCTATCAAGATACATTGACATCTCTTCCAGGATAACACCTCGTTCTTTCTCCAATTCTTTTTCGGGTAGGGTAGAGTTGAAAGTGATGTCGGAAAGCAGGTCTACTGCTCTTTCAAAATATTCATCGCGTACCGAAGCGAAAAATACAATCTTCTCTTTGTCGGTATAAGCGTTTAACTCACCACCTACCGAATCTAAACTGGTAATAATATCAAGTGTGGATCGCTTCTTTGTACCTTTAAATGCCATGTGTTCCCAGAAGTGTGCTATACCCTGGTTTTCGGTATTTTCATCCCGGCTACCTATGCCAAGAAATAATCCGCAGTGAACAATTTTAGTATGTGCAATGTGCTGATGAACAACACGAATGCCATTGCTGAGTTTGAAAATAGTACAGTCCTTCATAAATGCCCTGCAATTTAATCAATTATGCCAGTGTATTTGTCGCGAAGTCGAACGCAAATGCCCGAATTCGGTCGTGATATTGACAATGATAGTGCTGATTTTGTTCTTAGTGGAGGAATTATTTTGGTATACTCATTGCTAATTGATTATTGCTATGGAAACTCAACAAGTTAAAACCTGTTTTACGATCACGTTTACTAACGACCAGTTTGAACGCGCCAAGGCATATGTAGAGGATATGCGCAAGCACCCCAACCGAGTGTATTGGAGAGGCAAGGATGGTAAGTCAGATAGTGAATTGATTATTGAGCAAATTGCGCATCGTATTTTGTCCGGCTTCTACAACGATAGTCCGTTCCAGGCTGGCAAACATATTAAACGCATGGAAAGTGGGGTAACTGCTTAAACAAGGTCAAGCACTTTTTTGATCAGTTCATCAACGGTTTTGGTATGTTTTTTCGAAAACTTATTCTTAACGCGATTGGCGATAATGGCATTAAGACTGATTACTTCATGACCAAGCATACGCCCCAGTGCATAATAAGCAGCGGTTTCCATTTCTAAATTGGTAAGCCAGAAATCGCTATTTTTAGTATGAAAATAAGTCAGGTCTTCTAACAGCTTAGGATAACGTGCAGGTATGCGCATTTCTCTTCCCTGTGGTGCATAAAAGCCAGGTGCAGTTACTGTATTACCAATGATCATTTCCTTCTTAAATAGATCACGCAGGCTTTCAGATCCTTTTACCACATAAGGTGAAAAGTTGAGGCCGATTTGCTTCTTCAACGCCCTGCCTATGCTTTTTTCGAATTTATCCATGGGCAGGTCATAGAAATTCATCAGGTTATCAAAACCTATAGCATACTCGCTGATCAAATGCGAGTCTAACGGAATATCTTCCTGAATAGCACCGGAGGTACCAACACGTATGATGCGTAATTTCTTTCTGCGTGCCTTAGGTTCTCGCGTTTTCAAATCGATGTTAACCAAAGCATCTAACTCAGTTAAAAATATCTCGATATTATCTGTGCCTATGCCCGTGCTGATAACTGTTATTCTTTTGCCGCTATACTTACCGGTATGTGTAATGAACTCACGTTTGTTCATTTCAAAATCGATGTCATCAAAATACTGACTTACCTGAAAAACGCGGTTGGGGTCGCCAACAGCGATTATGGTATCACTGATGTTTTTAGGAAGAAGATTGAGGTGATACACACTTCCATCTTCATTTAAAATCAGATCGGTTTCAGAAATTTTACCCATACTGCTTTAGTTAAGGGGCTTATAACTAACTACTAACTATTCACTTTTTGAGCAGGGTTTCCAAAAACAGTTTCACCTGATTTCACCTGACCAATCACTACCGATCCTGCACCTACTCGCGCTCTTTTACCAAGTGTTATATCAGCAACCACTGTTACTCCGGCTCCTACAAATACTTCTTCTTCTATTTTTACACCGCTACCAATTATCGACCCAGCACCAAGGTTAACGTAATCACCAATCTCAGCACCAACACCTATTACCACATTGGCATGAATAATACAATGACTCCCCATTTTTACTCCGGCACCAATTCTCGCACCTTGATCAATCATATTACCATGGCCCAGTTCTACGTGACTACCCATTGACCCTTGGTTGTGTATGGCATTAACGGGTTGTACGTGTCGAACATCGTTCAACATCTCGGTCAGGTTCTTCTTTAATTTGATATCGTCAACAGCAATAAAGGCTTCGCATTTTTTACCAATCAGTTTTAAAAAACCATCATCATCAGTGCTGCCTAAGCACACTACATTGTCGATTTCCTTTTGATGAAGTTTCTTATCGTCATCCAGAAAACCAAAAACCACATTGCCATTGTTTTCGAAAATTTCTTTTGCTGCACGGCCCAATGCATTGGCACCGAAAATGAGTACAGGATTGTCCATATCTAAAAATACGTTTAGGGCTTATTACCAACAAGCTTTTGCCTGATACTTGATAATAAATTAATAATCAGGTTAAAGATAGGACTTGAACTGGCTGTGAGGAAAATAAAAAAGGGTAAAAAACCTACACGGTATCGAATTAAGGTGCCAAAGTTGGGTGTTGAGAGTGTTAAAAATACACTAAGCACAAAACAATAGATCAGCGTTGCAAAAATTAAAATCCTGTCGGGATGTTTAGCTAAAGTTTTTAAACCATGTAAACTGCTGATGGTCAATACCAAGAAACAGGTATTCTCTATCGCTGCGATCGTTTGCAGTGCATTTGTACTCTCCCAAATAAATGGCCGGAACAAACCCGATACAAATGCCCACGGTGAAAGGAGCGTCACATTTATCCAGTTTTCTGACAAATATTGAAAATGCATGACATCTTCAGGTGCGGAGTTAGCAATAAAAGCCAGGTAGTTGTTATAAATAACTGAAAGAAAACGACTCGGATAAAAATTAGGATGAAGTTGGGTAACCAATAAGCTAAAGGTGCAGAAGATAGCCAACCACAATAATAATTCCTGAATGAATAAACACTTAGGCCAATAAGTTATAATGCGTTTAACTACCAGGCTTGTAATAATTACAGGTATAACAACCGCCAAATAGTAATACTTTAAGTTGTAAAGAAGCCAAATGCAAATAATCATCATAAGCCATTGCCACCATACAAGCTTACCGTCTTTATAAAGCCTGATAAAGTTGCTAACGATGCAGAAAAGAGATGCCAAGGCTACACTTTCCTTCACTACACCACTCGACCAAAATACAACGGAAGGGATAAACAGAAATGAGAAGATGATGGCATTTCGTTTACTTGGAAAGTAATAATTGAGCAGATTTGAAATTTGCCAACTGGCTAAAAAACTGATCACTGAAAAGTATATTGAAGCAATCCAGTAGTTGTTAAGTGAGCATAATAAAACTAAACTACTGATCTTAACCATAAACAAGGCTCGCTTGTCTGTGTAAACCAGTGTCTGCAAAAATGTATCATCACCTGCGTTACTCCAAAGAAAATTCAGGTATCCCTTTACATCTAAAAATAGCAATTCATTCAGTTTCAAGCCTTCCTGAAAATAGATAAGTGTGTCACTTTCACCATAGTAATGCACATAGAGCAATCCTAAACTAATGCCAGCAATAACATGCAAAAACAATGCTGGCAGATAAAAAGGCTTTATAGCTGCATTCGCTTTCTTCATTACCTTAAAAACGAAAAAAGCAATTAGTGATATTGAAAGAAGGGTTATCAGGGACATCATGTCTTTTGTATCAAAGTATGCCCTATAGTACACTGAAGACACAATCGCTTATTGCAAAAGTTATTCCTTAATTCAATCAATGCCTGACTATCAAATGCAGAGGCAACAGGCCAGCCTAGTGCTTTCCATTCGCTGACAATACTATTTTTCTCAGGACTAATCTTACTTAAAAATTCGACAGCACGATCCATCCAAATACTTTCATCTTTATAAATACTGTAGGCTGCAAGTGTTGGCACAATGGCGTTGATAATGATATTCTCGATTGCAGCATCTCCCAAACCAGGAACAGTTTTTTTACTTTTTTTATCGAACCTGTAATGAGCTTGCCAGTAGTCAGACTGCGTAACATCAAAAAGTTGTTTCAATTCTGGAATGGATTCTGTTGCTAGTATTGTAGAAAATATGTTTTTACGCACCGATAGGAGGGTAGCAAACTGAGCAATTCTTAGGGTTGGAAAATTGGCAGGTCGTAATCGTAAAAATCGCCACTGACTTTCGTTTAGCTGTTTTTTAGCAAGATTGAATTTACTTTGTAATAATTGATATTCCCGCTGCAGGGATTTGGCATAGTCATCTTTTACTTTCTCGAGTAAACCGGCAGTACCAAATAGCATAGCTTCTAGTTGCAAAAGCTTGTCACTGTGTTTTAATATGCTTCGGTACGGAATTACCTTAGTCAACGCATAAAAGGCTTCACTGTTAACTTTAAAACCAAAGTTTTTACTTAGTAATTGATAGAAAGTCTCTTCCCAATCATTATTGTTTTCGTGCAATGCTTTTAGAATTACCTGCGCTTTATCTTCTAATCGTTGTGCAAGGGCTTTATCTAAGGTAGAAATTCTAGTTAAACTATTAATTGCACTTAGTGCGTGTGCACAAGGAATAGAAGCAGGTTGGTTAACAAGGTTCTTATAGTTGAGTAATAACGAGTCTTCAATTCTGTTTTTAAGTTCCAGTGTGGGCACCTGACTGCCATCACTTCTTTTAATTGCTTTATCATCTTTCCAAACAACATGGAGGACTACATTATCATAGGCTTTGTCGTGATGGTGTTTATGTTGTTGCCATTCAGAAGCATTAATGTGAATTTCAACATTGCCAATCCATTCCAGCGATCCTATTTTTATTTTAGCTTGGGAGAAATCTGGCCCTGCATGTGTGTTGTAAAAGCCGGTTTTTATTATTGCAATGCTTTCCCCTTCAGTCGTGACTAAGTCCTTCTTATCAAAGTATTGAAATTGCCATATGTAATGGAGAAAGGCTTCGGTCACAACGATTTTAAGTTAAACTAAAGATATTTATTCAGATAAATCTTCATCTCTTCACTCACCTTTTCTGCTTCACGCTTGGCGGCTTGCGCAAAGTCCTTTTCAGCTGATGCGTAAATGATGGCTCTGGCAGAATTTACTAATAAACCACATTGCTCATTCATACCAAACTTCGACACCAGTTCAAGGTCTCCTCCTTGTGCACCAATGCCAGGCACTAAGAAGAAATGTTCCGGTGCAAGCTTGCGAATGCTTTCAATTTTATCGGCCTGAGTGGCGCCCACAACAAACATCAACTGATCGGTGCTACCCCAGCTTTGCGCACGAAGCATCACTTCTTCATATAAGCGTCTGCCATTCGCCTTTGATTCTATGAGCTGAAAATCGGCTGCACCAATATTAGAAGTATGCGCAAGCAAAATCACCCACTTATCTTTAAATTTTAAAAAGGGTTTTACTGAATCTTCGCCCATGTAGGGGGCAACCGTTATAGAGTCGAAATTTAGTTGTTCAAAAAATGCCTTGGCATATAAGGATGAAGTGTTGCCAATATCGCCACGCTTGGCATCAGCTATTGTAAAAATATCTTTTGGAATGTATTCCAGTGTTTTTTGCAAACTCTCCCAGCCCTTCGGCCCGAGTGCTTCATAAAAGGCAAGATTGGGTTTATAGGCTACACAATGTTGATGGGTAGCATCAATAATCTGCTTATTAAACTCAAAAACAGGGTCTTTCTCAGACAATAAGTGCTTCGGAATTTTGTCGAGGTCTGTATCCAGGCCTACGCATAAGTAAGTTTGCTTCTGTTTAATGAGGTCAAATAACTGCTTGCGATTCATGCTTCAAATTAGGGAAAGGAAAAGTATTTAGCCAAGGTATTATTAATACTAAATAAGTTTTTTGTAAGCCTGTGGTCATTGATTGAAAAAATCGGAACTTGCAGCATGGCATTTGAACTTTTTAAAGAAAGCAGTCGCATTATTGTAACCTGTAACAAGCGAATTGCTCCCTATTTAGAACAGGAAATTAAAGACCTGGGCTATTCCCCCGAAGGCGCTTACCCGACACGCATTGAGTTAATGGGCACTATGCAGGATTGCATCAGGCTCAATCTGAATTTGCGCTGTGCCAGTCAGGTTCATTTTTCGTTACGTCAGTTGCGCGCCAAAAATGGTGACGAACTCTACCGCGGCCTCGAAGAGATTCCATGGGAGGATATCATTCCTAATGAAGGTTATTTCTCAGTAACCTGCAATGTGGATACACCCAGCATTAACAATACCATGTTTGTAAATGTGAAGGTGAAAGATGCTATAGTAGATAGAATCCGTCATAAAACAGGTACGCGACCTAACAGTGGACCGAACATGGATAAAGCCGCTGTCTATTTATATTGGAAAGATGATGAAGCTGAAGTATTTATCGATACTTCGGGTGAAACACTTTCCAAGCATGGTTATAGAAAAATACCGGGTAAGGCACCAATGTTGGAAGCTTTAGTAGCAGCTACTTTATATGCAACTAAATGGGATAAGGCATCACCATTTGTTAATCCCATGTGTGGTTCTGGTACAATTGCAGTGGAGGCTGCCCTGATGGCGACTCAGCGTAAGCCTGGTTTGTTCCGAAGAAATTACTCCTTCATGCACTTTGTTGGTTTCGAAATTGGCAATTACCACCGCGAGTTTCAAAAGCTAAAAGATCAGGTGAAGGAAGTACCCAATTTGGTAATCCATGCCACAGATATTAGTGAAGATGCCGTGAACGTAACTAAAGTTAATGCTGAGATTGCAGGCGTTTCCGAATACATCAAAACAAAAAAATGTGACTTTGCTGATACCTATGTGCCAGAAGAAGGTGGAGGTGTTGTGTATTTTAATCCGGAGTATGGCGAACGACTAGGAGAAATTGATGAACTGGAGGCTACCTACAAACGTGTGGGCGATTTTCTGAAACAACAATGTAAAGGCTACACAGGCTATATTTTTACGGGTAATCTTGATCTCGCTAAAAAAATTGGTTTGCGCGCCAGCAAGCGTATAGAATTTTACAATGCAAAAATTGATTGTCGTTTGTTAGAATATGAATTGTATGCCGGTACACGCGATAAGGACAAACTCTTAAAGGCTGAGTCATGAGGATTATCTCCATACTTGTTTTTCTATTTACTTCATTTGTAGTACTTGCTCAATCAGAAGCAGTAAAAGTTGATGCACTGCATAAGCAAAAGTTTGAGTGGCTGATTAATAATAACATTGATTCCATTACTTATTTGCTTGGCGATAAAGTTAGCTACGTACATTCTAACGGTTGGATTCAAAACCGTGATGAAGTTTTGAACGACATGAAAAGTGGTAAGCTGCAATACAAAAGTATTGTAGTGGAAGAATCAAGTGTGAACCTGATTGAACAAACCGCTATTGTAACAGGTAAAGGAACATTTGTTGGCAAAGTGAATACAACGGATTTTTCCTTGAAACTATTGTACACAGAAGTTTATGTGAAACTGAATGGTCGCTGGAAGTTAATCAGCAGACATTCATGTAAAATATAAACAGAAATTCAATGTCTTTTAGCCCTGCCTTTGCCGAAGCGGCTACGTGCAGGCAGGCTCACCTCCTGTCCTCTCTAAAGGAGAGGATTAATAATAGAGACTAACTAAAGACAACGAAAAAAAATAATCAGCTAGTCCGTTTTAATACTTCTAAGTTTGAAATAACAAAATTAACTTCCAAGGCTATCCGTCAGACCGCTCTATTGCGCTGCAAACAGCGGTCAGACGGATTTTAGGTAAAGACACGGACTAGCAGATAAAATAAACAACATTACTATGCGTACTCAACACTTTGCCTACATCACATTGGTTGTGCGTGATTATGACGAAGCCATAGATTTTTATACCCGCGTTTTAGGCTTCTCACTTGTTGAAAACAAAATAATGTCTTCCACCAAAAGATGGGTGGTGGTATTACCGTCCGGTAATACAGGCTGCGGATTATTATTAGCCAAAGCAGCAAACGAAGAACAAAGTAGCAGGATAGGCAATCAGACAGGTGGTCGGGTATTCCTGTTTTTACACACACAAAATTTTCAATTTGATCTTGAAAATCTACAAAGGCACAACGTAAAAATTGTTCGTGGGCCTGTTGACGAGCCGTATGGCAAAGTGCTTGTGTTTGAGGATCTATATGGTAATCTGATTGATTTGATTGAGCCTATTACAAACTGAGTTTAGTTAATAAACGATTTACAATATCTTATGGACTTTTTCCATTTCAAGGTTAGTATTCCTTCAAAATAATTGATGCCACTTAATTATCCAGCGAATAATAAATAATAGTCAAATACGCTCTCGCAATTGAATAAACCTCTTTGCTGTATGAATGCAATAAAATTTAATGAGATACTTTTCCATAACCTAATTAAATTCTAACCTACTCCACTCTCCATCACCCCTCTCCATTGGAGAGGGGCAGGGGTGAGGCCCAAGTGATCCATTCAAGACACATTCTGAACTTTTAATCTTATATCTACTCAAATTTCACCCTTGTAGACCATTTGTATCGGGCTTAAATTCATACGAACAGAGCTTCAGCGTTATTTTTACTATACAAATTTTAATGAAAACTGTATGGTTAAAATCTCCTTGTGTTGCCTCCTGTTAGGGCTTTTAATCTGTAATCAATCACATGCCCAAGTATCTTATGTTGCGGCCCTATCTGTGGATCAATCGCAACTTTGCGAGCAAGTAGTCGGGATTAAAGACAAGTTTGAATTATTTAACGTGCACCCAAATCCCGCTGGCAATTTCATACAAATATCAAGCTTGGAGGCGGGTAACCTTCATTTCTACAATCCTACGGGTTCGGCCATACTCTCAATGCCAATACCCGCGGGTACTTCTAGTATTGATGTGCGTAAACTCAAGCAGGGCTTTTACATTCTTCGCCTCGATGCTGCTGACAAACAATGGCATGTCAGGCTAATCAAGGAATAACATGGTCTTTACTCATTTCAATTAATTAAGATTTTGTATGAAAAATATATTCTTTACTATCCTTGCATTTTTATTTATATCATTTGTTGGTGAAGCGCAAATACTGGAAGTACAATTTTATGATACGCTAAGATTAGAGGTGCCAGCTACTACAATAGGAAACATTCAATGGCAGATTTCTAATGATGGCGAATCGTGGGAAAATTTAACAAACGCAAATGCTTTTACAACTAAACAAGTCATTCTTAATACAAGCAATTACTTTCGAGCTCAAATAACGCAACAAGATTGCGCGCCTACATTTTCTGACATAACACAAGTTATAGGCACACCTGTTCACCTATGGTCTAACCCAGCAACATGGCCAAATGGAAAACCAACCACAGGCAGTGAAGTCGTTATTCCAGAAGGCATGACTATTCGATTAGATGAAAATCCGCCTGCATTAGGTGGCATTACAGTTAATGGGGAATTGGAATTTGCCAGAAAGGATTTACAACTTAGCGCTAAATGGATTATGGTGCATGGTACGCTACGCATAGGCACTGAACAACATCCATTTTTACAAAAAGCGACTATTTCACTAACTGATACTGACACACAAGCCAGCATTATGGGTATGGGAACGCGTGGCATTGTACTCATGGATGGAAACCTTGAGTTACATGGTAAATCTCCTGATGTAATATGGACTAAACTCAATGAACATGCAGCATTAGGATCAACATCAATCAACTTACTACAAAATGTGGATTGGAAAGTTGGAGATGAGTTAGTCATTGCTCCAACTGATTATTACCTGGCAGGCAATGGTATTTCTACTACGCAGAAAAATACGATTACATCTGTTAATAGTACTCAGATTGGATTAACTACCCCACTCAATGCATTTCGTTGGGGGCTTTTACAATACCCTACTACCCCGGGTATGAGTTTGCAGCCTGCCAATTTATTAACACCCCCACAACCTGATACAGAAACATTACAAACACCACTTGTGCTTGATGAAAGAGCTGAAATTGGAAACTTGAGTCGCAACATTGTAATACAAGCCCCCGATGATGACGTTTGGCAAACACAAGGTTTTGGCGTTCATATCATGGTGATGGGATCTTCGGTAGCACATGTCGATGGTGTTGAAATTAAACGAGGTGGACAAAGAGGAAGATTAAGACGTTATCCTTTTCATTGGCACATGCTAAGCTACAATGGTACTCAGGCTATTGCTGATGCCAGTGGCCAGTATTTTAAAAATTCAGTTATCCATACTTCAAGAAACAGGGGCATTGTAATTCATGGTACTAATGGGGTGCTTGTGCAAAATAATATTGTATATGATATTCAGGGTCATGGAATTTTTACTGAAGATGCAGTAGAACGCAGAAATATAATTGATGGCAATCTTGTGTTACGTGTAAGAAATCCACCTTATGCGAGTCGATTAAAAATGCATGAAGTAAATGAGAAAGGCTCTTCAGGATTTTGGATAAGTAATCCAGATAATACAATCATTAACAACATTGCTGCTGATTGTGGATCATTTGGCTTTTGGCTAGCCTTCCCAACACGACCTTTTGGTGAAAGTACAGGTGTAGTGGCCGAAGATGGCTTACTAATGAATCCGAGTCGTATGGAATTTGGTGTGTTTGATAATAATACATCGCATTCAAATGGAATAAACGGTATTCATATCGATGATGTTGAAAATGATAATGAAGGCAATACAATCGGGTTTCAATATGCCTCAAATGAAGGAGGTAGAGCAACACCTTGGCCAGAGCCAAGCTTGCGTAGATTTCATTTAACGCGCTTTAAAGTTTGGAAAAATATGGGGCCGGGCGTATGGGACAGTGCCAGACGCCCAACTAACCAATCTGTTGTGTCGGCCGATAATCATGGAAGATTTTTTGCAGGTTCAGGTGATGATGGTATTATCGAACGATCACTCATTATTGGCACCAGCCTTAACCACGAAATGAATGGTACTGGTAGAAGCGATGTCGCTGATCCCTTTGTTGGTTTTTCAAATCCTGATCCTGTTGCATTTGCTACATACCACAGTACGTTTGATATACGTGATAATATTGTAATCAATTTTCCGGCTACAGCTAATGGACGCAGTGGTGTTTTCTCAACAGAAGATTATTATACAAGGCCAGTTGACAAAGGAATGATAAGAAATACGAACAATCTTATTCAAAACTCACATCCAGGAGTAAAGTTACGACCTGTATTTCAGCACTATGCACTGGCTTCGGCTCTATTAGATGCGCAAGGTGTATGGGGCCCAGCCGGAAATTATTTTGTATACGATGAACCCTTTTTTACTTATGGAAAAACAGTGAGCGTAGTACCACCCGGTGACATATCAGGTGGGGTTAGTGTGCCGGGCCCCTTTTATGGTTTTGAAGGATTTGTGCTGCATGGTGTGGGTGACACTCCTCCACAAAATCAGTCTTACAATGACCTGATGGGAATTGAGGTCAACCGATTAAACAATGATTTACAAACCATAGCAACATGGACAGTTAACCCCGCTCAATCCGGTTGGTTACTTGATCACATGCGTCATTTTGCAACAACACCTGAGGGCATTTATGAACTGACTTTCCCTTGGGAAACAACGCATCCAACAAACTTTCAAGTGAATGTAGAAAATATGTTGGAAGCAAGCGACACACAAGTAATAGGAATACAATTTGATGGCAATATCAATGCTTCTGTTAGGCTATGGGTTGACTCCGATACCTGGTTTAATTATGCAGAACTAAACTCACTACAAGAGATAATTGATTCTGATGGTGAAACCTTTTGGCAGGATAATGTTAATAACAGGGTGTGGGTAAAAATAAGAGGTGGCCGTTGGGAGTTTTGGACCAATAATCCGCAGGAAGATTTACCCAGCAGTGATGAATTGATATATGAAACGGTTGTATTAAGAATATTTTAAACCTGTAGAGAAAGCTTCTAACGGGCTAAAATTTATTGCCTTAAATGGGCTAATTCTTTACTAATAAATAAAAAACCATTTCGTTTAGATAAACTTTAATACTCATCCTTAACAGAAAAGAAGATTGGAAGTGAGCCTGTCTGCACGTAGCCATTTAGGCAAAGGCAGGGCCACTAAAAATGGCTTAACTAAACGAAATTGGATTAAAAAACTCGTTGTTGAATGGTGATCCCTCCGTTAACAGATCATTGTATGCCTTAAAAATAAGGCATATAATTTTATTAAAGGAAGGCTTTCCGAGATAGAAAATACTGTAAACTGTTACTACCTTACCATAACCTAAACCGAACTATGTTTCGCCATTACCTTCGCACCATTTGGCGCAATCTGCGCTCCTTAGATGCTTTTATTAATATCACAGGTCTCTCTGTAGGCTTTGCTTTTTTTATAGTAATCTTTATTTGGATAAGCTATGAACGAAGTTATGACGATTTCCATAATGAAGTTGAATCCATTTATAGAGTGACTCAAAAAAAATTTGATGGTGACAGCATCACTTCACAGGTTGCACTAACTCCCGGTCCTTTAGCCGAGTATCTACAATCAACACAAGCAGCCGTTCAAAAAACTACACGAACCACATTGGTTGAGTTCTGTATTAGAACTGACATAAACTGTTTGTACAAAAAAGGTATTGCAGTTGACTCATCCTTTCTTGACATATTTACTTTTCCATTAATAAAAGGAAACGCATCAACCTTTGGACATGAACCAAATCAAATAATAATTACTAAAAGACTTGCGGAAGTTTTTTTTGGCAATGAAGATCCGCTGGGTAAAACTTTTGTTATAGGTCCTATTAATCTTCTCGTTGTTGCTGTGATGGATAACCCAGCAGAGAATAACCATTTTTATGATTTTGATTTTTTAATTCCATTACAATTTATGTCCGGTAATGGATTGATCACTACTGACAATTGGTACTTTTCCAGTTTACATACCTATGTTAAATTAAATGCAGACTACGATCCTGCTATCTTCGAAAAATCAATTTCAAAAGCACTTCTCGAAAATCAGGAAGATGGTAATTCACTATTAACATTGCAACCACTTCAAGCAATCCATTTGTATTCTACAGATTTAAGTAATGATGTGCCTGGCCGAGGAAATGCTACTTATGTTAGTATTTTTTCATGGGTTGGTGCATTGGTTTTACTTATAGCCTGCCTTACCTATGCCAATCTTACAACAGCAAAGTTATTTAAGCGAAATCATGCTGTGGCGGTAAGAAAGGTATTAGGTTCAAGCACTTCACAAATTATTCTTTATAGCATAGTAGAAACTTTTTTATATGCACTGATTGCGCTGTTCATGGCGCTTATAATAGTTTGGCTCGTGCTTCCACACTTTAATGCCTTAACAGGTTTAAAACTGCTTCTTACTTTCTCTTTGGAAAATTGTTTGTACCTGATCAGTATATTGAGTGTTACAACCTTACTTTCAGGAATTTACCCGGCCTTGCTGTTAACAAAGCAACAAGCAGTAGCATCACTTAAGGGTCAATCAACCGCTGACGGAGCACTTTCGATAAGACGTATGCTAGTTGTAACACAATTCAGTTTGGCCATTGGTTTGGTAAGTGCAACCTTAATCATACAAGACCAACTTAACTTTATCAGTAATAAAGCTTTGGGCTACAATAAAGAGCAGGTCATATCCTTCACGGCTTTAAGAAAATTTTTACCTCAGTTCGAATCGTTGCGTAGCGAATTAAAAGCACTAAGTCAGGTAACAGCAGTAACTGGACATAATCATCCTATTGTATTTACAGACGAAAACACCAGCGATGTGGAATGGAGCGGTAAACCCGAAACAGACCATACCTTTTTCCATAAGTTGATTGTTGACCACGAATTTATCGATGTCTATGGTTTATCCGTAAAATCAGGTCGAGCGTTTACCTTACCCGCACAAAATGATACTGCTTCTATTATGTTGAATGAACGTGCAGCAGCCATTATGAATATTATAGAAGCAGAGGAGCAAGAAATTGTAGTCCATGACCGTAAATATCGTCTTATTGGTATTCTCAAAGATTTTCATTTTAAGTCAGTGCATAAATCGATTGAGCCCTTGATTATGTACACGTATCCCTCTGCCATTAACAATGTTTCAGTGAAGGTCACAGAGGGTAGCCAGGCAACGGTGGCAGCTATTGAGTCAATCTTTAAAAAATATGCACCAGATCGCCCCTTTGATTATCACTTTATTGACGAGGACGTGGCCAATTTATATAAAACAGAGCAGCGAACTAATATTGTGTTCTCTTATTTGGGCGGTTTTGCGCTCTTTATATCTTGCCTTGGCCTATTGGGTATAGTTCGGTTTATGACTGAGCAGCGTGCCAAAGAAATAGCAGTACGAAAAGTGCTAGGTGCTTCTACTTTTTCAATTACAAGTATATTATCAGCAGAGTATGCTAAAATTTTATTGATTGCATTTTTATTGTCTAGTGTAGTAGTGTATTTGACAATGCAGGAGTGGCTGCAAGTGTTTGCGTACCGAACTGATATTTCTTTTTATTCTTTTATTGTAAGTTTTAGTTTTGCGTTACTTACCGCCATGCTGACAGTGGGCATTGTTATCCTTAGGTCAGCCAATACAAATCCGGTTGTCAGTTTGAGAAACGAATAAGAATTTGATGTGATGATAGGATGCTGTGATAATGTGTTGATGTGATCGTGTGCTCATTAGCCGATTTGTTGATAGGCTCGTAGAATAATAAACTCTTCCGAATTTGAAATTCGGAAGCCCTATCAAAGGGTCTGTGACCCCAACTATCATATTGATAAGCGGATAGTATACCAAAACAAAAATCTAAATTATAAATTCAAGATAGATGCATTAAATTTTCGGAAGAGAACTTATTGATAATCTAATCTGCTAATCCGTTTAGGTTACACTGATTTCAATAAGAGTAGGATTTTATAAAACGAATCATCCGTCAGACCGCTGAAGGAGGATGCAAAAAGCGGTCAGACGGATTTTAGCTAAAGAAGTACAATTCAATCATCAAACAAATGAAAAGAAAAATCATCGTCCCTTCGGAGACGATGATTGGAAAGAAGCAATCTATCACAATGCAATTCATCTCCGCAACTAACCAGATTGCTTCGGCTTCCTCCCCACAAGCCTGCAGCAGAACCTCGCAAAGACGTGCTCTTTTATTTTTAACTTGATCGTGTCATTGCGAATTTGCAGAATGGGTTCTGTGCTGGGCGATTGAAACAACCTGATTCTGTTGATGACTTCTTTAATGAAAAAATACTTACAACCTCTGCCCACGCGTCACGAAGTAGACAAGGCATTAATAAATCATCATCCCTGCGGAGACAATGATTAGAATCAAGCTTACATGAAGATGCTAAAATCTATCGAGGAGTAAACATCAATCATCAGGGGTGATGTTAGCATTGTAGGGATGAAGGTCAATGAATGCTCCCTTAAGATGAAATTCTTTCCATTCATTCCAAAAGTCTACAGAAAAGAGTTCAGGATAGTTTTCCAGAAAAGTATCGCGTAGGGGGCCTTCGGGCAATAAGAATTTAAGTAACTCTTCAGGAAAAATATCATTCTCTAATACTACATCCTGGTATTCAGCAAAATACTCTTCCTCGTCATATCTAGGTTTACGGAGTACTCTGAATGTGCAATCACTGAGCGGAACAACTTCATCATAGTCGTAGAAAACAATTTTTTTATTAGTAGTCACACCGAAATTTTTGATCAGTAAATCGCCCGGAAAAATATTGGTATAAGCCATTTCCTTAATTGCCTTACCATAGTCTAAAATGACCTCTTTATTTTCTTGATCGGAGTGATGCTGTAGGTATAAATTTAAGGGCTCTAATTTACGTTCAATAAAAACAGTTCTAAATATCAGGTAACCAGATTCTAGCCCCACACTTGCTGGAGCCCCTGCTAATAGTTCATTCTTTAGTTGAGTATCAAACCATTTTTCAGGTAGCGCAAGATTTTTAAAATTTTGAACATCTGCCAGCCTCCCAACTCTGTCATGCTCCGCCACAAATCGATACTTTTGAAAAACTTCTTTTTCCGTTGTGTTTTTTGGTGGCTTGATGTTTCCGCGTACTACTTTAAAGACATAATTGCTAGCCGGATGATAGAAGACAAACATAACCATACCTGCAATACCAGGTGCATGGGTAAATTTAGCATCTGAGGATTGCATTTTTCTGTACATATTCTGAAGCAGCAATTCCTTTCCTAAATCCTGATAACCAAGGTTAATTAACAGTTGAGCCCTGGGCTTAGAGGGCATTACAGAAAGAAGGAAGTTAACAGTACCACAAGGCGATTCACTATTAACCAAAAAATAAGAACGACTGAATGAGAATATATTTTTTATCGACTCTTCGTCTAACAACAAGCCTTTAATAGAAGCTCCCGCTTCCGAAACTTGCATGGCAATGGTTATTGGGAAAGCGCGAGTAGCACCTTGAATCTTACCAACGGCATAAGCTTGTTTATTCCTGAAAAAAAGATTCTTGTGGAATACCAATCCTAAGACCTTTTCTGAAACATCTGTCTCAATTTTCTTTACGAGTAGTTGAGTCTCTCTCTCAAAATGTATAAATCCAACCTTTAATTCAAAATTTTTAAGAGCCTTTGCCAGCGTATCGTACAGGTTATTAGTTACCTGATAAATAGATACCGGTTGTTTAAATTCAGAGAAACTGGGAATTGAGATAATATGCTGTAAGCCTTTATAAGCAAATGCCTGACGGATAATAGCATTGTGAAAACTGATCGCCATGGGCAACCAGGAGTCATCCAAATAGGAGGTAACAAAAATCCTTGAAACTGCATCCCAATCAATTTTTCCAAAATCGATCTGCGTTTGCAGCATTTTGGCTAAACTATCAATTGCAAACTCGTGCAATTCCATGCGCTGTTGTATAGCCCTGCGCTGTTCATGCCACTGCATTTTTTCAAAACGAATATTTGCAGAATGGGAGAAAGTATTGAATTGAATCCGGAAGTTGTTGAAACCATTAATTAAGGCATCTGCAACTTCCGGATTAGTCATCTGCAATAAATTTATTGACCCTGGCCTGCAGAAAAGGCTACTTCACCATCAAACGTGTAAAGATTTTCTGTCTTAATTATTTCAAAGCCAGCATCTGTTATTTGTTGATAAAGACTCATCACATCATGACTGGTTGAAGGCTTAAGTTCTTCATTTTTAAACCTGCAGCGCCAGTGATCTGTACAGAACGTTTCAGGCATTCCACCGGGGTAAACCTTTACCCCTCGATTGGTAATCATTGATAGGTGCATCTTTCCAGCCTTAATATCTTTCAATGCATTACCTAACTTATTGGGATCGCGGTCTTTTTCATGTAAAAATATATCTACACCCACTAACTCCTTTTTAGCCGGTACAGTTGGACTTGCCTTTACATGAATAGTTTTTCCTACTGCCTTTGAATAATCTACCGCTTTAAGTGTTTGTGGTTGCTGACCTAAGCGCTGAATAATTGCCTGAGCAAATTCTTTTGTACCTACCTTTTGCTTACTGTTACCCTCCTTGAAAATATCATAAGTATGTATACCGTCCTCTAGCGTGCGAAGCCAGGCGTTGTGTACTTTTTGGGCTACATCAGCCTGATTTATATGAATAAGCATTTGTACCGCA
Organism: Chryseotalea sanaruensis; assembly: GCF_003990915.1. GTDB lineage: Bacteria > Bacteroidota > Bacteroidia > Cytophagales > Cyclobacteriaceae > Chryseotalea > Chryseotalea sanaruensis. Next base: position 33,582 of record NZ_BHXQ01000006.1, read on the forward strand.
CCCAATACAAGTCCTGAAGGGTTTGCTAAATTTTGGCCAGCACGTCTAGGAGCCGAACCATGGATGGCTTCAAACATTGCAAAGCCATCTCCAATATTTGCGGAGCCTGCTAAGCCCACGGAACCAGTTATCTGTGCGGCCACATCAGATAAAATGTCACCATATAAGTTAGGCATAACTATAACATCAAACGCTTCTGGTGTATCCGCTAATTTGGCGGCACCAATATCAACTATCCAATGCTCTTTCTCTAAATCCGGATATTCCTGGCCTATTGCCTCAAACATTTTGTGGAACAATCCATCAGTAATTTTCATGATGTTGTCCTTGGTGAAGCAAGTAACTTTTTTGCGTCCATATTGACGTGCGTACTCGAAGGCATAACGGATAATTTTCTCAGTTCCCGGCTTGGTTATAATTTTAAGACACTGGGTAACTTCGTCAGTTTGTTGGTGTTCAATGCCAGCATAAAGATCCTCCTCATTTTCTCTTACGATGATGATATCCATCTTTGGATGCTTGGTTTCCACAAAAGGATGTAAAGAACTACATGGCCTTATGTTGGCATATAAACCAATCACTTTTCTTACCGTAACGTTCAAGCTCTTAAATCCACCTCCCTGTGGAGTAGTGATGGGCGCTTTAAGAAATACTTTAGTCCTACGTAACGAATCCCAGGCATGCGGCTCAATCCCTGAAGAATGACCTCTGTTATATACTTTTTCTCCTATCTCAATTGTATCAATTTCAATGTTAGCGCCAGCTGCCTGAATGATGTCTAAGGTAGCTTGCATGATTTCCGGGCCTATGCCATCTCCGTAGGCTACAGTAATAGGTACTTTATTTTGTATCATATGTTAGATTGTAAGTAAATTATATAGTCAGAACTTAAACCGTTCAAAGTTTAGAATTTTGTATCATAAAATATTATTAATATTTTTAATTATTTACATAAAAATAATTAATTAATTACGAGTATCGTACATCCAAAAAATAACAGAACCATAACCACTTGATATTCTTGGTACTTTTCTGACAGTCTCTGACTTTACAAAACGGCAACACGTAGGCAGGATTACTCCTAGCTATTCCAGCAGGATAGTAGTATCAAGTGTTTACCATATGTCCTTCATTTTTATTCGGACAGTGATGCAATCTAATGTTATTGATTACGCATCAGTCGCTCCAAAATTCCTTTAGCGGAATCCGTGATGACGGTACCTGGTCCAAACACGAAAGCAATGCCTCTTTCAAATAAGTAGTCGTAATCCTGTGCTGGTATAACACCACCGGCTACGACCATGATATCTTCACGACCAATTTTTTTCAAGGCTTGCACTAGCTCAGGAATTAAAGTCTTATGCCCACCAGCCAGACTCGAAGCACCTACAATGTGTACATCATTTTCTGCTGCCTGCATGGCTACTTCTTCCGGTGTTTGAAACAACGGTCCGATGTCTACATCAAAACCTAAATCAGCAAAACTGGTAGCAATTACTTTAGCACCCCGATCGTGACCATCTTGTCCCATCTTGGCTACTAAAATGCGTGGTCTTCTTCCTTCCATTTTAGCAAAAGCATCGCTGAGTTGACGCACTTCATCAAAAGCCTTATTGTTTTTCATTTCTCCCGAATATACACCTGATATTGATTTGATGCTGGCCTTGTATCGTCCAAAGGCTTTCTCCATCGCATCTGATATTTCACCCAAGGTGGCACGCTTACGTGCGGCATCAACTGCAAGCTCCAGTAAATTACCAGTTCCCTTGGCAGCGGCATCACTAATCGCTTGTAATGCCAATTGTACAGCCTCGTTATCACGCTCACCTTTCAATTGAATTAATCGATCTACTTGTTCTTTACGAACAGCAGTGTTATCAACTTCTAAAATATCGAAGTCAGGTTTTTCATCTGTTTGAAAACGGTTAACACCAACAATAACATCTCTGCCAGAATCAATACGTGCCTGCTTAGCTGCGGCAGCTTGTTCAATGCGCATCTTTGGTATACCGCTTTCAATGGCTTTAGTCATGCCGCCCAATGCTTCCACTTCTTCAATCAGCGCCCAGGCCTTGTCTACCAATTCAGCTGTTAAGCTTTCAACGTAATAAGAGCCACCCAACGGGTCTACAACTTTAGTAACGTTGGTTTCTTTTTCAAGGTAGAGCTGTGTGTTACGCGCAATACGCGCTGAGAAATCGGTAGGTAAAGCAATGGCTTCATCTAAGGAATTGGTGTGCAGTGACTGAGTATGTCCAAGCACAGCTGCCAATGCTTCAATGGTGGTACGTGTTACATTGTTGTAAGGGTCTTGCTCTGTTAAACTCCAGCCGGAAGTCTGGCAGTGTGTGCGCAAGGCCATACTCTTATCTTTCTTAGGATTAAATTGCTGCACAATTTTAGCCCATAACAATCGACCTGCTCGCATCTTGGCAATCTCCATGAAAAAATTCATGCCTATGCCCCAGAAAAAGGATAAACGTGGTGCAAAATCATCAATGGCTATACCGGCTTTGATACCCGCGCGAATATATTCCAAACCATCAGCCAAGGTGTAAGCTAATTCAATATGCGCAGGCGCTCCGGCCTCATGCATATGGTAGCCACTAATACTAATCGAATTGAACTTCGGCATGTTACGCGAAGTATATTCAAAAATATCAGCGACTATACGCATGGATGACGCTGGCGGATAGATGTAGGTATTGCGCACCATAAACTCTTTGAGAATATCATTTTGTATGGTGCCTGTAAGCTGTTCGGGTTTTACACCTTGTTCTTCGGCTGCCACAATATAAAAGGCCATAATCGGTAGCACTGCACCATTCATCGTCATGGATACGGACATTTTATCTAATGGAATCTGATCGAATAAAATTTTCATATCCAGAACAGAGTCGATGGCCACACCTGCCTTACCCACATCACCGGTTACACGAGGATGATCGCTGTCGTAACCTCTGTGCGTTGCCAAATCAAAAGCGACTGATAAGCCTCTTTGTCCTGCCGCTAAATTTCTTCTGTAAAATGCATTTGAATCTTTAGCAGTAGAAAAACCTGCATATTGTCTGATGGTCCAGGCTTTTTGTGTGTACATACTGGCATACGGCCCGCGCAAAAAAGGTGGAATACCAGCCGTGAATTGTAAGTGAGGTAAAGTGGCAATATCCTCTTTTGTGTAGAAGGGCTTAACAGCAATCGTCTCAGGACTATTCCATTCTTGGTGTTCGAAGTTTGGAATTTGAAATTTCAAATTTGAAATTTGAAATTTCAGCCCACCAGCATTTAGTTTGGCAATTGTTTCACTTACAAATTGCTGAACAAGGTTATCGACAAAGTATGATCCTACTGTTGCATCTGCTACTTTATTAACATGCGATTCTTCCCTTAAAATGCTGGATATGTTTCGCGCCACCCTTTGCATCATGCTACTGCTTTCATCTTCTGCATAAACAGTCAGGCTGTCGCAACCACCCACTACGGACGCTAATGCGGCAGTGGTGCTTTTTAACATATTTCCATTGGGTTGGAAAGATTCTTTTGTCCAAACTTCTGATCTGCTATGGATATGTATGGTTGAAAATGAAATATTTTGTGTTTGCGCATAAATATCGCTGAGCGATCGCAACGCTTTACACTTGGCAATGGTGTGAAAAAAATTAGTATCAGCATTAATGGAAAAAGCAACCGTTACTGTTTTAATATTATTGATTAATCCAATTCGGCTATGAAGCTTTGAAATTGCCTCACTGATTTCTGCTATATTTTTTTGCTGATTCTCTATCCAGATGCCTAAGGGTATAAACGGTGTACCTTCAAAGAAATTTATTAACTCGGCACTTACTTCATTCGAAAATAAGCAACCCTGTAAACTGGATTTTTCAAGTTTTTCTGTTTCAATATAATCAATCAGTGTTTTTGAGAAATTTTTACCAACATTTTTAAAGGATAGCGAACAATACACCCATTGAATATCCTTAAGTAAAGTTTTTAATGCTGTTTCTTTTCCCTGTAGATCGAATAAAATACCATCAGCACCATTACTCAGGTGCAACATTGCACTTTCATTGGCATTTTTTGCACTATCAACCCTTACAAGAGGCATATTATACCAAGCTCGCGCCCCGTAGAATGCGTTTTTGGCCGTAGGTAAAGCAAAAACAAACTGATTTTTTATTTCTGCATCGTAATAAGGTTTGAAAATCAGGTTTTCCTGATCAGACCATGCCAAAGCCTCCCAAGGATTTTTATTTTCAATTTCTTTTTGCGCGATTTGCGTCCAATCCTTTGCTGTAACTTGAGAAAATGAAGATGATATCTGATCGATTGCCCTTTTTTCGGCCATAAAACATAATTTACAGGCAATTTTAGTGAAGATTTTTGCATTCCGAAGTGTAAACGACAATGTATTTACATAAGCAAAAAAAATTCTAAAAAATCAAGCGTCCGAACACTTGATTTTTCATAAGTGTTTTCTTCATCTTTGTTCCCCTTTCCCCAAAGGAATTTTCTAAGTACAAACCTTTATTTAAACGAGCATGATAGAAGTAGACTCCGCAACGGTATGGAATGATTGTCTCGATATTATTCGTCCGGATGTAGGGGATGAAAACTTCGGAACATGGTTTAAACCCATAAAACCGGTTAGAGTAGATGCGGACGTACTAACGATTCAGGTTCCTTCACAATTTTTTTACGAGTGGCTGGAAGAACACTACGTACCAGTACTAAAGAAAGCTGTGCATACTGTATTAGGTCCTACAGGCCGGCTAGAGTATTCTGTTATTGTTGATAGCGGCAACCAGCAAAACCCTGCGGTTGCGGTTAATTATCCCAATGGATCGGCTAACCGTAAATCTGCTTTAAATGGCATCGGAGCAGACGATTATTCGCCATTCACTTTTAAAGCACTCAATCCGCAAACCATAAATTCGCGTCTTAATCCAAATTACAGCTTCGATAACTTTGTAGAGGGAGACTGTAACCGTTTGGCGCGTTCTGCAGGTTTGGCAGTAGCCAAAAAACCTGGTGTAACTTCTTTTAATCCATTAATGCTTTACGGTGGTGTAGGCGTGGGAAAAACTCACCTTGTGCAATCTATAGGCAACGAAATAAAAAATAACCTGCCTAACAAGGTGGTTCTCTATGTAGATCAAAATGATTTTACAAGTCAGTTTTTGAATGCCCTGCAAAACCACAAAATGCAGGAGTTTCAAAATTTTTATTTACAAGTAGATGTTTTGATTCTGGATGACGTGCAGTTTTTAGCTGGTCGCGAGAAAACGCAGGAAATGTTTTTCCATATTTTCAATCAGTTGCATCAAACTGGCAAGCAAATTATCATGACGAGTGATTGCCCGCCACGCGACTTGAAGGGATTTCAGGAAAGATTGCTGTCAAGATTTAAATGGGGACTAACGGCAGATTTACAAGAACCTGATTTTGAAACTAAGTTAGCTATTGTGCATCGCAAGATGCAGGCAGATGGTATTGATATGCCGACTGAGGTAGCTGAATACTTAGCTTACAGTGTTGATACCAACCTTCGCGATATGGAAGGTGTGCTCAATTCGTTAATCTTCCATGCTACTTTATTAAAGAAAGATATTGACCTTGATCTGGCTAAAGAAGTACTGAAAAACATCATCAAAGAAATTCAGAGCGATGTTAGCGTTGACTTTATCCAGAAAACTGTTGCCGATCATTTCAAAGTTGACTTAGAAGCGATGAAGGGTAAGGTGAAGAAACGTGAGATTGTAATTCCTCGTCAGGTGGCGATGTATTTCTGTAAGCGCTACACACAACTTACACTTTCACTCATCGGAAGTAACTTTGGCGGCCGCGACCATAGCACGGTTATTCATGCCTTGGAATCAGTAGAAGACATGATGAAGACCGATCCTAACTTTAAAAACACAGTTGAAGAGTTAGGTAAGCGTTTGAAGATGCGGGTGTAGTAGTTGATGGTTGTTGGTTGTTGGTTGTTCGTTTTTCGTAATTCAATTTCGTTTAGTTAAGCTTCCTTAGTCATCCTCTCCTTTGGAGAGGACTGGAGGCCAATAAAAAGTCTTAACTAAACGACATTGAATTCGTAATTTCAAATTTCAAATTAATAAAAACAGCCTGCTTAACTTAAGCAGGCTGTTTTTATTTCTCAACATCGAGCAAAACTAACGCAACCTAAATCGCAATTGCAATTGCTGTTTGTTACTATTGATTCCGTACAAATAACCGTCTCCTTTAAATTTCTCAAAAAATTCTATCACCTCCTCAGGGTTTTCAACGCGTTGGCGATTGATAGAATAAATAGTGAAATTTTCGGATAATCCGATTTGATCCAACATACCACCCGGCTTGAGTTTAAAAATCTTTACCCCGTAATCACCTGCTTCCAGGTTGGCACCCAATGTTGAAGAACTGTATATTTTTCTTTTGATGGTTTCGGTACCACCATTTTTATTAACCAATGTTATGTTGGCGGTTTCAGATTTGTTACCACGCAGATAAGTCACTGAAATTTTATCACCCGGATACATATAGGCAAGGGTTTCTTCAAAAGCACTCTTGCTGTTAATGTCTGCCCCATTCACCTTAGTAATGATATCACCTGGTTTTAGTCCAGCATTAGCTGCTGGGCCTTCGCGCTCCATTTTTTCCAGTACCACACCGTTAAATTGTTTTAAATCTGTTTTAAGGTCATACTTTTTGGCTGTGGCATAATCGTATTCAATAACATTTCCACCCATGAGTGCTTTTTGCACAATGCCAAACTTGATTAAGTCATCAACAACTTTTTTAGCTATATCAACCGGAACAGCAAAAGCGTATCCGGTATAAGAACCGGTGCGAGATAAAATTGCGGTATTAATCCCCACAAGTTCGCCACTTTTGTTTACAAGTGCACCACCAGAGTTTCCAGGATTAATAGCTGCATCTGTTTGAATGAAAGATTCAATCGGAAATTTATCTTCCAGAATACCTATGCGTCTGCCTTTAGCGCTAACAATTCCGGCTGTTACAGTTGAAGAAAGTGAAAATGGATTTCCAACAGCAATTACCCACTCACCCACCTGAACATTTTTAGCGTTTCCAAGCTTAATGGCAGGCAAATTATTCTCCTCTATTTTAAGCACTGCTAAATCAGTAGAAGGATCGGTGCCCACCAGTTCGGCTGCATAATTTCTCTTATTGTATATAATCTCAATGCGTTCTGCGGATGCAACTACGTGGTTATTGGTAACAATGTAGCCATCAGTAGTAAAAATTACTCCTGAACCACTGCTCACCTGTGTTTGAGAAGAAGTACCACCAAAAAACCAATCCCACGAGGTAGCAACACCCTTAGAAATACTATTGATGTACACTACACTAGGAATGGCTTTGGTTGCTGCCTCACTAAAATCTACAGGCGGCAGGCTGATGTTGGTGTTAAAATTATCGGCCAATGAAAGCGTTTCCCCCAGATCATCGTTGTTGTCGTTTACGATAGACCGATCACTTGTTAGTTGGTGCGTAGCTTGTATATTATTTTCTAAAGCTGGTTCAATCTTATATTTATAAAAGGTAAATGCGCCAGCCAATCCGGCCACGAAAGCAATTAATACTGTCTTCAAAATAGTTTTCATACGTAGCTTATAACGAAACCAAGGTAAAAGATGTTCGCAAACCTAAAAAAGTTGTAGAAATCTCAAAATACTGTGTTTTCTAAACTTAATTTTTTCAAACTAACTTGCGGTATGGGTATTCGTTCAGTTTTAGCAAAGCCATTAGCGGCATACATCGCCAGTCAAACAAAAAAGTGGTCTTCCCAACCGGGTTTCTACCAGCAGAAAATGTTGGATATGCTTATACGTGAAGGCAGTAACACCCTGTTTGGAAAGGACCATGGTTTTAAGGACATAAAATCTTATGTTGATTTTAAAAAGCACGTGCCCGTTCGCGATTATGAAGCCTTGAAACCTTACGTAGAAAAAATGCTGGAGGGCAAACCTGATATTTTGTGGAAAGGTGTGCCTGCTTACTTTGCGAAAACATCCGGTACCACTTCTGGTACTAAGTATATTCCCATTTCAAACGAATCTAAATACAGCCATTTTAATAGTGCACGAAATTCAACGCTAGCCTATGTGCATGAAACAGGTAAGTCGGATTTTTTGGATGGCAACCTGATTTTTCTTTCTGGTAGTCCTGAATTAGACGAAACAGCTGGTGTAAAAACCGGACGCTTATCAGGCATATCCAACCATTTAGTGCCTGGTTATTTGCGCACCAACCAGAAACCGAGTTACGAAACAAATTGCATTGAAGACTGGGAAGAAAAGCTGGAACGCATTATTGATGAAACGCTACAGGCAAATATGACCCTGATATCAGGCATACCACCTTGGGCACAAATGTATTTCGATCGCATACAGACAAGAACCGGTAAGAAAATAAAAGATGTCTTCCCAAATTTTTCAGTCTTCGTCTATGGTGGTGTGAATTTTGAACCCTATCGCGCAAAACTTTTCGATTCCATTGGCAAAAAAATAGACTCCATCGAAACCTATCCTGCCTCTGAGGGCTTTATTGCTTATCAGGATTCACAATACGCAGAAGGCTTATTGTTATTATTGAATAATGGGATGTTCTATGAATTTATTCCAACCGAAGAATATTTTAACGAGAACCCTACACGCCTTTCCATTGAAGAGGTTGAGTTGGGTAAAAATTATGCGCTTATTATAAATAGTAATGCTGGTTTATGGGGTTATTCGATTGGCGATACAGTGAAATTTGTTTCCAAAGATCCTTATCGTCTGGTAGTTACTGGTCGTATTAAACACTTTATTTCAGCTTTTGGTGAACATGTTATTGGTGAAGAGGTAGAGAAGGCCATGAAATTTACTATCGAGAAGTTTCCTGAAACAGAACTAGTGGAGTTTACGGTTGCGCCTCAGGTTACACCGCCTGCTGGTTTGCCACACCATGAATGGTTTATTGAGTTTTCTAATAGTCCTAAGGATCTGGAGGCTTTTAGACTTGAGTTGGATACTAATCTTCGTAAGCTCAATGTTTACTATGATGACCTGATTGGCGGTAATATTTTAAGAACATTAAAGATTAGTGCCCTCAGGAAAAATAGTTTTATAGACTACATGAAGTCGCAAGGAAAACTAGGTGGACAAAATAAAGTGCCACGACTCTCCAATGATCGTAAAATTGCGGATGAGCTTGTTAAATTCATATCTTGATACGGAGACAAATCATTTTCACTCCCTTAAATGGCTGAGCTTACCATTTTAATGCCTGCCTACAATGCTTCACCTTATGTAGAGGAGGCCATAAACAGTCTGCTTAACCAATCTTTTACCGATTTTGAATTATGGTTTATAGATGATGCATCAACAGACGAGACACTTTCTATTGTTGCAACACTGGCCAGGAAGGATCCGAGGATACACATTTTCAGTAATGCCGTTAACCGCGGAAAATTACACACTATAAATTCAAAGGTGAGGGGAGTGTTAAGCCCCTTTTTTACGATTACAGATGCAGATGATGTTTCGCATCCGGCCAGACTAGAAAAGCAAATCGCCAAACTCAAAAGTGATGCTTCATTAATGATGTGTGGGACTTCTTATGCTGCTATGGACGAGCAAGGGTATTACGTAAGAACAGTTCATGTACCAATAGATATTGAGCAGATAAGAGAACGTTCGCTTATACAATCAGCATTTATGGGCGGCACAATGGTAATGAGGTCTTCCTTGCTTCAGAATTTTCCTGAACTGTACAGGTTTTATTTTGAAAATAGCATGGATGATGCTGACTTAGCCTGCCGCATATTGAATTTGTATTCAGTAACTAATTTAAATGAGCTGCTTTACTTTTATCGCATCGTGCCGACATCAATAACAAGGGCAAAGGTTACCTGTAGATCGCTGAATATATATAAACTGATCAGCCATCTTTATACAATTAGAAAAAGCGAGCAAAAAGATTGGCTAGAACTCGGAGATTTTGTGTCTGCCGATGACTTTATGAAGAAAATTGAGGATGATTATGCGAAAGACAGCACACTTTTACATCGTCATCGATCTTTTTTTTATCTGTATTGGGGGCAAAATCTTCTGGCACTAAATTCAATTACTAAAGCGATTATAATTAAACCTTATCACCTTAAAACAGTGCTTAGTTTTTTATTGATTAGTATGCGCATCATGCTTTTTTATTTTAGTCGATCAATCAAAAAAGTGCATTATCGCGCGTTATTCAAATAAAATTGAGCATTAGCAGGTGCTACAAGTATGTTTTTGTAAATCGTGTAATGCGTTTTTAGTACATGATAGTTTGTACTTCAATCATTCATTTCAAAAGACAAATTCGAATACTTGAAGGTATTAAATGTGTTCAAGTAAGTCTTTAAGTGTGGACAACATAAAAACTAATATTCCAGAAAATCAAGAAAAATTTTGATGATTAAAAAAAAAGTTTCTTCTTTGTATTATATTAAATAAATGTTTAACCAAAATTTTTAAACGCTATGGCAAAGAAAGCGAAGAAAGCTGCAAAGAAAACTGTAAAGAAGGCAGCTAAGAAAACAGTAAAGAAGGTTGCAAAGAAAGCTGCTAAGAAAAAGACAGCTAAGAAAGCAGCTAAGAAGAAGAAGTAATTCTCTTCTCCATAAAACAAAGGCCGGCATTAGTCGGCCTTTGTTTTTTTACAGCAATCTTAGTTGAATAAAAATATTACCTGTGCTCTCTCTTTTATTCCTTTCACAACAATAATTCCCCTTCCGCGATCATTTTTCCTTCCGCGTTGTTTTTCTTATCTAGTACATTATTTCACTTTCATGGCCGACACTAAAAAACATATTGCCATACTCGGCTCCACCGGTTCTATAGGAACGCAGGCGCTGGAGGTGGTTGCACAACATTCCGAATATTTTCAGGTTGAGGTACTCACCGCACAAAACAATGCTTCATTGTTAATAGAGCAAGCCATCAGATTTAAACCTAACGCTGTAGTAATCGTCAACGATAAGCACTATGCGCAAGTCAAAGAGGCTTTGCTCCCCCATGATATAAAAGTCTATGCAGGTGAAAACGCATTAGCATCAGTTGTGCAAATGGATACCATCGACCTTGTGCTGACAGCATTGGTAGGTTATGCTGGTCTACTGCCTACTATTAAAGCTATTGAAGCAGGTAAGACCATTGCACTGGCCAATAAGGAGACGTTGGTGGTAGCAGGCGAGCTGATAACGCAGCTAGCCCGTGAACGGGGGGTAAATATTTATCCTGTTGACTCGGAACACTCGGCTATATTTCAGTGCATCGTTGGGGAGTTTCATAATAAAATTGAAAAAATTATCCTTACTGCTTCCGGTGGACCTTTCCGCGGAAAGAAACGCGATGAACTTTTGTCAGTAACAAAAGCGCAGGCATTGAAACATCCTAACTGGACTATGGGAGCGAAAGTTACCATTGACTCCGCCTCTTTGATGAATAAAGGTTTGGAGGTAATTGAAGCCAAGTGGTTGTTTAACCTTAGTGCTGATCAAGTGGAGGTTGTTGTACATCCGCAATCTATTGTTCATTCATTAGTACAATTCGAAGACAGTTCTATAAAAGCGCAACTTGGCTTGCCAGATATGCGTTTGCCAATACAGTTTGCCATGACCTATCCGGATCGCTTTAAAAGTGATTTTCCGAGGTTTGATTTCGCGAAATATCCATCGCTGACCTTTGAAAAGCCTGATATGGAAACTTTTCGTAATCTTGCACTGGCTTTTGGTGCCTTGCAAAGAGGAGGAAACATGCCTTGCGTACTTAATGCCGCTAACGAAATTGCCGTTGCGGAATTTTTAAGGGACAATGTGGGTTTTCTTGAGATGTCGGATGTAGTGGAGCGTTGCATGGCTAAAGTCCAATTTGTGGCCAAACCAAATCTGGAAGATTATATTGAAACAGATAAGGAAACAAGAAGATTGGCATTAGAGATTATAAATAAGAAGAACTAACAGACTAAGAAATAATGGAAGGGTTGATCATGACGGCTCAGATTCTTTTGAGCCTTTCAATATTAGTAGCAGTACATGAAATGGGTCACTTGCTGGCCGCCAAATATTTTGGAATGCGTGTAGAGCAATTCTCTATAGGCTTTCCTCCAAAAATATGGTCTTTTACTAAAGGTGGTACTGAATATGCGCTGAGTGCAATCCCGCTTGGTGGCTATGTAAAAATTTCCGGTATGATCGATGAATCGCTCGATCTGGAGAAAATGAAAAAGGATCCAGAGCCTTGGGAGTTTCGCAGTAAGCCAGCCTGGCAACGTCTTATCGTAATGCTTGGCGGCATTATTGTAAATGTGGTGATGGGGATTGTCATTTTTATTTTGCTTACCTGGATTGTTGGCGACAGCTTTATTCCTAATGCAGCTGTCAATGCAAATGGTGGTATTGAAGCAAGGGAGTTAGGACAAGAGATTGGTCTTAAAACGGGGGACAAATTCATTAAGATTAATGGAAAAGAATTTGAAAAGTTTGAAGACATAGCCAATCCAAATACGCTTCTAACTAACAATGCCTACTATACCATCGACCGCAATGGCGAGATACTTGATATTCCCATACCTAGTAACTTCATCGAGAACTTTAATGAAAAGGGTAAAATACTGAGTTTTGCATTACCTCGTTATCCACCAGTTATTGGTAAAATTGAGAAGAATACCCTTGCAGAACGTCTTAATCTTCAAGTAGGAGATCGTTTTGTTAGTCTTAACGGTGAGCCCGTTACTTATTATGATGATATTGACAAAAACAAAGCCCTTAAGCAAGATACGCTGAGCTTTACAGTAAAACGTGGTGCAGAATTACTTTCGTTTAATGAATACGTAGGTGCCAATAAAGGCATTGGTTTTTATTCAAAAGGTTTCGAATTTGAAGAAGGCTCTACCAAGTATGAATTTGGTGAGTCAATTGCTATAGGCACAGAGCGTGCTTTCGGAATAGTATTTACACAGCTAAAAGCTTTTAGAAAATTATTTAGTGGCGAATTATCTTTCCGCAAATCAATGTCGGGGCCTATAGGCATTGCGCAGGCTTATGGTGGCGATTGGGATTGGGAAAGGTTCTGGCGAATGACTGGTTTACTATCAATGGTACTCGCCTTCATGAATTTGCTACCTATTCCAGCGCTTGACGGTGGTCATGTTGTATTCTTGACATACGAAATGGTATCCGGGCGTAAACCTTCTGATAAGTTTTTAGAGGTGGCACAGAAAGCTGGTATGATCTTTTTGCTAGGCTTGATGGTTTTCATCTTCGCGAACGATATTATCAAGTTGTTTCAATAAGAATCGATACAGTAATTAATGAAGTGGATCGGTACTAGCTTACTTGATTTTGTAATTGCTAATTATGCCTGATACGGGTTGGTGTAAAGTCAGGCGCTTATCATTTAGATAGGCTCAAGTTGATTGTACAAGGTAGGAGTGGAGTAAGTTTGATACATGAACCCTGATTACTTTCTATCTTGTCTTTGGCTCTATGCACAAATCATCATAAGCTTTGAGTGTACTTTTTATGTTTGAGCGTTTGGAGATTTTACGTGTTATAGATTAAAGATCTAACGTTAATCGCTGAGAAGGTTAATTGAAAATGATGCTATTAAGGAGTGACAAGAATAGCTTTCCTTTTTCTGCTGAGGTATTTTACTAAAATCAATGTAAGAAGGATAATCATGTGGTTTTGCTAGCATTAAACAGGTGTCAACAAAAAAGGGTATCCTTGTGAGACACCCTTTTATCAATGTAATTGTATGATTAGTTCAATACTTTCACGTTAACGGCATTCATGCCTTTTCTGCCTCTTTCAAGATCGTAGTCTACTAAATCATTCTCGCGAATTTCATCAATAAGACCTGAAGTGTGTACAAAAATGTCTTCACTTGAATCTGATGGCTTAATGAAACCGAAACCTTTGGCGTCATTAAAAAACTTTACTGTTCCTTGCATTGTAAAAATTGTAATAATTAAAAATTTATTTGCGTAAAAGCATTCACCTCTGTAATGGCAGGGAAGATTCTGATTTAATTCCTGATAAAGGAAGAAGAGGAGAACTATTCTGAACTAAAAAGGAACTCTTGGAAGAGCCTTAAATGATATTACTTATCAAAGGTACAACGAATTAATTCAGTAACCTACTATTACTTTCAACAGACCTTTTATTGCGCTAATAGAGAGTGAATTGACACATTAATCTTTTAGGCTGTATTTGAGATTATGTGCTGATATGTTAGTGCGGTGATTCGTTATTTAGGTTTTGAATTTGTTTAACTTATTTTTTAAAGCAGAGTGTCTTGTAAAAAAAATGAGTGACTGGTTTACCCAATCACTCATTTATAATTATATCTAAGATTAGATTATCCTAAGTATGATCTTAAAGTCTTACTGCGTGAGGTTGTTCTTAACCTGCGAGTAGCTTTCTCTTTAATTTGTCTAACGCGTTCACGTGTCAAATTAAATTTATCGCCTATCTCTTCCAGCGTAAGTGCATGCGAGCCATTTAAGCCGAAATAGTAAGAGATAACCTCTGATTCGCGTTGCGTAAGTGTAGCCAAGGCGCGTGAAACCTCCATTTGTAAGGAAGTATTCATTAAACCTGAATCAGGCGTAACTTCAGAATCGTCTTGTAACACATCTAATAAGCTTCCATCTTCGCCTTGAGCGAATGGTGCGTTAATAGATACGTGTCTTCCACCAACACGCATAGTGCTGCTGATTTCTTCCAGGCTTATGCCCATTACTTCGGCCAATTCATCAGCTGAAGGTTCACGCTGAAATTGTTGCTCCAGTTCAGAAAATGTTCTTGATATCTTATTAAGTGAACCAACGCGATTTAATGGCAAACGCACAATACGCGATTGTTCAGCTAGTGCCTGCATAATAGATTGACGAATCCACCATACGGCATAGGAGATAAACTTAAATCCTCTGGTTTCATCAAAGCGTTTTGCAGCTTTAATCAAACCAAGGTTACCTTCATTAATCAAATCACCTAGTGTTAAACCGTTGTTTTGATATTGCTTGGCTACAGACACCACAAAACGCAAGTTAGCTTTAGTCAGTTTTTCCAAAGCAATCGGATCTCCCTGTCTTATTCGCTTTGCCAGCTCAACTTCAACGTCAGAGGTAATTAAGTCTACCTTGCCGATTTCCTGTAAATACTTGTCTAAAGATTGGCTTTCGCGATTGGTGATCTGTTTGCTGATTTTTAACTGTCTCATCGATACGTAGAAATTAGTGGCGTTATTACAGGATGTATCTCATGTAATCAACTTAAATGTAGAAAAGGCGTGTTAACCAGTAATGCAGCAAGAAATACCCTGGAAAATGCTATCTGCTGCTAGCATGATTGGAAAGTGCGCAAGATAGCATTTTTATACGAATTTTCCGACTCTAAGGGGAAAGTATCGAATATTTGACCTATAATATCGCAATATAGGCGACTAACCAAGGATTATCTGTATCTTGCAGAAGATTTCACAACATCAGCTATTTTATCAGTAATTCTTAGCTGAATTGTTTCTTTTTTCAACCAATTATCCACTAACATGGCAGCTTCTTATTACAATTCGATCATTACAAACGCTTATTCACATGTTTGGAGTAAATACCGTCCGGCTATTTTAAAATTAATGGTTTCTACTTCAGCGGAAGCTGCTCAACAATATTCTCTCTCTGGTCATGAATTTAAGGGTGTTA
The DNA here is from genome assembly GCF_003990915.1 of Chryseotalea sanaruensis. Classification (GTDB taxonomy): domain Bacteria; phylum Bacteroidota; class Bacteroidia; order Cytophagales; family Cyclobacteriaceae; genus Chryseotalea; species Chryseotalea sanaruensis. The sequence goes on from NZ_BHXQ01000006.1 coordinate 49,329, forward strand.
ATCCCAAAGAAAAAGGAGGTTATTCTTTTACATTACATGCACATAAAAGCAAAGCCAGTAACAACATCAAAAATTCTGAAGTTGCACAAGGTCTTTTAAGCGTTTTACAGCAGTCACCAAAGGCTACTGAATTGTTAGCTCAAGAAGTTTACGAGTTTATCCTTGATAAGCAATTTGTGTTAAGCGTTAAAAAGGTTGAGCCTATTGCTCCCCCTGTTGTGGCCAACACAGAAGTAAGCGTTCTCTAATCATATCCAACTTTTTACTTTTTACTCAACCGTAGGTAGCTTTCACCTGATGGTGTATACTGTATGCCCTTAAAGGTGGTTTCAGAAAGATAGTGTGCTATCTTCTTGCAGCAAGTTCTATTATAAAGGTTGTGCCTACATTCAAATGGCTTTCAACGCTTATTTTACCCCCCATGGATTCTACTTGTGTTTTAACTAGGTGTAGTCCTAACCCTTTACCTTCTGTGTGAAAATGGAAACGCTGATACATACCAAACAACTTGTGGGCAAAGCTGGCTAAGTCAATACCTATTCCGTTATCTTTTACGGCTATTGTCATAAGATCATTATCCTTTTTTGCTTGAACCTGAATATGTGGCAGACGTTCGGGGGAACGATACTTTATGGCATTGCTCAACAGATTAAAGAAAACGCTTTCTAGATAAGCTGGTATGCCTATTATGGTATCAAACGTATCAACCTCGATACTTAACTGAACATTATTCCGCTCTAACTCAGTTTGTAATAGTGATGTTACTTTAAACAGGGTACTTTTAATAGGGACTGCTTCATAGTTTTCGGTAAGCCCTTTTTTAATATCCAGTATTACTGAAAGGTCTTTGATGACCTGATCTAAATCGTAACCTGTTTTTTGAATTTGATTTAAGATGTGCTGTCTTTCCTGATCATCAACAGAAGGCACATGCAATAAGTTAATGAGGCCTAATATGCGCGCAACAGGTGAGCGGAGGTTATGAGCAGTTATAAATGAAAATTGTTGTAACTGATTATTGTGATTAACGAGTTCTTGATTAGAAACAAATAAATCGCTGGCCTTTTTCTTTACCTCTACTTCCAGGTTTTCAGTGTGTTGGCGCAACACATCATTTTGCTGATCTATTGTCTCCCATGCTCCTTGCAATTCAAGATTTTGATTTTCAAGACTTTCATTTTGTAATGACAATTGATCTTGTAAGGTTACAAGCTCCTCGTTTTGCGCCTGTATCTCTTCATTCTGTGCAGTTATCTCAAGTGTTCTTTCGTACACAGTTTTCTCAAGTACCTCGTTATGATGTTTAATAAGTTGTAAATTCTCGAGTTGTGCCTTCATTTTTTCTTGCCTTAGCTCTCTTATCCGATCAGCTAATGCAAATGAGAATAGGAGCGCCTCAAGCGCGATGCCATACATTGGTGCTCCGGTCGTATAATGCACATAAGGAAGCAGGCCAACAATATAACATAGGTATGTAATGAGACTTATAATGTAAAAAGTCCAGCCGATTAATAAAAGCCTTGCTGGTTTTAGTCCTTTGGCATACGCGTAAGCAATTCCTCCTAATCCGTATAGAGAAATGACAACACTAAAAAGTTTGATTAAAGAGGTTGTAATGATGTTGTTTAGCAGAACTTGTAATGCAATCAGGATGAATCCTATTGTGATAACTATGAGATTGCTTTTATACAGAGCAGGTAATTTTTTTGGAAGATCCAGAAAAGATGAAATGAAGAACAACACAAAAATCATGACACTGCTTATGAGCACATGATTGATAGTATTAATGTAAATCCCTATTCCTAGATTTCCCCATAGGTATTCAGAACCGAAACCCATAGCCGTAACATCGTATCCAATTATGCTAACTAGAAGGTATGCGACATAGTAGGCATAAATTTTTTCTCTTACAGTAAAAAGGATAAACAGATTATAAATAACGAGTGTTAAAATAATACCTAAGAAAAGGCCATACCCAAGTTCTTCATCGCGGTGCTTAGTAAACATTTCTCGTCCTGTTGCCAAGCTAAGTGGAAAAGAAATGTTGCTGGTGCTTTCAACACGTAAGTAGTAAGTTACAGGTTTGCGGCTTGGCGGTAATCTAAAAATGAAAAAGTTATCTTCAACATCGCGTGTGTCTCTGTCAAAGAAATTTCCGGTTTTTAATGTGTGCAGTTGCCCTAGAGAGTCGCGGTAAATAAAATCTACTTTGTCTGCCAGTGTTTTTCTAAACTCAAGGTATAAGATTTGATTAGTCTTATTATCAATTGTAAAGACACTCCAAATTGCCGCTGTTGTATTTCCAAAATTGGGTGCTGTTTCTGAGAATGTTATAAAGCGATCGTTGAGATTACCTTTTTCGAAATCTTTTATGGTCAGGTTTTTACTTTGATCTTCTACGTAATTAGCTTTGTTACCAATAACAATCACACCATCATCTTCCTGATATGGTATTAATTCTTGCGCATAGGCACAAATTGGAAGAAAAAAAAATAATAAAAGATATACGCAACGAGCCATCTACACGCGATTTTAGTGAGTGTGGACATTCACAACATTTGCCCATCTCTTAAATATACTATTTTAGCAATGGTTTTAAAAAGTTTGTTAAATTTTTTGCAACAATCTTATGTCCTTCCGGATTAGGATGTATGCCATCAGGTAAATTCAATTTTTCTATTCCTGCTACACCTTCAAGTATAAATGGGACAAGGGTGGCGTTATTTTTTTTTGCTAATCGTGGATAAATGGTTTGAAACCCGGCACTATAATCTTTTCCCATATTGGGTGGCACCATCATGCCAGCAAGCACTACCTTAATTTTCGGGTATTTACTTTTTACTTTATCGATGATGGCTTGCAGATTTTTTTCAGTTTGATCAAGTGGTAAACCGCGAAGTCCATCGTTGGCACCCAACTCAAGAATAAAAATATCTACAGGCTGTCTCAATATCCAATCGATACGCGCCAGGCCTCCTGCACTCGTTTCACCACTTAATCCTGCATTGATAACTTTGCATTGTTTAACTTTTTCATTAAGTAGTTTTTCAGTAAGCGCAGGGAATGCCTCTTCTGTTGATAAACCATAGCCTGCTGTGAGGCTGTCACCAAAGAACAGTATTGTTTTTATTGAAGTGGTACTTTGTAGAAGAAATGCGCTTGCAATAAAGAGTAGGGTTTTTGCGACCATGTATAAAATTGGTTATGTGTGTTAGGCAATTAATTGGTTCACCTTCATCAAATTAACTGTATCTTTTGTGCTTTTGATGCACAAAATGCAACAAATTGTACTCAATTACGCTTTAATCTTTATTCAATAATTAACGCATGACTGTAAAACATGTTTTAGAAGCCCACCTGCTCACCAAGACCTATCAGGCAGCCGATCGACCTCTCACTGTACTGGATGCTGTATCTTTTCAGGTAGAACAAGGCAATTCTCTTGCCATTATTGGCCCATCAGGTAGTGGTAAAACAACTTTGTTAGGCTTATGTGCCGGGTTAGACGTACCCACCTCTGGAACCTTATCGCTTATGGGTTTTAAATTAAATAACATGAGTGAAGACGACAGGGCTTATTTGCGCAATCAATATGTAGGTTTTGTATTTCAGAATTTTCAATTGTTGGCCACACTAACTGCTTTAGAAAATGTGATGGTGCCTTTAGAATTGAGGGGTGAAAGGAATGTTGCCTCTAAGGCAAAAGAATTGTTGGAGCGTGTTGGTTTAAAAGATCGTATGCATCATTACCCTACTCAGTTATCAGGTGGTGAACAACAGCGTGTGGCGATGGCAAGGGCTTTTATCACTTCACCAAAAATTTTATTTGCAGATGAGCCTACAGGTAATTTGGATGAAGAGAATGCTTCACACATTACAGATTTACTTTTTGGTATGAATCGCGAACAACAGACAACGCTTGTTTTGGTTACACACAATTTGGAGTTGGCAAAAATGACGCAGCGTATTTTGCGTATGAAGGGCGGAAAGCTAATTGAGGATACAATTAATGAATAAGCTAATAATTGAAAATTGACAATTGTCAATGATGCGCTTGCAGCTTGAGGCATGAAGCCTAAAGCCAAATTTCTAAATATAGAGAACAAAAAACATCAACTACCTTGATCGAATACAGCATTAAAATAAAGCGAGAGGTTAAAAACCTGTTTACCGATGCGTGGGTGTGGCGCATGGCATGGCGAGATGCAAGGCATAATTATTCACGCCTGTTTTTGTTTATGGCATCCCTAATTACGGGTATAGCAGCTGTGGTGGCTTTAGACTCACTCAATAATTCATTACAGGATGATATTGAACGCAATGCAAAAGAATTGTTGGGAGCAGATCTGGTGCTTAATTCGACTAAACAATTTGAAGGTGAAGTAGTACAAGCTATTGATTCGAATTTTTCATTAGCGGGAGAGGCGGAACTATCTTCGATGGTGTTGTTTAAAAACACAGGGTACACTCGGTTAATTCGATTGGTTGCACTACAAGGAGATTTTCCATTTTACGGTGAATTGCTAACACGTCCGGAAAATGCTTACGAGCAAATGAAGACAGGAAAGTTCGCCATTATGGATGATGCTTTGGCCAGTCAGTATGAAGTAAGTAGTGGCGATACGATTAAAATTGGGAATACCTATTTTCCGGTAGCAGGTGTGGTTACCAAAATACCTGGAGGAGGAGGTTTAGCCGCAACGCTTGCACCATCTGTTTATATTTCATTAGGAGAGTTAGACTCAACAGGGCTTGTACAGTTTGGTAGTCGTATTAACTACAGCATGTACATTAAAACAAATACTGAGGAAGAAACTACGCAACTTATTAAAAATGTTGAACCCCTTTCAAAAAAGTATGGGTACTCTTATGAAACCGTACAGGCAAGAAAGGAAGGTTTGGGGCGTGGCTTTAGTTCTGTTTACCGTTTCTTCTCTTTGTTAGCCTTTGTGGCACTCATTCTTGGCTGTATTGGTGTGGCCAGTGCAGTTCATATTTATGCAAGAGAGAAACGCGATGAGGTAGCCGTGTTGCGTTGTATTGGTTCATCGGGCTGGCAGGCATTTGCCATATACTTTATACAAATTTTTATACTTGGTGTAATTGGAAGTGCCCTTGGTGCCATTGCGGGTATTGGGATACAACAATTAATTCCTGTTTTGTTTAAGGGTTATCTACCAATGGAAGTCTCTTTTAATATTTCCTGGACTTCATTATTCATGGGATTTATTATCGGCACAATCGTATCGGTACTATTTTCAATGTTACCACTGGTGGCTATTCGCTTTGTTCCACCATTAACAGTGTTACGTGCCGACTCCCAGGCCACTCGTGTTTGGTCTAAAACGAGAATGGTGGCGATTTTACTTATTATTATTTTTCCGCTTTCCTTTGCAGCATACCAAACCAAGAGTTGGTTAACAGGCGCCTTATTCTTTGCGGGTCTCGCCTTTGCACTCGCAGCCTTATCAGGTGTAGCGTGGTTGTTATTAAAGACAGTCAAGAGATTTTTTCCTAGTCAGGCACCCTTTGTCTGGCGGCATGCCTTGGCTAACTTATTCAGGCCGAATAATCAGACACAAATGCTGATGGTAAGTATTGGGTTAGGCGCGTTTATTATTGCCACGCTGAATACGGTTGAACAAAGTATGCTAAGTCAGGTGGAGTTTACTGGTAACGAAAACCAATCGAACACCATTATGTTTGACATACAACCACCGCAAAAAGATGGTGTGGTTAAATTGATGGAAGAGAATAAACTGCCCGTAAATCAGGTAGTGCCAATCATTACTTGTCGATTAAGTGAGCTAAAGGGAAAATCTGTGGAGAGCTTACAAAATGATACAACTGATAGTGTTTCAAATTGGGCGCTTACACGGGAGTATAGGGTTACCTATAGGGACAGCTTACATAAATCAGAAGAATTAATTGAAGGGGAGCTACATAAACGCATCTCCGGAAAAGATTCTGTGTGGGTTACCATTTCAGAAGGTATGCATGAAAACCTGAATGTAAAATTGGGAGACTCGCTTGTGTTTGATATACAAGGGGTGCCGCTAAAAGTGCGTATTGCTGGTATTCGAAAAGTAGAGTGGTCAGAAGATCCGCCAAATTTTATTTTTGTATTTCCAGCAGGGGTTTTAGAAAACGCTCCACAAATATTTGTAACCACAACACGCATTGACGATCAGCAGGCGGCTAACCGTTTCCAGCAACAGTTGGTTATGGCATATCCGAATGTTTCTTTGATTGACCTGCGTTTAATTTTAAACACGGTACAGGCACTCTTTAATAAACTTGGGCTTGTAATAAGATTTTTGGCACTTTTCAGCATTGTGACAGGTTTGGTAGTGCTTGCCGGAGCAATTATCAATAGCAAATTTGCGCGTATAAAAGAGAATGTTTTGCTTCGGACTGTTGGGGCACAAAGCAGACATATCACGCAGATTACACTTATAGAATATGCCTACCTTGGCTTATTTGCGGCTTTAACCGGTGTTATTTTATCGGTTGGAGGTAGTTGGTTACTTACCACCTATTTTTTCGAAATAACCTTTGCCGTTGACTTTCTGGAATTAGTATGGATTGTTGCCGGAATTGTATCTTTAACAATGCTTTTGGGCTGGCTTAATTTGCGCGATATTGTGCGAACACCGCCCCTGCAGGTATTGCGAAAAGAAACATGATTAGGACGATTCAAATTTTGAAAGTTGTTTTTCTGTCGTTTTGTTTATTGATGCTGCATACGACCTATGCAACTGAAAAGCCAGGTCTTAAGTTTATCGAGAATAAAAATCAATGGGACGAAGATTTGTTTTATCGCGCCAAAATTAATGGCGGTTTTCTTTCATTAAGCAAAAACGGTTTTGCATTCAACTTTGTCAATTATCAGCAAATTAATGAACAACATCATCAGCGAAAGCTTTCTCAGCTTGCGGAGAGTGGCCATGTAAGTGTTCAAGAGACTTGCATTGATGCTTGGAATACAACGCTTTCTTTTTTAGGTACGTGCTCAGTTAAACCAATTGCATCAGGTCGATCTGCAGAATACTATAATTACTTTTTGGGATCAGATGCTAAACGTTGGGCATCCGAAGCCTATGCTTACGAAAGTGTTTTATATCCTGAATTTTATGAAGGAATTGATCTTCGCATTTATTCATCAGGGCCAAACGCTAAGTACGATTGGATTGTTAAAGCAGGTGAGGATCCATCAAAAATACAATGGCAGTATAAGGGTTTTGATTCGCTTTATATTCAGGCGGGTAGCGTTTATGCAACCACAACTATTGCTGATGTAATTGAACGCAAGCCGTATGCTTATCAGGATAAAAACGGTTATCGCTTTGAAATTCCGGTAGACTTTGTTTTAGAAGACGGTGTTTTGCGCTATCAATTTCCTGATGGCTATGATGCATGTTTTGATTTGGTGATTGATCCCTTATTGATATTTTCAACCTACTCCGGTGCTACTGCAGATAATTGGGGAAGCACGGCAACGCCTGGCGAAAGAGGGACGCTATACTCGAGTGGTGTAGTACGTGATACGTACGGACAAAACCTGACTGGTAAGCTTTCGAAAACCGAGGGCTCTTTTCAAATGAACAATGCTGGCGGTTACGATATCGCAATTTTTAAATATGATTCTACAGGCAGTCAATTATTGTTTGCAACCTATTTAGGAGGCGCAAGCTCAGATTCTCCGCACAGCCTGTTAGTTAATAACAACGATGAGTTAATAGTGCTAGGTACAACGAGCTCATTAAATTTTCCTACATCAGAAAATGCATTTATTAAAAACTTTCAAGGGGGAAATAATATAAACCCCACTACTATTGAATATCCAAATGGGAGTGATATTACCATATCCCGAATAAGTTCAGATGGTAGTGTATTGCTTTCATCAACCTATGTGGGAGGTTTTGAGAATGATGGGTTGAACGCAAGAGAAGGATCATTATTAAAAAATTACGGAGATGACCAACGCGGAGATATTATTGTTGATGAGTTTGACAATGTATATGTAGCATCAGTAACTTCTTCATTCCTTTTTCCTTTTTTAAATAGTGTTAATACTGCTTATCAGGGCGGGATTTCAGATGCAATACTATTTAAAATGAATGCAGATCTTTCTGTGCTGGAGTGGTCAACAAGTATTGGTGGATCATCTTCTGATGCAGCCTACTCAATAAAATTTGATACGGATAAAAATTTGATAGTGGCAGGTGGGACTAGTAGTAACGATTTTGAAACCACTGTTGGTGCATATCAAGAAAATATTGGCGGGAACGTTGACGGTTGGATTGCAAAATTTGATAATTCAGGTAGTACTTTGTTGGCCGCCACCTATACAGGAACTAATTCCTATGACCAGATTTATTTTGTTGATTTGGATGTGGAGGATAACATTTATGTGTACGGCCAAACCACTGGCAATTTTCCTGTTACAGCAGGTGTTTTTAGTGTGCCGAATAGTGGTCAGTTTATACAAAAATTTAGTAGCGACTTATCTTCCCTTGAATACTCGACTGTTTTTGGTTCAGGTACACCAATTCCTAACATTTCCCCAACAGCCTTTTTAGTAAATGACTGTAATAATATTTATGTAGCAGGTTGGGGTGGAGGCATTAATGCTTCTCAGGGCTTTTGGACAGGTAATACAAGAAATTTGCCGATTACGCCCGATGCATTGCAAACGACAACAACAGGAAATGATTTTTATTTTCTTGTATTAACCGCTGATGCATCTGAAGTATTATACGGAACATATTTAGGTGGTACTCAAACGCTCACGCATGTTGATGGTGGTACAAGTCGTTTTGATAAAGGTGGAGTTGTTTATCATGCAGTATGCGCTAGTTGTGGAGGAGGAGCGGATGATTTCAGGACAACTCCCAATGCATGGTCGCGATTAAACAACAGCCAGAATTGTAATAATGCTGCATTTAAGTTTGATCTTTCTTCTTTAACAGCTCGATCGCAAACGAATAACGAAGCACGAAACCTTCCGGGATTTAATAGACTGTGTATTCCAGACGGAATCATTTTTCAGAATTTCAGTACAGGTGGTGAAATTTTTGAGTGGGATTTAGGAAATGGAGAAACAAGGGTGTTAACCGACACAAGTAGCTTTACTTACTTTTACAAATCCCCCGGCACATATGTAGTGACACTAACAGCTATTGATCAGGGTACTTGCAAGGTGCAAGATGTTGCCACTAAAACAATTCTGGTTGCTATTGCTCAATCAGCAGTGCAGGATGATGATGCTATTTGTGAAGGTGATAATTACCAACTGCAGGCAAGTGGTGCAGCGCAATATACATGGGTAAGCAAAGATGGTAAGGAGGCTTTCAATACACAAAACCCTAATATCAATCCAACACAAAGCACTAGCTATTACGTTACCCTGCAAGAAGTCTCTGGCTGCATTAGAAAAGATACGGTTAACATTGAAGTAGTACCATCTATTGTGCCAGAGTTTAAGCTACAACGTACCGCTAATTGTTTAGACAGACCAGGTATTGAGGTGATCAATCCACAAGCCGATAGTATAGATTATACTTTTACTTTCAGTTTTGGTGATGGCCAACAAAGTGATTTACCGGAAGTACAACATAGTTTTGAAAGTGATAGTCTGTATAACATAAAGCTTATCGCTCAACGCGACTTTTGTGTTTTTGAACAAGAGGAAGTTGTTGATATACGTTCGGTATTTATGCCGAACGTAATTACGCCCAAAGATCAAGATGGCAAGAACGATGTGTTTATGATTTGGTATGGCAAAGCAGGAGACACGCCAGCAGATGCAGGTTTACGTACATCAGTTGTTATTTACAACCGTTGGGGTACTATCGTTTATGAAAATACCAACTATCAGTATGACTGGTCAGGAGAGGATTTAGTCAGTGGAGTTTATTTTTATGAAGTAACCATAGAAGGTTATGCTACTTGTAAAGATTGGTTGCATTTGATAAAGTAGTGTATTTAAGCGAAAGGATTAAAAAACTGATTGAAGGAAAAATTTAGGATAGCAACAAAACTTTATAACAAGTAAAATAATAGCAGAAAGTAACTTAAATCTAAATCACTATTTCTTCATGAAAATAATACTTACCATTATTCTTTCCTTATTTATTTGTGCTGCTAACGCTCAAGACTTACCTAATTCGTATGTTAATGTAGGCCTTGGTGTTGGAATGAACTACGGAGGATTTGGCACAAAAACTGTTTTGGGATATCGTAATTCTGGACTCTTGGTAGGTCTGGGATTAATGGGGAATGGTATAGTCGGGTACGAGATAGGAGGTCAGCTTGCAATAAAATCGTTGTACTTTAATCTGGGATATGGTGTGTCAGGCACATATCAAATAAATGATGACCCTATAGAATCTGTCAAGAGTGGAAACTTTATGGTTGGTTATATGGTAGATCTCGGTAAAGAGAAAACTTCATTTATAGATATTGCTATTGGCCATACTATTGGGGCTCCCACTATTCAAATAGGGCCATTTGAGGAAGATCAGAGTGGTGTTACTTTTGCCCTTGGTATTGGAATGAGATTTCCGAATAAATAGTTTTAGCTGCAAAGAGCTTAATACGACTTTGAGGGCTCTTTCAAATTTGTAATTCGGAAGCAATATCTGAGGATTTTTTAATCCGTCTTATCTTTTATAAGAAGTACTTTATAGAGTTAGCGTATTATTGTTCGTCATAGCAATTTAAATAGAGTAACACTTCAAATTTTGCTTTTCTGAATACTGCCTTTTATTTTAATGCTGTATTAAATTTGGGTTGCAGACCCTTTGATGGGGCTTCCGAATTACAAATTCGGAAGAGCGTGTTAAAAGGTAAATTCAACGACCCTATTTGGAATATACTCGGAAATCCGTGGTATGAACAGAGATTGAAAAGCATGTATCCTTATTGAAGAAAATATATGAATATATCATTGGTAGTTTTTTTTGCAATGGTTTAAATGGTGAGTACACTAAATGTACTGACACAGACTGCAATTCAATTGAGTTCTTATTACTTGATGAGAATTTAAAAATCAGACAATCAAAGAGTAGTTATATAGGTAAGTTGCCTAAGCGAACTATAGGCACACCTGCTGTGGCACACCTGCTGTTCGACATGTTAGCGCAGCGCATGTCGAACTGCAAATGATAAGGGATTTGTAATCCCGCATTAAAGTTTTGCTAATTAGTCTTTCTACCTAACTCTAAATTATTTTTACACTCAAATTCGCAGCAGGGATAGCAGCGGAAATCCTTTTTGCTGAGGGGCTAGTGTGGTGGCGCAAAAAGATTGCAGCGAATAGCCCGGCCTGAGGCACGAAGGGCTGCCATGAACTTTAAAGCCCTTGAAAACAAAAAAGCACTTACTTTCGTAAGTGCTTGATTATCAGTGGGCCTTGCTGGGATCGAACCAGCGACCACCTGATTATGAGTCAGGTGCTCTAACCATCTGAGCTAAAGGCCCCAATCGGGCTGCAATAATAGCGGTTTTGCTCAGATTCGGCAAATTGAACAATTATTAATTCGACATTTCAAATTAAATGTTGCTTAGTTAAGCTTCCACATTCATCCTCTCCTTTGGAGAGGACTGGAGGTGAGGCCAATTAAAAGGCTTAACTAAACAACATTGCATTTCAAATTACGGGGCCTTACAACCCTTTGCCTTAATTGGTTGTCTATAGGTGAAAGTTGAATATTATGAAAAATGCCCTTCTGCTGATTGTCTCTGTTTTTTTATTGAGTGCTTCTTGCCAAGACGAACAATTGTCTGCTTCCAAAACATGTATACCCGTTAAGGTATTGCGTAGTATTTGTGGAAATGCTGTATTTCAAATTCAGGATAGCCGCTTTTATGGTTATGGTGAATCGGTGGGTAATGAGGAAAATGTATTTTTAGCCGTTTTAGAGTGTAACGCACCCGATGCAGTTACCTTAGGCAATAGTGAGCCGCAGCAAGAAATTTTTTATGCGGAACTTGATCCAGAAAATTTCAATAGTAATTGTGCTGTGTGTCTGGCCATGGTTAATTATAAAGGTCAAAAACATTATAAAATAAGATTGCATGAGGTCTGCCACACCATTGACACTGAAGAGTAAGCACTAAGCTTTCATTGTAATTCTTATCAGCATTGCGTAGACTTGTATCGTAAGATATAAGTCTTGTGATTCAACCTTATTACCAACGTTTGTCGCCCGCAGTATTGTCGGGTGAGCAATTAGACCAATTGCTTGGCTTGGGTTGGTATAGAATGCATCAGGATATTTTTACCACTTCACACATTCAACTCGATCAGGTGTATCGGGTGCATTGGTTGCGTTATCATGTTTCTTCAATTGAGTTGCGGAAAAGTCATCTGCGCTTGCTGAAAAAATCAGCTGCTTTCTCGGTAAGCATTCGCCCTTATGAAACACCGAACGATGAATTGTTGCAATTGCATGCGCAATATTTAAGTGAAGTTGATTTTGAAGCGGCAGCAAGTATACAAGAAGGTTTGTTTGGCGACTTGCCTGATGATGTTTCTATTTTTAATACGATGCAAATTGAACTACGTTTCGGTAATGAGTTAATCGCTGCCGGTTACTTCGATTTGGGTAAAACTACGGCAGCATCTATTTTACATTTCTTTAATCCTGTCTATGGTTATTATAGTCCGGGGAAACTTTTGATCTTGCATACCTTAGAATACCTTAAGTCGATTGGTATTCTACTTTATTATCCTGGTTATGTTGTAGCTGGTAATAGTAAAATGGATTACAAACTATTTCTAGGTAAATCTATAGCTGAATATTTTAATCCAGTATCGGCAGACTGGCAAGCATTCAATGATCAGTTATTGGTGTATGAATCTTTTCCATGGCCTGTTAAATCCGAGTAATGTAAAGCTTACCCCAAGTATCCTACGCTTTTGGCCATTAGTCCTGCTAGCAATGGAATTATAAACAAGAGTAATAATTCCATTCTTACCATCCAGACAAGTATAGCAGGAATTACTATTTTCTCTTCTGAACTTTTTCGTTTGCTCAGAAAGAAAATGGTAGGGTAGATAGATAACAATCCCACAACGGTAAACAGTCCAACTTTCAATAGGAAAACCCAATTGTTAGTATAGAAAGCAGCAGGCTTGCCGTGCTCGCCTAGCCAAAGTGTTAAGCCCGCGCCTAATAAAGTAAGTGCGGCAATACCATAAACAGCATCAATCTTTGAAAGTCGTTTAATTTCTGCAGGCGTCATTTCTTTTTTGAGTAAGAGATGTTCTGCAACCAACGAGCTTACAATGGCAAAGATGCTGACGAAGTGTATGTAGCGAAGAAATATTTCGAGTGTCATAGATTAATGTTTTATTGGCTTTTAGTTGAGCTTTTTTATCCATCCTCTCCTTTGGAGCGGATTGCAGGTGAGACCAAACGACATTTGATTATTATTTTGAGACGAGTTTTAAACCAATGATGGAACCGATCAACAGCATAATGAAAAAGATTCTCCAAAAATCTGACGGCTCTTTGAAAATAAAAATACCAATGAGTACGGTGCCAACAGCACCAATACCTGTCCATACGGCATAAGCAGTACCCAGTGGAATGGTTTTAATGGATTCATTTAAAAAATGAAAGCTGAGTGAAATGCAGATGAAGAAAGCAACACTCCATTTCCAGTTGGTAAAATTGTTAGAGAGTTTTAAACAGGTGGTGAAGCCAACCTCAAAACAACCTGCTATCATTAAATATATCCACGACATAAAAATTTCAAATTTCAGATTAGATGTGTTGGTATTTGTTATGTAAACTTTCTTCTCCAGGTGGATATTTTTTAATTTATCCCAAATCTTTAATCTTTAATCTTTAATCTGAAATTTGGAATTTGAAATTAATTAACCTTATGCTTTTCATTGCTCACTAAATTATGTAAATCCCATTCTATTCTTTTTTCAAAAGTATGTTTGCGCACAGGACAATCTTTTTTCTCGCAGACTTTACAAGAAAAATCCAGGCAACCATCGGAATGGACAAATAGCTCTAGCGAATCACCAAACTCTTGACGAACCAGTGCTGCCAATATATCAATTTCTTTATGTGCCTCATGTACATTGAGGTACCAGGGCACTGTAAGATGACAATCTAAATGTAACGTACTACCATATTTGATGATGCGGACATTGTGTAAATCAATCCAGTTCTCTTTTCTGTTTTTCTCCAGCACATCAACAAGTTTTTTCAATAAGGCTTCATCTGCCTCATCCATAATGCCAGCCAATGAACTTTTAACAATACTGAAACCTGTATATAAAATGAAAAAACTAAAACCAATGGCCACTATGCTATCTACCCACTGCCATTGAGTAAAATAGAGCAAGCCCAAACCAATTATGATAGCCAGAGTGGAGTAAGCATCGGACAATAAGTGTTTACCGCTGGCGATAAGTGCCGATGAATTATTTTTCTTACCATTATTAACGCAAACCTTACCAACAATAAAGTTGATAACGCCAGTGATTGATACTAATAAAATGCCGATGTCAAGTTGGTGGAGTGGTTCAGGATTAAACAAAGACATTACACCCTGAAATAAAATGGCCGAACCTGCTAAAAAAATCATCGCACCTTCTAAACTGGCGGAAATAAATTCAATCTTACCATGTCCGTAAGGATGATCTGTGTCGCGAGGTTTAGCTGAAACATATAAACTATAAAGTCCGACAAAGCCGGCAACTACATTGACAATACCCTCCAGGGCATCAGTTAAAATAGAAACAGAGTGTGTTAAGTAATAGGCAATTAATTTAATAAGCAGAAGCGTAATGGATAGAATGGCTACCCACCACTGTATGCGAATATTTTGTTGTGCTGTTTGCATTACTGAAGTTGAACGCGAAGGAGATTGTTGTGGGAAGTGATGTAGAGTGTCTTCTCTTCAGCATCTAAAGCACAGTTTGCAGAAGCCATCGTAGTTTTAATTTTACCCAAGAGTTTTCCGTTTACATCAAAAATCCAAACGCCACCCGGTCCGGTGGCAAATACAATACCTTTTGACGAAATTTTTAATCCATCAGGTAAACCTTTCTCTGTTTGTGCACTGGTAGTGGCGTCATAGAAAACTTTACCGCTTATTATGCTGTCTTGCCTAATACTATACTCATACCATTTTGCTTTGTCTTTGTCGGAATTAGCGACTATAAAGGTGCTGTCGTTTATAAAAGCAATTCCGTTTGGTCTTGTTAAGCTATCGACCAATAAACTTACAACGCCTTGTCTATCCAACCGATAGACACCATTAAACTTTATTTCTTTAGCCTTGTCATTATCCTGATCAGATAAACCATAAGGTGGGTCAGTAAAAAACAATTCACCTTTAGTATTATAGGCAGCATCATTCGGACTGTTAAAGCGTTTCCCCTCAAATGTAGCGGCAAGGGTTTTGAAATTAGCTGATGGATTATTAAGAGGACTTTCCATAGATGCCATTCGTCTGTCGCCATGTTGACAAATAACTAGTTGACCACTCGCATTTAACAAAAGACCATTCGATCCTTCTCCAGCATTACCTTCTTCTATTTGCGTATAACCTGAGGGCGTTAAGTATTCGCTCAGTCCGTCTTTTTCTGTCCATTTGTAAATGTTGTTTTTAGGCACATCCGAAAAGAGTAACATCTTTTCGCTCTCAACCCAGACAGGTCCTTCACTCCACACAAAACCTTCTGCTAATAATTCTACCGCTGTGCCGGGTTTGATAATCGCATCCAGCCCTTCATCAGTTTTTTCGATGCTGCCAACTTCTTTTTTGCTTTCGCAGGCCAACAATACAAGTAAGAGTAAAAAATAGTAGGTTTTCATTAAGCAGTTTTTTGTTTAGAAAATTTAATTAAGGCGGGAATCGCAATAATTACCCACACCACATTGAGGAAAGTGCTGGCAAAGGCTTCGATATAATAAGTGTAAAGAATAAGAAAGACACCTCCCAAAAAGTTGAACAATAGAAAAATCAAGGAGTCTGATTTTATTTTTTGATAGCTATTCAGCCCGTATGCAGCTACAACCATAAAAGATCCCGTCCAACCGATAATGTCAATGAGTAGTTTCACAATTTTATTTTAGATTGCAGAGGTTAAATGTAATGAAAAATGGCTGAAGTTGTAGAAGTATTGAAACGCCCTGCGCGCACGTTCTTACCAGAAGATTTTACCCTTACAACCTGGGAAAACTTAAAACCATATTTTGATACTTTGTTGAACCGAGAATTGAAATCAGTGCAAGATTTACGTACGTGGTTTCATCATCGAAGTGAACTGGAGTCGGTTATTAGTGAAGATATGGCGTGGCGTTACATCAATATGACTTGCTACACCGATAATGAAGCCTACAGTCAAGCCTATCAGGATTTTATTGTTAATATACAACCTCAGATTGCGCCCATAGCTGATCAGTTGAATAAAAAAGCAGCTGCCTCGCCTTACCTAAAAGAAGTAGAGCAAGAAGTGGGTTATGATATCATGATTCGTAGCCTTAAGAAAGAAATTGAATTGTTTCGTGATGAAAATGTTCCGTTGTTTACAGAAATCAACACAGAGACGCAAAAATATGCGCAGATCTCGGGAGCTATGGCGGTGGAGGTTGACGGAAAAGAACTAACCCTGCAACAGGCAGCAGTAATTCTAATGTCGACAGACAGGAAGAAGCGGGAAGAAGTTTACCATAAAATTGCGCAGCGCAGACTACAAGACAAACAAACGTTAGACGCGCTTTTCACTACGTTAATCGGGTTGCGTCACCAGGTGGCAAGCAATGCAGGCTTTAATAATTTTCGTGATTACATGTTCAAAGCACTGGGTCGCTTTGATTATACACCAAAAGATTGTTTTGATTTTCACACTTCTATTCAGGCGCAGGTTGTGCCTATGCTTAACGAGCTGGCCAAAGACAGGAAAGAAAAACTTAAAGTAGAGGCGCTACGTCCATGGGATAAAGCAGTTGACCCCGAAGGACTTGATGCGTTGAAAGTATTTGAAAATGGCAAAGACCTGACAGACAAAACCATTGAAGTATTTAAAAGACTAGACCCTTTCTTAGGTCAGTGCTTAGCCATTATGAAAGAGATGGGGCATCTCGATTTAGAATCAAGAAAAGGTAAAGCGCCCGGTGGTTATAATTATCCTTTAGCTGAAGTAGGGGTTCCTTTCATTTTTATGAATGCAACGTCAACACTACGCGACATGGTAACCATTATGCACGAAGGTGGGCATGCCATTCACAATTTCCTGACCCGCGATTTGGAATTAAATGATTTTAAATCTACACCTTCTGAAGTAGCAGAGTTGGCATCCATGTCAATGGAATTAATATCCATGGATCATTGGGATGTTTTCTTTAAAGACGAAGCATCATTGAAACGTGCTAAACGTGAGCACCTCGAAGATATTATTGAGACTTTACCCTGGGTGGCAACCATTGATAAATTCCAGCATTGGATTTATGAGAATCCGAATCACACAGCCGAAGAGCGCAAAGCAAACTGGATTAAGATAGCGGATGCATTTGCCGACACACATACTGATTGGAGTGGTTTGGAAGAGAATAAGTATTATCTCTGGCAAAAGCAGTTGCATTTGTATGAAGTGCCTTTTTATTATATTGAATATGGTATGGCACAATTAGGCGCCATTGCTGTTTGGCGGAATTACAAGATTGACAAAAAGAAAGGATTAGAAGGTTATCAAAATGCATTGAAGCTGGGTTACACACGCTCAATACCTGAAGTGTACAAAGCAGCCAATATCCGTTTCGATTTCAGCAAAGCCTACATTCAGGAATTAATGGATTTTGTAAAAACTGAGTTATCCAAGCTATAGGTTTGAGGTTCGAGGTTGGAATCTAGTTGCCTGAAACATGCATTGCATGAAGCGTGAAGCTTGAAACGTGAAGCGTAAAATCTAAAATTTCAATTCTAAAATCTTACCCCCTACACTTATCCAACAAATCACTTAGCTCAGCAGCTTCGTGCTCATTCAATGCTATCACATTATCATCAACCGTGAAACCTATTTTTTCGAGGAGTGCTAAACCATTTTCAGTAATGGTTACATCAGCAGCACGCCTGTCGTTAGGGCAGGTACTTTTATTGATGAGATTTTTTTGAGCCAGACGATCTAATAAGCGGGATACATCTGAATTACGGTCGAGCATACGCGATTTAATTTCAGTGGCTGAAATACTATTCGGGTGCTGACCTTTTAAAATTCTTAAGATGTTGAATTGTGTGGCAGTGATGCCGTGAGGTTTGAAGAAATCCTGTTGCTTGCTTTGCAACCAGTTAGCGGTATAGATCAAATTCAAGAGCGCCTTTTGTAAAGGTGTCTTAAACTTGCTTTGCTTTATTTCTTCTTCAATTTTCATGATTTGTTAAAATAGGCAAAGCGGAACATCGGCTATTGCCATTCCGCTTTGCCGTAAAGCTCAATTAAGCTTTTTTATCTAATTCAATTTTGCAGCTGATCTGCACATCATCACCTACTACCATTTCGCCACCAGCTAAAGTGCTGCTCCAATTTACACCATAATCTTGACGGTTAATGATACCAGTTAACTTGAAACCGGCTTTCATACCGCGACCAGTGTTAATAGAACCACCGTAGACTACATCAAACTCAGCCTTCTTGGTTACACCTTTCATAGTGAAATCACCTTTCAACTTGTACTTGTTACCTTCTTTTACCAAAGTGCCTTTGAAAGATACTTCAGGGAATTTTTCAGCATCAAAGAAATCAGCTGACTTCAAGTGACCATCACGCTTTTCGTTTTCAGTGTTGATTGAAGCTACTTTAGCAGTGAAGCTAACTTCAGCACCATTGAAATCGTCAGCCTTACTAATTAAGGTGGCATCGAAATCTTTGAAAGTACCTTCAGTTTCTGCAACTACCATGTGCGTAGCGCTAAAACCAATCTTTGAGTGTGTTTTGTCGATGTTCCAGGTGGTTTGCGCTGAAACGGTTGCGGCTACAAATAGAGCGACAACCACTGCATAAATCTTTTTCATAATTTCTGTGTGTTTTGTTGGTGCAAGTATAACACATGTTTAAACATATATGTTCAAACATATAATTATTTTAATATAAAGTGCTGATAATCAGTATCTATTTATTTTGTTAGGGAAAAAATCTTAATTGGAACAGTCTAAAATCATAATTTCAAATAGAACTCTCGGGTAAGTCTTTTATAGTCCAGCGACCATTCATCGTCCTGCTCGTAAA
This sequence comes from Chryseotalea sanaruensis, assembly GCF_003990915.1. Lineage (GTDB taxonomy): Bacteria > Bacteroidota > Bacteroidia > Cytophagales > Cyclobacteriaceae > Chryseotalea > Chryseotalea sanaruensis. Next base: position 68,587 of record NZ_BHXQ01000006.1, read on the forward strand.
GCAGTATTTCACCTTCATCCACATTTTCTTGCTGTTGAGAAAATTCAAGCAACCACCGCTCTATGGGTTTTTCTTTTCTCGCCCTGAATCCCCATTGTCTGCTTGGGTATAAATGGAAGGTCTCGGCCAATCTTATAAACTGCAAGCCTTCAGTATAGGGTAAGATTACACTCAACTTGCCTGTACTAGTTAACAAGCGTTTGCTGTGCTCAAGAAGTTCAGTATAAGATAAGGTCTCTGTATGCCTGGGTGCAACGCGACTGGCTACTGGTGGCTTAAAGCTGTTATTAAAATAAGGTGGATTGCTTACAATATGATCGTAGCGCTTCAGGGTCTCAAAATCCTGCAAGCGTTTATGATGCACTTGTATTTTAGTTGGCCACGGACTGTGTTTTACATTATCATTCGCCTGACTATAATCCGGCATTGAAAACTCAAGCGCATCTATACGAGTATCAGTGGCACTTCTTTGAGCCATCATAAGTGCAATCAAACCAGAGCCTGTGCCGATGTCGAGTAAATGTTTTTCGTTATGTACGTTTACCCACGCACCTAACAAAGTCCCATCTGTGCCCACTTTATGTGCGCAGCGATTGTCTTCAATATTAAATTTTTTGAAGCGAAACATTAATCATTCGGCAGGGAAGCGATGATTTCATTCACCATGCTCACCATATCAAAGCCATGATGCGATATACCTAATCGTACAATAACTAAATCTTCCGAAGGAATCACCATTACAAATTGCTCTTCAAAACCATCTGCCCAGTAAGCATCTTGTGGTAGATCAGGGTATTTTCGGTTTTGCGGATTGTCCTTGGCTCCGGCATTCAACCACCATTGTGCACCATATTCTCCAAGTGGGGGAGTGGTTGCAGGTGTGGTCGTATATTTCACCCAACCTTCTGGTAAAATATGTTCACCATTCCACACACCATCATTATAATAGAGTAAACCGAATCGTGCCCAGTCGCGTGCGGTAGCAAAACTGTAAGAGGAGCCAACGAAAGTACCCGATGCATCAGGTTCTATCACGGTGTTTAACATACCGATTTTGTAGAAGAGTCGTTCATACGGAAAACGATGGTAAAGTGTATCACCCAACTGTTGGCGAATCATTCTCGACATAATATTGGTGGATGCACTGGAATATTGAAAGTGTGTATTCGGTTGTTGAACCAGCGGACGACTGGCGGCATATGCACCTTTATCATCACTGTAGATAAACATCTGATGAAAATCCTGAAAAGGATTGAAGTAAGTCTCTGACCACTTTAAACCACTGCTGGCTTGTAAAAGATTGTTTACAGTAATGCGGGCACGCGCATCGTCTTTCCACTCAGGAACAGGAGCAGGGTCTTCAACACGAAGGTTGCCATCGTTAACTAACAAACCGATTAAAGCATTGGTAATGCTCTTGGTCATAGACCAGCCCATCAGTTTCGTTTGTGGTGTAACGTAATCAGCATATTGCTCAGCAATGAGTTGTCCTTTATATAACACAACTACGGCCAATGTATTTTTAGGCTTAGCGGAATCAGTTTCAATCAAAGCAATTTCCAACGCTTTGTCTATGCGTTCTTTATCAATGTCGGTAGCGATAGAATCCAATAAGAGATTACCCATTGGCCAGGCGAGCGTATCCTGTAAATAAGCTGGTGCTTGTGCTAAACTAATTTGCTGTGATCTCACCTCTTCTTCGCTACGTTCTGCTAACAAAGTGCAACCCAAACCCTTTCTATAGATAGCTTTTGCTTTAGCCAGCAATACAGTGGCAGTAACAGAAGAGTCACTGGTATCTACTTCAAGGCCGGCACTGGATAAGGTTGGAAAAACAGTGAGTTCTTTTTCCCGAACACTTTCTACAGTTCTGCCAGAAACATATACACAAGAGCAAACAGTTTTGGCAGCCATGCCAGCCATAATAGGAGTGAAGCTATAAACCACTACAAGTACAACAAGTAGCAAAATACCAATCAGGGAAAGTAAAGTAACCTTAATGAACTTTTTCATATTATTTTCGTCTTACTAAGCTAAGGGAAATTTATATGAAGTATCTTATTTTTTTAATTGTACTCTTACCCATCAGCTTAGCAGCACAGGATGTTGAAGTTTTTTCTGAGAAAACAGATACTACGATAAATTTTTATGCCCGCAGCCCTTACCATTGTCACTATACAGTAGAAGTTAAGTTTGAGGTCTTCAATAACATGGAAAGCTCAATACCCTTGCCGGCTAGACTTATTATAGAACCACTGGCGACAAAACAATTTTTAATGGCGATCAAACGTAAAGCCAATGCAAAATCCTGGGGTTACAAGTTTCAATATCGCTTCGATCAAGGTAATTTAATTAGTACTAAGCATGAGGACAACTATCCATATTTATTGCCATATACTTCTTCACGTCAGCACAAACTGATGCAAGGCTATTTTGGTAAGTTTTCGCATATGGAAACACATTCCCTTGATTTTGAAATGCCAGAAGGCACAAGCATTGTTGCTGCCAGGGAGGGTATAGTAATTAAAACCAAACAGGATTCTAATAGGGGTGGAGCTTCGCGTGATTTTATTGATCAGGGAAATTTTGTGCTCATCTATCATAGCGATGGCACCTTTGGCAATTATTTTCATTTGAAGCAGAACGGTGTCCGTGTAGAAGTAGGGCAGCAGGTGAAAAAGGGGGATCTTATCGGCTTAAGTGGTAACACCGGCTGGAGTAGTGCACCACATTTACATTTTGAAGTACTTTTGCCAGGTAATGGTGCGAAACTAACAGTGCCTACTAAATTTTTATTAGCCAATGGCAAAATCGAAGAGCTCAAAGAAGGCAGTTCGTATTAGTGATCTTCAGTCTTTTTTAGATGAAAAGGTTGATAAATTCAATCAACCGGGCTTTATTGAAAATGATCCCATTAGTATCCCGCATCGTTTTAAAAAGAAGCAGGATATAGAAATCGCAGGCTTTTTTGCGGCCATGCTGGCATGGGGCCAACGCATTACGGTATTAAATAAGTGTACCGATCTGTTAAACAGAATGGACAATGCTCCCCACGATTTCATGTTGCATCACACAGAAAATGACTTGAAGGCCTTCACAACTTTCAAGCACAGAACTTTTAATGCTACTGACACACTTTATTTTTTGGCATTCCTTTCTCATCATTATAAAAAGCATGCATCGTTGGAAACACTTTTTGCAGTAGATAAAAAAGAGGAAACAATAGAGAAGGGACTTATTAATTTCCACCATACATTTTTCAGCTTGGCGGATGCTCCACACCGAACAAAGAAACACGTGCCTACCCCTGAGCGCAAGTCAACCTGCAAACGCTTAAGTATGTATTTACGTTGGATGGTGCGCAATGATCAGAAAGGTGTAGACTTTGGCATTTGGAAAAAGATACAACCAGCGCAATTGATTTGTCCTTGCGATTTGCATGTTGAGCGTGTAGCCCGTCAGTTGAAATTGATCAAACGTAAACCTACTGATTGGCAAACAGCATTAGAGCTGACAGCCAACTTGCGTAAACTTGATCCGCTTGATCCTGTTAAATATGACTTCGCCCTCTTTGGTCTAGGCATTGAAGAAGGTTGGTCAAAATTGAAGTGATTAAAGACTATCTCAAAAGTAAGAGGACTCGTCATTGTAAGCCTCCTGGATAGGGTTTGTGCTAGGGAATGCGAAGCAATCTAGATGCTTGCTTTAAAGAATCATAGATAGATTGCTTCGTCAATCCACCGCACATTCCAGCCCAATTCCTAGTAATGACGTGATTTTTTAGGTGCGAAGTATTTTTGAGATTACTTCTAATTGTTCCTTCTCTTTAAAACACCTTCTTCTACATACCAATACTGATCAGCAGCGGTTGGCCATTGCGATAAATTAAAGGCAGGATTGCCCGCTGTATTACCTGCAACAATTTTTACAGAAAGTGCTTCCTGATTATGATTCCATTGCAGGGGCTGGGCGTTTTCATATTTTTCTGGAAGTAGGCCCTTGCTTTGAATAAAATAAGCATTACCTGATCCATAAACTATAGCATTACCGTTTTCATCAATGCAAACAGCTGTTTTTTCATCTACGCCAATACCCTTAGCGTTGGTTATTCCGAAATCTTTTATCATCCTGGCCATAAAAACCATATGTCTTCCTTCTCTACCTCTTTGCGAATAATGTTGATCAGCTATTACATTTTTAAGGTAGGGGAGGTTAATAAAACTTTTGGAGAGGCTGACGGTAGTGTGATAAGGATTTAATAAAACTTTATCGCTAAGGGCAGAACCTTCTTTGGCATCAAACACATACTCGCTTAAAACAGCGCAACCTGCGCTGGTGCCACCAATCGGTATCTTTTTTTCTTCAACCAGGTATTGAATGGCCGCAGAGACTTCTGTGCCAGACCAAAATTTCACGTAATTACTTTGATCCCCACCGGCAATAAATACTGCCTCTGCTTCACGAAGGCGCTTACCCACAGCAGGGTCGTTGGCTTTTTCACGGCTATCCAAAAGGAATGTCTCTACAGAGTTTAAACCGCCTAAATTGTAGATGTAGTCATTATAACCTGTTGAGCCTGAAGATCGAATGATTACGAAATCGCCACCACCACTTTTTTTAATCATCCAGCGTAATGCATCTTCAACGTCAGTACTGCCTCCCATTAATACGATGCCGGAGGAACTTTCCGTTACAACGTCTTCTGATGAGCCAACCAACCCAAGGCTATGGGTGGTAAGACTATTTTTCAGGTTTACTACTTCATCTTGCGATTGACAGACTGAAAAAGTAAGTAAAATGCTGAATATGAGGGTTGTACTTTTTTTCATTTCAGAATTAATTCATCAGGATTAAAAATAAAACTAATGCCTAGTAAGAGCAGCATGAGTATGGCCAGCGCACCATGCATTTTTTCAGGAATTTGTTTTAAAGCCAGTAAGGTAAGGAAGACAAAGGCCACAAAAAATTGTCCTAACTGTTCTTCAATTGCATAATCTAAAACAAAATGATTTTGTAAGATGCTGATTACCACAAGTAAAAGCGCAGCACCAAAGTATTTTCTGTAGTTGTTTAAATAATGCTGTTTCAAATCAAGACCTGCCTTCGACCATTTTTGTGGGAAGAGTAAATGGGCAAGTACAAACAGTACAATAGGGTAGGTAATGATGAAAAGAAACAGTGGTAAAGTCCAGGTCATTTCTGCCCGTAGGCTATACGTTATCCACCACTCCTGTATGTGTAACACAAAGACAATCAGCATCCAAACACCATAAGGCCAGTACATACTGATCATTTCCCACCTTTTAATAATGTCGGCAAGCCCTGTCAGGATCACTGTAATTCCTAAACCAAGTATGATTGAAATCAATACACTCACGTACTCAAATGGGCTCATAACAAATAATTTATAAAGATTCTAAATTACATTTTAGGCATTTCAACACACCAATGTAAGCGTACCTTCGCTGCCGAAAAAAACGTGAAGAATGTTTTTGGAAAGAGTTCCTAAAACGTCAAATAAATTTGAAAAAATGACTTCTGATAGTAGATTTGTGGCTTCTGCTTTACAACCGGACACTAAACCAGACATGACAAAGCATACTCAACTTGCGACACTAAAGTTTACCTTCCTGTCGCTCCTATTAACGGTTCTTTGTTCCATTTCTTTCGCGCAAGATATTCCCGCTGATCCAGCTGCGATCAGTGCCGGTGAGTCTCTGTTTAACGCGAATTGTAAAACCTGTCACAGGGTTCACCAAAAGCTGATTGGTCCTGCTTTGGCTGATGTGTACAACCGTGCTCCATCTATAGATTGGATTAAATCATTCATTAAAAACTCTGCAGGTCTTATTGCTTCTGGTGATGCCTATGCAGTAAACCTTTATAACGAATATAACAAAACACAGATGACTGCTTTCTCCGGCTTAAAGGATGAGCAGATCATGCAGATTTTAGCCTATGTACAAGCTGAAACTATTAAAGGTCCTCCTGTTGCAGCAGCTCCTGTTGCAGCAGCGGGTGGTAGTGGTGATGCTGGTTCAGGCATTCCTTCTTCTTATTTAAATGCTATAGTTGCAGGTCTTGTACTAATCCTTGTTCTGCTGGTTGTAATCCTTGGTTTCTTGGTTTCTGCTTTAAAGCGATTCCTCGATCAGAAGGATTTAAGTGCAGAAGACAAGGAACTGGTACATTCTCCTATCACTTCTAACAGCATTTTAAAAAGTGCAGGATTTTCATTTATCGTTATCTTTTTTGTAGTGGCACTTGGATTTAAAGCATTGATCAATGGCTTGTTCTCAATTGGCGTTCAACAGGGATACGCACCAAAGCAACCTATTGCATTCTCTCACCAGATTCACGCTGGTCAATATGAAATTCAGTGTCAGTATTGCCATACAGGTGTAACTAAAGGAAAGAGTGCAACTATTCCTTCCGTAAATGTTTGTATGAACTGCCACAATCAGATTAAAGAAGGAGCGCTTTATGGAACAGCTGAACTCAGCAAGATCCAGGCTGCTTACGATAATAATACCCCTATACAGTGGGTTAGAATTCACAACCTGCCTGACTTGGCTTATTTCAATCACGCACAACACGTAAATGTGGGTGGTATAGAATGCCAGACTTGTCACGGACCTATACAAGAAATGGAAGTTGTTCGTCAGCACTCATTATTAACAATGGGCTGGTGTATCGACTGTCATAGAAAAACAGATGTAAACTCAAAAGGCAACGCCTATTACGATAAACTGGTAGAACTTCACAACAAGTCGAGCAAGAGCGCGATGAAAGTGGAAGACATTGGTGGTTTGGAATGTGCTAAGTGTCACTATTAATAGCTGAAAATCAACTTACTACGATCGCGATAATAAACGTATGAAGGAAAATACGAAAGTATACTGGAAAGGTCTGGAGCAGTTAACAAACTCTCCTGATTTTGTACAAAATGCGCACAAGGAATTTCCTGAAGCGCCTCCGGAAGAAAACTTAGATCACTCTCGCAGGGACTTCCTGAAGATGATGGGTTTTGGTGTCTCTGCTGTAGCCTTGGCTGCCTGCGAAGCGCCTATCCGTAAAGCAATTCCCTATGTTAATAAACCTGTTGATTTAGATCCAAGTGTGGCCAACTACTACGCTTCTACCTATATTAATGGTGGTGACTATTGCTCTATCGTGGTTAAAACACGCGAGGGTCGTCCTATTAAAGTAGATGGTAATGCTTTATCAAGCGTAACTAAAGGCGGAACAAGCGCACAAGTGGAGGCATCAGTGCTTTCTCTTTACGACAACGATCGTCTTCGTGCACCTAAGTCAGCTGGTAAAAACACTGCATGGGAAGATCTTGATAAGGCTGTTATTGCTAAGTTGACTGAAATCAACGCGGCTGGTGGTCAGATCAGAATTGTGAGCAATACTGTGTTGAGCCCTAGCACTAAAGCGGCTATCGACAAGTTCAAAGCGAAGTATCCTACAACACAACATATTCAATACGATCAAAACTCTCATTTCGGTATTGCGAAAGCGAACGAAGAATCATTTGGCACAGCCATGATTCCTTCTTACGACTTCAGCAAAGCAAAAGTGATAGTTAGCATCGGGGCTGATTTCCTGAATGCTTGGGGATCGCCAATTGAAAACACAAAACAATATGCCATTACCCGCGATGCAGGTGAAGGTAAGAATGACATCTCTCGTCACTTCCAATTCGAATCTAATCTTTCTGTAACGGGTGCTAACGCAGATTACCGCTCACAGCTTAAGCCTTCAGAAGAAGGTGCTGTAGTAGTTGCATTATATAATGAGATAGCAAGTCTTGCAGGTCGCGCAACCGTAAGCGGTGGTGTTGAAAAAAATTATTTGAAAAAAGCAGCACAAGAGCTTTGGGCAAACAGAGGCAAAGCCTTAGTAGTTGCAGGTTCTAATGATAAAGCTGTTCAGGTTTTAGTAAACGGAATTAACAACATGTTAGGAAGCTATGGTGTTACCATCCTTCCTCATCTGCCAGTATACTTCCGTCAGGGTGACGATGCAGCCATGGCCAACTTCGTAAGCGAAGTGGAAGGCGGTAAAGTAGCTGGTGTTATTTTCTTTAACTGTAACCCAGTTTACGATCATCCAATGGGTGATAAGATCGGTGCAGCCTTAAAGAATGTAAGCTTAAGCGTATCAACTTCTTACAAAGAAGATGAAACAGCTTCAATGACAGCATTCTTAGCACCTGATCATCATTATTTGGAAGCATGGAATGATGCTGAACCTAAGAAAAATCATTTCAGCTTAGCACAACCTGCTATTACACCAATTTACAAAACACGTGCAGCGCAAGAAAGCTTCATGATTTGGGCTGGTGAAAGCAATGTTGACTATTTTGAATTCGTAAAAAATAACTGGAAGAACCGTTTTTTTAAAGGTGGTAATTTCCAAAGCTTCTGGGATAAGTGCTTGTACGATGGCGTACTTGAAATGCCAGTTGATGCAGCGTCAGTTTCTTTTGCAGGTAATGTGTCTGCAGCAGCAAGTGCTATTGCAGCCAACTATAAATCAGGTGCCGCTTTCGAACTGGCTATCTATGAAAATGGAACAGTAGGAAATGGTTCTCAGGCAAACAATCCTTTATTACAGGAATTACCTGAGCCTATCACTAAAGCTGTTTGGGATCATTATGTATTGATTTCTCAAAAAGATGCAGCGGCAGCAGGTATTACTAACCCTGAAAGCAAAACCCGTTATGCCAACGTAACGGCTAATGGTAAAACTGTAAAATTGCCAGTGTTGATTCAACCAGGTTTGGCACAAGGTGTATTAGCCATTGCCATTGGTTATGGTCGCACAAAGGCTGGTAAAGTAGCAGATGGTATTGGAGAAAACGTTTATCCTATGGTTACGATGACCAACGGATCGTTGAACTTCAGTGCTGCTGAGGCCAAGTTTGAATTACTAAGCGAAGATTATCAGATTGCTCAAACACAGACACACCATACTTATATGGCGCGTCAGACTGTGATCCGTGAGTTTAAATCAATAGATGTAAAGGAAAATCCTGAAATCTTAACAAAATCATTTGCACCTAAGGTTGCTACCTGGTTAGATGAAGATCACCAAGTGAAGCCAGGTGAACTTTCCATGTGGAAAGGTCACGATTACAAGAACCACCATTGGGGTATGGCCATTGACCTGAACACTTGTACAGGTTGTGCCGCCTGCGTTGTGGCTTGTAACGTAGAAAATAACGTAGCCCTTGTTGGTCGCGAAGAAGTAATCAACCGCAGAGAAATGCATTGGTTACGTATCGACCGCTACTATAGCAGCGATGCAGAAGTAACAGACTGGAAAGGTTTGGAAGAAGCTTCAGACAATCCTGAAGTTGTGTTCCAGCCAATGTTGTGTCAGCATTGTAATAATGCACCTTGCGAAACAGTTTGTCCTGTTGCAGCAACAACACACAGCACAGAAGGCTTGAACCAGATGACGTACAACCGTTGTATCGGTACACGTTACTGCGCAAACAACTGTCCATATAAAGTAAGACGTTTCAACTGGTTTAAATACCACGATAACAAGCAGTTTGAGAAATCAAACGTTGCGCAAACTTCAGACATCGGTAAAATGGTGTTGAACCCTGATGTAACGGTTCGTTCACGCGGTGTGATGGAGAAATGTTCATTCTGCGTTCAGAAGATTCAGGCAGGTAAATTAACTGCGAAGAGAGAGAGACGTGAATTGCAGGATGGTGAAGTAACCACTGCATGTCAGACTTCTTGCTCTACAGGTGCGATCACTTTTGGTGATATGAATAACCCTGAAAGCAAAATCTCTAAACTATTGAAGTTACGTCCGGCAAATCCTGACAGACCTTACAGTATTGACAAGATTGCAGATAACCCGCGTGCTTACACAGTGTTGGAAGAAATTGGTGTTAAACCAAACATCTTCTACCTGAGCAAGATCAGAAACAAGGATTCAGCAAACGCTTAAGAAAACGAATAACACAACGACTAACGATAACAAAATATGCAGGTAGTTTCAGGAGTACGCGACCCGCTGGTAACCGGTGGTAAGACAGTACACGATGTTTCTCACGATATATCCAGGCATGTAGAAAACCCTCCGGCTAAATCATGGTATTTGGCAATGGCCATTTCCTTAGCGGTTTTTGGTTATGGATTGTACTGTGTATTCATGGTACTTTGGAACGGTATAGGTTTGTGGGGTTTGAACAAAACTGTAGGTTGGGCATGGGATATCACTAACTTCGTTTGGTGGGTTGGTATCGGTCACGCAGGTACGTTGATCTCGGCAATTCTTTTATTATTCCGTCAAAAGTGGAGGATGTCAATCAACCGCGCTGCAGAAGCGATGACAATCTTTGCCGTTATTTGTGCGGCTACATTCCCGCTTATTCACATGGGTCGCCTTTGGTTAGGTTTCTACTGGGCACTTCCACTTCCAAATACATTCGGATCACTTTGGGTTAACTTCAACTCGCCTCTCTTATGGGATGTGTTCGCGATCTCGACTTACTTCACAGTATCATTAGTATTCTGGTACATCGGTTTAATTCCTGACTTCGCAGTAATTCGCGACCGCGCTCAGGTAGCAGGTAACAAAGTACGCGCAGCCGTTTACAACGCCCTTAGCTTCGGCTGGGAAGGCGGTGCTAAAACATGGATGCGTTACGAATCTGTTGCTTTGATTCTTGCAGGTTTATCTACACCACTTGTATTGTCAGTTCACACGATCGTATCATTCGACTTTGCTACTTCAATCATACCAGGATGGCATACTACGATCTTCCCGCCTTACTTCGTTGCGGGTGCGATCTTCTCTGGTTTTGCCATGGTATTGACGCTGCTTTTAATTACGCGTAAAGTATTTAAGCTGGAAGACTACATCACTATTTATCACATCGAGTTGATGAATATCGTTATTATCGTAACAGGTTCTATCGTAGGTGTGGCTTATATCACAGAGTTATTCATCTCTTGGTATTCAGGTGTTGAATATGAAGGTTATGCTTTCTTCAACCGTGTACAAGGTCCTTACGCATGGGCTTACTGGTCAATGATGACTTGTAACGTGATCTCTCCTCAACTTTTCTGGTTCAAAAAAATAAGAACAAGCTTGGTAGCCACATTTGTATTATCAATTGTTGTGAACATCGGTATGTGGTTCGAACGCTTTGTAATTATCGTTACTTCACTTCACAGAGATTACATTCCATCAAGCTGGACTATGTTCCATCCTACGATGTATGATATTGGTGAATATCTTTTCACTTTCGGATTATTCTTTACAGCCTTCTTATTGTTTGCCAAGTTCTTCCCGGTAATCAACATGGCTGAAGTGAAAAGCATTGTTAGGCACAACTCTGAAAATGTTAGTGCAGACAAAAAAGTAACAGAAAAACAACACGCATAATCAGATAGCATGGATGCAAATAAGAATTTTGTAGTAGGCATTTTTGATAATGAGGACGTCCTACTCGAAGGTGTAGAGAAGGTGAGAGGTAACGGAGTGAAAATTCACGAAGTATATTCTCCTTTCCCTGTGCATGGTTTAGATGAAGCACTGGGCTACAAAAGAAGCCGTTTGCCTATGGCCGCTTTCCTTTTTGGTATGACGGGTACAGGACTTGCCTTAACAATGCAAATCTGGATGCTTGGCTACGACTGGCCAATGATTATTGGTGGAAAGAATTTCGCTTCTCTGCCTCCATTTATTCCAGTTACTTTCGAATTAACAGTATTATTAGCTGCCTTAGGTATGGTGGCAACTTTCATGGTTGTAAGCGATATGAAACCATACAAATGGCCACGTCAGTTTGACTTACGCAGTACTGATGATAAACATGTAATGGCTATTGACCTTGCCTTGAATGCGGGTAAGAGCATAGATGATATTAAGCGCATTTTGAAAGAAGCAGGTGCTTCTGAAGCGAACGATAAGAATTTTGAATAACCGTTTAGATACTGATATGAACATCGTAAAAAGTGTAATCGTGTGTTTAGGTGCTTCAGTTGTATTGGCAGCGTGTAGCGCTGGCGGTAACAACCAAGGAACGGAATACGCACCTAACATGTACCACTCAGTAGCCTACGAACCTTATAGCCAGATCACAGATCCAGGTGCAGGTCGTTGGTTAACTTCTATAGAGTATGAAGACGGACATGCCGAATTTTTTAACAGCAATACACTCAACGTATCGACCATGGGAGTTTTCATGAACATGAGAACGCCTCCGGCTAATACTGTACCCAGAAATAAAAATGGCTGGTTGCCTTATCGAATTCCTAAGGACAGTCTTGAGCTTGCTGCCAAACGCTTAAAGAATCCTGTAGACTCAAGTGCTCAGGTAATAGCACAAGGTAAAGTATTGTATCAAACGTATTGCCAGCATTGCCATGGCGCCAAAGGTGAAGGCGATGGTAAAGTATCTGAGAAATACGCAGGTGTTGCCAACCTAAAAGGTGATGCTTACAAAAATATTACAGAAGGTCACATCTTCCACGTAATCACAAATGGCAAAGGCCTGATGTGGGCGCACGGTTCTCAAATGAGTGCCGAAGAGCGCTGGATGATTGCCAAGTATGTAAAAGTATTGCAAAAGTAATTTTTGAATAACCGATCAACTCAATAGACAATGGGTCATCACATAGCAGTAGAAGCCGAGCAGTACGTTTTTAAGCCAGAAACGAAACGCAAACTATTCATCCTTATTGGGGTGGGCTTAGTTTTGTTTGTACTCGGTCTTATCATGGCCATGAACAGCGGTCACGCTGGTCACAGTGAAGGTCATGCCTCTTCCGAAATATCAACTTCTTTAGTAGCCAGTGCAGAAGCTTCGGCTGAACCTGCTGCAGGAGAAGAACACCACGGAAGTCCTACCTGGTTAAAACGTTTATACACTTCACTTTGGATGAATAATATCTACTTCGTAGGATTAGGCATCATAGGTTTATTCTTTGTATGTATTCAATATGCTGCGCAAGCAGGCTGGTCATCAGGTATGCAACGTGTGGCTATGGCCATGGGTCGTTGGATTCCTATTGCAGGTATACTCACTTTAGTATTGTGGTTTTTGGTAAAAGGTGATCTTTTCCATTGGACACACCACGATGTATATGAAGGCGAAACTGCTGACAAGATTTTAACGAATAAAGCACCTTATTTCTTCTGGCCTTTACATGCAGGTTCTTTCCCGCTCTTTTATGTAATTAGAATGGTATTGTTCTTTGGTATGTGGTACATGTTCTTTTTGGCTATCAAAAAGAGAATGGTAGCCGAAGACCTTGACTCAAATACACAGCATTGGTATAAATCAAGAAGCATCTCTGCATGGTTCCTTGTATTCTTTGCAGTAAGCTCATCAGTAGCAGCCTGGGATTGGGTAATGAGTATTGATGCACACTGGTTCAGCACCATGTTCGGTTGGTATGTATTTGCCAGCTGGTGGGTAACTGGTCTGGCTTTCTTAGCCTTCGCAGTAGCCAGCCTGAAAAATGCTGGTTATCTGAAAGTTGTTAACGCCAACCATTTACATGACTTAGGTAAATTCTGTTTTGCTTTTTCTATCTTCTGGACATACATCTGGTTCAGCCAGTTCATGTTGATCTACTATGCCAACATTCCTGAAGAAACAGTTTACTTCATTGAGCGTATGCGTACCAGTCCTTATAGCTGGATATTTTATACCAACTTGCTCCTAAACTTTGTGTTACCATTCTTGTTATTAATGACAAGAGACGCAAAGAGACAAATCTCTATGCTAAGAGTGGTGACTCCAATAATTATGATTGGACATTGGTTTGATTTTTATAACATGATTACACCTGGCGTAATGAAATACGAAGGAGCTATCGGCTTCTTAGAAATAGGTTTGTTCATGGTATTCTTAGGTGCTTTCTTACTGGTTGTGTTGAATGGCTTAACCAAGCTTCCGCTGATCGGAAAGAACCACCCTATGTTACAGGAAAGTTTACATCACCATATTTAATAGTATACGTTTATGATGAGTTTGATAATTGGGATTGGGGTAGTACTGGTGCTAACCATCTTCTACCTGATTTTCAGGGTAAGCAGATTAGTTGGTATTGCGAAGGGGAAGGATCCAGACAGAGTAAGCAGCAGCAATGGTGTTCATGGTAACCTTTTCATGTTATTTATGATTGGAGGCTTAGTCGCTTTCTTCTGGTATTCATGGGCTCATTTTGATGAGTACACGCTTCCGGTAGCTTCTATCCACGGTGCAGAAACAGACATGTTATTCTGGGTATCGATGGCAGTGGTTGTGGCGGCTTTCGTTATCATTACTATTATCATGTTCGTATTTACATATCAGTATAAATATGATGAGAATAGAAAAGCGAAGTTCTATCCTGACAATCATTACCTGGAATTAGCCTGGACAATTATACCTGCTGTAGTACTATCATTATTAATATTTACAGGATTAAAATCTTGGAATGAGATTACTTCCCCTGCCTCTGCTGAAGCTGAGGTTGTAGAATTGGTGGGTCAGCAATTTGCATGGACTGCTCGTTACCCTGGCATTAAGGACAATCAATTGGGTACTGTTAACTACAGACTCATTGACAATTATGGAAATGAATTTGGTTTAGATCTAAGCGATAAAAACTCTTTTGATGATTTTAAATCGTTAGAGCTGCATATTCCTGCGGGCAAAGAGATATTACTAAAAATCAGAGCTAAGGATGTTCTGCATAGCGTTTTCTTACCTCACTTCCGAGTTAAGATGGATGCAGTGCCAGGTATGCCTACTAATTTCAAGTTTACGGCTACTAAAACTACAGCCCAAATGAGAGAAGAAACAGGCAATCCAAATTTCAACTATGAAATGGCTTGTACTGAAGTTTGTGGTCGTGGTCATTTCTCAATGAAAATGGCCGTTGTGGTGCATACACAAGATGAATTTGAAGAATGGAAAAAAACTCAGGAAGCATGGTTGAAACAAAACCCTACTTACCTGGAAAAAGTACCTGCTGGTTTGCGTGAAGCAGCCATGATTAGTGCAGGTATTCCCGTAGAGTCATTAAGCACCTCTGCGCAAAGTGTTAATCAGGCAATAAGTGTGAATTAAGATAGATAGGAACATGGCAACAACAGACATTCACGTACATAGTGCTGTTCACGGACATGATGATCATGGCCACGACCACGATCACGAACACCATGAAGGCAATTTCTGGACAAAGTATATATTCAGCGAAGACCATAAAGTAATTGCTAAGCAGTTTCTAATTACTGGTATATTCTGGGCGCTATTGGGCGGTACTTTATCTGTAATCTTCCGCCTTCAATTAGGTTTCCCCGATATGAACCTGGATTGGTTAAAACCAGTTCTTGGTGGTTGGATTACACCTGAAGGTAAACTTGATCCTGAATTTTATTTAGCCTTGGTTACAATGCACGGTACCATCATGGTATTCTTCGTGTTAACTGCAGGCTTAAGTGGTACTTTCTCTAACTTCCTTATTCCATTGCAAATCGGTGCCCGTGATATGGCATCTGGTTTCATGAATATGCTTTCATACTGGTTCTTCTTTGTATCCAGTGTGATCATGTTTACATCGCTTTTCCTACAAGATGGTCCTGCCGGTGGTGGATGGGTAATATATCCTCCATTAAGTGCCCTTCCTCAGGCCATTAAAGGTTCTGGTATGGGTATGACTTTGTGGTTAGTATCCATGGCATTGTTTATTGTCAGTTCATTGTTGGGAGGTATCAACTACATCACAACAGTAATTAACATGCGTACAAAAGGTATGTCTTTTACACGCATGCCATTAACCATATGGGCATTCTTCTTTACAGCCATCATCGGTTTGTTATCATTCCCTGTGTTGTTCTCTGCCGCATTGTTATTGATTTTCGACCGTAGTTTTGGAACAAGTTTCTTCTTGTCTGACATTTATATTGCTGGTGAAGCATTGCCAAACGTTGGTGGTAGCCCTATTTTATTCCAGCACTTATTCTGGTTCTTAGGTCACCCTGAAGTGTACATTGTATTGCTTCCTGCCTTAGGTCTTTCATCTGAAATTATTGCAACCAATGCCCGTAAGCCTATCTTCGGTTACAAGGCCATGATTGGTTCAATGTTATTCATTGGTATCCTATCCTTTATTGTATGGGCTCACCACATGTTCGTAACGGGTATGAATCCTTTCTTAGGATCCATATTTATGTTACTCACATTAATTATAGCAGTCCCATCTGCTGTGAAGATCTTTAACTATGTAACCACACTATGGCAAGGTAACATCCGCTTTACTCCTGGTATGTTATTTTCAATCGGTTTGGTTTCCTTCTTCTTAACGGGTGGTATTACAGGTGTATTCCTTGGTAACTCTGCACTTGACATTCAATTACACGATACTTATTTCGTAGTAGCTCACTTCCACTTAGTAATGGGTAGTGCTTCTTTCTTCGGTATGATGGCTGGTGTGTACCACTGGTTCCCTAAAATGTTTGGTCGTATGATGGACGAACGCTTAGGTCAGATCCACTTCTGGATTACATTCATTGGTGTGTATCTGGTGTTCTTCCCTATGCATTACATTGGTATTGCAGGATTCCCAAGACGTTACTACTCATGGACAAACTTTGAAACTTTCAGTGGCTTCGCAGATTTGAACATGTTGGTTAGTATTGCGGCTGTTGCAACATTGGCGGCTCAATTCATCTTCTTGTTCAACTTCTTCTATAGCATTTTCAGAGGTCGTGTGGCAAGTGCTAACCCTTGGAAATCAAACACATTAGAGTGGACAACGCCTGTAAATGTTGGACATGGTAATTGGCCTGGCGCTATTCCTAACGTATATCGTTGGCCATATGATTACAGCAAGCCAGGTGCTAAGGATGATTATATTCCTCAACACATTCCGTTCTCTGAAACACCTGAGTCTAACCTGCCTGGAGAAAACGAGCAGATAAAGCTTGAGTCTTCGGACGGTTCAATTAGTCCTGATAAACATTAGTTCTATAAATGAAATCAAAATTCGAGGTTCAGCGTTAAACGTTGAACCTTGATTTTTTATAGCCATGAGGTTTTTTAGAAAACTTACACTTCTTACACTTATTGCAGTCTATCTCCTGATAATGGTTGGGGGAATTGTACGGAGTACAGGCTCTGGTATGGGTTGCCCTGATTGGCCTAAGTGTTTTGGCTCGTGGGTACCACCAATTACAGTTGAGCAACTTCCCGAAAATTATAAAGAAGTTTACGCAGCTCATCGTGAAAAGAAGAATGTACGCTTTGCTAATTATTTGAAAAAGCTAGGCATGGAAGAGACTGCTATAAAAATCCTTAACGACAAATCAATTTTGCAAGAGGCAGATTTTAATGTTACTAAAACCTGGGTAGAGTATATTAACCGTGTTATAGGTGTAATTATTGGCTTGCTGATTTTTGCCGTATTTGTGGCTTCTATCAGGTTTTGGAGTTGGGACAAGAAAATTACCATTATTGGTTTTGCAACATTCTTTCTTGTAGGCATTCAGGGATGGATTGGCTCTTTTGTGGTATCCACCAATTTAACACCCTGGACAGTAACCGTGCATATGTTACTGGCTTTGGTAATCGTTGCCTTGTTAGTTTATCTCTATTTTGAAAGCACAAAAGACAAACAAATAAGAAAAGTACCTTATGGCCTGTCTTTATTAGTGCTTTGTATGACTTTGTTAGTAATGCAAATTGTGTTGGGTACACAGGTGCGCGAAGCAATTGATGTTGCAGCCTCATCATTACTGCCCAGATCTTCGTGGATTGAGGCCTCCTGGGCATCATTTGTAATACACCGTACATTCTCGTGGTTGATAGTAATTGCCCATGTAGTATTACTTTGGAAATTACTGAAAAGTGAGGGCTCAAAAATTTTACCATACTCATTGGCTGTGTTAATTTTGGCCACAATTTTATCTGGCGTTGGAATGGCTTATTTTGATATTCCTGCTTTTTTACAACCAGTACATTTAACGGTTGCATCGATTACAGTTGGTCTGCAATTTTTATTGGCGTTACAACTGAACAGTGGAAGGGGAGAGATGTTAATTAATCAACATGTTAGTGCAAGAAGTACATAGTTCATCATTAATCGGTATGAAGGTAAAGGCATACTTCGAGTTGCTTAAGTTCAGGTTATCTGCACTGGTCGCATTCTCTTGTGCCTTTGGTTATGTATTGGCTTCTCCACAGTTAAATTGGATCAATTTAATGTGGGTATTTTTTGGTGGTTTTATGCTTTCAGGCGCTTCGGTAACTGTAAACCAGATTATAGAAAAAGACCTGGACAAGTTAATGACCAGAACCCAAAACAGACCCTTGCCAACGGGACGACTATCGGTAAATGAAGCGCTCTATTTTTCTGTTGTTTGCTTCCTGATCGGTGTTGTTGTGCTTTACCTCACTACAAACCTGCTCACAACTTCTCTATCCATTTTATCGATGGTGTTGTATAGCTTCATTTATACACCTTTAAAAAGAGTTGGCCCCATTGCTGTTTTTGTAGGCGCTATACCAGGCGCACTGCCACCACTGTTGGGATGGACAGCCGCAACGGGCAGTATTTCGCATGAAGCCTTGATTATTTTTGGTATACAATTTATCTGGCAGTTTCCGCATTTTTGGGCTATTGCCTGGGTGGCAGATGACGATTATAAAAAAGCAGGTTTTAAGCTGTTGCCTTCTGGCGGTCAGCGTGATTTTAATACGGCTATCCAGATTGTTATTTACACGCTATTTCTCATTCCGTTGGGATTATTGCCAGCCAAGTTTGGTATAACCGGTATTAATTCTGCAATAGTGGCAACCGTTTGTGGTGTGTTGTTTTTAGCACAAACTTTTTATCTATTGAAAGAAGGTGACAGGAATGCGGCTTTGCGCATTATGTTCGGTTCGTTTTTGTATTTGCCAATAGTACAAATAGCGTATTTGATGGATAAGATAAATTAATTCAAAATTTCATATTTAAAATTCAAGATTTTGAATGTGGAATTTGAGATTTGGAATTTGAAATAATAGAAGAATATGTCGGAGTTGAAGATTGTAGAAGAGGCTAAGAAGCCATTGTCGATGAACCCCAAGAAGTTTGCTTTGTGGTTATTCATTGTGAGTGTTTGTATGATTTTTGCCTCCCTTACCAGTGCTTACATTGTAAGACAGGCGGAAGGTAATTGGCAGCTATTTGAGCTGCCACCTATGTTTTGGGTGAGTTCTGTATTGATTTTATTAAGCAGTGTTACTATGCATTGGGCCTTTCTTTCAGCAAAAAAGGACAACTTGGAAATGGTGAAAGTAGGCATGAGTATTACGACTATCTTAGGTATAGCCTTTTTGGTTACGCAGTTAATGGGTTGGAATGAGTTGGTTGCGAATAATGTTTATTTCACAGGTGGAAACCCTTCAGCGTCATTTGTTTACGTACTTTCAGGTATGCACGGTTTGCACATAGTGGGGGGCGTTGTTTTCCTACTGATTACCCTGGTGGCTACTTTTCGTTTTCAGGTACATTCAAAAAACCTTAATTTGATAGAAATGTGCAACACTTTTTGGCATTTTTTGGATGCACTTTGGCTATATTTGTTCTTATTTCTGTTATTTAACCGATAGACTTTAAACCTTTAACCATGGCAAGTACTTCTGCAACAGCCACAGCCTCTTGGGATGGCGGTTCATCCCCGATGAATGCCAGTTATGGCAAACTGATGATGTGGTTTTTCCTTCTGTCAGATGCTTTTACATTTTCAGCGCTACTAATTACTTACGGCCTTGTGCGTTCTTCGCATGCAGCTTATGAAGGAGCGGTAAATGCATTTTCTTTTTCACAGACGTACTGGCCTGTGCCAGAAAAAGTTTTTGAAGCAGTGCCTTTCCTGCATGGCATGGAGTTACCGTTGGTGTTCGTAGGTATCATGACTTTCATTTTGATCATGAGCTCTGTAACAATGGTATTGGCTGTTGAAGCTGGTCATCGTATGGACAGAGTGGCTGTTGAAAAATGGATGCTTTGGACAATCCTGGGTGGTCTTACTTTCCTTGGCTGTCAAGCTTGGGAGTGGAGCCACTTCATTCACGGAACTGAAGCAGGGGGGGTATTAAGAGATGGTACTACCTTCTTTGGTGCTAACCTCGCGCTTAACCAATATGGTCCGCCAGATTTTGCCGCTTTCTTCTTCTTCATTACAGGTTTTCATGGCTTCCACGTATTCAGTGGTGTTTGCCTAAATTTCCTGGTGTACTATAACACCGTGATGGGTGTGTACGACAGAAGAGGCCATTATGAAATGGTTGAGAAAGTAGGTTTGTACTGGCACTTTGTAGACTTAGTGTGGGTATTCGTATTTACCTTCTTCTACCTAGTATAATTTGAAATATTAAATTTAAAATTTGAAATTTAACGATATGGCTCACCACCACACAGAACCTCAAATAACAGTATTGCCTCCAGATACAGCAAAGATCAAGAAGCTTTGGATGACTGCGTTGATCTTGCTTGTAATCACTGTACTTGAATTTATTGTGGCTTTCACTATTCCACATGAATACAAAGATTTACGTGTTTGGATTTTCATCACCATGACAATTGTAAAGGCTGCTTACATTGTGGGTGAGTTTATGCACTTGCGTTATGAAGCCAAGTTTTTACTTTGGTCAATATTGGTTCCTATTATTTTTATCGTTTGGATGTTGGTGGCTTTCATTTATGAAGGCGTTGCAATGGCAGACGGAAAATTATAATAGTTCCATACCGAAATTGAAAAGGCTTGGGATTATCCTGAGCCTTTTTTATTGATACCCTGTTATTCTCTTATGAAGATCAAACAACTCATTATTCTATCATTGGCATTTGTACTCCCCATCAGTATTTTTATTTTTCTTAAGACAATGGGCAAAAACGAGTTCGCAGTGGAACCCTTTTATCAGCAAGGTGTTATTGAAGTATCCAGCGAATGCGGACCGCAATATCAAACGCCCTATGCTGTTCCACAAAATGTTTTAATTGACATCAGCTGGAATGAGAACGATAGTCTTACACTCTACATTTTCGATGCAGAAACGGAAATGACAGGGGAGGTAAGCAGAAGAATGGGCGAGAAGTTGGCCACTGATGAGTTAAGTGCTTATGTATTGACTTCAGACTCGAGTGAGGTATTGAAACAACATGCATTGCCAGTGTTAGTGAAAGATGTGGTAACACTTGATCAGCTAATGGAGTGTATGCTGATTATGGAAAAAGGTAAGAATGCTGTATTACTAGATAAGCAAAGACGTATTCGTGGTTACTATGATCTGGCTGATCGGGAAGAATTAGACAGATTAGCGGTTGAATTAACCATTATTTTAAAGAAGTATTAGTTCTATGAGTAAGCAGTTAGTGAATCGTTTAATTACAGTTGTTTCTATAGTTATACCTGTAGTTGTAGCTGTTTTATTCCGGGTAAAGATTGATGGATATGATTTCTCATTTTTACCACCTATTTACGCAAGCATCAATGCGCTGACCGCAGTATTGTTAGTAGCTGCATTGTGGTCAATTAAAAACGGAAAACGTACACTTCATGAATTTTTCATGAGAACTTGTATAGCATTATCTCTATTGTTTTTGGTTATGTATGTGGCTTACCACATGACGAGCAATCCAACTGGTTTTGGTGGTGAAGGGGTAATCCGATATGTTTATTATTTCATATTAGTAACGCACATTATACTTTCTATCGGAGTTGTTCCGTTGGTGTTGTTTACATATGCCAGGGCTTTTAATGAAGAGTTTGACAGGCATAAAAAACTCGCCCGCATTACTTTTCCGATTTGGTTGTATGTGGCCGTAACGGGTGTTGTTGTTTATTTAATGATCAGTCCTTATTACGCTTAATGTAAGTAATATGAAAAAGTTAGTCGCACTTATCTTATTGTTGGTTTCGTCTGCCTCTGAAATAGTGGCGCAGTGTGCCATGTGCAGAACGCAACTTGAAAATAACGTGAGCAATGGAGATCCTGGTATTGCAGCTGGATTAAACATAGGCATACTTTATTTATTGATCATGCCTTATCTGGCCATTATGGTATTAGGTTATTTTTGGTACAAATCCAGTAGAAAGAATGCAAGTAAGCTTGGTGAGCGCGCTATTGCACGCTAAATGTCCGAAATGCCGTCAGGGTGATATGTTTGTACACTCACTGACTAACATTGCCAAGTTTAATGTGATGCACAAGGCTTGTCCGGTATGTAATGAAAGGCTAGAGCCAGAGCCGGGTTTTTATCAGGGTGCAATGTATGTTGGTTATGCCTTAAGTGTGGCGGTAACAGCGTTTGTATTTATATTAGTTTTTGTATTGGATATTCAATCGATGTGGCTACCAGTAATTATTGTGTCGGCCATAATGGTATTATTAATACCTGTAAACTATCGTTATTCAAGGGTGCTCTACCTATATATGTTTGGGGGCATTCAATACAGCCCAAAAACCGATTAGTTTTCTTAATTTAAGGGAAATCTGATGCATTGAAAAACCGAGTAATACTTCTGGTTTCTTTACTCTCGCTAGCTGCAGGTATCTATCTGCTATACAGCTACCGTCAGCCTATTGAGAGCGTTTCTTTAACGGAGGTTATTAACAAGAATGTTGAGCAGCAATTAGCAATTGTTGAAAAAGAAGCGGTTGCTTTTCGAAACACTGATTCAACCTGCAACTTCTACCCAAAGCATCGTTTTCCTTTCTTTATTTATAAAAACAAAACACTGATTTGCTGGACAGACAATGCCGTTGTGCCCCCTGTTAGTTTGTTATCTGATAAACAGTCTGTACAACTAGTTAAAATAGCTCGCGGAAATTTTCTATTATATCAAGAGCCAATAGGGGAAGGCCGGCAACTAATGTCATTAATTGTGTTGACAAGAGATTTTCCAATACAAAATGATTTTCTCACTAACGTCTGGAATACGGAGATTCTGCCAAGTGCCAAAGTAAATATACTAGAACCGTTTTCTAATTTGGGAATACCAGTAAGTTATAAAGGTAACATTCTTTTTAGATTAAGCTTTTTACAATCGGATGTAGCGGTAAATGTAAATGGTAATCTTTGGGCAGTCTCTTTAATATTTTTTGCCATTATTGGTTTTTCGATTGGATTATTTTCGTGGCTTTACCGAACACAATCACTGGGTAGAGCCAGTATCCTGAGTGCAACAGCTTTAATTTTTACGCGCATTGTTTTATTACAATTAAATTTCCCAAGAGCCTTTAGTAGTTCCGAAATCTTTTCACCGCAACGTTTTGCTTCTTCTACACTCAATCCTTCTTTAGGCGATCTGCTTTTAAATGTATTAACTATTTTATTTGTTGCAATTATCATTTTCAGGTATTGGCAAAAAGAAGGTGCCGGATTTAAGTACAAGGAATTGTCGCCTCTTCGCCTGCTGTTGCTGGTAGTTGCATCATTTTTGTTGTTTAGCATTTGGCATTACCCTGTGCAGACATTGCAAACAATTATGCACAATTCAAGTATTGAATTTGCAATCACTTCCTCCTTAGATACTTCTTTAATCAGAATTTTATCGTTGGTGGCCATTCTCTTAACATGGACAACAGCATTTCTGTTGAATCATATCGCGATAAACTTTTTAACTGGTGCAAGTGGAAAACATGCCCATAGAATACTAATGATGGGTACTTTCCTTTTTGGTTTTGTTAATTATTGGGAAGAGCAGCCTTATATGGCTACCATTATTATTACTTGGTCAGTCATATTAATTATTCAGTATGTGAAGTTCTCTCGAAGCCTTGAGAGAATTCAGTATAAAACTTTCGGTTATTTCTTTCTGGTTCTTTTTGGTTTAGTTATAAACGTAGCTGTTCGACTTTATTATCTTGATAAAGAACAGCACATTGAAAATCAAGTGCGTTTTGCAGAGAGTTATTTAGTTGATAGAGACAGTTTTGGTGAATTTTTGCTGAATGATTTAACACCTAAGATAAAACAAGATGTTTTTATTCAAACACGTTTAGTAAGCCCTTTTTTAAGTAAGCTTCCTATTCAACAAAAAATCAGGCAGGTTTATTTCTCTAGTTACTTTAATAAGTACGACATCAACATACAGTTATTTAATTCGGCAGGCGATAATCTTACCGGATATTCTTCAGCTTCTTTTTCTGACATTATTAAATCATTGGATTTAAATGCAAGTAGAACCGAATATGAAGGTTTGTATCGACTAAGTAATAAGGGTAAAGACGTAGCGCAACAGTATGTATTGGTAATTAAAATCGATAGAGGTGTATTTGTGAGTGGTTACATTTTAATTGAGTTATCGTTGAAACGTATTTTACCTCAAAATGCTTACCCTGAGTTGTTGGTTGATAATCGTTTTAGAGAATCATTGAAACCAAATGATCTTACTTATGCCAGTTTTGCTATGAATAGAGTTCAGGCAAGTGCAGGTGACTTTAATTATGAGAGAGATTTTGATAAGAAAATGCTTGGTGAACCTGAGCTCTATACTACAGGTGTGGTCAGCAATGGATACCAACATTATGCTGTGGAAGGTACGGATAATGTGGTTATTGTGGTGTCTTCCAAATTAATGACCTACAAAGGATTTCTGGCTAACGTATCATTCTACTTGATTCTGGGTTTATTTTTGATACTGCTACTTGTTTTATGGTTAGGCATAAGTAATTTGATAAAGAGAAAGCAAGTTTTTTATGCAGCAAGGATTCAGCTTTTTATTACACTTTCATTTTTTGTTCCCTTACTGGTAGTTAGCATTATTACGCTACGCATGTTGAACGAATCTTCACAAAGCCAATTAAACAATACATACCTAAACAGGGCTGGGTTTATTGCTGAGCAATTAGAGGATTTTACTAATCGAAAGGATTCTTTAAGCGGATCAATAACTAATCAGGAATATGTAACTGAATTGGCCAGGCTGGCAAATGCGGAGCTAACGTTGTATAGCAGCGATGGCGCTTTGCAAGTCACCAGCCAAAATTCTGTCTTCGATAATCAGTTGATGGCACCAATAGCGCATCCGTTGGCGATGCAAAAAGTACGTAATGGTGAAAAAATATTTGTGTTGGAAGATAAGATCGGAAACCTGTCATATTTTATTGCCTACGCTAGTCTGGGTGCAGGTCAATCATTGTTGGCCATACCGTATTATCAATCCGCAGCCTCTATTGAGTCGGTGCAGATTGAGGCCTTATCGGAAATACTGGTAATCTTTGGTATCGTTTTTTTACTATTACTGCTTTTCTCCTTCCTTATTTCACGATGGTTAACTTTTCCAATTGAGTTTATTACCAATACATTACAACGAACAAGCTTGGAGCACTCAAACGAACCCATTAACTGGAAGTCGAATGACGAAATTGGTTTAATGGTGAACTCATACAACGATATGCTGCGTAATCTATCAGAGAGTAAGCTAGAGCTAGAACGCATGCAACGCGAACAGGCGTGGCGTGAAATTGCACAGCAGGTTGCCCATGAGATTAAAAACCCGCTTACACCAATGAAGTTGACACTACAAAGGATGAGCAGAAGCCTATTGCAACAGGATTTGAATTCAGAAAAAATTTCCGGATCAGTTAACTCATTGTTAGAACAAGTTGAATTACTGAATACAATTGCCAGCTCTTTTAGCTCTTTTGCTAAAATGCCAACGGCAGTAGTAGGTGAGGTGAATATCCAAAAACTGATAGCCCAATCTATGGAGCTTTATAAACACGAGATTGAGATCATACATAAAAACAAGGATGAGCAAATGTTGGCAAAAGCAGATCCTGTAATTTTGCTATCTGTTTTTTCAAACCTTATCCTCAATGCCATACAGGCCAAAGCAGAGGATAGAGAAATTAAATTGACCGTAGAAACCGGGATTGAAAATGCTTTTTATAAAATCCAGTTTATTGATAATGGAAAAGGTATTGAAGATGAAAAGCTGGATAAGATATTTATACCGCATTTTACCACCAAAGAGACAGGGTCAGGTCTTGGCCTGGCTATTGCCAGACAGGCAGTAGAGCAAATGGGTGGCTCTATTTCGTTTACTTCGGTAATTGGGCAAGGTTCAACATTTGTTATTTTATTACCTATTGCCTGACACTAAGCTTTTCAATAATTCTATATGCCGATTATCTCAAATATTAATAGTATTATTTTCGATCTGGGTGGTGTTATTATCAACCTTTCTCCAGGAAAGACTTACCAGGCCTTTAGCGAAATCTCAGGTTTGCCAATTACCGAGGTAGAAGAGATGGCACGGAGTAAGCAAGAATTCAGCTTGTACGAAACCGGCCATTTATCGGATGAGGATTTTAGAAGTTTTTTGAGAATTAGTTTGGCAATTAACGTAACTGATAATATACTGGATCAAGCATGGAACGCTATGCTGTTGGATATTCCACCACAACGTTTGCAAACTTTATTGAGGTTAAAAACTAATTATAAAACTTTTTTGTTGAGTAATACCAATGCGATTCATCTTAAAGCATTCAACAAAATTTTGAGGGAAGTTAGTGGATCCGAAAATTTTGAACAGTACTTTGAAAAGGATTACTATTCTCATGAGATGGGTTTGAGAAAGCCAGATCCAACTATTTTTGAGTACGTAGTAAGAGAGCAGCGTCTTAATCCGGCTGAAACAATTTTCTTAGACGATTCGAGTATTAATTTAACAGGTGCAGCCCAGGCGGGTTTGCATATTCATCACGTAACTAATGCAGATGAACTTTTTAAAGAATTGGATAAATACTAACAGAGAGGCAGTACGCATTGCAGGACAAGTACTTTTATTCCTCGCTACTTTCGTAACCACCACTTTGGCAGGGGCAGAATGGAGCTACGGACGGTCAGTTTATATGGAGGGATTTGGATGGAATGATTTTGTAAGCGGACTCCCATTCTCTCTTTCATTTTTAAGTATACTCACCGTGCATGAATTCGGTCATTATTTTACGGCACGGTATCATGGTGTAAAGAGTTCGCTTCCGTATTACATTCCTTTACCACCCTTCCCGCTATCGATAGGAACGATGGGTGCTATTATCCGTTTGAGGCAACGTGTCTATTCAAACATTCAGAATTTTGATATTGGTTTGGCTGGTCCTTTAGCTGGATTTATTTTAGCCTTGGGTATTCTGTTTTATGGTTTTACCAATCTTCCTGCTAAGGAATATATTTTTCAGATTCACCCGGAATATGAAGCGTATGGTGATAATTATGCTGATTATGTTTATACAGGCAATGAAGAGGTGATTGATATTGTTGTTGGTAAAAATCTGTTGTTCATGTTTTTCGAAAAGTTTATAGCAGATCCTGAGCGCATGCCGAATCCGCATGAATTAATGCATTATCCATTTCTATTCGCTGGCTTTCTTGCACTTGTATTTACAAGTCTTAATTTATTGCCTATTGGTCAGCTAGATGGCGGACACGTACTTTATGGGTTGGTTGGCTACAAGCGACATAAACAAATTGCAACAATCGTTTTCTTAATTCTACTCGCCTATTCAGGGATGGGTTTATTAAAACCAACTGATCCTATTGATGGTCTGCTCATTAATATTCCATTGTATTTAGGTTTCCTTTATTTCGCAATGAAAGGACTTCGTTTAAGCACAAGAGATACATTCATGTATGTGAGTATTTTATTTACAATTCAGTTTTCCACCTCTTGGTTTTTTCCAACGCTAGAGGGTTATTCAGGCTGGATGCTTTTTGCTTTTGTAATTGGAAGATTCTTAGGGATAGACCATCCACCTTGTCTGATTGAAATTCCTTTAGACCTAAACAGAAAAATATTAGGCTGGGTTGCTTTAATAATCTTTGTACTGTCTTTTACACCAGCACCTCTGTAATTATTGAATCACTATTTTTCTTACAATAATCTCATTGCCCACTTTCAGCTTCACTAATGCGAGGCCTTGAGTGCTCTGTGTTAATGTTACTTGTGTGCCTTCAAACGTGTGATTTGTTGTGAAATTTATTTCCTGACCGTTGATATTGTAAATGGATAAAACATTTGCAATACGATTGATGAAGAAAGTATTGGTAACAGGATTTGGGTAAAGCTCAAGACTGTTAGTGTACTCAGGTAGGGCAGTAGTAATTTCTCCCTTACCAAAGATGGGTCTGATCATTGGAGTGCCAAAAATATTTGATGCTGGTTTCCAGCCTCCATTGGCATTATCAAACAATTTATCACTATTGTCAACGCCTTTATCTAAACCAATACTTAACAAACCATTTGCTGGTTGGCGCCAACCTACATAAAAATTTTGTGGTACAAGTACTGCATTTCGTAATGCTATTTTATGAAAGATGTTGAGACCGGGCCTTCTTATTGAAATAACTTCTTCACCAATAAGTGTTCCGGGGCTTCCTGCATTATCTGCAAAAATAAGCAGGTCAACAATAGTGCTAAGTTGCCCTGTTAACTGCGGAAAGTAAATATATACACCTGTAAGTGTATCGGCTTCTGATCCAAGCTTAGTAAAACCAAAGGCTGCTTCATTGCCGGTTTGTGCAAGTCCAAGTGAATATTCTGCAATACCATCATCGTATGCATAATAATCGCTGATGTTATAACTTGTTTGAAGAGTATCATTTACACGAAAATCGATTGGTGCATAAATGAGATCGTCATAGTCAGCATTGTCCTCCTCTGGGATTGTATAAATAGAAATATTGTCGCTTGATGTTAAAATTGTCTTTAGCGTAACTGTAGTTGAATCTGCTTGCCTGTCAAAAAAAGTGGTGTTGGCAAGATCTGGCAGATTTTCAATCGGAGTCTCAATTTTTCCAAAAGCAGAAATGAAAAGGCCTGCGGGTGAATCGAGTGTTGCATCATGTTCTGTAAATGTTTCTCCGAAATAATTTTTGGTGTTAAGGTAAGTAAACTGATCAAGCGGAGTGCCTTCATTTTTTTGTGTTGTTAATAAAAACGAAGGGGCATTAATTATTTCGTTGCCGTAAAGGTGTTGTTGTGGTACTCCAAAGTATTTTCCAAATAATGAAGTATGACCCGCACCTATTGCCCTATCGGGAAATGAAAAGTCTGTTGCAAAGCGATTTTGATTTAAATAAACGTAATCAATAGCCCAGGTGTCGAAAGGGCCGGAACTTCTACCAAACCTTGAGATGCGAAACTGAAAATCGTTATGAAAGTAAACTTCGCTACTGACTTGCTTAATGTAGTCTAAGAAAATAGTAGGATCAGGATCTTCAGTTACGCGGATGAAATCCTGCGTAATCCACTCTCCCTGATCATTCATAAAATCAACTTGTAAAAAATCGCTTGGATCAGGCGCCTCACCATTAGCTTTCCACTGATACTGAAAACTGAGGTACACACTTGCTCTGTTAGCAACGGGCACTTCAGCTAACATAATTTTACGTGAGACTAAAACATCCGTAATACTATTAGTGGTCAGATCAGTTTCAAAAGGAGAACCATTCGCTCTTGTTCCATCCATAATGGCAGCGCCTTGTGTGGGTGGTCGAATGGCAAAACCATCTAGTATTATCACATCTTCTTTTTGTGCCCAGAGTGTATCGCGACTGCTTCCTGCAAAAGAGAAGTCATCCCAAAAGGGAAGCTTCATTGGACCTAAATCCTGGGTTCTGGTATTTTGAATATCTGCACCACTTGTTTTATGCGCATGTGGATAGATATTAAACTGTGCCGATGCATAGTTATGCGAGAAAACAGAAAGAATGAGTAGTGCTATTGGCAAAGTGTGCATTATTCTAAGCCTTGGGCCAGACCAGAAGGTGGGAAGCGTAGAACATGGCTTAATGCGCGACATCAAAATTTATTATAATTCGTTAAGATCGACATGATCTTCATCTTCATCTATTTCTTCGTCTTCAGGAACTTCTGTTCCCTTTTTGCCCACCCAAACATCAATCACATCTCCGGCTCTCATTTTAGTTTGAGGAACAGGCGACTGCTTTAGAATAACGATGGGGCCATTGTTGACAGTATCACCAACAACAATTATTTCTCCTATGTGAAGGTTAGATCCAAAGATTGGAATTTTAGCATCCTCCAGGGTGTAACCAACTACATTCGGTGTCGGTATTTCATTGCTACCACCATCTTCAACTACCAGGTCAATAACAGAGCCTTTTGGTATACGTGTTCCGGGCTCAATTTTCTGGCCTTGATAACGCATTTCTTTGACAAGGTTTAGAAAAGGACCCCTCACTAATTGTATACGACCACGTTTTAGTTCGCTACCACGCATCACTGCTTCCGCATTAATCAGTGAGCCATCAATTAGGTTGGGAAGGGGTACACTTGGTGGAGTAACACGGTTTATAGTGATAAGAATATTTCTGTTCTCTTTAACCTTAACACCTGCTGCAGGATACTGCTTTAAAACAGTCAACGGTTCATAATCAGACGAATAAGATGAATCATTGATGGCATATCGCAAATTTCTGTCGAGCAGAAATTTTTCAAGCTCTGTAATGTTCATCCCTTGAATATCGGGCACAGTTATACTTTCACCGTGATTGGTAGAGGAGGGCAGGTAAGCATAGAAGTAGGAAATACCTATGGTAAAAAATATAAGTATTGCCACAATTATGCTGAGCACAAGTCCACCAATTGTTCCGGGTTTATATTTCTTAAAAGGATTTTGCATAGCTAAGATTAGAATTTTAATGCTGATGAAAAACTTCGCTCGATTCTCTTGCCTTTATCGTATCGATCCTGAGCAATGGTTAATAAAGTAGTGATGAGTTCACTGAAACCGATACCACGTTCCTTCCACATCATTGGAAACATACTGGAATTAGTAAAGCCCGGTATGGTATTAATTTCATTTACATACACTTTATTACCAGACAAGAATAAATCTACTCTGGCAAAGTCTTCGCATCGTAAAGCCTGAAAAGCTTTAACAGAAAGTGTTCTGATTTTTTCAGCAACTGCTTTGGTAAGCTTTGCGGGTACCTCAATGCGTACAGCTTCTGGATCTACGTACTTGGCATCGAAAGTATAGAACTCATATTTTTTGCTGATGACGATTTCACCTGGCATACTGGCTTGCGGAGGGTTGTTGCCTAGAATAGCACATTCAACTTCTCTGGCTTTTATAAATTCTTCAACAATGATTTCGTCATCATATTTGAAAGCATCATCAAGCGCTTTAACCAAGTCAGCAGGTTTTTTTACTTTGTTTACACCAACAGAAGAACCCAAGTTAGCAGCTTTTACCATGAAGGGTATACCTAACTTTTTCTTGATGTCGGCAAATTTTATCTGCTCCCTTTGTGTGAAGTGAAAAGTCATGTATTTCGCTACCGGTAATTTAGCAGACTCCAACACACGCTTTGCCACAATTTTATTCATAGAAAGTGACGAGCCCAATACCCCTGTGCCCACCATTGGCAGATCCAATGCTTTAATCATCCCTTGTATACTGCCATCTTCTCCGTCAGTACCATGAAGCACCGGGAATATAATGTCTACATTAAAGCGTTCTTCATTACCCGCAATTACAAAGCCTGGCTTTTGTGCATCTAGTAAAATGCTCAGGGCTTTTCCTTCTTCTATGTTTTTGCTTACACCTTTTGTAAGAAACCATTTCCCACTTTTACTGATCCCTATGGCTATGGCTTCGAATTTATCTTTATCGATAAACTCATAAATGTTTTTAGCGGAATTAATAGACACACCATGCTCTACCGAACGGCCGCCATACAGGATAACAACTTTCTTTTTTTCTGTCATAAAATCAAAGGGCTAAGATAAGCAATCATCTACCTTCTATAAACACTTTTTGGCTATAGTATTGGTTGTCTGCCTTAATATGCACGACATAAATACCGGTATTAACATCGCTAAGGGGGAATGTGTAGGTTTGATTTAGCGTATTGACTGCAATATTTTTTACCAGTGTTTTTCCGGTAATGTCATAAATTGAAAAAACAACGGTTTGTCTTTCTTCCACATTAAAAGTAAGGTTTAAGCCACCATTCTGGTCAGGGTAAATAGCTACCAATTCAGTAAGCGGAATTTTTGGTGACGCCTCTCCTGCATAGAGTTCTATATTGTCAAGATACAGGGGATCATCAAGGTAGGCCCTCGCAGTTATCGCTAACCTTACTGAGGGTTCATTGGCAAGGTTGTTCAGGTTGATCACTTGACTGTCCCAGTTATCCTCGCTAATTACACTGGTTGTATTGCTTGTTCCTTCAAAAATAAATGAAGTTAATGGTAGGTAATTAAGTCCGCAATCAGTGCTGTATAAAATGGATCCATTTACATCATTATTAGGGCTTGTGCGATGCGACCAGTCGAAGCGAAGATTTGCTTCGGTTAGATTGCTGAAATCCAGATTGGGACTAACTAACCATGCGGTAGATTGTTGGGTAAAGTCAAGCGACTGAAAAACTAATGACTGATTGTAAAATGTTGAAGTGAGGATCCAATTGTCACCATCTTCCGGATTTATAGCCGTCCATTTTTCATTAAAAAAGCCTTCAAATCTTTCGCGTGTTGGCATCTGATCAACGATGCCGTCAATGATAAATGACTTCGTTAATGTGTTATCATTTGGATTGCTGTCTTCTGCACCATTGGGTAAATTTAAAGTAACACTTAAATCGTAAGTTCCTTCACTTATCAATAAAGGAATGCTAATTTCTCCATAGTTGAATGGGGCAATAGGATCAAAAATTTGTTGTGTATTAGTAACAGTTCCGCCATTTAGTTGGTATGACAATTGAATAAAAGTTAGTGGATCGCTTCCTATATTCTGAAAGCGTATAGTCAGCACATTTTCAGTGGCACAGCTAACAGGCCAGGGTGATATAATGTCGAGTAAGGCTACGTTTTGCAAACCACCCGGAGGAAAGATTAATCCCAGCGATGAAAGCAATGACTTTCTACGCGGAACATTATCATCGTTAAGAATAATCTCCATGCGATCAACTTGGCCAGCGGTAAAAAGATTCATGCACACATCATTAGTATAGTCCATGAAGTTCTGAAACATTTTTGTGTTGGAGCAGGAAACCTGAGGATGTGTTGGACAACCGCTGGTATCGTTATTCTGCTTTGGTGTATCAGCTACATAATCGGTAGTGGTGTTACAATTGGAGTCATCACCCCAGATATGACGAAGACCAAAGTAGTGGCCTACTTCATGCGTTAGGGTTCTTCCTCTATTAAATCTTGAGAGCAGATTAAAGTTACCATCTTCAATACTACCAAAAGCATCATGTGCAATGGCCACACCATCGGTTGAAGCAATTTCATTTTGGTATTCTTCAAGTCCCTGTAAATCAGAGATAGGAAATTGCGCATAACCAACTACGTCATCTGTCATACGGCAAACCCAAATATTCAGATAATCTTCGGTAGGCCAAATGCTTTCTGATTTAAGTAAGACTTCTTCTTCAAAAATGTATCCGCTCTTTGATCCTTTCTTTCTGACTATTCCATTACTGGGTTGACCATCGGGTGATTGGCGAGCTAATACAAATTCTATATCAAGACCTCCAGCAAGAGGAAGAAATTCCGCTGGTGTCAGATTTGCATCATTGTTGAGTCTTTTAAAATCATCGTTTAATACTCTTATTTGAGAGAAGACTTGTTCATCAGGGATATTAGTGCCTATACCAACCGGTTCACCATTGTGAATGATATGTACAACAACCGGAATTTGATAGGGACCAGCGTGTGTTCGTTGTTTCCCGTTAGGTTGTAGGCGATTGATAGATTTGTCACGTATTGCTTTTTCAAAGATCTCCCTGCGCTCTTGCTTTTGTATCCGCTCAAAAAGCGCATTGGTCTGCTCTGTTGTGGCGCAACGTATTTGTGCCTGCAATTTACCCGATGGTAAAAATGCTGACCAAAGCAAGCATAATAATGAGATAGAAAAACAGCGTAAGTTCAACGACATCTAGCCTGGGTTTGCAGCATGTATCATCCAAAGATAAGAAGTGTAACCATATGGAGACTCATCAAAAGCACTAGTTTGCAGGAGCAATTGATTTTGTTATAAAAGTAGCTTTATGGTAAAAAATATAATGTCTTTTAGTTAAGTCTCTTTGGTCATACTCTCCTTTGTAGAGGACAGGAGGTGAGGCTACTTAACAAAACAGGTAAAAAAATACCGGAGAAAATCCGGTATGTTACTAAACGTGAAGTCTTATTGATTATTGTTCTATTAGCGGCTAATAGGCGTAAGATTAATTACCTCTATTTTTAAAATTTCGGGCACTGCCTTTTTAATAGCTTCTTCAACTCCCGCCTTGAAAGTCATGCTGCTCATCGGGCATGAACCACAAGCACCTACAAACTCAAGTTTTAGGGTGTTGTCGCTGGTGAGCTCGTGTATTTTTACGTTACCACCATCAGCCTCCAAATAAGGTCTTATGCCATCCAGGGATGCTTCAATTCTTTGCGTTAGTTCGACTGTATTCATTAAACCGTTATTTCAACTTTTTTTGTCTGTGTAAAATTAGCATTTCTTATGGCAATATGGCGTGCTAATGACTCGGCCAAATTGGTAAATGCAGTGGCCGTTATGCCATCCTTCATCACGGCAGGTAATCCGCTGTCACCGCTTTCCCGGATACTCTGTACTAAAGGTATCTGACCGAGGAACGGAACATCGAATTTTTCTGATAAGTTCAAGCCGCCATCCTTACCAAAGATGTAGTATTTATTATCAGGTAATTCCTCTGGTGTGAAAAATGCCATGTTTTCGACTACACCCAATACTGGTACGTTAATCTGAGGCTGCTTAAACATAGCAAGACCTTTTTGTGCATCGGCTAAGGCAACCTTTTGTGGAGTAGTAACAATGATCGCTCCGGTTACAGGCACTGTTTGCACCAGGGTTAAATGGATGTCGCTGGTTCCCGGAGGTAAATCTATAAATAGGTAATCAAGGTCTCCCCACTCAGCATCTGTAATAAATTGTTTTAGAGCCGAGCTGGCCATAGGCCCGCGCCAGATTACTGCGCTTTCAGGTGGCGTAAGAAAACCGATTGACAAAAGTTTTACACCGTATTGTTCAATAGGTACAATAATATTTTTACCGTTAACCTGTTTTACAGTTGGCTGCTCATGTTCGCAGTTAAACATTACTGGAATAGAGGGGCCATAAATATCAGCATCGATAAGGCCAACTTTAGCGCCTGCTTTTGCTAAGGCCACCGCGAGGTTCGAGGTAACCGTTGACTTACCCACACCACCTTTTCCAGAGGCGACTGCAATAATATTTTTAACCCCAGGCAGCAGTGGAGCGTTATCGCGTAAGGAGGTAACTGAAGAGGTCATGAAAATATCGATCTCTACCGCTTTTCCCACTACTTTTTCAACAGCGTCACGACAGTCTTTTTCAATTTTGCCTTTTAGGGGACAGGCAGGGGTGGTAAGCACCACCGTAAAGGCAACTTTATTGGCACTTATCTTAATATCCTTGATCATGCCGAGGCTTACCAGATCGCGTTTAATATCAGGATCGTTAACGGTAGACAGGGCGTTGCTTATATCTGCTTCAGTAAAATTCATGCTGCAAATTAGGGGTGGAAAATGGAAATTAGAAGTTAGGAGTGAGAATATATATTAGAAGATAGAATACAGAATATAGAAGTTAGAAGCTGTAGGTTTGAGGCACAACACTAGTAGCTTGTGGCGTGTAGCATGAAGCTAAGGGCTTTAAAGCCTAATCACTACAGCTTTCAATAAGAATTCTAAAAATCCAACCTCCAGTCTCCCACCGCTAGCCTCCAATAGGTATCTTAGCCGCTCAATTCATGATTACCCGCGAAACTATAGATGATATCAAAAACCGCATGGACATTGTCGATGTCATCAGCGATTTTATTACCCTGAAGCGGTCTGGTCAGAATTATAAGGCACTCAGCCCTTTTAACAACGAAAAGACGCCTTCGTTCTACGTTGTGCCCGCAAAAGGCATTTTTAAGGACTTTAGCAGTGGAAAAGGTGGGGATGCCATCACTTTTGTGATGGAACACGAGGGCATGAGCTATACCGAAGCCCTGCGTTATTTGGCTAAAAAGTACGGTATTGAGCTGAAAGAAACGGTAGCCGCCCAGGAAGAATTGGAGGCACTTAGCGCCCGCGACAGTCTCTATATTGTCATGAACTTTGCAAAAGAGCACTTTAAAGGCCTTTTAAAAGAGCATGAGGAGGGAAAAAGCATAGGATTAAGCTATTTTCATGAACGCGGTTTTAACGACCGCACCATAGAAAAATTCGAACTAGGCTATGCCCTGAACGAATGGCACAACTTGGAGGAAACCGCCCTCGCAAAAGGCTATAGTGCCGAAGTGTTGGAGAAGTCAGGCCTGGTTATTTTCAAGGAAGATCAAAAGCACTATGATCGCTTTCGCGGAAGGGTGATTTTTCCTGTGCATAATCTGGCGGGTAAAATTATCGCTTTTGGTGCCCGTATTTTAACCAAAGAGAAAGACCAGCCGAAGTACATCAACTCACCGGAAACGGAAATCTACCATAAGAGCAATGTGCTATATGGTATGTACCAGGCTAAGAATGCCATTCGTAAAGAAGATTTTTGCTTTTTAGTTGAAGGCTATACCGATGTGATTTCCATGCATCAGGCCGGGATTGAAAATGCTGTGGCATCATCTGGTACTGCGTTAACAGAAGAGCAGATCAAACTCATTCGCAGGTTTACTGAAAATATCACCGTTTTATTTGATGGAGATGCTGCCGGTATTAAAGCAGCATTGCGTGGTATCGATTTAGTGCTAAAGGGTGGATTGAATGTGCGCGTTTTATTATTGCCCGATGGCGATGACCCAGATAGTTTTTCGAAGAAGCGGAGCAGCACAGAACTGAAAACTTATTTTCAGGAGAACACCAAAGACTTTATTTCTTTTAAGATCGATTTATATGCAGCAGATGCTTCGAGGGATCCGATTAAAAAAGCAGAAGCCATTCGCGAGATCATCACCAGTATTTCGGTTATACCTGATCCGATTAAACGTTCGGTTTATATACAGGAAACCAGTTCTTTATTAAAAATACAAGAGAGTGTTTTACTGACCGAACTCAATAAAATACTAATTGGCGAACGCAAAAAGCAGCAGGAAAAAGTTAAGGATGAACCTGAAGTTGCACCAGATTTTAGTGAAGAATTTCAGGAGAACACCAAACTGGATACTGGAGGAATGGTGCAAATGCAGGAGCGTGAAACCATACGCCTGCTCTTAAATTATGCAGAAAGTGCAGTGGAGGAACAAAAGCTCATTCATTATTTGTTACATGAAATGGATGAGGTGGTGTTTACCAATCCTGTGTTTGGAGAAATTTTTCAAACTTTTAAAACCTTATCCAACGAGGGTAAAGCTGTAGATGAATTTTACTTTTTAGAAAACGGTTCTACGGAAGTGAAAAAGATTGTAGCGGATTTGATGACCTCGCGTTATCATACTAGTCCGCACTGGAGTGAAAAGTACCACATTTTTTTCCCACACGAAAAGGAGGTAATAGGTGATGTAGCGTACAGTAATGTGTTGCGTTTTAAATTCAGGGCAGTGCAGAAATTGATGGAAGATAATTTGCAGAAAATTAAGTTGGCGACCAGCGATGCAGACCTGGATAAATTTTTAACCATTCATGAGCAACTAAAAAATGCTGAGCGTGAGATTGCAGAGACTTTAGGAATTGTAATAGCCAAGTAAAAAGATAATTTCAAATTTCAAATTTTGAATTTGAAATTAAATAGGGACAATCCGTCAGACCGCTGAATTCGAAAGTAAACAGCGGTCAGACGGATTTGAATAACCAAAAGTAAGAGAAAAGAAAAGGCCGAAAAACTTCGGTAAATATTTTAAAATATGAGCGAGATAAAATTAAACACGATTGAAGAGGCTCTTGAAGATATCAAGAATGGTAAAGTGATTATTGTAGTGGATGATGAGGATCGTGAGAATGAAGGTGACTTTATTTGTGCAGCGGAAGCCATAACCCCTGAGATTGTCAACTTCATGGCCAGACATGGAAGAGGATTGATTTGCTGCTCGTTAATTGAAGACCGCTGCGAAGAGCTTGGTTTAGAGATGATGGTAGGCAAAAACACGGCTGCCTACGAAACTAACTTTACCGTTTCTGTTGATTTGATCGGTCATGGTTGCACAACAGGTATCTCTGCCCACGATCGTTTTAAAACCATCAGAGCCCTCGTTGATCCTGCCACTGATCCGGCAGAGCTAGGTAAGCCAGGCCACATCTTCCCACTTAAAGCAAAACGTGGTGGTGTTTTGCGCAGAGCAGGACATACGGAAGCATCGATGGACTTTGCCAGACTTGCGGGTTTTAAACCTGCAGGTGTATTGGTTGAAATATTAAAGGAAGATGGTAGCATGGCGCGCCTTACGGATTTAGTGCATGTAGCCAAGGAGTTCAACATGAAGCTCGTATCAATCAAAGATCTGATTGAGTACAGACTGAAAAAGGAATCACTGATAGAAAGACAAGTAGATGTGAACATGCCTACTGCTTATGGTGATTTTAAATTAGTGGCCTACAAACAACTCAATACCAGCGACACACATATGGCGCTGGTGAAAGGTGAGTGGGACAAAGATGAACCTGTATTAGTACGTGTTCACTCATCATGTGTTACCGGTGATATTTTTGGATCATGCCGTTGCGATTGTGGCCCTCAGTTACACCGTGCGATGGAATTAGTTAATAAAGAGGGTAAAGGCGTTGTGCTTTACATGAATCAGGAAGGAAGAGGTATTGGTCTGTTGAATAAACTCAGGGCATACAAATTGCAGGAAGAAGGACTGGATACAGTGGAGGCTAATATTCAATTAGGCTTTGACATGGATGAGCGCGATTACGGAGTTGGTGCGCAAATCTTAAGAGATTTGAATATTACGAAAATCAAACTGATTACAAATAATCCTAAAAAGCGTGTGGGCCTTATGGGTTACGGATTGGAGATTGTTGATAATGTTTCAATTGAAATTTCGCCTAATCCGCATAATGAAAAATATTTGACAACAAAGCGCGATAAATTAGGTCACACTATTTTAGGAAAAATAGTGAAGTAAGATATTGGTTTTTGTTTGTGTGTCGTTAAAAGCGCAGATTACCTACACGAAAGACAGAACTTAGTGGTAGTGTGAATCGTTATATGTATTGAGCCTTAGTCGAAAATTCTAACTTGAGAAACGTAAATTTGAAAAATCACAAATGATTAAAGCTATGGGACTAGTTAGAGAGCCGGAAGGCGTTGATTTTGTGATTAAGAGTAGACCCTTAACAAAAAAGGAAGAGGAACTTTTGAGTAAATTTATTCAAGAGCATAAAACGAAGCGGAAAAAGAAACTTGCAGCAAAGAAAACTTCTTCAAAGCGGACAACTTCTGTAAGAAAGAAAGCTACTACAAAAAAAGAAGGCTGATAAGCCATTGTATAAAAACTTGGGATAAGATGAGATCTATTCTTTCAAGCATAATTATTTTTTTCAGCTTTGTCATGCAGGCAAATGCACAAGAGTGGGCATTTGAGCTTTGGCATGAAGGAAAAATTGTGCTCGAATCGGGCGATACCTTAAGAGGACAGATCAAATACGATTTACAACAAGACTTACTTCAATACAAGCAAGGCCAGTCGATTGCGCAAGCACTAACGGCACGTAAAGTTTTGTATTTCGAAATTTTCGATAACACCATTCGTAAGTACCGCCAGTTCTTCTCACTTCCGTATGCTACCAACACAGATTATAAAGCACCGGTATTTTTTGAGTTATTGGCTGAGGGTGATTTGACTTTACTATGTCGCGAAGCCTTAGAATACAGAACCTACAGTAGTCCTTATATGGTAGGCTCTTATACCCGTTTGGTTTTGGTAAATAATTATTTTCTCTTGAAAGAAAATGGCAGTATTGATCCGCTGGAAGTGAAAAAGTCCGATTT
This sequence comes from Chryseotalea sanaruensis, assembly GCF_003990915.1. Classification (GTDB taxonomy): domain Bacteria; phylum Bacteroidota; class Bacteroidia; order Cytophagales; family Cyclobacteriaceae; genus Chryseotalea; species Chryseotalea sanaruensis. Next base: position 108,548 of record NZ_BHXQ01000006.1, read on the forward strand.
ACTTAATCTGATGGGAAGGAAGTCGGACAAGGTGGAGGATTACATGAAAGACAATCGTTTAAAAGTAGATGATAAATATGATCTCGTACAGATTATAAAATTCTACAATAACTTATAATTAAATTATTCAATAAGCACTTATGAAATGCCCATTCTTAAAGCTCACCTACACGGATGATAATTAAGCTTGGACATTCCATCTGACTAAATCTAAAAATTATTAAAAAATGAAAAGACCTTTGATATTGGTTTCTAATGACGATGGTATTACTTCTAAGGGTATCCTTACTTTGGTTAATGTAATGAAAACTATTGGTGAGGTTATCGTAGTAGCGCCAGATAGCCCGCAATCAGGAATGGGCCATGCCATTACAGTAGGAGAGACCTTGCGTTTGGAAGAGTCGACCATATTTGAAGGTGTTAAAGCATACCAGTGTTCAGGCACCCCGGCTGATTGCGTAAAAATGGCAAGGCATTATGTGCTGCGCGATCTTCGTGAGCCTGACTTGGTGGTGAGTGGCGTAAATCACGGCAGCAATACTTCGATCAGTGTTTTGTACTCAGGTACTATGTCAGCTGCTATTGAAGGAGCAATTGAAGGAACACCTGCTATAGGTTTTTCACTATGTGATTTTGGTCATGATGCTGACTTTAGTCACACAGAAGAGTACATCAAAAAGATTACTTTACAAGTTTTAGAGAAGGGTTTACCCAAAGGCGTTGCGCTTAATGTTAACTTCCCCCCTAAGCGCAATGAGTCCCTTAAAGGCATCCGTATTTGCAGACAAGCCAATGCCAAGTGGATAGAGGAGTTTGATGAACGCAAAGACCCGAATGGCAGACGTTACTTCTGGATGGCAGGCAACTTTGTGAATTTTGATAAGGGTGAAGACAATGATGAATGGGCCATTGCTAATAATTATATCTCTGTAGTGCCTTGTCAGTTTGATTTAACAGCACATGCATCTATTGCTGTTTTAAACGAAGCCTGGAGTATACTTTAATTTTTCTGCTTTTCTGAAATTACAATATTCAAAATAAGGGTGATCCGTCAGATCGCTGAATTCTAAAGTATGCAGCGGTCATACGGATTTTAGGTAACGAAACGATTACTACTTTAATTTTATACTAAATCGGATCAACGTCAATAATAAAGCGTACAGCGCGAAACTCTTTCACTTTATTTAGGCGATCGATTTCACTTTGTATGCTTTTTTTGATTTGAGCCAGTTGCTGATTACCTCTGGCCACTTTAACCAGAATACTCATTAAGTATTGATTTCGTATTTTAGAAATCATCGGTTCACCAGGCCCTAATACTTGAATGTCTGTAATTGTACCGCGAATACTTTCAGCGAGTTCGCTGGATGCTTGTCTGCATATTTTTTTATCAATATGCTTAACTGTAAGTTCGATTAACCGGGAGTACGGAGGATATATGTGCTGATGTCGCTCATTCAGTTCAGCGCGGTAAAAACCAAGGTAATCATGGTTGAGAATATAATTAAGTACAGGATGTTCAGCCTGAGAAGTTTGAATAATCACCTCACCGGTCTTCTTTCTTCTGCCTGCGCGTCCGCTAACTTGTGTGATGAGTTGAAAAGCTCTTTCATAAGACCGGAAATCAGGAAAGTGTAGCATGCGATCAGCATTGAAGATGCCCACCAGACTTACATTGTCGAAATCCAACCCTTTGGTAAGCATTTGTGTGCCTACCAGAATGTTGGTTTCTCCTTTCTCGAATTGCTCAATTATATTTTCGTAACTGCTTTTAGATCTTGTGGTGTCCAGGTCCATACGTTGCACAGTGGAATCTGGAAAGTGAAGGTTGAGTTCCTCTTCCAGTTTTTCGGTTCCATAGCCTATGGTTTTTATGCGCTTGGAGGTACAGGTTGGACATTGATCTGGCATTGATTCTTTATAACCGCAATAGTGACAAATGAGTGCATGCCTGTATTGGTGATAGGTAAGACTAACGGCACAGTTAACACATTTTGGTATCCAATGACAATCTTCACAACTGATACTTGGTGAATAACCTCTTCTGTTTTGGAAAATGATGACTTGTTCTTTGGCAGCTAAGGCTTCTTCCATTTTCCTGATCAGTAAACCAGAAAATTCACCTTTATTGGTTTTACGCTGTTGCTCTTCCTGCAGATTGCTAATAATAATGGTCGGCAATTGTGCTTCAGCATAACGCTTATCCAGCCTTACTAACGCATACTTGTTTTGTTCTGTTTGAAAATACGTTTCGATACCGGGGGTGGCAGAACCCAGCAATACTTTAGCATGGTGGAGTTGTGCTAAGTAAATAGCGCTGTCGCGTGCATGATAACGCGGTGCAGGCTCATGTTGTTTATACGAAGAGTCATGTTCCTCGTCTATGATGACAAGTCCAAGGTTTTCGAAAGGAAGAAAAATTGAGGAGCGAACACCTACTACAAATTTAAAAGTGCCATTAAGAATGTTCTTCCAGACTTCAACCCTTTCATTATCCGTAAAGCGTGAATGGTAAATACCCATAACACCACCAAACACTTTTTTGAGTCGTTGAACAATCTGAGTGGTTAAGGCAATTTCGGGAAGTAATAAGAGTACTTGCGATCCATCGGCTAATGCTTTCTGCACCAGATTGATATAGATTTCAGTTTTACCACTTCCGGTAATACCATGCAACAATACAGTGCTTTGTTTCTCAAAAGCAGTGAGTATACTTTGCTCAGCCTGTAATTGTTCTTCACTTAATACAATTTCTTGCTTTTCGTTTGTAGTTGTAGAGTCGAATCTGGAAATGTGAATTTCAAATTCTTCAAGAATATTGTTTTTGATCAGCGTTGAGAGGGACGACTCGGACAGATCAGTTTGCAAGAGTGTAGCACGACTGATGCCCTGCTTGTTTAGTGTTTTATCCTGAAGAATAGGAACTTCTTGCAAATAGCGTAATAGAACTTCTTCTTGTTTTGGTTTATTGCCTAACAATTCAAATAATCCTTCAAGTTGTTTATTATTCACATAAGCTTCGCTTAATCTGATGCGCCTTTCTGTTTTTGGTTTGTATTTATCTTTGATCTCTTCAAAAACAATAATGGCTTCCTTTTTAGTAAGCGATTTTAGAATGCCGTGCACCTGCTTAATGCCGAGCATCTTTGAAATATCTGTATAAGTAAGAGGCTCTTGTGCTAAACGTTTTAAAAGTATTTCTTCCTTCTGTGTAAACTCAAAATTGCTTTCATTCCAATCAAAGCCCGGATGTAGTTGCACCATGCTTTCGCTGGATAACTTTAAGCCAGCAGGTAAAGCTGCATTGAGTACTTCACCAGGTGTGCAGCAATAGTAATCAGCAATCCATTGAAAAAAGCGAAACTGAATATCCGAAACAACCCGCTCTTCATCGAGCAACTCTAAAATATACTTTGCCTCGTAATCCTTCGGTGGATTTGAGTGTAAGTGTGTAATAACCCCTGTTACAACTTTACGCTCACCAAAGGGAACAATGGCACGCTGTCCAATTTTGATATAATCGTTGTAATCCTGCGGCACGCGATAAGTGAACAACTTCGGAATGGGAACCGGAAGTAAAAGTTCTGCAAATAGCGTGTTCGTGGATTCAAAAAGCGACACAGTAGCTGGTCTAACGTTTTAAAAGAAATTTTGCAGGTATTTCAAATCTTGCTCTCCAGTCTGCTTCATGGTGTTCAGCGCCTTCAAATTTTCTTGTTATCCAATGTTCTTTCGGATAACCACGTTCCGCCATAATCTGGTCTACTACCTTTTGATGTTTTTCATAATAGGCATCTAAACCACTAGTGCCATAATCAAAATAGATGTAGGTGTGGTTAAATTTAGGCAGATGTTCTTTCACATATTTTTCAAGCACCATAGGCACTTCTTTTTGTTTAAGGTCAAGTGTGCCTAACCAATGTGTTGACAAACATGCTACCTTGCTGAATACATTTGGATATTCTAATACGGCATACAAGGAAATCAAACCACCCATGCTGGAGCCAGCCATGTAGGTATGATCGCGATCAGGTTTTGTATGAAAAGTTTTATCGATATAGGGTTTGAGTTCAGTGACTATAAATTTCAGGTATTCGTCTGATAAAGGTTCGCCTGAAATTTTTGTAAATTCTTTCTTAGCTTCATCAGATAGAAATGGAAAAGCTTTAGCAGGAAAATATTCTGCAAAACGTTTCCCTGTGTTCCAAATGCCAACAACAATGCACTCTTGTATATCTTTTTTGTGCATTAATCCATGCAGCGTTTCGTCAACACCCCATTCTTGTCCGTTAAAAGAAGTGGAAGCTTGAAATAGATTTTGACCGTCATGCATATATAAAACGGGATATTTCTTTTTAGGATCAACTCCATATCCATCAGGTAACCAGATCTCTACATGACGTGTGCTCACATGTGTGGATTTGAAATCTTCAATTCGTTCCAAACGGCCATGGCTCACTTGTGCAAAACCGGAAAAACTAATCAGTAAAAGTAGGGCTATGCTTTTCATTTGATTTGTTGTAAAGTTTCTTCAATGGTGCTCACTGGCAATTTACAGGTCTTATTAAAACAAACATATACTTTTAAATCACTTTCTTCACTGGTTTTCCCCTTAGCAAGGGATAGCGTGCCATTTTCGTTAGCCTTTATGAGGAGTGCAAAGGGAAGGAATTCAGCTTGCAGCTTATGTACTTTTTCATGAAGAATTTTTCCACTCAACACCACCTCTGCGCGAGAATGATATAATTCCATGGCTGCCATACCCCAGTTGGCAGTGTAGTTTAATTCACTGCGAAGTACATGCGCCAGTGATTTAATCATTTGCTCGGCTATGCTTATCCATTTTTCATTTTCAAACAACTGCCCAAGCAAAATGAGGTTTCGCGCCATCATTGAATTAGATGAAGAAATTACATTGTCAAATACTTCTTTTTTACGCGCTATCAAATTTTGTTTAGAAGAATAATAAAAGAAACCATCAGTATCATCATAAAATTTATCTAGTGCGGATGCTGTTAAAGATTTTGCTTTTATAAGGAAAGATTCATCTAACGTAACCTGATGCATGGCTACGTAGGCGGCTATCAAAGTGGCATAATCATCGAGGAAGGCTTCAGTAGTAGAAATTTTATCTTTATATGAACGAAAGAGTACGTTGTCTTTTAACAGCTTCTTTTCAATAAAGTCGATAACACCCTTTGCCGCGTTTAAATATTTTTCTTCCTGTAGATAACGGTAAGCATCAGTAAGCCCAATAATAGTAAGCGCATTCCAACTACTAAGAATTTTGCCATCTAAACCGGGTTTTGTTCTTCTATCGCGGATGGTAAGTAACTCGCTTTTTATTTTGTTCAGTAAGTCATTATCTAGTTGACTATCGGTCTTTCGCTTTAAAATGTTGTTACCGTGCTCCCAATTTCCATCTGCTGTACATTCGAAGTGATTGCAGGCCGCTTGGTAGTTTTCTTTCAAAACATTTTTTAATTCGGCATCAGTCCAAACATAAAATTTGCCTTCTTCTCCTTCGCTATCAGCATCCAGCGCAGCGTAATATGCACCTTCCGTATCCTTCATTTCTCTTTCTAACCAATCGAAAGTTTCTTGCACTGCTCGTTTGTACTCATTGTCTTTTGTGAGAGCATATGCCTCAGCATACAGACTTAACAATTGTGCGTTGTCGTAAAGCATTTTTTCGAAGTGTGGTGCAAACCACTCCCTGTCTACTGAATAGCGTGCAAAGCCACCACCTACCTGGTCGTAAATGCCACCATACAAAATGCGCTTAAGGGTAAGGTTGACGTGTTCGAGTGCTTCTTTGTTTTTAGAGATGTTGTAGTAACGCAGCATCCATTGCCAAACCGAAGGCATGATAAATTTAGGTGCCTTGTCAATACCACCCCAGGTTTTATCAAACTTTGGTGCAGTGGCCTGAAAGGCTTGTTCAATTTCTTGTTTCAGGTCATTGATGGAATTGTTTTGCTTGAATCTTTCAATGTCGTTGCTGTTCAGAACGTTTCGCAGTTCTTCAGCAGAAGCCAGTACTTGCTCGCGTTTGTCGTTGTATGCTTTATTAATGTTAATTAAGACTTGCGCCCAGGCTTTGGGCGAAAAGTATGTGCCACCAAAAAAAGGCTTTTGGTCAGGGGTTAAAAAAACATTCAGAGGCCAGCCCCCATTGGCACCCAAGGCTTGCACAGCTTCCATATAAACCTGATCAATATCTGGTCTTTCTTCCCTGTCAACTTTTATGCAAACGAAGAATTCATTCATAAGCGCAGCGATATCTTCGTTTTCGAACGACTGCTTTTCCATTACATGACACCAGTGGCAGGAAGAGTAACCGATGCTGACAAGGATAGGCTTATTTTCTTGCTGAGCTTTTGTGAGTGCCTCTTCATTCCATTCAAACCAATCCACAGGATTTAGTGCATGTTGTAAAAGGTAAGGGGATGTGGCTTTTATAAGACGGTTGGGCTTCATTCTTCAATTAAAGATTTCAAGTTCAGGATTTCAAAGCGAAGTAATCTGCGATTGGATAAACAACAGTTCTTCTTCAACATTCACAACATTTTTTAGTTCACTTACTTTTGTATAAAGTGATTTTAAAAATAGCTGGTGTGCTGTGGAGGATGGGTGAAAGGGTTTGTGTGCTAGTGCTGCTTTAATTTCTTTCCATTTTTTAATGAAAGCAATAGTATCTGTCTCAAAATAAGTTCGTGCAAATTTCTCCCAGATATAGTCCTCTGCTTCAATTGTTGGATGCAACATATCACTTTTATAAAAGCGATAGTCACGCAAATCATCCATCATGATTTCATATGCTGGAAAGTAATCGACATCAGTATATCGCTGGCTAATATGATAGCAACTAGTGCGTAATATCGCTTTACTCACGGCATTAAGTTCTAACGTATCTTTAATATGTCTTACCGGACTTAATGTTAGAATGATGCGTAGATCTGGTCTTATTTTTTTGAGCACCTGATACAGACCGTCAAAGCTATTCTCAATTTCTTTTTGTTTAAGTAATTGTTTATTGAATAATGATGATGCTTGCTTATGACAGTTGTTTACAATATTAATATTACCTTCTTTTTTTCTTTGATATACCCAGGCAGTGCCATAGGTAATTAGCAATACATCGCAAACTTTTAAATCTGCCTGCACTTTATTCATGCTAACATCAATTTTTTGCTGTAGCTCAGCTTTACTTAACGCACTGAAGGAGGAATGTAAATGATAATTTAGGTGTACATCTTGAAGCTGTACGTAAGCATCATTGGGTAGATTTTTATCCGTAAGTGCGTACACCAATAAATTATGAATCGATATTGGGTTGTAAGTAGTGCCAAATGGATTTACACTCACTTTAAATTTCGCTCCATGTAGGCGATTCCCAATGGCTTCAGCAAAGCATGACCCAATGGTTAGCAATGGATGTGTAATTGCTATTTTATGCTGACTTGGATGCGTAATAAGTTCAGTGCGGAACATTACGAAAGATAGATATTTTTAGCCTCACAGGGTAAGACGAGGAATGGAGAGGCGAAAACAAAAAAGGCCAACCATTGCTGGTCAGCCTTTTCATATTTGTTCCGAATTGATTACTCAGCTACTACAGAGATTTTGATCTCATGCTTTACTTCTTTGTGAAGGTCAAGTATAACCGAGTAGTCACCCAATTGCTTAGGGCTTTCTTTCAATACTACTTTTCTGCGGTCTACATCAAAGCCTTTTGCTTTTAATGCATCAGCTACCTGAATAGCAGTTACGGCACCGAAAATACGGCCGGTTTCACCAGCTTTAGTACCGATGGTAAGCGTTAAGTCACCAATGTTTTGAGCCAATGCATCAGCATCTTGCTTTAACTTGGCAGCTTTGTGCGCCATCTGGCGGATGTTCTCCGCTACCATTCTTTTATTTGAATCTGTTGCTAAAGATGCTATTCCAGAAGGGATAAGATAGTTATTGGCATAACCAGGTTTTACCTTTATCACATCGTTTTTATAGCCCAAACCCGCAACGTCTGTTTTCAAAATTACTTCCATGATTCTTTCGTTTTCGTGTTGGACAATTATTTCAAGCCATCGCCAGTGAAAGGTAGAATCGCCATGTGACGTGCACGCTTTACAGCCTGAGCCACGCGAGTCTGGAATTTCCAGCTGGTTCCAGTTAGTCTTCTAGGAAGGATCTTACCTTGCTCGTTGATAAACTTCAACAAGAAATCAGGATCTTTATAATCGATATACTTTATACCGTTTTTCTTAAAGCGGCAATACTTCGGCTTTACCTCAGCGCGCTTGATTGGTTCGTTTTGTAAGCTCATCGTGCTAATTCCTCCTCAGTTTTTCTAACAGGTTTTACTTTTCCTTTGTTAAACTCGCCTTTGCGTCTGCGTTCGTTGTACTTAACAGCGTGTTTATCCAACACTGTAGTTAAGAAGCGCATAACTGATTCGTCTCGTCTGTACTCTGTTTCCAAAGTGTTGATTAAACTAGGAGCTGCGGCAAATTCGATCAGGGCATAGAAGCCGGTTGACTTATGCTGGATTGGGTAAGCCAGCTTTTTAAGTCCCCAATGCTCAACGTTTACAACGTTAGCATCAGCCTTCTTCAACACCTTCACAAACTTGTCGACAGTATCCTTCATCTGATCTTCAGACAAAACGGGATTTAAAATGAATACCGTCTCGTAATTGTTCATGTTTTTGTGTGTTTTTAAAATGAGGTGCAAAGATAAGAATTCTGCCCGAAACTGTAAAATACTGTGGGAAGATTGTTTTGGACAAGGTTAAAGACTTGAAATTGGAGTTAAATAATTGATTTACAGAGTTTTAATAAATAGGCCTCAAGATACAGGCTCTGGCTTCTGCCCAACATCGACCCTCTAATCTCCAGCCTCGAACTTCTAGCCTATAACCTCCAACCCCGAGCCTCTATCGTTTGCGACTTATTCAGTATTTTGCCCCATGATTTTTGTTCTTGATATTGGTAATTCTGATGTAACGGCAGGTCTTTGGCATGAAGCAAGCTGGAAGCAAATATGGCGTTTGCCTACAGATACTAATCTGCCACAAGGCTTTTATGTGGCCAGACTACGCGACTTATTTCTGGAATTTGGTTACAAAATGGATCATTTACAGGCAGTAGTGATTAGTAGTGTGGTGCCTGAAATAACAGATCGCATAAAACAAGCCATCTTTCAATTATCAGAAAAAGAGCCGGTAGTATTGGGAGCAGCCCTTTATAAAAAACTACCCATTGGCATCTTAAATCCTAACCAAATCGGTTCTGACCTTGTATCGAATGCTCTGGCCGCTTATGAGCTTTTTAACAGCAAATGCGTAGTGGTAGATTTTGGCACAGCCTTAACTTTTACAACAGTATCTGCGAATGGCGAAATAATAGGTGTGTCTATTGTACCAGGCTTGAAAACGGCTATAAAAGCACTAACACAAAATACTGCTCAGCTTTTTGAAGTACCCTTAGTTGTTCCTGCATCTGTGTTGGGAAAAGATACAACCCATGCTATTCAGGCAGGGGTGCTGCATGGTTACGAAGGTCTTGTTCGCACGATGCTCCAAAAAATAAAAACTGAGTTAAATGAGCCTCAACTTAAGGTTGTGGCCACAGGAGGTTTGTCATCAATCTTGCCTGCATTAAAGGATGAGTTTACTATTATTAACCGAGAGCTTACCTTAGATGGACTGAGACTGGTTTTAAAATACGCGTAGTTTTTCTTAGTTTAATACTTCCAAGATGACAAAACACAATTAGTTTGATTGGGTATAATTACTTAAAATCTTGTTTTACTCTTGAAGTAATTCTTGTAAAAAGTTTTTAAACTTTTTGGTGTCGTAATTTGCAGTGCCAACATTTTTATAAACAATTTCTCCCTTCTTGTTAATCACAAAAGTTGTGGGTATGGAAGGTACTTGCAAAACTTCAGGGAGGTTGTTCGGAAAAGGGCTTTGCACCAGGTAAACCGGAAACGTAAAGGCTTTACTGGCAACATAATTTTTTACCTTTATCTCATCATTTTTTCTATCAATAGATAACATAACAAATGCAAGGTCTTCATGTGCTACGCCTTTATAAAGCGACTCAATAGCAGGCATCTCAGCTCTACAAGGACCGCACCAAGTTGCCCACAGATTTAAAAAAATAACCTTACCCTTCAACTGCCCCATATCGAAAGGTTCGCCACTAAGGGTTTGTAGTTTGAAATCATAAGAAAAATTTTCTTTGGTTACTTGTCTTTCTACTGAGGCATTTAGTATGCCACTTTGTATCAAAATTTTTTGAGCGTATGCAGTGGGAGTACTCAATAAGCCTGTCAAATGTAGTAGTAAGATTAGCAAAACAGGAATTGAAATTGACTTGAGCAGACCGATTACCTTCTTCATTGGCACGATAGATGTTTAACTTTTACAGTAATTCTATTTAATTTCGCTCTAATAACAACAATGATAATGACTTTAGTTCGCTTTTTCTTAGTGTCTGTTCTGGTAAGCACCTCCTTTTTAGCAACGGCCCAAAAGGTGAAGTATAAAGATATTTACGTTTGGCTAGCTAATAAGCAATATGATGAGGCTGAACCCTTTCTAAAGCGTTACTTGAAAGAAAATGACGATAATCCTAACGCGGTTTTATATATGGGATTAATTTTTGAGCACAAATCGCTTAAAAATGATATTTTAAAAGAGGGTTCAATCTCAGTATCTAATATGGATTCCGCCAGTCTGTTTCTCGACAAGGCGATGATATTAATTACTGAAAAAGAATTAAGAAAAAATGATGAGTACTACGAAACCTTTAAACGTAGAGATTTACGCACAGGAGAGTATGGTGTAAAAATAAGTGATATTCAATTTTTTATTGAAAAACGTTTACAGGAACTAAGAGAGCGTAAAGACAAAATTAAACTTGTTAGTTTTTACTTTGCCCTTACTGACTCTACCTACAATAGATCGCAAAGACATTATCAAGCTTTGCAAAAGAAATATAGTACCAGAAAGAGCATGCTCTTACGTGCTGATAATACCACACTCCAACAGCTTTCGCACATAAGCAGCACATTTGACTCGTGCCTGAAAGCTTTCGATATCTTTAAAACTAACGTTCAGGCACTTGGTAAAACAAATTACAATTATCAATTAACCTTAAATGAAATTAAGGACCTTACTAAGGACGGTAATGAAAAAGTCGATTTACTAAGTGATCAGGTTCAGCTATGGAACTTTAAGAAGTTTGCTGATGAATCTTCAAGACTAATCAGAGATGAGATTACACCGCTTAAGGATCATTTGATTTCAGCAGACATTGACATCAATAAATTAAGAGAGAAACTATTAAAAGATACAGTTTCAGTTCGTGCTGAAATGGAGAAGCTTCGTGGCAAACTGTTGCATGAAAAACTTTCTAATTATGATGATCAGCCTCTGCCAGCATTACTTTTTAATTTAAAAATAGCAGAGATTAATTACCGTTCAGATCTCGCATCAAATTTATTGACAAAAGACAGTGCCAACATTCCTTTGAAACTTAGGACTGCAAAAGAGGAATTAGCATCTATTAAATTGCTTGATAGTCTGGCCAAAGCTTTGCCCTCTACTTTGATTGATGAGAAAGCTGATGACTACGAAAATTTTATAACAAACACCTATAATCAGACGAGTGTACTGAAGAGTTATGTTCGCGGGCTGCAAGAGTTTGCAGAACGGGAAAAAGCCTTAAAAGATTTTGAGGTAAAGTTCAGAACCAAAGGTATTAATTGGTTAGTAGTAGGTGAGGATTCTGTTTCTCTAGAGCTAAATCCAGGATTAACAAGACCTTATCAGCCTTTAGTAATAATGCCTGAAAAATATACCGCGGGCCTTTTCTTTAAAGATTCTATTGCAACAGAAGGTTATTTGTACGGGATAACTGTTTCGAGAAAACCTGACCTTGCCATTAAATTCCCAGTAGATGCAGGATATAGACACAGTACTTTGGCACAATCAAAGGCCTTCATAATAAATGATGCTGGTGAGCAAATATTTTTTGTCATTATATATAATGAAAATAAGGTAGGGGATAAGTTATCTGTTACAGTGGCAAAAATTTATAGGTCAGATGGGCTTGCATGGAGTAATCATTTTAAGGTAGATATGATCCCGGCCTCTGCCAACTTTATTAATGGAGAATTGATTGTTACCGGACTTGATGACAAAAAATGGGTGTTAGACAAGAATGGTAAAATGAAATAACTGGCGAATTCTGAACATAGAAAAGGAAAAAAAACCGGCTTATTGGCCGGTTAATTTTTTCCAATCTTGAAAACGTAAATCGATTCTGTTTTTTATTCTGTCGTAGTTTTCCCAACTATCAGTTACATGGTAAATAGAAGGTAATCCTTTAACTAAAATTTCATCGTAGTCATTTCTGTAAAGGCCACCACCATAATAATAATAAGTAAACATATTTCCCTGACGACTAAATAGTTCAAAGCCAAGGTAACCGTCCCAGATCTCGCTTAATATAGTACATGAAATTTCCTTTCTTTTGAAGCGGAAAATCTGAATTGCCGCTTCTTCTTCAAAATATTCCGAGTACAAATCGTTTTCAATAATCCATCCCAGATACATGCCAATATGCACATAAGCTTGTTCAATCGGTAGAGAATCGGGGAAGTTGCCAAGAAAGTGTGTCTTAGCATTGTCGTAAATAGTTTTTTGGATTTCAGCCTTCTTTTCCATAATCAATGTTAGGGCTATATCGCCAAGAATGCAAATGGCGATATAATTTTTTCTTATTCTTAGTAAAAAAACAGGTAAGCAATAAAGATGGCAGCAATAGCCCCAGCTACATCCGCTATAAGACCGCCAGTAAGTGCATAGCGTGTTTTTCTTACCTGAATTGAGCCAAAGTAAACTGCCAGTACATAAAAAGTTGTCTCAGAGCAGCCTCTAAAAATGCTGGCTAAATTTCCGGCAAAAGAATCGGGCCCTAATGCTTTTGCTATGTCCATCATCATAGCCCGGGAGCCCTGGCCGCTGAGTGGTTTTAAAATGGCTACGGGTAAAGCATCTACAAAAGCAGTATTAACATTCAACCCCGTTGCAAAAAGCCAGGCCATTGCATTAGTGAGATAGTCGATTGCTCCCGAAGCCCTGAACAAACCAATGCCTACAAGCATGGCTATAAGGTAGGGGATAATTTTTATAGATGTTTCAAATCCTTCTTTGGCACCCTCAACAAAAGTTTCAAACAAAGGAAGTTTCTTACTAAGCCCGAGTAGTAAAAAAAAGATAATTATACTTAGGATGGCAATGCTACTGATTAAAGATGATTGCACCTGTAAAGCCTCTGGGCTCAACGATGCGAAATACATGACCATAAGTAGAATAAATGCACTTATGCCGACTATATAGCTGATCATAACAAGATCCCACTTTAGTTTCTGTTTAAATGACAGATATAGTAAACCGACAATTGTAGAACAGAATGTAGCCAAGAGAGTAGGTATAAAAATGCTGGTAGGATTAACTGAACCAAGGGTTGCCCTGTCGGCAATAACAGTAATTGGGATTAGTGTTAATCCGGATGCATTTAATACCATAAAAGTAATCTGTGCATTTGAGGCAGTATCCTTTTCAGGATTTAACTCTTGCAACTCCTTCATGGCCTTTAAACCAAGCGGGGTTGCGGCATTGTCTAGGCCGAGCATATTAGCGCTAAAGTTCATGATGATAGAGCCATTGGCCGGGTGGTCTTTAGGCACTTCTGGGAACAGTCGTTGGAAGAATGGACCAATAACTTTAGACAAAAGACCAACAATACCACCCTTATCAGCAATTTTCATCAATCCAAGCCATAGAGACATTATGCCAGTCAGGTAGAGCGAAATTTCAAAGCCTGTTTTAGCCGAGTTAAAAGTGGAATTCATAAGGGCCGGAAAAACCTCCATATCTTGAAAAAAAATGAGTTTAACAAGCGCCACTAAAAAAGCGATTAGAAAAAAAGCAAGCCAAATATAGTTTAGCGCCATAGAATTGATTGGTGTTTTTAGGTTACAATTCAATCGACTAAAGTATGGATTTATGACGTGGTCTTAAAGCTTATGGTAATGCATTTACTATTGGACCGAAATTTGAATTCTTTAATGTAGATTTGTTTAGCTTTAATCTAGCCCCTTCAAAAGTAATGCGTATGCCCACTTTATTACGACTGTCTTGCCTTTTGGCATTGATCCTATTCTTAAATCAAAACATTTATTCCCAAACTGGTCCTGGGGGGGTAGGAAACTCTTCAGGGGCAAGTAGTCAGCCACAAAACGTGCTTTGGCTAAAGTCAGATGCTGGTATTAGCACCAGTGGTGGTTTTGTTGATGGTTGGTTAGATCAATCTGGTAATAACAACCATGCAACAGCTACAGGGGGAACCAGGCCAACCTATACTGGTAGCGATACTGATTTCAATAATCTATCTTCTGTTAATTTCCTTAATACTGCAGCTTCAAATTTCTTTTTACGGGTTGCAGATAATGATAATCTGGACAATACAGATCAATTGACGGTTTTTGTAGTGTTACGACCTACATCAAACGTACCAAATACAACGCTGGGGCTATTGTCCAAAAGGACTGCTAGTAACACTGATCAGTCTTATTATTTTGCACTCACCACCAATCCTCGGTACCAGGTTGTAGTGGGTACTGCGGCTGCATCAAATTTAAACGGAACCAATAATACTGCCCTTAATCAAAACGATATTATTGCATTTGTGATGAATGCAGGAACCAAAAACGGCTATAGAGATGGAAGCGCGGTAGGAACTGTTACAGGAGATAATTTGATCGCAAATAATACATCAGACCTTTTTATTGGTACATATGATGCCAATACAAATACAGGTTTAGAAGGTTCTATTGTAGAAGTAATAATTTATCGCACAGCTTTAAACGCTGCCCAGCGACAGATTGTGGAGAATTATTTGTCAGCAAAATATAGCACTGCTCTGACTACAGGTGATATCTACGGTGGCGATGTAGCAGGAGGATCAACGTTAAACCACGATTTTGATGTTGTTGGTATTGGGCAGGCATCAGGAACGCAACATCTACTTGCTAACTCGAAAGGATTAATTTTAAGCCCTTCTTCGGGCACTATCAATAACAATGGAGAGTTTTTGGTTATCGGCCATAATGGACTTGCCAATTCAGCTGTTACCACAAATCTTGGAAGTGGTGGGGTTGTGCAAAGATGGAACAGAACTTGGTATTTTGACGAGGCAGGAACCTTTGACGCTACTATAACTTTTGATTTTAGTGAAGGTGTAAATGGAGATTTCCCTCAAAATAAAGACAATTATGTATTATTAAGAAGAAACACAGGTACAGGTAATTACGATGTTGTTGCTATTAATAATACAAACAAATCAATTTCAGGTGACCAGATTACTTTTGTTGTTCCGGATGCTAGTTTAACGGATGGTGTTTATACATTAGGAACATTAGACCTCACTAACAGTCCTGTTACCGGTTTAAGCAATAAAACATGGTACAGCTACCAAAGCGGAAATTGGGAAGACCCTCAGTCATGGACTTTAGACGGTGGTTTGTTTCCATTATTTGTAAACCCAGGTAATAATATACCGGGACCGAGTGATAACGTTGTTATTGGATCAGGTAAAACCATTACAATCAATAATAACAATGTGCTTATAAGCAGTTTACAATTGATAGGTACTCTTGATATAGGCATAAGTACAGGTCATAATTTCATCGACATTAGTGGCGCAGGGCTTTTAAGGATGTCTGGGGCAAATGACAATTTTCCAGCAGGAGATGTTACAGATTTTGCAGATCAGGTTGTAGGGGGCACTGTAGAGATTGGTGGTACAGGCATGATTTTGAATGTTGTTAGAACTTTCAATAATCTTGAAATAAACCTTACTGGCAGTAACGATTTAGTAAACCTTCAAACTAATCTTACCCTTAATGGTAACTTTAAAATCAATAACGGTTTATTTACTTTTAACAATGATGTTACTGTTGCCAACAGAATAATGACCGTATTTGGTGACGTTGAGGTAGCTTCAAGTGGGGGGATAAGAGTAGGAACAGGAAACAACAGCAACACCAGACATGAGTTCAATCTCTATGGAGACTTTATAAATGATGGAGGTACTGCTTATTTTACCAACAGAGTTAGCGCAACTTATGGTAGTGAAGCCAGCAATGGTATAGTTGATTTTAATACGCTAAGTGCAACGCAAGATCAGGAAATTGAGTGTAATGGTGTAACTAGATTTTATAGAATAGAAATAAGTAAGGGCACCAATGATTCTTACAAAACATCGCTAAGCGCCAATAATACAGCGAATTTTAACCTTTTCGGTTTTGCTAATGAAGATCACGGCTCCGTTACGCAGTTGACAACAAATGCTAATGCGCTAGGTTTAATTTATGGTACGGTTGAGATAAAGGAAAATGTAGTTATTCCTGTGCTCAGTACAGCCTCCAATTATAATATTTCAGAAGGTGCACAGATTTGGATTAATGGTGGCACTTTAAATAAAAATAGTGGTAACTCTCTTGTCCCTTACGGCAAGGTAAGGGTAAGCGATGGTACCCTAACAGCAAATGTTGTTGCAGGTATTACAACACGCGAGGATGGCGCCATCATTATAGAAGGCGGTACGGTAACCACCAACCAAATCAGAACCTCAGTAGAGGGACCAACCAATATTGGCTCTTACATACAATCTGGTGGAACTGTAACAGTAAACGGTGATGGACCTGGCGGAACAGGTTTACAATATTATGTCTTTAGTCTTAGTTATCCCGGTAATGTTTTTAACATGAGTGGTGGAGACTTGATTGTAAAAGGTACAAGAGGAGGAACAGATGGTACACGTGGCGCTATTTTCATCAATAGTGATCCAGCCAATATTTCAGTAACTGGTGGACGCGTTATTTTTGAAATTAGTAATAACAATTCTTACAAAGTAACCTCTAGAGCTCCTTTTTGGAATGTGTTGATGCGCAGAACTGCTGGTACGGCTACAGTAGTAGAGCTTAATTCAGGCGATACTGGTTCAGGTGGTAGCTTTACTTCATTACCGATACAACCGTTGGTCGTACTTAATGATCTTACTGTTGAGAGCCCTGTTAATTTCATAACTAACAGTGCGGATGTAACAGTTGGTGGTAATATTGATCTCAATAACGGATCCACTTACACCCACGGAACAAATACAACAACCATTAATGGTGAAGGAGTGAGTTCCCTTATTTTTGGTAACACTTCTCTGACGCAGACTTTTAATAATCTCATCATAGACAAGGAAAATATAACGGATGAGGTTTTAATTGCTACTGGTAATGCTACAGCATTACGAGTTAATGGTGCTTTAACCATTAACAATGGACTGTTCAACTACAATTCATTTATAGTTTCTACACGAGGCACAGTAACCATAGCCAGTGGACTCACTGTTGGTAAGAGTACAAGTACTGGTCGATTACTTTTTGATGGCACAGTAGCACAAACATTTAATTCAGTGGGAGCCACCATTTATAATTTGCAACTAAATAATACCGGTGCCAGCCCTCAGGTAACATTGGCTAATGGAGATCTCACTATTTTAGGCACACTTACCATGACGAGCGGGGTATTCAGTATTGGCGTTAATAAATTATCATTAAACAGTTCAACTTCTGTTTTAGCAGGAAGTCCATTCAGTGCAACAAAAATGATTCAGACTTCAGGATTAAGTTCAGATGGCGGACTTGAGTTATATGTTGGTGGTAATGGAGCCATTGACTATCCGTTAGGGGTTGCTGGTAAATATGCACCTGCCAGACCGCAATTCCAGTCTTTCAGTGATAATGGTCTGGTTCGTATTGTGCCTGTTGATGCTGTACTGCAGACTACTGCCGGAGCTCAAAGCATTTTATCTTTTTATTGGAAAGTGAGTTATTCAAATTTCACAACGCTGCCAACAGTGTCATATCAATTTCGTTATGATCAGGCAGATGTTGATGCCAATGAGAATCAATATGTGGCTGGTAAAGTAACAGACTTCCCACCTTATGATAGAATTCAAGATCCTAATACGGGTGGGGTCGATAATGTTGATGAAGGCAATAACTTAATAGTTTTTAATGGTACAAGCAATGGATTAACATTTCCAGGTGCAGGCTTTACTTTGGAGGCGGCCAACTATACTGCAGCACGCACCAGCAGGTTTAATGGTGTGCTTGACACTTATTATAGTGTGGCTTCAGGTGACTGGAACACAGGATCAACCTGGTCAAGAAATGCAACTTCTGGTGGGCCACCAAATGTACCAACCGCAGGTAGTATCGTAGTCATTCAATCCTCTGGTGGAAATGGTCACAGAGTAAATGTGTTAACAGGAACAGTATCTGTTGCTGCTTTGCAATTTGATGCAACAGGTGTTGTCAGTCCTAATCCGGAAACAGTACCTCGCTTACAGTTTTATGCTGCGGGCACCAACAATCTTGGTTTTGTAACAGGAGCAGGAATGATCTCTTTTGATGCTCCTGACGCGCCTGTAGTAAATGGTGACTTTAATGATTTTGGTACTAATCCCAATTCTTATTATTTGTATTTCGGTGGTAATGCTACCCTAACCACTATTCCAACGCCAATTCCAAACCTGATGTTTGAGAGTGCAACCTACACGGTTAACCAGAACATTACCGTTAACTCAGATCTCATAGTTCAAGGAAATGCTGTAGTTAGACCCCTACAAGCTGTTGCTATTAAAAGAGATCTGGTGTTAGGGTATTGGTTAGGTGGAACTTTTCAATTGCCGGGTGCTGCTCCGGCTATTACTGTAACTATTGACAGGAATATAGACTATACGCAAGACCCCTTTAGCAATCCGGGAAACAGAATTGTGAATGTTAACAATCCAGGTGTGGCAACGGTGGAGAACACTATTATTGTAAAAGGAGATATCATTCAGGGTGCTAGTAATAACAGTGTGTTGGATTTGTATAATGGAGCAGCCAACAGACCATTGGCTAATCTTGAGTTTCATGGAACAGGAAATAACAGCTATACAAGAAGTTCAACTTCGGTACCGGACTTGAACCGTATTGTTTGTAACAAGGGTAGTGATTTATCTTCAGGATTTTTCATTAATGGATCAGTTGTACTCAATGCACTAAGTAATTCAGCAATAAAGCCAATAACATTAACCAATGGCTTGTTAACACTCAACAATCCTGGTACTTATGTCTTGACTTCAGGTGGTGGTGATTTTACCATTCCAGGAACAGCCGGACTTGATGTTAATGGAAGTACAGTATCAATTACAACCACTAATACCAATGCCAATGTTATTCTAGATGGTTTACTGAGAGTTACAACGGGTACAGTAACCCTTGATGCCGGTGTCGGATTCGCAAACTATATCGAGTATTCAAATTCAGGAAATGCAACCATTGAAGTATTGGGTGGATCGCTGACAGTGGGCGGACAAGTTAGGAGGGGGCTTTCAAGTACCACAGGTATTTTAAAATATACACAAAGTGGGGGCAATGTTGCAGTAGGTAACAGAGGTGCGACTACAGCAATAAGAGGTGTATTTGAGGTACTAAACACAGGTAGTCAATTTAATCACACAGGCGGAAACTTTACAATTGTCAATGGGATTAATAGCACAACAGTGCCTTCTTTGTGGTTAGAGCCAGAAACTTTTTCCATCGGTACTGGATCATTAATTACTATTGGTAATACAAGTACTATAGCAGGTGTTACAGCTCAAAATATTGGAATAAAATCTTCCGTTCCACTCTATAACTTAACCATAGCTGGATCAAATAGTCCGGTAGCAAAGATCTATACCCTACCTTTAATTGTATCAAACGATTTAACTATTAGTTCCTCTACAACACTCAATGCGCAGGGCATTAATTTGACGATTGGAAGAAACTTTACTGTTGATGGTTCTTATGTAAACGGAAATAACCTGACCACTTTTACAAATGCTGGGGCTGCTGCTGTTTCAGGTGTTACTTCTGCTCTTTCTTTCTATAACTTTACAAAATCGGGAGCGGGCACACTTACGGTAAACAAGGACATCACCATTAATCGTGACTTAGTTCTATCTGCGGGTAGTATCAACACAGGTGCATCTCTTATAAACCTGAGAAGGCATGCAACTATAGATGGTAGCCTTACGGCTACAAGTGGAGAAGGGCTGATTTTTAATGGTTCAACTCAACAGTTATTACAGCGTTCAGGTTCAGGAACAGGAACATTAGGTATTGTGACGGTTAATAATTCATCGGGTGTTATTATTCCAGATGGTAATGGATTTAATTTCACGATTACTGATGGTTTGAGATTAGAGCGTGGTGTTTTAGACATTGGAGGAAGTTTGTTATTCCTAACTCAAAATGCATTTATTACACCAGTAAATCCTTTCTCTGTTACTAACATGATACAGACCAATAGTTCATTTACCGACTTTGGTGTGAGGAAGCAATTCCCTTTAAATTATACAACAAACTTTACCTTTCCTGTTGGTCAGTTAAGTTATACACCAGTAGTTTTTGATTTCAGCAGTCCTTCCAATACTACTGGCTCTAGTGGTACGCCCACAATTACTGTAAGACCTGCTAATGAAAGGCATCCGAGTATTGTAAATGATTTGGAAGCGCCAGATCCTGAAATAGATGATCTGCAAAATGCATTACAATACCATTGGATTGTTAACGCTGATAATGTTGCCAGTACATTCAGGTCTTCTATGGCCTGTACGTATCAACAATCTTTAGTGTCTGTAACCGCCCCACAAACAGAGGCTGACTACATTGCCGCTCGTATACTCTCAGACGCGAACCCAACATTATCGATTAATAAATTCAGTACACTTGAAGTAGATGAAAATGCTAATACGGTTACGTTTGCTTTTACAGGAGTGACGGATTCAGGTATTTCCGGTGATTATTTTGCAGGTGTTGATTTAGCTATTCCAAACAATGTCCCCATCTACACTACAAATGGATCAGGTAATTTTACAACTGCAATTTATACCCCCTTAGTGCCAGGAGGAGGTGCTCCTGTTGGTGCTGCAGTAATTGTCAGACCGGGTGATGAATTAGTATTGTCTGCAAATGGAGCTAGTTTCTATTCTACGCAAATCAATGGAACAGTTACAATTAATAGTGGAACAATCGGGCATAGACTTGGATATGTTTCAGGCACAGGTAATCTTAGAATTGACAGCAACACTTCATCTATTGCTGTGCCTGCGGCTGTATATGATGACTTTTTCTCGTGCTCTGGAGGAGGTTTAATTTTTGGCGGGTCAGGTTCATACGAAATTTTAGGTGGAATTACTTCTTTGAGAAATCTTACTATCGAAGGAGGTACCCGAACAATGGGAAATAATGATTTGATAATATGTAATGATTTTACGATAAGCTCAGGATCATTCTCAAACGTAAGAAGTCGAACTATTACCGTTCAAAATGATGTTTTAATTACAGGAGGCACTTATTTAAACTTTCAAGGAGTGCTCAATGTTACTCGAGATTTAATTTCAGCTGGTACTTTTTTTGGTGGTGGTGGTGGTGCCAAGTCGATTGGTAGAAATTTGATTATTTCTGGTGGAACCTTTACTGGAGGATCAGGAAGTTCCAATATAATAGCTGTGTCTGGTAATATGAGTGTAGCTGACGCTGCAACCTTCACAGGAGGTACAGTTGCTGCAGGAGGGATGCGTTTTAGTTTTAACGGGACTGGCCAACAGTCTCTTTCAGGTAATTTTACAAATACTTTGGGAAGAGCGCTAAATAGGTTAGCGATAGATAACAGCGGTGCTGGATTGATTATCACTAATAACACTGATGTAGTTAGTCAGCTGATCCTTACTAATGGACTAATTACCCCGCAAGCAATTCTTACAATGTTGGGAAGTGCATCAGCAGTACCTACAGCGGGTTCAGCCAACTCCTATGTTTCCGGTAAGTTGTATAAGGTCATTACAACTGATGGTTCCAGCTTTACCTTCCCCATAGGAAAAGGAGGAAGATGGAGGAGTGGTTCAATTGTGGCAGCCTCTGTAGGTGGAGTAACATGGGATATGGAATATTTTACGGGTTCAGCAGTTGGCCAGGTGGCCGCAGCTCCTGCTCCAAGGAGTAACCCGGTTAATAATCTCACTTCATCCGATCCTTTGATATTAACTATTGCAACAGGTGAATACTGGAAAGTGTCAGATGGTTCTGCAACTTCAAATGGACGCACTGCACGTGTAGGTTTAAGCTGGGGTACAGAAAGTGATGTTTCTTCAAATACCACTTTTCAACAAGCACTTACTGTAATGTCATGGAATGGAACTAACTGGACCAACAATGGTGGTCAAAGCTTCCCAGGTGGCAATACGCAAGCAAGGGGAACATTTGAATCATCTTCTACTTTGTCGTTTAGCGAAAATATTGTAACCCTTGGTTCTACTGAGGCGGCTAATCCGCTACCTGTGGAACTCACAACATTTACTGGTAGAAACGAAAATGGCTTCAATAAAATTAAGTGGTCTACTGCTTCTGAACTAAACAACGATTATTTTGAATTACAGCGTTCTGCGAATGGTGAAACGTTTACTACGATGGGTATCATTCAAGGTAAGGGCACAACTTCAGCCCTTTCAAATTATTTATTTGATGATGAAGCACCATTGGTGGGCAATAATTATTACCGCTTAAAGCAGGTTGATTATAACGGAGCTTTTGAATACTCTCATATTATACTGGTTAAAAATGATAGTGAAGCCGCTGTATTTAATATCAGCGTGTTCCCTAACCCGCTTGCAGAAGGTACTGCATTAACGATACGTTCTATTAAGGATAATGAACATGAAGCTCAGGTAGTCATAAGAGATATGACAGGTAGAGTACTTACTTCATATAGCATAGGAAGTGAAACCTTTGCTGAGAGAACAGTTGACACAGCCACTTGGTCTGGTGCCGGTATTTATATCGTAGAAATGACGCAGGGTAAGAAGCGTGTACTTAGAAGGGTAGTGGTCGATTAATCAAACACTAACTTGTATTGCATTTAACAAACAGCAGGCAGCCATGCCTGCTGTTTCTGTTCTAAGGCGACTATCACCCAGACTTACTTTTACGAATCCTGCACCAATGGCACTTGCTAACTCTGCTTGAGAGAAATCTCCTTCGGGGCCAATGCAAATAAGATAACTTTTTTCTTTTATCGCTTCGTGCAATAAATGCTTTGGATTACTATGATCTACGTAAGCAATAAACTTTTGATCAGCCTGATAATCCAGAATGCTGGAGAATTTTTTTAGTGGATTGATGATTGGTAAGGTAGCTTTTTGCGATTGTTTCATGGCGCTAATGGCTACTTTCAGTAAGCGTTCTGTTTTAATAAATGATCTTTCTGAATGATCACCATCGATTAAAGTAATTTCGTCAACACCAAGCTCCGTTGCTTTTTCAACAAGCCATTCAAGTCGGTCAGGATTCTTAGTTGGTGCAATCGCCAAGTGTATGCGAAATAATTTTTTTGGTTCTGCGCGTTTTTCCTGAATCTTAAATTCGCATTTCTGTGTATTGGCTTTCGTAATAATACAATCATAAAAAAAGCCACAGCCATCAGTAACGACAATGGCTTCACCTTCACGTTTGCGCAATACTTTAACGCAATGCCTCGACTCTTCCTCTGTTAGCCAGCAATGGTTTTCTGATAAATCTGGTTGAAAGAAGAGCTGCACAGTTATGCGTATTGTTGATATAGTTTATCCATGAAGTCAATGTATTCTTGCATAGCAACTTCTTTAGATTTCCCTTTCAATTCTGCCCAGGCATCGTGCTTAGCTATGGCTTTAAAGTCAAATCCTCCGGGTCTGTCTTCATTTACATCACCTTCGCTACCTTGCTTGTACAAGGCATATAATTGCAAAAGTTCTTCATTGCTTGGGCGCTTCGTTAGTTCTTTAGAGCGGGCAGCTGCGGCTTCAAATTGTTGTTGTAATTCCATAAAAAAAGGGGCTGATAAATCAGCCCCTAAGTTAGTATAATTTGTCTCTACTTATCGTTTTGTAATGTCTACATAAGCACGACTTTGCGTACCCACATAAACCTGACGTGGACGACCAATAGGTTCTTTATTTTCACGTAATTCTTTCCATTGAGCAATCCAGCCTGGCAGACGACCCATTGCGAACATTACCGTGAACATATCTACCGGAATGCCAAGTGCTCTGTAAATAATACCAGAGTAGAAGTCCACATTAGGATACAACTTTCTTTCGATGAAGTAAGGATCGCGCAATGCAATTTCTTCAAGCTTCATAGCAATTTCCAATACTGGATCGTTGATGCCTAATTTAGCCAACACATCGTCAGCCGCTTTCTTTATGATTTTAGCACGCGGATCGAAGTTCTTGTAAACACGGTGCCCGAAGCCCATCAAACGGAAAGAGTCGTTTTTATCTTTTGCCTTGTTGATCCACTTTTCAATATTACCACCATCTTGTTTGATGGCTTCCAGCATAACTATTACCTCCTGATTTGCACCGCCATGCAATGGTCCCCAAAGAGCATTAATACCGGCAGAAATTGAAGAGTAAATACTGGCTTTTGATGACCCGACAATTCGCACAGTTGAAGTTGAGCAGTTTTGCTCATGGTCAGCATGTAGAATAAGTAGTTTATCAAGTGCATTGGCTACTACCGGATCTACTTCATAATGTTCTGCAGGAAGTGCATACATCATTTTTAAGAAACGTGAACAGTAGTCAAGGGAGTTGTCAGGATAATTTACAGGGTGTCCCACAGCATTTTTATATGACCATGCTGCGAAGGTTGGCATTTTAGCCAAAGAGCGCACAATGCTTAAATAAACACCTTCAGACGATCTGTTAGGATCAAGTGATTCAGGGTAAAAGGCAGTTAAAGAACAGAACAACGAAGCCAACACGCCCATTGGGTGTGAAGTAGAAGGGAAACCATCTAATATCTTCTTGTTGTCTTCGTGTACCAACGTATGTTTTGTGATGTCGCTGGTAAACTTGGTTAATTGCTCCTTAGTAGGGAGCTCACCAAAAATAAGCAAATAGGTAACCTCCAAAAAAGTTGATTTGGCTGCTAAATCCTCGATGCTATAACCACGGTAACGAAGAATCCCCTTATCGCCATCAAGAAATGTAATGGCACTTTTGGTTGAACCTGTATTTTTATAACCAATATCGAGTGTGGTTAAGCCGGTTTTTTCCAGCAACTCACTTATGTCGATTGCGGTTTCTTTTTCTGTCCCTTCTATAATCGGCAATTCGTAAGTCTTGCCATCGTAAATAAGTTGTGCAGTTTTCGCCATTAGCTTCAGATTTTAACGGTTAAAGATAGAACCGATCATTTGTTTGAAAAAGCCGTTTAAATTAATTATTTCCTAAAATCAATGGCATGCCATCTTTACCTGATCCAACAACTATTATTTTGGAATTAGGTGATTTTGCAAGCTCTAAAGTAGCCTCTATACCACGCATTTTAAGTAGCTTATCTGTTAAGCTATTATTAATGATAAGATTGGCTCTTGATTCACCTTCGGCTGCAATACGTTTACGCTCTGCCTCACTTTTTTCCTTGTCAAGACGGAACTGGTAAGCCAGGGCTTCCTGCTGCTGTTGTAACTTACTTTCAATAGCTGCTTTGATTTGCTCTGGCAGGTTAATAGAACGGATAAGCAGGGCCACCATGTGTACATTGTTGGCAATCAGAATTTTTTCGCATTCCTCTTTGATGGTGGTTTCTACTTCGGCACGCTTGGTTGAGTAAATTTCTTCTGCTGTGTACCTACCCATTACCTGACGAACGGTGGACCTTACTTCGGGGGCTACCAGGATGTTTACATAATCTTTGTTAAAACGTTCGTGAATGTAACCAATCTTATCAGACACAGGGCTGAAGCGAACAGATACATCAACATGAATGGAAAGACCACTCTTATCAAGTACATCCATGTTCTCATCTCTTGATTGTTCTCTTACACTATACACATAAACTTCGTTCCAAGGTGCCTTGGTGTGGAATCCAGGACCCTGAATATTCTCTTTGTCAAGTCCGGCTCCGAACTTGTAAAAAAGAACGGCTCTGTCGCCAGCTTCAATAGTATAAAAGAGGCTTGAGGAAATTCCGGCAATAATAAAAAGGGTAATTACCCCCAACACAATAAAGGGTACAAGTCTGCGGTTGTTCATAGTTGTTTTTTAATGAATAGGAAATTTAGCTTATAAATAGCGCTTATCAAATCAAGTTAGGCAAAGTGGTCACATTTTTTAATGTTAAGTTCTCAGGGTTGACAATCCACCATCAATACCAACAATTTGCCCTGATATCCATTTAGCTTTTTGGGATAGAAGGAAAGCTGCCAGCGAGGCTATGTCATCGGCTGTGCCGATCTGTTTGAGTGGATGTCGTTCGGCTGAGGCTTTTTTCTTATCATCATTGGCCAAAAGTTTTGCAGCCAATGGGGTATCCGTTAGTGACGGGGCAATGCAATTGACTCTGATTTTGGGGGCCAGTTCAGCGGCTAGCGATTTAGTAAGTCCCTCCAGGGCGCCCTTCGCTGATGCAACTGAGGCATGAAATGGCATGCCTTGTGCAACAGCTACTGTACTAAAAAAGACTATAGCACTTTGCTCAGCATTTTTTAATTTGGGTAATACAGCCTGAATGACTTTTACCGCTCCCAGAACGTTAATATTAAAATCATCACTAAAATCTTGCGCGGTCAGACGATGGAAAGGCTTGAGATTAATACTTCCGGGGCAGTAGGCGATTCCATCCAGGCGCTCCGGCAATGTTGAAACATCGAACGAATCTGTAAGTACATCAAATTTAAGATCACCGGTACGTGAGGCAGTAATTACCTGATTACCTTCTGTTTTAAGCAAGCTGCTAAGGGCAAGACCAATGCCGGAACTGGCACCTACGATGAGATATGTTTTAGACATATTCTCCTAACAATTAAAACGGGTAATTGTTAGCGAAGGGTAACTATATGAGGTGGAAACTGTCTGGTCCTGAAAAATAAAAAGAGCCTCACAAATGCGAGGCTCTTTTGCATACAAATTTTATCAGGTTTATACAGAGGCTTTCACACGTGGTGCGCCTGCCATTATTTCGTCATTAGCAAACTCTGCAAATTTTTCAAAGTTCTTCATGAATGCAGAAGCCAGGTAATTTGCTTTTTCATCGTAAGCATTTTTATCCGTCCAGGTATTGCGAGGATTTAAAATCTCTGCGGGAACACCAGGGCAGCTTTGTGGTTTGGCAACACCAAATACTTCGTGGTTTACATAGTCTACTTTATCAAGCTCGCCATTTAAAGCGGCTGTGATTAATGCTCTTGTATACTTCAGGCTCATACGCTTACCTATACCGTAAGCACCACCACTCCAACCTGTGTTCACCAACCAAACGTTTACGTTTGTCTCGCGCATTTTACGACTCAACATTTCTGCATACTTCGTAGGATGTAAAGGCATGAATGGAGCGCCAAAGCAAGCTGAGAAAGTCATGGTTGGTTCCGTTACACCTGCTTCAGTGCCAGCAACCTTTGCTGTGTAGCCTGAAATGAAATGGAAGGCTGCCTGACCAGGATTTAACTTTGAAATAGGAGGTAATACTCCGTAAGCATCACAAGTAAGAAAGAAGATGTTCTTAGGATTTTTTCCTAGTGAAGGAACAGCAATGTTATTGATGTGATCTATAGGATAGCTTACGCGTGTGTTTTCAGTGCGCGATCCATCTGCAAAATCAACTTCGCTTGTACCTTTTTTATAAACAATATTTTCAAGAATTGCACCGGGCTTAATAGCACGGAAAATATCCGGTTCTTTTTCTTCAGTTAAGTCAATACACTTTGCATAACACCCTCCTTCAAAGTTGAAGATGGTGTTATCTTCAGTCCAGCCGTGTTCATCATCACCAATCAATTTGCGGTTAGGGTCGGCAGACAAAGTTGTTTTACCTGTGCCTGACAATCCAAAGAATAAAGCAGTATCACCAGCTGAGCCACTATTGGCAGAGCAATGCATGGCTAATACGTTTTTCTGATGTGGTAAAACAAAGTTTAATACAGTGAAAATACCTTTTTTGATTTCGCCAGTATAACCGCTGCCACCAACTAATATTATTTTTCGTTTGAAATCAATAATAGAGAAATTATGTTGACGGGTTCCATCAACTTCAGGATTGGCACGGAAACCAGGTGCATTTAAGATTAACCATTCAGGCTCAAAAGTTTTTAGTTCCTCTTCTGTAGGACGCAGAAACATGTTATAGACAAACTGATTCGACCAGGCATATTCATTAAGTACACGTACTTTCAATGCATAGCGCGGATCAGCACAAGCAATAGCATCGCGCACAAAAAAATCTTTACCATTAAAGTATTGTATCATTTTACGGTAAAGCGCATCAAACTTTGATGATTCGAAAGGAATGTTAAAGTTATTCCACCAAACACTGTTTTCAGTCACCTCGTCTTTTACAGTGAATTTATCTTTAGGAGAACGCCCCGTGAACTCACCCGTATCGATGGCAATAGCACCGCTGCTGGCGATGGTACCTTGTCCTTTTGCGACTGCGATTTTGGTCAGTTCAGCTGGAGATAGATTCCAATGCGCGGTTCCCTCAAAAATGCCCAAGTTCTTTAAGAATGAATTCTCCGGTTTTATTCCTATTTCTTGCATGGTGAATTTAGTTTTAAGACCCCAAAGGTAAGAAAAATAAGACTTCAAACGATTGCGGCAACGATATATAATCTTGTTTGGGGGTTGCGAAAATCGTTTGTATGGCCTACTTTGCCCCGACTAAAAAATTTTGTTTGGTTTGGCATTTATAGACTGCATTATTTGGTCTTGTAAGCAGGAAAAACAAAATAATTTTTTGACCAAAACTTAAACCGTTTCATGACCTTAAACCAACGTTTTCAGGAAGTCCGCAATGGATTTTCCTCTACTTTCTGGATTGCCAATGTCCTTGAACTATTTGAACGCCTTGCCTTTTATGGCGCCAAGGCTATTTTGGCTTTTTACCTCGCCAAAAAAGTAGGGCTTGAAGACGAAGCCGGGGCTTTGGTAGGAACCTTCTTTACAGGTGTAATATTTTTCTTACCAATTTTTACCGGTGTACTTGTAGACAAATATGGTTTTAAGAAAACGCTAATGGCTTGTTTTTCAGTATTTGCTATTGGCTACTTTTTAATTGCCCTTGCCGGTATGGAGTGGGGTCAGGATATAGTGGCATCAGTAGGTGCCAGAAATTATGTGATTGCTGTTTTAATGTTTACTGCCGCGGGTGGTTCATTGATTAAGCCTTGTATTGTGGGTACGGTTGCCAAAACAACTAACGAAAGTTCCAGAGCCTTGGGTTTTTCTATTTATTACTCATTAGTAAACCTAGGCGGTGCCATTGCTCCAATTATTGCTTATTACATCCGTCAGGATTTAGGAATTGAATATGTGTTGGTGATGTCTTCGGTGACTTCTCTTTTATTACTATTAGGCACACTATTGTTCTTCAAAGAACCGGCAGTAGCCGCTGGTGAGGGTGAGCAACGCACTTTAGGCAAAGTGTTTTCAGATATGATTATGGTATTCGGTAATTTCCGATTCATCACTTTTCTTTTAATCTTCTCCGGTTTCTGGATTATTTTCTGGCAAATATTTTACCTGCTTCCGTTCTACGCAACGGATGTGCTCGGGTATGAAAAATTTGAATTTTTAGAGACAGTAGATGCCTTCTGTATTATAGTATTCAGTCCTGTGCTAGCCGTACTTTTTAAAAAATGGAAAGCATTTACAGCCATGACTGTCGGTTTCCTATTGGCAAGTATAGCATGGGTTATTGTGGGTGCTGTACCTACTGTAACTGCAGCAGTAATCGGTATAGCAGTATTCGCTTTTGGTGAAGCTACACAAGCCCCTAGATTTTATGAATATGTAAGTAATCTGGCTCCTGCTAATCAGGTGGGCACTTATATGGGGTTTGCATTCTTACCTGTAGCATTAGGTTCAATTGGTGCTGGCTATTTAGCCGATTGGTTAAGAAATAACTATATGGAAACAAACCCAGCTGCGATGTGGTATATTTTAAGTGCCGTTGGTTTCCTGTCTACTCTTTTAATGATTGTTTATGACAGAACATTGGTAAAGAGAACTGCTTAAATCTTAAACTTTCAATTTTAAACTTTTAATGAAGTGTAATGGCCTCTAAAATCTTTAAACCCTACATCGCTCCTGAGCAAAACATTGCAGAGTTTACAGTAAAGTCTGTTGTGTTCGGTTCGCTCTTCGGTATTCTCTTCGGATGTTCTACAGTATATCTGGCACTAAAGGCAGGTCTTACGGTTTCAGCATCTATTCCTATTGCAGTAATTGCCATTACACTTGGACGTAAATTTTTAAAGACAACTATTTTAGAAAATAACATTATTCAAACTACAGGTTCGGCTGGTGAATCTATTGCTGCTGGTGTAGTATTTACCTTACCTGGTTTTTTATTTTTATCGCCAGGTGATAATGGTGTAAGTGTTGGTGAAAGTTATTTTAACTACCTCACCATTTTAATTCTTGCAGCCTTTGGTGGTGTGTTAGGTACATTGATGATGATTCCACTGAGAAGATCACTCATTGTAAAGGAACACGATACCTTGCCTTATCCTGAAGGAACTGCCTGTGCTTCTGTATTGCAAGCCGGTGAAAAAGGAGGCGTGTTTGCCAAGACTGCTTTTATTGGCATGGGTGTAGCCATGGGTTATGCCATTCTGCAAAAAGTATTTCATGTAATTGCGGAAGTACCTGCTTATGTTACCACACAAGCAAATAAATTCTGGCCATCGGCTACAACCAATGCAGAGATCACACCAGAGTATTTAGGTGTAGGTTATATAATAGGACCAAAAATTGGTGGCGTGCTTGTAGCAGGTTCTGTATTGGCCTGGTGGGCTATTATTCCCTTGCTTTCTACCTTAGTGCCGATGGAAGTGGTGGCAGAGCAATTGGTTAGCCTCGGTTACCTTGCTGACATTAATACTGCAGGTGGTAAAGGAAGCTGGGATCCGGCCACGAAAACTTTTGCTAATCCTTCCAGCGCTTTGTACTTCGCTTACATTCGTCAGATTGGTGCCGGTGCTGTTGCAGCTGGTGGTTTTATTACGTTGATTAAAACTATTCCTACCATTGTTAGTTCATTCCGCGACAGCGTGGCTTCATTAAAGGAAAAAAGTGAAACCAGTGTTTTGCGTACTGATCGTGATCTCTCTTTTAAAGTAGTAATTGTAGGTAGCATAATTTTAGTAGGTTTAATGACGGTGCTTCCTGGTATTCCGGGTGATGGCTTCCTTCAAAAATTATTGATTGGTATTCTTATTATCATTTTCGGTTTCTTCTTTGTAACAGTGGCAAGCCGGATTGTTGGTTTGGTTGGTTCCAGTAACAGTCCTATATCTGGTATGACCATCGCTACGCTGATGGGCACTTGTTTAATATTTACCGCCATTGGCTGGAGCGGTAAAGTGTATGAACCGCTGGCTTTAGTAGTAGGGGGTATGATTTGTATTGCTGCTGCCAACGCAGGGGCGACTTCTCAAGATTTAAAGTCAGGCTATATTGTTGGGGCAACACCACGCTATCAGCAGATTGCTTTGTTCATCGGGGCTATTGTTTCTTCCATCGCTATAGGCTTGGTGGTAAAAGTATTAGATACCCCAACTGCAGATATGGCGGCACAAGGTATTACACACGCTATTGGCAGCGAACGTTATCCTGCTCCACAAGGTACTTTAATGGCTACATTGGCTAAAGGTATTTTATCCTACAACCTCGATTGGCAATTTGTAATGGTGGGTGTATTTATAGCGGTAATGATTGAGCTGTGCGGCATTAAGGCATTAGCTTTTGCCATTGGTTTATACTTACCTCTATCTACAACGCTACCTATTTTTATTGGTGGTGCTATTAAGGGTGTGGTTGATTGGAGAAGTGAGAAGAAAGGGGAGGATAAACAAGATGAAGATCTTGGCAGGGGTAGCTTATTTGCTACTGGTTTAATTGCCGGTGGGGCTTTGGCTGGTGTTATTGTGGCTTTACTTTCTGTAAATGAGAGTATTTTCATGGCAATGAAAAACATTAGTGCTGAGCATGGCTTAACAGAAATGCTGGGTGCCAATGGTTATTCTATTTTAGGCGTACTATTTTTTGTGGCCATGGCTACTATGTTGTATCGCCTGGCTGTTAAAAAAGATTAGGTATTTATACGCACAATAAAAATCCCCTGTCTGGTGAAGGCAGGGGATTTTTATTGTGCTGATGTTTTAAAACTTATCAGGGATCTGGATAATGCGAACAACAATTTCATGTGGATCGCCATCTTTATCTAATAAACTGAATTTAACCATAGGGTTATCTTTTTTCAGTTGTGTTTCTACATTGATGATCTGATTGTCAAGCAAATGCTTCTGAATTTCTTTTTGAAGAATAAACAGGGCATTAGCAAAATCAACTTCCAGAGGGCTGGGATTGTAAGTTGTAGTCTTCATTTTTAATTAATTCAAAATATCAAATTCAACGTTTCACATTCCCGGATTCGCACCTGAATCTTGAACTATAAATATTGAATTACCAGCGAATCAATGCAGAGGCCCATGTAAAGCCGCTACCGAAAGCTGCGAGACAAAGTAAATCATTTTCCTTGATTTTACCTTCACCCCAGGCCTCACTCATGGCAATAGGGATGGAAGCAGCCGTTGTGTTACCGTACCGCATGATATTATTATAAACCTGATCATCGCGTAAAGCGAGTTTTTCCTGAATATATTGACTGATGCGTAAATTAGCCTGATGGGGTACTAAAAGGTCAATTTGGTCTTTAGTCATATTATTCGCAGTCAGGGCTTCATTAATTACCTCCATGAATCTAACCACAGCATGTTTGAAAACCTGATTGCCATTCATGACCACTTTAAAATGGGTTGTATCTAAAATTTGGTCAGGCTGGCGTTCTTCTCTTGGGCGACTGCTGCCAGGATCGCGTACATATAATTCCTCAGCAAAGCGGCCATCGGAATGAAGATGGGTGGATAAAATACCTTGCTTCTCGGAAGGCTGTAAAATTGCTGCTCCAGCACCATCTGCAAAAATAACCGCTGTATTACGACCACGGGTGGTCATATCTATGGCGGTAGATTGCATTTCGGCACCCACTACTAAAATGGTCTTATACATACCACTTTTAATAAACTGATCGGCTACTGAAAGTGCATAGATAAAGCCCGAACATGCATTGCGAATGTCTAATGCTCCTATACTCTCCAGACCTAGTTCGCGTTGCAATAACACCCCTGAGCCCGGGAAGAAATAGTCGGGGGTAATGGTAGCAAATACAATAAAGTCTATGTCTTTTTCTGTAAGCTTGGCACGCTCTAAAGCCATTCTGGTAGCCTTTGCTGCCATGTTGGCAACGGTATCTTTGGTCGGATCAGCATAACGTCTCTCCTTGATGCCGGTCCTTTCTGTAATCCAGTCATCATTGGTGTCTATTATAGTGGAGAGATAATCATTGGTAATAACCGTTTCAGGTACATGATGACCCAGGCCGACAATTTTAGAGTAGCGCATACAGTAAATTAATTGCACCAAGTTAAGCAATTGTTGGTAATTGCTAATGACTGTTAGTTAGTACTGATTTTATACTTATTAGAAACCAATTTGACTCATCTAAGCAATTTTTTGGCCACACCTCCAAGCATCTTCAAAGGAGAGGATGAATATGGAGGCTTAACTAAACGACATTGTTATCAGAAACTGAAAGCTACGTTTACCCTAAAAGCCAGATTGTCTTTTTCTGTGGGTAACTGATAAGCACCATAGCGGTAAAAGGCAGAAAGCCCAAGCCCCAGGTACCCAACATCCAAATAGTTAAAACGAAGGAGATTGTTTAAACCAACACCAGATTCAACAAAGCCGTCATCCATACTTTGAAGAGTAATGGTATTCAAATTTTGAGATTGGAACTGTGTTGTTGAAAGGGTAGTCAGGCCCATATTGTGATACAACAAAAGTTCAGGTTTACTAAAACGTGTGTTAATGAAGATGTTACCCAAATTATGTTTTAGAAAAGCAGCTGCGTAAAAGTTCCCTGTAAATTCATAAAGTCCCATCGTTTGAAAGTAACCATCTGTTTCAACACTACTTTCATTTTTTCCACCAAAACCGGAGAAGAGTTTACTATACGGTGCCAACCCTTCCATATAATGTGTCTGTAGGATTAAATTGCTTTTACCAATCTTTCTGATATGCTTCACGAATTTTGCACTGAAACTTATTCGATCATATGTGAAGAAATCAGCATCTAATAGATCAATCGCTTTTGTGTAAGTAAAAGCTAAAATTGGATATTGGGTGGAGAAAGGAATTTTTTTACCAAGGAAACTCAGGTTTTGTTCTTTATGAAAATAGCGAAGTGAAATGCTACTTTCAACAAGTGTGAAGTTGTTGAGTGTTTGCTCGGCAGTTTCAAACTGGTAGACATACAGTGGTGTTAACGTTTGATACGAAAGAGAGGGGAGTACGTATAATCCTGGGAAGAGTTTAAAATGCAAGGCCAGAGAATAACTTTCTATTTGATCAAAACGCTCGGCCAAAAAATTTCTAAATGTGGTTCCAACATTTTGTATAGGCTGACGAATATTATTACCTACTTCAATAATGTCATTTTGGTAGGTGAGCTTCATTTTAAAATCGTTCCGCTTATCTAAAATCAATTCTGCATCCCCACCATATTTAAATGCTTTGTCGCGAAAACCATAACCAAAGTAACCACCTACTTTAAATCTTTTACTGAATGAGGAACTTGTATGTAAGCCAAGTCCCAGTCTTGCCCCTTCATATTCATTGGCAGTGATAAAGCGCGTGAGATCTATTTCTAAAAGTCCCAGTGGTATGCTGCGCGTTGCAAGTGCATCAAGCATTTTTTCCATTACTAAAACGCTTTTGAGTTCTTTGAGTGTGTCTAAAACGGTGTAGGTATTCCTTTCTAATGAATCGAGTGGATTACCTCTGTATTGATTTACAACAGACTCGCTTCTCTCATCCTCAATTTTCTCAAGTATCAACTGGTTTCCTGAAAATTCATTTGCTTTTAAATTGGTATTGATCTGAATGTTGCTTAAAAAAGTTCTGTGGATGAGACGCATACTTCTGCCGTACATTTTCATTTCAGCAAAATCCAAATCGGTATTCAGTTGCGCAGGAAACCATTGATTCCCAACTTTTTCATAGTTCTGTTGCACCACTACTTTTGTTTTAGCCAACGGATCGGCAGTGGCAGCTACTACATTCTTAATTGCCCAGCCATCTACAGAAATAGAAAGGAAACCTTTGAGTCCATCAAAATTTCTATTTGGTCTGGGAGCGAACTCAATAATGTAAACAGTATCCTGTTGATGGAAGGTGGTGTCTGACAAATGGAATTCGTAACTGCTGAAAGTACCTGGACTAATTGGGTTAAGATAATCTTTACTTAATATATTCAGGTAGCTTGAATAAAACGAAAAGGGTTGGAAGTTAGTAGCCACATTAGCAAATAATGGACTTCTAAATCCTGAAACTTTTAAACCAATCAGTTTTTCTTCAGTATGCCCCGGATTGAGTACTTTTTTATTGGTAACTGACTCAGACATAAAGAAATTCATCCTTCTGGACAGACTGTCAAAAGTAATCAGTTCTTTTTGGCTCTTTTTTAATTCACTTGTATCGCGAATCGCGATAAGTGCATTGATGGTTGAATCAGTTTTAGCATCTACTTCTGAAGGAGCAAATACGACTTTGTTGTAAGAGATGTATTGGTAATCGCGGAGCTTATCGGGATTGTTGTTATCTCTGTTTTTAATCACATTTCTGATCAGGGCGTGTGCAGGGTTTTCGCCTGCTACGACTGTTACCTCTTGTAAAGTGAGTGATAAAGGCTTTAGTAAAATCAATGCATGACTTCTTTTAAAGTCTGGATAAGTAAACACCAATTTTTCGTATGCAACATGACTGACGATGATTTCACCGTTGTATTGTTCGGGAAGGCTAAGCGTGAACTGTCCCTCTATGTCAGTACTGGTGCCTGCACGACCATTATTATAGGAAATATTGGCGAAGGCAATGGGATCGCGCGTACTCTTATCAAGTATCTGACCTTTCAGAATTACCTGTGCCTCAGGTTTTAAAGCAGCTGCTACCAGAAAAATGATCAATAGAAATCTCACCGCATTATAATTTTGAAGGAATTAGTTAATAATCTCCTTCAAAAATTACAAGCAATTTTTAGTTGATTGATTTCAGTGATAAATAAAGATTTGAAATGTTTAACGCAGTGCTTTTTCAATAAACTCGAACAATTCTTGTTTCAGGGTGTTAAAGCTCCTCGCAAAAGTAGACAGTTCTTCCATTAGTCCCTTGTGTTCATGAAAGTATTGTGTATCGGACTCATTTAATGATTGAAGCATGTCAGCCAACGCATTTTCGTGTGTGCGTAATTTACGGGCAAGTTTATCAATTACTTCCACATTGTAATACATGATCAAACTTTGGAAATGGCCAATTTTTTGTTTGTCTTCTATTTCAGTAAAAAATGCAGATTTACTAGTGAGCAACTTTTGAAAAAAATCAATCTCTTTTTTCCAAAACTCAGTAGCAGATAGCCATTCACGGCTTTGCTGATGCATATCTAACAGGCTGGGCTGTAGTATGTATTTATTGGTTGTTGATAATACAGAGATCATAGTTTTGTTGTTTTGTTAGTATAAAACTAGACAGATTCAATGTCTTTTAAACTGATACAAATCAGTCTTTTCGCTGATGCTTTTCAGCCTGCTGCGAAAATGGTTTCTGTAGCTTCAAATGTAAGTTTTAACAATTACTCCTATGAAAAAGAAGGAACCCGTAAGTCATATAATGACTAGCCATGTATATGCTGTAAACCATGACGATACTTTAGCTAATGTTGTAGATATTTTTCGCAAGCATAAAATTCGTCATTTACCTGTGTTGAAAGGGAAGTCTATTGCTGGAATTATCAGCAGCACAGATATTGATCGATTAACATTTGGTGCATTATTTGAAAGAGAAGATACTACTGATCAGGCTATGTTGGAAATGTTGACCATTCCGCATGTGATGACATCAAAAATGACGACTGTTTCGCCAGACACATCTATTAAAGAAGTAGCTGAGATTTTTGCTACTGCGCACTTCCATGCCTTACCGGTAGTGGAGGGAGAGAAGTTGAAGGGTATAGTTACAACGACAGACGTGATAAAGTATATGTTGGAGCAGTATTGATATGCTGATTCGTTGATTTGGTAATTTGAAGATTTGATGATGATTGATGTGTTAATTCGTTAATTCGGTTATTTGAAGATTTGTTGATTTGATTAATATTTATTTTTTTAACCAACAACCAACAACCAACAACCAACAACCAATGTCAATTGTCCATTGTCAATTATAAAACCACGTTCACAATCTTCCCTTGCACCACAATAATCTTCTTAGGTGTTTTGCCTTCACTCCATTTTTGTACTGTTTCTGAAGCCAGCACTATTTTCTCTATGTCTTCTTTTGGCATATCTAAAGCAAAATTCATTTTGCCTCTTACTTTGCCATTGATGGAAATAGGATATTCGTGTGAGCTTTCAGTCAAATATTCTTCATTGTGGATGGGGAAGGTAGCATCCAGAATACTATCCGCATGTCCCATTTTTTCCCAAAGCTCTGCCGTAATGTGTGGTGCATAAGGTGCTAGCACAATACACAAAGGTTCCAGGATGCTGCGTTTGTTACATTTAATGGAAGAAAGCTCGTTAGAGCAGATCATGAACTCACTGACCGAAGTATTGAAAGAGAAGTTCTCTATATCATGTGCGACTTTCTTGATGGTTTTGTGTAAAACCTTAAGTTCTTCACGTGTTGCTGCTTCTTCACTGATAGTGAAGTTTCCGTTTTTATCGTGGAAGAGATTCCAGAAACGTCTTAAGAATTTGTATACGCCATCAATGCCTTGCATGTTCCATGGCTTAGATAACTCCAAAGGACCTAGGAACATTTCATACAAGCGAAGTGTGTCTGCGCCATAGTTGCTTACAATGTCGTCAGGGTTAACAACATTGTATTTCGACTTAGACATTTTTTCGACTTCGGAACCGCAGATGTATTTGCCATCTTCAAGAATGAATTGTGCATCTTTATAGTACTCCCTCCAATTTTTGAACCCTTCAATATCAAGAGTTTCACCATCAACATACTGTATGTCAACATGATTTTCAATTGCATTTAAATCTTCGATATCGTTGAAAATCACAGAGAGTTTTCTTGAAGGATTTAGCTTATTTAATTCTTCTATATATTTGTTATAAATCTCTGTAGCCTCGGTCAGAGTAATTGTCTTGTTATGTATTCTTTGTGCAATTCCTCTGCTAACATATAATTCAGGTGTAATTGGATTTTCTTTGCTAGGGTTATCCATTAATGCGAAGTTAACCCTGTACACAAATTTGCTTATCCCTTGTATATGCCCCTGGTTAATCAACTTCTTAAATGGCTCTTCGGCTTCTACATAACCTAAATCTTTCAAGGCTTTGCACCAGAAGCGTGAATATAATAAGTGTCCTGTAGCATGTTCGCTGCCGCCCATGTACAAGTCAACATCTTTCCAGTAGCTGGTTTTTTCCTTGGCGGCAAATGCCGAATCATTTTTCGGATCCATGTAACGGAACCAATACCAACTGGAGCCTGCCCAGCCGGGCATGGTGGTTAATTCATGTGTAAATCCCTTGTAGTTCCAATCTTTTGCCCTCGCCAATGGTGGCTCTCCACTTTCCGTTGGTTTGTATTCATCAATCTCAGGAAGGGTTATAGGCAAATCTTTTTCTTCAACAAGCTTAGGTAAGCCATCTTTGTAATAGACAGGGAAGGGCTCACCCCAATAACGCTGACGACCGAAGATGGCATCGCGTAAACGGAAATTAACTTTTCCCTTACCGATTTTGAGTGCTTCTACTTTTTTAATACCGGCTGCTATGGCTTCATCCACAGTCAAACCATTCATAAAATCGGAGTTGACGATTTTCGCATCCCAACTCACAAAAGCTTCTTCCTCAACACTTGGTCCTTCAACTACTTGTCGTATGGGTAAATTAAAATGCTTGGCAAAACGGTGGTCGCGTTCGTCATGACCAGGAACGGCCATTACAGCACCTGTTCCATAACCAGCTAATACATAATCAGAAATCCAGATCGGAATTTGTTCGCCATTGAAAGGATTAACAGCATAAGCACCCGTGAAGGCACCGCTCACGCGTTTTACTTCACTCATGCGCTCACGTTCACTTCTGTTCTTAGCTACTTCAACATAGTTCTCGACAGCGGTTTGTTGCGCTTCAGTTGTAATTTGCTTTACCAACTCATGTTCGGGAGCCAATACTAAAAAGGTAACACCAAAAACAGTATCGATTCTGGTGGTGAAGACCTCAATTTGAGATTTCAAATTTGAGATTTCAAATTTGAACTGACAGCCCAGACTTTTACCGATCCAGTTACGCTGCATTTCTTTTACAGGCTCAGGCCAGTCAATGGTATCTAAACCTTTCAGTAAACGATCAGCATAAGCGGTAATGCGCATGCTCCATTGCAACATCTTAATGCGCTCCACAGGGTAACCACCGCGTTCGCTTACACCATCTTTTACTTCATCATTAGAAAGTACTGTTCCTAAAGCAGCACACCAGTTCACCATAGTTTCGCTTTGGTAAGCTATGCGATAGTGTTGCAGAAATTCTTCTTTCTCTCGCTCGTTAAAATTCTTCCATTCCTCAGCTGTGATTGATGGCGTTTCATCATCACACACAGCATTAATGGAGGCATTTCCATTTTTTTCTAACTCAGCAATTAAAGTCGAAATGTT
This sequence comes from Chryseotalea sanaruensis, assembly GCF_003990915.1. Classification (GTDB taxonomy): domain Bacteria; phylum Bacteroidota; class Bacteroidia; order Cytophagales; family Cyclobacteriaceae; genus Chryseotalea; species Chryseotalea sanaruensis. The sequence continues at coordinate 148,547 of NZ_BHXQ01000006.1, forward strand.
TTCAGTTTTTCCGTCAATTATCAATTGTCCATTGACTATTGCCTTTTTGTTATACCACGCATTAAACAACTGCATGAAAATCCACTGCGTCCATTTGTAGTAAGCAGGTTCGCAGGTTTGGACTTCGCGACTCCAATCGTAAGAGAAACCAATTTGTCTGAGTTGTCTTTTATAGGTCTCAATATTTTTAGCAGTCGTAACAGCAGGATGCTGCCCTGTTTGAATGGCATATTGTTCAGCCGGTAAACCGAAGGCATCAAAGCCCATAGGGTGTAGCACATTAAATCCCTTGCTGCGTTTGTAACGGGAAACGATATCAGATGCGATGTAACCAAGTGGGTGCCCTACATGCAAACCTGCCCCGGATGGGTAGGGGAACATGTCCAGTACGTAGTATTTGGGTTTGTCAGAAGTATCAGAAACTTTGTAGGCGCCCTCTTTTTCCCACTTCTCCTGCCATTTCTGCTCAATTTTCTTGATCTCTTCCTTGCTGTATTCGGCCATTTTGCTCAGTTCAATGTTATGCGAACCACAAAAATAGTGAAAGCAAGGGAATTATACTTACTTCTCCAAGGTCTAACCATCTAGAGAGAAAACTACCTCAACTTCTCCAAGGTCTTACTTACTACAGCGTAAGACCTTGGAGAAGTAAGTTGAAAAGCGGCTAGCGTACGCTAGCCTTATCGATACGTTTGGGAGCATCTGTTCCGCTTACCATGGATCGGGCACTTAGGGCAATAGCGCGTATGGTAACCGTTATATTTTTAACATCCAAGGTTTCTACTTCATCATTCACTGTATGGTAAAATTTATCGATGTCAATTTCATCGGTGGAAATAGTATGTGCCGGCACTCCTAAACGTGCCAGTGTGGCATTATCAGAACGGTAGAAAAGATTTTGCTTTGGATAAGGATCGGGCATGAATTTAAAAGGTGTGCCTTCCAGGTTGCGTTGCAGAATTTCACCAAAATCCGAGCGCTCGTAACCGGTAATAAATGCATGGTCGCGACCCCACTTGGACGGCTTGCCAATCATTTCAATATTAAACATAGCCACTACCTGATCAGGATTAATTTGTTCAGAAAAATAACGTGAGCCATAACCTCCAATTTCTTCTGCTGTGAAGGCAACAAAAATCAAGGTGCGGTTATTATCTTTTATTTTTTTGTAGTAGTTGGCCAAAGCAATTACAGCGGTAGTGCCTGAGGCATCATCATCTGCACCGTTGGCGATGGAGTCACCATCAACAGCAGGCCTGATACCAATGTGATCATAGTGACCGGAGAAGACAACATATTCATCTTTCTTCTTTTTACCTTCAATCATGCCTACTACGTTAGTCATGGTAATGGATTCAATACTTTGCGTAGCCTGTACGCTGTAAGTATTGATAGGCTGATCGGTAACAACAAAAACTTTCGTGCCTTTGCGACCGGAGATGAGTCGTTTACCAAAATAACCTTTTAGTTCAGGGAATACTTCGAGGTAAGCAGGATGCACAATAACAAAAGCAGCGCTTGTATCGCGACTTAACATAAAGGCTTTGCTGATGAGTGTTTGTCTTTTATTGGCAATGGTGCTGTCGTAATCGATGCGAAGCATTCCAAAACCGCTATCGGTATTTACGTTAATATTTTCGGTGGCCAGCAATACTTTGTCGTTGCTTAAGGTTTGTCCGTTAATGGTTATTTGTGGAATACCTGGTACAATCAATTGCTTTTGAAATGCCTGACGGTAAGTTTTTTGACCAGCTAATGGTTTCAAACCAATTTTTTCAAATTCACTTTCTATAAAGGCTGTTGCCTTCTCCATGTATTCAGGTCGCATGGCAGGGCGTCCCATCATATCATCTGCAGCAAGGGTGCTGATAAGTCTCCCCACATTTTCTTCGGTGATGTGTTTGTCGACTTGTTGAGCCTTAGTTGTAAAAAGGCTGATGACTAATAAAGAGGTAAATAATAATCGCATGGTAACAAGGTTAAGTCTTAAAAGTATAGATTCAACAGGCAAAAGCAAAGTGAGCTTATCTTAATTGGCCATTAGCCTCGATCAAAGGCCAATAATTCATCCGCCATCTTTACAATTCATCCATCTGCCCCGACAGTTCAGTAACACTTTTTAGTAAAGAAGTCCTTTTTGGGGAAGATTTGAAGCATGATTCGATCACTACTCCACACAAGCCTTGCTCTCCTGCTCACTTTTTCAGCAGGATTTGCTCAAACACTTATCTCCGGAAAAGTTTCGGATGAAAAGGGAGAAGCCATTCCAGGTGCCAACGTATCCCTGAAAGATACTTACGATGGCGCCAGTGCAAATATTGATGGTAGCTTTCGTTTTTCTTCTACTGAAAAAGGCAAGCATATATTAGTTGTAACCTTTGTTGGCTACAAAAATTATGAACAAGCAGTTGAGCTGACAGGTGCACCGTTGACGCTGACCATTCAACTGAAAGAGACCATTAATCAGTTAGAAGCTGTAACCATCACAGCTGGTGCATTTACGGCCAGTGATGAATCGCGCAGAACTGTTTTTAAGGCGTTGGATATAGCCACTACAGCTGGTGCCACTGCCGATATAGCCGGTGCATTGAATACCTTACCGGGTACACAAAAAGTAGGAGAGAGCGGTCGTCTGTTTGTTCGCGGTGGCGAAGGCAATGAGACAAAAACTTTTATTGATGGTATGGTTGTGCTGGATGCCTACGGCCCGGCTGCACCAAACACACCTTCACGCGGACGCTTTTTGCCTTTTATGTTTAAAGGAACGAGCTTCAGTACAGGGGGGTATTCTGCAGAATATGGTCAGGCACTTTCTTCGGCCCTCGCCCTTGATTCTAAAGACAAACAAGAAGTAACAAGAACAGACCTTGGTATTTTATCAGTAGGTGGTGACGTTTCGCACACACAAGTTTGGGATCGTGCTTCATTAGCCGGTAAAATTCAATACACAAACATTAGACCCTACTATGGTCTGATCAATCAGGAAGTTAATTGGAAAAAACCCTTTGCTTCCTTAGAAGGCAGCAGCGCCTACCGCAAAGAAATCGGTAAGCATGGTATGTTAAAAGCCTTTGGTAATTTCAGTACATCTTCCTTCAGTTTATACCAGCACGACATTGCTGATCCTTCACAGAAAAGATTATTGAACTTAGATAATAATTATGCTTATGCCAATGCTTTTTATAAAGATCAGTTATCAGAGAAATGGATAATTCGTGGTGGCTTATCGTATACCAACATTACCAATGATGCGAACATAGAAGGAGATAACGCGGATGAAAAAGAAGAAGGGATACATACCAAAACCGTTGTAGAAGGTTCACTATCGGATAGAGTAGAGGTCAAGGCTGGTGCAGAAGTGATTACACGGTCATATGAGCAAGTATTACGCTCATCATTTTTCCCAACGGCACGTATATTGGCTTTTAAAGAAAATGTAACAGCCGTATTTGCGGAAGGTGATGTTTATGCCTCTAACGCATTTGTTACCCGGGTGGGTGTAAGGGCCGAGCACAATAGCTTATTAAACGAAGTAAGTGTTGATCCGAGAATTTCACTAGGCTATAAACTTAATACCAATGGTCAGTTCTCTTTGGCGTACGGTAACTTTCGTCAATCACCTAAAAATGATTGGTTAAAACTAAATAACAATCTGCAGCAGGAAAAGGCGCAGCATTATATTGCCAACTACCAATACATTTCCAATAACAGAACCTTCCGTGTAGAAACTTATTATAAGGCTTATGAGGATTTGGTAAAATTCACAACTGGTCAGGAAGAGTTAAGCAGCAATAATGGTAAGGGTTATGCAAAGGGTCTGGAGTTTTTCTGGCGCGATAATCAGAGCATTGATAACGTTGACTACTGGGTGAGTTATTCTTACCTGGATACAAAACGTGATTACTTAAATTATCCCAATGAAGTGATGCCTTCATTTGCATCTGAGCACAACTTCTCATTTGTGTACAAGCACTTTGTGTCAAAGTTGAAAACACAGTTTGGAGCCACTTATTCTTACTCCAGCCCACGTCCTTTCAACAATCCAAACGAAAGCACTTTTATGGATGGTCGTACACCAGCTTACCACGACTTAAGTATTAACATCAGTTATTTACCGAAGTCTAATGTGATTGTGTATGCCTCTTGTACCAACATACTGGGTCGAGAAAATATTTTCGGATACGAATATGCAGCAACACCCGATGTAAACGGTGTGTATGCAGCAAGAGCCATTCGTCAGCCGGCACGCAACTTTTTATTCCTCGGTGTCTTCATTACGCTTTCAAAAGATAAGGGAATGAATATGTTACCATCACTGTAAGATTTAAGATTTAAGATTTACGAATAACGAATAACGAATAACGAATAACGAATAACGAATAACGAATAACTATAATCCAAAAACTATGAAAAACTTAAACATCATCCCCCTCATCATTGGACTACTTGTATTTGCGGCACAATTTACTTTTGCCAATGATAAGTATACTGAAATTATGCAAAAGAATATCGAAGCTGCGTATCAGGCAAAAAGTGTGGAAGAATTTCAATCACTGGCCAATACTTTCCACAGAATAGCAGAAGCTGAGAAAACGAAGTGGGAAGCTTTTTACTACGAAGCATACGCATATGTGATGATGACAAATCTGGAAAAAGATCCAACAAAAAAAGATACTATGCTGGATGCTTCATTAAAAGCACTGGAAGCTGCCAAGGCTTTGCAACCAGGTGAGTCGGAAATGGTGGCGTTAGATGGTTTTATACATATGATGCGTGTTACAGTAGATCCGGCTTCACGTGGACAGCAATATTCAGGCATGGCCTTTCAATCGTTTAACAAGGCTGTAGCGATGAATCCTGAAAACCCCAGAGCCTTGGCCTTATTAGCACAAATGGAATTTGGCACCGCTAAGTTTTTTGGTTCGTCTACTGCTGACGCGTGTGCTACAGCAGCAAAGGCTGTGGACAAATTCGAAAACCAAAAGCCGTCTTCTGTGTTGAGTCCTATGTGGGGTAAAAACATGGCGCAGAGTTTGAAGGATAAGTGTCAATAACGAATTTTTTTAAAACATACTTAATACACTAACTTTAGAAAAATATGAAATCCATACTTGCATTACTTTTGGTTGCTTTGATGACCACAGCCTTTCGCTCTGAAACAAAGGGTTCTTTAGTCGTTTCACTTTCGAACATTACCCAGACCGGTAAAATTAATGTCGCTATTTATCGCGAAGGAGGAGATTTTCCTGATGATAAGTTCTTGGTAAAGACACAAACAGGAGATTGTAAATCTGGTGTGTGTACTTTTAAATTTCAAGATTTACCTTTTGGAGAATATGCCATTGCTATATATCAGGATGAGGATGGAAACGGTAAGCTAAATACAGGTACTTTCGGTGTGCCCACAGAACCCTTTGCTTTTTCAAATAATTTTAAACCGCGCTGGGGAGGTCCTAGTTTCGAAAAGTGCAGCTTTAAGTTTCAACAAGACAAGCAAAGTATTTCAATCACTATGATCAACTCTCTTTTCGGTGGTGATTAAACTAAATTCATTCAATTTTGGAAAAGCCAATAACCCACAGCAATAGAAGAGTTAAAGAATACGGAAGTGTTTTTGTCCTTTCAATAGTAGGCTCAACAATCCTAACATATTTTGCCTGCACTTCTTGTAATGTTGACGTATCAAAATTTGCACTTACTTCTTTTTTCTCAGCTGTGATGTGGGCTGTGCTTTGGATAGGCAATGGTGAGTTGGCTTCTTTTTTAAGCACGAAATTTCCATGGGTAAAAATGCCCATAACACGGTTGTGGACTGGTCTTATCTCTACAGTGATATTTACAACCATTGCAGCTATTGGACTTTTAAAGTTATGGGAGTATTCCCGTAATATTCGGTTCAATGATTATTCAGATTTTGTAATAGTTTCACTGATCATTACTTTTTTTATTTCATTGACCATGCACGGTCGTGAGTTTTTGTTGCAATGGAGAAAATCAGCGGTAGATGCCGAGCGTTACCAGAAGGAAAGTATGACAGCTACTTATGAGAGCTTGAAAAGTCAGGTAAACCCGCATTTTTTATTCAATAGTCTCAATGCACTGACTAATTTGGTTTATGAAGATCAGGATAAGGCGGCAAAATTCATTAAGCAATTATCAGAGGTGTACCGTTATGTATTGGATACTAGAGATAAGGAACTAGTGCCAATAGCGGATGAGTTGCGTTTTTTAGAATCTTATACTTATCTGCAACGCATTCGCTTTGGTGATAAATTGAAAATAGAGAATACGTTAGATGCAACTCAATCGCTGGTAGCCCCTTTGGCTTTGCAAATGTTGGTTGAAAATGCAGTCAAACACAACGAGATATCACAGGATAAACCTTTAACTATCCGATTATACAGAGATGGAAACTTTCTTATTGTGGAAAACACTTTACAACGCAAGCTTAATTCCGGGGAAGCATCTTCAGGTATGGGATTAGATAACATTACTAAACGTTACCAATTTTTAGATAGTCGTCAGGTTCAGGTTGTTGAGGACGATCAACACTTTGTTGTTAAAATACCTATTATAAATCCTGTTGCATGAAGGTATTAATTATAGAAGATGAAGAGCAAGCAGCCAGACGAATTGAAAGCCTGATAAAGGAGCTAGTACCTGATGTTATAGTGCTCGACAAAATTGATTCAGTTAAACGTGCTGTCGAATGGTTTACCAACAATGTTGTTCCTGATTTAGTGTTGATGGACATACAACTGGCCGATGGTATCAGCTTTCAGATTTTTGACCAGTGCAAAGTAACTAGCCCTGTTATTTTTACAACAGCCTACGATGAATATGCACTAAAAGCCTTTAAAGTTAACAGCATAGATTACATTTTAAAACCAATAGATAAAGTTGAGCTAAAAGCGGCTCTTCACAAATTAAGTGTTAGCGGAAACACAAGTGCGAGTGATGCCCAAAGTAGACTGACTAATATAGAGCAAGCCATGCAAATGCTGACGAGGCGCAACAAAACTCGATTTGTAATAAAAGTGGGTGAACACTTAAGAACCATTGAGGTGGAGAATATCCTTTATTTCTTCAGTCAGGATAAAACTACCTTTTGCCATACCAACGAAAAACGTGACCATATTCTTGACTACACATTAGATCAGTTGGAAGAGATGCTGGATTCCAGGTCTTTTTTTAGAATAAACAGAAAATACATTATCAGTCCTAAAGCCTTCCAGGACATTATCAGTTATACCAACAGTCGTTTACGACTGGTCTTGAAGGATTCGGACGATCAGGATGTGATTGTAGCACGCGAACGTGTACAGGAATTTAAAGACTGGCTGGATCAGTAAAAACATCTAACATTTTACCTTAGAAACTGTTTAGCTGTTGATGAGCAAATCAGCAGTCATTATCGGTTCCGGAGTTGCAGGCCTTGCATCGGCTATACGTCTACAACTTCTTGGCTTCGATGTAAGCGTTTTTGAGAAAAACAGCTTCCCAGGGGGTAAGCTCAGCGATTTTACTTTGGGGGATTATCACTTCGATCGTGGCCCCAGTCTTTTTACCCAACCAGAAAATGTGTTGGAACTTTTCAAATTGGCAGGAAGAAATCCCAAGGATTACATTCAGATAGAAAAATTAAATGAAGCCAACAGATATTTCTTTGAAGATGGTACTATAGTGCATGGTTATATCGATACACAGAAATTTGATGAAGAGTTAGTTTCCAAACTTGGTGAAAGAAAGGGAAATGCAGTTCAATACCTCAGCGAAGCAGCGAACTTGTATCAACATGTTGGTCTTATTTTTCTCGACTATCCACTGCAGCGATTGAAGACATGGTTTAACAAGCGTATCTTAAAAGCGCTAGCTGTTGTAAAAGGAAAGCACTTAATCAATACAGTAGATCAGGTAAACAAAAAATCTTTTGCTTCACCGAAAACTCAACAAATATTTAATCGCTTTGCCACCTACAACGGTAGTAATCCTTACGTAGCTCCAGCAATGCTAACCATGATTCCGCACCTTGAACATAATGAAGGTGCTTTTTATCCCAAGGGTGGAATGATCAGCATTACTAATGCATTATTCAAGTTAGCGAATGAATTGGGTGTGCAGTTTTACTTTAATGAAGAAGTAGAAGAGATAGTAAAGGCCAAAGATAAGGTATCGGCTGTGCAAACTGATCAGCGCACTATAACAGCAGATGTGGTGGTGAGTAATATGGATGTTTATTTTACTTATCAAAAATTATTTAAAGACAATAACAAAGCTTTTGAAATAAGTAAGCAAGAGCGATCAACAAGCGCCATCATTTTTTATTGGGGAATAAAAAAATCATTTCCTCAGCTTGACTTACATTCCATTTTCTTCTCAGAAAACTATCAGCAAGAGTTTGATGAACTCTTTGTCAAGAAAGTACTTCCAAGCGACCCGACAGTTTATATTAACATAACTTCAAAAAAGGATGTGACACACGCACCATCCAATGGTGAGAATTGGTTTGTAATGATTAATGCCCCAGCCTCTCAAATAATCAATTGGGAAGAAGCAGTTCTGGCAGCAAAAATTAATGTGTTAAAGAAACTAACCCGAATGCTGAATACAGACATAGCGCCATTGATAGAAGAAGAACATATTTGGCATCCAGGTGGTATTGAACGCGATACAGCATCTTTCCTGGGTTCGCTTTATGGATCGAGTTCAAACGATCGTATGGCTGCTTTCTTTAGACATGCCAATGAAAGTAAAGATTACAAGAATTTATTTTTTGCAGGAGGTACAGTCCATCCAGGGGGAGGCATTCCGCTTTGCCTTAAAAGTGCTCGCTTGGTCGAACTATTGGTGAAAGAACAATTTGCCGGTTAACGTGTTAAGCAATCAACCCTAAAAGAAAAGAGATGATAGCGCCATTTTTAGCACAGCGATTGGAGCAAATTGCCCCTAAATTTTGGATTTCGGCTTTATTGGCATTGCTTTTCAATATTGGGGGCATCGCGGCTTTTGCCTTATGGGGAAGGGCATTGTTGTCCACTTTGTCGGCAATTAATTTATTAATCATGGCCATTTTGGTATTGATTAACCACGAACCAATCTCTAAAAAATTTATTGCTGTATTCATGGGGGTTATACTGATTGGTTTTAGCGCAGAAATTGTTGGGGTAAATACAGGAATTATTTTCGGGAACTACACCTATTCTTCGGTTTTAGGCTTATCACTTTTTGGTGTTCCGTTTATTATTGGAATTAATTGGGCAATGGTTGTGCTGGGTGCCTATACTTTATCTCAACTCATTGTATCTTCTAAATTTTGGCCATACCATCTTAACAAATCTATTGTGAGCATCACATTGGCAGCAGGATTAGCTACGCTTTTTGATTATCTGCTAGAACCTGTGGCTATGCATTTAAACTTCTGGCAATGGGAGGGGAACAGCATACCATTACTTAATTACATCTCATGGTTTGTTGTTAGTTTTATCGCAATAGTCGTATTGAACAAAACTAAGACTGAAGAAAATAAGCTTGCTGCCATTGTACTATCGGCACAAAGTATTTTTCTGGTGGGTATTACACTTATGATTCGGTGGTAATCAGCGGAGTTCGCGACTGTATTTCAAGGCTCCTTCAGCTAGAGACCTGACACCATTCTTACTTTCAATCATTAATTCAAAGAAAGCCTCATTGCCATCAGCATATTTACCGATACGACACTTGGCTTTACACCGTGCCAATATGTTTTGTAACATCAGGTTAGGTGATTCGTCAAGGCAGTACAAAAAATCGAAGGGTGTATTAGAAAAACTCAGCGCATCGTTAGATTGGAGATTCCCCCAAAAAGAAATGTCTTTAGCGGTAAAGTAGTTGAAGAGAAACTCAAAGTTTTCTTTTTTCTCTGGTAAAAATGCCAGTACCGTAACTTTTTTGCCTTCACCCTCTAGTTTTTTTATCAATTCCTTTACAACATCATGCTTTGCTCTGTCCTCTACAGAAAAAAGAATCCCCACACTTTGTGCTTTAGCAAAAGTTACGCTTTCGCGATGGGTTTTATTTTTCTTAACGTTATTGTTAGTGTTAAAACGTAAAAAGGTAAGTTTCATCTGTCAATAATTGATTTTACCGGACACTTGGAGTGGCCGTTTAATAAAGCTGCAAATCGATCTGACATGTCCATTTCATGTAAATATGAGCAATCGATTAAATAACAAGCCTTCAATTTAGTGTTTTTTAATGGAGTCATCCGAATCAACCTTTTAAAAGTTCCTCGAACTCCTTTTCAGAGATGATCTTAACTCCGAGTTTTTCTGCCTTTTCTCTTTTAGAAGGCCCCATATTATCACCAGCTACTAAATAGTCAAGTTTTCCGGAAACGGAAGATAAAATGCGTCCACCATTCTTAAGAATAATATCTTGCAATTGGTCGCGCTCATAATTTTGGAAAACACCAGAGATCACGAATGATTTGCCATTCAGTATATCACTCTCTTTTTTTGGTTCTTTAGCACTGCTCTCCATGGCCAAGCCAGCCTGACGCAGTCTTTGTATTTCCAGTTTGCTTCTTTCATCGCGAAAAAAGTTGAAAATACTTTGTGCTATTTTCTCGCCAACTTCAGGTGCTTTCAGTAGCTCTTCTACTGAGGCATTGGCAATATTGTCAATATTTTTAAAGTGTCGCACAATTTTTTCTGCGACAGTTTTACCTACGTGGCGGATTCCTATACCAAACAAAACACTTTCAAAAGCAGCAGCTTTAGAAGCGTTAATGCCACCTAACATATTTTGGGCAGACTTCTCTTTTACTTTATCAAGCTTAAGTAAATCTTCTTTTTTTAGATCGTATAAATCGGCAGGACTATTTACCAAACCGAGTTCATTCAATTGCTTAATAGTTTGCTCGCCTAGCGAATCAATATCCATGGCCTTTCGCTGAATAAAATGTTCTACACGACCACGAATTTGTGGAGCACAACCAAGTGTATTGGGGCAATAGTGTTGTGCTTCACCCTCTTCACGCACAAGTAAAGTGCCACACTCAGGACAATGTGTAATGTATTGAACAGGAGATAATCCACTAGTGCGCTTACTTAAATCTACACTCGTAACTTTTGGAATAATTTCTCCGCCTTTTTCTACAAATACATAATCGCCAATACATAATCCTAATCTTTCAATTTCGTTGGCGTTGTGTAACGAAGCTCGTTTTACAGTAGTACCTGCTAAAAACACAGGCTCTAATTCAGCAACAGGTGTAATGGCACCTGTTCTGCCCACTTGGTAGGTAATGGCGTTTAATTTTGTGCTTACACTCTCAGCTTTGTATTTAAATGATGTTGCCCAGCGGGGGCTTTTAGCAGTAAACCCTAGTTGCTGTTGTTGCTCAAGGTGATTCACTTTAATAACTACACCATCAGTCTCAAGTGGTAGGGCAAGACGCTTTTTCTCCCAGTTTTCTATATACTCAATAACAGCCTTAATATTGGCACACCTGCTGTAAGTTGGAGATACTTGAAAGCCCCAACTCTCAAGTTTGTGTATACTTTCTTCGTGTGTTTTGCTGTTAATTTCTTCCCCAAGCAGGTAATAAACAAAACAATCTAATTTTCTGCGGGCCACTTCAGCTGAGTCTTGCATTTTTACAGTACCAGATGCTGTATTGCGGGCATTAGCATACTTTTCTTCGCCAATATCTTCTCGCTCTTTATTGAGTTGAAGGAAAATTTCTTTGGAAAGAAAAATTTCTCCACGCACCTCGAACCTGTTTGGAAATGTACTGCCTTTTATTCTTAGTGGAATAGAACGGATGGTACGCACATTAGTAGTTACATCATCGCCCTGTACACCATCTCCACGGGTAACGGCACGAATTAATACACCGTCTTCATAAATCAGGCTGATTGAAACACCATCAAATTTCAATTCACAAAAATACTCGTAGGCTTCTCCATCCAACCCTTTGGCTACACGGCTGTCGAAGTCTTCCAGCTCTTGCACAGAATAAGTGTTGCTCAAAGAGAGCATGGGGTATTGATGAACAATAGTCTGAAAATTTTTAGTGATAGCACCACCAACCCGTTGCGTGGGAGAGTCATTTAGTTTGAGTGCAGGGAACTGCTCTTCAAGGGCTTGCAGTTTTTTTAGTAATAGATCAAATTCATAATCTGATATCTCAGTTTTATGTTTTTGATAATATAAATCGTTATGATAATTAATTTGTTCGGTTAATACCAGAATCTCTTTGGCAGCTTGTGCTTCAGTCATACTTATTCAACTTCTAAACGTTCTAATATTTCAGAAAGATGATCATAATCTTTTAGTCCCGGACTTTCCTCTTGGGTACCATTTAGTACTATTCCCTTTACTGCTGGTCGGTTAGTAACGGCTTCCACTTCGTTTAGGTTTTCAGCTTCCACTAACAGCTTTATTTTGATTTTAGTATCTCCAATATTGTCTAACTGTGTTTTGTCAACGATTAAAGCATAGAGATTAGGGATATCCATTGCTTTGTCAAACTCACCCTTACTCCATCTTACAATCAAAGGAAGGCTGCCATCTACCAATGGTAGCTCTTTCTCGCTTAACTCCAGATAGTCAGGTTTGTAATTGTCTATAATATCAGCCAGCTCCGAAGCACTGCTAAGTCCGTAGATTTCAGCCACAATTTGAGGGCCTGATAACCAACCTCGTATATCTTGAAATTCCTTGGGAGGGAGATAACTTTCCTGATTTTCAACAGTTACAAAACCCAATAAATCTACATTCATACCTGCGCAATAGCGTGCATCGCTCAGGTTGGTGACTTTACCTACTTTTACAATCATTTTTAAAGGCATGGCCAAAGTTGAAAAGAAAAAATAACTTTGTAAGAATATGAAATCCAGAATTTACAATTGAATGAATTTGAAGCTGAGTTTTAGGGTTTTATCTTTTATACTGGCAATTTTGCTCGCTATTTCATGCGAATCGGATGAAATGGAAGGTATTGTACAGTTGAAAGACCACGAATATATGCCCTTACATGAGGGACTCTACCACATTTATGCCATTACCGAGACGGAGTATGTAAACGGCCCTGCAGGGGAGAGCACAAGTTACCAGCTTAGAATGGAAATAACCGATTCTCTTCCTTCGGCTAAAGGTTATTTCACATACGTTATTCAGCTCAGCACAAGATCATCGGCAGATCAGGCGTGGGTGCCAAGCGAAACCTGGTCAGCACTATTCAACGAGCGGGAAGCTATAGTACAAGAGGGTAACATAAGCTTTGTGAAGTTGGCGCTTCCTTTAGCTGAAGATCGTACATGGGATGGAAACATTTACAATGCTTTTGGCCAAGAGAATTATACTATAGGTTTATATGCTCAGCCATTGCGCGTGGGCAACTTAAATTTCACAGATGCCATAGAAGTAATTCAGAGAAATGAAACTGATCCTATTGTAGGTAACGATGTACGGAATGAAATCTATGTAAGAGGTGTTGGTTTAGTAAGTCGAAAGGTCGAAACCATCGTATATTGTAGTAACAATCAATCTTGTATAGGGCAACAAATCATTGAGAGTGGTGTTATTAAAGAACAAGTATTGATAGAATATGGTCGCCTGTAGAATTTTATTACTACTGATTTTGGGTTCACTCACTTCTGTTGTAGAGGCGCAGGTTAATCGCTACATAGTTTTTTTTAAGGATAAGAATAACTCCAATTTTTCAGTAGAAGCTCCCCAATCATTTTTATCAGAACGTGCAATTAATAGAAGAATCAAAAATGGAGTTGCGATTACTGCGCAAGACTTGCCGGTTAATGCCACATATGTAAATGAAGTACAGCAAACCGGAGCACTTACTTTTTATACTTCTCGTTGGTTTAATGCCTTGCTTATTCAATGCGATGCCACACAATTAACCTCAATCGAGGCTCTTCCTTCTGTCGATAGAGTAGATTTGGTTGCTCCGGGTATTTTAAACAGTAGTACTGCGGCTGCCAGTCCAGCTTATCTGAGTGCACGCATATCTTCCACCAAAGGAACTAAAACAGCGAGTCAGTTAAACATGTTAGGTTTGGATGCCATGCACGAATTAAATATCCGTGGTGAAGGTGTAAATGTTGCCGTATTTGATTCAGGATTTCCAGGTGTAAATACCGTTGCGCCCTTCAGTCATTTGCAGGATAACATTAAAGACACTTACAATTTTGTAAACAGACAAACCAATGTATATCGAAATGATGATCATGGTACAGAGGTATTAAGTGTAATGGCAGGTTTTATTGAAGGAAGCTTTTCAGGTGGCGCCTACAATGCCGATTACCATTTATACCTGACCGAAGATGTTGGTTCTGAATACAGAATAGAAGAATACAATTGGCTATTTGCAGCGGAAAGAGCAGATAGTGCCGGTGTAGATGTAATCAATGCATCGTTGGGTTATAATACCTTCGACAATGCAGCAATGGATTATACAAAGTTGCAATTAGATGGGAATACTGCGGTTGTTACACGCGCAGCACAACTGGCATCAGATAAAGGTATAGTTGTAGTGGTAAGTGCCGGTAACGAAGGCAACAATTCCTGGCAATTGGTTACACCACCTGCCGATGCTATGGGTGTTATTGCAGTGGGTTCGGTTACATCCACTGGCACGCGCAGCGGGTTTAGCTCAGTGGGTCCAACAAGCGACAATAGAATTAAACCAGATCTTAGTGCAATGGGGTCAGGCACTTTTGTGGTGCGCAATACAGGCAATACAGGCACTACTTCAGGAACTTCAGTATCCTCACCTCTGCTAGCCAGCTTGGTTACGGGCATCATACAACGCTACGACACATTAACAAAAGATGAAATTATTGAAGTGCTCAAAGCATCTGCTTCGCTGGCAGAAAGCCCCAACAATCAGTTAGGCTATGGAATTCCGAATTTTGCTGAGGTAAGATTAAAATTAGAAATAGTAGCGGGTTTGGAACATCCTGAATCTACACGTTTTGCGGTTTATCCTAATCCGACAGATAGCGGTTTTGTAATGATTGAAACTGTTCAGTCGCTTCGACCTGAACCTTTGGAGATAGAGATATGGGATATGAAGGGATCGCTCTTGAAGCGAATAGACGGTTCGACCATACGCAACGATGGACGACTAAGAATGGATATATCTGAATTACCGCCAGGTATGCTGCAGTTCAGGATTAATCATGCCGGTCAAAGTGATATTTTCAAAATCATAAACGTCCGCTAAAATCTAAGGCCTATCTTTGCCCAAAATTTAAAATTCATGAGCGCTTTAATCGCCCCATCTGTACTAGCATCTGATTTTGCTAACCTGGAAAAAGAAGTAAAAATGTTGAATGAAAGCCAGGCCGACTGGATTCATATCGATATTATGGATGGTATTTTTGTTCCCAATATTTCCTTTGGTATTCCGGTTACAGAAGCAATAAAACGTCATGCAACTAAACCCCTTGATGTACATCTCATGATTGTGCAACCTGAAAAATATGTAGAAGCTTTTCATAAGGCGGGGGCGGAAATAATTTCTGTTCATATTGAAGCTTGTGCACATCTTCATAGAAATATTCAGCAGATAAAAGCGTTAGGTATTAAAGCAGGCGTAGCGGTGAATCCACATACTCCCATTAGTGCGCTGGAAGATATTATTCAGGATATAGACCTTGTTTGTCTTATGTCTGTAAATCCGGGCTTTGGTGGACAGAAATTTATTGAGCGTACTTACGATAAGGTGAAGCAGTTAAAAAATATGATTGAGTCAAGCGGATCGAAGGCTTTGATTGAGATTGATGGAGGGGTAAATCAAAATAACGCTAAAGCACTTATTGCGGCAGGAGCCAACGTGCTGGTTGCTGGCAATTTTGTGTTTAGTGCTGAAAAACCGAAGGACATAATCGCACAATTAAAAACTCTATAAGTTTCGACATTGCATTACTATAATCGGTATTGTCTTTGCTTTTAAGCCTGCGACTATCGCATAATTTTTCTATTTTTAAAGCTTAATCTTCTCACAATCTGAAACTAAGAAGGCTCATACCGTTCTTTTTGCTTACCCTCATAGGGATGCCTGAGCTCTTTGCACAGTATGAGTCAGACAAGCAAGCAACCATACCCCTGGAGTATTTCTATGTAAAAAAGAAGAAAACGGGTATCCCATTGCTAAGTATGATCACTTTCAGTGTAAGTTCAGGCATGGCTATTAATACTCTTAGTCACAATTTGAATGGTTACGGAATTCGACAAGACCCAGGTCGTCAGCCAGTGTTATTTCCAGCCACAGGAGGTGGCCCTTTGGGCGCCCCCACAACCGGGAATTTTCAGATAACTAATTGGTTCAATCAGTCTGCATTTGACTTGATACCGATTCCTGATGGCTCCTTCCAAGTAAGTAGTGATACCGCCAAACTGGGTTTTCGCTCACGGGGTATCTCAGTTCCAATTAAGGCATCCTTGCATTATGAGTGGAGACGCTTCCGGATTGGAGGGGGGATCTCTTACGAATATGTGTTGATTGGCGATTTTCGCCCCAGATCCTTCAACGGATCTATTGAAAATTATGCCCCGATAAAGAATGGCGGCTTCATGCGGAAATATTTTGGTATGGCAGGTGTAACTGTATATCGCTATAAACAAAACCTTTTGGTGGCTGACATACAAATTGGCAGTTTTAAGCCAGGTCGTGTTTTTGATGTGGCAAAAATACAGCGCAGCGTAAATTATAATTTTGGTCTTACTATTGAACAAGAAATGAGTGAATATTTCCGTTTATTTATTCGCCCCTCCTATGACATTAAAAGTTTTAAAATGCCAATTGGAGTTAACACAAGCATTAATCATCGCTTCAATGCCTTGTATATAAATGTTGGCGCTACTTATCGTTTTCCAGAACTACGCAGGTGCGTTATTGATGGGTGCAGAGCGCAGGTCAATCACGCCCACGGCAATAAAGAGTATAGGAGCAGGATGCATCCTATCTATAAAAAACAGAATCCATATTATGGAGAAAACCACCCCACCCTTATCAAGTACAAAGGCAAAAATAGCAGGAAACTAAACCCTTATTAGGTCCTTTTTTCAGCGCTTTTCAGGCAGGCTTTTTCAGAACTACAAATCACTGATTCTCAAGTCATTTATACTTCTATAATTCGTCTTTAAACATCGCATTCTATCTGCTTATTTGCTATCTTGCGCGCTTGAAAACAGCCTTAACCACTTAAGTATACATGGCAGAAGAAACTGGTAGTCTGCAACCTGGCAGACAGAGTATCATCCCGATCAACATTGAAGATGAAATGCGTACAGCCTACATCGATTATTCGATGTCGGTAATTGTTTCACGCGCGTTACCCGATGTACGAGACGGCTTGAAGCCCGTTCACAGAAGGGTACTCTTTGGCATGTTGGAGTTGGGTGTTAACTACAATAAGTCCTATAAGAAATCAGCGCGTATTGTCGGTGATGTAATGGGTAAGTATCACCCACACGGTGATGCCTCTATTTACGACACCCTTGTGCGTATGGCTCAGGATTGGTCCCTTCGTTATCCACTTGTTGACGGGCAAGGTAACTTCGGATCTGTTGATGGTGATGCACCAGCGGCAATGCGTTACACTGAAGCACGATTAAGAAGAATAGCTGAAGAGATCCTGGCCGACATAAACAAGGATACGGTCGATTTCCAACCGAACTATGATGACCAGTTTACCGAACCAACCGTATTGCCCAGCAAGCTTCCCAACCTATTGGTAAATGGAGCTTCGGGTATTGCAGTAGGTATGGCCACTAACATGGCACCTCATAACTTACGTGAGGTAATTGATGGCGTTATTGCTTACATCGATGACAACGATATTACTATCGATGCCCTTATGCAGTTTATCAAGGGACCTGACTTCCCAACGGCTGGTATTATTTATGGTGTTTCCGGTGTACGCGAAGCATACCATACTGGTCGCGGTAAAGTAATGTTGCGCTCAAGAGCAGAGATAGTTACCAATGAAAAGGGCAAAGATCAAATCATCGTAACCGAGATACCTTACCAGGTAAACAAGGCGCAAATGATTGAAAAAACGGCTGCGCTAATAAACGAAAAGAAAATAGAAGGTATCACTGCACTTCGCGATGAGTCTGACCGTGATGGTTACAGAATTGTATACGATCTGCGCAAAGATGCTATACCCAATGTGGTATTGGCTAACTTGTTTAAGTACACCCAGCTTCAAACTTCCTTTGGTATTAATAATGTTGCTCTGGTAAAGGGTAGACCATACACACTCAACTTAAAGGACTTAATAAAGTACTTCGTAGAACACAGACACGAAGTAGTGATTCGCAGAACAAAATACGAATTATCCGAAGCAGAGAAACGAGCACATATTTTAGCAGGTTACTTAATTGCACTTGATAATCTCGATGAAGTAATTTCATTGATTCGTAATTCTAAAGACCCTGAAGAAGCCAAAGGAGAATTAATAATGCGTTTCGGATTATCCGAAATACAATCCAAAGCTATTTTGGAGATGCGTTTGCAGCGTTTAACAGGTCTGGAACGTGATAAGATTCAGGAAGAATATAAAGAGGTGATGGCCTTGATTGACCGTCTCAATGAAATTCTGAATAACGAAGGTATTCGTATGCAAATCATCAAAGATGAATTAGGTGATTTGCGTGAACGTTATGGTGATGAACGCAGAACAGAAATTATACCGGCCGAAGACGATATTACGACTGAAGATATGATTCCAAATGAGGCGATGGTGATTACCATTTCCAACCAGGGATATATCAAACGTACTTTATTATCAGAGTATCGTACGCAGGGCAGAGGTGGCGTTGGTTCGAGAGGTGCTGCTACGAAGGACGATGACTTTACTGAACATTTATTTATTGCCAATGCACATAATTACTTGCTAATCTTCACCGATTCTGGAAAAGTGTTCTGGAAAAAAGCATATGAGATTCCGGAAGGTAACAAAGTATCAAAAGGAAGAGCTATTCAGAATCTATTGAATATTGAATCTGGCGATACAGTAAGAGCCGTTATTAACGTAAGATCATTAGAAGACGAAGAGTACATCAATAACAACTACGTTATTCTGTGCACCGAAAAAGGTGTAATAAAGAAAACAGCACTCGAAGCTTACTCACGTCCGCGACAAGCAGGTATTAATGCCATTACTATTAACGATGGCGACCGTTTATTGAATGCCTCTTTAACCAACGGAAAGAATCACATCATCATTGCCAAAGCAGAAGGCAAAGCGGTTCATTTCGATGAAGGCGATGTTCGCCCTATGGGACGTATGGCAGCTGGTGTTCGCGGAGTTACACTTGATTCTGAAAATGACAAGGTAATTGGTATGGTGTGTATTACACGCGATGATGCCAACTTGTTGGTAGTTTCAGAAAATGGTTACGGCAAGCGCTCACCAATTGATGACTACCGCATTACCCGCAGAGGAGGTATAGGTGTTAAAACCATTAACGTAACGGATAAAACTGGCAAGCTTGTTGCAATTAAGGAAGTAGCAGATGATGATGAATTGATGATAATCAATCGCTCAGGCATTACTATACGCATTAAAGTTGAAGAATTGCGTGTTATGGGCCGTGCAACACAAGGTGTTAGGTTAATTAAACTGAATGAAGATGACAGCATTTCTTCGGTTGAAAAAATACAACAAGTAGAAGGAGTAGCTACTGAATTAGGTGATGGCACGGAGCCAGAAAATAAGATACCTGATACGGAAAATCCCGAAACAGAAGCAC
The DNA here is from genome assembly GCF_003990915.1 of Chryseotalea sanaruensis. Lineage (GTDB taxonomy): Bacteria > Bacteroidota > Bacteroidia > Cytophagales > Cyclobacteriaceae > Chryseotalea > Chryseotalea sanaruensis. The sequence continues at coordinate 168,311 of NZ_BHXQ01000006.1, forward strand.
CAGAAACCAATAACTAAATTTGATTATAAACCTGAACTAAAATGAAAAAAGCAATTCTGATTTTATTACTGGCTCCGGCTTTGGCATTTGCGCAAAAGCCTGTGAAGCCGAACCTGAATAAAGTCCTTAACTTTTGGAAGGATGGAAAGTTGAAAGAGGCTAAAGAAATGGTTGACCTTGCAGAAAACGATCCTAAGCTTTCTTTAGATGGTAAGACTTTTTATTACAAAGGTCTTGTTTATGCCTCTTTGGATACTACTTCAAATGAAGAGTTCAAAGCGTTGGCAACAGAGCCTTTAGCAACAGCTTTAGCAGCTTTTGAAAAGGCTGATGGTATGTCTAAGGGCAAAGAATACTTCATTCAGGATGCTGTTGGTCTTCCTCAATTAAAATCCCAGCAAATGTTGATTTTGGCAAATTTCTATTTGAATCAAGGTGCCAACGCGTTTCAGGAAGATGATTTTGATGCAGCTATTGCAGGTTTTAAAAAAACTCAAACTATAATTCCTGACGATTCAACTGCTTATTTTTATGGAGGATATGCGTATTATCAGAAGGAAGAATATCAGACAGCAATAGATCAGTTTAAAATATATATTGATAAAGGTGGAAAATCACCTGATGCTTACTCACTTATCATTAATACCTACAGTGGTCCCCTTGAAAACAAAGAGGAAGCTTTGAAATGGACTCAAACTGCAAAAACTGCTTTTCCGGCAGATGAAAACTTTCCTAAAGTTGAAATCGGTTTGTTGATTGACCTAAACAAAATTGATGATGCTAAAGGAGGTCTGGAATCCGCTGTAGCGAAGGAACCAGAAAATAAAATCTTGCACTTCTATTTAGGATATGTTAATTCTAAATTAGAGAAATGGGAAGACTCAAAAGCAAACTACACACAAGCGCTTAAAATTGATCCGGCCTATTTTGATGCCCAATATTACCTTGCTCAGATATATTTGATTGATGCTGAAAAGGTAAAGAAGGAAATGAACAACCTGGGCATTACAAAAGAAGATCAAAAGAAAAAACTTGAGTTAGATAAGCTATTGGTAGAAAAATACAAGATAGCTCTTCCATACTGGGAGAAAGCCAACAGCATGAAAATTGATGATGCCACCTCTCGCATTGAGGTATTGGATAAATTAAGCATGATGTATTACTACTTGGGAGAGGATGGTAAAGCAGCTGCAATAGAAAAAACATTGAAGGAACTTGGTGTTGATAATTAATCAAAGCTGTAGTCTTTATCGTTAAAGATTAAATCACTATAAAAAAGAAAAGAGGCTGACTCGATTGAGCAGCCTCTTTTTATTTCATTAACTTTTTCTACAAGATTTGTATTCCAATGTCGTTAGTTAAGCTTCCATGTTAATCCTCTCCTTTGGTTAGGATTAGAGGTGAGGCAATAAAAAAGGCTTAACTAAACAACATTGGATTTATATTCCACAGACTTAAAAATAAAAGTAATTTTTAACGCTAAAGACTTAATTCGCTACAGCAGATTTCTTCTCAAGAAAATCCCACACTAAACTGCTTGCACCTAAAATGGAGGCAGCTTGATTTTGTAAACCTGAAGGAAGTATTTTGATCTTTCCCTTGAAAATAGGCATAATGTTTTCCTCCATATGATAAATAGTTGGCTTGAAAATTAAGTCACCAGCCAGCGATAATCCGCCAAATAAAAAGATAGCTTCCGGATCAGTGTGTACTGCAGTCTCTGCCAACTTCATACCTAAAATTCTTCCAGAATAATCAAAGCAAGCTTTCGCAACTACATCGCCTTTCAAAGCAGCATCCGTAATCATCTTGGTGTCCAGACTCTCGTAACTGATCTCACGCAATACACTGTCCTCTAAATGGTCAGCCAACAATTTATAAACTGTTCTTTTAATACCTGTTGCAGAAACATATGTTTCAAGACAACCACGCTTACCACAATTACAGTAGCGACCAGCAGGATTAACAGAGGTATGACCAACTTCACCAGCAATACCGTGCTTCCCATTAACCAGGTGGCCATTGCAAACAATACCACTTCCCAGCCCTGTGCCTAAAGTTATCACAATAAAATCTTTCATCCCTTTAGCTGCACCAAACACCATTTCTCCTACAGCTGCTGCGTTAGCATCGTTGGTAACAATACAAGGCACATCAAATTCCTTTTTCACCATATCGGCTAAAGGAATGATTCCTTTCCAAGGAAGATTGATGGCATGCTCAATAGTACCATGATAGTAATTACCATTTGCGGCACCTACTCCTATGCCAAGTAAATGGGCAGGCCCTATTTCACTAAGTGCTTGGCGAATGGCAGCAGACATATCATCAAAAAATGCATCGAATGAGTCATCATGTGTCTTAGACGAAATGCTACCCTGGGTCAATACATTTCCTTCGCGGTCTACTACGCCAAACTTGGTGCTGGTTCCGCCAATATCAATACCTACAGTTACTGCCTTCATAATTTAAATGGATAGTATTTTTGCAATTCGAAGTGATTCTTGATCTATTTCATGAACATGATTAATGATGCTGTCAAAACTGTTATAAACAATTTTACTATTGCGTATACCTACCATTACATCCGTCTGACCTTTTAAAATACCTTCAACAGCAGCTACGCCTAGTTTACTGGCTAACACTCGATCAAAATAAGTAGGAGATCCCCCTCTTTGTAAATGCCCAAGCACAGTAACTTTAATATCAAAATAGTCAGACCGTTCCGCTACTTTTTTAGCTAACTCGGTGGCACCGCCAATCTTAGATCCTTCAGCAACAACAATCAAATTCGATTTCTTACTGGATCCTTCACCTGCTGTAAGTAATGTCATGAGGTTTTCAAAACTCATGGTTTCTTCTGGTATAATAATAGCTGCAGCGCCTCCGGCAATACCACTGTTTACTGCAATGTATCCAGAGTTACGTCCCATCACTTCTATAAAAAATAAACGATTGTGCGAAAGGGCTGTGTCACGAATTTTATCGATAGCCTCAACAGCAGTATTGGTTGCAGTATCGTAACCAATAGTATAATCAGTTCCCGTTAAATCATTATCAATTGTACCGGGTATACAAACAGCTGGTATTCCAAACTCCTCTGTTAAATAATGCAAGCCTGTAAAGCTGCCATCACCACCGATAGCGACTAAAGCATCTATCCCTTCCTTCTTTAGATTATTGTACGCTTTTAGTCTTCCTTCCTTGGTGCGAAATTCTTTACTGCGTGCCGTTTTTAAAATAGTACCACCGCGTTGAATAATATTGCCCACAGATCTTGCTCCGAGCTTAACAATGTCACCTTCTATCATACCTTCATACCCACGCATAATGCCGAATACTTCTTTCTGATAGTAGATACCGGTTCTTACCACAGCACGGATGGCTGCATTCATACCTGGCGCATCTCCACCGGATGTAAAGACGCCAATTCTTTTAATTTTTTCGTTTGTCATACATTGAAACCCGCCAAAAATACAGGAAGGGTATTACTTTCCTAACAATTTCTTAATCATTCAAACTTCAATCGTTTGAAATGGTTGATTAAGCCATTCGTTGAACCATCATGAGAGTCAATTTCTCCTGGATGCGTAAGTTCAGGAAGAATTTTTTTAGCCAATACTTTTCCTAATTCAACACCCCACTGATCGAAACTGAAGACATTCCAGATAATACCTTGAACAAAAATTTTATGTTCGTACAAGGCAATAAGTGATCCTAGCGTTTGAGGTGTTATTTGTTTTACCAATAGTGTATTCGTTGGTTTATTTCCTTCAAATACCCTAAAGGGTGCATGGAATGAAATCTCATCAGCACTCATGCCCTGTTTCTTTAATTCAGCAACAACCTCATCATATGTTTTGCCATGCATAAGGGCTTCCGGCTGAGCAAAAAAGTTTGACAGCAATTTATCATGATGATCACCAATAGGATTATGACTAAAGGCGGGTGCAATAAAATCACAAGGTGTAAGCTTAGTGCCTTGGTGAATCAATTGATAAAATGCGTGTTGCCCGTTTGTCCCTGGTTCACCCCAAATAATTGGACCTGTTTGGTAAGTAACTGGCTCACCGTTGCGATCTACAGACTTGCCATTGCTTTCCATATTGCCTTGCTGAAAGTACGCAGCAAAACGATGCAGGTATTGATCGTAAGGGAGAATTGCTTCTGAAGCGGCACCATAAAAATTATTGTACCAGATGCCTATGAGTGCAAGTAACACGGGCATATTTTTTTCATAGCTGGCAGTTTTGAAATGCTCATCCATTTCATGTGCACCTTGCAACAGTTGTTCAAAGTTTTTGAAGCCAATAGTACAAGCTATGCTTAAGCCAATGGATGACCACAACGAATAACGGCCACCTACCCAATCCCAGAACACAAACATGTTGGCAGGATCAATACCAAATTTTACAACCTCCTGTTCATTGGTTGATACTGCTACAAAATGTTTAGATACAGCACTCGCATCTTTTGTTTTATCAATAAACCAACTACGTGCGCTTTCCGCATTAGTCATTGTTTCTTGAGTAGTAAATGTTTTCGAGGCAATGATAAATAAAGTCGTTTCCGGATTTACTTTCTTAAGAGTTTCGGCCATATGTGTACCATCCACATTCGAAACAAAGTGTGGAGTAATTCCCTGCCAATATGGTTTTAGCGCTTCAGTTACCATAAGCGGCCCTAAATCCGAACCACCAATACCAATGTTTACAATATCTGTAATACGCTTCCCAGTGTAACCTGTGTGCGATCCGTCTAACAGTCTTGTTGAAAAATGCTGCATTTGTTCCAGTGCTTTATTCACTAGCGGCATAACATCTTCACCATCAACAAGTATAGGGGTGTTAGTTCGGTTGCGGAGTGCTATATGTAGTACTGAGCGTCCTTCGGTTTGGTTAATAACCTTACCCGTAAACATAGCCTGAATAGCGGGTGCTAATTCCGTTTCAGCTGCGAGTTCAGTAAGTAATTGTATGGTTTCTTCGGTAATTAAATTTTTTGAATAGTCTAGCAGAATATCATTCAATGTTAAACTGAATTTTGAAAAGCGATCAGGATCTTCTGCAAATAATTCGCGCAGGTGTGTGGCCTGCATCATCATAAAATGAATTTCAAGTTTTCGCCAGGCGCTTGTGTCTGTAGGGTTGATAGCTGGTAGCATGATTAATTTTTAATTGACAGGTGCTAAATTAGAATTAAAGTATCGTATTTAATGAAAACTGCTGAAATCTTACCGCAAACGTTATCGCTAGAATACGAGTAATTGTAGAATTAATTAGATGGTATAGTAACTTGCCAAGTTATATGGACACAAGGAATAGTGAAAGTTAATAGTTGCTAAAACTTAGCGTCTTTTTTTCACTGACTTTCGTTTCATTTCTTTATCCTTATTACTCTTACCCATTTTCCCTTCTTTGATATTGAATTCAAAAATGTAGGCAGCACTTAAGGTTAAAAATTTTTCGTTAGCGCGGAGGTTATCTGAAAAACCTAGTGTTCTCCATTGGGCGCTATTAGTATCTCCATAAAAAGTATGACCAGATGTAAAGCGAAGTTCAGTCATAATTTTTTGTTTACGTCTTAGTGGTGCTACAAAGCCAACACCAATATCTACTCCAAAAAGCCAGCGATTAATATCAGAGTAGTACATCTTATCGAAATCAGCGCCAGTACCGGGAGGTTGAACTGGCATAGGGTCAAACACAATTTTATAGTCTTGAAATTTTGTTGTGCCAATTTTTCCTTTGCCGCCCATCCAATAACTGATATGTGGGCCAACATTGATAAACCATTTGGAAGGAATGTTTTGTTTTAGTTGAAATGGAAATGATTTACGAAGTAACATAGAGGCATCAGCAAAATAGTATGTCGATATGTTTGTCCAGGTATCATCATTCGAAAGTATTCTTCTTCCACGTTGTGATAAACCTCCTTCAACAACAAAATAATAATTGTCCTTAAGCGGAAAACTAATTAGACCACCACCTCCATAACCAAATTTTAGTTGTTGTGAGAACGCTTCTCTGTCGAATTTATCTGCGATAACAGAGAGAGACATAATTGGGCCAGCCTTTACACCTAGCGAAAATTCCTGGGCATTAACCGCTAAACAAACAATTAGGTTAACGCTAAAAAATAGAATTAGAATAAATGGTGTATGTTGCTTCATGAAAAAGTGCGTTCTTAGGACGATATCAGGTTTAGGCTAGACGTTGTTGTAAGGGGTTCTTGTTAGATCTTGTAAAGTAAAGTTGTTGAAACTTAACTAAATTTGATAGATTAAACATTTTAAAGGTTATTAATGAACGTAATCAAACTACTTTTCATATTAATCATTCTAAGTATAGGTAAGAGTTCATTGGGTCAGAACAATGCCAATTTTACCCAATTTTTTGTTAATCCCTACGCCCTCAACCCATCATTTGCTGGTGCTGATGGGCAAAAGGTTTTATCCTTGGCCTATCGAAAGCAATGGTTGGGATTTAACGAGTCTCCATCTGCAATAAACCTCAGCTATCATTCACCTGCAAAAGCAGGGCTAAACGTTGGTTTTTTGCTTAATAACGAAACCCGTGGTTTACTTAGCCATACCGGTTTTATGGGATCGGTTGCTTATGAGTTAGATTTTGGGGATCACCGTTATATCAGATTCGGCCTTTCAACCGGGGCTGCCATGAATAAAATCGATCTTAATAAACTGGATGATAACTTAATTACAGATCCGGCTCTGGCTAATGCCCTTGATAATAATTTCACATTGTTGGGTAACGCGGGTGTATCCTTCCATTTGAAGAATACTCACATTGGATTTGTGTTGCCAAGTTTATTTGCTCCCACCTACGTTAGCACTAAAAGCTTTACTGTTGAGGAGGTTAAACCCCTGCAAGCCTTGATTGTGCATGCCAGTAACCGCTTTTATTTTTCAAATTACAAACATGTATTTGAACCCTATTTAGTCTACAGAATAAACAGTGGATTGCCTGCACAATTGGAAGCTGCCGCTGTCGTCCACCTCAACCATACAATATGGTTTGGCACTTCATATAAACAGGATTTTGGTGTTTCTGCCTTAGGAGGTATTAAACTGAATAAATTACTGGCTTTGGGTGCATCTTTTTCTTTCAACAATATGGGAGCAAGCGACTTGAGTAGTCCCTCATTCGAGCTGCAAATGAGCTACTTACTCGGGCCTAAATTGAAAAATCTGGAAGTGTATTCTTTTGTTTCAACCACCAAACCCAAATTCATAAGGAAGACTACTTCACAGTTAGCCGCAGAGAAGCGGAAAAGGGAAGAATTAGCACGTAAAAACAAGGAGGAGGCACTGGCAAAAAAACAAGCGCAAGAGGCATTAGCGCAAAAACAAGCCGCTGAAAAAGAGGCCAGACGTAAGGAAGAACTTGCGAAGAAAGATGCGGAGGCCAAAGAAGCGCTTGCTAAAAAACAAACTGAAGAAGCACTGGCTTTAAAGGAAGCTGAAGAAAAAAGACAACAAGAACTAGCCAAGCAGGCCGCTGATGAGGCTAAAAGGCAAGAAGCCCTGACAGCTAATGTTGAACCAGTAAAGCAACCAGAGCCTGTAAATATAAAGCCGGAGCCCATAAAAATTGACTCTTTGCCTAAACAGCAAATTGGTGGTCCAAGACTGCGTCAAGAGGCTGTAGCCACTATTGTTACCCCGCCACCACATGAAGATGAGCATGGTGAAGCAGAACGTATTACACGCCTTGATTTACATGATGAAAACCCCACAGAACACCATGAGGAAGATCCGGCAACACAACCCCATGCCGAAAGACATGAATTTGTGCAAAAAGGTGGACATCAAGACGAACTGGATTATGGGGATTACATCGTTGTGGGCGTGTTTAAATCAGATGCTAATGCAAAGCATTTCTCAGAAGGATTGGCTAATTTGAAGTTTAGCGCTGATTATGGCCATTTAACGCTTAAAAACCTGTGGTATGTTTACCTTTTGAAGACAGAATCTATAGACATAGCAAGAGCAGAAAGGGACAGATACAGGAAGATGAAAATGTTTAGAGATGCCTGGTTGTTAACTGTACACGATTAGAAGATGAGGATTTTTTTTATTTACAATTTTATTGTCTTGGTTTTTGCAACGTCTGCCTATGCGCAAATTCCAGTTATTTCCAGCGTAGAGCCAGGGCAAGACTTTCCTGGTAATACTGTAATTATCACGGGAAGTGGTTTCGGTAATAATGCAGCGTCACTAAGGGTATTTTTCGATCATGTACAAGGCGCTATTGTCAGTGCCAGCGATGTTGCCATAGAAGTAACCGTTCCACCACAGGCGCGTTACGAAAACATTGAAGTAATCAATGTTACGACACGGCTTTCAGCCAAATCACGCCTAAAGTTTTTACCATCTTTTAATGGTGCTGCGTTCGATCCCTCAAAGTTTCAGTCGCAAATTATTTCAAGTAATACAGTGCCGGTGTTCGACATGTGCTCATGCGATTTAGATGGAGATGGTAAACCGGATTTAGCGGGAACAAAAAACGTGGCTGGTACAGACCTGATTATTTTACATAATAAAAGCACCATTGGAACGCCTGCTTTTGACCGTTATGATAAGACTAATTTACCCGCACTTGATATTAATCAGTCAACAGAAAACATTGCTTGCGGTGATCTGAATGGCGATGGTAAACCAGATCTGATTGCATCAAGAGGAGGTGCCTCTGCCAATAGTTTTTATATTTTTAGAAATACAAGTGCAGCTACTCCTGCTTTTGCAGCACCAATAGAAGTTTTTTTAAATGCCGGACAAACCTTAAGACAAATAGAAATACGCGATTTGAATGGTGACGGCAAACCAGAATTGATTATTGCAAATTCAGCTAACTCAGGGTTTCTATATGTAATAGAAAACCAAAGTAGTGGTGGAAATATAGTTTTTAATACGGCAAACCCAATACAAGTGCCTGTTGTGGGCGCGCCAAATACATTAGCACTTGAAGTTCAGGATTTCGACAACGATGGAAGACCAGATATTATAGCCAGTCAAAACCAGGGATCGAACTTATTTTTCATTAAAAATTTAAGTGGAACTTCACTCTCTTTTGCCCCGGCTACAACCGTTCACTTACTGGGTACTTTCAATGATATTAGTTCTGGTGATTTTAATAAAGATGGTAAGCTGGATATTGCCGTAACCAGTGTTTTTGGAACGCAATCATTTGTGTTGCTTAATAAATCTGAAGCGGGCTCAACACCCTTTCCTTCAACAGTTTCAGTTCCAGCTGAATCTATTACCTTAATTACAGCCGGTGGACCTTTTGGCGTTGAAATTGAAGATCTAAACGGTGACGGCTTCCCTGATGTGATCATTAACAACCGGGGTAATACTAACATCAGTATCTTCCTGCATAATAAAAATTTGACAACGCCTGGCTTTACAACAGCACCCATCAATGCTGGTAAAAATGGTTGGTTTAGCAGGGTCGGTGATTTTGATGGTGATGCAAAACCAGATATTGTTTTTACTCAGGCAGTTACTACCGGCCCTAACACTATTACGATTTTAAGAAATTCAAATTGTCATCAACCATTTATTACGAATGTGGCGCCTATAAAAATTTGCCCTGGCCAAACCGTAACACTTGAAGCCATTAAACTACCCGGTATTACTTATGAGTGGAAAAAAGATGGTGTTAATTTCAAAGGTCCGGGAGCAGATGCTTTCGCTGATGTTACGCTTGCCGGTAGCTATACCGTTGAAGCTATAGGTGAAGCTGCGGCCTGTGCACTTACTTCAGTTGCCTTTGTTGTTGAATCGGGCTCTGGTTCTATTCCAACCGATGCTTCAATAAATCCCATTACCTCTGCGTGTCCGGGTGCCGACTTAACCATTACCGCAGTATCTCAAATAGGTGCTTCGTATTTGTGGACTGGACCAAATGGCTTCACTTCAGAAACAGCAGTGCCACAGCTTGTCATACCTGATGTGGACGCAAGTAATGCAGGTATTTATACATTAAAATTAAAGATTGGTGATTGTATAGGTGAAGAAGACACAGAACAGGCAGCCATTGTAGATGTAGGCAATGTAAATATTGGAAGCAATGTAACAGGCCAGGTTTGCGAAGGAAGTCCGGTAACGCTAAATGTAAATGCTTTAGCAGGCAGAACTTACCAATGGATAAAAGATGGAGCAGATATTGGCGGGCAAACATCAACGACCTTAGATGTAACACAGGCAGGCGTCTATAAACTAAGAGTAACTTTTAGTGGATGCACAGAAGAGACTGATGATTTTCCGGTATCTTTCTTTACACAACCTGTAGCGGATTTTACTGCTCCAGTATCGATATGCATTAATGAGGTAATAAATTTTATCAATAACTCAACAGTTGATAATACAGCCACCGTGGAGTTTGCCTGGGATTTCGGAGATGGTAATACAAGTACAGAACAATCACCTACACATACCTATACTAGCGTGCCGACACAAAACCCTTCACTGAGCATATCCTATGCAGGCGTTGCATCCTGTACCAGTACCATTGATAAAATAATCGCTGTCAATGCACCAATACAACCGGAAATCACATCAGATGTTGCTGAGATTTGTCCAGGCGATGAAGCGGTTTTACGAGTTAATGATGGCTTCAGTAGTATTACGTGGAGCAACGGTGAAATAACGCAAGAGATAACCATAACTGAACCGGCTTTACTTTTTGTAACCACCATAGATGCTAATGGTTGTGAAGGAAGTGGCAGTTTGGAGATTACACAAGTAGCTGATTGCAGCGAGCCTGAAATTATTATTCCTAATATGTTCTCGCCTAATGGTGATAATCAAAACGACAATTGGATTGTTGCGGGAATTGAGGGCATATCTGATTGCGAGATGAAAGTCTTTGATGAAAGAGGTATGCGTGTTTATGAAAAGAAAGGCTTCGAACCTACTGGTTGGGACGGAACCTTTAATGGAAAAATAGTTCCTTCTGGAACATATTATTATGTATTTACCTGTCCTGGGCGAAAGGCCATGACAGGATCGGTTCTAATAGTGAAGTAAAGTCTTAAAAAATGACGATGATTAACAGAAGAAGTAGCGAACAAAAAGACCAACAATCCTCTCTTAAGTTAATATTTACATTTTTACTCTTTTTCACACTCAATTTTGCCCAAGCTCAGGTTGCAGAGGTACTCTGTAACAATGGTAAGGACGATGATGGCGATGGTATAGCTGATTGCGCTGATGGAGACTGTCAGTTTGTAGCTACTATTGAAAGAGGTTGTAATTGCTATGACGGCATCGACAACGATGGCGATGGCAAAATTGACCAAGCCGATCCGGAATGTGCTACTTATTATGGATTAACATTCGTAGGTGATGGTTCCAGTTGTGCCATTGTTCCCCCTGGGGCAAACACACCTTTTGTTGGTTTAGGTCTTCCAGTTACTTCTCAACAAAATACTGCTGATACACAATCTAAAGTAGCTGTGGGTGATGTGGATGGCGATGGTATACCCGATGCCATTATTACCTCCAAGTGGAATTCTGAAGTGCGTGTAGTGGCAACTACTAACGGGCAAGCTGACGGAACTGCTGCCGGTTTTGTTAAAGCTGATTACAACCTCAGTGGTAAGAAAAACGATTTTAAAGATATAGGATGTGGCACAGCTGATCGCTTATTATTTGAACATGAAGTACTCATCGCTGATATAGACAAAGATGGCATAGGTGAGATATTTACTGTAGTCAGCAACAGGGCTGGTAATCCCGAATCACCACCAACTTGTTTTTTCCTATATGGATTTAAGTATGCGCCTGATAATCTAGTACCAATAGCTGGATACCCTGTATTTGCGGGAACAAACCGCCCAGGTATTTTTGGTATTGCCGATATGGATGGCGATGGAAAAGCTGAGGTTTATTTCAGAGATAGAATTTTTGCAGCAGAAAATGGCAAGCTCCTCGCGAGTGCAGGTGGCAAGCTGATGTCAAACACTGCCGATTGGGATGTGAATGTACCTTCAGCACCTGTTGCTGTAGACATTAAAAGTGCAGGGGCAGATGGTGGTGTTATGGAATTAGTAACAGGTCCACGCATTTACAAAATACCAAATTTAACTAATAGAACTCCTGCAGCTCCAGCATCGCTGACCTTATGGCGTGATATGAATACCATCGCTTTCGATGCGAATGGTGATGGTGCCAATGACCAGTATTTTGTTAAGTTGATGAACGACCCTGCAGAATATGGTATTGATACACATAGCGGTGCCAGTGTTGCAGACATTGACAAGGATGGTTTTGTAGATGTAGTGATGACAGGTGCACTCAATTCATCTGTCGGTAGAACAACAGTATTCTACTGGAATGTGCAAAAGAATACAATTTCAACTACCATGACGCCCAACAGCACAGAGTTGGGCATATTACCTGCAGATACTGATAATTTTAATAACTATGCCAACGGTTGGATATGGGGAGCAGGTCGTGTAAACATTGGTGATGCTAATGGTGATGGTAAATTGGATTTGACTTTTATAGCCGGTTCACAACTCTATTGCGTTACTACTGATGGAGCAGGCACGGGTTTGCAAACCTTATGGACGCAAAATCAGAAAGCTGTAACCGGTTCAATACCCCTCGGCTATAGAACCATTAATGACTCGCGCTCAGGCGTTTTGACAGTAACCATTTACGATTTTGATAATGATGGTAGCCCTGAAATGGTTTACCGCGACTCGCAGGAATTAGCAGTAGTGGATGGTCCCACAGGTACTACCAAATTATGGTCAGCTATTTGTCAGTCGCACACGTATACAGAAGGTCCTGTTATTGCCGATGTTAATGGCGATGGCGCAACTGATATTTGCGTAACCTGTTTTACTTCTAATGCATTTAATATTAATGCAGGCATTCAACAACAGGCACTAGGACAAGTACGACTATTTTTCTCTAATGGAAATGCCTGGATTCCGACAAGAAAAGTTTGGAATCAACCCGGTTATCAGGTGGTGAATGTTAATGATGACCTTACTTTACCTTTTCCACAACTTGACCCTGCTTTAGTATTTGGTACGGGCACATGTCCTAATGGTGTGCCCGGTCCGCAAACACCTTTTAACGTTTTCTTAAATCAGGTTCCCTTCTTAAGCTCAGATGGTTGTCCTGTTTTCCCATTACCTGACTTGGGTTTCTTTGGTGATACACCAGACCCAAATTGTACAGCTGATCCATCATTACCCGGTTGCGATACCGATGGCGATGGTGTTTATACACCTGCGGTAGAAGTTATACCCCCAATTTGCGGTGACCTAAACATCAGAGTCAGGTTTAACATTGAGAACAGTGGTTATTTACCCATCACAGCAAACGTGCCGGTAAGCTTTTTCTCTAAAGATCCGCAAGATCCAACTACTACAGTTGCAGATCGTTTGTTGCAATCATCCCTACCCATTAACAATTTATTGGTAGGGGCAACGTACACATCGAATGAATTAATCATCCCAGGGCCTGGTATTGTATTTACACTCTACATCGTATTGAATGATAATGGTTCTGTACTGCCCATCACTTTTGGTTCAGTTACCAACGACTGTACGATTAGTAACAACATTTATTCTGTAGTAGTAACACCAGATCCCTTCGGAGCAAATGCTGAGATTATCAGGCAGAATGAAAAATGTGTCGCAGCCGATCCCAATGTGGGCGAGCTAAAGGGGCACATCTATAAAGGAGATACTATTGCTGTCAATGAAATATTTGATTACAGTGATTATACTTTTCAATGGTATTATGGATCAGACACTTCCAATCCGGTACCTGATAATTTAGGTGGTAAAAACCTTACATTAAGTGGTCTTGATGCTGGTAGCTATACTTTTGTGGCCACCAATGTTTCTAAAGGTTGCGTTACAATTCCCTTCACCAGAGCAATAAATAATGTTATTGTGCTGCCAGAGGTAACTGTGTTAAACATCGTACCACAAACAACCTGTGCACCACCCAATGGCTCGGTGGAAGTAGGGGTAGTGGGAGGAAATACTGGCTTTACCTTCGAGTGGTTTAGCAACGCATCTCCTATAGGTATTACAACACCGGAAGCAACTAACCTCGCCACGGGTAATTATCAGGTGGCGGTATCCCGCAATGGATGCTTTAGTATTACAAGTGCTTTCGTTGGTGATGAAGCGTTGGAGCCAGATGCTGATGCTACAACAACACCCGTTGTGGACTGTGCTACGCCATTAAGTGGAACACTTTCAGCCACAGCATTATCAAATGGTGTTGTTCAAAATCCTGCTGACTTTACTTTCAATTGGTATTTCCATAATATCGGTGATGGTAGCCGTGGTAGTTTATTGCCACCTGCTAACGGCACAGGCCCCAATAGAACGGGACTGGCCGCAGGTTTTTATGAAGTGGAGGTAGTCAACACGGCAACACAATGTAAATCAGCTCCTCTTGTAAGAGAGATAACGACAACCACCGTTTTACCAACGGTAACATTTACAGAATTGGCACCACAAACTTCCTGCGATCCCTTATCACCTAACGGAAGAGTGCTGGCGATTGGTGCAAGCAGCACATCCAATAATCAGGCAGACTTTACTTTTGAATGGTTTCTCGGACAAAATACATTGCCTGCAAATGCGCATAATAGCGTTTCAAATTTAAATGGTGGCACTGGAAATGTAGCAGAAGGTTTATTGGCAGGTGGACAAACGTATACAGTTCGGGTAACAACACCACTTAACTGTTCTGTAACAGGTGAGATTACTGTTTCGCAAGATATTAATGTGCCTGTAGTAACATTAACACCAACACCAAATGGTATTTGTGATCCTGTTTTGGCAGGCACATCATTTGGGGGTACCATGACAGCAGCTGTTACTTTTGATGGCGTGGCTGTAACTGATTTCACCAATTATAGTTTCTCCTGGTATGATGGATCTGTAGTAACCGCTACACCACGTGCAGAAACATCTTCTTCACTAACAGGCCTTGCTGATGCCTACTACACTTTAGTAGTAGAACGAACTGATCTAGGTTGTGTTTCACTGCCAGTAACGGAACTAGTAGATGATATAAAAATTTTACCTAATCTAACACCTTCAACAACACCTTCAACAAATTGTGCACCTGGTACACCCAATGGTGCTGCTACAGTTGCCATTAATAATGCCGGTGCATCTACGTATTCATTCCAGTGGTTTGCTGGTGATGATGTGGGTGACCCTGTAGTACCAAATGCTAATGGCGGAAATGCTATTGCACTTTCAGCAGTGACGGGTGGATTAAATTATACCGTGCGTGTTACTAACAATAATACAGGCTGTCGTAGTACATCCACGACAATCATACCTGACAACCAGCAGTTGCCAATATTGGTATTAAATGCAACACCAAACTCTATTTGCGATCCAACGCTTGGTTTTAATGGAACAGCATTTCAACAAACATTAACAGATGTTAATGCATTGGCTGGCGATACATATACCTTTGCCTGGAGTCGAGGTCAGGACATGACTAATCCTATTGCTGGCGCAACTTCTTCGCAAAACGGTCTTGAAGATGATTTCTACAGTGCTACAATTACTAACAATCGTCTTGGTTGTACCTCATCATTTGCAACTACCGAAGTACTGAATCAGCAAATTCTTCCCGTTATTACAATAACACCTACACCTTCAACCAACTGCGTAGGCGGAACACCTAATGGTGCTGCTTCCGCTACAGTGGATGTAAGTGGTGTACCAACAACAGTCGGTTTTAGTTTCAGCTGGTTTCAGGGTTCAACCATTACTGACCCCGTAGTGCCAGTAGCTAACGGTGGTTTAACAGCTAACGCAATTAACCTACAAGGTGCTAACAACTTTTTGGTGCAGGTAAGAAATAATGCCAGTGGTTGTACAAGCACTCAAGTTCAAACAGTAGCCGACAATAGTGCTGTACCAGTATTGAGTTTGCAAGATTTTGATAACTCCGTGTGCGATCCTGTTAAAGGCTTCAACGGTAGTTTGCAGGCAACAGTAACCGCAGATGTCAATGCTGTTCCCAGCGATGCCTATGTATTTACCTGGTCGAATGGTAATGACATGTCTTCCGTTATTGCCGGAGAAGTTACTTCATTGTTAGATGAACTTAATGGTGACTTATTCTACACCACAACAGTAACCAACACCAGACTTAATTGTACTTCAAATCCATTTACACTTGAAGTGGATAATAATTTAATACTGCCAATTATAGCAAGCACCCCAACGCCTTCAACGAATTGTGCGGGTGGTGCGGCCAATGGTGAAATAAATGTATCGGTAACTAATGCAGGCACTGATACTTTTATATTTCAATGGTATACAGGTAATACTGATACACCAGGTAATGAAGTAGCTACTGTACCTAATCAGGGTAATACTGCTTCGGTGATTCAACTTCAAGGTGGTTTAAATTATACCATAAGTGCTTATAATGATAATACAGGTTGTGAAACAACTTTTACACAAGCATTGGCTGATATCAGCGAAGTGCCTGTGTTGAGTTTGCAAGACACAGATAATTCAGTTTGTGATCCCGCCAAAGGTTTCAACGGAAGTTTGCAAGGCACTGTAACTGCTGATGCCAATGTTTTACCAGCTGATGTATATGTTTTTGCCTGGTCTAATGGCAATGATA
Source organism: Chryseotalea sanaruensis (assembly GCF_003990915.1). Classification (GTDB taxonomy): domain Bacteria; phylum Bacteroidota; class Bacteroidia; order Cytophagales; family Cyclobacteriaceae; genus Chryseotalea; species Chryseotalea sanaruensis. The sequence continues at coordinate 184,974 of NZ_BHXQ01000006.1, forward strand.
TGAATTCCATAATTGCCGGTGAAGCAACTGCGCTTTTGGATGAGTTGGATGGTGACTTATTTTACACCGCTACAGTAACAAATGTTCGTCTCAACTGTACTTCAAATCCTATAACGCGTGAAGTGCATAATAATTTAGTCTTACCTGACTTAGCAGGTGTTACAAATGGATCTACCAACTGTTTGGGAGGTACACCGAATGGCTCTATAGATGTTACTGTACAAAACAACCCAACTAATCAGCCTATGATTTTTAGTTGGTATAGCGATGCAGCAGCAACACTCCCATTGCCTGCACCTAATCTCGGTAACATTACTACTGCTACCGAACTACAGGGTGGAACCAATGTCTTCTTTACCGCGAAAGTCATCAATGATGTTACAGGTTGCGAAAGTACCTTAACCATGCCTGTTGCCGACATTAGCGTAATACCTAGCCTGACATTAACTGTTGATAACAATGAAAAATGTGTGGCACCATTTGACGGTTCCATTTCAATCGCCAGCTTAACAGATGTTAATTCTCCTGCAGCCGACACCTATACTATACGTTGGTATAACGGGTCAATATTAACTCCAGCTATCGGTGCTGAAGATGAGTTGATTTCTAATGTTGCAGAAGCGGATGCGACAACAGCACTAACTGCATACGATTTATTAGACAATGCATTCTACTCAGTAACCATTACCAACGACAGACTTAACTGTACTTCAACTTCAGAGATCCGTGAAGTATTAGATGCGTTGACATTTCCCCTAATCACAACGGCTGTAACCCCATCTACTAATTGTGTAGGTGGTGTAGCTAATGGTACTGCTACAGTTACTGCACCTGCTTTAGTGGGACACGACTTTAATTGGTATACCGGTGCGACAGCAGCAGGAGCAACCATTAACACAGGTTTGGACGATATTGATATTGCAGGATTGCAAGGTTCAGCTACGGCTAACTTTACAGTAGAAGTAATCATTGAAGCTACAGGTTGTTCTAGTGTCGCCACAGTGTTAGTTGCTGATGACAGCGAATTGCCAATAGTAGATCCTTTAAGCTCAACCAATAATATAAACTGTACTGCACCTTTTAGTGGAACAGCTACTTTAAATGGCATTACTTATAGAGGTGCAGTTGTAACTTTTCCTGATGCAGCTTTTACTTTTGACTTTAATGGTACATCCACTAATCAGTTAACAGCATTGGGACTTGGTAACTATGCTTTCACCATTACCAATATTGCAGATAATTGTACCTCTGATCCTGTAAGTGTACCAGTGTTGGATAACATCACTTTACCGGTTTTGCAAGTAAACGAAGTAGCACAAACATCTTGTGATGTAGCTGACCCTAACGGAGCGCTAACTGCTACAATTGCCGTAGTGGGTACAGCAGGCCATACTTTCGAGTGGTTTAATGGTGATGGTGCCGGAGTTACCGGAACTGGATTTAGCACAAGTAATGCATTGACAGCTTTGGCTTCGGCAGATTATACAGTTCGTGTAGTTAACACAACTACACGTTGTGAGTCTATACAGTCCCGTTTTTTACCAGAGAATATAGTTAATCCTGCCATAAGCTTTGCGGGTATTCAAGATGTACAAAACTGCGGTACGCCAGATGGTCAGGCTACACCAGTATTAACTGGAATATCTGCATTGCCAACAAATGACTTTACCATTTTTTATGTTAGAACATTCTCTACACCAACAGATCCGAATGTAGCCCCAACAGATCCAACTGTTATTAAAGCATCTCCAGATAATTACTCAAGCACAGCAGTACTTGGTGTTGGCAACCCACCTGACGTTATTGGCTTATCTCCGGGATTTTTAACAGCAATTGTGGTTGACAATAATACCACCTGCGAATCGAGTCCAACAACTATACAAATTGAAGATGTTACTCTCTTAAACCAAATTAACCTGGGAACTGCGGTTGCCGCAGGTTTTTGTGGTGGTTTTGGCGGAAGTATTGATGCAACAGTATCAGGTGGTACTGGTGCTGGAACCTATACATTTCAATGGTATCAAGGAAGTCCTATTAATAACAATATTAACTTCTTTAACAATCCTCCCGATATGGGGGCATCGGTGTTGATAACAAACGATGAAGACTTAGGAGTAACTGCACCAGTCGGTGGTGTAGGCTCAGGGACATATACTTTAATAGTTACAGATGCCGCAGGCTGTGGTGCGTTTCAAATAGGGAATGTTCCTTTCGCTTCAGCACCTACAATCAATATTGTTACTACTGATCCAACACGTTGTAATGCACCTTTTGATGGAGAGATTGAAGTTACAGTTACTGCACCTGGAGTAGGTGTTGGTCCTTACTCTATTTCATTTTACCGGGGGAATTCTTCTACTGATCCAGCTATACAAGGTGAAATTTGTGATGATGGAATTGATAATGATGGTGATGGTTTAACTGATGAAGATTGTGATGCGGTATTGGTTAGTCCTAAGAATATAACTCTGGCAGGACTTGAAGCCGGTGAGTATCTCATTAGAGTAATAGACTATACATTTGCAAATAGAACTTGTCCCTTAGATCAAGGGATAATACTAACCCAAGAAGGTTTCGCACCAATCGTTTCTATTGATGATATTAATCCTAACACAGCTTGTGATGATACCAATTTTGCTGACGGATCTGTTGAGATTACTGTAAGCAAGGATGCGGACGACTTACGTGATGCTGCCGTAACACCAATTGTGTTTGAGGTTAGTCAGGTAAATCCTGCTCCGGTAACACCTCCGGCTTTTCCTGCAGTTTTGAGTAATGGCCTTTCAACTGTTACTACAACATTGAATTATGGTTTTGCACCGCAAGCTTATACCTTAAGAATTACAGAAACCGCTAGTGGGTGCTTTACAGATCAGGTGGTAAATATCCCGGATCAACCTGTTGTACCGCAAATCATTGATGTAACCACAAATCCTGAGACATTCTGTTTGCCGCTATCAAATGGAAATGCAACTGTTAATAGTGTAACACCAATTGCTATTGCAGATTATCAATACACCTGGTATTCCGATGCAACTTTAAGCGTGGGAAGTCAACTTTATCAAGATAATGGTGCTGTTGGTGCTGTGTTTGATGCAACAAAAACAGGCTATGCTGTTGGTACAAATGGTTTAGGTTATGGAAATCAAACGGTTTATGTTCGAGGTGAACGTTTACCAGGCACAGGTGCAGGCGTGGGTTGCCCTACACCTGCTGTAAGTCGCGTAATCCTTGACGAACACATTGCACCCGTTACAGTACTAACACCTTTACCCACTACTTCATGCGATCCAGCTGTAGGAGAGGGTAGTATTTCGGTTACGGCATCAACAGCTTCTGTTAATGCTGCTGTAAACTCTGCACTTTATACTTATGACATTGCACCTGATCCGAATGCAGCAGGACCGGACAATAATAATAATGGTGCAGTTCCTTTCTTGTTTACCTCGTTAACACAAAATGCTGGTGTTGCGTACACTGTCACTACCACAAATGAGGTAAGCGGCTGTTTGGTAAATAACAACGTTACTATACTGTCAAATCCTTACACACTTGCCATAACAGATTTCACCAGCAATAATCAACTCATTTGTAATCCAGATGGTGACATTGATGTTACTGAGATTGTAATTAACAGGCCTGTTGCATCAGGGGGTGCTATTACATTTACAACAGCAGGTGATCTTAATGACAGTTTTGACTTCAGATGGCATCGTGCAGATGCAGCTACACCTAATGTTTTCAATCCTGCCATTCGCCTGCAAGATCCATTTTTTGCTAATATTGAGGATAAACTATTAACGGGTAGTTCAATACCTACAGCTGGCGAGTATAATACGATAGGAGCTGGTGCATACTATGTAATTGCAGAACGTATTAATGGCGGTGTTGCACCGGTAGTTGGCTTTGGTTGCGAAACGCCACCATTGCGTGTAGATATACTTGATCAACATGTTAATCCTATTGTCAATTTAATTCCGTTCAGCAACACTGCATGCGTTGGTGGCTTTGAAGGTGAACTTGACGTAGAAGTAACTGATGCTTCTGTTGTAGCAGGTCCATTTACATTTAACTATACTTGGACAGCCGTAACAAGTTCTACAACCCCTGGACCGCTGACTAACCCTTATGCTATTTTACCGGGTGTAGATGCAAACTTTACCGGACTTGAAGAAGGTAGCTACTCCATCGAAGTGAGCAACATACAAACCGGATGCGAAGCAGTTGACAATGCTATTATTGTAAAGAACACAACGCCTATCTTTGTTACAGACTTTACGGTAACACCTAAGTTTTATTGTGAGCCAAGTGGTAACGCGGAAATAACTGAAGTTACTTTCGAAGACAGAGACGGTGTTGAAAATGCAGCGCCACTTGTTGACTTCACTTATGCATGGTCATTTGGCGGAGGTGGTATTCCACCTGTTGGCGTTCGAGTTGACTCTACCAACCATCCAACTATTAGTGCAGGGTTTTATTCTGTAATTGCTACAAGAACTGCCAATAGTCCTGGTCTTGGTTGTGCTTCTGCGCCAATTATAATAGAAATTAAAGATGAAACAGAGAATCCAATTATTACGCTAACTCCATTTAGCAACACAGCATGTATTGGTGGCTTTGAAGGTCAGCTTGAAGTTGACATAACTGATGCATCTGTGGCTAAAGATGCTGGCGATCCTGATGCTGGCATACCTTTCAATTATAATTACACTTGGGCAGCAGGCACGCCCGTTCCAGCCGGAGCCTTACCACCTAATGATTTAAATCAAACAGGACTTACTGATTTATACCAAGATTTAGGAGACGGTCAGTATAGTTTAAGTGTAATAAATAATATAACAGGTTGTACAGCTACAGCGCTTACTACCATTGTTAAAAACGCCACACCAATTTTTGTTACCACCACAGCAGCTGTTCCACAATTCTATTGCGATCCAAGCGGTAGTGCTGCAGTTACTGGTATTACTTTTGAAGATAGGGATGGTAATATTCTACCTGCTCCGATTGCAGACTTTGATTTTGCATGGACACAAGCTGGTGCAGGAGTAGGAGGCACAATTGCCACACTAGACTCCACCAACTATGCCACTATTGGTTCAGGTATGTATTCTGTTATTGCTACACGCAACCTTACGTCAGGTCCTGGGCGTGGTTGTTCTTCCGCACCTATTTTAATTGAAATCAGAGATGAAACAGAAAATCCTATTATCACTTTAACACCTTTCAGTAATACATCTTGTACTACTGCCTTTGAAGGAGAAATTGAAATTGATATTGTTGATGCATCTGTGCCGAAAGCTACTGGTGATCCTGATTTTGGTGTTGCATTTAACTACAACTACACATGGTCTGGTGGAACACCAACACCTGCTGGTCTCTTGCCTCCAAATGATGTTGCACAAAGCGGACTTAATAACCTCTATCAAAATTTAAGTGAAGGTCAATATGTTCTAGCTGCGGTGAACCAGATTACAAGTTGTCAGGCAGTAGGTATCACACAAATTATCCGTAACACCACACCTGTATTTGTACAAGACGTAAACATGATACCACAGATGTATTGTCCACCGATAGGCAGTGGTAATTTAAATGTGGTTGCAGTTACCTTTAATGATCGCGATGGCGTTACTCAAAACGGACCGCTTGGTGATTTTGAATACATCTGGTCAAGAAATACTATTGCTAACGTAGTGGCGACTACTAACCCTGCATTACCACAACCTGTAGGGTATGTGGGTACAGAATTAGACTCCACAATCTTGGCAGATATTGGTGCAGGGAGTTACTTTGTTGTGGCAAGGCGTACACTCGGTGTGCCTGGTGCAGGTTGTTCATCAGCACCTTTCCGTGTTGAAATTATTAAGAACACAGAAAACCCTTCAGTAACCTTTACCACGCTGGCTAACACTGCTTGTGATAATAATTTCGATGGTCGAATTACTGTATTGTCTTCTAACCAAGAAGCGCCTGGTGCAGGCGCTAATTATGATCTTAACTGGGTAAGTATTCCTGCACTGAACTCGCTTGCTAATGCAACGGATGTTGGCGTTTCATACATTACTCCATTAACAGATGTAATTGGTCCTGGTCAATTCAGAGTGCGAGTTACAAATAGAGAAACGCAATGCTTTACAGAAGCCACCGTGGCCATGGTAAGTAATCCTCAGCCTGTTGAAATAGTGAGCGTTAATAAAGAAGATCAGGATATCTGCTTTGCGGATGGTAGTATCACAGTATTAACCATGAATAATGGCGCTCCAGTTGATTATGCTTACAATTGGTTTAGAAATTCACCTACAACTGTACCTCTACAAGATGCTGGTAATACTACTATCGTTTCATCTGTGTTGGATGCAACAAACTTTACGCAGATGAGCGCAGGAACATTCTATGTGGTGGGTATAAAGAATGCTGGTGCTGCTTCAGGATCTGGTTGTGAAACCCCACCTTATGAAGTTGTGATTAACGATCTGAGTGTGGACCCTGACTTTGATTTTACATCTACACCGAATTCATCATGTATTGGTGGCACACCCAATGGTGAAATTATAGCCTTAGCTGCTGAACGCGATGGAAGCACAGCTAACTATACCTTCGCATGGGATTTCAACAGTGGTGCACTTAATCCTGCAACAATACAAACTGATTTAACACCGCAAAGTACGCTTAGTCTTGCGCCTGATGGTTTGTATAACCTGCAAGTAACCAATACTATTACTGGTTGTACTTTTGATAAGAATTTAACCCTTATCCTTGATCAGCAACTTAGCTTGCCAAACATTGTAGAAGTAATTCCAGTTAATCCACTTAACTGTTTCCCTACCGGAAGTGCAGCAGTAACACAAATTACCATTGGCGGTGTGCGCACAGTAAACAGTCAGCCGGAATTAGATGCAGACTTTGATTACATCTGGTATAAAAATGACTTCCCAGCCAATGAAATTGTAGGGCAGACGCTGGCAACCTTGCCTAACCAATTGCCTGATACTTATTTTGTTTTGGTGCGTGATCTTTTCACCAATTGCGAATCAGCCCCGGTAGAAGTAGTGATTGAGGATACAGACATTGTTTACCCTGAAGTAGCTATCAGACAAAGTCTGCCACAAATAAGCTGTGATGCAAGCTTTGGAACTGCAGAGTTAGTTGCAACCGTAGATAATGGACAAACGAGCACAAATGTTAATTACATATTTGAATGGTTCCAGTCATTGGATGGCACGCCACCGGTGTTCGCAGGCGCACCTGCCAGTTCAACCATTTCTGATTTGATGGCAGGTGATTATTCAGTTACCGTTTTAAATCAAGCTACCAATTGCGCTAGTACAGCCCTGTTTATTATTCCAAATGCAGCGCCTCAGTTCTTACCGCAATTAGCCTTGTCTACTTTTAACAGAACTAGATGCGACATTAACGATGGTTCATTATCAGCCAGTGGTATTCCATTTGCAATAGATCCAAATCAGCCTTTAAATAACTATCCTTTCCCTTACAGTTATCAAGCTGAAATAATTACACCAGCGCTCGGTCTTATGACTAATGATCCTAACTTCCCGGCCTTCACTTCTAACTTTGTGAGACAAGGTCTGGATATCGGTAACTATACTGTAAGTCTTACAGACTTGAATACTGGTTGTGTTACAACAGAATCAGTAGACCTTGAAGATGGCCGCGTATTGCCAACTGTTGCTATTCTTGAAGATAATCCTTTAATCAACTGCGACCCAGCCCGTGCTAACGGTCAATTATCTGCTACCGCAGATGGTGGATTAGTAGGTGGTTATAACTTTGAGTGGTTTGCAGGAACCGCTGCAAGTGGAGCAACACTGAGTAATTCTAATTTATTAATAGGCCAAACTGCTGGTAACTACACCGTATTAGTAACCAATTTAATTACTGCATGCCAGCAGGACGAAGTAGGAGAGATTACCGATGGTACAATTGATCCACCTGCACCCGATGCAACATTGGTACAAGGCAGAACAAGTTGTATAGTGCCTAATGGTATTGTAACAGTCGATGTAGACGGTCAAACACTGGGCTATATCTTCAACTGGTATGATGGCAACACAACATCACCTACTTCAGATTTTGTTGGTATTGATTACTTTGACAGAGAAATTGGTGACTACGTGGTAACCGCAACAGATATTATAACCGGTTGTATTTCATTACCTTCAGTAATTGCGGTACCTGATTTACGTGTATTACCACAAGTTGAACTGACCAGCACACCATCTTATTGCTTAACAGCAACAGGTAGTGTGAACCTGGAATTGTTAAACCCAGATGAGGTAATACTAACAGAAGTCATTTGGTTCGATCTTACCACCGGAGGACAAATTGGATTAGGTTCGGCAACTTATGAATTGTTTTCAGGGTTCTATCGCGCTGAATTTGTAAGTTTCGAAGGCTGCGAGGGTGAGGCTGAAGTTGAAGTAGGTACAGAAATCTTGTCTTATAACTTGGTATCTGCAAACTCGGATAACTCAAATGATTTCTGGAATATTGATTGTATCCAGAACTTCCCGAACAATAATGTAAAGATCTTTAACAGATCAGGAGTTAAAGTTTTTGAAGCTAATGGTTATAACAACAGTGATGTAATCTTCAGAGGCATTGGAGAAAACGGTTTATATACACTTGGTAATGACTTACCTGACGGAACATATTTTTACATAATCGATAAACGCGATGGCTCAAAACCAGTAACGGGTTATCTTGAATTGGTACACTAATGAAGAAGCTATTCATCTTATCGATTTTAAGCATAGCAACATTAACAGTGCGTGCGCAGCAAAGGCCTGTGCACTCACTTTATATGTTTGATCCGCTTTTGATTAACCCGGCATATGCTGGTACTCAGGTACAGTTAAGTGCTACTGCGATTTATAGAAATCAGTGGGTTAACTTTCCCGGTGCGCCTAAAACATTTACAGCCAGTGCTCACTCAGGTTTTCGTAAGGCAAGGGTAGGAGTTGGCTTTCTAGCATCTAACGATCAGATAGGCATACATAGAGAAAACACTTTCTACTTCATGTATTCTTACCGTATTCCTTTTTCAAAGTACAATAAGAACTCCTATGTGTCATTTGGTTTGCAAGGTGGTTTTAATAATCTGAAATCAGACTTTAGTATTTTAAATCCTAAAGACCAAAACGACCCTTTCGCCAGTCTTGTTGAAAGAAACATGACATGGAATTTTGGGTCTGGTATTTTTCTGAAACATAAATCATTTTATGCCGGCTTATCTGTTCCTTATATTTTAAATAATCAGGTAATTAATGCAGAGGTTTTTTCTAGCACTGCACAGCAGTACCGTTATTACTACTTAAATACAGGCTTTACTAAAAAAATTGCTCCAGATGTAAAACTAATGCCATCTGCCTTAGTAAGGATTCAAGAGAGTTCACCATTAAGTCTTGATTTAAATTTGATGACGGTGCTCTATGATGCTGTAGGCTTTGGTCTTTCCTATCGCCTGGGAGATTCTCTGGTAGGCTTGTTTGAAATCCAAATCAATGAAAATTTTCATGCGGGTTATGCCTATGATTTTACGATGTCCGATATCTCCAGATTCTCTAACGGCTCACATGAAATCATGATCAACTACCGCATTAAAATACCAAGTTTACACAGAGGCTTGGAGTGTCCTTCCTATTACTAGGCAACTGCGGATGTGTATAAGTTGGTTTTCTTCCATCCTTCAAGTCGAGGGTTCATCAAAGCAAACCATATTGGCGGGAACATGGCCAATAAAATCATAGTTGGATAGCCAAAAGGTAATTGAGGGCTCTCATCGTAATGATTCAACACCTGATACCTTTTATGTGCATAGGCATGGTGATCTGAATGTCGCTGTAACTGAAATAGAAAGAAATTACTAAGCATATGGCTCGCATTCCATGAATGCAAAGGATTAACCCTTTCATATTTACCTGGTGCTACCTCTCTTCTTACAATGCCATAATGTTCAATATAATTAACAAGCTCCAGTAAGGTAAAGGCAACAATACTCTGACTAAAGAAAAACACGATTACCTCATTTTGCCATAAACCTGTAATCAACCTAAGACTGATTAATAGAAAAGCACAAAAGACTAGAGGTAGAAGTGTAAAAACAATCATCTTGTTGTGTAGACTAATGACGCTATGCCCTTTACGCTTCAGGCTTTCTGTCTCTAAGGCCCAGGCGTGTGTGTACCCACCAAATACTGACCTGAACCAAAAAGCATAAAAGTTTTCGTTTTGTCTTGCAGTGGCAGGATCTTCCGGAGTGGCAACGGTTACATGGTGCCCGCGGTTGTGTTCAATGTAGAAATGCATATAACAAACCGACATTAGGAGAACCTTACTATAAAAGCGTTCCAATCCACTTTGTTTGTGGCCTAACTCATGGGCTACTGTTATGCCGATGCCTCCCGTTACAAGCCCGGTGCTAATAATAAAACCTATCCATTCGTAAAGATGCACAGGCGGTTGTGTGGCTATTGCATAAGCTGCCCAGCACAAAAAAATGATCTGTACATACACCCAGACATACGTTACAAATCGGTAATAGAACTCGGCACTTCGTTGCTGAACAAGCGCTGGCTTTACGTTTTCTTTATCAATACCGATGAGTTGATCGAATAATGGTAGCAAAACAAATACAAATAAGACAGGCATAAAATGAAACCATCCACCCTGATAAAAACTAAAGACCCAAATAGCAGGTAGTATAAAGGCAGTATAAAAACCTATCTTTTTAAGTGCTTGCATAAAGTGAATATACAAAATTGTAAAAAATGTTTTAACGAAATTTTCAATATGCTTCTTACCTAATAGCAGTAAAAAGTTACTGTCCGTGCCATGTTAATAAAGGAAAGCTTTGTCAGGTGTGTACAACGATTGGCCTACTGTTTAATCTAGTTCAGGTTTATCCGATTTATTAAGCTATCTTTGTGCACACTTTTAGCAGAAATCACGTTCACTGCCATATTCTGTAGGCTCGCCCGCCTTCGTTTTAAGCAAATTGGTGACATACTTTTTCTGCCTGAGGTGATATTTTTCACTTAACAGAAATTAGTAATGTCAACTTTCCAAGCATTGGGCTTGTCACAAGCCCTTGTTGAAACCGTCACTAAGATGGGTTTCGAAACGCCAACTCCTATCCAGGAAAAAGCAATACCCGTACTACTCGAAAGAAATGGTAGAGATATGGTTGCGCTTGCTCAAACTGGTACCGGTAAAACCGCTGCCTTTGGTCTACCACTGATCGAACTTTTAGATCAGGATGTTAGAACAACGCAAGCCCTGGTATTAGCGCCAACACGTGAATTGTGTTTACAAATCACCAGTGATCTGGAAAACTTCTCCCAAAATGTAAAGCCGCTAAACATTGTGGCTATTTATGGTGGAGCCAGCATCATGGAACAAATTAAAAAAGTAAAACGCGGTGCGCATATCGTAGTGGCAACTCCTGGTCGCCTTATGGATATGATGGACCGTAAAGCTGTTAATATTTCTTCAATCCGTTTTGTGGTACTTGACGAAGCGGATGAAATGTTGAACATGGGCTTTAAAGAAGATATCGACACTATTTTAGCAGATACACCAGACACTAAGAATGTTTGGTTGTTCTCAGCAACTATGCCACGCGAAGTACGTGCCATTGCCAGTCATTACATGACTGATCCTGCTGAAGTAACAATGGGCACAAAAAACCAGGGAAACGTAAACATCGAACACCAATATGTTTTGGTAGATGAGAGAGATCGTTACCCTGCATTAAAACGTATTGTAGATTTTAACCTTGACATTTTTGCGGTAATTTTCTGTCGTACAAAAATTGATACACAGAAAGTAGCCGAAAGTCTTATTAAAGACGGTTACAATGCAGATGCTTTACATGGTGATCTGACCCAGCAACAGCGCGATAAAGTAATGCGCAATTTCAAAGAAAAGACTTTACAGTTTTTAGTGGCAACGGATGTGGCTGCGCGCGGTATTGACGTGAGTAACATCACACACGTTATTCACATGAACCTGCCAGACGAAATTGAATTTTATACTCACCGAAGCGGTAGAACTGCTCGTGCCGGTAAAAAAGGTATTTCAATGGCAATTATTACAAAAAGAGAAGTTGGTAAAATACGCCAGATTGAAAAAGTGGTTAATACTAAATTTGAACGCAAGCAAGTACCTACGGGTCCAGAAGTTTGCCAACAACGTTTAGTAAGCTTAGTGCACCGTTTACGCGATGTGCAAGTGGTAGAAAGCGAAGTAGGGAAATTCCTTCCGGCTGTAATGGAAGAAATGAAAGACTTAAGCAAAGAGGATGTAATCAAACGTTTTACTTTCCTTGAGTTTAACCACTTACTAGATTATTACAGAGATGCACCTGATTTGAATCGCGCTGATAAAGGCGAACGTTCAGAGCGTGGTGAACGCAGTGATCGTGGTGACCGTGCAGAACGCGGAGAGCGTTTTGTAAATGGAGATCGTTTGTTTATCAACTTAGGAAAGATGGACGGCCTGGATGCCGGTAAATTCCTGGGTATGGTATGCGACCGTTGTGGTGTAAAAGGCGATGCGATTGGTCGTATTGACTTAAAGGGTGCTTACTCTTTTATTGAAGTGAATAAAGAAGTTTCTAAACTGGTGCAAGACAACTTGCATGGTATGGAATATAAAGGTCGCATGGTGCGTGTAGAGATTACTTCAGGAGCAGGAGGAGGCGAGGGCGGTGCAAGCCGTGGTGGACGCTCAGGTGGTTCACGTGAACGCTCTTACTCATCATCGTCATCATCTTCCTCTAGAGGAAGATCGTATGGAGGTGAATCCAGAAGTGGTGGAGAATCACGTTCTTCAGATTCAAGAAAGCGTTCTTATTCAAGTGATAGAAATGACAGACGCCCTTCTGCAGGTGGCAGAGAGAGACGCTCTAAATAAGATTAACAGAGATTTGTTTACTCATCCTTAACAGGGTGAGTAAACAGATTTAACGATTAGCAGGATCGTGTTCATAAGACAAGCAAACTCCTTGTAAATCAGATTGGAATCATCTTTTAAATCCTAATTAGATTTCCATCTGCCTCTAAACAATTTTCTGAGGAAATCTAAATAGAGAGATTGATTTAATTTTGCTAATCCAGTAAATTCTCAAATCCTGATACTTGCCCTGAAGTTGTTTGTGTCAGGATACTAATTATTTATTCGCTTTGCGAAATTTCAAAAAGTGCCTTTTTCTCCTCTGAACAGGTAGCATCAATTGACCTCAAAGCTTTTAGATTTCTTTCTAAAAAAGTATTGTAACTGTTGGCGATAGCATCATAATCAGCACGGTAAAGCAGTGTTCGCTGATCTGCCAAATTAATAAGTTCAACTAAATTTTGAAGTGTAGTGTTCTGCTCATAATTAGGAGAGCCAACGGTTAACGAAATGATTTCTGACATTACATTGTTTGAAGCGAAATCATACTCTTCAATAACATCAGGATTATGCATTGTCCTTTGAGTAAAACGAATTCTAGGTAGTTGTTCTAATCGTTTTTGAAGCACTTCTATGTCTTCATTGCTGGCTTGTTTTCCGATGGACAATTCGTGGAGCACATTGCTCATGGCCTTCAATTTTTGATTGTCATCATTGATCATCAAATTCCAGACATACAAAAGGCTGTCTTGCAGCACCAAATAACGATCTGTAATCGAATCCTCTTTAGTAAAGTGTGTTTCGGCAGTTCTTGACTTTTGCTCTTTACAGCTTAGCATAAACGCCAGAAGCAAACTGGTACTGCCTACGAAAACGATTTTATACATTGAATCGGGCTCTGATTTGATTACAATACGCGCTAAAGTAGAAAAATGTTGGTGCTAAACACCATCTTTTTATAAGCTGTGTAACTTTTACCTGAGTTTTGGTTCAAATCAGTTATGAAACAGGCTTAAACTGCTCAAATGCCTCTCTACAATCGTTACAATAATGTATAGATCTGCAGAGCGTGGGACCAAATGGGTTTTTCAATTCTGTATTCACACCCTCACAGCGCGGGCAAGGCACATGTTCTAGTACTTCTATATCCGTAAATAAGTGCGTTGAAGGGGGAGGAGCGAGGCCAAATTGCTTAAGGGCAGCTTTTCCTTTCTCTGAGATTTTATCGCTGTTCCAGGGTTCCTTAAATGAAATATTTACAGTTGGGTTTACAATGCCACTACTCTGCAACTTTTCAATTACTTCTTGCTTCATATAGTCGAGTGCGGGGCATCCAACAAAAGTAGGTGTCATTTCTACATGAACAGTTTCTCCTGCAATAACTACGTCAGTTATAACACCAAGATCTACCAATGAGAGTACCGGAATTTCCGGGTCCTTCACATCTTCTAATAAAGTGAGTATATCTGTCTTTGAAAATCTCATACGTTTTGCTTTACCACTCTGCACCCGGGTCAATGCGAAATACTTCACTCATCTCATCCAACAGTGGCTGCAAGTGTTCAGTGTGTTTTCCCAGACGTCCACCTATTACCGGGCTTACACTATTCCAATCAGGTAATTGTAATTGCGTTTGATTTAACAACTCCTCAACCTTTTGTCTCCAGCGTTTCTCCAGGCTTGCTTCACCTTCAAAAATACCTTCTGCTGTTAATTCCTTTTCGTATGGAGATTCTTCAAAAAGTCCCAAAGCATACGGTAGGGCTTTTTCGAGTGAGTTTTGCAATCGGCTAATACTTTCTTCAGTTGCATTGCCTAGTTTTTTTATCCATGTATTGGCATGCAGTGTATGGTACTTTAGCTCTCCTTTAATTTTTCTGGATAGTTCTGCTATGGGTTCGTAAGTCGATTGGCTCAACATTTCAAAGCGAATAATTTCTGCTGTATCGTACAAGAAATGTCGGATCAAACTGAAATCATATTCACAATTTGGTAACTCTACCAATTGGCTATTGTGAAACTGGTTGGCGTTACGCATAAAGGCAACCGTATCAGGTTCCTGCTCACCAAGTTTATTGAGTATCTGGTAAATGGCATAACTATGGCCAACCTTGTCTTGTGCCATAGAGGAAAAGGCAATGTCTTCCTCTAACATAGGACCAAAGCCTGTCCATTCAGAGTTTCTGTGACCGAGTATCAACTGGTCGTCAGCAATTTTATATAGTAGTTCTTTAATAGCTAGTTGGTTCATACTGCGTGTTTTGCTTTTTCTAAAAATGCGGTAAGCTTATCTCCGGCTTTATAATCGGAAGCATCGCGGTATTTTTTATCGGGTAGTGTTAGCCATAAATCTTTATCAGTATCTGTGGTGTATCGTATAGCCTTTTTGCGAATAACCCATACGTTGTAAACTACTTTGCCCACACCTAATTGCTGCTTGGCAACTTGCATAGCACCTTGCGGTGAGCTAGCCGAGACTTCGCCTGCATGTACATGTTGCTTGCCACGCTTTACTAAGTGGTAGACTTCATACATTTCTTGCTCACCTTGTTGTACTTCAGCGGCTGGCAAAAGATCATAGGCACTTGTTTGACCCTCGCTTAGTGGAGACACATATACATCGCGTGTATCGGTTACATATAACGACACACAGGTAAATCTTCTGGTGAAAGTTTCCTTGGCAAGAATGTATGCTAATTCAATATCTGAAGCGTGTACGATACCTTCATGTTGAAAAGGTTTTCCTTCTTTGGCTTGAACAAAAACTTCATAAGTACCTAACTGGTCGAGGGCCGCTTTTGGCTGCACCTCTCCTTGGCCGAACCCTGGAAGTCTGTTAACACGTGGATCAAGTGATTTCATAATAAAAAATGCCGCCTCTCAGCGGCATACAAATGTGTAGTTGTAATTAAGCCAGTGGAGTAACGTAACGCATTGAAGGTGATTTCAGGGCTTCTCTCACCCAGCGTCCTCTTTCTTCTGCTATGCGTCTTACTTCAAGCCTTTCTTTGTTACAAGGGCCATCGCCATTGATAACACGCTTAAATTCTTCCCAGTCGGGTTCAGTGTATTCCCACTTATTTGTTTCTGTATTTTTCTTAAGCTTAGGATCAGGAATAGTAAAGCCAAGTTCCCAAATTTTAGGAACATACATATCTAAAAACTGATTGCGCTGATCATCGTTGGTACTCATTTTCACTTTCCATTTCATTAAAACTTCAGTGTGTGCAGAAATTTTATCTGAAGGTCCGAAGAAGTGCATCATAGGTGCCCACCAACGGTTAAGTGCTTCTTGAAACATCTGTCTTTGCTTATCAGTACCACTTGCCAAATAGATTACACAATGGTGTCCATATTTTAAGTGGAAGGATTCTTCAGCACAAATACGCTCTAAGGCTCTGCAATACGGACCATAACTACCCTTAGCATTAGCCAATTGGTTAACAATGGCTCCAGCATCTACCAACCACGATATAAAACATGAATCAGCCCACGTAAAAGCGGGGTAGTTAAAAATGTTTGAATATTTGGATTTACCTGTAATGAGGTCGTCAAGCATTTGCTCGCGTGATTTGCCTAAGGTTTCTGCCGCGCTGTATAATAGCTGCGCATGACCAACTTCATCCTGCACTTTGGCCATGAGCGAAAGTTTGCGCTTAAAACCAGGTGCACGCGTAATCCAGGTACCTTCTGGCAAGGCTCCTATAATTTCGCTATGACCATGTTGTTCGATCATTCGAATAAGTTGTTTACGATACATGTCGGGCATCCAGTCACCTGGTTCTATCTTTTCCCCTCGCGCAATACGTGCTTCAAATTCGGCCAATTTTTGTGGATCTTCTTGGGAAAGACTATCTGTCTTGATGCCTTCAAAGGTATTTCCGCCTCCGTACATAATCTACGTTTTTTAAGTATTCAATCGATTGTTCAAATATAATAGCAAAGCGCTATATGAGCTAACAATCGTTAGTAAAACAAGTATTTTACCTATTTTGTTTCAGGCCATTTACCAGCATGTCGGCTAATTGCTTCCCTAAAGATTCGGGGTCTATTACCGAATCAGGGTTATACCATTGTGGCATCCAGTTAAGAGAGGAGAAAAGGGTCATTACGGCCAGTTTTTTGTCAATTTCTTTCTTGAATTCCCCATCAGCTACACCATCCTCAATCATTTTTTTAAAGCGATTAATGTAGTTTATGCGCAGCAGCAGAAAGTCGCGCAGAAAAGGCTGACTTAGGTGACGGTGTTCGTTCATGAAAACGGCAGAAGCGGTTAAATCGCGCGCCATTACCTGAATATGCCCGATGATGCCTTGCTGTAGCCTTTGGCTAGCCGTTAAGTTTTGTTGTTTCTCAACCTGATTTAGCGAAACCATAAAGTCTTCAGCCATGTCGAAACAAAGGATGTGAAGAATCTCTTCCTTTGATTTAATATGGGAGTAGAGACTTGCTGCTTCTATGCCTAGCTTCTGTGCCAAGTCTCGCATGCTGGAGGCCACGTAACCTTTTTCACGGAACAACTCGGCAGCTACTCGTATTACTTGTGCCTTTCTTGATGAGCTTGATAGTACTTCTCCCATGATAACAACACTTTATTCAAAAATATGAATAATTTGCCATAGTAATTCGTGTATGCGCTACAATTCAATCACTGAATATTTTTCAAGGCTTCAAAACATAACATTGATCATTTTCTTCAGTGGTATTTTGCTCTTTATGTTGCTTTTCTACCTGATGATGACAAAAGTCGTGGCACCGGTGATGAGCATGGAAGATGAAAGTATTATTTTATATGTACTTATAGGAGCCGCATTTATGGATGCCTCCATTGTTGCAGTACTATCACGCATTCTACTGGCAAAAAGCATTGCAAAAGCCAGTTTAGGTGAGCGAATGGATGATTATGTCAAAGTCAGTTTGGTACGGGCTGCGATTTTACTATCAGGCTCGCTGATGCTTACACTTACGATTTACCTTTTTAATTGGGAATGGCTGTTAATGGTCTATTGTATTTACCTCTTGTTTTTTCTCTTGTTCTGGCCTAGTCGCCATCGCTTATGTGCTGACCTGAAACTAAAGCCATCCGAACGTGATGTGATTCATGGATTATAAATTATTGGACAAGTATATTTAATATTGTCCTAACTAACACTCAGTAGCTTTCTCATTGAGATAATTAAGATTGAAGTCCGAGGTTAGAAGCTCGAGGTTGGATCAACAAATGAGTTATCGCTCAGCTCACAGAGTTTCTGATCTGTTTAAAAACTAATTTCTTAGAAAAAGTCATCAATGATAAAACCATTGATGACTTTTAGTTGTGTAATGTGGTATTCTTAAAAGATCACGCCAAAGCTGAACGCATTAACTTTAGGACCTTTGTTTTCTACGAATAACTCGTTGAGGTCATAGTTTACAAAGATGTCGGTTCCTCTGTAGCCCATTTGCAAACGGGCGCCATAGCGAATATTATTGAGATAGAAATTGCTACGTGTACGTTCGCGCTCTTTATCACCATCAATATTATACACTTGTTTTGCATAACTACTTATTCTATAACCGGCATACGCACCAATACCCATTCTGAATGCATCGCTGTTGCCCCAAAGTAATGACTTGTGTGGACGACTACCAAAGTCTATTACAGGCACTACTGATACATTGATGTAGCTGGCAGTGAGTTTACTCTTGATCGGATTAATTTCAGGAAGTGGTTGAGAAAATATTACTTCCTCGTCCCCCTTTGTCAGCACCAGGCCATCATTTTGAAACTTGAAGTTGTACCAGCTGATGCCAAGTCCTAGTTCAGTATAGAATTTGCCTGTTATTCTAATCTTCTGAATGGAGTTGAATCCAACGTACCAGCTACCCCATGGTCTTACGGCATAATCTTCATTGTTTTCATCAGGGAATTTACCATCAGCCAGGATGTTATTGGTACCCAGGTCGAAATTAAAGAAGCCTTTATTTTTTCTCTTATAAGTCTTTGATTTACTACGGCTATAGTTCCAGTCACTATCTTCATCCTTATTGTTATCATCAAAATCGCCCCAATCCTCTTTGTTAAAAGTTTTTTCTGTAAGCGTAGGCGTAACAGCAACAAGTGCAGTATCTTTTGCTTCTATTTTTGCAAGTATATCTTTGAAGAGCGCCTGATAGTCGTATGCTTTGAGTGTTGGTAAATCAGATTTATCGCTGATAGTAAAAATCAGTTTACTTGATCTAGCGAGTTCAACAATTACAGTATCCGGCTTTTTTGTTTGTGCATTTGCACTTATTAAGAAAGACAGAAGTAGGGCAGAAGTGATTAAAGTCTTTGTCATGGAATTAGTTATTTCGTTCACGTTTATCATTTCGGAAATTCAGCGCCAGAATTTCATTTTTCTTCTGTCGGAGTTCGCTCAAACCTGAATCTGAATTTTTCAGGTCTGCTGCTTTGTCTAACAGCTTACGAAATGAAGATGTGTTTTCTTCTTCATTGGTTGCATCAGCCATTGAAGTATTTTTTAAATATTTTGAAACATCATTAGCTGCTAGTATAATGGTATTACTTTGTTGATTGTTTGCAGTAGCTACAACTGCTTCATTAGTAATTATTATTGGGTCTTTATCAACCTTAACAATGGTGTTGTCATCCTTCACAGCATTTAACTCCTTTTTAGTATCAGGCGTATCGTTGTTGGCAATAAAAGATTCTTGCTTTGAAAAATTCATTACAGGTACCGAAGTTTTTTGCGGTACTGTTTTAGTGTTGGGCTTTACAGATTTTTTATTTTCTGTTTCTTCATCCTTCTTAACAGCATTACTTTTTGCTTTCTCTGTTTGTAGCGCTTCTTTTTCTGTTTTCTCTTTCTCTGATTTTTCTTTTTCGTTTTGTTTATTGCTTATCGCTTTCTCTGTTGGCTTATTGTGGTCAGCCAAAAGTGGAGTATATTGTTCGCGAGGCCACAATAGTATGGCTGCAGCAATTAGCAATACAAAGCTGGCAGCAATCTTAAGCCAAAAAAATGAGTTGTTTTTTTTCGGCAAATTGCTTTCAATTTTATCCCAAGCCATTGGGGGCACATCCAGGCTGTGCACTGCCAGCTTCTCGCGAAAGAGTTTATCAATTGGTGCCTTCATCGCTTTTAATTTTTTGTTGTACATCCCAATCTTGTTGGGCTAATAATTTCTGTAAATAAACACGGGCTCTGCTTAACTGTGACTTAGAAGTATTCTCGCTTATATTAAGCTGCTCTGCAATTTCTTTGTGGGAATAGCCATCAATGGCATAGAGGTTAAAAACCAACTGATAGCCTGTGGGTAAAGCTTGAATCATACGAAGCAGGTCTTCTGTTTCAAGATGATCGCTTAGTTTGTCGTAGTCAGGTTCGTAGTCAGCTTTTTCAAGATCCGTTTCAAGGTATAGAGATCTATTTTTCCTAATCCATGTCAGGGCTTCGTTCACTACAATTCTTCTAATCCAGCCTTCAAAACTGCCTTCGCTCTTAAATTGGTCAATCTTATCAAATACTTTAGTGAAGGCTGTTACCAGCACATCTTCTGCTTCCATTTTGTTTTTAACATAGCGGCAGCAGAGGGCGTACATTTTACCAGAATAGCTTGAATATAGCTGTTGCTGGGCTGTGCGGTCGTTTTTCTGACAGCCAACCAACAATTGCTCCTCATTTAATCTATGTAAAGTCAATGCCATTCAGTAGGTTTCAACGGCAAGATGCAGATTAGGGTGTGGAGGTTGCATGCCTCTCAAAAATTCCCGAAAATTTTAATATGCAGCCATGTAATTAACATTCATGTTCAGCTCTGTCCAGGTGCTATTATTAATTTGAACCGCATTGATTTGTCCTTTGCCATCAAATAGGTTAGCCCAAAGCCCTTTGGATTCCTGAACAAACACAGAATAAGTACCAACCGGGAGTTTTATGCGAAAACGGCCATTTCTGCAGCTTTTTGCCTCTTTTACCAGCTTTGTATTGATATTTTTGTAGAATCCTTCTTCCTGAACCACCTGCTCAAGGGTAGCGACTTCATAAATAAAGATTTTGCGTTTAATCCCTTTTGTTGTGCTACTTTTTTTATCAGGGCCAGGCATCTGATTACCAGAGGACCAGGTTATTTTTCCACGAATTCCCTGTTTCTGGGCTTGTACATTATGAGATAATAAGATTACAATGACAAGCAGGAACAGTTTTTTCATTTGAATTAGATTTGTTTAAGTCAACAAATATAGGAGGCTTCATTGACCGACTTGCATCGTTTTGGATTGATTTTGATGCCAGCATTCTTCCTTTTTAATAACAAGCTTATTTATGGCGTGTAAACTTTGATTAAGCTCATGATGAAAAATCATAACATAAAAAAAGCCATGCTTTGGGGCATGGCTCAATATACTTTAGGGTTTCAGTTTAAAAGATCCAACTGATAACCAACATAATCAAGAGTGCTAGAATGATAATCATATACTGGGTGGTTAGGGTTACAATTTTAGGTTGCTTTTATAACGTAAAGTTAGGTATCGGGTTGTACGGTTACTTCACTTTTTTAATTTTTTTTCACTTCTTCAGGATTTCCTCTATAGCGTATAGAGCTCCCTACGCCTTCTTTTAACTCAAGTAAGCCTGATGCTGTTAATTGTGCGCTAGAAACACCAATTGTTTCGACAATTGCATCTCGCACTTCGAAGTCGTAAGCTTTTAGTCTTGAGGCACCTGCAATAGTAGCATCCAGGTTATTGGCTTCACCGGATAACTCTAACTCTGAAGCACCTTTAATATCTACTAACAAATGATGTGCAGTTAACTGACCTCTGGCACGAAAAGCACCGAGTAATTCAATTTCAACATCGTCACTCGTAAAATCACGGAAGTTAATTTTACCGGCACCTTTGGCTTGCATCTTCTCTAGATTAGGCATGGATATGCTAATTTCTACTTCATCGAATAAAACCATATCTTTACGCCAGCTGAAATTTTTATCTTCCTTAAAGTCACGGTACTTTATAACTAATGCATTACCTGATTGCTCGATAGTGTATTTAGCTTTTTCACTACTTTTTCCAATCAGCTCAACGCTATAATGATCTGATTCAGTTATGGTAACATCTACGTAACCACTTATCTCTACCTCATCAAAACTCCATGTAGAATTTAAATCAGCAGTCGTAGTGCTTTCGCACGTTATGCACTCCAAACCACGTTCGGTCATTTTCCAAGTCTCGTTATCAAAATCATCCCACGATACATATTGAGATATAAAGCGACATACTCCTTTATCCATTATAAATGGCATGTTATAGGGTATGTATAACACCATATCTAATTCCTGGGCTCTGAATAATGCCTTGTCTTTAAACTTTAAGTTAGAATCAAAAACTAATATTGAATCGGAGAAGCTTACATTGTAGTCAACCATTTTTGCATTATCAATAGCAACAGCGGCTGTTTCTCCTTGCGCCTCAAAGCGCTGAACCAATTTAACCGCAGTTTGATCATGCCCTTTAAGTGTAAGTTTGGTAGCATTATAATCATCTAAGCCAATCTCACGCAAGTTAAGTACCAGTGTTTTTCCATTTGGTTCAAATTCATTTTCTACTTTGTATTCTCCAGATTCTTTAAATGAATACACAATACGTGGAATCATTATGCTGAGTACGATTACACATGCCAGAAACATGGCAAACAGAGACCAGCCAATAGTTGCACCAAAGATTAATCGTTTTACAACAATGGAGATACCCAATAAAAGGCCAAATACCAAGGGAATAAGTATTACAAGGAATGAGGTAACAACAAAGAACGGAGGGAAGCTATTGGTAAATGCTTCAAGCGGGAATGTAGAATTAGTTATAGGACCCAAGCTTAGCCAGTCTGGGAAAGTAGTAACCATACCCATAAAAACACCACCTACTACAAAGAGACAGAAGATAAGCATTGCAGCCACTAATGAAACTGAAACACCAAATGCAAGTCGTATTACTTCAACAATAGGCACCAAAATTTTTCCAAAGGCAGTAAGTATAGCAGCCAATGCACGGAATGGCAGTAATAATATTTTTGCTAAGGTGCTTTCTTCTTTACCACCATCTTCATTGATATTTTTTTTTATGTTCGATTCAATGTTTGATAATGTTACAGGCTCTCCCTGCATCTGCATGCGTTCAGTTACCGTTTTAGCTTCGGGTAATACAACCCATAAGATTATGTAGAGTAAAAATCCTGTTCCGAAGAAGAAGAAGCTGATCAGAAATAATATTCTTACAACTACTACATCAATACCAAAGTATGCGGCAATACCAGAGGAAACACCGCCCAATACTTTAGTTTCGGAGTCTCTGTACAATTTCTTACTCACTACAGGTTCTTCAAGTGTAGTAGAGCCAGGAACCGCTATCCATAGTATAATGTATAAAAGAATGGCAGTGCCATAAGCAAACATAAGAAGGGCAAAGAGTAAACGAATCCATACCGCATCCACATTAAAGTAGTTAGCTAAACCTGCGCATACTCCGCCAAGAAACTGACGTTGCTGATCGCGGTACAAACGCTTTGGTTCACTGCTTTGGTAAGTAGAAGATCCGCCTCCACCTTTACTTTCCTGCTTACTGCCGGAAGATTTTTCTTTTTGGCTGTAGTCCTTAGTACTGGTAGTCTCGGTAGCAAATTCACTTTCTTCGGCAGCTTTAAAATCGTTAACGCTACCCATAATACTCATCAAGGCGTTAACATCCTCAGCAGTAATTACTTGCTTGCTGTCGTTTAGCTTGGATAAAAAGATTTCTGCAATGCGTCCTTCAATATCGGCTAATATTTCGGTGCTGTCTTCGAAGTTTGAGAAGTAGCGGTTTACCGAATCAAGGTATTTACGCAGCAATTCGTAGCCATCTTCTTCTATGTGAAAGATGATGCCGCTGATGTTGATGCTTATATTCTTTTTCATAATCAGGTTAATCAGGGTTGGTGATTAGGCGTTAAGACTGGTTTTGGCTGTTATCATTGAGGCCGAATGTACTAAGTCATTCCAAGTTTCGGTAAGCCCATTTAAAAAATGAGAGCCGTCACCTGTCAGGGTGTAGTATTTACGGGGTGGCCCGGACTTGGACTCTACCCATTTATACTCCACAAGACCGGCATTTTTTAACCTGGTCAGCAGGGGATAAAGAGTTCCTTCCACAACAATCATTTTGGCAGAAGTCAGTTCATCCAGCATATCGGATGCGTACACTTCGCCTCGGGCTATAATATGAAGTATACAATACTCCAGAATACCCTTTCGCATTTGTACTTGTGTGTTTTCTAGGTTCATAAGCCGTTTTTATCGCTTTCTGAGATATTATACGGCAAAGTACTATGTATGGCCAAGTACTATATGAAAATTTCTAAAATATTTTTAAAAAGTGCTCAAAAACAAAAAAAATGCATGTTCCAGCTTTTACTTACCTTCGCAAAAGACCATGTATAGAGGGTACAGAAAGAAGAATAGATGCATTTGAAGAGGATTTTTTGGCTTTTGACGTTGTTGCCAGTCTTAGGTTTTGGTCAAACAGGTAATGAATGGATCAATTTTGGCCAGACTTACTTTAAAATTCCTATTGCTAAAGACGGTATTTTCAAATTAACGCAAACAGATCTTGCAGCAGCGGGTGTACCTGTTAACCAAATTGACCCAAGACGTTTACAAATTTTTCATAGAGGTGTAGAGCAAGCTATTGTTGTGCAACACCAACAAAGTCCTGCTGATGCTATTTTTGATGCTTCGGAGTTTTTAGAATTTTATGGCAGAAAAAATGATGGCACCTTAGATGCTTTTCTTTATAAGCCCGCAACGAGCATTCCGCATACTTACTACAATCTGTATAACGATACCGCTTATTATTTTCTAACCGTAAATCCGGTTGCACAGGGTAAGCGTATGACTAACTTTTCGCAAGTTAACACAGGCTCCTTACCAGCCGAGACTTACCAGATACAGGAACAGAAACAAATTTTCTCTAATACCTATGCTGTCGGTGAAACCTTTAACAGCTTTGTTAACCTCACCTCCTTTAGCAAAGGTGAGGGTTGGTCAGGAACTGTTGTAAGAGAAAATAATACATCAGACATAAACTTTACGGGTATTAGTCAGGGAGTTGTAGCTGGTGGTTTACCCACACTTGAATTACAATTGCTGGGAAGAGGATTGAATAACCATGCAGTAGAAATTTATGTTGGAGCAAATGCAGCTTCACTTCGTCTTTTATCAACACAAAATTTTTTCGGATTTGATACCAATACACTTTCTACAAACTTAGCCTGGTCTGACATTGGTGCGTCAGGTACTTTGACTATTCGTGTAAGCGTAACAGGTGCCAATGGTGTAGATTTTGTAAGTGTGTCGTATGCAAAAGTACAGTGGCCAAGAACTTATAACCTAAACTCAGAAAATGAGCGTACGTTTACAATGGCTACCAATGTTGCGAACAAATCTTATCTGGAAATTCAAAATGCGCCATCAGCAACACGTGTTTTTGATATTAGCGATGTGAATAACCCTATTCAAATAGGCACAACACAAACAGCTACATTAAATGGGGTAGTTGACAATACACAAACTGCCAGAAAAATTTTACTTACCAATCAGACAACAACACCAAATAGTATAAAGCGAGTAGTATTTAGATCTTTTAATTCAGTAAGTCCAGACTACCTTATTATATCACACAAACAATTTCAAAAGCCTGCTTTGGGTAGTGCCAATCCATTAAAAGCTTATGCTGATTACAGAGCCTCCGTTGCTGGTGGTGACTATGATACATTAACCGTTACTATTGATCAGTTGTGCGATCAATTTACCTACGGTGAAAGTACACCATTAGCTGTTTTCAGGTTTCTTAAATTTCTGGAAACCAAAAAGCGTCCTGACTATTTATTCATTATTGGTAAAGGTTTGAATGTAACTAATCGTTATTATAGAAATCCTGGTGCTTTTACAACATATAAGGATTTTGTCCCGTCTGCTGGTTTTCCAGCTTCGGATATGCTGTACAGTGTTGGCTTGAGTGATCCTAACACCAATGAACCAGGCATTGCAACTGGCAGGTTGAGTATAACTCAATCAGGACAAGTCATACAGTATCTTAATAAAGTGATTCAACAGGAAAGTGCTGGCTTTAATGATTTGTGGCGTAAGCGCATACTTCATTTAAGTGGTGGCATAGCAGAGGGTGAACCTGAAACCTTTAAAGGCTACATGGAAGGTTTTGCTAACGTAGCAGAAGATGTTTATTTGGGTGGTTCAGTATCTGCAATTGCTAAAAGGTCTTTACAAGCACAAGAGCTAGTAAACATTTCCAACGAAGTAAATGATGGTTTGGGGTTAATTACTTTCTTCGGTCACTCTTCTACATCTACTACTGATTTTGACATCGGTTTTGCAACTGATCCTGTATTGGGTTATGCCAATGATGGTAAGTATCCTATGGTGCTGATTAATGGTTGTAATGCAGGTGCATTTTTTGCTGATGGCATTCTCTTTGGAGAGGATTGGGTAAATGCAGCAAATAGAGGAGCCGTTGGATTTATTGCTCACAGCTCTTTTGGATTGGTATCCACACTAAAACGCTACTCAGATTTTTTCTATCAGGTGGCTTATGGCGACTCTACTTTTTTAAAGAAAGGTATTGGTGATATACAAAAAGAAGTGGCCAGAAGATATTTGGAAAATGTTTTCGCTACAGCAACCAACGTTTCGCAGGTTCAGCAAATGGTATTACTGGGCGACCCGGCAGTCAAATTATTTGGTGCTGAAAAGCCAGATTATCACATTGAAAACGCTTCACTTCAAGTTGAATCATCAGATGGTAAAGCTGTAAATTCTCTATCACCTGCCATCAGTTTGAAACTCGTTGTTAAAAATTTTGGCAGAGCAGACGATAAGCAATTGCTCGTTAGGGTTGACAGATTTTTATCTGACAATACATCATTTAGTTATGATTCCATATTTGATCCTGTTTTATACCAGGATACACTTGTAATCACGATACCTAATTCAATAGCTTTTGCCGGCAGTAACAGATTAGAAATTCGCATTGATGCAGATGAAAAAATTAATGAGTTAAGGGAGGATAATAATCTACTATCCTATGATTTATTCATCCCATTGAATGGTACTAAAAATCTCTTTCCACATAATTTCGGTATAGTTCAATCTACTGAGCAAGAAATTGTTTTTCAAAGTGCAAACCTACTAGACTCACTGCGCAGTTTTCAAGTAATGATTGATACCAGTCATCTTTTTAACAGTGATTGGTTGAAAACATTTGTTGTGGAGTCAAAAGTTTTAGGAAGGCAAGTCTTGACATTACTGCCTAACGATTCCCTTACTTATTATTGGCGAACGAGACTTTTAAATCCTTCTGCTGATGAAAGTAATGACTGGGAGACTAGTTCATTCACTTACATAATAGGCAGTACAGAAGGTTGGGGTCAAATTGCTTTTCCGCAATACCTTGGTAATACAACTACCAACATGCTGTTGGACGAGGGGAGTAAACAGATATTTTTTGAAGAGACCGTAACGCCAGTGCTGATTAAAACCTTTGGCGATCTTAATAGCACACCTGTAAATGAAGTGTCAGTTAAAATTGACGGAGCGGAGTATAATCTGGCCACACAAGGGCAGCCATGCAGAGATAATACGATTAATCTATTGGCTTTTAATCGCATTAGTACAGTTCCGTATGCTGCAATTCCTTTTACTTTTCAGGATCCGCGTTCTTGTGGAAGAGAGCCACAAATTATTGTTAGCTTCTTACCCACTGAAGTATACGCAAATGGTGTGAATGATTTGATACAGGCAATAAATGATGTGGCTATTGGTGATTCAGTTGTCTTGTTTTCCATTGGTAATCCGGTCATGAGCGGTTGGAATCCTGCTGTAATAAGCAAACTGGCTGAAGTGGGCATTAGCCCAACACAACTTACCGGTATTAATGATGGTGAACCTTTTGTGTTTTATGGGAAGAAGATGACAACAGCGGGGGAGGCTTTACTTTTTACCTCAGAACTTTTGCCCGCAGCAGAACAAGAGCTTGTGGTGAACAGATCGATTACAGGCAGAACAGCTTCGGGTTCCATGAAAACTGCTTTAGTAGGCCCTGCTAATAACTGGTATCAGTTGAAACTAAAAGCAAAAACCGCTGCTGACGATGTTGCAGCGGTTACTGTTTTCGGCATAAGCAATACAGGCGCATCAACTGTACTGTTTGAAAACCAGACTACTACAACAGATTTAAGTGCTATTGATGCCAGTACTTATCCATACCTCCGTTTAGTTTATCAAACCAATGATCAGGTCGAGCTTACACCAGCGCAATTACAATTTTGGTTGGTTGAGTATGAATCGCTGGCAGAGGGAATATTGATTACTCAAGATGTTGTAGAAACAAAAGTTTTGGAAGAAGGACTTACCTGGACGCAAGATTTTGGCTTTGTAAATATTAGTACTAAAAACTTTTCAGACTCCCTTTTGGTAAATTATACTTCAACAAATCAATTAACAAACCAAACAACAAGCGCTTCACTTAAAATTTTAGCTCCTGCCCCGGGTGATACCACTGACTTTGAATTAAGTATGCCAACCCTTGAAAAAGCAGGATTGAACGATGTTCAGCTAAATGTGAATCCACGGATAGTTCCTGAGTTATTTTATGATAACAATTTATTGAGCCTTAAAAATGCTTTTGATGTATCAATAGATAAGCAAAGTCCGGTGTTGCGTGTTTTGATTGATGGACGACTTATAGAGCATGGAGATTTTGTATCCGCAAATCCACGAATTGATATAAGCGTTTGGGATGAGAACGAACTCATTTTAAAAACAGATACCGTGGGTATACGTATTTTGTTACAATATCCATGTGATGAGAACTGTATACCTTCACCGATTTACTTTACACGAGCTGACGTGGTGTGGCAAGCAGCGAGTCTTGACAATCCATTTACCGCTACTTTTAATCCGGTTGATTTACCAGCAGGTAATTACATACTAAAAGTATTTGCAGAAGACAGTCGCGGTAATATAAGTGGAGAACTTCCCTACGAAATTTCTTTTCAGGTAAGTGATGAAGACCAGACTACACTATCTGCTCCTTATCCAAATCCGAATAGCGGTGTATTAAATTTTGAGTTGATGATTAAGGGCAATGAGGTTCCTGCAGGAGCATGGCTTGAACTTATCAATACCATGGGCAAGTTAATATATGAAGGAAGTCTGTCTGCCACTGCCTGGCATGTGGGTAAAAATTATATAAGCCTGCGAATTGAAGATCAATTACCAACAGGCTTATACTTATACAGAATCCGTTTTGCTAATGGTGTACTAAAACAAGGACAAATAGTATTGTCGCGCTGATTTTAGATACGCTCGATATCTGCACCTAAATTTTTCAAACGTTCGTCAATGTATTGATAGCCGCGATCAATCTGGTCGATGTTGGAGATTTCACTGACACCATTGGCAGAAAGCGCTGCAATAAGTAAAGCAACACCGGCACGTATATCAGGGGATGACATTTTAATGCCACGTAATTGTTGTTTGCGTTCCAGACCAATTACCGTTGCACGATGCGGATCGCACAAAATAATTTGCGCACCCATATCAATTAACTTATCAGTGAAGAAGAGTCTGCTCTCAAACATTTTTTGATGAATAAGCACAGTGCCTTTTGCCTGAGTAGCCACTACCAGTACAATACTGATTAAGTCAGGCGTAAATCCTGGCCATGGTGCATCGGAAATGGTAAGAATAGAACCGTCAATAAATGTTTCTAATTCATATATATTTTGAGAAGGGATGTAAATATCATCGCCTCTAAACTCCATTTTAATACCAAGTCTTTTAAAAATATCAGGAATCATGCCGAGCATATCGATGCGGCAATTCTTGATGGTGATTTCAGATTGTGTCATAGCAGCCAGACCTATGAAGCTACCGATCTCAATCATATCGGGTAGAAGTGTGTGATCTGTGCCACCTAGTTTTTCGACACCTTCAATAGTGAGGAGGTTAGAACCTACGCCTGATATTTTTGCACCCATGCGGTTTAGCATAAGGCAGAGTTGCTGTAAGTACGGTTCGCAGGCAGCGTTATAAATGGTGGTAGTACCTTTGGCCAAAACAGCAGCCATCAATACATTGGCAGTTCCGGTTACCGATGCTTCATCCAATAACATGTAGCATCCTTTCAGTTCAGAAGCGTCAATTTGAAAAAGATGTTCTGCAGCATCAAAATTGAATTTGGCGCCCAGCTTTTGAAAGCCGAGAAAGTGTGTGTCTAATCTTCTTCTGCCAATTTTATCGCCACCGGGTTTTGGCAAACTTGCTTTACCAAAGCGGGCGAGTATTGGGCCTAGTAACATGACAGAACCTCGAAGAGCTGCTGCCTTGCTTCTGTATTCATCAGTTTCCAGAAAATTAACATTAACTGTTGCAGCGGTAAAGCGGTATGAATCTTTGCTTAGTTTTTCAACCTTGCAACCCAGATCACCAATGAGTTCAATTAGTTTATTTACATCCCTGATATTTGGAATATTATTGATTGTAACCGGTTGATCTGTAAGGAGCACAGCACTTACAATTTGTAATGCTTCGTTTTTGGCGCCTTGTGGAATAATTTCGCCCTTTAATTTTTTGCCTCCTTTAATTTTAAAAATACTCATGGTAAAGTGGTGATAATGGCTGTTAAAAAAATAAAGGCTTCACATACATGAAACCTTTTTATGATTATAAAAGTGGGACAAGTGATTAAATATTATTGTCTCTTCTTCTGAATTTATTCTTGTTTTTATTGAAAGGTCTGTTGCCTGGATGACGTTTGCCACCTCCTTGATGACTTCCGCCACTAACATTACCATGATTACCATTGCCATGCGGTCTTGGCGTTTTACGTTCGCGATAAAGTTTTTCGAACATATTATCCTCACGAATTTGTTCGATGTTGACATTTAGCGCACCGTTAGATAGCAATTGAAGATCGCGTAGAATAACTGAATCATCCAGATTTTCTTTATTCCAATTGGCAAAGAAAGTCTTCATTAATTTACCTAAATAGATAATGGCATCCTGACGTTCTTCAGGATCTGTTTTCTTCAGCGCCTCCTGCACAAGTAACTCTATGTTTTTACCATAGTGTTTAAACTTGATGCGTGATTGCGGATATTCTACTTTATTTGGCTTGCGTTGAAGAATTTCAGGTTTGGGGACAGGGTAGGGGTTGTTCAAGTCTAAGTTGAAATCAGCCATGATGTATAAATCATCCCACATGCGCTGCGGATCTTCGCCCTGTTCTTTAATGGTAGGGTTAAGTTGTTTGATTAACTCAATAAGTGTGGCAGCTAATTCAGTACGCTTCTCTATATCAGGAAGTGAGCGAATGTATTCTACTAATTTCTGAACGTTACGTCCGTATTCTTTTAAAATAATGTCAGGACGCGATGTATTGTATTCTCCAATCATGTGCTTCATTTCGTAGGTCTTGTACTGACCGTTTGGGATCAATTATGAATCTTCAGTTTAGCAAAGCTAAGCAATAAGGTTTTCTCTCCAAAATTATCGAACTGTATTCTGGCTTTGCGATCAGGACTGCTAGTATCTAGCTGAATGACCATTCCAAAGCCAAATTTGGGGTGTTCCACCTTCATGCCTTCCTGTAAATTGGCTGTATTGCTAGGTACAAAATCGGCAGGAGGCGTATAGGCCGCTGGAGCGGACGGCTTGGGCGCTACAGGTTTGGAGGTGATGGTTTTCTTGATACCACTAACCAATGTTTTGGCATAAGAACTATTGCCGCTGCTATGCGATGGCGTGGACTGATAACCGCCACCTACTTTATTGCTCATGCGCAAAAAGCCAGAGTCAATATCTTCTAAAAAACGGCTTGGCTCACAGTTTTTGAGTCGACCGA
The DNA here is from genome assembly GCF_003990915.1 of Chryseotalea sanaruensis. Classification (GTDB taxonomy): domain Bacteria; phylum Bacteroidota; class Bacteroidia; order Cytophagales; family Cyclobacteriaceae; genus Chryseotalea; species Chryseotalea sanaruensis. Next base: position 216,817 of record NZ_BHXQ01000006.1, read on the forward strand.
AACGGTAGCGGGTAATGGCATACGATAAAAACAGCCGTTTTTCTGCCCGGGTGATAGCTACGTAAAATAACCTGCGCTCTTCCTCCAACTCAGCCCGACTGCTTAACATCATTTGCGAAGGAAATAAATCTTCCTCCATACCTACGATGTACACATACTTAAACTCCAGACCCTTGGCCATGTGTATAGTCATCAGGGTTACCTTATCCGGATCTTTGTCTTTGTCTTCATCATTGCTAGTAAGCAGCGATACTTCTTGTAAGAAAGATCCTAATGACTTATCCTCACGCTCTTTATCATCAACAAATTCTTTAATGGCGTTGAGCAATTCCTGAACGTTTTCATAACGACTCAGTCCTTCTACAGTTTTATCTTCATACAATTCGCGCAACAAGCCCGAACCTTTAGCAATTTCAAAAGCACAATCGTAGGCATCTTTCCTCTCGGTTTCTAAACGGAAGCGCTTGATCATGGCCACGAAATCTTCAATGGGTGCAGCTGCCCGGCCACCCACAAAAGGGGAAGGGTTCTGTAAAATATCCCAAATAGCAGTACCATGGTCGTTAGCGGCAACGACAATTTTATCGACAGTAGAATCGCCAATGCCTCGTTTAGGTAAGTTGATGATCCTCCGAAAGGAGGCTTCGTCTTGCTGGTTAAGTGTGTAGCGCAGGTAAGCCAGTATGTCTTTAATCTCTTTACGTTGGTAGAAAGAAAGACCACCCACTACTTTATATTTTACATTAAGTCTTCGAAGTGATTCTTCAATAGCACGCGACTGACTGTTGGTTCTATATAAAACGGCAAAGTCACTGAACTTTAGCTGGTGCTGCATCTTCTCTTCAAAAATGGAAGAGGCGACAAGTCTACCTTCTTCATTGTCAGAAACCGCTTTAATCAATTCGATAAGATTACCCTCTTCGTTGGCAGTCCAAACGTTTTTAGGTAATTGTGCTTTATTTTTTTTGATAACAGAGTTGGCAGCCTGCACAATGTTTTGTGTAGAGCGGTAATTCTGTTCGAGCTTAATAATTTTTAAATCCGGGTAGTCACGCTCGAAATTCAGGATGTTAGAAATATCAGCACCACGAAAGGCGTAAATACTTTGTGCATCATCACCCACCACACAAACATTCTCGCGTACCGAAGCGAGCTTTCGAATAATGTTGTACTGACACAGGTTGGTATCCTGAAACTCATCTACTAACACATAAGTAATACGGTGTTGGTATTTATTTAATACTTCTAAATGTTCACGAAAGAGCTTATCGGTGTTGAAAAGTAAATCATCAAAATCCATTGCACCGGATTTGAAGCAGCGCAGCGAATAGGTTCGGTATATCTTACCAATTTCGGGTCGCATATTGGCTGCATCATCGCCCATTAGCTCTGGGTTGGCCAAATACTCTTGCCAGCCAATCAGTTTATTTTTGGCTGATGAAATCCGATTATAAAGCACATTTGGTTTGTAAACATTGTCGTCAAGTTGCATTTCCTTTACAATGCTTCTTAGTAAGCTTTTAGAATCGTCCGTATCGTAAATAGTGAAGTTGCTTGGATAACCAAGGTGATGTGCTTCAGCGCGCAAAACACGAGCAAAAACCGAGTGAAAGGTCCCCATCCAAAGATTGCGCGCTTCCGGGCCAATCACTTTTTCGATACGCTCACGCATTTCGCGGGCAGCTTTATTAGTAAAGGTTAAAGCCATGATGTTGAAAGGATCAACACCCTTGCTTTGTATTAAATGCGCAATGCGATAAGTAAGTACTCTTGTCTTTCCTGAACCCGCTCCGGCTATCAGCATGCAGGGGCCTTCTGTGTTTAAAACGCCCTCACGCTGTGGTTCATTCAACGTATCTATGTAATCCATCATAAGCAACGTGCAATATAGAACGAGCAGGGCAATCCATTTATAAAGTGTACACCATTCGCTTAAAATTCTTTAGAATAACGAAAAGCTGAACGCTTATTTATATTTTTGTTCACGCCTCCATGTCTGCTGTAAAAATACTCCATAATTTTAGTAAAGATGACTTCATTGTCACGGCAGTAGAGCCTTGGTTTAAAGTAAAGGTTCAAGTAATTCAGGATTATTTTCAGGCATTTTTGGCAGAAACGACCGGAAGAGTTGATGAAATTGTGTTGGTGGATTTTTTTGCTGGCTCCGGATTCTATGCCATCGGCCATCAAAAGGAAATTGTTCCTATGCCATCGTTATTGGGTTTTAGACAAGATCCGCCTTTTAGTAAAATAATTTTGCGGGAACCTGAGCCAGAGGCGGCAAAGGCATTACGTGTAAGGGTAAATAAATATTTCCGGGGTCGTAATTCCGTTATTTTTGAAGAGGGTGTTGAGGATATGATTGATAAGCTTAGGCTTTATATTCCACCCAGCAAGAAAAACTATAAGGTGGCAACACTTTGTTTGCTGGATCCCTTCTCCATTAATTTTCAGTTTAGTGCTATAGAAAAACTAGCCGAAATGGGCTACAGTTTTTTGGTGCCTTACACTTTAATGCTCAATTCACGGACTGATTATCGCTATTATCAAAAAGAAAAAAGGGAGGAATTAAAGTGTTTTATTGGCCCCAACGAAAGTTCAGTGATGGCTGCGAATAACAACACGGAGTTTTATAAGAAGCTGGTGAGGTCTCACCAGAATAATATGCTGGCCTTGGGATTGTCGGTTTCATTGTCGGCACATAAGCTGGATTCAAAATACATGGAAATGCCTATGTTTTATGTAGGACTATTTTCAAAACAGGTATCCGCCAAGTCAGTGGGCAGAGATGTGAAAGAAAGTATGCAGCAACAAATTGAGTTATTCTAGAACTAAACTGGAAAGCACGAATCCAAAGGCTTCAGACGGCTTGTTTACTTTAGCAATCAGCCGTCTGAAGCCTCCAAACAATTTTTGAGATTGTAGTTCAATGTCGCTTTTAAGCCTTTTATATGGCCTCACCTCCAGTCCTCTCCATCGGAGAGGATGACTAAGGAAGCTTAATTAAAGCGACATAGGATATAGTTAGAGAGATCTAACAATTGCCAGCTTAGATTTTACCCTTACCTTTGAGATTATGATGAAAATAGGAGAGGTGCTCGTTTCGGACGACATCAAGAACAAGGAGTTTGTTTGTAACCTGGAGAAGTGCAAGGGTGCTTGTTGTGTAGAGGGTGATTATGGTGCACCTCTTGATGAAGATGAGCTTGAAATACTTAAAGATATTTATCCGCATGTAAAACCCTATTTATCTAAAGAAGGTATTGCCGTTATTGAAAAAGTGGGGACCCATGTGTTAGATGATGACGGAGATTTGTCAACACCGATTATTAAAGGAAGAGAATGTGTGTACGCCATTTATGATGAAAGGAAAGTATTGAAGTGCGGTATTGAGCAGGCTTATCTGGATGGAAAAATTACCTACAAGAAACCGATATCCTGTCACCTATATCCTATACGCCTTTCTAAGAAAAAACATTTTGAGGCGGTGAATTACCACAAGTGGAGTATTTGTTCAGATGCCTGCACATTGGGTAAAGAATTAAAAGTACCTATCTACAAATTTTTAAAAGATCCGCTCATTAGAAAGTATGGACAGGATTGGTATGAGGAGTTGGTGAAACAGATTGAGCAGCCTGCCTGATACAAAACCCAGCGCCTCTAAAGAGACGCTGAGTAGGGGAGTTGGCGGATATAATGTTAGAAAGGCACGTATTTAATATTGTAACCAATATATGAAATAGCTAGCCTACCTGCTGAGACATTAGGTGTGATTTCAAAATTACCATCAGTATTGCTTATTGTTCCTAAGGTTCCATTTTCAAGCACAACGTTTACGCCTGATAGCGGCTTACCATTTTCATCTTTAATATTTCCTGTAATTTTTTTGTTTCCATCTAAGTAGTTAATCACTACTTTAAAATCTTTTCCCGATGTTGACACCTCACCAAACGTTACTGTGCTGTAGGAGTTACTTTCTGAAAGAGCAAATGTGATGGGGAGTACCATGCGTTGCTTTACGGCTATACCTCTTTGTTTCCCGGGTATCCAATTTGGTGATAAACTTAATATACGAACCGCTTCTTCGTCACAACCATCGCCAATTCCTTTAAGTACCGTAAAGTCAGACAGTGCACCATTTTCATTTACAATGAACTGGACAAACACTTTACCTTGATTATTTTTTCTCCTTGCCTCAGCTGGATATTGCATGTTTTTTCCTAGCAGTGCGTACAACGCTGGCATACCACCAACAGGTTGGGCAGTTTGTTCTACCACAGTGAAGATCTCCCCGTTTTGAGAAGTCATTGAAGCTACTTGGTTTAGGATTCCTCCTTTCTCAATAACAATATAGCTCTCAAAATCATTTTTTCTTTTTTCTGTAGGTACAACTATATGCACCGAACGGATTTCATTTGTATCTACAGATTTCTCAAGATTTTCTAAAGCAGTTTTGTCGTTATTCATCACACCAACAACCTGAACTTCAGCTTTGGGATTTTTAGCTTTGATGTCGTCAATTGTTTTTTGGACTTCAACAGGATAATCTGTAACCACAGTAGATTGATCAGTAACCATTTTCAAATCATTCATGATTTGATCATCACAGGCTACTACAAGTACAACAAGAGCAACCAAAGGCAGAAGTATCACCTTCTTCCAGCTGGCCATAGCATGTTTCATATTTTTGAGCATAGCAATTCGTTTTAAGGTTAGGGAATTATTAAAATGATTGGCAATAGGAAACTCGGCCGAGTGTAATGCGACCTTTGCCAACAGGCCACAATATTGATCAACATCATGGTTTGTTACCGCTCGCGAATCGGCTTCGAACTCATGTACTTGAACCAATGCTTTTTTGTATAAATAAATAATGGGATTAAACCAGAACAAAATACTGATGGTGTTTACAAATAGTATATCCAGTGAATGATATCGTGCTACATGAATAAGTTCGTGCGCTACAATTTTTTGTTTTTCTTCATCACTTAATAAGTGTGCTTGCCCTATAATAATATAATTGAAGAAAGAAAAGGTTGGTTTATCATCTGTTACTTCCAGTACAAATGTTTTTGCAGTTGATTGTACAATTGATTTTTTAAGATAATTTATCAGACTATTCAGTTGAATAAAAAGTCTTACGAAGAGAAGAAAAATGCCAGTACTGTAAATGAGTGCTACTATTTGCCAGGTGGTAAGGCTCAGCTCGTTTTTTACAACCTCGCCACCAACCACTATTTCTGGAAGCCAATATGTGGGAATGGCATCGCTAACAGTGGGCACTAATGAGTTGTCGGCCAGCAGGCTAACGTTTATAAAGGGAAATACCAATAATCCTATAAGAGAGGCTAGTAAATACAGCCTGACAAAATGAAAATTAGTTTCTTTTCGTAAAATCAGATAGTAGATCCCGTAAAACAAGCTCATCGCTATGCTTGCTTCTAACAAGTAGTTGAGGAAGTTATTCATGGCTTATCTTTTTTAAGGTTTTCAAGTTGCTTCATCAATGCTTCTACATCCTGAGCATCAAGCTTATTGTCTTTAGCAAAAAATGACACCAGGTTTTGAAAGGAACCATTGAAGTAACCTTTCAAAAGATTGTTCAAATAGAATTTTGAGTATTTGTCTTTAGAAATAATAGGGAAGTACTCATGTGTTTTACCATACGAGTTATGGTTAACAAATCCTTTCGTTTCAAGAATGCGCACTATGGTCGACACTGTATTATAAGCAGGCTTAGGTTCTGGCATTTTTTCGATAATGTCTTTAACAAAACCTTTCTCAATCTGCCAGAGTATTTGCATCACTTGGTCTTCTGCTTTTGTTAGTTCTTTTATCTGCATTTGGCTCCTTTTGGTCTGTTCAACTATTACTTACGTTATAAAACTAAGTATTTAGTTATAGCTAACCCAAAAATTTCATATTATTTTTATATTCATTTGATTATCAGATGTTTAATTTTTTTTTCACCCCAAATACTAAAAGATAAAATCCACTTCTGTGGGAATTTAAGAGAATTGGAGCCTGTTAAAGCCGCAAAATCCATCCTCTCAGATAGAGAGGATGGATCAAGAAGCTAGAGAGTAATCATTTACAATTTCAAGATGCGAATGCTAATTACTTCGTTACATTGTATTAAACGAAGCATATAGAAACCTCTACGCTTGCCCTTTAAAGCAGTGGTAAATTGTTCACTCAGTTGTTTGACTGTGCCTTCACCAGAAGAAATAGCTACACCGTTTGGATCAAGTAAGGTCCCAGTCAGTAAAGTTTCCTCATTGGCTGGCAGTGTATATAATTTGACTTCACCAAATGTAGGATTCGGGAATACTCCGAAAACCGGAATGCAAGGGCGAACATCAATAATATTGAATTTGAAATTTGATTGAGTACCAACTAAAAGACCAGTTGCTGATTCAATTGAAAACAATATGTGCTCTGGCCTGCGTTCGCGGAAAACGTCTGAGTTAGGTGTAACTGTAAAAGAAATAGTAGAATCTCCTTCTGAAATATTCAATGTTATTCTTCCCTGCATATTTCCAGGATTGGTGGTGTAATCCCAACGATTCCCATAGAGTACTCCAGCACTGTTATAAGCGCGAATAATAACAGTGTAACTCGTATCGGCAGGTGATGAAAGCATTAAGCTAACCTGATAACTTTCACTTCCTTCCTCGCGACTGATTTCAGCCTCAGTAAAAGCGATTGTGGTAAGATCATTGTCAATAATGGTTAATAAAAATGTAGATGAGTCATTTATCAATAAACCTTCAGTGGGTAATATTTTTAGTGTAAGTGTCTCATTTGATTCATCTAACATGTCATCAACAACTTTTACTAACACACTAGCTGAAGTATTACCAGCTGGTACGGTTATCGCAATAAGGGATGCTGATGCTACAGGACTTGTAAAAAAGTCTGCACCATATTCTGCTGTGCTTGTAGGTTCAACGGATAGCGTAAACACTTTATCTGTAGCCGATGGCCTTGAAAGTTGGAGATTAACCAACACTGAATCTGTTTCTTCACCTATAATACCAAATGCATCAGTAAATGAAACCACGGGTGCAATAAATTGGTAGCGCACCATCACGGGTAAATGGTCAGAAGTTGTGTTACCGTAATTAGCTATTGAGTTGAAAGGCGTTACTACTTTTTCTGAGCCAATAAGATATTCTTCTTGAAGATCATCGCTGATGATTTGGTGATCGATCATATCATTAAAGCTTATTGTAGTCTTTGCACCTGCTAAACTTAATGCTAGCGTTACCGGCAAATATGAAGTAGTGTCATTAACAAAAGAAGTGTAAGAAGAAGGCCTACCAGAAACAATTGATTGATCCAGATCGTCATTCAAATCGCCAAGGATAATGACTTGTTCATTAGCATAGTTCGCATCTAATGAATCTTTAAGCACTTGCGCGTCATACACCCTTCTATTAAAATCTGCTACTGCGCTGCCGGATTTAGCATGCAAATTTATAAAGTGCACTCTTTCTGTTATTCCGTTTATTGTAACATTTGCTGTTAGCATGAAGGGAAGGCGTCCACTAGACCAAAAGCTACCAGGATCTCCAGTTGGATAGTTCGGCAGCAAGGAAGCATTTATTGATCTAGCTGAATCATAGAGATTTTCAAACATGGCACGGTATGAAACAACCTCAACCGTTGTGCTATCATAAATAAAGCACACTTTTTGTGGAGGAAAATCTGAGCTGGGTCCTTCAAAGGAGTAGGAGAAGCGATCAGAACAAATACCTCTGTGACCAGGTAGTTGAGTAACTAATTCATTAAATAGTGAATCGCTTGACACTTCTTGCACTGCGATTATATCCGCTTCCAGTGAGGTGATCACCTGTCGCGTATTTTCAAGTTGCAACGCTTCATCAGCCGGTCCAAATTCCTCGCCATATTCTTCACGCGTTGCTCCGAAAAATTCAAGATTCCAGGTAACTACGTCAAAAGTAGTCGTCTTGGGTATTGAGTCCCCAGGGTTTTGAGGTTCAGTTGCTCCTGGTAAATCTTCGCGGAAGCGCGGAAGCAATTGCGCATTAGCTCTGAATCGACCTACTACACCAGTAACATCAACCAGACCTTGGGGTTTGGTAAGCCCTGGAATATTAGTATCTCCATCAATACGCAAGTCCACTTGTATAGAATCATTTGTGATGAGCTCAGTACTCTGAGGGTAAAACACAAAAGACTTGTTTACAATTTCAACCTGTTGAACGGTTACTAATAATCCTTCATTTTCTGCTAGTTCGGTAATGGCAATTACCTTAGGTGCAATAATTCTGATGGAGCTGTCTGGTTTTATGAATGAGATGTTTGCTCCGCTAATTTGTTTTTGGTCATTAAAAATGCCAATAGGCCCGGTAACAATAACACTGTCGCCAATAGCCACACTATTACTTAGCGTAAAATCAAATACTGGTATACCACCAGTTAAATCCTGAACATATGCAGGACTACCAAATTGATTGCCGGCCGTAATTCTGCCTGCGACAGTTACTTTACTACCCACACTTTGGGTACGGGCATCAGCAATAGAAATAATGTTATTTAATGGATCATAACCATTACCGGCTACAGCCAAACTTTTAACAAGTAATCCATTGCTGTGGTAGATGCTGTCTATGAAAGTACCGTTTGTTGTGGGTTGAAATTTCACATACACAGTTGTGCTGTCAATAATGTTAAGTGTATCAAAGAAATTTAGTTGATCTAACGAAAGTTGAAATGCAGAAGAAATGGAAACGACAGTACTGATCGAATCTGCTAAGTTATTTCCAGTCACCAAATACGATAGAATTCTATCTGTACCAACATTTATCTCACCGAAATTAAGAGAAGCTGGTGTGAATGAAAAAGAGGGTTGATCAGAAGGAATACCAAAAGGCGTTATTGAAAAATCGTCAATCGCTAGCGCATCATCAGAACTGGCAACATTAAAGTCTGTCCAACGCATCCAGAAAGTTGCTCCTGCAGGAATGGATAGACCTGTTATGGTAAATGATAAATCATTTCTATTGGCTGGCGCGTTTCCATTTAGCGCGCCAACAGTGCCAGATAAAACCGGAGCAGAGAAATCAAGATTGTCAAAATCTGTCCAACTTCCATCCGCAAGAGATGTTGCATTCAGACTCAATTGAAAGTCAAGACGATCAGCCTGTGTACGTGAAGCAGCACCAAGGCGCCATTGTTCGCCAGTGTAACTTACTTGTAACTCAGTGATTGTTGCTCCAGTGTTATTAATGAAGCCAGATCCAATAAAAGGAATTAAGGAACCAGACTGCAGACCACCTAATGCGCGGTCACTAGCATCCAGCCCTAAGCTGTAGGTGTTACCTGCATTGGATGAACCTGTTCCTGCAGCATAAGCTGTGTTAGCATTCGTGCCGGTTTCTAGGAATACCCACCCAGCAGGGAGTGTACTGACATCGTTTGTAGTACCTGTGGCAGATAACGTGTTAAAGTCTTGTGTGTATGCAGTGTTAAGTGCATTCAGATTGACTTGACCTTTCGATAGAGTAACGGATGTCATTACTACCATCAAAAGTAATAGATGCTTCAGTAGTGGTTTTGTCATGTTAAGTTTTTTAGGGACATGAAGATACAGAAGCTATATGAAGAGTACATTTCCAAAGCATTAAATTAATACTGTATTCTTTTGACGCTGTGATTATTTATGAAATTGGTAGGGAAGATACCTTAATATTAAGGTATACTTTTAGCAAAGTACTTAGATCGGCATCACAGTTCGATTCTTATTAATGCTTTTACAATATCCTATCTTCAGCACATAGTAAAAGCACCTTTTAATACTTCAGTATTACTGCCGTGATATTAATGTATAAAAGATTTTTGTTTCAAATACACTATAGAATTTGCATTGCAATTTTTGAAACATCATATCCAGTCATGAATCAATTAAAATAGCTGCAACTATAAGCCAACAGGTTAGCACCCATTTTTAAGGCTTCTAATCTTTTGGCTTCCGGATCGTTGTGTACACGTTGGTCTTCCCAACCATTACCCAAATCAGATTCGTAAGAATAGAATACAATAAGTCGGCCTTCATATAAAAGTCCTAACCCTTGTGATGGCTTACCATCGTGTTCGTGTATTTTGGGAAGCCCTTTTGGAAAATCAAATTTTTGATGATAAACCGGATGATCGTACGGAATTTCAATTAACTCAAGTTCGGGTAGTGCTTTCTTTAATTCAAGGCGAATAAACTTATCCATTCCGTAATTATCATCTATATGAAGAAAACCGCCAGCCAACAGATACTTTCTAAGATTAGCCGACTCCATATCATTGAAGATAACATTGCCGTGCCCAGTCATATATATGTAGGGATATAAAAATAAATCACTGCTGCCAACCTCTACTATATCTTCTTCAGCGGCAATGGCAGTATTCAATTCTTGATTACAAAACGAAATCAAATTGGTTAAAGCTGTTTTGTTGGCATACCAGTCGCCACCACCATTATATTTAAGTCTGGCAATTTTAACCTGGGCCATGCCACATACCGAAGCAAGCCATAAAAACATGATCAGACTGTATTTCAAGTATTTTTTAATCATAAAATAAAAAATCTTTACCCGTAATTAAACCTTTACCATGAGTATCTGTCAAAGCACCAAAAATTACCAAGAACTTAACGATACAAGTATGAAACCTAGCAAATTTTTAAAAATTACAAGCCTTTCTTTGCTTGTCTTTTTTTCAGCTATCATTATTTCCTGTAATGATGAAAACAGATTAACGCTGAAAGATAGTCAGGATATTGCGGAAGATGCATTAACTGATTCTTATTTTGAAGATGCTGATGACATGTCTTCTCTTGCAATTCAGTCGGATGCTGCAACTGCAGGGGGTGTTACTTCACCATCCAACAGACAAATTTCAGTTTCTGATTCCCGCTTTTGCCCAGGAGTAGTTGTAACCATTGTTATGTCACCAAATTCATCACAAACTGTTCCTGTAGGTACTGTCACCATTGATTTTGGAGAAGGTTGCACAGATCCAAGAGGTAATGTGCGTACAGGTATTATTACTGTTGCTTTTAATGGAAGAAGATTTCAGCCAGGTTCAACCTTGGTTTGGACAACCAATGACTACACAATTAATGGTATACAATTAGAAGGTAGCAGAACGTTGACGAACATTACGGGCAGCACTGAAGAATCTCCTAAATTTCAAATTGAATTAGTAGGCGGAAGGGCAACTTTCCCTGATGAGTCAGTAGCTACTCGTGAAGCTTCATTTACTCGTGAATGGATCAGGGCTGCCAATCCCGCTAACGATGAGATGCGCCTTGATGGTAGTGCGGAGGGCACTAACAGGGCTGGCATTGCTTACACCATGAACATACAAGAAACATTAGTTTTCAAGCGCGGCTGTGGTTTCCCGGTTTCGGGTGTCAAGATATATACTAGAGAGGGTAAGCAGATTACAATCGACTATGGAGACGGTGCTTGTGATAGACAAGTAACCTATACTGTTGGAGATCAGAGTATTACTACTAATGTAGGTAACAATTAAAAGAACTAAAGCAAAATAGAAAAGGCTGTTTCTTTACAAGAAGCAGCCTTTTCTATTTTGCACATCTGATTTTTTGAGGCTAGTGGTTTTCAAGGCAACCAAAGAGACCTATCTTTGGTTTGAATTTTTGGGTATGAAGCAGTATTTAGACTTAATGCAAGAAATCCTTGAAAAAGGGGCACTTAAAACAGATAGAACGGGCACAGGGACCTATTCAGTATTTGGTCGACAACTGCGTTTCGATTTAGCCAAGGGCTTCCCTTTAGTTACTACTAAAAAACTGCACTTACGATCTATCATTTATGAACTCCTCTGGTTTTTGAATGGAGATACAAATATTAAATACCTGAACGACAATGGAGTTTCTATCTGGAACGAATGGGCGGATGAAAATGGCGAGTTAGGCCCGGTTTATGGCTCTCAATGGCGCAGCTGGCCTGCTTCTGACGGTCGTCACATCGATCAGATCACACAAGTACTCAATCAAATAAAAAACAAACCAGATTCGCGAAGGCATATTGTTACCGCCTGGAATCCGGCAGAAGTTGATAAAATGGCCTTGCCTCCTTGCCACGCGCTATTTCAATTTTATGTGGCAGAAGGTAAACTATCATGTCAGCTATACCAGCGCAGTGCTGACTACTTCCTGGGTGTTCCTTTTAACATTGCATCTTATGCCCTCATGACTTACATGTTCGCGCAACAGTGTAATTTATTGCCAGGAGAATTTGTATGGACAGGTGGTGATGTGCATTTATACACGAACCATATTGAACAGGCAAAACTGCAGTTAAGCCGAGAGCCTTACGCCATTCCAACATTAGAAATAAAGCGTAAACCTGAATCACTTTTCGACTACAAATTTGAAGATTTTGAAATAGTTAACTATCAATCACATCCATCAATTAAGGCACCAATTGCAGTTTAGGCAGCATTAGATCAAAGCGTTAATATCTCGTAAAACTCTACTTTGTTTAAGTATTTTTTGAACGCTTCTGTAATTACTGGGGCATGGCCTCTACATATTCCCAAATTATGGCAGAAAAAAGCAGCATTTTCGATATGATTGGCCCGGTAATGATCGGTCCGTCAAGCTCTCACACCGCTGGTGTGGTGCGTATCGCCCGTGCTGCCCTGAAACTTCTGGGTGATATACCCGAGGAAGCGGAGATAACTTTTTACAACTCATTTGCCAGAACTTATGAGGGCCACAGCAGTGACCGTGCAGTAATTGGCGGCCTGATGGATTTTAAAACAGACGATAAAAGAATTAAAAATTCCCTGGATCTCGCTGGTGAATTTGGGCTTTCTTACAAGTTTAAATCTGTAGGTAATGCATCAACTATGCACCCTAACACTATACGCCTTGTACTAAAAAAGGGCGAGAAGCAAATTGAAGTGCTGGGCGAAAGCAAAGGAGGAGGAATTATTAACATTGCTGAGGTCAACGGCTTCAAGGCTGATTTTACTGCCAACCTGCATACCCTAATTATTTTTGCAGATGATGTGAAGGGCAGCATAGCATTTATTGCAAACATTCTAGCTCATGACGAGTGTAATATTGCAACCATGAGTGTATCCCGTAAGGGCAAAAATGACCTCGCTTGCCAGGTCATAGAAATGGATTCCGGCATCAAGGGTGTAACATTAGCTTACCTCGAGAGTCTAAGCTGGGTAAAACAAATCATTTACATACCAGACATCGATAAATAACCATGAAAAAGTGTTTTACTATTATTTTAATTGCATTAGCAGGAACAGGTTTTGCCCAGGAACAAGGTAAGGTCTGGACACTCAAAGAGTGTGTTGACTACGCAGTGGCCAATAGCTTAGACGTAAAAAGAAGTGTCTACAGCCGTGAGACCGGTGAGATCAATGCATTTCAATCAAAAATGCAGTTACTGCCAACCATAAATGGTAATGCTTCCTACGGATACAACTGGGGTAGAAATATTGACCCAACAACAAATGCCTTTATCGAACAAAGGATCACATCAGCTAACATGAATGTATCAGGTTCATTGCTTCTATGGAATGGTTTTAGACAATTCTACGCTACGCGTCAAAACCAGACAGAGTTTAATGCATTAAGCGAAGACTTGATCAAAGCAAAGAACGATGTAATTCTCAATGTGATTAATTTGTATATGACAGTTATCTTTAATAAAGAGTTACTAGGCAACGCACAATCACAATTAAGTTCTACACAACAACAACTAGATAGAACACGTAAGCTAGCTGATGCGGGATCAGTACCACGAGGCAACGTTCTTAACCTTGATGCACAAAATGCTACAAATGAGTTGAATTTAATACAACGAGAGAATGCGCTAAATTTATCATTACTTCAACTAAAGCAGGCTTTACAACTACCAGCCTCTACCGAAATGGATGTTGAAGTACCAACAATGGATGTTCAAAGAGATCTTGTAATTGATCAGAGTGCTGATGAGATTTTCTCAGCAGCTGTTACCTTAATGCCAGAGATTAAAGCAGCGCAACTTCGTAAGAGGAGTGCAGAATATTCCCTGCGTTCTGCCAGAGGTAGTTACTATCCACGATTAAGTATGAATGCCTCCATTGGTTCTGTTTATTCTGATGCACGCTTAGAATTTGTTCCTAATGGTCAGGTAGACGTAGTGCCCTCACAGATCGGATATGTGCAAGGCACCAATTCACCAGTGTTTAGAGACGTTGCTACACCACAAGGTTCGTTGCAAGAAGTAAGTTTTAAAAGACAATACAATGATAACTTGGGTAGAAGTCTTGGCTTTAGCTTAAATGTTCCGATTTTTAATGGCTATGCTACACGCTCTAATGTAAGACGTTCTGTAATTGCGCGAGAGCAAACACACATTAATGCAATTCAGTTAGAAAATACACTTAGGCAATCAGTTGAAACAGCTGTAAATGATGCTGTAGCGGCACATCGCACCTTTCTTTCAGCTGAAAGACAGGTTTCAGCAAGAGATGAAGCATTTCGCATGACCAAACAACGCTTTGATGCAGGAGCTGCCAACTTCGTTGAATATCAAGTAGCAGAAAATGACTTGTTTCAGGCTAAGTCTGATTTACTAAGAGCAAAATATGATCTCCTCTTCAGAAGGAAACTTTTAGATTTTTACCAAGGCAAACCAATTCTCGACTAATTAATTACTAATACTCATGGCAAAGCAAAATAAGAAATCAAATAAACTAATATACTGGCTAATCGGTGCAGTAGTGGGCCTTCTACTTTTTGTAATAATTGGCAAGTCTGCCGGGTGGATTGGTAAGTCGAAAGAGCTGGAGGTTGATCTGGCAAAAGTTAAACGTGTAAGCATTGTTGAAAAAGTAAGTGCTTCCGGAACTGTCCAACCCGTAACAGAAGTGAAGATTGCACCAGAAGTATCTGGTGAGATTCGTGAGTTGATTGTAGAAGAGGGTGACTCTGTACATCGTGGACAATTATTGGTTAAGATCCGCCCTGACACATGGTTATCACAGTTAGAGCGTGCTGAAGCATCATTGAATCAGCAACGTGCAAACTTGAAATCATCTGAAGCTGCTTTGTCTCGTGCTGAGGCTACTTTCATACGCGCAGAGCAAGATTTTAAGCGTCAAGAATCATTATGGAAGGAAAAAGTCATTGCTGAATCAGAATGGCAATTGGCACAACAAAACTTTAAGGTGGCTGAGAACGATTTGAAGTCTGCGAAGCAGTCTTTACAAGCAGCCGGATTTATAGTTAAGAGTAGCGAGGCTACAGTAAGAGAAGCAACTGAAAATGTGCGCCTGACGAGTGTAGTTGCTCCTATGAATGGTATCATTTCTAAATTAAGTGTTAAAAAGGGTGAGCGTGTAGTAGGTGCCCAAACCATGACAGGTACAGAGCTATTGCGTATTGCAGATCTGAACTTAATGGAGGTGAGAGTTAATGTTAATGAGAATGACATTGTTCGTGTTCATCAGGGTGATACTGCCATCATCGATGTTGATGCTTACTCATCACAGAATAAAAAGTTTAAAGGTGTAGTAACTCTTATTTCAAATACTGCAAAAGATAAATTGTCTGCAGATGCCATTACAGAATTTGAGGTACGCATTTCAGTTTTACGATCATCATACGAAGATTTGATCAGAGCGGGTAACAAATATCCTTTCCGTCCGGGTATGACTGCCTCTGTAGATATTATTACCAAGAGAAAAGATAATGTACTTTCTGTGCCATTGGCTTCAGTTACTACGCGCAACCCTGATAAAAAAGTTGGTTCCGCTCCACCTTCCGAAGATTCTCAGCGTAAGGTTCAAAACAGTGACAAAGTTGAAAAAGTTGTAGAAGATAAGATTGTAGTATTTATTAATGATAACGGTTCTGCCAAGATGGTTGAAGTGAAAACCGGTATCAGCGACTATGATAATATAGAAATTATTGAAGGCTTAAGTGATAGTGCTGAGGTTGTAACCGGTCCTTTCCTGGTTGTTTCTAAACGTTTGAAAGACGGAGAAAAAATACAGCAAGCGAACAAACAAGCAGCTAAAGAAGATCCAAAATAATCTTTGTTATCTGGTTTAATTTCCAGAAGCTTATTGTCTATTGACCTAAAAACGTCTTTGTTCCTTCGGAGCAAAGACGTTTTTCTTTTCAATCACTTGCTTTTACTACCTTTGCAACAAATTACAATTATGGTAAAGCATCCGTGGCACGAAGTAGCAGTAGGCAAGAATCCGCCAGAACATATCAACTCGATTATTGAAATCCCTAAGGGATCAAGAGCAAAGTACGAGATTGATAAAGATAGTGGTTTGATTATGTTGGATCGTGTACTCTATGCTTCAATGTACTATCCACAGAATTATGGCTTCATTCCACAAACATTGGGTGAAGATCACGATCCATTGGATGTAATGGTATTAACACAGGTTACAGTAGTTCCCCGTTGCCTCATTCCATCTAAAGTGATTGGTGTAATGCGCATGATAGACAAAGGCGAACCCGATGATAAAATTATTGCTGTAGCAGAAGGAGATGCCAGTGTTGGGCATATCAATGATGTTAGCGAACTTCCTGAATATTTCCGTGTAGAGTTGAGGCACTTTTTTGAAGAGTACAAAACCCTTGAAAATAAAAAGGTAATCGTAGATGAATTCCAGTCGAAGGAGAAGGCAATGGAAATTATTCTTGACTGTGTTGATAGATATAAAAAAGAATTTAAAAAGTGAGAATTGGTTACGATGCTAAGCGTTTGTTCAACAATTTTACCGGACTTGGTAATTACAGCCGCTTCATTGTAAAGGCAATTCGTAATCATAATTTTAGTGATGAGGTCTTTCTGTTCACACCTCGCATAAAACAAAATGCTGAGACAAAGGAATTTCTGGATCAAGGAAATTACTTTACTGTTCAACCAGCTTCTTGGATTAGTACTTTAAAGTTAGGCAGTTATTGGCGCACAGCTTTGCTAAAGCGTGAAGCCGCCAAACACAAACTCGATATTTTTCATGGCATGAGCCATGAATTGCCAGCTGGTATTACATCGGTTTGTAAGTCAGTTGTAACCATACACGATTTAATTTTTTTGCGTTTTCCTGAACTGTACTCACCTATTGATAGGTGGATATACACTAGAAAAGTGAAGTATGCTTGCGCAACAGCGGACATTATCATTGCTATTTCGGAGCAGACTAAACAAGACCTCATTAATTTTCTGCAAATACCTGCAGAGAGGATTAAGGTAGTGTATCAGGGTTGCCATCCTAATTTCCATAATGAAATTAGTGAGGAGACTAAACGGGAAGTACGAAAGCGATACGCTTTGCCTGAGCGATTTATTTTAAATGTTGGCACTATTGAGCCACGTAAAAATGCATTGCTTATTTTGAAAGCAATGGCACTTTTACCAGAATCAGAAAGATTACCTTTAGTAATTGTGGGTAGACCTACAAAGTATGTTGAACAAATCAAATCTTTTGCCGAAGCGAATCAATTAACAAATCTTATAATTTATCTCAATAAGATTGATTTTAAAGATCTTCCTGCTATTTACAATCTGAGTGAATTATTTGTTTACCCTTCAATCTTCGAGGGTTTTGGTATTCCATTAGTGGAGGCCATTGCTTGTAAAACGCCTGTTATTACTTCAACAGGTTCTTGCTTTACTGAGGCTGCAGGTCCGTATGCTAAGTATATTGTGCCAGACAATGCCAAGGCATTGGCAGAAGCGATGCAACAAATTATAAATAACCCAACACTAAGGGAAGAAATGGTGACGAAATCATTTCAACACATCCAAAAATTTAGTGAAGAGAAGATCGCTGCAGACATGATGGCTGTTTACCAATCTTTAATGTAACAGTTTTTGGATGTAAGCAATTATCTCCATCATCCATGCTATGCCCATGTGGACAATGATACCGCCCCAAACGCTTCGGCTTTCATAAGCAACCACACCGAGTATATATCCACCGAAAATCGAGCTGATGGCTTCACCCATAGGTTTACCAAAATGAAGCATACAATATATTACTGCCATTGGAACAATGGCATTTCTACCCAATATCTTTATCATACCAATCACAAGGAATCCGCGGAAAAGTAGCTCAACAGTTATAAAGTCAAGACCGTAAGCAATCTCATAGATAATTGCTGCTGTCCATTCAGGAATTTCCAAGACTAAGTAAGCATTATTACTCCTATACATGGGGTACTGACGTTGAAAGCTTTCCAGGAATGATGCAGATAGCAGCAAGGGCAACATCAAGAGTAACAAAGACCAATAGGGTTTTAAGTCTGCCTGTTGATTGTTAAGTCCGTAATAATGTTTCTCCTTTTTATCGAAAACTAAATAGAAAAGTAGAAGCGGGATGAGTATGGTGAAAAAACTCACACCATTAACAGATACTTTATAAACCCAGTAAGTTAATTGTGAATTAAAATTGTCATAGATAAAACTATTCAGGTAAGGAACTGAGCCATCAAGTGATAGTAGACTCAACCCAAATAAACTGTAAAGCCAAAAAAATGGATTGGATATAAAACTTTTTGTTTTCTTAAAAATGCTTAACAAAAATATTGTCAAGTAATAGCCACTTCCATAGAACAAGAGGTAAACAAAAAACTTTGTGAAATTGCTATAGGCATCAATTACCTTCTTTTCGAAGGCAAAACGATAATTAAAAAAGATAAAAAGTGTTAATACAATACCAACAGTAACATAATAAGATAAATAAAAATCTTCCTGAAGATGTTGCTTTAAAAGCTTCCAGATTTTTTTCATTACCAGCTTACTAATTGTTGGTAGACGCGGTGAATGGGTAAACCCATAACGTTAAAATATGAACCTACAATTTTTTCTATGGCTATCATACCAATAAAATCTTGTGCACCGTACGCACCTGCTTTATCGTAAGGTTTATAGTTGTCTATATAGAAATTGATTTCCTCTAGATTAAGTTTTTTGAAAGTTACCTCAGTTGTGTCATCAAAAGCAACTTCTTTTTCTTTTGATAAAATGCAAACCCCTGTCATGACCAAATGTGTTTTGCCCGACAGTTCTTGTAACATTTGGACTGCTTCAGGTTTATCGATGGGCTTATTTAGAATTTTATTTCCAAGGATTACCACCGTATCAGCAGTTACTACAATTTCGTTTTGCATACGTGGTCGAAACACTTCTGCTTTTCGCTCAGCAAGGTATTTAGCAACACTATCTACAGGTAATGTTGGCGGGAATGATTCATCAATATCAGGTTTTTCTACTGTGAATTCAAAGCCAGCTTCTTTTAGTAAATATTGCCTGCGCGGTGAACTGGATGCTAATATAATGGAACGCTGTATCATTTTTTAAAAGGGTGAATACACCGGACTTTTAAATTCTTCTTCTTTAATGGAACTAAACACAAAACCACAAATTACTTTGGGATAAAAGTAAGTTGATTTTTGTGGCATAGTGTAACCACTGGCACAAACACTCTTCACTTCTTCTATGGATACTTCGTTGGTGATAATGGCCATTTGTGCTTCTTCACTGATCACTTTGGTAAGGCAATCGCCAAAGCTTCGATCGAAAGTAATATTATTTGATTGGCGTTGCTCTTTGCCAGGAATACCTAATACTTTTTCGATGATAAAGTAGTGCATTACAGTAAGATCAAGTTTCTTAACCGCATCAGGAAAAGGCCAGGTCATAGAAGTTAATGCTTCAGGTTTAAGTCTTACCTTATAGGTGTTCTCTTTAAAAAGTAATGCAAAGGCCCACTGCTTGCCTACAATAATTTCATTGGCAGTATCGGCATCATCAAGCACTTTAATAATAAAGTGTTGTTCAAGCTTATTTAGAATTTCTTGTTCATTGAAATCATTAATGCCTTTGATAAGCCTGTGCGTGGGAAGAATTCGAATGTCATCTGATTCTGTATTGGTCAAATACATAAGATGAAAATTATAACCTTCTTCACCTGTATGTGCAGGATTTGATTTGGTCATTTTCTCCCGGTAGGCAAGTGAACCCTCGTAACGATGGTGACCATCAGCCAGAATTATTTTTTTTCCTTTAATTAGTTCAATAAATATACTGATGATTGCGGCATCATGTATTACAGCCAACACATCTTTTACACCCTGGTAATCTTCAGATTCATAAAGTGGATGCAGAATAGCTTCATCCATATAACGTTCTAGTATATGATTTGTATCAGTATATAAACCGTGAGTTGGGCTAACATTCAGCTCAGTTTTTTCAAGTAATTCAATGCGATCGTTTACTGCGCTGGGTATAGTATTTTCATGACGAAGTACCACATTTTCGTTCCAGTTGTATGCACGTATGTTGCTTATAAAACCCTTGCGACAAAATTCTTTCGTTGAACCTGCAAGTTTAAAATATTGGTAATACACATAAATAGCAGGCAATTTGTCTTGGATGATAATGCCTTTTGTCTTCCATTCTTCTAATAAAAGGTGTGCCTTATTCGAAGCATCTGGTTGTTGTGGAACAGAAAGATAAATGCTGTTATGTGGATTTTTATATAATGCCTTGCGTTGTTTGTCTGAAACAACGTCAAATAGGGGAGAGGTAAGTTCGTCTATATTACCCGAAAGTGTTGGGTTGTACCGCCAAGCCCTGAATGGTTTAATATCAGCCACTTTAATTTTTTTTATAACGTTTAGGCTAAGCGATTTTTACGCCATTTACTTTCTTCAGCAACTACATTAGGTTCCTGAACCGTGGTTTTGTTCTGCCCGATTACAAAAGAAGCCAGGGCTGCAGCTAATAGTTCCTCTTCATTATTCCCTGTCTTGTTTAGCACTTCTGGCTTGAAATAGTTTTCAACAAATTTAGTATCAAACTGTCCGCTTCTAAAAGCTTCATGCTTCATTACGAATTCACAAAAGCCTAATGTTGTTTCTAGTCCCGTTATTTGATAATCCTTAATTGCTCTGATCATTTTTTCAATGGCCGCTTCTCTCGTTTCAGCATGACAAATGAGCTTGGCAATCATCGGATCATAATAAAAAGGTATACTCATGCCCTGCTCAAAACCATCATCAACCCTGATACCATGTCCCTGTGGACGAACATAAGTTTGTAGTGTACCAATATCAGGCAAAAAATTGTTAGCAGGATCTTCTGCATAAACGCGGATTTCAACAGCGTGACCTTGCATGATGAGGTCTTCTTGTTTAAAAGGAAGTTTTTCACCTTGGGCAACTTTTAATTGAAGTTGTACCAGGTCTAATCCTGTTATTTCTTCTGTTACCGGATGCTCTACCTGCAAACGCGTATTCATTTCTAAGAAATAGAAATCGAGATTTTCGTTTAAAATAAATTCAATTGTTCCTGCGCCATAATAATTACAGGCTTTGGCCGCATTTACCGCAGCCTCACCCATGGCTTTTCGCAATGCGGGTGTTAACACTGCGGAAGGTGCTTCTTCAACAACCTTTTGGTGTCTGCGTTGTATAGAGCATTCGCGTTCAAACAGGTGAACTACATTACCATGCTTATCGCCAAACACTTGAAATTCGATATGTCTAGGTTTGGTCACATATTTCTCAATAAATACAGCTCCATCGCCAAAAGATGAAATGGCTTCACTGACCGCTCGCTCCATTTGCTCCTCAAACTCTGCTTCATTTTCTACAACTCGCATACCCTTTCCACCACCACCGGCACTGGCTTTTATTAGTACAGGGTAACCAATTTCTTTAGCCAATTTTTTTGCAGCGGGTATATCATCAATAGGCTCGGCAGTACCCGGAACCAAGGGTACATTAAATTTTGCCACCGCAGCCTTTGCCCCTAGCTTGCTACCCATCAGTTCAATTGACTTGGCAGATGGGCCAACAAAAATTATTTTATTGTCTTCGCATAATTGTGCAAAATCTTCATTCTCTGATAAGAAACCATAACCCGGATGAATGGCATCTGCTCCTGTCTGTTTGGCAGCAGCAATAATTTTATCCATCTTCAGGTAGGATTCGGAAGAGGCAGGCGGGCCAATGAAGACGGCTTCATCGGCAAAGCGTACATGAAGTGCATTGCGGTCGGCTTCGCTGTAAACCGCAACAGTTTTGATATTCATTTCACGTGCGCTGCGCATTACACGCAAGGCTATTTCCCCTCTATTGGCGACTAGTAACTTTTTAATTTGCCCCATACTTTATAGAAACTACAATGCTAAACAAATAATATCAATGCATCAATGGCGTTGATCGCTTTTACAAACAGCAAAAGTAATGAATATGAGGTGATTAAATTGTTATTAGTTGTAAATGATTAAATGCAATTTGAACGGGTGTAATTCTTGGAAAGCCTTAATAATCTGGTATCATAAATAGAAACAGACATAAATTTTTGAATAACACAAACTAAAGGGTGCCCTTAAACAACTAATGTTTTTATACGAAGACCATATTTTTGTATTCTTATTTTTTTATGGCCTCAAGTAGTGGTAATTTCATTTTTTTAGTAGATTTCTCGCCATGCCCCTTCGTTTAATATTTACGCTTTTGTTTATCCTTCTGACACCATCTGTGTTATTGGCTCAGGCAAGGCAAAAAATTGATAGCCTTTCAACGTTGCTTAAGCATTACACTAAAAAGGATACTACTTTGGTTGATATTCTAAATCAAACAGGATTTGAGTATTGGACAATTGAAGCCAACAAATCTGAGCAATATGGACTTGATGCTCTTGAGTTGGCCAAAAAAATCCAATATTTATCAGGTGAGGCAATGGCTAATCGCGTGATAGGAGTATCGCATTGGGCAAGAGGCAATTTTTATGATGCGCTCCAATACTTATTCACGGCTCAGGAACTTTATCAAAGAAATGAAGATCTTTTAGGAGCTGCAAATAGCACAATGAATATTGGTTTAGTTTATGCCGATCAACAAAATCCTGATGAGGCCCTAAGATATTATATGACTGCTTTGGGTTTCTTTAACAAAATTGGATACGAAGATCGCATTGGCACTACTTATACCAAAATCGGTTCTGCTTATGCGAGTCAGAAAAAATATAGTCTGGCTTACGAGTATTTTATTAAGGCATTACAAATACATCAGAGAATTAATTTTCTTTTTGGTATACAAGAGGTTTCCAATAGACTAGGTATTCTGTATATGGACCAAGGCCGTTTGGAAGAAGCCGAAACACACCTATTTAAGTCTCTATCGATAGCTCGCACACGCAATGATCATGAGCATATAGCTATAAATCTTGAAAACTTAGCAAAGATATACATTCAACAAAAAAAGTATTCGCAGGCAGAAAATTTTCTGGATGAGGCATATAATACAGCGAAAGCGTATGGCTATAAAAAGTCTTTATTGGCGATTCTATTTGATTTAAAAGAACTAACAGCAATTAAAAAAGATTATCAGGCATCATTACTTTATTTTGAGCAGTATGAAGTTTTGAAGGATAGTATTTTTAATCAAGCGAAGTCACATCAAATTGCTGCCTTAGAGAAAGAACGCGAAGTCCGCGATAAAGAACAACTGCTTAGTGTTAGGAAAAAAGAAATCTTATTGCTTCAGCAGGATGCCAGAATCGACAGTCTGATTCGCAGTTTATTAATCGTAACGGTTATTTTACTAAGTTCGGTTGGTTTTATTTTTTACCGCCATCAAAAAGTAAAAGTCAGGAAGAATTTTGAGTTACTACAAAGCAGGCAGAAGTTGTCGGAGTCCAGAGAGCAACTGGCAAATGTAGAGCTTGAGAATATAAAATTAAAGGAGAAGGAACTGAAACAAGAACTTGAACTTCGTAATAAGGAGTTAACATCCTATACCGTTAATTTTATCCAGAAAAATGAGTTGCTGGAAGAATTAGAGTTGAAACTTCAATCTTTAAAAAAGACAGCTACAGACCCTGAACTTGCCAAAGAGTTAAACGGATTATTACAGCACGTTAACAAAAAATTAAATATTGATAGGGATTGGGAGGATTTTAAGCTGACTTTCGAAAACGTTCATCAGAATTTTTTTGGTAATCTTTTAAAGGACTATCCTGATCTTTCCCCAGCTGAGTTAAAACTATGTGCACTCTTAAGATTAAATATGGGCACTAGGGAAATTTCAGCTTTACTTGGTATTTCAGCTGATAGCGCAAAGACTGCGCGGTATCGCTTGCGTAAAAAGCTTAACCTGGGTCAGGAGCAGAGCTTAAATGATTTTATCATTGGCTTTGCCTAGGTAGAATGCCTTAACTGAAGGAATTTCAGCCTTTTCTCCTTCTCTTGTTCACATCTTGTACCCCACCTTTCTTCTAGTTGTTCACCTTTTGCTGGCTTGATTTTCTTTCCAAAAGACTTTCTCCTGCCTTTTTTTGTGACATAATTATTTACAATTCAAACTAACCTAAACACAATGAATTACCCCAATTTGAAGACCTACACAAGTAGTAAAGTGCTTACTATGGTCGCTCTTATCCTTTGTACACTAACTATAGCTTGTTCAGATGACGATGACACCAGCCCCTTTGGTTTACAGATAAGCAATAATGAAACTTTTGGTCAAATTATTAGCGACTCTAAAGGAATGAGTCTTTATTTCTTTGCAAATGATGCTCAGGGAACTAGCACATGTAGTGGTGCTTGTGCAGCTACATGGCCTCCATTTCTTTTACAAAATACCACGTTGCCAGAAGGATTGTTAACCGCTGATTTGGGAGAAATTACCAGGGCGGATGGAGCCAAGCAGACAACCTATAAAGGTTGGCCCCTATACTATTTCAATGGTGATATAGCGGAGGGCGATGTTAATGGAGACGGTAGCGGAGGAACATGGTTTATCGCAAAACCTGATTACACACTAATGCTTGCTAAAATTAATTCAGAATTGGTTTTTGTCGGTTCAAAAGGTAAAACTGTTTACACATTTACTAATGACTCAGAAAATGCAAGCAATTGTAACAATGACTGTGCAACAACTTGGCCTCCATATTTTTATGGAGAAACGATAGTTCTCCCATCTCTATTAAGCGCAAATAATTTTGGAACAATTACCCGTGCTGACGGAACCAAGCAAAACACGTATTTAGGTAAACCGCTTTACTTATTTAAAAATGATAGCAATCGGGGCACTGTACTTGGTGATGGTGTTGGTGGTGTATGGTACAAAATCGTTAAAAACTAATTACAATTTAGAAAAACGCTATCAGGTAAAGCCTGGTAGCGTTTAAAAAAAGCAAGCTTTATTCTTTTTACTAAATGCTCACCTCCATGTTCAGGACTAAATATATAAACAATTGGTTTTTCTTAGTTATTATTTGTTTCATGTTAAGTTGTACTTATGAAACTATAGAAGATAATTTGTGCACGTCAATTCCTAATATTGATGCGCTTGATGTTATTGGAACAGAATGTGGAAAAGCTACGGGAATTATTGAAGTAGTCAGTTCTTCAGAAACGCCTGTTACTTTTAGTATTGATGGTGTTACCTTTCAAGAGAGTAATCTGTTCACAGGGCTTTCAGCAAAATCATATATAGTAACAGTAAAAACAGAGTTAGGCTGTACAACCAGTCAATCAACAACAATTGAAAATTTAAACGGAATAAATATTCTTGCAACTAGTAGTCCGTCCGGCTGCAAAACAAGCAACGGTACTATTTCAGTAAGTGCAACAGGAGGGCCAGAGCCATATTCATATGTGCTTAATGGAGGTACCGGTCAGGCAGGTACACTATTTAGTGGTTTAGCATCAGGTACCTATACAGTTTTGGCAACTGACGCGAATGGTTGTTCAGTTCAAAAAACAGTTGATGTCATTTCAGGTCAAAGTTTTTCGTCAATAAAAGCTATTATTAACGCTAATTGTGCCACAAGTAATTGTCATGGTGGATCAATTTCACCTGATCTTAGAAATAACCAGAATATCCAGACCAATGCTACAAAAATTGCCACGCTAACTGCAAACGGCCGTATGCCACCATTAGGAGAACTTAGCAGTTCTCAAATTCAGGAAATTGCTTGCTGGGTAAGTGATGGGGCACCAATTAATTAAAATGAAATTACAAAAGATCAAAATTGCTTCTGTCATAATTGGTGTATTGGTACCCATTTGCCTTGTATACATTTCTACAAATCAGTTTAATAATCAAGCGCCAAAGTGTTCAATCAAAACAATTACCGTTGACGAATTATTAAAATCATTTATCAGAAATGAAACTATAGCCACTCAGCAATACTTGAATAAAGTAATACAAGTACGGGGTAAGATATCCAGCATTGGGTTATTGAAAGATAACCAAGTAGAGATAGCACTAAAGGGTACCCGCTATAAATCCATACTATGCACACTTAATCCAGAACAACTTTTTGGAATTATTAATTCTATTGAAATTAATAGCGAAGTGTTAATTGAAGGTAAGTGCATCGGTTTTTTAAACGATGTCTATTTGAAAAAATGTACTGTTTTTAAATCAGTTAAACAAAATTGTTAAAATGAAAAATATTCTATTTCTACTCCTTATTTTTTGCAGCATTAATGCTTCATCCCAGAGCAGGTACATTACTAAGAATGGGCATATACAGTTTTTTTCTGAGGCTCCACTTGAGAATATAGACGCAAATAACCATCAGGTAGCTGGCATTCTTGACCTGACCAAAAATGAAGTAGCTATTAGCCTTCTTATTAAATCTTTTAAGTTTGATAAGTCATTGATGGAAGAGCATTTCAATGAAAACTACCTTGAGTCTGATAAATTTCCCAAGGCTTCATTCAGTGGCAGCTTTCAATCAAAAGAGGTTATTAATCCAAATAAAAATGGCTCCTATCCGGTTACAGTTGATGGCAAATTAACATTGCATGGTGTCACCAAGGCTATACAGACAACAGGAATTTTAACAGTGGCAAAAAATCAAGTAATTGCTAAAACTAAATTTCAAATTTCCATAAAAGATTATAACATTAAGATCCCCACTTTAGTGATAAAGAATATTGCGGAAATTGTTGATGTAACTGTAGAATTACCCTTCACTCTCGAAACAAAATAAGGATATGGAACTAAGAAAAATACTAGCACTGTTACTTCTGATGCTTTCATTATCTGCTGCAGCGCAAGATGATTTGTTGAGTGAACTTGAGAATGATGTTATTGATAACACACCAACATTTGCAGAAGCAACTTTTAAGGGTAGTAGAATTATTAACGGTCATTCTATTATTACAAGAAAAAAGAAATCACTTGAGTTTCTTATCTCGCACCGTTTTGGTAAGATAAATACAGGAGCTTATAATTTTTTCGGTATTGATGGAGCCAATGTGAGGTTTGCATTGGAGTATGGTATAAGCAATCGCTTAACAGTTGGCTTTGGAAGAAACTCGTTTGAAAAAACATATGATGGTTTTGCCAAGTATAATCTACTAAGGCAACAAAAGGGTGATCTATCAATTCCTGTATCTGTAACATGGTTTTCAAGTACAGCCATTAAAACACTGAAGGCGCCTGATCAGGCGCAAGTTGTTCAAACTTCTTTTTCGCAAGCTGTCTATAGTCATGTGCTACTGATAGCCCGCAAATTTAGTCCTGCCATTTCATGGCAATTAATGCCCGCACTTGTTCACCGCAACCAGGTGCTGGAAGGCGAACCCAATGATAAATTTGCACTGGGCACAGGAGGAAGATTAAAACTCAGCAAGCGAATTTCCTTAAATGCAGAATATTACCACCAATTAAATCCATCTACCAATAATCCAACAGAAAATTCAATTGCACTTGGCGTAGACATTGAAACAGGCGGACACGTTTTTCAATTGCACTTAACGAATTCACAAAGCATGATTGAAAAGGGTTTTATTACCGAAACACAAGGAAACTTCTTTAAAGGCGATGTTCATTTCGGTTTTAATATAACACGGGTGTTTAATTAGCTTGACTCTAGTTCGATTGTTCTATTTAGCTAAGGTAAGCCACTTGCAACCAGACCGTTTTATAATGACTGGTTAAATATTAACTAACAGTCGTTATAATCCAATTTTGTTTATTTTTGCGGCAATAAATAGACAAACTACCATGGTAGACTTATTTGAAAAGCTGAGAATGGAAGCAGGGCCTTTGGCCAAATACTCTCACCTTCCTGATGATTATTTCTTTTTCCCGAAACTGGAGGGCGAAATTGGCCCCAGAATGAAGTTTAATGGGAAAACTGTATTGAACTGGAGTTTAAATAACTACCTGGGATTGGCCAACCACCCTGAAGTAAGAAAAGCAGATGCTGATTCTGCTGCACAGTATGGTATGGGTTTACCAATGGGTGCCCGTATGATGTCGGGTAACTCAGTTAATCACCTTGCTCTTGAAAAGGAGCTTGCTGAATTTGTAAAGAAAGAAGATGTAATGCTCCTGAACTTTGGTTATCAGGGAGTTGTATCAATTATAGATGCTATTGTTGATCGTAAAGACATAATTGTTTATGATGCAGAGTCACACGCTTGTATCATTGACGGTGTTCGTTTGCACATGGGTAAGCGTTTTGTATATACCCACAACGACATGGAGAGCCTTGAGAAGCAGTTGCAACGTGCCACAAGACTAGCCAATGAGACGGGTGGTGGCATTCTTGTAATTACTGAGGGTGTCTTCGGTATGTCTGGTAAGCAGGGCGACCTAAAGGGCGTAGTAGCTTTAAAAGACAAGTATAACTTCCGTTTGTTTGTTGACGATGCTCATGGTTTTGGTACAATGGGTAAAACCGGAGCCGGAACAGGTGAGGAGCAAGGTGTTCAAGATCAGGTTGACCTGTATTTCTCAACATTTGCTAAGTCTATGGCGAGTATCGGAGCTTTTGTGGCAGGAGATAAGCACATTTTAAAATACTTACGCTACAGCGTTAGATCCCAGATTTACGCCAAGAGCTTGCCTATGCCTTTAGTGGTTGGTGGTCGTAAGCGTTTGGAGCTTTTAAAGACCCAACCTGAGTTAAAAGATAACTTATGGAAGATTACTAAGGCAATCCAGCAAGGTTTACGCGACCGTGGATTTACCCTTGGTGACACATCTTCCCCTGTAACACCTGTTTTGTTTAAAGGTGGAGTAGGTGAAGCGGCTAACATGGCTATGGATCTTCGTGAAAACTACGGTATTTTCTGTTCTGTGGTGATCTATCCTGTTGTGCCTAAGGACGTTATCATGTTCCGCATTATACCTACTGCTGTACATACATTGGCTGATGTTGAGGAAACTTTGACCGCATTTTCAGCGTTGAAAGTGAAGCTGGATGAGGGCTTTTACCGCCAGGAAGCATTGGTGTCGGTAACAAAAGCTGTTTAAAAAAAGCGTTAAAAACGTTGAATTTTAAGGTTTTTCTTTAAATTGGCGTTCAGAAA
Source organism: Chryseotalea sanaruensis (assembly GCF_003990915.1). GTDB lineage: Bacteria > Bacteroidota > Bacteroidia > Cytophagales > Cyclobacteriaceae > Chryseotalea > Chryseotalea sanaruensis. Next base: position 246,184 of record NZ_BHXQ01000006.1, read on the forward strand.
CCTATTTTTAACTCTTTAAATTGATAGAAAAAATGCAAAAACTCCAGGAATTGAAAGACCTGTTGGCATCTCTCGAGGGAGATTTCGACAAGTTCTATAACAAAGGCAATAGCGCAGCGGGTACTCGTATCAGAAAGGGTATGCAGGACGTGAAAAACCTGGCACAGGTAATCAGAACTGAGGTTCAGGACGTAAAGAACAAAGCCTAAGCAACAATTAGAAATAAAAAAGGGATGACAAAGTCATCCCTTTTTTGTTTTAATCAGAATAGCATCAGTTAAACAGATTTCATCAACTGTTGTATTTTCTTTTTCAAAGTTTCTGAAGGAGCAACGAGCGGAAGTCGAACATTGTAATTGCACACACCCAATTCGCTTAATACAAATTTTATTCCTACAGGATTACCCTCTTCATACATAGGACTATTAATATCCAATAACTTAAATAATTCCTGACTTGCTTTAGCATACTTTCCCGCAAAGGCATATTCTTTCATTTTTTTGAAGTGAACAGGATAGGCATTGGCCAATACGGAAATAACACCAATGCCTCCAATGCTGTAAAGCGGAACAGTTAACATATCATCTCCCGAAATCAACATGAAGTCTTCAGGCTTATCGGCAGCGATCTTCATACACTGCTCCATGTTACCAGAAGCTTCTTTAATACCTATTATGTTTTTATGACTTGCTAATCGCAGAGTTGTCGCTGCGCTCATGTTAGAGGCAGTACGCCCTGGTACATTGTACAAAATTACTGGTACAGGAGATTTACCCGCAATGGCTTTGAAGTGCTGATAGATCCCCTCTTGAGAAGGTTTATTGTAGTAAGGACTTACAGAAAGAATGGCATCAACACCTTCAAAGTCTGTTTGTTTAATATTGTCGATCACATCTTGTGTATTGCTTCCGCCAATACCATAAACAATTGGTAGGTTTTTGCGATTATTAGCTTTTACAAACGCAAGTATTGCTTTTTTTTCTTCCTTTGATGTGGTTACAGATTCTCCGGTGGTACCCATTACCACATAATAATCAACACCTTTAGCAGTATGGTTGAGCAGACGTTTTAGTCCTTTATAATCAACAGTGCCATCAACTGTAAAAGGAGTTACAAGTGCTACGCCCGTTCCGGTAAGTTTTTTCATGAATAATTATTTAATTTATTGATACAGTTAAATGCCTGAATGCTTCAGTTGCATTTCAGTACGTTCGCATGTAATGGCTACGATCATTCAACTCCATTGGAGTAGAACATCAAAACCGCCACTTCATGCCTTACTTAATTTAAGGCCTAAAGTTTACGCTTTTCGCTAAGAGTATCAAATGATTGGCTAAGATTGAATAAAAGATGCTTAAGAAGCTAGCTTCAGTTTGAGCACCTCAAGGTCTGACTGTTTGAGTGGCTTTGTTATAAAATGAACCACGTTTTTAAACGCCAGGGCTTTGTCCAGATCACTTCTGCTATTTGAGCTGGTAAGAATGACAATACGCACATGTTGACGCTGAGACTCAGGGATTTCAGCAAAGTTGAGTAAAAAGCCAAAGCCATCAATTTCCGGCATATTAAGATCAAGGAATATGAGCTGAGGCATAAGCTCTTTTTCTAGCGACTTTAGCCAGTCGAGTGCTAGTTTGGCCGAAACAAAGGTTTGTAGTTGATTAGAGAATTTGAAGACTTCCAAAAAACGTCTCTGGATGAAAAGGTCAATTTCACTATCGTCAATTAACACAGCCTTATCAACAAGATTGTCCATGGGGATGAATGATGTCTATGTTAAACATACCGAAAATTACCGTTGCAACAAAAAAACAGTAAAAAAGGCACTGCCAAATTTTATACCATTGAAAAATGTAGTAAAATTGGAGGCTAAACGTAAACTACATCATGAATCGCAAGCATCTCATAGTTACCGCATTAGGATTCGCATCCGTGCTCTTTGTTCAATCTTGTGGGTCTTCTTCAGGTGATCAGAGCAAAAATTCTGATGAATTCACAGCAGCCGAAGAGAGTCTGAAAGAACAGATTGAACAGGTTGTGTACAATATTCCTTCGCCTTCTGAAATACCATACTTACTTCAGGCCACTGGCGCTGAGTTTAACCAAAGCCTGATTAATCCTAGAACTAAAGCTGATCAATACGCTAACCGCAGCGATAAAGCAGCCCTTAACCTAGGGGTTTATGCAGCTGATATTGGCTACTTAAGCTCTTACGATAAATCGCAGGAAGCGATTGATTATTTGAACTCATGTAAGGTTCTTGCAGATAACCTTGGGGTTATCGGCTCTTTTGATCTTGATGTATTGAAGCGTTTCGAAGCTAATATATCAAACAAAGATTCATTGGCTATCTTGTTAAATGAAACTATCAATAAAACAGAAAGCTTCCTTAAAGATGACAGCAGAAATAAATTGGCTGCTTTGGTTTTAACCGGAAGCTTTATCGAGAGTCTTTATATCTCAACAGGTATAGTAAAATCTTATCCTAAAGACATGCTTCCTACTGATCAGCGCAATTTGGTGCTTACACCGGTAATGCGTGTTATTTTGGAGCAGAAAAAATCAGTTGAAGAGTTGTTGAAGATGTTGAGCACTGTTGAGCAGTCTGAGCCTGTTACAGGCATTATTACAGACCTTAAAACACTTGAAGCCGACTACGCAGCACTTAACATAGAAGAGCAGATTAAAAATAACAGAGCAGACCTTGTGTTAACAGATAAGAAGCTGGAAAGCATCACTAACACTGTAGAAAAGATCAGAAATGGAATTACCGAATAGGTATTAACCGCAATGCACATAAAAAGGAACCCACAAGGTTCCTTTTTTATTTTCAATATGGTGTAAATGCTGTATTTTCAAACGTCTTTTAATCCCAAGCCATGAGTGAAGATGTACTCAATACAGTGCTGCAGTTATTTTCTGTTGTAGCCAAGGTTGATGAAGTAACGGAAAAAGAGCGTGAACAGGTACGCAATTTTCTGGAAGATCATGTAAGCCAGCCAAAGGTAGGATACTATTTGAACCAGTTTGAAACCCTGGCCTTACAACCAAAGGGAGCACAAATAGAAGAAAATCTGCTCAAGAATCTGTGCGATAGCATAAGTACGGAAATCACACAAAAGCAGAAGGTAGTTATTGTATTGGAACTCACCCGGATTATTGCAGCAGACAGTTCTATATCAAAACGAGAAGATGAACTGGTAAAGACAGTTGCCAGAAACTTTAAAATAAACGATGAAGAAACAGAAGCCATTGAGATATTCCTGGCAGGCCGGACTCCCGATAGGCACGATATAAAGCAAATTTTAATTATTGATGAGTTCTCTTCATCAACCTTAAAAAATGCGCATCACCTTAAGAGAAAAGGGCTCAAAGGATTTTTGGCAATACTCTGGATTGAGTCAGCTAATCTGTATTGTTTAAAATATCATGGACAGGCTGATGTTTATCTAAATGGTTCACCAGTCAAGTCTGGAGGATTACGATTATTGCCTGTTGGTGCTGCGGTTCGCTGGAGTGATGCCGAGGATCCTTTTTACTACGGAGATGTGCTTGGCATATTCAAGGAATTTTCAAAAGGACCTAAAATCACTTTCGAGGGCAAAGACATTTCCTTCAAATTTAAGAACGGAAAATTGGGATTACGCAATGTAAACCTGGCGGAAGAATCAGGAAGACTTATTGCATTGATGGGTGCCAGTGGTGCAGGAAAGTCAACTTTGTTGCACGTCCTCAATGGTTCTGAGAAGCCCTCATCAGGTCAGGTTCTCATTAATGGTATTGACATACACAAGGAACCGGGTAAGATTGAAGGTGTAATTGGTTTTGTGCCGCAAGACGACTTACTGATCGAAGACTTAACCGTATATCAAAATCTATATTATGCAGCTAAGCTTTGCTTCAGTGATAAAGACGAAGAAGAAATTGATGCATTGGTAATAAAAGTACTGGAAGACCTAGGGCTAGATACCATTAAAGACTTAAAAGTAGGTTCGCCACTCAGAAAAACCATTAGCGGTGGGCAGCGTAAGCGCCTGAACATAGGGCTAGAATTATTGCGCGAGCCGGCAGTACTCTTCTGTGATGAGCCAACCAGCGGGTTGTCATCAAGAGACTCTGAGAATATTATTGATTTGTTAAAAGAACTCTCTCTCAAGGGTAAATTAGTTTTCACGGTTATACATCAGCCTTCATCAGACATATTTAAAATGTTTGATAAACTTTTAATTCTGGATAACGGAGGATATCAGATTTATTATGGCAATTCTATTGATGCTGTTGTGTATTTCAAACGTAGTATCAATCTGCTTGATAGTGATGAAGGAGAGTGTCATACTTGCGGTAACGTTAATCCAGAACAGATTTTCAATATCATTGAAACAAAAGTTATTAACGAGTTTGGAAACTTTACCAATGAACGTAAAATTACAGCGGAGCAATGGAATAAAACCTATAAGAAGCAGGAACGCATACCAATAATAGAACAGGTTAAAGAAAAACCTGAATCAACGCTGCGTATACCTACTAGGTTAAAACAAGCGCACCTGTTTTCCATGCGCGATATTCGAGCCAAGTTGCATAACAAGCAGTATCTGATTATTAATTTATTAGAGGCTCCGCTATTGGCTTTTATTTTAGCCTTCATTGTGCGTTACCATAATGTTGATGATAAAGTGCATGCTGGCTACGAATTCGGTAAAAACCTGAATATGCCCGCTTACTTTTTTATGAGTGTGATAGTGGCGCTGTTCATGGGATTAACAGTAAGTGCCGAAGAAATTATTCGTGATAGAAAAATACTAAAACGTGAAGCTTTTCTGCACTTGAGCAGGAGCAGCTATATCGTTTCAAAAATCTCGATACTGTTCATGTTATCGGCACTGCAAACTTTCATGTTTGTTGCCGTTGGTAACTTAATTTTGGGAATAGACGGGATGCTACTTAACCATTGGGCAATTCTGTTTACCGTTTCTTGTTTTGCCAATTTATTAGGACTTAATATTTCATCGGCATTCAACTCGGCTGTTACCATTTATATACTTATTCCATTGTTACTTATTCCACAACTTATTTTAAGTGGTGTGGTTGTAAGGTTCGATAAGTTAAATCCTATAATTGGTAATACTGCCACTGTACCCATGGTTGGCGATATGATGGCTTCGCGTTGGGCATTTGAAGCATCAATGGTTACGCAATTCAAGGATAATAAATACGAAAAGGAATTCTACCTCTATGATAAGGCAATGGCTTCAGCTGATTTTAAGAAGATTTACTTTATACCTGAGTTAGAAACAAGACTCCAATATTGCCTTCAATATTATAGATCCCAAGATCCGCACATTCAGGAAAAGCTAAAACAAGATTATGCAATAATTCGGAATGAATTGAGGGGTGAAGTTAAAATTACGGGTGCAAAATCCGCAGACTTTTTGGATAGCTTGAGTGTGCAGAAGTTTGACTCAACCGTATATAATCGTGTGTATGGCTTTTTGGGTAGCTTGAAAAGATTCTACATTAACCGCTTCAATGCAGCAGATCAGAAAAAGGAGCAAAAGATTCATGCCATGACCGACACACCAGATAAGGAAGAAGCTTACGAAAAGTTTAAAGATAGATACCACAATGAAGCCATCGCAGAGTTTACCAAAAACCTGTCTGAACCGCATCGTGTAATTGAAAAGGATGGTAAGCTGGTACAGAAAATTTATCCAATTTATAAAGATCCGGATCCAGATCATATTGTAGACTTTGATGCACAATTCTATATGCCATCAAAGCATTTCTTAAATATGAACATTGATACCTTAATTTTTAATACAATGGTTATCTGGTCTATGACCTTACTTTTGGCGCTTACCTTATATTTCGATGTATTACGAAAAATAATTGATGGCCTCGGGAGTTTATCAGACCCTGTATACAAAAAATAGGTAAGCATGTTCTTTGTACTTTCTAAATTATTAAACTTTTTAATACAACCACTCTTCATTGTGGCGCTGCTATTACTATTGAGTTTAGTTATAAGAAAGCCAAAGCTCAAAAGGATTTTTCTGATAACAGGTTTTATCAACTTATTATTTTTCTCCAATGATTTTATAGCTAATGAGGTTGTTACCTGGTGGGAGTTACCTACGCAAGCTTATAAAGAAATGCGTGCCTATGAAGCTGCCGTATTATTGACCGGTGTTGCGCAACATAAGAACACAGGCCCAACGGATAGAGTATATATTTCTACAGGTGCAGACAGAGTTAATCATACAGTTGAACTATACAAAAGAGGTATTATTAAAGAGATTATTATCAGTGGGGGAATCAGTGATCCGGATTATGAGGGTACACCTGAAGCAATACTTCTTAGAGATTTAATGAAAGTAATGAGTGTTCCTGATAGCGTTATCTGGTTAGATCCTTATGCCAATAACACATACGAAAATGCAGTCAATTCTAAAGTGATGATGGATAGTCTTCAGCTTCAACCGAAAGATTGTCTTTTAGTTACATCCGCTTTTCATATGCGCAGAGCATTGGCGTGTTTCAATAAGCAGAATATAGCAATGGATTATTTTACCTGCGATTTCAGATCTCGCCCACGAACTTTTAAATTTGATACACTGTTAATTCCAAAGCTTGAAGCTATTTTAATATGGCAAAAGCTGTTGAAGGAATGGGTGGGTATCTTAGCTTATAAAATGGCTGGTTATGTTTAATGTTATGAGAGTTACTTTTATTTTTTTACTTGCTTGTTTGTTCTCCTGTTCATCTAAAAGCAATACTTCGGAGTCACCATCAGAACCCAATGAAGCCAACACAACTGAAGTTGCTTTATCAAAAGGTCAAGTGCTAATTGAGTCAAGCGATTGTCAGACTTGTCATCATGTTAAAAACAATTTAGTTGGTCCTTCCTATACAGCTATAGCAGACAAGTATGAAAACAGTTCGGCAACCGTAACATACCTTACATCAAAGATCAGATTAGGTGGCAGTGGTGTGTGGGGCGATGTACCGATGCTAGCACACCCAACATTGTCAGATGAAGATGCAGCCGAAATGGTAAGCTATATAATGTCTTTTAAGAGCACTCAATAACCGCTTTTAAGACGCATTTGCCCATTTACCACCAACTCGCAATCGATTTCGGTATTATTTATTGATTTTTACACAGGCATAGCCAAAGTCATTTTTATCTTTAAGAATGACTAAGAACAGCATCTTCAAATTTATCCTCATTGCCTTGTTCACGGCAGGCTGCTCACAGCCTAAAGAAAAAATCAGTCCGCCCATGGAGAATCAAGCAACCGAAAAGGTGGTCATCTATCAGCTTATGACCAGGCTTTTCACCAATACCAACTCAACCAATAAGCCATTTGGTTCTATTGAAGAGAATGGTAGCGGCAAATTCAACGATATCAATGATCAGGCTTTACAGTCCTTAAAAGCATTAGGTATTACACACGTTTGGTATACCGGTGTGTTAGAGCATGCTACCATGACTGACTACTCCGCTTATGGTATCAGCAAAGATGATCCGGATGTAATTAAGGGTCGTGCAGGTTCGCCTTATGCTATTAAAGATTATTATGATGTAGATCCTGATCTGGCAGTTGATATAAAAAGCAGAATGCAGGAATTTGAAAGTTTAGTTGACCGTACACACAAGAACGGTCTTAAACTCATAATTGATTTTATACCTAATCATGTTGCGCGTACTTACCAATCTGATGCAAAGCCTGCAGAGGTGCGCGACTTAGGCGAAGATGATGACAAGCGTGTGGCTTTTAAAGCAACTAACAACTTCTACTATTTACCAGGCGAGAGTTTCAGAGTACCTGAAGAAAGTCAGGCTATGACCAAAACGCTTTATCCAGGCAAAGATGGTCGCTTCGAAGAAATACCAGCGAAGGTTACAGGCAATGATCAGTTTACACCATCACCCGGTATCAATGAGTGGTTCGAAACGGTAAAACTGAATTACGGTGTAGACGTACAAAATGGCAAAACAAATCACTTCGATCCTATTCCTAATACCTGGGAGAAAATGAGAGATATACTTGTGTTTTGGGCAGGTAAGAAAGTAGATGGATTCAGATGCGATGTAGCAGAGATGGTTCCTGTTGAATTTTGGAATTGGGTAATACCACAAGTAAAAGAGATTAATCCTGAAATGGTTTTCATAGCAGAAATTTATAATCCTGCCGCCTATAGCAATTATATTTCTAGTGGCCGTTTTGATTTCTTATACGAAAAGGTAAAACTATACGATACGCTTCGTTTGCTTATTGATAAGAAGCGAAGCACACTTGATATAGATGCTATTCAACAAAGCCTGACTGGCATTAACAGGCACATGCTACACTTTCTTGAAAATCATGACGAACAAAGACTTGCTTCTCCATTTTTTGCAGGTAATCCTTTTCGTGCTTTACCTGCTATGACTATCAGTGCAACACTTGATGCTGGCCCTGTTATGATTTACTTCGGCCAGGAAGTAGGTGAGCCTGGTAAAGGGGCAGAAGGTTTTTCTCAGGAAGACGGCAGAACAACCATCTTCGATTACTGGGGCGTTCCTGAACATCAGAAATGGGTAAATGGAGGAAAGTTTAATGATAGTTTGTTAAGTGATGGTCAAAAGACACTTAGAAATTATTACAGCACACTACTTAACCTTGCCAAAACCAATCAGGCCATTACAGCAGGTGCTTATGCTGACTTAACAGCCTTCAATGTGCAGAAAGCAAATTTTGGAGAAGACGTCCATGCCTTTGTTCGTTATGCAGATAATGAAAAACTATTGATTATTAACAGTTTTAATGATGTGCCCACAAAAGTGAAAATTGAATTACCCCCTGCTGTTTTAGAAGCATTGAACATTGGCACTAGCGACAGCATTAAATTTCAAGATATTTTGTGGGGAGAACAACAACTTGATATTGAAGCAGGCGCTGGTGAGCTTATGCTGAAGCCTTATAGTACTTTCATTTTTAAAATTCAATAACGTGAAGAAGCAATTAATATTTAGCCTGATTGTAGCAATGGCATTATCAACCGCATGTAAACAAGAAGAGAAAGTAGAAGTTTCTTTTCCTTATGGTGTAAAATACGAAGTGTTTGTAATGGCATTTGCCGATAGCGATGGCGATGGTAAAGGAGACCTCAAAGGCCTTACCCAAAAACTTGATTACTTCAGTGATTTAGGTGTAAACGGTTTATGGTTAATGCCCATCATGCCTTCAGACACGTATCACAAGTATCATGTTACCGATTATAAAGGCATAGATCCTGATTATGGAACTATGGAAGACTTTAAAACTTTTATTGCCGAAGCTCATAAAAGAAATATTAAAGTAATTTCTGATTACATCATCAACCACACTGGAGATAAGCACCCATGGTTCCTTGAATCAATTAAAGGAAAAGATAATCCATTCCGTGATTATTATGTATGGGCACCTAAGGATTCTGTAGAAATGCTTCAAAAAGAAGAAGTAGCCGGACCAGATACAGATAATGCACAACGTTGGCATGAGGTTCCGGGTGATACTTCTGGTGAGATGTATTACGGATATTTCAATGGACAAACACCTGATTTAAATTTTGACAACCTCAAAGTACGTCAGGAAATTTATGATGCAGCCAAATTCTGGTTAGAAGAAGTAGGTGTAGATGGTTTTAGATTAGATGCAGCAAAGCATATTTTCCCAAATAACCGCGCTGCCGACAATCACGCGATGTGGGAAGAGTTCCGTGCAGAAATTCAAAGAATTAAACCAGATGCTTACTTGGTGGGTGAAGTATGGTCAGATTCAAAAACAGTTGCACCATACTTAAAAGGTCTTCCATCACTTTTCAATTTTGATTTAGGTTATTTAATTACCGATGTTGTTAAAGCAGGTAATGATACAATAGGTTTAGTAAAGAAATATAAAGCCATCAACGATTATTATACTTCCATTACTCCGGATTTTCTGGATGCCACTTTTGTTAAAAACCACGATCAATTACGCATATTAAGTGAGTTAGAAGGTAATATAGAGAAAGCTAAATTGGCAGCTGGAATACTTTTTACCTTTCCGGGCACACCTTATATCTATCAGGGAGAAGAGATTGGTATGCTTGGCTTAAAGGTAGATATGGACAGAGGACAACGCGAATCTTTTATTTGGGCAGAAGGTAAATCAGATCCTTTGCAATCAAACTGGTATAATGCCGGATTCAGCTCTGATAAGACAGTGGTTCCTTTCAGCAAACAAAAAGACGATCCGACTTCTATATACAACTATTATAAAAAGTTTATCGCTTTCAGAAATTCCAGTAAGGAGCTTACCATGGGTACTATTGAAGAATCGGGTTTACAAATTAATGAGGTGTTAAACTTTGTTAGAAAGTACCAGCAAGAGGAGCGTTTTGTCTTACATAATGTTTCTGATGTAGAAGTTACAGTGCAGCTGACTGACGATTTAAAACGATTTACGTCATTGGCATTTGAAACTAAGGGAGCATCATTTGAAGCAGGAGCCATAACACTTCCGGCATACAGCACAGCTATTTTGAAATAATTTCATGACAAAGGCGAGAGTTATTATTGAAAATGTTCAGCCTCAGGTTGAAGGTGGTTTATACCCGGCCAAGCGAACAGTTTCAGAGCGTATTGATATCAGTGCACATATTTTTACAGATGGCCATGATCATATAAGGGCTGAAGTATTGTATAAGGCTTTTGATGAAAACTCCTGGACGGTGCTTGAGTTGCAAAACCAGGGAAACGATGAATGGTCGGCTTCATTTTATCCAATAAAAAAGGGAGAGTATACTTTTACCATTCAGGCATGGATTGATCATTTTGAAACCTGGTATGATGGCTTTGTAAAAAAAGCAAACGCTAAAGTTGAGGTGCAGGTTGAACTACTCGAAGGCGCTGCATTTTTAAAACGCTTGTCCAATGGCAAAGATGATTTAGAAAAATTATCAATACAGCTGGCCGATAAAAAACGCTATGCTGAAAATATACAACTTATACTCAACGATAGTTTTGCATCTATTATAAAGTCAAATCCTTTACGAGAAAATATTTCACGCACCGATCGAGTCTATAAAATTATTGTTGAACACCACAAGGCCTTGTTCAGCACGTGGTATGAATTATTTCCACGCTCAGCTTCATTGGAGGGTAAACATGGCACCTTCAAAGATGTCGTAAGGTTGTTACCACGAATTTCCGCAATGGGTTTTGACGTTTTATACATGCCACCCATTCATCCTATTGGAAAGATCAACAGAAAGGGAAAAAACAATAATGTGCTTTCTGTTGCAGGCGAACCAGGCTCGCCTTGGGCTATTGGCAGCGAAGAGGGTGGACACAAAGCCACACATCTTGCTTTAGGCACATTGTCAGAATATAAGCAACTAATTGTTGATGCAAAAAATCAGGGCATAGACATAGCGTTAGACTTGGCATTTCAATGTGCGCCAGATCATCCTTATGTAAAAGAACATCCTGAATGGTTTAAGCAAAGACCCGATGGTTCTATTCAATACGCAGAAAATCCTCCCAAAAAATACCAAGACATTTATCCGTTCGATTTTGAATGCGAGCAATGGCAAGCACTTTGGGAAAAACTCAAATCAGTTGTGTTATTCTGGATTGATCAAGGTGTAAAAGTTTTCAGAGTAGACAACCCACACACAAAACCAATTCCGTTTTGGCAATGGTGCATTGCAGAAGTAAACAAACAGCATGAAGATATTATCTTCTTATCGGAAGCCTTTACAAGACCTAAAATTATGGCTTCTTTAGCCAAAATTGGTTTCACCCAATCTTACACCTATTTTACCTGGCGTGTCAATAAACAAGAGATTATTGAGTACATGCAGGAATTGGTGAATAGTCCTTCACGCAATTATTTCAGACCGAATTTCTGGCCGACCACACCCGATATACTACCTTATCATTTACATTACCAAGGCGAGAATATGTTTATCACTCGTTTGGCAATGGCGGCAACACTTTCATCGAGCTACGGTATTTACGGTGCAGCGTATGAATTGCTCGATAATGTTTCGTGGAATGGTAAAGAAGAATTTAATGATTCGGAGAAATACGAGGTAAAACATTACGATTGGAAAAAAACTAATCGTATGACCGACATCATGACTTTATTAAATAAGGCCAGGAAAAAACACAAGGCTTTACAAAGTACATGGAATATTCAATTTCTGAACATTGAAAACTCAAATCTGCTTGCCTATATTAAGTCAACAGATGATTTATCAAATATTGTATTGGTGGTAGTTAACCTAGACCAGCATAATAAGCAGAGCGGATATATCCAATTACCAAAAAGTAAGTTGAAGTTAGCTGAATACATAAACGTTAAGTTGCATGATCAGATAACAGACGAGTATTTTACATGGACACAAGAGTGGAACTATGTAGAATTAGATCCGAATAAAATACCTTTTCATTTATTTGAACTAACCATAAACGAATCGAACATGTAGGAAACGGGTACGCCTGATTTGTGCAGTTCTTGTTCGTGTTTAACGAAGAACTATGAGTGCAAAAAATACAGAACCGCTCTGGTATAAAGATGCCATCATTTACGAATTATCAATTCGTTCATTTTACGATAGCAACGGAGATGGTATTGGCGATTTTCAGGGACTCATGCAAAAGCTTGATTACCTGGAAGACCTTGGTGTAAATACTTTATGGATTTTACCTTTCTATCCATCACCACTCAAAGATGATGGCTATGATGTTACGGATTACACCGATGTGCATCCTGACTATGGTACACTTGCTGATTTTAAAGAATTCCTGAAAGAGGCACATAGAAGAGGCATACGAATTATTACAGAGCTTATCCTAAATCATACTTCTGATCAACATCCGTGGTTTAAGAAAGCCAGAAAATCGAAACCAGGATCGCGCATGCGCGATTTTTATGTGTGGAGTGATACGCCAAATAAGTATAAAGAAGCACGCGTAATTTTTACTGACGATAACAACACGAACTGGACATGGGATAATGAAGCGAAGGCCTATTACTGGCACCGCTTTCATGCTTATCAGCCAGAGCTGAATTTTGAAAATCCTGAAGTGCAGATGGAGTTGATGAAAGTCGTTGACTTCTGGCTAAAACTTGGAGTAGATGGCTTCAGGTTGTCCTCAGTTGCATTTCTTTTTGAAGAGGAGGGAAGCAGTTGCGAAAATTTACCACAGACGCATGCCTTTCTAAAAAGATTAAGGGCACACATTGATCGTCATTATAAATCAAGAATATTATTAGCTGAAGCTAATTTATGGCCCGAAGATGCTGCCACCTATTTCGGTACTAAGAATGATGAGTGCCACATGAATTTCTATTTTCCGCTAATGCCTCGTTTATTTCTGGGCTTGCGAACTGAAGATAGTTATCCTATTGTAGACATCATGGAGCAAACACCAGCCATACCAGATGCTTCACAGTGGGCCTTGTTCCTTCGCAACCACGATGAATTGGGTTTAGATATGGTTACAGATGAAGAGAAAGATTATCTCTTCAAAGCGTATGCAACTGATGCTAATGCTAAACAGAATATAGGCATCAGAAGAAGATTAGCCCCGATGTTGGGTAACGATAGGCGCAAAATTGAATTGCTATACACCTTGCTGTTATCATTACCCGGAACACCCATCATTTATTATGGTGATGAAATTGGTATGGGCGATAACGTGTACCTGGGCGATCGCTTTGGCGTACGCACACCGATGCAATGGAACATGAACAGTAATGCGGGGTTCTCTACCGCAAATCCACAGCGATTATACTTACCTGTAATTACTGATCCGGTGTATCGCTTCGAAGCAATAAACGTAGCAGCGCAGGAAGAAAATACTTCATCTCTCCTTTGGTGGATGAAACAACTGATCGCAATGCGCAAACGACTGAATGTCTTTGGTCGCGGCAGTATGAAGTTTATCGACAGTTCAAACGCCAAGGTATTGTGCTTTGAAAGACGTTTCGATAAGCAGACCATAATTGTTGTAGCTAACCTTTCTCAGTTTTCTCAATACACAACCCTTAAACTGAAAGATTTTAAGAACAGTGATATTACAGAAGTATTTAGTCAAAACCGTTTCAGTAATGTTGGTAATGGAGAATATTCACTAACTATTGGCCCTTACGGCTATTTCTGGCTTCAGGTAGATGCAATAGAAAAGAAAAAGAAAGACGAAGAAAATACGGAACTATACCTGCATAAGACTGACATTTCGTGGGAACGTTTACTTGGAAATTACAATGAAGTAAGGGTACTGGAGCGTAAAGTATTCCAAACCTTTATGCCTAAGTGCAGGTGGTTTGGTGGTAAAGCCAAGGTGATTACTAAAGTGAATATTGCCAAGGTTATTCCCCTTAAGATTGATGGGGTATCTTATTACTTCACTATTGTTGAGGTCAGCTATGCGCAGCGCTTACCCGAATTTTACTTTATACCATTGTCGTTCGTGTCAGTTGATTCCGTGGTGGACAAGGTGGAGTACACAGCACAAAGTGTTTTATGTCGCGCAGATATACAAGGCAAATCTGGATTTATTATCGATGCCAGTTACGATAAAACCTTCCGTGACTTTCTATTCCTGAGCATGGAGAAAAACCATCGGGTAAAAAATGAGGATGGTATATTGGAATTTAACGCCAGTGTTTTCGCAAAAATAGATGTGAAAAAAGGTGTTGAATCTAAGATCTTGAAATCAGATCAAAGCAATACAGCAATCATTTATAACGATCAGTATTTCTTCAAGTTCTATAGGCGTATTGAAATGGAGATGAATCCTGAGTTGGAGATGATGCGCTTTTTATCTGAACATACCAGCTTTACAAACTCACCGCGTTATACTGGTAGTGTTGAGTTTAAAGATGCCAGCGGTAAAGTAGTGGTATTTGGCTTGATGCAAGAAAAAGTTGAGAATCAAGGTGAAGCGTGGGGTATGGCGGTTGACTCTGTGGGTCGTTTCTTTGAACGTGTAATGACGAAAGCAAAGAACGAAAAATTGCCAAAGCTTGTTAATAAACCGGCTATCCGCTTTGAAGAATCTCCGGAAATTATTCAAGAGTTTATTGGTAGAGGATTTTACGAAAGGGTGGTACGCCTTGGGCAACGTACCGCAGAAATGCATCTAGCTTTAGCATCAGATGCTTCTGATGCTGGCTTTGCACCGGAGGCTTTTACAGCGAATTACCAAAGAGCCATGTACTCATCTTTACGCAAGTTGGTAAGAGATCGTTTAAATCTTTTAGAAAATTCTTTGCACAAGCTTGATGAGGATACGCAAGTATTAGCCAAAAAGATTTTAGGCCTGGAGAAAACTATCCTTGAATGTTTTAAGGAAGTATATGAAACACGAATTGATGCCGTTAAAACCAGAATACATGGCGATTTCCATTTGGGGCAAGTGTTGTTTACAGGTAAAGATTTCATCATTATCGATTTTGAGGGCGAACCTGGATTTTCTTTTAGTGAAAGAAGATTGAAGAAAAATCCATTCAAAGACGTAGCTGGCATGATGCGATCATTTCACTATGCAGCATTTGGTAAAATATTACTGAATGAAAATTATCGTGATCGCGATCTGGAATTTTTGGAAACATGGGCTGATCAGTGGCAACACTATGTAGGCCGTTATTACTTGGGTGCATATATGGAACGTATGGGCCTTGGTAATAAACTCTCATATGAGTACGATATGCTTGTTCGTACTTTCTTAATTGAAAAGGCTGTGTATGAATTAGGCTATGAATTGAATGGTCGACCTGAGTGGACAAAGATTCCATTAAGAGGTATTGATTATTTGATTAGTCGTTACCTGAAAGAAAAAGAAGAGCGAAAGAAAAAATAGTACATAGTACTGTATAGAGTGCAGTCTGATCATACCAAAAAATTATGGCAAAAAAAGCATCATCAAAAGAGCCAGCTACTTTCAGCTTATTAACTGATTTCGATATTCATCTTTTCAAATCGGGTAAGCATTATCGTCTTTATGAAAAATTAGGCTCTCACGTAATTACTGCTGGTGGTAAGAAGGGAGTTTACTTTGCCGTGTGGGCACCCAATGCGAAAGCAGTTTCAGTGATCGGTAATTTTAATAGTTGGAATAATGCAGAACACAAGCTTAATCCACGCTGGGATGAATCAGGAATTTGGGAAGCTTTTTTTCCAGGCTTAGGAAAGGGTGAAATTTACAAGTATGCCATCCATTCAAATACTGGAGACTATCTGGAGAAAGCAGACCCTTTTGCCATGTACGCAGAGGTTGCTCCTAAAACAGCCTCCATAGTTTGGGAGACCAATTATAAGTGGAAAGATGCCAACTGGTTAAAGGAGAGAAAAAATTCAATTGGTAAACCCAAACCATATTCAGTCTATGAAATTCATTTTGGTTCATGGCGTAGAAAAGTAGAGGAGGGTAATCGATCGCTTACCTATCTTGAAATGGCGAGTGAGCTGGTTGATTATATTAAAGAAACAGGTTTTACGCACGTGGAATTTCTACCTGTGATGGAACACCCCTTTTTTGGATCATGGGGTTATCAGGTAACAGGATACTTTGCACCATCAAGTCGTTACGGAAGCCCTGAAGAATTTATGCAATTGGTAGATGCCTTGCATGAAGCAGAAATAGGTGTTATTCTAGACTGGGTGCCTTCTCATTTTCCCGGTGACGATCATGGACTTTATCGCTTTGATGGCACACATTTATACGAACATGCCGATCCTCGCAAAGGCTTTCATCCCGACTGGAAGAGTTACATCTTTAATTACGGGCGTAAGGAAGTAAAAAGTTTCCTCATTAGTAATGCAGTGTATTGGATAGACAAATATCATATAGATGGTTTGCGTGTTGATGCAGTTGCCAGTATGTTATACCTCGATTATTCAAGAAAGGCTGGTGAATGGGAGCCTAACCAATATGGCGGGAGAGAGAATCTTGAATCTATTGAGTTCTTGAAAGAATTGAATGAAGTGGTGTATGGAGATTTCCCGGATGCGATTACGATAGCAGAAGAATCAACGGCCTGGCCAGGGGTTTCGCGCCCAACTTATTTAGGCGGTTTAGGTTTTGGTCAGAAGTGGATGATGGGTTGGATGCACGACACACTCCATTTCTTTCAGGAAGATTCCATTAACAGAAAGTATCACATGAATGAAATTACCTTCAGTATCATGTATGCTTTTACTGAGAATTTTATGTTGCCACTCTCGCACGATGAAGTGGTGCACGGAAAAGGGCCAATTATTGGTCGCATGACTGGCGATGAGTGGAGACGCTTTGCGAATTTGCGTTTGCTGTACACGTACATGTACACGCATCCAGGCACCAAACTTTTGTTTATGGGATGTGAGTTCGCGCAGACCAGCGAATGGAAACATGACCTAAGTTTGGATTGGCATTTATTGCAATATGATTTGCATAAGGGCATACTCAATCTATTTAAAGATTTGAATGCCTTGTATAAAGCAGAGCCAGCACTTTATCAGTTTGGATTTGAAGCCCGTGGGTTTGAGTGGATTGACTACAGCGACCGTGAGAATAGTGTGATGGTTTACCTGCGAAAAGCAGAAGCGAAAGAGGATCAGCTATTGGTAGTTTGCAATTTCACACCTGAAGTAAGGCAGCATTATCGCATAGGGGTGGGGATACGTGGATACTGGAAAGAAATTTTCAACTCAGATAATGTACGATATGGTGGAAGTGGTCTTCTAAATCAGGGTCAGATTGCAACCTCACCAGTAAAATATCATGGTCGAGATTATTCCATTTCCTTATCTTTGCCGCCATTAGGTATTAGCGTTTTTAAATTAGAAAAAGAAGTTGGTGAGTTTGAACTAGGTTCTTAATTAACATCAGGTTGTAAAGTTTGTACGAACAACCATCAACTAACAACTATCAACGAATTAGGTAATGGAGAAATATATTTGTATTCATGGGCACTTTTATCAGCCACCCCGTGAAAATGCCTGGTTAGAAGTTATTGAGGTACAGGATTCGGCTCATCCATTTCACGATTGGAATGAACGGATTACATCCGAGTGCTATGCTCCAAATGCTGCATCACGCATTTTAAATGATAAGGGTATTATCAAGAATATTATCAATAACTATTCAAAGATCAGCTTCAACTTTGGGCCAACTTTATTGTCGTGGATGGAAAGTAACGATCCGGAAACGTATCAGGCTATTTTAGAGGCTGATGAGTTAAGCAAGAAAAATTTTGGTGGTCATGGATCTGCTATAGCCCAAGTCTATAACCACATTATTATGCCTTTGGCAAGCAAGCAGGATAAGGAAACTCAGATCATTTGGGGGATCCGAGATTTTGAATATCGTTTCAATAGAAAACCAGAAGGGATTTGGCTGGCTGAAACAGCCGTTGACTTGGAAACGCTTGACTTATTAGTTGATCATCACATAACCTATACCATTCTGGCACCAAGACAAGCGAAAGCTTTTCGCAGGTTAGGTGAAACAGAATTTACAACGCTAAAGGATACAACCGTTGATACTAAAAAACCTTACTCGGTCCATTTGCCATCGGGTAGGAGCATAGTTGTGTTTTTCTATGATGGCGACATTTCACAGTCTGTTGCTTTTAATGGTTTATTAAACGATGGTGCAAAGTTTGCTTCTAAGCTGATGAATAGTTTTAATCCAGCGCAAAAGGAGACACAGCTTGTGCATATTGCGACAGATGGTGAAACTTATGGACATCATCATAAGCATGGTGAAATGGCCTTAGCTTATTGTATTGATTTTATAGAGCGTAGCAATGATTGTGAACTAACAAATTACGGACAGTTTCTGGCCAAATTTGTGCCGCAATATGAAGCACTTATTCACGAAAACAGTTCATGGAGTTGTGTACATGGTGTAGAACGTTGGCGAAATGATTGCGGATGTAACACAGGTGGCAGAGGTGATTGGAATCAGAAATGGAGAAAGCCTTTGCGCGAGGCATTGGATTGGTTGAGAGATGAATTGACAAATATTTATAACAAAGAAGCTGTACAAATATTTAAGGACCCGGAAGAGGCTCGTAACAATTACATACAGGTAATTCTGCGTAGAAATGACGAGACAATTAAAAAGTTTTTAAGAGAACATTGTATTCGTGATACAGACCAAAGCAGAGTTTTGCGTTTAATGGAGATGCAACGCAATGCTATGTTGATGTACACAAGTTGTGGTTGGTTTTTTGATGAAGTTTCCGGAATAGAAACAACACAGATTATGCAATATGCTTGTCGTGCTATGCAGCTGGTAAGTCAAATAGCCGACAGAAATCTGGAGGATGATTTTCTAAAGCGCCTGGAAGATGCGCCTAGTAATGTAGAAAGTTATCTGAATGCGGCTAACGTTTACAATAAATTTGTAATACCTTCAAAGACCAACTTGCAACGAGTGGGTATGCATTATGCTGTGTCATCTATCTTTGAAGAAGACCCAGACGCATTTCCTGTATTTAATTACACAACATCAAATGAAGTATTTGTAAAACGCGAAGCAGGTGAGCAGAAACTAGCTTTGGGTGTTACTAAAGTAAAATCAAACGTAACCCGATCAGAAAAGAAATTTGCATTTGCAGTTATTTACATGGGCAAGCATAACATTATTGGCAACATCTCGCTGGACATGGAGGAGGAAAAATTTGCCAGCATGCAGGTGCGGATGGTTAAAGCCTTTGATGAAAGTAGATTGGGAGAAGTTATCGGGTTGATGCAGCAATACTTCGGCCCTGAAAAATATACCATCTGGCAATTGTTTCAGGATGAGAAACGCAAGGTATTCAATCAGATTACGCAGCAGAGCATGAGTGATCTGGAAGATTCACTTAGAAAAATTTATAATAGAGATTATCCATTAGTAACTGCCCTTGCCAATAATGAAATTCCTATCCCTAACGCTTACCGTACCACATTTGAATATGTTTTAAACGCTGATTTGTTAAAGTGTTTTCAAGAGAAAATTAACATTAAAGAGTTTGAAAGAATTACAGGTGAGTTGGCTAAGTGGAGTTTGCAAATTGAAGATCCGCGTAAGCTGGAGCAAATAGCTGGTATAAGTATTTTTAAAGAATTAAAACGAATAGGAGCAGAGCGACAAAACCATAAGCGCGTAGAACGGTTAAATAGGTTATTTCCTTTACTTGAACGTTTTAAAATACAACCGGACTTAAATAAAAGTCAAAACTATTATTTTGAGATTTATACCGAAATCATGGAAAAAGACGGTTGCTCTCCGGAATGGATAAAACAATTCAATATACTGGGCGACAGTCTTGGTGTAAAGGTTGAGTTAGCGAGTTAACTATGACCAGATCAAAAAAGATATTTTTAGGAGGAGCAGTGGTCTTTTTTATAGGTATCGCTTTTGCTTCTTATGATATCAGCAGAAGAACCACATTTCCGGGTTCCAAACCGCAATTGCAGGAAAGAATTAAGAAGCAGTATAACCTCAGTGACTCCCTTGTCACCGATACGGTTAAAACCTCCAAATAAGTTTGCATTTTTACGCTTCAATTGTACTTTTGAAACGATTAAAGCCAACTATAGACAAAATGCCCCCACTGTCGTGTACTCTAGGGGGCATTTGTTTTTTACAACCTTTTAAGTTTATCGCCAAAAAACACACTTTGTCCTACCATATTTCCGGTAGTCGATAGTAATTCGTGCAGCTGAACACCAAACGCTACATTTGAAACAGATTAAAGCCAACTATAGACAGGGATTATCCCCGGGAGTAGATGATTCCCGGGGATTTTCTATTTTATGGCTATAAACATTCAGGACGGCTAAATCAGATCAATAAATTCCCTCATCTCTCCATCCGTCTTCTATTACCAATTTTTCTCGAGGCTAGAACATCGCAGCTCACATCTCGTAATTCGTAACTATTTGCAAAAAATCATCATCGGATTATTTTTGTGAGATAATAATCGATCTTGCTGGTAGCCTCTATCATCCTTTATTTGCTTATCACCATAGCCATTGGCTTTTGGGCTTCCCGCAAGGTAAAGGGCTCTGGTGATTTTTTGTTAGCAGGAAGAAGTTTGCCGATGGTGCTGAGTACTTCAGCACTCTTCGCCACCTGGTTTGGTTCGGAAACGGTTTTTGGTGCATCATCGCAGTTTTTAGAAGGAGGACTTTTCGCAGTTATTGAAGATCCTTTTGGCGCTGCACTTTGTCTTTTACTTTTCGGTACTTTCTTCGCACGAAAATTGTACAATATGAACCTGCTCACTCTCGGAGATTACTTCAAGGTGCGCTTTGGTAGAAGAACAGAAATTGTAGCAAGTGTTTTTATGGTGCCTGCATACTTCGGCTATACAGCGGCACAGCTTGTAGCACTCGGACTTATCTCCAACGTGGTGATGGGTATTCCGGTGTGGCAAGGTATTGTTGTAAGCGCAGTGGTGGTAACACTTTATACGTATGTAGGTGGCATGTGGGCAATTTCAATTACTGATTTTGTTCAGAGTATAATCATAGTTGTGGGGTTGTTAATTCTTGCTTACATCATGCTTGATAAAGCGGGTGGCTTTAACAATGTCATCTCGAATGTTCCCGATGGCACATTTCAATTTTTTCCTAAACCAGATGCCATAAGTATTGTCAATTGGTTTGCAGCCTGGTCGGTGTTAGGACTTGGCTCCATTCCTTCACAAGATGTTTTTCAAAGAACGATGTCATCAGGCTCTGCATCGGTAGCAGTGCGCTCTTGCTTTTTTGCGGCCTTTCTTTATTTAACCATTGCCATGTTACCCTTGCTGATTAGTCTTTGCGTTAAATATACGTATCCCGCTGAAATAGCAGGTGATACACAATTGACTTTGTTAAACATGGTTTTGCAGCATACAGCCATGCCAGTTCAGATATTATTTTTTGGATCGCTCTTATCTGCCATTATGAGTACAACCAGTTCATCGATGCTGGCACCGGCTGCGTTATTTTCAGAAAATATTGTAAAACCACTCACGCAACATAAAGTAAGTGACAAACAATTACTTTATACTACAAGAGTTTCCTTAGTTGTATTCAGTGCAATAGCTACAGTTCTTGCTGGTATGAATTCTGATATATACGAACTGGTTGGCATGTCTTCTATTCTAAGTCTTGTTTCACTTTTTATACCACTCACTTTTGGCTTGTATTGGAAACGTTCTAACAGCATGGGAGCACTTATATCAATTATAAGTGGCATGCTGGTTTGGTTTTACTTTGAATTATTTCCAGTTACAATTCCTTCTTTGGTAATAGGTACACTAACAAGCATGGCGGGCATGGTGGTAGGAAGCTTGCTGTTTCAAGTGAAGAAATAGAATTAGCTATGAGCCATGAGCTGCTAGAGAATTAGAATACTGGTTTAATTGTATTCTTTATGCAAGAATTCTTTCCATGTAAAGTACCCTTCAACTCTATTCACCATCATAACTCGCAGCTTGTATTTAGTGTCTATGCCCTTAAAATCCATCTGCTGTATCATCGCCCCTCGGATCGGCACCACCCTCCAGTTTACCATCGCTTCTCACCAGAATGGCATCAACACGGCCCATGCTGCCTCTGCTTCTAAAAGTATGTCCCATCTTTACAAGCTTCAGACTATCTTTTTCACTTAATGCACCCTTCTCATTAAAAATAACATCAGGCAACCATTGGCTATGCGTACGTTTGGAAGCTACTGCATCTTGCATAGTCATGTCGTGTTCCACCACATTCAAAATAGTTTGAAAGACAGAGTTAATAATAGTGGTACCACCGGGTGTTCCTACCACCATAAATAATTTTCCATCTTTTTCTACGATGGTTGGTGTCATGGAACTGAGCATGCGTTTATTGGGAAGAATTTTATTGGCTTCACCACCAATAGCACCATACATATTGGGTACTCCGGGTTTAGCACTGAAATCATCCATTTCATTATTCAATAAGAAACCTGCACCGGCCACCACTACAGCTGAGCCATAACTACCATTGAGCGTAGTAGTAACCGACACAGCATTACCCTTTGCATCAATGACAGAAAGGTGAGTAGTCTGTTCTGATTCTTTCTCTGTTAAAACGCCAGCACTAACTTCACTGCTTGGTGTTGCCTTATCAGGATTGAATGATAGCATACGCGTGGCAACGTACAGACTATCCGTTAATTGATCTACATCTACCGCTACAAAATCAGGATCACCCAAATGTGCAGCACGATCTGCATACGCTCTTCGCTGTGCTTCAGTTAATAGATGTATGGTTTTGCTGGTATTCCATCCCCAGGATTTTACAGGTTGTTTTTCTACAGCTTTCAATAATTGTAGTAAGGCTACACCACCACTGGAAGGTGGTGGCATAGAAATAACATTATAGTTTTTATAAGTGCCGCTGATGGGTTGTCGCCATACTGCTGCATAAGCTTTCAAATCATCATGTGTAATAATCCCATTTCCTCTCACCATTTCAGCTACTATACTATCGGCTGTCGCACCTTCATAAAAACCAGCCATGCCCTGATCGCGAATGCGTTCCAACGTTCTTCCTAAATCTTCGTGGAATATTGAATCACCCTCTTGCCACATTTCTTTCAGTAAATTTTCAGGTAAAACAGTATTGTACTTTATTAAATCTTCCTGCAGATCATTAAACCCAGAAGCTTCCTTTTTTGTGAGCACAAAACCTTTCAAGGCCAGGTCGATAGCAGGTTGCACAAGTTCAGACCAGGGAATACTTCCATATTTTTGATGTGCAGCCCACAAGCCTGCCACTGTTCCGGGTACACCAGAAGCAAGATGGCCGTAAAGACTAAGATTTGTTTCTACTTCTCCTGTTTCGCCTAAATACATGTCGGTGCTTGCTGCGCCTGGAGCCTTTTCACGATAATCCAATGCATCGGTGGCACCATTATTCATTCGCACAACCATAAAACCACCACCGCCAATGTTACCAGCAGCAGGATGTACAACGGCTAATGCAAACTGAGTCGCTATGGAGGCATCTATGGCATTACCACCCTTGCGCAAAACAGCTGCGCCTACGCCAGAAGCTAGGGGGTGAGCGGATACAACCATGGCAGAATCTGCAACAAGTCCAACCACACTTTCGCGTTTCGGTGAACATGCGGCTACTGCAACGACCAATAAAAGGAAAAATAAGCGTTTCATCATCTTTACTTTGGTTAAGCCAAGCTTTTGCTACAATTTAATAGATAATAAGCCACCCCCATGAGTCTTAGAAAAGAAAAATCAGCTCGTTTAAAAGTGCAGATATTAGAACAAACCTTAAAACATGTCGGAAAGCGATCATTTGAGGATTTATATGTCGATGATATCTGCGATAAAGTAAAAATTTCCAAAGTCACCTTCTTCAAGTACTTCCCGCAAAAGGAAGACGTATTGATGTACTACTTGCGAATCTGTTGTTTGCAAAGATTAGTGGAGATGCGTGACAAACCGAGAACAGGCGTGCAAGGTATTTACTACTTGTTCGAAAAGGCAGCCGAAGAATATGACCAGTATCCTGGCTTAATGCTGAGCATGGTAGCTTACATGGCCGACATGAAACGTGGCATTAAACCCTTTCCGGTAAAGCCAGAAGAAAAGGAATTACTGCATCCTTCTATTCCGGACATACAGCAGGTAGAGATACAATCGCTGGACCAGATGCTGGAGCGTTTTACGCTGGAAGCCATTTTGAATAAAGAGATTACGAAATCGACAGCGACAAGAGACATATCTAATATGTTGCTTTCTAATTTGTTAGGCTCGATCATAACGGCTCACACCAATCAGATAAGCTCACCAAAAGTTTTCTTTAAGCGTAATGCCGAGTGGCTGCTAAACGGTTTACAATCCAACTAGCCTCTCATCTTTACCTTTTTTACACCTTGCTTCTCCGGATAAAAACGGAGACGCCCAATATGCCATTTTCTTTTGTAGGTGTGCTTATTGTACCAGCTATTGTGGGTGCGTGGTTTCACTACGGTTACCGTATTACCTCTGCCTGAAGCACAGGCAGAAGTCAACAATAATCCAAGTAGAAAAGCAGTGATTTTGATCATGGCAAGCCTACGCAACATACTGTATATTTAAGTTGTTTAATTTAAACAAATTAATTCATGAAATGGCCATGTAAATGCTTTGCCCTACTGCAAATAATCCGGGGAGCCATTCCATGTGACCTTAAACAAAAATTATAAACACATGAAAAAGACAAATGCTATAGGACTTAACGAAACAGATGCACTGCAATTATCTAACGGCCTCAATGATTTGCTTGCTAACTACCAGATATTCTATATGAATACTCGCGGGTATCATTGGAATATTAAGGGAGAGAAGTTTTTTGAGCTACATCTTAAATTTGAAGAGTTGTACAACAATGCCTTGTTAAAAGTTGATGAAATAGCAGAACGTATTCTGACTTTGGGTTACAATCCTGTGCACAGTTACAGCGAATACATTAAAATGGCGGCTATACAAGAGCGTGTTAATGTGTCGGATGGCGTGCAGGCAGTTGGATATATTGTAGAAAGTTTTAAAACCCTTATTTCTAAGGAACGCGAGTTGTTACAATTATCAGCAGAAGCCAATGATGAAGGTACTAACGCATTAATGAGTGATTACATACGCGAGCAGGAAAAGTTAGTGTGGATGTATTCTGCTTTTTTAGCGCGTAAATAATTTTTGTTCCTATACTACTTTAAAATTTGTCAGCCAGACTACACATGCGCTCTTAAATGCCTCAGAAGAGCACCTTTCTATCTAACTTTCGTTATGTTATTGAAACAAATCAGTTAACAATGAAAGCGATTGCAGTTACAATCTTTATGTTAGGCAGTGCCATCGTTATGGCACAAGAGTTAAAAGGCAAAGTATTTACTACCAGTAAAGGTGCTATAGATGGTTACGATGTTGTGGCGTACTTCACAGATGCTAAACCAGTAAAAGGAGACAAACAATTTGCACATCAGTGGGAGGGTGCAACCTGGTACTTTGCTTCAGCCGACCATCGCGATTTATTTAAGGCCGAACCCAAAAAATATGCTCCGGCTTTTGGTGGCTTCTGCGCTTATGGTGTATCGCAAGGATATAAGGTAAAAATTGAAGCCGATGCCTGGGACATTGTAGACGGTGTACTCTACCTGAACTACGATATGGGCGTGCAGAAATCATGGAAAAAGGATAAGACAGGTTATATCACTAAAGCCAACAATAACTGGGCAAGTTTAAAAGATCAATAAGATTTTTTGTGTGATGGTTTGCATAAACGAAAGCGGATACTATCTTTGCACTCCCTTTCAGACACCTCGTGTCGAAAAAGTGGAAAAGGTCCGGTAGTTCAGCTGGTTAGAATGCCTGCCTGTCACGCAGGAGGTCGCGGGTTCGAGTCCCGTCCGGACCGCAAAAGCCTCTCTAGAAATAGAGAGGCTTTTCGTTTTTAAGAGCTCTCTCTTTTAACTGGAATGTCTTTTCACATTAATTTTGGCTAACACTCATTTGCTCCTTCTTTTGAAATTTAACATTGATATGAAGAGCCTTAGCTTTTAAGATTCTATAAATCAACTACTTATAAATCTTACCCCCCCGTTTTTTGCCTAAAAAGCGAGATATTAAAAAACTATTAACTTTGTCGCCTCACTAATGGATAGAGCCTAATGAATCTTTTGGATTTTGAAAAACCTATTGCTGAACTTGAATCGAAACTGGAAGACATGAAGACACTGGCAGGCGATAGCGACAAAGAAGTGCAAGCCGCAGTGAAAGCCCTCGAAAAGAAAATATTGGACCTGAAAAAAGAAACTTTTGAAAACCTGACCGGCTGGCAAAGAGTACAGCTTTCTCGTCACCCCGACAGACCGTATACGCTTGACTACATCTATGAGATCACCACAGATTTCATAGAGTTGCATGGCGACCGCAATGTAGCCGATGATAAGGCGATGGTAGGTGGTTTAGGAACAATTGAAGGTCAGACGTTCATGATCATCGGTCAACAGAAAGGTCGTAATACCAAACAGCGCCAGATGCGTAACTTTGGTATGGCCAATCCTGAAGGCTATCGTAAGGCCCTGCGCCTGATGAAGATGGCGGAGAAATTTAATAAGCCCATTATTACTTTTATAGATACACCCGGAGCTTTTCCAGGACTTGAAGCAGAAGAGCGCGGACAAGGTGAAGCCATTGCACGCAACTTGAAAGAGATGTTCATGTTAAAAGTGCCTGTTATATGTATAGTGATTGGTGAAGGTGCATCGGGTGGTGCTTTAGGTATAGCGATTGGTGATAAAGTATTAATGCTTGAGAATACCTGGTACTCTGTAATCTCTCCGGAATCCTGTTCATCTATTTTATGGAGGAGTTGGGATTATAAAGAGCAAGCAGCCGAAGTATTAAAGCTTACCGGTAAAGATATGTTGTCATTAAAATTGATTGATGGCATTGTAAAAGAACCACTGGGCGGTGCACATACCAACTTGAAATGGATGTCGCAGGAAGTTAAGAAGGTTATTATGGATAACTTCAAAGAATTGAATAAGCTCACACCTGAAGACCGCATTAGTAAACGCATTGATAAATTCTGTGCGATGGGTGTGGTGAAAGAATAATCACAAAATTTTGAATTTGAAATTTTGAATTTGAAATTTAAAAAAGCTGTCTTCGAAAAAAGGCAGCTTTTTTATTATTTGTAAACTATAGTCCTACTAAAAGTATAAAAAGCGATGAGTAAAAAATCAGAGAAGATTCAATGGAAAAATCAGCTGATCAACCTCCTGGCCATTGTCATAGGAGTATACATTGCTTTTTACCTGACAGAAAGGAGCAATAATGCTAATAGTAGACGACAAGCAAAAGCCTACCTTGCTTCTATGGCGGATGATTTACAAAGCGACATCGATGAGCTAACCATTTCTACGGATACACTTCGCTACATGGTGAAGGTTTCGGATGCGCTTACGCAAAGCATTGTTACACAAAGAATTATTCAGGACTCTATAGGTACGATGATTAGCAGTTTATACCTGATCGTTCCTTTTAACCCAAAGGATAATTCCTACCAATCACTTGTAGCTTCCGGTAAGTTAGATGCTATTGAAAATTTTGAGTTACGAAAAAAGATAACCGAACTTTATCATCAGCACTATGGTTCAATAAAAATTTTTGATGATATTTCTAATCAGCAACGCATCAGCATTATTACGCCCTATCTGATGAGAACCATGCAGTTTAGCACCGTGGGATTACAAAATGCTTCTCAATTGTGGAAAGACAATATGTTTGCCAACTTGGCCTTTTCCATGCATTTTAATAATACCATGAAGCACAGAATGGACTCTACGGCATTGGTACAGGCAAAAGAACTTCGTAAATTACTTTTAGCAGAACTCAATCCTTAACTGTATTTGGTTTTAGGATAACAGCATAGTCAAGTTAATCTGGAATTTTTAATATGAAATTACACGTAATCAATACCGGTTTCTTCAAATTAGATGGTGGTGCCATGTTTGGCGTGGTACCCAAATCCATCTGGCAAAAATCTAATACTCCTGACGAAAATAACATGTGCACCTGGGCCATGCGTTGCTTGTTAGTAGAAGATGGCAATCGTTTGATATTGATTGATAATGGTATTGGTGATAAACAAGATGCTAAATTCTTCAGTCACTATTATTTACATGGTGATGATAATCTGTTAAAATCAATTTACCAGGCCGGCTTTTCACCGGATGACATCACCGATATGTTTCTGACACACCTTCATTTCGATCATTGTGGAGGAGGTGTAAAATATAATGGTGACAAACTCGAGCTCGTTTTTAAAAACGCCAAATACTGGTCTAATGAAGATCATTGGCAATGGGCAACAAAACCTAATCCGCGCGAAAAAGCCTCTTTCATTAAAGAGAATATTATGCCGATGCAGGAGAGTGGTCATTTGGAATATGTAAAACAAGGATCTCTTCCGTTTGACATTTTTTATGCATCTGGTCATACCGACAAAATGATGATTCCTAAGATCAATTATAAAGGACATACCATTTGTTACATGGCCGACTTGTTACCCTCAATAGGTCACATTCCCTTGCCTTACGTAATGGGTTATGATACAAGGCCGTTATTAACGTTAGAAGAGAAAGAGCGTTTCTTAAATGAAGCAGCTGATAAAAAGTATGTTTTGTTTTTAGAACATGATGCTGTTAATGAATGCTGCACAGTTCAGCGTACAGAGAAGGGTATTAGACTGGAGAAGGCTTTTTCATTGAATGAATTAGGGTAAGCATCAATTAGTTGTAAAAAGCATCCTTAATTTGTTGAAAATGTATTTTCTTAATTAAGGGATAATCCGTCAGACCGCTGTAAACTGAAGTAAACAGCGGTCAGACGGATTTTAGATAAGGTTAATTTATAAAATTAATTAACAGCACAATGAAAATCGGAATTGCATTATCAGGAGGAGGGGCCAGGGGCTTTGCACACTTAGGTGTGTTAAAGGCGTTGGAAGAAATGAATGTAAAAGTCGATAGTCTGGCAGGAACCAGTGCAGGATCTATAGTAGGCGCATTTTATGCACATGGTTATAAACCAGAAGAAATTTTAAATATCATTTCAGGAACGGGTATTTTACAAAGTGTAAGACCTGCGTGGTCATGGACGGGCTTTTTAAGTTTGGATGGTTTTCGAGAAGTATTAAAAAAATATTTACCCGAAAATTCTTTTGAATCACTCAAGCTTCCATTAACCATTGCCGCTACTGAAATTCGCCTAGGTAAAATTGTATACTTTTCAAAAGGTGAGTTGATTACACCTATTATTGCTTCCTCCAGTATTCCGGCTGTTTTTAATCCGGTAACTTTTGAAGGCAACGTCTATATCGATGGTGGCATTATGGATAATCTGCCGGTGAGGCCACTCATTGGTAAATGCGATTTTATCATTGGCGTTCATACAAATCCGGTAGGACAGAAGTTTGATATTAAAAATGCCAAGGAAGTAACTATGCGTAGTTTGCTAATGGCTATAAACGTTAACTCCACTGCCAGCAAAGTAAATTGTAATGTAGTAATAGAACCACCTGCACTGGGTTCATATAGCCCACTTGATGTTTCGAAGGCTAAAGAAATTTTTGACATTGGATATCAGTACACTAAAACCAATTTCACTGCACAGGATTTTCAACTCGAATAAAAATATGAGCAATACAACTAAGCTTAGTTTTAAAGAAGAAATTTTGCAAGGTATCCCCGATACGCTACCAGCACCAATGGCTTACGATACAACAGCCAACCATGCCCCTAAGCGAAAAGATATATTATCAAGTGATGAGAAAAAGTTGGCAGTCACTAACGCGCTTCGCTACTTCCATCCTAAACATCATGCTGTTTTAGCGAAAGAGTTTTATGAAGAGTTGCAGCGTTATGGTCGTATTTACATGTATCGTTTTCGTCCACAATATGAGATGAAAGCCAGAAGCATAGAGGAGTATCCTGCCAAGTCAACACAGGCCGCAGCCATTATGTTGATGATACAAAATAACCTTGATCCTGCAGTAGCTCAACATCCACATGAGTTAATAACCTATGGTGGAAACGGAGCAGTGTTTCAAAACTGGGCGCAGTATTTATTAACAATGCAATATCTGGCTAACATGACAGACGAGCAAACCTTGCACATGTATTCGGGTCATCCCATGGGTTTGTTTCCTTCATCAAAGTCGGCTCCACGCGTTGTGGTTACTAATGGTATGATGATCCCAAACTATTCTAAGCAAGATGACTGGGAAAAATTTAATGCGTTAGGCGTAACGCAATATGGCCAGATGACTGCTGGTTCATACATGTACATAGGGCCTCAGGGCATTGTGCATGGCACTACCATTACTGTACTCAATGCAGGGCGAATGATTTCAAAAGCAGGAGAGGGCTTGGCAGGTAAATTATTTGTTACCTCCGGCCTTGGCGGTATGAGTGGTGCTCAACCCAAGGCAGGCAATATTGCAGGATGCATCACCGTAGTAGCTGAAGTAAACGCCAAAGCAACAACAAAAAGACATGAGCAAGGTTGGGTTGATGAAGTGATTACAGATTTGAATGAATTAGTAAAACGAATTAGAAAGGCCAAAGAAAATAAAGAAGTGGTTTCCATTGCCTATCAGGGTAACATCGTAGAGGTGTGGGAAAAATTTGATCAGGAGAATATTTATGTAGATCTGGGTTCTGATCAAACGTCTCTGCACAACCCTTGGGCTGGGGGTTATTATCCTGTGGGGATTTCATATGAGGAAGCAAATGCACTCATGGCCAACAATCCAGAACAGTTTAAAGAAAAGGTTCAGGAGACCTTGCGAAGACATGCCGATGCAATCAATAAGCACACAGCCAAGGGAACATACTTCTTCGATTATGGTAATGCATTTTTATTAGAGGCCTCCAGAGCGGGTGCAAGCGTAATGGCCGCCAATGGAATAGATTTTAAATATCCATCTTATGTGCAAGACATTATGGGGCCGTTGTGTTTTGACTATGGCTTCGGACCATTCCGATGGGTATGTACCTCCGGTAAGCAAGAAGATTTAGACTACACTGATCTATTGGCCAAACAAACACTGGAAACTATTTTAAAGGATGCTCCTGAAGACATTCATCCCCAATTAAAAGATAATATTAAATGGATTAATGAAGCCAAACAGAACAAGCTTGTTGTTGGATCTAAGGCACGTATTTTATATGCTGATGCGGAAGGCAGAATGAAGATAGCGAAAGCCTTTAACGATGCCATTAAGGCAGGTAAAATTGGTGCAATTGTACTTGGCCGTGATCATCACGATGTGTCAGGTACAGATAGTCCTTATCGTGAAACATCTAACATTTATGATGGTTCCCGTTTCACTGCGGATATGGCAATTCATAATGTAATAGGCGATAGTTTCCGTGGAGCTACGTGGGTTTCGATACATAATGGAGGTGGTGTAGGCTGGGGTGAGGTTATTAATGGTGGATTTGGCATGCTATTGGATGGTAGTGCAGAGGCCGAACAAAAAATAGCCAATATGCTTCATTTTGATGTTTACAATGGAATAGCCAGACGTGCCTGGGCAAGAAATAAAAACGCGAAATTTGCTACTAAACGCGAACAACTATACAACTCAAATATTTCACTAACGTATGCTAACGAGGTAGATGAATCGTTATTAGCCGCGTTTAACTAACTTTATCAGAGTTCAGAGCTCAATACCTTTAATTAACTTTAACCAACAAAATAAAATCAATATGAAAAAGATCAGTTTAGTAATAATCTTAATGGTAATGTCAGTTGCCGGTTTCTCGCAAGTGCAGTTCGCACTTGGTGTTAAGGCGGGTCCTAACTTTGCAAGCATTAATGCAGATGATGGTGTAGAAGGTAATTATAAAAACCGTACAGGATTTCATGGTGGTGCTTTTGCACTCTTCAAATTTACTAAAGTTGGCATTCAACCTGAGATTCTATTCTCTCAGCAAGGATCAAACGTTGAGATCAATGGTCAGAATTTTGAATCAAATTTCAGCTATGTAAATATTCCTGTAATTCTAAAATTATACACTGTAGCAGGTATTAACCTACAAATGGGTCCTCAATTCGGCTTTGTAACAAATGGAGAAACGCCTATAGAAGATCAGTTAAACCCAGGCTCTTACAGAGTTGAAGATGTTAAGGATAAAATGAAGAGCAGTGACATGACGCTTGCCCTAGGTCTTGGATGGGATCTGCCTTTTGGTCTGACAGTAGATGCACGTTACAATCTTGGTTTATCTAAAATTTACGACCAGGCGCCATCACAGCAGACTGAAGATGCCAAAAACCAGGTGATCCAGGTTTCTGTAGGATTTAAACTTATCAAACTCGGCAAATAATATTTTTCAAAATATAACCAACTACTCATCCCCCTATATATGAGAAAAGTAATAATGATTGCAATTTTTGGATTGTTGACGTCAGTGGCTATGGCTCAAACAACATCAGGAACTATTGCCCTAGGTGGTGGCTTCAGGTTTACAAGTAATGATCCAGGCACCTCAAGCTTTAGCCTTAGTGGCAGCGGTGGTTATTTCTTAAAAGATAATTTGATGGTTGGCCTCGACCTGTCTTATTCTTCTGCCAATGATGGTGACAATACCAGCCTTGGTCTTGGTCCCTTTATCCGCTACTATAAGTTTATTGCTGACGACAAGTTTGCTTTTACGGTAGATGGAGGTTTTGTATTTTCTTCCGATAAAGATGTTGATCCGGTTACCGGCACAGAGGTTAGTTCTTCTACTTTTGGTTTAGGTGTGGCTCCTGGCTTTGCTTACTTCTTTAGCCCGAAGTGGTCCCTTGATTTTACACTACCTGGTATATCTTATATCAGCTACGAAGGTGGAGGTTCAACCATTAGTATTGGAGCGAGCACATTCTCTCCTTCACTTGGCTTCCGTTATTTTATCAGCAAATAATAGACTATAATCACTTCAATAAAAAAGGATCGTTGATGAAACGATCCTTTTTTGTTTACCTTCTGTTTTAGAATTATTCTACGATAATCAAGTAGTAATTTTTCTTTCCCTTTTGTACGAATAAATACTTATTAGAAAGTAAGCTATAGTCAGGTTTGCTATTCGCATCAGTAATTTTTTCCTTATTGATGCTCACCCCACCGCCTTGAATCATTTTTCTGGTTTCGCCTTTTGAAGGGAAAATAATTCCCTGTGTAACTTCACTCAAGAGATCGGTAACAGTTGCTGTATTTTCGTAGCTTGATTTACTAATACTTACCTGAGGTACACCTTCAAAAACATTTAACAATGTATTTTCGTCAAGACTTTTTAAATCATCAGCTGTAGAATTACCAAACAGAATAGAGGAGGCTTTAAGTGCAGTTTGATAATCAGCCTCTGAATGTACTCTTATTGTAATGTCTTTTGCCAGCGCCTGTTGTAATTTGCGTAGATGCGGTGCTGTTGCGTGCTCAGCAATTAAGCCTTCAATTTCTTCCTTACTGAATTGGGTAAATATTTTAATAAAATTAGCTGCATCTTCATCAGAAACATTTAACCAATATTGATAGAATTTGTAAGGGGAGGTTTTGGCAGGATCTAACCACACATTGCCACCTTCAGATTTACCAAATTTAGTACCGTCAGCTTTTGTAATAAGTTTAGTCGTTAAGGCAAAGGCATCTCCACTGGCCTTTCTTCTGATCAATTCAGTACCCGTAACAATATTACCCCACTGATCTGATCCTCCCATTTGTATTTTGCAGCCCTTATTTTGGTAGAGCCAATAGAAATCGTAACCCTGAACGAGCTGGTAAGTAAATTCTGTAAAAGATAAGCCTGACTCTAAACGTTTTTGTACAGAGTCCTTACTCATCATATAATTTACGGTAATGTGCTTACCTACATCACGGATAAAATCTAGAAAACGAAACTCCTTAAACCAATCGTAATTGTTAACCATTTCAGCGGCATTATTACCTGTACCAAAGTCAAGAAATTTCTCCAGTTGTTTTTTTACGCAGGCAACATTATGGTTTAGTATTTCTTCAGAAAGCAGATTGCGCTCAGCTGATTTGCCTGAAGGATCTCCCACCATACCTGTAGCGCCACCTACCAAAGCAAAGGGCTTGTGTCCTGCTCGTTGAAAATTAAGGAGCGTCATGATTTGCGTCAAATGTCCTATGTGCAAAGAATCGGCTGTAGGGTCAAAGCCTATGTATCCACTAGTGCTTTCTTTCGCTAATTGCTCTTTGGTGCCTGGCATGATGTCATGCAATATGCCGCGCCACTCCAGCTCTTCAATAAAATCGATTTTCATACAAATGAGAGTAGGGCGCAAATATAGAAAGCACGTTTGATTAAACGTGCTTTCTTATGCATTTTTGAAGAGACCTAGTGACCGCCTACTGAAACAATTTCAGGAATGTTAAGTGTCAGAACCTTTATATTTTTTTCAGGAGCTGTAAAATTTTTGAAATCCTGTATAATCTCCAATACATCATAATCTATGTTTCTGGACATTCGACCATCAATAATGAGTTCACTATTATCTGGCGCATGACTTAAAGTTAGCTGTATACTTCCTTTATTTAAAAACGTTACTTCTTCTGAAAGTGTAATGGTGACGGTTTCGCGTTCTTGTTTTTTCTCAGTCTTGTAATGGTAGGAGTTTTTATAATTTTTACGAAGAATAAAATAGATTGCTACAACCATACCAATACCGATACCTTTTAATAGATCAGTACCCAATATTGCCAGTACTGTTACAATAAAAGGTATGAACTGATCCCAACCTAAAGCATACATACCTTTGAAAAGTGATGGTTTTGCCAGCTTGTAACCTACCATTAAGAGGATTACAGCTAACGATGCTAACGGAATAAGATTTAAATAACGCGGAATAAGAAGGGCAGATAGTAATAGAATTGCTCCATGAATGATAGTAGACATTTTGGTTTTACCGCCAGAGTTTATGTTAGCTGAACTGCGTACAATAACCTGCGTAACAGGTAACCCTCCTAATAAACCCGACACCATATTGCCCACACCTTGCGCTTTTAATTCTCGATTTGTAGGTGTGTTTCTTTTTAGTGGATCTAATTTATCGGTGGCTTCAACAGATAACAATGTTTCAAGACTAGCCACAATGGCTAATGTTACAGCAACAATGTAAACATCAGGATTGTTAATGGCTGTGAAGTCGGGAGACTTGAAAAAGCTAAAAAACTCTGAGATGTTAGTTGCAACAGGCAACTGCACTAGATGTTTACCAGTCATTTGTAAATCAGGCACAATGCCGCCAAAAAGACTATTCAGTAAAATACCAATCAGTACTACAAACAAGGCGCCCGGCAGAAATTTGAAGAGTTGAATTTTCTTCATAAATGGTCTGTCGAAAAGAATCAGCAGCGCCAATGAAACAACTGAGATTACAATGGCGCCTGCACTGCTATACCGCACGGCATAATACAATTCTGAGAAGGTGTTATGACCATCCTTTTGAAAAAAAGATTCGTCACCCATAAAGTCCTCATCATAACCGAAAGCATGTGGTATCTCTTTTAAAATAAGCGTAATGCCGATGGCAGTAAGCATACCTTTTATAACTGAGGACGGAAAATAATATCCAATAATACCCGCCTTTAAAAATCCGGCAATTAATTGAATTAAACCCGCAAAGAAAACAGCTAACAGAAAGGCTTCGAAACTACCCAGTGTTTCAATAGCAGTAAGTACAATTACAACCAAACCTGCTGCAGGGCCTGATACGCCTAAGGCTGACCCACTCAGTAAACCAATAGCAATACCGCCAACAACACCAGCAATAATGCCGGAGAAGAGAAGATCTGCTCTGCCTGTGGAGGCCAATGCAACCCCTAAGCAAAGAGGCAAGGCGACTAGGTAAACGACCAGGCCTGAAGGCAAATCGTTTTTAAGATGAGCAAAAAGATTAAGTTTTTTTGTTGACATGGTAGTCCGCTAAAGCAAATGAGAAAGAACGAAGAAAGAATTAAACAAGAATTTTATTTTTGATCTGAAGTTTATACACGCCTTCAATCTCAGAGTTATCTCCCACAGTTACATTAAGATCTTTCAATATTCCATTGGCAATAGAGTAAACCAAACCATGAACTTGAAGAAAGCGACCTTGCGCCCATGCATTCTGAATAATGGTGGTTTTAGTAAGGTCAAACACCTGCTCCTGTACATTTAATTCAACCAACCGGTCTGCTCGTTTACTTTCGTCTTCAATGGCATCAAGCTCTTCATGATGAAGTCTGTAAACATCTTTGATATGTCTTAACCAATTGTCAATTAAACCAAATTGTTTTTGTCCCATAGCAGCAAGCACACCACCGCAGCCATAATGTCCACAAACAATTACATGTCGAACCTCAAGTACATTAACAGCATAATCTAGTACACTGAGCATACTCATGTCGGTATGAATAACCATGTTAGCTATGTTGCGGTGTACAAACACCTCACCGGGGGCAGTGCCAGTAATTTCATTGGCAGGAACGCGGCTGTCGGAACAACCAATCCATAAGAATGGAGGTTTTTGTCCTTTACTTAGTTTTTCAAAGTATTGTTCGTCTTCACCTAATTTACTTTGAACCCATTGTTTATTTGCAGTAAAAATGTCGTTATAGTGCTGTGGCATTGTATGATTGTCAAAAAGTTAAAAATAGTATTGTAAATAGGGCATACCACAATGGGTATGCTTATACACAGTTGTACATTATTGTTAAATACAATAAGGAAATTAAGCGTTTAGCTCTGGAGGTTGATGTATGCTTGCCGAGGTACCATCGCAAGGATGGTGCAAACAAGAGGGATTGTTCTTAATGATGACAAGAACATAACCTGCTTGAACATTTTCAAAGTAAGTCAATAAAAGATCAAGCTCTTTGTTTAAGGATTCCGTTTCTGAAGATTCACCACTTAACGGATCCTTTTCCTCTTCACAGATAGTGTTAAAGGTTAAAACAAGTGTTTCGTAAAGTTCTTTATTGGTTTCCTTGAAATCGAGAATATTAAGCTCAGTAAGGAAAAAGCTGAGGTTCAAAAACACAAGACCTGCCAGTGTGGCAAGTGATCTTAAAAAATGTGTGTTTCTGAAGAGAGTCATTTCTACAAAGTTAAACTAATTTTTTTATCAAAGCAGTTTTACGTTATTCGAACATTATTTTGTTTAACCAGAAAATACAATGCCATGCAACAACCCGATGCACTTAATCAGGTAGCTGAATTTCACCGTACTTTTAAGCACCCCATCCTTAAAACCCCGTCTATCCCGACAGAGAACCGTTGCAAATTACGTGTTGCATTGCTGGCCGAAGAACTAAAGGAACTGGAGGTAGCCATTCTTAATAACGACATCGTTGAGGTTGCAGATGCCCTATGCGATTTACAATATGTATTGTCAGGGGCTATACTTGAATTTGGTTTGGGGGAGAAATTCAAGGCATTGTTTGATGAAGTGCAACGCTCGAATATGAGCAAGACCTGCAAAGATGAAGCAGAAGCAAAGAAAACAGTGGAGTATTATCTGCAAAAGGATGGCACTGAATGTTATTATCAGCAGGAGGGAAGTCATTGGTTAGTTTACAGGAAGTCTGATAATAAGACGATTAAGTCAATTAATTACTCCCCTGCCAACTTAGAAGGAATTTTAAAGCCCTGATTTAGATAAAAAACTCCAGTTGAAATTCGCTATCGTTACCTGGTGACTGAATAGGGCGAAGTGAAACAATTTGAGCGCTGTTGTAAGTGCTTATAAACTCGCTCCGACTAATACGCAGTTTACTTTCGCCTGGTTTAACTTTATGGTATTGCATGCGGCCAGATTTATTGGCTGTAGCAGAGTACATATACCGAAACTGAATCGGGATGGGTGACGGTATGTATTGCATAGAAATTGTTTTATCGATAACTGTTTTTGAACTCAGAATTGATCAACACATTTTGTCTTGAATTGTATTGAGCAAGTAAAGTATAAGCAAATTCAGGCACATAATTGAATTGCAGTTCAAGCTCTTCAATTTTAGCACAAAGCTCTTTCACATAAAATCTAATCTGATCAAGATTCTTACAGTTGGTTGGTTTTTCAAAATTCCTGGATATGAAAGATTTTAACTCCATCTCCAATTTTTTCATTTCGTAGGCAGACATAGAAAATGTGTAGAACTACACAATGTTACTTTAATTGTAACTATAAAAGCAAGTATTCTGGTGTAAAAATGCACAGATAAGGTTGTGTCTTAAACACGTTTAATTAAGTGTCTGATAATCAGATTATTATTTTTTAAGACAACCTTCTTTGTGAATTAGTTAACAATACTTTGGGGCTTCTTCGTTTACCCCGTATTTCGGTAGGCATTTTGTTTGTGCTAGAACCTTACAGTTTTGGTCTAGGACTTATGGCAAGAAGCCCTTATTATTACAGTTAGAATAATTGAATTTAAACCCGCATATGGATTATTTAGAACCCAGTCCCTTTTTAGTTTTTTGGCATCAAGCCATGATTATCGGAGCCATAATTATGATAGCCTCCGGCATTGTGATATACCTCAGCTATAACCTGCGGTTGTCTTCTATTAAAGATCCGCACGCTAAATATGACTTTATCAATACCAAGGAGATAGCCAACTATAAACTTGTTTTTTACTGCTTTGGCGTTGCCGGAGCTTTGATAATCAACAGGTATGGCATGGATAAACTGAAAACCATTGAAGTATGGTTTTTTGCCCGTCTTCTTATTTCAATAGCTGGTGGTACCCTGGTTGGTTATGTCGGATATCTCGTATTGGAATACTATTACCCATCAGTTATTCATAAAAAATTACTGAAATGGCGTTATCTGCCACGCGTTTCTTCTAAAGGATCTACTATGCGCTTGTTAAGTGAGGAGGAAGAAGATGTTCATCTGGATATGGGTATGCAGGCCGAAGAAAATATTTTCTCAATCGACTATGATGTTTGGGTAGATGAGAAAAGCGGTGAAGTGAAAATCGAGAAGTATGCTGGTCATTTGGAGGCTTTAAAATGCAACAGTTGTGGGTTCTTTACCATGAAGGTGCTTCGTGAGGAGATTACAAAACCAGCAACTGCCGATACACCTGGTGAACTTGTTAAATACTACCAGTGTTCTTATTGCAAATCGAATAGGGCCACGGCTTTTAATCTATCTAATAAACAATCAGAAGCAGATTACAGAAACCAGAAGTACAAGTTCCGTTCAAATAAGGATGTGGATTTGGTAAAACTTGAAGTACACTCTACCGTTAAAGGTAAAAAGCACTACGAGTTTCAGTCTGTAGATGAGGCTCAGCGATTTTTAAGCGAGTTCGATTTTGATAAATCTTAAATGAAAAGTATGAAGAAAGTAGGGTCGATTTTATTTTTCCTTGTTACGTTTAGTGTACTATCGTGGGCTTCTGTAAAAGACACAACAAGTTTTCAGCCTAAAGCAATTTATGGTAAAGAAGCGCAAACCATTATCGCTATCCTGAACAACAATCATTATAGCAAGATTAAATTTAATGATTCACTGTCTTCAGCAATTTTAGATCAGTATGTACAATCCTTGGATGGTAGTAAGTCGTTTTTCTTAAAGTCCGACATACAATCTTTTGAAAAATACCGCACAACATTAGATGATCTTACGCAACTCGCTAATGTTGATCCCGCTTATGAAATTTATAAAGTTTTTCGAAGACGCTTTGATGAGCGAATGAGTTACATCACCACTCATTTAGTTAACGAGCAGTTTGATTTTACCATTGATGAGGAATATGAAACCAATCGTGAAAAAGAACCTTGGGCAGTTAACGAACAAGAATTAAATGATGTTTGGCGTAAGAACATTAAGAATCAGGCTTTGAGTCTTAAACTGAGTGGAAAAAAGCCAGAGGAGATGTCGAAAGTATTGGCAGAGAGATATGAACGCATGAATAAAGCCATGCGTCAATTCAACAGCGAAGATGTATTCAATATTTATATGAATACAATTACCGAAGCTTACGATCCACACACTTCTTATTTTTCACCAAAAGCTGCAGAGAAGTTTAAAGAGCAGATGACGCTTTCGCTGGAAGGTATTGGAGCTCGCTTACAAACGGATAATGACTACACTAAAATAGCTGAAATTATTCCTGGTGGTCCCGCAGATAAATCAACCATACTCAAAGCTAACGATCGTATTATAGGCGTAGCACAAGGTCTTGAGGGCGATATGGTAGATGTTATCGGCTGGCGAATTGATGATGTTGTGAAACTTATTAAAGGACCTAAAGGCACAACAGTAAGACTTAGCTATTTGCCTGGGGAAACTGGCCTTACAGGTTCATCTAAAGAAATTACTTTAGTAAGAGAGAAAATCAAACTTGAAGATCAAAAGGCTAAGAAAGAAATAGTGCCTTATAAACAAGGTGTCAAAGATTTAAAGATGGGTGTTATTACGATCCCAAGCTTTTACATGGATTGGGAGGCCTACCAAAAGGGGGATCCTGATTATACCAGTACTTCAGGCGATGTAAAAAAATTAATAAAAGAATTACAAGCTGATAAAGTAGACGGTTTGATCATTGACTTACGCAACAATGGGGGAGGTTCATTGGCAGAGGCAATTGATCTTACAGGATTGTTTATTAAAAATGGTCCTGTAGTACAAGTGAAAAACTCAGCGAACCGCATTGAAGTTGCTAAAGATGATGATCCGAGCGTGCTCTTTACTGGTCCTCTTGTAGTAATGACCAATCGCTTTAGTGCATCCGCTTCTGAAATTTTTGCCGGTGCCATACAAGACTATAACCGCGGTGTTGTTGTTGGCGAGTCTACATATGGTAAAGGTACCGTTCAGACAGTTGTCGATCTGAAACGTTTTATTCAACCAACAGAGGGCGAAGAGGTAGGTGAATTGAAAATCACTTTTCAGAAATTCTACAGAGTAACAGGTAGCAGCACACAACATAAAGGCGTAACACCCGATGTTAAATTGCCATCACCATTTGATGAAGAAGAGTATGGGGAAAGTGCAAACCCGAGTGCATTGCCATGGGATGAAATCAGGAGTACATTATATGAGAAAACACCCATTGTAAATAAGCAAACGCTGGCTACACTTAATAAATCGTATCAGGATCGCGTTAAGAGCGATGTGCAGCTTAATAAGTTTATTAGCGATACGAATGAGGCCAGACGCACCATGAAGGAAACTAAAGTCTCGTTGAATGAAGCCAAGCGTAAAATGGAAATGGAAGAGGCTGAGAGAAAAAGAGCAAATACAAGTTTGGGAACTAAGTTGGGTGACAAAGAAACAGGAAATGTTTCTACACCGGGCTTCAAAATGGACGATGCTTACTTGAGAGAAAGTGTTTTGATTCTTTCTGAATTGATTGTGCAACGAGTAGGTTGACAACATTTAATTTGATAGCATAAAAAAGGCTCCGGTTTTCCGGAGCCTTTTTGCTTTATAGCATTTATCTTAATTCGTTTTTACGAATTCGTCAAAGGATTTAAGAATGATGGGTTGCATATTATTCTTACTCATCACTTCATTTAATTTAGGTGTATGCTTTTCTTTTACCTTTTTAAAAGTTGTTTTCGCTGTTTGCATACGCTCGGTTATTGCAGCCATATTATCCAATTCAGCATTAGATGGTTTAAAGAAGGTTGATGCCACCTTACTATATAATTCCGATAAGTCTTCGCGAAGCTGAGGCTCTCCTGCACCTACGTAATTATCGCCAGTGGTAATAACCAGTGTTTCCTTTAGTTTATTCAGCTCAGTTAACAAAGGGGTTACCGCCTTTGAAGCAGCAGGGCTTTTTGCTTTTTGTTCTTCAGCTGCTTTAATGGTCTCATCGATTTCATAAACCATATATGCAAGTTCCTGCGTCATATCAAAAAGCTTTCTAGTAACTACTTCATTTTCTTTACGATCTGCTATAGCAATAGTAGACTTCGGATCGTATTGAACAACCAATTCATTGGTAAAGGTTTCTTTTCCTTTTTGAATTACTACTTTATAAGTACCTGCAGGAACACGCGGGCTTGTAAAGCCACCGAAGGCAAAAGTTTTACCAGTTGCTATTTTAGGTGCTTTGGTTGTAAAGCCCCATTCAATCACATTGATACCTTTTGATTTACCTGCATCTAGGTCAGCAATTTTGTTACCACTCATATCCTGAAGTTCTGCAGTCATCTTGCCAAGCGTATGACGTTTCTTCAAGTAGTATGTAATCTTAGCATTCGTACTGGCATTGGCGCCAACGAATTGTGTTTCAGAAGCTGTACCACCAAAACCATTCGATTCGTCCATTGTTGCAGGCTTGATAGGGAAGAAATGAAATTCTTTCGCCAGGTTTTCAGTAGTGAGTTCACGTAAAGGACTAATGTCATCAATAATAATAACACCGCGGCCGTGTGTACCCATCACTAAATCATTGGTTCTTTTTTGTAGATCAATAAAGTGTACAGCAACTGCAGGCATGTTGTTAGTAAACTTCAACCACGATGTTCCTCCATCAATAGTAATATACAAACCAAATTCAGTACCTAAGAAAAGTAAATTTTCATTTACATAATCTTCTTGGATGTTTCGCACAAAACCAACAACATCATTTGAAATAACAGATTTCCATGTTGCACCAAAGTCTGTTGTTTTATAAGTATATGGTTTCTGATCTCCTTGTTGATAGCCTGTAAACACCGCATAAGCAGTCCCTTTACCAAACTTACTGGCTTCAATGTGCCAGCATGATGTATTCTTAGGTAAGCCAGCAATGTTGGCTACTACATTCGTCCATGTTTTACCACCATCTTTGGTTACCTGCACATTACCATCATCAGTACCTGCCCAAACAATATTTTCGTCAAGGGGAGATTCAGCAATAGTGAAAATGGTACAATGATTTTCAGCACCAGAATTATCGCGCGATAAACCACCTGATTTTCCTTGCTCTGTTTTTAGCGGATCATTTGTAGTTAAATCAGGAGAAATTTTCACCCAGGTTTCACCCATATCTTCAGAGCGGTGTACAAATTGACTGCCCATATAGAAACGATCTTCTTTAAAAGCACTTGTAGCCATGGGTGAATTCCAGTTGAAGCGAAGTTTAGGATCCCCTTTCATCGCCAACGGTTGAATTGTTTTTACCTGTTCTTTAGTTCTATCGTACCGCCATACATTTTCTGCACCCTGCATTTCTGAGTAAAGGATTTTCTTGGTAGGATGTGGTAATACACGATAGCCATCGCCTACACCTACTACATGCCAGTCTCTTGCCTCTACACCACCAGGTGAACTAGATGGGCCGTACCATGAACCATTATCCTGTAAACCGCCATATACATTATAAGGTTCTTCGTTGTCAACACTGATTTGATAGAATTGTGATAGCGGAAGGTTCTCAATGATCTCCATCGTTGTTCCACCATCCCAGCTACGATACACACCACCATCAGTACCGACATACATACGATCAGAGTTATTAATGTCAAACACTATATCGTGTATATCGGCATGCATTGGTCCGAGGTTCTTAAAAGTTTTGCCACCATCACGTGAAATGGAACCATACAAGCCTGCTTTAACAACTACTTCAGGGTTGCGGGGGTCAATAGTAATTCTTGAAAAATAAAAAGGTCTTACAACCAGTCCGAAATCTCCATTGGTTTGTTTCCAGGTTGCCCCGGCATCATCACTGCGGTAAAGTCCTTTATCTTTATCCTGTTCAGATTCGATTACTGCATATAGTATGTTTGAATTAGAAGGAGCAACAGCTACAGCAATTCTTCCTAATTTACCTTTAGGGAAACCGTTGTGAATTTTATTCCAGGTTACGCCACCATCTATAGATTTGTATAGGGCACTGCTTAAACCACCGGAGTTAAAGCTCCATGGCGAACGTCTGAATTCCCAGAAAGATGCATATATGATATTAGGGTTTTTAGGATCAAGCAGTAAATCGCTGCAACCGGTTGTTTTATCAACATATAAAATCTTATTCCATGTTTTACCTCCATCAGTTGTTTTATAGAGACCTCTTTCTTCACTATCGCTCCACAGAGCACCCATTACGGCAACATATACTTCATTGGAGTTTTGTGGATTAACTTGGATGCCGGCAATGCGCTCAGATTTTTCGAAGCCCATTTTTTGCCAGTTGCTACCGCCATCAATGGTTTTGTAAAGACCATCTCCAACAGTAACGCTA
This sequence comes from Chryseotalea sanaruensis, assembly GCF_003990915.1. GTDB lineage: Bacteria > Bacteroidota > Bacteroidia > Cytophagales > Cyclobacteriaceae > Chryseotalea > Chryseotalea sanaruensis. The sequence continues at coordinate 290,929 of NZ_BHXQ01000006.1, forward strand.
TTTCTTGTCCAGGTTTCACCTGTTCCTACCCACACAATATTATCAGGGTTAGATGGATCCACTTCAACCGCTCCAATAGATTGACAATATTCATCAAAAATGGGATTGAAGGTGGCGCCACCATTAGTACTTTTCCATACACCACCACCTGCCGCACCTACATAAACAACACGATCATTTGTTGGGTGTAATTCAAGATCTGAAATACGCCCACTCATTAACGCTGGGCCTATATGTCTGGCGCGCATATCTCCGAAGAGTTCTTTTCCTTTAGTGACAGCATCCTGCGCGAAAGCAGTGCTACTCACCAGGAAAACCAGAAAAGGCAAATAAATTTTTTTCATGATTCTTTGAGGTTTGTGATTAATTCAGTTAGAAGCAAACGTATAAATGATGTCACTTATTAATTATTAAGTGGAATCATCAAATGTAGAAGCAAAAAAAAACTGCAGGTATATTCTGCAGTTTTTAAAGTTTATTGTCCCTCTGGATATTTGAAGGTAGCTGCGTCAACAGCTGGGTTGACTTCGATAGCTGTTACCGCTATTGGCTGACTTGGACCGCCTTTTACACCTTGCGCTAAAGAGAAAGCCATAAGCACGCCATTGCTAACTTCTTGATAATCGCTGAATTTAATCTGAGATACCTGACCTTTTGCCGGACCTGACTTTACCTCGGCTTCAACAACAAGGGGTACAAAGTTTTCCGTGTCAAAATAATAGAAGCTTACATCATCAGTTAATTGTCCGTCAACCTTAATTTGCTTTTTGGTTAATTTCACTTTAAAGGTTTCAGTACCCTCAATTGTTTCTTTACCTGCTAACTCTACTGTATAGCCTTTTGCTTTATAGTTCAAAAACACATCAGGGAAATCACCAATAGATAATTTGAAATTCTCTGTTGTTTCAGCATCGCTTTTCTCTGCCTTCTGGGTCATAAAATTATCAGACCATAAATCTGTGCCATCAAATACACCTTGTTTGATAACCCTTCCCTGTAAGTTAATAATGGTTGCCTGACGGCCATCTTTCAATTGAATGATCTCTAACGGTATTTCCATACCCCCTTGATTTAATTTTGCCGACATCTTCATGCCTTCAATAGTTTTCCATTTTTCAAGACCACCAGTATTTTCAAAATAATTTGCGATGATCTCATCTGCAGTTTGGGCATTGGCTGTAAAGGCGAAAAAGCCTAAAACAATAGCTGTGAGTAGTTTGTGTTTCATAATTTGGGTTTTAGTGTTTAGTAAGTCGGTTTATCGACTAGAAAATTACAGGGTATTAAGATAAGATGCATTAAGCACTGAAAACAATTTGAAATTTTAACTTTTAATTCTACCTAAGGTTTCGGCATAATTCCCTATTTTGGAAGAATTTAAGGAGATTTTCCAAACATGAGTGAAGAACTGCTCAAAGCGGTGATACAACTTTTTGCCATTGTTGCGCGCGAGAGGATTACCGATGATGAACGTATTAAAGTAAAGGAATTCCTGGGACAGCATCTCAACAGGGAGGCTGTTCAATACTATCTTGACCTATTCGATAATTATTGTGCACAGCATGAGTTAAAGGCTATTGCAGGTGAGGCTATTCCCATGGATGAAGCCACGCAAGAGTTTGTTGGCGACTGGGCTAAAATAATGGAGATTGCCAAAAAGGTTAATCAGGCATTAACCGTTCAGCAGAAGCTAGTATTAATCGTCAAGATAATAGAACTTGTTTATGTTGACTTCGAAATTTCTGAAAGGCAGGGTAATCTCATTTTTTATATTGGGCAAGCACTTAAAATACAGCAAAGTGATGTTACAGCCTTGCAGGATTTTGTAACCGGTCAGGATATTGATGAACTGGCCTCTAAAAATGTTTTGATTATTGATGAAGGTCTTGATGAAAAACCTTATCCGGGCCCACGCATTACCGAAAAGAATATTAACGGTATGGTGGCTGTTTTGTATCTGACTGATGTTGAGACGTATCTGATTAAGTATTTAGGTATTTCAGGACTTTACCTGAATAGTATATTATTAAAGAGTAGAAAAATTGAAGTGTTTCCCGCTGGTAGCACTATACGCGGTGATAAAATAGAAACAATTTACTATAGTGACGTTGTTGGTCGCTTTAGGGTTGGACAAACACAAACCTCCATCACTTTTACAGCAGACCACCTATTCTATCATTTTAAAAGCGGAAGAGCCGCTATACAAAATATTAACCTTGCCGAACGTGAAGGTAAACTCATTGGCATTATGGGAGCCAGTGGTTCAGGTAAATCAACCTTACTTAATGTACTTAATGGCACTGAACGGCCTTCCAGCGGACAAGTACTTGTTAATGGCATAGATATACACACGCATCCGGAAAAGGTGCAGGGGATTATTGGTTACGTTCCGCAAGACGACCTGTTGCATGAAGAGCTGAGTGTTTATCAAAACTTATTTTATGCAGCGAAGCTTTGCTTTGGTGCTTATAAAGATGAGCAAATTGAAGAAATAGTTAATAAGACAATTGTTCAGTTAGGTCTTTTAGAAATTCGCGACTTGAAAGTAGGCTCGCCAATGGATAAAACCATCAGTGGCGGGCAGCGTAAACGCGTTAATATCGGTTTGGAATTATTACGGGAACCCGCTATGCTGTTTGTTGATGAACCAACCTCGGGCTTATCATCACGCGATTCTGAAAACATCATGGACTTGCTCAAAGAATTATCCCTGAGAGGGAAAATGATCTTTGTTGTAATCCACCAACCCTCATCAGATATTTTCAAACTCTTTGATTCATTGCTGATTTTGGATGTGGGAGGGTTTCAGATTTACTATGGCAATCCGGTTGAGGCAGTTTTGTACTTTAGAAATATCGTAAATGCCACCAATCGCGATCAGGGTGCCTGCCCTGAATGTGGTAATATTAACCCGGAGCAGATATTCTCCATTATTGAAACTAAGGTGGTAAATGAGTATGGTAGATTAACCACTACCAGAAAAGTTTCACCGGGCCAGTGGTATCAGTACTTTAAGCAAAAGACGAAAATTCCTAAGGTAATTCATACAACGGAGAGCTTACCGGTTGTTCAGAAAATACCCAATTGGTTCATACAGTTAAAGGTATTTGTTAAGCGTGATGTCCTGTCGAAGCTTTCTGATAAACAATACTTTTTTATCAACCTGTTGGAAGCACCTTTATTAGCATTGTTCATCAGTTATATGGTGAAGTATTACAATGTTTTAAAAGGCGAGGAGGCTGTTTATAGCTTTTACGAGAACCAGAATATTCCGGTATACTTTTTCATGAGTGTTGTTGTTGCACTCTTCTTTGGTCTAACCATGAGTGCGGAAGAAATTTTCCGTGACCGCAAAATTCTGAAACGTGAAAAGTTTCTGCATCTCAGCAGAAGCAGCTATCTCTCGTCTAAGGTATTGATTATGTTTTTCATATCGGCTGTTCAAACATTTCTTTTCATAGTGGTTGGTAATCTGGTGTTAGAAATTCCTTTTACAGAATTGCGTTATTGGTTTGTGCTTTTTGCCTGTTCTTGCTTTGCCAATATGTTAGGCTTAAACATTTCGGCTTCATTCAATTCTGCAGTAACCATTTATATTTTAATTCCATTATTGGTTATTCCACAATTGTTATTAAGTGGTGTGGTAATCAACTTCGATAAATTTAATCCTCGCGTTGGAAAGCCAGTAGGTGTGCCGGTAATCGGTGAAATGATGGCTTCTCGTTGGGCTTTCGAAGCGATGATGGTGACACAGTTCAGGGATAATCCGTTTGAAGCGCAATTCTATGAATTGGATAAAGAAGCGGCCTTATCCGAGTACAAACGCATTTACCTCATTCCAGAATTGGAATCAAGACTTTCATTTATTCTAAATCACAGAGAAGGTTGGTACAACGAAAACAGAACGGATGTGGCAGCTGCCATGAACTTGTTGCGCGATGAAATTAAAAATGAACTCCGTTGGATCGGTGAAGATAAATTCGCTGAAGCTGATAAAATAGCTATAGGCTCATTTGATTCATTGTTACACCGCAATACTGTTAATTTCTTAAGCGCTTTGAAACGGTATTACAGTAATAAAAAAGACAAGGCTCAAGATCAAAAAGAACAAATGGTGATGGCACTGACAAGTACACCCGAAAAGGCTGCACTTTTTGAAGAGACGAAGTTGCATTATCAAAATCAGACAGTGATGGATGCCGTAAAAAATATATCAACACCAGACAGAATCGTAGAATTTCGCGGTCAGTTACACCAAAAAATATATCCGATATATGCAGATGAACATAAGCCGAAACATTACCTCGATTTCTCCGCGAATCTTTATCAGCCCACAAAGTACTTCGCAGGAGCCACACACGATACTTTTGTGTTCAATATCCTTGTGATTTGGTCTATGACCTGCTTTTTGTTCCTAACCCTATATTTTGACCTGCTGCACCGTCTCATAATTCGTGTCGAGAATTGGCTAAAATATGGCAAAAGACGTGTTAGGGATTAAAAGTGTTTTGTATTTTTGTTTCATAACCAATTACCAATGTTTACACTTGGTTAGCGCAACAAAATGTTAGCTTGGTGTACTCCATTTTACAATTAAAAACCAACTATTTGCACATGAAAAAACTAACATTAATTCTATTTGTATTAGCTGCTGTATTTGTAGCCGCTTGCTCAGGTAAAAAAGAAGAGACAGCTTCTGCTGCTGAAGAAACCGAAACTGCAGCTGCAGATGAGTGGCCTGAAATGGATGCTTATCACTTTGCAATGGCAGAAGCATTCCACCCGTTTAAAGATTCTGCCAACCTTGCACCTGTTAAGGCTCAGGCTGCTGATTTAGTAAAAGCAGCGGAAACCTGGGTTAACGCTCCTCTTCCCGAAAAAGTAAACAATGACGAAATAAAGGCCAAGTTACAGGAGTTAAAATCAGGCAGTGATGCACTTGCTCAATTGGTAACAACAGGCACGGATGAAGAGATTGGCACTTCTCTAACTGCACTTCATGACAAGTTTCATGAATTACAAGAAGCCTGGTATGGCGGTGGCGGTCATCAGCACAATCATTAATAGTTTTTAAAACTAAAAGAGACCTGTGGAGTTAATATACCACAGGTCTTTTTATTTGCCTTATGCTAAAAGTTGCGTGGTCCGAAAAATACATTCTTCCTTTACCACCTAATCATCGGTTTCCCATGAGTAAGTATGAGGTTTTACCTCAACAGCTTATACATGAGGGGACACTTAGTGGTGATAATTTTTTCGCACCTGCACCCGCTGATGAAAAAGAAATCTTAAAAACGCATGACGCAGATTACTGGCACAGACTTAAAAATCTTGAATTAAGTAATCAGGAAATCAGGCGCACGGGTTTCCCTTTAACGCGTGAGTTAGTAGATCGTGAGATTATTATCGCGCAGGGTACCATTGATTGTACGAAGTTTAGTTTGCAACATGGGATAGCCTTGAATATTGCCGGTGGCACCCACCACGCATTTACTGATAGGGGTGAAGGGTTTTGTTTATTGAATGACATGGCATTGGCTGCTAATTATCTTTTAAACAATCAGCTAGTTAAAAAGATATTGATTATTGATTTGGATGTACATCAGGGAAACGGTACAGCACAAATTTTTCAACACGATCCCCGAGTATTTACCTTTAGTATGCATGGTGCGAATAATTATCCTTTGCATAAAGAAAAATCAGATTTAGATATCGCCCTGCCTGATCATACGGATGATAAAAGTTATTTGATATTGCTTGACAGACACCTTAAGGAATTAATGAATAATGAACGTCCTGATTTTATTTTCTATCAGTCGGGTGTAGATGTATTGGCTACAGATAAACTTGGGAGATTAGCGTTAACCAGAGAAGGCTGTAAAAAGCGTGATAAGTTTGTATTAAACATAGCAAGGCAAACAAAAACTCCAATTGTAGTAAGTATGGGCGGTGGTTACTCCCCGGATTTCAGAGATATTATTGAAGCACACGCCAATACTTACCGATTAGCACAGGAGATTTTCTTCTGAAAGAAACGACTAACTACTTATTTTATGCCAATTATTCATTAGAATATCAAAAGCTCCTTTAGTAGCATCCATCAAAGTTTCATATGGGCCGGGTGGCATAAAGTAAGAATTTCCCAACCGGGTAGAATGAGAAGTAGTAATAAGATGTTTAACAGGATTTGTTTCAAAAACCTCAAACCAAACTTTGTGATTGTATCCGGATTGCATTTTGTGGTAACATAAGATATAGGCATCATAATCTTTCATCTCCACTCCAATCAATGATTTTTCCATATCATCGTTTTCCGGAATTACATATTCCTTGTCCATGATCATAAAGTCAAACTCTTTTTGTGACACAAACGATTCTGCTAGTGATTTTATAAAAATAGTCCTATATGCATCGCTCGAGTTTTGTAGAAAGGGATCATTTTCGGCTACAAGAAGAAGCGCAACTTTCTTAACTGGCCGCGAGGCTTTTGAAGATATTGTTTTCCGAGACCCAAAAATGCCACATTGAGAAAATAGAAGTACTATAAAAAAGAAGAAGACAGTTTTCTTAATGCTGTTTGTCATAGATTCCCGAATAAGCGGTTAATGTCACTTAATTGCCTTCTTCTTTTGTCATTGGCAATCAGGCCAAAAGTGAGTCTGACTGAAATTGTATTTCCTGAAAATGAGGTGCCCGGATAATTATCATATTGAACAAAATTATAACGAACATCAATTCCTGAGTATGATCCTTTGTCATTAATATAACGATATCCTACACCTGCATTAGCATTAAATGATAGTATAGATTTTCCATCGATATCGTTGTCAGTATCACTCTCCACAACATCAATACCATCTATACCTGCCCCAATACCAACGTGAAGATTTGATTTGCCAATGCTAAGCATAGTTCTGGTTACGTTAAGGCCGGCAAAGCCACCAAAGAAATAATCTGTAGTGATTAGGTTTCCTTGGTAGCGAGTTGTGTAGTTATTCTTTGAATTGATAAACCTGAACTCAGCGCTTAAATCGAAGGTGTACTTTTCAGTTCCTCCACCAAATAAGAAACCTATGCTAGGATGAGCACCCAGAACTGATACGTTTCCTGTTGGAATCCAAACACCAGTGCTGAGGGCTACATGAACAAGTTTTTTGCTTTTAATGTTATCTATAAGTTGATTAATCAATTGTGGTAAACGACCGTCACTGCATTGGGGTGAATTTATACTTTGTTGAAAAGCTTCGACCTCACCGGCATATAGTGTCAGAAGTTGGTATCTCAAATCGCATAAACTCATTCCATCGTTTGTGAGCTTTTGCAACAATTTTTTGGAAAAAGTCCGACTAGCTTCATCAAATGAGAGAATAAGATCTGCCGGATTGTAGTACTGATTATAAAAATTGTTCGGATTTTGATAAACAGTATCGATCAATTGGTTGATTTGATGGTCTGCAAGGTCATCCAGTAGGAATACATACGCAGAATAGTCAATCATAAATTGTGTAAATGAATCGTCTTCAATAGAAAGCAAAAGTTTGATACGTTCATTAAACTTATTTCTACCGCATTTTTCTTCCCAAATCTTCGTGTAGTAAGCCGCGGAATCCAGATTATTTACTTCCAGATAGTAGGGTATAAGTTGTATGGCTTCGTTGCTAACAGTTTCACATGTGTTAACCACGATTGGTCTGACGACAGGTTTTCGGTTTTGACCAGAAAGGTTGATGTGAGCAACGAGCAGTAGGAGAAGGCTTAAGCAGCGCATTATTTTTGCGGGGTCAAAACATTGATGCTCCAATATTGTTAAAAAAGCATGGAATCCACAAAGTCGTCTAAGAAAAAAACCAGCAAGGCCATCGATGACCAGGCCATATTAGAAGCCTATAAGCACCATCTATTAAAAGAGGGTAAGCAGCCAGCTTCAATTTACTCTTTTTGCGCAGCCCTGGACATTAAAGAAGAAGTGTTCTATGATCATTTTGGATCTTTTGATGCCATTGACAAGGCTATTTGGAAGGCATTTGCCACTTCTACCTTACAAAAATTGAATGCAGATGCTGCTTTCGCTGAGTTTAGTGCCAGAGAAAAGTTGCTCACCTTCTACTTTGCCTTGGCGGAAGTACTTAAATCAAACAGAAGCTATATTCTGCTTGTAACGAAGCATCATAAATTCCCGGAATTCAACCCAGCTTACATAAAAGACTTTAAAACATCTTTTGAAAGTTTTGTGGAGCAGATAATAGGTGAGGGGATTAGCCGCGAAGAAGTGGCCAAACGTCCTTTTGTCGACAAACGCTATCCCAATCTGTTTTGGATTCACATGACTTTCTTCTTAATGTTTTGGAAGGATGATAACAGTAAAGGTTTTGAAAAAACAGATGCCTTTGTTGAAAAATCTATTAACCTGGCCTTCGATTTAATTGGTAAAGGTGCCATCGACTCCGCCATTGATTTTCTAAAATTTTTATACCAGGCCAAAGCATACGCATAAACCACAACATGAAGGAGCAGGAGAGTATACCTACTAGCAAGGTACAGCGCGCAGGGAAATTTATAGGAACAGGTGCAAAAATTGGTGCCAACTATTTAAAGCATTATGGAAAGCAACTGGTAACAGGCGAATCAAACAAAGATGACCTGCATCAGAATAATGCAAGAGACATTTATAAATCGTTAAGCGAGCTTAAAGGCAGTGCCCTTAAGGTTGCACAGATGTTGAGTATGGATAAAAACATCTTGCCGTCTGCATACCAGCAACAATTTGCCATGGCACAATATTCAGCGCCACCGCTTTCTTATCCATTGGTAGTTAAAACTTTTCAAAGGCAGTTTGGTAAAAATCCTGATCAACTATTCGACAGTTTCTCAAAATCTGCAGCCAACGCAGCCTCTATTGGTCAGGTGCATAAAGCTGTAAAAAATGGTAAGAACCTGGCCGTTAAAATTCAATACCCTGGGGTTGGGGACAGTGTAAAATCAGACCTGGCCATGGTGAAGCCGATTGCTTTGCGCATGTTTGAGCTTAATGCTTCTGAGTATGACGACTATATTCAAGAAGTCGAGGCACGCATGTTGGAAGAGACTGATTACGATCTTGAGTTAAAAAGATCGCTCGACCTTTCTGTTAAATCAGGAAAAATTAAAAACGTAATCTTCCCCAACTATTATCCAGAATTTTCTGGTCCAAAAATCCTGACCATGGATTGGATAGACGGAAAACCTTTGGGAGAAACGTTGAAACATGAAATTCCTCAGGAGCAAAGAAATGTATTAGGTCAGGCCATGTGGGATTTTTACCACTTCCAGATGCATACGCTTAAAGCAGTGCATGCCGATCCGCATCCAGGTAATTTTTTAGTAACACCTGATTATAAATTAGGCATTATTGACTTTGGTTGTGTGAAAGTGATGACTGAAGATTTTCATGCTAAATATTTTCAGTTGCTTGATCCGACATTGATAGATGATACTAAGCGTTTAGAAAAAGCTTTTTATGATTTACGTTTCATCTATCCTGATGACACTGATAAAGAAAAAGAATTCTTCATGGATATCTTTACAAAGTTGGTGGTGTTATTGAGTAAACCTTTCCGTTCATCCACTTTCGATTTTGCTGATAAAGCTTACTTCGATACCATCTTTGCCTTTGGAGAAGAAATATCAGGAATGAAGGAATTAAGAAAATCCAAAAAAGCGAGAGGGGTAAAGGATGCCCTTTACATTAATAGAACCTACTTTGGTTTGTACAACATTTTGCACGACTTGAAGGCGACTGTAAATACTGCCTATTGATAATCTAATTCGCTTGGTTAAGTTTCCTTATTCATCCTCTCCTTTGGATAGGATCGGATGTGAGCCTGCCTTCACGTAGCCGTTTCGGCAAAGGCAGGGCCAGGCTTAACTAAATGAAATTGTTTGATAATCACGTACGCCAGTAGGTAATAAAGAAAAGCATTAGTCTATACATTTCTAATGCTGCATAAAGCCCGATTAAAGCCAGCGGTACTTTAAAAGAGAGCATGCGCTTACGATCTCCATAGAAAGTGCGTGATGCACGCCACAAAAAATAAAGATTACTTCCAATAAAAATGGCAGTAATAGCGAAGTCGTCCAGGTATTTTATCCAGCCCGAACCAGACCAATTCAATAGTGAATTGAGTAACCAGAAAATCAGATTAAGCAAAATGGCGTTGATAGCGATATTGAAAATAGCCAACTCGACAGCGAGGGTTGTATGGTCGGTGAAATAAATCTTCTTCTTTCTAAAAATGAGAGATAATGGGAGAGAGGCAAAAACGATAAACATCACAATTAGCAATTTTGCCAGGCTTTGAGATTTGGCATCGTACATTAATGTGTAGGCCTGTAAACTGAAATTTGAATTAGCCAATTTATGAAGCACCATCTCTCTCACCATATGCCGGTGCGGCAACAAGTACATCTGGGTATACAGTGAAGAGTTAAATAGCTGGAAAACCGGAAATAAAAAATAAACCAGGTTAAGAATAAAAAAGAGTTGTAATGGTTTTATGTATTTAACCCTTACACCGTTAATATATTCCTTAGAAAGAAATCCCGGATTACGGATAACAAGCCAAAGTGTTTGAATCACTTTATTATCAGCAAAGGTTATAGCAATGATAACGCTGCCAAGAAAACTTTTAAATTTCCTATCTTTTACTTGCAGTACTTTTTCACCGCATAAGTTGCAGTAAAGTCCTGTAAATTCATGGCCACAATTTTTACAAGTATGCTTTTCGGTTAATGCTTGATCCACGTGCCAAATTACAAATCTTTCCAGTGTTTATTTACTGTGGTTGAGTTGCTTTAATACTTTTTTAGCGCGAGACACATATCCGGCACTGCCAATAGAAAGCTCACTTTCCAGTAGTAATCTCAGCTCTTGTTTTAAATCCGGATGCTCGTGGGCTATGTTACCAAGTACCGTCATGGCAAAAACCCGTATGGCAATGGCCTCTTTTCTGTTGGCAAGTGCATCAAAACAATAGTCAGCAACAATTCCCTGATCCTTGGCAGGTACTTGAACAAATTGCAATGCACGTAGCACATTTCTTTTCAGACTATCAGTAGCCGAACTAGCAGAAGCAGCCTTGATTAATTTTTTGACATAGCCTTTAAGTAGAAGTGGATTATGCTCAACGCAGATACTCATGCTGCCTGCAGCTAACTGCATCTTTTTATTGTCCATGCTTAGCACCTGATCAACCAGTAATTTAAATTTTACTGTATCCTCACCGATATAGTTCGCAATTTTGCGAACACCTGACTGAGAATAGGGAGCGGTGAGTGCTTTTTCAAGATTCATAATAGATTGAAGAAACGAAAATGCTTGAGGTTTACATAGACGCTTGATAAAATTCTTTTGGGGCTTTGCTCTTTTTGCTCTTTGTGGCTCTTGCTCTTCCGAATTTGTAATTCGGAAACCTTATATAAGGATTTTTAATCCGATATTAGTTGGTATCAAGGGTTTATGAATCTAAAAGCTGCAAATGGGGTTTGGGTCGCAGACCCAATGTATAGAGCTTCCGAATTACAAATTTGGAGGAGCGTATTACTTAATCTTTGCGAACCTCTGTGTGCTCTGTGATTTAAACTCGTTTATATATCTCTGCTTCTCCTAATGAACAGTTATGTCAATTCTTCACTACTGCCACAGCAGGGATCGCAGCGAAAATCCTTTTTGCAGCAGGGTATTCAGCGCTGGGCAAAAAGATTGCAGCGGATGAGCCCGGCCGCTGCCATAAAATATTTAATAATTGAGAGAATTTACTTTGTGTGTTGGCAGCTTAACATATCACCTTACTGGCTGAATAGAACGCTCAAGGATGATTTTTGAGTTGTCAACCTTTGGTATTTGTTGATTAAAACGGAATATGAGGAAATAAAAAAGCCCTGATTTTTACATCAGGGCCTTTGTAGACTGGAGGGTATCCATTTCGAACCTTTTCATGTCCGACATTCTTCAAATACAAAGATTATCAAGTCCATGCAAAGATACAGGATGATTTCGATTCCTATTTTTGGATTTTGAACATACAGTATGATTGCTAATTTTGTTCAAGCAAGCAAACGACATTTTTAAGTTATTCACCCAATGGATCACTTTACAGGATGAAATCCTCAAAAAGATTACTAAAAATGATTATGCCTATTATAGCCATAATCTGTACTTTAATTTTTATACCCTGGGAAATCGTCTGGACCTGGGCGGAACCTCTCCCCGATACTGTTCAGGAGCAAGTGAATGACGTTAGACATCATGAATTGGATGGAATCATCGTTTATGTAAATCAGCAAGGTAAAGCGCCTGCGTTTTATGCAGCCGGTTGGATGAATAAAGAGAAGAAAGTACCAGCGAATCCATATGCACTGTTCAAGATCGCCAGCATCAGCAAGTTGTACATTGCTGCGGCTACTGCCAAATTAATCGCTAACCACCAGCTATTCCTGAATGACACTCTCTCCAATCTCGTACCTGAACTTACAGGAAGAATTGAAAATGCCGACAAGATTACGCTGCGGATGTTACTGCAACACCGTAGCGGCATCCCCGATTGGATTGATGATAAGGAGTTCCCCTGGGGCAAGCCGCCTTCGGATGTCAGTCAAGTCCTTAATCTGGTTTTGGACGAGCCCGCAAAATTTAAACCCGACAAACGGCATGATTATTCTAACACAAATTATCTTTTGATCGGAGAGATTCTTGATAGGAAACTTGGATATGATCATCAACAATATATCAAAAAGGAAATTTTAGATCCGCTTGAGTTAACGCATACTTTTGCACGAATGAGCGAAGTTGACACCAGCATGGTTGTCAGTGGATACGACTCCCATTTCAAAGGTGATGTAAAGAGACTTGATTTTGTATCGCCTGGAGGATCGATGATAGCGACAGCTGAGGATGTCGGAATATTCGTGAGAACATTGAACGATGGTTCGCTCTTGAGCGGTGATGAACAAAAAATATATTCATCAATTTATGAATATGGTCACACCGGCCTGCTACCAGGCTACCAGAGTATCGCACGCTACCATAAAGACATTGACGCGGTGGTTATTCAGTTTGTAAATACAAGTGGTGGAAACAAGTGGACTGTTTCAGAATCAATCTACAACCGCATTATAAAGATTCTGAGAAAAGAAAAAGCTGAGCAAGAACTACAAAAATAAGTAGTAAATACAAAAGCACCGATATTACGAAAACTGGATTGACAAACTACTGCTATACTAATAGAACTGGAGGGGACTATTCAAACCAAAAAAAGCCTGAAATCATTTTGATTTCAGGCTTTTTAATACTTGTAGCGCGGGGGAGAGTTGAACTCCCGACCTTTGGGTTATGAATCCAACGCTCTAACCACCTGAGCTACCGCGCCATTCGTTTTTGGGAGCGCAAACTTAGCAGAAGGATTTTTAATACGCAAACCTATCTTAATACTTTCAGATACTATGTGATTTATATTTTGGGTGTTAAGCAAAAAGTCTTAATTTCAGCACATCGCCTAAGATATGGGAGCAAAAAGACTTTTTTCGACCGATTACGAATTTCACGCGTCAGCGAAGATGCTCTATCCATATCTGCAGACTGCCAGTGGTCTGGCTGAATGGTTCTGTGATGATGTAAAAATAAACAACGAGAATAAGACGCTTACTTTTTTGTGGGATAATGAGGAGCATAAAGCCATGCAGGTTGCACACCGCGTTAACCACTCAGTTAAATTTCAATTCCTGCCTGAAGATGATGGGGATGAAAATGATCCTGCATACTTAGAGTTCAAAGTGGAAACCAACGACCTTACCCAGACAGTTTACCTGCATATAGCCGACTATTCTGACTTTGATGACCAAAAGGAATTGCACGATTTGTGGGATGATTTAGTGGGCGATCTTAAAAAAATTGTGGGTGGATAGCATCCTTTAATATCCGATTCTTTTACAATCCTGTATCTTTGGCGTAAAGCTTGCTCATAGCTGCGCATGAAAAGACTCGATAAGTTCATTCTCCAATCATTTATAGGTCCTTTTATCCTCACATTTTTAGTGGTGGTATTCATTTTACTAATGCAACACATGCTTAAGTATTTTGATGATATTATTGGTAAAGGACTTGATTGGGCAACTATTGGACAATTGCTTTTTTACTTTGGTATTTTTATGATGCCCATTGCCATGCCTTTGGCCGTACTGTTGGCATCTCTCATAACCTTTGGTAACCTGGGTGAACATTTCGAACTAACAGCTATTAAGGCTTCAGGCGTTTCATTAACCAGAATACTCAGACCTATATTCTTTTTTGTACTCTTTTTAACCAGCATAGCTTTTTATACCAACAATTATTTGGTGCCCAATGCAGCACTGGAAGCTTATAGTTTAATGTATGACATCAAACAAAAAAAACCAGCATTGGAAATCAGAGAGGGCATCTTTTACAACGGTATCCCTGATGTAAGTATTAAGGTTAATGAGAAATTTACTGAAGATGATGACGCTTTAAAAGGTGTTATTATTTATGATCACCGAAAGAATGATGGTAATAAGCAAGTTACGGTTGCTGATTCTGGAAGAATGTCAACGTTTAATAATGAACAATATCTAAAGCTTGAATTGTTTAACGGATATTTTTATGATGAAGGATCGTCCACAGAGCGTGACATGACTGGTCAAAGCAAAAAAAATGAGGCACCTCAGGAAACCCTTAGCCGCACAAAATTTTCAAGATTGCAGGTAGTTTTTGACTTGTCGTCTTTTGCTTTAAGCAGAACAGATCAGCGATGGTTCCAAAGCGACAGAATGATGAGGAACATGGGTGAGTTGCAGAGTGATATTGACTCTGTTAATGGTTTGGTATTAGGGCAACGCCTCAGTTACTATAAATCCAGGCCAACTTTTTTTGTTTATTATCAGCGTCACGACACCATTGCATTACCGGAAGAGTTAGTTTTATTCGATCTGTATAAAGACTCATTAGCAAAAATTGAAAATGCTAAACTAGAGGCTACTGCTATTGCAGCAACTACCGACAGTGCTTCTGCTTTGGAAATTAAAGCCAAAAAGAATCAGTTAACTTTTAATAAATTCAAAAGCAACCCTAAGGCTGTAAGTAGTGCCAGGAAAAACAGAACATTCAAACCAAAAGTAGTGCAGCCGCTGGCTAGCAATGATTCTACGAAACTTAATATTGATAGTCTCTTGAATATACCCCTTACACGTGATCACGTACAAGCTGCCGCCAACTATGCACGGCAAACCAAGAATCAGATCACCAGCAGCAAAGATTATGAAGATAATTATGTAAAAGGCAGAACGGTGTTTGAAGTGCAGTGGCACAAAATCTTATCTAATTCATTGGCCTGTATTGTTATGTTTTTGATTGGCGCTCCTTTGGGGGCTATTATTAAAAGAGGAGGGTTGGGCGTGCCATTTTTGGTCTCTATCCTCTTCTTCATCGTTTTTTACCTGCTTACCATGCAAGGTGAGAAATGGGCAAAAAATGGGGCTATTAGTGCCTGGAGTGGGGTTTGGGCAGCTGATTTTATACTCTTATGGATAGGTCTGTTTTTCTTGCGACAGGCAAGGGTAGATGCCCGATTATTTGAAAATGACTTTTATATGGTGGTTTTAGACAAGCTAAAAACAAAATTTTCAAAGAAAAATTGACTTAAAAGGCTATCCTTCAGGTAAATTGCTTGTAGAAATAATGTTTTTCACTACTTTTGCAGCCTGAATAAAGTGAAAAAGCAATGATTTTGACATCTGCCAGCAAAAAGGAAATTTTCAAGAAGCACGGTTTTAGCAAATCTGAAAAAGATACAGGTTCTCCTGAGTCTCAGGTTGCGTTATTTACAGACCGCATTAACCACATCACAGCACATTTGAAAGAAAACAAGAAAGATTTCGCTTCACAGCAAGGTCTTATAAAGTTAGTAGGTAAGCGTAAAAGATTGCTTAGCTACCTAATGAGCACCAATATCGATCGCTACAGAGCGATTCTTGCCGAACTAAACCTCCGCAAGTAATAAAAACAAAACCCATTAAGGGAACCCCTTCAAGGTTCCCTTTTTGTGTTTTTAAACAATGCTGTTTTTATACTTAAAACAGCTAAATTATCCTAAATTGTATGAAACCAACTGTAATAACAAAAACCTGCAAGCTGCCCGATGGACGTGAGATTTCTATCGAAACAGGTAAACTAGCCCGTCAGGCTGACGGTGCTGTTGTACTACGCATGGGTAACACCATGATTTTAGCTACCGTAGTAGCCAACCATGAAGCAAAAGAAGGCATAGACTTCCTTCCGCTTTCTGTTGATTATCAAGAGAAATTTGCAGCAACCGGTAAAATTCCCGGTGGTTTTTTAAAGCGCGAAAGCAAGCTTTCTGATTATGAAATCCTGATTAGTCGTTTAGTAGACCGTGCTATACGTCCTCTTTTTCCAAGCGATTACCACGCAGATGTGCAAATTGCATTGTCGTTAATTTCTGGTGATGAAAACGCTTTACCTGATGGATTAGCTGCTTTTGCAGCTTCATCAGCTTTATCTGTAACGGATATACCTTTTGATGGTCCTATTTCTGAAGTACGTGTTGCACGTATCAACGGCAAATTTGTAATTAACCCGACTTTAAAAGACAAAGAAACTGCGGACATCGACCTGATTGTAGCTGCTTCAATGGATAAATTGTTGATGGTTGAAGGCGAAATGAAAGAAGTAAGCGAAGAAGATATGGTGGAAGCCCTTCGCGTAGCCCATGAAGCTATCAAAGAACAATGCAAACTTCAAGTGGAGTTGACAAAGGAGCTTGGTAAGGAAACCAAGCGTACTTACAACCACGAGAAGAATGATGAAGATTTGAAAAAACAACTTTGGGATCTTTTATATCCTAAGGCTTATGAAGTAGCCTGTAAACTAACCGCTAACAAAAGCGAGCGTTCAGATGCTTTCCATAAAGTAGAAGAAGAATACCTGGCCTCATTGCCTGAAGATTCTACAATCGATAAATCATTAGTTAAAAAATATTACCACGAGATTCAAAACAAGGCATCACGTAACCTTACGTTAGAAAAAGGTTTGCGTTTAGATGGACGTAAAACCAATCAGATCCGCGATATCTGGAGTGAGGTAGATTATCTTCCTTCAGCACACGGTTCGGCTATTTTTACGCGTGGCGAAACACAATCTTTAACAACGGTTACCCTCGGTACTAAGCTCGATCAGCAAATGATTGATGGTGCTATGTTTGAAGGCTCTAACAAATTTATCTTGCATTATAATTTCCCTGGTTTCTCTACCGGAGAAGTGAAGCCAAATCGTGGCCCAGGCAGACGTGAAGTCGGTCATGGTAACTTGGCCTTACGTGCATTAAAGCAGGTAATTCCGGCTGATGCCGAAAACCCTTACACCATTCGTGTTGTATCTGATATTCTCGAGTCCAACGGTTCGTCTTCTATGGCAACTGTTTGTGCCGGTACCTTGGCTCTGATGGATGCCGGTGTTCCGATTAGCGGTCCTGTTTCAGGTATTGCAATGGGTATGATCTCAGATAGCACCACCGGTAAGTATGCAATCTTGTCTGATATCCTTGGTGATGAAGATCACTTGGGTGACATGGACTTTAAAGTTACCGGTACTGAAAAAGGTATTACTGCCTGCCAGATGGACTTGAAAGTAGATGGTCTTACTTACGAAACACTTCGTGAGGCCCTTTTACAAGCCAAAGAAGGTCGTCTTCATATCTTAAATGAGATGAAGAAAACACTTACTAAACCAAATACAGATCTTAAGCCACATGCACCACGTGCTGTAACCATAACTATTGACAAAGATCAGATTGGTGCGGTAATAGGCCCAGGTGGTAAAGTTGTACAGGATATTCAGGCGACTTCTGGCGCAACTGTAGTAATTGAAGAAGTTGGTAACAAAGGCGTTGTAAGCGTATTTGCTACAAGCAAGGAGTCTATGGATAAGGCTGTGGGCCGTATTAAGGGCATCGTGGCTATTCCTGAAGTAGGCGAAGTTTATACTGGAAAAGTTAAATCAATTGTGCAATTTGGTGCATTCGTGGAATTCATGCCTGGCAAGGATGGATTACTGCATATCTCTGAAATTAAGTGGGATCGTCTTGAAACAATGGACGGTGTGCTTGAAGTAGGAGAAGAATTGCAGGTTAAATTGGTAGAAATAGACAAGAAAACCGGTAAATACCGTCTATCTAGAAAAGTTCTTTTGCCAAAACCTGAAAAGAAAGATGGCGCTCCGGCTCCAACTTCTACACCAAACTAACGTTAAAAACTAAATTTGAAATCTGAAATCCGTAATTGATCTGAAAGCAACGTTGAATTTGAAATTTTCAGATTTTTTACGGAACTATCGAGAAATTTTATATTGTTGAACAGTAGCACGCAAGAATTGAATGAGACAGCTTAAGATCAGCAAACAGATTACTAACCGCGAAAGCCAATCGCTGGATAAGTACCTACAGGAAATCGGAAAGGTGGACTTGCTTACACCTGATGAAGAAGTAGAACTTGCCAAACGCATCAAAGAAGGCGATCAGATTGCTTTGGAAAAACTAACCAAAGCCAATTTGCGTTTCGTGGTGTCAGTAGCTAAACAATATCAAAATCAGGGACTTTCTTTAGGTGATTTGATCAACGAAGGGAACCTGGGTTTGATTAAAGCTGCTCAGCGTTTTGATGAAACACGTGGTTTTAAATTCATCTCCTACGCAGTATGGTGGATTCGTCAATCCATCTTACAAGCATTAGCAGAACAATCTCGTATTGTTCGCTTACCGCTTAACCGTGTAGGTTCTTTGAATAAAATTTCAAAAACTTTTTCTGAATTGGAGCAGAAGTACGAACGCGAACCTTCACCTGAAGAATTAGCAGAAGTATTGGATGTTTCGACTGCTGAAGTAGTAGATACGATGAAGATCTCTGGTCGTCACGTATCGATGGACGCACCATTTGTGCAAGGTGAGGAAAATAGTTTGTTAGATGTGTTGGAGAACGACAGCGAAGAAACGCCAGACTCAGGTTTGATGAATGATTCACTGCGTAAAGAAGTACAACGTGCACTCTCTACCTTAACACAACGTGAGGCTGATGTAATTACCCTTTACTTCGGATTGAATGGCGAACACGCCATGACACTCGAAGAAATTGGTGAAAAATTTAATTTGACACGCGAGCGTGTGCGTCAGATTAAAGAAAAAGCGATTCGCAGATTAAGACACACATCAAGAAGCAAGGCATTGAAACCTTATCTTGGATAATGTTGTTGAAATATTAAAATGATTTAGAAGGGTCTCGCAAGAGGCCTTTCCTTTTTGTGGAAATTATAGATTTATTACCCCGGTTTGTTTTAAAACAAATCAATTAAGTTCAAAAGATTATGGAACGCGAACACATTCAAGTACTCATTATTGGTTCAGGCCCTGCGGGTTACACAGCAGCTATTTATGCGGCAAGAGCAGGTTTGAAGCCAGTGCTTTACACAGGTGGTCAACCTGGTGGTCAGTTAACTACAACTAACGATGTTGAAAATTTTCCTGGTTATCCTGAGGGCATTAATGGCCCACAGATGATGATGGATTTACAAAAGCAAGCAGAGCGCTTTGGCACACAGGTACGTTATGGTTTAGTTACGGCTGTTGATTTCGCGGGCTATCCGCATAAATTGACAATCGATGAAAATACAGAAGTAGTAGCGGATACTGTTATTATTTCAACCGGTGCTACAGCTAAATATTTGGGTATTCCTTCTGAGGAGACTTATGCGAATAAAGGCGTATCCGCTTGTGCTGTGTGTGATGGTTATTTCTACAGAGGTAAAGAAGTAGCCGTAGTAGGTGCTGGTGATTCAGCAGCAGAGGAGGCAACTTACCTTGCCAAGCTCTGTACTAAAGTACATTTAATTGTGCGCAGAGATGAGATGCGTGCTTCTAAAATTATGCAGCAACGTGTAATCAATACACCTAATATTGAAATACATTGGAACAGCGAAACAGAAGAAATTCTAGGCGATGATACTGGTGTAACAGGTGCTCGTATTGTCAATAGCAAGACAGGTGAAAAGAAAAACCTTTCTGTTCAGGGTTTCTTCCTGGCTATAGGTCACAAGCCTAACACAGACATCTTTAAGGGCTTTATAGACATGGATGAGACTGGTTACATCAAAGTTAAACCAGGTTCTACTAAAACAAACGTAGAAGGTGTATTTGCAGTTGGCGATGCGGCAGATAAAATATATCGTCAGGCTATTACAGCCGCTGGTACAGGTTGTATGGGTGCTTTGGATGCCGAGAAGTTTTTACAGGCAAAAGAAGCGGTACACGCTTAGTAAAAAAGGTTGTTGGTTGATGGTTATTCGTTGTTCGTGAATTTTAGGTGTACCTGTTAACTACCAACGATCAACCAACAACGATCAACGATCAACGATATTCAAAATGAAACTAGACATACTCGTCATAGCTGCTCATCCTGATGATGCTGAACTTGGTTGTGGTGGCACCATTGCCAAACATACCAAGTCCGGTTTAAGTGTTGGCATACTCGACCTCACTAGAGGAGAGCTGGGAACACGCGGTACAGCACAAACCCGTGAGCAAGAGGCTAAAGATGCTTCCGCTATTTTAGGTATTCAGGTAAGAGAAAATTTGAGTCTTGCAGATGGCTTCTTTCAGAATGATAAAGTAAGTCAGTTAGCGGTCGTTCAAAAAATTCGTCAGTACCAACCCGATATTATTTTGGCTAATGCCATCCGTGATCGTCATCCCGACCATGGAAAAGGTGCAGACCTGGCAGCAGATGCTTGCTTCCTTGCAGGTTTGGCAAAAATAGAAACTAAAGACGCTGCTGGTAATTTACAGAAAGCCTGGAGACCTAAGAATGTGTATCACTACATACAAAGTCAGTACATACAACCTGATTTTATTATTGACGTTACTGAGGTGTGGGATACAAAAATGGCTTCTATTAAAGCATATAAAACACAGTTCTTTAGTAGTGACAGCACAGAGCCACAAACTTTTATTTCGCGACCAGAGTTTATTAATTTTTTAGAAGGCAGGGCGAGTGAGTTGGGTAACATTGCCGGTATTAAGTATGCCGAAGGATTTACAACCCAGCGTTATCCGGTAGTGAACAAACTGACTGATCTTTATTAATATGGCAAGAAAGAATTTTTCGAGTGGCGCCAAATGGGAAGACATCGTTGGCTATTCACGTGCAGTACAAGTAGGTAATACTTTAGAAGTAACAGGAACCGTTGCTGCCGATGAAAACGGTGTGGTCGGCAAAGGCGATATGTACGCGCAGACAAAATTTGCTTTGCAAAAAATTGAAAAGGTGGTGAAGGAAGCCGGCTTTAGCATGGAAGATATAGTACGTACACGCCTCTTTGTTACCGATATCAGTAAATGGGAAGAGGCTGGAAAGGCTCATGCAGAGTTTTTCAGGGTAATTAAGCCTTGTACTACCATGCTTGAGGTAAGCAAACTCATAGAACCTGATTATTTGATCGAAATCGAGGCTACCGCTATTCGGCCTTAGGCATTTGTAAATTAGATACCGATTGGTATCTTTGTATATGCGCAACCCGGAAGCCACCAAAGAGAACATCTTAAAAAAATCGGGTATACTCTTTAACACCAACGGGTATAAGGCAACTTCTATTAGCGACATTACCGATGCCACCGGACTTACCAAGGGGGCTATTTACAGGCACTTTGCCAGTAAAGACGATTTAGAGAAAGAGACGCTTGCCTTCATGTCTGAGAAGCTTTTTTTAAAGCTTCGTGCCATAGTAAGTTCAGAAAAGCATGCTGTTAAAAAGCTTACGGCTATTTTTAAATTCTTTGAGTCTTATATTACAAATCCACCATTAAAGGGTGGTTGCCCATTATTGAATGCAGCTATCGAATCTGATGATGCTCATCCGGTATTAAGAAAAGAAGCACTCAAAATTTTAACAATATTAAGAACTTCCCTCATCACGATTCTACAGAACGGTATCGATAACAAACAGATAAAAGCAGATACCGATAAAGCATTCTTTGCAACACTAATTATTGGGGCTTTAGAAGGGGGGATTATGATGAGTAAGCTTGAAGGTAACAACACTGACATCTGCAGAATAACCAAACATCTTCAAAAGCAATTAGATGCAATAGCCTTGTAAAATTTTTTGAATCAAAAGATACCGATTGGTATCTTAATAGTAAGAACTTCCGTTAACCTTAAAACAGATTGATAAAATGAAAAAACTTATCAGCAAATCGATTGGTTTCTCACTGAACACACTTGCAAACATTGCTCCGCGCAAAGCAGCACGTATGGGTTTTAATCTTTTTTGTTATCCTTTTCGTGCCAAGCTTACCAATAAGCACAAGGCTTTTTTGTTTTCAGCGGAAAGATCCACACTTGCCCATGGCGGTGAGGCGATTCAGGTGTACAAGTGGGGTACAGGGGAACACGTTGTACTGATGTTGCATGGTTGGCAGAGCCATACATTCCGATGGAAGAATTACGTTGAATCGTTAGATACAGACAGGTACACCATTTACTCGTTGGATGCACCGGGTCATGGATTGAGCACCGGGAAATTTATGACGGTACCTCTTTATAGCGAGGTTGTAGAGTTATTTTTGAATAGTGTCAGCAAGGTTGATACCGTGGTTTCACACTCGATAGGAAGCTTCACGGCCATCTATACTTTCCACAGACTTTCTCATCTCTCACCAGCCAACCTTATTGCATTAGCACCTCCCGGTGAAGCTGAGGATTTCTTTAACTTCTACACAAAAGAATTAGGTCTAAGTAATAAAACGGTAAAGCTGGTGGTTGATTATTTCGAAGCACAAATCAAAAAGGCACCTTCTTATTTTTCAGCACATAAGTTCGCAGCAACACTTACCAGTAATGGTTTGCTTATACACGATGAAGAAGATACCGATACTTCGGTCGAAAACTCAAAACGAATACACAGTCAATGGAAGAACTCTTCTTTGCTTATTACCAAAGGGTATGGGCATAATCTTCGTTCAGAGCATGTTATCCGACAAGTGATTGACTTTGTGGAGGAATCAACTCAAAGGAAATCAGCGCTAATAGCAAATCCCTAATCCCTGGTCTGTGTCCCCACAGACCAGCATTGGAGTTTATTTTATATTGTTTCGGTCTATGAGGACACAGACCGAGGTAGGGGATCAAAATCTTTTTAAAGCAAGATTTGCTACCGTCTCGCCAATGGCCAGTGATGATGTGGCGGCAGGAGAGGGCGCATTGCAAACATTGATGGCATGTGCTTCTTCTAAAATCATAAAGTCATCCACCAAACCACCGGTGCGGTCGCAGGCCTGTGCACGCACACCCGCTCCACCTTCTACTAAGTCATGCTCTTCAATTTCCGGAATTAGTTTTTGCAGTGCTTTGGTAAAGGCTGCTTTAGAAAATGAACGATACATTTCGCCTAAACCTGTTCGCCAGTATTTAGCCATTACTTTTTGAAAACCGGGCCATGCTAACGATTCAGCCAACTCACTCAAATTAATATCTGACTTTTTATAGCCTTCTCGTTGAAAGGCCAATACGGCATTAGGGCCTGCTTCTACACCACCTTTCATCATGCGGGTGAAGTGTACGCCCAGAAAAGGGAAGTTAGGATCAGGTACAGGATAGATCAGGTTCTTTACTAAATACTCCTTCTCTTTTCTTAATTTAAAATATTCCCCTCGAAATGGGATAATTTTGACATCTACTTTTTTAGAAGTAAGTCGAGCTACTTTGTCGGAATACAACCCTGCGCAGTTAATAACGAGTGAAGCGTTGTACGATCCTTTTTGTGTAATAACTACCTGCGTGCCTTGGTTGTCTTGTATCTCGATTACCTTTTCGCCAAAACGAATTTCTCCTCCCTGCTGCTGAAGAACTTGTGCATATTTTCTGGCAACCACAGCATAATCAACAATGCCTGTTTGAGGAACCAGAATACCAGCTATCCCCACTACATGTGGTTCGTATTCTTTCAGTTCTTCTTTACTTAAATGCTTAAGACCGGTAAGTCCGTTCTGTTCTCCACGCTCACCAATATTTTTAAGTGCTTGCAATTCTTTTTCTTCAGTCGCCACTATGATTTTACCGCATAAATCAAATGGCACATCATTGTTGCGACAAAAGTTTATAAGCTGGTGGTAACCAGTTATACAATTGGTGGCTTTAAGGCTTCCTGGTTTGTAATAGATCCCAGAGTGTATTACACCGCTGTTATTACCCGTTTGGTGTTTGGCTACTTCAACTTCTTTTTCAATAACCAATACCTTCTTATGATGCGGTGCTGCAGATAAGCGAAGTGCTGTGGCCAAGCCTACTATGCCGCCACCTACAATTATACAATCGAATTTCACAGTGCTGAATTTTAGCAAAGGTAGTTTTTGGCAAGCGAGCTTACAAACGCTAGGCCTTAATGGGGCGGATTCTCACGTTCAAAGAAGGTTCGACAATTACAAAATGGTTTTTTGGGATCATAGACCAATGATCATCGTCAGTAAGTTTTTCAGATACTATCAGCACTGCCTGATCATCATCTTCCGGTGCCGCCAGGTAAGACACACCATCTTCAACAATATAACGGGCACCTTCTGAATGGTAGAGCGTGCGTGGTTCATGTTGGGTATCTGTTACATATCGTGAAGCAATAATAAATTCTCCATTCGTTATCACAAGATTCAGGAAAGCTGGCTCTTCAATACCATGTTTTGCCATGAGTGCTTTAACATGAGCAAAGGTGAATTCATAACTTTCAATAAGATTTTCAATAGTAAATGAGCCTTTTCCCGTAAGAATATGATTGATCAAAAATGCGAACAAATGCTCCGAGTCTGTCTGCCCTTTTATCCAGTGATACATTTCGTCATTCAACTCATTTCTTAATTCGCGTTTTATTTTTGAGAAGCTATGAACATTACCATTGTGTGCCATTAGCAGAGAGCCATACTGAAAGGGGTGACAGTTTGCTTCAGAAACACCACCAACACTCGCAGCCCTGATGTGCGCCAACAAACAATCCGTTTTAATTTTAGCTGAGAGACTACGCAGGTTTCTATTACTCCAGGCAGGATTTAATGATATGAAGGTAGCTGGTTCTTTTGAAATTTCCGGAGCATACCAACCTAGTCCGAATCCATCGCCATTGAGGGGCTCTTCCATCTCTCTGGCTTTAGTGCTTTGTTGTATGAGTGAGTTATGAGGTTTGTACAATAACTCATCGAAAATAATGGGTGTGCCTTTATAGGCTAATAATCTGCACATATAACAAAGTAAGGCAAGAAAATTAGGACAGATACCCTTATAATCAAAGCAAATTATACAATAGGCATCGCGTTGTGCCTCCCAACTGGTTTATTTCTTTTCGGAAAACGCTAATGATGCTGAATTAAGACAATAGCGTAATCCTGTTGGTTTAGGTCCATCTGTAAATACATGCCCAAGGTGGCCCCCACAGCGGCTACAAACCACTTCTTCACGTGTCATGCCGTAGCTTTTGTCAATAACTATGGATACTTTTTGTTTATCCAGAGGTTGGTAAAAACTAGGCCAACCAGTTCCAGACTCAAACTTTGTTTCCGAACTAAAAAGTGGAAGTTCACAAGCTGCACAAGTATAGATACCCTTCTTGTGATTATCCCAATATTTACCCGTGAATGCTGTTTCTGTTCCTTTTTCACGTAAAATATGGAATTGTTCCGGGGTGAGAATTTTCTTCCATTCTTGGTCTGTCTTAACCACTGTATAGTGTTGCTGTTCTTTTTTTACTTCTTCTTTGTTCTTTTGAGAGCAGGCGATCATAGCCGGAAGCATTAAAGATAAAGCGAGTAATATTCTTGATGTTGTCATAAAATCTGGTTGTTTGCTGATTCAAATACGATAAAAACAAGGGAATAGATTGTCAATTGCATAACATTTACCCCTTTTCCCTACATCTAACCCCGCAGATCAAAAAATGTTGATAAAAATCCCCAATACTGGCTTAATTTTGGTAGCTTTTGAAAGAAAGTGTATAATTACCTTTCCTATGAAACGTGGAATCTTTCTTTTGGCTTTAATCATGATAGCGAGTACTGCTTTTTCGCAGGACTATAAGCTTCACCCTGTCTATATTTTTAGCTTCACCAAATACATTGTTTGGCCTGATGCTTATAAAGAAGGTGATTTTGAAATATTAGTGCTCGGTGACTCGCCCATTGTAAAGGAGTTGAACGCCATGGCAAATGCAAAAAGAACACCAGATAACCGGAAAATTGTAGTGACTAAGATTGAGTCACCAACCGATATAAAAAAATGTAATGTCCTTTTCGTTCCCGCAGGCAAATCTAAAGCACTTGGTGATGTGCTAAACAAAGTGGGGTCGCAATCTATACTCATCATTACTGAGGAGGAAGGACTTGGTGCTAAAGGTTCTAATATCAATTTTGTAATTAGAGAAGGAA
The DNA here is from genome assembly GCF_003990915.1 of Chryseotalea sanaruensis. Lineage (GTDB taxonomy): Bacteria > Bacteroidota > Bacteroidia > Cytophagales > Cyclobacteriaceae > Chryseotalea > Chryseotalea sanaruensis. The sequence goes on from NZ_BHXQ01000006.1 coordinate 317,442, forward strand.
AGCTGTTTTTCGAACTTAATCAGGGCAGCATGACTAAACAAAATTTAAAGGCGTCAACGGAATTGTCGCGCTTAGCAATCCAGATTTAACTATGAGCATGGAAAATCAAGAGTCAAAAAAGAAAGGGATCAGAATTGGTATTGGGCAAAAAATACTAGGAGGCTTTATTATCCTCATTGTATTGTTTGTGATCAATGCAGCTATCATTTTTTCGGTTGGTAATGTAATTAGTGGTGTGGCCACTAAATCAGCAGATACTTATCGCCCTTCCAAAGACGCACTTAATGAATTTATATTAACGGTTACCAAATCCAAAATGTTGGTAACTAACTGGGTATATCTCCAAACTAACCAGGACGATAAGCAAGCGCTCAGACAATTACAGGATTTCGATTACCCTGCGCTTAAGGATAAGATCCAGAAATTGATGGTGAATTGGGAGAGCGACAGTCAGCGTATGATGATGGACACCATATTCCATGAATTTGATACGCTACTATCCATTCAGAAGGAAACCATTATGGCTAACCTTCAGACTTTTGAAAATTATGAGGATATGCTTACCAAGCTTTTGGCTGAAGATGCCATTGAGAGCCAGGTAATTCCACGTACTAATAACATTATTAGTATGCTTAATAAAGTTGCTACCCAGCAAACAATTATTAGTGATGCGGCAGACAAGGAAGTGATCAGTTCGGTGGGTAACCTTACCAACGTAACCATTTTGTTGGCCGTAGTGACTGTAATACTGGGTTTGGTGAGTGCTTTCTTCCTGATGAGAAATATTACAGTACCAATTAACTTCTTAAAAAATGTAGTGGTTAAACTCGGAAGGGGAGAGTTGGTAGAAGATAAGCAGGCTAAGGTTAGCAATGATGAAATCGGTGAGATGTCCAGGGCCATGGATAATTTGGTGAATGGCTTACGTGCCACCACAACTTTTGCAGAGAATATTGGTAATGGTAATTATAAGTCAGACTTTAACCCACTCAGTGAACACGATGTGTTAGGTAACGCCCTGATTAACATGCGTAATAACCTGGAGAAGGTAGCTGAGGATGATAAAAAACGTAACTGGGCCACCGAAGGTCTTGCCAAGTTCGGTGAGTTGCTTAGAACCAATAATAACGATGTTCAGAAGCTCTCTGAAGAGATTATTGCCAATCTTGTAAAATATATCAAAGGTAATCAAGGCGCTATCTATATCATTGATGATGAGGAAACTGATGGAGAGCAGACTATGTCTATGAAGGCATGTTATGCCTGGGATAAAAAGAAGTATCTTAATCAGAAGATTTTCAAGGGTGAAGGCCTTTCAGGGCAAGCCTGGCAAGAGGGAGATTCAATTTACCTGACTGAGGTGCCTCAGAATTATATTCGCATTACTTCAGGTTTGGGGGATGCCAATCCTTCAAGTGTGTTAATAACGCCATTGAAGCTAAATGATCAGGTTTTTGGTGTTGTTGAAGTTGCTTCTTTCAGTGTTTTCCAGGATTTCGAGATAGATTTTGTGAAGAAAATGGCTGAGAGCATTGCCTCTACTATTTCTTCAGTTAAAGTAAATGCAAGAACGCAACGTTTACTTGAGGAGTCGCAAGAAATGACAGAACAGATGCGTGCGCAGGAAGAGGAGATGCGCCAGAACATGGAAGAATTGCAAGCCACACAGGAAGAAATGGCACGCAAAGAGAAGGATATGCTTAAGCAGCTGAACGAACTTCAGTCGCAAGTAAAAAGATAGAAATTAAGAATGGCCTCAATGCAAAAAAGCTCCGCGTCCCGGAGCTTTTTTGTTACCTAAACCTAAACCTATGAGAAGAATTTCTCTACTCAATCAATTTTAACGTAGGTGCCAGTGTTTGGTTGCAGCGAAATCTTAAAAAGTCTTTCAAACGCTTTGGTTTATGATGAACGGAATATGCTAACGTTTGCAGGAAGAAATTGAATCTATCTTTTTAATTTTTTACTAAAGACCTTTTCAAATTTTTCCAATTTAGGTTCAATTACATAGGAGCAATAAGGTGCTTTGCCGTTCAGATTATAATAGTTCTGATGATAATTTTCCGCTGTATAAAATACTACAGCCTGGGTTATTTCCGTTACAATAGGCTTATCAAATGCGCCAGCTGCATTTAACTTTTGTTTATACTCTTCAGCCAGTTTCTTTTGTGTCTCATTGTGATAGAATATTGCAGACCTGTACTGAGTACCCACATCAGCACCTTGTCTGTTAAGTGTAGTGGGGTCGTGTGTTTGCCAAAATATTTCCAGTAACTCCGTAAAACTGATTTTACGTGGATCAAAAGTAATTTGAATGGCCTCTGCATGACCAGTAAGGCCAGTGCATACCTCTTTATAGGTAGGGTTTTTTACAGCGCCACCAGTGTAACCGGAAACAACTTTCTCAACTCCTTCTACACGTTGAAAAATTGCTTCGGTACACCAAAAGCAGCCGTTGCCAAAAGTTGCTATCTCTACATTGCCATCTGTACTTGTCATACTTGTATTTTGTTTAGTTTGACTGATGGCCAATAGTGGCATCAGTACTATGAATAAACTGAGTGTTTTCATAGTACTGTAAACTAAGCAGGAGACCTAAAAGTTTAAAGAATCTGCTTTAAAGTCGGTAGAAAGACGAAAGTGAACTTTCTACTTGCTTTAGTAAATCCTCTCTTGCCTGCCTTAGCATAATCTCGTTGTTAGGCTCTGGCTCAGATTTAGAGCATATTTTACGAATTCGTTCAGGAATGGCCCTATTATCACCTGAGCATCTTGCCCAAGTATCGCTCCAGTTACCTGTTCCTGTATATTCATTGTTCATTAACTGTTTGGCAGTCTCTTTTTCCTTTATTGTTAGTCTTACTCCACCCTGCGAAGCAACTCTCTTTTCATAAAGGGTGCTTCTGCCAGTTACTTTTTCATAAACCTTTACTTTTTTGCCACCCATGGTACGTTCTACTTGTACACTGTCTGTGTGGTTAGTTTCGGTTTTAGTAGTTGAAGGCCTTCCTTCATTATAACCCAAAACCTCAATGAGCAGAGTATGGTGTATAGGAGCCTCTTCAGCTTCTGCCTGTTCTGTCGTGTAAAACTTGGTAAAGGGCAGTCTAAGGTTGTTAATTAATGGCTCTACAGCTACCCAGTTATTGCGATAGACTTGCTGTGCATACACTATGCGTAGGGTTGCATCATATTCAGCTTTGTGCTGTAACTCCACTACATCTTTTATTCCGGGATCAAAATTGTTAGCTTCCTGAAAGAGGTAAAAGGCCTCAATGGCTCCGGCTCTGGAGTTTTTCATCATAGCCTGAATTCCGGCTTCATAGCTTTCGTCAGCAGCTTTTTTCTTTAGGTCAGCTATTTCATTGAACTTGCTTACCGGGCTTTTTATAACACTTAAGGCTGCCGGAGAAGTTTTAATCTGGTCGTGCAGTACATTTATCTGTGAATAGTAACCTATTGCTTGTTTCCACTTAAAAGGAGCATCAGAGGCGATAGTGCTTTGAGCTTGCGTTTCAAGGAAGTCAATAGCCAAAGGATATGACAGTTTAAGCGCCTCCTGGGATTTGGTGTGGTCGGGCTTTTGGCGTAAACGTTCTACAGATTTGATTACAGCCGCATAGTAATCACCTTTCTCGTAGGCTTTTTTGCCAGAGCTACAAGAGAGGGAAAGAATCGCTAAAAACGGGTAAATAAGCAGGGAAAAGTATTTCATAACGCAAAAAGATAGGGTTAGGTGAGCTTTTGCAAATTCAATGCCTGAAATTAACCTTTAGCGGGATAGAAATAAATTAAAATATCATCTAAAAGGTTACGCCAGTTACCCCAGGAGTGGCCTTCACTAACTTCCTTATACTGGTAGTTACAGGTATTTTTATCCAGAATGGCTTTCATTTTCAGTGCACCTTCCTGAGCATCGTTAACAGTACCTGTTGTCATAAATACTTTTACAGGGGGCTTTTCCGGATTATCGCAGGTGGTATAGATGGCAGGCTTAAACCAAAAGGCAGGTGATTGTATACCGGCAAGTCCAAATACATCAGGACGGGAAAATGAAAAGTAAGCAGCAGTTAATCCACCCATTGAAGTCCCCAGAATGCCACGCTCCTCAGGTTTTTTACTCACCGGATAATTACCTTCAATAATTGGCAGGAATTCATCAACGAAAAAATTAAGGTAGTTTTCATTCATGGCTAATTCAGTCATTCTCCTGTTGTTAAGTCTGTTGGCCGGTTCGCGGTGATCAATGAAAACAGCTATAATAGGCTCGATCTTTTTCTGATGGAGCAGGTTATTAAGTGTTGTAATGATATTGCCCATGTTTTCATGCAGGTATTCAAAACCATCAGTCACATATAAAACTGGATAACTTTTAGTGCTGGAAAAATTGGGTGGTAAATAAACGGAGTACATCAATTGATAGGAGAGTTGTTTGCTGTTGACTAAAACATCTCTGATCATTTTACCTTGAGGTACTTCATCACGCATAAGGGTAATATCATCAGCTTTCCAATCGGGCATTCGTAATTCCGAATTAGGACTACCGCCACCCACCCCTGACCACTGATGATTAGGATTTACCGGATCGAGGATCCATTGATTGTTATCGATAACAATTTTGTAATCAAGTCTGGCGTCTTTTGGAAAGCTGGCTTTCAAAAACCAGATGTCAGTGTTGGGTATTCTTATGCCGGTATTCGGAAATGATTTCGTGTAACCCCAGGCATTAAAATCTCCCATCCATTTTACCTCATTGGCTTTGCCTTGAAATAAGAATAGAGCTGAGTCATCGACTACGTAAGGAATCTTATGTTGTGAAGTGAGAAAGTTATAATTCGCTTCCTGTGTTGCTGGATCCTTAAGTGCTTTCAGTATGGAATGAATACGCTCTTCAGGCTGTGCCTGAGCAGTTAGACCACATAAGAAAAGCAGGCAAATGGAAATGCGCATAGTTACACAGTTACTTCATCGCGGTCATCTACCCTTAGGCATAGTAAACCTGCAATAATCATAGAAACACCACCAGTGACTAAGATATAAATTGATTCGCCATTAAAGAAATGATTAAGTATTAATCCCAAAACAGTACCTGCAATAATTTGTGGTATTACAATGAAGAAATTGAATACACCCATATAATAGCCCATTTTTTCAGATGGGAGAGACCCAGAGAGCATGGCGTACGGAACCGACAAAATACTGGCCCATGCAATACCAACACCAATCATAGAGAACCATAGCATTTGCGGATCAGAAATAAAGTAAAAAGAGATTAAGCCTATACCACCGCAGGTTAATGCAATAAGGTGTGTTATGCGTCTGCTGGTATATCTGGCCAGTACAGGTAATAATAAAGCAGCTAAGGCTGCAATACCATTGTAAACACCAAAGAGTAAACCAACAAGATCAGCACCATCGTTGTAAGCCGCTGTGGTAGTATCTGATGATTTAAAAATATAACTGGTTACTGCAGGTGTAGTGTAGATCCACATCGCGAAAAGGGCAAACCAAGAAAAGAATTGCACATAGGCAAGCTGTATCATGGTTTTAGGCATAGTGTTAAAATCTTTAACAATGCTTACTAAACCTAGATAAGATCTTCCCTGACTAATATAAATAGCACCAAGAATGTGGACTATACCGAAGACAGCAAATCCGAAAGTCAATACGTACAACTCCTTTTCCAATGTGAGGAAATAAATAATTGCTGTAAAAACTAAACTGATTGATAAGAGTAAAATACCGATGTCAAAAAATTTCTTACGGTAGAATTGTTCATTATCAATTTTTCTCTTTTCTCTGTTCGATAATTTATTTTCTGTTTCTGCATCAGGCGGATATTCTTTAGTACTAAATACTGTCCACATTACCGTAAGGAAAAGCATGAAGGCACCCAGGTAAAATGAATACTTTACAGAATCTGGAATAACACCTGCTTCAGAGGCAGTGTTGGAAATATCTAACCAGTTGGTGAATATCCAGGGTAAGAATGACGCAACAATAGCCCCAATGCCAATGAAAAAACTCTGCATGGCAAATCCTGTTGTTCGCTGCTCAGGGGGCAACATGTCACCTACAAAAGCGCGAAAAGGTTCCATGCTAATGTTGATGGATGCATCCATAATCCAGAGAACGCCAACCGCCATCCAAAGCATAGTTGAATTTGGCATTAGACAAAGCGCGATAGAAGCTAATATTGCTCCAATAGCAAAGAAAGGCCTTCTGCGGCCCCATTTTTTATGCCAGGTACGATCGCTATAAAAGCCTATGATGGGTTGAACAATTAAACCAGTAATGGGTGCTGCCAGCCAGTAAAGCGCGAGGTTAGAAGTGTCTGCACCTAGGGTTTCGAAGATGCGGCTGGTGTTTGCATTCTGTAAGGCAAATCCAAATTGGATTCCCAAAAATCCGAAACTCATATTCCAGATTTGCCAAAAACTTAAACGCGGTTTGGTTGAAGATGAGGATAAAGACATAACTTATTTATTCTTTGCGGTTATTATTTCAAATGAATGTGGTGCTAAAGTAAGGGTTGCTGATTCTTCATTGGTAACAAGTTCGCTACCTAGAACACTTGTTGTCTGGGCTGGCAAGTTGTCAATTTCTATTGATGTTGATGCATTACTTTTATTAAAAGCAATCCATACCTCATCAGCAAAGTATTTACGCTTAATAAGTAGTTGTTGATCGTTTTGATGAATCACCTGCCAGTCGCCATATACTAAGGCGAGATTATTTCTACGTAACTTCACTAAATGTTGTGTAAGTATTTTTGTTTTTTCTTCTTGTGCAGATAAATTATTGAAGCGCATCATCCTTCTATTATCCGGATCGTTTCCACCCGGATCACCAATCTCATCACCATAATAAATAACTGGTACCCCTGGTATGGTCATCATAAAACCGATGAGGGATTGAAGTTTATTATAGGCTAATGAATCTTTCACATTAATCTCTCTTGTCCAGCCAGCCAACTTTGCGTCTTCATCAAATCTAACGGAGCCATCCGCATAAGAAATAAATCTGGCACGATCCTGATTACCGGTAACATTACCCATGAGGTGATGATCACCAAAATAATCAAGACTTTCCTGTACGGAATTGACAAGGCGAGAAAAAGGTACTTCATCTCTGGCGAAGGTGGCAACAGCGTCATCGTAGACATTAAAATCAAATTGACCATCTAACATACCACTATTAACATAGCTGCTTACTAATTCGCGACTACCATAAGTTTCACCAATCTGATAAATGTTTTGATTGTTGTTGGCGATAGCGTGTTTCTTTATTTTTTTGGTAAGCTCACGCCAAAACAATAAATCAATGTGTTTAGATGCATCATGACGGAATCCATCAAGGGCATAATTTTGTAACCAATACATGGCAGTATCTGTCATTGGGCCTACTACTTCTGGTTTACGCAGGTCTAATGTTGGTAAGAAAACATCAAACCAGGTCGTAAGTCTTTCATCATCCCATCTTTCTGTATTGATGCTGCCATCAGGTAAATACAAAGACGTGAACCATTCCGGTTTCTCTTTGTACAGGGGATGCTCTTGGTGTATATGATGGGCTACGTAGTCGAGAATCACGTTGATGTTATTGTCATGCGCTGTAGCAAGTAATTCGTTAAATGCTGCAGCATTACCAAAACGATAGTCAATTTGCTTAAGAGAAATAGGCCAATAGCCATGATAAGCAGAGAAGGTAGTGGGTGGAGTGGGGTACTTACCATAAGCTCCTTTTGGATTTTGTGTAATGGGAGAGAGCCAAAGCGTGTTAATACCCAGATCAGCAAAATAACCATCTTTAATTTTTGCTGTAATACCTTGTAAGTCGCCACCAAAATAATTGGCTTTAGGATGTACACTTTTATCCTTCAGGGGTTCATCGTTATTGCTGTTCCCATTGTTAAAACGATCCACCATCATGAAGTACAATACCTGTGCTTCCTTATCGCTTCGCTTAAGTTGTGTAGCCTGGCTAATTACTTTTCCATTTTCTAATGGAATTAGCACATCGTTAGAAATACCTTCACCATTGGCAGACCAAACCCTGATAAAACTGCGTGCAATATCTTTTGCAACGCTTGGTATTTGTAAAGTAATGTGTTCGTTGCTTTTACTGATCTCGTCTATTTCAAAATTTTGCCAATAAACTTTTACCTCTTCCGCTGGATTTAAAAGTTGAAGTGTAATACTTGTCTCATTAAATGATTCGGTACTTAATAGTGGGAGTTTGGCGGGATCAGGTTTTGGTAACTGGATTACTGAATTCCATCCACCCATGCCATTGTCAACCGAGTCTTTGTTATTGGGATCTCTTATTTCTTTACCATCTACAACAAATAGATATTGATAACGCCCCGGCCTTAATGAGACAGTGCCAGAGAAGACCTCCGCCCTTTTATCAAGAACAGTTTGATTGGCATTCCATCCATTAAACTCACCTTTAATTTTAACTTCATTCGCAATACCATTGTAGGTAAAATTTTGCTTGAAAGAACCAGACTGTTGTAACGGAATCTCATAGGCTTGATTTTTTACCCATAACGAAACAGAACCAATAAGTTCAGGTATGGAGCCAATCAAGATAAGGTTATTGCCCTCACGTTTAAATTGAAGCGAGGCTGGAACTGAGATTGAATCGATACTATTTGGTTCTAACACATAATCTTCAAGATTAATGTTGGTGGTGTCTTGCGATAGTATAACCACACTAGCGAGACCAAAAATTACTTGTCGGTCTGTATAATCTTTTTGCTCAGGCTTGCAGGAAACAATAAGTAAACAAGCAATTAGTAATAGGCTAAAGTTGCATTTTAATGTCTTCATCAGATGCTGGTATTTCAATATAGGGTAGATCATTAATTTTATAACCTTCATTTACTGTGCCTACAGGATCGAAGCTGCGAAGAGGCTGCAGATAGCGATAGTCTTTAGAAAGCAATTGTTTATTATTGCCATTAACGCTTACATTTTCAAGGGCACCAAATCCGTGGAAATAAACAACGTATTTTTTATACTGGCTATTTCTTTTGCCTTTTACTTTCTCTATGATAAGTTGTTGCTTTTGCCCATTGTGTACAAATTGCTGTGTACAAAAATTACCTTGTTCGTAATCAAAACTATCGCCATCATCTTCATAGCGTGTAAATGAAGTTTCGTTTTCACCTTTATACACATGTATTTCCAACAACTCCTGTTTGTGCTTTGTATTGTTTCCAACTTCTTGATTCATGACCAATACAGCAGATGCTTTTACGAAGACAGGTAATTTATCAGGCGGACATTCAACGATAGTTTCTCCGGATGAATATAGCGCATCATCATACAAACCAAACCAGTTACTCTCTGGTAAGTAAACTTTCATTAATTCTTTATAGCTTTCAATAGGGGCTACTAACAGATTCGCTCCAAATAAATATTGATGCTGATATTGACCTTGATAAATCTTAGCATCATGTGGATGATAGATGGCTAAAGAGCGATTGACTGGCATTCCGGATTGTGCAGCCTCGTAAAAAGCTGAATAGATATAAGGCATTAAGCGATAGCGTAACTTGATGTAGTTGCGTGATATCTCTTCCACCTCTTCTCCAAATGACCACGGTTCTGAGTCACGGCTGTTAACCATGGAATGTCCTCTGAAGAAAGGAGAGAAGGCACCTAATGCAATCCATCTTGCAAATAATTTTGGATTAGCATCGCCAACAAAACCACCTACATCGTATCCACAAAAAGCAATACCAGCCAAGCCCATGCTATTCAACATGCGCGTACCCAGCATCATGTGTTCATCTGTTGCTACGTTATCTCCCGTCCATACGGCTGCATAACGTTGTATGCCGGAGAAACCTGCTCTGGTTAAGTTGAAAGGTCTTTTGCCTTTCATTAAAGCTTTAGTGCCTTCATAGGTAGAGCGGGCCATTTGCATGCCGTAGATATTTCTACCTCTGCGCATGCTGTCAGGATTTCCTTCAAAATCTAGTTCAATGTTTTCAGGAAGTTGATTGCCCCAGGTAGCAATCTCATTCATGTCATTCCAAAATCCCTTTACACCAAGAGAAACGTATTCTTTAAACTGTTCTTTCCACCAGACGCGAGTAGCAGGTTTAGTAAAATCGGGAAAGTGACACCAGCCGGGCCACACTTGTGCGGTAAAGTTGCTACCATCCGGATATTTGATGAATACATTTTGCTTCACCCCATCTTCATAAGTATGGTAACCGTCTTCTACTTTAATACCTGGATCACACATTACTACTACTTCGAAGCCTTTAGCTTGTAAATCGGCAATTAGTTTTTTAGGATCACGGAAGTGTTCTTTATGCCAGGTAAATATTTTATAAGCTTCCATGTAGTGTATATCGAATACAATTACATCGGCAGGAATATCTTTTTCATGAAAAGTATCAGCAATACTTTGGACTTCTGTATCAGGGAAATAACTATAGCGACATTGTTGGTAACCAATACTCCACAGTGGAGGCAATGGCATTCGTCCTGTAAGGTGTGTATAGTGTTGGATTACTTCGGCCACACTTTCACCATGAATAAAATAGTAATTCATGTCGCCTTTGTCAGCTGAGAAGCTTGAGAAGCGATTGTTTGATGCACCGAAGTTTACAAACGATTTAAAAGTATTATCCAGAAAAATACCATAGACTAGTCCGTTATGAATGCCAATATAAAAGGGAGTTGAGCAATACAACGGATCTGCACCGGAGTGATAGGCAAAATTATCAGTGTTCCAATTTTGATATCCTTGTCCTCGTCTGTCTAACGGTCCTGTTTTTTCACCAAGGCCTATAAAACGTTCGCCCTGTTGTAGTTTCTTATACGTAGTTACCTGATCACCATTCCAGCTAATGCCGAATGTATCATCTTCATTGATAACTGCGTTTTGTTTAGTAGTAAATGCGAATCTTGTATGTGCTTTATCAATGGAAATATTGAAGTGCTTACTTTTTATATGCAGGTGTGTAGCATCTTCGTTAGTACTGAATTCGGTATTTTTTGGGTTAGCAATTACAGCATAAGAGAATTCTTCAAAAGTCTCATGCTGTGAGGCGGTAACTCTTGCAATGTGATCGTTATAGAACAACACACGGAAGTTACCATTAGCCGCTTTTCCACTAATCCCATTAGGTATGGAAGCCCAGCTGTCAATTTGCGACAGACTTTTGCTTAAAGAAGAATGAAGTATTGCCATGGATGTTCATCTTAAAAAGTTTTAAGATAGAGCGATTAGTAGCAGGACTTTAGTAAAAGCGCTAAAAAAATACAGAAATCGATTGCGGTTTCTTTTGAATTGAGTTTTGGAAGTGCTCCTTGTATAATGATTTTCAACAGATATATCTTCTGGACGGGCAGGTTTCACCTATAATTACAGATTGGATGACTGTAATTTAGGTTAAGGCAAAGAGACTACACCCATAACTAACAAAGTTTGTTTGGGTAGAAATGAATAGAAATACCTTGACCAATTTTTACTTTTTCACTGAAGACTCCCGAACGATCAATCTTGTCTTCAAGAGCTTTACTTCAGGAGCTGGCTCCGGCTTTTTCTTAGATTTCAATTCTATATGACGAATCAATATTCTTGCTGCCTCTTGTCCCATTTCATAACCAGGCTGATCGACAGAAGACAAAGGTGGTTCCATAAGGGAACTGAGTTGCCAGTTACTGAAACCAACAATGGCTATGTCTTTAGGTATTTTTAAACCAGCCTGACGAATGGCCTGCATAGCACCCATGGCTGCAGGATCGTTACTGGCGAAAATGGCATCAGGTTTTGTTTTAAGACTCAATAGTTTTTCAGTAGCTAATTTCCCTTCTTCTGTTGTGCCTTTTGGGCATAGGGCTACCAGACTTTCATCAAATGGTAATCCTGCTTCCGATAATGCTTCTCTGTAACCTTCCAAACGTTGTTTACTGATATGCAGGTTTGGTGGACCTTCCAGGTGAGCAATGCGTTTGCAACCCTGCTCGATTAAATGAAGCGTAGCTTCTTTTGCACCTACTTTATCGTCAACAATTACTTTACTGCTGCCAGGGGTATCATAAATACGATCGAAGAAAACGATGGGCATTCCTTTAGAAAGAATGTTTTCGATATGTTCAAAATCAACAGTTTCACGGCTGATTGACATAAGCATACCATCTACGCGGCTATTAAAAAGTGCTTTTAAATCGCTTTTCTCACGCGCAAGTGATTCATTAGACTGGGTAATGATAATGTTGTAACCGGCACTATAGGCAACATCTTCTATACCGCTGATTATAGTGGAGAAGAAGAAGTGAACAATTTCAGGAATGATAACGCCAATGGTATTGGTTTTACTTGAGCGTAAGCTAAGCGCAACAACATTGGGTTGGTAATTGAGTTTCTCGGCCAGTTCATTAACCAATCTTTTAGTTTCAGGACTAATGTCTGGATGGTCTTTTAAAGCGCGGGAAACAGTGGAAGGAGAGATGCCTAACTCGCGGGCTATGTCTTTAATGGTAACCTGATTGAAATTCATAACGACAAATAAACAAAATTTACCGCAACTTGTTGCACAAACGGTTGAACGAGCTGATTTTCTGCTATTTATTTTGTTTTTCTATTCTAAAAATTGTTTCGTAAATACGTTTTGCACGTCACGCAAATGCCACAATACATTAAAATTTATAATAGACATCTACAGAAAAATCATTGTTGTAGATTTTACTAAGTAACTAATGTTAAGGTGAAGATGGCAATGCCAATAGATACACCGTTGAACAGCCCTGTTTATTGATATTAATTACATAGTGTTTCCAATAAAGGGTGAGGTGTTAGTTAACCAACGGACACCTACTTTTTGATGTACTCGCAAAAATGGCAAAAAACAGAAATCGATTGCGGTTCCGTTTCCGATTTCGATTCCGTGAATAAATGTGCGTTTTACTTACAAATGGTAGCTTTTCATCTCTATTTTCAGGACGAATTAAATGTTAAGTACTCCTTAAATAGTTCATAAAAAGTTCATTTCTAAAACTAAACCTATGTTAAAATTCTACGAAGCACGAAAAAACTTACTTCTGCTTCTTTTGCTTTTGGTCGGCACAAGCGCCTGGGCACAAGAAGTAAGAGTGTCGGGGAGAGTTACCTCATCAGATGACGGTAGTCCTTTGCCTGGCGTAAACATTGCTGAGAAAGGTACAAGCAATGGTACCATCTCAGATACTAACGGTAACTATGGTCTTGCTGTGAAATCTGGTTCTACTCTGATTTTTTCTTTTGTGGGTTATGCTTCACAAGAAGTTGAAATTGGTGGAAGAACAACGATTGATATTGTTTTGGAAACAGATATACTCGCGTTGTCTGAAATTGTGGTTGTTGGTTATGGCCAGCAGGAGAAGAAAGATATTACTGGTGCTGTAACTGACATTTCAACTAAAGACTTTAATAGAGGAGTGATTACCTCTCCACAAGATTTATTAGTAGGAAAACTAGCTGGTGTTTCAGTAACAACAGCTAGTGGTGCTCCAGGAAGCAATGCAACAATCAGGATTCGTAGTGGTTCTTCTTTGAACGCATCTAATGATCCATTGATCGTAATCGATGGCTTTCCAGTAGAGCGATCAGTTATCTCAGGTATTTCTAATCCTCTTGCATCGATCAATCCAAATGACATTGAAACTTTTACAGTTTTAAAAGATGCATCAGCCACAGCTATTTATGGAAACAGAGCTTCGAATGGTGTTATAATCATTACTACTAAAAGAGGTAAAGCTGGTAAGCCGGTGTTCAATTTCAACACAGCATTATCATTCAGCACACCAATCAAATACTATGATGTACTTTCAGGTGATGAATACAGAACTCTGGTGAATGAACTTGCTGTTGACGGCATTTCAGGTATTAACCAAACTGCATTAGACAAACTTGGAACAGCAAATACAGACTGGCAAAGGGAAATCTATAGAACAGCTGTTTCTTCTGATAATAATCTAAGCGCATCAGGTTCAATTAAGAATATTCCTTTCAGAGCTTCTTATGGTTATACAACTCAGCAAGGTATTTTAAGGAATACTGATTTACAGAGACATTCATTGAACTTAAGTGTTACTCCGTTATTTTTGGATAATCATTTAAAAGTTAACCTAAACGTAAAAGGAAGTAACGTTGTAAATAATTTTGGAGAACAAGGTGCTATTGGAAGTGCGGTTACTTTTGACCCTACTCAGCCGGTTAGAGATCCTGATAGTGCTTTTGATGGTTATTTTTCCTGGGCAAATCTTGGCGCAGGTCAAGGAGGAACTTCTAACCCTGTTGCACAACTTGAGCAGACGGATAATGTTGGAACCGTAAATAGAATTTTGACCAATGCTGAAATAGAGTACAAGTTTCATATGCTGCCTGAGTTGAAGCTTAATGTTAATGCAGGATTAGATTACTCAGAAAGTGATGGTTATAATAGAGTTCCTATAACTGCAGAATTTTTAAGAGTGACTAATTCGGGTGTAACAACTACAACAGGTCGTGATAACACTTATTCAGGCGTAAACAGGTCAGCACTTTTGGATGTTTATTTAAATTATGCAAAGGAGATCGGTATTCAAAAATTTGATGTGACTGCAGGTTTTGGCGAGCAAACTTTCCTTAGAGAAAGGTTTTCAAGTTCAGCCTTTGCTGATGGCACAAATTTGAGAGAGGCTTCTGATCCATCAGAAAATTATTTGCGTTCTTTCTTCGGTAGGCTAAACTATTCCCTTAATGATAAGTATTTGATTACTGCTACTATAAGAAATGACCTTTCTTCAAGATTTTCAAAAGATAATAGATCTGGTTTATTCCCCTCCATTGCTGTAGGATGGAGAATTAAAGATGAAGCGTTTTTGGCTAATGTAAATTTCCTTTCGGATTTAAAAGTAAGAGCGAGTTATGGTATAACAGGGCAACAGGATATTGCTAATGATTATCCTGCACTTGCATTGTACACAGCCTCTGATAGCCTTGCTACATATGAATTTGGTGGTGTAAACTATGTTACGCTTAGACCAGAAGAGTATGATGCTAATATTAAGTGGGAAACAACGGCCACGTACAACCTGGGTGTAGATTTTGGAATGTTTGAAAACAGACTAACAGGTTCTGTGGAACTTTACAGAAAGAATACAGATGATCTATTGAGTAACATCCAAGTACCTGCAGGTTCTAACTTCTCTAATTTCTTAGATACTAATATTGGATCAATAGAAAGTAAGGGGGTTGAAGTATCACTTCAAGGAGTCCCCATTTCAAATGGTAAGTTAACCTGGAATGCCGGCCTTAACTTCACTTATGCTACGAATGAAATCACAAAACTACTTTTAGTTGATAACCCTGATTTCTTGGGCCTTGAGCGAGGTAACGTTGGTGTAGCGCAAAATATTCAAAATCATCAGGTAGGATACGCACCCTTTTCATTCTTCACTTTTCAACAAGTTTATGATGCAGCGGGTAAACCGATAGAGGGTTTATTTGTTAATAGATCAGGTGATCCAACTGCAGTAGTTGGTAACAATAGAAATAAGTACAGATATCAAAAGCCTGTAGCGGATTATTTAATAGGTGTTAATTCTAGAGTTAGTTACGTTAACTGGGACTTCGCCTTTTCAGGAAGACTTAGTTTAGGTAATTATGTTTACAATAATAATTTGTCAGGCCGAGCTTTCTATAATAACATATATGGTTTAGATCATTTCAGAAATGTTCCAAGATCTATTTATGATACAGATTTTGTTAATCAGCAGCAGTTGTCTGACTATTATGTACAGGACGCTTCATTTTTTAAAATGGATAACATGAGTTTAGGTTATACACTAAATGATCTTTTTGCATCCAAGTTGAAAGCCAGATTTAGTTTAACAGTGCAAAATGCATTCATAGTTACTAAGTACGATGGCATTGATCCTGAAGTTGATGGCGGTATCGATAACAACATTTATCCAAGACCACGTGTTTTCTTGCTTGGTGTTAATTTAGATTTTTAATCATTAGAAGACCGTTTATATGAAACTAAATAAGATAATCCAACTTTGTGTACTAACTGTGTGCATATTGTTAACTTCTTGTCTTGGAGATCTTGATCTTCAACCAATTGATCCAGACGTAACAACTTCAAGATCTGCTTACAATAGCCCTGAGGCTTACAAACAAGGCTTGGCCAAGTTATATGCATCTTTTATTTTAACAGGTCAGCAAGGTCCTGCTGGTAACTCTGATATTACCACGTCTGATGAAGGAAATAGTAGTTTTCTGCGTCAAATGTGGAACATGGAAGAGTTGACAACAGATGAAGCTGTATGGTCGTATCCAAATGATTTTGGAGGTACTATTTTTAATCTTCATTATCATTCTTGGCTTCCAACCGATGGTATTGGTGCATTTGCCTACGCGCGTATAATGAACTCTGTGGTATTAGCTAATGAATATATCAGAGCTACGGCTGGCTCTTCTGATCCTGATCTTCAACTGTATAATACTGAAGCAAGATTTATTCGTGCGCTATCATACTTCTACGGGTTGAACTTGTTTGGGAAAATGCCATTTGTAACTGAAGCTAATTTACCTGGTGCTTTTTTACCAGAAGAAATTATCAGAACAGACTTGTTTGAATACATTGAATCAGAGTTATTGGCTATTCAAGACGAGATGGGCGAACCAAAGTTTGAATATGGAAGAGCTGATAAAGCTGCTTGTTCAATGTTGTTGGCAAAACTTTATCTAAACGCAGAAGTTTATTTGGGTGCCGGAAATGAAAGATATACACAAGCAATAACTGAGTTAAACAAAGTTATTACTGGTCCTTACTCATTGGCACCAAATTATTTGAATAACTTCCTTGCAGATAACAATACTAGTCCTGAATTAATATTTTCTTTTAATAGTGATGGAAGATACTCACAATCGTACAGCGCAGTATGGACAATTATTAAAGGAAATGCTGGTAATGGTGGATTTTCAGGTCTAAGAACCACCTCTGCATTGGTGGGTAAATTTGCACCAACAGATCCACGCGCTCATTTCTTAAAAGAAGATGTTGGTCAATCATTAGAGATTGAAGCGGTGAACAATACAAAGCAGGGTTATGGTGTTAATAAATTCAGAAATGTAACATCAACAGGACAAATACCTGATGATGGCACAGACTTCATTGATACAGATTACCCTTTGTTCCGATTAGGAGATGCTTATTTAATGTATGCAGAGGCTGTGCTGCGAGGTGGAACTGGTGGCGATATTAACACGGCTGTTGGTTATATCAATCAGTTGCGTAATAGATCAGGTGATCCAGCAATTGGCAATATAACCTCCGGTCAATTAACCCTTGATTTTATTTTAGATGAGAGAGCCAGAGAGTTATACTGGGAAGGTCATAGAAGAACAGACTTAATAAGATTTGG
Organism: Chryseotalea sanaruensis; assembly: GCF_003990915.1. GTDB lineage: Bacteria > Bacteroidota > Bacteroidia > Cytophagales > Cyclobacteriaceae > Chryseotalea > Chryseotalea sanaruensis. The sequence continues at coordinate 334,859 of NZ_BHXQ01000006.1, forward strand.
TCAATTCACAGGTGATACTTACTTATGGCCTTGGAAAGGTGGTGTAAGCGAAGGTATAGCTTCAGAGCCATTTAGAAGTCTGTTCCCGATACCAGCTGATGATAGAGCGCTTAATCCAAACCTAACACAAAATGCAGGTTATCCTGGTGGTAATTAATTAAAAACTGAAATATGAAAAATAAATTCTTAATGTTTTTTATGCTCTTGGGACCCTTTTGGATCTCCGGATGCGAGGATAGAGAACTAGCTACATTAAGTGAATCAGTAACAGCAAATACACTTAGTGCACTAGACGGATCAAATTTTGTTTTGACAAAAGATGATGAAGCTGAAGATTTTCAAACATTTACATGGACAGCTGTTGATTTTGGTTTTCCAGCATCTGTAAATTATACCTTACAAGTGGATAGAGCTTCTAATAGCTTTGAAGCACCATTTGATCTTGCGTCAACTAATGAATTATCAGTTACGGTTAAGGTAAGTGAAATGAATGAGGCTCTATTAGCTTTGGGTTTTACGCCTCAGGAGGCAGTATCAGTAGCATTTAGAGTTGTGGCATCGATTGGCAGTGATGTACCTCCAATAGTATCCAGTGCATCAAATGCAGAACTTACTCCCTATGCAACAGCATTCCCGCCTATTTATGGTATGGGTGCAGGTCTGAAAGGATGGGGCCCTTGGCCAGATAATGCAGTTGAATTTCAGAGCGAAGAATTCAATAAATTCCAAACGATTACACTATTAACCAATAACGGAGAAGCCTTTCGCTTTTTTGCGCAATTAGACTGGAACCCAGTTTCTTATAATTACCCATTCTTTACAACTGTAAGTCCTTTGTTTGAAAACGCAGGCGATGGAGATTCTAATTTTAAATTTGTGGGTGCTACAGGTTATTATTCAATTAGTGTTGATCTTACTGCGAAAACAGTAACTGCAGAACCAACTGAAGAGCCTGCATTATATATGATGGGCGCGGCTATTAATGGTTGGGGCCCTTGGAGTGACAAAGAAGTAAAAATGACCTACATCAAGCCTGGCGTTTTTGAAACAACAACTAATTTCCAAGTCGAAGCATTCCGCTTTTTCGCTCAGGCCGCTTGGGAACCAATCTCTTACAACTATCCTTTCTTTGAAAGCGTTGATAGTAAGTTTGAGAATGCAGCTGATGGAGATAGTAACCTGAAGTTTGTTGGAGAACCAGGTGCTTACAAGATTACAGTTAATTTGAATGAGAAAACTGTTGTAATAGGAGATCAACCTGTTCCTAAATTGTTCATGATGGGTGGAGCCTTAAACGGCTGGGGACCGTGGAACGATAAGGAAGTTGAATTGACTTATGTCAGCCCTGGCGTTTACACAGCAACCGCAACTTTCATAAGCGGAGAAATTTTTAGGTTTTTTGGTCAGGCCGATTGGAATCCAACATCCTATAATTACAATTACTTCACAACAGTAGATCCACTTTTTGAATTGAATCCGGGTGATGGAGACAATAACTTGAAATATGTTGGTGCTACTGGTGCGGTTAACATCCGTGTTAACCTTACAACAAAGGTTATTACTGTTGAATAACTTTTATTGAGATGATTACAGAATCAGGAGCATTTTGCTCCTGATTTTTTAATTTTTATTAAGCACTAATATGAAATACTACTTATTTTTTTTCCTTTTTATAGGTGCATTAATTGTTTCTGCACAAACAGTTACAACAAACCCTGCTGTGCCAAGCCCGGATCAACCTTTAACCATTACGGTTAATGTTGCAGGAACTAGTTTGGCTGGTTATGCTTGGAACAACGAAACCGCACCGGTATGGTTATGGGCATGGCTGGAAAAAGGTAGTACTGATATAAATGCTCCAACAAATGTAAACCCCGCAACTGCAGCACAAGATGCAGCTAAGTGTACTAGAATAGGTACCAATCCCGATATTTACCAAATCACAATTACACCTACTACTTTCTTTAACAGGACAGCATCGGAAATCACACAAATCGGACTTAAATTAAAAACAAGAGATTGGAATGATAACAAGCAAACGGATAGCGATCGGTTCATTGATCTTTCTATAAACTTTGCTATTACACTTAGCAGTCCGTCATCCTCATCTTTTTTTGTAGAGAACGGGGAGACAATTGACATTACCGCAAACACAAATCAAAATTCAACCATTGCTTATAAGATCAATGGTGCAAGTATAGCTACCTCATCTGCTGGTGTTAATACATTTACTTACGAGCATATTGTATCAGAAACGCAAGGTTCTATAGAGGTAGTATGTGAGGCCAATAATGGTACAGAAACCACTTCAACATCTTTCATTTATACGCTTCGTTCTACTACTATAAATGAGGTAAGACCGGCTGGTATAATTGATGGAATAAATTACGAGTCGGATCCGACAACAGCAACGATAAGTCTGTGGGCTCCAGGAAAATCTTCAGTTTACGTTTTAGGAGATTTCAATGACTGGGCCATAGATGCAGCATATCAAATGAAAAAAGATGGCGAACATTTTTGGTTGAAACTTACTGGTTTAACAGCAGGTGAGGAGTACGGTTTTCAATATTTTGTAGATGAGACAATTAAAGTAGCCGATCCATATGCCGACAAAATCCTGGATCCTGAAGATCAGTTTATTCCTGAAAGCACATATCCTAATTTAAAGCAATACCCATCAAAAGCATTTAGTAGCAATTGGTATGAAAATCGTGTCTCGGTTTTGCAAACAGCACAAGAGCCCTATCAGTGGGTGGTTACTGATTTTCAAAAACCTGCTAAGGAAAAACTGGTCGTATACGAATTACTTATTCGTGACTTCGCTGATGAGGAAAACAGAAATTATCAAAACCTGATTGATACCCTATCTTATTTGAAGCGTTTAGGTATTAATGCTATTGAGCTGATGCCTATTATGGAGTTTAATGGAAATTTAGGTTGGGGCTATAATCCAACTTTCATGTTTGCGCCTGATAAGTATTATGGCACAAAAAATAAGTTGAAAGAATTTGTAGACAGATGTCATCAAGAGGGAATTGCAGTAATATTGGATATAGCAATGAACCACCAGGATGTGCCAAATACCTACGCGTCAATGTATTTTAATTTTGACACTTTCAAGCCAACACCTGATAATCCATGGTTCAATGTTGACGCGAAGCATCCTTTCAATGTTTTTAATGATATGAATCATGAAAGTGCCTACACTAAAAAATATCTGGATACTGTTAACCATTACTGGCTCAACGAATTTAAAGTAGATGGCTACCGTTTTGACCTTTCTAAAGGCTTTACGCAAACAAATAACCCTAATAATGTTGGTGCCTGGTCTGCATATGATGCTTCACGTATTGCTTTATTAAAGCGAATGGCAGACGTAATATGGTCTCATACACCCGATGCATTTATCATTATGGAACATTTGGGGGACAACGTAGAAGAAAGAGAGTTGGCTCAATATCGCTACCAAGAAGGGAAGGGTATGATGTTCTGGGCAAAAATGACAGATCAATACAATCAAAACACAATGGGTTATCTTGAAAATTCTAACATACGAGGTGTATACCACGCTGAAAGAAGTTGGGAGGCAGCCCATCTTGTCGGATATATGGAGAGCCATGATGAAGAGCGATTGATGTATAAGAATTTAAATTTTGGAAGTCTTAATAATAGCTACAGTACAAAAGATTTGTCAACAGCCCTGAAAAGAATTTCTGCGGCTAACGCCCTATTTCTAACAATACCGGGTCCTAAAATGATTTGGCAATTCGGTGAGTTTGGATACGATAAATCGATCAATCTTTGTGAAGACGGCAGCAACAATAGTAACTGTCGTTTATCACCTAAGCCAACTTTGTGGGATTTTGAAGAGAATGAAGGTAGAAGAATCCTGTTCGAGAAAACTGCTGATTTTCTTAGACTGAGAAATACTTACAATGTATTTACTAACGGAGATGCAACATTTTCCACGGCAAGTTCATTGGTTAAATTTGTTGTGTTAAAGAATTCACCATATAACAGTTCGCCTACTACTGCCAATGAGATGAACGCAGTGGTTGTTTCAAATTTTGATTTGATAGAACGAGCCAGTCTTGTAGATTTTCCTCACACAGGTACATGGTTCGAGTACACTGCAGGTGGTGCGTCTGTTCAGATTACGCAACCTAATTTATCAGTAACAATCGGCCCTGGTGAGTATAAGCTCTATACAGATGTGGCTATTGATGTTAATGTAATTACTTCAGTTGAAGGCGAAACAAATAATGTAGATGCTGTATATCCTAACCCAACCTCAGGTAGATTAGTGCTTCCGGAAGCTGTGCAAATGGAATCAGTAGGCATGACAACATTGACAGGTGAAACACTTGCTTTCAAAAAATTGTCCGATAACGAGATCGAGTTTGATGCAAGACCAGGAATGTACATACTCCGATATACACAAGGTAATAGACAAGTAACACATAAGATTATGAAGTACTAAAATGCCAACGAATGAACAATCGTTTGCGACACTTTATTACAGTTTACGCTAGAGTAAGGCAATCGCATAAGGTATTTTTGAATTTTGAAATTGATGAGCGCAAGAGAGAGCATAATATCAGCGGCCATTTTTGATTTAGATGGCGTAATAGTAGATACAGCTAAATACCACTATTTGGCATGGAAGAAATTAGCGAACGAGATTGGTACAGACCTGAGCGTTGAGGAAAACGAACGCTTGAAAGGTGTGAGTCGAATGGATTCTTTGGACATTATACTTTCATTAGGTGGCTTGCAATTTAGTGAAGTAGAGAAAGTTGCTATGGCTGACAAAAAGAACACCTGGTTTGTTGACTACGTAAACCAGATGAAACCTGATGAGATTTTACCTGGAGCAAAAAATTTGCTGGAATCCTGCAGGGCCAACGGTATTAAAGTGGCTTTGGGCTCCAGCAGCAAGAACGCAAAAGCTGTTCTTGATTTACTAAAAATTGCACACTTATTCGATGTGATTGTGGATGGTACCATGATTAAGAAAAGTAAACCGGATCCTGAAATATTTCTTTTAGGAGCATCATTATTAAATATTCCACCTGATCAATGCATCGTTTTTGAAGATGCTGAAGCTGGAGTTGAAGCTGCCCTGGCAGCAAATATGCGTTGTATTGGTTTAGGCTCTCCGGCACAGTTAGGCAAGGCAAACCTTGTTATTCCAGATTTAAAGAATTTTACTATTGAGGACATGATTAATCTTGTCCCCATTCACTAAGAATTGTTGAAGATATGAAATGGCCTTTTCAAAGTTTTCAAAAAAACATATTGATGAAGTTAACCATTCCATGTGTCCTTAATAATTAATTAAAAATTTCACATGAAACAGTATTTGAAGCATGATGCTTGGAAAATAATCGAAGAAGGATTTACTCCGGCCAACAATAGAATATCAGAAAGCGTCTTTAGCATTGGAAACGGACGCATGGGGCAACGTGCCACTTTCGAAGAGCAATATTCAGGAGATACGCATCAAGGTAGTTATGTAGCAGGTGTATATTATCCCGATAAAACAAGAGTTGGTTGGTGGAAAAATGGTTACCCGGAATATTTCGCTAAAGTACTTAATGCGCCAAGCTGGATTGATATTGATGTTTCCATTGAAGGAGAGGTGCTGGATTTAGCTAAAGCTAAAGTTGAAAATTTTAAACGCGAACTAAATATGCAGAATGGTCTGTTAACCAGAACATTCATAGCAACATTACCCAGCGGAAAGCGAATAGCAGTGGACGCAAAACGTTTTTGCAGCATGGCTGATGGCGAAGTAGGAGCGATTCGATATGCAATAACACCATTAAACTTTTCAGGTAATTTATCTGTCGTGCTTCCTGTAGATGCGGATGTTGAAAATAAGGATGCAAACTATGATGAAAAATTTTGGGAGGAGATATACAAATCAGCCGATATAGACAGAGCAATCGTAATAGCTGAAACTAAAAAGACAAAATTCCATGTTTGTACCGGCATTAATTTTCTTACAAAAGAAAATGATAAAGTAAAACCAGTAGTAGCTAAATCAGAAACGCGCGATAAGTACGCTGCTATTACTTTTAATTATGATTTAAAGGAGAACATCACTTTCAGTATTGAGAAATATGCTGTTGTACTTTCCAGCGAAAATCATAAAAAGGATTTATTGGTTTCGGCAGCAGAACAGAAACTTCGATCTATTAAAACGGAAGGCTTCGACCGACTCTTTGATGCACATCAGAATAATTGGTTAAAGCGCTGGCAGGGTGCTGATATAACCATCGAAGGTGATATCGCGGCACAACAGGGTATAAGGTTTAATATTTTCCAGTTAATGCAAACCTACACGGGCGATGATGAGCGATTGAACATTGGTCCAAAGGGCTTCACCGGTGAGAAATATGGCGGAAGTACTTATTGGGATACTGAAGCGTATTGTTTGCCTTTTTACTTGGGCACAACAGACGAGAAAGTAGCAAGAAATCTTTTGGTGTACAGATACAAGCACTTGCAGAAAGCTATTGAGAATGCTGCAAAGCTTGGCTTCACCAATGGTGCTGCGCTGTATCCGATGGTTACCATGAACGGTGAGGAGTGCCATAATGAGTGGGAAATCACTTTCGAGGAAATTCACCGTAATGGTGCAATCGCTTATGGCATCTACGACTACATACGTTACACAGGAGAAGAAAAATACTTGACACAGTATGGGCTGGAGGTTTTAATTGGTATCTCCAGATTTTGGGCACAACGTGTTAACTGGTCTGCTGATAAAAAGAAGTATGTAATGTTAGGGGTTACCGGCCCGAATGAATATGAGAATAACGTTAACAACAACTGGTACACTAACTTAATTGCTGCCTGGACTTTAGAATACACACAACAAGCAATCGATTTTGTAAAGATTGATGATAAGGCTGCGTATGAAAAACTGGTGAAGAAGGTTTCTTTTAATGAGAAAGAAGAAACAGCAAAATGGTCTGATATCAGAACCAATATGTACTTGCCAGAAGATAGCAAGCGTGGCCTCTATTTACAACAAGATGGCTTTCTTGATAAAGAATTATTAACAGTAGATAAGCTTAGAAAGGAAGACAGACCACTTAATCAAAAATGGTCATGGGACAGGATATTACGCTCTTGCTTCATTAAGCAGGCAGATGTGTTACAGGGCATATACTTCTTCGAAGATCGTTTTTCTTTTGATGACTTAAAACGCAACTTCGACTTCTATGAACCAATGACTGTTCATGAGTCATCGCTCTCACCTTGTGTACACGTTATTCTAGCCTCTGTGCTGGGCTATAAGGAGAAGGCTTACGAGATGTACTTACGCACTTCAAGACTCGACCTGGACGATTATAACAATGATACGGAAGATGGTTGCCATATTACCAGTATGGCGGGTACGTGGATGAGCGTTGTAAAAGGTTTTGGCGGTATGCGTGTGCGCGATGGTAAACTATACTTCAATCCATTTATTCCGGATCAATGGAAGTCTTACTCTTTCAAAGTTGAGTTCAGAGGAAGGGTTATTTTAGTGAACGTTAGCAAAGCATCAACTGATATTAAGGTAATTTCAGGCGATCCGCTGGAGATAATAGTGGGAGAGGAGAAAGAACTCGCTTAAGTTGGTTGTTAGTTGTTAGTTGTTGGTATTACGATCAACCAACAACTAACAACCACCAACGATATTTTAAAACTCCTTAGCATCAAGCTTTGCGAAGTACTTACGGGCTTCGGCCATTACTTTGGGTGCAAGCACAAATCCCGAGAGCATAGTCGGGAAGGCCATCAAGGCGTATGCGATATCAATAACATTCATTACGTCAGTCATAGAAGCAACAGCACCAACTATAATAGTAGAGAGGTAAAAGTAGTTATAATAATGTCCTGCCTTTGCACCAAATAAAAAGGACATGCCTTTGCTGCCATAATAACTATAAGAGAATAGAGAAGTAATAGCAAAGAAGAATGCACTCAGCAGCAATAACAGCTTACCTGGTGTGCCCAAAGACATTTCAAATGCACTGGCAGTAAGTGATACCCCACTAGCGCCTGATGTCTTCCAAACATCTGTTACTAAAATAGCAAGTGCTGTAAGCGTACAAACTATGAGTGTATCAATCATAGGACTCAACATTGAAACGAGACCTTCTCTGATAGGCTCTTTACTTTTAGAAGCGCCTAATGCCATAGGGGCGGTACCTATACCAGCTTCGTTAGAGAATGATGCTCTGCGAACACCTGCAACAATCAACCCCCCTACAATACCACCTAGTGCCGGTTCTCCACGGTAATTATCTGCAGCAAAAGCATCTGTAATTACCAACCACAAATAGTCTGGTACTTTTCCAATATTCAAGAGTATAATTGTGAGAACCGATAAAAAGTAAACAACAATCATAACAGGCACCATTTTGCCCGCCCAACTACCGATGCGTTGTATCCCACCAATAATAACCACACCTGCAATGATGGTTAGTACACTACCAATTACAAACTTGGCTATGCCAATATCAAAACCTAAAAAATTGAAAGATGCAGTTTTGGCACTTTCTGAAGTAATACCAATATCAATAATCACTTGTGTTAATTGGTTGGCCTGAAAAATCGGCAAACAACCCACCATAACACAAAGTGAAAAGAGTACTGCTAATGGTTGCCAGGCTTTGCCCATGGCTTCCTTTATTACATACATTGGGCCACCTTGAATCACACCTTCACTGTCTTTACCTCTGTACATAACTGAGAGTGTGCTAGTAAAAAAATTGGTACTCATACCAACAAAAGCTGTAACCCACATCCAGAATAATGCACCAGGGCCACCAATGGAAATGGCTGCAGCCACACCCGCTATGTTTCCCATGCCTACAGTTGAGGCAAGTGCCGTAGAGAGTGCCTGATAGGCATTGATATGACCAGGATCGTTAGGATTATCGTATTTACCACGAAGAATGGCAATAGCATGCGTAAAATATTTGTATTGAATGAATCCTGAATAAAAGAAAAAGAAGAGCCCCCCCAGTATAAGTAAGAACAAAACAGGTGTCCAGACATTTGTTGCTAATTCACTGATAAACTCACTCATATCCAAAAAATTAAAGGGCTAAAATAGGACTTATTCCTTAATCAACAATTTTAAGCGAAAAAAGTGAAACGCCTTTAATACACCCATAAAAGAATGATGACTGGTTCTTTTCAGTTCTTTGTTTTTAATTTTCCATTAGAAACGGCCATCCAATTACAAAGTGTGTAGAGTAATCGCGCACCAACATTTGCATCCCATTCATTATTATCAGCCGGTGCTACTTCGTTAAGGTCGAAGCCAATAATTCTCTTACCAGACTTCACAAGTTTTTTAATCAGGTGCAGCACTTCGTGAAATTGAAAACCTCCTGCCACAGGTGTTCCTGTATTCGGACAGAGTTTGGGATCTAATCCATCAATATCAAAACTGATATAAACGAATTCGGGAAGTTCTTTAATGATGACGTTACAAATCGCATCCCATGATTTTCCTTCAAACTGATGAGCCTTAATATCTTCGTCAAAAAAAGTTACTACTCTGCCAGCAGCTCTTTGCATAACCATTACCTCTTCTTCGCAATAATCACGAATGCCAACTTGTACTAACTTAGCAACAGCAGGAAGTTTAAGTGCATTGTACATAATGCTCGCATGAGAATAAGTAAAACCCTCATAGGCTTTTCTTAAATCGGCATGCGCATCTATTTGCAATACAGCAAAGCGATCGTAGCGTTCACTAAGTGCACGCAAAAAACCCAATGGTGTGCTGTGGTCGCCACCGAGTAAACCCACCATCTTACCTTCTTTTATTTGTTTCAGTGTCGTGTTTTTTACATAGATGTTCAGGTTTTCACAAGCTTCATTTATTTTGTCAAGTACGGGATTATCATCAGTTTCACCTCCTTCACTTAGTGATTGTATGTACTGTGCAGCGAGTGTTCTTAACTTACGATTCTCTTCATATAAATTCTGTGGAACTGGCAACATAGCGACACCAAGTTTCCAGGCATCCGGTATGTCTTTAACAAAAAGATCAACTTGTGCACTCGCTTCTAAAATTGCTTCCGGACCTTTAGCTGTACCATCTTTGTATGAAACGGTAACCTCCCAGGGAACTGGTACGATAACTAGATCAGCATTTTCAGGTGAAAAGGGGAGACCAAATAGATTGCCTGTAGCTCCGGGAGCATTTGGATCAAATTGGGCAATAATATCTTCTTTTGTCATGGAATAATAACTTCGATATTGAGTGTACTGTTTAAGATCTTGAAAATTGTTCGGGGTAAATAAAGTCAAGTAAAGTGGCGCTCTCTTTACTTACTTCTTTCCACGAGGGGACAGTGATTTGTAAAAGACAAAGACCACCTGTGGGCATTGAACCTATTTCCGCATTGCTTAAATACTCAGCTAAATAAGATACTGTTGGATTGTGCCCCACCAAAAGTACCGACCTGATACTTGCATCAATTTTATTAATAAAGCTTAAGTAAGATCGAATCGATGAATTGTAAAGTTCCTCTTCTTCAATTACATGTTCACTGGTAACTTTCAAAACATCAGACACTAAAGCTGCGGTGTGTTTAGTACGATTTGCCACACTTGTATAAATATATTCAGGGGTAAATCCTTGTTTAGAAAGTTGAGTTCCTATAATCAGTGCCTCTTGCTGCCCCTTGCCAGTTAACTCACGATCCTTATCATGCAAACCGCCATGAATTTCTTCGGCCTGGGCGTGCCGCATAATATAGAGTGATCGTTGCATGAATTGAAGGATTTGGTTTGAATCTGTAAAATTAAACATCTTATAAAAATCCACATGAAGATTATCTTTAATTGAGCTAACAGGCTGACAGTTAGTTACATGTTACCCCTTCCGATGGGTGCTAAACATGTAATAACAAGAAAATTGAATTTGATTTTTTAAAAAATTAGAGATATTTGACCCTTCTGATAAAAAAAGCATGTCGAAAAACTTAGTTATTGTTGAGTCTCCTGCGAAAGCAAAAACCATTGAAGGGTATCTGGGAAAGGATTATAAAGTAGCCTCCAGCATGGGACACATACGCGACTTGCCGAAGGGTGGAGACGCAATTGATATTGAAAATGGCTACGAGCCAACGTATGAGATTAGTCCTGATAAAAAGGAAATCATATCAAAACTCAAGAAACTGGCAGAAGATGCAGAAATGGTTTACCTGGCAAGCGATGAAGACCGTGAGGGAGAAGCTATTTCGTGGCACTTAAAGGAAGCACTTGACCTGAGTGATAAGAAAACCAGACGTATCGTATTTACTGAAATTACCAAGAAGGCAATTTTGAATGCGATTCAAACACCTCGCGGTATTGATATTGATTTGGTAAATGCGCAACAAGCAAGGCGCGTACTCGACAGGTTAGTAGGTTATCAACTTTCTCCAATATTATGGAAGAAAATTAAAACGGGCTTATCTGCTGGTCGTGTACAGTCTGTAGCTGTTCGTCTTGTTGTAGAGCGCGAGCGCGAGATCAACGATTTCAATATTACATCATCCTATAAAATCAATGCCTATTTTGATTTAGGCAAAGGCAAAACACTGGTAGCTGAACTGCCGGAGCGTTTTAAAGAAGAGAATGAAGCAATTGAGTTTCTTGAATCATGTAAAGGTGCCAAGTTTAATATCAAAGACTTAATTACCAAACCTTCAAAACGTACACCAGCACCGCCTTTTACTACCTCAACACTACAGCAGGAAGCATCTCGTAAACTGGGTTTCTCTGTTACACAAACCATGGTTGTTGCACAAAAGTTGTACGAAGCAGGTAAGATCAGCTACATGCGTACAGACTCTGTAAACTTATCGGAAGAAGCACTAGCCAATGCTACGCAACAAATTGTGTCAGCTTATGGTAAGGAGTTTGCACAACGAAGAATCTTTAAGACTAAATCATCTGGCGCCCAAGAAGCTCACGAAGCTATCAGACCAACCGATTTTAGTGTGATGGATCCTGGTATGGACAGTGGTGCTAAACGTTTGTACGATTTAATATGGAAGCGCGCTATTGCATCGCAGATGGCTGATGCAGAATTGGAAAAGACAACAGCATACATCGGTATATCGACCAACCCTAAAGTATTACAGGCACAAGGTGAAGTAGTGCTTTTCGAAGGATTCCTTAAAGTGTATATGGAATCAGACGATGATGATGATGAGCAGGAAGACAGCAAAGTATTGCCACCACTTAAGGTTGGACAAGATTTGGTATTGAATGAGTTAGTGGGTAAACAGATTTTCTCCCGCACACCTCCACGCTACACAGAAGCAAGTTTAGTAAAGAAACTGGAAGAGTTGGGTATTGGCCGACCATCTACTTACGCACCAACCATTTCTACAGTGCAAAAGAGAGGTTATGTAGTAAAAGAAGCGAGAGAAGGTGTTGAACGTAAGTACAACGTCTTTAAGCTTGTTAATAATGAACTCAGCAAAGCAATTGATACAGAAATAACAGGAGCAGAGAAGAACAAGTTGTTCCCAACCAACACAGCTATGATTGTTAATGACTTTCTGGTTGATAACTTTCCTGATATTACTGACTATTCCTTCACTTCTGAAATTGAAAAGGAGTTTGATGAGATTGCAGAAGGTAAGTTAGACTGGAGACGCATGCTGGATAATTTTTACCAGCCTTTTCATAAGACTGTTCTTAAAACAGAAAAGATTGAACGTTCTGAAGTTGGAAGAAGCAGAGAGTTAGGCGTTGATCCTAAAACCGATAAAATGGTTTATGCAAAACTGGGTCGCTTCGGTGCTTATGTTCAACTAGGCGAAAACCCTGACGACAATGGTGGCGAGAAACCTAAGTTTGCCAGTCTGCGTCAAGGCCAGTTTTTAGAAAACATTGCATTGGCAGATGCGATGGAACTTTTCAAGATGCCACGTGAGGTTGCTCAGTTTGAAGACAAACCAGTGGTAGTGAACTTGGGTCGTTTCGGCCCCTATGTTTTACACGATAAAAAATTTGTCAGTATTCCGAAGGATGATGATCCATACACCATTACCGGAGATCGTGCTATCGAATTAATAGAAGCCAAGCGTATTGCAGATGCGAATCGTTTAATCAAGAGCTTCCCTGAAGATGAAGAGATGCAAGTACTCAATGGTCGTTTTGGGCCATACATTAAAGCAGGTAAGAAGAATGTAAAGATTCCGAAGGGAACCGAACCAATATCACTTACCTATGCAGAATGCAAAGCTTTAGCTGATGCTACACCAGAGAAGAGAGGTCGTTTTGGAAGAAAAGCAGCGCCTACTCCTGAAGCGAAGAAAGCACCAACAAAGACAGCGAAGAAAGCTGCTAAAAAAACATCAGCTGCTAAGGTTGCGAAGAAGGCAGCAAAGAAAACAACTACTAAGTCGGCAGGAACAAAAGTAGAAGCAGCTAGAAAATCAGGTGTTGTTAAAAAAGTAATTCCTGCAAAGAAGAAGGCCGCAGCCAAGAAAAAAGCAAAACGTTAATCAGCAGCTTATCAAAATAAAAAAAGATCGTGGAGAAGTTCACGATCTTTTTTTGTATCAGGAAAGTATTGAGATTTAACCGCAGAGCACCCAAAGGTTCGCAAAGATAAAAACTGTACCTCTGCGAATCTCAACGCTCTTTGCAGTTAGAAATTTAGATTGAGTTTATTGACTTTTATCTGATTCGTTAAGTGTACTTCCACAAAACTTACAATGAACTGCATCAGCATCATGACCTTCCTTTAAGCAAACAGGGCAGCATTGTGTGCTAAGCTTGTCTTTACTTTTCTGTTGTATCATTTCTGCAGATACAATACCAGTTGGAACTGCGATAATACCATAGCCCATAATCATGATTATAGCTGCCAGACTTTGACCTAGATTTGTTTGCGGAGCAATATCTCCATAACCAACGGTTGTCATGGTAACGATTGCCCAATAGATGCTTCTGGGTATGCTTGTAAAACCATTTTCACCACCTTCAATAAGGTACATTAAGGTGCCTGCAATAACTACCGAAGTGATGATGGTGATCATAAAAACTGTAATCTTATACTTGCTGGCTTTTATCGCCTGCATCAATACATTACTCTCGCCAACAAATTTTACCATTTTAAAAATTCTGAAAATCCGTAAGAAGCGCAATACACGAATAATCATTAATGACTGAGCGCCATAAAAGAATATAGCCAAATAGGTGGGTAATATGGATAGGAGATCAACAATACCGAAAAAACTGAGAACATAGTTCCGTTTGTATTTCACTACCATAAGTCTGGCAAAGTATTCTAAGGTAAAGATGATAGTAAAGACCCACTCGAGGGTATAGAGTATTTTACCCACCTGTTGTTGAATACCAATAACGCTCTCGAGCATTACAGTGACAACACTTAAAATTATACAAATTAATAGTGCAATATCGAAAATGCGACCAGCAGTGGTGTCTGCTTCAAAGATGATTTCGTAAAGGCTATCCTTCCAGTTTTTTGAAGGTTTATTCTTTTGCATCCATCAAGATAGCAAAACAATAGGAACAACTGAGTATTAAAAATTAAGGACTAATACAGTATTCTGAACTTGATGGTGTTCTCAATCGCTCTAAGCTCTTTAACAACATCTTTATTATACTCTTTGTTGATGTCAGTGATAACATAACCAATTTGCTCATTGGTTTTTAAATATTGTCCAACAATATTAATCTCATGTTGGGCCAATACTTGGTTTATCTTCGCCAAAATACCTGGTACATTGTTGTGAATATGAATTATCCTGTGCGCATTTTCTAAAATGGGCAAGGTAAGGTTGGGGAAGTTTACACTATTGCTGGTGCTACCCGTGTTGATGTAATCCATGAATTTTGCGGGAACAAACTGTCCAATGTTTTCCTGGGCCTCCAATGTAGAACCACCAATGTGCGGTGTTAGAATGGTGTTGGGTAAACCTCTTAGCGGTGACTGAAATTCTTCTTCATTGCTCACTGGTTCATAAGGGAAAACATCAATACTGCAACCGGCAATTTTTCCACTTTCAATATTATTTTTAAGTGCATTGATATCAACTATATGGCCACGACTCAGGTTCATGAAAATAACACCATGTTTCATCCAGCCAAATTCACGTTCTCCAATAAGATTAGCGTTACTCTCACGTCCATCGACATGCAGTGAAACAACATCTGCTTGTTCCAATACTTCTTTTAAAGATTTAAGTTTAACGGCATTACCCAACGCGAGCTTTTCTTCCCTGTCGTAATACAACACCTTCATACCAAGCGATTCGGCCAGTACAGAAAGCTGTGCACCAATATTACCATAACCAACTAGTCCTAGTTTTTTGCCACGTACTTCAAAACTACCTTTCGCTGATTTATCCCAAATTCCCTTATGCATCTTGGCAGACCTATCCGCGATGCCACGAATCAATATGATCATTTCTGCAATGGCTAGTTCTACTACAGAACGTGTATTACTAAACGGAGCATTAAAAACGGCAACACCTTTTTCAGTAGCTGCTTTTAAATCAATTTGATTTGTACCTATGCAAAAAGCACCGATAGCCATTAAGCGATTGGCTTGTTCCAATACTTTAGCTGTTACTTGTGTTTTAGAACGGATGCCCAGTACAGAAACATTTTTTATACGCTCACAGAGTTCATCTTCTGTCATTGCAGCCGAATAGGTTTCAACATTAAACCCTTCTGATCGCATTAACTCAACTGCTACTGGGTGCACATTCTCCAGCAATAAAACAGTAATTCTATTTTTAGGATAGGAGATGGCCGTGTTAAGCTTATTAAGGTATAAAAACTCATCCAGACTTGGAGTAATGTGATCGGCTTTGCTTAGCACACGCTCACGTTCTACATTTTCAGTAAAGGCGTAAAACTTGTTGGCTAGTCCTGCAAATTTGATTTCATAATCTGTATAGCCATCACCAATTACATATACATCTCCAGGCAGATTCAAACGCTTAAGTTGTTCTACTTTTCCATTGTTTGCTGAGAGTGGGTTCTCTTTATCAAACCCGATAACATTACCGTTGTCATCGAAGTGAAAACGATTGGCGAAAATATTTTCTGGTTTAATGCCAAACTCAGTAACTATTGGATCTATGAAAGCATGAAAACCATTAGAGATGATGTACACCTGGTCAGCATATTCCTGTAAGAACTCTCTATTCCTTTTAAAAGATTCAGACACCATACCGCGCAAAACTATTACGAGTTGTTCTAGGTGTCTCCTGTTAGGCTGAAGTAAAGTAATGCGTTTTTCGAGCGACTCGCGAAAAGATATTGAACCATCCATTCCCTGGTTGGTTATTTCAACAATCTGTTGTTTACGTTTTTCATGATCTGAAAAATCTTTAAGAGAGATGTCTGCCAGCACATCAAAGGCTTCAACTTTGGTAAAAGTGCTATCGAAATCGATTACGAAATACTTACTTGGCTTCATAGTGTGTCCAAAGCGAAAGTAAATAAACTCGCGTGGTATTAGCCAATGCTTTACACTCTTTTTATTTGACTAATGAGTGTTAGTTGGTCTCACCCTTGCTTCTCCCTAGGAGAGTTAATGGAGCCTTAATTAAGAGAGATTGATAGTTGATTATTAGTTATTCTTAGTCAATTTATACACCATGCAAACTGCAGAAACCGGGCAGACAGTTTTAAACTCTGAAGAATTAAGAATGGCTTCGGGCACTTGCTCACGATTGATTTTACTAAAGTTTCTACGCTCAAAGAATACCTCGGCTGTCTCTGTTAATAAATAAACCTCTATAACACCCAAAGATTTAGCCTTAGTGATCAAATCTCGTACAACCTGATCACCTAATTTTTTACCTCTTTGTGCCTGCTCTACTGCGACAGAACGTAGCAAAGCATAGGTACCATAAAGCTCAAGTCCACCCGAAGCAACCAATTGTTGATGATCATTTAGATATGTTAAGTAAACACTGCCTTCCAGTTTTAGATCGTGGAAAGGCAGCGCATTTTTTTGTAGAAAAGTCCGGAGATTCTCTAACGTAGTCTGATCTTCAATTATCTGCAAAATCATATTATAGTTAAGCAACACAATGTTGTTTAGTTAAGCCTTTTTTATGGCCTCACCTTTCGTCCTCTCCAAAGGAGAGGATGAAAATGGAAGCTTTACTAAACGACTTCAATTTAGCAACACCCTGAACCAGGGGCACACTTCTGTTCCAATGGTTTCTCGGCATATACTGTTATGCTGTAAATACCAATCGCCCCTGATTTATAGTTACTAAATTCATCCTGACTTAAGTAGTTAGTGAGAATTTCATCAGGAATGGTGATTTTCTTCTCTTTCTGAATTTGTAGATTAGTAAAACCTGCATCCTTAATGGCTAGCAAATAATCTACCTCTTGAATAGCACCAGAAACACAGCCAGCATACATCTCTGCATTCTTTTTTAGGCCTTCTGGCAGTTCACCTCTCAATACAATATCAGAAATACTGAAATGGCCACCCGGTTTAAGAATGCGATGTGTTTCAGAAAAAGCAAGTTGCTTGTTAGGAACAAGGTTCATTACACAATTACTAACTACAACGTCAGCTATGTTTCCACCCAGTGGCATTTTTTCAATATCACCTTGACGAAACTCTACGTTGTTGTAACCAAGTTTGTCAGCATTAATACGTGCCTTTTCAATCATCTTCTCGGTAAAGTCTATACCAATAACTTTTCCTTTCTCGCCAACAATTGAACGCGCTACAAAAGCATCGTTGCCTGCTCCAGATCCTAAGTCAACAACGGTATTACCTTCTTTAATATGTGCATGTTCAGTTGGTAGTCCACATCCAAGCCCTAAGTCAGCGTCAGCCGCATAACCCTGTAGTTGTGTGTAATCATCAGCCATAATTGCGCTGTCGATTGTAGCGCAACCACACGTTGCCCCACAGCAACTTGACGCATTAAGCTCACGATCTTGTTCAGCAATTTCACTGTACTTATCTTTTACAATTTGTTTGAGTTGTTCTGCGGTTTCCATTGGTAATTTCTTTTATATGTTATTGTGATATTGATCGATTAAAATAAAAATTTTAACAGCACTTATCTGGCTGGTAGCTATCAAAGAGTTGTTGCAAAACCTGTTGCGCTTTTGCCCAGGCTTTTTCATCAATACAATAGCAGACACTTGGTCCCTCTATATCTCCTTTTACCAGTCCAGCATTTTTCAACTCTTTTAAATGCTGAGATACTGTTGATTGGGAAAGTGGAAGCTCATCTACAATGTCGCCACAAACACAAACTTTGCGCTGAGCCAGAAACTGTAAAATAGCAATGCGTGCGGGATGGCCCAAGGCCTTACTAAGGGTTGCCAGCTCATTTTGGGTTTGACTAAAAGCTTCTGTTTTTGTTAGTCCCATTTTTTATTAATCGTAATTTACCGATAAAGGTTTCATTAAATAAAAAAACCATCCCTTTTGAGGATGGCTTTTTAATCAAGCTTTTGATTATCAGTTCTTTCTCTTTAATACTTTTTCAGCCGCTGCTACAATATTTTCTGGCCCTAAGCCATACTTTTTAAGAAGCTGGGCTGGAGTTCCGCTTTCACCAAATGAGTCATTAACCGCCACCATTTCAATAGGGCGGGGGTTAAAGCGAGCTAAAACCTGGGCAACACTGTCGCCTAAGCCGCCATTCATCTGGTGTTCTTCACAGGTAACTACGCACCTTGTTTTTTCAACCGAAGTCAGAATGGCTTCAACATCCAATGGCTTAATAGTGTGGATATTGATGATTTCTGCACTGATGCCCTTCTCAGCAAGTATAGCCTCGGCTTCAATGGCATTCCAAACCAAATGACCGCAAGCAAAAATGCTCACATCTTTACCTTCAATTAATTTATCTGCCTTACCTATTGTAAACGGACGATCAGGAGCCATGAATACAGGCCAGCTTGGTCTTCCAAAGCGCAGGTATGCCGGGCCCTGATGTTGCCCCAAAGCAATAGTAGCGGCTTTAGTTTGATTGTAGTCGCATGGAACAATTACAGTCATACCAGGCAGCATTTTCATCATTCCAATATCTTCCAGTATCTGGTGCGTTGCGCCATCCTCACCAAGGGTAAGGCCTGCGTGAGAGGCACAGATCTTTACATTTTTATTTGAATAGGCTACTGATTGACGAATTTGATCGTATACCCTGCCGGTTGAAAAGTTAGCAAAGGTCCCTGTAAAAGGAATCTTCCCGCCAATGGTCATACCAGCTGCCATACCAATCATATTGGCTTCTGCGATACCAATTTGAAAGAAGCGTTCAGGAAACTCTTTCTTAAAAGCATCCATTTTAAGCGAGCCTGTAAGGTCAGCACAAAGCCCCACCACATTTGGATTTTGTTTACCTAACTCTAATAAACCAACTCCGAAGCCAGAGCGTGTATCTTTCTTTTCTGTAAAGCTGAATTTTGTCATGATGCTTTTATTTGCAACGCGAAAGTCGCAAAAAATATAACCTCACCCAAAAGGTGTTAAAATTTTGTTAATACCGTTTTATCTGAGGGTTAAAACAAACACTAAGCGGTACTTATCGTAAAAGCCTAGTATTCGAATCCAACCAACGTCCCAATGACCAACTCTATGTCGAAAACCAATAAGCGCATGCTTTTATGGTTTATCATCGCACTTATTATAGCATTAATCCCCTGGCTGGCGATAGCCCAATCCAAACCTGTTGAAAAACAGAAGTTTCATTTTAGCGAGCCGGGTGAAACTAAAGCTGGTTATATCCAAGCTGTAAAAGTTGGTAATACGCTTTATATATCAGGTGTTCCGGGTGTCGATCCTGATATGGGTATTTCCATAAAGCAAGTTTATGATGGGCTGCAAAAAACCTTAGCACATTACGGAGCCACCTTTAAAAATGTTGTAAAAGAAAACTTGTATACCACTGATATTGAGGCAGTAAAGAAAAACAATGAAGTTAGAAAAGCCTATTACCAAGGTGACTTCCCTGCCGCCACTTGGTTACAAATTGACAGATTATACATGCCACAGGCTAACCTGGAAGTTGATCTGATAGCAATTATAGGCGAGTAAGTCTGTTGCATTTGGGTATCGAACTTTGTCAAAGCACCCTTTAAGTTGATTTAATCACAGGCAATGCTATCTTTGCGCGCTTAAATTAACATTTCATGAAGAATCTATCCCTGATCCTTAACGTTGTTTTACTGCTTGCAGTAGCCGCTTTGTATTACTTACACTTTTCAAGTCCTAAGTCTGCTGCAGTTGGCGGAAATAGTGGTGTTTTATTGCAAGACGCTAAAATTGCCTATATCAATTCTGACAGCGTACTTAAATATTACGAATACCTGACTGTAAACAGAACAGAACTTGAATCAAAAGGCCTTCAGATGGAACAGGATTTTCGTAACAGAGCTCAAAGCCTTCAAAACGATGTTGCTACTTACCAGCGTACTGTTAACAACATGACCTTTGGTCAGGCTAAAGCAGCAGAAGAGGAATTGACTAAAAAACAACAAAACCTTCAGTTATACCAACAAAGCCTTTCTCAACAACTGGCTATGGAAGAAGGCAAATTGAATAAAGAGCTATATGATAGAATCACTGCATTCTTAAAAGATTATGCAAAGGAAAATGATTTACAAATAGTGTTAAAGTATGATCCTACCAGCGATGTATTGTTTGGTGGAGAAACACTTGACATTACACAACCAGTTATTGATGGATTAAACGGTGCCTATAAAAATGAAAAAGCTGGTGTTAAAAACCCTTCTGATTCTACCAAAACAAAGTAATTCGATAGCAGAGTTTAACAAAAAGACCGGTCATTATGCCGGTCTTTTTGTTTTTAACAATAAGCTTTCATTATATTTATCATAACTAAAAAAGTATCCTATCGTGTTGAACTCATTTTTTGCACGAATCTGGTCAGGTAGCCAGGAATCGAAACAGGTAGGCCTCATGTTGGCCACAGGTTTCTTCATGGGTATTTTTATAGCTACCTACCAAATCACAGCCGACTCCCTTTTTCTAAGCCGCCTGGGAGATCAATTAAATAAAGCCTTTCTGATTGCCGGAGCACTGGGTATTTTAACAACAGCCGTTTACTCATTTTTCCAAAGCAGAATAAGGTATACCACTCTGACGATTAGTGCAGTAATGCTAATTTCTGCTTTTACCGTTGGTGTATACTACTTGCTCCATGTAAGAATTGATCTGGAGGAAACCCTCATCTTTGCACTTTATTGTATGTCTGGCCCCTTAACGGCAATTCTATTGCTAAGTTATTGGGGAACCTTCGGCCGCTTATTCAATTTCAGGCAGTCAAAAAGAATCATCGGTTGGATTGATGCAGGTCAGCTGATCGCTGCCATTTTAGCCTCTTTTGTAATTCCTTTAACCTCACCTTTTGTACCAGATACAACTAATTACTTGTTGTTATGTGCCGTAAGCATCCTAATCGTTTCCATTCTGCTCTTTATCATTTCTTCTAATTTTAAAATGGCTAAAGATGACCCGAAGGACGATAGTGATGGGGCTGTAGAAAGCAGCGAAACTTCATTAGTCAGCATCGTTAAAGATCCTTACACACGCGTGTTGTCTGTTTTCTTGCTGGTGTCCATGTCTGTATACATTCTGTCACAGTTTTCATTTCAACAGGTGGTACAGCAACAGTATCCTGACGAGCGGCAGCTCACGAACTTCATGGCCTTTTTCATGGGTGCGGTTTACATTCTCAGCTTAACCATGCAGACTTTTGTTAACCATCGCATTATCAGTAATTATGGTTTAAAAGTTTCTTTATACATTCTTCCCGCAGTTATAGGTCTTTTTGCTTTTACTTCTGTAGGCACGGGTATTCTCTTTGGTAACGATGCATCACAAAGTGGCTACGTGTTCTTCTTTGTGTCGGTAGCCTTAACCCGTTTATTTAGCTGGACGCTGCGCGACTCACTTGAGAATCCTGTATTCAAGCTTTTTTTCATCCCGCTGGATGGCCGACTGCGCTTTGCTATTCAATCAAAAGTGGAGGGTACTTTTAATGAAATAGCCCGTTTTCTGGCAGGACTTTTACTCTTCGGAGTAGCCTTGCTTCCGTTTTTTAAGGTTGTCTATATCATGGGCTTCCTGCTTGTACTTACGGCCATCTACCTTGTTATTGTAAACAGATTATATCAGGGTTACAGGGGTAAAATTCATGAGAAGCTCGAGAGTGTAAATATTACACAAGAGAAACTGGAAAGAGGTTACGCGAGACTTACCTCAACGTTGGAAAATTTTTTACGTGTACCAGAATCCGCGAAAGCTGTTTTCTCTTTTAAACTTTTAGAGAAAATCAATGCAGGACAAGTTCCGGGATGGATCAACACTTTGATGCGAAACTCAGATGATGCAGCCAGACACTACGCGCAGCATCGCATGAATGAACTCAAGGGGCTTTCAGTTTCTGATAAGTACGTTATTAAAGGTGATCGGGAAGAGGGCAGTGGGAAACAAGTACTGAGCAAAGCCGATCTTCAGATGATCATTGATAACAATGGCGAAATAACGAAGTCGCGAGTTCAAAAGTTAACAAGATCCTATGATCCTGATGATAGACAATACGCAGCTGAGCTGTTACTTCATACGGGCAAAGATGAATCAACATCATTTTTAATGGAGTTGTTAACAGACTCGGAACACAAAGTGCGTAATACCGCTATTAAAACAGCCGTGCAGCGTTACAATGCTGAAGTAATTAATGCATTGATCGAAAATCTGGGTAGCTCCACGTATAGTAACCAGGCGCTTAATGCCCTACTGTTAATTGGAGAACCTGCCTTAGTAGCACTGGACTCTGCTTTTTACCGTAGTGGTCAGAGCACACAAATTATGTTGCGCATAATTCAAGTAATGGGAAGAATTGGTGGTGGTCGCGCACGCGATATGCTCTGGCAAAAGATCGATTATCCAAATAAGGTTATTGTATCGAAAGCATTGATTGCCTTGGGCGAATGTGGTTTTAAAGCCGGGATTTCTCAGATATCGCGTATTAAATATGCGATTGAATCTGATGTGGCCGATATACGCTGGAACCTGAGTGCCTTGCAGGAAATGGAAACCAATGGCATTTATAAAGATATAACCCAAGCCATCCGTTGGGAAATTCAAAATGACATTGAGCATATTTATATGCTGCTCACCATGTTATACGACACACATTCTATACAGCTTGTTAAAGAGAATATCGATAGCGGCACGCCCGAAGGTATTGCTTATGCAATCGAATTGCTGGATGTATTCTTATCTGATCAATTAAAGCAAAGGGTTATTCCTGTTTTAGATGATTTGTCAGACGGTGAGCGAATAAACAGATTGGAGGATATCTATCCTCGCGTTCGCTTAGATTCTAAACTCGTTTTAAAATTCCTGATCAATAGAGATTTTACACAAACTAACAGATGGACTAAAGCTTGCCTTATATACCAAATTGGCCTATTAAAAATTGGCGATTTTCAAATGGATTTGATAGCCCAGCTTTTTAATCCTGATGAGTTGGTAAGTGAGGTGGCTGCCTGGTCGTTATATCAGTTTAGCCCTCATAGTTACGAGGAAAATACTAAGCGTTTGGGAGTAAATAGAAAGCGTAAACTCGATCATTCAATACTACAAAAAGGTGGAAAAGAAATGCTTTTTGAACGCATACTTTTCTTGAGTAAGATTGAATTATTTCAAAACGTACCAGGAATTGTATTATCTTATATTGCTGATATTAGTGATGAGATTGAAGTAAAAGAGGGAGAGATAATAGTGTTAGACGACCAGCAAAATGATTATTTCTACCTGGTCGTGGCTGGTGGCCTTGAATTATTTAGGGGGGGGCAATTAAAGGCGCTCTACATTGAGGGTCAATTTATTGGTGAAATGATGGTGAAGGAAGGTTTTGCCAATTTTAATAGAGCCAGGACAACAAAAGACAGTCTTTTAATGAAATTTGATAAAAACCAGTTTTACGAATTGCTGTCTGATCACGTAAAGCTGGCAGATCAGTTTTTAGTGTATATTTAACCAAACACATTGATTTTCAATTTTTTTTTATAATTTTTGAAGTTGAGTTAATTTTTTAAACTGAGTTTTTGACTCCTGCTGTCCCCAAGCAGTTGGCAAGGCGAAAATTCTGCTGAAATGAAAGTACAGCAGGCCCATATCGAAATTCCCTCCAATCCAATTCAGGAGTCAATGGTAGACATTGAACCTGGAACGCTTAATCCGTTCCCGGGGTTAAGGCCGTTTACTATAGACGAATGTCATTTATTCTTCGGAAGAGAGGGGCAATCTGATGAGATCCTGCTAAAATTATCAATCAACCGCTTTGTAACCGTAATGGGTTATTCAGGAAGTGGTAAGTCATCCTTAATGTATTGCGGACTTGTGCCAATACTCTATGGAGGCTTTATGACCCAAACAGGGCCTCATTGGCAAATTATTACATCACGCCCTGGGGCTTCACCGATACAAAGCCTTACGCAATCTATTGTTGATCATCTCTTAATAAGAGAAAAGATTGACCCGGCTGATGTTGACATACATCGCTCCATTATCAATTCTGTTTTGAGAAGCAGCTCCAATGGATTGGTGGATATTGCCAAATACCTGCAAGAGGAACGTGATGAAAATGTATTCTTTTTGGTCGATCAGTTTGAGGAACTATTCAGATATGCAGAGAATGCTAACACAGACGAAGCTTTTAACGAAGCACAAGCCTATGTGAATCTGGTACTTACAGCTGTCCAACAGACTAATGTACCCGTATATATTGCTTTAACGATGCGATCTGATTTTATAGGATCGTGTTCAATTTTCCCAGGCCTTACTACCCTAATAAACCATAGCAACTACCTGGTACCGCAAATGACGCGTGACCAGAAAAAGATGGCCATTGAAGGACCAATCGCTGTTGCCGGAGGACGCGTGTCACAACGTTTGGTAAAACGCATTTTGAATGATGTTGGTAATGAGCAAGATCAATTACCAATTATTCAGCATGCGCTTATGCGCACTTGGGATTATTGGTTGGTTAACCGAGACCCAACCGAGCCAATGGATATACGGCATTATAATGCCGTAGGAAAAGTAAGCCAGGCGCTTTCGCAACATGCTAATGAAGCTTTCGAAGAATTAAATGCACGAGAGAAAGAGATAGCTGAAGTGCTTTTTAAAAGCATAACAGAGAAGCGACAAGATAACAGAGGCACAAGAAGACCTAGTAAGATATCGCTATTGAGTGAGTTAGCTGAAGCTGATGAGCAAGATGTGATAAGGGTAGTGGATCACTTCCGCAAATCTGGTCGATCCTTTTTAATGCCTTCTGCCCATATCCCGCTTCATTCAGATTCACTCATAGAACTATCTCACGAGAGTTTAATGCGAATCTGGACTCGCCTTAATGTTTGGGTGGCCGATGAGTACGAGTCAGCTCAAATGTATAAACGTTTGTCGGATGCTGCTGCCATGTACCAAATTGGTAAAACAGGTTTGTGGCGACCACCAGATCTTCAGCTCGCACTTAACTGGCAGAAAAAACAAAAGCCAACACGCGCATGGGCTCAACGTTACGATGAGGCATTTGAGCGTGCTGTTGTGTTCCTCGATTCAAGCAGAATCACGTACGAAGCTGAACTTAAAAATCAGGAGTTACTTCAAAAAAGGCAACTTCGTAGGGCCAGAATTACAGCTATCGTTTTAGGTGGGGCAACCATAGTTTCAATTCTATTCCTGGTGTTTGGTTACACACAGCGTTTGGAAGCCCTCCAGCAAAAAGAGATCGCAGAAAAACAAAAAATTATTGCAGAAGAAAAGTCAAGTGAAGCTGATAAGTCTCGGGTCTTAGCCGAACAAAAAGCAGAGGAGGCTACTAGACAAAAAAATATTGCTGAAGATGCAAATAAAAAACTAGAAGACGCCCTATTAAGAATTCAAGCAGCTGTTTTAGCAGAGGAAGCAGCCAAAGAAGATGCCCAGAAAAATCTTTTCATTGCACAAATAGAAAGAGACACAGCCAACGTCCAAAGGAGGAAGGCGGCTGAAAATCTTATTGCTGCAAAACGAGAATATGAGCGTGCAGATAAATTGTTAATGCTGACCAAAGCCAGGGCCATGGCTGGGGTTTCTATTCAAATGGATGACGATAAAAACCTTGCGGGTTTATTAGCAAAACAAGCTTACATTTTTAACACAAGGCATGAAGGTAAAAAGTATGATCCATTTATTCACAATGCACTTTACACAGCCCTTACCCGAATAAAGGGCAGCAGCTATAATGCACTACGTGTTCCCGGAGTATCTAGAAATAGAATTAACTCTGTTGCGGTCTCCTCCAACAGCAATACTTTTTATGCCGCTGGAGCAGATGGTAGAATTTTTAGAGGGAATTTGGATAATCAGAGTATAACGCCAACAGCTATGGAGAATCGCTTCCCCAATAGAATTGTGGTGCTTTCAAAAGACGATCGTTATCTATTGAATGCCGGAGACTCATCCTTTGTACAATTATTCGATCTGCAGAAAGAGAAAGCCAAGCCTGTGGTAGTAAGGTTGGGCGCCCAGGTACACGATGCAGAGGTGATGCCTAATGGAGAAGGCTTCCTTGTGTCAACAGCAAACGCAGTATGGTCTGTTAGTGGCACAGGTGCCACAAGAAAGATAATCTCTTCGCCTGTTGCTATAAAATCCTTGCATGTAAATAAAGCTGGAACCATGGCTGTCGGGGGTACCTGGTCGGGTAAATTGTTCCTGATTAATATTGCCAAAAGTGCTTTTGAAACGCTTTATGAAGAACCCAACAGCAGAATAACATCTGTAAAATTCCACCCATCTGATTCACTTATTGCCTTTGGCACTGAAGACCTCACCAGCAAACGTGGAGTGGTTAAATTCTTTGGTTTGGAGTCGAGAAGTCTTGGTCGTCAGTTTACTGGACATAAGGCAGCTGTATACGACATTGAATTTAGTCCGGATGGTGAACTACTCGCCAGTGCGGGCTCTGATAAAAGATTACAAATGTGGGTGATCAGAAACCCTGAAGACCTTCCAGTGGTAATGGATAACAATGATGGTTTTATCTGGGACATCGCCTTTGCAAAAGGGTCAGACTACTTAATTACAACCACTTACGAATC
This sequence comes from Chryseotalea sanaruensis, assembly GCF_003990915.1. Taxonomy (GTDB): domain Bacteria; phylum Bacteroidota; class Bacteroidia; order Cytophagales; family Cyclobacteriaceae; genus Chryseotalea; species Chryseotalea sanaruensis. The sequence continues at coordinate 362,021 of NZ_BHXQ01000006.1, forward strand.
TGAAATCAGAATATGGCCTACAGATCCTGCCATTTTGCAAAACGAGATTTGTTCAAAACTTGATAAAAACATGACACGCTACGAATGGGAGACCTACGTAGGAAAAGATATTAAACAAGAAATAACATGCGTTGGCTTATTGATAGACGACTACTAGCAAAAAGGTGGTTGACAATAAGCATGTGTTTCATGCTACTGTTAACTACTGCATTTGCACAGGATAAGTGTGACCCGGAGAGTACATTAGCACTTGCAACTGATGAATTTAATGCCGGTCATTTCTATGGACTCGAGGCAATTCTTAAGCCATGCATCAGTAATAAAACTTTTACAAAAGAACAGTTGGTTCGTGCCTATCAGTTACTTACTCAAACTTATCTGATTCTTGAAAATCCTGCCGCGGCAGAAGAGAGTTACCTTAATTTACTAAGTGCAAATCCGGAGTATGTTAGTAATCCAGAGCGAGATCCAATTGATGTAGTTTACTTAAGCAAAAAATTTACAGCCACACCAATTTTTTCATGGTTTGCACATGCCTCAGGTAACATTACTTTGCCTCGGGTAATTGAAGATAATGAAATAAATGTGGGCAGTCGTCAACAATATACAATCAAGCCCCGCTGGTCAGCTGGGGGAGGCGTTATCTGGAACTACAACGACAAATTAACGGCAGAGTTAGGACTTGATTTTTCTAGTAATACATTTGGCTATTATGAAGATGAGATTTTTATTGATGATAATTTAACGATGACCGAAAACCAGTTATCATTACAAATGCCATTCTCGATAAAGTATACACACGTCAGACAAGGGTTGAGTCCTTACGGATATGCAGGTATATCAGGAAGTTTGTTGCTTTCATCTAATCAAAGTTTTTTGTTGGTAGATAGAACTCCAGGGGCAACGGCAAGTGAAGGGTTAGAGCAAAGTTCAGAATTTGAACTTAATAATAGATTTAGAAGAGATGCAATTAACCGTGCCGCCCATATTGGTGCAGGTTTTAGATGGAAGTATAAGCTGGATTATCTTTTTGTTGACCTACGATACTCATTTGGGCTAAATAACATTGTCAGAAATGACAATTCAGTAAGAGATGTAAATGATATTTTTCCTTCAAGTGTGTCGGCTTTTAAAGCAGGTTATATAGATGATTATTTTAGACTCGATCAGGCCATGATAACCATTGGTTATATTAAACCTATTTACAAACCAAGAAAATTGAAGAGGGCAAGAACAACTCGTGGTGTTTTAAAAGATGTAAAAAGTAAGAGTAATGAATAAACTGCTAAAGATATCATTCATCTTGTTTGCAGTTATTAACCTCAGTAACTGCGAAACAGAAAAGTCTGTTGGTCCCGACTTTAAAGATTATTTTGTAAAGTATTACGGAGATGCAGGCAACCAGCAAGGGGTTGACATGGTGGTTAATGATGACGCTACTATTTTTCTGTTAGGGAATACAGACAGAAATAACGAACAAAGATTTTTTGTAACCAAGATTGATACTACTGGTAAGATTTTACTAAAGAAAACTTTTGGTCAAGGAGGATCGATTGTAGAGTCAGCAATAGATATCGAACCCACGGTTGATGGTAATTACATTATTGCTATACAAAGAATTGCTACTCCGGGAGGAGATAGGGACACAAAACTACTGCTGATTTCTGAAGACTTAATCGGACTGGATTCTATCATTTTTGATAATAACGTTATAGCCAATAGTCAAGGAGATGAAGCTGTTTCCTCGGTTACACCTTACCAAATAAATGGGGAAATTGGTTTTTTAGTTACGGGCAGTACTACATTGGTAAGCACTACTGGTGACCTAACTGACCCCTTTACTTATAAAGTAAATCAGAGTCTATCTTTAGATCCCTTTTGGGTAAATAATCCAGGTAACAATGGAACTTTGGATCAGGGCGTAAAAATTGTACCCAGACAAGCGGGCTTCCTTCTTTTTCTTAACACTAACCCTGAATCAAATGCCTCGAGAACAGGCTTTCATTTGCAACCTATCGAATCAGACGGTGATGCTACAACTGAGGGAAGTGTTGGGTTTGCCCGAATTTCGGAATCAGGCGACCAGGAATTTTTGCAACAGGTAGTAAGTAACCCCGATAATGGAGATTATCTCTTGGTTGGTAATAGAGTTAACGATGGGGGCACTCAGGTTTACTTTGTTGCCATGACAAACTCATTAGGTTTTGTTCCTGCTCAACATAGAAATGCAGGAAATCAAACAGTAGCTTTAAATAACCTTGAGGGCTCTATTTCTGGTGTTTCAGTTGCACCTTCTAAGCAAACTGGTTATCTACTGGTGGCAAATCAAGAATTGAACCTAGGTAATATAATGACAACCAATATTGTTTTGGCACGGCTTAGATTTTCAGGGGAGGTGGTGTGGACTACCCAATTTGGTGTAGATGATAGCTACAAAGCTGCCAAGATAGAAGAGCTGCCAAACGGTAAGATTTTGATTGTTGGCACAGGAACTCTGGGTAATCAGGAGAAAATGATGCTGTTAAAGGTTAATTCAGACGGGCAGTTTTTGAAATAGATTAATTACTGTTTTTTGGGTTACTTTACAAGTTATTTTAATATATAGATAGTTAGTTGGCTTTAGTTTAATGTCTTACAACACTTAAAGAATACCCCTCATTTCAAGGAATCTAAATCCTTGCGTTTAGGGTGCTTTTTTAAGTCAAGGTTTCACCCCCAATGAGACCTATTACTTCGACTATAACAATAAAGCCATTAACACAGAAAAATGAATTTGAAGACTAATTAACCACCAACCTTTGAAAAGAGTCTTTACTAATGTTATGGGTAAAAAGTTCTGTGGGGCAATAGTCTTGCTTGTCTTGTTTTTTGTGGCAGGAGAGAGTTTGGCTCAAGGTAATTTTGAGAGTAATGCTTCTGGTAACTGGACCGTTGTAGGCACATGGACTCTCGTATCTGGTTCTGATGGGGATGGAATACCTGACGCTAATGATAATGTTGTTATTCGCAATACACATACAGTCACTGTTAGTAATGGTGGGGTAGGTCCAACTGTCCATGAATGCAATAATATCACAATTAATAATGGAGGGATACTCCGGACTAATTCCGGTACAGCGGTTCGTACGCTTAGGGTTTCAGGCTCTTTAACGATTTCTGCCGGAGGAACATTAACTGTTGTAAGTTCTGGAGGAACGGTTACTCATTTTATAGAAATAGCAGGAGACTTCACAAATAATGGAGGTACTTTTTCGCCTCTGGTGGGTAACGATGTGGTGCAGGTTATTTTCAATGGCACTGGAGCACAAGCCATAAATGGAACATCTGTTACACAAACATTTAATAATGTTATAGTAAACAAATCGATAGGGACCACCTTAACAGTAAGCGGTAGCACCACAACATTAAACGCGGTAAACTTTGAGCAGACGTCAGGAAATTTTACAGCTCCAGCAACAACTGATTTTTCGGGAAATATTACACTTACCTCAGGCAATTATAATGCTGGAGTAAATACGAGTATAGGCGGAAACTTTACAAATAACGGAGTTTCTTTTATTAGTGGTGCAGGGACAGTTTCATTTGATGGTATTACTCAAGAAATTAACGGATCCTCTGTTACAACTTTTAATAATCTAACAACCATTGGATCTACAATTTTAACGACAGGAGTCGCCACAATTATTGGTGGAGATCTTAGTATCGGAGATGGCACTACATTTTCGCTATCTGGTTTCGACTTAACAGTGAATGGTACAACGACTATTGGTGCTGGCGCGAGTGGAGTACTTTCAATTACATCTTCAACGGGTACAAAGATTTTTGAAGGCCTTGTAACCATTAGTACGAATGGATTTTGGAATAACGCTGCTAATGAATCAGTTACATTTAGAGGCGGTATTACGAATAATGGCCTCTTTACTACGGGCTCTGCCTTGCAAACTTTTGACACGAATAATCAAGCATTAACAGGATCATTTATAATACCATCTATTGGAGTTAACGGCATTATACTTACAAATAATGGATCGGTTGAAATAAGCAACAATTTAAGCGGAACAGGAAATTTTTTTCAGGCTGTTGGCGCTACTCTTAATTTAAGAGGTGCAACAACAATTGCTTCATTGACAGCATCCTCTGCAGGTAATTCAGTTGAGTATTCAGGTAATGATCAAGATGTTTTTGGAACAACCTATGCGGACCTTGTACTCAACCAGTCTGCTGGAGAAGCATCATTGGGATCAGACGTAGTTGTAGAAGAAACCCTCACACTTACATCTCGCAATTTTAACTTGGCTGGGTATCATTTGGAATTCGGAGCCTTGGCTACAGCTATTGCTGGTGGACCCTTTTCTTCCTCCAAAATGATTATTGCCACCGGAGGAAGTGAAGTAAGAAAAAGTTTTAATAGTGCAGGTTCTTTTACTTTTCCTATAGGCGATAATACTGGATTATTGGAGTATTCTCCCATTCAGTTAACATCCAGTGGAGCATCAACTATTGGTGTCTCAATTGTTGATGCTAAGCATCCAAATAATTCAAGCGCGACCAATTTTTTATCACGTTACTGGAATATAGTATCCTCATCTCCTGTTACTGTTGATGTCATTGCGACTTACCTTAATACTGATATTACAGGGTCAGAAGGTTTAATAAGCACGGCTCAGTTAGATGGAACATTTAACCGTGATTCAAACCCTTGGGTGAAATCAACAGTCTTAGACGCTGGCAATAATGAGGCGGAATTTGTAGGGGCTGTTTTAACAACAGCGCAAACCTCGGCATTCACTGGTATTTTAAGTACAAACCCTGTTGCAGCTATTAATACTGGTGCTGGGGTCACGATCTGCGAAGGAGATGTTCAAGCGTTGCTCGCATCTGTTTCAAGTGGAGGAGATGCTCCATTTACATATTCCTGGTCACCAGCAACCGCCTTGTCAGCAACTAATATTGCCAACCCTTCGGCTAACCCAGTTGCAGATGTTATTTATACAGTAACCGTAACCGATGCCAATGGTATTGAAGATACAGAGATCACAACCATTACCGTCAATCCAAGACCAGTTGCTCCTGTTGTCACTTTTACAACTAACACGTATTGCGTTGGCGCAACTATTACACCACCAACAACCGCTGGTTCAGGATTACAATGGTGGAGTGATGCAACATTACTTACTTTATTACCGACAGTAGATCCGGAAAATCCAATAGACACAGAACTTGGTTTCAGCACTATTGCCGCAGGAACAACAACTGTTTATGTTACAGAAACCGTACTAGGTTGTCGCGGACCAGCAACTGCAATAACTCTAACCGTAAGAGCTAATCCAATTGCGGACGCAGGTGCTGCTAGTATTGATGTGTGCGAAGGAGATGCTGTAGCATTGGGTGGAAGCCCTACAGCTACTGCGGGTGCAGGAAGTTATACCTACAGTTGGAGTCCTGCTACAGGATTGAATAATGCAACCATTGCCAACCCTACTTTAACTGCTTCTTCAGCTGGTAATGTGGTTTATACAGTTACTGTAACAGATGCCAATACTTGTCAAAGCACAGACAATATCACAGTCAATACCCTAGCACTTCCTGCTGCACCTGCAGTTACATTTACACCATCAACATATTGTACAGGGGCAACACTGACTGCACCAACAACTGCAGGTACTGCTCTTCAGTGGTGGAGTGATGTAACTTTAACATCGCCACTTGTTACAGTTTCGCCTACCAATCCTACTGGTGCTGAATTAGGTTTCTCTACAGCATCCGCTGGCATAACTACCGTCTTCGTAACACAAACTGTAAATGGTTGCCGTAGTGTTGCCACACCCGTCACACTTAACGTTATCTCAGGCATTACAGCCAGTTTGGTTAGTAATGATGGTGACAATATCATTTGTGATGGAACAACTGTTTTATTTACAGCCACCCCCATTGGTGCAGCTTCTTATGATTTTATATTGAATGGAAATTTTGGTACCCCGATTCAGTCTGGGGTTTCCAATACTTTTTCAACAAACACATTAAATGATGGAGATGAGCTGGAAGTTGTAGTAACAGGAGGCGGAGGTTGTACTGATGTTAGCAATGGTATTATATCTACTGTAATACCAACGGCCACTGTAAACGCAGTGGCTAATCAGGTGCTTTGCAATGGAGATAATTCAACACTCGTTACTTTTACGGGTTCAAATTCCACAAGTTATACCTGGACGAATGATAACACTTCCATCGGTCTGGCTGCTAGCGGCACAGGAAACATAAACAGTTTTGTTTCCACAAATACGGGAATCTCTCCATTAGTTGCCACTATCACGGTTACAGCTAATAATGGATTGTGTGTAGGGACATCTCAGGTGTTTACGGTTACGGTTAACCCTACGCCAGCGTTGAGCAGCAGTTTAACCCCGGCAGCGATTTGCAGTGGTGATACATTTAGTTATACACCTGCGAGTGTCACAGTTGGAGCAACCTTCAGCTGGAGCAGAGCAGTAGTGGTTGGCATTACCGAGGCAGCTGGTACAGGCACGAATGATCCTAATGAAACACTGACTAATACAACAAGCTTACCGATTAATG
>NZ_BHXQ01000007.1 GCF_003990915.1 Chryseotalea sanaruensis
AGCAGTCGGACTGAATCGCTGGATAAGCCTCACAACTTGGTTGGCGGCATAGTGCTCCGGCTGCTTTTGTTTATAAAATTTAACGATTAATACCTTTACTTCAAATCATGGTTTGAATCTAAAGGTTGGGAGCAAGCCTCGGAGTCTATAGATAAGAAGCCCAAAATATTGGGTCGGCTATAGTGCGAGCGTAAAGTCTTCATGACTAACTTAATTATATAGAAAGATTTGCAATTGATAGAAAAAATCTAAGTCCTCTGTAATATTTTTGATTATTGAGAGTCAAAAGCTAAAAAAGCGGAAATATTATATATGGAGATTTTTAATGAGGAATTTTCCTCCATTTATCAGAATTACAACGCTAAAATAGCAAAGCTTTGCCTTGGGTATGCTCATTCAGTCGAAGAGGCTGAGGATCTCGTACAAGATACATTTTTATCTGCTTGGAAGCACTGGAGTAGTTTTCATGGCCACTCTTCACGCAAGACATGGATTTATAGAATCGCAATAAACAAATGTCTAACTCACATTAAAAAAAAGCATCAGCGATCAGATGCTATAAAAGAAATGGTTGAGCAGCCACATGCCTATAATGAAAAGGATGAGGCAATAAATCTTTTATATGACGCGATAAATAAACTAGAAAAGGTAGACAGGTTGCTAATCAGCATGTATCTTGATGAACTAGCTTACAGAGAAATTGCCGAAGTTCTTGGAATCAAAGAGAACACGGTAGCTGTTAAGATTCATCGTATAAAAATCCAACTCACTGAAATTTATAATCGAAATGAAAAACTTTAATGACATAAAAAGTATCTGGACTGAAAACGAGCCAGGCCCTGTTATATCCGCTCAATCTTTGAGGAAAAGAAAAAAGGGACAGCTCTCATTTTTGCAGAAAAAGTACTCGTTGAGCGCTATTGGTTTAATTGGATTTACAATGTTTGTTCTAGGGTTTGCATTTTTTAGGGACCGCGGTTTTATCTACGAACTGTCCTATACCGCGTTATTCCTGATTGCTGGATGTTCATTAATCATGGTGTTAGTTAATCTGCATAATGTTTTTTTACTTAGTAAAATACATGAGACACTTGCCCCGAAAGAATATTTAACACGATGGTACTTATTTTACACCTATCGGTTACGGTTTTTTAGATTCTATTCACCTGCTCTTTTTCTGATCCTTTGCGTATCCTTTTCACTTTATTTGCCGGAAATTTTAGGCTATTACCCAACAGCATACTATAAGGCGGGATTTGTACTATTTATTATAATAGTCTTCATTGGATATCACATGCTTGGCAAAAGATCTATACTGGAAGAAAAGATCAGACTCAACGAGCTGAATAATACAATTCGGATGTTATTTGAAGAATGAATTCAATCAAATAAAATTGTCACTTAAGCATATTTCTCTCATTGAACGTAAGGATATATTAAAAAGATTATTTGTCTTACTATAAATAAATATTTTTTGACCTTTTAGCTTGACATTAGAATTCATTAAAGATAAAGTGATGGTTATTAGATAGAACGGCCAGCGCCCAACAGCATGTTTCTGCAATGGTGCCGTGACGTATTGGTTTAAAGTTTTATCTTCGTTTAACGTTTCTCCACGTGGACAGGACGCGGCTTCGAAAAGGCACCACTGCAGAAACACAAACGTTAGTGTCAATTTAAAACAACACCCTACAAATGATAGACAACATAAAAATATTAGACACCAAAGTCCTTTCTGACAATTGGTATGTATTGAGAAAAATTACTTACGAATATTCAAAAAAGGATGGTACAAAACTGACTCAAAGTAGAGAAGCCTACGACAGAGGAAATGGAGCGACAATTTTGCTTTATAACAAAGAACAAAAAACTATTATTCTTACTAGACAATTTCGCCTTCCAACATTTGTAAATGGAAATGAAACTGGAATGTTAATTGAGGCTTGTGCAGGTTTATTGGACAAAGACAATGCTGAAGATTGTATTAGACGAGAAACTGAAGAAGAAACAGGATATAAAATTACAGAAGTACGAAAAATATTTGAAGCCTATATGTCGCCAGGTTCGGTGACAGAAATTTTGTACTTCTTTATTGCTGAGTATGCAAAAGAAATGAAAGTTAATGACGGTGGCGGTGTTGAACAAGAAGAAGAAAACATAGAAGTATTGGAGCTTGATATAGACGATGCAATGAAAATGATAGAAAGTGGAGAAATAAAGGACGGTAAAACAATAATGTTACTTCAATACATAAAACTTAACAAAATACTTTAAAATTATGATGATACTTATTGCAGGACCTTATCGTGGAGGAACAAATGACGACCCAGTTTTAATAAAGAAAAATTTAGACAAACTTGAATCTGTTGCATTGCCATTATTTCGTAAGGGGCATATTCCTATGATTGGAGAATGGGTTGCTTTACCCTTAATGCACTTAGCTGGTTCAAAAGAAATTGGGGACAGTATTTGGGACGAAATACAATATCCTGTTGCACATCGACTTCTTGAAAAGTGTGACGCAGTTCTTTGTCTTGAAGGAGAATCAAAGGGAGCAGACAATGACGTAAAAATTGCCAAAGAAAGAGGCTTAAAAATTTATTATAGTTTGGACGAAATTCCGGACTTGACACAGAAATAAACTGCCACTAACACTGTATAAGAGCAATAGCGAGTAAAGTGGTAAATTGAAGGTCTTTGCATTTAATAAACTTTTGTGGTAGCGGACAGGTAATCGCCTTGAAATACGCTACTGCTCTTATACTAAACGTTGCCAGATAGACAGAAAAAAATCGAACTGAGTAAATGAAAGTAACGCTGACTATATTTTTTACAGTAATACTACTCAATCAGACAATAAGTCAAGACCTTGATTCCCTTGAGCGTAAACTAAGCAGTAAGCTACTTACTACAAGTGATAGTATTGTTACGTTAAATTTGATAAGCAGAGGTTCGACTTTTATAAATCCTTTAAAGGCATTAAACTATGCTAATAAAGCATTAGAACTCTCGACAAAGGCAAATAATCTAATTGGAGCAGCCTATGCATATCGAAATCTGTCGAGCATACACTCATTTAACGAAAGTTACTTCATTAGTATGGAGTACTTACAACGAGCTCTAGATATTTTTACATTGAGTAACGACTCTACAGGAATTGCCAACTGCTATATTTCTATGGGGCATACTTACAGACGACTACAAAACAGAAAAGAAGAAGTACATTATCATTTAAAATCATTCATAATATTTAAAAGGCAAAATAATAAAGAAAGGATTGGTGTGACCGCTCACAATCTTGGAGAGAGTTACTATAATATTGGTGATTTAGTAAAAAGTCGACAGTTAACTCGATACGCCATAAAAATCAACGACTCGCTTGACAATAAATCAGTTCTATCCTCTTGTTATAAAGTAATGGGATTGATTGAGTTGAAAGAGGATAATCTTGTACTAGCTGAGGACTATTTCAAAAAAGTCATTGACTTAACAACTGAACTAGGGGAAAACTCTCAAAAAGTAGCAGCGGTTGAATCAATGATTCAACTTGCAACAGTTTACAAACTTAGAGGAGACTTAAACAACCAATTTAAATTTCTCTTAATGGCTGCAGACTTTAGTAATAAGAATGAGCTTGCAAGTTATTTACAGAAAACCTATAAGGAATTGATACTGTATTCATCTACAAAAAATGACCAGGAAGCTGTCACGAAATTCATTAGCTCTTACTTTACAATCAGTGATTCTTTAAATCAAAGACAACTCCACGACAGATACAGTTTAACAAAAAGCATAGTTCAAGTACATGAGCTATCAAAATCTAAAACTGAATTGGAAAAGAGCAGTCTGTTACAATTGCAGAAAATACAAAGCAGAAATACATTAATAATAATAATCACAATTACAGTAATTGTGTTGCTTTGGTTACTATTTAAATTCACCTGGCTAAATAAAAAACTAAAAATTCAGAATTCGATTATTGAAAATCAAAGGAACGATTTAGAAGTTTTAAATAATACAAAAGACAAGTTTTTTACTATTGTAGCTCATGATTTGAAAAGTCCTCTTAACTCCTTGAAGTCCTTTTCAAGTTTATTAATTGACCATTTTGACGACCTTAGTAAGGACGAGATCTTGACCATGAGCAAACAACTCCGAAACTCAATTGACAATACCGTTAAAATGGCCGACAACTTAATTACGTGGGCACAGATACAAATGCAAGATTATCAATTCCATGAAGAAACAATAAAAGTTAAGGACATTGTATCAAACATATGTGGTGTTTATCAAGAGGTAGCCTTAAAAAAAGGCATAAATATAAGCTACTCAGTTGAGGACTCTCTTACAATAAATGGTGATAAAAATCAAATAGAGTTCATAATTAGAAATCTTGTGAACAATGCTATTAAGTTCACACACAAAGACGGCCTCGTAAGTTTGACAGCTAAAACATTACCGGAAGGACAAGTACAAATATCCGTTTCAGATAATGGGGTCGGAATTTCTGATGAATTTAAAAGAAAATTATTTTCTATTGGCAAAAAACAAAGCACTAATGGGACAGCTGGAGAAAAGGGCACCGGATTAGGTCTTATGTTGAGCTACGAGTTCGCAAAACTTAACGGTGGACAGATTGACATTGAAAGCAATCTAGGCAAAGGGACAACATTTCACACAACTTTCAAAAGTGGAAATTAATAAATGACATTAGGGAATGCAACAACCGCTAACAAAGTGTATGCGCAATTGAAATTTGTTAGTTATTTTTAAAGGAAATTTAAACTGCGCATACACAAGCGTTGCCAGCATACTTTGGCTGTATCGGAACTTCAAACTGATACCAGAAAATAAGTGACATTTATCATCTCAAACTATGATCTGTGTCATAGCCCTAAAGTTAAAAATCTGTAATGTTTGCTACAAATATTTGTTGTTACATATTATCACTTTGCTATGAACTTTAAAAAGTCACTACTGTGCTTTTTGTAGTCTCGTCTTTTACACAGGCTTCGTTCAGTACTACTCGCAACCAATAATGGGCACTAATTTTTACTGTTGCTTAGGCATGGTAGAAGCTAAACAATGTAGGTAAGTACTATGAAAAATTTGATTATAAAATATCCCGTTGCAACTTACTACATACTGACATTTCTTATTTCTTGGGGAGGTCTTATACTGCTTATTGGTGGCCCAGGGAGAATTAATTCTCAGCAAACTAATGCTCCTTTTTTAAATCTGTATTTAATTACAGTAGCCGGTCCCATTATTTCAGGGGTTCTTTTAACCGGATTATATTATGGAAAGAAAGGTTACCGCGATTTTCTTTCCCGGTTGTTTAAATGGAGGGTACCTGTTAAATGGTATGCGATTGCACTAGTGATCGCTCCGCTTACGGTCTTTGCAGCACTTTTCGCTCTTTCATTATTTTCCCATGTATTTATGCCGGGTATATTCGAATCAGGGAATAACCCAATTGCTTCATCGTTTGGATTACCAGAAGGTAATAAAATAACCCTGGTATTGTTCGTTTTTATGCTTAGTCTTTTTAATGGCTTTGTCGAAGAACTTGGATGGACAGGATTTGCAACTCCGATACTTTTACGAAATCAAAATCTTTTCAAATCAGGTATTACGCTGGGCATCATGTGGGGATTGTGGCACTTGTTTTCAAATTATTTAGGAAGTGCTGATGCAGCGGGAAGTATCTCTTTGCTGGTATACCTGCCGGTAATGCTTTTCTCTTTTCTTCCACCTTTTAGAATTCTTATGATATGGGTTTACAGGCATACCGGAAGTTTATGGCTAGCAGTGCTGATGCATGCAAGCCTTGATATGTTCTGGATGCTTTCCATGCCGCTTTCTCTAACAGGAAAAGAACGGATAATTTGGTATACACTATGGGCTGTTGTGCTTTGGATCATTGTAATAATAATTGGCATAGTCGACAATAAAAAGAAAGTTGATTGAAATCACTTTTTATTAAACCAAACTCTTAAAGTTTCTGAATAGTATATAAAAGCATTTCAGACAGACAACTGAATTCGAATTGTAAAACTATAACTGATGGAAAAACGACCGCTAATAAAAAAAGAAGACAGCAGAAAAGAACGACCGGCACAAAAGATGGTTGCTCTACCTGGATGGCAGCGGATTACTTTACTGATTGTTCTTGGTTACGAAGGGGCAGGGTGCTTGCTGGGCGGAACCCTTCTCGTTGCGGCACCGGACGGCAGATACATGGACATGCCGACTACTATGATGCATGGTGTCTTCAGTGATTTCCTCATTCCCGGCATCATCCTCTTCGGATTGGGTATCCTGAACACGTTTGCTTTTTTTACAGTCCTTCGCAGAGCCGCTTCCGACTGGTTTATGGCGGGGCTTGCTTTAGGCGGACTATTTATTTGGTTTGTTGTAGAAATTATAATTCTACAGGAACTGCATTGGCTGCACGCCATGTGGGGAATTCCGGTTTTACTGGGATTGGTGGTCACTATTCCGTTGATTGTTTTGCGACATGATACAGCGATTATGCGAAAAGCTTTGCTCAGCTGTGGCATCCTTTCTTCATTATGGTATGTCGCCATAAATATTTTTGTTCCAATGATGTATGATGGATACAGCATGGCTTCTTTGACTGTAAGCGAATTGTCCGCAATAGGTGCTTCGACAAGAATAGTATGGGTGTTGCTTGCAATGCTGTATCTTCTGCTTTTGATTGCCTTTGGATGGGGCGTGCTGAAATCATCAGGACATAGCCGCCAACTGCGGATTGCAGGAAATTTAATTATTGCATACTGTATTATGAACTTCTACTGGCCACCGATGCATCAGCGCGAAGTAATCGCAGCGGGCGGAGGAACCCTGACGGACACCTTGCATATCATTTGGGCAATGATGACGCTTCTCTTCAATATGCTTCTAATGGGGTTCGGGGCAGCGGCCTTAGGGAAGCGGTTTCGCATTTATACCATCGCGACTTGGTTAGTCTTTATTGTATTCGGTATCTTGACCTTTATGGAATCACCCGGCATCGAAGCAAATCTACCAACGCCCCATATAGGTCTATGGGAACGCATCAACATGGGTGCTTTCTTGTTGTGGATAATTGTGTTCGCATTTGTACTTTTAAAGATCGAAAGATTATTTAATTCGATTAATGGCTCTGAGCATTTGGTGAATAGTAGCACGAACGCATAACAGCACATTTGCAATAGGCGGGGTTTGGTGCTTTGCAGACAGTTTAGTAGTAATAGAAGGTGTTGTGCTCCGCATCAACATTTGTGGTGAAATCCCGCCCATCGCAAATCTGCAAAACGTTAGGGGCAATAGTATGGAAAAATTTATGATACGATTCATTTTGATTCTTTTGACGTTTGACCTTTTCAGTTGTCCTGCAATGGAGAAGAAAATAATCGTTGACAATGAATCAATTCAACAATTTGACACGGCCGACAAAGAACCAGTATTCAGCGGACGTCCCATCTCATTTTATTTAACACACAAACAAATCCCTCAAGTTTACAAGGACTTGTATAATGGGAAAAGGCAACCAGCTGACGATGAGGACACCTTGCCTTTATTGGACAGCATGTTTACCTCAAATACTGAAATTAAGCCATTTTATTTTTCAACCATTACTCGGACAATGGAAAAGACTGATGGTGCTTATACCGAGCCACTGGGAATGATGGAGAAACATTTTGTTGAAAAGAAGGCAAAGGAGTTTGTGGATTACTATATAAATAATTCGTTTTTGACGGACAAGGACTTGGAAGAATGGGCATAGACTGTTGCAGGAGAAATTCAAATATCAGCAGAAGGACAAGAGAAAGAAGAACTAGAAAGGTTAAAAGCAAAAAATGAAATTCAGCTGTGACAATTGTAACGGACGACAAAGTAAAGTAATAGTAAACTTCCTTGAGAAAGTGAAATACTACTGCCCCTAATAAAATGTATAAGAGATGGTGTTGACAAGGAGGGATATTTTTTTATTTTTACTCAGCGCCACCAATTATACATAAACGTTACCTACCATTTAAATGAAGTTAGAAGAAGCTATAGAAAATTTGTATCAAGTATTTTCAAAATACACAACCTCTGATATGTATTATTGTGACTGTGGCTGTATTGATGAAAATGACGTGAAAAAATTGGCTTCAAAGAAACTGCGAGAACTTGGAGAAGACGACTTTAGTTCCTATCATGGAAGTGCGCTTTATACTTGGGGAGATATTGAACATTATAAACACTTCTTGCCGAGAATTTTAGAAGTCCATAACGAAAAAAACGGAAAAGGACTTATTGGACTTTTTGAAATTATTTCAAAACTAGAATATGCAGAATGGGAAAAATGGGAAAGTAATGAAATTAAAGCGATTAAAGACTTCATTTTTGCTGATTGGAATAGCTTTATTAACAAACAGAATTCAGAAATTGGGACAGATGACATTCAATATTATTCCTTCTTTTTTAAACCAGAAAACCTTTTCGGTATTTGGGACTTGACGAAGAATGGAAATAGCTTTAAAAACTTCGTGAAATTCTTCTATTATAATGGAACTGAAATAATAAATAAAGGACTGAAAATCAAAGACAAGATTTATGATAAAGAGTTCCTGAATTTACTAAACCAGTCTGAGCTATTGGATAAATTAGAAATCGAATTCTTTAAAGCAGACGAAGTAGATAAAGACTATGCAGAAAAAATTTCGATTGTAACACAAATGATTGAACAAGAAAAAACGGTAGGTAACAATGTATATAAAAAATAGGCTAGACATTGGTAAATTCAAGGGATTTAACTCCTATCTAATCTAACTTTGTGCTTAACAGAAAGTTTAGTGCTTCGAAATCGCCTACTTTTCAGATACTAACCGATATCTATGATTAAAAAAAGTTTTTCTAACTATTTTTTTAATTCTGGTGTGTAAGGTGTTCCACGATTCACAACAGCTACAATTCTGTGCAACAGTTTGTTTCGAACAGCATTGATCACCGACATTTTGTTTTTGCCTTCTTTCACCTTTCGTTCATAATATTCTTTAAGTTCCGGATTGTGATGTGCGCTACTAATGGCAGCCATATGTAGCACTTTCTTCAGGTTGTACTAACCCCCTATAAGTTGGACAGGAAAAACCTAGTGACCATTTCTGATGAGGAGTTATCCGACCAAGTTTTCTGTGCTTCCGTTCATAGTTGTACCATTGCATGTATTTTTCAATGTGCTGTTTGGTTTCGTAGAAGCTGCTAAATTCAAACCGGTCGATGAGTTCACGTTGAAGAATGCTGTGAAAGGCTTCGATGTATGTATTCTCTTCAGGAGTAGCTATATGTGTAAATTCCTGCTTTGCCTCCAGCTGCACCAGAAAGCTTCGGGCCTGATTGGCAAGAAATTGTGAGCCGTTATCATTTCGGATAATCACTCCCTTGAGATTATAAATCATGTAGAGCCATCGAAACATATTGATCATATTTGCTTTACGAACACTCTTCTGAAAAATCCAGTGCAAAATCTTTCGACTGAACGCATTCATGATTGACAGCAGGTAGTACCATCGTCCTTCACCCTGCACCCATACGTACTTGATGTCAAGACAGAGATATTCTAATGGCTGTGTAGCCAGTATTTTCCGATACTGATCCCAATTGCGTTTACCGCTGGTTCGGATTACTTTCCCAAGAGAAGCTTATGAACGTCCATGATTCGATAAGTTTTCTTATGGTTGATCAGATAACCTAATGCCTTAAGATCATCATTAATGGATTGATATCCAAAGGCATTATACGAGCCACTGAACAAGATTTTGATCTTATCAACCACTTCTTCATTGGTCATGAGCACCCCATGATAAAGTGTATGTGTACTGGGTTTCATGCCTCGTTGTCCAATGTGGCTTATAAGAAAATGTGCTACGCGGTAATTGCAGCCACCTCGAAAGTAATTGAATCGGTGCACGATCAGAAAATCGTTTGATCAGCATTACTTTTTCTTGGGTTGGATAGGAGTTTTTTTTTTAGAAGCACTGACTTTACTTCTATCTCAAGAGCTTGCCTAGCGATGATTCGTTTCAATCTCTCATTCTCCTCTTCCAAAGCGCGAACCTCTGGATCTACTCGCTTATAGGCAGGCTTGAGTCCTTCTGCCCCCTTTGCCAAATACCGTTGCTTCCACTTCGATAACAAGGCTGGTGACAAATTATACTTGCGACATGTCTCCATGTAGCCTTCTCGTTCTGCTTCCTGAAAAAGGCTTAATCGCTCTTCTGGTGTGAATGATCTTTTTCCTCCTGGCATATTTCCCAAATTTAACTGCTACAAATCTGTTTTCAGATTCTTGTCCAGTCTTATAGGGGGTTAGTACAACCACAGTCCATCAACCACAAGAATACTGGAGTGGTGACTTGACCAAAAAGAACGAAGGAAATCCCATCGGAGCGCTGTTTATAGAAAACCATGTTGCCGGAATCTTTATTATTTCGGCTTGTTGGCTTATCCTCATAGCCCTGCTAGGGTATTATCTACCCCGAAAGGTCAGCAAAATATTTTTACTGTTTTGCTTAATGGCCCATAGCTATGGAGCATCCACATGGTTATATTATCTATACGGATTTTGGTATGTCATGGCATTCATCCTGTTCAACGCTATACGCTACAAAATCCTCGACAATCTTGTAGACAATAAAAACCTATTGCAAGAGCACATACAGCGTAAATAACTTTTGACTGCCTTCCTATCCTGGCAAATTTTTCTTAGCGCTCAATCATCTGATCAGCAAATCAAACAAAATGGGCATTAAAAAATATGAGTATCCCCTATGATTGGGATTAATGATTTAGTTTGCCTTAACCTGACGGCTATGCTTACAAACGAGGGCACTAGGTAAAAAAACCTGTCGGCCGGAGCAAACAGGTTTTTTATGTGTTGGTGGTCGGTTATTTAGCGCCAACCTGAATAGTACTAGTCATGGTAAAAGTTATGGTGTAATCCATTGAACCTGATGCATCTCCACTTAATTCAATATCCATAACAGTATTAGATGAGTAGTCCAGTATCCAGTCTTCAATGGCTCTGCGCAGCTCATTTGTGAACTCTGGGGTAAAACCGTTTAACTGGTCCTGAAGCGTAGCACCATTAACAGCAAGTCCTATTCCGCTAAAGTCTGCTTCAAAACTAAGATATACATTGGTAGGAACGGCACTGCCTCCGGTTAAATTATCAACTACATCAAAAGTTAATGTTACAACTTTAAATTCCTTCATTTTATCGCGGTTCTCATTAAATTCATCAGATGCGATATCTACAGGTTCTGTCTTGGTGAAAGGACCTGCTTCGGAGGTGCTTATTCTGATGGTTTTGGTAACCTCAGTTGGCACATCAATTGTAATCTCATCAGATAGATCTTCGCAAGAAAGTGCAGTTAAACTGAGTGTAGCAGTAAGTAATAGTGCGTAAGTAAATAGTTTCTTCAAATTGTTTATCATTTTTCTTCAGATTAAAACCTGCGGAAAAATATACAGCACACGAAAAAATTTGAACAATTATTTGATGAATGGTTTTGAAAAAGCGCTCCCTCCTAACCATCGTTTGTAACGAAGGCACGTTGTGCAGGTAATAGTTTACAGTGCATGCCTGAGCGATGACCTAACCCTCGTTAGTAATGTGTCAAAGCAGTAAAGAATAGGAGCTCACACAATGAAATTTGGTTGAGGCGGCAGAGTTAAAAATAAAAAATGCTAAATTATTTAGCCTTAATGTATTAATTTTAGTTGATACTTTGTAGAGATAAAGTAAATACCAATAGGCTAAGGTTGGGAACAATTAAAAAAAACGAAATGAAAAGAATTCTTCTACTTCCATTTATTATTTTTTCTTTAACCTCTTGCAAGGACGAAAGCTCCATCGCTGAAATTGGTAAACCAGTACCCGATTACACGTTCAGCCATATTCTAAATAGCAAAGAGGAACAACTATCCTTAAGCGATTTAAAAGGCAAGCCCGTCATCCTGGAATTTTGGGCGACCTGGTGAGGGCCCTGTATTCCTGCCATGAAAAAATTGGATAGTTTACAAAATCAATTTGGCGATCAGATTGAGATTATTACCATCTCATCCGAAAATCAAAAGCGATTAGAAAAGTTTATAGAAAGTTATAAAACTTCCTTGCGCATTGCTTCAGATACAGCACACACTAAAAATTTCATCTACAAAATCATTCCGCACACAATTTTAATCGATAAAAACGGAATTGTAAGGGCCATCACCAGTCCGGAAAATATCGACAGAAAGGTAATTGAAAATTTGCTGGCCGATAAGGACATTGCCTTGGAAGTAAAGGATGATTTTTATATTAATCCTGAATTAAAAGTTGAGACTATTAAAACAATCGCCAATGCTGATTACAGGATTGAACTAAAAAGTTACGATCAGGAAAAGCGAGGTGGCTCAAGACCCTTAAAAGATACTGAAGGGAATATCAATGGTATTGAGATGTGGAATAGTCCGATTCCAAGACTTTACCAGACCTTGTTTAATGTACCCTCACCGAAGAGAATGATTTTTAAAGATAGCTTAACAGAAGATGATTTTCCTTATGAAAAAGCGCATCAGTACAATTTTACAATTCAGGTTTCTGACAAGTACCAGGAAAATTGGAGAGCGCTTGGTGTTGAGTTTCTGAATGAACATTTTGATGTCAATGCAAAAATGGGGCTTGATTCATTAATGTGCTATGTATTAAAAAATACCAACAATTTGCTTAAGCCCTCTGAAGCCGAATCGACTGAATTCATGTTTATGGGCCCGGTGCTACAATCTAAAAAAATTAAAATGTCTCGATTAGCAGATTATCTGGAAAATTTCACCTCGATCCCTGTTGTAGATCAAACAAATCTTCTTGGCGAATATGATATTGCGTTGGAATGGCAAGCGGAAGACCCGAAAACAATTCATGTTGAATTAAAAAAATATGGCCTTGAGTTAATCCGATCAGAAGAGAAATTGCCCGTTGAAATTATGGAGATCTATAAAAAGAAATAAATACCATCGCCAATAGAATGCCTCACCCTCGCTTGTAAGGTAGGCGCTGAGTACAGCGATCAGGAGTCCTTTAACCAACACTCCTGGTCTCGAAAAACAAGCGATTTAAGCAATATATATACATGCATTTTTAGCTCGCTCCAGGCATTGTAAAGTTTTTTAGGGAGATTTTATATAAGTGATATACATACAACGTATGTACATACACATACCTTGGCAGTTGTTGTAGAGCGGCAACAACAAACCGGAAAAGGAAAAAGAACTAAACAAAATGAGTGATTTAAAAAACAAAAAATTACTGCAAGATATCTTTGCTGAGTTATCGAAAGGAAATGATAGCCTCTTCATTGAAACTATGGCAGATGAAATGAAATGGATATGGATGGGCTCTGGTCAGTGGTCAAAGACTTTTAACGGTAAAAGTGAAGTACTTGGTGAGCTCTGGACTGCTATACGCCAGACCTTGAAGCCTCCCTACAAAGTTTTTGCAAACAACTTTATCGCGGAAGGTAATTATGTTACCGTGGAAGCAGTTGGACAAAATTCAACACCTGATGGAAAGATCTACCAAAATAAATATTGCTGGATATGCAAAATTATAGATGGCAAAATTTATGAATTGAGAGAATATATGGATACAGACTTGGTAACAAAGACGTTTACAGAAAAGTATGTTAAAATTATAGGTGAGAAATTCAGGGTTGACTTTGGAATGGCAAAAGCAATACTTTATTTCCAGAGTGAAACATCAATGCAATTTACAATTACCGAAAAGGACGGTAAGCCATACGAAGAAGTAGAAACTGTTGAAATAGAATTAACTGAAATTAGACCTAATTTGTACATAACAACCTGGAAAGAAAGAAATCAAAACACCGTCACACAGATTCAAGATTTTAACAAAGGGATTGTCTATTCAAACTGGACTTTACCAAGTGGGGAATTCATTAATGAAAAAGGATCTATTTTATCAATAGATAAGGATACTGAATGATAAAGAAACAAAGAACCGCCAACAATGTATCTGCAAATAAGCTTCATAGTAGTCTTTTAAAGTAGTAACCCGCTTCAAATTTTGTGTACTTGATAGCGGATTACCTCGGATTCGTCTACTTTGCATATACTCACATTTACCGGTAATTTTACCAGACACAAACAATTAAACAAACTTACGCGTTATGGTTAAGTCCTGTAATCATTGGACAATTTACCATAAATAATAAGTGGAAAACGGCAATTCGGGGAGAGTATTATCATGATGAGATAGGCATTATCATTCCAATTAACGGTTTTCGAACAACAGGAATTTCATTAAATTTTGATTACTCTCCTGTACAAACTATCATTTGCAGACTTGAAGGGCGTTGGTTAAACGGTAAAGGCGGAATATTTGAAACTAACATTGCCCCAACAAGTAACAACTTTATTATTGGGATATCAATTGCTGTTAGATTTTCTGAGGCATTATAATCACTACTTAACTCGAATAAACTTTTCTAGTTAACACTAGAAGCGCTACTGTATTTTAAAAAATGGTGCAAAAATAACAGGTGATAAAAAGCGCTATTATGAATGATGTGTTGTGTAGCCCCCCTACCCACAACGCAAGTTTCATCTCCTACCATGTAATGGTTTGCCAATTGCGAGCAAATTACTAAATTCGTTTAGAACGTGTTCTGCTATCTGACACCTATGTAGTCGACCGTTAGTGGCAATTTTGGTAAGGCAACTCAGTTACAATAAAATGGATTCAGCATTAGAACTAAAAATTGGAATTGATAACGGTTACCACTTTTCCAATAAAGAGATTCTTGACAAACTTCAAAACTCAGAACTTGTAGGCAAACTAATTGCCGATATGCCTGTAACACCACTAGCAATTGTCTGGCGACTGATTTGTATTAGCGAAATACCTTTTAGCAACAAACTGGATTATACACAAAAACTTATTGAAATAGTTTACTCGAAACTTGCAACGCCTTATGGCTTTTCATTAAGTCGCGATGAGAAAATGTTTTTACCATGTTACAATGCAATGGTTGTTTCTGCATTATGTCGTTTAGGGAGAGCAAATGATAGACAAGTTAAAAATGCAGTTGATTGGATTAACTCAAATCAACCCATGGAAAGAGGAATAAAGGTGGATTTACCAAACTTTAACTTTGATAGATATGGAGGTTGCTTCAAAAAGACTCCTTGCTATATTGGTTTAGCCAAATCCGTTTTTGCTTTACAAGACTTTAAAGAACAAACAAAGAAGAAAGAACATGAGACTCAATTACAGAAAGGTATTTCATATTTACTTGAACATAAATTTTTTAAGCGTCTAAGTAAAGACGAACCAATTAATAAACATATAACCGACATATCATTCCCGGAAACATATCACCTTAACTCTCTCGAATTATTAAGGTTTGCAAAAAAAGCAAATCTATTAGCTAATAAAAAAACAACTGACTTAATTTCACATATCGAAAAACGAAAAACAAAAGACGGGAAATGGAAAAACAACTTTAACTACAAAGCAGAAGGTTACGTGGCTTTCGATAGTGGAAAAAAAACAAGTGACTGGACCACCCATTTAATAAACGAGATTTTGAAGAACAAGAAAAACAGTCACTAATATTGTGCGTGAAGTAGAACTTGTCTCATCTTTAAAATGACGGTTCTAGTTTAATAACTGAAATCAACAAATCCATCAACTATAAATCAGTACATATCTAGAAAAAAAGAATTACAATAAGCTTCTTACATTAAAGATACACTACTCTAATATTCCGTAGAAAAGCATCGAAGTCAAAACAGGTTTTAGAGTTTTTGCTTAACTATTCAATAATTCTCTAGGGTTAACTTTCAGAATCTTGGCTATCTCAAAAAGTCTGGAAAGTGTTGGTTGGCGGTTATTGTTAACATAGCGTGTTATTGTTTGAAAATCCAAATCCAATTGTTCAGCCAGCCAGATTTGCGATTTACCACGATCTTCCAATACTTCACTCAGTCGGTTCAACACCACTTTTTCTTTAAGTATTTCCATTCAATAAAGTCTTATTAATTCCGATCAAGCTCTTCGTTTACTGAACAAGACTTCAAGCAAACAAAAAGAAGTCATTAATTAATCACTCAATTGATGCACCTATGCTTTAATTCAGATTGCTTCGTCATGCCAACGCATCTGCCATCCCAATTCCTCGCAAAGACATCATATTCGTTTGCAGTTCTCAAATTCATTCGCCAATCAGTACATCAGTTAATTAACAACAAAACGCAAATACTTAACGCCTCCCCTGTAATCCATTCTTAGCACATAGGCACCAGTTGGTAATGGTTGCAAATCAACATTCACAGAAAAATCCTGAGCCTCCTTAAGGTTCATTTGTTTTACAACCTTACCTGTCAATACCTCCCAAATACTAAGGGTGGCAAATGTTTCTTCTATAAACTGAAGCGAAATTGTAAAGTTGCCCTGTGTTGGGTTAGGGAAGACTTCAAAGACTTTTACAAATTCTTCATAGCCTAACAATTCTTCTTCCTCTTGTGATATTCCACCTAAAATTGATATGGACTTAGTTACCTCATCATGACAACCGCCTAATTGTGCATGCATTCCAATATTATATACACCTGCATGTAGAAATTTACCATAAACAACTTCATTTAAGTCTTGTAGTACATCAAAATCTGACGGAAGTTGCCAGGTGATACTTTCTGCCAGTGGCCATGTAATATCAATCATCGCTACTGTATCTTGCACGTTAGCCTCGGCAGGAATAATGAAAGAAGCGCCTAATAAATCATTTGATGTGGCTAATAAAAAAGTATCACGTGCAATACACCCCAGCGCATTGGTCACTGCTAACCAATATTGTCCGGCAATATCGATTTCGACCTGAGACGCTTCACTTTGAAAGTTTACATTACTACTCCACTGATAACTTGACCAGATTCCATCAATACTTAAAGTATGACTTTGTCCTTCGCAAATGGTTCTACTTTCACCAAGTTCAATCGTCAGTTCTACCGGATTAAGTAATTGATGTGTCTGTTGCGTTTCACATTCATTTCCATCGGTAATAGTGACTGTATAAGCACCCGAACACAAATTTTCAGGATTTGCATCTGTATGACCATTTGACCAGTGATATGAGTATTCCCCTACTCCACCCGTAGCATCTACAGCTAACTCACCATCGCAACCATTATGACAATCGGGGGAGTCTAATGTCAAAAGTCTTGGCGTTAGTTGAGATGGCTGCCCTAAAGCGTAAGTGGTTTGGAGTGCACAACCTTTTGCATCTTGTACACTTACCGTATGGCTATCCGCGCATAAGTTATTTGCCAATGCCATTTGGCTTCCTGAATCCCAATTGTATAGATACGATCCATTACCACCAGCAGCCAATACCTCCATTTGCCCATTGCATTCACCATAACAAGTAGGCAAAATCCTGGAGACCAAGTTTAAAGATAATGGTGTTGGTTCTGGCATTGAATAACTTGCTAGTGCCATGCATTGATTAGCATCGTACAAAGTCAAATAACTATTACCCTTACTACGTCCTGGAAATAAAGAACCTTGAAAAATTCCCCAATCATAAGCATAAGGTGCAATACCTCCGCTGCCAGAAACTTCTATGCTACCATCGCTATAGCCATAGCAAGAGGGTGGTTTTAATTCAATGAGCGAAATAGCTAAAGGCGAGGGTGCACTTACTGTACCTGAACTTACCGTTATACAATTATTTACATCTTGTACTATAACAAAATATTCTCCTGACGCAAGATTAGTAGCGGTTGCTAAGCTTTGTCCATTCTGCCATTGAAAAGTAAATGGACCATCACCATCACTTACTTCCATAGCTATACTACCATCTGCTGAATAAGAACATTTGGCTGGAATAATTTCTTCGACTACTACCACTGGTCCGTCTGTAGCCTGAATACCTAAAAATTTGGAAGCTTCACAATTATTAGCATCAGTAATCAATAATGAGTATAAACCTGCAGCTAAATTCTCAATTGAGCTATCCTCGTCAATCAGATCATTAACACTGTTCTTCCATTGGTAAATATAATTCAATATACCACCAGTCACATGAGCAGAAGCACTACCTCTTGGATCGTCACAAAAAGCGGGTTCTATATTCTCGAAATTAATTTCAATTTGTGAAGGTTGAAGCAATGTTTCTGAAATAGTTGCGTAACAATTGTTGGCATCGTAAGCATGTAAGGTGTATTCCCCAGACATTAATGTTGAAAAAAGAGTTTCATTTGTCTGCTCAGATAAGTTGATAGCATACGTATAATTACTAACACCACCATTAGCCTCAACAGCTATACTCCCATTATTACCACCAAAGCAGGTGATGTCATTCTTATTGACAACCGCCAAGGTTAAAAGTGTTGGCTCAGTAATTTGTTGAAACACTTGATCGCTACAACCATTACTATCCGTAATCGTTGCTGTGTACATACCCGAACCAATCCCGGATAATATATTGCTTGTCTCGGTATAATCATCCGTCCAATTATAGAAGAAAACACCGGTACCCCCAGCACCCGTCACCGCAATAAAACCGTTTTGGTCATTAGCACATAAAACACCAAAGCCATTATAATCAGAGATATTTACAACTGATGCTACAACAGGTGCTGGGTCGACAAGTTCTTGCTGAGCATTTCCCTGACAACCATTTTGATCGGTTGCCAATACTTGATAAAGTCCAGCCGTTAAATTATTTTGTATAGATCCCAGTGTTCCAATATTCCAAGCGTAAGTGAAAATATTTGTTCCTCCTGTTGCACTTGCTTCTAAACGGCCGTTTGCCTCACCAGCACACGTTATCGCCTGACCGTTGTAATCTGAAATAACTGCAATAGATACTTCAATTGCTGGTGGATCTATTAAACTTAAATTTGTTTGTGCAGTACATCCATTTTCATCAGTTGCTGTAACTTCGTAGTTACCTGCCGGAATATTTGACAGCACATTTGAATTCACCCCGGTGCTCCAAAGAAATGTATACTCATTTGTACCACCTGTAGCCATAGCCAGCAATGAACCATCAGATTGACCAGTGCAACTTATCGGGAAGCCAAAAAAATCTGATGTGGTTTGAATAAATGCAGTAAGTACCGGTGGGTCTTCAATTGTAAAACTTGAGAAGGCAGGGCAATTATTTATATCAGTGGCAGTAACGAAGTATTCCCCGGCACCAATGTTAGTGAGCGATGAGCTTTCCGTACCATTATCCCAAACATAAGTATAAGAACCAGGAGTTCCTCCACTGGCAATGGCCAAAAGAGATCCGTTATTCTCACCTGTGCAAGAAATAATGTAACCATTATAATTCGAGTCTGCTTGAACATTTACCTCCACTGGATCTGGGTCTGATAAAGTAATGGCAGTGTTGGCTGTACAAACTCCCATGTAGGTAGTTACAACACTATAGTCCGCTTGATTAAGGTTATTAATATTACTTAAAGATTCACCTGAGGCAATGATCTCTCCATTACGATACCAAGTATAAAAATCAACCTCAGTAATGCTAGCTCCTTCATCAAGCAAGGTTACCGCGAGTGCACCATCCTGGGCTTCATGGCAACTGATAGCCGAACCGTTGTAATTACTCTGAATAGCGATGATGGCAACAAAGGGTTCCGGAGCTTCTAAAAAATAGGTACCCTCAGCTGTGCAGCCATTTCCATATTCAGCTTCAACGTTATAATTACCTTCATTAAGGTTGGAGGCAGTGGCTCCTTCACCTACAATGGCCTCCTCTTTGTACCAAGTAAACGTACCGACTACAGGAAGTGAATTTTCGTTTAACAAGGTAGCACTTAAAATCCCATCTGATGCTGTGCTGCAGCTTATAACATTTCCATCGTAGTTACTTTGCGGAGTGATGTTGACGGTATACGGTTCAGGGGCTTCTAAAAAATAAGTTTCTTCGACAGTACAACCATTCCCATATTCGGCTTCAACTCTATAATCACCTTCGTTAAGATTAGAAACAGTGGCACCCGCCCCTACATTCACTCCTCCTTTAAACCAACTAAAAGAACCAACCGCTGGATCTAAATCTGGTTCTAATAAGGTTGCATTCAAAATTCCATCCGAAGCACTACTGCAACTAATGTAATTACCATCGTAATCACTTTGAGGAGTAATGCTAAGCGAATACGGTAAGGGATCGCTTAATGTTTGCTCTCGGTAAGCAGTACAACCTTGCTCATCTGTGATGGTTACATTATACGTTCCTGCCGAGAGATTTTGAATAGCACTACCGTTTCCTCCAGTCGACCATGCATACGTATCTATTCCTCCGATTGCGTTCTCTACATCACTAACTGTTAATGAACCAGTTGATAATCCAGGGCAGGTAATATTAGTTGGTGTTAGTGTGAAAGCTATTGATGGCGGAGCAGTTAATTCAATATTTGAATTTGCAAGACAACCATTGCCATCAGTTACAGTGACAGCATAATTTCCAATACCTAATCCAGAATAGGTTGCAACAGCAGGGCCACCACTCCATTTATAGTTACGCCCGCCTGCACCTCCAGTAGCAATGGCTGTAATAGAACCGTTTTGCATATTATGACAACTAACATCATAATTACCATTGGCTGCATAATTATTTGATTGGATTGAAACAGAGAGGAGGTTAGGCTGCTTTAATTCGACATTACCCGAAGCAAGACAGTTGTTAGCATCTCGATAACTTACTGTATACCAGCCAGCATTTCTACCTGTAATGGTGGGTAGTCCAACATTTAAATTGCTAGTGCCTTTACGCCAAGAAAAATTCTTAAATCCACCAACGCCACCACTAGGGACAGCTGTTACCTGACCATTACTGCCACCATGACAACTGATATCGAAACCATTTTTAAGTACGCGTGTAAAGGTAGTTTCTATAGCTGATGGGTTGGTAATTGTAAAATTTGGGGTCACACTTCTGCATGAGCCATATAAATTTATGTTCTTGTTATTAACAACAGAAACAAAATATTCTCTTGGTGAGTCATTTACTCCCAAGTTATCAAACTCATAAATTGACGAATTATTCAACACCTGCCATGTGATGGCTGGAGGTAGCCCTGTACCCGGGTCAATAGCAATAGCAGGATCATGTAAGTAAACGATAAAGTCATCCACTGTTGAAGGTGAAGCACTTGATATTGTAACAGCAACAGATCCGTCTTTTGAATTATTACATGTTTGATCGGTTTTTATAAAACTAATTGAAGGAGCAGGCACCCAGAAATTAAAGACCACTGAACTTGGACTTGCTAAATTGGTAAGACAGCCCGACTCCACTACTCTTACATTACGGTTTTCATAAGCGCCATTACCTGCGGCAGTTTGTAGTTCTTGCCTAGTGGCTACAATAGCGTTTGATGCATCAGTTCTAAAACTAACCCAAGCACCAGCAGGGTTTAGTACCTGCCAAGTGTACGAGGGAGCTGTATTAGTAACCAAGAGGTTAACAGAACTTGAATTACACACATCAGAAACATATGTTACCGTAGGGGCAGACATAACAAGTCTGAAACTGTATGTTAATCTAAACCTCACAGTGTTATTTGTATATGTCTGCGAGCCATAAATACACAAACCCGTAAAGTTTATTGGAATAGACTCAGAAAAATTACCAGTATAACGCATTAATTGATCTCTAGTGCCATTCCATCCATTACAATCAAGTGAACTATAACTAAAACTTCCTGATAAAACTATTGAACCTGAAAAAGTATTTCCGTCTAATGGAATACTTGTATTCAAGCTCACACCATCTGTTGCGTTTCCATTAATTGAATTAACAGCAACATTCAAATTATTATTCAATCTTACTGAAACAGAATTTGTTACGTAAATCTCGTTCGCATCCAACGCGCAACCTACCGGATTTAACATGGTTGCAGTTATATCTACCAACATCGTCTGTTGGGCTCTTAAAGTTTCAAAAAATATCAAACAGAAAAAAAAAGCAAGTAAGTTTTTTCCACAACTCATAAAATCTCAATTAATAGTTGACTTTAATCAATTCACTCATTTTTGCTTTTGCACCATTTTTAAATACTGGCAAAACAGCATAGTTGTATTGCTTCGCTGAAAAAATCTTATCAGTAAAGTAGTTTGTAGTGGCTTCAATAGTTCTATAAAGGCTTAAAACACCACTATCAACTGATCTGTAAATACGAAACTCAGTAACCTCCTCAGCCTGATAAACCCAGTGAAGTGTAAGGGTTTTTTCTTCTTTATTAATAGTATAATCTTTCCATGTTATCGCTGGTCGTAAGGCATTGTCAATTTTAATACCACGAACGGGAGCAGCAGGCTCTGATTCTAATCCGGCATCATCAACAGCCACCACTGTGTAGGCATTCGCTTCTCCACTTTCTGAATGGCTATCCATATATTGAAAAACAGAATCTGTTGTAGTCTCAACGATTTTCAATCGTATCCAATTATCACTTCGACTTGTTTTCCGATACACATCATAACGCACCACATCTGCACTTCCGCTTGGCAGCCAACGCAATGACACACCACTCTCAGACCCTTTAACTGGCAAGAAAACCGGGGGTTGTGGTTTAATTTTATCAGGTAACACCAGTTTAACTCTTGAAGAAATAATTGATTCATTTTGATTTCTATCAACAGCTGCTATACTGTAGAAAACTGATTCCTGCAATGCGTTAACATTTACTTTGTCAGCAAATGAAGTGGTGGAAATGGGAGAACCTGTTAGCATGACCAATTCTTCGTCAGAGAAATTGCTACGATAAACTCTGTAGCCAAAAATATCAGGCTCACTGTTTTCTTTCCAGTTCAATTGAACATTTCCGAATTCATCCACTTTTATCTGCAGGTCTACAGGTGTAAGTGGAGCTATGCTGTCAATAAGTTGCAATAGATAAGGTGGCGAAACATGTTCATCTCCATTAAGCACAAAAGTTCTTATTCTGTAGTAATTAATTTGATTTGTTTCCACATACTCAAAAGTTCGATTGGTGGCTGGTAGTAATTCTTTGCTGACAACATTGTACTCGTCCTTTGCTTTATCTGCTCTTTCTAGCGCAAAACCCTTAATGGAGGAATTCTCTTCTTCACTTAATTCCCAGATCAACCTGACAACTCCATTATTCAATACTTCGCCTTCCGTAATAAATGGAACTGCGCTTAATGATTTCGTGCTTTTGCCTTTTACTACTTCAGAAGGTGGCCCCAATTCGCCAAAGGGAGAGATACCGCGTACACGGTAATGATATTCTGCACCGATAATGCTGATTGAATCAGAAGCATATTCATATCGACCTTGATCTGTTTTACCCGGACTTAAAGTTACCAGTGGGTTGTCGGAAACAGTTTCAAAACTACTGCCATCTGTTGAGCGTTCTATGCGATAGGCGGTATAGTACCCAAATACATCCTTCTCCCATTGAATTGAAACCAACGGAAATTTAAAGTCGGCTTTCAGCTCTTTCGGTTTAGGCAGCTGATATGAATCATTTGACCCAATAAATACGCTTCCCCTAATAGAATCTGACTCATTAAATAACTCAACACGATATAGGTATTTCTCATTCTTCTTTATTGATCTATCGGTGTACCACAACCCCGAAGCAATGGCAGTTGTTGCTGACATGTCAGCACAAAAGAGAGCAAAAGAGTATCGTTGTTCTTGTTCCTTTGATTTATTAACGATAGTCATGATGTCACTTTCGCTAAGGTTCACATCGAAACGATCTCCATAGATGGCTTGGGCCGCAATAGCAGCGTACTTATCTTTCTTTACTAACGATTCCCAATCGTCAAGTGCTTTAGGTTGTATAGGTACTCTATTTAATATTTGTAACTCAGCCGGTAAGATCACTGAGCTATCGCGAATAATCGTATATCGCTTGATAATATAACCAAGATTGTTTCCTTTTTGCCATGTCTCGAAATTCAGAGGTGCCCACCGTAAGGTAATGGAATCGCTTGAGGGATTTCCCAGCACAGCTATCTGATCTTCTACGTGCAAGCTGTCTTGGGCAACAGAAAAAACACTAGCAATCTGCACTAAAAATGTAGTAACATACAATATCCTTATAATACGCTTATCCATCTATTGCGATCTATCTTCTAATTTGTTTCTTTACCTAAAATCCGTCTGACCGCTGATTACTTCAGACTTCAGCGGTCTGACGGATTCACTCTAGTTTTTATTATTTACCACACTAAAATCAGTGCTATCAAAATAGATGGCCGATTAACTAATATTCCCTTTCGATTATCGTATTAAATAATAGCCATTCATATTCGCTGGTCTTCTTACTGATATTAGGAATTACATATTTCAATTTTATGTAGTATGGCCCAAACCGGATGTAGGGTGTTCTTCCCTGAATAATGCTTTGTAATCGGGAATTATACGCTGACGGATTATCTGTTACATAATCCACAGCCTTTCGCTGTAGTTCCAGAAAATCCAAATGAACGGGAACATTCATTCCATAAACAATATATTCACTGCTAAAAGAAGGCATGGTGTAGGTATTTACACCTTCAGGTAATGAAGCCAACGCATGTTTAAGAACAAAATAATTATGACGTATTGGAGGAAAACCATAAATTGTTGTATCCGTTAACTGTATAGTACTTGTAAGCGGGTAGCCACTATATAAGAGAGGATAAACAATATTTTGATACCATTCATTATTATGAGTAACTGCCTCCAGCTTAATAAACGGAGCATTTCCATTAAGTCCAATTAATTCTGCAGCATCCCAAATTTCATCACCTATGAGATAACTGGAAAGGTTAAATACATTAATAGACACGGAGTTTCTTACTGCATGTCGCAATGTTATTGATGATAGCTTCTCCCCAAAGGTTTTATACTTACTTGTCCTAAAAGCACTTTTAAAAATTGATTTCACCTCAAGCTGCGCTATATCGCCTTCTAATGTCTTTGTACTTAAGGTATCGGTGCTACCTGAATAATTTTGCAGCTCAGTATTAATCAATCGAACATTAGCATCAATCCGCATGGTCTGAGTGGGTATACTAAGAATTTCAAATCGGTAGACTTTACTCTTATCAAATCCTAAGAGCATATTAAAATCAATTCGCTTCGCCTGATTATTATAGGTAAGATCTGTTTCTGCAAAACCATTGTCAGTACTCATTCTAACTTTTTGAATCCATCCATTTTTATTCTCAAATAAGTAGTCCTGACCACTTCTTAATTGGATAAAACCCTTGTCGTACTCTTGTGGATAAAAATTTAACTGACCCTTAATGGGATAGGAATATGATACATTATGTTCTGGTATGTAGTCAGGAGCTTTATCAGTTTCAAAAGTTAAAGTGGCTACCTCCTCAACAGTTTGGTTATCAAATTTCGCCAGTGCCCATATCCCATTTATTCGTTCCTGAAAAGATAGTTTAACCTTAACTGTGATCTTGCTTTCTCCAGGCAAAACTTCCTGTCCATTAAATACTACTACATCCTTTGCTTCATTCCACACCGATGTACCTGCTAAAGAGGAAGTTTCTGTTTCAATCTTAAATTCATCCAACATCGCTTTATAATAGTGCTTAATATTTTCTACGTCTGTAATTTCAAAAATCTCACCAACAGGTATATTAAAGGCAACTTGTGGTGTTGTAAAAACATCAACTTTTTCGCTGCCATTTGCAGGACTTAGTTCGGCTATCATGTTTACATTGGCTAATAAATCTTGTTCACCAACGGGGATACATTCTTCCCCAACAGTTACCTCGAAGCGGCAGTTACCTTTTACTAAACCACCTAGTATTTTAAAGTAACCACCTACTGTGCCTTTCATCCAAAACGGATTGGGTCCTTTAGCTTGCATAACGGCTGCTGCTCCCAAGGATAAAATATCATAATCTCCTTTATAAAATTTAAGATTAACCCTGACTCCAATTTTTCCAGCAACGAATGCGTATGCTTGTCCATTGGCAAACCAACCATTGATTCCCATTGGGCCGGTTGATCCTGCGCAATGATAATTAGTACTGTAATCTTTCAGCATCATATCGAACCCAACACCAGCGGCAAATCTTCCATAGAACATCAGGAATCTCAGATCGCCCGTATCTACAATGAAGCCCATACCGAAAGCAAGTCCGGTACCAGATTCCAAATCATTCATATTTCGCATGTAGTCCAGATCAACATTACCCAGTATTTCACTTACTTGGCTTGGTGGTGGCGGACTACCCGGCACATTTTTACCTGCCATAAAATATGATCGTGCCTGAAAAATACCGGCTACATTTAAACCCAAAGGTTGATCAGGGGTACCTACTAAAATTTGCCAGTCATTTTGCTCAAAGTGTATTACTGCCCAACCAGCTCTGTTGCCACTGCTTATACCACGCACTACACCCCCAGCTACATTAACAATAACCTGTATGTTTCCATGAAACACATCATTTACATTATCAAAAGTCAAATGTATACTACCACATACCTGTCCGGTCAACATACCTGCAAGCTTTGATGCTATATTACCAGCAGCAGCATCACCCGCCAGTTCCTTCACTTTATCTTCAGCTATTTCATGTAAGCCAAGCAAAGTCGCATTTCCTGCTAAAGTCACCATGTTAATTCCTCCACTACTATTCATAGCAATTTCAAGTGTTACAATGCCATTCAAAAGTTCAGGGGTTGGTGTTGCAAATTTCATCATTGCCCTAACGCCTCTGGATTGTTGGTTAGGAATGTAGCGTATGCCTGAAGGCGTAATACCAATGGAGGTTGTTAATGTTTCATTTGATTGCTGCATGCGGTGATAATAACCTCCACCAAAAGCGTTTGCATTTAATACTCCAGGTACTAAAGGAACACCAACCTTACCTAACTCTACCAGTGCATCGGCAAACCAATAACGATAGGTATCAGTTCTTCCAAATAAAGCATATACTTCAAACCCTGCCTTTAATTTCCCAAAAATTCCTCTTATCCTTCCGGTAAAGCCATCGCCATAGGTGGGATCATCCTCAAAAAATCTTATCATCCCGTCAATTTCTATAACATCAGGCTTGCTGTACCTAATGGCAATGGCAGTAAGTTCTATTTTATCGAAAGTCCAATCATCTTCAATTCCTATAGGCTCTCCTTCAGGCCCGGTAATTTCCTGCACTTCATTTTTTGCCCAAACAATTAACCCCGCTATACCACTTACTTCTGCCGCCTGCGCGTTACCAGCAACATTTACCTGAAGGTCGAAGCCGATACCAAATCGATTTTCTTCCCTCCTCACCATAATGCCTGTAATTGAAACAGGAAACTTTGATACCTTTTGTTGATCTCCGGTTCGTCCAAAACCTAATGCAGCTACATCAAACTTGGGATGTTCAGTACTGATGCGCATGCCTTCGAATTGTATACCCAATAATTCAGCTTTTGGTCCTGAGCCGGTGCCTTTAATGTTTAATGAACCGTTTAAGAGCATAGTAGGATAAAAGCTATCATCTTTTTCTTGCACAGTGATAGAGGAACCTGCCGCAAGATTTAACTCAGCAACCAATATTGGCATAGTCAGATTATTCTCCACTTGAACTGCAAACATGTATTCACCATTCAAGTTTCTTTGCGCTGTATAGTTGAAATTAGTTGGATCGCCATTTTTTTGCTTAATGATTGGCACTGAAATTTTACCTGCTAATTCAAAACCTGTTATCTCATTTGTTACTATGCCAATCGCTACTTTATTTAATGAATAGTCCCAGCCCTTCATATCACCAACATCGATAATACTTCCTTCCACAAAGATGACACCTGTAAAACCTTGTTCGTCAAGCAACATGTGCTCGACACCAAGTTTAGTTCGTATCGTTGTATCTGATTTTAGCATAAAACCTTTAGGCAGTCGAACCTCTAGTTTTTTCATATAGATCCCATGCCATAAATTAGGACTACCTGACTGCAGGAATGGTGATGTATAAGATGCAGGAAAAGTAACTTGGGGTGGGTTGGCTAGATCGCTCCAATCCAGATAGGCCTCAGTAGCATTAAAACCAAAATCTTTCAATCCATTTATTTGAAATGGAGGAAGCGTGACACCAACCATTATATCGGTCCAGCTTTGACCTCGAGCAATGAATTTGGTCTTAACACGATGGCTTAAATCCGTATTAAGATTACCATTTGGCAATTCCGGAATAATCAAGTCGCGTGAAAACTGAACCTCTGCTTCTAAACCAATCTCTTTAAATCCATTACAATCAAATTCAACAAAAGTGTTTCCTTTACCTAAAAGCCAAGCCATGATCTTATCACCTAACGGGATATTGTAATCTCCCACTAATTCTAACCGACCCTCACCTGCAAGTCCACCCTCTTGTGAAAAGCGAATATTTTTTCCACGAAAAGCAATTTTAGTGTTATTAGCATTTGGTAGCGTCAGCAGCAAATAGGCCTCAACAAATGCACCTTGTGCATTTACCTTAACCTGTGTGATGATTATTGCATAATTAGGATCTTCATTACTGGAAGCAATACCAACTGGTAATTCTAAGGTAAGTAGGTTGTTTAAGTTACTAACGTAGGCATTCTGACTACTTACCTGTTGATGATACTCTTCAGCTTTGGCTCTATAATAATTAACTGAATCGTCATCACTAGTAGTTGTTAATATGATTGGATCTTGGTTAATTGAAATATCTGAAATTGATATACTATTAAACTTCTTTAAAAGAAGGTGTTCGCTATTTGGCAGCAATGTATTTTTTGTGTTAACAATCACCGAGTCTTCTTTAGAAGATACTGCTCCGCATATATTGAAGGAACAAAGTAGTAGTACGGTTAGTGAAGTAATTATTCTGTGCATCAACGAGTATTAACTAACAGCAAGTTAAAACCAGATGAACAATAGAAGAAGAAACTTAGATTGGATGTAATGAATTACTCAATAAAGAATTATTGAACTTTCTAAGATATTTAAAATGAGCTAAATACTATACTTCAAATTTACATGTGCTCATAATTTATTTCATACAGATCACCCTTAGTCTTAAACCAAGCTCTCACATCCTGCAAAGCTTCCTGATAATCATCAACCACGAGTTCGCCACTTACATCTGTTTTAAATGGGTAATCTGTTATAGCTGCTGCCAAATAATCTATTATTCTGAAGGCACATGTTATAGGTTTACTCCTTTCAGCATTAGTCGAGTTACAGTTTTTCTCATCGCGGTAGAGTTGTTCAATTAAATAATCGATGGTTGTTCTTTGTCGTGTGTATACAAGGTCGGGAAACAATGTGTACACTACGTCATCAGTTACACCTAACGATTTTACTTTGTCGAGTACAAATTGTGTTGCATTATCATCACCCATACGACTTAAAGCCAGGTAAGCAGCCCAACGCTGGCGCTCATTTGTAATAAGCTTTGCTTCTAATTTTTGTTGAAGAGCAGGTATAAGCGTTTTCACATCTAGAAAGCCTACCATTCGCAACAGTTTATCATAGTAGCCAGGTGATTGATTGATAAGTAGCACTAAACTATCTTTAGTTGCTAGGGTAAAATCATTTTTGGCGTATTTAGAAAGACAAGAGGCCACAAAACCGTTGATACCCGTATCAGTATCGAACCAACCACGTAATAAGTTCGAAACAACTTTTTGTCTGTCTTGTTGCATTATGCTTTGCATACCACGCTCATGCAATAAGTGGTAGGCATTCAATCGAATTATTGAAAGTGAGTCGTTTAGATAGGGTGTAATAAGCTCACATAAGATATCAATATCTATTTGCTTAATCTTTTCAACCACAACTCTTTCAGGATTTTCATTTCGATGGAGACTCACAAAATACTTCTCAATGTAATTATCGGAAGACTGAGCAAAAGCAGATAAACAGGAAAGCATAAATACAAAAGTGATATAGCGCATAAATTATTTTCAGTTTGCTAAAGCTATAGAATCTTCATGCTAAAAAAATTACCCGCATCTATGCATGTAATGAATTAAGTATATAATCAGAATTAGACTTTTGGGAACATTGAGATGGACTTTTAAAGGTCTTATCAACATAGTATTTCGGTCTGTGAGGACACAGACCGAGGTGAAGGAAGAAAAGCGTTAAATATCGTATCGTTACCTTAAGGGGAGACAATACTTAACGAACAACTCTAAATAGATATAGACACTGTCAATTCAGAAAAACGGTGTTTCGGTCTGTGGGGACACAGACCGAGGAGAAGGAAGGAGAGCCGAAGAAAAGTAATATCAAGCACTACTCAAACTTACGCTCTTGTAACAGCGGTAATTCGTCTGAGATGATTTGTCTGATGGATTGAATCAGGTTTTCATCTTTGATCACATAATTTCTAATGCCTTGTTGAATAAACTTAAGAACCTGTATGCCATCATCAATGGCGCTGGCCATAATTACAAGCGTGTCGGCTGGTAAATGATGTTGAAGCTGACCATATAGTTCAATGCCTGTCATGCCGGGCAGTTGATAGTCAAGTATTAAGATATCGGGATAGTTTTTTCTACACGCTGCCAAAGCTGTAAGGCCATCATCAAAAACACTCACCTCTGCTTCATACATTTTTTTTAGTGTAGTAGACAAGACAGAAGCTGTTAAGGGATCGTCTTCAACAATATAAATGCGTCTCATATAGAAAAAATGGTGGAAGTACTAGAATCAGATTTGCTGGAATTTCTGAAATGTTAGCAACTTATCCAAAAGGATGTTGATTTTTGGGGTTTTGCACTGTTTTATTTGCTCCTGTGTTAAAAAGTGATCTGATTAAAAGCTTCCCCTACGGAAGTCAATGAGCGGACGGAATACCGATTCATAATATGTTTATGTAAATAACATGAAAATAAAAAGCAAACCAGCTATAACGAAGGTAATCGTGTAAAAAAAATTAACAATTCTCCTTAGAATCAAAAGAACATGTAAATCTCTTATTAGCCTGACATCTGTGCTTTCTCTAATTTGAATTAGAACCTTATTTGAGTCTATGCCAGTTCTTCCATTATCATAACCAACAGCTAAGCCATATTTTTTCGATACTAACCACCATTTTCTTCTGAAAACCAAATCGATAAAAACCAACAAAGTCACATATATAAAAATATAATTCATTTATTTATTCCTCGTTACTTTCCTCAGTTGAAGTATCCTGATTTAGGTGAATAATTATATTGGAACTCAAACAATTAATAACTTAGTAATTCTATTGATTTCCTTGAAGCAGTTTGTTAAGTGAATATACAAACTAAGGAAAAAAAGACAGATTCAAAAAAAGACTTTGTTATCAATATGGTGCTGAAGTCCTCTATTTTATCGCTTGTAAAGCCGCCTCTGCTGCATAGCGTACATCTTTATTGGTAGATGAATCTAATATGCGTTGTATACTTTTGGTCGCTGGTGCTGCATCTTTTCCAATTTTACCTAATAATGTGATCAATTGAAATTGCAGGCCTCCCTCATGTATAGTGGTTTTATCCAAACGCGCCTGTAAAGGTGCTACGGCTGGCTTACCAATCTTTACTAATGCGTCCTTGGCCGCTTCTGTATCGTTGCCATAATTGGGCAGGGCGGCAATCATAAAGTTAATTGCGGTGCGATTTGTGGTCTTGCAATTACCCAGCACTTCAATTGCCAGTGTTTGTGCCTTTAATAAATCACTTCTTTCGTCTAATGACTTATGCGCAAGGAAAGCTACTAGTGTAGGTTCGAGAATCCTGGGTGCATCATCTTTCAAAGTAAGAAACTTCATTACTTTAAGCTGTTCGCTTACTATAGAACCTTTTAGTATTTTCTCAGCTTCTTCAAGGGTGGGGATAACACCGGGTACTGGAATATCATATTTAACACAAAAATTCAAACGGTCTTCCTGCTGGCTTTGATAAGGTGTGCTAACTGCATATTGTGCAAATCGATTACGGCTAAGTTCCACTAGTTTTTTAAGTTCAGCTTCTGGGTAGTCACGTTTTATCTCGTTATTTCTTTCCTCATAGGTTGTTAGCTTAAAATGCCAGGCAAAATCGTATAACTGCTCTGATGCTTTTGGATAATCCTGCTGATTGATAAACTCAGCAATCCATTGAATAATCTCTGATTTTCTTACTTCATTTTCTTCTTCTTTATACATCGAAGTTAATTCAGAGAAAAAAGTAGCCTTATGTTTATCATCCAACATCAGGTCTTTACTATATCGTTCATACACATATTGTCGTAACCCCTGATTTTTTTTCAAGCCCTCCATCATTTCGAAGTAGGCTGTTTCTTTACTAATGGGTAAGGGTAAACCAAGCTTGCCATTGGATACTACGCTGAAAAAATCGTCAATCCTTGTTTTCGAAACATCAACAGCGGTATTGCTTGGTCTTGCTAATAAATAATCCAGGTAGTTTGATAACCAGTAGTTGCCTATGCGAGATATGGCACTAAAGGCCGACTCCCACTCTGCCTCCTGAAGTTGTTCATCGTTCACTAAAAAGCGTATGATTTCCAATGCACGGTCATCTTTAGTGGGATAGGCGATGGTATCTAAAGTTTGCATCAAAAAACGATTGTAATTTCCTTGCTGGATTTTGTATCGGCTAAAAGTGTACATAACATCAAAATGTAAGAGACCACAGCTATTGTCAAAAGCTGTTTGCATGGCTTCACTGGCTACAGCATCAATTTTTTGTTGGGTAGATAAATCGCTGAGTTTAGTTCTGAACTCCTTCACTTTTATTTTACATAAATCAGCCACTGACGGTTTTGGTGTTTCATTAACCCCATTGGCATTGTTGATGGTAACGTTAATAGCTGGTGATGTTACTTGTTGAGCCGGTAAGGTATTATCAGGTGTAGGTTTGCTGGTTGGCTCTTTAAATAATGTTGCCAGATTTTTATCTACTTTAATACGTCCTGCAAAACTCATCAATACTTCTCCGGAAGAAACATCGAGCAAACGCGCACTTACATCTACATAAGTTTTAAGTTTAGTATACGTACCGGAGAGTATTACATCAATTGGTGCCAACTGACCAATTTTTAGTGCGGCAGCGGGCTTCATCAAATCACTTAGTTCCAGTTCTTGTTCTTTCAAAATAGCATCAAGTCGTGTGCGCTCGAAAAGTTTAACCTTGCTGGTGTAATTACCCACCTGACCCATAATTGTCTCCGTTAAATACTCACCAAACTGAGGTGAATTTTGAATCGATGATTTTGTGGCTGTAAAAGGAACAATACCCAGACGCATGGGTGACTTTGGCACAGGTACATTAATCAACTTCTGTGTAAGCTCATTGGTTACAACAGCGTAGTTTCTAGGCTTTTGACCATAGACTATGCCGCTGCAAAATATAAGAATGAGTAGAGCATACTTCATGTAAACAATTTTTGATTTAAGGACAGTTGGAACCTCGTAATTTTCATGTCCTTTTGACAGAAATGTGCTTATGCAAGGTTTCATTTTTAAAGTTTAATAAAGATTTAACCAAACGCAAGGGCAATCAAGATAATTTAGATTGTTACTTGAAAAAATCATGCCTCATACTTCTCAGCTATCGTTAGACTGTAAAAGCTGATGCGCTATAAATCTGCACAATGAGGTATGTTTTTAAGTATAATATTGGGCAAAATAAAAAAAGCCTCTGCTGGTTTGCAGAGGCTCTTGGGGTTAGGGAAAATTTGGTTGGTTGTTATGGAATGTCTTCAAACTTTAAAGTGCCTGTGGCATAACTAATTAATATTTTCTGGAACATTAACGTATAGCGCGCACTCTCAAAATCACCTTGAGCTTGTGTGTAGTTTTGGGTTGCCTGTGTTAACGCAACAATATCAGAAATACCTAAACTATATCTTTCCTTTTCGAAATTATAAGATATTTCTGCAGCTTTTAACTGTGCATTTGTAGCTTCATAATTAGAGCGGGCATCTCTGTAGTTTTGGTATGCCAGCATTACCGATGATTTAACCTGAATTTCAGTATTGGCAGTAGTTAGCTTAGCATTTTCATAATTCATTTTAGAACGAACTACATTTGTACGGGTTTGAAAGCCACCAAAAATAGGTATGGTAAAACTTACACCATAGGTCAGCTGCGTGTTATCTGTAAGAAACTGATCATTGAAAGAGCGATTATTTGGGAAAAAATTCTCTTCCGGGTTTGGGTGTATATAGTTATAACGCGAACCATATTGCAAGAATGCATTGATACTTGGCAAGTAGGTTCCCTTTGCTGAATAGAATCCAAAGCGGTTAGCTTTTTCTGTTGCTTTTGCAGATTCAAGATCACTGCGATTTTCTAAAGCAGTTTCATTTAATTGCTCTATTGACAGCACATCAGCATCTGCTACATTAACATCCCATGCCGGCTCTTCCAACTCAAACGAAACAAGCGGATCTATTTGTAAAGTAGTGGCCAGAATAGTCTTATTGTTTCTTAATGTATTGCGGGAACGCAACAAAAGTAATTCAGCATTTTTTACCTGATAATCCTGGTTGTATAAATCAACTTCTGGTCTGCTCCCAGCAAGCACTTGTTCGCGGATTTGGTCATACTGCTGTTGTTGTGTTTCAAGGTTTTTTTGCTGAATTATTGCTAAGCGCTGATCTAATAAGCAACGTAGAAACTGATTGGCTACATTGGTAATAACATCCTGATCTGTTCTTTTAACCAAGTTTAGTTGTGCATCGTTTTGCAATGCTGTCTGCTTAAAGGTTGTAATTGTACTCATGCCATTAAACAGTGGCATAGAGGCATTCAGGTTAGCGCCAACAAAATCAAGCACACCATTAATTACCTGACCTTCTTGCTGGTTAAAGGAGTTACCATCGTTTCTTCCGGCATTACCCTGAATATTTACACTGGGTGCCAACTGTAGCATACTGCTATTTTTAGCAACCGTAGACGTTACTAAATTATTCTTGGCCTGGTTTAACGCCAGGTTATTTTGCAAACCAAGCTTCACTGCTTCTTTAAACGAAAGCGTCAATGGGGCTTGTGCTACAGCTGTAAATGAAATTACGATTATACAAAGTATCAATACTATTCTCATTGATTAAGCATTTACTGTTAGACGTTCATCTTGAACAATGGCACCATCACCCAAACGCACAATGCGCTTACCATATCGGGCATTCTCTTCTGAATGGGTTACCTGAATAATAGTGATACCTTCATCATTTAGTTTCTGGAATATTTCCATGATATGTTTTCCTTGCTCGCTGTGCAAATTACCCGTTGGTTCATCGGCAAGTAATAATTTAGGCTGACCAACAATGGCACGGGCTATACCCACCAGCTGTTGTTGTCCACCAGAAAGTTGCTCCGGAAATAAATCCTTTTTAGCCACCATATTAAAGCGATCTAATAATTCGGCCACCATACTCTTGCGTTGTGCGCTGTTTACACCTTTGTACAGTAATGGTGTTTCAATATTTTCGTAAACTGTTAATTCATCAATAAGGTGATAGGCTTGAAAAATAAAGCCGATGTAGTTTTTGTGCATGTCGCTCTTCTGCTTTTCCTTCATGCGATGCACAGGTTCATCAAAAAAGAAATACTCACCTGCAGAAGGTTCATCCAACATCCCAATAATATTCATCAAGGAAGATTTACCCGCACCACTGGGCCCCATAATGGTAACAAACTCTCCTTGTTGAATTTCCAGGTTAACTCCCTTTAAAATAAACGTGCGCTGAAAGCGGGAATCCACGTATTTGTCAATGTCTTTAAGGTTGATCATGCTTTAAATTTTAGACGTAAATCCATACACTGAGGTAACAGTACAGCCATGAATCCTAAGCATCATGACCAATATAATGCCAAGGAAAAAAGGCCTTAAAAACTCAAAAATAAGGCTTTTAGTGTAATACAGGCGTTCGCTATCGAAAAGCGCTGTTCTTTTTCGGACACTTTAACTTCTAATGCTTAGAATACCAATTTCGTTTAGAATACTATAGGGTATAAAATAACGTCTACCCTCCTGTTCATTTGCATGCCTCTGTAGGTCTGGTTGCTGTAAACTGCATCATCCAGCCCCCAGTCTTTTCTGCTGATTTTATGCTGGGGAATATTGCGTTGTAAAACGAGTTGTTCAACGGACTCACTACGCATTTTGGATAGCCACTCGTTGTAACGCTTACCACCAATGGGATCGGTGTGGCTAATCAGATGCACTTCGTAGCGATCAATGTTAGGAATGGAATCAAGCCAATGTAGTAAAGACTGCTGCTGAAACGAATCGATGTCGTAACTACCGCCACCGAAATAAATGCTCATACGAATTTCGTCTGTCGTTTGCTGCTGAGCACGTACAGTAACCGAAAGTGAGAATAGAACAACGATGGCAATGCGTATCATCATTCTTATAAAATTTATAACTCAATTTCCTTTAGTTAAGCCATTTTTTTTACCTCACCTCCAGTCCTCTCCTGTAGAGAGGAAGAATAAGGAAGCTTAACTAAACGACATTTATTTATAACTTAAGTACACTGATTAAAACGAAGGAGGCGCTGGTTTGTTCTTAAGTATCTGCTCTATCTGCTCCATTACCTGTGGTGTTAAGCGGTCTCTTCCCTCAAAAGCCTTAAAATTTTCTATTAACTGCGCTCTTTTGGAAGCACCTAATATTACGGTACTTACATTTTCATTTTTTAAACACCAGGCTAAAGCCAAAATTGGCATGGTCATGCCTAAGTCAAACGCGAATTTTGTTAGCTCCTTAACCCTTTTCATGTTGGCTTCAACTAAAGTATTATCTCTTAACCAATCCAAACCCTCAATGCCAAGGCGTGTTCCCTCCGGAAAGCCATCATTATACTTACCCGTTAAAACACCCGAGGCCAATGGCGACCAAATAGTTGTTCCCAACCCAACTGTTTTGTAAAGCTGAGCAAACTCGCCTTCTACCTTGTTGCGCTCTAGCATGTTGTACTGAGGTTGTTCCATGGTGGGGCCAATTAATGAGTAACGTTGTGCCACCATGTGTGCTTCCATAATTTCTTGCGCACTCCATTCACTTGTTCCCCAATATAAAATTTTACCCTGTTGTATCAGGTTGTGCATTGTCCAAACCGTTTCTTCAATGGGTGTCTGCTTATCCGGACGATGACAGAAATATAAATCGAGGTAATCAAGTTGGAAGCGTTTCAACGCTTGCTCGCAAGCTTCTACCAAATGCTTTCTGTGCAAACCCTTCTGTGTAGGTTTAAGATCTTTACCTCCTAATCCAAAAAAAGCTTTACTGGAAACGATATAGCTATCGCGCGACCAACCTTTCTTTTTTAAAATTTCGCCCATCACTTCTTCTGATTTACCCCTCGCATAAATCTCTGCGTTATCAAAAAAGTTAATGCCGTTGTCGTAAGCTATGGTCATGAGTTCATCGGCAATACCATTTTCGATTTGCTTGCCAAAGGTTAACCAAGAGCCAAATGAAAGTGCACTTACTTGCAAGCCTGATTTTCCGAGACGTCTGTATTCCATACTATGTTAATTTGAAATTTGAAATTTGAAATTTGAAATTTTTAGAATTATTTTCCTTACTCCACATGTAATGAGTTACTAATGATTCTTTTTACAATATAACCAATCAACAATCCAAAAGTTGTAAAACCGATAACAACGTAGGTAAAATTATTTTCGAAAGAGCTGGTATCTAGCTGAAAAACAGAGCCAACAAAGTACCCAACAGTGCTCACTACCGTTGCCCAGAATAAACCCGAAATGATAGTAAACAACAAATACCGAGAAGGCGTCAAGCCACTCATTCCGAAAACCACCGGGATAATTACCCTAAACCCATACAAAAAACGATAGCTTAACAATAATTGCAACTGATACCGCTGAAAAAGATTGGTGACAGGAGCAACCAGCGCTTTTAATTTTGGTTTGCGCTCAATAAAATATTTTCCATTGAGTCTGCCTATTAAATAATAAATCCAATCGCTAATAAATGAACCAGAAAACGCAAAGAATACAGTAAAGGGGAATTCAAAGAAACCCTTATGAATAAGTGACGAGGCAATCAGAATAGCAGTTTCTCCCTCGAAAAACGTTCCTACTAATAATGCCAGATATCCATATTGATCTAAAAACTGTTGCATGCCGTAAAAATCTCATCAAAACTGACTTTGCAGCTTTAATGTTTGTGTGGCAAACTTAACAATCTCTGCGTAAACTGCAGGAACATCTTTTGATGCCATCGGGCTTCCTAATACATGCGCCCCAGCAGTGGGAATCGCTATGGCAAATTTTAAGGAGTCTGGTGTGCTAAGTTGTTCATTCATTTTCAGCATAGCACTTACTTTCACCTGAGGATCCTGTTCCTCTTCGTTCTTGAAATAGTATAGTGTTAATGAGGGTTGTGT
This sequence comes from Chryseotalea sanaruensis, assembly GCF_003990915.1. GTDB lineage: Bacteria > Bacteroidota > Bacteroidia > Cytophagales > Cyclobacteriaceae > Chryseotalea > Chryseotalea sanaruensis. Next base: position 38,395 of record NZ_BHXQ01000007.1, read on the forward strand.
AATTTTTTCAAATGTCTCTTTCACCATACTTGCTTCCAGCAATTCCTGCAATTGTATTGTGGCTTCTAATCTGTACAAACCGTTCCAATACTGCCACCGTTGGCTCTCTTCAGAAATTCCGGTTTTATTATACTTGCCACCCATCACAACTCTGGCAATTTGCAAACCCCAGGGGTCGTTTAATAAAAAAGCAGCTGGATTATTAATACGAATATTAGGTGAAAGATTTATTAAAGCATGCACATCATCAGGATACTCTGCAGCCAGTTTTATTGCAACGGTTCCCCCTGTAGATGTACTCAGAAGAATAACTTTATTGCCAAGTTGTTTGCCAATTGCCAAAGCTTGCTTGGCAGTTTCCCAGAGGCGGTCAGCCGTAAAATACAGTAGAGCATCCGTTGTATCTACACCATGGTCAGCCAGTCGTGCTAAATATAAATTGCAACCAAACTGTTTGGCGAAATTGCGATGCACAGGATTGCCTTCTTCCTGACTGGCGCTAAAGCCGTGCAGGTAAACCACTGCATACTCTGTTTTTTGTTTTAAGGAATCGTTAAGCCACACTATTCTGGCTTCATTGTCTTTTTTAAGTTGATGTTTTGCTTCGTTTTCGCTTATGAAGGTCTCCAATTCACCAGCTTCTTGTGGTACCTGAGGCATACTGAGGTTAAAAACCGGTGAGTCCGGTCTTCCACCTGCCAGGTAAATAGCTGCTGAGACTAATAAGAGTGCAATAAGTATTTTACGCTTCTTCATAATGTAAGGTACTCATTTTTCTTCAACAGCATCCTAAAGGATAATTTCTAATTTCAAATTTCAAATCTCAAATTTTGAATTTTGAATTTTGAATTTTGGATTATCTGTTTGAACGCAAAAAGCCCCTGCTATGCGGGGCTTCTTGCGTTGAAAAAATGGTCAGGTACATGAGACCTGCAACACTAAAAAGAAAGGCATGCCGTTACCGGCTAAAAATATTTACTACCAACAACCACTACGAATGGAGTAAAGTACCTGTCATAACGGCCATGCCAATTTCTTGTATCGTTGATAGTTTATAGTTGTTGGTTGTTCGCTTCTTTTTAAAGTTCAAATCAACAGCTACTTACTATCAACAAATTATTAATCTACATTATCGTGTAAGAATTTATTGTTACCTAAAATGTTATTGTCATCATTCAAATTATACTTCGAAATAAAAGGCTCTGATGAATGAGGTACGTCTTGCATCTTCACACCTCTGCGCATGTAAGCTGGTAATGCCCACTTTTCGCTAAATTCCTCTTTAGTCATTTCTGATTTCTTGCCTTCCTTCAATTTGTTTTTACGTAGCTCTGCCTGTTGACGCAAGCGCTCACGTGTAGAACGCAGTTCCATCATGCCTTCGTCATTGATTTTCTGATCGCCAAAAGCTTCAGCGTTCGTATCGTATTCATCGTCAGCTCTGAATAAACCATCTTCTCCATCATCCTCATCTTCTAAATCGAAAGAGGCATTAGGTTTAGAAAAGTTTGTTGTAAAAACTACTTCACGTGAAGCTGGTCTATCGTCATCCTCTTCTTCAACCTTAAATTTATTGGGCTTGAGTTCAGGCGCTACTTTGCCTCCCATAGGCGCATCCTTTGCTTCTTTTGCCTCGAACAACCAACCTTGTGATCGGTCGAGGTCATGAACCTTTTTTGCCTCTTCTTTTTTCTCCTGCTTTTTAGCTTCTGCATCAAAACCGGTAGCGATTACCGTTACACGAATACGATCACCCAAACTTTCATCTACACCGTGACCGAAAATCATTTCTGCTTCTTGTCCAGCTTGTGCCTGTATGTATTCCGTAATCTCACTCAACTCATCCATTGAAAGCTCAATGTCAGAACCTGAGAAAATAGAAAGCAGTATACGCTTGGCGCCCATGATATCACGGTTATCAAGTAGTGGCGAGGAAAGCGCAGCCTCTGCAGCTTTCTTGGCACGGGTATCACCTCTTGTTTCGGCAGTACCCATTACAGCAGCACCGGCATTAAGCATTACGGTACGCACATCCTGGAAGTCAACGTTAACGTGGCCTGTCAGTGTTATAATTTCCGCAATACCTTTTGCAGCCGTTGTTAATACATTATCAGCTTGTGCAAATGCCTGACCGATTGGTAAGTTTCCGTAAATCTCACGAAGTTTATCATTCAATATCATCAGAACTGTATCACAGTTTTGACGCAACTCATCTATACCAATCTGCGCTTGCGAAAATTTCTTTTTACCTTCCCATCCGAAGGGAACAGTAATAATGCCTACTGTGAGTATATCCATTTCTTTGGCAATCTTCGCTAACACAGGAGCAGCCCCAGTTCCGGTTCCCCCACCCATACCAGCAGTTACGAAAACCATTTTTGTGCCATTGAGCATTTCACGAATTTGTTCGCGACTTTCAATTGCTGCTGCACGACCCACATCAGGGTTGGCACCGCAACCTAAACCTTCTGTCAGGTTAGTACCAATTTGTAATTTATACGGAACAGGACTACTGTTAAGCGCCTGTGCATCGGTGTTGACCACCACAAATTCTACATCTTTAATGCCCTGCTTGAACATGTGGTTCACCGCATTGCTTCCACCTCCACCTACGCCAATTACTTTGATAATTGACTTGTGGTGTTTGGGGATTTCGAATTTATATCCTGAATCAAACATAATCTTTTTATTTAGTGGTTGTTCTTTAAGTAGTAAGACTTTAGTACTAAGACATAAGATTTAAAAATTTACTTATGTCTTAATACTTACATCTTAAAATCTAGTACTCGTTCTTATCATTCAAATCGTCTATTAACAAACTCTTGGTTTTAGTAAGTATATCGTTAAAGAAATTCTTAGAAGAAGATGGCATACTTACCGGCTTCTTGGCCTTTACTGTTCTAATCACTTCTCTTGCTTCTTTGTAGCGGTCTTCACGCTCATCTAAAGAACGGAAACCTGACAATACCAATCCCACTGCAGTTGCATACATCGGGCTCTTCACAATTTCAACTTTACCTTTGCCTAAGTGTTCGTTAGGATAACCAACTCGTGTATCCATGCCCGTCATATACTCAACTAACTGCTTGAGGTTAGCTAATTGTGCACCACCACCAGTGATGACAATTCCACCTGCTAGTCTGTTCTCATAACCGGAAGCAATAATTTCTGAATGTGCCATCTCAATGATTTCTTCCATTCTTGCCTGAATGATATTTGAGAGATTCTTTACAGAAATTTCTTTGGTATCACGGTTTCTGATACCCGGTATTGCTACAATCTCATTAGCATTTGCTTCTTCAGCGATAGCACGACCGAATGAAGTTTTCAGACGTTCAGCTTGTTGTTGCAATACCATAAGCCCCTGCTTAATATCATTGGTCACAATATTTCCACCGAAAGGAATTACCGCTGAATGACGAATGATATTATCGTAGAATATCGCGATATCTGTGGTGCCACCACCGATATCGATTAAGCAAACACCTGCTTCTTTTTCTTCATCACTTAATACCGCTAAACTTGAGGCAAGTGGTTCAAGAATTAAATCTTCAATCTCTAGACCAGCTTTGCGCACACACTTATGAATATTGTTGATGGCATTTGTTTGCGCAGTGATCACATGGAAATCTGCCTCAAGACGAACACCTGACATACCTACAGGTTCTTTAATACCTTCTTCGTAATCCACCATGTAATCTTGTGGCATTACATGAATAATCTGGCTTCCTGGCGGAACTACCATGCGGTACATATCTTGTGTAAGACGCTCTATATCGTCAACAGTTATTTCGTCTTCTTTTGAAGAACGAGTTATACCGCCATGTTGAACAAAACTTTTTATATGTTGACCCGCAATACCAACATTGACTACACCGATATCAATGCCTGATTGATCGCTGGCTTCTTTTATAGCTTTTTCAATGGCATATACAGTTTTATCAATATTAAACACGATGCCTTTAACAACACCTTCGCTTTCTGCTTTACCCATTCCCAGGACTTCGAGTTTACCAAACTCATTTTTGCGACCAACAATCGCGCATATTTTAGTTGTGCCTATGTCGAGACCTACAACTATTTTTTCGTGTTCCATGCTTCTGTATTTAGTGGTTGTTATTTTTTAAATTATTCCGCTACGATTTGTCCTTCGTATTGGAGATTAACTCGCTTATATTTATTCCATCCCTTCACAGGGAGTATCTCTTTGTAGAAAATCATCAACTTCTTCAATTTCTCCTCTGCATTATCCGCTTGACCGAATTCAATCAACTCATCCCCCACCTGTGGAAAAAGATTGATATTCCGCTTAGAATCGATGTCTAATTGTGCTATTTGTGCCTTCCAAAAATCATCATCCTCAATCATTTCTATCAGTGCCAACAGTTGTTTTCCTTCTTCTGTTTTATTCAAATTACCCATAGCCAATAGGTTGTGGGCATACGAACCACTGATCAGAATAACTCTTGCTGTGAACTTTTCAGAGACTGGCATAACAGTTCCGTCTTCAGCGATATAACCATCAGGTCCATCGTTGCGCACAATACGTGCGATAGGTCTGCGCAAGTCTACATTCACCAACAGATTACCCTTAAGATCACTATACAATTCTGCATCTTCTATAAACTTATCAGCCTTAATGCGTTTTTCAATTTCCTTCAAACTGATACTACCCATTGATGCACCGATCAGATTTTGTTGATTGAATTGCATTAATCGTCTTACATCTTCTTCATCAATAAAATGGTTATTCTCTATGTTATCTATATCAATCGAAATTTGCTTCACAGCAGTATCGTTTGTTTCACGTTCAGCAAAAGCAATGAGTACCAGGAGCGCAGCAAGTGCCAGCACACCTTTGATTTCATTTCGCATGTTGAGTTTAAGCTTCATACTTTTCAGTCAACATTTTTTTAATTGGTTGTACAAACGTATCAATATCGCCAGCGCCTACTGTCGCCACCAGCTCCAGTGTAGAATCTCCTAATGCTGCCATCAAATCCTCTTTGGAGCATCTTACCTTCTTCTTACTTGTTACATCTTTAAAAATGATATTGGAATCAACACCTTCAATGGGTAACTCACGCGCGGGATAGATGTCCATTAAGAACAATTCATCTGCCAGACTCAAGCTTTCTGCAAAACCTTTTGCAAAATCGCGGGTACGTGTAAACAAGTGTGGCTGAAAGATTACCGACAACTTTTTACGAGGATACATTGATTTCAATGATCGCAAGAAGGCTTCAATCTCTGTAGGATGATGCGCATAGTCATCAACAAAAGTTACATTACTTCCTTTAAGGATAAACTCAAACCTTCTCTTTACTCCCTTAAAAGAAGTAAGTGCCTGCTTAATTGTCGCCAAATCAACTCCTACTTTATGTGTGGCCACAGCAGCAGCAATTGCATTTTCTACATTATGAAAACCGGGGATACCGAGAGAGATATGTTGAACTTTTCCGAAACCGTGAAGGTCAAACTCAAAAAATCCTCCTTTCGAAGTAATGTGCTCGGCAAAAAAATCTCCCCGACTCATACTGTAATTAACCTTTGCAATATCTTTTAAGTCGTGGGTTAATAAATCATCAATAGATTCATGAATGATTAACGATCCTTTCTTATTAATCTGTTTTACAAAATCTTTAAATGAAGTAATTACACTTTCATGATCACCATAAATATCAAGGTGGTCAGGATCAGCATTGGTAACGATAGCCACTTCAGGAAATAATTTTAAGAAGGAGCGATCAAATTCATCAGCCTCTACAACTACAAGGGTATCGTCTGTTACCTCACCATTCATAACAAGATTTGACTCATAGTTTGTAGTAATACCACCCAAAAAAGCTACCATCTTTCGATCAGCTACTTTTAAAATATGTGCCACCATGGATGAAGTGGTCGTCTTGCCGTGAGTTCCCGCCACAGCAATAGTCTTGTAATTTTTAGTAAGCAGACCCAATACTTCTGAGCGCTTCAAAATCGTGTAACCGTTTTCCTTCAGGTATGCATGTTCAGCGTGATCTTTGGGAATTGCCGGTGTGTAAATTATAAGCGTCTTCTCCTTATTTTCTTTTACTAATGCAGGGATGGCGTCTACAGCATCATTAAAATGAATCTGCATACCTTCTGCTTGCAGGGCCTCCGTTAGTGCAGTGGATGTTTTATCGTAACCAAATACGTGTAGTCCTTTTTTAATAAACCAACGTGCCTGAGCACTCATGCCTATACCTCCAATCCCGAGGAAATAAATAATATCGTATTTGTCTAGTCTCACTTAATCAATTCCTCAATTTCATTTACTATATCACTTGTAGCACCAGGTCTGGCCAATGCTTTTATATTTGTTTGTAATCGTTGACAACGCACCTCGTCAAATAGCACTGTTAAAGCAGTATCAACTAAGCTTTTCATCGCGTCAACATCTTTTACTAAAACCGCTGCGTCCTTAATAACTAAAGCCATTGCATTTTTTGTTTGATGATCTTCCGCTACATTGGGTGAGGGCACTAGTATAGTAGCCTTACCCGCAATACAAAGTTCAGAAACGGCCAGCGCGCCACTTCTGGAAATAACCACATCAGCGGCAGCATAAGCCAAGTCCATCTCTTTTAAAAAGTCGTACAGACGCACTCTACGCAAATCATATTTTGATAAAGCTTCTTTACAGTCGACATAGTAGCCTTTACCTGTTTGCCAGATTATCTGTACTTCTGTTTCTTGAAGCTTTTCCACGTTCTTCAAAATACTTTTGTTGATTGTTCTGGCACCAAGACTCCCTCCTATAATCAAAAGTGTTTTCTTGTTTGCATCGAAACCAAAATGGCCAAGTGCCTTGCTTCGCTTCGAATCAATTTCTAATAAATCTTTACGAACCGGATTACCTGTTAATACAATCTTCTCTTTAGGAAAATAATTCTCCATGCCCTCGTAGGCAACACATACTTTCTTTACACGACTGGCAACTTGTTTGTTAGCTAATCCTGCAAAAGAATTTTGTTCCTGAATAACTGTTGCATATCCTAATCGAGTGGCTGCCATCATAATAGGGCCACTGGCATAACCACCTGTGCCTATAACCGCATGTGGTTTAAATCTTTGTAAGATGGCAACAGCCCTCAGGTAACTAAACACAAGTTTAAAAGGGAACAACAAATTTTTCCATGTAAGCTTGCGTTGAATACCACTGATCCACAAACCAATAATTTTATAGCCTGCTTCAGGAACACGTACCATCTCCATTTTACCCTGTGCACCAACAAATAAAATTTGTGCATCCGGATACCGCTGACGGAATTCATTAGCAATGGCGATGGCTGGGAAGATGTGTCCTCCGGTTCCTCCTCCACTGATGATGAGACGATATGGTTTTTCCTTTTTCAACTCTTTACTTATCCTTTTAATCGCTTTACGCTTCAGGCTGCAAGCTTGAGGCTTGAAGCGTAAAGCATGCAGCTGTTATGCTGCCTTCGCAGTTAGATTTTTCTCTTTAATTTCCTGTTCACCTTTCTGTTTATCCCACACTTGATCTTGCTGTTCTCCTCTGCTCACACTCAACACTATTCCTAAAGCAAGTCCTGTAAATACCATTGATGTACCTCCCATAGAAATCAAGGGTAAGGGCTGACCAGTAATGGGACCAAGGCCAACAACAACACCCATGTTTACCATTGCCTGACAGACTAAGTCAAAACTTAAACCGGCAGATAATAATCCTCCGAAAGCACGTTCACTATTGTAAGCTGCTTTCATCCCACGATGTAATAGAATGAGATAGAGTAACAAGACTACAATACCGCCAATCATGCCGTACTCTTCAATTACGATAGCATATACAAAATCTGAATACGGATGTGGTAGTATATTTCTTTGATCGCTGTTACCTGGTCCTTTTCCTGCTACACCTCCTGTTGCAATGGCTATGCGTGCATGCTTAGCCTGAAAAGGAAGTTCAGTACCATTAACAAAATTTTTGATACGATTCTTTGCCGTTTCACCACGGACACCAAAAGCGACTGCCAGTGCTCCGAATAGTAAGCCAACAAAAACAAGCATGGCTAAATATCGCGCTGGTACACGACCGATAAACATAATGAGCATACATGTTATTAAGAGTAGTACCGCTGTTGATAAATTGGTTAATGCAATCAATCCACAAATAATACCACACCAAAACAGAATCGGAATCAAAGACTCCTTGATATCATCTATATTTTGTTGACGTTTAGCCAACATGCTGGCCAGGTTTACGATCAGTGCTAAACTCGCAAAATCAGATGGTTGAAAGGATGTTCCGATCAGTGGAATCTGAATCCAACGTGCTGCATCATTGATGGTTGTTCCGTTTGTAAAAGTGTAAATCAATAGGGGAACACTTACCAATAAAGCAATCTTGGATAACTTAGAGTAGTAGCGATAGTCAACCTTATGTGCAAACCACATGGCAGCAAGTCCGATAAACACGTGCATTGTGTGAGTGAGCAAAAACTTTTCAGGACTCACGGTACGCTTAAATGCCAGCGTGCCAATGGAACTGTACACTACAAGGATACTGATCATTGATAATGCAAACACAACGGCCCAGATGACTTTGTCACCTTGTAAATTTTTATCGGCCCACGCTTTTACTTGATTCATTTGGATTGGCCCTCCACTTCCATTTTTAATTCTAATACGGCAGATCTGAACTGATCTCCTCGATCTTCATAATTCTTAAATAAATCAAAACTTGCACACGCAGGTGATAACAAAACCACATCGCCCTTCTGAGCTTCTGCTAGTGCCATTTTTACCAACTCTTTTACACTTTGTGTCTCTTTAATAGTAGACACAACATTGCCAAAAGCTTTCTTCAGTTTGTCATTTTCCTTACCTAAACAAATTAAGGTTCTCACCTTTTGTTTTACTTCTTTCTCAATTAATGTGTAATCATTACCCTTATCTACACCGCCAGCGATCCACACGAGTGGGCCTGTATAACTTCCCAACCCATACACTACTGAATCTACGTTTGTTGCTTTTGAATCATTAACAAACTCGACACCATTAATTACTGCCACCGATTCGAGACGATGGGGTGCATTTTTGAAAGTTGCTAAACCTTTACGAATGGCTTGTTCACTTAAACCTGCCAACTGAGCAGCAGAAACCGCTGCCATAGTATTGATCAGATTATGTGGACCCTTTAGTGTAGTTTCACTTTGAGCAATTTTAAATGCTTCACTAAAACCAAAGCTCATTCTTGTCCCATCATAATGAACCGGTGTTGATTCATCTGATAAAGAGATAGCCAGTTGTTGACCAGCAATTGGTCTTGCTTTTACTTCATGTTTCAGGATTGCATCATCTGCATAGTAAATGAAAGTATCTGTATCACTCATATGTCGAGTGATTCTGAACTTCGAGTTTATATAGTTTTGCAATTGATACTCGTAGCGATCTAAATGATCAGGAGTAATGTTTAACAAAACACCCACTGCTGGTTTAAATGTAGTAGTGCCATCCAATTGGAAACTACTGATTTCTATTACATACCAGTCGTGATCTTGCTCTGCAATTTGTCTGGCTAAACTAAAACCAACATTTCCGGCTAATGCAACTTTAACACCTGCTTCTTTAAGCAAATGAAAGGTAAGTAGCGTTGTTGTTGTCTTACCGTTGGTGCCTGTAATAGCAATTACTTTTCCTTTGATAAAGCGGAACCCAAATTCCAATTCATCAATAATTTCAATACCAGCATACTTACACTTTTTAATAATTTCTGCTTTATCAGGAATGCCCGGACTCTTAATAATTAAAGAGGCATTGATAATTTTTGCTTCAGTGTGCTGACCTTCTTCAAAATCAATTTTATGAGCCAGTAATTCTTGCTTGTATTTATCCTTAATTGGTGATTGATCAGAAACAAAAATTTCATAGCCCTTCTTGCTGGCCAACAAGGCTGCCCCTGTTCCACTTTCTCCTGCACCTAATATTACTATTCTCTGCTTCATCTTAACTTAAGTGTTGCTAGTGTTAGTATGGCTAGTAATATTCCTACAATCCAGAAGCGTGTTACAATTTTTGCTTCATGGATTTGTAATTTTTGATAATGGTGATGTAAAGGCGACATCAGGAAAATTCTTCTTCCTTCACCGTACTTTTTCTTTGTGTATTTGAAATAAGTAACTTGGATAATCACCGATAAATTCTCCACCAGGAAAATACCACACAGGATTGGGATCAGTAATTCCTTGCGAACGGCAAGTGCGATAACTGCAATAACACCACCCAAAGTAAGACTGCCCGTATCGCCCATAAATACCTGAGCCGGATAAGCATTATACCATAAGAAACCCAAGCAGGCTCCGACTAGTGCCGTACAGAAAATTACTAACTCACTCAAGTTAGGAATGTACATGATGTTCAAATAGGAGCTAAAGTCAATACGACCTGATAAGTAAGCGAAAATAGCCAGCGTGAGTGCAATGATACCAGAAGTGCCCGCGGCCAAACCATCAATACCATCGGTAATGTTAGCACCATTCGATACTGCAGTGATAATAATGATTACAACTAGTGTATAAACTACCCAAGTGTAATCAGTAGATATGAATGGAAGTAATTTTCCGTAGTCAAGCTCATTATTTTTAACAAAAGGAAGTGTTGTTTTGGTGGAGGGTACATCCTTGTATTCAAGTCTGTTTTCTTGCTCTTGTAATGATAATGTTTCAAGACTGGCAAGCTCCGCTGGCTTTACACTTACTTCGCGTACTACCACACTATCATTAAATGAAAGTGTAATGCCTACAATAAGTCCTAACCCAACTTGCCCGATAATTTTAAATCTCCCTGCTAAACCCTTTTTATCTTTCTTGAAAACTTTAATATAATCATCAAGGAATCCGATTAAACCTAACCAGATAGTTGAGATGATTAGCAGAATCACGTAGACATTATCCAACTTGGCTAAAAGAATGGTTGGAATTAAGATAGCCATGATGATGATGATGCCTCCCATTGTAGGCGTACCCTTTTTCTCCAACTGACCCTGTAAACCTAGATCACGAATATCTTCCCCTACTTGCTGTCTGCGTAAAAAATTAATCAATGCCTTACCAAAGAAAATAGTAATGATTAAAGATAATACAGCTGCCATTCCTGCACGGAATGATATATACCTGAACACACCTGCTCCGATGAGGTCAAACTGTTTATCTAAATAATCAAACAAATAATAAAGCATACTTAATAATCGATTTTCTAATTCACAATAAGCTTCAGCATTCTCGTCACTACTTCTTTATCATCAAAAGGATGTTTAATTCCCTTTATCTCCTGGTAATTCTCATGTCCCTTTCCTGCAATCAAAATGATATCGCGTTCCTTCGCCATCATACAAGCAGTTTTTATGGCTTCTTCACGGTCTGCCATTACTAAAGTCTTTCTCGCTTCAGATGGCATAACACCGGTTTGCATTTCACGGATAATCTCTATTGGTTCTTCATCTCGAGGATTATCGGAAGTCAATACAACTTTATCACTCATACGACAAGCAATAGAGGCCATGAGTGGTCGCTTGGTTTTGTCTCTGTTACCACCACAGCCAACTACTGTAATCACCTGTTCGTTTCCAGTTCTGAATTGTGCAATAGTATCTAACACATTCTTTAATGCATCTGGTGTGTGCGCATAATCAACAATGGCAATTACTTTAGAGCCAGGCATTACCAATTCGAATCTTCCTGGCGCACCCTGCAGATTAGATAAGTGCCGTAATACCTCATCTGAGTCTTCACCCAATAAAACTGCAGCACCATATACACCCAACAAATTATAGGCATTGAAATCACCGATCAGTTTAAACCAGACAATCTTGTTATTAACTTCAAGTTCAAGTCCTTCAATGGAGTTAGTAATGATCTTACCTTTAAAATCTACCATCTTCTTCAACCCAAAGGATTGTTTCCTCGCCTTTGTGTTTTGAAGCATCACCATACCTCGTTTATCGTCTGCATTCACCAAAGCAAAAGCACTGCTGCTCAATTCATCAAAGAACTTCTTCTTCGCACGAATGTAGTTATCAAAGGTTTTGTGGTAATCGAGGTGATCGTGGGTGATGTTGGTAAAAATTGCTCCAGTAAAGTGTAAACCAGCAATACGTTCCTGATCTACCGCATGTGAGCTGACTTCCATGAATACATGAGTACAACCTGCTTCCAACATCTGCTTCAACAAAGCATTAAGTTGAATTGGGTCAGGAGTAGTATGCGTAGCTAGCACATCTTTATCCACAATTTTATTAACAACTGTGGATAACAATCCGCAACGGTGTCCTAATGAACCAAACAACTGATACAAAAGTGTAGCTGTGGTTGTTTTACCATTGGTACCGGTAACACCTACTAGCTTTAATTTTTGTGACGGAGAGCCAAAAAAGTTAGCAGCAATAATTCCCAGCGACTGAGCACTGTCTTTGACGGTGATGTAGGTAATTTTTTCATTTATTGTAGCGGGTAATGTTTCACAAACAATTACAGCTGCGCCATTAGCTACAGCTTTATCAATAAACTCGTGCCCGTCAGAAGTCGAGCCCTTCACTGCCACAAACAAAAATCCGTTTTTTACTAAGCGCGAATCAAAAGCAATATTGCTTACTTCCACATTCATGTTACCGAACGTAGACGTAAGTGATACTTTGTATAATATGTCTTTTAACTCTGCCATAGGCCTTTGCCTCACCCCTGTCCCTTCTCCAAAGGAGAGGGGTTAGGGGTGAGGCTTTACTCTTTTAACTTAGTCGTATATAAATTCTATCTCCTTTATTAATTCGTGCACCGGCAGAGATGGATTGTGAAGCCACTCTTCCTTTGCCTTCGTAAAAAACTCTTAAGCCCGATTGCTCTAATAAAAAAATTGCATCGCGGAAAGTCATACCGGTTACATCGGGTACCAGGTCTTTTCCAACGGTTGCTTTCTTTAAATTAACGCCTGCTCCTGCTCTTGCTGTTTTCACCCACTCTTCTTCTGTTTGGGAGTGGGTTGAAATACCTAACTCGTTGCATAGCATCGTTAACTCTTCCTGATGTCCACCCCTGATTACAGGAAGCGCATCATCTTCCATTAATCTTTTCTTATCCATGGCCATGTGCAACTCTATATCTCTTGAATAAATGTTATCAGCTATCTCTTTAAAAACTGGTGCAGCCACACTACTGCCATATTGTTGCCAGCCTCTTGGATTTTTTATCAATACAATAGCACTGTACTTGGGGGCATGTGCCGGAAAGTAACCTACAAATGATGTGATGTATCGTTGCGTGTAACGGCCATTATCCAAAATTTGAGCAGTACCAGTTTTACCCGCAATGCGATAATGCGTGCCTCGAATATTTTTTGCAGTACCACGTTCGACAACACCTTCAAGCATAAGCTTGAGTTTTATTAATGTTTTGTTAGAACAAATTTTATCATTCAGTACTTCAGTCTTGAATGCTTCTTCAACATCATCTGCTTTTTTAACCTCTCTTACGAGAACAGGCTTGATCATTTTACCGTCATTGGCTACTGCATTAAACAATGCCAGTGTATGTAATGGTGTAATTTCAAAACCATAACCATAAGCCATCCACGGAAGTGAAATACCACTCCAACCTTTTTCACCCGGACGATGAATTTTAGGTTGTGGCTCTCCTGTAATCTGTATGCCAAGTGGTTGCGATAATTTTAGACGATCTATATAATCGACAAACTTCTGTGGTTTGTTGCCAAACTGTTTGTTTACCAGCTTTGCCATAGCCACGTTGGAAGAATGTTCGAATGCTTCTTGCACTGATATTTTACCCAACCCTTTTTCTTCGTGATCTCTTACTTTTTTATTGTAGAAGATAGCCTCTCCGTTTCCTGTATCAATAGTATCTGTTAATTCAACGTTACTGTCTTCTAATAAGGCAATCATGGTTACCAGTTTAAAAGTAGAACCCGGTTCGAATAGACCTGCCGTTGCAAAATTGAAACGTTCAGAGAAGTTGCCTTTCCCATCGCTACTCAAATTTGAAATGGCTTTAATCTCGCCTGTCTTTACTTCCATTACTACTACTAATCCGTCATCAGCATTGTGTTGCACCATAGCCTTGTGTAAGGCAGTTTCGGTTACATCTTGTAAGTTGATGTCGAGTGTGGTTTGCAAATCCATACCATCTACTGCTTTCACATTATTAGCATCGAATATCGGTTTCCAGATACCTCCTGCAATTTTTTGGTAGTAAGCGTAACCATCCTGACCCCCCAGGTAATTATTGAAACTGTATTCAAGACCTGCGCCTTTATTATCTTCATTTACATAGCCAATGGTTCTTCTGCTTAAGTTCGAGAAAGGATGATGGCGTACGTCAATCTTTTCGAAAATGGCACCTCCACGTAATCTTCCTTCACGGAAGATAGGCCATTCCATCATTTGCTTTTTATCCTGATAGTCGATTTGCTTGCGACTTAATACAACGTATTTTTTACCGGAAGATCGTGCGTCCACGAGCATACGCTTGTAGTCTGTCTTGGATTTATCTTTAAAGAATACAGATAAATGATAAGCTAAGGAGTCAATGCCTTCTTTGAACACTTCATCTTTAGGTAATGTAGCATCGAATGCGATTTTATAGAAAGGAAGAGACGTTGCCAATAGGCTGCCGTTGTCTGAGTAAATATTGCCTCGGGTAGCCTGCACAGTTTTATAATCAAAAGAAATGCGCTCGCCCATAGCGGCCCACTTCTCCCCTTCAATCACCTGAATGTGACCTGTCTTTACTACCACAGCGATAGCAAAGAGGGTTACAAACAAAAATGCAATCCTTACTCTTATTAATATGGACTTCTTAATATTCACCTTCTTCTACAACTACTTTAGTGGGCGGTGTTAAACTTTCTTTTAATCCGTAGGCTTTCACTTTTATGGCTACTTCGCTTTGCTTGCTGGCAAACATCAGGTCTGACTTCAGCGTGGTATAATCTGCGCGTAAGTCTTCTACTTCTGCTTGTATATGATTGATCTTCCGTACTGTCTTTTCCGCGTAATGGGTATTGCCGATATAGAATAGTGCCAAGCCTAATACAAATAATATCTTAGGCAGATACTGAATAGGAAAACCCTCTTCAAAATAGCTTTCGAGATTCAGTTTTTTCTCCAGCCCGGAAAACACACTATTGCCAGGCTCACCCTTGGCAGCAGTAATCTTTTTGGGTTCGATTTTGAATTTATTCTCCATGTATTGTTGGTGGTTGATCGTTGATTGTTGATCGCGATTAACGAAAAACTAACAACGAACAACTATATTTTTTTAGCTATCCTCAACTTTGCGCTTCTTGCTCTTTTGTTTTGTTCTATCTCTGCTTCTGTTGCTTCAATCGGTTTGCGATTGATTGCTTCAAAAGGTTTGATTTCATTTCCGTAAAAATCTTTCTCTACATCTCCAAATACCTTTCCCTTGTTGATGTAGTTCTTAACCATCCGGTCTTCCAGCGAGTGGTAACTCATCACTACCAGCCTGCCATTTTTCTCTATCACTTCGCCACATTGGTGCAAAAAATCTTCTAGGGCTTTCATCTCTGCGTTAACTTCAATGCGAAGCGCTTGAAACACCTGGGCGAAATACTTGTTCTCTTTACCACGGGGGGCTATGCTACTCAGCGCAGCTTTTAAGTCCTCCGTTCTGGCAAAGGGTTTATTAACTCTATATTGAGTTACCATACGGGCAGCAGTTTTAGCATTCTTCAGCTCACCATACATACCGAAGATTTTATGCAAATCTTCTTCCCTGTATTCATTTACTATGGTGGCTGCTGTTTCCGATTGCTTTTGATCCATGCGCATGTCAAGCGGTCCATCGAAGCGGGTGGAAAAACCACGCTCGGGTGAATCGATCTGATGCGATGAAATTCCAAGATCGGCCAGTATGCCTTGTACTTTGGTAACTCCATTCAACTTCAAATACTTTTTTAAGTACTTAAAGTTGGTATGACAAAATGTGAAAGAACGACTGTTTATCTTTTCTGCTTCCTGCTTCGCATCATCATCCTGATCGAAGGAAAGCAATCTGCCTTCTTTAATGTGTTCGAGTATTTTAATGCTATGTCCACCCCCACCAAACGTTGCATCTACATAAATGCCATTCGGTTGAATGTTCAGTGCTTCAATACACTCGGTGAGCATGACGGGGGTATGATAGCCTTGAGCTTCGGGCTTCGAGCTTCGAGCATTTTGCTCATTGCTATTCATAGTTTTGTGGCTTTAAGGCTACACGCTGTTGGCTTCAAGCTACACGCTAACTCCATCATTAAAACTTTTTTAAGAACGACTGAAGCATTTGTTGCTCCCGTTTAATCAACTCTAACAACTCATTCATTTGCTTCTCTTCAACCCACTGTCTGCGTTGAACTACTAACGAATGTGTTTCTAATTCAAAAACTGACCCCAAGGATATTTCAAGAAACCTTGCATAATCCTTCTGACTTGTTTTTGCACTTCCTTCAGCTATGTTGGAAGGAATTGATACTGCACTTCTGGTCATTTGAGAACGCATTCCATATTTTTCCTCAGCCGGAAGAACAGAAACCACTTCATACACCTTATCCACTATCTCCATTCCCATTTGTCAAATCAATAACTTCTTAAAATCTTTCATCCCATTAGCATTTCTGCATGAGGCATGAAGTCTGTAGCTTGAAGCCACCGAAACATTTGCACTTTGCAACGACACACTTTACTATGTATCGTCTGCGCCATGTTACTCCATCAAATGTTTCTCGGCCAGTTTAGACAACTCACTTGGATCTTGGATCAGGTGTTTTTCGTAGTGCGTTGGATTCCAGACTTCAACACGGTTACCCATCCCCACCAACATTAAATCTTTGTCGAGTTGGGCGTAGGTTAACATGTTTTTAGGTAAGAGTATGCGACCGTTATTGTCCATCTCTACCGTTGCGATTCCAGCAAAGAAGTTCCGTTGTAGACTTCGGTACTCTTCATTGAATTCACTTAATCCTGAAATTTTTGCGAACACCTTTTTGAACTCTACCATGGGGTAAATAATAAGATTTTGCTCAAAACCCCTCCGTATCACAAGCTCCTGGCTGTCCGCATCGGGTAGCTGGGCTTTGATCCGGGCAGGCAGAACTAGTCTGCCCTTGGCATCAAGCTTAATCTCATACTCACTGGTAAAGAAGGTCATAGACGTAGTGGTTGTCTTTTTGTCCTAAACAAACGTAAGGAAAATTTTCCCACTTTCAACCACTTTACTACACTTTTTTACACTTTTAATGAAAAACTTACCACTTTATGACATTTAATGTGGGTTTAGGCTAAAAAATTAGACTGGAGCAGACTTCATTAGACTCTTTCTTAAATAATTAGACTGGGCATAAAAAATGGTCGAAATCCGTTAAAAAAGCCATTTGTCAATGAAATTGACTTGATTGAGATAAAGTAGGCAGCTACCTAAGGAAACAGGCCGGTTTTACTTAAAAGTCCTTTTTTAGACTAAAAATGAGGTTTTCGGTTCTTTTAAAAATATTGAGTCATTATTTATGGCGCAGAAGGACTCAATAAATGACTGAATTGATATCCTGATAAAGCTTAAAGTGGGGGATTTGGTAGGAGGAGAAAAATATAGGCAACATTCCCAACATTATAGGACTTGGGAAGATAAGGCTAACAAGTCTTTAAAAAGGGGTACTGGTTATACTCATTAAACGAACTATTACAAATAGTCAGTCTTAAGCTGTTGGTTCAATTTTCTAAAAACAATCATAAGCTAAATGACACAATATCTGACGCGTTTCAACAATATCTCGCCTCATAATAAATTAGCATGAACTCTGGACAATATAAAAGTAAACTATTGGCTTTTTCACCATTGAATACAGTTTTGCCAAATTGATAATAAATGATTTATTTGGATAGTCTTTACTCGTTCGACAATTAGATAGCCATGAAACAAATCCTGCCAATTATTATTTTTTTAATCTGTCTTAGATCCTACTCACAAAGTATTACTAACGTTACAAGTTTACAACAAGGAAACAACGCAATCATAAGCTATGATCTAAATGGAATATCTGGCACATCTTATTATGTGAAACTTTCGTACTCCGTAGATGGGGGGAAGAGTTTCAGTAATGAATTGGTTCAGGTATCAGGAGATGTTAAAAGTGGAGTTAAATCTGGAATCGGAAAAAAGATAGTCTGGGCGGCCGACAAAGAAATTAACTCTTTAGACGGTTCTGTTATATTCAAAGTTGAAGCTGAATCGAGAAAGCCAATGCCAAAACCAGTAACAGTTGCCTCTTCAACCATTGAAGTGCTTAAGGTTAAACGAACTGGTGATAAGATACTCATTGAGTTTACTTTAACTCAGAATTCAGAAAAAGAAATTCAGGGCTATAGAATAAGAAATACATCTCAACTAACCGCCATTGATGGAAGGCAGTATTTAGCAACTCTAAGTAAACTTGGGCCACACTCCATTACTGATAAAGGGACAAGTGGAATAGTAGAATGTATTAGAGGTATCCCTGTTAGAGGTGAACTTACATTTGAAGTTGAGAACGAAGATTTAGTCATCCCTGCCATAAAGATAGATTTATACTATCCCGGCTTTAATCAATTAGAGATTGTTGTAAAAAATATTCCAATAGAATGAAGGTAATCCTAACACTTGCCATCTCTCTTTTACTCACTAATACAGTAATTGGTCAAAAATTTTCAGGGTTGAGTGAGGCTGTTAACTTTAGCATCCCACAAAAAAGTGCTACTCTTATTGGAGTAAGTACTCCAATCCATTTTAAAATTCGTCAAGGGGATACAATGTTTGGTGTGGGCCAAGCAAAGGTATTCGTCATTGGAAAGCAGCAAAAGACATTAATAAATGTTCCTGAGGCTAAAACAATAAAATCGAATAAAAATGAGCCTTCAACTATTCCTGACTTGGAAAATAATTTGCCTAAATACTATAGTCTAATAATCGGGATAAATGATTACCAATTTGACAACGAGCGTTTACGTGATCTTAACAAAGCAGTTAACGATGCAAACAGCCTACAAAAAATACTGATTGAAAATTTTAACTTCCAAATAGATAAATCGACAATTCTTATCAATCCAAACAGACAAGAGATCATCAAAGAACTGGAAAGTCTTGCAGATAGGATCACCTTAAAAGACAACCTTCTAATTTTTTATGCAGGTCATGGTGTATGGGATGAACGAATAAATATAGGCTACTGGCTTCCATCTGATGCAAAGATCGAGGATAAGTCAACATGGATTTCAAACAGCACAATCCGGGATTACATTGCAGGCATAAACTCCAAGCATACTCTTTTAATAACAGATGCCTGTTTTAGTGGCAGCATTTTTAAAATGCGAGACATCGATTTATCTGACTATGGAATGTCAAATTTATATCGGTTGCCAAGTCGTAAAGCAATGACAAGCGGGACACTTACAGCTGTGCCTGATGAAAGCAAATTCATGCAATACTTTATCAAAAGATTAATTGATACAGAGGGGAAGTATATAAGCGCCCGGCAATTATTTTATGGACTTGAAACAGCTGTCCTTAATAATACTAATACAGTTCCTCAATTTGGGGTAATTCAAGATACAGGAGACGAAGGCGGAGATTTTATATTTATCAGAAAGCAGAAAAATTGATTCATTCAATTTTTCTGATCGCAGCTCTGAGCTAAATGAGTTTCACATAAAGATACAAGCTACTAATAAGCCGTCACTTAATTAGTTTTTTCAAGAGAATAAAATAAATTGGCAGGCGCTACATCCTCAAAAAGGGCTTTTTTAATCGTCACATACTAGATTTTTTGGTTTCGCTTGCTGCATCCGAATCCTTTCGATTTAATTGTTGATAAACCAAAACACTTGATTGTAGGACAGGTATATCATCGGTAAATTTTTAATGGCATACGAAGACGTTCTATTACTTTTTAAAGGTCTCAATTACTCTCAAACAATCAGATTAAAACCGCTTCCCCTTCTTACACTAGGGATTGATGTTTTCAATGATGTTGAGTATTTAAAGTTATTGTCCAATGTTTAACACATCGCTCTATAAGTTCTTCATAAATTTCCAATTAGATTTTAATGGAATTGAAATTGGTCTAGCAAGGTTAAGAATTTGTCAACTTGTACTATAAAATAAATGGCAAAAATTCTTCTAGTTCGTTCCACAGATTTCACTATTCTACATATCAATATACTTTTCTACATTAATTTAATCATCAAAGCTTCTATTCTGAGATTGAAGCCTATAACTGCTTAAATCACATTTTTAACAACTGAAGCTCAGTCAGGCATTCGCATTTAAGTTATAAAATATCCATTAGTATTTCAATATAATCAAAAAGCATAAAGTCAATTGCAATTTCTATAAATCCTCTAATCTGGAATTCAATTCTTTATTTATACAAAATACTTAATTTTTGGTTGGGGGCGGGGTAACTAAAGGTTAAGTACGATAACAAAGTCCATAGATATATCAAAATTTTAATATGGACAACAATAATAATCACGTAAAATTAAATTCCTTTAATTGTAGTTTTCAGCTATCAGGTGAATATTGGGAAGAAGTAACTCTTGACGATTTCTATTTTGAAAATGCTTTAGAAGTCTACAAGAAAAAAGAATTCTTTAATCAAAAGAAAATCGAATTGAATGAAGGTAAAACTAAAATACTTCCCCTAATATATAATAAGGGAGAAGGATTAATGGTTTGGCAAAGAATAAAACAAGACAAAGGTTTTGAGACAGAGTTGGTTCTATTCATTAATAAATCGTTTGTGCTAAGCGTACCCTTGATTCATGATGCAGTAACAATTGTAAAAATGCTATGGAATTTCGATCCTATCAAAGTAAAAATTATACCATCAAATATTGCAACACAAACTGGATATTGTTTTGAACTCGCAGGATGGAAGAAAATAATTGACAAAGCGGAAACGGTGCCCGTTTATAGATGCACATATTGAATTACAGACTGCTATTTGATCGTAAAGCGAATACTGCAAAGTCTTCCTAGATTTATAAATTAACTAAACTATATCAGGAACAACTTTTTAGATTAAAGATCAAAAAACTAAAAAAATAGTTTTTGATTAATGTTAAGTTGCTTATATTGACAGACAGAATAGAGATAAGAATTCAAAAACCTCGTGTGACTTTCTTAAAACCTTACTTCAATAATTAAGCAGCTATTTCAATGAGTGAACATATTTTCTTCGATAACAACTCTACTACTCAAATGGATCAAAGGGTTTTAGAAGCGATGATCCCTTATTTTACCCAAAAATATGTGAATGCGGCAAGCTCACATTCTTTTGGTTTACAAATTAGAAAGGAATTAGAAGAAGCTAAAGCTGATGTCGCAAATTTAATTAAATGCAATTTAGATGATTTAATATTTACTTCCGGAGCTACTGAGAGCATAAATCTCGCCATAAAGGGATTTGCACTAAAGAACAGTCATAAGGGTAAGCATATTATTACTGTTACTACTGAACACAAGGCTGTGATTGAAACTTGTAAGTACTTAGAATCTATCGGGTTTGAAATAACCTATTTACCTGTCGATAATATGGGCGCTCTAAATCTAAATCAATTAAAAGCGTCTATAAAGAAATCTACCATCTTAATAAGTATAATGTGGGTTAATAATGAAATTGGGACAATTCATCCAATCGAGGAAATTGCAAAAATAGCGAATGAATACAACGTCATGCTTTTCTCGGATATAACGCAAGCTGTTTCCAAACTTGAGGTTAACTTAAATTCCGTACCACTAGACATGGCAGCCTTCTCAGGTCACAAATTTTATGGTCCAAAAGGAATAGGAGTTCTTTACGTAAGAAATCGAAAAAAGAATAGAGAAAGTATTTTACCGTTATTACATGGTGGTGGCCAAGAATCTGGTCTAAGGAGTGGTACACAAAATGTTCCAGGGATTATCGGAATTGGTAAAGCTTCAAAGTTAGCACTAAATGAAATGGATAGCGACCGAATAAGAACTACTGCAAATAGAGATCTCCTTGAAAAAAATTTACTGGAAATCCCAAATTGCGTTATAAATGGGGGAATATCAAATCGAATTTTTAACCTTACAAACATTTCGTTTGGCGATATAGATCACAATCTAATATTGAGAAAACTTAAAAATATATCTGTTTCTAATGGATCAGCATGTTTATCATCACTTATCCAGCCATCTCATGTTATCAAAGCGTTAGGTTATAGTGATGAAAGAGCATTAAATTCACTAAGATTTAGTCTCGGTAAATTCAATTCCTCGCAAGAAGTTAAAAAAACTGTAGAAGAAATCAAAAGTATCTTAAATACTTTAATCTATCAGAATGTTAAAGCAAATTAATTGGCCATCAAATCGAACATTCAGATCTGGAGACGAAATTGAGCCTATCCAATTTTATTTAAACTGCCTTTGCAATAGTAAACATCTTGATCTTTTGCTAGGTTATTTCAGTTCAGGAGCTGTAAATATTCTTGCACTTGGATTTGCAAAATTTTTGTACTCAGGAGGTAAAGTTAGAATGGTTATTAATAATGTTTTATCCGAAAAGGATAAAGAAGCGATTGAAAAGGGACAGGCAGGTGTAGTCGATAATAAAATAATAGATATTAACAACATAAAAGAACTTAAAAGATCATTGAATGATTATGGGCATCATTTCTTTGAATGTTTAGCATGGTTAATCGCTAACAATAAAATATCAATCAAAATAATTAAACCAAAAAATAGAGATGGTATATCTCACTACAAATCTGGTATGTTCTCCGATGAGTTAGATTCTATTGGATTTAAGGCTTCATGTAATTTTACAGCATTTGGGTTAGCTGAAAACCTAGAAGAGCTTGACAGTTTTTTTGAATGGGAGGATAATAGATCTTCACAATGGGTAAATAGTCAGAATAAATATTTTCAGGAAATATTTTCTGGATCAGCTAGTTTTGTTCAATACCTAACAACAGAGAATGTAATTGTTGCGATAACGAAAGAATTTTTGAATAAAGATATAAATGAACTTGTTATTCAAGAAAAAGAGCTTCTAGAACGTAAAGCTAAATTATTGGGTAATAAAAAAGTAAGAAGTGCCTTTGAGAAAGTTATAATAGAAATTGAAGAAATAATAAGAGAACCACGGTTTCCTTACCCAGAAGGAGCTAGAGATTATCAAAATGAAGCTTACAAAAAATGGGTTTCAAATGGTCAAAAAGGGATATTTGCAATGGCAACTGGGACGGGGAAGACAATAACATCGCTTAATTGTGTTTTGAAAGAATACAAAAAAAGTAATGACAAACACTATCGAGTCTTAATACTTGTCCCAACTATAACCCTAGTTGATCAATGGGAAAAAGAAGCGAGAAGTTTCAATTTTAAAGAAGTGTTTAAGGTAACCTCAAAAGTTTCTTGGGAACATGAAATAACAACTCTGTTATCAACATCAAAAAGAATTCCTGTCTCTTTTATTCTTATAACCACTTACTCGTCATTTATAAAACAAAAATTTCAATCATTGGTCGATAATTTACCAAGTGATACCATTTTTATTGCTGATGAAGGGCACAATTTGGCTAGCCCAAAGGTTTCAAGCCTTTTAAAGAATTTTTCTTTAAATAAAAGAATTGGATTATCAGCTACACCAAAAAGGATCTATGATGTCGAAGGTACAGAAAAGATGGAGGAGTTTTTTTCTGATAAAGAGCCGTATACTTACTCTTTCTCAATGGAAAGAGCAATTAGAGAAGGTGTACTTTGTGAGTACAAATACTTTCCTAAAATAATCGAACTTATGGAAGACGAACTCGAAGGATATATTCAACTTAGTGATAGATTGGCAAAGCTTTACAAATACAAAAAGTCCGATGATAATACTAGACTAATCGAAATGCTTCTGCTAGAAAGAAAAAGAATTATACATAAAGCTAAAAATAAATTACCTGCAGTTGTAAAAATTTTAAAAGATCAAATTTCCGAAAAAGGCAATCTAAAATACACATTCGTCTATGTTCCTGAGGGTGAAGCATTTGAAATAAATGAGAATGTGGAAGAGCGACTTGAAGAGAATATTAAAATCATTAATCAGTACACCAGAGCTATTGGGCGGATTGATGATAAGATACTTGTGAATGAATTCATTAGCGGTATGAAGAATCGTGATGAGATACTAGATCAATTCCAAGAAGGACATATTGATGTAATTGCATCAATGAAATGTTTAGATGAAGGAGTGGACATTCCTAGGGCAGAAACAGCAATCTTTTGCAGTAGTACTGGAAATCCGCGACAGTTTATTCAAAGGAGAGGTAGAATACTTCGTAAACATAAGGACAAAAGATTTGCATCAATCCATGATTTGATTGTAATCCCAAAATTAAATAAAGAATCTGGCGATACTGAAAATTATAATTTAGAAAGGAGCTTAGTCAGAACTGAACTAGAAAGAGTAATGTATTTTGCATCACTATCAAAAAACCCATACTATACTGAAGATACATTTTCAGAAGTCTGCAAAAAATATAATCTAAACATTTACAACATTCAAAAAGAATTAGCCTCGATATGACAAAAGATGAAATTTTAAAGAGTTACCTAAATGACCCTTTATTCCAAGAAATGGATTATATGTCCAAAGAAAAATGCGAGAAAATACAATTTGGTGAGTCTAGCGGGGTAAAATTAGTAGAAATAATTAAGCTGGCTATTTCGGGAAATATTGACAGAGAATCTGAGCAAATTACTTTAAGAAAAATTTTATCATATCTCAATAAATAAATTGAAACATGATCATTGAAAAAATTGAACTTGAGAATTTCCTATGTTATTCAGGAAATGTTGAATTAAAGTTTAAGGAGGGTCTTAATGTAGTAATAGGTGACAACGGGTATGGAAAATCAAAGTTATACGATGCTTTTTATTGGGTATTATATGATCAAACCTTTAGTTCAGAATTAAAGAGATTTCAATACACTAAAGAAACAAAATCTAATCTGATCTCAGACAAAGCAAAATTCGAAGTTGAGAATGGACGAATAAACTCAAGAGTAAGCATTACGTTTTTAAATGATAGGAATCAAGATTGCTATACTCTTGAAAGAAAGTATTCGGTAAATAAAATAAATGGCGAAACTATTGAAAGTAATGATAGCGAATTTATTATTTGGAAAAGGGAGTATCTGTATTCGAAATCGAGAATAGTCTCTGATGAAGAAGAGAAGAAAAGAATTCTTAACAATATAATGCCAGTCAATATCAAAGATTATTTATGGTTTCAGGGAGAACAGGTTGAATCAATAATTGACTTTAATAACCAGGATACTTTAACCAAAGCTATAAATGTTTTATCAAATATCAAGAGATATGACGAAATTAAGGAGATCGCTATAAATTGTGTAAAAGCAGTAAATAACGAATACGACAAAGAAGTTAAAAGACTAAGTAAGGATTCTGATAAAAGTGAATCACTTAGTAGTCAAAAAGAAATAATTAATAGAAAAATTGAAACTCAACTAGATGAAGAACGGGAGCTAAAAAAAAACCTAGCAAGAGCGGAAGAAAAAATAAATGAAATCTTAACTAAAATTGATGATGCTAGTAAAATTCGGGATTTTCAAAACAAGAAAAAAAATGCAATCAAAAACCTTGAAAGTCTAACAAATGAACTCGAAATAGAACAAATCGGATTTCATAGAAAAATGTTCAAAAATAAATGGTTATTGAAGGGTACAACATTCTTGCACGATTCGTACAGTAAATTATATGATGAATATGTTCAAGAAAAACTTAAGTCAGAAACGGCAGAAATAATTAAATCTGAACATTTAAAGGAATTGAATAAAAAGCTTCAATCACGACTACCAATTAATGTGCCTGAGCCAATACATGTTAAACGTATGTTGCAAGATGAGTGGTGTTATGTGTGCGATAGGGAGGCCAAAAAAGGATCCGAAGCTTTTGAAAAAATAGAGTCACTTCTTAGAATTCCAGAATCAGAAGATATCAAAAACAAAGTAAGAAACTTCGATTTTTCTCTTGATCTAAAAAAACTTTATCATGTTAGTTTAGGATTGAACCAATGGATCCAAAATATTGATGACAACATTAACGAAACGTTATTAAAAATAAGAGATCTTAATCTCAAAATTAGAGATATAAGAAATGAGTTAGAAAAAATTGAGGAAGATATACAGAAAATCATTTCTGTAACATCTTTAAATCCTGATGAGGCAAATAATATTCTATCAACATATTATATTCAAAAAAAATATGAAGATGATTTTAGGGAAAAACTAAACAATTTAAACCAAACGCTTGAACTTAATAGACAAAATCTAAGCTCTATTGAAGTAGAACTTGCATCACTGGTAACAGGAACAATACCTGAATACTTGACTGCAAAGAAACAAATTCTAAGGGATTTTGAAGCTATTGCGATTAATACACGTGAAAGAGTTTTTGATAAACTAATAATTCAACTTGAAAATGAAGCCAATATCCACTATTCAGAAATGACAACAGGAAATCGATCAACAAAAGGTCAGATTAAGCTTAAACGTAAGATAAATGGCAACTATATGCCAGAAATTATTGATTCTGATGGAAATACTCTCCTCGGTACAAACACAAGTAATTTGATTATGGTTAAACTATCAGTAATCATGGCTATTATCTCAGCTAAAAGTGATAGCGGAGAAAATTATACTCTAATTACAGATGCTCCAACCTCTGTTTTTGGTGAAGATTACACATTTGGGTTTTGTAAAACAATCAGTAAAGTTTACAAACAGAGTATTGTAATGAGCAAGGAATTCTACAACAATCAAAAACTAAGAAATGAGTTACTAACAAATCATGAAATAAAAATTGGAAAAGTTTATACGGTAATTCCGACAATTTTAGAATCTGAAAGATCTAATAGAAATAATTTAATAACACAAGTTCATGCTTTGAATTGATATGGATTTTTTAGGAAAAATTAAAGATAAATCTCCGGAATACGATTCCTCTCATGAGGAATTAATTTCGAAATTCACTGTACTTCAAGGGGGCCGAACTGGAACATCCAATGAAGCTTCTATTTGGCAACAAGGGAAATATTTCTTTACTAAGTATGAAATATTCATGTATGCTGTTTTACTAGGTTTGAGAGATAATTATAGTCTTCCCTTAAATACAAACTCCAAGAAAAATACTTTCATGGTTATGAAAAACTGGCATCCAGCTGATGTAACAGATTATATTATTATGGGAGTTCTAACCAAAGCGAAAATTGACTTTAATAAACTTGAACAACAGGAAGATAAAGAAATCGAAAAGGAAATAACTAAAATTCGAAAGTTAATGGAAGAATTCGCAAATGGAGGGTTTGATATAATCAGAAGCAAACTTGAAAAGGAACCTTCTTTCTTTGAGAACAATGACAATTGCTTCATCGATCTATTAGAGTCAAAGCTAAATTAGAGGTAAAATGGTAAAATCATTTTTGGGGAAAACTCATTGTGTATGTTAAATCCTGAAGGATTCCAATGTGAATAGATAGACTCAAAAAAAGGTTTCCATAACCTTGCTTGGCTATTTTTAACGATTTTCCTGTAGTCGCTATCTTCAATTACCTTTTTTATAGAATGCTTATTTTTATAGTTCTGCAGAATAAAGTCTATGCCTAGCACAGCGTCCATAGGTGGGTGGATGATTCTTGGAGCAGGTAAAATAATCGACCTTCCATAATCTTTTTCCATGGGCTCCATTTTAACTCCACCAAATGCTAAGTGGTAAAGAGGATGTGAATAATTCGGAGCATTATCTTTTAGACTATAAATATGTCTATCTAAGTGCCACGAGGAAAATAAGTCAATTGGATCATTTTCTTCACCTGGACTTACTCTCCCTTCAATTTCAATATCAAATTGGAGAGAATTTAAGGGATTTATGGTTGTTTCATTTTGTTCATCTCTACTTCCCGAAATCTCAATGCTTAAAGAAACTTTGATATCAGTACAGCGAAATGGAATTCGACCGTTTACCAAATCCGCATCGAATGATATTTTACCAACTTTATAACTCCAATGTGGCCGGTTTGAGTTACTTAAGCAATAATTTCCAGCTGCATCAAGAGGGTAAGGATCTGAACAAACTGGATACGTGCGTAAGACCGTTGCTAATCTAATTAGGTCCGTAGCTATTTCTTTACTTCTGTCCACGAGTCTTTGATTTCTTATAAATTTCTTGTAGTGATCTTAACCTATCTTTTTCTATTGGTGCTACTAAGTTCCAATTCTCTTCTATACTCTGATCAAGGGCTTCATCAATTGAAATATACTCTCGTTCTTGCCAAGGAAAAATATGTTCTTGCTTAGCTAGAGTAAATCCATCAGTTGTATCAATAGCATAACCTCTTGCCTTACAGATAACCCAGAAGCTATCACTTCTTGATTTACCTTGCTTTTCAAGAGGTGTTAAAGATTTTAGTCCTAATGTATCTTTTAACAATTCCACTCTTCTGCTAGATGAGATAACTCTTAAGGATTCATTATTTGAAATTTTTTCTTCCCACCATTGACTTATAGCTGGCATTATCCATCGATCATATGTATCAGAAAATATTCCTTTATACTTACAATCTATTAAATACTTATCTTTTAAAACAACCCAATCTTTTGAATCTAATCTAACCCCCAAACGCGCAGATAGAGTTAACTCATTAATTAAAAAAGATGGCTTATCAATGACCTTCTTAGTAAAGAAACCTGCCATTACATGAATTGGTTTGGTAAGTTGTGTTTTCCATTCCTCAATAAATCTGAAATCAATCAACCCTAGATTTTCAATGTTCAATGTTGCAGCTGGAGTTTTTTCAGCTTGGAATAAATTATTATACCCCTGAATTAACCACTTTATTCTGCTCTGTAATTCAGGATATAAACAATTTTTCTTTATTCCAATATGGCTCTTTTTAATAATTAAGTCAAATAAATCATGGCTAGTTTGATCCAAGGACTCCTCCATATATTGATCAGCAGAAACAAGTATTATTGGATAGTCTTTTAGTGTAGGGCTTTCTTTAGAAAGCGTTCTTAGCTCCTGTGCAAGGGAACTGCCGCGATACTTTGCAAAGTTAGCACCACCATCGAATGATTTCTCATTCAGCCTTAAATCTAGAATTATTGCATCAAAGTCTTTAATTGTACTTTTAATTTGATCCAATTGGGTTTCCCAAAAGTTCGGCTTGCTAAAAATAATTGATATTTCACCACCCTGCTCGAGACCGTTAATTGTTCCCTTTTCTAGTTCTTCTTGAGTGTCGTCTATATATAATATTTTATACGGCATATCTTTCTTTATCTTTACTAGTTGCCTCAGGTAATTCAATTCTAATACATGTACTGTAGTCTGGATCTGGTATGCCTACTTCAACAGTTCCTCCGTAAGTTTGTACAATATCTTTCACTATTTTCAAACCCAATCCTGTCCCCCCCAATTTCTCTTCATCTGTAGCTTCAAAGCCTAAAGGAGATGAGGT
Organism: Chryseotalea sanaruensis; assembly: GCF_003990915.1. Lineage (GTDB taxonomy): Bacteria > Bacteroidota > Bacteroidia > Cytophagales > Cyclobacteriaceae > Chryseotalea > Chryseotalea sanaruensis. Next base: position 67,969 of record NZ_BHXQ01000007.1, read on the forward strand.
TGTAAAAAAGGGCTCAAATACCTTAAATCTATTTTCTTCCGGAATGCCATCCCCGTTATCTAAAAACTCTATGTATACCTTACTCCCTATTTCTACTCTACCTAGTATCACTTTAATCTTTCCAGCTACACCTTGTCTTCTTATTGCCTTTTTTGCATTTGTATAAAGGTTAAACAAAATTGAGCTCCATTCGGAAGAATGCATAGGTAGGGTGAACAGTTCATATCCATAAGTTTCAGTTTGAAAATCAAGATTTTGTTTTTGTATATCAGAGTCAATTATATTCTTGAAATGAAGAACAACTTTAGTTAATTGTTGAGGCCTTAGCTCACGGTTAATATTTGCTGAAACTGTTGCGTTAAAATAAGCGGTATATGCAGTAAATAATCGGATAGTCCTTCGCAAATTCTCTAAAGACCTAATGCCCTCTGCATTCAGATTCTGATTGTCTAAAACACTTAGATCACCCATCATAGATGGAGAAAACTGAATAACCTCATGAGTGAATTCCCCGATTGTAAGCCCAAGAGACGCCAAAACTCTAAGCATTCCAAGTTCATCAATAAGACTCTGAAAATCAGCCTTTATCTCTCTTATAATTCTTAAGGCGCTGCTTTTTAGTTCAATATTTCCAGCAGAGCTATCATTAAAATCTAAAATGTCATTGACACTTCTTTCAAGGGCAAATAATTTTTCAATAGTTGTTTGAATTGATTCACTTTCTACCAAATCATGATTTCTGCGCTCCTCCTTAATTTTATTTTTTATAGCTTCAACTCCATAACGAAGAGTTTTTTTGGCAGCCTCGAATGACTTATTGAGAAAGGTAATAAGTTCAATAAAAGCATCGTTTTCAATAAGTCCTTCTCGGCTTGCAGTTTCTTCAAAAAATTCTCCTTTCTGATCAATAATTTCGACAAAACCAAAAAGATTTCTATTTCCAAAAGGAATGTTCACACCGGAATCATAAAAATTTCTCTTATCCATTAATAACCAATCATCATTGGATTCTCCATAAGGTAAAACTCTAAAGCCATTCCTATAAAGTTTAATTCCACCCTGTTCATTAGCAAGCTTCTGAATATTGGCTAGTTCTTGTTTTGTAATTCCTGTATAATACTGATCCCTTTGATAAATGAAATAGTAAGCCTTGAAATGAACATTGCTCAAGTTTTTATACTTGGAACTTTTTGGTTCATCTTTAGAATATTGTTTTTCGTGAAGTATTGGTATTATATCTTTGGAAACGTCTAGACTATTGCTTAGAACTTGGCAATATCCATCATGATTATCATCAATAAACCCTTCTATGGTGGCCAAGGCTTTGTTATATAACATGGTATTAGGGTCAGCTATTACCTTATGCTGGCCATTCTCAACCTTAACAAAACTTACTTTGAATGTAGAATCAACTTTATTAGCAACTTTTAATTCTAGAGCTTTTTTCGAGATATAATTTGGTTGAAATAAATCAGACACATAACGGTATACTCGTGTGACTGTTGCTTCAGACCAATACTCCCAGGCATTCTCAATAATTAATGTTGTACCCTCAGATTTAGTTTTATCAACATACTCTAGCCTATTTTTAACTAGACTTATATCAGTGTCAACTTTAAAATCATTCCAATTGATTGTGACCTTAATAGCACGATCACTATTGACCGTTTGAGTAACAATTGTCAAACTTTGTCCCAACCTTTGTGTAGCAAACCTTCCTATACCCTTTCTTCCAGCCTTACTCCTAGCAAACTTTTTAGATTTAGGGCTATGAAGTTTATCGGTTGATGAAATCCTCATAAATCCCTTTTCTAGCTGATTTAAATCCATGCCGACACCATCGTCATCGATAATTATTGTTCCTCCAATTTGATCCGCATTTTTAAAAATTACGTCTACTACCGTTGCATCGGCATCATATGCATTCTTGACCAATTCTGAAAGGGCCGTTTCTGGCTTACCCACTAGCTCCTTACCAAGTCTATTAACTAACCCTGCATCAACAGAAAAAGAAATACTTTCAATTTGCTTTTCAGTATCCATAAAGGAGATTTAAGTAAAACAACTTGCACATCCTTCAGAATCCGATTCTGCTAAAATATCCAAAAGAAATTTCGAGCTCGGTTTTTTTGCCTTCTTTTCCCGTTCGATATAGGATTCTTTAATTTCTTTAATTCTCTCTACTTTAGATAACTCTGCAAGAGATTCATCATCATTCCATGTATATCCATCCTTCTCATACTCCATAGCTAATTTGAATTTTTCCGGATGCTGTTCATATAACCAAACCCATTCAATCTTTCTTTGATAAAAGCAGAAAAAACAACCTGAACGACTCCTATAATAAGTTGATTTTTTACCATCAATCTCAAAAGGTATTTCATTATAATAACCCGGAACTCCTACCCCAGATTCATTAAGAATCTTAAAAATATCCTCAATTTTCAAGTCATTTTCATCTCTTAATAATGCAAAATTACTCTCTCTCCCAAGGGGGTAAGAGGTAGTTTTAAGGTACTTAAAAACAAGCTCATTAAATTCTATAATACCTAAATCGAATAATTGGGAAAGTTTTTGGCTCCTGTCAAAAGAAAGAGTTATTGGCATTTCTAAAATTGACTTAAATCTAGCTACTCTATTTTTAGGAATTACCTCGTCAGCTATGCTACAAATTAAATCGATGTTTGAATTTGAAAGTAATTTGGAGACTACATCTTCACTCCAAATATTTTTCCTAAATGGAAAAATAGATTGAATGTTAGCTTTTCTTGAAATGTATCCCTCCCGATTTTCATCACCTCTAATACCTACATAAGAAATCACGGGATCATCACCAACAAACTCTTCAAATACATCAAGTTTCAAAGATTTAGTGCACCACCGAACTGTTTGAGATGGAAGATATCCTCCAACCATTTTTAGTCTATGATCAAATGGAGATTCAGGGCTATCCTTGAATGCCCTTAATCTGACTATTTTTTTGCCCAAAAAAATCTCCAAATTTTCTATTAATTTATAAGTTTCATCGAGTTCTTTTCCTGTGTCTGAAGTATAATACTCTATATTAATTTCAGGGTAATTTGATTTCATATAAATAGCCAATGCTGCGCTATCCTTTCCACCTGAAATACCTAATACGTGCCTTACCTTACTCATTTTTTTAACAAATCTTTTAAAATATGTGCTAGTGCTGCAATATTTAATGCTCTATTTTTCGATAAATTAAGTCGAATTAATTCTTCAATTCTTGTTACCTCTTGTATTTTAATTTTAGGCATGCGAATAGAGCTTCTATTAATCCCATCAATAAAAGAGCTTAATTGAATTCCAATAACATCTTCGTTCTCTTCATCTATATCTTCTTTAGAAAGAATTGTTAATGAATCTAGTTCGAGGATCATTGACTTAAATCTATCATATAACAAAACTTCCTCTTCGTCAGATATTGATCCTAATGGTTTACCTAGAAGTGCATTCGCTATTGAACTTAACCAAGCCTTTTCATCATCTATTTCAGAATCTAATCTTTGAATAAAAATTTTCTGATGAGGAAGACATAGATGCCTTTTTAATTTCTTATATCTAAGCTGAATTTTCTCTTTATAAACATTGAAAGGTAATTTCTCGCCAATAAATTCAGTTAAAATAAAGTCTTCAAATCTAGCCAAAAGATTGTCATAACTTGTCCTTAATTCACGTATAGAATCTTGTAACTTGATGATATAATTCTTGAGGTTCTGTTTTGATGCCTGAAGAGTTTCTAAATTATATCCCAAGGCCATAGGGAAGTCCTCAAAAAAAGATTTCTCAGGGTCCTTAGAACTGGAAATAGCTGACCTAATTGCAATGGTCTCCTTTTTAAGCCTTTTCGTTGTTTTTGAATAATCTGGTAATCCTCTATAAAAAGTTAAGAATGGCTTAATGGTTTCTATAAATGATTCATTTCCAATTTTTTCCTTAGAATGTTGGTTTAAAAAAATTCTGTAGCTATTGAATATATCAAGCCTTACACCATCTATATCAAATGCTTTTACCTCATATTGATTTGGATATTTTACTATTAGTTCCAGAACTTCTTCGTTTATATAAGGAATAAAAGTATCCCCAAACAGTGCAAAGTCATCCCTTTTTATGAAGAAGAAAGAAGCCAGCCAAAAATCAATAAATCCTTGTTTAAGCTTAAAAGGCCTTCTTGAAAGCGGTATTACAAATTCACTGAGGGGCCTCTTAGAAATTTTCGCCTCTTGCAAAAATTTGTTCGAATAATCCCAAAGAGCGTAGAAAGATGAATTTTTACTAACCTTTACTTTATGGTTTAAATCTTCCGAATAAAGCTTAATTCCATTCTCTTTCAAAAGTGTAAGATAAATAGTTTTTTCAGCTGGGAATTTATCCTTGTCAAACCCCAATTCTGGTTTGTTCCAATTGTCTACAAGCGCTTTAAAGTAATTTCTTTTGGCTGTATGCGCTGATGAGGATATCTTATGTCTATTAATTAATTCATTTTTGAAAACTGGTGTTGATGTATATACTTCATCACAAATTTTTGATAAATATTTATTAAGAGATTTTTTGCTCTCAATTTCTATCACTTTTCCTCGATATATCCAAACTAAATCATCGTTCTTGCTATACAAATTATGTAAGATAAAATGAGTTAGTAGATTTTTTTGATGAAGAAGGATTTGTTTCAATTCTTTCACAGCAGCTCTATCATGATCGTTTTCATCAAGTACTCTAATAGTCTTCTCTATTTCGAATAATTGATTTTTTATTGTAACCGAATTCAGATATAAAGCATAAATTATGGCCTCTTCCTGGTTTTGAGATTCTTCAATCAAATTAGCAACCGATAAAGTATCACTAAAAATTAAATTGATATACCCATCAATCTCATCGACAGGGATGTCTTTTATAGGAATGGTAGAAATTTTAAATTCAAAAATTCTCGGTGTCCCTCTCTGATAAGAGTGGGATTTGGCAAGAATTTGTGGAAATTCAAAATGTCTATTCAGTCTTGTAGAAATATCACTTATCTGACTTACTTTATTACCTGCCTCAATTAAAGCCAATGGGATGTCCAAATCCGTACCCTCTGAAAGGATAAATCTATTTTTATAACTCCTGTAAGTTATGACATTGCTCTTAATTAATTCGTTAATAACTCTGTCAGGCTCCCTAATCCCCAAACATACTTCAGAATAGTTAATCAAAAAGTTCTTATCAATTTCAGATCCTGCCGATGCAGTTATATTTAATAGACCGATCGTCTTGACTACTTTCAAACAATCAACAACTCGATTCGAAGCCATTTTTTCAACCTTCTCAATTCCATTCTTTATTGACGCCCATGCTGTAAAATCTGGGTTATAACGTGAGTTTATATGATGGTAAAAGTTAAAAATTAAATAATCATAGACATTTGAAACGTTGAAAAAGGGATTACTTTTTTGATCAAATCTCTTTATTCCTGTGTGATCTGTTGATTCAAGAAACGAAAAAAGTGACCTCTCATTTTGGCCATACTTTTGCAGTAAAATTGTCAAGATATTTGCAGCAACTAAATCTAATGGAAATAGCTTAGAAGAAACTTCACTGACATAGTTCTGGTTAATGGGAAAAGCCTTAGACTTTTTTAAAATACTGATAGACTTCTTGATCGAAATGTCAATATTTTTAGGCCTTGCTGACTGTTTTAAATGCTCTGATGCAAGGTATAATAATTGTTCAACCGGCTCATTAAAGGTAATTTCCCTAAAACGGCCTTTCACCTTAGTCCATTCTTGTTTCTGAGAATTAGTTAATGAAAATGAGTAGGCGTCAAAATTTTGATGAACAGATGTAATGAGAAGTATGTTGTAATCTGGGTTATTTACAAATTCTGCTAATTGTTGAATAAAATATAGCTCCTTTTCGGGATCATTCAAAGAAGCATGTTCCAAGAACTTCCCAAATTCATCAATAACTATAACTAATAAAGGATTCTTTTTCCCAAGAGCATAGTATAAATTATAAATCTCAGAGAAAATGTTTTCATTAACGTTTCTCTTAGATGATATTTCGAAGTGTTCAATAAAGACATCTGTGATTGATTTATACTCACCAACAAAGTTTAAAAATCCAACTTTCGGGGAATTCAGAATGTTAAAGTTAAAATACTTCTTTTTCCCAATAAGACTTTGATTAAATGCCCAAAGAAATGAAGACTTACCAGTTCCATAAGATCCAATAATGTTGAATGATCGAAGACCCTTTTTAAAATCATTAGCTATTTGGTTTACCGTCCTTAACGAATTTGGTGTCGGTATGTAATTTAAACTTCTACTTGAATCCCGTAAAATATTCGTAGATGTTGTGAATTTAGTTTGCATAGTACTTATTAAGTATGGACATAGCAGTAGGCTTTACCTTAAATTGTAGCTCCTTGATTCCTGCATGATCATTAAAAGTTAAATTTTTTGTGTATTTAGTAGTCAGAGCATCAATTTTTTGTAATAAGCCTGGTCTATTAATTGCAAACACAGAACCTACGCTATTATAATTTTGCTCTATTGCATTGAAGTTAACTGACTTATCGAAAGTTTCATTATCAAGAATTGCAAATAATATTATTTCAGCAGGTATTTCTGGCCTTTCCGTATTTTCAATTATCAAGAAATCCTCTTTACTCTTGGTGTAACTTTTAATTAAATCTAAGTCAGTTAACAGACCTGAAAAGCTATCCTCCTTATCTTTTGATGATGAGTTTGATCTTTGGTACATCTTTGTCATAACAGAGAAGTCCTCAATCAAGGTTCTTTCATTAAAGAAAAATGTCTTTTCAAAATCGGACTTTCTTTTTACTAATGAAATGAAGTTGTCTCTTGTAAACTCAATTTTCTCCTTCCTTAATTCATTAAAAACAATTGAGTAGGTAGATGCAAACCCGCTTTTTACAAGATGATAGTGTAATAACCAAAGACTGCCTTCATCCTCAAGATAAGGATCCCACCCATCATCAGAAAGAAGTTTAGATGCAAATATTGTTAGCTTGTCATCTTTCGTAAGCAAGTTAAACGCCTTCATCCAGTAACGAATTGAGCTTACCATATTTTTTCCAACCCCAAGTTCAACTACTGCATCATCCGAATTAAATGATTTACCCTGAACAACAAAGTCGTAGCCCTTTTTAAGCCACAACTGGCGACACTGAAAGGATTCATGACCCGAGAAGGTCATTTTATAATTATTACTCATTAATTGTTACTAAAAAGGTCATAAATAAGCAAAATCGTAAAATCTATGACAAATTACGTCAAAATTGCAGTTCTCGTAGCCCTTTAAAACTATTTATTATGCCATTTGCCAAAACAAACTAATAGATAATACAGGGTTAAAGGGTAATAGCCAGCATTTACAATATCAACATAAGCTAAATCTTTTAATTGACAATTTGTGTCTGACAAAACCCAATAATCGCCACTAAATACTCTCCCTTACTAAGTTTATAAGAAACTTTGCCATCTCCTATTCTTCTTCTTTGTATTTTAACTAAAGAAGATTAATGCAAAGTATTTGGAAACTATCTAAATATTAAGGGTTCGTAATCAAAATCTTTGGATGGACAAAATCACCAATTATATAACTTCAAACGAGCTGGTGAAAGCAATGTCTGCTTGTAGTTTCTTAAAAATACAAGGTATAGTACTCTTCATCCTTGACTTCAATAATCCTATAACACATAGTCTTCTTCTAAAATGCAAAATTTTCTAACATCTTAAGACTACCAAAAGTCATTTGGAGTACTAGCTAATTAAGAAATTGTAGAGAATATGTAAAGTACGATTAGTTAATAGTGTGACTGTGCTCAGTGTTTGTATAAGTAAAAAATTATAACATGGGTGATACTACAAAAAGCTATAAACTCCATGTATGGAAGTATGCAAATGAGAATCAATTAATTGAATTAGGACGTGTGGCAAACTATAAACCAAAGTATAAAGTAGAAGTCAGTTCTAGAACACCGTAACTTCAATAGTCTTTAAAGATTCTAAGTACTGATATTCCATAAAATTAATAGATGAAACACTTTTTTTACTAAAGCTGCGTTTACGAAAAAATGAATTGTATTCTGAATATTCCTCAGAATTTACAACTAAAAAGGGTAAGTCATACTTCAAAAGAATATAATTCATAATTAGTCTTGCCAGCATACCATTGCTAGTATGATATGGCTCAATCATAATAATTGAATTGTGACAAAAGATTGCCAGCTCTACAATTAATGGAATGGGGTTGGAAGATTTCTTTATGTGAGAAGTCATTAATTTCACCTGCTTCAAAAAATGACTTAGCACTTCATCGGCTTGACCAAAAGGGCAGTAAAAATTATCATCAGCCTCTGAATAAAATAGATTCTCCCAATGTCCTAATAGATCTGTTGTATCGGTTATCGTGTGATTTATTGACTTATTATACTTTGAAAGGATTCCATGCATCTGGCGTAAATAAAAGGGAATTAAGTGATGGGAGTGATTATATGCATCTTGAACGATTTGAAGTAATGCAGCGTGATGGTTCCTAGTCAATTCACTCCACTTCATATCCTTTGTTAAAGGTCTTATGTTGTAGTGAATCAGTGCTTCCGTTTCATTACGATCAAGACAATTACCCTCCAGCCTTGTAGAATGATATGTAAGATCAATCAGATTTTGCTGATAAAGAAGGTTCTTATAAGTCTTATTTAAGCAAACATTTTTCAATTTTTGTGTGAGTTCGCACATAAGCGCCTCATTATGCTTTCTCATCATTAGGCAGCAATTTCAATTAAATTTGGCCTCGGTACATAGACTGAAAAACTTATTATTGAACCTCGGAATGGGGCTACCAATTCGCCAAATGACATCTCCCCCTCTTCGCTGATACCAACTGTAGCATATCCAGAAGCTATCAAAAGGTTGCCAAGGTTATAATTGCAGAACTTTCTTAGCGATCGCAGTTTGCCACCTGGTCGATTTTTTGAACTTCTTCCCTCGAGAGCCCACATTATGGCTTGCTGTTCGTTCACAACCTGAACATCTTTTGCTGCGATATTCTTGTAAAAACCTGGACCACAATCAACTAGGGTAAATTTCAACATGCGATCCTTAAAACTACTTGATATAAAGATTGGAGTATTTTCTTCGCAGTGTTCTGAAGCATTTTTAAAAAGTCTTCGTAAATGTCGCTTTATGTTCTGCTTCATTTCTACAGATATATCCCACCATTGGTTATCGAAAGCCTCTGTAATCAAATAGTGATTAAATCTAAAGTATTCTTCCCTAGTAAACCCACGAACAGCCGTACCTCCATTCCAGAATCTGAATTTCAAAAAAATACCCCAATTCACCTGACTACCCAGTAAGTCATACTTATAAAAGAGTGGAAGTCTATTGTCATTCTTTGTTTGAATTGAAAGCGAGTTATTTGACTTACTAAGATAGTAGCTCATTGCCGCACATACGCTGGCCATACTCCCATCAATGGTTTGGGTATTTGCAAGATCAAAAACTACTTTCGTGAATGAATACTGTCGAACAGTATTCATGATTTGTGTTATCTCTGCGAAGCCTTCATGATTAGTTTCTAGTTGTTTTAATTTTGAGTTATAATATATCCTCATATTACATTACAGGGGTTTCGGATGATTCAAATTCGAGTTCAAGAACAATTTTCTTCGTTATCTTCTCCTCCTTATCACGAATGGCTACAATTGCGGAGTTACGGATAACCATACTAATTTCACCTATTGTGCCATTGGTCTTATCCAAAATTGCCTCTGCTAGCTCAATATCTGCCGCGTCAGGTGCTTTTGGATTGGTAGTCAATAGAGAAGGTTGTTTAAGGGGCAAAACTGATATAAAACTGAACATCAGTCTAAGGAAGTTACTATCGGCTTGCCACCTGGGTATTTCCATCTTTTTAAACCTATTTTTTAATTGTGGATCGTAGGAAAAGATGTTAGTGGCTTCTTCAGTTCCAAATGCCACAAATGGCAGCTCAGCTTCATTAGAAATAAATTTAATGAGGTCCATAATTATTCTTTGCTTAGCTGGCGTAAGCCTTATAATGTGATGCACCTCATCAATCATAAGCAATCGAACCTTATGACTAATTAAAAGTTCAATTGCTTCTTCAAGCGCCATATGTGGCTTACCATAATAACAAGGTTGAAGCATCCCCTTAATTATTGCATTGATAAAACTCAGTTCAGTTGGGTTCGGGGGCATTTGAATGCTAACCACTGGCCAAATCACCCTACCCTTATCGTCTGGATAGCGCTTATAAATCTCTTCAATGCGTTTCCTAATTGAAGTCTTACCATTATCTGTTGAACCTATAACCAGAAGACTGTGCATTCTTGAATTTCTAGGGCGCTCAACCATTTCCTTTACTCTATCAAGGATTTTCTTAGCTAGTTCATACCCTATCCAGCCATCCTTTTGGATGAACTTAATTCGGGTTTCAGTAGAGTTGGGCATTTTTTCACATGATGCGAGAAAATCCCTGGTGGTGTTACTTAAATACTCTTTTACCATAATCTAGTTCGTCAAAAGGTTTGATTTCAGTTTTCTGGTCAATTTTAAAACGAGATATTTTAGTAGTAGGTGTTGATGCCTGGGGTTGAGTACCTGACTCGGTAGATTTCCTCTTTTTCCGAGCGTTCTTTTTCTTTGTATCAAGCGTTACTTTCTTAGCATTCTTTTCCAACTCATCATTCTCTCGCTTAGCTTTAAAAATCGCTTCGTCAGTTGCTTGGATATTCTTTTCCTTAAGATCAGCTTTAATTTTATTCAGCTCCCACCTGTCCATTGATACGCCTTTCGGATTTGAATATTTTATTTCATGGTAGATGCGTCCTGTTGGATCCAGCCAGTAAATACGGCTTGTGTCCCTAGGGTCGTATTTAAATTTGAAAGTCTTACTCTTCGACTTCTTACCATCTGCTCCGATTTCTTTGATACCTATCCATGGGCGGAATAAGTCATGGTAATAAGTAAGGCCGTTAATGCTTACACCATCTGGCTGAATGGTACGGACTTCATGAGGTTGAAGGTCCAGCTTAAGCTTTATCTCCTCCTGCATACCAGAAATCCTTTCTGGAGTCCCAATTCCAAGCTGGTCATTATATCCCCAGATTCCTTGCATCCATTTATCATAAGGACTCATTTCAATCCCGCGATGAATCTGAAGATGATATATATTGGTAATGTATCGAGTAAGCCAAATCTCAAACTCAGCAATAGTTAAGTTTGCATTCTTCTCAGGATGTTTATGACTTCTTTTCTCTTTACTAACCTTTGTTCCTCCATCCAAATCAGATAATGCAGTTGCAAAAGTTCCCATTAAACGCTCAATGTGAGAACCATATCTTGGCTTTCTTACTGGTCGAAACTTAAGATCTATATTATAAGATAAACATGCATCTTTTAGCATGTTTCCTCTGAATTCCTTTGCATTGTCGCAATGAATAGAAACCATTTTTCCCCAACAGGGCCAATCTCCATCCACACCTAAATCTTTTAAGAACTTTTCCTTTGGAAGAATACTATGTGCAATTGCTCGACCTGTGCCAAATGCTCCTGGCGCATCAAAACTTAAATAGAACCCAAGAATCATTCTGCTGTATACATCTATCAGTACTGTGATCCATGGTCTTTTCAAGGGCTCACGATCATCATCATCAACCAAGAAAATATCTAAAATAGTATGATCAATTTGGACAACGGAAAGCGGGGTGGTTGCGCCTGGAAATTGACCTGGCCTTGCTTCATATTGGTTATCTGCTGTGTTAACACCCTCCCTTCTTCGTTTTCTTTCGTACTCAGGAATTCCCTTTATGCGCCTTCTTATTGTACTAATGTGAGGAACTTGTAAATCAAGGTCTTCGCAAAGCATCCGGATCCTATCGAATGTTTTATTTACTGACTTGCTATTCAGATAGACTTCCTCAATAGATTCAGAAATAATTTCTTCAATCTTATCATCACCCAGTCTTTTGCCACCCTTTCCACCCCTACCCTCACTATCAACAAGTCCACCAACATGGCCACAAGTTTCGTAACGAAATATCCATTTGTAAAGCGTTGAAACATTATATCCGTGCTCTTTTGCAACTTTGACAAGCTCCACTTTATTTCCTCTTAATTCACCCAGGAATGGCTGAATAATCTTAAATCGAATTTCCGCTTTCTCTAATTCTTCGCTCGTAAAAGCATCAAATCCCCTCTCGTACTTGGCATCAGGAATATTATTTACAAGATCATTTGACGTGACATCACAAATTGCAACTCGTTGGGGTAAGCCAGTTTTAGCATCGCGAATTTGAAGATACTTCATATCCCTAAGAACCTTAGTAACGGTATACTTAACACCTTGATAATAAACGATTTCACCTTTTAATAGTCTCAACATAGCTATATGGAAAGTTTAGTTCTATAAAGTCGTTATCAGTGTTGAGCCAAATCCGTGAATCAGGACTGATCTTTTTGAACATATCAACAGCAACCCTTCTGTTGAAAATCAGTATTCGTAATTGCCTTAGTAGCTTGGCTCGTTCATTTTCATTTGTAGCAATGGAGTTCAGGAGCAGATTGGGTGTAGATTCCTTCACCCTTGCTAAAGCATCAATTATCTTCGTTGTCGAACTCAAATCAGGAACATCATCTCTAACCTTAAGCAGCTCATCAACGTTCTCACTATAAATGCCCAAGATTTCTTTATCTGTTATAATTCTATACTCAACATTGATTGATTTAGCATATTGTTTACCAGCTTTTAAGTTTCTTGCGATACGTCCCTCATCATTGTCAATTTCACTTTGATACTTTACTTCAAAGATTACTGACTTTCGATTTTTGTAGGTAACTAAAAAATCCGGATAGTGAAGTTGTTTCTTCTTATTATGTAAGTACTCAATGACTATAGGTTGGTCGAGGATGTCGATTACTTGTGAATCGAACTCTAGAATCTCAATAAAAGCGTATTCAAGGTATGACTCGAATTGAATAAGCTTGCGTGTTTTGGGACTCGCGAAAGTCCCCGTGATGGTTCTACCGTTGCTTTTTACTTTTCTTACTGGTTTTTGCATTCAATGGGGTTTATGTTAAACATTGTTACAGAACATTTACCAGAGGTTAAACCAAGGTTCTCTGGTGGATAGCCTATTTAGCAATCCATCAGCCACCAACGGTCAGGCGTCCATAAAGTTGCGACAATTAGTGTCGCGAATACCTTGCAAAAGATTTTGTGGTAACTGTCTGTAAAAGTTTCGGAGAGTTTATCAGACTATTCAATATTGACTGATATAAAAAATGTACTCTCAAAAAAATGTCTACTAATGTGTCAAACTATCTTGACTTGTCGGCTTTTTAAATATGATTTTTTGCTCAATTTTAAATTCAAACTTTATTGGTATAGATTATTGGAACGACCTATAACTTTTGATAAAACAGCAAACCTGTCAATACTAATTAATCCCATATCATCACTAAAGCTCTGACATCTAAATCCAAAATTATTAGGCAAATATTAACCACTCTTATGGAATACATAAGAATAGCCTAGGCTCTATCGTAAGACTAATATAGCAAGGGTTTTCCAATTACAAAACCCTTTTTCAAAACATTATCTATTGGTTTGTATAAACAAACCTCAGATTTTGTTAACCAGGAAAAAACTTGCAGAGGAAATTGGCCAGCGTATTCGCGAGGCACGTGTTAAAAAGGGTCTATCACTTAAAGATTTTGAAACCTACGAAAACTCTATTGAAAGAGGTAATCTTTCCGAAATTGAAAATGGTAATACCCTACCATCTGTCTATACGCTTTATAAGATCGCCCAGATACTAGGGGTTAAAATCTCTGATTTCATTAAGGAATAATTTTAGATAATCCATTCTGCTAATACAGATTAGTTTGATAATATAAATAAGCCGAATAATAAAATTATTTACCAATTGCATTACTACTTTTCTAAAGTGCAAAAAGAATGTTAGTGTCTAGTTTATCCTGTAACATTTAATCGGTAAGAAAGATAGGCTCAAGATCATTTACACCAACCCACAGCAATCGAACTAAATTTTCTTCGTCCACGAAAAGCTTAGAGCAGCATTGGGGGCGGGGACAATATTAAATTCATTGATAATTGTCATATATAAAGCAAATGCGTTTTATGGCAAAGACATACAAATTTTTATCCCTAATCGGTGAATACTAGACCGAAACATTAAGTAATGATCCTATTATACGCGCTGAACTTAAGCGAATAGGATTATCAAAATATTTACGACAGTCGCGCGCGGATCTGACAATGCTCGGCAAAAACAAAAGGCTTGTGCTAAGACATCTCAATGGCGAAGCATTTTCTATATGGGAAAAGAAATTGCTCTCACCGAGGCAAAATGTCATTATTTGCGTTCTATTTATCAATAATTAACAGAAAAGAACGAAAGACCTATTAGATAAAGCAATGGAGTTTGCAAGGTTACGCTGGCTTAACTATTCCTATTATGTCAATGTCACCCTAAAATTACATCCAGAAAAATTTGAAGAGATTCTTCTTGAACTGGGATGGAAAAATGATCTAAACAGCTCAGTATTTACCAGCACCCGTGGCTCAATTTGGGAGAAAATGTAAAATAAAATCCAATAAAATACTTTTCACATATCCCTGGCAACTTCACTGTTAACTAATTGGTTTTTAAATAATTTATAAAAACCACCCTTCATACTAATATGTTCCTTAATACTATTCACTTCAGAAGCCTTACCTTCATCTAATAATATTATCTCATCTGCAAACTGAATAGAACTTAATCTATGAGAGATAATAATGACTAATCTGATCGTTGGTTGATTATTAATGTACTCAAATACTTTTTGTTCACTTAATGAATCAAGTTCAGATGTAGCTTCATCTATGATTAAAATCTCAGGATTTCTTAACAAAGCTCTAGCAATAGCAATTTTTTGCCGTTGTCCGCCAGAAATTGTTGACCCCGTCTCGCCTAGCGTTTTTGAAGAAAAGGTATCACTGTCATCACTCGATAAACCCATTTGGTCAAGAATTGCGTCAATTTCAGATTTATTTACACTTGAATTACCATAATGAAGATTATCATATAGTGTACCATTCAAAATAAAATAATCTTGCGAACAAACTGCTAACTTTTCAATCCAATGCTTTGTTTTAATTTCGTTAAGTCGAATATTATTTACTAGAATACTTCCAGAATCCTCTTTTATTAATTTACATAACAAATCAATTAGTGTAGACTTTCCACTACCACTTTTACCAACTAAAGCATACTTTTTACCCGCTTCAAATATTACATTAATTTTATTAAGAACCTGTTTATCATTAAATGCAAAGGAGACATCCTCAAATTTAATTTCACATATTTCTCCCATTTCAATGAGTTCATCCGATGCCGATTCCAAATCTATAGGCTCATCCAATACATCATATATTCGCTTAATTGATACTGACGTCTTAACAAGATCAACATATAAACTAACTATATTTCTAAAAGGTTCGTGCAATTTGTTAGCATACTGAAGAAATGCTATAAGCGTTCCAACTGTAATAATACTTTCCAAGACTTGTTTCCCACCATAAACTAAAACAACCAATGGTATGAATGCTAATAATAGGACTGATAAGTTATTGGAGCCTGAAGTTAAAATGGTAGACTTCAGATTTAAATCAATAATTCTATTAATTCTATTTTTCATCAAAAACCCCTCATACTCATGGGAGTAAAAAAGCTTGATGAATTTAACATTTGAAAACCTTTCAGTCAAAAATGCTAAGAAATCAGATTCTTCTTTTCTTGTATTTTCAATAATGGTCTTTATTGATGGTGTGAAATATTTGGTAATCAAAATTAATAAAGGATACAGTAAGCATATTATAATAAAGAGTTCAAGATTCAAGAGAACCATAAGAACAGTTAAGCCGACTATAGTAATGATACTATTAATCATACTTATTATACTGCCAGTAAATGCTCTTCTTACTTGACTAACTTCATTATTAATTTTATAAACTAGACTGCCAACGGAATTAACTTTAAAGTAAAACATTGGTAATTTTAACATATGTGAAAATAATTTCTCTGTTAACTCCTGGGTTATTTTATTACTAATTTTTGTATATAAATAATCTGCGTAAAAATTTGCTCCAACTCGCAAAACATAAAGTCCTAATAAGGAAAAAACAATTTGGATTAAAAGTTGAAAGTCGCCCTCTCCAAAGACTTTATCAATTATTACTTTCAGAAAGTAAGGGGAGGCAAGGGCACCTAAATTCCCAATAATCAACATTATAAGTAGTACAAAACCACCAAATAAATGTTTCCTAAGTAATCCAAAAAACCGTAACCAGTATTGATACATTTTTTAATTCAATTATTTTGATTTAAAACTATCAACTATTGCCAACATTTTTTGATAAGCATTGGTATAACCAAATTCTTTGAAGGTGTTAAGCACATTTAAGTAGTTCTCCTCGTTAATAAAATTTTCAGATAATGCCAAACTAGGCTCTAAAACATAAATCGCATGCCAAATATTGCCAGGACAATATATAAGTTCCCCAGGTTGTTGAACATGAATAATAGGCTTGACTCCTTCAAAAAGGGGATACAAATTCAAATCAGGATCAAATGGATCAACTTTCCCGTTATATAAACACTTCTCGTCATTTGGATTGAAGAATACCCACAATTTTTTTCCCACGAAAAGTGCATTCCAAAAACTAGTTCCCCAAATATCTATATGCAAAGGACTTTTAGCATTCCTTGGACCAAGATACAAATTTGACATATTCAATTTTCTTACCTCATTCTCACGTTCTCTATACCATTCTCTATACCAACAAACGAAATATGAACCTGTAAAATAATCATGCTTCATACCATTTGATAAATGAAGAGCTGATTTTCCGTAATAAGGATTGGCTTCCTCTTCATTGATCATATAGGTTATAAAATTTGAAAATGTAGTTTCAATAAACTGGTGACGTCCCTCATTTACACGATCAGCCAAAATCTGGTGCTTACCATAGTTATCTGATAAATATTTAAAATTCCATTTAGGATATGAAGGCCACGTTTTCATAACATCAGTAAAAACAATGGGCTCTTTTCCTAGATCATTTTTATTAAATAAATTAGAAACTCGCACTCTATCTGAGTATGACTCATTAAGAAGCTTATTGAGATAAT
Source organism: Chryseotalea sanaruensis (assembly GCF_003990915.1). Taxonomy (GTDB): domain Bacteria; phylum Bacteroidota; class Bacteroidia; order Cytophagales; family Cyclobacteriaceae; genus Chryseotalea; species Chryseotalea sanaruensis. Next base: position 85,214 of record NZ_BHXQ01000007.1, read on the forward strand.
TATTAATCATTTGCTAACTAAGCATTTATTAATTTGTTGATTCATATATTCCAGATCAGAAAAAAAGAAAAGATCAACATTGCAGTCTGGAATTAATATTCCATAATATTTTTCTATAAATGAGGCCCATTTTAGGGCTGCCAAATCGTCTTGTACAAAAAACCACAATAGATTTAATTCAATCATTTCATCTGTGAACTTGGAATCAATTTCTAACTCCAATCGCAATAACTCAAGCAGTATTTCCTTTTTGACAGTCATAATCCAGTTGAAAGTGAGAATTACTTTTCATATAAAGTAACAGACAAACGAACTAAATTTACTTTTATAGCGTGTATTAAAATAGTTATAAAAGATATTGAAGATAGAAATAATACTGGTAGACAATATTCAAAAAAAGAAGGATAAATCCTGAATGTATACTTGATGACCCATTCAGTGTACAAGAAGTAAGCTGTTGGTGTAGCCAATGCTGTAGCTATAAAGATTAATACTCCGAACTCATTGAATAATAATTTAAGCAATGAACCGAAATTAGCGCCAAGCACTTTTCTAATAGCCATTTCCTTAACTCGTCTTTCAACACTAAAGTTTGTTAATCCAAAGAGTCCTAATGATGAGATCAATATTGATAGAATTGAAAATAGCATGCAAATCTTACCGATATTTTCCTCTGATCTATAGAGATTCTTAACCCTATCCTCCAAAGTGTAGTAAGTAAATATTTTTTCAGGACTATACTCCTTATGAATCTGTTCTAAAAATCTAATCGATTCATTGAACCTTGTCTTTTCGACTCTTACCATTAAATATTCAACTTGGTCAGATAAATAAACAATTACAAGAGGTTGTATTGCCGTAAAAAGGGAATTAAAATGAAAGTCCTTCGTAATTCCAATGACCTCTCCGGTTCCACCCCAAATCTCTATGCTCTTATCTATTATATCATAACCCATAATTTTAGCGGCACTTTCATTTATTAGAACTGAAACTGTTCCTGATGAGGACTCCTTATTTCTCCGTCCGCTTACTAGATTAATATTAAGAACATCAGAAAAACTAGGGTCAACGAAAATAACCCCGAATTGAGAACTATCTTGATCAGACTTTCCTGGCCATTTTATACCTCCAACCATTGGACTGCCGCTAAGTAAGTCATCACTAGAAAATGTAACACCACTCACATAACTTTCTGCACGTAATTTTGCTTTTATGGATTCTAACTTTTGAATTTCAGATTGTGACAATTCTTTACATATCAAATCAGTTTTATTGTATCCCAAGTCCTTATTTACTAGAAAACCAACTTGTTTGACAACACCCGAAGTGAAAACAATTAATAATATGGATAGGAAAAATTGTATGACAAAAAGTAGCTTTCTAAACCCAATTCCGCCTAGCTTAAGATTCTGATTAATATTTAAAATCTTTATTGGTTTAAACGAGGTTATTAAATATGCTGGATATATTCCTGACACGAATCCAGTAAAAACTAATAATATTAAAAGGATAACCCAAAAAAATGCTGAATTGAGCGGTAGCATTATTTGTTCAGAAAATGTCTCATTAAAGATCGGTATAATCAGCAAAACTGAGATTAAAGCTATAATAAGGGCAAAAAAAGTAAGTAGGTAGGCTTCTATAATAAACTGCCACATAAGAATCCTTCTCCCAGCTCCTAGTACCTGTTTGACGCCTGCCTCTTTAGCACGTCTAAAGGCATTTGCGCTATATAGGTTCATAAAATTTATGCATGCCATAAATAATATTAACACAGAAGCACCTATAAAGAGTGTAGCATACTCAATCCGACCCCCTATTATCTTTCCCTCTTGAATATTTGAGTATAAGTAAATTTTATCGAATGGTTGAAATAATACACTGGCAGATGTTTTGTTTTTTAAGTATTCATTTACAGTTGCTTGATGAGAAACAATATTTTTTGGATCGAAGTCTTTTAAATAAACTTCATAGTTAAATATACCTGGGTGCTCATCATAATTAGGAGCCAATAGTAAAGCATAATCGAATTTTACTGTTGATAATTCAGGGAAATCTTGGAAAACACCAGTGACATCAACCTCTTTCCATTTATCAATTAGTATCGTCTGTTGTTGAATTTTCACCATCCAATCAATACCGAATAAATTTCTTGCCATCGACTCGGAAATAACTATTGAAAAAGGATCTTTAAGAGAATTATTAATATCACCGTATAGAAATGGTCTTCCAATCACTTTGAAAAAGTTACCGCTAATTGAGGTCCCGTAAAATTCTAATTCCTTCCTATTAGCTTCTACAATATGCTTACTATTCAATACATCTTTGTAAGCCACAGCTTCGAATTCAGAAGATTGTTCGATAGATTCTATAATCTTAAATGACGTTTTCCTTACAGAACTGATCTTACCATTAAGAATGTAATTAGTAACAACTTGGAACACACTATCTCTAGAATCTAAAAACTTGTTATATGAGTATTCTTTATCAACCCAAAGTAAAAGCACAATACAAGAAGCTAGACCAATTGATAGACCGAAAACATTAATCAATAAGTTTAACTTATTATTCCAAATAGATCTCAATGCTAATCTGATATTGTACATTTTAAATTATTTTTCTAATTATTTATAGATTCTAACTTTGATTTCAAATTTCTAATCAGTTCGAAATTTGTATTAAGCAAATCACAAATAAAGGGATCTACTGCGACAATTTTTTTATTGTATTTTAGAAAGAAACTTATCAACTGATAACCGAAATAAATATTCGTGAGATAATGGTTTTTGAAATAGTTTCCTATAACTAAAGTATCAACTGTGTCAAAGAGTTTCACAGAGATTAATCCTTGAATAACTCGCTTTCCTGACTTCCTGCCGATATTACTTAAATGATTATTAGGATCAGTAGGATAACTCATTATCATTTTAACCCTTTGATGGGTGAATAAATCCACTACATTTAGGTCATCTATTGGAAAAACTAATAGATTCCCAGAATCTGGTAATTTAAAATTAAAAGCATTTCGATGTTGATCACAACTAAAGGGGTAGTGCATTGAGAGTGATTTAATACTCAATCTTCTTAATTCTTCCCTTAATTCATGTCGATCCATAAAAGTAAAATGTATGAGTATTTTACTTAAAATACCAGTAAAAGATGCTGTGGCATAACTCGTACCACCTCTGATAGTGTACTCACCATTTTCACTGATAATTCTTTGATGAATTCCCCTTGCCAAAATATTAATGTACCCGTCTCCCAAATATGTAAAATCAAAGGGGGAATGTAATAATCCTGTGCCAACACCATAGACATTTTCAAATGCTGCAGGGAAACAAAGTTTTTCATTACTAGGATGTGCGGAAGCTACAATTATTTTCCCGTTTAACACACAAATATCGCATGCCGAGCTCAAATCACTTGGAAAAATATCATAAAGAAATCCAAGACTAATATTGATAATCCGAATATCTTCCCTTTCAGCGCAGTAAAGTAATGCTTGAATTAATAATCCTACATTAATTCTTTGCTTTGATTTAAGTCGTATTGATATCAGCTTACATTTTGGCTCTATATAATGGATAACAGAAGCGACATTTGTCCCATGTGCCTTCAGATAATTCTCATTTGGAATAATAAAATCATCTTTTTCAAGACAAATGTCTACCTCTTCGTATGAATTACAAGATTTCAAACGCTCATCCAGAAAATTAACACCTTCATCAATAATAGCAACTCCAACTAACACTTTAATAATTCTTTATATACGCATAGTTCTTATCCGCTTGGTAGACCTTATCAATAATATTTAATAAAGAAAGAAACTTTTTATAATTTGTGCTGCCTTGAGAGACAAACAAATTATCATCTATCTTCTCACTAAAATCGAACAAAGTGATAGGTAAGCTGCAGAAATTTGAAACCTTTTGAAGTGCTGAAATAAGTACATCTAAAATCGGATTTTTATGACTGTTTATTAATCCTGGAAGCAATATTAATTTTATAGTCACATATCCTTTATCACTACCCTCGTTTGATAATGAAATCACAGATCTATTAATAGTTAGTTCTTTAATGTAGTAATGAAAACTGTAATTAGAATTAGAATAAGTGAAAAATTTTTCCAGAAAATCCATAAGTTCATCTGCTCTGATTATCAGATTAATTTGAAAAAATGATTTTGTGTTAAAGGGGATTTTAATAAAAGAATTTAGAATTTCGCAGGCCTCATTAGAATATGTCCAAATTGGGAATCCGGTAGAATTTATTTTACCCACTATATACTCAGCGTATCTAAAAGTATCAAATGTGTCGCCTGAGTTATAGTAATTTTGCCATTCCAGAATTTTTCTTTTCAAATCTATTACTATCTCACTATCTGGTGTCTCGGATTCTAGTTTACTAATTATCTGTTTACAAAATCTTCCTAATTTAAGATTTGCCTCATTCAATGGTAGGAAATTCTTTCGATTTTGACTAGCTGAGCTTTTTAGATCATGCAGCTTATTATAAAAATAAAACTGATTATGCTGTTCCGTGATAGTATCATGAAAAACATTATCAAAATAAACCAAAGATTTTACCGCTTCTTTAAAATCAGTCATGTATTCCTATTTATTTGAATGGGTTTGATGTTCATTAACTTTAGCCACCTTAAAAGATACCTTATCAGGATTCTCCAATTTCATTAAGTACATATCTTTGAAGTATTCGGGTAACTTTGTTTTCCATATTGTGCAGGGGAGTTTATCCTCTTTAATATCCGCAAGTGCATCATAAGCGCAAGATAATCCCCCACAAACAGGATTAAATTTACAAGTCTCGCAAATGGGGTGAACATTAGTTCTGGAATAGTTTAAATACTTTTCAAAATCCTCGGTGGACCAGCTTTTGAAAACATTTGTCCCGCTTGATTTTTTTGTGTCGTGAATAGTTTCCCAACATTTATGAATTGTACCTTCTGGATCAAAAGTAAAGAAGTAAGGAGATACGTAAGTAGCGCAATCAGATTGTTTATCTGGCAACATCCACAACATCTTTGCATTAAGGTCGCTATTTGTTTCTGCCCATGAGTTAAATCGAGATACTTTGAGCTTACTAAAGGAATTTTGAACATCAAAGAATTCATCCTTAGTCAAGTATTGCATCGTAGATGAATCTGCCCCAGGATAGGATCGCAACCATGCTAAAGAGAGGGAAAAAGACTTATGTCTTTGCGGCCATATACCGTAACTTTGTAAATCATCTAATAATCGCTCAAAAGTAGCCGCAACTCTCTTATCAGTATTAATCCTTATCGTAAGATCCATATCTTCGGGCATCATAGATATGTTCTCTAATATTTTTTCGTAATTCTTGCTGCGTGAATTCTTTAAGGGTCTATATACATCATGAACTTCCTTAGCACCATCTATAGTAACCTGCAAACTTGATACTTTGTATTTCTTTAACATCTGCCAAGTATCTGCATCTAAATAAATTCCATTTGTAATTATTGTAGCATCATATGGGATACTGTACTTATCAGATAAACTAATGAACTTTTCTGAAAGGTATTCAATGGCTGTCTTGTTAATTAAAGGTTCGCCGCCATACCAAGATATTGAAAGTGAGGACCATTTTTCAACAGGAGCAGATTGAATCATCCCTTCAATAAAAGAAACAATACCATCTAGTACACGCTCATCTCTAAGAGTTTTATTTGGTTTGACGTCTTCAAAACAATATGGACAACCCATATTACATAATATTGTTGTACCAATGGTCAAACCAATATGTCCGTTTGTTCTATACTTTCTACTTTGATTTTCAATATAATCGGTTCGATACTTTTTGATCTCGTCAATTTCATATTCAACAATGAAGCCATTGTTGAATAATTCTGATAATTCTTCAGTTATACTAGGGAAATCTGATAATTCAAAAGATCGCCCGTCTTTTAGCTTAGAAAAAACTAAACCTGTTTCTTTATTAAGAACATTTAATCCACCACTAACAATGTTATAGATTAAAAACTCATTTGTTTCCTCAATGGGAATAATCTCATTATAAAAACTCGATTTCAATTTCATATTGCATTATTTAGGTTTATTAATTTTACTCTGTCATTTGATTAAAAGATAAAACTGATTTTGCGGCCTTTAGAACTTTATCATCATAAGGTTTCAAATCTCTTGCATGTGTTTTCGAAACAAACACATCAGGTCTTATACCAATACCCTCTGAATAGTAAGTGCCTTCATAATTGTACCTTCTGATACTGGTATGAGCCAATACTGATAACCCGTTTGGATACCTGTACAAGGTGGGGCTTGCAATAGCTCCCATAGTGTTTTCATCACCAACAACAAAAACATTATTTCTGTCCCTAATACCAATCAAAAAAATCTCCGAGGCGCATGCCGTTGAAGCATCTACAAGTATAGCAACACTTAAATCTTCGAAAAATCTGAAATTCCTTTTCGCAGGAGTGATGATAATACTTTCTTTAAACCAAGGATATTCTACATTACCAATTTGCTTTAATTGGTTCAAAAAAAGAGAAAGACATGCATAGACGTCTGATCCGTAACCACCACCATTACCTCTAAGGTCTATGATTAAACCATTGGACTTTCTAATCTTATCTGAGTTATTCAAGATATGATAAAAATTATTACCTGACCAGTTATTAAATCTAAGGTAAAATGTAGAGTCATTTAAATATTTAGCCTCACCATGTTTTGTAACAAACCGTTGATCACGGGCGATTGAAATATTTAATGGCACTTTCACTTCTTTTAATTCACCATAAACTGAATTCAAATCTTCTAATCCTAACCTAAGGGTATCTTTGCCAAGTAAAAAATATTCATTATAATTCTCAATTCCTTTTTCTAAGGATTTTCCATTAACAGTCTGCACAATTGACCCGAGAGGAATAGATTGTTTCAATTTATCATTATAAACAGCTGCAATTACATGTTGACCTGCTACTTCCTTTATAGCTAATGGCAACTTAAGAGTTGGTAAACTAGCATCATCTGATTCATCAATATAAACAACCGCAAAATGAGGATCATTAATGTTGGTTTTAATAAAACCTTGAATCGCTTCAAAAAGATTCTTTGGGTTTTTAGTGTTGTGCGTAAAGATGCTATCCATTTTCAACTTAAGCTTACTCTTATTCAATCCTCTTTCAACATGAAAGGGGTATTTATCAATAAGAGCAACCATTAATTTTTTAAAATGAGTAGCTACTTCGGTGTCAGATATTTGAAAATCTACTGTGCTGGACAAGTAACCTTCAATTAATCCAAAACTTTCGAAAGTTGGTAAAGTACCATTATCAAACTGTTTGGAGCACCATAATGAATATTCATCAAACATTTTAGAGTATGAATATGAATTATTCATAATACTATCTATCCATGGAATATTTTGACCTATTTGATGGCTATAGTATTCTTGTATTGTTAGTTCACCAATAGTGAAATTTGAATGCGTTTTAAAAGAGGATTTTTGGTATATTATGGAAATGCTTCTAATTGTAATTTCCTTCAATTCATCCACCAACTTTGTATCACTTACATCCCAAGTTTCAACATAGGTAGAAGTTGGAGGTATAAATCCATTATCTGAAATACTAAATTCCTTCGCAAACCACCCACTATTTTCTACATGGAGAATGATTAAATACTTTGAAATATTTTTTACATGCAATGCTGTGGTTAACCTTAAACCTGATTTAGGGACTGATGGCTCATTAAGCGCAATTGATATTGAATAATATTCACCGCTATCCCAGCCAAAATGATCTTCGGCTAGGGAGATCAATTCTTTACTTTCTAGCTTATCATTAATCTCCACCCCAACGCAACTGTCATCCTTCGGAAAACAAAATTCTTTTTTATTTTGGATTCCACTCAGTGCATTGATTTTTTGCTTTGTAATTGACTTATAACTAATTGCTTTAGGTTGGGCTATTAAATTAATGCCCATACAAATAGTCAAAGCAAATATTGAAATTAGTTGATTCATGATACTTACAATACTTTTAAACTGGTATTGCTCTATTTAATTATTTCAGAAATATGTTTAATATCTACTTTCACAAACAATCCATTTAATCGCTTTAATAACTCTTTTTCTATAAATTCCCATTGATCATCGGGTGTATAGCCACTGAATCGAGACCTACATATCGTAATTATACTTGGCCGGATCTTTTGTTCCCTTATTTTAGCAATAGTCTCGTCCAATCTTGCTATGATTATATTCCTTTTCACCTTGAGGTGAGATTTATAATTTTGCTTCATTCGGTTGAGTATGAAGTAAAATCTACCTCCTTTTCTTTCTACTTGAACTTTACCAAAGTCAAAGAATCTAATTCTATGGTATTGTGAAGATAAAAATCTATGGTACTCCTTCTCTGTTATTTCAATTTGAAACTCCTTTTTTAAAGGATCTTGTATACAAGAAAAATAGTCCAGATCTATATCCAACACAACGTTACCAAGCTTACCAAGCTGATAAATATGTTGTTTGTAAAATCTATACTTTATTGCGTCATCTTCGACTGAACTCCTTTCGGAATTGCTTTTAAGTAAAAGAGACATACGACCACTAGACAATTTTTTTCCGTTTCTTTTAAAAGAGCGAACATAAAGATTGATACTACGTTGGTTAGTTTTATTATGCTTCTGTCTAATCCAATATACCTTATTAAATATCTTTTGATAAATGGATGGTATAATGAAAGATGCAATGTTTAGTTCACGATAAACAAAATCAGAAATTCTTTTTAAATCAGTATTAACTGTTCTGATTGCAGTATCTAAATTAGGCGAGGCCATATCTGAGTGTTCATCAATATGGATTAAAGTGTTATCAGTACGATTAATGAGTTTATGCTTTATGGCATAATGCCATACATAAAAAGCTTCATGGTGCTCCTCAACAATATATATCGGAATATTTATACTCATAACCTAGATAAGAACTTGTTTAATAAATAAATCCCTTGTCAAACTGGGGTTACTCATATTAAGATTAGAAATTAATCTTTGTCTTTCATCGATTGATGTCTTATGTGAAAAAACATCTTTAAGTTCATCGTCAATTGATATCATGCTGTAATTCTTTCTATCAAAAAGATAGAACTTACTTTCAAGCTTCAAAGGGCAAAACCGATCAGAATTAAAAGAATACTCTGGACCAAGATTTTTGTTAATATTATTCTCATCGTCGTCTCTAAAATACTCTAGGTCGGTCCAATTGTGAACGTATAGCCAATTTGACCACTGTGTTGGGAATTTCATTACGTGTTCTTCAAAATGTTGGAATATTTTGTCAATAGCCTTTATGCAAAATGTTTCCTTATCGCCTTCATTAATTAAAAATGGTTGATAGAATTTTATATAATTTAATCCATCAATTGAATAATTAAGAACTAAAACAATTGGTGCTTTTAGAAGATATGAAATATATGCCAATCCCTTCCTAACTTTTACTCGACCCTTCAAAAAGTTGACTGATAGCATATTACTATTGTTTTTTATCTGCCCTCCAATTCCCTTATTACCATCTAAATATGCAACTGTAGCAGTACCTTTTCGAATTTGTCTTAAGACATTAAAAATGGAACCATCCCGTTCAACATTAACCATCTCCAACTTGCAACCATTTTTATATTTTGTATTATATAGTTCAGACAATTCATTGTAATCACTATTTTTTACGCTTTCTGTATCAGATAAAACATTTACTTCTCTTCCTAACTTTAATAATAATGTTGAAAGCATATTGTATGAGCCAGTATGAAAAGTTACATAGATAAGTGGATTAGTTTTAGGCTGATCCAATACCTTGAATTCATCTTCTACTATTAAATCATCAACTTTAAATGTCATTGCATCTTCATGAGCCTTCAAAGCATTGGCAACGGCTCCTTTATAGATATCGATGTGCTTCTCAAAATCTGTATCTCCTAAGAAGTTATAGAGATTTGCAGATGTTGACGCATATCGGAGGATATTTTTTGCTAGCATAACAACGAGATTAGTTTCACGAATAAAATTAAATAACCAAAATCAATAGCTAATTAAAAGGTTAAAAGCTCGGCAAGTCTCTTCACGTTTGCTCCAATCATTGTTATTTACTTCTCTGACATAACTTGTTCCAACACCAAGCGTGAAATACAGGTCCTTAGGCTTTTTGTCTAGAGTGATTCCCTTAATTGCTTTAAGTGTTACAAGAACATCCCCTTTTAAATAAATATCGTACGGCGCAAGGCTAAATTCTTGCCACCCTTTACTTTTTCCAATTTTGAATTTTATACCCTGATTAAGATTACTTAATAATTGGCCATTATCATCAAGTTGATATAAATTCAATTCAAACAGAATACTATCAAAAGAATTATATTTTAGATGAAAATTAAATTTATCCAATCTATACAAATCACTTGGGCCTTTAAGTAATGAGCCAACTTCATTTGTTGGCTCATGTATAAAACCTGAACCACCGTCCGTGGACTTAAGACTATTAACGATTCCAATTTTTTCCTTCTTTTTTCCAGTCCAAAGATCATTTGGCTTGTTATTTCTTACAACAAATACATTATTATTTACTTGTGGTAATACATTACTAAAGGAAGCGACCTGGGAATTACCATTTTCAACATTTACTGTGTGCTTAACTACGATGTCTTCATTAATTGAATCTATTACAATACCTTTAAAATGGATGGCGGGCGCGGAGGAACCTTCTTGTCTTGACCAATAACCTTGTGGTGACGATCTGTAAATGCTGATTCCAGGTTTATTTGGCGTACGAGATATGGTTAACATTTCACTTTTATCTCTTACACCCCATGAATTAATCCATTCAATAGAAGCACCGAAATCTTGTTTAAGATTAATTGAAAATTTCCTTAAGTCTAGTTTATACCATCCTTTGGATTGATAAACTGTAAATAAGATATCTTTTGTAAGCAACTCATCTTTTGGTGAAAACCTTTCATCTAATGAGTATAAATGAAGTCTCAGTAATGAACTATCGTAGGCATTTTTTTCAATGTGTATAAATAGTTCTTCAAGAAGAATTTCTTTGTTAATGTCAAAAAGCAGTCCAATACTTTTACCAATTCCTGCATTTTCAAGTCCACTCCACCCATTAAATCCTTTAAACCTACTAGTCTTAGAATCGCCCAGAAAAATATTCTCAGGATTATCTACGATTTCAATTCCTTCCAGCAAGTAGCTCTTTTCTGATAATTCAAAAACATGGTTGCTTTTTGATTTGAAGATAAAGCCATTTATTGAAATGGGCTCATATCCTAGTATACTAACAACCAAAGTATCAGAATCATTAATATTTGAAATGTTTAGTGTAAAATTCCCATCCCTATCACCTACAGAACCAATATTCTTTCCAATTACACCGATAGTACAATATCCAATAGAAACTTTTGAAGCCTTATCAATAAATTTACCTGAAACAAATTGGCTAAAGGAAGCTGTATTACAAAAAAGAATAAATAGTATTAAACAAAATCTTCTATTCATAAACATTATCACAAAATAAAAAATGGTTATAAGCTATTTAGTGCTAGAGCGTTTAGCTTTCAATTTATATAGGAAATTATCCCCCTTAACTTCTACTGTTGCGATCAGAGAATCACCTTTGATGAAACATGAGATTACGGAACTAGTCTCTTCAATATCCGAATTAAATATTATTCTATTTTCACGAATTCTTACAACATCTAGTTTAAAAACCTTACCAGCTTTATTTACAATTTTACCTTTGTAGGATTCACCAGCCTTCGATAAAAAAATACTGCCATAAAAGTTGCCATAAGGTGTATCCTTAACTTGATAAATCCAGGTGCCAGAATAATCAAGTTTAGTCTGATAAATTGCACTTATGTAAAGTAAGCAAATCGAGACAAATACAAGTGGAATCAAAACCCTCTTCATGTTATTAATATTTCATTTATAATGCCGATATAACACTCGTTATACCGGCATTAAGTATTATAAAATAGATATTCTAAAATTTAACTTCTAGAATAAAACATCATCATTATCACCTGCTGATGTAAACCCACCGTCTAATGTAGAACTCTCTGCATTACAACCTCTAGGTCTTCTATCAAAACTAGTACATAATGATTCGAGCTCCTCAAGGGAAACTTCTTTTCCATCGATTGTCCTTCTAGTTTTAATCGATGGCTCGATCAATTGTTTGTTTTTTAAATCTTGATTTTTCATAAATTAAATTTTAAAAGAATAATTACATTTTTAAATAGTCTTGACAATTTCCTAACTTAAAATAAAACATCATCATTGTCGCCTGCAGAGGTAAAACCACCATCTAGCGTGGAACTCTCTGCATTACAACCACGAGGTCGTCTATCAAAATTAGTACATAGTGATTCTAGCTCTTCTAGAGAAACTTCTTTGCCATCTATGGTTTTGCGCACCTTGGTGGCAGGCTGAACCAATTGGTTTCGTGATAATTGATTTTCATTTTTCATAATTTTAGTTTTTGTTTAACATTAATTAAATATTACTATATATAGCTATTATAGTTCTAGGTGTTTGGAGAGTTCAGGCATCTTGAATTTAAATCCTTCCTCAGTAGATTTCTTGACATTCTCTTTTTTAGTAAAAGTTGCCAATTTTTCTAAGGTCAATTCTCGCTCAACAAATTCACATAAATCGTTAATAAATACTTCCCTCTTTTCTTTATCTTGATAAATAGATAAATCCAAATTACTCCTGAAGTAAGCACTCTCTTTCAAAACGCTTTTCAAATAATTCTCAATTGTAGCGAGCCAAGTAACATTAACACAACCAAAAGTAATATGAGTAGAAACTTCATTTGTCGTAATAACTTCATGAACGAACCCACGCGGAAAATAGACTGTATCCCCTGCCTTTAATTCTACCTCATGTAATAGTTTCAATTTTGAGAAATCATATTGCCTCTGGTTTTGAGGTTCTAAAGGAAGGTATTCAGCATATTCGAAAATTTTCCATTTTTTACTTCCAGAAATTTGTACGATAAAAAGGTCATGTTCATCAAAATGTGCGTCAAAACATTGGGAGTAGCTTGGAGTTATGAAAATATTAGCACCAGCTTTTGAATTAAGACTATCTCCTATACTCTTGACTAAATCATTTATGGGTTTCCAAACCCTCTGACTAAAATTAACTAATAGAGTAGCTTTATCGTTTGAAAAAAGATTTAATGCTTTGGGTAGGTCTAAACCATTCCTAATAACTACGTTTTGCTCAAGTGAAGTCTTAAGATATTCTGATGAATATATCTTCCTTTTGGAGTTAGACATACTTACCTCAATTTTACCCAAAGAATTGCCTCGATGGAGTATAGTATCAAGATCACTTAATGTCAAAAGTTCATCAAAATAAAAGGGATTATTACGCTGTATGACAAGCGGCCTTTTCTCAAAGTAATCATTGAGAAAGCTTTCCTTCGAAATTGGGCTAATTAAACTTTCAAAATTCATTCAAAAAGTCATTTTTAGGATATCACACTTATTCAATTAATCTAGAAGTATCGAACTTACAAACGATTTTACCGGAGCTTGTTTTTGATTATAGGTTTTGAAGGAACCTTGCTTAATATTAGTGATTAAATCCCTTTTAATTTCGTAAAAGAGAGACTCCTTATTTGATATACCTTTCAAATCTAAATTCCAAAAACACTCTCTCATTGTGTTAATCCTCTCACCTGCACTTCTTACCTGATCTACTGCAATTTTTAAATTAGTAGGCCTGTAAAGGTTGACTATCAATTCTGCATATTCGGTTAAGGACGAGTTTGATTTAACAATATAGCCCTTGGGAACAAAGAGCATATCTCCAGGACGTAATTCGGTTTCTAAAATTTTAAACTTATTATCCAGACTAAATTTTACTGAATCGCAAAGCGGAATTGGCGATTCAACTACACTATCAAAGATATCGATTCTTTGCGTTCCGAAAACTTGGTAGTATAATTGGTCAAATCCAAAATAATTTGCACTCTTAGGTATGCAATCATTTGGAACGATATTTAGAATAGTTTTTGTTGAACAATATAGTGCAGATTCAATTTTATCAATAAGCGAAAAACCAGACGGTAACAAATCACGAAAAGATGGAAATGAAATGGCGTATTTTGATTTATGGTAATATTGATCGATTACATCTAGCAAATAACCAATCCTTATGTTAAGATTTCCATTTCTTGTATTAACCGTGTATATATTTTCATCTAGTCTTCCTGTTTCGTTAATGAGTTCTAATTGAACATTTACTGAACCAGAAATATCGTTAATTATGGATTGAATTACATCCTTATTTAGAGATTCACTTAAACCTAGACTGGCAGAATTTAATAATCCGCTTGCCAATAATAATTGATAAAAAGAATCTACTTCTTTATCAAATTTTACAGAATTGAATTTTTTATTCATTTAAAACTATGTTAACGCTTAAAATTTCATTATTAGCACTAAACCTTAGATGACAATACCTGATTTAGGATTGAGACTTCCTCTTTTATTGGTTTATACTTTGTAGAAACTTGCTTAACATTTTCAATATTTATGGCATTTATGATTTCATTCTGTATAAGCGAAATTTTGTCGTCTAAACTTACACTTGATTTTAGATCATCTACGAAAAATCCACTCCTTAAAATTTCTGAATTAACTGCCAACTTTGAAACACAATCTAGTATTATCCTAGCCCATGTCGTATTGTAAATTCCCAAAGTAATATGGGCAGAAATATCATTGCTCGTCATCGCCTCATGAACAAACCCTTTAGGTATATATATTAAATCACCCTGTTCTAATATAAAATCATAGGCGGGAACGATATCAGTGGAATCATATGGGACACTAGGCTGGGTTCCAAGTGGTAGAAAAATAGGATTGTCATAAATTTTCCATCGTTTTGATCCATGAACTTGAATTATGAAAACATCATGGGTATCATAATGAGCTTCAAAACCTTGAGAATTAGGAGGAGATATGTAAATATTTGCGCCAGAAGAGCACATCAATTCCTGATTAACAAAATTTGAAAGACTGAGAATGGAAGGCCATACGTTAGAAACTTGTTCTAGTATAATAGTAGCCCCATGTTTATGGAATAGTTCACTTACCTTACGTGGATTAGACTTTACTTTTACTTCCACATTCTGAATTTTACTAACATTTGAATATTGCTTTTCAAAAATTACCTTTTCAGCTGAAGCCATTCTTAAATCAAAGCTTCCGAGACTACTCATATTTGAAGTAATGAAATCTAATTCTTCGAATGACATTAATTCATTGTAATAATTACTGTCATTTCTTGAAATAATGAGTGGCTTATTCTCTAAAAATTTGCCAATAAAATCTGACTTAGTATAAGGATTTATTAACCAAGCCAAATCATTTTTATTCTTCATAAGATTCGATCTAAATAATATTTAAAAACTTGTTTTCCGTAACAAATAATTCTCAACATTTTCTTCAATAGAATACATAGATACTGCAAGTGAATTAGCAAAATAAATTCTACATCGTCTTAAGTTAAATAGTGTGTTCAATTATTTCCTCGTCTAATGAATTGCATGCACAACAACAATTTGAATCCTTTTCTATATTGAAAAGTTATATACTTACATTTAATTGGTAATTGAAATAACGAATAAATTTTTATTATGTCAATACCTTAATTTTAAGGTATTGTCCATCCAGTGGTAAAATTTCAATCACTTATTGAAATTGTAGGTTAAATTACAACCATTGCTTTAAGCGAGTAAAGATTATTTTGAACCTTGAACTAATTAATATGAAAATTGGACTAATAGATTGACCCTATAAATTGATCACACTTATCTGATATCAAGTATCATATAAAATTCTACCGAGGAATGAGTAGAAATACCTAACATTCACTGAGGTTTAAGACGTATAAATTCTAAACTTTAATGAAAATATCATTTGTTATAATTAGAATAAACATCTCCCAAATATGACTTTTTATAAAAAGCCAGAAAAAATTATCTCATCATTTTTTGAAGAACCTATAAACAGAAAATATCTACTCTCCGAAAATAAAAGATGGTTGATCATTCTTGAGGGAATAAAATTCTCAAGAATTGAAGATATTTCCCAACCAAAAGTTGGTCTGGCTGGAATAGAAATTCAGACAAAAACATTTACCAGATATAAGTCAACGTTCTTTTCAAATATTAAACTTATAGAAGTTGATAGTAGAAAAGAGTTTATTATTAATAATTTACCAAATCGGATCAAAATTAATAACGTCTCTTTCTCTCCAGACAGCAGTAAAATCGCTTTTCAGCAGAATGAGCCAGATAAATCTATTCTATGGCTTATCTCAATTAATGAATTAAATGCATATCAGGCATCTGAATATCCACTGCACACGATTTTCAACAATGGATATACATGGGTAAATCAGAACATGATAATCTATTTGACACCTTTGAATTTTGGTAAAGAACCTCAAAATAAGAATTTAATTCCGAATGGTCCTCTTGAGTATAACTCCATTGAAGGATTTGATATTCGCAAATCAAATAAGGATTTTTTAAAAAATGAAAATGATGAGTTTCTGTTTGAATTTTACGGCATGTCGCAAATGATGAAACTTATTGATTCATCAACTAGTATTAGGATTTATCCACCATCGATAATTTCATCATTTTCAGTTTCACCTGACAATAATTATATATTGATAAAAAGTTTGTATAAACCATTCTCATACACAACTAATTTTGAATTGTTCCCATCTAAAATAGAGATAATTGATCAATTGGGGAAATTAGTCTGTGAACTTCATAAAAGTAAAGCTTATAATAAAGTTAAAATAAGTTATAGTTCTACAACCTATGAACCGCGTGATCACGGATGGCGAAGTGATAAACCAGCAACAATTTTCTGGATTAGAGCAAAAGATTCTAATAACCAAGATTTACAAACTATTGACCAAGATCACATATTTAATCTAGATGCACCCTTTAATACTGAAGCTGAGAAAATAGCCTCACTACCATTGAGGTTTGGTGGTATCTATTGGGGTAACCAAGATATTTCTATTGTCTATGAATGGTGGTGGGAAACAAAAAAACTTCAGATATACCATTTAAATCCCCAAACAGGAGATAAAAAAACTATGGATTTTATAAGACCATTTGAAAATTCAACTATAGAGCTTGGGAAACCATTAACGATTCAAAACAATTTAGGTCAAAAGGTTTTACTCTTTGATGAAGATAATTTCGTGTATTTTATATGTAAAACTGTATTAAATCAAGTTGAGTTCTCAATTCTACAAAAAATATCACTTAAAAATGATAGCTCAGAAATTATCTGGAAGAGTAACGAGAATTATAAAGAAAACTTCATCGATTTTATTGACATAGAAAATAATGAGATATTGGTATCTAGAGAGTCCAATTATGAATATCCAAATCTTTTCATAATTAATATTGTAACAGGCCAAGAAAAAAATTTAACCAACTATCAAAACTTACACAAAAATTTCGATAAGATTAAAAATCAAGTTTTAAGATATAAGAGAAGTGATGGTGTTTCACTTTCAGCAGAAATCTTTTTACCTGAAACATTCAGAATTGGAGATCCTCCATTACCAACTTTAATTTGGGCGTACCCCAAAGAATATAAAGATAAAAGCAGCGCAGAAAATAAAAGTCAATCCTGGAATAAATACTTTAAAATTAATTGGGATAGTCATTACCCTTTGGCATTAAAAGGTTATGCTATAATCATCAATGCAAGCTTCCCTGTCCTTGGTGATTCTGACAATGAACCCAACGATTCCTTTATTGAGCAAATAACCATGAATGCAAAATCATTAGTAGAATACGCTAATAATTGTGGATATATAGATCCTAATAGAATAGCAATTGGAGGGCATAGCTACGGTGCATTTTTAGCGGCAAATTTAATGGTGCATACCAAATTATTTAAGGCTTGTATTGCAATTAGTGGCGCCTATAATAGATCTCTTACTCCGTTTGGATTCCAAAATGAAAATAGAACTTACTGGAAAGCTCAAGAAGTCTATCAAAAATTATCACCCTTCAATTACGTTAATTTACTATCTGGCAAAATTCTACTAATGCATGGAGAGTTGGATAATAATCCTGGAACGCCTACGCTTCAAAGTGAAAGATTCTATCAAGCGATTATTGCTAATAATGGTGAAGCAAGGCTAGTTATTTTTCCTAATGAGGGTCATACATTTCATTCCCAAGAGTCTATTTTGCATATGATGTGGGAAATCGAACAATTACTTGAAACCTTGTAGAAGAGAGATTTTTACAATCTGAATTACTTTCAGAAAAGGCTTAAATTTTATCATTAAAGACCCCAATTAGAATCCAGTGATTCCTACACCAAAATTGATGGGCAGTATAATTTAATCTGAAGTTCAGCCAAAATTTCAGATTGATTAACTAGCGCTCTAATTTGAGTATCTGATAATGCTGTTAGGTTAGTACCTACTTTACGTGCTATCTCTAATTTTGAATTTTCTTGCTTTCGCTTTAATAACTCTTTATATCCTACCCTTTCCTCCATGTAAGTCAGAATTGCAGACTCATTATGTGGATCAAGATACTCCATGGGAATTTGGTGTGCCTCAATAAGGCTTTGCTTTATATTTTTGTTACTAAGATTATACACAAATCCAGGAATACATTCTTCTAAATCCCATCCAAGCGAAATGAATACAATTTCATTTTCTTTGGTTATGACATCATTATACAGATTATCCATCATCTGCGTCTTTTTAATCCGATTCATGAAAATATCCACAGTCCGGACTAATAGTGTAAAAACATTCTTATAAGAACTCTGAAAAGGCATTTTGTTGCCTGCATCGCTAGTGATAACAATATTACAATTGTATGCGCTGGTTTTAGAAGTAAGCTTGTGCATTCCCTGGTTATCAAACACCCCACCATCAATTAATCTAGGTTTCACTCTCTTCATATCTGCTACATCAATAAAAAACTGAGCAGATATTGGGATCGGGGTAAATGCAAAAGGTACACAACTTGAAGCCATTACAGCTCGAGATATTGGAAATCCCTTCGGTGTAAATTTAATAGGGGCTCCTTTGAATGAGTAATCATAAGTAGAGTCAGCCATTCTATATTTAGAAAATGTAAACTGCCTACCAGTTTCGAGATTGGTGCTATTAATTGCCAAAATTGGCTCATCTGGAAGCTCAGGTAATGTTAAACCTTCAAAGAAAATATCATTATAAATTCTTTCAATAATACTACTTACAGGAAAAATGCTAAACTGATGAAATATAATCAAAAGTAGAAACGCCAATGCCATAAGTATACTAATCCAAGGATAACTCGTAAACTGGAAATATACCATAAGACCAAGCCATAAAGTGAGACATATTCCAATCACAATAAATGTAAAAGATGTGAGAATACGCTTCACTACCCCTTTTTTAAGCTTTAGAATAAAATTCGATTCGAATTCAGGATAAGATTTTGTTTGACTTGCTAGTACATAAGCGGCACCTACGATTGAACCTCCTGAGACGGTTGAGAGGACAGTAATTTTTTTAAGGATATTCAATTTATTCATTGTCCTTAATGTGCCAAGATGAAAGGCGGCTGCGCGATAGCCACCGCCTGACAATGCTAAACCGAGTCGGGCTGCAGGTTTTTCATTCTCTTCCATTTGATTATTCTACTATATATTCAACAAATAAAGGAGTGATTTTTACTTCTCCTACTTTACTCCACGCGTTTTTAACTTCCTTATCGCCTTTTGGATTACATCCCTCTGCAAAGCCCTCATCCATACGGAGAACCCGATTATCAGTCTTTTCCTTCAAGCGTTGAAAAAGATTCTGTGCAGGCATCTTCCAGCCATTTGTCTTGGAAATATTTGGATCAGATTTATCAACGGGTATCATAGCTACTAGCTCGTCACTAGTCATTTTTTCAAAGGCATCCTTCAGAGTTGAATTATGGCTACCATGGTGACCAACCTTATAGAGTGCAGTTCGAGAGAGTAAACTTTCTGTGGTCGTATTCTTGTCTTTAAATTTTATATCTTCCCAAGAAAGCCAATTACCAATTTGAGCATCGCCAGCAAAAAGGAGCACCTTGCCACTTTTGACTAACTCAATAGCTAAAACAAGGCTACTATTATTAGTAAATGTATCCATGTACAAAGCCAAGCGAGCCGCTTGGTCTAACCAATCGTTGTCAATATTTCGCCATGCATTATGCCGCGATTTATACACACTGTCGACCTTTGACATTGCCTTTGAGAATTGTCTACTCTGGCTTAATTGAACCTTAAAACTTGCATTAAATGGAAATTGCTCTTCTTCTTTATCTAAACTTGAGGTCTTATTGTTTAATGCACGCAAAAAATGAAAGGCCATCATATTCAGGCTATGTAATTTATGATCATACGATTCATCCTTTCTGGGATCTTTACGATATAGTAAATCTTCGTCCTTCGGAGGTCCAAGCACATGAACTCGAATTGCAGATAATGGAATACCAGGAATTTGTTTCAATTCACCAGGAGACAAGTATTTCACTGGTTTCTCCCCAATTGATTTAAGAATTTTAATGCCCTGCGCTGGTAACTTTGGTGCAGCACCAAAAAAGCCCATAACATCATCAATCAACTGATGAGTCGCATGCATTTTAAGAGCCGTTTGATTTGAGGCAAGACGACCAGTTTTAGTTTTAGCCAATTCTGCTAATTTCTGAGATGCTTCACTTAATTGGTTTCTTAAATTCAAATGATTTTCCTCAATACGACTTGCCTGCTTATTTCTTGGATTGTCAAGCCAAGACAGCCAAACTTGATCAATGCCAATTTGTTCAAACATATCTTCTGCATGTACAAATCCACTGATATGATCATTATGTTGGTGTGTGGCAACCACTATATCTAGACCATTGGATTTAACTTTATCTTGTATGTCCGCAACAATTTTTCTAATTCTTTCTTTTGATTCTTCTCCATTACGAAATGAACCGCAATCAATGAGCATATGCTTTAAAGTATCTTCGTGCTTAATAGATAGCAAGAAACAGTCTCCAAGTTCTCCCATCTTGTACATTTTTACACTTACGCTAGTTGCCATGTGTCAAAGTTTAATGTGAATGAAAATGAAGTTGTTTGAAACTTATGTCTTGTGGATCCATTTGTTCCGATTGATAAGTTGAAAGATTCATGCTAAAGTCCTCTTGGGATTTTTGGTAGGCGACTTGCATATCGAACCTACGCTGACTTCGAATGTTTTTAAGAATCACGTACTCCACTTTTCTAAGATTTCCAAGACTTAGAATTAGCATACACCCGCCCCTGAAGATAATTTTTTCCTTACCTCGAACCGGCACCTTGACTGTCTGCGATAAAGAGATGATCACTTGTTGAATTTGCCTTCCCTCCCTTCCTACTCTATACGTAGGTCTTATCTGGTGAACTTGTAGCGGTGGAGCTTGCAGCGTGTGTGTTTTACCATCAAATCGTAGTTTAATCGGTTCCGAGGTTAGACCCAATTTATTCATTAACGATTCCTCCCATTCGTCTTTATTGAATTCGGGATTTTCACCACCTAGGAAGTCGTGTAGCTTTGCTTGTAATTTTTTACTGGCAGAATGTATCTCCTTTCGATCAGTAAGCTTGAGCAGGTCATTTACGCCAGGTTCTAGAAAGTCAGCAATCGTCTGAAAAGCTGCATCCTCTGATTTTGTAAAATTAGGTCTTGACCACCGTAGGCTTTCAACTGACATAGTATTAACCCTGTCTGGAAAGATTCCTCTGGCTCTAAATGCCTCGATCAATGCAATCCGATAACCATTTTCATCCTCAGGAGCTATATCAAGATCTGCTGAAATAAGCGCGCGTAGGTAATTACCAAAAGTTATGTCAAAAGGTGGACAGTAATCTAAGGCTCGAATACAAATATGTAATAAATGTTCCCCTATTTCACAGGCCTCAGAAGCCAAACGTTTGACAAGATCGTGGTTGATACTTCCTTGTGGAAGGATACCTGAACCATTGGTAGCAATTCTAATAAGATCTTGTGTTTTGTGCTGATAGATCCTTTGGAATGCATCAAAAATTGTTGCAACTAAAAGAGAACCTCTATCGTGTGGTTCCTTCGTCATTTTATAGTCAGTAGGATTAGGTTCGAGTTTTTCCCATTTTCCTGTTTGAGGATTTATTTTTCCAATAGCACCTCGAAGTGCACCCCTTTCGTTTTCAATGGCTTGACCAAAT
This sequence comes from Chryseotalea sanaruensis, assembly GCF_003990915.1. Lineage (GTDB taxonomy): Bacteria > Bacteroidota > Bacteroidia > Cytophagales > Cyclobacteriaceae > Chryseotalea > Chryseotalea sanaruensis. The sequence goes on from NZ_BHXQ01000007.1 coordinate 107,535, forward strand.
TGAGTTGCTAATTCCCCTAAAACACTGAATCGATCAAGGCGTCCTTCTGTAATTGCTAGTTGATGTTGAACTAATTCAGGAAAAGTGAATCGTTGTAAAAGAGCTACAATGTCTGAAAAGCCTTCGTGAAAGGCTCCAACGTCTGGATTTGTATTTTCAATAAATCGATTATGAATTGAATCGAGTATCGCGTGGGTAGTCTCGTGTGCTACAATATCAGGCGATAAACAAGTAAATACAACACCACCTGGATAATTTGTGCCATTCGATTGGTCTGATGCAGTGAAGTAACCGAAAAGCAGGGCAATTTTATCAGGATCGTAATAAGCATTGGCATCTCTAAGGGCATGGGGATGTACCCGAAGCTTTTCAACATACTGTAATTTTATACTCCCTGCATCTTTGAAATCCCTATCACGCCATATTATTTTTCTACCTAAAGCATGCTCGAAATGATGGATAGTTTTCATTACCACTGCATACACCATTTGCTGATGAAATTGTGGATTACCCTCACTTGGTGTAAGTCCTCCTTGACTCAAAACATTTTGCGCGTTTAAATCAATGGGCTCGTAGTAGCAATCACTCGCAGGATCTATATCAATAACTTCCACATACTCACCAATCGGTCCAGGCAGAACTTGTTCCCAACGAATTTTGTAATTCACTTCGTTTATAGTCATTGTGCTTAACTGTGTACTGAATCCTGGGTCAAGCGCATAACCACGTAAATAACGGTAGTACGGATTATCTGTTAGAGCATTCATAAAGGGGGTTTTTAATGTTGCTGCAAAACGAAAAAACGAATGAAAGACCTGGGAGATCCTCCAATCACTTAATTAAATATATTAAAAAGAAAATAATTTAAAAAGAGCTTAAAAGAAAATTTAGAGATTACACCTATGGATACCTCACGAAATTTTTCAAAAATGTAAACAAGGACTCCAAAGCTTCGAAAATCCTAAAGGTGAAAAGGTGCCTGCATACCAGGATAATACTTAGTGAAAAATACTAATCGTTACTTGTTGTGCAACACTTATTTCAAATAGTGAAAATATATTAATTGACGCATGTTGAATTATTGAATGTTTTGCATCAACTCTAACACCCAACTTGTCAAATTGATAAAAAATGATATAATTGAGTTAATGGACAGGTGTAGGCATACTTGAGTTAACAATTGTAATGATAAAATGTAAACATGGGAAATATCAATTTGCTTATTATAGTTCGACAACAAATGGAGGATTAACTAATTCATAGTAATGATTGAGTACACTTGCATTAAAGAATTTTATGCCTTTCATTTCTTGCATTCCATAGTCCTCATGAATATGTCCAAACACATGCATTTTTGGTTTAATCTTAAATACCTTATCCAAGAGATCCTCGCAGCCAACATTAACATCCTTGCTAGTCATGTCCAGAATTTTAAAAGGAGGTCCATGGGTCACCAACACATCAATTCTATCAGGTATTTTATCCCAAATAGCTTTTATTTCTGCCCCTCTTTTTTTCATAAAAGCCCAATTCAAAAATTCTGGCGTATAAGGTGATCCATATATCTTAATACCACCAATTTCAATAAGAGTATCTTGAAGATATGTTACGCCAGCAGGCAAATATTGCATTAGATCAAAAGAGGTATTCTCTAGAAGAAAATCATGATTACCGCCAATGAAGATCTTATGTTGATGTGGTAAGTTTCCAAACCATCGAAAGAATCCTAGGGTATCTTTTAGTGAACCCGCCCCAGTAATATCCCCCGCATGTAGTAAAACATCCCCTTCCGGGACCTTGAGCTTTTCATGCCGATTATGGGTATCACTGATTAAAATGAACTTCATGCTAATAAAGGTATTAACTAATTAGGAATGAATCTGACCACTATTAGGCTAAGGTTAAAGTATTTCCTTTTTGTACCATATAACTTTCAAGAATTCTAGCTAAATTTATTGAGCAAAATAAATACCCAAAGGTATTATTTACTCAATTATGGCTAAGATCAAAAAAAAGGGAAAGATTTATTCAAGCAACTCAGCGATTATATCCAAAGAAGGTCCTTCCAGTACAACAAAAGCTGGATTACTAAAGGCTGGTAATAAATCAGTTAGCATGAAAATAAGTCTCAATGAAGAGCAGCAAATACGATTCTTTGAAGCCATTGAAGGGAGTCCAAGAAATATACCAATCCTGAGAAAATCACTTAAAGAACATTTAAAGGAAAACCCTAAAGTATCATAATACTATAAATACAAAAGGTTTGTTATCACATTATTTGAAAACAGAAAATATATGCAAAGACATACTGTATCAGTCTGCATTTTCCAATTCCGGATATTTAAGCCTTTCCATTACATCAGGGACACTTTTATGTGTTCCACGAGTTGTGATTAATTTACTTACCGTATGCGAATCCATTAACTGATCGTCTATTGGTGCACATAAGGCTAATACATCTTCCTTTGTTAGGTTAGGATTCAAATAGTATTTTTCATATTCACATAGAATAATAACAGGCATACATTTCTTTGTGTTGTGGATCTTCTCCATCAATGAATTTGTCTTTGTCGTCAATATCGAAACAGATTCAATCTCCTCCCCTGTTTCTTTATCAACCCAGCGCTCATAGATGCCTGCAACAGAGAAAGTCTTGAGGTTCTACAAATAAATATAATGAGGGTACTTAAACTTGCCCACATGCATCCACTCGTAAAAGCCTGAGAAAGGTATCAGGCACCTATTATGTTGAATGGCATATTTAAAAGATGGTTTATAGAATAAAAATACTTAAGGGACATGTCATTTACTGTCGCAAATAATTGATTACTTAAAAACAAAGGGCTGAACGCAATGGAATATTCCGTCAAATTATTATCTTATTACCGAAATATTAGATGGCTCTCCTATGGCTACAATAAACTACGTTCTTCAAAAGATTGCAGGGAATCTTTTTATCAAATATGACTCAAAAGAAAGAGAAAACATTGAGACTAGAATTGCCAATTTCAAAGTTAGCATCAAAGACTATTTTACCAATAATGTAAAAGATATTCTTCTATTTGGCTCGTTTAAAAGAGACACAATACTGCCTAGAAAATTTGATGAAGATTCTGACATTGATATACTAATAATTTTCAATCAATCCCAAATAGAATTCACACCAGAAACGTATCGCAATCAACTAAGGAGATTCGCAGAGGAAAGATATTTTACGTCAACCGTTATTAAAAGTCACCCTTCAGTTGTACTTGAAATGAGTAGTATCAAGTTTGACCTTGTGCCTTGCATTGTAAATAGTACATTTTGGAGTTCTAGCTTTCAAATTCCAAGTAAATCCGGGAGTTGGATGGAAACTGATCCAAAAGGTTTCAACGAAAAATTGACGCAAGCCAATAATAGTTATAATTCAATCGTAAAACCCATCATCCGTCTTTTAAAAAGATGGAACGCTTTTAATGATTACCCATATGAATCGTTTTACTTAGAACAGTTAATAGCCGATATGAACTTTGGAGGCGATAATTACCAAACAGGGTTCTTGTATGCCATAGATAAGCTATCAGAATATGGGCTACCTGAATACCAAAAGAAAAAAGTTTATACATTAAAGAACAATGCCAATTGGATTCAGGAGTACCTTAAAAGAGATAATCAAGATAAAGCAACCGAAGTTGTATACAGAATATTGGGGCTATACAACTAAAAGTTAGATGAATCGGTAGTCTGTTTTTACATGTTAACTCAAGGTTGTGGCAGTTAACTCACACACAGATTCTAATTTCAGAAAATTAATGATTAAACATTATCCAAAACAATGGGACAAGAGACATTAAAAGCACTTCAAAAACTAAAAGTTGATTGCATTTACAAAAAAAATACACATTTTAATGCCGCAAGAAGAGTCCATTCCGAGGCAAATCGCTTTAGAATATTCTTGATTGCTGGCACAATATCAGCCTCGTTTTCAACTATCATGAATATCGGCGTCTGGGAACACATTAATATAGATACAACTTACATTCAAGTAGTTGTAAACCTACTTGGTGCACTAGGTGGATTTTTGATGCTCTATTCTACTACCTTTTCTGACCATAACTCCAAAATAGAGCTATCAGCAAAGCACGAGGTTGTTGGAAACTCAGTAAACCTTCTTTATAAAAAAACACGTATTGCTGAAGCAGCCTATGTTGATGAGTTGTTGAATGGTGAGCAACTAATCAAGAGGCTCGATGAATTCTCTTCAGAGTATCACTCAATTTGTAACTCTGCGCCACTAACAGATGATAAGGATTTTTTAAAAGCTAAGGAATACTTTGATAAAGGATTATCAGAATATACTGATCGTGAATTAAAACTTTAAAATTTTTGTCAACCTATTAAACAATTCTATCGCGACTATCCTACAAAAACATATATGGTAATATCTCTGTCGAATTTAATAAATAGAATCTTCACGATTTTAACACCACACAGATCATTAAGAATACTAACTTTCGTATCATTGACTAGATCAGACGCGAAAGTTAGGTCTGTAAGCTGGATATTCATTAAAAATAGAATTCAAGATTTTGTTAATAGACCATATTTCATATTTGGTGCAACACTAACTTCTATTGTAGTAATTTCATATGTTAGTTTTAGGTTCTCTTTTGATTTTTCAGGTACGCCATGGTCTTGGCTAAACATCATTGAGCTGAGTGAGGAATCTTCTAAAGAACTAATTAGTGAGAATCTATCTAACACAGGCGCTATTGTCGCATTAAGTTTTGTTGTTATCGGATTTCTTTTTGAAATCATTAAGGAAAGAACAGGAAGAAATCTAGAGGAACTCGTTCGTGCAACCTATCTTTATTTAGGATTATCAGTTACTTTGATTAGCCTTTCTTATATGGTATTACTTAATTTAATTAAAAATTCTATATCGCTTCAATCGCTAAAAAATTTATCAATTAGTTCGAGCTATCTTGTGCTAGTCGTACTCATAATGATAGGCATTCAATTTGCCTCTTTGATAAAACTCTTCAATTCAAAAACCCTTAGTGATCTATCAAAATATTCAATAATAAGATCCGGCCTCAATGTAATATTCCAAGAATACTATATTAAAAAAAGTAAATCTATAATGAATCAATTCTTACTATCAAAAGGATTGCATCAATTTAATTATATCAATCATGCAAATCTAAATCGTATCACCCTAACCAATAATAGAGACTTGTATTGTTCTGACATAAACCTAATTCTTCTCAACTGGACAATTAAGTCTTTTTCCAGTGATAACAATGAGAAAGTATTTCAAGAGCTCTACATCAATAAATTCTTACCAAGAAACGCTGAGGTTTTCTTTTATGCAGGAAATCAAAATACTAATTTATCAATTACAACTCTAACAATAAGCCCTTCCTTCTATTTACAAAAGACTCTTACATCTGATCAGAGGTTTGCATCGGAACGAGAAAAGTTAAGAAATATGGTAATTAGGGCGGCTGAACTTGGTGATCAAGAAGAACTAGCGCGCCAACTTGATATTTTTCAAAATTTATATTCAATATACTTTCAAACCCGTCCAGCTAATGATTAGATCTTTCTTAGAGGATCCCAATGACAGGATTCACTCACAACTTATCGAATCTATTCAATGGGATATCTATGCAGCCTTTCAAAAGGCCTATGACGCCAAAAAGCGTGATTCCATATTGAGCATAATTACTTTTGTTAATAGAACTAGGAACGAAGCAATTTCAAAATCAGCTACTGAAATTCTTCAGCAACTTCACTTCATGCCAGTTCACTTCTTTAAAATATCTGAAAACAATAATGAATTTAGAAATATCGTTTTAGAGCAACAGTCTATTGCACTCAAAACCAATTGGCTCGTCCTTAAGTATAAACATGAAAAATTAATACAAACTGAAAATTCCAAAACAGCTAAAGCTGTTGTTGAAAAATTCTATCTGGGGGTTATATCCTTTTTCCATGTCATTACAGAATCCTTAAGTTCAGATGAATTACAAAAAGCATATAGTGAATTTAATCAAATGTCGGGAGAAAGATATACACATCAACTTAACTCACCGCGGAGTGAATTTCTCCGTAAGCAAAGAAATATTGGAATTAATCCAACTATTCTTCAAGAATATAAAATTAATCTAGAAAAACAATTCTTTCTTCAATACACGCATAGAAGAGTAGCTCTTTCAATCAAGTCATGGTTTATCTATTTATATTCCATGGACAGAATTAAGTTGGATAAACTTCAGTTTATATACCAAAAAATAAATCAGAATTACTTTGTTTTCGAAAATCTGATTGACGATATGAATTACATAATTGATTATGGAGAATCCGGAACTTTTGGTTTAAATAATTGGGATTTTACAGAGCGAGAAGCAGGTAAAACCTATAGCCCTCCATCAATAAGGCATTGGATATTGCATGGTGTGTTAGCTCATTTACTTCGTCCTAATTCTATACAATTTGATATTGATATGATTACATATCGACCAGACCTATTTCTCCTGTTCGAAGATGCTGTTAAGCTACTTAAAAACTATAAAGAGAACATTGAAAAATGGAAAGATTTTTTCGGAATACATTTTGCTCCGGATACTAAAGATGTGATCGACCAAAGAGTAGTTACGACTAAACTTCTAGAACTATTTGATGAACGAGCCAGGCCAGTTCAAAACTTTTTCGAGCAGCTAAAAATAATGCGAGACAATTATGAAACTCAGATTGTCAAAAGTCAACAGTTGGATGAAACCTTGGTAACAAAATTCAAACAATCACTTGCTGAAGCATGGAAAGAGCAATGTCACTCATTTAATCTATTTGAACAATTTGAAGCAATTGATGTTAAAGAAGACCCAGCTGGATTAACATACCTTGGTCAATCAACTTTGTTGGAGAGAATGAAAGTGATGTTTGTTGAAAATGGGCATCAAGAAATTGTTGGTATCACAGATATTGGAGCTGGCGTAGGAAGGGCAACTGATTACACTTTCATTGATACAATATTAGAAAATAAAAAGGAATCAACAGAATTCAACTCAACAAATTCATCAATTGATAATGCGCTAAATATATTAACTGAAAGTGGATATAGTCCTAATTTAATTATTATACCTCCTGAACTATCTTATAGGGGAGATTTATTAAAAAGTAAAGATTATGTGCCTCAATGGCAAGAAAGCAGTAATCATGAAGGTATAAATAGAATGGGGAATTATAAGGGAATTCCCATTATAAGTTTCTACACGACTAATCTTACAAATCAAATAATATGCTGTCAATTCGAAAAGGCATTTCGATTAGAATTGTTTGAAGCATCTCATCTATTCTACAAAAGACTTAACATAAATGTTAGAGAGTTGACAGTAGAAGAAATAAAAGACAAGTTTGAAAAAGCGCCAGATTACTGGAGAACAGATAGTAATGGGTTAAAATTTTCAGATTCCCAAGCCCTTTCAAGAGTAGCTACTTCGATACTTCTTGAAATTTGGTCAAGAGGAAAATTTATTATTAAAGATAATAATGCTATAGCAATTTCACTGATTAAGGAAATTTAGCTCTACCGAAAAATTAAGAAAAAATTTCTTTACTGATATAAGTAATTAAATAAAAAGGGTTTATAGATATTTATTGTACAATTCTTAAAATCAAAAACATGGAGCTGTAGCAAAAATAAATAGACTGAAATCACAAAACCATTCGAAGGGTGTCTTGTGCTTTAATAATATATAGTCATTCTACCAGGAAGTGTCATAAATTTCTATATACAAGGTCTTTTCTAGATTTAGATGTGGAGTTGGTATTTTCACTTTTATTTGGGAATAATTCATCCAATTTCGATTAGTTGGTTCGTTGTTGTTATGCTTTTTACTGACGCTTTACAATTCATCTAGTATCATATCTCCGCAGTCTAATTAACTATGCTGTTTCTAGAATACTGTCTATTTTACTTTGCATCAAAGTCTAAAAAAATGTGAGCAAAAACGGATTAAAGTTGCCCGTTAGTCTAATTATTTAATCTAAACCCACATTTAAGGGAAAAATATGTGCGATTTTCACAAAATTGTGTAGATCTACACAGCTAAAATTGGCATTAACGACTATCGCATTCAATTGGAGGCAGCTTTCGTGGCGCTCTTGAAATGTGGAAATCATAAGGATTGATGCAGAGAATGATTAGTGGACTTAAGTTTTCAAGTACCACATCCTTCATCGTTGCTGGGAATTATAATAGGAAGGTCACTTAGGATAATTAATAACTTTATTGTTGAACAAGGCCCTCAAAACATATGGGATTAGGTGCAGGATTTCTGAAACAAATGAATGATACGATTAAGTACAACCGGGATTTACTCGGAAAGAAGAAATCGATTCGAGAAATCTATAAAGATGAAATCAAAAAACGCGGAACTAATTACGAAAAGCAAGACTTAGAGCACGTGCGGGAAAGAGTAGCTCTGGCACTAAAGAGAGATAGGGCAAGTGAATTATTCAGTAAAATTATGGCTATTGTCATTGCAGCGCTATTAATTGGTGGTTTAATATGGGCGCTCCGTTCTTTTGATTTTCATCTTAATAAACCTGTTAAACATATAGACAAAACACATCTCTATAAAACTATTATTTATGATCAACCCAATGGGTTAAAATTAAAAACCGACTACTTTATTCATGGACCAAAAGCTGCTGAGACATATTTGAAAGATGGATTTAAACATCAAAATTCGGAAAGTTATTATGAATCTGGTCAGCAATTCAGAACTGCACTATATTATTACGATACATTGATAACAGAAATATTCCTTTACAAAACAGGTGATACCATCTTAAATTTTCCAACATTGTCGAACGATAAAATTTATAAAATAAAATTATTATCACCATCAAAAGATAAACAAATTGAGTTTGATTTTTTTGATGGTAAAATAATTCAAGACACATATGAAGAGAAGAATTTAACAAAATAAATTCGTTTACATTTTATATATACGCAACATGCAAAAAATAATATAATCATTTCTCATTTTATTAGCAACCATTCGCGCCCTAGTCCAAAGCGGAGTCAATCAAGAAGCATTTGCGGTCGTTGAGGAAACTGCTGAATTTCCTGGTGGCTTGTCTAAATTTTATGAATATTTAAGAAAGAACATTGAATCCCCTATAAATGCCAGAAAACAAAAGGTAAAAGGAACAGTTTATGTTCAGTTCTTCATTAAAAAAGATGGCTATGTAGACAAGGATTCAGTGCGGGCGTTATCTCCTGAATTTATTAGAAAAAATTTTCCACCGAATTTCAATAACCAAGAAACAATAGAACTACCTGAATCGTGTAAAGTTGAGACCATTCGGGTATTTAAAAACAGTCCCAGATGGATTCCGGGGAAACGAAAGGATGTTCCTGTTAAACAAAAAATAGTGATGCCTATTCGTTTTGGTGGATAGCGTTAAAATTATGGTTGATATCTTATAGTTAGAAGATACATTATATTACTACTCAATACCTCTCACAGACGTTGAGTAGATAAGTAACTATAAGTAAGTGAAGCACCTAATAATGGCAAATAACACACTAAAATGAAAATAGAAACGCATAACTTAAAAGATTCAAAAGTTGCTGAGATCATCTCAGCAAATCTTGTTATCAATAATACGGATGATGGATTAAGCTTATTAGGAAATCTATACTATGAAGGCTTTGATAGCATTATAATTCACGAGAAAAATATAACACCTGAATTTTTTGATCTTAAAAATAGAATGGCAGGTGAAGTCCTACAAAAGTTTTCGAACTACCGTGTGCGATTAGCTATCGTTGGGGATTTTTCTAAATATGAAGGCAGAAGTATTCAAGACTTCATTTACGAAAGTAATAAAGGCAAACAAATCAATTTTGTAAACACATTAGCTGAAGCAAAAGAAACGCTAATAAGTACCTAATCTAAATATCTCATAATAATCAACGACTTAATCTTGCCACTTTTTTTCTCATTCCAACATTTAAAAAAACATTAGACTCGGGACTACTGCTAAAGGTTATTGAATTATAAAGCAATACTTCCGCAAAAAATGAAGTTGATCGATTAAAGTAAAGTGGTAAATGTGCCAAACCTATACCAACTACCTGGTAAGTTCTGGCTGTTGGTACTCCTGTTTCTCTCGTACTGATGTAACCCGGTTTTAACGACTCCTTTTCTGAAAAGGTATGATGACTTACACCTGTTGTCAGGTAAACATCTAATACATTAATATGTGTTCTAAAAAATTCTAATGGATAGACATCAATTAACAGATCCTTCTCTAATATTCGCACTTCACCTGTAACATATGACGCTGTATTATAAAAACCAACACGTATGCGTGTTTTTACCAATCTATTACCTGCATAAAAACCAGTAGAAACTCCATTACTAAATGCATGCAGATCCCTTAAAACTGACCCATCGCCCTCAGAAAAAAAACGATGCATACCAAAAGAAGTTTCATTCCCGATGACTGTAACCCTTTGCTTTTGTTGTGCGATGCATGAGTAGACACCCAAAATCAAGAAAAGTATGATGAGTAACATTGCATTTGTCCCTCTTACTTTATAATTAGTCTTGCTTACCATAAAATAATGTGTTTATATCCAGTATTATGTCTCTTAAGCTCACGGCATTCAGCATCAACATAATTAGTGGACTTGCGTACCATATAGCGACTCTACCAACTGTTTGACGATTCAAAATTGGAGACCAAATTATTCGATTCCGACAGGGGCTTTTGTATCTTTAATAAATCAGGGAACCCCTTAGATGGTATAACATCGTTGAGTAATTTTGAATATACAAGGTTACATGCTCTTGGCTAACTAACTTAGTATTCTACTCTCAAATTTGCTTATATTAATGCATTCAAAATCATCATAGCCATTTGTGAGAAAAGAATTAAATGCCGCTGCGATACTCTAAGTAAATTTAAAATAGACAAACGAAGTATTTTTAGTTTTTCACTTGTAACTGATGTAAAATGATTATTCCATCAATACCTGAAAATGAAACGGATCGGTTAAAGGCGCTCAATGATTACCAGGTGCTGGATACGGCACCCGAAGACAACTTTGATGAAATTACACAACTCGCCACAGAAATATGCGAGACACCAATTTCCTTAATCACTTTAGTTGACCCAGACAGGCAGTGGTTTAAGTCACATCATGGACTCGATAGAAAAGAAACACCAAGGCAACATGCCTTTTGCGCTCACGCCATTAATAATCCAAATCAAATACTTGAAGTGCGCGATGCAAGACTAGATAGACGATTTGCAGATAACCCCCTAGTTAAAGATGACCCTAATATAATTTTTTATACGGGTGTACCACTTGTAAGCCCGCATGGCTACGCACTGGGAACACTCTGTGTTATTGATCAAAAACCTAAAGTACTAAATGCAACCCAGCTACATGCACTTAAAGTCCTGGCTAATCAGGTTGTAAAGCTATTTGAATTACAGAAAGCAAACAGAAAACTTAAGGAATCACAAAAAAAAATAGAAAAAACAAACGAAGAGCTTAAACAATTAAACCATGTTGCCTCTCATGATTTAAGAGAGCCTTTAAGAATGATCTCAAGTTTCATAGGATTATTAAAAAGAAACTACTCTCAAACACTTAACGAAGAAGCAAATAAATACATAGAGATCGCTTTAGATGGTAGTAAAAGAATGAATCAACTAATCCTTGATATATTAGATCACTCATCTGTAGGTAAAGAAGGAGCAAGTAAAGAACAAATTGATCTTAACAAATTAATTGAAGACGTTAAACAAAATTTACACACCCAGATTGATGAAGCGAATGCCAATATAATAGTAGCTGAAAAGCTACCAACATTAAACGCCTCCAAGACCGATATGATCAGTCTTTTTCAAAACCTGGTTAGTAATGCCATTAAATTTAAGATTAAAGATAAAGCTCCTGAGATTGAAATCCTTTGCCAGGAAAAACATAACTATTGGCATGTTTCTATTACTGATAACGGAATTGGCATTGCCATTCCTGACCATAAAAGGATATTTGGCATGTTTAGTCGCCTCCATAAAAAATCAGATATTTCTGGCACAGGGCTGGGGCTGGCTATTTGCGAAAAAATTGTTGCGCAACATGGTGGAGAAATATGGGTAACTTCTAACTTAGGGCAGGGATCTACATTTCATTTTACCCTGTCTAAATAGTATGAAAATATCAACTTTGCTATTCACAATCTGTATTGGCATAACCGTATTATTATCACTTTTCGCATTGGTAGGCTGGATAGTCGATGATTTACTGCTTGCCAGTTTCTCTACAGCCTATATTCCGATGGCACCTATGACTGCAACCTCGTTCTTACTGTTTAGCACCGCCATCAGTCTGCGTTATAATAGTGCAAGTAAGTTTCGGTGGTTTGTACTATTTATTATTTTAGTATTATTCACCCTATCAGTAAACGTTCTATTAGTAATTGCGCATGTGCCAGGCTTTATCATTGAAGATAAGTTGATCAGCAACAACACTATGTTTGGACTTGTTCCAATGGGTAGAATGTCGCCAATTACAGCATTGCTTTTTCTACTAAGTACCTTTTCACTCTTCTTCTTACAAAGTTCTAAAAAATACGCAGGAATCATATCCGGTATTTTTTCGCTGCTTGCGTTTTTTATTACAATGGTCGTGTTAGTTGGATACCTTTATAATACACCCATTTTATATGGCGACACTACCATCCCTATTGCTCTTTCTACAGGATTATGTTTTTTGCTTACCTCCATCACACTTTTTATGTGCAATGGATATGATCAATTTCCTTTACTCTTATTCTGTGGAAATAAAACCTATGCACGTTTATTAAGGACGTTCTTACCACTTACAGCATTTCTCATTCTGGCCAGTGGTACTTTTCAAACTTATGTGCGTAACAGATATTTTTCAAACGAAGCACTCATAATTTCAATCGTTGTTATTATCGCAATGATATTGGTAACCTTTGTTACCATTTATCTTTCAAGAATTATCAGTGCTCAGATAGATAAAGCTGAATCTGAAAAAAGCAGGCTTAGATCCATTATTGAAGTAACAACAGACCTTGTTATTATTTTTAATGAAAACGGAAAGCCACTCTATTTCAACAAAGCGGTGTACGGCATTATCGGGCAGCATCACAGAAGCATTCCAGACAATCTTACAATGACAAGTTTTTTTTCAAAACCGTCTAATGACTTTATTCAAAACACTGCATTGAAATTGGCAAAAGATCAAGGCTATTGGAAGGGTGAGTCTATAATTGTTTCATCTACTGGAAAAGAATTCCCAGTCTCACACGTAATTCTTTATCATAAAGCCAACGAAACCGAAAAAGCTTATTACTCATCCGTCATGCGTGATATTCGGGAGTTGAAAGCTTCACAACAAAAAATTGAGGCTATTAATCAGCAACTGATCGCTAAGAATATGGAGATGGAGGAATTCGTATATGCCTTATCTCACGATCTGAACGAGCCCTTGCGAATGGTGAGTAGTTTTTTACAACTTACCCGTATGCGCCTTCAAGATAAATTAGATGAAGAGACTACGCAATACATGGATTATGCCAGCGGAGGTGCCAAGCGAATGAATACCATGATTAAAGATCTGTTGGCATTTTCAAGAACGGGAAGCGTTGGTATGGATTTTTCAATTTGTAATATAAAAACAATATTAGATGAGGCTTTAGCTAACTTATTTCCTATCATACAGGAGAATGGTGCATCCATTCGCGTACCAGACAACCAACCGCAGCTGCTTGGTAATGCCTCTCAACTCACCCGATTATTTCAAAACCTGATTGGTAATGCTATAAAATATAAAAGTAACGAACCACCAGAAATAGAAATAACTGTAAAAGAATTTAATGATCATTACTTTTTTTCAGTAAAGGATAATGGTATTGGTATTGAATCAGAGCATTACCGCGATATCTTTAAAATATTTAAACGCCTACATACCTCTAAAGATTACAATGGAAGTGGCATTGGTTTAGCTGTCTGTAAGAAAATCGTAGAAATGCATGGTGGAAATATCTGGGTAGAGTCCGCACATGGAAAAGGAAGTAACTTCCATTTTACCCTGAAAAAGAACCTTGTTGACTTTTCCATTTCCTGATACAAATACAAATTTGAAAACTGACTTAAGAATGTTAGCTTTATAATGAGGTATTTAAATATTACTATCAATCCGCAACTGCCATGATCTAAAAGTTGATGGTTGCCTCTTCAAAAGTTTAAAATCTTATGGAGATACATATTTTGTTAGTAGAAGATAACGAGGACGACATTGCTTTTACCTGTAAGGCATTAGCATCAGGAAAAATTAGAAATCGTATTTCTGTAGTCAGAGATGGAGAGGAGGCACTTCAATTTTTACGCAAACAGGAAAAATTTGTCGATGCCGAAAAACCAGACCTAATTCTTTTAGACCTTAATTTGCCAAAGATTGATGGAATAGAAGTCTTGACTGAAATAAAAAATGAAAATGATCTTAAGTCAATCCCAATTGTAATGCTTACTACCTCATCAGTTGAAAAACATATAACAGCCGCATATAAAAACCATGCGAACTGCTTCATTACTAAACCTGTAGATTTGAATAAGTTTTTACAAATTATAACTGACATTGAAGACTATTGGATCAGTATTGTCAGGTTACCTAAATCCTGATCTACCCATCGCATGTCAATAAAGCCTGAAGAACAAAAGATTTTAATAATAGAAGATAATCCAGGTGATTTTTTTCTGATAAAGGAATTCCTAAAAAGAACGACACTTCCGCGTTATAAAATTTATCATGCCGAAAAAATATCAGATGCTGAGATACTTTTAAAACAAGAAGACTTCAAACTTATTCTAATGGATTTATTTCTTCCGGATAGTGAAGGGATAAGTACCTTTAAAAAAATATTTCCGCTCTCAGCTCATACCCCTGTTATCGTTCTCACTGGTTTAGTTAATGAAGAGGTTACTGCCAACACATTGCAACAGGGCGCACAGGATTATTTAGTGAAAGGCGAGTACGATGAAAAATTATTAGAGAAAACAATTCGCTATGCCATTGAACGCAAGCACAATCAGGAATTAATTATAAAAGCAGAAGAAATAACCAGAAACAAACTGGAAGCACTGGTAAAAGAAAGAACAAAAGAGCTGGAAGAAGCCATTAAAAAAGAGAAACAATTGGTAGATCTGAAAAATCAATTCGTAGCCATAGCCTCCCATGAATTCAGAACACCTCTATCAACCATTCGCTTTGCCGCTGATTATTTACACGAGTACCTCGAGAGACTTGATAAAGATGAAATCAAAAGTAAATTAAAGAAAATAGAGAAGCAGGTCGTACACATGGCTGCCTTGTTGGAAGATGTGATCATGGCTGGCCGAACCGAATTGAATAAAATACCTGTGGTTAAATCCTCTATTAAGTTAAAGTCTTTAATTGATAAAATACACGAAGAAGTTCTGCATTCTACTAAAAACTCTCATCGTGTGGAGCTGATCTTTGCGTGCGAAAATGAGACCATTCAGACAGATGAGAAACTCTTACGCAATATCCTGATTAACCTGCTAACTAATGCTATTAAATTCTCACCAGGAAAAGAGAGTATAGGTTTTAGAATTATCTCAGCAAATGATAGCCTTATTCTTGAAGTTAGTGATAAAGGAATAGGCATAAGTGATGAAGATATGCCCAAACTTTTTGAAGCTTTTCACAGGGGGAGTAATACTTCAAGCATTTCGGGTACCGGACTAGGTTTATCCATTGTAAAAAAAGCGGTGGAACTCCTAAAAGGTGAAATTGTCATTAAATCAAAGCTTGAAGAAGGCACTTCCATAAAAGTTCTTTTACCGCTAAACTGAATTCTATTAAATATCAGGGAATCCCTGATATTTAAAATCATCATATCCCTGATGTTTTTCAATACGGTAATAAGCAGCTTTACTGTATGAAATCAGCTGAATTACTCAATAAAACCATTAGTCTTAACCAATATCAGGAGCATTTGGAATGGGACGATGAAAATGAGGCCAGTGATGAAGATGTAACCTGCATGGGTAAATGTGTTATCTCACTTGGATTAGGTGTGATATTAGCTTTAGGGGCCTCCTTATACTTTCTATTAATCTGATTTTGCTACTTACTTGGTAACTTCACAACATGTAGCCAAAAATGCTCAACCTGCGAAACCACATGCAAAAAGTTATCTAACTCCAATGGTTTTGTTACAAATGAATTGGCATGGTTTGCATATGAGTTGGTAATGTCTTCAGGCAAAGAAGAGGTACTTAACATGACAACAGGTATCTGCTTAAATGAATCATGCGTCTTAATAAATTCCAGTACTTCATGACCATTCTTCTTTGGCAGGTTAATATCTAAAAGAATGAGGTCTGGTAATTCCGGTTGTGGATTACGCATTTGATTTTCTAAATACTCAATACCAGCTACACCATCTCCCGCCACACTTATCCTCATAGGAACTTCACCAGAGCTTAATGCCTCTTTCGCAAGCAAAACATCACCTTCATTGTCCTCGATCATTAAAATGTGTTTTTCTTTAGTCATAGATTACTGCATCAACTCAGCATTAAAGCTAATATTATTTTGCGGTAAATCTCCGATTAACTCAATTCTTATCTATTGTAAAGTAAAAAGTGCTTCCCTGCCCTTCCTCAGCGGTAACCCATATTTTCCCACCCATATTTTCAATTATTTTTTTACAAATAGCCAAGCCCATACCCGTTCCTGGGTATTCATTCCTGGCATGAAGTCGTTGGAAAATAACAAATATCTTCTCGTGATAATCCGCTTTAATACCAATGCCATTATCTTTAATAGAGAATAGCCAATGCGTTTCTTCTTCTTTTACTTCAATGCCTATTGAGGGTTTAACTGCTTTATTATGGTATTTAATTGCATTACTGAAAATATTATGGAACACCTGACGAACTGGGGCTTTGTAAGCATAAATCTTCGGTAAACTTTGAATAGAAATATCAGCTTTAATTTCTTCGATCTGCGTTCGATATAACAACAGTAGCTCTTGCATAATATCATTTAAATCGACAGCTTCCTTCTTATTTTTTAATTTACCAACCCTTGAGTATTCGAGTAAATCTAAAATAATCTGTCGCATTCTTTCTGCACCATCTACAGCAAAATGTATGTATTGTTTAGCGCGATCATCCAACTGTACTTTATAGTTTTTCTCCAATAGCGTAAGAAAGCTGCTTACCATACGTAAGGGTTCTTGTAAATCATGCGATGCAACATAAGCGAATTGCTCCAGCTCTGCATTAGATGCAGCCAGTTTCTTGGTTTGGGCTGCCAGCTCATTATACATTTGTTGTACCTGATGTTCTATTCTTTTTCTATCAGTTACATTTTTAAAATAAACTGACAACCCACCCGTAGAAGGATACGCGCTGATTTCCACCCACATATCCAGTGTATCATACTTTGCTTCAAAATGTATTGAAACACCTTCCCGAATTGCTTTGTGGTAATTATAATAAAAGATAGTGTCAACAGCATCTTCAAATACTTCCCATAGATTTCTGTTTATTACATCAGTCCTTGTTTTGCCTAAAATTACTTCAGCCTCCTTGTTCCAGTAAGTAATAATCCAATTGTTATCAACTGCAATAAAGGCATCACTAATACTCTCCAAAATAGCATTCTTCTCCTTAAGTGTTTTTAGTGAATTTTCTTCAGCAGATTTTTGTGCGTGTATATCCTGAAAACTTCCATAAATTCTAACGCATTTTCCATTTCTATATTCTGCTTTACCTATACTCCTTATCCAACGTTCATTACCCTTGGCTGTTATAATAGGTAGTTCAAAATCCTATGCTTCACCCTTGTTTATGGCTACATCTACATATCTTTCAACCAAATGCCTTATATCTTCTCTGTAAAAATTAATACCTTTTTCAAGTGTTGGTATATAATCCTTTCCTACTTCATGTATCTCTCGCGTTATATCAGAGAAAAGAACAGTATTGGTTTCAAGGTTTGCCTCCCACCCTCCAATTCTCGCTAATTTATTCGCTTCATCTAATAAATCCTGAAGCTCTTTGGTTGCGGTAATATCACGGCCGTAAGCAAAAGAATGACTCTCTTCTCCAAAGAAAGGAGATGAGTTCCATGAAATCCATTTTAATGATCCTGATTTAGATATATACCGATTAATAAAACCTTGTGCCTTTCTTGATCCACCAACTGTTTCAATATATTCAGCAGCGGTTGATTCCTGATCCTCCTTAAAAATGAACTCTATAAAAGGTCTTGTTGTGAGCTCTTCAGATGTGTAACCTAATAATTCGCAAAAAGCCGGATTAACTTTTGTGAAATATCCATCCGGACCCGCGATACAAATCACATCAGGGCTCGTATTAAAAATAAGACTCAATTCATTTTCCAATTGCTTTCTGTGAATCTCTGAGGCCAAGCGGTCTGCAAACCCATAAAAAAAGGGTTGAAGCATTCCTTCTTCTACCACATTTTTTATTGAGCCTAAAACCAAAACACCAAGAAAGTCCGTGCCATAAATTAGCGGAATGCCTACTACCGCTTTAAGTCCAATACGCTGAGCTGCCCCACTCCGAATAAACTTTTCATGTTCAGAAGGTTTTTTCCATTGCTGAACAGTAAGCTTCTCCCAAACTACCCCAGGAAGACCCTCTCCTTTTTTAAAAGTTTTTATATTTTCTGTATCCGTGTAAAACTGCTGTAGCGCTGTATCATCGCTTACCATAGTAAATAATGAGAGTTTCTTTTTATCAGGTCCTAGCAGCCAAATCTCGACTAACCAGTCACCCGTAAACTTTCCAATAGTTTCCGCCACTTGTTTACAGATGTGATGAAGACTATTTTCAGGGTTACTAAATAGGTGACTGATCTCAGAAAATAGTGCTTTCTGAATGTCTTCATTTTTGTGTTGAGAAATATCACGCATAGATCCAACCATACGAATGGCCTTACCATCTGCATCACGAATTACAATACCACGATCAAATACAAAAACATATACTCCTTTGCCATTTCTATAACGGTATTCTGCATTCCACTTCTCTTCTTTACCCTGTATTATCCTATTAATACTCTGAACTACACGATCAAAATCATCCGGATGGATGTGCTCCGTCCATAAGGTACTTTCACTAATTGGATTTTCAAGATTAAAACCAAACATGGTTTGAAATCCTTCACCCCATAAAATTGTGTCCGTAAGCAAGTCCCAATCCCAGATAGCATCCAACGTTGCGTTGGAGACAAAGCGATAGCGCTCGTTAATTTCATGTATTGCCTTAAAAGCATCAATTTTTTCCGTTACGTCCCTTGAGTTAGCCACTAAACCATTTACAGCAGGATCATCTATTAAATTAACTATAGTAGTCTCTATCCATCGCCATGTACCATCTTTATGTTTAAAACGAAATGGTCCAATACTTATGCGTTTTTCATCATTTAATCTATTAAAGTTCGACTTCACAGATTCCAAATCGTCTTCGTGAATAAACGAAAAGGCATTTTTACCGATGAACTCTTCGGGCAACATACCTAATACCGATATGGAGGTGGGACTTACGTAAGAATAATTTCCAGCTAAATCCAAAATCCCGATCAGATCTGATCCATCTTGAACAAGACTCCTAAAGCGTTGCTCACTCTTTATCAATTGTTCTTCAACCTTTTTACGATCGGTAATTTCATGCATTGTGGTTGAAGCTATTTTCTTCCCATCATCATCAGAAAAAATTACAGAAGCGAATTCAAGCGGAAAGCGTTCACCACTTTTTTTTATACCTGTTGCTTCTCCCCTCGCCCTACCCTTCGTTTCTCTTTCCTTAAGCTTTTGTTGCCCTGCGTCATTATGATCAAGAATACCTTGTCTTCCAATTTGCCTTAGCTCTTGCTCGGTATATCCAAACAATTCGCAGGCTGCTTTATTGGCTTCCAATATTGTTCCGTCTGGTTTTGATAAAAAAATAGCGCTAGGGGAATTATCTATGATCAGTTTATATTTTACCAGACTGTGAGCATTTCGCTCTGTGGTTGTATCATAGTAATCGGTACGCAACGTTTGTAAAATAAATGTGTCAGCATTGCCCGATTCAAAAGTACTGTTTAGTACTTCGAGTGGTGCATTGAATCCTGATGTAGTTGGCGTATTAAGTACGATCCTATCCGTCTTTTTATCTGTAAACGAATTCATCATAGATTCTTCAAAAACTGACTTGTCAGCTTCCGAGAATTCAAATCCCATTTTCTGCAGAATATTGTATGGGTGATTATCAATTAAATCACTTTCATTCATCGCTGCCATTAAGCAATAAGCATTGTTGGCATGTACAATAGTAAAAATCGATTTTGAAAATTTAAGAATAACAGTAGGTATAGGGTTACTTTTAAATGCAGCAAGAAAATAGTTGATATCGTTCATTTGTAATAGGGGGGAGCAAGGTGTATTTATCAATACAAGCTGTCGAAAAATCCAACATATTTAATGTCGTCAAAAAAAAGCATTAAAGCAATTAAACAGCGCAACTGCATTAAATTCATATGCAAGCATAGGCTTTGTAAACAAAATGCTTAATTTGGATGAGCAAAAACAAAAAAAGAACCCAACTGAATAAAATCACTCTATGGCCCTGCATATCTTACTTGTTGAAGACACTGAAGACCTGGGTGAGAACATTAGAGATATCCTTAAAATGGAAGGTTATCATGTGCGTTGGGAGCGAAATGGGTTAGCAGGAATGGATGCTTTTAGCCAGGAAAGACCGGATCTGATCATCAGCGACATTGTTATGCCCAATTTGAATGGATTGGATCTGATTCGGAAGATCAGATTAGCAGAAGGAGATAATAATATTCCCATCATTATACTCTCGGCAAAAGCAACACCCGAAGATCAGCAAAAAGGAATGGATGCCGGAGCAACTGCCTACCTGAAGAAACCCTGTAAAAGCGCTGAATTAACAGACACGGTTCGTGAATTGCTCAATCCCGAGAATAAAAAATTATGATAAACATTCTAATAGTAGACGATCACACATTAGTAAGAGATGGCATACGCTCACTTTTAAGTAATGTAGATGATATTGCAGTTTGTGGTATGTGCTCAACAGGTGAGGAAGCAATTGGACTAGCTCGCACCCTCACTCCAGATATTGTATTAATGGATATCGTTATGAAAGGAATGACGGGTATAGAAGCGACCCGATGGATAAAAGAACAAGACAACAATATCAAAGTGATTTTACTCTCAACAGAAGTAAAAAAAGAATTTGTCGCAGCGGGAATAAAATCAGGTATTGACGGTTATATACCAAAGGATGCATCGAAGGACATTTTACTACTGGCGATCCGAACTGTACAGTCGGGTGAGCGATATTTTACAGAAGCCATTACCAAACTCATCTTTGAAGATT
Source organism: Chryseotalea sanaruensis (assembly GCF_003990915.1). Taxonomy (GTDB): domain Bacteria; phylum Bacteroidota; class Bacteroidia; order Cytophagales; family Cyclobacteriaceae; genus Chryseotalea; species Chryseotalea sanaruensis. The sequence goes on from NZ_BHXQ01000007.1 coordinate 129,030, forward strand.
TTTACGAACATGAGAAAAGTGGAAAAAAGCGTGATCGAAAAGTGACAGAAGGCTTGACAAAGCGTGAAAGTGAAATTTTACAACTTGTGGCTGAAGGTATTGGTAATAAAGAAGTCGGAGAACGACTTTTCATTAGCGTAAAAACTGTTGAGACACATAAAACACACATTCTTGACAAGCTAGGGCTCAAAAACAATACAGAGTTGATTAAGTACGCGATCAAAAACAATATCATCTCTATTGATTAATCCTTTCATTAAAATTTCATCCAATTTTTTACTGAACTAAACGCTTTATTCCTGATAACTACTTATCAGGGATTCCCCTATGCCCTCAGTTGTTTTTATTGCTATAAACACATTTTGGTTATATCAAGCATGTAAATCATCACTTTTAAAGAATTTTTACCGGAATTCCTGATTTCCTGCAAATCAGGAATCCCCTGTCGGTTAGGCTTTAGCCAGCATGCACCTTTGTCTTACCAAAACGAAAAAACGGTAAGACATATGAAAACAAAGACAAGTCTCTCAGCTTTAAAAGGGGTATTAATTGTAATCACCTTACTTATAACCTCTATAGCACAAGGTCAATTAATGCGCAGTACTAACCGCGACATAGCAGCAGCGAAAAGAGATCATCTTGGTTTCACTGTATCATTCGGAGTGCGCTCATCAGTTCTGTCCAGCAACTACGCTGCCATTGATGGCATGCAAGCATTAGAAGAAGGTGGTTCAGCTGGTTTAGTATGGGGAAGCCGCGCCTTCGAAACCAAACTTGTTATTGGCTACTACTACTCAGCTGCACAAGTAAAACACACCACTGATATGATAGAAATGGAGGCTACTTCTAACTTTTATCCGCTTCGTGCGCTTAAAAAAGAGGACTCCAGAATTAACCCATATTTTTCAATGGGTGTAACTAAAAACTATTATAAGCTCTATGGTTATTACACAACCGAAGAAAATAGTCAGATAAATTACAGTGTATCAAGAGAGCCCTACATTGGCAAGCTTGATGTTTACAACGCATCATTAGGTGCTGGTGTCGCCATCAACTTGCTGAATAACTATGACTTCGTAAAGCTCTTTGCTGCAACACAATACAATAAGCCTTTCAGTACCATAGCCTCTAACGATTTTCGTCAAACACAAACTTCTGGTCAGTGGAGCTTTAACCTTGGTGTAAGCTTCGGCACAAATCGCTTAAAAGGAAATTAATTCTTAAATATCTACAGCCATGGATGCTAATCAGTTAATCGACCGTTTTATTACAAGCTGCTCTCACGATTTGCGATCACCTCTCACATCGATAAAGGGACTTGTACAAGTAGCAGAACTACATCCACATACTGCAGAGATTCATGAATGTCTTGAGCGTATAAACAGCACTACAGATAAAATGGAGAAGCTTCTAAAATCATTAGAAGAGTTTCTGATAACCAACCACCATATTACAAAAAAAGTAAATGTCGATTGTGAAGAAATGACTAACAGTGTGCTTAAAAGCTTTGAAGATATACTTGATCAGAAATCTATCACACTTAAGAAAAATATAAAGGTAGCAGAAGAATGCCAGATTGATCCTTACTCATTTCCATTAATACTTACACACTTACTTAATAATGCAGTGATGTTTCAGGATTCGCGCAAGAAAAAGAAACAAATAAAATTAAACGTGCATGCACGAGATCGCTTTACGCTTTTACAAGTAAGTGATAATGGGATTGGAATACCACAGCATGTTCAACCACATATCTTCAAACCATTTTATAAGGGTAGTGAGAAATCTAATGGTTTAGGCATGGGGCTTTTCCAACTCAGCCACCTTATAGAGAAATCCGATAGTCAGCTTTTTCTCATTTCCAAAGAAAATGAAGGTTCAACATTTAGTATAGCTATACCTGCATAATTATATGAAAACACTAATCATCATACTGTTATTCTCTGCCTCAATAATTCAAGCACAAACACTTGTGTTGAGCACAGGAGTTGAAAAAACCGTTGCCAATACAGAATCGCAGTTTATGATGGGTTATCAAAGTAAAAAGCAACGATCCATAGGTACCTTTTACCAAAACAATGTAAATAGATTTATCAGCGAAAATAATCCCAAGCAGTCATATTGGTATGGTGTATTTACTGCTCTGCCAATAGCCAAGTCTGAAAAAATATCAGTTTATGCTATGCTCAGGGCTGGTCTCATGGATGAACAGTTTGTTGTTATCGTTCCTTCCTTGGAAACAAAAATAAAAGTATCCAAGTGGTTAGCAGTCGGTGTAGCTAGTAGTTACAGACAAGGTTACCCGGCTTTTTCTTTCAAAACACAATTCAGTCTTTTTAATCAATCAACTTTATGAAGACACGCATCGTAATCCTATCCTTATCCGCCATCATGCTATTCACAGCATGCGAACCTGAAGCAGATTTATATAGAAATTTTCATTTAAAGGAAGGTGAGCATTTTGCCTCCCCCCGACTAGTAGAAAGTCTACAAAGTTCAAGACTTGCCTTTTACGCAAAGTTTGACGAATCATGTCGTTACATTTTTGAAGAAACAAGTTTTCAGGATTGTAAAAACAAACTTCTCGGGTTTTCTGATTGTAATAATATGCACCATGAGAATAGTGCTCGGTTTACCTGGCAATGGTTCAACAATCAAATGGAGATATATGCCTATTGCTATGTAAATGGCGAGCGAATTGAAAAATTTATTGGTGTTGTTGAATTGGAAAAGGAAAACCGTTACGAAATAGAACTTACCCCTGATGCCTATTTATTTAAACTAAATGATCAGGAATCGGTGAGTATAACGCGAAGTGCTACATGCACTAAAGGTATGTATTACATGTTATGGCCATACTTTGGAGGAACCTTACCAGCACCACACGACATGCATTTATCCATCAAAATTATTTACTAATACTATGCCTTCAACATCACCTCAATCTGAAAAAGAAAGATTATCGGCTCTTCAAAGCTATTCAATTAAATATGAACTTCCCGAAAAAGAGTTTGATGAACTCACGCGATTAGCAGCCATCATTTGCAATAAGCCTATAGCAAATATTACTTTTATTGATGAGCAAACACAATGGATAAAATCGAGTGTTGGTTTGGAGATTTCATGTACGGACAGAGAAACAGCATTTTGTAACCGTACCATTCAAAGTAAAAATATTCTTGAAATAAAAGACGCTAGCCTTGATCCTGAATTCAGAAACAATCCATTTGTTATTGGAAAGCCATACATTCGTTTTTATGCAGGCGCCCCACTCATCACTTCGGAAGGCTATGAGATAGGCTCCTTATGTATTATCGATCAAAAGCCAGGTTCACTTAGCGAAGACCAACGTGAGGCACTTACTACTTTAAGTCATTCCATCATCAGTCTTTTAGAAAACAGAAAACAACAAAAATTGCTCATTGCCGAAAAACAAAAAGCTGAAGAAGCCAGCAGAGCAAAAGCGGATTTTTTATCCACCATGAGTCACGAAATACGAACACCTTTGAATGGCATTTCAGGCATTGCCCATTTGCTTATGGAGGAAGATCCGGCACCTCATCAGATTGAGTATATCAAAACGTTGAAATTTAGCGCTAGTAATCTAATGTCTATAGTGAACGACATTTTAGATTTTAGCAAAATTGAAGCTGGAAAAATAACTATTGAAAAAGTTCCATTCAATCTTGTTTCGTTGCTATCAGAAATTAAAAACGCCAATCACTTAAAAGCGCAGGATAAGCAAATAAAACTCAAGCTGAGGAGAGATGATGATATGCCTGAAATGGTTATTGGCGATCCTGTGAGGTTGGCACAGATTCTTAATAATCTTGTAAGTAACGCCATCAAGTTTACCCATAGGGGTGAGGTTACAATAGATGTTCAGCTAGAAAGCATAGTGGGGAATGAGAATCTTATAAAGTTTATTGTGAAGGATACTGGTATAGGTATCCCAGTTGAAAAGCAAGGTCAACTTTTTAAAGAATTTAGCCAGGTGGATGCTACGATTACCCGTAGGTTTGGTGGCACTGGTTTGGGATTAGTCATTTCTAAACGATTACTGGAATTACAAAGTAGTTCCATTGAAGTTAAAAGTGAAGTAAACGTTGGCTCTGAATTCAGCTTCCTGCTCAACTTTACAAAAAATGAAAACGACTTAAGTGGTGAGACGCGCTTAAAAAGCAATTCACACATTGAAGATTTTAAAGCACTACACGGTACATCAATACTTATTGCGGAAGACAATCAGGTAAATATACTCATTGCAAGAAAAATCATGAAAAACTGGGGTGTTGTTGTACATCACGCTCAAAATGGATTGGAAGCGATTGCTTTACTACAAAGACATAGTATTGATATAATTTTAATGGATTTGCAAATGCCTCTAATGGATGGGTATGAAGCAACTAAAAAAATAAGGGAGATTGGTTATGCCATAGAAGAGGTTCCAATCATTGCCCTTACTGCGTCTGCAATGCTCTCGGAAAAGAATCAGGCTTTGGATGCTGGTATGAATGACTTCATTACCAAACCCTTCAATCCAGCTGAACTATACGATAAACTAAAAAGACAGCTAACTAAAAAAATAAACAAATGAGAGAACTATCAAGTTACCTAGAAAGCGATTCAGAATTTGCTCAGGCGTTATTAGGTTCATTCAAGGAAAACATTACAGAATTCAGAGAAAATTTTCTGACGGCAGTGAAAACACGAGAAGAAAAGCAATACATGGATGCATATCATAAAATAAAAGCAACTTTAGGATATTCTGGCAATGCAAAACTCAAGGAACAGTGTGATCAAATTGCTGATCTTATCAAAAGTCAAGGCATCACTGCGGTAGATACACGTCTTCAAAATTCTTTGTGTCGTTCATGCAGCAGTTCAATTGAAGAATTACAAAAGCAAATAATACAATACACCACGAAGTATGAAAATTTTAGTGTGTGATGATGACCCTGTAGTAATAAACATAATACTATTTAAATTACAGAGAGAAGGATTTGGTGAGGTTATTGTAGCAGCGGATGGAAGGGAGGCTTTGGCGCAGATAAAAATCAATAATATCAAACTCATAATTACTGATCTTCAAATGCCCTTTCTTTCAGGATTAGAAATTATTTCCTTTGTTAGAAATAATCAACGTTATAAGACACCAATTCTAGTAATGTCTTCCGAAGGACTGGAGGATGATGTGTTAAAAGCATTTGAACTTGGCGCTGATGATTACATGGTAAAACCCTTCAGTTTACCCGAGCTAATGGTACGCGTGAAAAGGCTACTACGAAAGTAGTGGTGTTCATTGAGAAAATTAACAATGGACAGTTGACAATTTGTCAATTACCTACTATTATATTATCTATTCCGTACTTTGCCAATTTTTAAACTATACCAATTAATGAATCAATACCAAATATTTACTCATAACGTAATGTTTTACTAGGATTAGTCAGTGCTGCTTTTATTGTTTGCGAACTCACCGTTAACAAAGCAATCAACAATGCGGCAAATGTAGCCAGCGCAAAAATACCAAGGTTTAAATTAACCTTATAGGCAAAGCCATCAAGCCACTTATCCATAAAATACCATGCAAGTGGCCATGAGATTAAATTGGCAATAATCACCAGCAAGATAATTTCTTTAGAAAGAATACCAACAATATGCGTTGTAGAAGCACCCAACACTTTTCGGATACCAATCTCTTTCACTCGCTGCATTGTATTAAAGGTTGCCAAACCAAATAAACCCAGACAGGCAATAACTATAGCCAATACTGAAAATGTTGTAAATAACTGACCTTGTTTTTGTTCTGCTTCATACAATTGACTGTACTGCATACTTAAAAAATCATATTCAAATGGACGATGAGGAATAAAGTTTTTCCATACCTTTTCCAGGTGTGCAATGGCTTCCTGCATATCATTACCTGCTACTTTTACTGAAATACGATTATAAAATGCTGCAGGATGAAACACCATTGGAATAATTTCTTCATGCAGCGATTCAAAATGAAAATCACGTACAACACCCAAAACACGACCTTTAACATTTCCATATTGAAAATCTCTTGTCAGTACATCTTCATTACTAAGGCCAAGCATTTTAACAGCTGCTTCGTTAAGAACGAATCCCAGTGAATCGTCACTTTTGATTTCCTTCGAAAAGTTTCTTCCTGCTACAAAAGGTATTGCGTATGTGTCAAAAAACTCAAAATCGATGCGTACGTTTTTCAGAATCACATTAGCGGTTGTCATAGAATCGCCCTGTTGGATCTGAGCCGCACCTTGAGAATCGAGTAAACGCCCTGTCGGTATTCTGCTTGAACGAGATATGTTTTTAATAGACGAATGATTCATCGTTTCATTATAAAACGCATCATAACTTTCTGTTAAGTCTGAAAAATAACGCAATGTTATTACCTGATCTTTGGCATAACCCAAATCGCGGTTATTCAAATAATTAAGTTGTTGAAATGTAATCGCGGTAGCAATCATCAGTACAATAGAAATGGTGAATTGAGCGACAACAAGTGTTTTGCGAATACCTCCTTTGCTTCCGGCCGAACCTTTCTGCCCTTTTAATATTTGAACAGGTTGAAAACCTGAAATAATAAAAGCAGGATAGATACCAGCAATAGTGCCAATTAGGACTGTAAACAAAATAACACTTGCAGCAAGTCGTAGATTGCCAAGAAGATTTAAGCTTATCGATTTACCGGTAAAATCATTTAACCATTGCAACGCAATCCAGGAGAATCCAAGTGCAATAACTAATGCAAACAACGCTATGAGTACTGATTCGCTCAAATATTGAGTAATCAATTGTTGCTTTAATGCCCCGGAAACTTTACGCATGCCTACTTCCTTTGCTCGCTTGGTGGCTCTTGCAGTGGATAAATTCACAAAGTTGAAACAAGCAATCAGCACTATAAAAATACCAATGACTGACATCATGTATACATTTGTAATGTTGCCGTTTGTTTCGACTTCTGAATCTAATTGCGAGTGCAAATGGATATCGGTAAGCTTCTGCATAAAGATATTTGTAAATGACGAAGGAAGTGGGCTGTTATTAGCAGCGAAAAGTGGGCCCATGTGTTTATCCAGAAAATCTGGAAACTGGGCTTCTGTTCTTTTCTGATCAAATCCTTCCTTTACCAAAACATAGGTGCCAAAAGAATTATTTCCCCAATTTGTCTCTAGTCTGCTTCTCCCATAAATCGTGCTATCATTAAGTGTTGAAAATGAAAGCAGAATTTCAGGATGCCAATGTGCTTGTAAAGGCAAATCATCAAAAACACCAGTTACTGCTATATCGTAATTATTACCTAATCTTAAAGTTTTACCAATTGCAGTTTCATCGCCAAAATATTTCTTAGCGGTTGTTTTTGAGAGCATCGCTGTAAAAGGGTCTCGTAATAATTTCCCAGGGTTACCATCACTTATCTGGATGTCGAATACTTGAAATAATTCAGGCTCTGCGTAAAACAGTCTCTCTTCATTAAATGATTTAACTTCTTCACCCTCGATTCGATATGCTACAAGCGATCGCGTTTGCAATGTACGAACCACTTCTTCAAAATCACCAAAATCATTTTTCAGTAATGGTCCAAATGGTGGAGCTACATGTCCTAAGTGCAGATTAACGGATCCATCTGGCGATAAGAAGTTACGCGTCACCCGATAAATTCTATCCGCCTTACTGTTATAACGATCATACTGTAGTTCATCATCAACATACAAGTAAATCATTAAAGCACAAAGCAAGGCTAATGCAAGACCTGCAATGTTAATAAAGGCTGTAAGCTTGTTTCGGAAGATAGAACGCAAAGCAACTTTAATGTAGTTTGTCAACATACCAGATGGGTCTATACTTAAGAGAACTTTGTAAAAAGACTTTGGTTACAAAAATCATGCGTAAAAGATTACACCTTCTTAGACCATTAAATAGTGAATCAGGTAACACTAAATGGTGTATTTATATTGAAAAATCACAAAACCCAAACAAATTAAAATTTTCTGTTGTTCAGTTTCGCACAATAACCGTCCAACTTCACTGCAGGAAACACAGATTAAAACTCAAAAAAAATGCCGGCATACACCGGCATTTTTTGATTCCTTATCGTTTAGTTAAGCCTTTTATTGGCCTCACCTACAATCCTCTCCAAAGGAGAGGATGAATATTGAAGCTTAACTAAACGGCATTACATTTTCAATCCCTAAATATGTTAGCCATTAATTCTTTTTAACTGGACGTTTATATTTAACTGGTGGTGCAGGTTCAGGTTTAATTTCAACCGCCTGGGTCTTCAATAATTTTAAAGCCTCTTCTACTGCTCGCTCCAATTGTGGATCTCTGCCTTTAATTACGTCAGCTGGATTTTGTTGCACCTCAATATCAGGGGATATACCAACTCCCTCTACTGCCCACTCACCATTAACATCATAGAAACCACCACGGGGTGCTACCATACGACCACCATCAACAAACTGGGGTGTATCCCATGTGCCTACTAAACCACCCCATGTTTTTGTTCCTACCAATGGTCCTATTTTCATTTTGTTAAACAAATAAGGAAGTAAGTCACCCCCAGAGCCGGCACGTTCATTGATCAACATTACCTTCGGCCCAAATATGCCTGCATTAGGTGTTAAGAAAGGACGATGATCTCCCGCCTTACTATTGAAGTAACCATGTAATTGTCTGGCCATAATATCCACCATGTAATCAGCTGCAGAACCACCGCCATTGTTACGTTCATCTATAATAGCACCCTTTTTATCTTGCTGTGCAAAATAGTATCTGTTAAAAGATGTGTAACCAGGGTTACCTGTGTTAGGAACATAAACATAGGCCAATTGTCCTTTAGATAATTCATCAACTTTTCTGCGATTACCTTCTACCCAATCCACAGAACGTAATTGATTTTCACTTTCAACAGGCACAACAGTTACAACACGTGAACCATCTAAAGATGGTTTACTATTTACTCGAATTTTAGTTTGGCGGTTAGCCGTTGCTTCGAAATACTTATAAAGATTGGTTGTAGCAGAAACGGGTTGACCATTTACTTCCAGCAAATAATCTCCGGCATTAATGTTTACACCAGGCTCTCTTAAGGGAGCTTTTAAATCCGGATTCCAGTTTTCGCCCAAATAAGTTTTCTTAATGCGATAGTACTTATTGTCAACTTCGTAATCAGCGCCCAACAAACCTACAGGAACTGATTCTACATCAGGAAAATCTCCACCACTTGTATAAGAGTGACCAACAGCTATTTCTCCACCAAGTATATCTACCAAATAATTCAAATCGCTACGATGTCTTACATGATCTACCCACGGGCTATACCATTTATACACATCGTTCCATGGGGCACCATGTGTATTGTTCACATAAAGAAAATCTCTTTGATAGCGCCATCCTTCGCGGAAAATTTGTTTCCATTCTTCCAACGGATTTACCTTCACTTTCATTGAGCTGATAGATTCTAACTTTCCATCACCTACTTTTTTGTTTGCATCTGTTGTTCCTAAAATTCCCCATATAGCATTGCTCCTGTACAAAATTGATTTTCGGTCATTAGAAACAGACATATCGTTTAAGCCTGAAAGAAATGTTTCTGATTTCAGATCTTTGAAATTATAGCGGTGTAAAGTAATGCCTTGTTGATTAGCAATTGCTTCTGCGTAAAACACATAACCTTCAGGGCCTGATAACAGCGCTGTATAATTCCTTGCCGGAACATTGACCGCCATTATGCGATTACTTAAACCATTCATGTCAATTTTAACAACTGGTGTTGCAGTTGCTTCCTTCTTTTCTTCTTTGGCTTTTTCTTCATCACTGCGCGGTGCCAGTGGCGAGACATCATCTTTATTTAATACAATTACATAAAGTGCGCGTGTAACAGGTCTGTCGTATGAACTCATTTCAAGCCAACCAGTATTTAAGCCAAAATTTGTACTGGCTAAAAAATACAAGTACTTTCCATTAGCATCCCACACTGGAGAGATCGCATCAGCCAAACCATCGGTTAACTGAAGGCTCTGATTAGTTTCAACGTTGTAAACTTTAATTACCTTAAAGTGATTGTCTAATAAGCGTGCATAAGCAATCCATTTACTATCAGGCGACCATACAGGGTTTAATGAACGATTTGGATGTGCATATCTTTCCGTATCTACTTTCTTACTCGCTCCGGTACTTACCTCAACATTCCATAAATTATAATCAGTGTCAGTAAAGGCAATATACTTTCCATCGGGTGACCATGCAGGCCTGAAGAAAAACGTTGGATTAGGTATAGTAATAGTCTTTGGTTTTTCCAGTCCTTCCTGATCGCCAATCATGAGTTGGTATTCGCCACTGGCATCACTAAACCAGGCAATCCTTTTTCCGTCAGGCGACCAAACAGGAAAGCGATCTGCTGAAGCAGAATTATTGGTAATATTTCTCCAATCACCTTTTTCTTTTGGTGCCGTAAAAATCTCTCCGCGATATTCAAATAAAGCACGCTGCCCCGTAGGCGATAAAGAGGCATTCTGCAAAGCCGTAGCACGCACATCTTCCCAACGTTCTCTTGCCCAATGAAAATCACCCTTTACATGAATAGTTAACTTCTTACTCGTACCATTCGCAACATTTAACACATGCAGATATCCACCTTGTTCATACACAACGTTACCACTACCCGCATCTATACTTTTTACATCAAAATCAGCATGAAAGGTTAACTGCTTCAATTCTTTAGTAGCAGGATTGTATGACCACACATTGTTTGCATAATCACGCTCACTTAAAAAATAAACAATGTTATTCAACCAAACTGGATCGGTGTGTCTTTCATTATCCGTCTGAGGTGTTTGCGTCAACTCAAATGTTTTCAAATCAGCAATCCAGATAGGTTTCGCCTGACCACCTCTGTAGTTACGCCACTCCGGATCCCAAAATCCAATTTGCTGATAAGCCAGGTACTTTCCATCTTCAGAAATTTCGCCTGCTACTGCTCTGGGTATGGCAAGTGCTTCCTCCATACCACCATTCTTACTTATTTTAAAAATTCTGGATTCTTTTGTTGGTACAGATTCTCGGCCAGATGCAAACAAAATAGATGCTCCATCAGGCGTCCAGCCTGTAACATTATCAACACCAGGATGCCACGTGAGTCGTTGCGGCTGGCCTCCCTCTACAGGGATTATATATACATCGGTATTGCCATCGTATTGAGCTGTGAACGCAATCAGTTTACCATCAGGCGAAAAGTGAGGTTGACTTTCCTGACCTTCATTACTTGTCAATCTTCTTGCATCACCACCATCTTTTCCAACAATCCAAAGATCGTTGGCGTAAACAAAAACGATGTGATCATTGCTAATGGTTGGTTGTCGCAATAGCATAGTGCCTTGTGCATTTGTGCCAATGCTGGCTAACAAGGCTCCTGCTAAAGCAAGCATTAGTTTAAAATTATTTTTCATAATCGAGCTTTTCATATTGGAAGATAAGACTCCCCTACTCAATTATAACTACCGAAAAAATAAATTACTGAGGTTTTTGCGTCCGAAAGTGACCAGTGATGTAAGCCAAGCTCAGAAAATAGTTTAATCTCAAAACAATAACTATTTTAGTCTGTAAACGTATTTACAAATTCAAATCCACCCATTTGAAACTGATTGCCTGCATATTACTTTCACTTATTACAAGCTTAGCGGGCCAGGGAAATGCAAAAAATCCCATTACAGGCAATTCAGTCATTTTAGATCTTCATTTAATCGGTGTAAAACCAAAAGGGAATTTTGAAACACTTATTATTCCAATTAAACGTGTGGACAGGCTACTGCTAATCGAAGCCCGAATTGATACCATGCAGGGTAATTTTATTATTGATACAGGTGCCCCTGATCTTATATTGAACCACACTTATTTTAGAAAATACTGGGTTAGCTCAGATGCCATTACCAGCAATGTTGGAGGTATTCCTTCTGGCCCTGTTAAAAATACGTGGATTGATCAGCTTGAAATCAGAGAACTACGCTTCGAAAGGATTAAGGCGAGGCTAACTGAACTAAGTCATATTGAAAACAGGAGCAGTGTAAAAATTCTTGGTTTATTAGGCGTGGATATTTTTAGAGAATTCTCAATGACTATCGACCTTCAAAAAAATATTCTTGTACTCAAAAAACTTGATAAGAAAGGAAACGAGTTGAGCAACCTCGAGAGTCCTGTTACTCCTAAAATGATGAAAATTCCCGTTAGAATTGTGAATAGTACCATCATGCTGCAAGGAGTGGTTGCAGGTAAAAAACTGAATCTCTGTTTAGATAGCGGTGCAGAAACCAATGTAATTAATGGCAATGTTTCTGATAAGGTGCTTAAAAAATTTACTTTGGCACGAAGATCGGTGTTACTAGGCACAGGAGGCGCTAAAGTTGAAGTTTTGGTAGGCAGGCTTGATGATTTTACCATTGGTTCAATGAACTTGAGCAACTTGCCAACTGTTATAAGTAATCTGGAAGACTTTGGAAATGCTACAGAACAACAAATTGATGGTATGGTTGGATTTGAGTTTTTGAATAAGGGAATAATTTGCATAAACTTCCGGAAGAAAGAATTAACTGTTTATGCCTTTCAGGATTTGAATTAATGATTAGGTACACTACCATATTGTCCGTTATCATCATTGCATGGCAAGGAGCATTTGCGCAACCTGTCGGTATACGCATTGTGGGCAATACTATTGTATGTACCCTTAATTCAAATTTACCCTTACAAGAGCAGGAGGCTATCATTAATAATTTTGGTTTAAATGGTTTATCCATCGACTCGCTCTGGCGCTTTGGTAGTTTGGGTAAATGGTCTGCCGAGGGTTGGAAGGTACAGCAAAATGGTAAAGGGAATATTTCAGTTTACAAACCTTTAAGTGAATTATCAGGCAAGGTAGTAAAGGGAGTGGGCGCTTACATGCCTAATGAAATGACCAACCTGATAGCTGAGCAAACCAAGGCTACTTTTGGCGTAAATAACTTTAAAAAAGAGACCATCAAGACGCTACCTCACGGTAAAACACGCTTTTATGTAAATGGCAGAAAAGAAGCCCGGAGTGTATATCTATCAGGGACTTTTAATGAATGGAGTACAATGCTCACACCAATGACGCGTGTGGACAGTGGTTGGGTTGCTGATGTAATATTAAATCCGGGTAAGCATTGTTACAAATTTATTGCAGACGGTAATTGGTTTCATGATAATCAGAATAGATTGCAAGAAGAAGATGGGCATGGCGGTTATAATTCGATATACTTTACTTACAACTACACTTTCGTGCTTAAAGAATTCTTACAAGCCAAAGAAGTAATTGTTACTGGTAGTTTTAATGATTGGAATGAGAAAAAATTAAAAATGAGTAAAACCCGTGAAGGCTGGGCCTTGCCCGTTTTTCTAAAAGAGGGTACGCACAATTACAAGTTTATTGTTGATGGCAGATGGATAACAGATCCTGGTAATCCCAAACAGCGCGATGACGGCTTTGGTAATATCAATTCAGTTATTGAACTGGGAGAAACGCTGGTCATTACTTTAAAAGGTTTTTCCACGGCTAAAAATGTTTTTGTTACAGGAAACTTTAACGATTGGCGAGACAAGGAATTAAAAATGAAGCAAACTACTAATGGTTGGGAACTACCCCTCACACTCGCCTCAGGTAATTATGAGTATAAATTTGTTGTTGATGGAAACTGGATCAACGATCCTGATAATCAAAATTTAAATACCGAAAGTGGTAATTCATTTTTGTGTTTCAATCCCAACCACACTTTTACTTTTAAAACAAGTAGCGGAAAATTTACAGACGTAAAAGTAGCGGGCAACTTTAATGGATGGAATAGTGTGCGAATGACAAAAGTAAATGATGGCTGGAAGCTTGATGTTTACTTACCGTCCGGTAAATGCTTATACAAATTTATTGTTGATGGAAACTGGATACTCGACCCTGCCAACGATCAATGGGAAGACAATGAATTCCATAATGGAAATTCTGTGCTTTGGATCAGTGCTAATCAATAAACTTTAATATTTCATCAGTATGTTCCCCTAAATGCGGAGGTGCTGACAGCCTCATCGCTGTTTGTTTATTATCAACACCAGAAAAATTACCGACAAATGTACTCACACCTTTCAGTCCATTACTTGATAGTATTAAGGGTGCTGCTTGTGGCGTACTCAATGCTTGTGAAATATCATGAATGAGTCCCGCAGGGATTTTTAAATGCTGTAGCTGCGGCAGTAAGGTAACTGATGACTGCTGACTAATTAATACACTCAATTCTTCTCCTAGTAATATTCGATTAAGTACCCTTACATAATTGGTTTTGTACAAGGTATCACCTGCCAATTGTGACTTACCTAAAACTTTACATAAATCTCTAAACTGCTTATCGTTTCCAACAGCTAGTAATAATTCTTTCTCATCTTTTGTTTTAAACACCTCACCATAAGGTGCAATGTTCGGATGAATTGAACCTTGCTTTTGTGGTATCTTACCAGCCACTAAAAAATTAGTCGCCTGATTTGCCAAAGAGGCAATGGCTGTTTGTATTAATGACACCTCCACCAGACTACCTTCTCCGGTTCGCTCTCGTTTTAGCAATGCCAATAGTAAAGCCTCTTTTAATTGATGTCCTGCAAGAATATCAATCAAGGCCACAGGCAATTTCAATGAAGCACCATCAGGTTCACCATTCATAAACATAAAACCTGACTCAGCTTGTATTACCGCATCATATCCCACACGAGGGTCGTTTGAACCATAGCCCGTTATCTGTCCATATATTAGTTGTTCGTTGTTAATTCTTAGTTGTTGGTAAGCAACGCCTAATTTTTCTGCATCACCGGGTTTATAGCTGACAATTATAATATCTGATTTTGCTGCCAGTTGCTGAACAATTCTCTTTCCTTCCACGGAGGTTAAATCAAGAGCGATGGATTTTTTACCCCAATTTACAGAACAAAAATAAGCGGAACGATCATCAGTTTGTTCATCGGCACCTTTCCAACTTCTTGTAACATCGCCACCGGTTTGACTATTTTCTACTTTAATAACTGTGGCTCCCAACTCTGCAAAGAACTGACCTACACTTGGGCCTGCAAGTACAGATGCCAATTCTAAAACTTTAAGCTCTTCAAACATTCTGAAAAATTACGAATTACGATTCAATATTGTTTAGTTAAGTCTTTTTTATGGCCTCACCTCTAATCCTCTCCAGGGGAGAGGAAGAACATGGAGGCTTAACTAAACCGTATTGAATGACGAATTACGATTTTGAATTTGTCTTCTGCAAGCATGTTTGTTATTTTGGACCTCATGAACCGTACCGAAGCCCGAGAACTACTTAACTCCATGACTAAAAATGCAAGCTTGTTAAGACACATGCGCACTATTGAACTGGTCATGGAAGCCTATGCCGAAAAATTAGGTGAAGATAAAGAACAGTGGGCCATAGCTGGATTGTTACATGACGCTGATTATGAAGCTTGGCCGGAAGAACATCCAAATATTATTGTAGCCAAAATGAGAGAAGCCGGGGAAGAAAGTATAGCGCATGCCATCTCTGCTCACTACACAAAATGGAATGTGCCTTATAACTCACTCCTCGATAAAGCCTTGTTGGCCTGCGATGAGTTAACTGGTTTTATTGTGGCGTGTGCGCAGGTAAGGCCTGAAGGCATTGCAACACTGGAAGTTAAGTCGGTGGTGAAGAAGTTAAAAGATAAAAGTTTTGCAGCCAAAGTAGAAAGAGATGAGGTTTACACAGGAGCCACTATGTTTGGTGTTGACCTGAACGAACACATTGGTTTCATCATTGAAGTGTTGAAGAGAGAAAGAGTAGAATTGGGTATCTAAAAAAACTGCTAGCCCTGTCTTTACTCAAAATCCGTCTGACCGCGGTTTACTTCTGCTTTCAGCGGTCTGACGGATGGTCTCTTTTATGAAACCCTTATTGCTTTTAAAACTAGTGGTGTCCAAACGGATTAGCGAATCTAAAAGTTTTGTTAACACATTAATCAACCTTTAGCTAATAAAAAAGAAACATCTGCTTCTGCTTTAATTGTCTGCATTACTTTATTCGCCTGATAGATTTTAGCTTCTCCATTTCCCTTTAAAGTCAACTTATCATCTTGGCGTTCCAGCAACATCCCTTCTGGTAAGCCTATCACACACTTATCTGGATTTAACACCAGAAACTCGTTAAGTCTGTCTTTTCGTGTTTCCCCACCCTGTCCTTCAAATTTTAACTCGTGGTAATGTGGGTTAATCTGAAAGGGCACAAGATTAAGAGCATCTAAAGATACTGGTTGTACAATAGGCATGTCGTTGGTTGTCTTTATAGTTGGGCAGGATAAGTTAGCCCCTGCACTCCAGCCAAGATAGGGCGTGCCATCTTCAACTTTTTTCCTCACCAGCTCCAGTAAGTTAAACTCATACATCCGCGATAGCAAAGCGAACGAATTACCACCCCCAACGGCAATAAAACTTGCCTCCTCAATGGCCCTTTGCTTGTCTTTTAATTGGTGGAAACTACTCAATTCGAAACCCATTTCGCTAAAAGCTTGCTTTACAATCCGCTCGTATTCATCAAAAGAAAAAGTGACAGCTGCGAAGGGAATAAACAGTCCTTTTCCTTCAATTCCGGCTAAAAACTGCATTATATATGACTTTGGCCAGGCAAAAAATGGTGTGCCGGGCATAGTAGAGTTGCTGAGTAACAAGAGCTTAGACATTGCTTAAGAATTTAGGAAATTTTAACAGAAAAATCATCGTAGGGTTTCGCTGCAAAAGTCTAAATTTGTAGCATCAAACAAAAAGCCATGTTTACACAATACACAGGTGACGGAGTAAGTATTTTTATAGCGATTGTAGCCGTATTGATAGGATTCGCTACAGCTATAGGTTATATCGATTTTATGAAGACTAAAAAGCAGGAGAAAAAGGACTAGAATCTTTTTTCTTCTGGCTCTAGTCGCCCAGCGACCGCTTCTTGATCATCCCCCCTTTTATATCGCCTACACTGTGTTCTACCACAAAGGCATCATCATCAATCTTCGCGATTTCGGTTTTCAACTTTTGAAGTTCTAGTCTTGTTATAAAAGTATAGGTTACATCGTACTCCTGCTGATGTCCACGCTTACCATAGCCACCTTTACCTCTGACTATGGTAACTCCTCTTCCCATATTGTTTATAATAGCCTCTTGTATCTCCTTGCTTTTATGAGAGACAATCATCACGCTGATATATTCCTCAATACCATGCACTACAAAGTCAACCGTTTTAGAAGCCACCAAATACGTAAGAATAGCATAAAGTGCAGTTTCTATATTGATCAGGTAAGCTGCTACTGAAAAAATAATAATGTTTAAAACAAGAATAATGTCACCGACAGAAAGTGTTGTTTTCTTGCTTGAAAAAATAGCAAGCACTTCTGTTCCGTCAATAACACTCCCGCCCCTAATGGACAAACCAATACCAGAACCCAAAAAGAATCCACCAAAAAATGCTATCAGTAATTTATCAGAGGTGATAATTGGAAATTCAACTACCGCCAAAACAACGGCTAAGCCTGCAATAGCCACTAATGTTTTAAAAGCGAATTTTTTGGAAACTTGTGTATAAGCAATTACAATAAAAGGCAGGTTAATAATTACCACCAGTACTGAGAGATTAATACCAGTCAGTAACTTGGTTAGCAGGGAAATACCCATTACACCACCATCTAAAAAATTGTTGGGTAACAGAAAGCTCTTTAAGCCTAAGGCAGCGGAAAAAATACCGGCTGTAATAAACAGCACATCTTTAACCGCTCGCTGAAATTCAATTTTGCGATTCCTTGTATGTTTTAATTCCTTAAGCCGTTCTGACGATGACATGCTGTTAAGATAAAAATAAAGAACAGCTTTTAAAACGTCTGTTAATAAACTAAGCGCCAGTTGCTATTATCGCCTGTTTAACGTCTTCAATAATATCTTCTATAGTTTCCAACCCTACAGAAATGCGAATCAATCCAGGGCTAATACCTACAGCCAATCTTTCTGCATCACTCAGTTTAGAGTGGGTAGTAGAGGCAGGATGCGTAGCTATACTACGCGTATCGCCAAGGTTAGCCGAATGGGATATCATTTTTAAGGCATTCAAAAATTTCCTGCCATTATCAATTCCTCCTGCTATTTCGAATGTAACTATGCCTCCCCCTAAGCGCATTTGTTTTTTAGCCAAAGTATGCTGCGGATGACTAGGCAAAAAAGGATACTTCACTTTTACAACCAGACTTTGTGTTTCCAGAAAAGTTGCCAATTGCAATGCGTTCTGGCAATGTCGGTCCATCCTCACAGCCAAGGTCTCAAGGCTCTTCGATAATATCCAACCATTAAAGGGAGATAATGAAGGGCCTGTATGTCTCGCAAAGAAACGTATCTCTTTTATCAATTCCTTTTTACCAACAATGGCACCTGCAATTACACGGCCTTGCCCGTCAATATATTTAGTTGCCGAGTGTGTTACAATGTGGGCACCCCACTTAATTGGATTTTGCAAATAAGGCGTAGCAAAGCAATTATCAACATTCAAAATCAGATTATGCTTCTTTGCCAAATCACCTAACCATTGCAAGTCTAAAAGATCCAATGCAGGGTTTGAAGGCGTTTCCACAAAAATCATTTTTGTGTTAGGCTTTATTTTCGATTCCCAGGAAGCGGTGTCATCAATGTCAGCATAGGTGTGCTCTATTCCAAAGCGAGGAAAAAGTGCATTCAATATCTGATGGGTTGAACCGAATACCGACCGCGAAGCCAATACATGATCTCCTGATTTTAATAAAGCGGCCATGCTGCAAAACATAGCTGCCATACCAGACGCAGTGGCAATGCCATCTTCTGCACCTTCCAATAAGCAAAGCTTTTCTATAAATTCATTGTTATTCGGATTTGAATAGCGTGTGTAAATATTACCACTTACTTCATCCGCAAAAAGGGCTCGTGCATGTTCAGCATCATCAAACACAAAACTTGAAGTAAGGTAGAGAGGAACAGCATGCTCATGATGCTGGCTGCGCTCAGTTTGCGTTCTGATGGCTTTGGTTTCAAAATTTTCTTTTTGCTCACTCATGGGGTAATAATTTCAAAGCTGTAAGTAATCTTCGCTGACTTCTCTAACGTTTTGGCTACTGAACAGTATTTTTCAACTGACAACGCTACTGCTTTTTGTACTTTATCAGGATTTAACTTACCGTACAGTTTAAAATGGGCATGCACAGTTTGATATAAGGAAGGAACCGCTTCCGGTTCGCGCTCACCTTCGATAGTAATTTTTATATCGTCCAATGGTTCACGCTGTTTGCGTAAAATTTTTACAACATCAATAGCGCTGCAACCACCCATTCCTGCCAGTAAAACCTGCATCGGGCCAAAACCCTTACCTTGCCCGCCATCCTGTGGTGAAGCGTCTAACTGTACAAGATTACCCCTGTCGTTTTTCGCCTGCATGAGAAAATCATTGTCCAGGCGCTCAAGTTCTATTTTTACCATAACCATTCTCTGAAAAACAAAGGTGGTGAAGGATGAGGAATAATAAAACAGATAAGAATGGAACTTAATGATATTCAAACCTTGTACTTTAGATGGGTTCTCTCTACTTCGGTCCGTGTCCTCGCAGACCGAAACAGTATGGTTGAATTATAATTGCTCATAGTCCCTGAGGTTACGATGAGTAGAATAAGATTCTTACTTGATATTAAACGGTTTTGATGCTGGCCTGTGAGGACACAGACCAGGGAGTGGTTTTTTGTGTTTTTCCATCAACGAATCAACTTAAGCTTCAATCAGTACACTCTGATATTTTTTTGGATTGCGTAAGGCTTTTGAAATACCAGTACTCACAGAGGTGAGCGGATTATCATCGATATGCACTGGCAAAGAGATTTTTTTCTCCAGGCGTTGTTTTAATCCTTTCAATAAAGCAGAGCCACCTGTAACATGAATGCCTGTTTCATAAATATCAGAAGCCAACTCAGGTGGACAGTGTTGTAAAGTTTGAATAATACCATTCTCAATTTCTGAGAAGGGCTTATCAAGAACATGTACCAATTCGAGATAGTTTACCTCCACACTCATGGGGATACCTTCTGCCAACGATTTTCCTTTCACAAAAATAGAAGGAGGAACGATGCCAACATCAGCATAAACACCACCAATGCTTTTCTTCACTAACTCTGCAGTACGTATGCCTATTAACAGGTTGTGCTCTCTTCTGAAATAATCACGAATTGCCTCATCAAAAGTATCACCAGCTACTTTAATCGATTGAAATGCTGCAACACCTGATAATGATATCACCACCATTTCGGTAATACCACCACCAATATCGACAATAAACTTACCTTCCGGTTCACAAATATTCATGTCCATACCAATAGCTGCGGCCAAAGGTTCAAACAATAGATGTGTTTTTCTTGGGTTAAACTGATCGAGCGTATCTTTAAAAGCCCTGCGCTCCACCATAGTTGTATGAAAAGGAACACCGGTAATAATGGTATCAAAACCTCTGCTTAAAAAATTCTTCCCATACACCTTATCTACAAGGGTGCGAATCATTTTTCCAGCTGACTGATAATCGGCAATAACTCCACAACGCAAAGGTTTTACCGGATGCAGTGCATGATGGCTCTTCTCAAAAATACAGTAAGCTTCTTCCCCTACTGCTTTTATTGAATGGTTTTCGTTAAAAACGATATAAGATGGCTCCGACAATAAAATCTTGTCTTTATCTGTGAGTAAAGTATTGGTATTTCCCAAATCAATGGCAAAACTTTTAGCACTATGGAGACCAAATGGGAACATATCACAAAGGTGTAAAATGAATGGGTTATAAAAAAATCCGCCCGCTATCACAAGGCGATGCGGGCGGATTATATGTCACTTGAAAGTTTTTTTTATTTCTGTGTCTTGCTAACGCCCGGATCTCGCTTCAGGAACTCATCATACAATTGTGTATGACGGCTCACCATTGGTATCTGCCAGCCATCGATGAATACCTGTATGATATTTGTCTTGGTTTCAAACGGATCGCCATCGCAAATGAATAAAGTAGCACTCTTACCAGCCTCAATTGAGCCTAATTTGTCTGCTACGCCCAATATCTGAGCCGGAACGATAGTTACTGCTTTAAGTGCTTCTTCTTTACCCATGCCATAAGCAGCAGCATACGCTGCATGATAAGGCAGGTTACGTACATTTTCTGCATTGCTGGTTCTGATTGCCACTGTAACTCCAGCTTTTTTCATCAAACCCGGGTTTGAATAAGCACGGTCGTAACGATCATATTCTCTGGAGGGTACAGCTTGAACCGGGCCTGTTATTACAGGAATGCCTGCTTTCGCGATTTCATCTGCTACTCTCCAGCCTTCTTGGACGCCACAAAGCACTACTTTCTTCACTTTCTTCTCTTTAATCCACTTCAAGGCTGCCTGAATGTCTTTTGAAGCCTCTACTTCAATCATCAACATTTGTTCACCTCGCACCACTGGCATAAGTGCAGCCAATTCAGGATAGTAGCCAACGCCCTTTCCTTTGGTTGCAGAATCTATTTTATGGTATTGTATTGCCTTATCCCAAGCCTCATTGATTTTACCAATAGCTTTTTCATTTGCCTTTTTAATATCCTCATCTGATCTTCTATCAAAGAAACCTCTGCGACCTGTACTTGGAAAATTAATGACCACGCCTTCAAAACCTGCATACATTTGATCTGGTGTATAACCATGCAGATTAATGAGTGCAGCAGTACCGGGTATTAAACCACCATCGGGTGAAGCCACTACAGTAGTAACACCGCTAACGCGGGTTACAGGAATTAAAGCCGAGTTTGGATTTACCGCTGTCAGTGCTTTCATCTGCGGTACAATATCTCCCACCTCACTGTAATCAACAGTGCGTGGCACAGCGCTCACCTCAACCAGACCTAAACGTGTTCCTGCATCAATCATTCCTGGATAAATCCATTGCCCTTTGCAATCAATTACTTCTGCACCTTGTGGCACTGTAACATTTGCACCTACGGCTTCAATTTTACCATTGCTGATAACGACAGTGCCATTTTGAATAACACCTTTCGTAACCGTTTGAATTGTTGCATTGGTTAGTGCAAAAGTTCCTGTTTTACCTTTTGGGCTCTGCGCCTGTGTTGCGAATACAACACAAACCAATAACAAGCTTATTAAATAGTTTATCTTCTTCATCGCTGTATTAGTTTAGGCCAAACAATTTCACCATGTTCAATTCGGCACCTTCCAAACAGTTGTCGTGGTTATGACTGTAGTTATGGAATGTTGCATTATCAACAACAGCCTTAGGATCAACATAAATTCTTTGGTCGTCTGCATCTTTCTCACGATCAAAACGAACAACACCATCTACTACCGTAACCATTGGTACAGCATATGAAGAAAGTGGATGCCCTTTAAAGATTGCGATGTCTGCCTCTTTACCAACTTCCAATGAACCTACTCTTGCTTCAATACCTAACTGCTTGGCTGGATTGATTGTAATTAATGCTAACGCTTCTTCATCACTAAGTCCGCCATATTTTTGTGTTTTTGCAGCTTCATGATACAAGTGACGAATTAATTCTTCTGAATCTGAATTGATAGAAGTTGTAACACCATTCTTAGTTAAGATAGCTGCATTGTAAGCTGTTGAATAGTATACTTCAAATTTATATGCCCACCAGTCTGCAAATACAGAGGCCATAGCACCGTACTCCGCCAATTCAGGTGCTACCTTAAAACCTTCATTCACGTGCTGGAATACAAGTTTCTTAATACCAAAATCTTTGCAAACACGCAACAACATGTAAATTTCATCTGCTCTGTAGGAGTGGCAGTGAATAATGATGTTACCTTTTAAAATATCAGCAATGGTTTCCTTCTTCAAATCGTAGGCTGGAGGTGTTCCTCTGAAGCCTTTCTGATTCTTGGCAGCATTGTAGGTATCCCATGCAGCGATGTATTCTTTGGCTTCGCTAAAAGCTTCACGAATAACAAACTCCACACCCATACGTGAGCGTGGCACAATACCGTTACCTTCACCGTGTACACGTGTTGGGTTTTCTCCCAACGCAAACTTTATGGTACGTGGTGCACCTTCCATCTTCAACACTTCAGGATCTGTTGTTCCATAACGATGCTTGATCGTTTCGCACTGACCACCAATAGCATTGGCAGAACCATGCATGGCATGTGAAGTAGTACAACCTCCAGCCAAGGCGCGATAGATTGAAACATCAAAAGGATCCACAGCATCGCCTGTCCAAACTTGTGCTGTGTTGGGCTGCGTGGCTTCATTAATGGCTGTTAAGGCAATGTGTGAGTGCGCATCAATAATGCCAGGCATTACGTGCATACCTGTAGCATCTACTGTCTGATAGCCAGCCGGTGCAACTAAGTTCTTACCAATCTGACTGATCTTACCATCTTTAACAAGTACATCTGTATTTTCAAGATTACCTTTTGTGATGGTAAGAACGGTGCCGTTCTTAATTAACATATTGCCGCGCTGCACCTGAGCCGTAGCTGTGGTGAGTAAGGCGCAGGCAAAGAATAAACTAAATATCTTTTTCATCGTCAATCTCATTTAAAATTAAAGACCTGGATCTTTTGAACCCTTCATCGGAAAGCTTCCGTAAGAACCAACATTCATCGAACCATCAAAAGAAGTTCCATCTATTGTAAGGTTCACTTCGATTGCCATGGTGTTGCTTCCCATTTGAAAATCGAAAGTGAAAGACAACTTATTTCCATCTACAGCAACATTTTTAATTTCTGTTTCCCTATCCGACATATTGCTGGTAATGCTACCGGAATAAGTTCCATCAGTATTCTTCAACTTTATTTTACCGGTATTGGTGCCCTGAGGTGTTTCTGTTGAATAAGACCAATTGCCTTGCACAGATGCCTTCGCTCCGTTCTTATCCCCTTTCTTCTCTTCTTTCACATCCAATGTGTAAAGTTGACCATCAACAAATACATAACGCACTTTCGATTTTTCATTAAAGTATGACTTGTCGCTGATAACCAGGTTGGCCATTTTACCATTATCAATTGAACCCATGCGGTCGCTTAATCCCAACAATTGTGCTGGTGTTGTTGTCAATGCTGCTAAAGCCTGATCCTCGGTGAGTCCTGCTGCAATCATCCTTCTAAGGTTTGAAGGAATATCTTTAGGCTTAGCACTTAAACTGGAGAAACCAAAGGCAATACCTGCCTTCTGAAATACAGCTGGTTGTGCAGTGTACTTGGCGGAAAATTCTTCTTTGCGTTTTTCAAGAGCTTCTTTTTCAAGCTCTACTGCAGACTTCGCTTTCTTATCATCTTTCTTTTCATCTTTTTTATCGCCTTCTTTCTTATCACCTTCTTTTACTTCTTTCTTAGCTTCAGGAAGATCGAGACTCAAAAACATTTTTGCATTGGCTGCTTTGATTTTGTTTATTACATCCCAGCCTTCTTTTACATCAGCTAACATTAAAGAAAAACCAAAGTCACCTTGCAATGTCAACACACGTTGGATATCCAGTATTTTTTCTGATTTAAATAAAACTGGTTGTCTTTTATCGATTACTGGATAAAAAGCTTCCAGTACACGATCCGTTGTAGGTCTTTCCAATCCACTGCGGTTAGCAGCATATAAACTTTCATAATTTTTGCTCAGGTTGGCTTGTCTGTATAACTCGCGCCATTTTGCCATTACACCAATTACAGTCGCAGGATAAACACGCTGTGCCGAAGTTAATTCAGAATAGAAAGCAGTTTTGCTTGCCAACACCATATTATCTGCAGAAGATCCTCCTAGTAAAATGATTGAACCATTACCGGGTAGCATACCACCGTAAGGAACTACATGCGCGGTGGTGAAACCAACACTTCTTAATTCTTCCAATGATTTATCGGCAGGATTAAGCTCGTTGCGTACATCGTTTTGAGGTGTGATACCAGCACGCTCGTTAGTAGGATTTCCTGGATCCTTCGGTCTTTCACGATTCGTTTCTTCTTTTGGTTTAATTACACCAACCCTTGATAGACCATCAATAAAACCAGCATACACGTACATGCTGTCTGCTTTAATGACAATAGCTTCAGGTGGAATGGATACAGTTTTTCCAACGGCTTTTATAATTCCGTCTTTTACCAATATGGTTCCCATATCGATTTTACGACCTGGTGCCTGGATAATATTAACGTTAGTAATGGCATACGTTCGTGATACAGGAGCCAGCGGTTGATCATCTTGCGCAAACACCCAAACCGGTAGGGTAAGCGCCAGAGACAAAAACAGCCTTCCAAAACACGAAAAATTGAATTGTTTCATGAAGTAAAGGTTAAGGTAGAACATCAGGTAAAAAGGAAATATGGGGGAAAGAAGTTTTGATTGCAAACCCAGTACAGGAGCGGTGCTTAATGGCTAGGAAAGGTTAAAGAAAAGGTTACAATACAACCTCACTTTTTATCTATTTTGCATCCATGAAAAAAATCAGATTCGCGGAACATGTACTTCCACATACGCTGGCCATACTTACTTTTCTGGTTGTCAGCATCTTTTTCTTTAATCCTGTCTTTTTCGATGGCAAAACCTTGCAGCAAGATGATATTCAGCAATTTAAGGGTAGTGCTAAAGAAATAATAGACTATAGAGAGCGTACAGGCGAAGAAGCTTTGTGGACAAATAGCATGTTTGGCGGTATGCCGGCTTACCTTATCTCTGTTCAATGGGGCACAGAAGCAATCTCCTATCTCAAAAGAATAGTTACCTTAAATTTGCCACACGCAGTAAATAATATTTTTGCAGCCTTTATCAGCTATTATATTCTATTACTGGCTTTTAGAGTAAGGCCCTATTTAGCTATTGCCGGAGCGCTGGCCTTCGGTCTTTCATCTTACATGATTATTGGCCTTGGAGCCGGACACAATGCGCGCATAGGTGCCATTGCCTTTATGCCTTTGGTAATGGCTGGTATCCATCTGGTTTTCACCAACAGACGACTACTCGGTTTTGGTTTAACCACTGCAGGTCTTGCTTTACACTTACGTGAAAATCACGTTCAAATAACCTATTACCTACTCTTAATTGTATTAGGTTATGGTATCATGCAATTAGTTTTAGCCATTCGTGATAAAAAAGTTGCCGCACTATTTACCAATGTGGCCATACTCATCCCTTCTGCCATTATTGCTGTGGGAACATATTTTGCTCCTCTTTGGGCTGTACAGGAATATTCTGCTTACTCCATTCGCGGTAAGTCTGAGCTTGTTAGCGAACAACTCATTGATGATAATCCCGATGGATTAGATAAAGCCTATGCATTTCAATATAGCAATGGTATTCTGGAGCCCTTCACTTTACTTATCCCCAATTTTTATGGTGGTGGTACAGGGGAATTTTTAGTACAGGATACTGATAGTAAAACCTATAAAGCGTTGATGAATTCAGGTAATGAGCAAATGGCAAATCAACTAGCCTCTTATTCGAGAGCTTATTGGGGACCTCAACCTAATACAGCACCCTATTATGCTGGGGCAATTGTCTGCCTGCTTTTTGCCATTGGTATTGCCTTTGCCGATAGACAATACGTTGCCTGGCTAGTACCAGTCTCCATCTTTGGTGTGATGCTGAGTTGGGGAAGCAGTTTTGAAAGTTTTAATTATTTCATATTCGATCACCTACCCATTTACAATAAATTCCGTTCTGTAACTTTTGCATTATTGCTTATACTTTTTGCAATGCCTTTATTAGGCTTACTAGGACTAGAAAAATTATTATCACTAACCTGGAAAGAATCACAGAAGAAACTTATTTATCCTGTAGGCATAGTTGCTGGTATTTGTTTCCTACTCGGAATTACAGGTGGCTTCGGATCATTTTTGGCAGATGGCGAAAGTCAATTGCCAGCCTGGTTTATTAATGCTTTGCAAGACGATAGAACTTCGCTCTTGAGAAGTGATGCCATGCGATCATTCTGGTTCATTGCCATTTTCAGTGCATTACTTTGGGCCACGTTGAATAAATACATAAAGGCCTATTTTCTCCCAATCGGTTTGGTTCTACTTGTTCTGATTGATATGGTTGGTATAGATGCCCGCTATCTTTCAAAAGAGAAGTATGTCAGAAAGAGGGATAACTCTTTCTTTGCACCAACAGAAGCGGATAGCGAAATTCTAAAAGACAAATCCAAGTATAGGGTGTACAATTTACAAGGCACCTTCAGCGAAGCTCGCACTTCATACTTCCACCAATCGATTGGCGGCTACCATGGTGCGAAAATGAGACGATACCAGGATTTATACGACTCTGCATTGTTCGATGAAACAAATGTTTTCATTAATGATTTGCAAAGTGGCAATCCACGCTATGATAACTACAACGTCATGAATATGCTGAACGTTAAGTATGTTACTTATGGTAATCAGCGCAACAATATAATACCTAATCCGGCAGCCAACGGTCCTGTCTGGTTTGTACAATCTATAAAACAAGTTAATTCGCCAACTGAAGAATTAGCTGCACTTAAAAATACAGACACTAAAAATGAAGCTGTACTTGATGTTTCTAAATTTAAAGTACCTGCTGTGGAAGCAGATTCATTGGCAACTATAAGCATGACCAGCTACCAACCAAATGAGTTGATTTACGAAAGTAACAACACTGCTAATGGACTGGCTGTATTTTCTGAAATCTATTATCCAAAAGGCTGGAAAGCCTACATCGATAATCAGGAAGCGGAAATAATGCGCGTCAATTATGTGCTAAGAGCACTGGCTGTTCCTGCAGGTAAGCATGAAATTAAATTTGAGTTTAAACCTGCTGCATATTACACAGGCAATAAAATTACTACGGCATCGTCATGGCTTGCTATTCTAATTCTATTGGGTACCATTGGTATGAGTCTTCGTAAAAATGATTAACACATTGAAGAAAATATTTGAAGAACGTTTCAAAAAAGTGCCTCGTACTTTTCAGGCTCCTGGCAGAATTAATTTAATTGGTGAACACACTGATTATAATGATGGTTTTGTTTTACCAGCTGCCATCGATAAATCTGTTAAGCTTTTAATCGCACTAAACACCACCGACTCCTGTAACGTAATTGCACAAGATGAGGCAACTGAGGTATCATTTTCGGTGAATGACCTGAAACCAAGTAACGATTGGTCTACTTATGTTAAAGGTGTTGTTTATGGTTTTCAACAATTGAATTGTAAGCCACAAGGCTTCGATGCCATTTTTAGTAGTGACATACCCATTGGCGCAGGCTTATCCTCTTCAGCTGCATTAAGTTGCAGTTTTGCTTTTGCTATTAATGAACTTTTTAACTTTGGTTTAGACAAATTACAACTCGCGAAAATAGCACAGCAGGCCGAACATAATTTTGCAGGAGTAAAGTGTGGCATTATGGATCAATATGCCAGTTTGTTTGGTAAAAAAGATTCGGTAATACTACTCGATTGCCGTTCGTTAACACATCAGTACTTTCCGATTGCCTTGAAAGACCACACCCTTTTGCTGGCAGATAGTAAAGTAAAACATTCACTTGCCTCCACTGCCTATAATAAAAGAAGAGCCTCTTGCGAAGAGGCAGTTCATATTATTCAACAAGATAACCCTCAAGTAAAAAGCCTGCGTCACGTTGATAAAGCATTACTGAAAAGTTATCAGCAAAAAATTCCGGCAGAATCATATCAAAGAAGCTCTTTCATTGTGGGTGAAATTGAACGAACACAACAGGCGGCAGCATTACTACAAGAAAATAATTTGAAAGCCTTCGGTGCCTGCATGTATGAAACACATGAAGGCCTTAGTAAAGTCTATGAAGTAAGTTGTGCTGAGTTAGATGTGCTGGTAGACATTGCCAAGCAACATGTAGTAACAGGTGCTCGCATGATGGGGGGAGGTTTTGGTGGTTGTACTATTAATTTGATCGCAAATGATAAAGTAGAAAAATTCAAAGAGGCGGTAATGGAAATTTATCAGAATACCTTTAAGGTTACTCCTGCGTTTTATCAGGTTGCAATTGAAGATGGCGTTCATGAAATAGTAAATGCATGAGCATAAAATCAGAAAGAGAAGCATTTAATTGGAAAGCATTTTTGTTAATGACAGGTCTGGGATCTTTATTAGCCGCCTCCGTTTACGGATTATCCAATCATTTCAGTCCTGAAAAATCCAAAGATGTTATTTGGTATTGGAATAGCCTCTACTGGATCTTACTATACCCTTCACTCATTTCTTCCTTAATGATTAATAATTTTAGGCAATCAAAATTAACAATAACAGAATTTAACAACATAACTGATTTTAATACGAAGCTTTTGGCGCGTATAGAGAAATTTAAAGTAACCACACAAACATTAACAGAAAGCAGTCTAGTTTTCTATCCAACATCAAAATTCAAAAAAGTATTCTCGTATTGGTTTAATGCTGAGCGTATGGAAATGAAAATTGAAGAAGGTAAGATTGTATTAATTGGCCCTGTTTATCGTATTTCACAAGTAGAAGACACACTTACTTGGAACAAAGACTTTAAAAAGTAAAATCATCTTAAACCATTTGATTTTCTTGATGCTTTTGATTGGCCTCTTTCCTACCTCTCTCCATCAGAGAGAAAGATAAGAGAATCAAGAAAATCAAGTGGTTACTTAAAGTTCCTTAATTTTACTAGGATAATAATGTAAAAAAGTAACATGGAAATCTCACTTAATACAC
This sequence comes from Chryseotalea sanaruensis, assembly GCF_003990915.1. Classification (GTDB taxonomy): domain Bacteria; phylum Bacteroidota; class Bacteroidia; order Cytophagales; family Cyclobacteriaceae; genus Chryseotalea; species Chryseotalea sanaruensis. The sequence continues at coordinate 158,824 of NZ_BHXQ01000007.1, forward strand.
CAGCCCTGCTTTTTCCCGCCATTACTTTGTTGATGCTGGCGTATACCAATCGCTTTCTGGCACTAGCGACATTGATTCGTAACCTGCACACAAAATACAAGCAAATACATGAAGAGCGTGATGTGATTCGCGAGCAAATTAAAAACCTGAAAGAAAGACTAATCCTGATACGCTACATGCAAAGCTCAAGCATATTTAGCTTTTTACTGTGCGTCTTAAGCATGCTGTTTATTTATTACCAGCATAGCAATTGGGCAGTAATTACTTTTGGCGGCAGTTTATTTTCGTTACTTCTCTCACTCTCTTTATCGCTACGAGAAATTTCAATCAGCACACGCGCCTTAGAATTAGAGCTGAAAAATATGGAGGAAGAAAGGCCTTAAAACCTAAAAGTAAAAACAGGCTGCGTAAAAGTGATGCTGCGACCATCAATAGAAAAAGCAGAAAGCTCATAGACTCTATTGCACTCACCCTCAAAACTGTCTACCTCAACAGCAAATTCAAAGTCTTTGAGTAAGGTAGTTAAAGTAAAATTCTCTTCACCTTCAGAAAAGTTAACCAGAATACCACCGTTGTACTCTGTAAATGTTAATAACTCACCTGATTCCACACTTCTCATTTCTATAGAAGCTAAACTTAGTTGATTTGAAGTAAGCAGATTTATATTATCCGCATCTTCAAAAATAAAAAGACACTCAATGAAAGGCGGTGGTTCACTTTCATTACACCGCTCCATGCATTCAAAAGATGAAAAAATAACAGCCATTGCTGCCCAAAGAAGTATATTCTTCATGACTTAAAAATCAGGACAAGGAATAACCAGCTTATCTGCTGGTGGTTTACGTGGATTGCGCAGAGGGAAGGTATACACTAAACTAAATTCATGGGCACCGCCACTACCAATACCCAAACGTGAAATGGTATAATCAAAGCTGTAACCAATATTAATGGCATCCTTTGCGCCAAGCTGTGTAAATCCTAAAAGCAATACGATAGATTCATTATTAACAAAACCATTTACTGCTTTAAATGGAATGCCCCTGTACCATGTACCGAGCACTAAAGGTTCTAATGTAAAATAAAGTCCTAAATCTAACTGATCGAACTGGCCTTGATGACGATATTGAATAGCAGGAGAAATGCTCCTTTCTGTATTGCGCATATATACGCCACTGCCCTGAACACCCTGCTTCAACTTAAATTTGAAACCACCATGCACTGAATATTTAATTGGAAGCTTACTTTCTTCGTCAATGATTGATTGATTTGGTCTGTTTAAATGATGCGCAGCAACACCTAACCATGCTTTCCTTGTGAAGAAAACACCGCCCGCACCGAGGTCAACAAAAAATTTGCTGAAGTTGGTATTAAACTGTTCTGCTGTTGCAGGACTGATAATGGCTCCAGTGGTCGGATCGAACTGATCACCGAAAGTCAGCTTGTCGAAATTAATATCGCGCTGAAACATAGCCACCTGAAAACCAGGGCGAAAGCCCAAATTTTTAGTGATCTCCATTTCGTATGAATACTGTGCAGCTATTTGAAGGGAACGAAGACCAGCCAAACCCTCCACATCACGCGAAATCAGGAAACCAACACCACTTTTCTTGTCTTCAATGAAATAATCACCATAAACTGACATGGTGGTAAAATTTGCTTCAAGCGATGGCCATTGATTTCTATAATTAAGTCCAACCCGTGCTTGTCCTGTAGCACCAGCTAATGCGGGATTAAGGTATAATGGGGCTGCATAAAATTGCGAGAACTGCGGATCTTGCGCAGTTACTTGAAGGCTGGTGAACAGCATATATGCTGACACTAAAATTGCCTTAACTATCGGCTTTTGGATGATTTGAATCCAGCTCATTGAAGCAAAGTAAAAGGATTAACACGGTTTAAAAAACTGTGGGCGAGTTAAAACAACTCTTTTGTCCTTCACTTAACGCAATTTTTAGTCAAATTGTATACTTTCGTTGGCTTCGGGCGTTTTAGTATTGATGATTTGGTGCCACTCCCCTAAGTTGGGTAAGATTTGACTGTATGCGTAAACTACTTTTTGCTTTTTTCCTTCTTTTAACCTGTTTTGCAAATGCTCAGGAGTTATCACGGCATAATTGGTATTTCGGCAACAGCACGCACGCCATTCGCTTCGACAGAACAAATAATGATGCCGAGCTTATCACTAAAAGTTTAAATCAACCTTTTGGTATTGGCGGATCGGGTGTGGCTACAGATCACACGAATCGCAATTTGCTGTTTTATACAGATGGTGCTAATATTTATGATGCTAATGGTCAGGTGATGCCCAATGGTGCTGGCCTTGGTGGAGCATCTGTAACTAACCAACCAGTAGCCTTATGTCCGGTGCCCGGTCAGGCTAACCAGTTTTTTGTTTTTACAAGAGATGGAGGTGGAACAGTTACGATGAGTACTGTTGATATGGCGCAATTTGGTAATTCTCTTTTTCCTGCGCCCGCCACAGGTGATGTGGTAACACGCAATCAACCAGTAGGCACTGGGTTAACCAACCGATCTGAAGCGATGTTGTTAATATCTAGCCCTCTGGATACTGCTTATTGGCTTATTACGCATGAAGTCGCAACAGCTAACTATACAGTTACTGAGATTAGCGAAGCAGGCATTACTAACACAACTTTTGGTGGCTTGGGGTTCGATAGCAATCCTGCCAGTTTTTCTTACCATGCAGCAAGCGGCAGATTAGCCGTAGCACCTCAAGATCCTGCATTAAATATTATTACACTTTTGTTTGACAACGAGACGGGCGCACTTGCTTTCGAACGCTTCTTGTTCAATACTTCTGCCAATGCTACTACCGAAGCAGCGACATACGACACTGAGTTTAGTTTTAATGGTCAGTTTCTATACATCTCCAGAACAGGTGATACAGGGATTGAAGCAAACTTACTTCAATATGATTTGACAAATCCAACTAACACTGTAGATACCATTACCACCTTACCCTCAGGTTTATTCAGAAGCTGGGGTATACAAATGGCACCCGATAGTGCTATTTATCACTTATACCAGACTAGTGCTGGTGGCCCTTTCCTGGTGGGCAGATTATCCGATACCGACTCCGTTGCAGCAACTACTACCTATCTGGCTAATGCTTTTGGCAATATTGATTTTGCTGCAAAACAATTTCCAGCCTTTGCTCCGAAAGCACGAATAACACTTACTGTCAGTTTTATTGAAGATGGTTTATGTTCTAATAGCAATACCACTTTCTTTCCCACAGTTACACCAGGTGCCGACAGCCTTGTATGGGATTTTGGTGATGGTAATTTTTCAAATAACTGGAGTCCTGTTCATACCTACACCGCTGGAGGAACTTTCCCAGTAAGGGTACGCGCATTTTTAAAAGGTGATACTGCCTCTTTCTTAAAAAATATATCCATTACACAGTTTGATTTAAGTCTTACACTTGTGCAAGACACCACTGCCTGCGAATGTGAATTGCCCATTAATAATGGTGAAGGTTCATGCCCCGATGATACAACCGATGATTTCTCAGTAGAAGTACAGGTACAAGGCGGCTCACCAACTTCTACGCAATGGTTTGGCCCAGGTGGAATTCTGACCGGACAAACTATCTCAACACTTCGACCCGACTCGGCCGGTTATTACTATGTGGTAGTCACTGATGCCAGTGGTTGCGCTGCACATGCAGGTGTAAGTATAAAAGAATATGGTTTACAGGAACAACGTGCTAACATCTGGTACTTCGGTAATCGGGCGGGTATTGATTTTAATGATGGTACCGTCCCAATCTCCAATACAGTGATGGATGCGCCAGAAGGCTGCGCGATTGTCTGCGATCAAAATGGTCAAACCATTTTCTTTACCGATGGGGTTTCAGTGTGGGATAGAGATTTCAACGAACTGGCTACTGGTATAGGTGGTGATCTTGCTTCTACCCAATCAGCCTTTATTATGCCAGTTGCAGGCGATGAAACACTTTACTATATTTTTACAACACAAAATATTTTTGGTACTTCAACTTTTGAGTTGCGTTACTCATTGTACGACTTAAAGGCCAACAATGGCTCTGGCGATTTAGTACAGCAAAATATTTTGTTGTTTGCAAAAAGTACTGAGCGCATAACTGGTAACGACAATTGGCTAATTGCTCACGAATATGGCAATAACTCTTTTAGAGCTTATAACATTAGTCCCCAAGGCATTGGTTCTCCCATTATCTCCAGTATAGGTTCAGATCACAACCTGACCATACAGTCAAATGGCGAAGGCTATATGAAGTTGGGAGCACATCTTGCTGTTGCGCTTTCTACACCTGGTGTTTCTAATGTGGTCGAGTTATTCGATTTTGACAATGCCACTGGTATTGTTAGCAACTTTAGAACAGCAAACCTGAACAGCACAAGTGGTCAGGTGTATGGCGTTGAATTTTCTCCAGGTGGTAATAAATTATATGCAACACTGAGTGGCGCTTCTTCTCAACTTTTTGAATTTTCAATTGACTCATTGGGGAATCCTTATTTAAAAAATGCTTTCCCAAGTGTGGTCAACAGACTGGGGGCAATTCAAACCGGACCTGATGGACAAATTTATGTAGCCGTTGAAGGACAAAACTTTTTAGGTACCATTTCACCTAACGAAGACACAACTCAAGTATCTGGTTTTGTATTAAATAGTTTTGCCTTACTTGGCGGAACCAACAGTCGATTGGGCTTACCCAACTTTGCGCAAAATGTATCTACCCCTGCACAACAACCGAGTATTACGGCAACAGGTGTCTGTCTGGGATCACCAACTGTCTTCTTAGGCACAGGTACTGATAACATTGACGAATTTAGCTGGCGCTTTTTACAACTACCTTCCAATACTTTAGTAGGCAGTGGCACTGGTGATAGCACCTCCTTTACATTTGCCACCGCAGGCGACTATTTAATTTCTCTGCGAATCACTAACCGATGTGGTCTGGATTCAACCTTAACAGAACAGATTACCATTGTGGCGCCACCAGCAAGTCCAAGCTTTTTACAACCCGGACAAGTGCCTGTATTATGTTCTGGGTCAATAGAGTTAGAAGCTACACCAGCCACCAATCCTAACCTTGCCAACCTAAATTTCTTATGGACAACCGGTGAAACTACCCGTACCATTACTGTTAGTCAGCAAAGTATTATAGGTGTAACCATTAGCGACATCAATGGCTGTACATCCAACGGTAGTCTGTTAGTAGCTGATAACCGACCGCAGGTAGAGCTTGGTCCTGACCTTACCATTTGCGAAGATACTCCCATATCACCATTGAATGCGCAGAATCCTAACCTGGATTATACCTGGACTGTAAATGGTGGAAATACTACTACCACTCAAACTAGAAATGTAGATACATCAGCGCCTGGAGTATTTGAATATAAAGTGATTGTACTTGATCCCTTTACTACATGCTCCGTTGCTGATAGCGTTACATTTACAATCAATGCAACACCAGTGTTTACAGCTACACCAACCGATGCTACTGGCTGCGCTACCGCTGATGGCGAGGTAGCTATTACACTGGCAACAGCAGGTGGTAGTTACTCTATATTTTTCACAGGCCCTCCTGCATTTCAAGCGGTAAATCAACCTGGTCCTATCAATCAAAATATTACAGGCATAGCTGCCGGAAGTTATGGTTTAACTGTAATAGACGACTTGTCGGGTTGCCAGACTACAAGTGTTGTAGGTATAGCCAATGCAGCCATTACAGTTACCGCAACACAAAATGGCACATGCGATCCTAACATCTTCTTAGACATTACGCACAATGTAGTAACCTCATTTACCTACCGCATTATTAATGCGACCAATACAGATGTGGATACAGGCGCAGATCAAATTCGCACCACACCTTTTACAAGCGCTGCTGTGCCAGGTAATGATACTTATGTTGTTGAAATTACCAGAACAAGTGACAACTGCGTAAGCACCTCTGCGCCCATTTTAGTTAACCAAGGTCCAGAAGTTGCCATCGATGGCTTCACTACAGACTGTGGACCCTCAGGAGAAACAATTGTAACGGTAAGTTCTTCTGATGCCGCACCACTTACTTTTGATTGGAGTGCATCGGAAGCAGGAAGTATTAATGGTGCAAATAATACTGCGAGTGTAACACTGAATCCCGGCACTTGGAATCTTATTGTTGAAGTTGACAATGCAACGCTGTGTCCGGTAAGCAGTCCCTTTACTGCTACTGCGGTTGCGCCTTTCAACGCTTTGCTAACACAAAGCGATCCTTGTTTGAATCAGGTGAGTCTCAACGCTAGTCCTGTCGGTAATTTTACTTACCTATGGACAAGAACACCAGCGCCTGATCCTATAGGCGGACAAAGTCTGGCACTAACAACTGCTGATGATGATGCTATCTATACTGTAACGGTAAGAAGTGGCATCTCAGGTTGTACAAGTACTTCAGCCCCATTACAGGTTAATGTGGTTGGCGAGTTTAGTGCTACACTATCATCTACACCTCCATGCGAAGGCACTCCGTTTACTTTATCAGCAGCGACAACTCAGTTAGCAGATAGCTACAGCTGGACATTAAATGGAAGCACTATTTCTGGGGCATCTACAGCAACCCTGCAAGACACACGCGATGGTTTGTATGAAGTAACAGCAAACCGTGATGTTTGTAGCGATGAAGCATCTATAACAATTGAAAATGCGCCAACAACACCAGGGCTCCTCCTCGATATTGCATTAATCTGCAATGACCCTGCTAATGGCGATCCCGAAACCAGTACGGTTTTACTTAATCCCGGTAATGGCTTCAGTTCGTTAGAATGGTTTAAAGATGGCGTATCCCTTAACATATTCGATCCGACTTTTACAGCAACAGAGCCTGGCATTTATTCAGTTGATCTTATCAATAATTTCGGATGCCCCAGCTCAGACAGAACTACCATTGTGTTTGAATGCGAACCAAGGATAGTAGCTCCTACTGCTTTCAGGCCTGGTAGCAGCAATGAACAAACAAAGGATTTTTATGTATTTCCATTCTTTATCGCAGAAGAAGGTTTTGAAGTCTTTATTTTTAACCGATGGGGTGAAATGGTTTATCAATCTACCGATTTAAATTTCCGATGGAATGGTAGTTATAAAAATGGCGCTACCTTACCAGCAGGAACGTATGCCTATGTGGTGAAATACAAGAGCAGCTTTAGACCAGAAGATGGAACCAAAGAACAAAGAGGTGGCGTTGTATTGGTGCGGTAGTAGAAGATTCGATGCTCGAATCTCTAGATTAGAATATCGGATTTTGTAGACTCGAGCATCGAGCCTACAAGACTCGAGCATCGAGCCTACAAGACTCGAACATCGAGTCTACAAGACTCGAGCATCGAGTCTCAACAGTAAAAATGAATTGAACATAAAACGGACAGACTATGAAAACAACTTTATTATTAATCGCATTTTTTATTGGAGGTTCACAACTTATAAAAACACAAATGCACATTACCGTTCGTAACGAACTGGGCAACACTGAAGAAGGTGTTAGTGTAACTTTATATGCTAACGAAGCTGATTATGAAAAAGAACAAAACCCTGTGCAAAGCGGAACCACTGACGACAAAGGGATTGTAAAGTTTAAAGAGCTTAATGCGCAGGAATATTTTGTGCTTGCTAAAAAAGGGGATGCTAACAATTTTGGTGGTGGCGAAAAAACAGGAGCCTTAGTCGCTAACCGAATCAACAAGGTAAATATTATTATTCAATAGATGACGGATCGAAAATCGCTGCTACAAGCCTTAGAGCAGTATCAGACTACATATAAGGAAGAGATGGATTTCATCTCTTCCTTTCTTTTTCTACTAGAACATAAAGATGCTTATCAACGCACGCACTTACCCGGCCACATCACCGGGTCTGCCTGGATCGTTGATCGTAATCGTGAATTTGTACTTTTAACGCACCATGCTAAACTCAACAAATGGTTACAACCCGGTGGACATGCCGATGGTGATGAACACGTACTCAATGTTGCCTTGCGTGAAGCAGAGGAAGAAACGGGAGTGAAGCATTTTAAATTATTGCAGCAAGGTGTTTTCGATATTGACATACATCCCATTCCTGCCAGAAAAGATTTTGGTGCACACGATCATTACGATGTGCGCTTTTTGCTGGAGGCTGATATGAACGATGCTTTAGTTATTACGGAAGAATCGCATGATTTGGCTTGGGTGCCGCTCAAAGACCTGACCAAGTATAACGATAGTACTTCGTTGCAAAGAATGGCGGAGAAGGTTCGGTTCTATAGCTAATAAAATAATTTCAAATTTCACATTTAAAATTAATCCTGACATCAAAACAGATTGCTTCGTCATACCAACACACATCTCGCCTTTGTTGGTGTTGCGTATAAGGAAGGCGGGTAGCGTCACCAACAAGGGCTGGGAATTTGAAATTTCGAATTTGAAATTTCAAATTCTAATGAATCATTTTGAAGCAATCAGCACGGTAGAAAAAGCAATCACCACCATCCAAAACGTATAAGCTGATAAAGCAGGAATACTTACATAACCTAACTTCATTACAACAGCCAGCAATACAAATATTACGGCAATGGCTTTAAGAACAGATCTTGTTTTATTACTCATTGTATTATGCTTTTAGTAAAGATAAAAAAATGTTTCATACCCCTAAAATCATTCTCAGGCAATAGACTTTTCTCTTTCTTGCTCTATCCCCACTTTTTCAATTACAAGATAATCGCGTTTGGATTGCGATTGGAGGGTAAACATTTCTGCCAAAAAACCAGTAACAAATAATTGAACACCAATGATTACAGCTACTAAAGCCAGATAGAAAATTGGTTGATCTGTAATGTCACGTTTCATAGGCAATTTATCGATGTAAAGAGAATACATCTTATCCACGAAAATTTTAATCGTAAGTACAAATCCGACAAGAAAGGAAATTGTACCCCAGGTTCCGAAGAAGTGCATAGGCTTCTGTCTGAACTTACTCACAAAAGTAATGGAGAGTAAATCGAGAAACCCATTTATAAAACGTTCGAGACCAAATTTGGTATAACCGTATTTACGGGCTCTGTGCTCAACCACTTTTTCAGTAATGCGGGTAAAGCCTGCCCATTTTGCTATAACCGGAATGTAGCGGTGCATTTCACCGTACACATTAATATTTTTTATAACCGTTTTATCGTAGGCTTTTAAACCACAATTAAAATCATGCAACTTAATGCCTGATATGCGACTGGTTACACCGTTAAAAAATTTAGAAGGAATAGTTTTAGAAATCGGGTCGTTACGCTTTTTCTTCCAACCTGAAACCAGGTGAAACTTTTGCTCCTTAATCATGCGGTACAAATCCGGTATTTCATCCGGACTGTCCTGCAAATCAGCATCCATAGTAATAACTACCTCACCTTGTGCTAATCTAAAGCCAGTTTGTAAGGCCGCAGACTTGCCGAAATTTCTATTAAATCGAATGCCCTTAATACGCTCATTAATTTTGTTGGCTTCAACAATCTGATCCCAGGTACCATCGCTGCTGCCATCATCTATTAAAAAAACTTCATAAGAAAAGCCGTGTGTTTGCATCACACGGCTTATCCAAGAACATAATTCGGGTATAGACTCTTCTTCGTCTTTTGCCGGAATAATTACTGATATCTGCAGGTTCGTCATTTAAAATGTTTCGGGCTCTTTTTTCTTTGCGATAGCACCGCTAATCAATGCAAAGATAGCACATCCGATTAATGAAAAACCATACCCCATAGCTAATCCGCCAACTGTATAACGCTTAGCAGTATCTTCAGTTGTTTTAGCAAGTGCCTCCTCCATTTGTTCTTCAGGCATACCAAATCCTTCCATCATTTTTGCAGCATTCTCAACGGCTACTTCTGTAACCTTAGCTGGCAATTCAGGATCGATAACAGTATATAAAAGAATTGTGAAGATGGTCGAAATCAAAGCTGAGAGAGCAAAAACAACAAAACCATGTTGAAAGGCCTTACCAAAGCTTAAATAACCGCCAATTTCATTACGGTAATTGATACCTGCGTAAATGCCATAACCTAAATAAATAGCCAATGACAAAAAGCCAAAAGACATAGAGGCAAGCAAGGTGTAATCAATAGCGTACGCTGCCAGGGTTAACACCACACTGATACCACCAAGTATAAGCGCATGTTTAACAGCATGATTAATGAATGAGGGTGTTGCATTTTCGTTTTCCATAGGGGTTTACTGTTTAGGTTGTTTTCTTAATATAATAGTGACGATAATACTGATGAAAAAGCCAATCAACAGACTTTGTCTGAAATATAGCTTAGCCAATCCGAATGCATTAGTGTGCGAAACCTCCTCTAAATTACGTTCAAAATTATCTTTTCCTAATCGCTCTATGTCTTCGGTCGGTATGGTGCGTGCCTGCTCGACAAAAAGACTGACAAATTCTGCAATAAATTTGGTGTTTGCCACTGCAAAAAGCCATATAAATGAGGCACTTAGCACTGCGAATGAGATTAAAAATACATAGCTGGCCACCATGCCCTGAAAGAAATACAAAGTGCCCTGCTGATATTGATCTCGATATTCTTTCAGCGAAAAAAATATAAACAAACCGAAAAGAAATATCCGAAAATCGGCATACATCGGAATTAGAAAGGGATGTTTGCCCGCAAAAAACAACACTGCAACTAAGGCAAAAGCAATTAATGAGGCTATTATCCCGTATCGCAACGGAACCTTTACAAGCGGAGTATTAATCTTCATCCTTATCTATCCAGGATTTATTATTATTAAAAACGGCTACTGCTTTACCTTTTAATTTTGAATTAAACCAAGGTGAGTTTTTTGCTTTTGATTGATTTGTTTTGTCGTCCAGTGTCCAACTTCTTTCCGGATCAAATAGGGTAAGGTTGGCTTTTGTCTCCGGTTCTATCAAAGGTTGCTCTAAGTTCAATAGTCTGCGGGGTGTTGTCGTAATTTTCTCAATCAGATTTTCCCACTCTACTTCTTCTGCCAGTGTAGCTAAATTGCTTCCCATGGTTTGCAGGCTAATGATTCCGAAATCTGCCAGATCAAATTCAAGTTGTTTGCTTTCTTCGTCTTGCGGCAAATGGCCCGAACAAATCACATCGATAGTGCCATCTTTTAAACCTTTCAGTAAGGCATCGTTATCTGCGCGTTCGCGCAAAGGTGGATTTACTTTATAATGGGTATCGAAATTTTTTAATTGCTCATCTGTAAGTAGAGCCTGATAAGAAGTGATATCGCATGAGAGTTGCAGCTTTTTCTTAGCGCTGCGCAACATGTCAATTGATTTAGCTGTAGACACTTTTGAGAAGTGTAGTCGTCCGCCTGCGTAGGCAAGTAACTCAAGGTTTCTACTAATGGCAATCTCTTCTGCTATGCGTGGCATGCCCTTCATACCTAATAAAGTACTCTGCAAACCTTCGTGCATTTGGCCAAACATATTTAGCCATTGGTCTTCTGCATGGTCTACCAATAGTCCATCAAATTTTTGCAGGTACTGAAGTGCTTTGTAAAAAACATCGGTATGCCAGATTGGTTTTAAGCCATCTGTAAAAGCAATGGCTCCTGCTTCGTGCAGGTCAATCATTTCAGTAAGCTCTTCTCCCTTGGTGTTTTTGGTAACGGCTGCCATGGCATGGAACTGTACCAGGCGACTATCATTGTTACGTGTGATATAACTGATTTCGTTTTTGCTTTGCACTACCGGCTGTGTATTGGGTAACACGGCCAATGTGGTGAAGCCACCAGCAATCGCTGTTTTATTGAGACTCTCCAGATCTTCTTTATGTTCTAATCCCGGATCGCCAACATAAGTGCCCATATCTACCCAACCAGCAGAAAGCAACATACCTTGTGCTTTGACAATGCGATCGGCACTATAATTTTTATCTCCTATTTCCTGAATTCGCCCGTTTTGAATGAGTACGTTCTTCTCCTTGTTATGAAAAGGCGAACCCTTTTGCAGGATTCGTGGCGATTGGAGTAGTATCTTCATGTATTGAAAATTTCAGGTTAGTGAAATCGTTAATCAGTTTTTAATAAGTAGTCTACGCATTGCCTACTGCCCTTTACTTACTGCTTATTGTTTGTACGATATCTTTTGCCTCATTGTCAATTGACAAGTTTTTAATCACATCAAGGAGCAATAATTTTTAACTCCACCAATTCAGGTAAAGTGCGGCTCATCTTAATTATTTTAACCTTATACTTATTAAGGGTAAATTCTTCCCCTTCTTTTAAATCAAATGGCTTGTGATGTAGCAGTAAGCCGGCCAACGTTTCGTATTCGTCCGACTCTTCAAATGGCTCGTCAATAATTTTATTGATATCGTGCAATGGTGAGGTAGCAATAACATGAAAGGTATTGCCAATACGCGTTACAACCTGTACTTCCTGATCGTGCTCGTCTTGTATCTCCCCTACTAATTCTTCCAGAATATCTTCCAGCGTAACAATACCCATGGTGCCACCATACTCACTTACTACAATGGCCATCTGTGCTTTCTTTTTCTGAAACTCACGCAGCAACTCGTCAATGGCTTTATTCTCTGTTACGTAATAAGCCTTGTGCATAATTTCAGCAACGGTCTTACCCGATTTCTCTATGTAATTTTTAACAATGTCTTTGGTCAGGATAATACCCACTACCTCGTCAAGACTTACTTCATATACGGGATAACGAGAATAACCTTCTCGCAGCACAAGCTGCATTGTTTCTTCTATTGAGGTGTTTGCCGGAATACCACTTATTTTGAAGCGTGGCACCATCACTTGTTTGACAATACGATTATCAAAATCAAACACATTCTGAATCAATTCTCTTTCACTGCTTTCAATAGCTCCACCTTCTTCACTCTCGGCAATGATTAATTTAAGTTCTTCCTCTGAGTGTATATCCTCACTTTCGTGAACCGGTTTAATGCCAAACATTTTTAAGATTAATCCTGCAAATCCGTTAAGCACAGAAATGAAAGGTTTAAAAATGAAGTAGAAAACACGCAGTGGTATAGAAATAGATAATGTTGTGGCCGTTGGGTAACGTATAGCTACTGTTTTAGGTGCTAGCTCACCAAACACAATGTGCAGTACTGTTAAAATGGCAAAAGCTATTGGTAAAGCGATGCTATGTGCCAGTTCCGGACTCATTTCAAAACCAAGTGCATGCATGAGGTTGAGAATAAGCTGCGAAACCACATCTTCACCGATCCAACCTAAACCAAGACTGGCAAGGGTAATACCCAATTGGGTGGCGGCTAAAAAGCCATCTAAGTTATCAATGATGATTTGAGCAGCCCGCTTGGAAGTGGTGCCCGCTTGAAGTGCAATTTGTGAAGACCGAACTTTTACAATGGCGAATTCAGCTGCTACGAAAAAACCATTTAAAAACACCAAAAATATGGTGATAAAAATTTCTAAGGCCATAAGAATCGTAAAGATACAGAAATAAAGAGAATGACGTTGGACTTCGTTTTCTCTAAAAAAGAGAGGCTTCAACATTTTGTTGAAGCCTCTCTAAGTGCCTGTTAATCAGTTATATTTTCTTTTCTAGTTCGGCTATTTTAGTTCCGGCATCCTTATTTCCCAGCGATTGCGCCTTCTTATAAAGCTCTAAAGCCTCTTGCAAAGTCTCCTTTTTCTTGCGCGGTGCCAGCTTGGTGCGATTGGCAGCCTCCTCTACCGCAACGGCTCTGGCATAGTAAGCATCGGCTTCGCTCATTTTAGACTGCAACATGATTTCCTGTATGCGCGCCTCTATTAAAGCCAGCTCAGAACGCTTGGCTGCTAACTGCTCTTCTTTGTCGGCAATTTCTGCTTCTTGCAAACCGACTGTTTGTATCAGATTCTGATTTTCATTTCTGTATTTCTCTACCTGTTCTTGCAAAGCGGCTATCTCCGTATTTTTTGATTGAAGATCGTCTTTAAGTTTTTTGATAGTAGCCGCATAAGCATTCGAAGTGCCCTTAGACTTTTTCAATGCCTTTTCCAGGTCAGCAATCTTGTCTTCAGTATCTTTTACATAGTTGTTTAGGTCTTCCATACGAGACGTGTAGTTGTCGTAGGTTGTACCTTCAACCATGTTTACACGCAGTAACTGACGACTAGCATCAATGGAATCCATTAATACGCCTACTTCTTGCAGTGTTTGGTTCACACGTTGATTAGTTTCTATTACTGAGCGCAGCGAATCTACCTGCGTTTGTAATTGTGCAGATTCTTTACTTCCACAGGCAGTCAAAAATGCCGCTACAGAAAGGAAAAGGAGAAGTTTTTTCATAAAGGGTTTAATATTTGATATACAAATGTAATTGGTTTGTGTAAGCTTTAGTTAACAAATTAAAATTATCGAAAAAGCACAAGCTTCAAAAGATTCAGGATAGCCGAAATCGATGGCAGCAACATAATCTCCTTTTTGCTTTGCTATTGCTTAAAGGCACTTAACTTTGCCACGTTTTTTTAAAAACACTCAACTAAAATGCCCAAATTAATTTCCACGCGAACGCGTATTGCAGACCTGGGCAAACCTCGGATAGTCGTTATTGGGGGTGGTTTCGGAGGATTGGAGGTAGCAAAGGGTATGGCTGGTTTTAAAGCACAAACCGTTTTATTCGACAAATATAACCACCATTGCTTTCAGCCTCTTTTATACCAGGTCGCTTCTTCAGGGCTTGATACAAGCTCTATTGTTTTTCCTTTCAGAAGAAGATTTGGCAGTCAAAAAGATTTTTACTTCAGATTAGGAGAAGTTACCGCCATTAAACCTGAGGAGAATTATATAGAAACCTCCATTGGTGGTGTTAAATACGACTACCTGGTATTGGCTAACGGGGCATCTACTAATTACTATGGCATGAAGGATGTTGAAGAACATGCCATGCCTTTAAAGAATATTATCGACTCAATTAAGCTGCGCAACCGTATTATCCAAAATTTTGAACTGGCATTACTTACAGATGATGTAGAGTTAATGAACAGCCTTATGGATTTCGTCATCGTTGGTGGTGGTCCTACTGGTGTGGAAATGGCTGGCGCATTAGCTGAATTAAAATCGCATGTATTTCCCCGCGATTATCCCGAGCTACAACTTAGTCATATGGACATTCACTTGGTGGAAGCCACCGGGCGTTTGTTAAACGGTATGTCAGACATTGCCGGAGAAAAAGCTTTGCAGTACCTTCAACAAATGGGTGTAAAAGTACACTTGAACACAGCCGTTAAAACCTATGATGGGCACGAAGTGAATTTCAACAATGGTAATAAACTGATGACCCGTACGCTTATTTGGGCTGCTGGTGTAAGAGCAAATGCCATTAAAGGTTTACCCGATGAAAGCATTGGTCGTGCGGGTAGAATTAAAGTTGATGAGTTTAACAGGGTAGTTGGCTTCGAAAATATTTTTGCTATTGGCGATGCTGCCATTATGGAGGGTGTGGATAAAGATTTTGTTTACGGTCATCCGCAAGTAGCACCACCCGCCATGCAACAAGGTCAGCTGGTGGCTGAAAACATCAAGCGCATCATTACAAATAAAAAATTAAAACCTTTTCGATACAAAGATCAGGGTAGCATGGCAACTGTAGGTCGCAACCGTGCTGTTGTTGATCTCAAAATACCTTTTAAAGTAAAAACACAAGGCACTGTAGCTTGGTTTATCTGGATGTTTGTTCACCTTATGTCGTTGGTTGGCGCCCGCAACAGAGTCTTGGTGTTAATTAACTGGCTATCCAATTACTTCTCTTACGACAAGAGCAATCGAGTTATCATAGCCCGTCCTAAAGACGGTGTATCATAAATGGAAAACGGTCATTCAAAACTTCAGACCCTAACGGGAGCCGGTGTGCTGGTGTCATTGGGCATTATCTATGGCGACATAGGTACCTCACCGCTTTATGTATTTAAAGCCATCATCGGGCAGCGCGATATTACTGAGGAACTCATCTTCGGTGGGTTGTCGCTGGTGATCTGGACGCTGACACTCGTCACCACTATCAAGTATGTGTACCTCGCTTTAAATGCAGATAACAAAGGTGAAGGTGGAATTTTTGCCCTTTATGCATTAGTAAGAAAATACAGAGCCGGTTGGGTAATTTTTCCTGCCATTATTGGTTGTGCTACATTGATCTCTGACGGCTTTATTACACCTGCTATCTCTGTATCATCTGCTGTAGAAGGTCTGCGGATTTTAAATGCAGATATTCCAACAGTACCTATCGTTATCACTATCATCATTGCCATTTTTGTTTTCCAACAATTTGGCACCAGTGTAGTGGGTAAAACATTTGGCCCTATCATGCTCATCTGGTTTACCTTTATTGGTACCATGGGTTTGCTTCAGCTTGTAAAAAATCCTGAAGTACTAAAAGCATTAAACCCAATGTATGCGATCAACTTATTGATTAAATACCCGGGTGGTTTCTGGATTCTAGGTGCAGTGTTTTTATGCACAACAGGAGCCGAAGCCTTATATTCCGATTTAGGTCACTGCGGCAAGAAAAATATTCGTGTGGGATGGGGGTTTGTAAAAGTTGCTTTGCTTCTCAATTACTTTGGTCAGGCTGCATGGTTAATGACACAAGTAGATAGCAGATTGGGAGACATCATTCCATTCTATGCAATCATTCCTGAGCCCTTGCTCATCTTCGGTATCATCATCGCTACAATGGCTGCTATCATTGCCAGCCAGGCTTTAATTTCAGGTACGTTTACACTGGTGAACGAAGCGATGAAATTAAAACTGTGGCCAGCTACACGTCTTCGTTATCCGAGTGAAGTAAAAGGTCAGATATATATTCCATCGATCAACTGGATTCTGATGATCGGTTGTATTGCCGTGGTACTTATCTTCCGGGAATCATCCGCAATGGAAGGTGCCTATGGTTTGGCCATTACATTTGATATGTTAATGACCACGTCACTGCTGGTCTATTACTTCTCCTTATCCAAGAAATCAACGATAAGGGCAATGGGTATGGCTGTGCTCTTCTTCTCCATTGAAGGCGCATTCCTCGTTTCTAACTTAAGTAAATTTGGTCATGGTGGTTGGTTTACTTTTACGATCGCATCTGCTTTTTTCTTTATGATGTTTATACTCGTGCGGGCACGCAAACTGCGCGACAGGCATACTGAGTTTGTTGATGTTAAGCATTATGTAGAATTGATGCAGGATGTGCAGAACGACCAGAGCATACCGAAAGAAGCTACTAACCTGGTGTACCTAGCCGTAGCAGACAGTAAGCGTTACATCGACTCAAATATTATTTATTCGCTTTTCAAGAAAAGACCTAAGCGCGCTGATGTGTATTGGTTCTTACACGTTGATACGGTTGACTCACCTTTTACCAGCAAATACTCTATTGATACTATTATTCCGCGCAAGTGTTTCTTCGTGCGCATGAAGCTCGGTTTTAAAACACCGCATCGCATTAATCTCTTGTTTAATAAAATTGTACACGAGATGGCCGAGTATGGTGAAGTAGATTTAGTGAGCCCCTACCCTGCTTTACATAAACACAGCATGACGGCAGACTTTAAATTTATTATTCTGAATTCATGGGCTTCATCCGATAGTGAAATTTCTAACTTCGACAGAATTGTTATTCAGGGTTATCGACTAATCAAGAAATTCAGTTTAGGTACTGCAGAACTATATGGTTTGGAAGCTGCCAATATTGAAACTGAACGTGCACCTATTTCTGTTGGGCCACAAGCGAAGGCGAAGATCAAGCGGGAAAAAGAAGATGTAGAGCGTGAGAAAGAAGAACGCTATGCTGAGTATGGGAAGAAGTGATTAGTTTTCCATTTTTCGTGGTTAGTTGTTCGTTGGTGGTTGTCGGTTATTGGCTATTTCAAATTTGAAATATGAAGTTTGAAATCTATCTATGGTTTACTGAGAAATAAAATGGATTCTAAGTAAATATGCTATTATGAACGCTGACATTCAGGAATACAATAATGCACAAGTTGCTAGCGACAAAGCAATCTGTAATCTATTAGCGAATGAAATTGATAAAGGACTGCCAGAGGCAGAAAATAAAATCTGGCATAAGCATCCTGTTTGGTTTTTAGATGGCAATCCTGTTGTAGGATACAGTAAATTGAAAGATAGCGTGCGTTTACTCTTTTGGAGCGGTCAGACTTTTGAGGAAGAAGGCTTACAAAAAGAAGGAAGTTTTAAAGCAGCTGAAATGCGATATACTGCTGTTGATCAAGTCAACACAAAAGACTTGGCGCGATGGCTTAAGAAGTCTCGCGACATACAATGGGATTACAAAAACATCGTAAAGCGAAAAGGCAAACTCGAGCGACTTAAATAACGAAGGGTTTTAGTGGGTGCAAATCAACTCATCACCGAATCAGGACATCATCTCATCAGCACATCAACTAACTGTCGATCCCGGATTTACTTCTTCGTTTGGTTCTATCAAACGCAACTTACCTTCGTTATCTTCGGCCATTAAAATCATGCCTTGCGATTCGATGCCCATCATTTTCCGTGGCGCTAAATTAGCAATGAAGGTAACTTGCTTACCTACCATCCCCAACTAGTCTTAGCGTCTCGCTAAGACCAACCAATTTCTCATTGGTTTGTCTTAAGTATTCAATTTTAGGCGAAGGAAAAGTTTAGTTCATACAAAATGATCCTCAGGGAATATAATCCTCTGGCAAAGACTTTTACATTTAATATCTAGAAAAAATTATCGATCTATTGTAGATTAGAATAAATGAAAAGATTATTAATTACCATAATTACACTTAATCTTATTTATAGTTGCACAAAATCGTCTAAGAACCAAGCGAATGAGGCTAAGCTTAAGTCAGAGGATTTAAACCGAATTGAAACTGATAATGGAAGAAATAGGTATTTGGAAATAAAGAAGAAATTTAATGAGGGCTATTATATTGATTTAGGGCGACAGATTTCGCAGTTTTATCAGTACAAGAACCAATCTCCCTTTCTTGATAGTGTTAAACAAATTCATGAAACATTATTGAGAAACAGAAAATTTATTAAGCAATTACGAGATTCCTTATCCCGTGTGTCTGCATTTACATATTTTGAAGGGCTCAATCTTCCAAAATTAGACTCAATTACAGGTGAGAACTATGATGTTAATGAGCACTTGTACGTCTTCGATTTTATTGATTTTGACCAAGATTTGTTTCAATCTAATTGGGATAACAGTTGGTATTTAAGTGAACAAGAATTGTCTAACAAGTTCAAATGTATTACTGTTTGTCATTTTCGAGATTGTGAATTTTCAATTGTGCTCTATAGTATCGGTGGCAATTTCAAAATAACAGATAGTAACGAAATCTTTCAAACTGGATGTTATGCCGAACCAGCCCCTGACTTTAAGTACCAAAACTACTTAGTAAATGAACATCAAAGAACGAGTGCTTCATATTTTCATGCTGACACCGCATTTACATTGATGAGAAGAACTTATTTCAGCCTTAAAGATACAATCACGTCAAGTGTTACCATTGAAATCGGAAGTGAATTTAATGTTACTTATAAACTTGATTCTTTGGGTAAATTAAAAGTTATAACAGATAAAAGTTTCAAAAAGAAATATGTAGAGCCCCTTTATAACGTGCCAATTTAGATAGTATCTCGTAACTTCTTAAAATAGGATTAACTATTTAAATGTTCAAAAAGCTTTTAGAATTTTCAGATATTCTAAGGAGCATAAGGAGCTTTTAATGTATTGGGGTTAATTAAGTAATTTTTAGCAGTATCTTCACAGGATCAATCAACAAATTTATGATAAATAGATTCTACTTTCTCTCTCTTATTTGGTTTTTGATGGTAGGCTGCGGCTCACAAGAAAAACCAAAAGAAATACAGCTGGGAATAGATACAGTTTTTAATGATATCTCCGAATCCTTTACTCCAAATACTAATCAACAAGATTTAAACTTTGAGATTCTATCTATTGAAAATTATGTTGATTCTATAGAATTGCTTCCATCTGCTGATATAAAACATGTAGAATTAAAAAAAAATTTAAATAACAAGGAACTATATTTAAACTCTGAAATTTATAAGAATAAGGGTTCTATATTTAAAATAATCCTTAATTCTAATTACCTTAGTTATTATCATCCATTAATACCTAAAACAGATTCGACAATTACTAATAAATTCTCAAGGGAGTATTATTATAGAAATGGTCTTTTGGTTTATATTAAAGAAAGCTACAATTTAAATAATTCTACCCAAGCTTTTGAAAACACCTATTATCTCAAAAAAGACTCATTAATAAAATGGACTTCTGATTATTTTTTCCAACATCAACAACTTTATCAACAATTAGATTTAGTTCTCACCAAGTTTCCACAACTTGATATAATCGATGTAATATTGAAAGCCACAAATAATTTATCAGATAAGAATTCTCTCTACGGAAAGAGTAAAACTGAAGCGATCGAAAAATGGATTGATTTTAAAAAAATTGAAGATAGTACCCTGATTGATGTGAAAATTCAAAATACAAATCGATTTTCTAACCTGATAGGAATTACAAGTTACTTTAATGGAAAAGATACTTCAGAACATTATCACATTTTAAACTTTAGCTACAACACTTATCTAAGCCCTGAGTATGTAGAAGTAACACAACAATATTTTGGTAAGGCTGTTAAGAAAATAGAGGAAATATCAAGACCAGGAGATGCAATGCTATATTTACTAGCTAAACATCAAGTTAGAGACACAACTTCAATAAAGAAACTCCTCTCAACTGATATTTCTTTAAGTTCTTTAGGTCTAATTGATTTTACAGACAATGAATGTAATATCGGCCTGGATAATAACTTTTTTAATGACAAAGGAATAGGGGAAATTTCATATTCGGGCGGTGGATGGGGTGACACATACGTATGGGAGAAAAGTGGTAAGAATCCAAGATTAATATTTGTTTCACGCTATAGCCATTAAAAAAACATTAGTATTCCAGAGACTACCAAGGAGCGAATGCCACTTTCAATATACGGGATTTAAAATCAGACATTATTCATAATTTGGTATACGCCCCGACTGGTCTTTGTGTCACCAACTGCATTTAAATCTATTCTAGTTAGCCCGTAGAGATATCCTATGACCAGTTAGGAGTTGCGCATATCGCTCGAAAAGTGGGTGCATTTTATATACTTGACTCCTTTGAATAGAATGGACTACTCACGATAATATACTAATATTAAACTTCCTAGCTTTATTCTTCACATTGAAAAGTTTATATGATAAGTAGCATAAGAATGCTTTAATTTTTTGAATAGCAAACAAATAACATGAAGACAGTCGCTTTAACAACAGTGATACTAATGTGCTGTTTTTCGGCTTTGGGCCAAAAGAAAGGTCTTGATTCTTTCTCACATCTTGATTCATTAAAAATTCCAGTCAGGAACTTTTGCCTACCTAACAGCTTTATAAAATTTGATCCAAAGAGTACAACCACATATGGAACTTATTTAGAAATAAATCTTGATACGCCAATTAATCAAGCCTACTCAGTTGGCAATGATAACATAAAATTAATTAAAACAAAGATTAACTCTAAAGACGATAAACAGTACTACATAAGTTTTGGATCCATTGATGGTCCTTCAATTGGGTTTACAATTTTTGAAGCAGCACTGCCCAACAAAATAATTGGACAAATACAAGCTATTAGCCTAATAATTCCAGGAAATGGAAGCTTATACTCAATAGACCGATGTTGGGAAAATTATATTACTAAAAGGAAGCATTCAATTGTAGAAGGAAAAATAATGGAAGACAAACAACCATTTTATTCTGTAGATATTAAATCCTATGCATTAAGACCAATAGAAATATACGCTGACGCCACCTTCAAAGACAAAATGGCAACAATACCCATTAATGGAAAAATTGAAATAATACTATGCACAGGATCTAACAGTACATCAGATATCTACTTAGTTCGAACTAGCTTTGGTTTGCTGGGGTGGGCCAGACTAAGAGCAGGACAATATCAATCTGTAGATGTTGAAGGGCTTTTCTATAATGGAGATTAATTTTCCTATACTCTGAATTTCCCCACCGGGCAATTATATTTTAGCCCAAGCATAGCAAAGTTGATTACAATTAAAAAAATAGAATTATGCACATTGAAAAAAATAAATCCACTTGTTTAATCCTGAATCTTAAATTGAGAAATACCCATTATCAGTTGAATGCACCTAAAATGAAAATCTTAATAATTTTATTGAGCACTTCAATCATATCCGCCTCTTGCACTACAAAAAATAATGATAAAAATGTCGTAGAGTATCCGATACATACTGACTCAATCTACCAATCTCCAATTGATAGTCTAGGAAAGGATAACTATTCTGGTACGAGATATCCTTTAAAAGTAGTAAAGTCTTTTATAAAGGATTTTAGTGGCACGAAATTTAAACTTATACTTTATGCCAGTTTTTCAACTGAAGTAAATGGAAATTTAGATAGTATTTTAATTGTAATTGATAATAAAGAGCATCCAATAATAATAGAAAAAGTCGATTATGAAATGTATCAAAAAGAACAGATTTTAGAAATAGAATCTGGTATCAGTCTCAAAGATTATAATTTTGATGGAGCACCGGATATCTCTATTTATAATACACAAAGTGGAATGAAAAATATTATAGAAACGATTTATCTATTTGACTTTGAGAAGCAAAGATTTAGTAAAAACGAAATTTTATCCCAAAGCTCCAACTGCAGCATAGACTCGATAAATAAAACTATATCAACTTTTGCACAAGGTGGCATGTCAAGTATGATTTTTAATTCAGAGCTCTACAATTGGGAAAATAACAAGCTACGTATAATAAAATCTGTTAGGCAGGATTATATAGATGAAATTGATCGCTTTGTAAGGATTACCAAAACCATGAGGAATCAGGAATGGATTATGCAAGTAGATACGCTATCTGAAGCTCAATTACTGGAAATGAGAGAGGCTCATAATTAAAATCAGTCTAGCAAAGATATTATTAATTTTCTCAACAGTTAAGAGCCAATGATGATGTTTTGTGAACTTTATGTGTCTATAGGAAAATAAATAGAAAAGCTCTTAACTTCAAATCTACTCTTATCCATTAGGAAAGATTTATAAAAGTTGACGATATTAGTCTATAAGAGGCATAAGTACCAATAAAGTGCAGCACTTGTATAAGCATAAACCTTTAAATATATCACGAATAATTTGCTAAAATGAAATACTTAATACTTTGGATTATTTTGTTCATCACAGTGTGGTGTAGTGGACAAACTTTACCCAAAATAAAATTCGAGGGACAATCAATCAACGATTTTGTTCCGGATAATTGGAGAATAATTTCAACTGCTTCTGGAGATCTAAACGAAGACAATTATGTAGATGAAGCAATAGTGATTCAAGAAATGGACTCCAAAAAAGTAATCATCAGTGAAGGTTCAGTGATGGATACATTAGATACAAATCCTCGAATGTTAATAATTTTATTTAAGGACTTTATCTCAAATCAGTTTAGATTAAAAGAAATTTCAGGAAACCTTATTCCTAACCACTATTCACCAACTATGGATGACCCTTTTGATAACATTATGATTTCAAAGGGAGTTTTAACACTGAATTTTCATTTTTGGTATAGCGCAGGGAGTTGGTATCAAACATTTCTAGAATATAAGTTTCGTTTTCAAAAAAATGAATTCTATTTAATTGGAGCAGAATTTGATGAAACTGATAGGGGAACATCAGAAGGGCTTAAAAGAAGTTTTAATTTTTTAACAAGGAAAATGAGCGAAACAAGCATAAGAGTTGAAGAGGATGAAAGCGGGGAACAGATTGAAAAAATTGAGACCAAATGGAAAACATTGGAAATTAAAGAACTTAAAACAATAAAAACTTTGACTGGCCTTTTAAAGTGGACTGTAGCACCTGATGTTGAGATCTAAAATTTTTCCCCACCTACTGGCGCGAGTGTTGTGCGGTGGCTAGCGCATGGATCACTCGAGCCAATTTCAAAAGCGTAATTATGGGGCATCAGTGAACAATCAATATATCCAAAATAAGACTCAATACAGAATCACTTCATACAAACAATATTTCGAATGAGTAAATTGATAATTTTGTTAGTAATCTTAATATCCTGTTGCTGTCGTGATATAAAAAAACCGAATGATTTTGCTGCCATTGACAACAATAAAGCAGAATTAAGACCAAATCTAGTCACGACTGACAAAGCCAGTAAACTCCAAAGATTTAAAGTTTGGATAGATTCGACTAGCATTTTAGATCTCCCATTCAAGGCAATTTTTGACACAACGACCGAAGGAACATTTAGGATTAAGTTCTGGGAAAAAGACTCGATTTTTAGAACTGATTTTAAAAGGGTTGGTGATATTTATTTAATGGGACTTATTTCTGACACAACTGATTTTTACGGGTTCGTTTTTGTTTCTATAACTGCGGCTGGTAACCCTGGTATTGTAACGTTTGATAAATTGGGAAACAAAGTTGACCTTAAGCTACTGACGAAGGATAATTGTATAATATATTCCGGGGATGTTTTACTCTGTAAAGAATATACAACAATTGGTCGTGATTGGTCTCTTGACTATTACTTTAAATCCATCGTTGCAGGAGAGGGTGACTCAATGGACACTGTCTGTACAAATTCAATAAGTAAGGGTAACATTAACAAGAGCGGAGAAATTAATCTCGGACAATTTACTGAGATTAATTGTGAAGATTAAATTTAAATTTGGCATCCCTTCGGTCTTAGCATTTCATAGGTGGTATACAACCCACACTAGTCTTAGCGTCTTGTTAACACCAAATGCATTTTTCTATAATCTTTTTAGGTCGTAGGAAGAGCCTAGGACCAGCGCTGGAATTGATTGTTCAATGCAATAGCAATACTGACATTTGTAAAAGACTAATTGTTGAAGATGTTCAGCAGGGAACCTGGTAATAATAGGTTATTGGATGTAAATTAGTAATTGTAGGTGTTAGTGGTTTGCTCTATTAAATCACAAACAGTGGGTTTACAACATGACTCCATTCTTAGTTCAAATTTAATTGTAAGAAGTCCATAGGATTGAAAAAGAGACAATAACTGTTAAATTTAATTCCAGAGCTGATTATGAGCAGCATATATCGAGAAGACAAATAAACATAACCTGCTTCGAATTTGAGATATGAAAAAATAGGGAAGATAATACTTGGCATATTCTTACCAGTTGCTAGTATCATTCTAGTGTTTGTAACACTTAAGCTGCTTGACATTAAAGGAACTACAGCATTGACCATATTAGTAATAAGTCTAATTGTATTAACCATCATTTTTATATACATAATCTCAGATCGTTATGTAAAACATGGAGTTGTTTGTGGGGCATCCTTACCTTTATTATTATTTGTTTATAGTAGCTGGATAATATATAAAAAATCAAATAGTCCAGAAACAAAATCAGCATTCGTTGAAAAAAGTAAAATCAATCTTCGGGAAGAAGCCAGCATCTTAAATTCATTAACTACAGATAGTTTTGCTATTCACGTTACAGCAGACACAATTCGGGAAAAGCATAGAAACGATGGAGGAGAAGTAAAATCGTTCCAAATTGATTTCAGTGAATTTAAAATCAAAAAGGTAAAAGAATTGAATAAATCAATAACAAATCCAAAATTTGAAATAGTTAACGACACACTTTTTATTCTCTATTTAGAGGTAAATAATATCATTAAGAAAAAACTTAAGCACACACGAAATGGTAGTGACTCTTCCAGCTATTTAGGCTATTTACCAGATAAAAATTTACTAATCTTTGCTGAGAATGTAAGTGAGTTTGGCCCCGACTACTCTTCGATTGATGCAATCACTGGACAAGTAATCGATGGTATTCCTCTTTACAAGTCTAAAAATCATAATTTGTACGGAAGTGTTTTATTTAGACACGATTTAGGTCAATTACAAGTTCCCGTTAAAATCTGGAAAAAAGAAAATACGAGATATAGAATAATTTATGAAAATGAAATTTTATTGCCAGGATATTATGGAGAATATGATAGATTCATCATTTCTGATATTAAGTGGGATAAAAAAGATTTTAAATTTAAGCTGTATGTTGACAATGATTCAATTGAACTAAAATTGAGAGTTTTGGGCATCTAAGTATTTCCAGAACCACTAAATATGATGCCGTTCAATTTTTCTCACTTAATAATTCTTGGCTTATAATCCCTGTATTTTCATCAACCAAATAGGTTTCAGTCTTTACTTCTTTAATAATTTCTTTTTTAGTTCCGTCCTTTCTTATCTCTTTATGCTTCAAAACAATGAATTGTCTACTGTCAAATTCATAACTACAGGCACGCTTACCATTAGTTGATGGATTATTATATCCTATTACAATTTTGTCAATTAATTTTCCTACACCATTAAACGTTGCAAAAGTAACTTTTTCATCTCCTTGAGCATTTATTGTCTTATAAATAATACCGGTGACCACGTCACTGAAAATTAGATCATCTACTGACCATAATGTATTTGATTCAAGAATTTCATCGCCAACTTGCAGGTATCTTACAGCAAGTTGTCTGGGTATCTCTTGAGGATAATCAAACACATCAAGAAAGTCAGTAAAGCGGTCCCCGCTTATTGGTTCCACCTTAGGTTTATTTCTTTTATCAGAAGTAATATCTCTTTGATATTCTAGGGCTATAAATGCCATTAGAAACATAACAATTAAAACGGGTACACCAATAGTGATTTTTTTATTGTATTGCTCAGCATTGTTTTCCTTATAGAATCCAAATTTAATAAGGAATAAATATTGTAAAACAATGTAAATAATGAATAGAAGACCTGCAGCAAATGGAATGGTGTCGGAGGACAGATGAGATTTTGAAATTCCATAAACCACCACACTAAGTCCTATCGCAACAAAAATGATAGTCAAAACTCCTAATATGTATCTATATACTCTCATAATTTATTATTTAATCCTAATGGTCTTAGTGTCTCGCTAAGACCAATTGAATTTCCACTTACGCTTATTAATTCGTATGGAGACTCTACGGCTAGCGAGGGTTAAGGAAAAACTTCAAATAATAGCTTCCCCAGATTGTATTAATCGTGAGTTTCTTCTAATTCACTTTCTTTAATTCGCCTCTTTAATTCATCAAAAGCCGGGTCCTTATAATTACTTAATAATCTCAACAACTCCCTTTGCATTACAGCCCTTATCGGCATCAATCCATCATCTTCTTCTATCGTACAGAGTAAAGGCAAATACACAACACCATCTTGGCTCACCGACTTATTCTTTATCATAACATCTTTGTACAAAATCGGATCATAAATCAAAAAAATGTACTTGCTATACCCAGGGCTACATTCATCCTCACCTTGAGTTATCCCTCTTTTTGCACTATCAAATCTTTTTAATAAAAAATTCTCATCAATCTTAAAATTGACTTGAAATTCATTTAAACGATCTAAAATAAACATTTTCCCTTTACGCTGTTCTTCAGTATAAGGTTTTACGTCATTGACTCTTTTGTAAATCATATTACATACAACAGTGACTTCTTTAGCATTTCCCTCTGTCATTCTTTCTTGAATTGATTTTAGATTTGAAAGTGACTTTTCAAATTGATTTTGACCAATTGAAGCCTTACAAAATTCAATCAATTCAATTTCAGAAAAGATCAATTTATGGAAGCTTATTGCCTTAAAATCTTCTTTCATTAAGGTCAATACCGAATGGTTAATCTGTGCTTGACTAGAACAAGTAGTCATAAAAAACACAAAGAATAAAATCACTTTTCTTTTAATCATGGATCTATTATTTCAGATGATTCATCAATAATAATTTGCTTATTAACGATCGCTCAACAGATCTTAGAGCTTCATTAAGGCCGTTTTATTACATATTAATCTAATGCATTACAATGTCCATATCTGGTTATAAGGAGACTCTACGTAAAGCAAGAGGAAAACCCATATCGTACAAACAGAATTATCATTTATTATATTTTTCGACTGTATGATTTATGGATTTTAACGCTTTAACAATAAGTGGCATTGAACTATTTTTATGCTTACTACTAATATAATCTACTATTCTTTTATTCAGAGTAGATTTTACTTTTGATTTAGTGCCGGGGTAATATCTAAATTCTTCAAATCCAAATTCTAACCACGCATTAAATCGATAAAGTGCTAATTTATCTCTCTCAATATCACTCCATACCGTAGATGGTAAATCAGTAATTAAGCTTATAATACAAGCATCATCAACTTGCTCCGGATACTCAATATAATTTTGGAAAGGAAAAGAATAGTTTTTAAATGTATAATCTCTTTTTAAGGGTTGCAGATTTTCAATTATTAATAAGGATTTAGGATAAATTATTTTATAATTTTTTATTGTTGATATCTGATTTAAAAAGAACACATACTCAAAAGTATGAAAGTATCTTTGCGATTCACTAAGCCTTTTATCAAAGGCTCTATTTATACGTTTTATAAAATCGTTTTGATAAGTAGAGTCTGATTCAATTATCTTTAAAACTTCTTCTGTACAAAAAGAAAGCTCATACAATTCAAGATTAAATTTTTCTTTTTTAATATATTCCATTAGAGCTGAGTCGTACCCGTAAGCCGAACCAAATCGTACGAATCCAAATAAACAAATGGTTAGAATTGGAATTAAAATTTCTTTTTTATACTTATCCACCTGTTTCATATTCATCAGAAATTATTATGATCTTTTCAATAATATCCAAATTAAACTTTTCTTTGATTTTAATTTCCCCAACGGGTCTTAGCGTCTCAATATGACCCACTGCGTTCTTCTATATCCTTGCTTAGTCGTAGGGAGACCTTAAGACAAGTGAGGATGAGGACTTAATAAATTAAAATTCGAATGAATATATTTTAATAGTATAATCAGATTGAAACATTAAATAATATGTATTGTTTAATGAAGTAATTCTTAGGTAGATCGTACTCTCATCGCTGTCGGGAGACGGATAGTCAGAGATAGCATTATAAAAGTCAACTTTTTTATTGCTTAAAATGTTAGGAGAAATTGTTAGTGTTTTATAATGATTCCCGGTACCTCTTTCAAAAAAAATTAATTTACCAAGCCCATGTTCTGGATTTGAGGCAAGTACAAAATACTTCTCATTTATATGGATTAAATCAAAGTTTTTCAGGGATAAATTACTGTTAAGGGTAAATCGGTCAATAGTTAACAATTGATTTACTTCTCCTGCACTAATAATACTGCTTGCTTCTAATGATTGATAATAAATCCTATCATCATGTTTTAAAAAAAGTCCATTTGAATTTGCCGGAATATTTTTATTTCTAGAGAATTCCATTAATTCACACTGAGTTAATTTGTAATTAATACTATGTGTAGACACTTTAATAGGTTCACTTAATAACGAACTCGCAACAAACAGAGGCATAGGTATTTGTGTACGACAAAATAGTTTGTTAGTATTTCTATTGAAAAGAATTAATTCATTTTTTGCCATGCTATAGAATGAGAGGAAACCTGAGTTTACATCGATTAGCTCTATGCGGTAATTTGGGTAGTCACCAATACTTTTAAGCTGGTTGCTTATTTCAAAAATATTTCTATTCCCTTTAGTCTTACAATCATATTCCATCAAGTTGAGAGAGAATTTATCAAAAAAGATCAGCTTATTATTTTCACTGAAAACCGTCTCTGGAAGAAAGGAATAGCGTTGGACTGAATATAAATCGTTATCTAGTATCCCCTTTATAAAAGTTAAGTCCTTTTCAAAATAATTTCTCTCACCAATTCTAGTAGTAAACTCTAAATTAGGTCTTATCAAAATTTCATTTTGTGAGTTACATTTTAAAAATGAAAGCAAAATCAAATACGTTACAATGCTAGGAATATTCTTCATATTAGATAATTAATTATGATTCTCAATCAAGCTGACCCCAAGCGATAAAAGTCATCTGATCACAACTACTATCCCAAACTGGCGCGAGTGTTGTGCGTTGGCTAGGGCATGGTTCACTAGTGCCTATTTTGAAAGTGTAAGTATCTAGCAAAAGTGAACTACACTCAAACAACACTTTCGCCAGAGGGTGCGGATCGATGAAAACACCGTCTGAAGGTGAAAAGATTAGGCTTTATCGAGCAATAAAGTCTATTGCAGAATCTTCAGTTATCTACTTATACTCCTCTTGGTTCAATCAAATTTCTATTCCTTAATCGAGTTAAGTTTCAACCTTACGATTTTCTTCTCATATCCACCTCCATCAATACCATAGAACTGTCCTTTTGAACTGAAATGAAAGAAATCGTACCTATAAACTCCTATATCATTTGGCATTTCCCTTCCGCTACAAATAGGTATTCCTGTTTTATTATCAATTAATATAATAAAACCATAACTATCACCATATATTCCTGTGACCATATATTTCTCGGATAAAGTAAAATTATCTTCATTAACAGCAGATGAATTAATATTGTCCGTCCATAAAAGTTTTCCAGTCGTAGTATCAAGACAATTAAACTTACCATCATTAAAATATATCTTATCACCGAAGACCATTATTTTAACATAAAAATCAGTATAGCTTGAATTATATTTCCATACTACCTTTTTGTTTATTGTATCGTACGCCACAAGACCCTGACCCCTATCCCAATAGATAATAAACCATTCATACGATAGAATGTTCGATTGCAAACCATTGAGTAGTTCAATTTCTGAATCTATATTTCCATTTTTCATATTGATATCATATAAAAAGCGTTTGTTCCCGATAAAAAGATGATTGCCCACTATCAATGTGTGACCATTAAAATTCCCATTTCCTGATATTCTTTTTAATATTCTATTTGTACCTACGTCAACTATAAGAAGCGTACTATCATTCTCAAAAATTGGGATAGACATTCCATTGTAAGATTCTATTCTTTTTATAGTTTTAAATACTCCCGTAGACCAGCGTTTGCGATAATACTGATAGTTTGAGAGAAGATTGAAAATATATTGCTCTTCATTAAGCCAAAGGCAAAGGATTGAGTCTTTAAGAATCTTATAAACTTCTTTACGATCTTCTGCCTTTTTTAAATCAAGAAGTTCTCCATCAACAAGGTTTAATATCCCCTTTTTATGTACGTAAACTAATCCATTCTTAATCTCTCTAATTTCCGTTTTTAGCAGTCCAATATTATAGATTTCGTCAGGTGAATTGTTTATATACTCCGAACAACTAACGTCAAGTCCTTTAATAATCGTATCACTTTTAAATGTGATTTTTGGGACTAAATGATATGTGCCACTCGTTCCATAAGCTTTAAAACCAACATTAAATGCACAAACAGATATAAGAGATAATAAAAATAATTTTCCCATTTTACTTAAGGTTTGGAGTTAACTCATAGAGCTCGAAGTGCATAAAATCCTTTTCATGATTATAATTTCCACCCCCAACTGGCGCGAGTGTTGTGCGATGGCTAGAGCGTGGTTCACTCGTACCAATTTTATAACCGTTTACATATGTGGTAGGAGTGAACTGCCACCTTTTCTCACACAACACTAGCATTGGAGGGATGCGCATTAGTCAAAAAGATTTGAGGAAACATCACAATCTGTTATATCTTTTACTATATCTTTAAACTCATGTTGGATTTCTTTATGACTAAGCCTTTTCAATATTCCTTCTTTTATAGGATTCCGTAGAGTTGTTGGATTTTCATTTGCCCGTAAGTAATTGCATAAAAAAAGACCAGTCCTTTTCCAATCTTCGTTTAGTCCATTTTTTATTAAAGTCCTTTTATAGAGCAAGGGATCATAGCAAAAAAAGGTAAATATACTTTCCTCAACTGTCCCCTCGTCATAACCATTAATTAAGCTTCTTTTGCTAGCATCGATTTGTTGAATAATCAGGTTCTGATCAACTGAAAAGTTTATCATACGTTTTTCACTTAGGAGATCTAAAAGAAATTCCTTACCTCTTTCATACTCCTTATTGTAATTTTTTTCAACCTTTAATTTATTATATAGTAAGTAAAGGGTCAACTGATACTCCCTTTGATCTCCTTCTGTTTTCCTATTAACATTATTATGCTTTCCCAATTTCTTTTTTAACTTATACTGGAAGCTAGTGTCTGTTGCAAGTTGTATTAATTCCTCTGTGAAGAAACTAAGTTTGGAAAATCCGATGCGATTAATATTTTTTTCTAATTCAAGCGTTATCGCACTTTTATTGATTTGCTGTGACGTACAAGAGGTCACGAACCCTACTAATATCAAAAGTGTAATTCCTCTTTTCATAAATCTGTTTTTTCGTCTTGTTCATCGATGATTATTCTTTTTACCACTTGGTCTATCTTATATTTCTCTTTTATCTCGGTTTCCATTGTTTGTATATATTGTTTTAGTTTAAAAGCAGGGTTATTTTCATCGTAGTGTTGATAATAAGTATTTGCAAGTGTATACTTATTTTTATCGGGATTTGATCTCCTAGTCTTTGATGGCCGTTTGCAGACATCTTCTTCTTTTGCCTGAAATGATTCCGGATACTTATCGAATTGAGGCGAGTTGTAATTAATAAGAAAACAGCCATCAGAATTATCCACTCTTGTTCCTCCATGAAGTTTATATGCTGTATGCTCTTTTAGACACATTGTCACATCCCAGAATTTCTCTTCAGTTCCTGTTACACTTGTAGAATAAACGATATCATAGGTTCCCTCAGGATGACGTTTACAATCTTCCAGTTTTGTAGGATTATCTCCTTTTGGCCTTTCCAAGATAAATCCTTTGTAATCAGTCCCCACAATGGTAAACTCCCCCCATGTTCGATATTGATTCCTTCCTTTACGCTTATAGTGTATCACAATCTCTTCAGGAACTATAATTTGACAATCTTTAAGGTTCTCGTGCAAAACATCCGCCCTTTCTTTTAAAGCCGCATCTAACCCATTGACAAATGTTTTCTTTGCACTACTCAGCAGATAATCATTCACAGCTTTTGTGCATTCTGATTTCAACCCGCTAACTGGATAAAATTTCTCTCTAAAAGATACAGTTTTTAATCCGTCTGCTAAAGCAGTATCATACTTGGCATTTACAATGGCTAGTAAATTAAAGTTATCCTCATTAATGTGTCGCTTGACACTATCAATTGCATGATTAAAACTGTTTTCAATTATTTGATCAAATCGATCTATGTTTCCTGAATGGAACCAAACATAAGCAAAATAAATATAAGTCTTTAAATCGGCTGTATCTAGTTGGTATAACTTATCATCAACATAATCAACTGCATCCTGAGTGAATTCATCAGTTCCTAAACTGCTTGCATATGCTCTTGTACTAAGCTGATCGTGCATAAATACATACTCACTAGTCAAGAGACTTTTTATCGCCCCCTCCTCATCACTATCAAACAATCCCAACATCGCTACCGGGTTGTGTATGTAATCCCATTGTGTTTTGTATAGGTTTTTGCCGTTAGCACTGTAGTCCATGAGGTTGTCGCCATTTTGTGGTAGCAGCGGGAAGCTATGCTCTAAGCGGAAGGCACCATGAGCTAACTCATGGGCTATGGTTTTGCTAATGTTTGTTGCCGTAACTTTCTCCGAGCAGATAAAGCCCATTTGTTTCATGCGCGGCATAAAGCCCATCACTTGAGGATCGTCTGTTTTGGGCACTATGAACAAGTAATACGTGTCAGGCATTAATGATCTGTTTTGCAAATAGGTATTGATGATGGTGCGCATTTCTCCAGTGTAATTCGAAAACCAACTGCTGTTTCCATACTCAAGCCCGCTGCTGTCTGTGTCATAAACTATTTGGGTTAGGGTTTGCACAGGCTCCACCTGCCACTGTACAATGGCTTGCTTGTAAATATTATTGAGTTCTGTTTGCAGTGTTTCTTTCTGTATTGGCAATTGCGCACCGTTCACCGAGATCAATACCAAATTTTTGTAGGCCTTGTTGTAGCTGATCACATTCAATTTACCTACTTCTAATCGGTTTGTTGTTGAGTCTGCGGTATTCTCCTGATTAAGGTAAGCACTGATTTGTTCTGCCTGCTCGTGTGTTTTGCCTTGTAATGTCACGATTAATTCGCTGGCATTTTCTCCCTGTTGTTTGGGAAGTGATGCTGCATCTGCACTAAAGCCCACTTCCTGAATCAAGTTTTCGCGCGGTACTGTGGCGGTTACTTTAACTTTATCAAAGCGTCCTGTCTCCACTGATTTCCAGGGGACGGTATAAGTGTCGCCTTCAATACTTGTTGTTTCATAGTGGTTGAGTACTTCATGCACTTTGGCGTCAAAACCATAATCCTGATCTTCTTGGGCGCTAAAGTTTACTTTGTAATGTACCGTTGACGCAACTGAACTTGTCGCACTCGATCCGTTGTTGATTACTTCTCCTTCTTTATTTATTGTATAACTATTGCCTTCACTATCAGTCAGCACTACTGCTTGCATTGCTCCACTGGCTGTTACAGGTCTTATTATTTCTTCTTGTGTTCCATCTTCTTTTAAGACTACAATCGTGCTGTCTTGTACCCACACGCTATCGATGATGCCGATGATAGTAATGGCTACAGGCATGGCAATCGTTTCGCTTGCATTGTTTTGTGCTGCTGCCCTGTCTGCACCGATTTTCTCCATCTCTTCTACAAGCTGCCCCATGGCATTGCCTTTGGCATAGGTGCTCACTATTTCTCCTGCCAGTTCGTGGTTTTTATTCACCTTGCCGCTGAAGCGCACTTTCACGCTCGCATTGTTAAATAACGACACGGGCATTAAACCCGTACCACTGAAGTAGCCATTGCTTCCCTCTACGGTTAGCACCATCATCCGGAAGTCGTGCATCCTTATTTCATCTCCGGGAAATAAGCGTGGTAGTATTTCTGTTGTAGTAGGGGGTGTAAGTACAGGTGCTTGTCCGCAGGTGTATGGTCCGTCTTCCAGTGAGGTGGTGCTCATCTGCAAGGGAGCACTGTACTCGCTAAAAATGCTATTGCGCTCTGACCTTACCTGTACTAAGTAGTTGGTAGAAGGATTCAGTTCGCCTAATGTATAGTAGCGGTTAGTGGTAACAGATTCAAAGTAATTATTTGCAGGACTGCTGAGTGGTTTATACCGGATGCGGTATTGTGCAGGCATCTCTCCTTCACTTGGCAATTCCCATTGCATTGAAAGTGTGGTTGCATTACCGCCTTGTTGTAAAACATTTCTTGGTATGCCAAGGGCATCACCATATTGAAAAACAAACACTTCACTTTTTCCATTATTTCGAAAAAGGTCTCTGTCTTCTGTATCTGTTGCCTGCACTTGCCAGGCGTATTTTCTTCCGGCCATTAAAGTAGGTTCGGCAGGGCCGTACACCAATTGGTTTTGACTCAGGGTTGTTTCATATAACACCGGTTGACTTAAAAAAGCAGCATTGGCGGATTGACTAGTGGCATTGGGTGCCAACTCTACCATTTTAAAAGTATAGTTTGTGGTAAAGGCTGCATTGGGTGAGCCGGTGTGGCGTGGTGTCCAGGTAAAAGCAATATTGGTTGGTTCGAGTATGGCAATTTTAGTATCGTTGCCTGGCAGGTTAAGAATAGGCGGGTCGTTGAGCACAATCCAGGCGGTGGTACCAATTTTATTACTGACCAAGGTCCCTCTATTATAATCGAGTACTTCTATGGTAAAGCGGTAAACACCTTCGGGCAGGCGTTGTGTTCTTTCATACTGACTGCGGGTGAGCCCGGTAAAGTCGAGGTTGGCAGGATTGAAGTAAGCTGCCAGATCATCGCCATAAAAAAATTGTGGTATGCCACCACCTTCCAGGGTAATGGGTTGTGGAAGAAAAGTATTTTTTGTTCGTATGGTAATGCCGACTCCTTCAATGGTTAGTCGTAATTTGCAATTGTAAGTATTGATGGTTGGATCTTGCAGTCGCAGGGTAAGCCAGAAGCGTTGAGAACCCAGTGCAGTTAAGTCGGCCATGTACGGACTATAAGGTGGGTTGAGTACAACGTTGCCTTGTACTGGAAATACCTGAGCCTTGAGGGAAAGTGATAACACTATCGAAAAGAAAGATAAAACATGTTTAGGTATTGACATGCGCGCCCGGTTGTTGCAAAACGAAGTGTAAAGCTTGACAGGGGGCGTGTCATGCGCAGCAGAAATTGTCTGCTGTGTTGGTTAAGTTAGCGCAGGAGGATTGTATAAAACAATGCTGGATTTAATGCAGAAAACGTGAAGATTGTTTTTTAGCTTAATTTGGAAGGGTGGTGAATTTTTACGATGAAGATTGAGCTGGGGAGGATGAAGATTTTTCGAAGCTGGAAGCTGGAAGCTCGAAGTTGGAGGTTCGAAGTTAGAAGCTGGAGAATAGAGGTTAGAGGCTGGAGATTAGATGTTGGAATCTGGAGGAAGGATTGAATTTTCAAATTATCTTATCCTCAATCAGCACATAAGCGATTTGCCATCTTCGTTTATATAGATTCGCTATCTCTAGGGTGCTTCTCACCAAATCATTAGTAAACAGTGATCACCAAATCTTCAAATCAATTAACTAACCGTTGACCCCGGATTAACCTCCTCGTTTGGTTCTATCAAACGCAACTTACCTTCGTTATCTTCGGCCATTAAAATCATGCCTTGCGATTCGATGCCCATCATTTTACGTGGTGCCAAATTAGCAATGAAAGTAACTTGCTTACCGACCATCTCTTCTGCTTTGTAATGCTTGGCAATACCACTCAAAATAGTGCGCACATCTAAACCGCTGTTTACTGTTAACTTCAGAAGCTTATCAGACTTTTCCATCTTCTCAGCAGCGGTAACAGTTCCTATGCGAATGTCCAATTTAGCGAAGTCATCAAAGGTGATGATAGGTTTTAAAGGTGTCAATGGCTTTTCAGCAGTTGATTCCTGTATCACGGTAGGTTTATTTTTTCTTAATTTTTCAACTTGTACTTCAATGTCGCTGTCTTCAACATTTTTAAACAACAATGCAGCAGGTGCTATTTGATGACCAGCAGGTACTGGCTCAACCAACATTTTTGTCTTCCAGAATTTCACTGCTGCTTCTTTCAGATCAACATTCAATTGCGTAGCAATATTTTTTGTTGTGTCTGGTAAGAAAGGCTCACAGGCAATAGCAATGTTACCAACCACCGTGAGTGCATAATTTAAAATACATCCTACAGCTTCCATGTCTTCTTTCGCAAGTTTCCATGGCTCTGTATCCGCTAAAAATTTATTACCAATGCGTGAAATATTCAGCATGTGGAATTGTGCTTCACGGAAACGGAATTCATCTAATGAATTAACCATTTCACCTACCGATTTACTTAAATCAGTATGGGCTTGGTTATATAAATCAAGTATACGCTTACGCTTCTCATTGGTATTTGGCAACTCATGGGCTGAGGGCACTTTACCATCAAAAAATTTCCAGGTAAGTACCATTACACGGTTTACAAAATTACCGAGTATCGCCACTAATTCACTGTTTACCTTTTGCTGATAATCTTTCCAAGTAAAGTCTGCATCTTTTGTTTCTGGTGAAATAGACGTTAGCACATAACGCAACTCATCTCTTCTGCCTGGAAAATCCTCTAAATATTCGTGTAACCAGACTGCATGATTGCGTGAGGTTGAAAGCTTATCTCCTTCTAAATTTAAAAACTCGTTGGCAGGCACATTATCCGGCAGAATAAAGCTGCCTTCAGCCTTGAGCATGGAAGGAAAAATAATGCAATGGAATACAATGTTGTCTTTACCGATGAAGTGAATCAGTCTGGTGTCTTCATCCTTCCAGTATTTTTCCCAGTCAGCACCCTTCAGTTCTTTAGTAGCCGATATGTAACCAATCGGTGCATCGAACCAAACGTATAAAACTTTTCCCTTACCATCTTCGCGTGGTACAGGTATACCCCACTCCAAATCGCGGGTGATGGAACGTGGCTGCAAACCTTGTTCTATCCAAGAACGACACTGACCGTATACGTTAGTCTTCCAATCGTTTTTATGACCTTCCATTAACCACTCGCGCAACCAGCCTTCATATTTATCTAATGGAAAATACCAATGCTTAGTCGGGCGTAGCACAGGTGTGTTACCCGATACCGTAGACCGTGGGTTGATCAATTGCTTTGGACTAAGACTCGTACCACACTTTTCACACTGATCGCCATAGGCATTAGTATGACCACAATTAGGACAAGTACCTGCTATGTAACGATCTGCCAAGAAAATACCTTCCTGCTCATCGAAATATTGATCGGAGGTTTCTTCGAGGAAAATATTTTGGGTATCAATCTTCCTGAAAAAATCCTGCGCGGTCTCGTAATGGATTTTATTAGACGTGCGTGAGTATATATCGAAGGAAATACCAAAATCAGCGAAAGCCTTTTTCATCAACTCGTGGTATTTGTCAACGAAAGCTTTTGGCGTTACGCCTTCCTTTTTGGCGCCAATGGTAATGGCCACTCCATGTTCATCTGAACCACAGACAAAGGCTACATCCTCGCCTTTAAGGCGCAAATAGCGCACATAAGTGTCGGCAGGCAGGTAGGCACCGGCAATATGCCCAATGTGAAGGGGGCCGTTAGCGTAAGGCAGAGCCGCGGTAACGGTATAACGTTTGAAATCTTTTTTGCTCATGGATAATAAAATGTAAAGATGCTAAAGATGGAGCAGTAAGAAAAACGAATAGCGGAGGTAATCTAACCGGGGAAACCTAAATCTCTGCGACCTCCTTTGCTGTTCCAGATGTTCCGAAGGGCATCTGGAACTTTAATGTGCCGGATTTTAAATCCGGTATTATTTGCTGTTCGAGATGCGCTACGCTAACATCTCGAACAGCAGTGATGACGTGAGTATTTTCCGATGTGTTTTTAAGATGAATCCTGACTAAAAACTAATCGCTCTGCGACCTTCGCGGTTAAATTTGAAGTTGTCTTAGGCTAAGGTGCTTTAATCTTAGGCGCCATTACGTGTTTGTTCAGCTCTATTTCGTCATAGTGCTCCTGCGTCATTTCAAAGACCTTAGGCAGGGTAATGCGGAACTCCGTTGCATTAGGCAATTTGTAGAATTCTATATCACCTGATAATTTTTCGGTAGCCAGCTTGGCTATAAACAAACCGGTACCTCCTGTTTCGGAGCGCTCGGAGGCTCGGAAAAACAGGCGGAAAACATCTGCTTTGTCATCAACACCCATACCGATACCGTTGTCGATAATACTGATGATTACTCTTTCGCGTTTTAGTTTAACGGTAATACTGATATATGAATCTACCCGAGGCGAATCGTTGTGGTATTTAAAAGCATTGCTGATCACACTCTCCAGCGCATAGCGCAGCAGTTTGGGGTCAGTAACAAAACCGGGGATATCTTTCAGGAATAAATCAATCTTAATATCCTTCTGTTTGGCAATGCGTTTTTCGTGCTGAACAATTTCATTAATAACTACCGGCAAATTGATAGGCACAATCTGATGCTCGGTGCTCATAATCACACTGATGACAGATAACCTGTCGAGCACTTTGCTGAGCTTAGCAGTAGTCTGGTCAATCTTGGCAAAGTAATCAAGGGCTGTAGCATCCTTTACATCCATCAAGGCCAAATTACAAATACCTTTTAGTGTCGTGAGCGGACCTTTAAGGTCGTGAGATGTTTTGTAAATGAGGTTATCTAACTCAGCATTTACATACATTAATGATTTATTCGATTTTTCGAGTTTCTGTTTAGCCACCGTAAGCTCTGCCGTTTGTCGCTGTACTTCTTCCGATAATTTAGAATTGAGTTTGCGCGCTATGCGGTTCGTGCGCATGATAAATAGAATGAGCAAACCCGATAAAATAAAAGTAAGGGCAATCAGCGAGCTGATGTAACGCTGTTGCTTAATAGTTTGGTCTTTAATGGAAATGGTGGCAAGGTTTTCACGTTCGGCAAATTGTGATTGCACATTTGCTAAATTCTTAATCAGACTTTCACTCAATACACTATCCCGCAAGCTGCTGTACTTCCTGCTGTAGTAAGCAGCGTTTTGGTAGTCGTTTGTTTCTGCATAATAGTCAGAGAATTTTTCATAGAGATAAAGCAGCGACTGAAGATACTCAGTAGATTTTGAGATGACTTCTGCTGTTCTCAACAGTTCTAACGCTTTTTCGTCATCTCCTTCTTGCAAATAGGTTTTGGCCAGCAATGATAATATCTCCATCTCAAAACGAGTGCTTTTCAATTTTCTGGAGAGGGCTAAGGATTTATTAAAGTGATCGATGGCAACTCCTGATCTTTCACTATTCATCAGAGAAACGCCTAAGGCCAATTCCGCCTCCATCACAATTTCATCCGAGCAATTATCACCACAGGCTTTAAAAGCTTCAAGAATACTCTGCTCAGCTTCTATAAAGGCATTAAGCTGATTGAAGCACAAAGCCATATTGATATGCAGCCTATCAAGATCAAAAGTAGATCCGGATTTTTTCTTGGCCATCAATGACTTTTGGTAAAACTTTAGAGATTCATCGTAATTTCTTAGTTTGAAATAAACAAGACCAATGTTGTTACAGGATATACTGATATCTTCTAGATTATTCCTTTTCTCATTGACTGTAAGCGCTTCAAAATTTGTTTTTAATGCTTCATCGTAATTTGCTGTATAGGTATAAGAAACTGCCAGTAGATTAAGTATTTTACTCAACTCCTCGTAGTAGTTGTTTCTTTTTGCAATCCCATAGATCTTTTTCAAGTTCGCTACGGCCTGGTTCTCTTTATTCATTCTTCGCAACAAAAAACTTTGTGCGTATAGGGCCTTCGTTATCAATAAGCTGTCCCCTATTTTTTCTGCATATTCAACTGCATACTCCGATACATTATAAGACTGCACAACACTTTCGCCCAGCAATGATCGCATGTACGATAAGACGACTTCAAATTGAAGATCTTTAGGGGTGTTGTTAACTACACTCTTAAGCGAATCTAAATTCTGACTGAAGCAAAAAATAGGGAGAAGTATGAAAAGTAAAATCTGAATTGCTCTCATCTTCAGCATGAATGTAGGATAGGGTGTTTGTATAACATTGTAGATAAAAAGAGCCAACCAATATTTGCATCGTCAATTTAATTGATTTAAAGCTAATAGTAAAACCTAAACCCAAGTTATATGAAAAAGTTCTTTACAATTCTTGCCCTAGTTTTTGTTGTTGCCCTTACTTTCTCTGCTTGTACTGAAGAAGAAGTGAAGCCAACAGATAATAATACTGAAGGCGGAGCAGGCAGCGTTAAAGGTTTCTAAAAAATTTAATCAACGAGCGTATGAAAACCAAGACATTAATCCTATTGGCAATTGTTGCTGTGGCAACATTATCCTTCACATTTGTTAACAAGCAAAATGCTCAGTCTACAAAACAGACTGCTAACAATCAGGAGCCAATCGGTGGGTTTGTATCAGAAGGCACTTTCTGATTTTTCCCCTCTGAAAAACAAAGATTTAACCATAAGTATGGGTGCCCAAGCCCTTGCTTAAACCAACATGGTATATGCAACAGCGTAACTACAAATGCACTGTTGCATAAAACCTGTTGCACAGGCCAACTTTGTGCTTCACCAATGGCGCGTAAATTGTAGTGTACTCACCGACAGAACAACAACTGTTTGTTAGTGATGACTAAAATTTGAAATGACCAACGGTGCTGAAAATAGTCAAGCCCGAATAATTATTACGCCAACCCACTCCCTACAGGAAAAGGAATAAACAAGCGTTGGCAAACAAGCATGACTACCGCTCAACTCCCGGGCTGAACGCTTAAACGGCAAGCATGAAAAAAGCCTTCCACTTTATTGATGAAAGGCTTTAAACATCTTTGGCCTACCCTCAAAACTGGTGTAATAGGCCTACTTAAAGTGTTACTTTAAGTATCATTTTTCAATTTTCACAAAACTACGTTACATCATAAAACCGGTATTTTCGCCAAATTTTCTTTGTGGCTTGGTCGCGGACTCAACTGTAAAATTTGGAACATTTCCTTATCCTGAACATAACCTGGATTAGGCGTTGTCAGCAGTTTATCACCGGCAAAAATGCTATTCGCACCTGCCATAAAACACAGCGCCTGCTCTTCCAACGTCATGCGCACTCGCCCTGCCGATAAACGCACCATCGCCTTAGGCATAATAATTCTTGCTGTAGCAATCATCCTCACCATCTCCCACACCGATACCTTCTCCTGATCTTCTAACGGTGTGCCTTCAACAGGCACCAAGGCATTTACAGGTACTGATTCCGGATGTTCAGGCAAGGTGGCCAGCGTGTGTAACATACCAATACGGTCTCCCTCCTTTTCGCCCATACCAATAATGCCACCAGAGCACACCGATATTTTTGCTGAGCGCACATTTTCAAGTGTCTCTAATCTATCTCCGTAATTGCGTGTAGTAATTATGTCGTTATAAAATTCTTCGCTTGTGTCAAGGTTGTGGTTGTAAGCATACAAGCCTGCATCTTTTAGTTTCTGCGCTTGCTCCGGACTTAGCATGCCCAAGGTGCAGCACACCTCCATACCCATCGTGCTCACACCCTTCACCATCTCCAACACTTTATCGAAGTCGCGGTTGTCGCGCACCTCGCGCCAGGCAGCGCCCATACAAAAACGTGTACTGCCAGCTTCCTTTGCTTCTAATGCTTTTCCAATTACTTCTTCAACTTCCATCAGCTTTTGCACCTTCACCTCTGTGTGGTAACGTGCCGCTTGCGGACAGTAAGCACAGTCTTCAGGACATCCGCCTGTTTTTACCGATAAGAGTGTACACACCTGCACTTCGCTGGCTTCATGAAATTGACGGTGCACAGTAGCTGCATCATAGATCAGCTCCAGCACTGGCTTGTTATAAATAGATTCTATTTCCTGCTTAGTCCAGTTATTGCGTATTAAAGTCATGCTTGGGGGTTTAGTGTATAGAAAGTTCGAAAGGCAAGCGCGCCTGCGTACCGTTGTAATGTTGTACACGTTGTAGTTGTAGGTAATATGGATAGAACATACCCAATTCTTTCTGCAATGCATTTACTTTCGAATTTTCTTCCAACTGCAACATCAACTCCTGAAAGAAGGGTTGCTTCTGCGGATAGTATTTTACTTTGTAATCATCGCTCACACCAGCGGCTTCCGCTGCCAGGTTAATCGCATCATCAAATCCACCCAACACATCTACAAGTCCACGTTCTTTAGCTTGCGTACCCGTCCACACACGGCCAGATGCCACCTTCTTCAATTCCTCAACATCCATGTTTCTTCCTTCGGCTGCCTTGCTCGTAAATACTTCGTAGCCTTCTTCCGTCTTGCGCTGCCACACTGCTTTTTCATTATCAGTAAGGCCACGGCTAATGGTAATCATTTCACCAAACTCACCTGTCTTCACTTGTTCAGTAGTAATGCCCAGCTTGTTCGTCATCAAATCACTCGCATCAAACAACACACTAAAAATACCGATCGATCCTGTAATCGTATGTGGTTGTGCTACAATGGTATCGCAACCCATGGCCATGTAATAACCACCCGATGCTGCATAATCACCCATCGAAGCGATAACAGGTTTTATCTGAGCAGCCAAAGTAATTTCACGCCACATAATATCCGAAGCCTGAAAACTTCCACCCGGTGAATTCACACGAATCACAATCGCTTTTACTTTATCATTTTCACGCGCCTTGCGCACCTGCTCAGCAAACTTATCGCCACCAATAATACCATCGCTGCCTTTGCCCGGCATAATTTCACCATCACCAACAATTACAGCAATTTCACTCTTAGCCGCCTTATACGTTGTGTAGCTCTTGCGGTACTTATTCAACTTTACAAATTTAATGTCTGCGTCATCAGCCAAGGCAAGTCTGTTCTTCAATTCAGCGGTCAACTGATCATCGTATAACAACGAATCAATCA
Source organism: Chryseotalea sanaruensis (assembly GCF_003990915.1). GTDB lineage: Bacteria > Bacteroidota > Bacteroidia > Cytophagales > Cyclobacteriaceae > Chryseotalea > Chryseotalea sanaruensis. Next base: position 202,816 of record NZ_BHXQ01000007.1, read on the forward strand.
AACCATATTCAACAGCCTGCTTCGCATTGCGCACCAACATCTTGTCCGACATCTCACGCAATTTTGCCTTATCAATACCACGCGCAGTCGCTACTTGCGTTACTACATAATCGTAAATAGAATTAATTGTTTCCGTAAGCTGCAATCTGTTTTCGTTGCTCATCTTATCCAGCATAAAAGGCTCAACAGCACTTTTAAACTCACCCACCCTGAAAACTTGTGGCTTAATCTCCAGCTTTTCGAACATGCGCTTAAAAAAGCTCACCTCAATCGCCAAACCATTCCACTCCACATCACCTTGCGGATTCATGTATACTTTATCAGCAGCCGAAGCCAAATAATACGCAGCTTCCGACATCATATCGCCATAGGCCACCACCCATTTACCACTGCTTTTAAAATCAATCAACGACATACGAATTTCCTCCAGCGTGGCAAAGCCCGTCATCGGGTAGCTCACCGTTAGGTAAATGCCTTTAATCTTAGTATCGTCTTTAGCCTTACGCAGGGCCTCTTTCAATTCAATTAAACCTACCGAGGCCACTTCACCACCCAATACAGGTAAGCCCTCAAACGGATTGTCCACTTGTTGCTCAGTAATTTGCGCATCCAGGTTCAGGTGCAACACCGAATTTTCAGCTATAACAGTCTCTTGCTCAGAAGATAGGGCGCCAATAAAGCCTATCATCAAAAAGAAGGAAAGAAACATAAATACAAAAAGAGCGAGCAGTGTCGCGAAAAAACTCTTCCAAAAACCCATATTCACTATTAATTAAGTTCCAAAAATAAGGAATGCCCTTATGTTATTAAAAAGTATGTTTGCAGCGTCTATAATTACATGATAGAAGGAGTTTTTTTATTGACAGGCAGTAATTTAGGCCAACTCGAGGCCAATCTTGCCACAGCCGCCAAGCATATAGCGCGCGAATGTGGCGTTATTCTGCAACGCTCCTCCCTTTACCAAACAGCAGCCTGGGGCAAACAACAACAGCCCGACTTTTTAAATCAGGTGCTACACATTAAAACAAGCCTTACCCCCGAAAGTTTGTTAAGCAAGTCATTGGCCATAGAGCAGGCCATGGGACGCATCCGCACCGAAAAGTGGGGACAACGCCTCATCGATATCGACATCCTGTATTTTAACGAAGTCGTTATCAGTGAAAGTAATCTACAACTCCCCCACCCTGGTATAGCCGCGAGGCGTTTCGTGTTAGAGCCATTAACCGAAATAGCACCAGACTTTAATCATCCTGTTTTACTAAAAAGTAATAAAGCATTATTAGCAAGCTGCACCGATCCATTGGTAGTGAAGCGACTGATTTGATTGCCGTAAAATTTTACAAAACACTTTTTTTTAAAATAGAATTATTAGGGCAGCCCCTCGTGCCTCGGGCCGGGCTAATCCGCTGCAATCTTTTTGCCCCGCGCTATTGCCACGCAGCAAAAAGGATTTCCGCTGCTATCCCTGCTGCAGCATTAGTGTAAATAGTAAAATTGAGTAGGCAGTACGTTAGCAAAACCTTCGCTGTTCCAGATGTTCCGAAGGGCATCTGGAACTTTAAATGTGCCGGATTTAAATCCGGCATTATTCGTAGTTCGAGATGCGCTGCGCTAACATCTCGAACAGCAGGAACCGCTTTTCAAACAAGGCATTGCTTCAAGAAATTTATCACTCGTTTCGTCACAACAACTTTCAACTGGTGGGTTGGTGTTGAAATATTCAAATAATAAATAAAGTAATCTGCTAGTTCGTGTCTTTACCTAAAATCCGTCTGATCGCTGTTTGCTGTGTAATAAAGCGGTCTGACGGATGGTTCAGTTGGTTGAATTTTTGTTATCTGAAAGTTAGTGGCATCAAAACGGGCTAACAGATAAATAAATGTTAACTGCAAAAGTTCTCTTAATCCGGATTAAAAATCCTTTGATAAGGCTTCCGAATTACAAATTTGGAAGAGCCGAAATTGGAAAGAGCTATAGTTGTTCGTTTCATCGAATTTGAATTTCCTATGCTTCATTACAGCATGCTCAGGCAAGGCATTATGCTATCTTCGGTCTGGTAGGGAATGTGTGGATAGCATACAGCCTTGAATGAGTCATGCGAGGCCCAGCGGCCTTAGAGCAAAAACTCGCTTATCGCTACTTGCTCTAATAATCTAAAAATAATAATGTATTTTTATTTATGAGTTAGTTCTCTTAATCCGGATTAAAATCCTTTGATAGGGCTTCCGAATTACAAATTCGGAAGAGCTGATTGTAAAATAAATTTGCTGAAGTGTGACTTTTACAGTCAATCGTACACTAATAAGGCATAGAAACATAAATAGCAGACAATTAGTGGACAAAAAAGAAAGTTTTATTGAGGCGTTAAAGGTAAATGAAGGCTTTGTTTACAAAATTGCATCAGTCTATACTGATAATAAGGAAGACAAACACGATTTAATTCAGGAAATTCTATACCAACTGTGGAAATCCTTTGACACATTCAATCAACAATCAAGTTTAAGTACTTGGATGTACCGAGTGGCTTTAAATGTTTCTATTTATCAACTAAAGCAATCTAAGAAAAGAGTTTCTACTGTCCCTATTAATGAAGAAATGTATAATACTTACAAAGAAGACAATACTAACAATGAGGAAAAGTGGAATATTTTTAAACAGCACATTGAAAATCTAAATTTGCTTGACAAAGGAATTGTAATGCTTTATTGTGAAGACAAAAGCTACGATGAAATTGCGGAAATTATCGGGATTTCAAAAAGCAATGTTGGAACGAAGCTCCTTAGAATAAAAGAAAAATTAAAATTACAAATCAATAAATCTTTATAACAATGGAATTAGATGATTTAAAAAATACATGGGATAATGCTGGAAATAAAAAACAGCAACAAAATTCAACTTCCAAACTAATTGACCAAATGACACAAACAAAATACGTTTCTAAATTAAATAGAATTGCTTACCCAGAAATGATTGGAAGCGTAATATGCATACTCACTGCAATGTTCATTGGTTTTGCCTTTTACAAGTTAGATACCATTCTTTTTCAGACTGTTGGCATAATATGCATCCTATTATTACTGTCAATCTCCGTAATAAGTTTTTTAAGTCTTAGACAATTAAAATCATCAAACGATTTTAGTAAACCATATGCAGATACACTAAGAATGTTTGCGACCCAGAAGTTAGCCTTTTCTAAACTACAAAAAATCAATATCAACTTAAGTTATTTGCTATTGATCGTAGTCATTATTCTACTTCCTAGATTATTTAGTGGTCAGGATATTACAGATAGTAAATATTTTTGGATGTTTTCCTTCAGCTTTGGTTACATTTTCCTATTCTATTTCTCCAAAAAAGTAACGAAATACTACCAAAACAAATTGAGACAATCAGAAGAACTATTGAATGAATTACGACAATAGCCAAAAGTAATATGCAGGTGTTGATGTTCCGGATGTTCCATTGAACATCTGGAACTTTTAAATAACCGGATTTAAATCCGGTATTATTAGTAGTTCGAGATGCGCTGCGCTAAACTGTACAATAGCATATAACAACCGGTCTGACCGCTGTATACAATAACAAGAAGCGGTCTGACCGGTCGCTGTTGTTGAACCAAAATCAATTTTTAAAATCGCTGGAAACATCTCGAACAGCAGAAATATTTCTTTAAATTTCTTTAAACAGGGAATAACACTAACAGGAGAGAAGGCTTCAATTTTCAAATCTTCAAATTATCTAATCCTCAAATAACCACAGATACAGCCTTGAATGACTATGCTAGGCCCAGCGGCCTGAGAGCGAAAACTCGCTTATTGCTATTCACCCTAATAATTTTAGAGAAATGATGTGTATTTTGTATTTTTAATTGAATAGATTAACTATCAATATATAGTATGAAACCAATCTCAATTTTATTCCTTGTATTGTTAACCTCCATTACAACAATAGCTCAAGACATTTCAGGGCAATGGAATGGCATATTAAAAGTGCAAGGCACACAACTAAGAGTTGTCTTTAATGTAACGCAAACCGAAAATGGCATAAGCACTACATTAGATAGTCCTGACCAGGGTGCCAAAGGAATTGCTACAACATCTTCAAGTTTTGAAAACTCAGTCTTCAAAGTCACAGTTTCAAATTTAACAGTTGAATACGAAGGAACATTAGGTAGCGACAACATCATTATTGGTAATTTTAAACAAGCCGGTCAATCCTTCCCCATGAATTTATCCAAGGAGATAGTTGAAAAAGAAAAAATTGCAAGGCCACAAGAACCAACAACACCCTATCCATATTACGCTGAAGAAGTAACTTTTGAAAATAAAAAGGCAGGAATTAATCTGGCTGGAACACTTACTCTACCCAAAAAAGAAGGTGTATTTCCTGTTGTGATCTTAATCAGTGGCAGTGGCCCACAAAACAGAGATGAAGAATTAATGGGGCACAAACCATTTCTAGTGCTGTCAGACTATTTAACAAAAAATGGAATTGCCGTATTACGGTATGACGATCGTGGTACTGCATTATCAAAAGGAGATTTCAAAACGGCAACAAGTGCTGATTTTGCTACTGATGTTGAAGCAGGAATTGCTTACTTAAAAACAAGAAAAGAAATTTCTAAAAAGAAAATTGGTTTAATAGGACACAGCGAAGGTGGCTTAATTGCTCCAATGGTTGCCAGTCAATCCAAAGATGTATCATTTATTGTCTTATTGGCAGGCCCGGGTATTCAAGGCGACTCAATACTCTTATTACAACAAAAGTTAATTGGGAAGACAGCAGGAATGAGTGATGAGGTTTTACAAAAAAATGAATTAACAAATAGAAAAATATTTGACATCGTTAACGCATCAAACAATCTTGAGCAACTAACAATTGACTTAACAAATTCCATTACACAAGCTTTAAAAGATAATCCAAATCCACAAAAGCCAGCAGGAATGAGTGATGAGGATTTTGTCAAATTACAGGTTAATCAGATTGCATCACCTTGGATGCAATATTTTATAAAGCATGATCCGGCCCCAACATTAGAGAAGGTAAAATGCCCGGTTTTAGCACTTAATGGAGAGAAGGATTTACAAGTTCCACCAAAAGAAAATTTAGACGCCATTAGCAAGGCATTGGCAAAAGGAGGAAATAAGAAAGCAACCATTATAGCGTTACCAAACTTAAATCACTTATTTCAAGAATGTAAGACAGGTTCACCTTACGAGTACGCGTCCATTGAACAGACATTTTCACCAATAGCTTTAACAGAAATATTGAAATGGATACAAACGCAGACTAAATAAAATATTTTGAAACACTTCATGGCCGGATAAATATCCGGCTTTATTTTTAGTTCGAGATGCGCTGCGCTAACATCCCGAACAGCGATGAAAGCGACACATTTCACAAATACACAAATGTTATCTTCATTATAAAATAATCACAATGAAAAAATCACTCCAATACTTAACACTCTTTATAATATTTACAATTTACAGTTGTTCCCAACAATCCGAAAACCGTTCCTTGGAAATGGCTTACTTGGAAGCAGCCCCCTCAACCGCTGACCAGGAAATAGAAGAAATTGTTGAACGAAAATTAATTAAGGAAGGGCAACTAGAATTTGAATCCACTGATTTTAGCCTAACCAGAAAGACAATTTTTGAGGCCATAAATAAGTACAAAGGATATGTTTCCTCTGACCAGGAATTCAATTCACCCGGCCGAAAAAGCAATACTATAATTATTCGTGTACCTGCCGATAATTTTGATAAACTGTTACAAGATGCTACGAAGGGAGTTGAAAGGTTTGATAACAAGCAAATCACAGTCAAAGACGTTACTGAAGAATTTCTCGACATGCAGGCGAGACTCAAAACAAAAAAAGAGCTTGAGAATCGATACTTAGAAATTTTAAAGCAAGCCAAAAACGTAAAAGAAATTCTGGAAATTGAAAAGGAAATTGGGCAATTAAGAGCAGAAATAGAATCAGTTGAAGGGCGATTAAAGTACTTACTGAACAGAGTTTCGTTCTCAACATTAACAATAACCTTTTACGAAAGTATTTCAACGCAAACAAAATTTGGACAAGAATTCAAGAATGGCGTAAGCAACGGCTGGAACAACCTAATTTGGTTCTTTGTAATGTTAACAAATGTTTGGCCTTTTATACTGCTAGGCATTTTGTTACTCTTTGGAATTAGAACCTACAGAAGGAAGAACTAAGTTATTTAGTCTAACAAGGTTCATTTGTGAAGAGCACACAAGTTATTGTTGAGAGTATTTAACGTACCGAATAAATATCCTGTTCTATTCTTATGTTTGAGATGCGCTGAGGTAACATCTTGAAAAGCAAGATTAGAAATCCTATGATAGGGCTTCCAAATTACAAACTCGGAAGAGCTTAATTCCTAACAGTTCAAGTGAAATGCAAAATCCAAAACAACTTCTAAATACTTTTAGTATTTTAGACGTTCAACACTTAAATAGATCAGAATGTTAAGAAATCACCTGAAAATCGCTTTTCGAAATCTATTAAAGCAAAAGACTTTTACACTAATTAATGCGTTCGGTTTAGCAATCGGTGTAGCCAGCTGTGTTCTGCTCGGCCTCTATGTTAACCACGAACTCTCCTACGACAAAGGCTTTAAAGACTCAGACAGAATACATAGAATTGTACTAGAACGTAAGTATCCAGATCAGACGTCTATCATAGCGGGTGTTCCACATTCCTTGGCAAGTGTAGCGGTGCAAGACTATCCGGAAATTCAGCGTGCCACTACAATTTGTGGCCCGTTTGATGATATGATGATATCTTATAAAAGCACTAACAACGCTGATATTAAGTTTCTTGAAAATGATGTCTATGCAGCAGATAGCAACTTTTTTAAAATTTTCAGTTTCAATATAATCAAGGGTGATCGTGAGACTATGCTACTGCATCCTAAGAGTATGATATTAACTGAAAGTACTGCGAAACGTCATTTCGGAGATCAAGATCCGTTTGGGAAACTTATCACAATGTCAGGCAATGTGTTTACCGTTACCGGAATATGTGAGGATCCACCAGCTAATACTCACTTTAAATTTGGCTTAATAATTTCCATCAACACAATCGAAAGGTTCAATCTTGAAAATTTTAACAAACCTGACGTCTACTGTTATTTAAAACTAAATAAAGAGGCAAATCCCGCTTTACTTGAAGCTAAGCTTGATGTAATGGTTGACAAATACGCAGCAGCCGATTTTGAAAAGGTCAATAAATCATCTTGGTCGGAATATAAGAAAGCAGGTAATGGATATCATTACTTCCTGTGTCCACTAACTGATGTCTACTTATATCCCGAAAATATTGGTGGCATGAAACCTGGTGGGAATATTATTTCAATCAGAATTATGATAGTGATAGTAGTACTGATTCTGGTTGTTGCCTGTATCAACTTTATAAATCTTGCAACCGCTCGTTCATCTGAAAGGGCTATGGAAGTTGGCGTTAAAAAAGTTCTAGGATCATCAAGAAATCAATTAGTATTTCAATTTCTTAATGAATCCTTATTAGTGAGCTTTCTGGGAGTCGCCATTGGCGCAATGTTAATAACATTACTTCTACCTCATTTTAGTCAGTTTACTGATATTAACTTACAGATTGATTTTGGAATTCAGGAAGGTATTGTCTTAATAATAGTAGCAACTGCTTTAGGCGTACTTGCTGGCATCTATCCATCATTTGTTCTGTCATCCTTCAAGCCTGTAACCGTATTAAAGGGTGCGTTTACCTCAACTTCAAAGGGGAAGTGGATTAGAAACGGATTAGTCGTTTTTCAATTTTGCATATCGATTTCACTTGTTATTTGCACAGTTATCATGCAGCAGCAAATGAATTTTATAAGTCAAAAAGATCTTGGCTATGACGAAGAGAATTTAGTTGTTATAGAAGGCAACTTTCATATGAGACCCAACTTCACAAGTAGCTTGATAAAAGAGCTTAAATTAATGCCTCAAGTCGTTTCGGCTGCCGGGAGTTTGTCTATGCCCACTATTGCTGGCATTTATCCTCAACAATATAGATCAGAAGGATCACCCGAAATCAAATCCATCCATACGATGTATGCCGGTGATGAGTTTGCTGAAGTAATGGACTTTAAACTAATGGAAGGGAAGTTATTCTCCGAAAATACAAATGACTCACTATCTATCATTTTAAATGAGTCTGCCGTTAAGACTTTAGGATTAAAAAATCCCATTGGAGAGAAAATAAATTTCATTGAGCAAACTTATGGAACCGGAAATCAAACAACTTTTACAATCGTGGGTATCATTAAGGATTTTCATTATGAAACACTGCATCAAGAGATTAAACCACTTATCATTCAAAGTAATGAGGTAATCTTTAATAGAATGAGCTTTGTAGTGGTGCGACTAAGGCAGGGAGAAAACACATCTGCAATTTCCGAAATGGAGAACAAATGGAGAGCCTTAGCATCCGATATGCCTTTTCAATTTAGATTTTTAGACAATGTGTTGGATGCACATTACAAAAAAGAAAAGCGTATGGGTGAAATTTTTACACTATTTTCCTGTCTGAGTATAATTGTAGGCTGCATAGGTCTTTTTGGTTTATCTGCTTACACAATAGGGTTAAGAATGAAAGAGATAGGTATTCGTAAAGTGTTTGGTGCTAGTGTTACAAACATTCATGTTTTGCTTTCAATGGATTTCATTAAAATGATTCTTATATCTTTTTTTATAGCCGTTCCTGTTTCAATATATGTTATGGACATCTGGTGGCTTCAAGAATTTCCATTTAGAATTGAAATCAGCCCTTGGACAATTTTAGTTTCTGGTCTTGTTGCTCTTGTGATAGCCTGGATTACTGTAGGCTATCAATCCTTTAAGGCATCGGTTCAAAACCCGATAAAAATCTTAAGAAATGAATAATCAAATGCAATTCCCGCTAAAAAAATTCTCAGGTAATCAACAGAGAATAAGACTATAATTTATATGAGAAAGATTATTGCAGCAATCAACACGACAATTGACGGGATTTGCGACCATACAGCTGGTATCCCCGATGAAGATTTACATCAACATTATACCAGTCTTTTAAACAACGCAGGAATTATATTATATGGCCGTACAACCTATCAACTTATGCAATTCTGGCAAACGTTGCTAAAAAAACCTTCAGGTCAAAAATCAATGGACGACTTTGCTTTGGCAATTGACAAAATACCAAAAGTCGTTTTTTCTCAAACCTTAAAAAACACTGAATGGGACAGTGCCGAAATTGCAACCAAGGAAATTGAAAAGGAAGTTTTAGAACTCAAACAACAATCTGGTAAAGATATTTTAGTTGGCAGTCGGAGTATAATTATTCAGCTAATAAATCTTAATTTGATAGATGAGTTTCAACTTTGTATTCATCCTGTCATAGCAGGCAAAGGCTCTCCACTCTTCGAAAATATAAACGACAGAACAATTTTTAAGCTTTCCAGAACAAAAGCCTTTAACTCTGGTGCAATAATACTTTACTATGAACGAACTTAAGATCGTTGTCAAATCGATTAAAACACTATCTGTGTAATCATCAATCTCCCGAAGCACAACAATAAGCGTGAAGAATTAGTGTTGCGTTTTTTCCACACATAATTACTTTAAATACAATAACATACTTTAGCAATAAGCAGATGTATTGTTTAATGCTTTATTTCAAAGTCATTAAAGTGTGGCCTATAATATGCTCTTTATTCTATGTGAATAATGCAACTACAACAACTGCGCAATTCAATTTAATATAAGCAGCTCCTTCATAAACATAAAATTTCATTAATCACTTAAATTCAAAAAATTATGAGCCACGAAAAATTTCAAGACTGCATCAATGCCTGCAATGCGTGTGCGGCTGAATGCGAACACTGTGCGACTTCCTGCTTGCACGAAAAAGACGCACAGATGTATGCTAAATGCATTGAACTTGAGCGCTATTGCGCGGATATGTGCAGAACAGCTGCTGCTTTTATGGCCAGGGCTGATGAACACACCACTTCATTCGTAAATAAGTTTTGTAGCCTGTGCGCAGAAATTTGTGATGCCTGTGCAAAAGAATGCGAGAAACATTCTCATTCAGAGCATTGTAAAAAATGTGCAGAAGCATGTCGAGCATGTGCAGAAGAGTGCAGGAAAATGGAAATGCAACCAGCATAAATCTTAATCGATCTGAAATCAATAAAAGTTAAAATACACTTTTGTCTGGCTGCAGCCATCAAACTCAAAAAATCAGCGTCTCTTCAGAGACGCTGATTTTATAAATATGTTTTAAAGGATAATAAATTTCAACAAATATACCGTCATTGTGATGAACGAAGCGTTGATTGTGTGTAAGGGCGAAGAAGCAATCTTTATTAATACAAACCCAAAAAATCAAAGACGCTATATTAATTTCAAATTTAAAGTTTCAAATTTCAGATTTCAGATTTTGAATTTTCAAATCCATCAGCACATCAACGAATTAGCATATTAGCATATCAGCACATCAAATGGATTTAAAGACTCGAAACCTCAGCCTCCGGTGAAATTTTCTTCACTAGTCCTTGTAATACTTTTCCAGGACCACATTCTATAAATGTTTTTGCTCCATCAGCTGTCATCTGTTGTACAGATTGCGTCCAGCGCACTGGTGCTGTTAATTGCGATACTAAATTTTTCTTGATGCTAGCAACATCAGTTGAGGGCTTTGCATTTACGTTTTGATAAACCGCACAACGTGGTTGACTAAAATTAGTGGCTTCAATGGCTGCTGCCAATTCTTCTCTGGCTGGTTCCATTAATGGTGAGTGGAAGGCCCCTCCTACCTGCAATACCATGGCACGTTTAGCACCAGCTGCTTTCATTTTTTCACAAGCTATTTCTATACCTTTAAGCGATCCTGAAATAACAAGTTGGCCGGGACAATTATAATTGGCCGCTACCACAATTTCTTCTTTTATCGATGCGCAAACTTCTTCTACAACCGCGTCATCCAAACCAAGAATGGCTGCCATAGTGGAAGGATTAATCTCGCAGGCTCGCTGCATGGCTAAAGCACGTTTGCTTACCAATGTTAAACCATCTTTAAAAGATAAAGCTCCGTTAGCTACCAACGATGAGAATTCTCCCAAAGAATGACCCGCTACCATATCGGGTGAAAACGAATTGCTTGACAACGCAACGGCTACTGAATGAATAAATACTGCCGGCTGTGTTACTTTAGTCTGCTTCAACTCATCAGCAGTACCATTAAACATTACTGATTTAATATCGAAACCTAGTATGTCGTTGGCTTCATCGAAAAGAGTTTTAGCTGCGGCACTTGACTCATAAAGGTCTTTACCCATTCCGGTAAATTGTGCACCCTGCCCTGGAAAAATGTATGCTGTCATGTGTTTTAGGTCTGTGTTTGTAATTAGACCAGCAAATTAAGCATGATTTTTTAAAAGACTAATCAAGAAAACGATTCTTCCACTCAGGAGAAGGAATCATACAGGCATCTTTTTTACCAAAAAATCTGTATCGGTTGCTCGAAATCCAATTATAAATACCGTCTCGTATAAACCTGGGAACAATTTTAAAAGCATAAAGTAATGGCCAGACCCCTGATAAGCTTCGGGCAATCTCCAATGCGGCTTCACTTTGCGAAAACCATTTATTATCCTGAATTAAAATAATGGTTTCTACCGTTGTGGTTACTTTATATTTCAACAATAGATTTTTACCAATTTCTGATTGAAGTGATGCAAAAACGAACTTCTTTTTAGCATCTCTTTTTAAAATAAACTGAACAGCTCCGCTACAAAGATTGCAGACGCCATCAAAAAGTATAATCGATTTTTCTACTGTCACCTTATTAAATGCACCCAACCCTTGATTGTCTGAACCCGATTGTCTGGGTTAATTACATTAAAAGTAACATCAGCTGCGTAATAGTAAACTCCGGAATTCAGTAGTGTACCACTGTTATCACGTCCATCCCAATCAATATAAATAGTCTTGTCTACATCATCACCCAAAACAGATTCGTAAGTATACACCTCAACGCCCCAGCGATTGTATACCCTGAAAAGAACTTTCTCAACAAAGCGTGCGCATCTTTCTTTGTAGGCGGGCTGGCAATTTAAACTACTCGGATTAGGTGACTCTTCACCTGTACCCTCGCGGTTACTATAGGCACTGAAAAAGTCGTTGCAGCCATCTCCATTAGGTGTAAATACATTAGGTAGTTCGTAATAAGGACAGTTGTCATTACAAATGGATTCACTCAATTCACTTTCATTTCCAGAACGGTCTACCACAGAAATCTTATAGCATCGGGCAAATGAGGTCAGGTTATTGTCTACAAAAACAGTGTCTCTGGTAAAAGTTTGTCCATTAATAAGTATTGGTTGAAACTCTCCGTTTATTTCGTTGGCAACATAAACACGATAGCCTAACACATCACCTTCGCATTCGGTGGTTGTCACCCTATTCCACCTTACTTCATTGCTGAAAGTATTTATGTTACAAGTAGATTGATCAGCAAAAAACTCTTCACATGAGCGAATATCTGCCAGTACTGGAGAGGGTACACATACTGGTGGTTCTTCATCTGCTGCTTGTGCACAAATTATCTGAGAGTAATTTTCCAATGGCTCATCTATGGCGGGGTTTCCATAAGTACCTCTTGTCATAACACGGTAACAATACACTTCATCTTCTACCAGAGGCGGGGCTGTTTCTCCCGGATCGGAAAAAATAAAACCATTTACACTCACATTCACCTGTTGATACAACACTAAACCTGCGGTTTCAGTAGAGCCTTCTGCACCTCGGTATACATCATGCAAAGGAAAATTTTGAGAGAGGTTGGACCATGGTGTAAATGCCTGCCAACTCAAGTCTAAACGTTGATCGCCCGACTGGACATCGAGCCTCACCATACTGGCAGTTGCTGAGGTGTCGACTGGAGCAATGGCCGGATTGTTAATTGTGGCTGAGTATAGCTCTACATGGTAACTGTATATTTTATCAAGCGTATTAATCGCATTATCGATAGCCGTTGTGTCTGATATAGTTCCTGAGCTGATGGCTACCCATGGCTTAGCGCCAGTAAACCCTTCTGATCTCCATACTTTATATTGATATGGCGGTGGAAATTGTACAGGATCAATTTCAAAAGGTTTGCGCCAGCTAACTCTTATTTGTCCATCGCTCTCACCGGTCTTTTCAACTGTTACATGCGTAATTACTGGTGCATCTGCCAAAATTGGGGCAATGCACAACTCTTCCGACATATAACTTTCACCGCCTCTGGGCAAAGGAAAAAGCGCTACCAATCTATAACAATATTCAGCACCGACTGCAAGCCCGAGGCCACCATTCGTGTCAGTGTACGTAATGGAGGATGCCGGAACCAATGCAATCATTTCGTAGCCGAGCCCGGGGGAAAGACCAGTTTCACAATTAGCGGGTGTATAGGCAAACGAATCTACACGTCTCCATACCTGAATACTCGAGGCATTTTTACATGTGTACTCATCCCAATCAAGTTTTACATGCCTTTTAGCAAAGTCGACTGTAGCCAGATTCCATTCCGGAGCCGGCCCCACCACTTTTACAAACCATGTTTTAAAAGTGACAAGATTAGGCTGGCCGTTATCTGTTATTTTAAATACAACCTGATATGGTTGATCTTTTACATGCTCACAAACAGTCTCCCATTCAAAAGTTAACTCAGCCGGATCAGGAACTACCGATTGAAAAACCGCAGGATTTGGAGACACCTTGGCCGGACTAATAAATGTATCTCCGAACAACTCGCTGAAGGCCTCAATTTTAACATTGTTGTTGTCAATGTCTATTCCGAAAATTGTAACGTTAAGTGTAGTGCCTGCTACAACACAAGTATCGTTGGGTATAATTAAGTCAGGCCTTTCATTATCACACTCATCTATTATGATTTGCATGTCGCGTCTCACATAACCAATTTCTACCCATTGGCCTGCTATCTCTCGCCATTCAACAATATTAAAGGCTATATTATATTCTCCCCTAATACCAGGTGCATCCCAGGTAATTGTTCCAGTTATCGGGTTAATTGAAAAAGTGGGTGGACCATTCTGATTTTCATTGGCAGTATCAAAATTACCTGTATAAAAGCCGCTATTGTTCGGATCTCTGTAACCTGTTACAACGGTGTTGCGATCTCTGAAAGGGATCACCATTTCATAAGATAAGCTGTCTCCATCAGGATCAAAGGCACCAGGGTTGTGTTGAAAAGCAACGCCAGTACAACCCTTGTCTACTGGCGCAATTAACAATTTAGGGCTATTGTTACAGCCGTAGAAAGCATCAGTATTAATTTCAGTCTCTATATAAAATGTAGTTAGAATGGAATTAACCATATTCAATACTCCACCATTTCTATTGGGTTCCTTGTAAGAAATTAAGTATCTTCCAGAACCACCATAAGTATGTTCAGTGGTAAATGAAGCTACCGCAATGTTAGCCCCCAGTTCAGGCTTTGCTACGCTTGGCGTTTCAGGAATAATTATTCTTATACCATCACCAAAATCCAGCACATCAAGGCCATCTGACTGCCTGCCCCCAAAAGGAACTGTTGACTCCGAATCTGTATAAACTGTAACTGTAATAATAAATGTTAAGCCAGCACAGCTTTTACGCACAACTGTTATTTCTCCTGCGCGCAAATGGGTTGCTTGCGCAATAATTGAGCTACTCAGTACGAGTAGAGTAATAGCTATTAAAAATCGAAACATTGTCATGTCTGCTTTGCAAAAAATTGCTGGAATAGGTTACAAGATATAACTCTAAACGTTCTAAGGAAACTCTTGTTAGAAACGATAAGTTTCCACTGATCGTCTATTCTAGCAAAAAACTTTTTTCAACATGCATTTTATTGATAATCTGCCTAGAAAAAATGCTTTCTATCATTAACTTAGCATCTAATAACCTAAAATACCCTATTTTTTAACCTTCATGAATTCCGAAAAAGAGAACCTACGCAAACGTGAACTGGAGATACAACGCCTTATGAGACAAATGAAGTTTGATGAACTTCACAAAAGTCAGGTATACCGCAACTTGGAGCAGGAACTTCAGAAGATTAAGCAAAACAATGACATTCTTGCGGAACAGGAAACTCCCACCAGCACAGTTTACACTTCTAACCAGCAAAAGTAGTCGAGCTTAAACCTGACTTAATTTCCTTAAAACCAGTTTGAAATCACATCTTTGCTCAAAATCCACTGAAATTAGCAATGAGAGTTTTAAAGGAAATACCCACCCCCCATTACAAAATAACCCTTTACGCCTGGAATAACCGCTACATCATAAAACTTGAGCAAGGTTTACTTGAGCAAACCTTTAAGGTGAACGAGTTTGATGTAACCAGTGAAGCAGATATCGAAAAAATGATAGATGAAACCTTCTTAAAGGAGGCTATGGAACGATTTAACTCCATGTCTCGCTCATTAGGAGAAGCCCTTAACAGGGTATAATTAAGATCACAGACGCCAAATCCAATGGTAGAATTGTGTTATTTTGCGCACCCAATAGCTGGCGATGGATATTCAGGAAAAGAAGAATAAGAATAAGAAGTACAAGCCAATTTTGGAAGGTATCCCGGATTGGCCTGTTTATAAACTCAGTAAAAACAGAAAGGAATTTATTGAAGAAGTAGCTCAGAAGTCCTTTAACAGGGTTAAAGAACTACGAGCCTCTACTAAGCAATTAGTGGATGAATTAGAGGCTACTGTTTATCGTGAGCAGCAACGTATGAAGCGTAACCGCTGGCGTGCCGACCCTCAGGATGAACCAAAGTTCTGGAGCAAAGTAAAAGAAGACCTGCAGGCACTCTCTGGTAAAACTGAAGAAGAACAACAGGAGAAAGCCAATGAGATTCTGAAAAGAATAGTTACACGCTATGCAGATGAAATTGCCGGCAACTTTAAACCAAGCCGCTATCGCCTGGCTCGTGAAGTAATTAAGTTTTGGTTTGCCCGCTTATTAAATGGTGCAAGAGTAAAAAAATTTGGTGCCTTTTGGCGAAACCAATATACCCTGCGTGATAAAATTCATATTGTTGGTAAGGTAAAACAACTAAGAAGATTAGCCCGCAAGGGTACCGTTGTTATGGTGCCCACCCATTTCAGTAATCTGGATTCCATATTGATCGGATGGGTAATACATTCACTGGGCTTACCAGCTTTTATTTATGGCGCAGGACTTAACCTGTTCAACATAAAAATATTTGCCTACTTCATGAATAGCCTGGGTGCGTACAAGGTAGATCGCAGAAAAAAGAACATGCCCTACCTTGAAACACTAAAACTCTATTCAACACTGGCATTGCAAAAAGGCGCGCATAGTTTATTCTTTCCGGGGGGTACTCGCTCGCGCTCAGGTATGATTGAAAAGCAACTCAAGCTTGGCTTGCTCTCTTCAACTGTAGAAGCACAACGCGATGCTTATCTGGACGCTAAACCTGGTGAAGAGGTAAGGAAGATTTTCATTGTTCCTGTTACACTTAATTACCATTTTGTATTAGAAGCACCAGACCTTATTGAAGACTATCTCTCTTCTAAAGGACAGGATCGCTACATGCCTGAACAAGATCGCTACGGAAGCTGGCAACTGATTCAGTTCATGTTTAAATTCTTTACTAAAGGATCAAGCATTTCCGTTTCTATCGGCAAAGGTCTCGACATCATGGGCAATTACGTTGATGATGAAGGAAACAGTATTGACGAGCACGGAAGATCAATTAATACAAGAGATTATTTTATTACCAACGGTCAACTTTCGGCTGATAGGCAACGCGAAGACGAGTATACACGCATGCTCAGTCAAAAAATTGTAAGCGAGTATCACAGAATCAATAGGGTTTTCGCCAGTCACCTGGTAGCATTTGTCGCTTTTACTATGTGGCAGAAGCGACATCCAAAACTTGATCTGTTTAGTTTACTGCGTTTGCCTGAAGAGGATCTGACATTGCCATACGAAGAATTTCGTGACACCTGTAAGCGTGTGCGCAAACAGATTTACAGAATGAAAATTGAAAATAAAGTCAACATCGCTTCACACCTGAAAGGTGATATTGATGAAGTGATTAAACGTGGACTTTATAACGTAGGTATATTTCACTTAAAACGCCCCTTACTCAGAAACCGCGATGGTAATATTATCACTCGCGATTTGAACGTACTATACTATTATCAAAATCGCCTGGTCGGATATGAACTCGATAAATTTATCGGACAATAAGCCTATAGGCGTAATCGGAGCAGGCAACTTTGGGTCTGCCGTTGCTAACTTATTAGCAAGGCAACGCCCTGTATTGCTTTATGCGCGAGATCCGGAGGTTGTACATAGAATTAATACAAGCAGAGATAACCGCGGCCATATTATAGACAAAAATGTAACCGCTGTTAATGATCTGGCTAAAGTTGCAGCAGAATGTGATATTATTTTTCCTATCATTCCATCTTCGCATTTTCGTTCTGTTATTCGAAGCCTTTCTCCTCACCTGCATCCTTATCACATTTTAATTCATGGCACTAAAGGTTTTGATATAACCTTACCCAAGCACAGTACTATTGAAGAAATTGAAACGCTCAATAGACATCAGGTTAAAACCATGAGCGAAGTAATTCGTGAAGAAAGTGCTGTAGTGCGTGTGGGTTGCTTAGCAGGCCCCAATCTTTCAAAAGAGCTGGCCGCTCAACATCCTTCCGCAACTGTAATAGCTAGCCCTTTTAATGAAGTAATTGAACTCGGTAAAAAATTATTGCGCAACGACTATTTTCAGGTTTACGGCAATAACGATTTAACTGGGGTGGAGCTTGCCGGTGTATTAAAGAATGTGATCGCCATTGCTTCAGGTGCACTGAGCGGTTTAGGTTATGGAGAAAACGCAAGGGGTTTATTAATAAGTCGTGGTGTAGTTGAAATGATTTACCTGGGTCGTGCTCTCGGAGGAAATACAAAAGCATTTTTGGGTGTGGCAGGCATAGGCGATCTTGTCACCACCTGCAACAGCTCGCTGAGTCGCAACTTTCAAGTAGGCCATAAATTAGCTCAAGGAAAGACCTTACAGGATATATTAGCCGAAACCGATGAGGTGGCTGAGGGTATAAATACGGTGCGAATAGCAAAAAAATGTGCAGATTATTATCAGGTGAAAGCCCCGATTACGCATGCTCTTTATCGTGTTTTATTCGAAAAACTCACAGTTCAGCAAGCTTTACAATATTTAATGCGCTATCCTCTCAATGTTGACATCGACTTTCTAGACAAGTAACATTTGAGGGTTACATTTCTTATTCTAATTTAGCAGTGTAAACCAACCAATTTCCTCTCAACCATGGAAATCTTCTTAACAGCCGAGGCTTGGCTAGCCCTAGTAACACTTACCTTTTTTGAGGTAGTGCTCGGCATCGATAACATTATATTTATTTCTATTGTATCCAACAAACTCCCTATTGAGCAGCGAGCCAGAACGCGCAATATGGGCTTAGCATTGGCCATGATCGTGCGTATAATGCTGTTGTTAGGTATAACGTGGGTCATCACTTTCACTGAACCTCTTTTCTTCCTATCCGATATACTGGGTCATGGTTTAGTAGATCGTTTTATTGGTCATGACCATCCATTTAGCGGACGTGATCTTATTCTTATGTTTGGTGGACTTTTCTTAATTGCAAAAAGCACAAGAGAAATGAACCACGAAGTTGAAGGTGATGATGAAGAAGGTGAAATACAGGCTAAGGCTACTAAGAGCATAACCAATGTTATTATTCAAATTATCTTGCTGGATATTATCTTTTCTTTCGATTCCATTCTTACTGCAGTTGGTCTAACGCAAGAAATACTGATCATGGTAATTGCTGTAGTCATTTCTATTGGTATTATGATGGTATTCTCTGGAAGAATAAGTGACTATATTCATAAACATCCATCGCTGGAAGTATTGGCTTTAGGTTTCCTCATTCTTATTGGCTTCATGTTATTTCTTGAGGGTCTGGAATACGATATACCAAAGGGTTATATCTACTTTGCTGTGGTCTTCTCCTTACTTATCGAGATGTTTAATATTCGCGTACGCAATCGAAGGGATAAAGCCAGACAAAAATTAAAAGCTGCAAAAGCGCAGGCAAAAGAAGCCAAAACAAATGCTTGATATTGATCAACTTCGTTATCCTATTGGCAAATTTGCCCCTCTGACCTCTTATACTATAGAGGAAAAGAAAAAACTGATTACAGAAATTGCTAACCTTCCTGCACAACTAGCAGAAGTTGTAAAACATTTTTCGAAAGAACAATTCACAACACCCTATCGGGATGGAGGTTGGTCTGTGCAACAACTTATTCACCACATTGCCGACAGCCACATGCATTCTTATATACGCTTTAAGTGGGCGCTTACGGAAGAGAAGCCTGTAATTAAAGCCTATGAAGAGAAGATCTGGGCAGAAACTATCGATAACCAACTTGATCCTGCTTTGTCTATTTCGCTGATTACCTCTTTCCATGCTAAATGGTCTGCCATGCTAAGCCTGCTTGATGACGATGCATGGCATCGTAGTTTTATTCATCCACAAACGCAAAAAGAAATTAATCTTGAGCGTATGCTTGCATTGTATGCATGGCACGGCAAACACCACCTTGCTCATATTACTTCACTTAAAGAAAGAATGAAATGGTCTTGACAGATCGTTGAATATTCTATTTCAAAATAAATTGACAAAATTCAATAATTACCAACGCCCTACACTTCTCTTTCACCCGCACGTTGAAACCATCTACCCTGCTATTTTCAGATCTGTTGCCTTAAAGCCTTATCAACGGGAACGAATCACAACACCTGATGATGATTTTCTTGATTTAGATTGGATTAAACAAGGATCAAACAAACTCGTCATCATCTCGCATGGCCTTGAAGGCAACACTGAGAGAGCCTACATAAAAGGGATGGCTAAAATTTTTCATGACCAGCAGTACGATGTGCTCGCGTGGAATTATCGTGGCTGCAGTGAAGAGATGAATAAACAAAGGCGATTCTATCATAGTGGTGCCACCGATGACTTGGATGTAGTTGTGCAGCATGCACTTGCTCAAGCTTATGAAGAAATTACCCTGATCGGTTTTAGTTTGGGTGGTAACCTTACTTTAAAATATTTAGGTGAACACAAAAGAGATGAACGCATCCGAAAGAGTGTTGTGTTTTCTGTCCCCATGGATTTACACTCCAGTTGCATACAATTGGGAAAGTCGTCAAATCGTTTGTATGCAAAAAGGTTTCTAAAAACACTAAAGCAAAAAGTAAGAGACAAAGCTGCATTACGCAACGACCTTGATATTAGCAGAATTGATCAGGTAACAGACCTTCAGAGTTTTGACGATCAGTTTACTTCTGTTTTGCATGGCTACCGCGATGCAGTTGATTATTATACCCAATGCAGTTCAATACGCTTTGCAGAATATATTCAAATACCAACCCTGATTGTAAATGCTTTGAATGATCCCTTTTTAAGCGAAACTTGTTTTCCGGTTCAAAAGCTACAGCACCATCCGTTTGTACAGTTAGAAGTAACGACTGAGGGAGGACATGTTGGTTTTGCGCAGTTCAATAAAAAGAATGTATTTTGGAGCGAAGAACGAGCACTTCATTTTGTAAAACACCATGATTGAACGCTACACCCTTACCGCCACCCGTGAACAACTGCAGCAGCGCTTTGGTGTAGACGTACCAGAATCTTATAAGTCGTTGTACAACGCAGCCCCTACTCATTTACTACCTGTTATTTTACAAGGTTCAGCAGGCATATCATTTTTTTATTGGGGCACCCCGCCTGAGTGGGCCAAGAATAAACACGTAAGTGAAAAGCTTATTAATATAAGAGCAGAGAGTTTTAGTGAACGCCCGGCCATGCGTAAAACACTGAAACGATACCGTTGCCTTATTCCTGCTGATGGATTTTATGCCTGGAAGAAAGTGGGTAAGAAAACACTTATTCCTCACCGTTTTATAATTGCTGATAAAAGTCCTATTTCATTTGCAGGCATTTGGGAGGAGTTTGAAGACAACGAAGGTCAAACGCACCACACCTTTATGTTAATTACAGCACAGTCAAATCCATTGGTGAACTCGATGAGCGAAAGGATGCCAATGATTTTTGAGAAAGCTCAGGAGCAAATATGGATGGATGCTGATGCAAGTGAAGAAGCATTACTCGCTTTATTTAAAGTATATCTTGAAAGTAAAATGAGTTTGTATACTGTGTCTCCAAGGATTAACGATAGCACAATTAATGTTCCGTCTTTGATTATTGCTACACCACCTGCTGATCAGTTTGGTAACCTTACTTTGTTTGATTGAGACTCGAAGCTAGATACTCGTAGGTCGCAGCTCAAATCATCACATAAACGAATCAACTCATCAGCACATCATCAAAACCCATCATCTTCATCCTCCTCTTTTTTAGCAGGTGCCGGAGTTGCCTCAACTGGTTTCTTTTCTTTTTTCTTCTTTACTTTTTTGGTCTTAACCTTGTTAGGTAAAATAGTCGCTGAAGTTGTGCCTTCATAACCTTCCAGGCTATCTCCTTTTGATTTTGATTTCTTGAAAAGACCTCCTCCACGTTCCCGCTTAGCTTTGCCTTTCACTTTAGGTTCATCTTTCTTCTGGTCTTTAGATTCCATGGCAGCCAGCCTTGCGTCAGGCAATACAAGCACATGACGCAGATACCACATGTAATTATCTTGATCGTTATTATAACCGAGGGTATCTACCCAATATTGTCTTTTGTTGTTATCATACTTAAGCACCCTTATTTCTGCATCTTTAGAGATTTTGTATTCTTCGGCAGAGGCAAGGGTATCAATACGAACAACGGCAGTGCTATCATCCACATTTCTTTCTGCCATTGAAAACGCCTCCTCCGGCTTCTGATAACCCTCTTTTAAGGAATCCGGAACAACTACCCACACAGCCTTCTTTTCCACAGTCTGTATGGTTCGCTCTTTCTTTTTATAGGTAGTGGGTTCAATAATCAAGAACTTCGACTTACTGGTGGCATATACTTTGGGAGCCGAGTCATTGACGAAATAGCTGAATTTCTTACGTAAAGCGTCTTTATCATGAATATAAGCACTCTGATAGGCAGGGCAAGTCATCGGCTGGTAGGCACAGCTACTCAGCAGGATTGTTAGTCCAACAATGACAAAAAGACTCCTAGACATCGATTCGATAATGCTTAAGCTATCAAAATTAAGGAAATAACTGAGAAATCCGACCTCAGAGTTCCTTTAAGATTTCTCTGTCCTTCTTTGGTAATGAGGCACTTACCAGGTTGTATGAGTCGTCTATCCATTCGCATATCAGGCTGTCTTTTAGGGTTCCGTCTAGCATAACGCTGATCCAGTGCTTTTTATTCATATGATAGCCAGGTAAAACTGCAGAAAATCGTTCCTGCAGCAGCATCACCTGCTCAGGGTCCGCTTTTAAGTTGACACTTTCAAAATTATCTAAATCAGTAAGGGCAAACATCTTACCCATAACCTTATAGACAAGCGTGTTGGCATCAAAAGGAAACTCCTCTGTTACACCTTTCTTGGCAAGGCAGTAAGCACGGAAGCCTTCGATGTTCATCTTAGAAATAATTACGTGCAATAATGCGGGTGACGATTATAATCACGCAAGCGAGAAACATCACAATTGATAATTTATTAACGCCATGCATCATTTTTAAACTTGCATTAGTTGGACGGTTCGGATCTTTCGCTCTAAAAAAATAACCACCTACTTCTCCTAATTTGAAGAAATCCTTCCAACTTCTCTTTGCTCCTTGCTTTGCTAAATCTCTTTGCTCTTCCATAAATTAATTTTCTTGTTCTACCCAATCTCCATGTTCACGAATCAGGTTAACTAATTCGTCTACTGCCTTTTCTGTTGGTATGTTTCTTCGCACTACCTCTTTGCCTTTATACAATGTTATCCTTCCGGGCCCTGAACCTACATAACCATAATCTGCATCTGCCATTTCGCCCGGACCATTCACAATACAACCCATAATACCAATCTTCAATCCTTTTAAATGATTGGTGCGCACACGTATCTTGTTGGTGGTCTCTTGTAAATCAAATAGGGTTCGTCCGCATGAGGGACATGAGATATATTCCGTTTTCGAAATGCGTGTACGCGTAGCCTGTAAAATATTAAAGGCTGTTTCGTTCAGCATTTTTTCAGGACCACAATTAATAGCCGACAGAAAAATACCATCACCTAAACCATCTAATAGTAGCGCACCAACATCGGTAGCTGCATGCAATTGCAATTCCTCCTGCGAAAGGTCTACATAATTTCTACGGATAATTACCGGAGCAGAACAATCAGCATCAATAATGTTCAGCATGAGTCTTCTTTGCTCTGCCATACCATGCTCATTGTCAGTGGTGATCACTAATACTATATTTTTATTAGTTCTAAGTGTTTCAATCAAAGATGCATTTACATTTTCAATAGACACCTGAACAAAATTTAGTGCGTTTGAAAGCTGCTTACCTTCAAGGAAAGTATTTACATCCAACAAAGGATAAACCCTGTCTTTTTCATTTTGTGTAAGCCAGGTTGTATAATCATAGATAATACCCAAAGTACCGGGTATGGCAAAGTCAATAAGTTTATTGCCTGCATAAACATAGTCGCATGCCATGTCTGTTATATTCCACTTATCTAAAGGAACAGAGTAATGATAGCCCAATGAAAACAGCGAAGCCTGAGTGATAGCTTCCCGTTGAGAAAGATCTGCGATTACTCTTGGCACCCAATGCTCTCCACCAATATTTACTACTTCATGTGTTACTCTTCGTGTATACTCAAATGGGTTGATGGCGTAGTGCTTAATTTCAGGAATGTTTTTATGATTGGCGCGTTTATCATAACGCTTAGCTAACGTATAAGCTACTGGTACTTCCGCTTCAGGCTCTTCAGTTAATGATACACGAATAGTATCGCCTAAGCCATCTTCAAGTAGGGTTCCAATACCCACTGCTGATTTTATTCTACCATCTTCTCCATCACCCGCCTCAGTAACGCCTAAGTGTAACGGATAAGGTTTAAAACCACCTTCATCTAATTTTTGCACAAGTAAACGATAAGCCTGCACCATCACCTGTGGATTGCTGGACTTCATAGATACTACAGTGTTGTAAAACTGTTCGTCTTCACAAATGCGTAAGAACTCTAGTGCAGACTCCACCATACCAAGTGGTGAATCACCATAGCGGCTCATAATTCTATCGGACAAAGAACCATGGTTAGTTCCGATACGCATAGCCGTACCGTGTTCTTTACAGATTTTTATTAGTGGTGTAAATTTATCTCTG
Organism: Chryseotalea sanaruensis; assembly: GCF_003990915.1. Taxonomy (GTDB): domain Bacteria; phylum Bacteroidota; class Bacteroidia; order Cytophagales; family Cyclobacteriaceae; genus Chryseotalea; species Chryseotalea sanaruensis. The sequence continues at coordinate 227,227 of NZ_BHXQ01000007.1, forward strand.
ATGCGATCTAACTCAGTTTGATAGGAAGCCTCTGTGTAATCGATATTTTCAAATCTTTTTTTATCAGCGTAGTTGCCCGGATTAACGCGTACTTTTTCTACAATGCGCGCAGCCAGTTCTGCTGCGTTGGGTGTAAAATGTATATCTGCCACCAAGGGTACGTTATACCCACGTTTTCTTAATTCTTTTTTTATCTCCGCAAGATTTTGTGCTTCTTTTAAACTTGGGGCAGTTATGCGTACATATTCGCAGCCAGCCTCTACCATGCGTATAGTTTGCTCTACTGAGCCGATGGTATCCATCGTATCAATAGTAGTCATGGACTGTACACGAATAGGGTTATTACCCCCCATAGGCACATCACCAATCTTTACTTCAATGGTTTTTCTGCGGTTGTATTGCACAAGACTATTGCAGTATTGTTTTAAAGAGGCTATTGAGTTATTCACACGAAAATGCTTTACCCAAAATTAACCATTACTTATTGAAAATGTTCAATAAGGAGAGGCTCAAATAAGAGAAGGGTTAAATGTGAGCTTAAAGTGCGGCTTTGATCTTTTCGGTTACTTCAGCTAGTTCCTCTTTTGAAGGGCTAAGCTTGGGTTTTGTGAAATTGATGTCGCCCATGCTATTCATAGGTACAAGGTGAATATGCACATGAGGAACCTCGAGGCCAATTACGGCCACGCCTACCCTTTTGCAAGGAATAGCTTTCTTCACCGCAATGGCTACTTTCTTGGCGAAAAGTGTTAAGCCGGCAAGCGCATCATTCTCCAGATCAAAAATATAATCAGATTCCTGTTTAGGTATAACCAGCACATGGCCCATTACTAAAGGACTAATGTCGTGTATAGCAATATAGCGTTCATCTTCTGCCACAATGTAACCCGGTATTTCCCTGTTAATAATTTTTGTGAAAATGCTGGCCATACACTTAAGCTGTTATGTCCATTACCTGAAATTCAATATCTCCGGCAGGTGTTTTAATCATAGCACTTTCACCCTTCTTTTTACCGAGCAATCCTTTACCAATTGGTGATTGTGTAGACAAGCGGCCAATTTTTAAATCTTGCTCTTCTTCAGAAACTAAAGTATAGGTAAAAGAAGCTCCATTCTTCAGGTTCTTGATAGTAACCTTAGATAGGATAGATACTTTAGAAGTATCAATATTGTTTTCATCTAATAAACGAGCATTAGAAACCAAGTCTTCTAACTGAGCAATTTTTGCCTCGAGATGACCTTGTGCATCTTTTGCGGCATCATATTCTGCATTTTCACTTAGGTCACCTTTATCACGCGCTTCTGCAATTTGGTATGCAATAGCAGCACGTCCTTTACCTTTCAGTTCAGCTAATTCAGTTTTCAACTTCTCGAAACCGTCTTTGGTATAGTAGGAAATTTTCTTGCTCATAATTATCGACTTTACTAAAAAAACAAACAACGGCTTTGCGGGGCAAAACCGTTGTCGTATTCTACAAAGGTAAGGATTCTTTTATTTAGTCAAAATCAGGTTCCTACCAGCTCTGGTAGGTTAGTTTTGATCTCTTCTAGTATTTCATCGTCAAATCTGGCCATATACAAGGTTTTGGCTTTGGATAATTGTTCAATGGTAAGTCCTTTAGCACCTCTTAAATCAGCTTTATATAAGCTGGCATTTTCAAAATCAGCCCCCATTAAGTAGCTGTTTTGCATGTTTGCTTCCATTAAATAGGCATTATTGAAATTAGCCTTGATCAAAAAAGCACCTTCAAACTGGGTTTTAATTAAAAATGAATCCTTAAAATTGGCACCACTGGCGTAAGCGCCTTTCAAATTGGCCTGATTCAAATTCGAGTTCTCAAAATTGGTTTGGTTTAATCTGGCATTTTCCAGATTAGATTCAATTAATGAGGACTGCTGCAGATTACATGAGTTGATATTAGAACCTGCCAGATTTACGTAGTTCAAGTTTGTACGTGCCAGGTAACAGTTCACAAGATTGATCTCATGTATCTTATGGCGATTTAATCGCTTAATATTACCCACGGTACGAAAGGCAGCTTCTTCAGATTCCCACAACCGAAAGTCATCAATTTCATCTTTATAAGTACGAATACGCTGACGTACTTCTCCATTCTGGTTTAGCCAAAATATCAATATACCGATCACCGCGATATCGAAGATCATACCGTGAGCTTCACTCAGTACTTGCCCTACAAAATTATAGGTATCATTTAGGTAGTAGTGTAAACTTAAAGAAAGTACCAGAATGGCAACGAGGACTAATACAATAGTTGATGTAAGCAGCGGCTTTTCTATGATATCATCATAGAATTCATTAAAACGCTTCATCTGCTTCTTGTAAAAACTCATTTTCTTGTTCCTGTCCTTAAATTATCAAAATCTTTTGTTCAAAGAAAACTTTCAACACAATCAGAAGCCGAGGGCTTGTAATTTTTGCACCAGTATTTGATTTATTTTATAATGCGACTCGTTTGTCCAGCCCGCAATATGTGGTGTAAAGATCACATTTTTCCTATGTGTTAGGAAAGTAAATGCTTTTTGTTGTTCGGAAGTGAGGGATGTAAGTTTTTCATTTTCCAATACATCTAATGCTGCCCCTCTGATTATACCAGTCTCAATCCCTGATGCTAATGTGTTTAACTTAACAATCTCACCACGTGCAGTGTTTATGAGAATAAAGGGCTTTTTAAAACGCGTAATAAATTCCATACTCAGCATTTCTCTAGTTTCATGCGTTAATGGAATGTGCAAGCTCAATATGTCTGTTTCTTCAAATATATTTTCAAGTGAAGCCTCGTGAGACCACTCATCTGAAATACTTTGTTTATACTTATCGTAGGCAATCACCTTACACCCAAACCCGGAAAGACGTTTAGCAAAGGCTTTACCCATATTGCCATAACCGATAATGCCTACTGTTTTACCCATTAGTTCTTCACCGCGGTTTTCTTCCCTCAACCAAATGGATTGTCGTACTTCAGCATCCGCTCTTGGTATATTTCTGAGCAGTGACAGTAAAGCGCCAACAGCATACTCACCCACGGCATCTCTATTGCCTTCCGATGCATGCAAAACTTTTATATTATGTTTTAGTAAAAATTCCTGATCTATATTATCCAACCCTGCTCCCGCTCTGCCTACAAACTTAATAGTCGGTTTGTTGCCTAATAGTTGTTCATCCACTCTGGTGCGCGTCCTGACAAACAAACCTTCGTATTGATTAATGAGCGGTTTTATAGAAGCAATATCTTTAACTGAAACGTCTACACCTTCCCAACCAATTTCTTTCAGCATAGTAAATATGCTAATATGCATTGGATCAATAATCAAACACTGACGCAGGGAAGACATTAAATCAATAATAAGTTTACTGTAAAGAAATAAATGGTGAGCCCCAACAAATCGTTGGTAGTAGTAATAAAAGGTCCTGAAGCCAGCGCAGGATTAAAACCAAAATAGTTGAGTGCCATAGGTGTAACTGTGCCCATAAAAGAAGCAAACAATACAACACTAAAAAGGGCTATTGAAACAGTTAGCGAAAGTTCAAACTCAGTAAAAAGTAAAACATTAGCGCCAAATACTATTCCAGCTAAAAAAACACCGTTGAGCATAGCCACTAAAAATACTTTGGCTAAACGTGTCCATAAGCCTTCTACTACAAAACTTGGGTTGGCCAAACTCTGCACAACAATTGATGCTGATTGGATTCCTACATTTCCACCGGTTGCCTGAATAAGGGGAATAAAAAAAGCGATTGCCGTTACCTGCATCAACTCGGCTTCAAATAAACCCATGAATTTTGCATTCATCAGTCCACCCAAAATACCAATAATCAGCCAGGGTAAACGGGCTCTGATGTTACGCCAGACGCTATCATCTTCTTCAACATCTTCACTGATACCGGCCATGATCTGGCGCTCTTCTTCCGCCTGCTCTGTAATTACATCCACCACATCATCAATGGTAATGCGACCTACTAATTGTCCGTTCACATTTACAACAGGCACCGATTCCAGATCGTACTTCTGCATGATATCCGCTACCTCTGTGTCTTCAAGGTAGGTTTCAACAGAAACAACCTCCTCTTCCTCCATAATTTCTGCTACAGACTTGAAGGCATTGGCCAGCACCAAACTTTTTAATGAAACCCGGCCAATTAGACGATCTACTTCATCAACTACATACACGGCATAAAACTTATCAACATTTTCTGCCTGCTTTCTTATTTCTTCAATACATTGATTAACCGTCCACCCCTGACGCACTTTGATTAATTCCTTTGCCATTAAACCACCGGCAACGGTTTCTTCATAGCGCAATAGGTCAACTACTTGTAAACGAAGATCAGCGTCTATTAATGCTAGCACTTCTTCACGTGCTTTTACAGGTACCTCATGCAAAATATCAGCTGCATCATCAGAATTTAACTGATTGAGTACTCCGGCTATTTCAGTAGGCGTGTAAATTTTCAGAAAAGCCTTGCGCGTATCAGAATCCAGGTCACGAATAATTTCTGCGTGTACCTCCTTATCCAGTATATCCAGTACATATTTGGATTCTTCAGAGCTAAATTCATATAAAAGAGATGAGATATCCGCTGACTGAACAGACTCTAATGTTTCGACAATAAAAGTATTGTCACGCTCATCAAGCGCTTGCTGAAACCGATCTCTAAACTCTTTGCTTAGTTCAAACTCCATGTTGGACTGCACGACTCTTCTCTATTACCTGTGTGAGCTGAATAAAATCTTCAACGCTAAGTTGTTCGGCTCTTTTATCCATAACGGGTAAGGCCGCAACATCGCTCGACAAAGTTAGATTTTTAAGTGCATTGCGCAATGTTTTGCGTCTTTGGTTAAAGCCTGTTTTTACAACGGTTACAAAAAGTTTCTCATCGCAACCTAATTGCTTCCTGTCATTCCTGACAAGGCGAATAACAGCCGACATAACTTTGGGTGGCGGTGTAAAAACACCTGGAGGCACCTTAAACAGGTTTTCAATATTGTAGAATGTTTGCAGTAACACGCTGAGAATACCATATGTCTTATTGCCATGTCTGGAGGCAATCCTGTCAGCCACTTCCTTTTGCAACATGCAAACCACTTGCTCTACCCTATTGCGCTGCTCCAAAACCCTGAAAAAGATTTGTGAAGATATGTTGTAAGGAAAATTGCCAATGATAGAGAAAGTCCCGGAAAACACGCTGTCTAAATCTTCTTTTAAAAAATCACCCTCAATAATTTTACCATCCAGTAAAGCAAAATGTCTCTTCAAATAGGCCACTGAATCACGGTCTATTTCAATAACTTTCAATTGTAGATTGGTTATTTCTACCAGGTATTTTGTGAGCACGCCCATGCCGGGGCCAATTTCTAAAACCTGATTGCCGGTTTTATCTAATAGCAGTCCTTCTGTAATCTTTCTGGCAATTCCCTCATCGTGCAGGAAGTGCTGACCCAGCGATTTCTTTGCTCTTACCTTATCATATGTGGCCATGGGTGCAAGTGTAAGGTAAAATACTGTATAATTGTGTTTCTATTTGTACAAATTAGTTGACTATAAGCCGATGGCTTCTGGTAAACAAGTAACAAGGTAAGTCATGATTCAACCCGCTAATACACAGCATTCACCTAAGTCTACAGATCATAAGCCGCGCATTGGCATTACTCTAGGCGACATCAATGGTATTGGTCCTGAAGTCATTATTAAAGCATTGTCTGATCACAGAGTAATGTCATTGCTTACCCCAGTTGTGTATGGGTCCGGACGGGTTCTATCATTTTATAAAAAGCAACTCAATAACGAAGAACTCAATTATACGCAGGTAAAAAACAAGGGACATTTTATTGCCAGGCAGCTAAACCTTGTAAACTGTTGGGATGATGTAATTGAAATTGTTCCCGGCAAAGCATCAAAAGAAACCGGTAAGGCGGCCTTGTTGAGCTTACAAAAAGCCTGTGAAGAACTAAAAGAAGGACTAATTGATGCATTGGTTACTGCCCCTATAGATAAACAAAGCATACATAGCGAAGAATTTCCTTTTAAAGGACATACCGAATTTTTAACGCAATACTTTGGTGCCAGTGAGAGTCTTATGTTACTGGTAGGCAATACGTTGCGAGTTGGTTTAGTAACAGAACATGTGGCGGTGCGCGAAATTGCAGGACTTATTACCCGCGAGCGCATAGAGAGTAAGCTTAAGCTTTTAGAGCATTCGCTCCGAAATGATTTTGGCATTAACAAACCAAAAATAGCCATATTAGGACTTAATCCTCATGCTGGAGATGGAGGTTTGATAGGAACTGAGGAGGAGGAAATTTTGAAACCGCTTGTTAACGATTGGAGAAATAAAGGCAAACTAGTAAGTGGCCCTTTCCCTGCTGATGGCTTCTTTGCTTCAGGGCAGTACACAAAGTTTGATGGGATATTAGCCATGTATCACGATCAGGGGCTTATCCCTTTTAAAACGCTAGCTTTCGAAAATGGAATAAACTTTACCGCTGGGCTTTCTGTTGTAAGAACATCGCCTGATCATGGAACAGCATATGCAATCGCTGGAAAAAATCAGGCTGATGAAAATTCATTCCGAGAAGCACTTTTTAAAGCGTGCGATATTATTCAAAGCAGGAAAGAACAGCTTACAGGTAAATAATGTGAATTTATTTCCATTTTCTACCGTTTAACCTAATCTAATCGGCTAAAAGACAGTAAATTGTATTTTTGGTTAAAGCGAAAGTTCAAATGGACGTAGTTACTAGAAAGCATTTAAACATACTTATCCAGTTGGCTGAAGCCGACAAACACTTTGCAAAGGCTGAGCGGGATATGATTTTTAAAATAGCCAAGGAGCGCAATTTTCCGGAATTGGAGGTTCAGGAGCTTATTCGTAAGCCAGAACCCATCGACAGTCTGGGCGCCCTTTCTGTAGATCAGAAGTTCGAATACCTCTATAGTAGCATTGAGCTTATTTTAGTGGATCAGAATATTTTCGAAAGTGAAATAATTTTTTGCAAGAGCCTGGCAATAAAATTAGGTTTCAAAAAAGCAATTATTGATTTTTTTCTGGAGAACGTTAATAAAAAATCTAAAGCGCAATTAAAGGAAATTGCTATCCAAGAATATCTGTAAATATTGATAATCAGTCAATTAGCAAATTGACTTTCTTGGAAAAACACAGCTTTACTTTTAATTTTCCATTTATTCTTCTACATTTGCCGACTATTTTAAAACCGGAGGGTCAGGAAAGTGAATTTATTCGGGGTTAATATTTTAGGCTTAAGCCTCACTGTTCACCAGTTCGATTTCGAGCTTGATAGTGGTTTTTTTAAGCAGTATGGCTCCGAAATGATTACAGAAGGCAAGTTAAAAGCCACTGTGAGTCTCGATAAACATGAGACTTTTATTGAAACGAACTTCCGCATTGAAGGCAGCATAGTCCTTACTTGTGATCGGAGTCTGGATGAATTTGATTTCCCGATCAACATCAATCAAAAATTGATGTACAAGTATGGAGATGAAGATAAAGAGATCAGTGAAGAGGTGATGATGATACATCGTGATACCGCAACGCTGGATTTGGGACAGCCAATGTTTGAATACATTGTGTTGGCCGTTCCAATCAAAAAACTTCACCCTCGCTACAATGAGGAAGAAGACGATAATGAGGAAGGGAAACTAATCTATTCTTCAGCATCAAAGGATGAAAAAAGTGATGAAAGCGCGGTTGACCCACGCTGGGAAGCACTGAAAAAGTTAAAAAAATAAAGCACTGATACTAAACTGTTTGAGTTATGCCAAATCCGAAACGAAAAACCTCGAAAACAAGACGCGATAAGAGGAGAACACATTATAAAGCTGAAGTCAGCTCTTTCACTGTTTGCCCTACTACTGGCGAAACACACCGCCCACACCGTGCTTATTGGCACGAAGGAAAGCTTTACTTTAAAGGTAAAGTAGTAATGGAAAGAGAAGCACTTGCTTAATTGCATGAGACATTCGGCAATCCTACACCTGAAAGGCAACCTGTTTAGTGTTGCATCAATATCGGATTGTAAAACATCGTAATTGATAATCAATTATTGAAATGCTCGATGGTTCATCGGGCTTTTCTTTTTTATAAGGGTTTAGTAATACTGCTGTAAGCATTAAAAAAATGGATAAGATTCGCGCTGCGATCACTGGTGTTGGCGGTTATGTACCAGAATATGTACTAACCAACAAAGAACTAGAAACAATGGTTGATACCAATGATGAATGGATTACCTCCCGCACTGGTATTAAAGAAAGAAGAATTTTGAAAGGTGCAGGCCTAGGTACCAGCTACATGGGTATTAAAGCTGCCCAGGAAATTATCAGCAAAACAGGCATCGATCCCAGAGAAATCGACTTGGTTATTTGCGCAACTATTACACCAGACATGCCTTTTCCGGCAACAGCTAATATTATTGCCACCGAAATTGGTGCCGTTAATGCATTCAGCTACGATCTTGGAGCTGCCTGTTCGGGTTTTCTGTTTGCCCTGGCCACAGGAGCTAATTTTATTCAGAGCGGCACTTACAAAAAAGTATTGGTAATCGGTGGAGATAAAATGTCTTCTATCATTAACTATCAAGACAGAGCCACATGCATCATTTTTGGCGATGGTGCGGGTGCTGTATTGTTAGAGCCGACAACCGAAGATGTTGGAATCATGGACGCTATCCTGCGAAGTGATGGAACCGGTGCCAACTTTTTGCGTATGGAGGCTGGTGGAAGCCGATTGCCTGCAACGTATGCAACCATAGATGCAAAACAGCATTATGTATTTCAGGAAGGTGCCACTGTTTATAAGTTTGCTGTAACCAACATGGCTGAAGTAGCTGCTGAGGTTTTAGAAAGAAATAATCTAACAGGTAATGACATTAATTGGTTGGCTCCACATCAGGCCAACAAACGCATTATAGATGCTACCGCAAGTCGAATAGGGCTTTCAGAAGAAAAAGTAATGATGAACATTGAGAAGTACGGCAATACCACTGCCGGTACACTACCACTTTTACTGTGGGATTACGAGAAAAAGCTTAAAAAAGGAGATAATATTATTTTTGCAGCCTTTGGTGGTGGATTTACCTGGGGCGCTATGTGGCTTAAATGGGCCTATAATAGCAAAGCATAAGAGAGTGATTAATTAATATTTGTAACTTAAAGTCCGTTTTTGATTTATGGCAACTATTTCTGATCTGAGTAAAGGCAATTATGTACGCTACAATGGCGAGGTAATGCAAATTGAAGAATTGCTACACCGTACGCCTGGAAACCTGAGGGCCTTCTATCAGGTAAAGATGCGTAACGTGCGCAATGGCAAACTTGCAGAAAACCGTTTTCGTCCCGGTGATGATATCGAAATTTTGCGTGTGGAAACCAGAGAATATCAATACCTGTATGCGGATGGAGATACTCTTGTTTGTATGGATAAAGAAACTTTTGATCAGGTTTATATAGACAAAACTTTGTTAGGGCCGTCAGTAAACTTTATTAAAGAAGAAGTTACTTTATTGATTGCATTTGAAAACGGTACAACAGCTATTACTGCTGAAGCACCATCACATGTTGTATTTGAAATTACCTACACTGAGCCAGGTTTAGCAGGTGATACTGCAACACGTACACTAAAGCCGGCAACTATTGATAACGGATCAGAAATTCGTGTTCCTCTTTTTGTGAACACTGGTGATAAGATTAAGATTGACACCCGCACGGGTGAGTATATTGAACGCGTAAAGTAATTACTATGGCCAAAGCCCGAACTACAAAACCTGTTAAAAAAGAAGCTCCTGCAAAGAAGACTTCCTCAACTAATCAAACCGACATGAAAACATCAGAAATCAGAGACCTCATCGATTTCATTGCCCATTCCGGCTTGAATGAGGTCAATGTAGAAACTAAAGAGTTAAAGCTTTATATTAAGCGTGAACCAGATCAAAAAATACTAAAATCTGCAGCTCCAGTTGCTGCTGCACCAGTTGTAGCTACAGCACCCGCTACTGTTATTGCTGCTCCTGCAGCTGCTGCGGCACCAAAAACTGAAGTTGCTGTTGCTGCCGGTAAGAAAACAGCGGATATCAAATCCCCAATGATTGGTACATTCTACCGTTCTTCAAATCCTGAAACACCTCCATTTATTTCTGTTGGTGATAAAGTAACCAAGGGACAGACAGTTTGTATTATTGAGGCCATGAAGCTTTTCAACGAAATTGAATCAGAAGTTTCCGGTACTGTGGTAAAAGTAATGGTGGAAAACGCACAGCCTGTAGAATACGATCAGGTATTGTTTGTTGTAGAGCCTGATTAATTACAAATTCAAGATTACAGATTCGAAATTACTTCACTCAATTTTGAATGTTGAACTTTTCATTTTGAATTAAAACTTATGTTTAAAAAAATATTAATAGCTAACCGTGGAGAAATAGCGTTGCGCGTAATCCGTACTTGTCGTGAGATGGGTATTAAAACGGTAGCCGTTTACTCAACTGCAGATAGAGAAAGTTTGCACGTACGTTTTGCTGATGAAGCAGTATGTATTGGTGATGCACCCAGTAAAGATTCTTATTTAAATATTCCTCGCATTATTTCTGCCGCTGAAATTACAAATGCAGATGCCATTCACCCTGGCTACGGATTTTTATCTGAGCGTGCTGAATTTTCTGCTGTTTGTCACGAATACGGCATCAAGTTTATCGGCCCCACTCCTGCCATGATTAATGCTATGGGCGATAAATCCACAGCAAAAGATACCATGAAAAAGGCGGGAGTACCAACAATTCCTGGTTCTGACGGACTTCTCTCCTCTTTAGAAGAAGGTATTGCCCTTGCTAAAAAAATCAAGTACCCGGTAATTGTTAAAGCAACTGCCGGTGGAGGTGGTAAGGGTATGCGTATCATTAACAATGAATCTGAGTTTCAGAAAGCATGGGATGATGCCAAACGCGAAGCCGCTGCTTCCTTTGGAAACGATGGCTTATACTTGGAAAAATTTGTTGAAGAACCACGACACATCGAAATACAAATTGTAGGCGATCAATATGGAAAAGTTTGTCACTTATCTGAACGTGATTGCTCTATACAACGCAGACACCAAAAGCTTTTAGAAGAAACTCCTTCTCCTATTTTGAGTCAGGAACTTCGTGAGCGTATGGGTGAAGCTGCTATTAAAGGTGCTAAGGCCATCAACTATGAAGGTGCTGGTACAATCGAATTCCTGGTTGACAAACATGGTGATTTCTTCTTCATGGAAATGAACACCCGCATACAGGTAGAGCACCCTATTACAGAAGAGGTTACCGATTACGATTTAATTAAAGAGCAAATTAAAGTAGCTGCCGGAGTGCCTATTTCCGGAAAGAACTACTACCCTAATTTGTTTTCAATGGAATGTCGTATTAATGCAGAAGATCCTGCTAATGGCTTCCGTCCGTCACCGGGTAAAATAACGAATCTACACATGCCTGGTGGTCATGGTGTACGTATTGACAGTCATGTGTATGCTGGCTACACAATTCCACCAAATTACGATTCTATGATTGCTAAGCTTATTGTAAGCGGACAATCACGTGAAGAGGTAATTACTCGTATGAAGCGTGCCTTACAAGAGTTTGTGATTGAAGGTGTGAAAACCACTATTCCATTTCATATTAAGTTGATGGACAATGAAATCTTCAGAAGTGGCAAATTCAATACTAAGTTTTTAGAAACATCGTTCGATTTTTCAGAACTAAAATAGTGTAACAGATCACCTGATTAGCCACTTACACTGGTTAATCCAAATAATTTTGAAAAGCTCCGCTAAAACGGAGCTTTTTTTGTTTTAAGAATACATTAACTTCAAGATTCAAATTACACTGCATGAATTACTGGCTTGTAAAATCAGAACCCGATGTATATCACTTCGATACTTTAGTGAAAGACAAAAAAACCGTCTGGGATGGTGTGCGCAATTTTGCTGCCCGTCTCCACCTGAAAGCAATGAAAAAGGGTGATATTGTGCTTTTCTATCACTCAACAGGTGAAAAAGCAGTTGTCGGTATTGCCAAAATTGTGAAAGAATGGTACCCCGAACCGGGTGAGCCTGATTGGGCTGTTGTAGAATTAGCCCCCGAACGTAAACTTAAAAAACCTGTAACCTTAGCACAGGTGAAAGCAGATAAAAGACTAAGTGAAATGAAACTGGTAAAACTTTCAAGACTTTCTGTACAGCCTGTTACACCCGCAGAATTTGATATGATCTTAGCCAAGAGTGAAGAAAAATGAAAACCGTTTTTACCATATTACTTCTCTTACCTACTTTCATACAACTTCGTGCCCAAGTTGAACAGCCTCAGCGATTTGAAATTATTCAGAAGTACCTTGATGAGGAGTTCACTGTTATTTCGTTAGAAAGAGAAGGTCTGGCTCTTTTCCGGGGAACAAACCAATACAAAGATCGTATGAGAAGCTGGCAGGTAATGCTGCTAGATACTACATTAAATATAAAAGTTGATACACTCGTCAACATTGAAAGAGAGTATAACATTATTGGCTTTGAATATACAACAGGGATACTCAGTTTATTATTTCAATCCGGTGAGTTTATCAAAGATAAAATTGCACTATGCGATATTGAATTGAAAGATTCAAATATCAACATCTACAATATCAAAACAGAGGTTGAGCTTAAACTCTCCTTTTTTAGTCGACTACAGCAAAGTATCCTCTTTGCAGGTTACATAAACAATGAGCCTGCCATAGTTATGTATGATCTGGTAAAAGGTAAAGCCCAAATGGTACCTGGCTTTTTACAACGCAATACCGAATTACTAGACATGCGGGTAAACCTTAATGCAACTTTTAATGTGGTAATGGTAGAAAAAATGTCTGGTGAAAATAAGCGAATTATTTTTCGCACCTATGATGCTCATGCCACACTCTTGCTAGAGGACATCATCGAATCTGAAGCTAGTTATACAATTTTTAATGCCATTAGTAGCAATCTTTATCGCGATGATTTACTCCTCATTGGCACTTGGGGCACTCGTTCATCTGACAGAGCGTTGGGTTTTTATACAACGCTAGTTAATCCTTTTGAAGAACAAAAAACGAAACTCGTTCAATTTGGAAGTTTACAGCATTATCTTGATTATCTAAAGCCAAGAAGAGCAGACAAAATAAAGACTAAAACGAAAGCAGCAATACTTGAGGGAAAACTATTCGAGTACACTAACAATTCGTTGCCGTATAAAATTGTAGAACATCAAAATGGATTTATTGTGCTGGCTGAAACATATGCCACTGGCACTAACAACAGTGATTTCTATAATAATCGAAACTATACACAGCCATGGAATAGTCCATACTATTATTACAACCCATATTATCCACGATTTGGAAGTTCACGTCCTTATCAATCACTCTCTTATGGGCAAAATGTTGCGCAAGAGGACATTGAAATAAAAACATATTCATCCTCGTTGTTGTTTATCAATGCTAAAGGTATAATCGAAAATGATTTCTCAGCTAAATTGGAAGACTTCAAAATTTCAGGCATAAAACAAATATCTGATGTAGCATACTTTAACGACTCCGCTATTGTTGTTTATCGAAAAAAGCATGACATTCTTTTCCATAAGGTTGATCTACTCGACAGTAAATCAAAAAATGGCAATGTGAAGATAAAATTGAATGATGATTTTGATGATTTACGAACTGATGATGATCAGGATGCAGGAATTAAATGCTGGTACAACAACGTTTTCTATACATGGGGATACCATTCAATCAAAAACACCAACATAAAGGGCAACAAAACGCGTGAAGTATTTTATATCAATAAAGTTGTGGTTCATTAGTCTTGTACTTACATCGGCAGTATCATTTGCTCAGGTAGAACAAATTGATCGCTTTGAAGTTCCGATTAACTATCTCACTTCAGGATATGAAGTTACCTCACTTTTACACGATGGCATTTTACTGCACAGGGTAAATTCCTCTGATCTTTCACAAGAGTTTGAAATTATAAAATTAGACACGTTATTCAACCAAAGATGGAGGGGTGCAATTCCATTTGATAAAAATTTTACTATCACTCATAAAAAATTCTTTAAGAATAGTCTTTATATATTGGCCAGAGGAAATTCTTATTATGATTTTATATTGATTAAAGTCGATCAGGAAACAGGGCGTTATACCCAGTATAAATTACGCAATTATATTCCATTCGTACCATCCGAATTTCAAGTGAATGATCGATTAGGAATAATTGGTGGTTATTTTAATAAGATCCCTATTGTTGTGCTTTTTGATTTCGAATTGCTTCGTTTAAAAATACTTCCCGGTTTATTCAATGAAATCGGTGAATTAGCACAGATCAAAGTACATCAGGATAACACCTTCGATATATTATTATGTGCCCGTTACTTTAATAGAGAAAAAACAATCTGGATAAAAAGCTATACACCTGAAGGAGATTTTATTATCCAGAAGGTATTACCAACCGATGGTAATAAGAGTTTAGTATTTGGCAGAATAAATCAATCTGTTGACGATACAAAAATAGTGGCTGGAGTTTACGGCAATCGAAATTCTGAGTATTCAAAAGGACTTTTTGTTGCAGCTATAGACCCCTTTGGTGATAGTCAGGTTAAATACTACAACTTCGCTGACCTGGAAAACTTTTTCAGTTATATGAAAATAAACCGTCAAAAAAGGGTTAAGTACAGGATAGATAAACGCAAAAACAAGGGTAAAGAAAACCGTTTCAATTACAGACTATTAGTGCATGAACTTGTGCCATATAAAGATCAGTTTATTCTATTGGGCGAAGCCTTTTATCCAAAATATAAGTCAATCGATCGTTCTATAAGTCCAGGTTTTTTTTCTCGGTCTGGGTACGGCTACTCAGGTAATAGCGAAATGATTTTTGATGGTTACCGATACACGCATGCTACTGTACTCGCATTTGATGTCAATGGAAAACTTCAATGGGACAACACTTTTGAAATTAATGATGTGAAAACGTTTAACCTGGAACAATTTGTTAAACTTAAAACTGATAAAGAGCGTATTACCCTACTCTATCTCTTTGATAATATGCTTCGAACTAAAATAATTTCCGGCAGCAATGTAATTGAAAGTAAGAATACAGAGCCTATCAAAACATTGACTGAAGGTGATGTAGTTATCAATAACCAAACTGTATTAAATAAACTAGAATATTGGTATGGAGATTACCTGTTTGCATATGGCATACAAAACGTTACAAATACTAAACAAATTGGGGGACAATCTGAGCGTAGTGTGTTTTTTATCAATAAACTGAAATGTCGGTAAATCAACAATGGTTCCAGAAAACCTTAACCAGTCTTAGTATGCATTATTGTAAAATCCTTATCTTTGTGTGCTAAGACGGTAGCGTTAGTTTTAAAATGGCTATACAAAAGAAACTCATTCTTGATTCTGATCTTCTCGACATCACGCTAAGCCGTCTTTGCCAGCAACTTATTGAAACCCATAACGATTTTGCCGAAAGCGCCATATTAGGTATGCAGCCAAGGGGCATTTACCTTGCAGAGCTAATTCATCAAAAACTTGAGAAGGCTCTTCGTAAAAAAATAAACCTGGGTTATCTGGACGTTACTTTCCACCGTGACGATTTCAGAAGAAGAGAAATTCCTGTCAAAGCAAATGAAACCCGGGTACCCTTCTTAATCGAAAACAGAAATGTGGTGCTGATCGATGACGTGCTTTTCACCGGCCGAACTGTGCGTGCAGCTATGGATGCCATGATTGCATTTGGCAGACCTAAGAAAGTTGAACTACTTGTACTTATTGACAGAAAATATAACAGAGATTTGCCTATTGCCCCGGATTATGTCGGTAAAGTTGTAAATACACTGGCCTCACAACGGGTACAAGTGGAGTGGCAGGCCCAAGGAAATAAACAAAACAAAATCTGGTTGATCAATCAAGAATAACTATGTCAAGACTCAGTCAAAAGCATCTGCTCGGTATTAAAGATATTACCCGCCAAGACATAGAGTTAATTTTTGAAACCGCTGACAACTTTAAAGACGTTATTAATCGCCCAATCAAAAAAGTACCTTCACTCCGCGATGTTACAGTAGCCAATGTTTTCTTTGAAAACTCGACACGTACCAGACTATCATTTGAATTGGCACAAAAGAGATTATCGGCCGATGTAATCAATTTCTCTGCTTCAAACAGTTCTGTAAAAAAGGGGGAAACACTTCTTGATACTGTAAACAATATTCTGGCCATGAAGGTGGACATGATTGTGATGCGGCATGCAAGCCCTGGTGCACCTCATTATCTTTCCAGGCATATTAAAGCTAACATCGTTAACGCTGGCGATGGTACGCACGAACACCCAACCCAGGCGCTATTAGACACATTTTCCATCCGTGAAAAACTAGGTGGTGTTGAGGGAAAGAAAATCGCCATTATTGGAGATATACTTCATTCAAGAGTAGCGCTCTCTAATATTTTTGCACTACAAAAATTAGGTGCTAAAGTTATGGTTTGCGGCCCACCTACCCTGTTGCCGAAATACATTGCACAACTTGGTGTGCAGGTAGAATTAGATGTAATGAAAGCCCTTCAATGGTGTGATGTTGCGAATGTTTTGCGGATACAGCTTGAGCGTCAACAGATAAAGTACTTCCCATCACTAAGAGAATACTCACTTTACTACGGTATCACCAAAAAAATTCTGGATTCACTTAAGAAACAAATTGTAATCATGCACCCGGGGCCAATTAACAGAGGGGTTGAACTAAGCAGCGATGCAGCTGATTCACACCACTCAATAATCCTTGACCAAGTTGAAAATGGTGTTGCTGTAAGAATGGCTGTAATGTACTTACTCGCAGGTCAGATCTAAGCGGCATTGCAAGAATTAAATCGCGACTATATTTTCTCAATCCTGTTACCATTCTACTTCTGGTAAGCCTTTACTTTTTAAATAAGCATTGGTCTGACTAAAATGTTTATTGCCAAAGAATCCTCTATCGGCAGAAAAAGGAGATGGATGTGCAGACATGAGTACGAGATGTTTAGAGCGATCAATAATTTCGCCCTTCTTTTGTGCATAAGCACCCCAAAGCAAAAAAACCATATGCTGTTTCTGCTCCGAAATTCTTTTAATCACTGCATCCGTAAATGTTTCCCAACCCTTATTTTGATGTGAACCCGCCTCAGATGCCCTTACTGTAAGTGTGGCGTTAAGTAATAAAACTCCCTGCTCGGCCCATCTTCTCAAATCGCCTGAAGCAGGAATGGGCTTTCCCAGATCATTTCTGATTTCTTTAAAAATATTGACCAACGATGGGGGTACACGCATACCGTCTTTTACTGAAAAACATAGACCATTGGCCTGACCAGGCCCGTGGTATGGGTCCTGACCAATAATAACCACTCTGGTAGACGCAAAAGGGCTACTATCGAAAGCACTAAAAATCTCTTTACCGGGCGGAAATACGGTTTTTGTTTTGTACTCCTCTTTAACAAACTCAATTAGTTGTTTGAAATAATCTTGCTCAAATTCCCCCTGAAGCTGATTTTTCCAGCTTTCTTCGATTTTTATGTCCATTATTTTCGTCTAAATTCAAAAGTAACCACTAAAAACGAAGAAAAAGCTAATAAAACTGCTTGCTTGTTTGATTTGCTGAAATGAAAAATCTCTTACATTTGAACCGATGGTGACCGAGATAACAGAAGGAATTAAAGTGACTGTAGAAACAGAATACCAGCCTGGCTATTCAAGCCCAAGCCAGTATCACTATGTTTTCACATACAGAATCACCATTGAGAATCAGAGTGACTTTACCATTCAGCTGTTGCGCAGGAAATGGCTCATTCACGATGCAGGGTTTAATGCGCGTGAAGTTGAAGGTGAGGGCGTAGTGGGGCAGCAACCTGTAATTGAACCTGGACAAAGCCACCAATATGTATCGGGGTGTAACCTCAAATCAGGAATTGGTAAAATGATTGGTACCTACCTGATGGAACGCATTGTCGACAGCACAAAAGTAGAGGTAAATATCCCAGAATTTACAATGGTAGCCCCTTTGCGCCTCAACTAAGCCAAGTGTCAAAATTTTTTCAAGCTAAAGCATATCTATCGTATTGGTTGAATTGTGTTGACGAACATTCGCTTCACTCACCCTTCTTTTATGATTTCTACACAAAAGTTGTAAAGAAAAATTCAATCTATAATGAGGAAGCTGAACGACTACGAGCACAATTGCTGAAGAGTGAACTTACTGTTGATATCAATGATTTAGGTGCAGGTTCGGTTTTAAAATCAAAACAAAGACATGTAAAAGATATTGCTAAGCACAGCCTTAGCAACGCTAAATTTTCTTCACTCTATTCGCGTGTAATACAATTTTATCAATGCAACCAGGTAATTGAACTAGGCACGTGTTTGGGCATTAATACACTGTACTTGGCCTCTGCAAAACCTACCAGCCTGACTACTTTTGAAGGTGCAGATACATTGATTGGCCTGGCAAAAGACACTTTTTCGTTCGCTAATGTTTTGAACATTAAGCTTATTGAAGGTAATATAGATGAAACCTTGGAGAGCTACCTGCGTGCCAACCCTAAAATCGATTTTGCTTTTGTTGATGCCAACCACCGCTATGATGCTGTTATGCGTTATTTCCGGTTTATTATGAAAGCCTCGCATAACAAGACCATTATCGTATTTGATGACATACACCTGAACCCAGGCATGGAACAGGCATGGTCTGAGATAAAGAAAGATTCTCTTGTATATGCAACGGCCGACCTCTTTCGCTGTGGTTTTGTCTTCCTGGATCCTTCACTTAACCGTAATCACAAGGTTTTAAGGTTTTAAGTTTGTGACGAAACAGCCTAAAGTTCTATCTTTCGACTGTATAACAGCAATGTTTAAGAGCCCTTATTCAACTTATGAGCGAAGTAATACAAACATCCGAAGCACCAAAGCCAGAGGCACCCAAGCGGAATAACAAGAACATTATTTTCATAGCCTTGCTTATTCTGATTATTGTGGTGCAATCCGTAAAAATATTCTTAGATGCACAAGACAAAGTTGAACTAAAGGCTGAAAATGAAACTACAGAACAAGAATTGGCCTCTACCATGCAGCGACTGACTGAGATTCAACAAGAACTGGATACGAAAATTGCTGAAATAGAGAAACTTGGCGGAGATGTTACTGAATTACAAAGGGCAAAAGCAGATGTAGAGAAACAACTTCGTATAAAGACTAAAGCAACGGGTAACTTAATTGCTGAACTGAGATCAAAAGTAGAAGGGTATGAAGAGTTGTTAGAACTCAAAGATGAAGAAATAGAAAAGCTAAAAAATGTTAATAAAGAATTACTCAGTGAGAACACTACACTGAAAACGCAAAAAAATAAGTTGGGTGATTCAATTAACAGACTTGAACAAAAAGCAACCGAGCTAGCTTCTAAAGTCACCATTGCTTCACAATTAAAAGCAGAGAATTTTAAAATTGTTGCTGTCTCAGATCGTAATCGTGAAAGGGAATCGCCTTTTCGGGTTAGACAAATTGCAAAATTAAAAGTAGAATTCAGTTTGGCAGAAAATAATGTAGCCCCAATTGAAGGAAAGAAAATAATGATTCGTGTTGTCGATCAGAATGGGCAAGTACTCTTTGATGTCAATAAAGGTTCTGGCACATTTATCTTTCAAGGAAAAGAAGAGTTTTTTACCGCGTCACAGGAGATACTTTTCGACAATTCTAAGCAACGTCTGACTTTTGTTTATGATAAAGGTAGCGATTATGCTGAAGGCAATTATATACTAGAAGTGTATACCGATGATTACCTCATGGGAAGAGGCGCTTTTGAAGTGAAGTGAGAGACTAATCTCCTGTATTAGTAATTATTTAAATTTGTTTATGGTCTGGCTTAGTGCTTTGCTCTATTACGGAGTTTTCATTCCGATTTCGCTACTACCTTATCCGGTGCTTTACTTAATTTCCGATGGTGCCTATGTTTTAGTTTACCATGTAATTGGATATCGAAAAAAGGTTGTGCTAAACAACATTAGAAACTCCTTTCCTGACAAGACAGAACAAGAGCATAAAGATATAGCAAGTGCGTTTTACAGGCATTTTTGCGATGTCATTGTTGAAAGCTTTAAAACCTTCACAATTTCAGAGCAAGAAGCTATGCAGCGAATGAAGTTTGTCAATCCTGAAATACTTAAAGCCTATGCAGTCGAGAATAGAAGCGTTATTCTTGCAGGTGGCCATTACAACAACTGGGAGTTATTTGCCGTTGCTATTGATTTGTTAATGGATCATCAGGCCATTGCCATTTACAAAGAGCTTAAAAATAAATACCTTGATGAAAAAATGCGCTCTACGCGTGGCAAATTTGGGCTGAAAATGATCTCAACCAAAATAGTAAAAGAAGAATTTGAAAAAGAGAGGAATAATTTAACCGCAACCATATTTGCCACTGATCAATCACCAAGCGTAGCAAAAAACGCTTACTGGACCACCTTTCTTAACCAAGAATCAGCTATGATTTTTGGCCCCGAGCGTTATGCTAAAGAATATAACTACCCAATTCTATATGGAAGAATTAGCAAAATTAAGCGGGGTTATTATGAGTTTTCTTTTGACCTGATAAGTGACAATCCAAAAGATGAAGCTTACGGAGAAATTACAAAAAAACTAGTGCGTCATTTAGAGCGAGACATTAAGCAAGCACCACAATATTGGTTATGGACACATAAGCGCTGGAAAAAAAACAGACCGGAAGGGATGCCATTGTATTAGTTTATATCCTAATAGCATACAAAAATTGTCAATTTCACGTTCCTCACCCGAAACAAAAGACCAATCTTTTACGTTTTCTTATTAGTATTTAGAAAGTAACATATGCTTAGTCCGCTACGCTATCTTCTTACCCTAACCCTGGTAATTTTACTTTCAGGTTCATCTTCGGCTTTTGTAATTTTAAACCAAACTGCTTCTTATACAGAGCAAAATGAGAAAAATGAAAGCGAAAATTTTATAGATGAAGCCATTCCCTCTAGTCGTTCTAAAAAGCAAGTAGTAAAAAATTCTAGTCCTTTTTTAAAGGCTGCTACAATCAAGCAAGAATCAATTTTTCCATCAACACATTCATCTCATTCTATTGGTGAAAGTTACCTGTTTATAAAATACAGGAAGCTAATTATTTAAACTTCCAATTTCCTTCTCTATTCTTAACTCAGGCATTGTTGATTCTATTCGACAATAGCAATCGTTAATATTTTCCATCTAAAATTCATGTGTATGAAATCAATTTCATATGTAATATTGCTTGCATTAATATTATCCTCTTGTGCCATTGTAAGACAAGGCGAAGTAGGTGTTAAACGAAAAATGGGCAAGCTCAAAGAGGAGGCGCTTAGCCCTGGTCCGGTTGTGTATAACCCACTTATTACTCGTATAATAAAAGTACCTACACGCACGGTCAATGTAGAAATCAATTCAAACCTCCCCTCAAAAGAAGGGTTAAATGTAGGCTCTGTCATTTCTATTCTTTATAAAATCGATCCTTCTTATGCACCATCAGTGGTGGAGAACATAGGTATGAATTACGAAGATGTATTGATCACGAGTGTTTTCCGTTCTGCTGCTGCTGATGTATGCTCGCGCTTTTTTGCCAAAGACATGCACACTGCGCAGCGAGCAGTTATTGAGCAAGAAATTTCCAATCAGATGAGGGGGATACTTAAAAATCGTGGATTTGAAATTGAAGCAGTGCTCTTAAAAACAATTCAATTACCCGCTGGCTTAGCAAGGGCGGTTGAAGAAAAGCTGGAGGCAGAGCAGGACGCACAACGAATGGAGTTTCTCCTGCAACGTGAAAAACTAGAGGCGCAGCGCAAGCTTGTAGAGGCACAAGGTATTCGTGATGCCCAAAAAGTTATTACCGAAGGGTTGAACGATCAAATACTTAAATGGCAAAGTATTAAAGCTTTTAAAGAGCTTAGTAAGTCACCCAACACAAAAATAATTATGACAAACGGAAGCACACCGTTTTTAATTGAACCTAATAAATAATACGACTATGAAATGGATAGTATTGGAAGAAAACCCAATGCCAGATAACTACATTGCCATCATGGCCGCTGAAGAAGATAGAATTTTGCAGATCGAAAAAAAGCGATGCTCAATTTTTGATTCATGTGACAAAGCGATGAATCGCGCGCGCGAATTGAGACAAAAGTACAAAGTTCCAAGTATTCGTTTATTCCAACAAGATGGTATTTCGGCACTTGTATGAAAATAGGTTAAGTTCACTTTTTAGGTTAAGGGTTTCAAAGTGAACGGGGGCATTCAGTTGAATGCCCCTTCTTTTACTAAGTTAATACTTTACACATAAATAATATTTATGAGTCTATCTACACTATGGATTGGGTTTAATCTTTTTGTATTGGTTATGCTGGCTTTAGATCTTGGTCTGTTCCACAGAACTTCGAAGGTGATCAGTGTAAAAAATGCGCTACTCTGGACAGGCATATGGGTGCTCTTTGCTTTCATTTTTAATGTTTTTGTCTATTATGAATTTGGGCAAGAAAAGGCTTTTGAATTTTTTACAGGATACATCATTGAAAAGTCGCTCAGCGTAGACAATATCTTCGTTATAATTTTAATTTTTTCATATTTCAATGTACCTCCTGCTTATCAACACAAGGTGCTCTTCTGGGGAATACTTGGAGCTCTTTTACTCCGTGTTGGTTTCATCTTTGCCGGTGTTGAATTGATTCATCGTTTTCATTGGTTGGTTTATATCTTCGGTGGATTCCTGATTTTTACAGGAATAAAAATTGTTACACAAGGAGAAATGAAACTGGATCCACAACGAAATCCTGTGGTAAAATTTACCAGAAAAATATTCAGAGTAACACCTGATTTTGAAAAAGACAAATTCTTTGTTAGGAAAGAAGGAGTACTCTGGGCAACACCCTTATTTGTTGTTGTTATTCTTATTGAAGCTACTGACTTAGTATTTGCAGTAGACAGTATTCCAGCTATTCTGGCTATTTCAGACGACACCTTTATAGTTTACACTTCGAATGTATTTGCGATACTTGGCTTACGCTCGTTATATTTTGCATTGGCTGGAATAGAGAAATATTTTATCTATTTAAAGTACGGCCTTTCTGTTATACTCGTTTTTGTGGGTGTAAAAATGTGCATCGCAGACTGGTATAAAATTCCAATTGAAATATCACTGGCTTTTATTATTCTTACTTTATCAGTTGCAGTGCTGGCCTCGATGGTATTGAGCAACACTAAAAAAGAATAAGTTAAAAGTGCTAATTCGTTTGGTTACCACTAGTTTCAAAAACATTAGAGATTTAATAAGAGTACCATCCGTCAGACCGCTGAAAGCAGAAGCAAACAGCGGTCGGACGGATTAAGCTAGTGAAATAAGATCAGGCTCTTTTTAATTCCAATATGGTTAGCTCAGGTGGCATACCAATTCGGCCGGGATAACCAATGTAACCAAAGCCTCTGTTTACATACAAGTGCTGATTACCTTCTGAGTATAAGCCTGCCCATTGTTTGTAGGCATATTGAGAAGGACTCCATTTAAAATCACCTATCTCTACACCAAACTGAAAGCCATGTGTGTGCCCTGAGAACATTAAGTCTATGTCTTGATAATCCTTTTTTACCTGTGCATCCCAATGACTAGGATCGTGCGACAATAATAATTTAACGGCAGCCTCATTGGTATTTCTATAGGCTTCATCAAGTTTTCCATATTTAGCAAAACCACCACCTCCCCAATTTTCTATGCCGATTACTGCAATTTTATCTGTTCCTATCTGAAGAAATCTGTTTTCATTCATCAACAAATCGAAATTCATTTGCTTATGTGCAGCCATTAAGTCACTGAAGTTTTTTCGTTTTGCTTCCGCTGATGCCCATTTTTTATAATCACCATAATCATGATTACCCGTAACGGAGTAAACCCCAAGTGGTGCTTTTAATTTATCGAAGATGTTGATATAATCTTTTACCTCCTCACTTTCATTATTCACTAAATCGCCAGTAAAGAAAATAGCATCAGGTTTTTCATTCATCAGCATTTCAACGCCACCTTTTACTGCGGTTTTATTAAAGAAACTACCCGAATGTATATCAGAGATGTGTCCGATCTTAATACCATCAAATGATTGAGGTAGGTTAGGCAAACGCAACGTAACACGCTTGATGCGGTAATCGTGTGCTCCTGAAATGATGCCATAGGCCATTGTACCAAAAGGAATAGCTGCAGCTATCAATGCAGTCTTTGATAAGAATTCTGAACGTGTCAGTACCTCTCCTTGTGTAGTCGTACTTTCTTCTTTAGAAAATGATTGCAGCATCCATCTTATTCCTCTTTGTATATCGTCAATGAAGAGAACAAGAACAGCAAAGAACTTGGAAAAATAAACACCAACAATGCCTGTGATTGCCCAGTTTCTGAATTGTGGCCCTAAACTGTAAGGATTACCAAAAGTCCAGAAGAGTATAATCAAAATGGTGAGTAAAGTAGGTAACCAAAAGAGAAGTCGTACAGATAACTTCCAACCTTCTGAGAGATTTTTGCTTACCTGGACTACTGCCTGAAAAACATAATAGTCGACTAACAGTAAAACGATGATGAGTATAGAAAATGTTAACATACGGGCTAGCATAAAAGATATTGTATTAAAACGCAGTGAATCAACTAATGTTCAGGCTAATACTTCCCTAAAGAAAAAGGTCGCCCATGTTATGGACGACCTTTATAGCAAAATAGTCTAACCTATACTTTACTTATTACTCATTTGAAGTTTAATCCCTGTTTTACGATTTAACCAGAACATAAATTTCTCAACAAGCAAATACATAACTGGTACTACTACCAGGGTTAAGAATGTTGCAAAGATCAAACCGAATATAATGGTCCAGGAAAGCGGTGCCCAAAAGGCAACACTATCACCACCAATATAGAAGTCGGCATCGTAAACATTGAAGAACTTAATGAAATCGATGTTGATACCCACTGCTAGTGGTATTAATCCAAGTACAGTTGTAATAGCGGTTAGCAATACAGGACGCAAGCGGGTTTTACCTGCTTCAGCAATGGCATGCATAACTTCTTCAATTGTCAGGTCCTTGCCTGTTTCTTCCCGTTTACGTTTCTTCTTTAATTCAACAAAGTCGAGTAATACAATGGCATTATTTACCACAATACCTGCCAGTGAGATGATACCCACCATAGTCATGATGATGACAAACTCCATATTGAATATAACTAATCCCAGAAATACACCAATGGTACTGAACAATACAGAAGTCATGATGATTAACGGAGCTGTTAGCTTATTGAACTGGGCTACGATAATAAGGAAGATCAGGAACACAGCGATCATTAGAGCACCTGACAAGAAAGACATTTCTTCTGCCTGCTTTTCTTGTTCACCGCCAAACTTGTAGCTGTACCCTGCTGGCAACTGAAAATCCTCCAAATGATCTTTAATCTTTTGATTTACCTCTGTTGGGTTAAAACCACCCAATACATTTGAGCTGATTGATATCTGACGTTTTAAATCCTTACGCTTGACTGAACCGTAGGTAGAGCTTAACTCTGCTTTAGCTACTGCAGAAATCGGCACCTGCACAATACGTCCATTGGTTTGGTTACGATAAGTAATGTTCTTATTCATTAATGCATCTACATCGTAGCGATACTTATCGTCCAATCTTAATTGGATTTTATAATCATCTTCTCCTTGTTTAAATTTAGAAATTTCCTTTCCGAATAGTGATGTCCTCACTTCGCTGGCAACACTAAAAGTTGAAAGGCCAAAACGTCTTGCTTTTTCACGATCAATATTGACTAGCATTTCGGGCTTACCTGTTTCCAAATCAATTTTGAGTTTCTCAACACCAGGTATACCTGCTTCATTGATATAAGCTTTCATTTTTTCAGCTTGTACTATCAATACCTCCAGGTTATCACCGGTCAATTCAATCATAACAGGCTTACCAGTAGGTGGACCGTCAGCATTCTTCTCAGCAGTTACTGATACACCCGGATAAGTACCCAAATCCTTTCGTAGTTTGTCAAGTGCATCATTCGTATTTACACCTTGACGGTATTTGAAGTCAACGAAGTTTACTGTTATTCTCGCTTTGTTTGGTGATTCGGCCTGACCAATACTTGACATATCGTTTGGATCACCAGTACCAGCACCTACATTGGCAATAATTGATTCAACTGCAGTACCAAATACCTCCATCGATGTAATCACCTTATCTTCTATTACTTTGGTGAATGCGTCTGTTTCCTGAATATCAGCTCCTAATGGGAACTCAATAAACACGTTAACGTACTTTGGTTCGTTTTCAGGGAAGAATAAAACTTTTGGAGCACGTATACCCAAAAGGATTATTGAGAGAAACAATAAGCCAACGGTACCGAAGAATATGAAGTATGGCTTACGACCATGAAGTGCATACTCAATGAGTATTTCATAACGCTTTTCAAGTCGTGGCAATAAGTTTTGCTGAAAGCGATTTGAAAGTGGAACCAATACATAAACATTAAGTATTGTTAATAATGCAAAAAGAATAAGAAGATTACCTAACCAGGTAACACTCAGAAGTAAAAAGACAATACCCAAGGCAGCTGCAATAATCGAATTTCTCCAGATAGCTTTATGATTTACTACAATTTCTTCATCAAGCTTCATGTAATTAAGAATGAACACCGGGTTAATTACCAGCGCTACAAAAAGTGAGGCAGCTAACGAAACAGCAAGCGTAATAGGCAGGTAGCTCATGAATTGACCCATGATACCAGGCCACAGCATAAGTGGAATAAATGCAGCTACTGTTGTTGCGGTTGATGAAATAATTGGCAAGGCTACTTCGCCAACACCAAGTCGTGTTGCATCCCACATTGTATAACCTTCAGATCGTAAACGGTAAACGTTTTCTACCACCACAATACCGTTATCCACCAACATACCCAACGCCATGATCAATCCAAACAACACCATCATGTTGATAGTGATTCCCATTGCATTAAGAATAATAAAGGTCAAGAACATGGAAATAGGAATTGCCATACCCACAAACATTGCATTACGTGTTCCGATAAAGAGTAGTAGTACAATAACCACCACAATCACACCAGAGATAATGTTGTTTTCAAGACTGCTTACCATCTCTTTGGTAAATGAAGACTGATCGTTTGTGATACTTACCTTCAAATCCTTAGGAAAAACCTCAGTTTTTGTTTTTTCTAAAATGGCATTAATCTTTTCTGTGGCAATTAGTAAATTTTCTCCACTGCGCTTTACAACATCCAACATCACAACAGGTTCCTTTCTAAGACGAGCGTAACTCACTGCTTCTACATAATCAAACTCAACTGTGGCAACATCCTTCAGATATACAATGTTTCCATCTTCGTTTTTGATAACTATATTCTCTAATTGCTTTGGATTGGTAAATTCACCTACCACACGAATTGTTCTGCGCACTCCGCCATCTAAAACATTTCCACCCGAAAGAGTAACGTTTTCTGCAGTAACCGCTTGTTCAATGTCACCAAAATTTAATTTACGCGCTTCTAATTCATAAGGATTGACTTTGATTTTTACTTCCTTATCATCAATACCCCTGATTTCAACTTTTGATACTTCAGAAACTTTTTCAATTTCATCCTCCAGATATTCACCATACCGCTTCAACTCTTCAAGAGTATAATTACCTGCCAGGTTGATGTTCATGATTGGGAATTCAGAGAAATTCAATTCGAAAACATTCGGATCAGCAGGTAAGTCCTGAGGAAGTTCCGGCTTAGCACGATCCACTGCATCTTTAACCTTTGATAAGGCCTGTTCAGTAGAAATTTTCGGATCGAACTCAACAATAATTGTTGAGTAATCTTGTACCGAAGTAGACTTGATATTGTCAATTTCGGAAATAGTATTTAATTCCTTTTCAATCTGGCGTGTCACCAGGTTCTCCATATCTATTGGAGAGTTACCAGGATAAGGTGTGCCAATATATACTATTGGTTGTTTTATCTCAGGGTAACTGTCTTTAGGCATACTAACATAAGTTGATATACCTACAATTGTAATAAGGGCTGTTAAGAACATTACCATGGTATTGTTCTTAAGAGAGAAGGTTGTGAGACCAAATTCCTTATCTACTTTCTTATTTTCTTTATCAATATTGTTGCTATCGCTCATATATAAATGATTAACGATTAATTAACAGCTACTTTTGATTCGGCACCTGTTGCCAAGGTTATTTCAGCACCATCAGTTAAGTCTCTGAAACCTTCACCGATTACTGTTTCTGAACCAACAAGCCCTTCCAAAATTTCGGTGTTCCCATTAAAGGATTGACCTATTTTTATGTAAGCTTTTTTGGCATGTGCCTGGTTATGGATCATTTCAACTATGTAAACAAATTGTCCGTTGTTGTCACGTTGAATGTATTTTGTTGGCAAGGAGAAGGTGTTATTATTAACATAATCACGAAGTGTAACAAGTGTAACCTGATTTGGATTAACACCAACACCACCAGACAACTTAACCTCAACAGAAAATGTACGATTTTCAGGATTGATCACTTGACCTACTGACGCAATTATACTGCTAACCTTTTTATCCTGAACAGGGAAGTAAACTTCCGCCTTATCACCTGTTTTAAGTTTGCCAATAAACTCTTCTGAAACATCGGCTTTGATATACATATCGTCTTGACTAACCATTCTTACCAAAGGTAAACCGGGTGATGCCATTTGACCTTCAAGTGCATCAACGCGATCAATAGTACCGCTAAAAGGAGCCTTGATCAACATTTGATCTAATTGCGCATAGGCACCATTGAGTTTTTTCTCAAGACCTTCTTTGGTATTCTTAGCCTGCAGATATTGCACTTCAGTTCCAATATTTTGCTTCCACAATTTCTCCTGTTTCTCAAAAATTGTTTTAGCTAAATCCAAAGAGCTTTTCAGTTCTGCAATTGAGCTGCGTAAAATAGCAGCATCAAGGCTTACTAATAATTGATCTTTTGTTACACGTTGACCTTCTGTTACATGTACGCGTTCAATTTCGCCACCAGTAACAGCACTTAACAATATGTTTTTGCGTGATTCAACAGTGCCTCTCACATCAATAAAATGTTCAAAAGGTTTGTTTTCAATGGCAACTGGCTTAACTAAAACAGAAGAAGCGAGACTTGCAGCAGGATCTGAGTCACGAATTTCCCTCTCAAGTTGCGAGATTGTTTCCTTTAAATCTGCCATAACAGTTCTTACACTATCAAGCTTTTGCTTTTTCATGGTCAGGTCATCAACTGGCGGTGCACTACATGCCGCTGATAAAGCTAAGAGTATTACTGAGGATATGTATGTGTTTTTCATGAGTGTAGATTTTTAGTTTGAGGATTTCTTTAATTTACCGAAGGCTTTGTCTAAATCAACTTTTGCAATCATCAGATCGAATAAAGCACTGTAGTAATTGGTTTGAGCCTGACGTAAGCTATTTTCTGCATCTACTACTTCAAGGTTTGATCCAACACCTTGCTCATATTTGATCTTGGTTACGCGAGCAATTTTTTCTGCCAGTTCTGCATTCTCCTTCTGCCAGTTCGCACTTTTTTGTGCATTGTCAAAGTTTGTAAACGCTTGCTCAATCTCAAGATCGGCTGCGCGTTTTAAAGAAGAAAAACCGTTTTCAATTTTTTGCAGTGTTAGTTTCTCCTGCTTTATTTTATAGGTTCTTTGCAAACCAGAGAAAATCGGCACATTTAAAGTAAGGCCAAATGATGAGTAGTTATACCATTTATCAGGTCCCACTCCAAATTGATCTTCAATATTGGTGTTAGTCCTAAATAAACCGCCAACATTTGGTGATTGAGTTGCGTAACCCAGGTTAGCGTTTGCAGATAGTACAGGCATGCCGGCTGCATATTGATTTTTAACATTTAATTGTTGTAATCTTCTATTTGCTTCCAACACCTGATAATCGGCCCGTTCTCTGTAGTCCCACCCCTCTTTATAGCTATTAATATCTACATCTATTTTAATGTCCTGAATTGTTCCAGCCACAGTTAGCTCTTGCTCCAACGGAAAATTCATTTGGAATTTCAAAAGGATAAGACCAAGATTATTAAGATTGGCGAATTTACTTCGTTCGGCAATCAAGTTGTTGTAAGTAACGCGTATTCTGTCTACATCAATGCTTTCCGCAAAACCACTTTCATATTGCGCTTTGGTGTTACTCAAAAGTGTGTCAAGGCGAGCGATGTTATTGTCAAATAAATCTAAACGCTCTCTGTTGATGAGTACCGTATAGAAAGCCTTACTCACTTGCTGAATGATCTTCTCTTCTGTTTGAGCTGTGGTTTTGTATGCTAATTCCTTGTAGGCATTAGATGCCTGCAGACCCACTAAATAAGAACCATTAAAGATCAATTGATTAATATTAACACCCACATCTCCTCCACTTTTAAGTTGAAAGAAATTTTGTGCACCTACAACATCACCCGGCTGAATACCTGGAACACCAGATAAATCGATAAAGCCTCCAGAAGGATCATAAGTTGTAAAAAATCGGGGTAGTTTTTGGTTGTGAACAATGGAAGCATTGCCGTTTATCTGAGGTAATCCTAAGCCAATAGTTTCTTTTACTTTTGCTTCGGCAATACGCTCATCCAGCGTTGCATTTTGTTTATCGATTGCATTCTCTAATGCGTAAGCTAATGCCTGCTCGAGTGTAAAACTGGATGAAGCTTGTTGCGCCTGCGAACTATTCGCAAACACAAACATGGTTAGTACAAATAGGTATATATATCTCATAGTATGAGGGGATTAAGGAGTGAATTGTTCGGTGGATTTATTTTTATATTTCTGGTAAAGCTTTCTCCCTTTGTCGGTAACAAGACCATAGACAAAATGATCAAAAATCTGTGTTTGTACTTCGGCTATCTTAAACTTAGTACGAGAAAAGATTTCCTCGTTAAAAGCTAACTGTACCAACTCAATACGCATGATTGATAAAATCTCAGGATTCACATCTTCACGCACAAATCCTTCTCGTATACCCGAAGTGAGGTTATCAATAATCTCTTTAATAACTGTTTTCTTAAAGTTGATCCAAATTGACCAAGCTTTTGGATGAAATTTTTGTATATCGAAAAGTAAGGCTGGATTTAGCTCCTCCATTTCTCGCTTCATGCATACTGCTATTTTCGCCAGATGTTCAATAGCGTTGGAAGAGCTATCGCGAAGGGCTGCATACAGTTTTTGTTCTTGCTCCAGATGAGCTGTAGAGACAGCCACAACTAGGTCTTCTTTATCTGCAAAATGCTGGTAAAGTGTTTTCTTTGAAACAGAAAGATGTCGCGCAATATCGTCCATCGATATACTGCGCACGCCATAGCGCATGAACAGCTCCTCCGAACCTTTTAAAATTTTACCTTTAGTCTCAACTTCTTCCATAACACAAAACTGAGGAAACTTTTGATATTTTAAAAGTTTCCAACGTTTCCTTTAACGCCATACGGGCACAATAGTTGAGTTTTTTTTGAATATTTTTTTGGAGAAGTCCCTGAACCAGACTTTCAACCGTTTGAAGTGTCAGAATTCTCAGTTGAAACTTTTTCGTCCCAACGACACCATTTCTCCTTCATTCTGGTTTTAAAACGCTCGCGGTCTTCTGGGCTCATGCTTTGAAATTTATCGTACATCTGCTTCTTCATCTTCCAATGACGCGCACCACTACCATAACTTTTACCCCCAAAACCAAAAAGTATTTTGGATAAGAGTAACAATCCAAAAGTTTGCAGCAGATTAATAGCTGGTAGGCCAAATATTGTAGGCATTAACCAGTTCCATAAGTTCATGGTAAGCAAGCCAATCAGCACGACAAACAATATGCCGAGACAAACCCACATTACTATTTTCAATACTTTGTTCATAAAATCTATTTTCCGGTTTATCGGATGTTATAATTCATCATATAATCTTTGCAACCTCTTTCTCAAGGCAATTATAGCATAGCGCTTTCTTGATAGTAGTGTATTGATAGAAACACCTGTTTCTTCTGCTATCTCCCTAAAGCCCTTCTCCTCCATCTCATTTTTGATGAAGATTTCCCTCTGATCAGCAGGTAGTTCATCCAAAGCATCCATGATGGTATCCCAGATCAAATCTCTGAAATAGGCATCTTCTGGTGTGTTGCCTAAGTCGGGTAAAATTTCTTGAAGGGTAATGGGGGCGTCATCCTCCAATACAGAAAGACCTTCAAAGTCTGCGCGCTGCGGTCTACTGCTGTCTTTTCTGTAGCGGTCAATAATTTTATTGCGCGCTACAGCGTATAGCCATGACGTTACTCTGTCGAGTGACTCAATGGTTTGATACCCTGATACAAATTGAAAGAAAACATCCTGCAGAATATCCTCAGCCTCCTCCGTAGACGATACCTTGCTGCGAATAAAATTCAGCAGCTTGCCTCGCTCTTTCAGAAAAGTTTCTTGTTGTGTCTGCATGGTTAAGTCCATCGCCAACATCATATGCTTTTTAATGAAGTCGCAACAGAAGGAAAAATAGTCTAACAAGATTAGGGATTATTTCAGTAGAAAGTTCCCGGCTTCACTACCTGTTCGGCACAAAGCTTATCTTGCACGCAGAACAAACGGATGCAAACAGCTTTTTTTACATATAAACAAGCCACATTGTGCTACCATAAAATCGGCAGGGGTTCTAAAATCCTGCTTTTTTTCCATGGATACGGTCAGCATGGTAAAGTGTTTGAAGAGAACTCTCGCTTTTTGCAAGAAGAATATACGTGTTACTTATTTGATCTGTTTTTTCATGGAGAGAGCACTTGGGGTTATGGTGAAGAAGTGCTTACCAAGGATTTTTGGAACGATATATTGAAAGCCTTTTTAAATACACAACACATTGAACGCTTTTCATTGGCAGGATTCAGTATGGGGGGGCGCTTTGTTTTTGCCACATTAGAGGCAATTCCGCAACGGGTAGAAGCTATTTATCTGATGGCTCCGGATGGCGTAAAAACTAATTTCTGGTATAACCTGGCTACCTACCCTACCATTTTCAGAAAGCTGTTCAGGAGTATGATTTTACATCCCTCCTATTTTTATAGTGTTGCCAATGTCATTCACAAACTCGGTTTGGTGGATAAAGGCCTGATTCGTTTTGCGGAAAGTCAGATGAAAACAGAAGAAATGCGCAGTCGCGTTTATCATTCGTGGGTAGTGCTCAGAGAACTACTTTTCGATATGAGAAAAATAGCCTCCCTTATTAGAAAACATGGAATACCCACCAATATGGTGCTTGGTAAGTTTGATAAGGTGATCACCATAAAAAACATGCAACACCTCCTCAAACATTTACCGGAGTGTAAAGTCGAGTTGCTAGATACTGGACACAACGGTATAATTAGCCAATGGAAGCCATAGTATAACATCCCCCTGACTCGATATGCAGTTTTGTATTAATGGTCTGTGAGACACAGACCATGGTTAGGGGGCTGCTGGCAGCTAAACAGCTCATAAAGCAAGTGCTGGTTAAGCTGTGTATTTATCGTGATAAATTCGAAAAAGTAAAAGCCTTTCTCCCCGATAAACCTTATTTTTGCACCTCTTTCAAATCCACCAAACCATGGTTTCATTTTTCAGGAATACCAACGGCAACCTCTACGCTGTTGGCACGCCCGCTATTTTACAAAATTCTGACGTTCAAAAGCTTGAATGGCTCTTCAGTGGGGCTAAACTGCTGACTGAAAAAAGTCTCTCAGGCGAATTTATTGGGCCCAGAAAAGAAATGATTACGCCATGGAGTACTAATGCCGTGGAAATAACCCAAACCATGGGTATTTTAGGAATCAGTCGAATAGAGGGATTTCAAATTTCAGATTCAAGATTGCCTTTCGACAGGATGTTACAGCATAAATACAATGGCCTGGGTCAGGACATTTTTACAATACAACACACACCAGAAGAAATAAAGCCCATTGATAACATTGCTGCCTATAGCACAAAAGAAGGTCTGGCTTTAAGTAAAGAGGAGGTTGATTACCTCGAAAATGTAAGCAAGGAATTAGGCCGCAAACTTACCGACAGTGAAGTATTCGGTTTCTCTCAGGTAAACTCTGAGCATTGCCGTCATAAAATTTTCAACGGTACTTTTATAATTGATGGTGTGGAGATGCCCACAACGCTTTTCAAACTCATCAAGAAGACTTCACAGGAAAATCCGAATTACATAGTATCAGCGTATAAGGATAACGTTGCTTTCATTAATGGTCCGCAGATAGAACAGTTTGCTCCAGCCACACCTGATCAACCTGATTTCTATAAAACAACATCTATCAAATCCATTATTTCTTTAAAAGCAGAAACGCACAACTTCCCAACTACAGTAGAGCCTTTCAACGGTGCCGCTACTGGCTCTGGTGGTGAGATCCGCGATCGTTTAGCAGGCGGTAAGGGTTCAATACCATTGGCAGGTACTGCTGTGTACATTACTTCTTACCCACGTATGGAAGAAGGTCGTGCCTGGGAAGAAAATATTAATCCTCGTAAATGGTTGTACCAAACACCTGAAGAGATTTTAATTAAAGCTTCTGATGGTGCTTCTGATTTCGGAAATAAGTTTGGACAGCCACTCATAAATGGCAGCGTATTAACCTTCGAACATGTTGAAGGCGATAAAAAACTAGGCTTTGATAAAGTAATCATGCTGGCTGGTGGTATCGGTTACGGTAAAGAAGAAGACGCCCAGAAAGAACATTTACAGGCTGGTGATAAGATTGTATTACTTGGTGGCGATAACTATCGCATAGGTATGGGTGGTGGCGCAGTCTCGTCTGTAGCCACAGGCGAATATGGTAATGCTATTGAACTTAATGCCATTCAACGCTCTAATCCTGAAATGCAAAAGCGCGCCATGAATGCCATACGTGCTATGGCAGAAATGGAAAAGAACCCAATCATTTCTATACACGATCATGGTGCTGGTGGCCACTTCAACTGTTTGTCTGAATTATTAGAAGAAACCGGTGGCAATATTGACACATCAAAAATTCCGGTAGGTGATCCTACACTTTCTCAAAGAGAAATTTTAAGTAATGAATCGCAAGAAAGAATGGGGCTTGCGATAAAAGATAAAGACATCGCTTTTCTGAAACGTGTGGCTGATCGTGAACGCTCGCCTATGTATGTAATTGGTGAAGCAACCGGTGACCAGCAATTGGTTTTTGGTAAAGCAACAGAAACCCACAAGCCCATCAACTTTAAAGTAGATCATTTATTAGGTTCGTCACCTAAAACAATTTTAACAGATGCTGCTAAAGCAAGCGACTATAAAGAAGTAAGTTATGATGTAACAAAGCTTGAGCAATACATTAATCAGGTATTACAACTCGAAGCTGTGGCTTGCAAAGACTGGTTAACTAATAAAGTTGACAGGTCTGTTACAGGTCGTGTGGCAACACAACAAACCTGCGGTGCCATACAATTGCCTCTAAACAATGTTGGTGTAATGGCACTTGATTTTGTAAGCCATACCGGTATTGCAACGGCTAATGGTCATGCACCAGGCATTGCTTTAGTAGATGCGAAAGCTGGAAGTCAGATTGCGATTGCAGAAGCATTAACCAATATTGTTTTTGCACCACTGACGCACGGATTGAAAGGTGTTTCGCTGAGTGCCAACTGGATGTGGCCTGCTAAACAGCAAGGTGAGAATGCACGCTTGTATGAAGCGGTGAAAGCGGTAAGTGATTTCGCACTTGCCTTAGGTATTAACATTCCCACAGGTAAGGATTCTTTGTCGATGACACAAAAGTATCCGAATGGAGAAGTAGTGTTGTCGCCCGGCACGGTAATTATTTCAGCTGTGGCTGAAGTCAGTGATGTGCGTAAAACCATCTCTCCCGCACTTCAACCAAAAACAGGTAGTAAATTAATTTACATCGACTTCTCTAAAGACAAAAAGAAGCTTGGTGGTAGCAGTCTTGCTCAGGTACTCAGTGCTTTAGGCAAAGCAACTCCAACCATTACCGATGCCGCTTACTTTGCGCAAGCGTTCACTGCCGTACAACAATTAATTCAACAAGATCTTGTATTAGCAGGCCACGATATTTCTTCCGGTGGACTAATCACCACGCTTTTAGAAATGTGTTTTCCAACACCCAATGCAGGACTTAATATCATCCATGCTTTTGACGCAGATGTGGTGAAAGAATTATTCAGTGAGAATCCTGGTATTGTTTTACAAATAGAAGACAATGCTGCCGAAAAATTCTTACAGACAAATAAGATTGACTTTATTGTGCTGGGTGAAGTAACAAGCACCAGAATATTGTCCATTGCGAATCATCAATTGTCAATTGATGCACTCAGAGATGTCTGGTTCAAAACTTCTTTCTTGTTTGATCAGAAACAGCGCAAGAAAGGACATGCCTTACAACGTTTTGAAAATTATAAGCAGCAAAAACTGGAATATACATTTCCCAAAAATTTTACCGGCCGTTTAGCGGATTACGGTTTAAGTACAACACGCACAAGCAAGTCGAACATCAAAGCCGCTATCATTCGCGAAAAAGGATCGAATGGCGAGCGTGAAATGGCCTATGCCTTACACCTGGCCGGTTTTGATGTGAAAGATGTACACATGACTGACCTGATCACCGGAAGGGAAGATTTAAGTGATGTGAACATGATCGCCTTTGTAGGTGGCTTCTCTAATTCAGATGTACTGGGTTCTGCTAAAGGTTGGGCCGGTGCTTTCTTGTATAATGAAAAAGCCAAACTTGCCCTTGACAATTTCTACAAGCGCAAGGATACCTTAAGTCTTGGTGTGTGTAATGGTTGTCAGTTGATGATGGAGTTAGGTTTGCTCTATCCTGAATTAGGCAACAAGCATCCACGCATGCATCACAATGGTTCAGGTCGCTATGAATCTGCTTTCGTTAACATGAGTGTTCCCGAAAACAACTCTGTGATGTTGTCCACCTATGCCGGCACACGCTTAGGGGTCTGGTTAGCTCATGGTGAGGGTCGCTTCCAATTAAAAGATCAGAAAAATTATACAGTAGCCGCTCGCTTCAGCTACGAGCAATACCCTGGCAATCCTAACGATTCAGATTTTGCAACGGCCGCATTATGCTCTGCAGATGGACGCCATTTAGCCATTATGCCACACATCGAGCGTTCACTCTTTACCTGGAACTGGCCCTATTATCCGGCAGGAAAGCAACAACATGAAGTATCGCCATGGATAGAAGCTTTTGTTAATGCGAAACAGTGGGTGGCAGAAAAGCTTGCAGCAAAATAGATTAGAAGCACCCCTGAAAAGCACAAATACATTTTTCAGGGGTGTTGACTTCCTAGAGAAAGGATATAACAAACTCTTAGACCATACCTTCATAGGACTGTCACCGTTTATTCATTCAGAAAATCCTTTGCCGAAACGATTCTCATGTTTATCCGTATAGGTTACTCTATGCGTAATCAACTGGCTATTCTCCTCCTTTTAGTATTGTTCAGTCAGCCCACTGCTGCACAGCTTTCGCTTCAGGTGGCTACTTATCAATATGCAACCAACAACAGGCTTGCCAACATCAAACCCCTGGCCGATCATCTGGCTTCACGTTGTAGCTGCACTACAAACGTAAAAAGTTATGAGTCGGTAAATGCCATGCTCACAGGCATGCAGGCGAATGAAAGTGATGTTGTACTCATGAACACCTTTGGTTATCTTTTGCTTGATCTTAAACAGAAAGATTACAAACCACTAGTGGCACTTCAGATTGCTGCAGGCAAAACAAGCACCTATCAAAGTATTATTGTAGTGCGCAAAAGTTCCAACCTTATTTCACTCGAAGGGGTAAAGCAACATGCGTCATCTTTAAACCTATTGCTGGTTAATCCCGGATCTACTTCAGGCAATTTGGTGCCCCGATTAGGCTTTGCTTCTGGCGGAATCGACTCCGTTGAGAAAACTTTCAAATCGGTAAGCTATTCCAAAAATCACGCTAAAACATTACAGGAAATCATTGATGGCAATTTTGATATTGGTGCGTTTGGAAGTGAAGAGTATTCAAAGGCCTTAGCGAAAGATTCGAGTATACTAGAAAAAGTAAATGTCGTGTGGCTATCCTCGGACATTCCCCTTGGACCTGTGATGATAAAAAATTCATTGAACAAGAAAACCCAGAAGTGCATTAAGCAAGAACTACTAACACTGCATCTTAGGAATAAGGAAGCCTTGGAGGCGGTTAAGGCAGGTTGGACTGAAGCCATCCCTGCTGACCGCTATGTTTTAATTACTGATAAGGATTATCAACGTTGGTTGAATAGTATGGGCGGCAAGCAAGCGTTAAGTATTATCCGGCAATTCAGTCAGTAATTTTTTTCTACTGCATGAAACGTAAAGCTTAGGCGTAAAGCGCCTGCTTCTGCTCAGTTATCTTATCGTTTTCGATGTACTCGTCATAGCTGATCATATTCTTGATAAAGTCAGTAAATAGAATCTTCACACTACCTGCTCATAAAGCAATCTCTTTACTGAAAAATTCAATCTGCTAGTTCATTTCTTTTGTCAGAAATTAATACTTAATTTAATAAGCTGACAATATACTAGTACACTTAATATCAGTCCCTTCACACTTCTCCTTATAATGGCCTCTATTCGGACATTACTCAAGTGACAATTATCATTTTATTCATTAAATTAGCTGTTGTTGCATTTTATCGGAAATTTAAAGTAGATCAAAATCTATATATGGTTCAGGTTTAATACCCAAAAATACTCTTACTATGAGTGACTCAAGAAATCAAATTGATATCCTATCAATAAAAGAAAATACTCAGGTTAACCTGAGTATAAATGGTGGTGAATGGGTCATAAAAGAGGATGGTATTCACCAGAAGTTAAAAGCCGGAAACAGAAAGGCAGCGTCCGGCACTATTCTGCTGTACCAGTTAAGCAATCCGAATGCTATGGAGCAACTGCGGATGAAAGCTAGCCTCGCAAGCAAATATTGTACAGGTCTTATTTTCAATTACCGAGATAAGTATAACTACTCAATTTTTCTCGTAAACAGGGGCGCTGGAACCAGCAGAAACTATGCTGTTGAAATTGCTCAAATAGTTGATGGCGATTATAGAAGTATTTGTAAGGAGAAACATCCTGACCAATTTTCTGAAGAGGTACTCTTTGTACTTAAAAACCAAACAGGCAGATTGCGATTCGAATTCAATGAAGCCATAATCTTTGAGTGGGAAGGAATGCAGTTCTCTTCATCGCTTGGTATTGGGCTCTATTCTCAACAGAATGATGATGCTGTTTTTAGAGAACTTTCGGTACTCAGTGCGACAACAATATTTCCGGTTGAAAATGTACAAGCACCAAGTCCAGTTCCTATACCTGCCCCAACACACACAGAAAGTGATCATCAAATAAACAATACAATTAACTCCTTCCTCTCTCTTAAAAAACCATCGTCTAAAACGATTGTGCAGTTTGACGAAATTTTTACAGTACCACTCGATTCCTTTTACACATCGCTGAATGACCTTGTGAACGGTGCTGGAGATGACGATGTCCAAACAGGATTCCGAAAACTTGAAACGCTCGATCTAAGACCTAAGCGTTGGTACAGGCAGTTGCGGGCAGTAAATAACCTGTTGAATACATTGGAAAACCTTAAAGACTCGAAGCGCATACAACGGGATAAGGCTTTGCAGTCGCTGGGTGCAGAACTGACGAAAGACAACAGTACACCAGATGGAATTAAAATTGCTGAAAACCTGATAATAAAGCTTACAGATGAATTACAATCGTTGTTAGGAGAAATAGAAAGAGCACAGGATACTAAAGCTCTTTTGCTTCGTGAGATAAGAACCAATGGCTTTTCTGTGGGAGATATAACTAATCCGAAATTAAAAGAACTTGGATTTGATTTTGAAATAAGTAAATCTTTTCCAAATCTGAGCACCTCTAAAAGTATTTCGGTTCCTGAGAATTTCGACTATTCAAATGACACCTTCTGGAATGAACTTGAAAAAAACCTTCGTCAGGAGTTGTACGGAAACAATGTTATTAAGGAATCTGCTAAAAAGCTTTATGAGAGCGAAAGCTTTCAAATGAGTTCAGCAAAGAACTGCTGGGTCATCAGTGAAAAGATTGAAATTATCAACAAGGAGTTGGATGAATTAACTCTCAAATTGAAACCGCATAATGATGCTTGTAAGCAAACTTCAGATCGCGTAAAACGTTGGACTGAAACTTTAAAAATGATTCAAGCACAGGTCAATTACTATAAACCGTACGACCCAAATGATTATCCGATAACTTCGACAACGAGCTCAAAAAATGCTCTGGATGAGTGGGAAAAATTTGGCAAATGGCTTACTTCATTTCCAACTGAACCTCATAACACACCAGAGAACAAGCTCAACAACATAGAAGGATGGTATAATACCGCTAAGATTGAAACTACCAATATTATTGGTGGATTGCCATTAGACCCACCACAGATACATTTACTTGGAGAATTAAAAATAATTACGGTTAGAAAGACATTTACTAAACTACCACCAATCTCCCCTTCGCAACCTTCCTATTACAATTCGGTAATACATTACTATTTTCATCCGGGTGATAGAACCTTAGGGGCTAGCAATGGTTCTGGTGCTAGATTCGCATTTAACATTTTGTATTATGATACTCCATCTTTTAATCTAAAGATTACAGGAGCTCCTAGCTATCAACTTGGCAGCCCACGGGAAATGCTTGGGAAGTTAAGTCAAATGTGCGGTGAATACCTTGCGGCTCAAAATTTACATCTTTCTAACATTACTACTTACATTCAGAAGCTACAACTAGAAATTGATGCAAAGAATAATTTATTAACAACGTTGCAACGCGATGTGTTGACCCATGAACGTAAAAAGTTTCTCCAGTTCTGGAACGACCCTTATAATGACAAGGTGCGCAACCTGCACTTTGAGGCCATTTTGCCGGATGTTGATCCGCTGGCAGACTTACTGGTAAAATTAGAATCAGATAAAGAGAAAGCACCCAAGACCTATTACTTTAACCCTACAGAGAATGGTTATACCAACCAGTATGGGCAAAGTTTGCCCGATTTTGTGAAGAGTAAATACCTTAGTTTAGAAAATTCACTTTCACTATTTCCTATCATGGAACCGGATGGAAATTTTTCACAAGAACTCATTAAAGTAGTGAAGAATCCCAAAAGATCGGAAGCAAAAGCAGGTTTGCCCATTATCAAATTCATAGAAACATATAAAATAACCATTGGCTGGCAGGGTTATGGTCTGGGCGAACTCAGCCACTCCGTCAATCTTTTTCCTGGCGAATCAAAAGAATTGGTGGTGGAGAAAAAGACAAGACTCACAACCAAACAGGAGGAGTCAAAGAAACAAGGAACAGAAACAAAACAAAATCTTTCTTCTTCATTTGAAGATAACCTGAGCGATACTTTTTCAGAAGAAAATAAAAGCGACAATAAAACCGAGGCGAAAACAAAAACCGATCACAGCAACACTTCATCAAGTGATTACACGCAAAATACCGAATCCAGTTCCACCCTGAACTGGAATATAGAAGCAAAAGTCGGATGGGGATGGGGTAGCGTCAGTGGCGGAGCATCGGGCAATCAGAATACTAAAAGCAGCAGCAGTACTAACAATAAAAAGGCTTTTTCAGTGGCTCAAAACAACGAAGGGCTTAAAGCGAGCAATCAGAGCAAGGACGTACTACGTAAAAATGTAAGCAACAGCATTAAAAAAGTTGCTAATGAAACATCAGTGAATAATAAGGTAGAATTTACTGCTTCTAGTTCACAAGAATTTCAATCTGAACTTAGTAACAAAGAAATTATAAAACTTGAAAATCCAAACATAGGTCGCACAGTTAACTACAATTTTTTTCAATTACAGAACCTCTACGGAACCACAATTTCACTGAGTGATGTGAAAATAGTCATAAACAGCGGTAGCGAGGTTATTGAAGGAACCGGAATAAACGACATACGTGTTTACGAACTCGAAGAATTTGGGAAAATTTTTGCTAACTCGAGCCAGACAGATCACGATGTGCTAGTGGCTTCCATTATTGCCAGGCAGGTAATGAAGCATTACGGAAACTTTTTACCAGGACTCACAAATGGTAATGGAGCGGTGAGGCTTAAGGATGACTATACCCCTAACCGCAACAGTCTGGAGATACTTAACTATACGAGCGAAGAACTGGGTAAAGAACTAACCAGAGAAAGTATGCTTGAAAAATTAAAGGCTGCACTAAGCGACTTAAAAGCCATGCCATTTTATTTCAGTGAAACTGAAGTTCAGAGTGAAACTACCGTATCGGTAAATGCAGGAGCATACCATCTGGAAGCACAAGTAGGATTTGTACCGGCTACTGAGAAATATCTTGAAGACCGCAGAAATATTGAAACCGAACAGAAGAAAGCGGAGCTAGCTCACATGCAGGAGCAGACTAAAAAAGGAGTATTCCATCACTCAATACCTCCTACAGTAACGCATTTGAATTATGATTATGACAAATAATCAACCAACACACAATGGCTGACATTCCATCCAAAGAAAATATACAGGCGCGAAAGGTTTCTAATTTTGATCCTGATTCAGGAGGGTTTTATAAAAGAGGGGTCAACGCAACAAACTTTGATCCTGCTAAGGGTACTTTGTATACAAAGTCCGCTTCTGATCAGGCAGAAGCAAAACCAGCACCAGTATTAGATAGTTGGATGAAGGAAAATAAATGCAAAACCATTCCTGAATTTGTAAAAAATACTATCAAAGAAGCTTACCCAACCCAAATCCCAAACCCTTTAACGGGTGTGGAGCATAGGAATTTACAACTAGCATTTAATATATTAAAATACTATTTCTCATTTTATAATGATACTTGGAATATTTTTAAAAAATGTGTAGAGATATTTGATACTTGTGGCATTCTTTTTTCGAGTGACTTGAAAGTTGAAGGAGAAGCTATTAAGAAATCAGTAATATTAATTAATTCGAATTATTCGCGGGCTCCATT
Source organism: Chryseotalea sanaruensis (assembly GCF_003990915.1). Taxonomy (GTDB): domain Bacteria; phylum Bacteroidota; class Bacteroidia; order Cytophagales; family Cyclobacteriaceae; genus Chryseotalea; species Chryseotalea sanaruensis. The sequence continues at coordinate 270,402 of NZ_BHXQ01000007.1, forward strand.
CATCATTGCTTCCATTTTGATTCATGAGGGCTATCATTGCGTTAAGGAAAGTGAATTTTACCTGGACGAAGAGTACGATTCTAAGATTCTTCAATTGCAATACTATTCGCATTTAGAGCAAAACATTTATAAATATCTAAAAAATGCAAACTCCATATTCTACTATAGTGATCATCTCGATGCAATCAATAAATACACTTCCGAAAGTGTTCTAACCGTAAAGTATTTCAATAGTGTTTTAGCGACAGAAAGAAACATAAAACTTAAAAACACTTTAATAGATTATATACTTGGGATGGAAGAATATTCTAAGTATTTAGATATTGAGTGGATTGTCAAAAACTGGGACTCCGATAAATATGGAAAATTTGTTTCGAGAGAAAAACCTGCGGTGCAATTGTTTTTGAAGAAATTTATTGATGCAAAAGGAGGTTCAAAGGACCAGCTAAGTGTTTTTACAAACATTTTAATGAGTCTTAAAAAGGATAAAAATAAGGGCATTGGTTACGTTGAACCGTTGGCCGATGATGCAGCCCAATTTTTGATAAATAATGTTATAAAAGATGAAGAACTTATTAAATGGCTAAAGCAGCACTAAAAGTGACAATCCCTTCAACAATACAGAATGGATTGTTAAAGAAAGATTCTTAATGGTCTTGCAACACACAGCTATAATTTTTAGCCTAGTCTCCGAGATAATAAACAAATGTATAACACTATAAGAAACCTACCATCCCTTCACGCTTCCTTTTCCTAATGGTCTCCGTTAAGATATTTCTCTAGTGACAATTATGGGCATATTTCTAACAAGAATTATCAACAATGGCTAAAGAAAATAGGAGGGAAATAAGCCCTACCCATTATCAAGCAGTATAGTCAATAGAATGTTGGTTCCATCTTACGCATACAGCGCTTGTTTCTGCTCAGCTATCTTATCGTTTTCAATGTACTCATCGTAGCTCATCATTTTGTCTATAATGCCATTAGGCGTAATCTCAACAATACGATTAGCAACTGTGTTTACAAACTCATGGTCATGTGAAGTGAATAACACTGTTCCCGGAAAATCCTTAAGTGCATTGTTAAAGGCCTGAATGGATTCCAGATCAAGGTGGTTGGTTGGTTCATCTAACATTAACAAATTGGCACCAGCCAACATCATGCGCGACACCATACACCTAACCTTCTCTCCTCCCGACAATACGCTACACTTCTTAAAAACTTCTTCTCCCGAGAAAAGCATCTTGCCTAAGAATCCGCGAATGTATACTTCATCTTTGTTTTCTTCTTCAGCATACTGGCGTAACCAGTCCACTAAATTATCATCAGTCTTAAAAAAAGCTTCATTGTTACCAGGCAAGTAGGCAGTGGTAATGGTCTGCCCAAATTTGAACTCCCCCGTATCTGGTTTCAGTTCATTATTTAAGATCTGGAAAAGTGAAGAGATGGCCAAGCCGCTTTTGCTCAGGAAGGCAATCTTGTCGCCCTTCTTTACGTATAAGTCTAATCCTTTAAACAGTGTTTCACCGTTTTGTGAATAGCTCAGATTCTCAATTTGTAAAATCTGATCTCCTGCAGTGCGCTTCTGTTGAAAAATTATAGCAGGGTATCTTCTTGTCGATGGTTGAATGTCATCTACATTAATCTTATCCAATAACTTTCTACGGCTGGTTGCCTGACGTGATTTAGATGCATTGGCACTAAAGCGTCTGATAAATTCTTGCAATTCTGCTTTCTTCTCTTCAGCCTTTTTATTGGCGTTGGAACGTTGCTGTGAAGCCAACTGACTAGATTGATACCAGAAAGAATAGTTACCCGAATACACTTTCACTTGTTTGTAGTCGATGTCTACAATGTGTGTAGACACAGTATCCAAAAAGTGACGATCGTGAGATACAACAATAACGGTGTTTTTAAATTCCAATAAGAAATCTTCTAACCAAGTAATGGTATTCAAATCCAAATCATTGGTAGGTTCATCCAGAATCAAAATATCAGGGTTACCAAAAATAGCTTGTGCTAATAACACACGCACTTTCTGGTTACCGCCTAATTCTTTAACATCTTTAAAATGGTCTTCTTCAGGGATACCCAAACCGCTTAACAAGGCAGCTGCATCTGATTGTGCATTCCAGCCATCCATTTCTGCAAATTCAGCTTCCAACTCCGAAGCACGCACACCATCCTCTTCAGAAAAATCTGGTTTTTCATAAATGGCATCTTTCTCTTTCATGATCTTCCACAATTTTCCGTGGCCCATCATTACCGTATCAATTACCTGGACGTTATCAAATTCATAGTGATTCTGACGCAGCACCGCCATGCGCTTGCCTGTGTCAATACTAATGTTTCCGCGTGTCGGATCAATGTCGCCAGCTAAAATCTTCAAAAAGGTGGACTTCCCTGCTCCATTGGCGCCAATAACACCATAACAGTTGCCGCCAGTAAATTTGATGTTTACCTCATCAAATAATACCCTTTTCCCAAATTGTAACGAAATGTTGTTTGCTGCGATCATTTTCTATGCTTTGACCTGCAAAGGTACAAAATAGAAGTTTATTAAAAATCGTGTTTACTGCTTCCACTTTTAATTCTGCGCAACGGAGCTTTTCAAAACTTAATTTTGAAAAAGCAATGCGTTGATTCAAGATTGCGCAGTTAACAGGCCCTTTTCTATGCAGAATTTCTGGCCGCGTTAATGATACCAAACATGCAGCGGATAATCAGCTTGCGATAGCGCAACTCCATTGCTTTGTCTGTTTCACCAGGTTTCGCCAAGCGCATCAATGCATATTGCTGTATAGCAATAAGAGGTAGCACAATGGTTTCGCGCAATTTTACTGAGTCGCGTATGGTCGGGTTGTTTTCCAGCAACCCATTTAAACCTGAAACTTCCAATACATTTTTGCGCGCCAATAAAAACTCATCGTGCATCTTATTCCAAAAGGCACCGTATTCAGCATCTTTATCTAAATAAGCAGTAGCCTGATAATAGCTTTTCGTCAGCGACATCATACTGTTGCCAATCAACGTGCGGAAGAAGAGCGAATGTTGATACAATTTTTGCAAATTCTCTGCCTGCCCCTTTTCTTTTAATACCTCAATGGCTGACCCAACTCCATAAAAACCAGGAATGTTTTGTTTCATCATAGCCCAGGCACCAACAAAGGGAATGGCACGCAGGTCTTCAAATTTCAATCCATCGCTACCATTTCTTTTTACTGGTCGCGAACCAATATTGGTGTCGCCAAAAAATGTAAGGGGTGTTTTGTTTTCCAGATAAGGCACAAACTTTTCGTGCTGCTTCAAACTTAAATAAGCTCTGTACCCTTCATTCGCCAAGTCATCAATCAATGCTTTATCCTCATCGGTCAATTGATTTTTCTTTTCGATGAGTGAACCCTGTAAACCTGCTGATAATAATTGCTCAATATTAAACTTGCAGGAAGCAAACCGGCCAAAATTAGAATTGATGGTTTGCCCTTGTATGGTAATCTGCACTTCCTTTTGTTCGATTGTATCCCCTAGCGATGCATAGAAGTCATGTGTGTTTCCACCGCCCCTTGCCGGAGGTCCACCGCGGCCATCAAAGAAAATAACATTGATATCATATTTTCTTGAAATGGTTGTAAGTGCCTCCTTCGCTCTGAAAATTGACCAGTTTGCACGTAAGTATCCACCATCTTTAGTGCCATCCGAAAAACCAAGCATAATGTCTTGCTTGTTACCACGATGCATCACCTGTTCTCGATAAGCAGGAATCTGATAGAGTTGTTCCATGATGTCACCAGCATGTTTCAAATCATCAATGGTTTCAAAAAGAGGCACAACATCTACAGGTACTATTGACTGCTTAAAAGCAAGTCGCACCAATGTGAATACTGCTATGACATCCTGTGCTTTCTGACAATTACTAATCACGTAACGATGACAGCCAGCCTCCCCGTTATTTTCTTGAATCTGCCGCAGGGTTTTTACACTGTTTACGGTTTCCTGTGCGAATTCATCTTCAACAACAAGATCGGTTATAGAGAAGTCCAGCGAAAGTAAATAATTGATTCTCTCTTCTTCGTTAAGCGATTCAAAGGTACTGGCATTGCTGGTTACGCTTTGCTTGTAGAGTTGATCGAATAAAGCGTTCCACGCTACAGTATGTCTGCGACTGTCTTGTCTTATGTCCAGCGAAGCAAAATAAAAACCGAATAATTTTACTTTAACAATGAAGGCATCCAGTAAATCGAGGAACAAGCCATCATGTTCATTGATTAATTTCTTTCTGATGTTTAGTAAAGCTTCTATTAATTGATCAGGTGATTTGTAATGCGATCCGCCAGCAAAGGCCATACTATAAATGGCTTGCTCAACATCAAAGATTAGTCGGTCAACACCCTGAAAAGTTAATCTTCTGCGAAGTATGCGTAAGTCGCGGTGATAGCATTTAAGAATTCCTTCGCGCAACCTATCAGCTACACGTAAAGTAATAGGACTAGTTACAAAAGGATTACCATCGCGATCACCTCCGGGCCAAAAACCAATCGCTATCAAACGTTTGTTAGCAAAATCATTCAGCGAAACGTTAAGTGCTGATTGCAACTGAACCGCTATTGAACCGATAGATTCATAAAATACATTTTCCAAAAACCAGCATAAGCTTACAGCCTCATCATAAGGGGAAGGTTTCTCTTTATTAATGAAGGCAGTTTTCCCTAGCTGCTTCAACAATAGATTAATATGTTCAAGATTATGCTCACGGATCGCTCTCTCAAGATCTGTGAGTATACCTAACACAGGACCTGGATAAAATTGTGTTGGGTGAGCCGTTAATACTAAACGAAGACTGAACTCTTCAATTTTCTTTTTCAATTCATCCTCTCTACCTTCTTGCCGAACCTGCAGAAGCAAAGCCTTGATGCTTCCCTTACCGCCCAAATCGTTTATCTGTTCAAAGGCAGAATCTTCCACTGAGTCGAAAAGCGCCACCTGACGCTCAACATATTGAATAAACTTGAATAGCAGATCAAGTCTTTCATCTGCATTAGCTTGTTGTATAAAGTCATTGAAAAAATCTTTGACAATTTCTTCAGCAGAATTTCCCTTGGCAAAACCGGCCTCGCAATACTTTTGAAACAGTGGCAGTAGTGTACCTGTATGATGGATACTGGCAAAAGGAAGATTAAGAAAGAGACTATTGTAAATGTGATAACGGGTGCCTACAAGATTATTGAAGTTTGAGCTCATACTCAAAGAAACCAAGAAACAGGGTAGAAGTCAACCTATTTCGGATAGAGGGACTTAAAATCAGGCAACAAGTTGGAAAAGAGAAGCTGGAGGTTGGAGGCTCGAAGCCAGCAGTTCGAAGTAGAAGTTAAATATGTTAACTACTATCAACGAACAACCAACAACTACATAACAATTAAAAAAACTTCTTGAGTAGATTCAAAACTTTCTGTCCGCTTTCTTCTTTACCATTCAATAGATCTTCAAAAATCACTCTATCTTCAGTTGAAATAGCTGTATTGAAATCCACTTCATTTCCAGCAAGTTTCTTTGAGCCCATGTGCCAGCTCGGAAATGATTTCTCTTTAATCGGACTGTAAGAAATCATCATAGCATTACTGTGACGGTCGTCAGTTTTTATTTTATCATATAGGTTAGTGATAACCTTGGCTTCACCTTCTACCAATTGTATGAACTTTGTATCAGAGTACAGTAAAACACCTGTGATATCAAGAGGCGGATTATTTTTTTTACAAGATTCGAGAATTTTATCGATTTCTGCCGCAGTACAATTAGCCTTTCTGTTGCTTACATAAACAAGTTGAGATAACATATAATAAGGTGATTTATGGTTAATTGACACTATAACAGTCAAATGCTTATAATGTTTAACAAAACCGGAAGAAATCGTTGAACTAACAAGAATGCTTCCAATCTTACCTTTTAACAGACGAAAAATCTTTGAACAAATATGCTTTACAAAAAGGACTCATCATTGTTAGTGTTGTGGGATAAAAATGCGCTGGACATCACCAACGAGTGACCCTTTACCTTAATCAAGATTATGTTTTTATTGCTCATGAAGTCTGCACTTAATTATAATTTGTTGGTGAGCCCACGCGCTAATGCTAACACGCAACACCAACAAAGGCGATATAGAAATAGAAATTATTTCTATCAGTATCAATCAACACATGAACTGCCTGAGTTTGAATTAATGAATTTTACTACCGAACCTAATTAGACAACTTAGATCTTTTTAAATAGGTTGCAAATTAAGTTTTAAGATTCCCTAATTCACAATCGCCTTTGTTATTTCGGAAATTCAGACTAATCATCAAGTCTTTTTAACCCTGAGCGTCTAACGAAAAAAGTGAATGTCGTTCCAATCATTACCAACATAATAAATAAGAGAGTCAGCATCGTTCCTGCAATCCAAAGTTCGTTTTCATCATAAAGCTGCTTAAAGAAATCAATTTCGTTGACAAAATTGTTTGGCAATATTAATGCTATTATGAGTGAGCCTAGACCATGAATATTTATCAAGGTGTTTTTAAGCTTGCTGCCCATTTCATAATTAATGTAATCAATAGTATTACCTCTTGTCAGTTTATTGGCAAAGTAGCCAAGCGTAATTATAACAAGAATTACCATTGTGCCCCAGAATTTAGTTGCGGGGTTAATGAATAATATATGCATAAATAAAAATCATAAATTCTAAAATCTTAATAGTTTTTCTGCCAACGTCTGTACCTACTATTACCCAATACCTAAGGTAAAGATATGTTTAAGTCTTCTTTTTAAACGACAAAGCTCATCAAATCTGTTTAAAGCATACCCTACCTTTCTACCTGAAAAAGACAATGCTCGTTAAACAGAGCTCGTATTACCAAAATAGTGTTGGATTTTTATTGCCTTTTTTTATTATCTTCATTTATTAAATCCAGGGTTTATTATGCGACTCTATCCTATCCTCTCTCTACTTGTATTAAGTTCTTGTTTAGGTTATAAGGAACTTCCCGTAGAATACGATTACAGCTATAAAGGCAATTTTAAGAAATACCGAAGTTTTTCGATGATGCATACCGTGGGTGCTCAACAGTCCATGACCAGCGACATAATTGAAAAATCGATAGTGGCAAGGATGAAATTTCTCGGTTATAAGGAAAGTGACTATAAACCTCATCTCATCATCAGCTTCCGAATGTTTTCAGATAGTTTATTTTTTAGCGGCTACCAGCAACCTGAAATTGAAGACTGGATAAGCAGCCAGAAAGAAGATTTAAACTATGACCCACAAAAATTCAATTTAAAGTCTGGTACGCTCCTTATACAATTTTACGACAGGCGCCAAAACCGGTCGGTGTGGCAGGGTTATGCCACCACCCAATATGGTTCTATAGACTTTAATAACGACCGCCATTTAAAAAATGCTGTAATCTCCATCTTGGATAAATACCGCTTCTGGGCAGAGGGCTTCATTGAAGGTCAATCAGAAATAGCAGAAAAAGGAATTATACCTTGATTTCAAGCCCCTGAGAATCAAATACCTGACATTTTGCATAAAAAAGCTGGAATCGCAGCCTTGTTTTTTCAAAATTTGTTCTACTTTTGCAGACCCAAATTTAGGGTAGAAATTGACCTATGGTGTAATGGTAACACAGCAGATTTTGATTCTGCTTTTCTAGGTTCGAATCCTAGTAGGTCAACAAGTAAAAATCCCCCCGAGTGGTCGGGGGGATTTTTAGTTATTAGTTGTTCATTATTCGCTTAATTTCGCTTCGGATAACGAATGGCCCACAACCAATAACGAAAGAGATGGCAGTAAAAATTTTCAGTGGACGATCAACCCAATACCTGTCCGATAAAATCGCGCACTCGTATGGTGAACCCTTGGGCGAGGTTTTGTACCAAACCTTCAGTGATGGTGAAATGTCTCCTTTTATTGCTGAGTCCGTTCGCGGCCACGATGTCTTTTTAATCCAATCAACTTTCCCTCCTGCAGATAATTTAATGGAGCTTTTGTTGATGGTGGACGCAGCCAAACGTGCCAGTGCGCATAACGTAAACGTTGTAATTCCCTATTTTGGCTACGCGCGTCAAGACCGCAAAGACAAACCAAGGGTTTCCATAGCTGCTAAAATGATTGCTAACCTGATTTCGGCTGCCGGAGCTACTCGCATTATGACTTGCGATTTACACGCTGACCAGATTCAGGGCTTTTTCGATATACCTGTCGATCATCTGGACGGTGCTTTCATCTTCGTTCCTTATTTGAAGTCGCTTGGTCTTGAAAGCAACATCATGTTTGCTTCGCCAGATGTTGGCGGTATTAAACGTGCCAGAAGTTTTGCTAAATTTTTTGAAGCTGATCTTGCTGTATGCGATAAGTTTCGCAAAGAAGCCAACAAGATTGAATCTATGCGCCTGATTGGTGAAGTAGAAGGCAAGGACGTTGTGTTAGTGGATGATTTGGTAGATACTGCCGGTACCATTTGTAAAGCAGCTGAATTACTAAAAGATAAAGGTGCTCGCTCTGTTCGTGCCGTGTGTACACACCCGGTGTTGAGCGGTAAGGCCTATGAAAATATTGAGAACTCTATGTTAGAAGAATTAGTGGTAACGGATACTATTCCGTTAAAACATAAGACCTCTAAAATCAAAGTGCTTACGGTGTCGGATCTTTTTGCGAAAGCAATACGTAAGATCCACGACCACGAGTCGATCAGTTCTCTATTTATGCGTTTGTAACATTTTTAACTTAAACAATAAACAATTATGAAGACCATTGAGATTATAGGGTATCGAAGAGCAAATCTCGGCAAGTCAGAATCAAAAAAAATACGCGAGAACGGTGACGTTCCATGTGTATTGTACGGAGGCGACAATCAGATCCACTTCCGCTCACCCATGATTCTTTTCCGTGATTTAGTATATACCAACGAAGCCCACTTCGTACACCTGAACATTGAAGGTGAAGAGTGCAAGGCTATTCTTCAGGAAGTACAATTTCACCCGGTAAGTGAAATTTTATTACACGCAGATTTTCTACGCATTTCTGAAGACAGAAAAATTAAGATGGACATTCCTGTATCACTTGTGGGCATTGCACCAGGTGTATCTAAAGGTGGTTCATTGGTTCGTAAAAGAGCTTCATTGAAAGTTTATGGCTTCCCTAAGGATATGCCTGATCATATTGATGTTGATGTTTCTGGTCTGGACTTCCACCACGCTGTAAAGGTTGGTGATATGGTTCTACCAGGTCTTGAATTCCTTGATCCTAAAGCTGCTGCAATTGCTGCCGTTGAGGTTAATCGTGCTGCGAAATTGGCTGTAGAAGAAGCTGCGAAAGCTGCTGAAACTGCTGCTGCTGCACCTAAAGCGGCTCCTGCCGCTGCTGCTAAAGCGGCTCCTGCTAAGAAGGAAGAAGGCAAGAAGTAATCAACAGATTACAGAATTTAAAATCCCTCCTGAGCAATCGGGAGGGATTTTTGTTTTAATAGTTTTTACTTTGAGTATTCATTCACTGATCAATTGCTATGAAATACCTGATAGCCGGTCTTGGTAACATTGGGCCTGAGTACGAATTAACACGCCACAACATTGGCTTTCTAGTGTTGGACCGTTTAGCTGAACAATACAAAGTTGATTTCAGCCTGGAACGTCATGCTTTTAAAACAGAGATAAAATACAAAGGTCGCAGTCTGCATTTGATTAAACCCACTACCTACATGAATTTGAGTGGTAAGGCTGTGGCTTATTGGATGAATGAATTGAAAATACCGAAGGAAAATTTATTGGTGATTGTTGACGACCTGGCTTTACCCTTTGGCACTTTGCGGATGCGACCTAAGGGAAGTGCTGCCGGTCATAATGGATTAAAAAATATTGAAGCGCTCTGTGGCGGACAAGATTACCCACGCTTGCGGTTTGGCATAGGCGATGATTTTGGCAAGGGCCAACAGGTGGATTTTGTGCTGAGTAATTTTAGCAGTTCAGAATTTAAAGAACTTCCATTGGTGATGGATCGTGCAAATGAAATGGTGTTGTCCTTTTGTACTGCCGGCATTGCCAATACAATGACTCAGTTTAATAAATAATTCTTCGAAGTTGGAAGTTAGACGTGTAGCCTGCAGTGTAAAGCTAAGTACAAGAGAGGGGCTAGAAGTTAGAAGATTGATGACCAACGTTATAAAACAAAGACACACAGCGTGAAGCTTGCAGCGTAAAACCCAATACTTAAGAATAACAACTAACATCTCTACAACCTATTTCACCCAAAACGTGTCTAAGAAAGAACACAGTTGACCATGAAATTTAAAGTCGCATTTTTTATAATTATTATTTTTCTCTTAAACAGTTGCAGCGATAATGAAATGCAAGAGCAGTTGGTGATTGGTTGCCCTACAGATGAAATTGTGCGAACTAAGGAAAGTGCCGCTGCCTTACTTATCGGTAAATGGGAATGGATCAAGACCTTTTATGTAAACCGTGCCAGTGGCAACTCTGTAGAAACTAGCTTCTCATCCGGCAAACAAATTACCTTTGAATTTAAAGCTGATAAAGTGATCGTCACGGAAAATAATATTGTAACAGAAGAGACTTACGAAATTGTTTTTTTTGATATCAATTCATCACAGGCTGAACAAGAACTTAAGATTAATTTTATAGCAGAAACGGGGGAGATAAGAGAAAGCAGCATTCTGCACATAAGTATTTTGGGGGATTGCCTTACCTTAGTTAACTCCTATGATGATGCTGGTGGTGATCTGAATTTTCAGAAGATGAATTAATTAATTTTATGATAAATGGCCTCCAGTCGATCATTGATAAAAAGATATCCAACCCCAGAGGAATCTTTTTAATTGATGGGATTGGGGCTATTATATCAGTCTTCTTTTTGTTTGTACTTAGTCGCTTCAAAGAAATAGGTATACCGGATGGCATTTTGCATTTCCTGATTTTTATTGCTTTCATTTTTGCTGGTTACTCTTTCTCATGCTACTTGTTTCAAGTGAAAAACTGGCGAACATTTTTGAAAGTTACTGCACTTGGCAATACATTTTATGGATTGACTACACTCATCCTTATTTTTTATTTATATAACCAACTGAGTATTTTTGGCATCAGCTATTTTATGGTTGAGCTGCTCGTTCTTGCCTTATTGGTACAGCTTGAATTTAAGATGGTAACTCAAAAAAAATAGAGATTGAGAAAGCCCGAGGTTAGAGGCTGGATGTTTGATAGGCCACCAATAACGAATTAATGAAGCAAGAAACCAACATAGATTGCTTCTGCATTCATTGGCATCGCACAGATGATACTCGATTTTCAAATCAATTAGACTCAGGGGAACAGTTAATCCCGTTAATCCTTAAATCCTCTCATCCTGATACTCATCACCGAATCATCTCATTACCGAATCAAAACGCCCGATTGCGGACATCTGCGTTCACTTTTAAATCTTAACATTGAAAGAAAAATCAATTTTTGAGTTAAAAATAGGCTTTAGGCTATGGCATTGATGTTGATTTAAATTGGGTAAGTCTACCCTTGAAGACGATAGGGTATTAACTAAAACTTTGTCAAAAAAGAGAAGCCAATCAAGCATGTTAAGAAATTATATCACCATTGCGTTTCGTAACCTGACCAAAAACTCAGTTTACAGTTTCATAAATATCACTGGCTTAGCGGTTGGTATTACTTGCAGCTTACTTATCTTTTTATGGGTAAGAGATGAAGTGAGCTTTGATAAATTTCATGAGAACCGCGATAGACTGCATCAGGTATTCATGAACCAGGAATTTTCTGATGGCATAGGTTCGCAGCAGGCCCTACCCTACCCCTTAAAGGATATTCTAAAAGAAAAATCGAGTAAGATTAATCGCGTGGCTATCACCAATTGGGGCGAAGGTAATTTACTTACTGTAGGTGAAAATCGTCTTGAAAGAATTGGATTGAGTGCCGGAGAAGATTTTCTGCGCATGTTTAGTTTTAGCATTGTAAAAGGTGATAGTGAAAATCCGTTGAAAGATCCTTCGGGCATAGTAATAACAGAATCTACGGCTAAAGCATTATTTGGTGAACAGGACCCTGTCAATCAGTTGGTAAAGATTGATAACAATCGCGAACAGAAAGTAGTAGCAATCATCAAGGATGTTCCCCCTCAATCAACTTTTCAATTCGATTACATTCTTCCTTTTTCATTTTATGAAGAAACCCAGCAATGGGTTCGCGATTCCAGAAATAGATGGGACAACAATTCATTCCGGATGTTTGTTGAGTTAACCGATGATGAAGCACTTGCCGCTACCAATCAGGATATTCAAAATGCTATTAAAGAGAATAATGAAAGTGCTACTTCAGCCGCATTATTTCTTCACCCCATTAGCGACTGGCACTTGTATTCGAATTTCGAGAACGGAAAAGTTTCAGGAGGCATGATTGAATACGTGCAGATGTTTTCAGCCATTGCTATTTTTATATTACTTATTGCCTGTATCAATTTTATGAACCTGGCCACTGCCCGCTCTGAAAAGAGAGCAAGAGAAGTGGGCATTCGCAAAAGTGTTGGCTCTGGAAGAAAAGAATTGATTTTTCAATTTATCGGAGAATCGGTGTTCATTACTTTTATTGCCTTTATTCTCGCTCTTGTCTTAACGGAACTTTCGCTTCCTTTTTATAATTCCATTGTTGCTAAAAAATTATTTATCGATTACACAAATGGCAAACTTTGGCTGCTGGCAACAGGCCTTATATTATTAACGGGTATAATAGCCGGAAGCTACCCAGCCTTCTACTTGTCTGGTTTTAATCCAGTAAAGGTATTAAAGGGAAAGGTGCAAGTTGGAAAAGGAGGTAGCACACCTAGAAAAGTATTAGTAGTTTTGCAATTCAGTTTTTCAATTCTGCTTATTATTTCAACAATTGTTATTTATAAGCAAATTCAATTTGTTAAAGCCAGAGACATCGGTTACAATAAAGAGAATCTGATGTTAGTGTGGACTACAAGTGAAATTGAAACCAGTTTTCAAACCATTCGTGATGAACTGGTACGCACAGGTGCTGTGCAATCCGTTTGTAAATCAAACAGTCCTATCACCCGAATTTTTTCCAGCAACAGTGTAGATTGGCCCGGAAGACCTGAAGGCCCACCGGTTTCGTTTACTACCATTGCCACTGAATATGATTACACGAAAACCATGGGTATCAAGTTGCTGGAGGGGCGCGATTTTTCGCCTGAGTTTAAAAGCGATACCGCAGCAGTATTAATCAATAAAGAAGCAGCCAACAGAATTGGCAAAGAAAATTTAATTGGAGAAACACTTAACTTCTGGGGCAGTAGTTTCACTATTATAGGTGTGATGGAAAATGTAATTATGGGATCTCCTTATCAGCCAATTGATCCGCTAATTATGGTGTACTCACCTGACTGGTCGAGTACCATTACGGTGCGACTTGAAGCTACCAGCGATTTGCCCGGTGCAATTGCCAAAGTAGAATCTGTGTTTAAAAAATACAATCCGGCCTATCCATTCTCTTACCGTTTTGCTGATACAGAATTTGATGGCAAATTTGCTAATATCAATCTTATCAGCAGACTTGGATCAAGCTTTTCTGCACTCGCTATTCTTATTACATGTCTTGGACTTTTTGGACTGGCCGCTTTCACGGCAGAACAACGCACAAAAGAAATTGGTATTCGTAAAGTGATGGGTGCTTCGGTAAATAGCCTGGTGTTACTCATCAACAAAGATTTTAGTCGTTTGGTAATACTCTCTTTCATTTTTGCCGCACCACTATCCTGGTACTTTACAAGTTGGTTTTTAGAACGCTACCCTTACCATACAGAAATACCCTGGTGGGTGTTGCCATTGGCGGGTGGCCTGGCCTTGTTACTGGCAGTAAGCATTGTTAGCCTTCAGGCACTTAAGGCTGCGTTTAGCAACCCAACAAAATCGCTTAGAAGTGAGTAGTATCAAAGGGTTTGGAAATAGCTGTGTGCTATACCCAAACCCTTTTTTGAATATCTCAGAGCCATACTAAAACAACACCCAAATAATTTTAATAAGTATTGCCGCTAATTAAAAAGCTTTTGAATATCTTGTTGGTATTAGACAGACCCTCATGCGCATTTTAATACCCCTCGCTTTGCTAATCAGTCAGGTAGTACTGGCTCAAAACAAAAGCTATCAACTAACCAGCAAGGACACCCTTATCACCTATAGTATTTCACAACGCAACTCAGTAACAGGACCCATGCATGAAAATCATGCTGCTGAATTAGAGAATTTAGTGGAAACGGTTTTCAAAGCACTGCCCTTTCCTGCACAACCTTATACCCTGTTTCGCAGCAATAGCAGCGAGGCTATGCAAATTGGCAAGCACAGTTATGATGACATTGAGCACCATACTTTTTTACTTTACAATCTCGATTCAGCATCGCTGTTAAACTTAAAAGCAAGAACAAGATTTGGAACACTGGCACTCTCTGCACATATGGCCGGGCATCATGGCTTTAATCATTTAATGCCTTGGCTTGATAATAATAGCTCATTAAAAATTCTACGTTCAGATTATATGGCAGGCTGGTTACTTGCTAAATTCAATGCCAGCGAAAGTGAATTAACAAAAACACTAGAGGCAATGCTTGCAGGACAAGCACCTCAAAAAGATTTTCCTTCACTGCAAGAAAGAAGTAAAGCATTAAAGCTTGGCTACACCATGGCAAAGCAAAATCCAGCAAGTCCTTTAAAAAGCCTTGAGAATAATCAGGGCTTGGATAAAACCTGGGAACGTCAATGGAGCCGTTGTGTAGAAGTTCCTGCTACGGCAATTGGTTTAGATGCATCAATTGTCGGAAAACTTAATCTTGATAATAGAGGACAACTACTACTCGAAAAAGGAGGTAAAAATATTGTTATCGCCAGAGCAATGCCATCAAAAGATACGCGATATGCTTATGTCTTGTACGACAACACCTTTCATTATTGGCTAATTGGTAAAGATGGAACCCTAAGCACTAGTGACGGAGCGCGGGAATTAGGTAATTTCAATATTGTACCGTTGCGGGAGAAGTAGTTGCTGGTTATTGGTTGATCGTTGATAGAAAATCGGTTCGACCTCTCAGCGTAGTGGCTTCAAGCTGCAGACTACTTGATAGTGCTTCGAGCATCAAGCTTCGAGCATCGAAGCTCTGGCCTCGAATATCCAAGTTTTACTTTTTAAAAGTCAAACCATTTTCTTTCAGAGCCTTTCGCATTATTGGCAGCGCAGAAGGGCCTACTCCGTGTAATTTTAAGATGTCAGCTTCTTTATACTTTGCTAACTGTGTCAGGCTTTTAATACCCTCATTCAGCAATGCTCGTGTTGCTGGTGCTGATAATTTTTCAACAAAACCCTGTGCTGACTTATTTTTCTTTTCGCATATCGGGCAGGTTGGGCAATCGCTGCTTTTATAAAACTGATGTCCGTTCTTACAAATTCTTAATTGCGCCTTTCGCTCTTTTTCAGCGGCCTTATCAAAATTCTCCTGCAACCTATACTCAACAATCTTCTTAATCAAAGCAAGTGGAAGTGGCTTATCAAATGGAAATTGAATAGCACCTTTTGAATATTTATAAGCCTTGAGCTCATTTGTAAAAGCTGAAATACCTGAAGAAGAAGGATAGAAACCAATATGGTTTTTATGAACTGCAAAATAAACAAGATTACCCTTTGCATAAAAACAAGGCATACCGTAACTGATACGCTCAGTTGCTTCAGGCGCAGCCGCCTGAATTGTATTCCGCATTGTCTGCAACAACTTTTGCATTGATACAGGAAACTCTTTCAGGTATTCATCGATCGATACTACTTGCTCCATCATATACTAACTCTTTATCAAATTGTATACCACTAAAACAAAAATATTATCAGCCTCAGATTTCACAGATAGGCACAGATTAATTTATTTTAATACAATAAATCTGTAAGCGTTAACTTAATAGGGAGCCTAAATTCTTTACACCAATACCTCACACTGATGGCCTAAGGCATTAACTATTTTTGTCACCGATTCAACAGACACAGTGCTATTCTCAATTCGTAAAATCCTGTCACAGTCTGCCAAATCAAAATTGATTTTCGCAGCAGGATACATTACATACAAAACATTACCGACCAAAGTAGATTCCTGTTGATTGTCAATGCTTGTCTTAAATACTTCTACCATTTTATTAGTCTCCATCAGCATGACAAAAAATTGTCCAATAGTGCCCATATCTATCCATAAGTGAAGTTAACCAGGCATTGTCAGAAGTTCTGTTCAGGTCTTGAATGACAACACCTCCAGTTAACAATTTAGTCATCACACTTTTTACTTCTTCATGCGTAGCACAGTTTAACATAAAAGTTACAGCATTACCTTTAACTAAAGTGTTTTCATAACTTAAATCGCTTGCCTTTAATGTAAACGACTCTTTGATCAGCGTGGTCTGCATAATCATTCTATTAAGTGTATCAGGCCATTGATATTCGTCAGGCACATCTTCTACAGTCTGAAATGTAAGCTCACCACCCAAACAAGTCTGATAAAAGGTCATCGCTTCTCTGCAATTACCATTAAATAATAAATAGGGTGTTAATAGCACAGAACGATCAAGCTTTTAATAATGTAGCAATATCAAATTTCTTCATTTGCATAAAGGCCTGCATAACACGCTGTGAGCGACTGGTATCCGTCATCAATTGCCCCAAAATACTTGGCACTATTTGCCACGACACACCATATTTATCCTTCAACCATCCACACATGCTTTCACTTCCACCCGCTGTTAACTTACTCCAGAAGTAATCAATCTCTTCCTGTGTATCGCATTCAACAACAAAAGAAACAGCTTCATTAAAAGCAAATTCAACGCTGCCATTGAGCCCCATAAATTTCTGTCCATTCAATTCAAAGTTTACAACCATGGGTGTGTTAACTGATATTCTTGAATTGGAAAAAACTGAACAATAAAATTCTGCTGCTTCAAATGCATTTCCATTAAACCATAAACAAGGGTGTATTGCATTTTTCATTTTTTACACAGTTAAAATCTTAAATACATTATTTGCGTTCGCAAATAGATTTTAATTTTGCCAAAGCCCTTGGCCAGCTTTCTTCGAAATACCCCTTAAACTCTTCATTGCTATCCAGCTCAATACTAAGTTTCGTACCCTCAGGCACAGCTTTAAAGGTATAATTCTCGTGCGATCCAGCCCAAGCCGTTATCTCTTCTCCTGTTGTTACTTCTTCATCACCATTTACCAAACCGTAATGCTCAATACTTATGTATTGATTAGGAATGTTTTCCTTTATTCTGGCAACCATCCCTTCACGCTTACCTTCTGCACTGGTGCCTACAAATAAAATTTTAGCATTCTTTTCCCAAGAGCCTTCAAAACGCGAACTGGGATTAAATTCACTCGTCCACTCACGGTAAGTCTTGTCAGCAAGCATGTCCGTAAAAACTTTTTCAGGACTAGCTTTAATTTCAATATCGAAGTGTAATTTTTCCATCATTATGATTCCGTATATTTTTTAAAATTATCTAGTATCGCTTGCCAGCCGTCTCTTTGCATTTCAATTGGATTGCTTTGTTCGGCATCAAAAGTTTCAACCACTTCTACAGCATTACCTTTTGGTGTAAACGTAACATCTACCTTTCTTCCGTCAGCCATAGCGTAAGTCAGGCGCTTGTTCGGAACAACATTTTCATATACACCCTCAAAGTCAAAGCCCATACTACCATCTTTAGCTTCCATGCGCGAAGTAAACTTACCCCCTAAGCGCAAGTCGTTAGTCGCGCGAGGTGTATGCCAATCATCCGATGCAGCATTCCATTTAATAATGTGCTTCGGCTCTGTCCAGCATTCCCATGCTTTTTCTGTGCTTGCATTTACCAAAGCCTTAATCGTGATGCTTACAAATTTGTTTGTTTCCATAGTTATTTTTTTAATATAAATACGATGCAATACAATGTCGTTTAGTTAAGTCTTTTTTATGGCCTCACCTCCAATCCTCTCCAGGAGAGAGGATGAATATGGACTTAACTAAACTACATTGCTATACAAATATCAGGGGAATACGCGGTTTATCCGCTGTAGAGAAACGACAATAGAAGGGTGTTTTGCGACACTAATTATCGTAAATTGGCTTCATGAAAACAGTTAGTATACTTGTTCCGGAGTCATCTGTACCACAAGCGATTGCCGATCCACAATACCTGTTCAGCACTGTTAACCAGTTTTTACTGGCATCAGGTAAGCAAGCATTATTTAATGTGCAACTAGTAGGACAAGCAAAAGAAGTAAAACTAAACGCAGGTTTATTTTCTGTGCATGTCGACAAACAGCTCAATGAAGTAGAACAAACTGATCTTGTTTTTATTCCTGCCCTTTTTGGCAACATGCAACAAGCCATTGCACAAAATAAAGCGCTAATACCGTGGATTAACGACCAGTATAATAAAGGTGCAGAAGTTGCTTCACTTTGTGTAGGCGCATTTTTGCTCGCGTCCACAGGCTTACTTAATGGCAAAAAATGTTCTACCCATTGGGGCTTTAGTTCCGAATTCAGGCAGTTATTTCCTGAGGTGGAATTAGTAGACGGCAGCATTGTAACAGAGGAGAACCGCATTTACTCCAGTGGTGGTGCTAACTCCTATTGGAATTTACTTTTACACCTGGTAGAAAAATATACCGATCGCGAAACCGCCATACTGGCCTCCAAATATTTTGCGATCGACATCGACAGAAATAGTCAGGCAGCCTTTGCCATGTTTAAAGGACAAAAAGAACATAAAGATGATGTAATTAAAAAAGCGCAGGAGTTTATCGAACAGAATATTCATGAGCGCATTAGTGTAGAGAGCCTGGCCGATCAATATGGTGTAGGCAGACGAACCTTTGAACGCAGGTTTAAAACAGCTACCAACAACTCAGTACTTGAATACATACAACGCATTAAAATAGAATCGGCCAAGCGTTGTTTTGAGAGTAGCCGGAAAAATATCAATGAAGTGATGTACGATGTTGGTTATACCGACACAAAAGCCTTTCGTACCATCTTTAAAAAGATAACAGGCCTTACACCTTTGGAGTACCGGAATAAGTACAGCAAACAGATTTAAATTTGAAATTCAAAATTTTGAATTTTGAATTGTAACAGCAGCCTCTCGTGCCTCGAGCCGGGCTATCCGCTGCAATCTTTTTGCCCCACGCTAATGCCCTGCAGCAAAAAGGATTTACGCTGCTATCCCTGCTGCGAATGCGTGTAAAAAATAAACACAAGACACATTAAAAAAATGCAATATTTAAAATTGGTTGTTTAGCGGGATTAAAATCCCGCATCATCAATAGTTCGACATGCGCTGCGCTAACATGTCGAACAGCGATGGGTGCAACACATCTAATACCCTAAAAAACTTATCCTTCAATAATAGCAGAAGGCGCATTACTCATTACAGAGGCAATTCCATTTTCCATAGAAGAAGTACTTTCATACATTTCACTCGTGCCAATCACCAGACCATTTGCAGCCTTAAGATTAAAGTAATGTTTCCCATTAGTGGATTTGTTTCGCTCAAAGTTAGCAACCACCTGCGAATTCTCGCGCACAGATGCTATACCATTCTCGCAACTTGCCCGAGTGGAGTAGCCCTGACTTGTTAAAATAATTTGGTGATTAGCTGCCTTTAAATTGAACTGAAACTCACCATTAGTGCGTGTTGTGATCTCAAATTTTCCCATAGTATAAATGTGTTTCTACAATTTACGAAGGATTCCTTTAGGGGAACCGTTAGGGTTTGTCATTCATGCCACTTCATAAAGACATAACAGTACTACATCTTTTAAAAGCTTTAAAAAACGCTGATTAGTCAGTTTTAAATTTTAACACAGTTGAAGTATTCATCAAAAATTAATTTACCCGAAGAATGGTCTTAGTTTACACTAAAGACTACCCGCAATCCGGATAATTGCCTCCATGCTGATCTTTGCTTTCACTGAATTTGAAATCAGGCAGGCAGCTTCTGCTTTCGTTAATACTTTTAGTGCTTTATCACGATCTTCTTCTTTTAAAATGGTGAGCTCAGGTACAAGCGCTACTTCCGTCATTAAATATTTACCCTCAACTTGCTCCAATTTACCTTTGGCTACACAGGAGAAAGATTCGAACTCCAGTTTAAAATTTTCTGCAATGGCTAGAAAAGTAGTCATTAAACAACTACTTACTGCTGCTGTAAATAAATGTTCGGGCGACCAGATACCCGGCATGCCTTTAGGAAAAGGCGGTGGTGTTGCCACTTCTATTTTACCACCGTCTGTAGCTGTAAAGTGTACGTCTGGTGATGAAATTACCCCTTTACGTTCTTTTGACCATGTTAAGTCTACTTCAAAAAAATGCGCTTCCATAACCTAAAATTTTGTGCAACAAAGTACTTTTCGTGTTGCTCATAAAGCTAACTGTAAGCCATCAATATGCAACTGATAGCTATAAGCTTTAGCAATGACATAAATCATCATTTTTGAGGTTACTTGAACAAATTCATTTTATGCTGAAAAACTGCAGCAATATGCTGGCCTCTGCTCTTTGCTTCGTCTGCTTTTTCTCCCATAAAATGTTCATCTACAGTTTCGCAAAACAACAACACCCATCTGTCGAAATGCAAGGTTTGCACCGGCAAGTCTTTGTGCTTGTCAAAAGGGCTTCCCTGATAAGATTGTTCGCCCAACAGCATGGATGCCCAGAATTTATACATGATAGGCAAATGAGCAGGCCAATCTACATGCCTGAATAAAGGTGCAAGCAGTTCATCTTCCTTTACTTTTGCATAGAAACTATTGACCAGCAACTCTATGTCGGCACGCGACTCCAGTATTTTAATTTTAGTATTGGCCATTTATTCAATTTAAAGATCCTTGCGCGAAAAAATACGGATTGAAAAATAAGTCGGCACAAATATCCAAAGCAACAGTATACCTACCGAAAACACCAGCCCCGCGTAACTTCCAAAAAATGCTCTATAGAAAGCACCTGTATAACCCATCAACGCTGACACATCCAGGGTTAACAACATCATAATTCTACCCAGGTCAACAGGGTTTAGTGATACTAAAGCCAATGTCACTTTCTCTAAAGGATAATCGCTAAAGGTATAAATAACCCACAGTAGCAGTCCATCATAGATCAGAGAAAAGTAAAACCAGAAAAGTAAGGCAATGCCTATGGCCTTGGCTTTATCTCTGGTTAACACAGACGACAAAAAAGCCAGTGATACAAAAACGATGGTAAGCAATGTTCCCACCACCAGCAACATCACCGCACTGTCGCTCACACCATAGAATAAAATAGGAATACCTGTGCCCAATAAAAAAGCAGACGAGAGCGAGAGTGCCACACCGAGATACTCACTCAGAAAAACAACTTTTCTGTCAATGGGTTGTGCGAGCATAAGCTCAATAAACTCGTACGAGTTATAAAAGTGAATTGTAGCAAACACAATGCTGATCAGGGGCATCACCATCAATACAATACTCATTAAGCTCAGGATAACTTTATTCGGATCACTATCCAGCTGAAACATAGCAAAGGTGCTGACGAAAAGAAAAAGTGTATAAAAAAGCAGAAAGCGGGTCTTCAGCAAATCGTAGAAAACATATTTAAGTATTCTGCCCATATTATTTTGTTACGTTACTTATAAACTGCTGTTGCTCCAACCAACTGGCAATGGCTTTACCCAGGCGTTTTTCTCTTGTATCTGTTTTCAAACTTTGTATGCTGTCGTTGTATTGCACTTTACCATCCTGTATATAAATCACTTCTCCAGCCAGATCATCCAAATCACTCAAAATATGCGAAGTGATCAGCAACACTTTGCCAATACCTCTCTCCGCACAAATTTTCTCTTTCAGTATTTCTACTGATAAGGGATCCAGGCCTGCGGTAGGTTCATCCAGAATAAGCACTGGTGCCTTAAACATAAAAGCAAGTGCTGCACTCACCTTTTGCCGGGTACCACCCGACAAGGCATGCATGGGTTTGTCGTACATGCTGTACAATTTAAAATCGCGGATCAAATCATCATCGATGTCTATTGCTTCACCTCTGATATTTTTCATCATGTCAATCAACTGACCGATCTTCATATTCTGCGGAAAGTGACCTATCTGTGGCATGTAACCAATTCTGGCCCGGTAGTCACATTCATTAGCAATACTTTTTCCATCAAAAAGGATAGTGCCCGAAGTAGGTACCACTAAACCTAAAATAGATTTGATCAATGTTGTTTTGCCACTGCCATTCGGACCCAGCAAGGCATAGGATTTACCCAACGAAATATCAAGGTTCACCTCGTCAAGTGCCCGAAGTTTACCGAATTGTTTTGTAATGTTATTTAGTAAAATCATAAGGTCTCATACTCGGACTTTCGTCTTTTAGATTTTCAGGGGTTACCACAGGCAAGGCTTTTTCGGCTCGGTCAATCAGAAAAACCAAAAAGCTCCTCCATAACAATACAGCAGCAGGTACGCGCTCTACTACCATAGCATATAAACTTACCGGACGATAAGGCACATCGCCTACTCCGTCTTTATTGAGATCATAACCTTCATAACGGTCCCAGAAATTGCCGTTGATTCTGTTAAGTACAAGATTTCCGTTTGTGGCAATATCAAAAGTATTGAGTTGAAAATTGTTCCTGACAAAATCATTTTCATCGCAACTTGCCTGCAATCTTATGCCATAACCGTTTTCTTTAAATACATTTTGTTTAAAGAGGATGCGGCTGCTGCCTTCCATGTAAATAGCGATCGAGTTTTTTATAAATTGGTTCCCCAGCACTTCACTGTCCCGAATATCTTTCAACAGTAATCCGTAAGAAGCATCGCCCCAGTTTTCTTCGAAAAAATTGTTGAGCATCTTCACACCTTTGGTGTACATGACTGCCACACCGGCACCATTTTTACCAAAGTAATTATTTTTATAGGTGTCATCATGCGAAAACATAAAGTGTAAACCGTAACGCAGGTTATAATCGCTTCTGTTATTTTCGATCAGGGAGTTGGTAACGAACTCAAAATAAATTCCATCGCGGTGGCCGCTGATATGGTTCCCTGCAATATGCATGGAATCGCTCTGCCACATATGAATACCATTGCCTATCTGGTGTTCTTCCTTTGCAGTAGCCGTCAGCACATTATTACGCACCACAGATTTTTTGCAGTGCGCAAAATAAATTCCAAAAAAAGCATTAATGACTTTATTGTCTTCAATGATTACGTTTTTGACATTGCTTACTTTAATGGCAGCCAGGTCTTCCATACTCGAAATACCGGTGTTTTGAAAAGTAAAACCAGTGATCCGAACATTATTAGCCTGTATGTTTAGAATTTCATATTGATGCTCACCATCAAGGATAGGATTATTCCTCCCTATTAAGGTAAGCGGTTTTTCAATCTTGATTTGCTTCTCTTTATAAATGCCACCATAAACAACAATGGTATCATATGGTTTTGCCTTGTTAATAGCTTCCCGAATATTTTTAATCATCTTATTACTACCTACTTCAATCACAGTTGCTCCTGCATAAGAGAAAACAACAGCTGTTAGTAAGAGTAGTAAAAGAATTTTCTTCATCATGTTATTTGAACTGGCTTACAACTTCTCCCCACGACATTTCTATGGCACTCCACTCCTTTTTAAAGGACTTTAAATTATTATACTGTTCAAAAGCAGCTACTTCACTGGCCATGGGACTTCTTATTGCTTCGCTTTTCAGATAGAAAGCATTTTTAGCGTCAATCAATTTTTCGGGTTGTGTATAATCAATCACCAATACATATTCAAAATCTTCTACTTTTTCTTTTCCACTATTATAGTAATTGAGCATGCAATTCAAGTCATCGAATTTATAGACTTTTCCTTTTTTTGTTACCAACTCAGCGCCAAACTTATGATCCGTCATCATCATCTTACAAGCATGACAGGCATCTTTACCAAAAACAATAGGCTCTGGTTCTGACTTGCAAGCGATACAAGCGAATAACGTTAGTATGCCAATAATACGCATCATATTTTTTTTCGTTGAAAGTATATTTCGTAAAAAATTGCAGCAAAAACCAGTATGGCAGCAAGCACAAAAAGCCATCCTCCAATATCTGGTCCTGAAAAAGCGGTGAAGTTGAGTAATATCTTTGTGCCCATTAATGGCGGCTGGTAAGACATGCCCGGAATAATAATGGGTGCTTTGGGGTCAAGGTTATGTCCGTAATCATAACCCCATAAATAGAAGTCGACCAATGCGGCAATCCCGGCCATTGTTAATATCAGCGCAAATGCATACAAAGCCCAGCGCTTCGCAATAGCTGCGGCAATAAATCCTATTGCCATAATACCCATTACGATATACTTCATGTAAGTAAACTCAGGAAACATCTCAACCTCTATGTGCTTCATGCCGATGTAATGGTTAAGTGCACTAATCGTTCTTACATCACCTGTTATGGTATCAATCCAAATTTTCATTTCCAACCCTTCCGGATACTGCGGTGCCCACATTAAGATACGCCAAAGCGGAACGAAGAAGGCTGAAACCATCAGCACTGCAGAAACAGCAAGTGCTAAACGGGAGATTGGCTGTAGTTTTTTCATATTTATTTACGGTAGCGTTCAACTGAAAAATAAAACCATTTTTAACCTCTTGATTTTCCTAATGCTTTTAATCGGCCCTGCCCTTGCTGAAACTGCTACGTGCAGGCAGGCTCACACCCACCTCTCTCCTAAAGAGAGAGATAGCGGATTCAGAAAGATCAAGTGGTTACATAAAGTCTTCTTATTATAATTGAACAACAATGATTCATTTACTTTTCTAGACAGGTTCCGTTTCGCTTGCGCGAAACGGATACCTATCATCAACCTGTAAACTATGCGTACGCTATTCGAACGTACCGGTTGAGAACTTAAGCGGTGTTTTCACACCTGCTGCTGATATTCTTATGTAGCCAGACATTTCCTGGTGCAAGGCAGAACAAAAGTCTGTGCAATAGAAAGGAACAACACCGGGTTGTTGTGGTTTCCACTTCAGCGTTTGTGTTTCACCAGGCATAATCAATATCTCGGCATTCAGTGCACCTTTAATGGCAAAACCATGTGGCACATCCCAGTCCTGTTCGAGGTTAGTTACGTGGAAGTAAACTTCATCACCCACATTTACGCCTTCAATATTATCGGGAGTTAAGTGCGAACGGATAGCAGTCATGTAAACGTGTATTTCATTTCCTTTACGCTCCACACGTGCTTGTGCTTCGCCCTTGGCAGCATAAGGATTTTCATTCTCTTCTATCTTATAAATTTTTCTCGACTTTTCTCTGATCAGGCTCGCAGGAATTGCTTCTGCATAATGAGGTTCACCCACAGTAGGGAAGTCGAGTAACAATTGCATCTTATCACCACTGATGTCGTATAACTGTGCAGATTGTGTCAACTCAGGGCCTGTTGGTAAATACCTGTCTTTGGTAATTTTATTGTAAGCAATTACATACTTACCATGCGGTTTAGATGTAGGTCCTCCGGGTACGCTCAGGTGACCAATTGAGTAATAAGTGGGTACGCGATCTAATACCTCCAATGTTTTAACATTCCACTTCACAATTTCTGATGAAACAAAGAAAGAAGTATAAGCATTTCCTTTTTCATCAAATTCGGTGTGCAAAGGACCAAGACCGGGTTTTTTCACTTCACCATGTAGTGCAGCTTCATATTTAATAACAGGTATGCCATCAAAATCTCCATCGTAGGTTTTGTTGGCTATGGCATTTTGCAATTTTGTAAAAGAGAACACGGGCATCATAGCCGCCAGTTTACCACTGCCAACAATGTATTCACCTGAAGGATCTACATCACAACCATGTGGCGACTTGGGGCAAGGAATAAAGTAAGCAATGTCCGGAAAATCCTTGATGTCCAGTACCACTACCTCTTCTTTAATTGTGCTGGTGGCCATGTGTGTTTTTTCGTCATACACATTGTGCGCATATTTTGCTTTTTCAACACGCCCTTTTCCCTGCGCTATATATTCTTCTGCTTTCTTCCAGTTAATGGCCATGATAAAATCCTTATCACGTTGTGAAGCATTTACCTCTAATAAAGTATGCGCTTGCTCAGTATTGTAGCAAGAGAAAAAGAACCAGCCGTGTGAAGGGCCTTTGCCCGCGCGACTCAAATCATAATTAAAACCAGGGGTACGCAACTGAAAAGCAATGTTCATACGACCCGATTCCTGATCAACCTTAATAAAGCTGATTGATCCTTTGAAATTTTCCTTATAAGAATCGATGGGTACATCTTTATTGGCCATAGGTATACTAAAGCGTGTACCGGCTACAAGGTATTCAGTATTCTCAGTAATGAAAGGTGAAGAGTGATTACCACCGCTGTTCGGAATCTCCAGTATTTCTTCTGTTCTGAACGACTCAAAACTCACGCGTGCCACACGCGGTGTATTATTGCCATTGGCAAAAGCCCAACGACCATCATGCTCACCTTTGGTAGTTGACAAAGCAATGTGGTGGAGATCATCCCAGGGTACAAAGCCATGCGATGTATTTAACATGGGTTTTGTTTCTTCACTGAAGCCATATCCGCTTTCAGGAGACACTGCAAAGACAGGCAGGATTCTGAACAAGCGACCAGATGGGATGCCATATACTCCTATTTGTCCGTTAAAGCCACCGGATACAATATTGTAGAACTCATCATATTGGCCAGGCGCTACATATACTTTACCTGCCGCATCACTTGTAGTAACAGTGGCGGGACCTTTCGGCTGACAGGCCAGTACTCCTGCTAAAATCAGAAGTATCGAAACCTTATTTGTTATTTTATTCATAGTAACTTAATTTAATTGTATTACTGATTATTGATTTATTGGGTTGGTGGTGTAAGTACACCATCAATCACATAGACTATTCCGTTTGAAGCCTTAACCACACCTAATACATTCACACCATTCACAGTTAGCTTATCACCTGCTTTGTTTAGGGTCACATTCTCCAGGTTAACCTGATTGAGTGTCATACCATTCCGCACTTGTTCTTCTTTAATTACACCAACAAATACATGGTACTCCAGTATATTGCGTAAGGCATCCTTGCTTTCCGGTTTCAATAAATTGTCTACTGTTCCGGCTGGCAGTTTTTCGAAGGCAGCATTTACAGGTGCGAAGACCGTAAAAGGACCCGCATTAGAAAGTGCATCTACATATTCGGCTGCTTTTAATGCAGCAACAAGTGTAGTGTGCTCTGGAGAATTAACCGCTACCCTTACTACATCAGGTTCTGATGTGTCGTCTTTTACTGCTGATTGTCCTGCACCGGGTACGGCTGCAGTAGCAGTGGCATCTTGTTGTGCAGGCTGGTTACACGCTGCAAGAACAAGTATGACTAACATGATTAAAGTTAAATTTTTCATACAGATAAGTTTAAGGATTGATGCATTAACTATTGTTCGCCATCGTTCTGACGCATAAACTCTAATACATCGCGTGCATCGCCAATGGATACATTTTGATTAGGCATGCGTGTAAGACATAGTTCCAAGAGTTTTTGTGCTTCAGCATCTTGCTCTAACATGACATCTACATTAGTGACCATGTTCATAATCCACTCGGGCTTTCTGGTTTTGGTTACGTCTTTCCAGCCTGGGCCTACTACACGTTTTTCATCCAGACGGTGGCATGCTGAACATTTCATTTCGTAAATCGCTTTACCTCTTATAACACGCTCCTGCTCCAGTGGTGTATGAAGCGTTACATTCTTTACCTGACCAATACCCTTAGTCGGATCTGCCAGCGCAGCAGGAGCGGGCGTTGACTTAGCCGATTGTGCTTCTTCCTTCAGGTTCGATTTATCGGGCCCGCAGGAAAAAAAAGCTACGGTTACGAAGAAGATTAGAAATTTATTTTCCATATAGTTTACAGTTTATGTTGGTTCACATTAGTTCTCACAAGCACTCCCTATCGGTTTATAAAATAATCTTATGACCTCGCACCTGAACATCACCATTGTCTTTTAGTTTTTTAACGGTTCTGATAACAGTTTCTACACGCATGCCACACATATCAGCGAGTTGTTGCCTTGTAAAAGGTAATTCAAAGTGATCTGTTTTATTATTTGCAGTCAGCGAGTCACGCAGGTGCTTCAGCAAAGATTTAAGTCTGTGTTCAGGATCGTGAAAAGATATTTCAGATAATACAAGATTTTTATATTTTAATCGCTTGCACAAAGTGCGATCCAATGCCAGGTGTATTTCAAAGTTTTCTTTGAGCATGTCAAAGAATTTATTTTTAGACAGGCGCCATAAAGTACTGTCCTTTATAGCAATCGCTGAACTTGGATAGACGAAATCTCCCAGTAAAGCAGGTTCTCCGAAACTCTCAGCATCTGAAAAAACACCCTGAATAAACTCCTGCCCCTCGTCACTATAACTCACCATTTTTACAGACCCTTGCCTGATCTGAAAAAAGTATAAAGCATTATCGCCCTCATTGAACAGTATCTGCCCTTTCTTTACCTGAATTAACTGGGCGCTGTATTGCTTAATAATTTCATCAGACAGTATGGCTTGCATCTTCTTACGGAATACCAAACCTAGTTCTGATAATCGGCCAGACTTATGACTTTCATCATGATTTTTTGTGATCTTATCAGGGTTGGCGCTATAGTTATGAAGTACCATAATTGCTTTGTGTTGCATTGCGGGAGCAAGCTAACTTCAGCACGTGACTAAAAATATGATTGCAATCATATTTTTTTAAAAAAAGACTATTTTGTCCTTTATTATTATAATATCTGTTAATTAATGGAAGATAAGCGGCTAAAAGCAATAGAAAACCTCCAGAAACCCAAAAAAATGCCAAGTGACACCAGTACCAAAACAAAATTCAGATCAATGGAAGTCGTAAGTAACGGCAACAGTAGCATAATGCCTTCAGAAAGTATAAAACAAATAATTAAAAAAAGGGCACCGGTTCGCGTGAGTGCTTTTACTCTAAATTCTTCCTGATACCAGAACAGCAACAAAAAAGTAAGCATGCCCAACAACACCAGGTGCAGGTAGGCTATGACAAAGTACCGTACCTCATAAGCCAGCATCGCTGCAGTTGGAAAGACTGAAACTAACTGAAGTACCAGCTTTAGCAGAAAACATGCAATAGCAACAAACAAGAGTGCACGCGATGACCACAAAAACCTTTTCGACTCTTTTGTAAATAGTGTCTTAACAGAGCAAATAAAATAATAGAAGGCAATGAGCTGAAGTATTGCTACAACGAAGCCTGTAACATTAAAGAATAAAGATGGTTGGATCCACAATGCTGAAAGTATGTAGGCTGGTATGCACGAAAAGCATAGTAAGAATTTAAAACGCTGACCGCTTTTCTCATCCAACTCCAAACCCTTTATTTGTAGCAATTGGTACACCAAACTCAATATTCCACAAGTGAAAGCCCCATTATATAAAAAGTGTAAAAAGAAATAAACCGCCAGGTAATACGCTTGTGTTTGCCCCTGCCCTGTGGCAGACAATATGCCAATAGCAAAAGGTGCGAGCGCAGCAATAAAGTAAAAAATGAAAGACCAGCGTGCAAAGCCAATGGCGAGTGCTTGTTGTCTGGATTTAGTGTCTCTTAAAAATTTATAGCCAAAAAAAGCTGCCAGTATAGTATAGAGTGTGGATATAACAATAGAAAAACCTGCATAGCCTTGCAATGGAAAGGCTACAAGCATGATTGCAACCAAAGCGTTAAGCCCTATAATCAAGATCCTATAAGTAACCTGCTGTTGAGGTAGTATGAAATAATGGACATAACCTATACATAGCGCATTCATTATCCAGCCCAAAAACATAACATGCGAATGCGCATGCAGCCAATAGGGAAAAACCAAACCATCTACAGGTGCATACTGATGCCAACGCAAAAGCAAACCCATGAGTGACGCGATACAAAGAAACAATAATGGAAGCTTACTTAACTTTTGCATGGCGTATACCTTTCACCATAAAAGTAAGCATAAACACAAAATAGAGGAGTATAGCCGTTACAGACAACCAACCACTGTATATCCGGTATGCAAAAGCGATAAGATTGGCATTTGCCAACAGTCTTATCAATAAAGAAACAAACAACAATGAAAGTGGCAAGTAAAACAGTGCATGAAAAGGCTTAACCAGCCAACCCAACAGACCGGGCAGAATAAGCGGACCATGCGCAAAAATCATAGCCATGGCAAAGCCCAGAAAAAAAGTATGTACAATGCTATCATAACTATAACTGGTGTTATTCAGCGAGATTAAAAAAATACCTGTTAAAATCAGTGCCACATAACCCGCCAGCAAGGCCCTTGCTGTAAAGGCCTGTAATCCTTTCTTCTTTAACGTAATACTGATTACGTCATAACGCATTAACCATAGTGCAATACCCACAAGTGCCAGACCGGCAACATAATTTCCACCCAGATGAAAAGGCAAAGCAATACCGGCAATAAATGTCATCAAGAAAAAAATAAATATTTTTTTAGCTAATCTACTTACAGGCAAAAATTTAGAGAGCTCCAAGCGTTCTGAACAAACGGTCAGCAAAACAAAAGCCATCCACCAGGGAAAAGCCTTTGGATAAAATAGTTTAGAGAAAAGTAAAACATTACCAACTGCCCAGCAAAGTGCGCCAGCTAAAGCAATGGTGAGGTACAAAGAATAATTTCTAAAAAGGTAAAAGCCATATACCAGGCAAAGCACAATACTTGAAAGACATAACATTAAAATGGCCATGTAAGTTTGTCCGGCTATAAAACAAAGCAGACTAGCTGCACTCATCAATGGGCCAATAAAAAAGATGGGCTTCTTTAATGGCACTATTTTCTCCAGCGCAATGAGGCTGCCTAAAAAACCGCCCACCATGCAGGCACCATGGTGTACTATGGTTTCGGGCAAGCTATACGACCAGCCCATGCGGCCTAAACCGCCCATCATGCCTAACAGCATATTTGCCAAGGCAAAAACAATCAGAAAAGGTAATAGCCACTGTTTCATACAGCCTGTAAAGTAAAAAAATAAGCTTAAAAACGCCTCCTTTGTCAAGTCGCGATAATATAGTAATAAAAGACTATTTTATCCTTTATTACACGCATAAATAATGAATTAACAATCCTTTCTATTTGTTCTGTTAATTTATACGAATTCTTAACAATAAAAAATATGGAAACTTTAGATGTAACCCAGCTGGAACCCCGGATCAAACACTCAACTATTTTTAGTCGTTTTGATGGACTTTCAAAGGGAGAAAAACTGATTATTGAAAATGATCACGATCCCAAACCACTCTATTATCAACTGCTGGCTGAAAGAGGCCCTGTTTTTGGATGGGACTACCTGGAGGCAGGACCTCTTGTATGGAAGGTAAGTATTAGTAAGTTGCTAAGTACAGACGCAGAGCAAACCATCGGTGAAATTGTAGCCCATGACTGGCGCAAAGCCGAAATCCTGAAAAAGTATGGTATCGATTTTTGCTGTGGTGGTAAACGCACTGTACGAGAAGCCTGTGCTAAACAAGCCTTAGATTTTACTGTGGTAAATAGTGAGCTTGTGCAAGTTGAAAACGATTTTAAAGATCAGGGCCATAATTTCAATTTATGGGAACTGGATTTTCTGATTGATTTTATCATCAATAATCACCACGCCTATGTCAGCAAATCCATTCCATTTCTATATGACCTTGGCACTAAAGTAAGCGCTGTACATGGTAACCAACATCCTGAATTGATACAAATAAATCAACACCTGCAACTATTATTACAGGAATTGTCATTACATATGCGGAAAGAAGAAGTCATTCTGTTTCCTTATATCAAATCGCTTGTACATGTCAGGCGCAACAATACTTCACTTGAAGCGGCTCCCTTTGGCAGCATAGGCAATCCAATCAACCAGATGGAAGAAGAACATACAGCTGCCGGTGATGCCCTTGCGGAAATTAAGCGCTTAAGCAATCATTATGCAGTTCCTGCCGATGCCTGCAATTCGTACCGCATTCTCTACGCCAAGCTGGCTGAGTTTGAACAGGATTTACAACAACACATACACCTGGAGAACAACATTTTGTTTCCTAAAGCATTGTTAATGGAGAAAAAAAAATAGAAGGTAGAAGATAGAATTCAGGAGATAGAAGATAGAAGCTAGAATTTAGAAGGTAGAAAAGAACAGGGAAGGCAGAATATAGAAGAAAGAAAAACATTCAGTCAAATCATCGTCTCCGAAGGGACGATGATCTCTGTTTTACCAAAGCGCTGAAGAGTAGCAGTTATCAAATAAAAAATCAATACACCAAATGCAGAATTCTGAATGTCGAATTTTGTATACTTGTGTTATTCAAAATGATATGTTTACAAAAGCCTGCGAAAATGCCATCCGCGCTGTCCTGCTCATCACCATTAAAGGCAGGGAAGATAAAAAACTCAGCATTCAGCAGATTGCCAAAGCAATTGATTCCCCCCTACCCTTTACAGCTAAAATATTACAAACGCTTTCGCGCGAAGGATTGGTTGCTTCCGCAAAGGGTCCTAACGGAGGTTTTTACATAGACACTAAAGCCAAACCCATTACCCTTAGTCAGGTGGTACGTGCTATGGATGAAGAAAGTGTACTCACTACTTGTGCATTGGGATTAAAACAATGTTCCGACAAACAACCCTGCCCCATCCACCATCAGGTAAAAGCGTACAAAAACCAACTCAGTAAAGTATTGCATAAAAAAACAGTACAAGACCTGGCAAAAGACCTGACCGATGGCAAAACTTTTCTCCGCAGCCACCGGAAAGTAAAAAAGTGAACCGATAGTCAATAGAACTATGCCACTTCTTCTCGTGTACAAGTAATATCATATCACCAATTCTTACAATAGCAAAACAGCAAGGAGTCATCATTTATTGAAACTTTTTTCTCCACTTTAAAACCGGCACAAAAAAATCATCTTTCAAAAACTGATTTTTGTCAGCTACTGCGTTTTTACATCAATTAAGGTGTTTTTTGAGTCATTCATTTTTATTAATAAAGGATAAAATTATCCTTTATTAATAACTTTAAGTCAATCTTATTTTTTAGACTTAATCATTATCTATATGGAACTCAATCAACAAATACTCAGCGACATTGTCGTCTACACCAAATATGCGCGCTACCTCAGCGACCAGCACCGCAGGGAAGTATGGCCGGAAATCTGTAACCGCTATCAGGATATGATGATCCAGAAGTATCCGGCACTGGAACAGGAAATAAAAGACAACATGCAATGGGTACTCTCTAAAAAAATATTACCCTCCATGCGTGCCATGCAATTTGCCGGCACACCCATCATTAAAAACAACAGCAGAATTTACAATTGCGCGTACATGCCCGTTGACGACATCCGTGCTTTCCCCGAAGCCATGTTTTTATTACTTGGTGGTACAGGTGTTGGTTTCTCTGTACAGAAGCATCACGTAGCTAAGCTACCTCTCATTCACAAAGCAGAAAAACGCAGGCGCTTTCTCATAGGCGATAGCCTGGAAGGTTGGGCCGATTCCATCAAGATGATTATGAAAGCCTACTTCGGACAAAATGATGCCTTACCTGATTTCGATTATTCAGACATTCGTCCAAAAGGTGCAAGACTGGTAACAGCCGGAGGTAAAGCACCTGGGCCAGAACCGCTAAAAGTTTGTCATGCCCATCTTATGGCCATACTCGATCGCAAAGCAGATGGTGAGCAACTCACCAGCCTCGAATGCCACGACCTCATGTGTCACATTGCCAATGCTGTGTTAGCAGGTGGCATCAGAAGATCTGCCATGATCTCTCTCTTCTCACCAGACGATGAAGACATGCTCACCTGCAAGTTTGGCAACTGGTGGGAACTGAACGAGCAACGCGGGCGCGCCAATAACTCCGCAGTACTCTCACGTACCGACACAACAGAAAAAGAATTTTTCGCACTCTGGAAAAAGATAGAACTCTCCGGTGCCGGTGAACCCGGTTTTTATTTCAGCAACCATCCAGACTGGGGTACTAATCCTTGTTGCGAAATTGCACTCAAGCCTTTTCAGTTTTGCAATTTGTGCGAGGTAAATGTTTCAGATGTAGAAACTCAGGAAGAATTGAATGCGCGTGCCGGAGCAGCCGCTTTCCTCGGTACACTTCAGGCTGGCTTTACCGACTTCCATTATTTAAGAGAAGTTTGGAAAAGCACAACCGAACAAGATGCACTCATCGGTGTGGGCATGACAGGCATAGCCAGTGGTCGCATACTCAAACTTGATTTACACGAGGCGGCCGATGAGGTAAAACGCATCAACAATGAAGTGTCGGCAAAAATCGGAATATCCTTCGCAGCACGCTGCACCACCATCAAGCCATCAGGTACCAGCTCATTAGTGTTGGGCACTGCCTCCGGCATACATGCCTGGCACAATCTCTTTTACCTGCGAAGAATGCGCATTGGTAAAAATGAAGCGCTATACGATTATTTGAAACAACATCACCCACAATTGCTTGAAGACGATATGCTCAATAGTCGACAAGCCATTATTTGTATTCCACAACGCGCCCCTGCCAACAGCATTGTGCGCACAGAACCCGTTATGGATCTGCTCGAAAGAATTAAATTATTTAATACAGAATGGGTAAGAAGAGGTTTCCGCATGGGTTACAATGCCAACAACGTATCCGCTACAGTATCAATCAAAGATGATGAATGGGAAACAGTAGGCAAGTGGATGTGGCAAAACAAAGCATCTTACAATGGACTCAGCGTTCTGCCGTTCGACAATGGTAATTACAAGCAGGCACCATTTGAAGATATTAGTGAAGAAACATTTCTTGCATTAGAGCAACATTTAGCTGCCATTGATTTATCGGCAGTATACGAACCAGAAGACGATACCGATTTACAAGCCGAGGCTGCCTGTGCCGGTGGTGCGTGTGTGATTCATTAGTAAAATCTGATACAATGCTTCTCCTGAGTTTATCGGGAGAAGCATTTATCCGGGGCAGCCCTCGTGCCTCGGTCGGGCTATACGCTGCAATCTTTTTGTCCAGCGCTGATGCCCCGCAGCAAAAAGGATTTCCGCTACTATCCCTGCTGCGGCATTCGTGTAGAAAAATTAAGAATGCTTCGAATCGTGGATAACATGCTCTTCCGAATTTGTAATTAGGAAGCCTTATCACAGAGTCTGCGACCCTCATTTAATACAACGATTCAAATTTATGCTAGTACATGTAATGAATTGTAAATTTCAAGGTGGATTAAAAATCCTATGATATAACTTCCGGATTGTAAATCCGGAAGAGCCAAATTCGGAATAACCAAAAATACAGAAAGCATCCGCCTTACTTTTTCTTTGATTTAAAAGTATACTCAAAACCAAAACGTGTATTCAGTTTGTTTGCGTATGGACTGCTCAAATTATCATCGTAGATCATATAAAGCACAAACAAAGTTCCTTTTAAACGATTGACAATTCTGTAATCTTTTTTAATACCCACAAAAGCAGAATTGACCCAGCGCGCTGGATCTTCCATACTTTTGGCATTGGCAAAACTGGGTACAGGTATACCGAACAAAAACTCGCCTTCCAGCCTGAATGAAATACCTTTGTTCCAACGGAACTCTGCAAACATCCTGGGGCCATACATACTTTCCTGCTCCTGATACACTACTCTTTTCGCATAGCCAAGTCGTTGGTTCCAACCCAGGCCCGCACTCCAGCGATCAGTGATGCGATAAGCAAGAGACGGATTAATATCAATTAACCAATGTTGCGATTTTTGCACCTGAAAACTTAGACCTGGTACTAATCGCTCAACAAAAGGTTTTGCTTTCATCGGATTAGCCCTACTCTTAGGTACGTTCAGGCTATCCAACGATTCATATTTGAGTTTAAGATCACTCATC
Organism: Chryseotalea sanaruensis; assembly: GCF_003990915.1. Lineage (GTDB taxonomy): Bacteria > Bacteroidota > Bacteroidia > Cytophagales > Cyclobacteriaceae > Chryseotalea > Chryseotalea sanaruensis. Next base: position 306,401 of record NZ_BHXQ01000007.1, read on the forward strand.
TTTTGCATAGCGGCCGTTAGTGCCTCTTGCTTTCCTGCAAAGTGATCCTTAGCTAATTTCATCACCTCTTCTTTGCCCTGTTCTTTCAACATATTTTTGGCAGCCTCTTCATCCATGGCGGATGGCATATTTGCTTTGCCCAACTCCTGCTGTAAAGCACCCACTTCTTTAATTTCAGAAATTTTATCTTCTGCCAGTTTATCAATGGCTGTTGAGTTCTTTAAACCACCTTCTTTAATTTGTTGCACTTCATTTTGGTAGGTATCTACCTTGCTTGACAAATCACTTACTTTGCCTAGTTGCTCCTGTGCCTGTTTCAGTTCATCCGGTATTTGTACTTGCGCTTTTACATCTTGTACTTGCTGGTTTACGTCAGGCGCTTTAACGTCTGTGCCATTTAATGTCGGAGTGTTAAGCGATGTTTCATTAAGCTTGGGTGCATCTATTGCATTGCCTGTTTTAAACTGGTTATCGGTAATCTTGTTAAAGCTCTGCACTTTATCATTAATACTATTCTCAATTTTATTAACCGGGTCTTGAATTTTTCTCTGTAGTGTCACTATCTCATGATTAAGCGAATCCAGTTTTTTAAGTGGCTTGAGGTTGTTGAGACTATCCAAACTTTTCTGCACCAGTACAGTAGGTTGCCCCATGCGGTTGAGGCTATCGGCTTTATTTTGCAATGCTTGTCTTTTGCTTTTCAGGTTTTGTAATGATTTGCTGGAGTCCGCGCCTGCGCGCAAGTTTGTAAGCTGATCTATTTTTTGCTGTAGCGAATCGATTCGTTGCTGATGGTAATTCACCAGACTATCGGCTTTGTTAAGTACACTTATCTTCAACGTGTCTGTTTGGGCCAAAAGGCCGTGAGACAAAAAGAATACCGCTATAAAGAAGCAAATGCGCACGAACAAAAATAAGGGGTTTTTTGAGTTAAAAGTAGGCCGTGTGAATTTAAAGTTTAACAGAGTGGGCAGCCTCTCGTGCCTCGAGCCGGGCTATGCGCTACAATCTTTTTGCCCAACGCACACACCACGCAGCAAAAAGGATTTACGCTCCTATCCCTGCTGCGGTTGGGTGTAAAAAGTAAATTAAGACAATAGAAAGTGATTGCGATCTTTAAAAATAGATTTTCTAATGTACCATAAAAACGGGATTAAAATCCCTCATCATCAAGCCTTCGACATGCGCTTCGCTAACATGTCGAACAGCATGGGAGCTACTTCCATACCTTGAATGCTGGAATGTAAAATTTATCTTTGTTATGCCCCCACTGGTCGTAGCGTCTCGCTACGACCTCTCTAATACAAGCCTATCAAACAAACAACAATTCAATCTCTCCTTTTCTACTACCACAATAATCTCCAGCACTACCCCTCCCACTGGTCGTAGCGTCTCGCTACGACCTCTCAAATACAAGCTTTATCAAACAAATAACAATTCAATCTCTCCTTTTCTACTACCATAATAATCTCCAGCACTACTGTGCAACCATTCCTCCTCTTTTTCTATCCCACTGGTCGTAGCGTCTCGCTACGACCTCTCAAATACAAGCTTATCAAACAAACAACAATTCAATCTCTCCTTTTCTACTACCATAATAATCTCCAGCACTACTGTGCAACCATTCCTCCTCTTTTTCTATCAGACCCAACTCAACAGGATTATTATGCATGTACGTTAATCGCTGATCAATCATTTCATTTGTATTCAACTCTATCGGATGGTTATGTTGCTGCCAAAATTGAAAATATTTATTTCGCGCATTTTCAATGCCTGAACTATACATTAAGCTCAACATCCATTCCCTTCTGCTCTCATACATGTTACTTTCAATTGCCTTTCTGATATGTCTCGATGTAAAACTCTTAAAATCCCGAACTATGTCTGACAATACACCATTCTCTGTTCCTATAATCAAGTGGACATGGCTCGTCATAATACAATAGCCATACACTTCCAATCCTTTATTTGCTTGACAAAATTTAATGCTTTCGTATAAGACCTTTCTGTATTCTTCTCGTATAAATACATCGATCCAATGAACAACGGTAAATGTTACAAAGTAAAGTTTACGATTATCCCGAAATGAATATTTCCTGCCCATCTGAATTGTCTTAAGGCAAGATATTGAAAAAAATGCTAAATTGACATTGCCTTTTCAAGGGTCGTAGCGAGACGCTACGACCAGCTAGGAATGGCCTTTCACGTCACCATCACGCAAGAAGCGGATCAAGTTATCTCCGATGATGATCTCTTAGGGCTAATCAAAGATTCTCTGCCCTACAAAAAAGGGATCAATAGCGTATCGAGGCTGTCTCATGATCTCTGGAAAATAACTGCCAATAAATAACTGATACCTAAATAAAAAACCCAGCGTAAAAGCTGGGCTTTGTAGTTTATTTCAAAAGTGGTAAGAGACGACAAGAATAGTCAGGGTGCTATATAGACTTTTGTCTCGATGACGATCTAACATAATAGCGATGTATAAATGGTGTTACATCCAATGAGTCCCAGTTTTGATTCCTTTCAAAGACGACACCCGATATTTCTCTTTCTCCTACTGAATCAGTCTTAATTACTAAAATTGATGTTAAACTATCCTTTTTTGGTAATGCCTTGTTCTTCTTAATAATCTTTGGATCTTCTGGGTCTCCAATAATCACATCAACATTACTGAATTGTCTGTTCCCAAGTCTAATATCCAATATGTAATCTTCACCAACATCAACTGTGTCTTTATAAGGGATAAAAATTGGCGTCTTTGTTCCAAGAGTAAAATCTCTGGCACCATCCTTTTTATAATTGTAATAATCAACGACTCTTCCAATGGAATTGTATATAGTTAGTTGTTTCAAATATCCATCCTCTGTATAATCTTCAACCTTTAAAGGGATGCCAATTCTATATTCGCTTACCTGCTGTATTCTACCATTATCATAGTAAAACACTTTCTTTCCATCGAGCTTTCCCTTCTTCCAGTCGGTCTTTGCCATAATTTTACCATTTTCGTAATAGCTTATCCCTAAGCCATCACGTCTACCAAACTCATCTATGATGAACTCGTGCTTCAATTGACCTTTATCATAATACTCTAATTCTTTTTGAACTCCATCTTTCTTCCTCGTACAGCTAATAAAAAAAATTATGAGTATTAATAAAGCATTACTTCTGCTCATCCTTCTTTACTTGAGGGTTATTAGTTCTTTGAATAATAGTATCCTTTCCACTTGGTAAAGTCACTTCATATAAATTAAAGTTCTTACCCTCTATGACTGTATCTTTAACAGCAGTCACATCCAATGATACTTCCTTTCCTGTTTTATCTGTAACATTCTGAATAGTTGTTGCTTTCTGTATGACATGTGTTTCTGCTTCTGTTCCTTGCACTAAGTTAACGGCTGCATTTCTCGTATCAGGAGTTACTAAATGGCCTACCTCAAGAGTTCCATCACCCTGACCTTCTCTAACACCTTGATCGCTTCCACCTTTAACACCGCCATCTTCACTTGATAGAGTGAATCCACCTCCAGTACCTCCTGGGCTAATAGAATTCCACAAGCTTTTTAATCCATCACCAATTGTTTTAACTACACCATTTACTGATTGCGTGAATTCGTTAACGGTTGGCATCACTAAATTCTCAATCTTTTGAAGTTCGTTGTTTATAGGTTGTGCCTCCAAACCTTCTATCTCTCGATGAGCCACAACTTTGTTCTCACTAAACGCATAAGGTGAGTTGTAATAGTAATCTTCTGCAATAGGATCAACATTAAAGAATCTTCCTATATCAGGCATATGATTTCTCCATTTGAAAGAGTCCCAACCTAAATCTAAATCATCAATGTGTTCCTGTGATTGAAACTTAAATTTATTAGGCGTGCTGTTTTCCCTACTGAAAGAATTAAAAGTTAATCCAAACGGATAGTAGTCATCACTCTGTATCACTGGTGATTTCGTATGCGTCACCTTAAAGTCATCGAAGTATACTTCCTTTACTCCTGCACAACTTTTGCCATCAACTTTTAAAATACCAGACACTGACTTTTCATCAGTCAAAAAAAATTCCGGTATCAGTTTTAAACATCCCATTGAGGCTGTCAAGTTACTTTTTATTTTCAATTGAAAAAAGAAAAAGCAGTATCCAGGAAGCCCACGCACTCCGACACACTCCAACCCTTCTGCAAGTTTTATTGTCATGCTCTTTGCGTCCTTCCCCTCATGCAGCACATGGCCAGGCCGCACAAGTCAACGCACGAACCAAAGCCAGTCCAAGAGCTGCATTCCTTCGCTCCATGCAAAAGATCACGCCAATAAAACTTACCCTAAGCTACATTAACATAAGGTGGCATTATGCAACTCCTCACGGTTGTTTGATTTTTTAATGGTGTTGCGGGATTGCATAATAACCTTATGTTAAGTAGCCGCACATCCGACACACCTACGCGCTGAGTGCTAACGATTAAAGATTGTTGTTAACGATAAAGTGAGTAGGCCAACGCTTCGTTCCGTTCGTCTCCCAGGTGCGCACATGCCAACGCTGGCCATCAAAACAAAACTGCAACGCACT
>NZ_BHXQ01000008.1 GCF_003990915.1 Chryseotalea sanaruensis
TCATAAAGGAAAAATTTAAAGATTACTTTATTTTTCACTAACCCTCGTACAGAATCTTGCCCAGCCCCGCTAACGCATCCCGACAGAGTCGGGAGGGTCGGATGTTCGAATCATCTCACCTCGACCAAAATTAAAAACCTTTTCAAAAATGAAAAGGTTTTTTTATTCCATTACAATTAGACCCTCTGAGTTAATAATTTCAATATCGATCCTGTTGAGAAAAATTTGTTTAGTATTTTCCCCTCAAATCTGTCATACGCTTACCTGCCTCTTTGTTACCAAGGTCAGCCGCTTTACGATAGTAGCCAACCGCCTCACGCAGAGTAGCCTTTTTCTTGGCAGGCGCAAGCTTTATGCGGTTAGCACTTTCTTCTAATGCCTTACCTTTCAATAACAATGTTTCTGATTCAGTTAGCTGTAATTTACTAACAAGCTGCTCTACTTTTAACTCCTGCTCAGCCAGCGCCTGCTGTTTCTTTTCCAGTTCAATAAAACTATCATGCAAATCGCTCTCCTGTACTTTAACTTTTTCTTCTAATTCTTTATTTACCTTCTCAAGTGAATAAATCTCCTGAAGTCTTAGTTCCAATTCATCTTTTAATGAGGCTATCATATCAAAATAGAAACTCTCATTGGTTTTCATCATTTTTAAAGATTGCTCCAGAGAACTTATCTTCTTTTCCGATAAAACCACATGTTCATGAATTGCCTGAAGTCGCATAGTATAATCTTCTTCAGAAGCCCCTTCTACCACACTGATCTTTAAAAGTCTGCGACTGGCATCAATAGAGTCTATCATAGAACCAACTTCCTGCAACGTCATCATAACTTCCTTATTCAAGGCGAGTGCATTCTTCAAGGAATCATTAGTTGATTGTAACGCTTCCAGTTCTTCTTTAGGCGTACAACTGATAGATACTAATGCTAGTAATACAGCTAGTAAAAATGGGGATTTCATGAGGTTTTTTTTTCAAAATTAACAGCTGAAATTAGTAATTGCTGGTTTCACCGGCAATAAGAGTTAAACAATTGAATTTTTCAGATAAATAAGCAGTTTTACCGATAAACCGCGGCTTAAACTAAGCATATTATTTTTCTATAACGCGCCTAGCCTCACGAAAACTCTTTTGATAATAATCGGCAAATAAATTGGCCTCAACTACACCCAAAGAACTAGAGGCGTGTATAAACTTGACATTATCTTTTGCTTTTTTTTCTGTCACCAAGCCCACGTGGGTGATTTTCCGTCTCCTTTTGCCCGTTGCAAAAAATACCAGATCTCCGGGTTGGACCTCTTTAAGCTTTACCTCCTTTCCTACTTTACTTTGCTGTTCGCTGGTTCTGGGAAGGGGATAATCAATAGCTCGAAAAGCATTTAATAATAACCCGGAACAATCCATCCCCGACCGAGTAGTGCCGCCATATTTGTAGGGAACCCCAGTATAAAGACGTGCAGTTTGTACAACCTTGCTCACTTTTTCTTCGCGAACCCTGGCCTTTTTTTGCGATGCACACGATAGCAGAAAAATGCCTGATAGCAGTAGCGCTTGAAGAAGAAGCTTTTGACTAAATTTAAGTCTGAAAAGTAGCTTCATATACGTTTAAAAAGTAAAGTAAATATACGCTTTCCATGGCATTTGCAGCAGTAGTTCCCTCCCTCATTCAACAATTCGAACAAATAGTAGGCCAGCAAAATATCATTGTTGATGAGGAAAAACGTTACAACTATTCTCACGATGAAACAGAGGACTACTCGTTTCTACCTGATGTTGTATTGAAACCGGGTAACACTGACGAAATCAGTGCCATTATGAAATTATGCAATGAGCACACAATACCAGTAACACCCAGAGGTGGCGGCACTGGCCTAAGTGGTGGTGCTTTACCTATCAATAAAGGAGTTGTTATTTCAATGGAGCGTTTCAATAAAATCATCAACATAGATGAACTCAACCTGCAAGCGACAGTAGAACCGGGCGTGATCACAGAGGTGTTTCAGAATGCGGTTAAAGAAAAGGGATTATTCTATCCTCCCGATCCTGCCAGTCGAGGCACATGCTTTATAGGAGGCAACATTGCCGAAAATAGTGGTGGGCCGAAGGCTGTTAAGTATGGCGTTACCCGCGACTATGTGCTTAACATGGAAGTAGTATTGCCAACAGGCGATGTTATCTGGACAGGCGCCAATGTATTGAAGAACTCAACAGGCTATAACCTGACACAACTTATGTGTGGCAGTGAAGGTACCTTGGGTATTATTACAAAAATAGTTTTCAAGCTTAGAGGATTTCCTCAAAAATCAGTTTTACTGCTGATGCCATTTATTACCAATGAAGAGGCATGTAAAGCTATTGCAGAAATATTCAGAGCAGGTGTAAGCCCTTCAGGAATGGAGTTTTTTGAGCGAGAGGCCGCTATGAAAACTATTGATTATTGCGAAAAGATTTATGCCGCAAAAGTAACCACAACATTCCCAGAAAACATGGATGCTTACTTACTATGTGAGCTAGATGGTAACGATGAAGAAGTATTGATGCGCGATGCGGAGCGTGTAATGAATGTGGTTGAACAGTTTCAGTGTGGTGAAATTCTATTTGCTGAAACCGCTGCACAAAAAGAAGAACTTTGGAAAATCCGAAAAAACATTTCTCCTGCTGTTAACGCTTACTCTCTTTGTAAATCTGATGATGTTGTTGTGCCAAGGGCTAATTTACCTAAACTGATTAGCGGCATTAAAGAAATAGGAAAACGTTTTGGATTTAATTCGGTTTGTTACGGACACTTGGGTGATGGAAACCTTCATGTAAATATTATGAAGGAACAAATGACAGAAGAAAACTGGACTACAAAAGTACCAGAAGGTATAGGTGAAATCTTTAAACTGACCGTAAACCTAGGAGGAACCTTATCTGGTGAACATGGTATAGGCATTGCCAAAAAACCCTATATGAACATCGCCATGCGCGAAGCTAACCTGGTTGTGATGAGGGGTATTAAAAAAGCTTTCGATCCCAACGGCATATTAAATCCCGGTAAAATTTTCTAAATTAGCCTACCTTCTACCTTATCCTGAGCCTGGTAGAAGTAAAAAAATTATATGAGAATTTTACTTTTTGCCTGCCTGTTGATATCAACTATCAATCTAAGGGCTCAGGAAAACACTGCCGACACAACCAGTGTGTATCGCATTGAAACCAATGATGGTAATGAATACATAGGGACAATTATTTCACGCAATTCAGAAGCCATAGTTCTAAAAACCGTAAGGCTGGGTGAAATTACTTTACGCGTAGTCGACATTGTCAGAATAGAGACTGTACTGAAAGACAGAATTAAAAACAATCTTCTTTGGTTTGATAATGTGCAAGCCACACGTTACTTCTTTCAACCCAATGGCTATGGTTTAAAAAAAGGTGAAGCATATTATCAAAATATTTGGGTTGTCTTTAATCAGGTAAGCTATGGCTTTAGCGATCATTTTTCCTTGGGTGTCGGTATAATCCCTACTTTTCTATTTAGCGGAAGTGCTGATGGCATACCCTTTTGGCTAACACCAAAACTTTCTATTCCACTAGTTGATGACCGCGTTAATGTAGGCGTTGGTGTGTTTTATGCAAATGTGTTGGGTGGTGGTGAAGGAGGAACTGGTATTGCATATGCCTTATCTACCTTTGGCAATAAGGACAAGAATCTTACAATCGGCATTGGTTATGGTTTTTCTGGAGGAGAGTTGGGGCAACTACCTGCAATAACCTTTAGCACGATGATCCGAACCGGACAAAGAGGTTATTTCATTAGCGAAAACTACTTTTTAACTTCAGCAGATGAAACCCTTGCACTTGTTTCGATTGGTGGTCGCAGAATTATTAAGCGTGCAGGTTTAGATTTTGGTTTGTTTGTTCCTTACAGCACAGATCAAAATATATTTTTTGCAATTCCGTGGCTAGGCCTAACTTTCCGCCTCGATAAAAAGAAAAACTAGATGGCTAAGCCATCTTCAAACTCCTTCACATTGAAGCGCGTTACCTCATGCAGATCATTGCTGTTTGCATAAACCTGCTGTTGTCTTAAAGCGCTGTTTCCTGAATCAAGAATCTTATTTAGCGCGGTAATGTACTGTGCATAATTACATTTATGAACATAGGGCTCTAGCTCTGTAAGCCAGTATCTCACATCATCTTTTATAGCAATTGGTTTTTTATTTCCCTTTACAATAATCTCTCCATGCAAACCATAACGAATCGCTCGCCATTTGTTTTCGCGTAGTACCCAGTACAAGATACTTTTATGTTTTGCATTCCATTCTTCCTTGTGGTCTTCGAACCAAAGAGCCAACATATGAACAAACGCGGCAATTGCCAAGGCTTCCTCTAGCGTAGCTGGCTCATCACAAATCCTTAACTCAATAGTACCAAAAGCAGGACTTGGGCGAATATCCCACCACAAATCTTTCATGCTACCAATAGAGTTGGTGCTTGTAAGGGAATTATAAAGTTTTTGAAATTGCTTCCAATCTTTTACCACATTTGGCATACCACTGGTAGGCATTGATTCATAAATAGTAGGGCGTGCTGCTGCTAATCCAGTATCCATCCTTTGCCAGAATGGAGAACTGGCAGACAAGGCCATTACATGCGGAACAAAATGAAGTAGAAAATTGCTGAACTCAATTGCAAAGTCTGCAGAAGGCATACCCACATGAATGTGCATACCATAAATTGCAGTTCTGCGTATCATCCACTGGTTGCGATCTGTCAATTCATTAAATCGCACTGAGGAGTTAATTGTGCGTTCTCGGTAATCAGCTTCAGGATGAGTACCTGTAGATGAGATTTTAAGTCCAAGTTCGGTAGCTTTTGTTCTTACCTGTTCTAATGAATAATGTAAATCCTTTTTTACGACATGTACATCATCACAAATACCAGTAATTACCTCCAACGTACTTTTGAAAAACTCCTTTTTAAGACTTTCTAAAGCTAATCCATCAATAATTTCATGCGCCCTTGGTGTTAATAATAAGCTTTCCGCATCGAGCACTTGCAATTCTAACTCAACACCCAAGGTAAATGGCTTTGAAGACGGATTAAATACTAAAGGTTCTTTCTTCATCATGACGAAATAAGGTATTTTTGGTGTCTTATCCCAGAACAAATTATGTGTGGTATTACGGGCATCTATGCTTTCAATCTTATTGGCAAAATCAATAAGATACACGTAACAAACGCCACCATGGCTTTGGAAAAACGAGGCCCCGATTTTCAAGATATTTATCTAGATGAATGGGTGGGTCTCGGGCACCGTAGATTATCTATCATCGATACCAGCATCATTGCCAATCAGCCCATGTGGGATGATACACAAAGATACTGCATTGTATTCAATGGAGAAATTTTCAATTTTCAGGAGCTAAGGCAAATACTAATAGGTAAAGGTATCTCATTTCGATCTCAATCCGATACAGAAGTACTTTTGCACCTCTACATACATGAAAAGGAAAACTGCTTAAGTAAACTAAATGGTTTTTTTGCGTTTTGTGTTTACGATAAACAAGAACAAAGTTTTTTTATTGCTCGCGACCGCTTTGGTATTAAACCACTTTTATATGTGCATGATGAGGATAAATTCATTTTCGCCTCAGAAATGAAAGCTGTGTTACAGTACGGGATTGATAAGGAACTTGATTATGAGTCGTTGGAGACCTATCTCCAACTGAATTATATACCAGCACCTTATAGCATATTTAAATCAGTGAAAAAACTTTTACCAGGGCACTATCTTACACTAAAAAAGCGGGAGATTAACATCAATTCATATTATACAATACCCGATACTGAAGACAAGACTATTACTTTTGATCAGGCGAAACTAAAATTTAAAGACCTGCTCGAAAAATCAGTGCAACGCAGATTAGTTGCAGATGTGCCGCTTGGTTCCTTTCTAAGTGGGGGCATTGATTCATCCGTTATTACAGGAATTGCCAGCCGTCATAAAAAAAATCTTCACACTTTTTCTATTGGTTTTAAAGATGAAAAATTTTTTGACGAAACAGCCTATGCTAGTTTAGTAGCGAAACATTTTAACACCGAACATACAGTCTTTTCTTTAACCAATAGTGATTTATATAAACATGTAAATAATATTCTGGATTATATAGACGAACCTTTTGCAGATTCTTCAGCTATTAATGTTTATATTCTAAGTCAAGAAACAAGGAAACATGCAACGGTAGCCCTATCAGGTGATGGAGCAGATGAGCTTTTAGCTGGTTATAATAAACATGCAGCCTTCTATCGTATGATTCATGGTGGATTGAAAGAGAATGCTTTAAATGCGTTATCTCCCTTATGGAAAATCTTACCTAAATCAAGAAACAATGTACTTACAAATAAAGTAAGGCAATTTCATCGCTTTGCCGAGGGCATGAAACTTGCTCCGCAAGAGCGCTATTGGCGCTGGGCTGGATTTGCATCAGAGCAGGAAGCACTATCATTATTATCAAAAAAATCAAAAACGCAATTATCCGAAGAAAAATACAATGCACGGAAAACAAAATTATTAGCACAATTGTCGAAGAATGTCAGCATGCGCGAAGTTTTGCTTACCGACACTAATTTGGTTTTACCTAACGACATGCTTACAAAAGTAGACTTAATGAGTATGGCTAATGCATTGGAAGTAAGGGTTCCTTTTCTGGATTATGAAGTGGTGAATTTTATCTTCAGCCTGCCTGATGATTATAAGATAAACCATTCTATCCGAAAACGTGTATTGCAGGAAGCTTATCGAGATATGTTACCTCCTGCTTTATACAAGCGACCAAAAAAAGGTTTTGAAGTTCCACTACTGAAATGGTTCAGGTATGAGATGCGTCCATTAATTGAAAATGATCTACTTTCCAGGAATTACATTGAGGAGCAGGGAATCTTCCATTATCCTGTTGTCGAAAAATTAAAGAGACAGCTATTCTCTAATAACCCTGGCGATGTTCATGCGCGTATCTGGGGATTAATTGTTTTTCAATGGTGGTATAAAAAAGTAAATGGCAGCTAATCTATAATTACTTGTCATAATCATATAGAACTAATTAAGTTCAACGCAATTTTTTAAGCCAAATTCTTGCCTAATTTTAGTTTAGTGTATGCTCAATCTTAATTGAAATATTCGAACAGTTACAAGTAAGTAATTCAGTTTTTTGAAAAAATCCACCTCATGACCAAAAACAAATTTGTCCACCTAAATCGCAAAGCACATCGCTACCTTGGGTTCATCATTGGAATACAATTTCTATTTTGGACAATTGGAGGCATGTATTTCGCATTTAGTGATATTGATGAAATACATGGAGATCATCAGCGAAAGCATGTGATGTTAAAAAACTATGACTCAATAGTTTCACCATCGATAGTATTAAACCATATAAAAGAAATCCACGGCATTGATTCCCTTGAAAGCCTTAAATTAATTTCTATTCTAGATAAACCTGTTTACCAAGTTATTTATCATCATAAGCATATGGGGCATATGCTTATGATTCAGCTGGCAGATGCCACGACAGGCGAGCTATTACCTCCACTCACTCAAGAGCAAGGAGTAGCTTTAGCTCAGCAACACTTTAATACTAAGGCTCCTATAAAATCAGTACAATTTCTCGATGAAGTAAACGAACACCATGAATATAGAAAAAAACCATTACCTGCTTGGGCAATAACTTTTGATCACGTTAGTAATACAACCGTTTATGTTGCATCCAACTTAGGAACAGTTGAAAGTTTCAGAAACAGCAAATGGCGAATATTTGACTTTCTTTGGATGCTCCATACCATGGATTATGAAAACAGAGATAACTTTGGAAACCTGTTACTTCGTGCTTTTTCAATATTTGGTTTAGCTACTATTACATCAGGATTTATTCTGTTTTTCTCAACCAGAAAAAAACTATCTAAGAAAGGCATATCAAAAAAGCAATTCTTTTTTATGGATTCAGTTAAAAAATGAATAGGCACCAGAGATGTACATTTCTTAACGAATCAATAGCGTGAGACTTAAAGCTACTCGTCTATTGCCAAATATGTAAAAGTTTGATTTAACAAACAATATGCAATTTCACCAAAAGTTGTTGCGCCTGAAAATCCAATGTCGTTTTTATGCAATTCTCCAAATAGATAATTCAAAATACTATTGCAGTTATAAATTATTAAAGTCTCTCGTTCCAATACCTCTGCAATTTTTGCTTGAAAACTCTGCTGGTAACTATCCAGTTTCTTAGAAAAATAATATCTTTTGTTCTTAAATAGTGGAGCATAGAAAACAACTTCTTTTGTTTCATTTACTAAAAGTTGAAAACTAACGTTTACACTGGCACCAGAATAGTCGCAAATAAGCGGATAGCTTATGTCAACCTCTTTATCCTTTATAAATTGATATAAATTAATCCAATCACCATTAATGAGGCAGTCTTTTACTTTAAAAGTGTCTTCGAATACCTCAATATAAAAGTCATCTGACTGTTCAAATACATTTACTATCTCTATCCGTGCAACTTTAGAAGGAAGTAATGAACATTGTAAAACTACGGCCTGAGTCGTAGATGATTCCTTTAGATAACCGTTAAATGTTTTTGACAAATTTTTATTTTCTTCCAGACTAGTTCCTGCCACCAAACCAATTAATGGGTTCTTATAAAGATCTTCATAATGCCTAACATTCAAGGCGAAATTATAGTGAATACTTTGAAGTGCGGGCAGAATCAGAAAGTTAAATCCATTATCAAAACCTGTTAAACAAATTGAGCTCAGTGTTTCTTCATCTAAAGTTAAAATTTTAAAGTCATTAATGGATTCCGTGAAATCAGTCACAAAAACCTTTGATTTATCCATCCGGCCACATTCATTCTTCAAATAAAAATAGGGTATAGTACCACCGATCCAATTTCCTTTAGGCAACCTTTCCAACAAGTTTTCGTCTCCGGATATTACCAATACCCTTCCTCCTAAAATCAATTCAGTTGCTGTTCTGATATCTAATAATTTACTTTCTTGTACTCTTGCACCCATTTTACCATTTTTTAAAAATAACTTGAAAATCATTTTGCAATGAAACTGCATATTTTGTGGATAGTTCATACAGTTCATCAATTGATTGCATTATATCAATCTTGTCTGTTCCTTTTTTCTGTTTAAACTCCATAATTTTCAATTGCATTACTAAATTTTGAAACTTATGATCAAGCTTTGTGGTGACCAAAAATGTCCACTCTTTACGGTCTTTGGGCGGAACAAGTGTCTTTGTCATAATCGTAATTAGAGACTTAAAATATTAATTAAATCAGGCATCCTCTTTCACTAGAGATTTAAATGGAACAGGGTTATCCAATGACTGAAAAGCTGTCAAAGCAAAATTAAATTCACTTCCTCTACCTGGTTCGCTAACAACCCAGATTCTTCCGTTATTCATCTCAATAAATTCCTTACATAGCATTAAACCAAGCCCAGTACCCTCTTCGTTATAAGTCCCATTTTTACTAATTTTTTGCTTTTTGGTGAAAAGATTAATAGACTCATCTTTACTCATTCCTATTCCACTATCTATAATGGAAATAATAATCTCATTATTCTCCAATTTAGATTTCACAATGACTTTAGCCTCGTCAAAAGAAAACTTTATAGCATTCATTAGTAAATTTCTTATAACCAGTCTTACCATATCTAAATCAGATCGAATTAAATGATCGGTACTAATATCATTTAGAGTTTTAATTCTCTTCTTTTCTGCTACTGATTCTAGCAATAGGATACAGTCATTAACAATTTCATGTAAATGTATAGTAGTCGGTTTTACACTAAAACCGGTCATCTGACTTCTGGTCCAATAGAGAAGGTTTTCCATTAAATTATAGGTTACATCTACTTTAACCTTGATACCTCTTGTTAAAAACTTAAATTCATCAGGACTAATACTAGCCGATTTATTGATGAGTTCCAGTACTCCTTTGAGCGACTGAAGTGGTGCACGGAGGTCATGTGATATGATAATGAATAGTCTATCTTTAAGTGAATTAAGCCGAACCAAATCGATGTTCTTTTTGGATATTTCACTTGATTGCTTTTCAATTTGGTAGTTTTTATTCCACAGTTCGCTATTCAACCTATTAAGTTCCTGTTGAACTTTAAAATCGCTCAAGACTACTTTACCTCGATAATAGATATAAAACTGTGACATCAATCCCATAGTAAAGAGCAGGAAAGATCCATTTGCTAAAACCTCTCCCCAAGACAAGGGCGAGAATAAAGTAATAAGTATTGAGAAACAAGAAAGATTAAGTACGAGCAGTACTACAGAATTAATAGGCCTCCAAAAAATAAATAATGCACTTGCTATATAACCTGTGCATGAATTTATAGCGTAGATTGAAAATGTTTGTGTGCTGTCAATTTGACTTAACATCCACATTAGGGAATTAATAACTAGTTGTGTAGAAAAATGCGCAAGCGTAACTGGCTTAAGTTTGGCATAGCTATCATAAATTAGTAGTAGTATTAAAAGTAAAACACCAGTGAATCTCACCAGTAGAAATATCTTCCAATTTTCTACTAATAAATAGTCTAATAACCCAAATGCCGGATAAATAAAAATTGCACACCAGATCATAATCCTGTGCGAGCGCCTTGCTTTATCTAACAAGTGTTTATCTAGTAATTCATCACTAATTTGAAACATGAATTAATCTTGCTGGGGATTTTACAAATTGTATGAGACTGAACTTCTCAAGTCAGTCCCATACAAGTAATCTTTAGGCTCTTCCTACAGGCGCCTTAGTCATAATATCTGCTAATGCCATATAGAGCGTTGTCCACGCTTCCTTAACCTCATCTGTCCATTTATTTCCCAATCCTTGTTCCAATGTCCATAATAACGCACTCGCAACATTTGTATAATAATCATCCTTGACGCCATAATGCTTATGTCTTGTACCAAGTGCTCGAACATCGTCAATTATTTCATCAATATTTCTAAGCTTACTTACAGCAAAGGTGATCAAGGAAATCAATTTTCTTTCTTGATCCTTCATTTCGCCTTTAAAAAGTGGTCGTAGTTCTGGACTTTCTTTAAAAAGCCTATCATAAAAAAGTTGACCCGCTTCTTCTGTGTTTGTAATCACATAATCCCATGTTTCTTCAATGATGTCAATTTGTTTAGGTGTCATAATCAATTTAGTTAGTTGTTAATTGTTACTTGTTGAAGTTTTACTTTTAATCTATTAATAATTAGCTCGTATGATTTTTTTTGTGCTTCCAGTTTTGATTCTAATAGCATTTTCTCCTCTTCCCTAATTTTCTGAATTTCACTACCTTTTTCTTTAAGAAGAGCTTCTTCCAATTCAACAAGCCTTCTCTTCAATTCCGTCTCATTTCTTGCTAATTGTTCCTGCATAGCTGTCATTTCCTCCAAATTCTGCCTCATCTCTTCTTCCTGTGCTCGTAAATTTTCTGTTTGTTGTTGACTTAGCGCTAAAACTTCCTCGAGTCTTACTTTTTCATTACCAGCCCGAATCAGCGATGCTAAGTTCTCAGCAATCTTTTTAATAAAATCCAAGTGCTTCGATTTAAAATCAAAAAAAGAAGCAAGCTCTATAACACCAACAACAGTTTCGTTAATCAACAATGGTGTTATAAAAACATTGCGTGGTGTAGCCTCACCCAAGCCAGAAGTAATCTGAACGTAATCGGTGGGTATACTTTTTAAATAAATTGAGTCTTTTTCTATTATTGATTGCCCTGCAAGTCCTTCACCCAAAAACTGCTTTTTATCCAAAAATTTCTTTCTATCGTAAGCATAGCAGGCAATCATTTCAATATAAGGATCTTGCAATTCGTCTTTTAATATAAAAACAGCCCCTTGATTTGCCCCAACGTATTTAACAAGTTCTGCAAGGCACCTATCCATTAAAACAGTAAAAGAATGTTCATCTTTATTTCTTATCAATTCTAAAAAAAAAGAAAGACCTTTATTAAACCAAGCTCTACTTTCTTCCTCCTCTCGAACTTGTAATAGATACTTAATCATTAATTGTAATGAAGTAGCTAATTTAGTTTCGATCATTTTATCAGATAATCTGATATTCAAATCACCCTTCTCAATTTGAGAAATTGATTGGGTTACTTCCTCAACTAACTTTTTTTGATCGGAGAAGTCCTTCCTGACTTTATCCCAATCCTTTTTATTTACCAACTTCCAATACATTTTACGGGGCTTTATAAACTGTTATATAAAAATACAACCCGATTGTATGCGCATATATTTAAGGAAGCTCATATACCATTAGTAAAGGTTCACAGTATCCATTTAGAAAATTATCTATCCGCAGTTGCAAAATAAGTTTAAAAGAAGAGCTGCATTATTCAGTAAAGGTCAGTTTTTATAATGTTAAGCTTTTACAGTACTGCTGGAGAAGCAGATTAAGAATTCTGTTCCTTCATTGAGTTTACTTGAGCACAGTAGTTTACCTCCTGCTTTAGTCAAATATTCCTTACAAAGTGATAGTCCTATTCCATTTCCCGGTTCGCCTTTAGTACCCGGTTGACTTATCACATTATTTGATTGTGTTACAATTCTAATAAAATCAGCATCCATACCTATACCATAGTCTTGAATACCAATTGTGATATTGTTACTTTCCTTTTTAACATAAATACTGATTTGCCCACCATGATGAGAGAATTTAATAGCATTAGCCAATAGATTACGAAGTACCATATTAAGAATATGCTTATCCCAACAGATTATTAAGGATGTAAGAGAGTACTCAAAACGAATTCCTTTTTGTTCAGACGCAGATTTAAACATTTGAACATTGCTTTCTATCAAATCCTTTAAATTAAAAAAATCATTATTGATTGCTGATCCTTTAAGTTGTATTTTAGACCAATGAAGTATGCTGTCTATTAAAGCAGAAGTCTTATCCAACTCTTCTTCTATATTTTCTGATAAGCCTTTAAACTCTTTTGCCTCTAATAATCCTTTATTAAAAAGCATCAGTACGCCCTTTAGTGAATTAATAGGAGCTTTAACATCGTGTGATATGATTGATAATAGTTTATCCTTAACCAAGCTGGTTTCCACCAACTCTTTTGATCTTTCATTTACTTTATGTTCTAGCTCAACATTAATAGTGCTTAATGTTTTAAACGCCTTAGCATAATGTTGGGCAAGTAGATAAACCTGAAAGCCAAGAAAAATAAGCAGACCAACCTCAACAGGATAAAATAGCGTAAAGCTTGTTGTTATGTTTACTTTCCTAATAGTGTTATTCAAAAAAATCTCAATTAAAAAAAAGGGAGTCGCAGCAAACAGCCCGTAAAATATTATAATGGCTTCATGGTTTCCCGCTCTTTTTGCGCGAATGATTGTGCAAAAAGAATAGATTATTCCGGCTAAAATAATGGCATGTGCTAAATCGAGTAACCTTCCATAGGTATATTGGGGAGTTACTACTACAACTAAAAGTAACACGAATGAGGAGCAGACAAGAATCAGCACTGGAAGCTTTCTGGCAACCTTATGGTATAAATGATATACATATAATGCAACCAGAGCTCCCAAAATGTAGACGCCACCAAACTCAATTTTTTTCCATAGTTCAGTAGGAATCTCTGCAAAAAGATCAGGCAACAGAAAAGATCCTCCGTGAACTATCATACTGCGTAATGAAATTATCAAACAGATTAACGAAAGCCAGAGATAAGGTCTACCCTTTGGGTACAAGACAAATAATATAAATTGATAAACAAAAATTGCAAACAAGCTTCCTGCAAAAAAATTGACCATCCCCTTTGCTTGATACAGCCTTTCCAATAGTACCTTCGCATTTCCAATAGTTGGAACTTTAACTATTCCTCCACTAAAATATGAATAGTTGGCGACATGAATCAGCAAATTAATTTCGCTAGTGTCTGGTAAATGTATAATGCTATTCTCCAGACTTGATTCATACTGACTAACCTGCTTGGCTACAGTGCCTACCTGAAGGGATAACTTACCATTTATCCATACCGAATAGGCAGAATTGATTATAGGTAAACTGATTGCTAATGGCGGAGTGTTTTCTCCTAATTTTATGCTAAGGTGATATGTTGCGTAGCCAATTACCGGATACTTACTTTCCTTAGACCACGATCCTGGAACCAAAATAGTACTATCCGATATTCCGGGATTGAATTGTGGATTTTTAAAATCTGTCCAATAAAAATTCCAATTTCCTCTTAATTCTATAACATCATTTGTGAGATCACTTTTGCTTAAGTCAACCTTACCGAAAATAACCTGACTGTATAATGTGTTTGAATAGAATATACCGAATAAAAGAAATATGATGAAGAATCCTTTTAGCTTTTGGCCAAATAAATCTTCATCAATACTTTTTTCTTGATCACTAGCTTGCAATGCTATATTGATCAAGTGATTGTCTCTTCTGAAGAAAACTTTCCTTTAGTGCTTTTGGAGTAATTCCGAATTTGGTTTTGAACGATTGAATAAAATGTGATATATTCTCAAATCCCACCTCATAACCAATTTCCGAAATAGACCTATCACTAAATTCTAGTAAAGTTTTGGCTTCATTAAGTCTTTTCTCTTGGATCCATCTTTTAGGTGAACACTTATAAGCTTCATCGAATTTTCGCTTAAAAGTTGAAACACTAAACCCAGCAAGCCCTGCCAGTTGCTCAACCGAGAGATTCTCTTTGTAGTATTTATTAATTACAGCATCTAAGAATGAACGTTTTGGTATAAGGAACGGGGAAACAAAACGATCAAAATTAGTTTTTGCTTTAAGATTAAGTAGCCAAAGCAATTCGAGTAATTTAGATTCAAACAACACCTCACTAGATTCGAGCGTTGGTAGTTTAGAGTAAAGATCTAAACTTGATAAGAGAATATTTGTTTCTCTGCATGAAGGCATGGCAAAGGAATTCAGCGCTTCATAAAATTGTCGATTTCCCAGAGGTGAATATTTAATAGTTGAAAGCATTCTTTGAAGGCACTGTACATTGATTCTTATTAATAGACAACTTTGGTTTTGATTACCGCCAGCTATTTTAGGGATGCTCAAATGGCTAAAAACAAAACTAGATTCAGGAGTAAGGGTAGAAATCTGATCTTCATCATCATCCTTTTGCTTAACTCCAAATACAACCAAAACACCAACTTCGGCAGCTGTTAAATCGATATTAATGTGTCTGGAGAACGAAAAACGCTCGAAAGTAAAGCAGTTTGAGAGGCTCTTTTGGCCGCCTTTAGTCAATTTTAGTTTAGCATCCATAGGGTTTCTTTTTTTATTCAAAGGATGCTCTTTGAAGCTCAAAAGTAAAGAAATCGGAGACTACAAAGCGGCTACTTACGCTTTACAAGCGTATGCAAAAGGTTTACAAAGGAAATTTTGTCATCATTTATACAACATTTTTTCTGTTTTGACAGATTGACATACTACGAAATACAATTTGGAATAGATATTATAACCCTGGTGCCAAGTGCTGAATTGGACTTTATTGAGATATGCCCACCTAATCTATCAACCATGCTTTTAGTTACAAATAAGCCTAATCCAGAACCAGTGCCATCAGCGTTAATCCTAAAAAACACGTCAAACACATTATTGAGATAGTTTTGGTCTATTCCAATGCCATTATCTTCAATAGTTATTATGGCGCTTGCATCATTGATTGAATAGGTAATCTTCAGTAATGGTTCAGTGGAATTTGGACTGTGGAATTTAAAACCATTTAACAATACATTGGATAAAACCACTTTTAATCTTGCCATATCGCTATAAAGCAAGTTATTCCCAATATTGTCATGGATAACTTTTATGCGCGGAAACTCCTCCTTTAGAGGTTCAAGAATACGCTCAATAAGTTTATGCAATTGAATCTCATGCACTTTAATAGCGTAAACATTATTATAAGAAATATCACTTAAATCCTTTAAAACTTGATCCAAGTGAGAAACCCTATTTTCAACAAGCTTAGCATATTCCAGTAATTCTTGGATAGATCCTGTCTTATCGGATTTTATAAGATTTGTAAGTCCTAAAATAGTGGTTAATGGTGCCCGTATGTCATGGGAAGCCCTATATAAGAAATTATCCAACTCTGCTTTTAACTTTTGCAGTTCAATTACCTGGCGCCAGTTTTCAGAAACGTCCTTAATAACACCCTCCACATAGCCATCCTTACTAAATAGTGCACAAGTAACTGAAGCAAAAACGTTTAAATAGCTATGCTTTACCTGAAAAGTAAAATTATCTACTTGTCCGTTAGTTTTCAATTTATTGATAAACTCATCAAACACTGCTATGTCCCTAAAAATATCCTTTAAACTATATCGCACCTCAACAAGCCCCAGTATTTCTAATGCCTTTTCATTTAATTTCAGAAAATTGAAATCAGTACAATCGGTTTTAAAAACACCAACATAAGGATTATTGAAAAGGTTAGCATACTCATCATTTATAATCCGGGTACGAAGTTTATAAATAGCATTGTGTGTAGCATCAGAAAGTGCAATCCTATAACCGTTTAACTCTCCGTCACTATTATACAATGAATTGAATATCGTTTTAGCTAAAAAAATATCGCCATGTTTTTTAATTTTAAAG
Source organism: Chryseotalea sanaruensis (assembly GCF_003990915.1). Lineage (GTDB taxonomy): Bacteria > Bacteroidota > Bacteroidia > Cytophagales > Cyclobacteriaceae > Chryseotalea > Chryseotalea sanaruensis. The sequence goes on from NZ_BHXQ01000008.1 coordinate 16,652, forward strand.
TCTGTAGTTATGTATTCTTTACTTTTAGATGCATTGTGTAAATCTTCTTCAACCTTAAGCTGTTTGATATCTTCTTTGGGGTAAATAATTTCGATGGACTTCCCAATCACTTCCCACTCTTCATAACCTGTAATGGTAACAGCCTCCAAATTACTACTGACGATCTTCCCCCATGGATCAACAATAAATTCCTCATGACCATTAAGAATATTAATCAATGACTTAAGTCTCCTCTTATCGTTGATTTGTAAATTAAAATTGTCACTATTCAAATCATCAAAAATCGCTGTCCTCATAAAATCAATGGATTTATCATTATGTTGAAAATCTACCTTATCATCACTTTAAGATAGTAGGATTACTTGCTGCAGAGCAATATTCATCAGTAGCAGAATAAAACCTATATAAAATAAAGTAACCGCTAATAATTGTAAAAGAATCAAATATGGGCTTCTGAAGATGCAAATAGACCCCTTTTGAATATGTTAAAAACGTTAATTCGATTTTACAAAAAGTATAAAATGGTAATTGTCAACTAACCCGAAAAACAATTTGCCCATGATCAAGCTTATTCAGTTAGTTCTTATCATGCTTACGGTATTTGTAGCAGATATTCCACAAAATTCTTCTACCCATAAAATTGACAAGCTCATTGAGCTAGGTCATTCAATTAAGGTAAAAAATATTGATAGCGTATACCTGTTAGCAACCGATGCATTAACCCAATGTAAAAATTTAAAGTACGATCTGGGTATTGCAAAAGCAAAGACACTAGCTTCTTTCTATTTCCTTGAAAAGCATAAGTACGATACTGCAAAATTTCTTTTATTTGAATCACTACAACATTTCACCAGAGTTCCAAAACACCAAAATACAATAGACCATGGTATGGTTTTTCTACATCTTGGATATGTTGGTATCAAGCAATATGAATTTAAACTAGCTTTACGCTACGCGGATAATGCATTACGTATATTCAAACTTAATAATGATATAAACAATATAGCAGCTTCTCTTACGCTATTAGGTGTTATCGAGTCCAATCAAGGAAATTATGTGCAAGGTCTTGCATATTATTCCAATGCCTTCCGACTTAAAAGTGATAATAATTTCTCTCCAGAGGACTGTATTTCAGACTTTAGTAATATAGCTGCCATTTATACCAAAATCGGGCAATACCAAAAAGCAATACAATATTCAAAAAAAGCATTGACTCTTGCCTTTAAGTATAACCATACATTAAAACAATTAGGAAACTTAAACAATCTGGGTGTTATTTACTCATCCTTAAAACAATATGATAGTGCCATTTATTTTTATGAAAAGTGCTTGGAAATCTCTACCGACCACAATATAATTGAAAGAAAAAATATTACGCTTTACAATATAGCTAACCTTTATTATAAGAAAGGAGAATATGAAAAATCCAGTAAACTCATACAAAATGTTATAATTGCTGATCCAACAGTTAATGTGTTACGCAACTCCAAGATACTTCTCGCTAAAAACCACTTGCAACTTGGAGAGATCGATAGTTCAATTTTGATTGCATCAAAGCTGTATAAAATTTTCTATAAGCATTCTAGAAACAAAGAATCCACAATCGAACTTACCCATGTACTTGGCCAAGCTTATAAAGCAAAGAAGAAATACGATTCAGCAATATTCTATTTAAATATTCACCACCTTTTAAGAGATTCCTTATACAGCCTTGACAATCAGCGAAAGCTTGGTTTATTATACGCTGAGCTCGAAACCTTAGACAAGGAAAAAGAACTAGAAATTTTGCAAAAAGATAGTATTGTTCGAAAAAAGAAAACTACAGGCATCTTTATTATTGTTGGATTTCTAACCCTCACAATTAGTCTTATCTCGATTTGCATTATTCTTATGCTCCGTAATAGAGAAAAAAATGAAAAAATAAAATCGAGGGAGCTCAGCTGTCAGCTAGAAAAAAAGAAAAGAGATTTACATCAACAAATTCTTAAAATAATTTACATGAACAATGGACTACTTGAGGTTGAAAGCGGTTTAAAGCGTTTGCAAATGCAAATTGAGAAGAATAAATCTAAGGATATTGACTTGATGCTTGAAACAATTCAAAAAAGTAAAACTTTAGATGCAGAATGGGATAACTTTATAATTTATTTTGATCAAGTGTATAACCAATTCATTAAAAAAGTATCTACTCGATTTCCTAATCTGTCTACTTCAGAGAAACGACTGATTCTATTAATTAAAATGGAACTAAAAAACAGAGAAATTGCCTCTCTGTTAAATATAGACTCGGCTAGTGTTAAAATGGCAAAATATAGGTTAAAGAAAAAATTACTTTTACCAGAAGAGATTGACGTGCAATTATACCTATACAACTTCAATTAATAAGACCACAATCTAACAGATTACCGAAAAGTAGCAATTCCAGGCACTATCTGAAATTAAATCTTGGCATTCAGCCAAATGCCAGCCTCTTGAACAGAAGAAAATAAATGAATTTCAATTCCATCCACTTCCTCCATTGCAGTTTGTACGGATAGTATTGAAAATATATTATAGGGAAGTACCAAAGCCTCGTAGAGCAATCCTGCACTTTTTGCTTGTGGAATAATAAACTGCAGGATATGATCCTTCATAAAGCTGAAATCTCCTTCAATCTTTGTCAAATCAGCTAGCCACTTTTTTGATTTATTCTTTTGTATGTTCGTTAACACAATATAAAGACCAGAAATAAAATTTTCCTTAGTCTCAAAATCACCTACCCATTCATCAACAGTAGCAGAAAGAATAGTGTCGTAATAAATAGTCACATATTGTACGCCTTTAACATTTTTTAATGAAATTATATCTCTTTTCATTTTTACACTATTTAAAAGTTAACCAGATCAATGAATTTCGAATAACTTGCGCATAAGTACTACCCAAGTTAAAACTTGAGCGACTCTCACCGGCTTGAAAGCACGCAATTCTTCCAATCTTGTTATCATTGTTTTTGTTAAACAACCGAACATAACCTTCAGTGTGTGCTTGGCCACCAGTTAAATTATTAGAGAATAGTGGTGTGATTTGATTTATTTCATCACCAAAAGAAACAGAAGCAACAAACACCTTATTATTATATATCTCGTCAAAAATATTAATTGTTGGATATACTGATAAGCTTCTGTTTGTTGTACTTATCAAAGGATAGTGAGTCCAGTGTAATGGAGCTTCATTAATTGCGCTGGTTGGTATGTGGTACGTTGAAATAAAGTGGCCGAAATTTGTAGAATACATCTGATAATTTTCACGTACTGCAGACCACGTATTTTCTTCAGATGTGGCTCCAAAAAGTTGTGTTGTAAGTATATTTTTATTTAGCGAGGCATTAGCATCATCCACATCATTATATAAAGCATGGTGCAGCGCCAAAACGCCACCACCATTATCTACATACGATACCAATGCGTTTTGTAACGCAGTATTTACTCCGGTAGACCAATGTTTAAAAAAAACAACTACATCAAAAGTTGCTAAATAATTTTCTATAGAAGTTTGATCTGTTTCGGTATATGGAAGTGTGGGATTAGTAATATTCACATCACTTACCAAAAATTGATATCCATCGCTATTATCTGATTGCAATAACGCCTTAACATGAGTAAAATCAGCAGGAAGATTAACTCCACCTTCATAGAGACATGGAATATCATTAGCTCGGTTAGATGGGCTACAATTTGACTCATTAAGAGGGCCTCCATGCATAATCAATACCTTTTTTTGTTCTTGCCGATGTTCAACGTCCGGAAAAGATTCCAGAATATTAACAAAAACCTTAGTAGCGTGGGCTACTGTTTGGGGATACCAATCTCTAGAGGTAACAATTTTAAAATCCCCTTCACCTAAGTCAGCAAGTGCCGCATTTGGGCTTGATACCACAACTTTATCTTCATCCCTTAATTCCACACCTAAGTTTTGATACGTAGATTCTGTTGAGGCCTCAGGATAACCAGTAGCTATTTGACCAGACATGAATGGTGTCTCGGATCCTTCGATCTTCCAAAATACTGGTAAACTTGCACCATGACATTGAGCAAGAATAGGTTTTCCCGATTTTAAGGCCTGGCTTGCAAGTGTATTCAATTTTTGTACAGTCAATTGAATATCATTTGCAGAAATACCGGCCTGTACATCATAAACTCCATCAGCTCTGAGATTCAGAATTCCAGTTCCTCCAGCAATGACTATACCCAGATATTCACTCATATCCTCAATTGAATGAATTGATTTTATACCTGATATTTTAATTGGAACAGTATTATGACTATGCTGCCAGTCAATACCAAATAAATCCTTGAATTGCATTTTGAATTCATTGAATTTGTTGTTTCCAGGTAAGGTATTGGCAGTTTCTTCAATGGTGGTACCTGATGGTAGCATGTATGGAGTAACATCCTCATCAGTTGCTGAAACAAGTTCAATTGTATAACCTAAAGCTTTAAGCGCTTCGTAAGCCACAATATATTCTGAATAATATACATTGTCAGGAGCCAGAAACATCAAAATTCTCTTCTCTTCTGTTGCAGGCTCTGGATCTGAATTTTTGGAACAGGAAAGCCAAAAACTGGCAAAAAACAAAACTATAATCTGTACTATTAATTTTTTCATAAGCTCAAATAATGTATGAAAACTAATAAAGTTATCTCAAGCTAAATACAGTAAAAAGCTCAAAATATATTCTTTTTAGCTTAAATAATTGCCTCGACATGCATATCATTTGATCTTTTCAAAACACATTATTATTTCCAAAAAAGTTTACTTTATATGGTCATCTAAACAAACACAACATGGAAACATTAACACTAAATCCAACTTACGCAGAGCCATTCAATCTGGAAGACAATGATTTGAGCGAAGTTAGAAAAATGTTCTCTTCGTTATTTAAACAGAATAATGATGCAAATGAAGATTTCATTATCTTATTTGAAAAGTATGACCAGTTACCCGCTAAATGTCTCGACATTTTTGCTCACATCATTAACATTCATGAGCTTTGGCTAAATAGAATAACCAATGTTTATGACGGTGATGTTATGCCTTGGAGATCCCTTAGCAAAATTGATTTTGCTTTACGAAATGAAGATAACTATTATATAACACTGGGGTTACTAGCTTCAGAAAGCTATGGCAAAAATTACAATTGGAGTTTTACCTATATTAACAATGAGGAAAATCCAATCCAAACAAATCTGACTGACGCATACTTTCACATATTATCTCACTCAGTTTACCACCGTGGTCAAATTGCTTACATACTTAAGCAAAACGGAATTGCTCTGCCCGAAACAGCATTCTCTATTCTAAAAAAATAATCAGAGTCAATTTTAAGCTAGAATCAATAATATACTCACCTTTTATAAATCAGTTTACTGCAAAAAATGGTAGATATCAACTGTAATATATTCGATTTACTGGTTTCAGGAATAATTAAGAATTCTTTTATCGATAAAAAATGGTGTTCTACTTATCTATTGTTAATACTACTTTTGAATTTAGTGGGCTGTAATAAAAGTAACAACAGCTCTTCAGAAATGCCTCCGGTCAAGCAAGACACCTTAGTTCAAAGTCAAGAATTGACAACTCAACTTGTAAATTCAAATTATCTGTTAAAAACTGAAAAGTATTTCCTGTTAATTAATAATGATACTTCAGATTTTAACTGCTTGATAAGTAAATCAAAAGAAGACAGGAGTTATTCTATGAATCTTAGTTTTTTCGCTGGCTATTCCAGCTATGCTGAAAGGTTAAAAGAATTAAAACTTATATTACCTTCTATTGACCAGAAATACAGTTTAGATTCATTAAAAAGTATCTATTTAGGCAGATTGATATACTATGGTGATCTTGCAATATCTGTAACGAAATCCTACCAGGAGCAATATGATACTAGCAAAAAAATAGAAGATTATGAAGCTATCTCTACTTTTCTAATGAAAACCAAACTTGCTGACGATTTCAATACACTACTTAAACCATACGCTGTCTCCATCAAAAAAATTTCAGCAGAAAAAATATTCTTTGCTACCAAAACCGAGTTACTTACACTTAATAAAATAAGTTATAATAGAGATTCTATACCAGATAAAATATTGGATTGCATGATTTGGATTAAAGTGGGTAAATAAAGTTATATACCCTTACAGTAATTATTAGTGTTGGTTAAAGTCAAGCTATTGCTCGAGCATCATCTAATTTGAAGCTAGTTTAATATTGTAAAAGCTAGTTAAGAGGTACTGCAACTCTTCATTATCGGTATTTATTTTAATAGCATATTCAATATTCTCTAATGCCTCTTTGTGCTGTCCATCTTTTGACAAAGTGCGTGCTAACATTGAGTACGTTTCAGGATTATCATAAAAAATATATGTATTGATTCTACAGATAAAGATAGCTTCTTTCAATTTTCCCTGGGTAGTCAAGACCTTAGCACAAGAACTCAATTCACTCGGTGTGATAAGCAAAGGCTTCAATTGTTTAGCCAATCCTTTTAAAGAAACATTAGGATTCGACATTAAACCTCTCTCAAGCCATTGATCAACATGTTTATATGTTCTAAAGTTAGATTCATAGTCACCGCCACTTATAATTTTAAATATATCTTCTTCTAAAGTATATACAGGATGTTCAGTTACTCTGCCAACCTCAAAACCATTTTTTAGAACAATAAAAGTAGCTACTCGATATATTCCCTTCCCGATTGTTTCACCACCAGGTGATTGTTTGTAGTTTTCTCCAGAATCAACAGCAACCAATTTTATTTTATTCTCTGGAAAATTACTTTCATTTATTATTTTGTAGAATCTGGGCAGTTCTCGTTTTGAATCGCCACACCAAGTTCCAAAGTAAACCTCAAAGGAGTAATCCTTACTTAAGTTCTTCCTTAGCTTGGCTATAAAATCAGCTTCAGGTTTATAATTAGTGTAATTTGGTTCAAACCATTCTTTCCAAGGCGATAGAAGTAACGAGTCTCGGTTACAAAGGCCTAATAACTTTTTACTTGCTTGTGCAACTACATTTTCACAGTTGCAAAAAAGCACTATTAGTAAAATGAATTTTTTCATGGCTTATTTTAATTGAATACGTAAATCTAAACTGTTTGTAGTTAGACAACTTAGCATTAACATTTCTTTAACATTATTTAATGTAAAATACTAATAGCAGATTTCTTCGAATTTTATACCATGATTAAGGATCTGAATATTATGAAGATCCCCTACTTGAACTACCAAAAAAATAGCAAATTAATGCAAACTGAGTGTTAATCAGCTTAATGGCAAACCATTAGATTTAAAGGTTGAGTATAAAGGAACATGAATAAAGATTGATGCTACACTTTGGTCTTCTGGAGCTTATCTACAAAGGGTTATACACAATAAGCAAGTATTTCTTAGAAAAATAATTAAACCGTAATTTTATGAGACCACACAACAAAGCATGCGTGTTTAACGGATCTTACATATTATTTTTTGGCGAAAAAGGTTAGTCGAGCATATCAGCTTAAAACCAAAGCGTAAAAGTTGCTCCTTGTCCTGGTTCACTTCTTAATTGAATTTTAAGATTAAGTTTATCAGCCAATAATTTTACTATATACAATCCTAGGCCAGTTGACGATTCACCTGCAGTAGGCCTGGCCGATAAGCGCTGAAATTTACCGAAAGCCTTATTTAAATCTTCATTTGAAAATCCTGGACCATAATCCCGAATATTTATACAACTATCATTTATCAAAAAGCTAATATTGGAGCCAACTGGCGAGAATTTTATTGCATTGGAAAGTAAATTTTCGATAATGCGTGTTAAATAGTTGGGATAAGTCTGCATGTGAATATTGTTCTTTATTTCAGTATCAATTTTTATACTCTTTTGCATAGCTATTAATTCCATGTTATTCAACAGCGGAACCATTAAATTTGATAAATCTATTTTCTCAAGCTTCAAAGTATCGTTGTTCTGCTCCAGGTTTGAGATAGTGCTTAGTTCGTCTATTAGTCGTATTCCGTGATCTGATGCTTGCTCAATACGTTTCAACATTTCAATCATTGTATTTTGATCAGTAGTATGATGCAATAATAATTTACCAAGTGCTTTAGTCTGATTAAGTGGACTTTTTAAATCGTGCACTACTATGTTAAGCAGGCTATCTTTTTCCTGCATGGCTAAAACAAGATCCCTATTTTTGTACTCAAGTTCTTTTGTTCGAAGATCAACCGAAGTCTGTAGTTCACTATTTTGCTTTCGCAATAAACCCTGATACTTTTTTATTATTGAATTTTGATAAGTAAAAATGGCCATAGTAAAGCAAACAGCCTCAGCTATTCCACCAAGCATAATGATGAAATCTCGGATAAATCCAAGTTCTATCCATTGATTTTGCGCTGCTAGGTAAATACCAATACCACTCACCATTAAAAATTGACCAATGATTATTAATCGATAATATGGTTTAAATACTTTGCTTTTAACAAAACAGATAAAGGTCATTAGCAATACAAGAAATGAAATAAGCACTGATGATACTTGAACAACCAATAATGCCAAGCTGTAATGGTCTGTATATAGAAAATAGATAACCGGGAATATTGGGATAATCGTTAAAACCCAAAAATTAAAATGATATAACGATGTCGCGAGCTGGTTTGCGTTAAATGCATAGCGAAGAAAGGCAAGTATAGAAAACGAGACTCCAAATGTATATAGGGGAAAGATATAATTAAAGATTGGGGCGTTAGGCCAAATGTTTTGAAAATAGATTCCAGACTCCAATAAGGTGATGGTACTTCCAAAAAATATGAAGCAGACATAAAACAAGAAGTGGTATTGCCTGCCCTGAACAATAACAGCCACAACAATTAAAACTATTACCAAGAGTATTCCTCCATATAGCCCATATATTAAATGACGCTTATTTGTATTTGTCGAAAGATCAGATAGAGAGGCAATGCGTAAGTCAGTATTTAGGAAGTGTCCACTCTCTAATCTTAGATAATACCAATTAGAGTCGGAAGTTACAGGAAAGGTAAAATGATCTGATAAAAATCCTCTTGAATAATAATTTCTTAGAAATCCAGTAGTAAGCACAGCGTACCCAAGTGTATCTTTGGGATGATAAAAGTCAACGTAATGAATAGTAGGGGTTGATAATTCCAAAAAATAAAAATTTGTGTTTTGTTCTTGACTGAAAAACTTAAACTTAATCCAGATGGCAGAATTTGTAATGTTGTAAACAAGTTTGGAATCATCCAATAGAGTAAATACGACAGAATCATTTTGAATAGTACTCAAATCGTAACTTTTTGAAACATCTTCAAAAAACCAAAACTTATAATTATCAGACGATTGAGCTTTAGTTTCTACGCAGAATAGAAATACAAATCCCCAAAAAAAAGTCAGAACTTTATTTATGTATAAATAACCAGACATTAGGATTGTTCATATACAATTCATTTTTTAGTCAAAAGGGCTTTATCTCTTTTAAATAATTCAACGTCAATCTTCCCTATTAAAATAATTCTGTTAAATTCCTTAATTGAATAAATCAACTTAACTATATAAAATTTAAAATAGTGTTTGCAAAGTTCGAAAATACTCAAGAAAATACTAAGCACTCTTCATGATTTGAAATCGTAACTCTTCTACCTTTCTATTTACTTCATCAATATTAGAAGTTATGAAAGTTTCGTTAGGCGGTTTCTCAATAAGCATCATACCCTTTATCATCATACTTACAATTGGTGAGCTAACCCAAAGTACAGCACCTATACAATACTTATTTAATCTCTCACGATCATTTTTAAAGAAAGTACCTTGCTCAATTCTTATTTCAGAAGAGAGAAAACCCACATTTCTGGCATCCATTATTAAAACAAATGGTTTCAGATAAGAAAGTAATTTTTTCTGACCATCAATAAATTGCTTAAACTGATCTAAAGTGGGATTTTTAATGTTAAAGGTAACCCTTACAATAGGAAAATCTGATTCATCAAAAGTTGCGTACTCCATAATAAAATTTTACCGTTAAACTATTATCTGCTCTTCGCTGCGTACAGCTCGTATTGGCAAGCCTACAATAAGACTCATAATTGAAGCTCCACCCAAAACAAGTTTAGAGTCCGTAACAACCCATATTTTATCTATTTGCTTACTCATTTCCTTCATGCATTTCTGGAAAGCTATTCTTGCCTGCGGCTCATAGTTTTCCATCTTAGATGCATTAAAAACAATGACAAAACTCTTTTCTGGCTCTTGAAGGGAGTATTTTTTCCACTCTGTGCATAATTCAATTGCTTTTTTCTGAGTGAGTAGTCCATCAAAATTAAAACGCAAAAAATCCTTACCAGCCCGGCTGACTGGTTCGATCGAGTTCTTCTGTTCTACTATTTGCTGCATACCCTTATCTGTTATTTTTAACATATCTGCTTAACTCAGTAATTCGATTTTCATCAATGAAAGCCTTATTAATTCTAAAATATTTATCCTTATCAGAGGTTCTTGAAAAGGCAAACTTTGCAAAATCAAGTTTCCGATCTTCATCAATAAATAAATCTACAACTTTATAGACTTGATTTGTTGATAGACATTCCTGATCAAAAACTGATTTTGCCACCTCTAGTTTATTATCTTCATCTATAGGCTCGTCTACTGCCTCAAGGGCTTCATCAAAGTCATTGACTTCCATTGGAATACATGAATAGCTAAAATCATTTGTAGTAGTAGAGTAAGTAGACTGCTTAGGTTCAACTGTTGATTTTTTATCTTCCTTAACGGGTACGTAACTTTGTGAAGCTTGGTTAGTGGATATAAAGTTTAGCAACTTCTCTTTATTAAATTCAGCCATTAGTGCCTCTACTATTAAACCATAATTGGCCTGATCGTAAGTTCGCAAATAACCCAGCTGAGCTACTTCATACTGATAATCATTCATCTGTACAATTTTTACCAGATCAGCCACCTGAGCAGATAACATGCACTGCTTATTCATAAACTCCTTGATGTCCTTAGCTTTATACATTTCCATATTGACGCTAGAAAGTTTGTATTTAAACTTTAGCAATGTTTGTGCATCCACTGTGGGGCCTGAACACATTAAGCCATCACTAACTGCAGGTACTCTATTGCTATTACTTTTTTCAGTTTTGCCAGTACTATTACTACTATCCATTTCAGGTATGTTCATATTCATACTAACAGCGTTTTGATTAACTGTTACCTTGATCTCTGATGTCTGAGCAGTACCCGATGCGGTTTCTTTGGTAGACAATTTGTTGTTATTCGAAGAAGATTCTTTTGTGGTGGTATTCCTACTTCCTGAAATATTCTCCAATTGTGCATCATCAGTATCCTGCCCAACAATGCTCATGTTATTATCACCAACGAACTGAAGTATATATTTTCCTTTAGCGTCTTTAATTACTTTATACGCTAACTGATGAACTTTATCATCGTTAGCCAGCTCTATTTGTGTATTCAATTCAGGAACACCCTTTCTTGAAAAGGCTAACCGCACATGATTCCGACCTATTTTCATTCCATCCACCACAGCCACGGTGTTTGGCATTGGGCTAACATTAATATTATTCAGAAAAAGCACAAACGGATCATTCTCCGAAACAATTGATAAGGTTGAACCTTGTGAAAAACTGTAACCATAAATGAACATTATGCCAATAAAAAATAATACACTCCTTTTCATATTGCGTAGTAATTGATTTAAGAATTCCTCTTTAAAGTTTTGGTTTATATGTTAGTCCAATACTCACATCCAGACCTCTAGCAGGAAAGTGATTAACGAAATCAATTGATGATGATGGGTAATAGTAGGTTGTATTAAATAGATTTCTAAACATCAAATTAAACTGAAAAGGAATTGTTGATGGTGTAGCTACTAAATTGAGGCGGGCAACGAAGTAATCTTTTACGCCCGCCCGTAAATCACTTTCTGGTTGTTCAAACCCACCTCTATAATTCCCCCCCAGATTGAAACTCATCCATTTTACTGGAATTGTGTAGTCAATATTTAACATAGTAAAGGGCATATACATGATTGTCTCAGCAAAACCATTGTCGCTATTAAAGTACTGAGTCATATTTACCTGCAATATTGTTTTAGAGAATCTAGTCACAACTTTGGCATCAAAACCGTTATTTGATTGGATAACGCCATTGCCCACATTTATAAACTGCCCTATGAATCCATTAGCTCTTAGTTCATCAGAAATATTGGCATTGGTTTCTAATCTATTAGTAATGCTTGAGTGAAAAAAACCAGCTTCAGTTCTAAAGTTCGACTTCCAATTTTTAATCCATTGTAGTTGATATGTTTGAATCCGCTCTGGTGTATTATTAGGATCTCCTAAAATTGATACTGAAGAAAGTGTTTCAAACCCATTTGGAATTCTTGTAGCTGTTCCCGCTAAAGCTTTTAGCGTTCCAGCTATTTCATTATCAAAAACAAGGGCAATTTTTGGGTTAAACTCTGAATATTTTTGACTTGCTAATACTCCTGTGCCTGAGAAGTTGTCGAATCTCGCTCCTACATTAATATAAAGTTGCTTTGTTAGGTGGTAATCTGCTTGCATATAAAAGGCTAAGGTTTGTCGAGATGCATTCAAATCGAATAACCAATTGTTTTGTGGATCTCTGATTTCACGAAAGGGATAGAACTGAAGTGGAACAAGGTTAAGTTCACTAGGTCTGACAGCATCAATCACCTTATCATCAGCGAGGTAAACTCCAAATACAATGTTGTTGCTATTAATATAATTGTATGTCCATTGTGCTTCGGCATCTAATGAACGGGTATCTGCACCTTGCCCGTCTATAAAAAAAGATGTCTGTATGTTTTCACCATTTCTGTATAGGTCTACTACATCCAATTGAGGTGGTTCTTCCGGAGTAGTCTGTGGAGCGAAAATGGGAATTAGCGCTACCTCAGTCCAGTTATCATTATGCCAGCCACCAGAAAGTTTAAAGGTAGACTTGTTCATTTTTTTGGAATAGTCAATACCTAATGAATATGCATGCATATATAACTCCAGTTCATCCATATTTGTTGGGTTAACTGCATTAAATCCTGTAAAAGTATTCCGACTCTGCTTGGTAAATTTACCTTGTACATTAAGGTTATTCCAAGACATGATTGCCTCACCATCATAAGTATAATTGATGCCATCTTTTAACTTTTGATTACCAAAAAGCGAATTATTAACTTGAAGTTCCTGGCCATCTTCGTTTGAATAACGAAAGGCTGCATTTAAACTACCTTTCTTTGCTATTGGTGTCAACAAAGAACCGTTATAGGTTATGCCCCCAGCTGTTGGTGTAACTGAAACGCCTGCTCTTGCAATACCTTCAGCATTACCTGTACTAATTTTTTTTGAAATAATATTTATCACTGCTGTAAAAGCACCAGTTCCATAAAGCGCGGAACCAGGCCCACGGATTATTTCAATTCTTTCAATGTTATCTAATAAATACTCCTCTCCTCCAAAACGATTTCCTGGCAAAAATGCATTTAAACGTTGTCCATTAAATAGCATTAATATATTCTGACCCGAATCAAAGCGAAAACCAAAACCTACGTTTTGATGAACCGGCTCACCGATACCCCAATTACTTCTGTCTTGATGATTGTTGGCTATATCATTTAATAATTGACCGAGATTTTGATAACCCCGTTGAACGAGTTGTTCAGCAGTTATTACTTCTGTAATAGCTGGCGCGACATCGGATTTACCCGCTGTTTTAGTCGCTGTGGTTATCTCCAAATTAAGCAGATCTTCTAAGGAGAGTTCAAATAGATCTTCAACTTCTTCAGTAGTAGATTCTTGTGCAAATGTGCTGTTCGCACATACCATGAGTAGCGTGCAAAAGCAGCAAAGTTTAACTATTTTCATAAGGCATCTTTTTTTTGATTTTATACTATTCCTAAATGATTTTCTCTGCCATGGCTGAGAAAGAGCTGGCAACTTTAATTTTCTTTTCCTGAAGCGCAGAGGCATTAAGCTGATATGAGAGTTTATCACCTTTCTTAATAAAATTGAGATCACTTCCTTTTTCTAAAAGGCCTTCTGTATTGGTAACCAGCAAAATCGGTTTTGCATTGACTGTATTAATGAGGGATTCAGCTTGCGCATTACCCGTAAAAATTACAATATGACATGAGGGTACATTAGTAAGACTTTTAACTTGCTTAACTACTATAGCACGGTTTCCAATCTTTCGTGATTTAGCAATCTTCTGGAGTTCTTGATAAATTTCACCATCGCCCACAACCAATATTTCAAAATTGGTTAACTCATCAGACGGCCACTCTAAATATTTGATTGATTGATAAAGGAATACAGCTTGCAATGTGGCTGAACTTACTTGACCTAAGGCGACCTTTGCACCCAAAATCGATATTAAAATAAAGGCATTTATCGTTCTCATAGGTATTGAGTTTATTGAACCTAGAACGATATAAAAGTAGAACTTGTAAAAGGTATAGATGATTTTGGTTAGCTCAATATGTACAGCAAATAGTTCAACTAATAAATAACTATTAACTCACAATTTCATCAAGAATTAAGCGCAAGGCTATTATGTACTGATTGTGATTATATATCTTAAAATATAATACCTATCAGTTCAAATTTTGAAAAAATGAATGAATATCTTCTTCTTCATTCAAACTTAGTTTCTTTTTCAATCTGTACTTGGCGATTTTAACACTAGATGATTCAATATTTAATATAGATGCTATCTCTTTATTTGTAAGATTCATTCTTATAAGAGATGCCAGACGTCTTTCTGAAGTTGACAAATCAGGAAAATCAGTATTTATCTTATCAAAAAAATGTCCATGAACCGTTCCAAAATAACGGTTAAAATTGTCCCATTCTTTTTCAAGTGTTCTATTAAGTTGCAAGTTACTGAGTAGTTGTCTAATGTCTTTTGCTGAGTCCGATGATTGTAAATGAAGTTGTTTAAGACTCTGTTCTATTTCCACGAAACTATTATTCATATAGATCATCTTTAAGGTCTGTTCGTGTAAATCTTTATTTTTTAAATCAATTTCTTGTTGAAGTATGAGGTTGTCAAGTATTTGTTTCTTTTGCTTATTTCTATAAAATAAAACCACACTAATTAAAACCGATATAAATGAAATCGATCCTAGTACGATGGCAAGGATCAAATTTCTATTTTGTACTTGATCTATAAGATTTTGCTTTTCAAGTGCTTCAATTTCCTTTTGTTTTCCTAATGTTTCTATTTCAGCATATAAGGAACTAAGCTTACGTTGATTCTCAATACTATAAACTGAATCTCTATTTGAGAAATTAATCATATTATAATGTAGTGCAGAATCATACCTTGCCAAGGCCTTAAATGCTTGAAATAATATTTCCGAAGTCTTGATGATTTCTGTTTGCAAACCGATGGTGTTGGCTGTTTTATATGCCATTCTGCCATAGTATATCGCTTTATCATAATTTTTTAAATACAGGTAGTTTCTGGCTATATGTGCTTTTACATTAGTTTCCATAGTTGAGTGCTTAGGAAACTTAATTTTTAAAAAAGGGAAAAGCATATCATTTGACTCTCGAAACTGACCATTCTTTGAGAGAAGTAAAGCAATATCATAGTTTATTAAATTTAAATACATTACCTCATTTAAATCGTTTGCCAATTTTTTTGCCAACTGGAAGTAATGCATAGCACTGTCAAAGGATGCTTGTTGATGAAAAATTTCGCCAATTAGTTTCAAATCTTCAAGTCGGTTCCTATCAGAAGATGAATTTTTGATATCAATTCTTATATATTCTAAAGCCTTATCGTACTCTCCCATTGTTTGGTATGTCTCAGCGATTCTTATTAACTCATATCTATAGTATTTAATATCGTCACCTACTTTCATTTTCACCTTTAAAGCTTTCAAGTAAAAATCTAAGGCCTCCGCGTACTTATCTTGCAGATAACTTATAGAACCTAGCTGTGTTAATGCAATTCCAATATTAATATCGCTTTTAATCTCAGTAAAGATAGCGAGCGCACTATTTGCATGGCTTTCAGCCTCAGCATAATTTCTTAATCTAAAAGCACGTTCTCCACTTAAAATATAGTAAAGCCCACCTTCTTCTGTCATTAACAGATTTTGATTCTTTTTGAAAAATAATCCACAATCCTCTAAGAGAATCCTTGCAGTATCTAGTTTCAGGTTATTGATAAAGTAAATCGATGCTAACAGCTTGGCTTTAACACTACCTAATTCATAATTATCCTGAACACTTATTCTAAGTATATCGTTAGCAAAGTTTTTAATACTGTCTCCATTCTTAGACTTGAGTGCCTTGGCCCTTAAGTATAGGCTATCTACTCTTTCTTTTTCACTTACCTGCGCTACTAAAAGTGTTGTAGTTAAGGAAAACAAAAAAGATATAAGAAAACATTTTTTGCATGCTTGCATATCCATTTTCTATGATGAGTTTATAAGTTAAAAAAATAAGACTAAAATTATAATCTCTTCCTCACAAATTACTTAAGACAAGATAAGATAAATGTCCTGTAGAAAATATAATTCAAAGAATTAATTAAGGCTATTGACCAAGATGGGTTATTGACCTGTATCAAATAAAAAATTAGGCCTAAAAATTGAATTTATCGTCCACCAGTTTCTGAGTAAGTTATATTATGCAAATAGGCGCTATTTTACTTGTAAGCAATAGCATCATGGTTCATAATAATCCAAAAAGGTGCCTAGCAGTAACTAAAAGCGTTTATAAAGTCACTCAGAATGAGGAATGGTTTAAGGTTGGTTTTTGGAGCAGTTGGATGTTTGAACCGAAATAGTAGTTATATGTACGCCAACAAAAAAGATTATAAAAAATGGATACATATATTTCTAATATTATACCTGCCTAAATATAAGCCTATAAAGCTCGTTTCCTTCTAAATTTCTCAAAAAACTCAGATAAATACCTGTTTTGGTGAACTAGATCACGAAACGTCATGTACAGAAATGTAGCAGGGCTTAGCTTTATCAGTGGCAATAAAATTGTCGGATAACGTTTGGTAACGTACAATTACATCTCCGTGTACTTCGGGTGAAAGCTTTGCGAGCCAGCCTAAATCAATTTTATTGGTAAATTCGTAAAGTTGGGAATTATTGTCTACCACCATAATGGCGGTATGCAATTTGTATTGGTATAGTAGTTTTTCTAAAAGTTTTTCAAAGACATGCTCATGCCCGGCAGTGAAATAAATACCCTCCACGGCAAGAAAATTGAAATGCTTAGATAATAGTCGAGATAGAAAAAGTGTGACGCCAAAAGCCTTAAGCAGCACTTTACCATACTTACCCGGCAAGCTTAACACACGCCATGCATCGGCATTCACCTGGACACCTGCGATAACTTTGCCTGCTCCATTTTCTACATAATAGTAAGTTTTGTCCAGGTTTTCGCAACTGAAATGGTTATAGTCTTTGTAGAAATTTTCTAGAAGCTTCTTAATTTTATCAGAAGATGAGTTGATTTCTTTAATCTCTAGATCGAGATGTCGCTTAGGAAAAATACGGCTGAATACTCTCGTTGTATACTTTCTAATTGGTACAAACCCAAATTCTTCGCATACATTGGCTGAACGCGGATTGCGCGGATCAACGTAGGCATAGTGGAAGAAATTAGATTGTGCGTTAACATTAAAATCACTACCATTAAGCAATGCCTTAATTTCACTGCGAATGATAGAAGTCTTTTCCTTGTTTTTGGGATAAGGGATTCCTTTTATTCTGAATTCATTCACAAAAGCAAAGTAACGGACATAGAATCCTGCAGAGCCTTGAAAATCTCTTTCACAAAAACAACAGGTACCTATGACTTTTTCATTTCGTTTAACGGTAATAAAATGAGGTTTGGCAATGTTGTACAGTTTCAGATCAACACCCATGTGTTGATACAACATACTTAAGCCGGGAGTGCCAATAACATTGGCTTTTAGCAAATTCTCAATTTGATTGGTCGGTGTTTGCTGTATGGTTAAATATTTGAATTGCACTGGGAAATTAGCTTAGTTATTAACGAAGGTAGGCGGATACCAGTATTGTTCATAATTTATATAATCAAGATAATTAAAATTCAGTGATACCAACTTGAACCAAATTTGTAAGAAAGAGAATTTAATTGCAGTTGTTTTAAATTGACAAGTCTCAATTAAATAAAAGGATCTTGTTTCGCAGTCATTTTTCAAATCGATTCTATAGGAGTATTTTGCAGCATGTATAATCGCGAAGAGGCATCGATGATTCGGAAAGAATTCTGGACAGCCTTTGGGAAGTATATGAGTCCTGTTCCTTCTGCTGAAGGATTAAAAGTAAACTGGATCAACTACCATACTGGTATTCGCGATGTGTTTTTCCGTATGGATGCTGGTGCTAAGTTGGCCATTATTGCTATTTCGCTTGAGCATAATGATACTGAGCTTCAGGAATTGTATTTCGAGCAGTTTCTGGAACTTAAAAGTCTATTGCACAAAACACTGGGGGAAGAATGGCAGTGGCGCTTGAACCTTACAGTAAATGAAAGTAAAATCGTTAGTCGGATTTACTGCGAATTGCCTGAGGTCTCTATTTTTAATAAAAAACAATGGCCGGAACTAATCTCCTTTTTCAAGCCAAGAATTATAGCACTAGATAGCTTTTGGGAAAATGCGCGTTATAGTTTTGATGGGTTGATGTAAGGTGCGTAAAAACTATTGATGTGAGATTTGGTTTGTTTGTTGCAGTAGGCTATTCAAATTGAAGTTTTAAAAATCTACTCTATTCTAGACAGTTTATGGTAGGCTTGACTTACGGTCTTCTTCTTGCCGTATAAAATCTGTCTTCCGCCCATTTAGAAGGATTGTTTTTGATGTAGTTAGAAATTCTATAATAGGCCTCCTCAGAACGAATGATGTGATCGTGAAAAAGTGGTTGCCAATCGAATTCAATATTGTTTTTTCGGGCGTAGGTGGCAACGGCAGATTTGTATCCGCGTAGGATCGATGCCAGGTTTTTGGATTGGGGGCCGAATTTGTTTTTGGATTCGGTGGATG
Source organism: Chryseotalea sanaruensis (assembly GCF_003990915.1). Classification (GTDB taxonomy): domain Bacteria; phylum Bacteroidota; class Bacteroidia; order Cytophagales; family Cyclobacteriaceae; genus Chryseotalea; species Chryseotalea sanaruensis. Next base: position 35,756 of record NZ_BHXQ01000008.1, read on the forward strand.
CGCGATGCATCGCGTTGGTGGTTGTAGAGACGCAATGCATTGCGTCTCTACAACCACCATTATATTCATTTTTACCAATGATTATTATACCATGTATATGATTTGGCATAACCACAAATTCACCCAATTGCAAATTCATATCGGGTCGTAATTCAGGGGTTTTGTACCATTCATTGTGGGCAACCAAACCGATTTCGGATTGGACCATCTGTAGAGATGCCATGCATGATATCTCTACAGATGGTCCAATTTCGCCAAAATAATTTTTCCGGTTTTTGGTGCATGTGGTTACGAAATACATTCCATCGTTTGCATAATTCCATGATTGTAACCGTGTGGTTTCTATTCTGTATCTGTTTTTGAATAATGCTGCCATGTTGAATATTATGTTTGTTTTTGTTTATAAAATATCAGCGTTGGTTCAATACAAAACAGTAAAATAAAAATGCCCATCTCATCTGTTAAAAGATGAGTATGGGCATAGATGAAAGATAATATTAAAGTTAGAAATTATAACGCGCCCTGCATGAGGGATGGTAAGGATGAGCCGCAGGCAAAGTGCGCAGCACCGAAGCGAAGCGTAGCCCTGAACAGCCCGACCCTGATGGCACGTGTGTGGTATGTGTGCATCAGGGGCATGCCCAAAATTTTTATAATACTAAAATAGCATTGATGTTGATCTACCCAAATAAATCTAACTGGCGCTTGCTTACTGTCTGTTGCTTTTGTTTTTGTTTCTCTTCGGTAGTGACGATGGTCTTGCCGTTCTCGGAGTAAGAGCTAACGTGTATGATGTTGTAACCTGTAATTCTTTCGGCACCGGTGCTGCTTATTTTCTTTTCGATTTCTAAGGTACAGGCTATCGTTGATCCGCTTTTGAATTCTACTTTACCGGATTGTACCATTTCCATAAAATCATCGGACTTCATGACAAAAGAAATAGGCACTCCGTTGTAATCTCCTTTCCACTTGTGGCGGCCTTTTACCAACACAGGCGAAATGATATCGATTTGCGCTTGTTCAATTACTTGTGGTGCCACAGTGGCTGAACTGAGCAGGAAGTTTTTGAAATTGTCGCGTAACAATACTTGCTCCTCAGTAACGGTTTTCTTTGTGTCGTCAGTAAGTGCAATGGATATACTCTGTACTTTTTGGTATTTGCGAAGTAAGTCGTAAAAATTGGATCTACGCTTTTTTATAACTGGGTGCTGATCGAGTTTTTCAATGTAGTTGGCGCATTCTGATTTTAAATGATTAAGCATTTGTTTGCGTTGTTCACGCTCTGCTTTATTCAGTTCTTTATCGTTTGTAAGGCTGTTGATGATTTGCTGTAGTACTTCGCCAATAGAGGTCTGGTTGGCTGTAGCTATGCAGGAGGCCATTAGCATATTAACTACGGCTACTTTTGATGCGGGGGTTTTCTTGGGGGTTTTAGCACTGAGTGTGAGCCAGGTTTTAAGGCCGCCCTTGTTGTTATACTCTACTTCCATATTAACTACAACCGCACACACCTTGGCAATGGCTTTGGTGAGCTCAAGTAACTCGCGCTCGCATTTGTTGTGAACAAGCGCATCCATAGCATGCTTTTTATCGCTAAACCAATAGTGGAGTTGCAGTTTGCTGATGGTATGGTGTAGATCGGAATTTTCCGTCATGATCTGATAAAAACTGTTAAAGGGAAACTAAAATAGGAAATTATGTGGGAAAAGGAAACAGTAAATACCCAGTAAGAAAACCTCGGGTTTAGTTGTTAAAAAAAATGTCAACCCTTTCAGGTTGACATTTTGAGGTTCCGAGCGGATTCGAACCGCTGTAGGAGCTTTTGCAGAGCTCAGCCTAGCCACTCGGCCACGGAACCGGATGAATTCAAAATTTCAGATTTGAAATTTCAAATTGTGCTTCAAAAATAGCAATTATCGCTGTCGCAACAAATGCCATTTGAAAAAGAAAGGTGGAACCTTTACAGGAACCACCTTCTTATCATTTATGTACAACAATTACTTGTTGTCGCCAGTCATCTTGTTCTTCAAAGCACTTAGTGCTTCGATATCGCCAAGGGTTGACTTTTCGTTTGACTGATTGATTGACTTCACAGAAGGCTGTTCTTTACCAGGAGCTTTCGCGCCTTTCTTAGCCGCTGCTGCAGCTGGTGCTGCTTTTTCTTCTTCAGTTGACCATAATGCTTTTAATGAAAGCACAATTCTACGGTCGTCTTTAGAGAACTCTGTTACTTTGAAGTCGATTGCTTCACCTACTTCTGCTTTAGAACCATCTTCTTTAGCATTGTTTTTAGCTGAGCAGAAACCTTCGATACCATAAGGCAACTCAAGCACTAAGCCTTTGTCGTTCTTGCTGGTAACTGTACACTTGTGTACTGAACCTACTGTGAATATGGTTTCGAAAGTATCCCAAGGATTTTCTTCCAAATGCTTGTGGCTTAATGCCAGTCTGCGGTTGGTTGCATCCAATTCCAATACTTGTACTTCCATAGTCTCACCTACCTTCACAAACTCTGATGGGTGCTTAATTTTCTTAGTCCAGCTAAGATCAGATACGTGTACTAAACCATCGATACCTTCTTCTAATTCGATGAATAAACCGAAGTTAGTAAGGTTGCGCACGATGCCTTTGTGCTTAGTGCCAACTGCATACTTGCTTAATACATCCTGACGTGTCCAAGGATCTTCAGTTAATTGCTTAATGCCTAGTGACATCTTGCGCTCTTCGCGATCTAAAGTCAATACAACTGCTTCAACCTCGTCACCCACTTTCATGAAGTCCTGAGGATTGCGCAGGTGTTGTGACCAGCTCATTTCACTTACGTGGATCAAGCCTTCAACACCTGGTTGTAATTCAAGGAATGCACCGTAGTCGGCTACGTTTACAATCTTACCTTTTACTTTAGAACCTACTTCAAGCGTAGTAGTTAATGAATCCCAAGGATGAGCTGTAAGTTGCTTCATGCCAAGGCTGATGCGTTTCTTGTCGCCATCGAAATCTAACACTACTACTTTCACTACCTGGTCTAACTTCAACATCTCTTCCGGATGGTTGATGCGACCCCATGAAATATCTGTGATGTGGAGTAAACCATCTACACCACCTAAGTCGATGAACACACCGAAGTTGGTCATGTTCTTGATGGTACCTTCCAACACCTGGCCTTTCTCCAGGTTGCTTAGGATGGCTACCTTTTGTTGCTCCAGATCTTTTTCGATCAATACTTTGTGCGATACAACCACGTTGTCGTTTGTGTAGTTGATTTTCACAACTTTCACTTCCATGGTCTTGTTTACATAGATATCGAAATCGCGGATAGGCTTCACATCGATTTGTGAACCTGGCAAGAAGGCTTCGATACCGAATACATCGACAATCAAACCACCTTTTGTTCTGCGTTTTACGAAACCTTCGATGATGCTGTCGCCATCCAATGCTTTTTGAACATTGTCCCAACCCTTCATCAACTTAGCTTTTCTGCGGCTTAATACTAACTGGCCCATTTTGTCTTCGCGCTCTTCAATGAAGAGGTCAACAACATCACCAATTTTTAAGCTTGCGCTATCTTTAAATTCAGCCAATGGCACAAGACCATCAGACTTGAAACCGATATTCAAAATAACATCGCGATCGTTGATGCCTACTACGATACCTTCTACTAACTCACCGCTATTAACAGTAGTTACAGTATCACCGTAAAGGTTTGTCATCTCTGCACGCTTTTCTTTAGAATAACCTTCACCGAAACCTTTAGTCTCGTAGGCATCCCAATCGAACTCGCCAGCTACTTGCTTAGCATAAAGTTCTTTTCTCAATTGTGAGGCAGGAATTGCTTCAGAAGTGATTTCTTCTTCCTGACGCTTAAATTCTTTAGCAGCCTGGATTAGATCCTGACCAGCGATATCATCAGCTGATTTAGGTCCTTTTGCTTTTTTAACAGGAGTTTCCTGCTCATCTGCCGTTTTTCTTGGTCTTGAACCACCTTGTACTTTTGCCATAATGGACTTTGCCCTGGATTACATGCAGCAAATGGGCGTTTTTGCTACAAATTGGTTTAAAATACCCTCTGAAACCTATCAGAGTGTCCCTTCCACTTAATACTGGATTAGGGGGTGCAAAGGTAGCGCTTTTTGTGAAATCTGGAAGTTTTGATGCAGAAAATCAATCAGTTGGCTGATTAAACGGGGTTAAAATCAGGGCAGGCAACAGAATACTCAGTTTTTCGGAAAGGCTGCTCCTGTAGAAGTGAAGTCGACCTCAACTTTTAATCAGGAATTTGATAAAGACTTACGGTATTGGCAAAAACTGAATTCAGTCCTAAAAACCAGCAATGTAGTGTATACCGGAAAGGCTGGTGCTCCGGAGGGAACCTCCATTATAACTGGAAGCAATTGCAAGACATTAAGAATTATAAAACCTGACAAATCCGGAATCTGATTCCGGATTTGTCAATTTGTAAAAATTAAAACTGTGCCTCCTCGGTTGATCCTTTCAAGGCCACGGTGGAACTTTCTCCTGCGGTGATCGTCTCCTGCACAGCATCAAAATAACCTGTGCCTACAAAAGCCTGATGCTTTACCGCTTTGAAGCCGCGTGACTGCAATGCAAATTCGCGTTCCTGCAATTGTGAGTAACCTGCCATGCCCTGATCGCGGTATAATTCTGCCAACTCGAACATAGAGGTATTGAGTGCATGAAAACCTGCAAGTGTAATGAATTGAAATTTATATCCCATCGCTGCCAGCTTATCGCGGAAGGTGAGCATTGCTTGCTTGCTTAATTTAGATGCCCAGTTGAATGATGGTGAACAGTTATAAGCCAGTAGTTTGCCTGGATATAGTTTATGGATGGCATCTGCGAATTCTTTGGCTTCTCCTAGATCAGGATGTGAAGTTTCGCACCAAATTAAATCGGCAAATGGTGCGTAAGCAATACCACGGCTGATGGCTTGTTCAATGCCATTTTTTACCTGATAAAAACCTTCCATTGTTCTTGATCCGTATACAAAAGGCTTATCTCTATCGTCAATGTCGCTGGTGATTAGGTTAGCTGCATCGGCATCAGTACGCGCCACTAATAAGGTTGGTACGCCCATTACATCAGCTGCCAAACGTGCGGCAACTAATTTGTCGATGGCCTCGCGTGTGGGCACCAACACTTTTCCTCCCAGGTGTCCACATTTTTTTGCTGACGACAATTGATCTTCAAAGTGTACGCCTGCAGCGCCTGCTTCAATCATCATTTTCATCAATTCAAAAGCATTTAAGTTACCACCAAAACCTGCTTCCGCATCTGCTACAATGGGTGCCAACCAATGTACATCGCTTTCTCCTTGTACTGTCTGAATCTGATCCGCTCTCAATAAAGCATTGTTAATACGCTTGACAACGGCAGGCACACTATCAGCAGGATATAAACTTTGATCGGGATACATATTACCTGATAAGTTTGCATCGGCTGCTACCTGCCAGCCACTGAGGTAAATGGCTTTTAAGCCTGCCTGTACTTGTTGCACGGCTTGATTACCTGTGAGTGCACCTAACGCACCAACGTATTTTTCTGTATGCAGCAAATCCCACAGGCGTTGTGCACCTAAACGTGCCAGGCTATAGTCTATTTTTACAGAGCCTGAAAGCTTAAGCACTTGTTCAGCTGTGTAAGGTCTTTCAATGTTTTTCCAGCGTGGATTGGTAGTCCAGTCGGTAACAATTTGGTTTATCTTTTCTGAAGTTTTCATTTTATACTATAGATTTAAATAGTTGGTATTATGAGTGATTCATTCAAAATTTCAAATTTCAAATTTTGAATTATAAGTATCGATATGCGAGTGTGGTTAAGAAGTCTTCGAAGTCATCGCTGAGTACAAGTTTATCCAAAAGTTCTTCAGCACGATTGAGATAAGTGAGGTCTCTTCCTTCTTTACGGAATTGAGCAAGCAGTGCATTCAACTCTTCATCATAAAGCTTTAGGTAGAGGTCGAGGTTAAACGCACGACCATCATCGAGTTTTACATTATCATTATTAAGCCATTGCCATAATTGCGCTCTGGAAATTTCTGCTGTTGCAGCATCTTCCATTAGGTTGTGGATGGCAGCGGCTCCTACACCGCGCAACCATGACTCGAGGTAGAGTAAGGCCACATTGATGTTGGTGCGCACACCCTGCTCTGTAATTACATTTCCGGCACTACTCACTTGTAGTAAATCGCGGGCAATGACATTGACATCATGACGCATAATGTTCTTTTGATGAGGTGTGTTTTCTAACACTTTGTCAAATTCAGTTTTAGCAATTTCTACCAGGCGTGGGTGCGCCACCCAGGTGCCATCGAAACCGTGAAGTACTTCACGCACTTTATCTTGTCTTACTTTTTCAAAGGCTATTTTGTTGATGGTTTCATCCTTGCTTGGAATAAAAGCTGACATGCCTCCCATAGCATGTACGTTGCGCTTATGACAGGTTTTTACAAGCAGTTGCGCGTAGGCTTCCATAAAGGGAACATCCATGGTAATGCTTGTTCTGTCAGGCGTTACAAAAGCTTTATGGTTTTTAAGTTTTTTAATAATGCTGAAAATGTAATCCCATCTTCCTGCATTTAAACCTGCCATATGTTCCCGCAACTCATAAATGATTTCTTCCATTTCAAAAACAGCGAGTATTGTTTCGATAAGTACGGTTGCTTTTATAGTACCTCTGTTAAGCCCTATGCTTCTCTCCGCAAAAAGAAATACATCGTCCCACAAACGTGCTTCAAGATGACTTTCTAATTTTGGTAAATAGAAAAAAGGCCCTCTACCCTGCTTGGCCAGTAGTGTACCGTTGTGATAGATAAACAATCCGAAGTCTACCAACGAAGCCGAAACAGGTTGACCGTTAACAAGAATATTTTTTTCTTCTAAATGCCACCCTCTTGGTCGTACGTTGATTACTGCTGGTTTGTCGTTTACTTCATAGGTCTTACCTTCTGGTGATTCGAAGGTGATTGTATTACGCACGGCATCCATCAAATTGTATTGACCTTCAATAATATTACTCCATGTTGGAGATGTAGAATCTTCAAAATCGGCCATGAAAACTTTTGCACCAGAGTTAAGTGCATTAATAATCATTTTGCGATCTACCGGACCAGTTATTTCGACTCTGCGATCTTGCAAGGCAGCTGGAATGGCTCCGACTTGCCAATCGCCTCCACGTATGTAGGCAGTTTCCGGAAGAAAGTCAGGAAGTTTACCTTGGTCTAATTGCTTCTGCCGTTTTCGTCTAGCTTCCAACAATAAAAATCTGCGCTGTGCAAATTCGTTATGCAGTTTCAAAATAAAATCGATCGCACCTTGTGTTAATACGCGTTCTTCTTGGGGAAGGACAGTGCCCGTAATTTGCAAACCTGTCTTTGTTTTTTGTGCTTCCGTGGTGACCATAGCTTTTGATTTGAGTGGATCAAACTTAGGTCATCGAAAAACATATTTCAAGCGAATTTTCGCTGTTTGAATATTTTCGCTATTTTTAATACTTTAGCGAATGCGTTTTAAATCAGTTACAGCATTTTTAGTGATTTCAACCGTTTGAAAAATATTTTCTTTCGCTGTTTAGCGAAGGGTATTTTAAAAGATGAAATCTCGATTATGGCTGTTCAACTACCTAAATACATCAGTTTTATGAGGCCAAAACATGTACTTGATGAGACCAATCTGAAGCTCCTTTTTGGACTAAAATTGAAGCAACTCAGGCTCGAAAAAAACCTCTCTTTACAATCGCTGGCCACTGCTTCTGGTGTATCAGTTTCTTACCTGAACGAAATAGAAAAAGGGAAGAAATACCCGAAAGCGGAGAAGATCGCAAGCATAGCCAATGCCTTAGATGTTAGCTATGACTGGATGGTGTCTTTGCAAATGAGCAAAAAACTTGGGCCGGTAAGTGAATTGTTACAAAGCAAGCTTTTAAAAGAATTGCCTCTAGATGTATTCGGTATTGATCGCTCGCAACTCTTTGAGTTACTCTCAAGCGCACCTGTAAAACTCAATGCCTTTATTAATACTGTTATTGAAATTAGCAGAAACTATGGTATGCGTGTTGAAGATTTATATTTCTCAGCACTACGTTCTTATCAGGAAATGCATGACAACTATTTTGAGGAGATTGAACAAATGGTTGATTCGTTTATTAGTAAACACAAATTAGACCACTCTAAACCAATTGCTGCTGAAGCATTGGCTGGTATATTAGAAAAAGAGTATAACTATGTAATTGTAGAGGATGGTTTGTCGCAACAACCTGAGTTAAAAGAATTGCGCTCCGTGCTCATTCCTGGCAAACAACCTCGTTTATTATTGAATAAAGATTTAAGCAAAACACAGAAAGCGTTTATTTTTGGTCGCGAGGCTGGTTTTATGTTTATGAATATCAGTAGTCGTTCGCATACTACTTCGTGGGTTGCCTTTGATTCATTCAATGAAGTAATCAATAATTTTAAAGGCTCTTATTTTTCATGCGCTTTGTTTTTGAATCGCAGTAATGTGATCAATTGGCTTAAAGAGATTTTATCAGAAAGATCTTTAAACATTCAGCATTTTCAGGAATTGATGAACCGCTACATTGTTTCTCCGGAAATTTTACTTCATCGACTTACCACCTTATTACCGCGTTATTTTGGGATACATGAATTGTTCTTTTTACGCTTTAGTACGCAACATGGTACTGAAGAGTATGAGTTGACAAAAGAAATTCACTTGTCGGGATTGCAAAGTCCGCACCCCAACATGCTAAATGAACATTACTGTAGACGCTGGGTGAGCATTAGTATTTTACAAGAGCTTGCTAAAGAAGTAAAAACAGGCACGTACACACAATCTCTTTGTCGTGTACAACGCTCTAAATACTTTGGATCTAACAAAGAATATCTGATTATAAGTTTTGCAAAGCCGATGGTGTTTGGTTCGCGGAAACACAATAGCGTTTCCATTGGCTTGCTTATTAATGATCAATTGAAGAAAAAAGTAAAATTCTGGAATGATCCACAAATCCCTATTCGGATGGTGGGTGAAACCTGCGAACGCTGCATTGCTACTGATTGTAATGAACGTGTGGAAAGACCATTGTTTATAACCCAACAGCAAAAAATTGAAAATCTGAAACTGGCCTTGTCTGCGTTGAGGGATTAGAATTAAGAATTAAGGAGGTAGAAGATAGTAAATAGAATCTAGTAGCTAGAATGAATGCGGTGATCTGCTTCGTCCCTACGGAGACGATGCAGTGACCAGCCTGTAGCTTACAGCGTGAAACGTGAAACCTTGCTCAAAGCTAAAGGCTCAAAGCTTGACACTAGTAGACCAAATAAAGCAAATCGTGTAGCATTTGGCGTGTAGCTTAAAGCCGAAATCAAAAGTATACGAAAGTCAATTCCCCCTTTTCGCCTTATATCCTTCTTTCAATAAAATCTGTATGAGTTTATCTCTATGATCGCCCTGAATTAATATCTCACCATCTTTTACAGAGCCACCTACACCACACTTCGATTTTAATAATTTGCCAAGTGCTTCCAAATCAGTATTCGTTCCTACAAACCCGACTACCATCGATACTTGCTTGCCTGCACGCATGCTTTTATCCAACTGCACCCGCAGATTCTGTTGCTGTGGCGGTAAAGTCGTTTGTTCTTCCTCTTGTTTATAGTTATAGTCAAACTCGTTACTGGTGGAGTAAACTATACCATCTCTCTTCTTCCAATCATTTTTTTTAGCACTCATAACTTTGTCACTAAATAATACACAAGATTAAAGATAAAAATTAAAGCGGCTGTTATTCCCATATTAAAACCTTTGCTAACGTTATGCCTGTAATAAAAGGCCGCAAGTGTAAAGATAATTAAGGCTAAAGGGGCAAAAACAAAACCACGATAAATAGAAGAGAAAATTTTTACATGTTGTTGTTTACTTCTCACTTCGGTAATCTCACGCATCAACCACGATTTACCTAATACTATGGTATCCATACCGGCAATGATATCGATATCATCGGCCTCTAGCCTAAATGAACTGCCTTGTTGTGTGTAAATGATGGCGTGGGTATTGCCACCGTATCTTCTGCTGGTTGTTCTTAACTGACGGCTTTCAAACTGCTCTGTTACCTGTTGTCGGGGTAAAACATAATCGATAAAAAGAAGGGCACTAATTACCATGAGTGTTTTTGTTATTAAAACAATTCTGGGCAAATACTCTTTCATCAATTCGTAAGTATCATCCTTGCGATTGGCATGCTGCCTGGGTGCACGCGGTCTGTATTTGGGGTCGCGGTGGGTTTGCTGGGGCGGTGGCTGCGGACTTTGGTATACGGGGTTAATCAACCGTTGATCATACGCATAACGCAACTGAGGGTCTCCCAGTGTTTCGTAGGCTTCATTTACTTCTTTAAAAAAGCGCTCTGCTTCAGGGTGGGGATTTTTATCAGGGTGATATTGCAGCGCCAACTTGCGGTAAGCACGTTTAATATCTGCAGCATGTGCACTGGGAGACACACCTAATATCGCGTAATAGTTTTTCATTAAAAGAAAAGCCCTGTTTTACCAGGGCTTTTAATTGTTATAACTAAAGTTTAAGCTTATTTCTTTTTGCGTTTGGTTACAAAAGTAAGCACAGGGCGCTTGCTGTGACTCACCACATCTTCGGCAATACTGCCTGCCAATACGTGAGCAAATCCAGTACGGCCATGTGTAGCCATTGCAATCATATCTGCATCAATGCTATCGGCAAAGTATACGATACCCTCTTCTTCACTAAGGTCATTAAAGATGTTGATAGTGAATTTTTGCAATTGAAGTTTTATAGCGAAGTCTTCCATAGCCTTGCGTACTACTACATCGCGTTGGAAGTTCGAAGGTGTGTTAATACGCACTAAGTGAACTGTTGAATCATACATCTCTTGTGCTTTCTTAACAAAACGAGAAAAAACTTCTTCATCTTTATTCATGGAAGTTGCGTATACAATATCCTTAAAGTTTTTAGTACCTGGTCTGCCATGTACAGTTAAAACAGGACAAGCGGCATGTCTTACCACTTTCTCAGTGTTTGAACCGATTACCATTTCCTCCAGTGCTGTTTGCCCCGAAGTCCCCATCACCACAAGATCTACTTTGTGTTCTGTAATTATGGTGGTCATGCCATGAAACGGAGAACCAATTCTGAGTTCGCGCTTTACTTTAATGCCTTCCAATTTTGGATCGTTGGCCATTTTTTCCATCAGTTTTTTAGCTCGCTCTATCATCTTAAGCATAAACAGACGGTCCTCCATATCACCTTCAAGGTTTACCTGGCCAGCAACGCTAAAAGAGCCACCTCCAGAAGATGCTTCTTCAATAACGTGCAGAAGGGTTAATGTTGCTCCTGATCTCTTAGCAATGTCGGCCGCTACAGAAACGGCTGTCTGCGCTATCTTAGAGAAATCGGTAGGTACAAGAATTTTTTTCATAAGCTAATGCTATTGGGTTTGAAGAGAATAAAGATAAGTAAATCTTTTAAAAGGCAAACAAGTTCAAGGAACCAATACTATTGGTATCGTAACGCGTTTAATAAAAGTATTCCAGTCATTGTCGTTTACTCCGGCAATGGCGACATCCTTACTTAACACTATTAAACATATATCGGCATTTTGCATGTGTACTTCCAATCTGTCCGTTTCAAAGCCCACTTCTGCCATAAAGGTGTGGGGTACTTTTTTTAAAATATTTATTGACAACTTCAATTTTTCGAAATGTTCAATGGCCTCGGCTTCCAGCTGCTTTTTTACCATTGGCCTTTCCTCTCCATATCGCTGAAACTTAAGTCTATACGGATACAGTATAAGCAAATTTGCTTTGTGATCCAACGCATCTTCTGCTGCCCACTTCAGGACTTTTTCAGTATTGATCGATAAATCGATCATGCACAAAATTGCTTTGCTAGTATCTTTCACAATGCTAACTTACAGGCCTTGGAGGCCATTTTTCGTGGACTTTTCTCAATTGAAATTATGACTTTTGTCATTCGCAGTTAGATGTTATCTTTCAGGTATGAATAGGGAAACCCCCATACAGTTTCAAGAAATTTTTGAAGGATCGACAGAAGGCATTGTTATTGTCAACAAAACAGGGACAATTGTTGAAGCTAATCCCTCCTCTGAGCGAATATTTAATTACAATACAGGAGAGCTTATTGGTAAAAGCCTTGATTGTTTACTACCCGATCGGCTGAGAGTAAAACACAAACAATTTCGTGAAGACTTTCATAATGCTCCCTCACCACGCAGCATGGGCATGGGTCGAGATTTAATGGCCTTACGAAAAGACGGGTCTGAATTTCCAGTAGAGGTTAGTTTAAGCTATACGGAATCTAACGGCCAGTTTTTAGTTATGGCCTTCGTCATTGACATTACCCAACGCAAGAAAGCAGAAAATGCTCTCAAGCAAAGTGAAGAACAGCTGATTGTATATGCGACAGAGCTGGAAAGAAAAGTAGAAGCCAGAACTGAGGCCCTAAATGAGTTGGTGCATAAGTTAGAAAATGAGGTTCAGGAAAGAAAAAAAGCTGAGGAGGAAGTTAGGAAATCACTTGAAAGAGAACGAGAACTCAATGATCTTAAATCAAAATTCGTTTCTATTGCTTCTCACGAATTCAGAACACCACTAAGTACTATACTAAGTTCAACTTCATTGATTCAGCAATACAAAGAGCGAAATGAATTCGATAAACAAGATAAACATATAAACCGTATTAAATCATCGGTAAATCATTTAACAGGCATACTTAATGACTTCCTTTCACTTGGGAAGCTGGAAGAAGGAAAACTCGAAGTGCTTAGGGAAACTTTCACCCTTAAGGACTTTCTTTATGAGGTGCTGGACGAAGTAAGGCCTAGCTTAAAAGATGAACAGAGTCTTGTAATTGACATGTTGAAGGATTATAAGGTGGATACTGACCCACGTATGCTTCGGAATATTCTTTTCAATCTTCTTTCTAATGCAAGCAAATACTCAGACAAAGGCAAAAAAATTACATTGAAGTGCACTTGTGGAAATGAAAAACTCATACTAATGGTAATGGATGAAGGTATCGGTATTCCTGATACTGAGTTAAAGTATTTATTTGATCGTTTCTTCAGAGCCAGCAATGTCACCAACATACAGGGTACAGGACTTGGACTGCATATTGTAAAACGCTATGTAGATCTTTTAAAAGGAACCATTTCTTTTACCAGCGAAGAAGGAAAAGGAAGTATATTTACGATTGAGATACCTATAACATAAGATGAAAAAGATTTTGCTTATTGAAGACAATCAGGATGTTCGTGAGAATACCGCTGAAATTCTTACCCTTGCAGGATATCAGGTGAGCATTGCACCAAACGGTAAAGCCGGTGTAGAAAAAGCACTGCAGGAAAGGCCTGATCTGATCATCTGTGATATTATGATGCCAGAACTTGACGGTTTTGGTGTATTACATATTCTCAATAAAAATTCTGACACTGCCACCATACCTTTTATTTTTCTGACAGCCAAAGCTGAAAAAACAGATATGCGTAAGGGCATGACACTTGGCGCTGACGATTATTTAACAAAACCTTTTGACGATACTGATTTATTAAATGCCGTTGAAGCTAGATTGCGTAAACGCGATCTACTCCTGCAATCCTACGACAACACGGAAGCTGGTTTACAGACTTTTATCAAGGACGTAAAGAAAATACTGAAGATTGAAGACCTGGCTAAAGACCAAAAACTAAAGAACTACAAAAAGAAAGCAACCATCTTTGATGAAGGTGAAAGTGCTTCTTCACTTTATTTTGTTAAGTCAGGACAAGTAAAACTTTTTAAAGCACACCCTGACGGCAAAGAGTTAATTGTTAGTTTACATAAAGCCGGTGATTTTTTTGGCTTTGAAGCCATTCTTCAAAATGAGTCCTACACGGAATCAGCAGTAGCCCTGGAGGATACTGAGCTACACCTGCTACCCAAATCTGATTTTCTGGCGATTATGTATAGTAATGTTGAGATTGCAAAAAGCTTTATCTCTTTACTTTGCAGCAAAGTACAGGAGAAGGAAGAACAATTGCTTCACCTGGCATACAACTCCATTCGTCAACGTACTGCTGAATCTTTATTAAAACTTCATTCGCTAAAACCAACAGAAGATACCCTAAGCATTGCGAGAGAGGATTTGGCTAAAATGGTGGGTACGGCTACAGAGTCTGTTATTCGTGTGCTGTCAGATTTTAAGGATGAGGGCTTAATTGATATTATTAGCGGAAAGATCATTTTAAAACACACCGGTAAACTAGAACAAGTTGTTCGTTGGAGTGTGGCTAGAAAATGATTAATCGCAAACAGCAGGTGTAGAAACAGACAAAGGCTCTTGCAAACCTGCGTGGTGATGCGCGTGCATTGTACGACCTATCAATAATACACCCAAACCAATCATCATCACAGTAGTCAGTTTACTGTAATTGATTTTTATGTAACCACCAATAAATTTAAGTACATAAGGCATTCCAATCATTACCGGAAAAGTACCCAGACCAAATAGTAGCATAAATAAAAATCCTTCTGCCGGAGTATCTAATGTGAGCGTGTAAGAAAGCGCCAGGTAAGTAAGGCCACAGGGTAAAATACCGTTGAGTGTGCCTAGTATAAAAAGGCTTGCAGTATTTTTCTTTTTTAACTGATTAGCAAACTTACTTTTAACAATCAAACTTACCTTATTGATAAGTGTAGATAGCAAAGGTATACGAAGAGATGAAAGGGTGCCTATACCCAAAAGGATTAACAACACACCCAAAATAATTGATACATACGTTTGGATTGCCTGGAAATTAAATAGCGAGCCAAAAGTTGCCACTAAGGCTCCGAAAGTACCATACACGAGAATTCTCCCTGTGTTGTATACAAATCTATTAAAAAGAAGTTGTCGATTAAATGAAGTAACCGCTAATGCAAGAGGGCTGCACATACCTGCACAATGCAAGCTGCCACCAATACCCAAAAGCAAAGCTGTCCAGATCATATTACTATTGTCTTGTCAATGCGATACTGTTTAGTACCTTCTGTCCATTCTAACCTTAATTTATACAATCCACTGTTCAAATCCGATAGTTCAAATTGCTGAATTGAGTCTGTCTGTTGCTTCACTGTAAAGCTACGATCCTGATCGGCATTTGATGGACGCATCAAGGTAAGTGTCCCCTTCTCAATTTTTTCAAAATCGATATAGTTAATAGTAAGGGACTTAGTGATAATGGTTACCGTTGGTTTATTTGCCAAGGCATTAGCATTTTCATAAGCTTCAAATTGTTCCTGATAATGAAGGTCGTCTTCATAGTACTTTTTGGATACCAGACCTACATCTTCGCGAAAGCAAACCACCACAAGAGTAGCAATGAAAGCCACAAAGAAAATAAATACAACTACAATCGATTTTCCCCAATTCATACTTCAAATTTTAAATCTCAAATTTCAAATTCGCACCGAATAAAACGTCTACTTTTTAATTGAGACAGGTCCGATAAATTTTGTTTTCACAACTTCTATTACCTCACCTTTTTCACTTACCTCCAGCGCAATACTGGTTTTTGCTTCTTTAATAGCTTCTGCAGGTAGCTCAAGTATAATCACGCGTTTCACCAATTGTTCTGCCGGTAGTTTTATTAGCGGCTCTCCAATAAGCTGAAGACTGGTTTCTACCGGAGAAATAACACGGATGGTTAACTCACGATCATCAAATGATTTATTGATAAACTCAATGTTATATAAATTAGTAACACCTCCCCTATCAGTTTTTTGGAACAAGGTGCCCGGTACTTTTAATAAGGTGGTTTCAATGGGAGATCTTGTAAATACCATGAAACTTAACAAAACCAGCAGTGCTGTTAAAACAATCGAATAACCCATTACTCTTGGGTTCCACAATTGCTGAACTCTGTTAACAATAGAATTGTAAGAGGCAAAACGAATCAAACCTTTGGGTTTATCAATCTTCACCATCACATCATCACAAACATCAATACAGGCTGTGCAGTTTACGCACTCCAATTGTGTACCATTGCGTATGTCAATTCCAGTAGGACAAACATGCACACACAACTTACAGTCTATACAATCTCCTTTGTCAAGCCTTGGTTCGTTCTTTTTTATTTTACCACGTTGTTCGCCTCTCAGCCAATCGTAGGCTACTACTATCGACTCTTTGCCTAATAGCACACCTTGAAGCCTTCCGTAAGGACACACTACAATACAAGCTTGCTCACGAAACCATGCAAATACAAAATAGAATATACCTGTAAACGCAACCAATCCTATAAAACCAGCCATGTGTTCGGCAGGTGGCTGTTGTACTATGGCTATTACCTGATCAAGACCGATCAGATAAGCCATGGCAGTATGGGCAATTAAAATAGCAATGGAAACAAAAATAATTTGCTTGCCACCCTTCTTTATTATTTTCTCCTTCGTCCAGGGTGCTGCTTTAAGTTTGCGTTGCTGGTTGGCGTCACCTTCAATCCAATATTCAATTTTTCTGTACACCATTTCCATGAACAAAGTCTGCGGACAAGCCCAACCACACCACACCCTGCCAAAGACAACAGTAAAGAGAATAACGAATACAAAAAATGTAATAAGTGTTAATGCCAGCAAGACAAAATCTTGCGGCCAAAATACCTGACCGAATACAATAAACTTTCTCTCAAAAATATTGAAGAGCATAAAAGGTTGCCCATTAATTTTAATAAAGGGGCCACTAAAAAAGAGTGCGAGTAAAATGATGGTTACAAGTACGCGCTTGTTGTGAAAAAAGCCAGCGGGTTTTTTGGGGTACACCCAAATCCGCTTGCCTTTTTCATCAACAGTTCCTATTGAATTTCTAAACTCTTCTTCGTATTGATAAAGTTGATCTGTATTCTTCATGGTTTATAAAGAGGCTTGCGCCTTCACTGAATCTGCCTGCACACCTTCTACCTTCACTTCTTCTTTCCAAACTGCACCCTGTGGCGCTTTCGCATTTGGTGGGTTAGTGCCTTTCAAACTCATAATGAAAAATGATACATCACGAATTTCCTCCGGTTTCAGAATAGCATTCCAGGCAATCATACCTTTTTCAGGCACGCCATTTTTTACAACTGTAAACACATTCTGAATACTACCACCGTGTAGCCAATACTCATCGGTAAGGTTGGGGCCAATACTACCTTCACCCTTCTCTTTATGACAAGAGACACAATTATTTTTAAACACCACTGCCCCCTTACTAATTAACGCGGCATCGGCTGTATAGCTAAGAGTTGCTTCATCAATAGCGGCAACGGGTTCAGCAGCACGAATTTTTCTCAATTGCTCTTCCGCCATAGCTACTTCGTTCTCGTACTCTTGCTGTTGCAAAGGCACACTATCGGTAACATGGTACACAATAAGGTAAACAACAGACCAGGCAATAGTTCCATAGAACAACCATTTCCACCATGGTGGCAGGTGATTATCCAATTCTTTTATGCCATCGTAGTTATGATCTAACTCAATAGTAGCCTCTTTTTCAAGTGGAATTGCGTTGGTTAATTTTCTATCTAATTTTTGCCACCAACTTGGTTCAGGCTTGTATTCGATGCCAAGTGCCGCAGCTTTTTCTTTTGCAGCTCTTTCTACAAATGTATTCAGTACTTGTAGCAACATAATGGCTACAATAAATACAAGTACCGTAACCAACACCACCAATGCCATCAATGCATAAAAAGGTGCCATTGGATGATTAATGGGATCATCCCAAAATCCTTTTGTTACAGGTGCATCTTGTGCCCACACACTGGCAGGCAGCAGAAATAGGATGAAAATGATTATTCTATTTTTCATGGCCGGCAGGATTTGAGTTGCTAGTTGCATCATCTATAGGCATGTTGCTCATGTGTTTAATAAACTGCTTGTTAACTGTAAAAGTCCATAAGATCAACAAGAGAAAGAACACAAAGAAAATAACAAACGATATGATAGGCCAGATGGCTATGTTATCGATGCTTTGAAGAATATTTTTATACATAATCTTATTCGTTATTGATTAGCAGATACAGTATTGTCTTTAACCTTAATGTCGGTACCCAGTCTTTGCAGGTAGGCAATCAGTGCAATAATTTCTGCATCTGGCATTACTTCTATGCCTTCCATTTGCAGATTCTCTACAATACGCGCAGCCTGTTTATCTAAGTCACCGTTTGCTGTTTCTTCATAGCCTTCGGCATAAGGAACACCAACTGTTCTAAGTGCATTTATTTTAAGTGCTGTCTGATCTCTGTCAATTAGCTGCTCATACAACCAGGGGTATGCAGGCATAATTGTTCCTGCTGATACAGAGCCGGGGTCAAGCATGTGATAATAATGCCATGAGTCACCATACTTCCCACCTACCCGTTGTAAATCAGGACCTGTACGTTTTGATCCCCATAAGAATGGATGATCATAAATGTATTCACCCGATTTTGAATATTCACCGTAGCGTTCAGTTTCAGAGCGGAAAGGTCGTACCATTTGTGTATGGCAATTCACGCAACCTTCTCTTATATAAATGTCACGACCATGTAGTTCGAGTGGTGTATATGGTTTTACACTGGCAATAGTGGGTACGTTAGATTTTATTAAAAAGGTTGGCACCATTTCAATAACACCACCGATCAAGATTGCCACCAGGGCTAAGGTTGTAAATACAATTGGTTTGCGTTCTAATACAGCATGCCAACCTGTGTTGCCATGCGATGCCGTTGTTAGCGGAGCAGCCTGCGCATCTTCATTCGCGATAAACTTACCAGCATAAGCTGTTTTAATTAAGTTGTAAGTCATAATGATAGCACCTGTAAGGTAGAGTGCACCACCGGTTGCACGCAACATGTGTAGCGGTAGAATCTGAACAGTAGTTTCTAAAAAGTTTTTGTAAACCAGGAAACCTTCGGGTGTGAATTCTTTCCACATCAGGCTTTGCACAACACCTGAGATGTACATCGGTAGTGCATAGAAGATGATACCTAGCGTACCTAACCAGAAATGAAGATTGGCCAGCTTGTTAGAATATATTTTGGTGTCCCACATTTTAGGAACCAACCAATACAACATACCAAAAATCAGGAAACCATTCCAACCTAAACCGCCTACGTGTACGTGTGCTACAATCCAGTCGGTAAAGTGTGCAATCGCATTAATATTTTTTAATGATAAAAGTGGGCCTTCTAAAGTAGCCATACCGTAAGCTGTAACTGCTACCACAAAAAACTTTAACACTACATCTTCTCTCACGCGATCCCACGCGCCACGCAAGGTTAACAAACCGTTTAGCATACCACCCCATGATGGCGCTATCAGCATAATTGAAAATACTGTGCCTAAACTTTGTGCCCAGTCTGGTAAAGAAGTATATAATAAATGGTGAGGACCAGCCCAGATATAAATGAAAATCAAAGACCAGAAGTGAATGATGGAAAGGCGATACGAATAAACAGGACGATTAGCAGCCTTTGGTAAGTAGTAATACATTAAACCTAAGAATGGTGTAGTCAGGAAGAAGGCAACAGCATTGTGTCCATACCACCACTGAACTAAAGCATCTTGCACACCTGCATAAAATGAATAACTCTTAAAGAGATTCACAGGCATTTCGAAAGAGTTTACTACGTGCAAAACAGCAACCGTAACAAAAGTGGCTATGTAAAACCAGATGGCTACATACATGTGTTGTTCACGCCTGCGTAGAATAGTACCGATCATATTAATACCAAACACAACCCAGATAAGGGTAATGGCGATATCAATTGGCCATTCAAGTTCTGCATACTCTTTAGAAGTAGTTAAACCCAGTGGCAGGGTGATGGCCGCAGCGAGAATAATGGCTTGCCAACCCCAAAAGTTTATCCAGCTTAGTTTGTCGCTGAACATTCTTGTTTTTAACAAACGCTGCATCGAGTAGTAAATACCAGCAAACATAGCGTTGCCTACAAAAGCAAAAATGATTGCGTTAGTGTGCAATGGTCGTATTCGACCGAAGGTTGAATATTGCAGGTCAAAGTTGAAGATTGGCCACACTAACTGGAGGGCGGCCGTAAGACCTACCAGCATACCTACCAGGCCAAAAACCACGGTGGCAATGATAAAGGCCTTGACAATTTTATTGTCGTAACTAAATTTTTCGAGTTCCATAGGCAGATTAAGCTTACGTTTGGTTGATGTGGTAAAAGTACCTTTGACTTAAAGTATCTAGGCTGACAGGACTTAGAACCAAATATGATTTTTGTCAGGTCTATAATCACAACGTTTTATAAGATTGACGCTCATAGATTACAACCTCAACCCTACCCCTATGGCAATTCCCAATACTAAAAATTGAATTATAAACCAGTGGAAAATTGAAAGCAGTTATTAGGAACTATACACTGACTTTAAGAGACGTTAGATAGATTTTAGCAGATCTGAACTTTAAGAAGTATGCATTTGTAAAAGACTGAAATTGGCCTGCAGTCTAAGAGAAAAAAAAATGGCCGTTTCTAATTACTTCTCAAGTAGATTAGAAAAAGCCATTAAGTTTTGCCGATCGGTATACGATACAGCTTAAATGAAAATTAGGTGCTTATAATTTACTTACTATCTGCCATAATCATCATAGCTCTCATTGTAATACTCTTCGTAGCGATAAATCAGATCGATATTTTGCACTTCAATATCTGTTAGATTTTCTCTTATATCAATTCCCATAGGTATATACCAATCTACAACATCAAATTGTCTCCTATCTTCGATGTCTTTAAATGAATAACCATGACGTGCATAAATCTCGTTCCGCATAAATTCCAATTCCTCCGGCAATAAATTGGCTACATCCTCTTCTGTCAATAATCTTGAAGAGGCTTCCGGATATTCGCCCAAACCCGGCTGATACAAATAACTAGCCTTCGATAGCTCATAAGATTTCTTAGAAGTAGCATCCTTTTTAAAAGGTGACCACTCCCCCTTCAGCACTCCCTCGTTTCCATCAATAGTAAATTTGAAATTACCATCGTACTTATCAGTGCCTGGTTCATTCATTACAAAAGAATAAACATTGTCTTTCACTTCTGCGGTACCAGTAATGGGGCGATAATTACCTGCACAGACTGTGTAGCCGATCGCTTTTCCGTCTTTCACTTCAGCTATAGCAATGTTAATTTTATTCTTTCCAAACATACCAACCCAATACCCAACAGCGGGATCACTTTCATTGGCAGCCATTTTTTCGATTGCCTCTTCTATCTGCAATTGTTCAGAAGATTTTTCAGGGCCAATGGTTCGGGCATCTTTACTAACTGCCAGTACCACCAATGTGTCCTTTTCAGTTTCTTCGATAGCCTCTGTAAACTCAGAAGATTTTGGCTTTGCACATGATATTACTACCAATAGCAGGAGGGGAAGTATTTTATTCATATCGTTTTTCTTTACTAGAAATTTAACAACATTTCTTAATATTACACATGCCAATAAAGTGGAAAATTCTTGTATTGAACCTAACACTACTATTTTTTACCTTTTTAATGGTACGGATTTCACTGCCTTATCTTTCTCTTGACTATGATGTGGCATTTCTTCGAATTAAGCAGTGGGTGATCAACAATGACATATGGCGAACAGCCTTTTTCATTCACGTTTTCACAAGCACTTTTCTGTTACTGGCTGGCTTCACACAATTCTATAATCCTTTTAAAAAATTCAGTAAACTTCATCGACAGCTAGGTAAGCTTTACATTTTTATCTTATTGATATTTTCTGCGCCTGCCGGCTTAGTAATGTCCCTTTACGCCAACGGGGGACTACTGTCACAAATTGCTTTTACATTACTAAGTGTACTCTGGATATTTTTCACTTATAGAGCATACACCGCTATTCGCAAACGAGATTTTATTTTGCATGGAAACTTTATGATACGCAGTTATGCACTTACACTTTCTGCATTAACCCTTCGTGCTTGGAAATATATTATAGTGCTGATTTTTCATCCTCATCCCATGGATGTTTATATGCTTGTAGCCTGGTTGGGGTGGGTACCCAACCTATTAATTGCCGAATGGTTAATTCGAACAAAGTTTTCCACAAAAATTCTTAGTAGTTAAAGCCATAATCAGGCAGCAATGTAATCAACCATTTTCAGTACGGATAAAATTTTGATGAGTGGCGTAGGGCTGCAGGCAATTAGTTTTACCTTAATGCTATAATTGCCAAACCTATGAGAATTCTGCTTTTAATATTATCGGTAGCGATACTTTCATCGTGTAATCCTAAAAATCAAGAGTTAGCACGCTGGAAGGAACACGCAGATAATACAACCATTTACCGCGATGATTTTGGGGTGCCGCACATCTATGGAAAAACAGATGCTGATGCTGTTTTCGGTTTACTCTATGCCCAATGCGAAGATGATTTTCCACGTATAGAACGTAACTACCTATGGGCAATAGGGCGACTGGCAGAAGTAGAAGGTGAAAAGCAATTGTATAGCGATGTACGTGCAAACCTTTTTATGACGCGTGATGAAGCCATAGCACAATATGAGAACAGTCCTGATTGGCTAAAGAAATTATGTAATGCTTTCGCGGATGGCATCAACTATTATCTGTATACCCATCCGGAAGTAAAACCTGCCTTGCTCACACACTTCGAACCCTGGATGCCGATGTACTTCAGCGAAGGCAGTATTGGCGGTGATATTGAATCAATCTCTACAACAAAACTTGAGGCCTTCTACAAGCAATTAGCAGAAGGCGCCAATACAGAAGCTGTTGATCAACAACAGGCAAGGGCTGTATTGAATCAGACAAATACTACTAACGATTTAGATGAACCACAAGGTTCTAATGGCATTGCCATTTCCGGAAAATTAACACAAAGCGGAAATGCCATGTTGCTCATCAACCCGCACACCTCCTTCTACTTCAGGGGCGAAGTGCATGTGGTGAGTGAAGAAGGTTTAAATGCTTACGGAGCCGTAACCTGGGGACAGTTTTTTATTTACCAGGGATTTAATGAAAAGAATGGCTGGATGCATACTTCCTCTTACACCGATGTGATGGATGAATTTATGGAAAGCATCGAGAAGAAAGAAGATAAACTCTATTATCAATATGGAGAAGAATCACGACCGGTAGAAAAGCGCATGGTTACAATCGCCTACAAAACAGATAGTACAATTGCACAGCGCGAATTCGCGATTTACAAAACACATCACGGCCCCATTACTGAAGCTTCTGCAGATAAATGGATTGCAACAGCCATGCTATGGGATCCATCCCGCGCCTTACAACAAGCCTTCATCAGAACTAAGACAGCATCGTATGATGAGTTTAAGAAAATGATGGACTTTAAAACAAATTCTTCGAACAATACTGTTTATGCAGATGCCGCTGGCAACATTGCTTTTTTCCAGGGCAACTTTATCCCTAAGCGCGATACAATTTTTAATTATGCATTACCGGTAGATGGCAGTAACAAAGCCACAGACTGGCAAGGTTTACATGCAGTAGATGAAAGCATCCATCTATTTAATCCAGGTAATGGCTGGATACAAAATTGTAATTCAACACCTTTTACTTCTGCTGCTGAATTCAGTCCGAAGAAGAAGGACTACCCTTATTACATGGCCACCGAGCCTGAAAATTTCAGGGGGGTGCATGCTATTAAAGTATTGACAAACAGAAGTGGCTATACACTCGACTCATTGTTATCGCTTGCATACGATCCATACCTGCCGGCTTTTGAGAAACTGATTCCTGGGTTATTAAAAGCGTTCGATCAGTCTGGTAAAAAGTATAGTGCACTAAAACCTGCCATTGAAGTATTACGTCAATGGGATATGCGAACCTCAAAAGAATCAGTAGGCATGTCGTTGGCGCACTATTATATTTCTGCTTATCTGCAAAAAGGGCCACGCCCCGAAGGACTTAGTATGATGGAGCGCGTAAATTATTTTGGAATGGATACACCCAATGATGAACGCCTGCAGATTTTTAGTGAGGCTGTACAAAAAATAACGGACGACTTTGGTAAATGGAATACACCTTGGGGTGAGATTTGCAGACTGCAACGATTAGATGGCGCCATCACGCAAAAGTTTGATGATACCAAGCCTAGCATTGCTATTGGTTTTGGTTCGGGCAATTGGGGTGCGTTGGCATCTTTTGGTGTACGCGGTAAACAAGATACTAAACGTTACTATGGTACTTATGGTAATAGTTTTGTAGCTGTTGTAGAGTTTGGTGAAAAGGTAAAAGCCAAAAGTATTCTGGCTGGTGGCCAGAGTGGCGATCCTACCTCTCCACATTTTATGGATCAGGCCCAACGCTATGCCGACAGAAATTTTAAGGATGTAGCCTATTACAGAGAAGATGTTGAAGCAAGGGCGGTGAGGAAGTATAATCCGGGGAAGTGAAGAGTAAGTCTCGAGCTATGAGTCCCGCTGTTCTGGTATATCGTCTAACCCGCTGTTCGACATGTTTCCAGCGATTTTAAAAATTGATTTTGGTTCAACAACAGCGACCGGTCAGACCGGACGTTATAGCTGTTGTAAAGTTTAGCGCAGCGCATGTCGAACTTCAAATAAAAATGGATTTTTTAATCCTGCTCTACAACTCAACTAATTCTAATAATCTCTAAACACAATCAGCGTCCCAGCGGAGACGCTGATTGGACCGGAAAGCGTTGTAGTCGCTGCCTCTCAATTTTCCTCATGATATAAATCAGCGCCTCCCTATTCAGATATCATTACTTCCTGTTTCTTCTCGTCTTATTTTGGCATGTCAAATAAAAGGGAGTATGACAGTTTTAGCCATTATACTCTTCATTATTCTATTTATCAGTAGCTGGATTTTGTTCATGCCACTGG
Source organism: Chryseotalea sanaruensis (assembly GCF_003990915.1). Taxonomy (GTDB): domain Bacteria; phylum Bacteroidota; class Bacteroidia; order Cytophagales; family Cyclobacteriaceae; genus Chryseotalea; species Chryseotalea sanaruensis. The sequence continues at coordinate 60,646 of NZ_BHXQ01000008.1, forward strand.
TTGTTGATGTTGATACTACAGCCACACGATACTGCATGTACCAGGCCGGTACTTTTCAGTTTTATTTTGAAAATGATTTTCAGCCCCGCCTGCGGGTATTGGGCATGTCGGTATCGCTAAAACAAAAAACGAAACCAAAAGCTGAAATTAAAGTCCGCAAAAAAAGTAAAACTGAAAAAATAGCCATGCCTCGTATATGGGCACTGGTGCGCAATATTTTTCGGTGCATTAATATTAAGCGGTTTACGCTTACGCTAGATACAGGCGATGTAGTATTCAACGCAAAGCTTATACCTGCCTTTGTTTTACTCAGCCGTGGTCCTGTTCAATTGTCTGCGAACTTCAATGGCAGAGTCAGTGCAAGCCTTCTGGCTGAAGTGCGTTTGTATCGCCTGGTCTGGGTCGTTCTGAAATTCTTCACTAAAAAATAAATATTATGGACATCAATTTTGAAAGCATGCTTCAACGGTTAACAGAGTTTATCCAGAAGGAAGCAAAAACTGAAACAGTAGTTGGCGAGCCCTTTCAACTTGGGGGCTTTACTTGCGTTCCCGTCATCAGATTAGGCGTAGGCTTTGGTAGCGGAGGTGGCTCGGGCGATTCTGTAAAAACAGGAAAAGGCGAAGGCGGTGGTGGAGGTGCAGGCTTAGGCATTGATCCTGTGGGTTTTCTTGTTACGAAGGATGACGAGATTTCTTTCATCAGCACACAACAGAACAAGGGCCTGTCTGCTATTTTTGAAAAGGTACCTGATTTGATTGAGAAGTTAATGAAGAAGAAAGAAGCGGTCTAAAGCTTGAATACTTCCAGACCAGCACAAGTCCTGGCATTGTGTAAGCATGTGAAAGACTGGTATTAAAATATCAATTACCAGATTGCTTTATTCTACTCACTGTCTCCCCCAGGGGACGGTGAGTATGTAAAATTGTTAATCAGGAACATGCGGGTGAAACAAGATCAGTGTCCCTGCAGAGACGCTGATTAGACAGTAAAGGGACGATATCTCTAGTGGTGTTGTGTGCGTAAATTTGAGAAGCAGCACCAACAGCTTGATATTACCAAGTTTGTTGGTGAGCCTCACACTAATACTAACGCGTAACACCAACAAAGGAAAAGGTGACTCTAAAGAATTTGAATATTTTGTTTTTCATACTACTGGAACAAGTAACCTAATCTTCATAACAAGTAAGGAAAACCAAATCATTAATATCTCAAGTCAAGTTTTGTTTCCTCACAAGCATCGGCTATTACAGGTACCCATTGCTGTACGATAACAATCGAGTAAGTTTCACGGCCCTAATCAAATCGAATTGCATAGCAGCAACAATGCTATGCATCGCAATCAGTTGCCTGTCAATAGACATTGCATCGCGCGTACAAAATCTATCGATGGCAACTTTAGCCTGACTGTATCCCTCCGCCTCAAATGTTTCCAAAACGGAGATTGAGTTTTCTTCTGTTGTTATTATTCGCTGTTTTGGCTTGTATCCCATCTGTTCAATTACCAACTCTGCCACCTGCCAGGTTGACCATGGATTTTGCCCCGTTATCAGATTTCCATCTTTGCTCACTTTGTTAAGGTACATAAAACCTTCATTAAAGCTTGCCCCATTTTCAATGAGTTTGTCTTGCAATAGAAAAGGAAATATTTCGGCTGCATCCGGAATAAGCAACAACTCTTCTTTATTGGTAAAACTACTGATTTGACGATTTGCTAATAGTAATGCTCCGCTACTGAGTGTAACGTTGACAAGTGCTGCTGGACCATGGCATACTGCACTCACTATTTTACCGGACTCATAATATTCTCTTACGAGCGATTGAATGTATTCATTGTCTGGAAAATCGTACATCGTGCCTTTGCCACCTACAAAATACACAGCCTGATAAGCCTTTGGATCTACGTCTTTCATTGCAATGCTACCCTTTATTTTTGCTTGCGCAAAAGCGTCATTCAAAAAAGCGTAATCATATTCATTCATGTCATCGCCATCAATGACCGCAGGTGGTGCGCCACCCAGCGGACTGGCCACATCCACCTCAAAACCATTGGCCTGAAAAACATAATAAGCGCGGGACAACTCTGTCAACTCAAACCCCGTGCTTTTACCACTGCTTCCCATTTGGCTGGTGCTAGTGACTACTGCCAATATTTTCCCTCGGTTGGGAACAATGTTTTCTGTAAGATAGGGAAGCTCAGCAGGTGAAACAGCCTTGATATCCTTTACTGATTCGGGGGATGGAGGAAGCAAGCTCATGAACCATACCCCGAACAAAACAATGGTTACAAACAATCCTGCTAAAACAATCAGGGACCACTTGATGATTTTTCTTTTACCAGACATAACTTAATTTGTTTATGCTGCAAAAATGTGTCTATCAAATGGAAAAGGCTCTTCAAATGATCATTTCGAAAGAGAAAAAGATCATTTTAACAGTTGCTGGCGGTATATCATAGGTGTTTCACCTGTTTGCTTTTTAAAAGCCGTGTTGAAACTGGAGATGCTGTTAAACCCTACCTCATAAGCGATAGAAGCTATGGTTTTGTTTTTGAATTCCTCCAAGTGGAGCAAGCGTTTCGACTCCTCAATCCTGAAAGCATTTACAAAACCATTGAAGTTCCTGGCACTTTTTTGATTGATCACCTGCGAGAGAATTTGTGGACTTACATGTAGCGACTCACTTAATAATTTTAATGTGAGGTTGGCGTTTTGAAATTGCTTTTCATCCACAATGAGTTTTAATGCTTTGGCATAGATATGGTCACTTTGTTCCTCCGAAATAGGTGTTGTTTTGTATTTAATATGGTCGATCTTGGGAATGTACCCTTGGCTGATAACGATATAGCTTATTACATAGGCTACAACAGAATAGAGAATAGGCCCAATCACATAAGGGATAACATCGTCAAACAGGTTGAGTACATAAGCCACCCAAATAACGAGAAGTCCGTAAAAAAACAGGCGCAATAAAACAAAGGTGTCCAGGCTAAGTCCGGCATCTTTTTGTTGAAGTACATACCGATAACTAAAAAACAGGTAAACAAGAAAATGAAGGTAGTAGGAAATAAAAAGTGTTACGAATAATGCGAGCGGCAAAGTTGCCGTGTGTTGCTCTTCTAGTAATAATCCAATGATGAAGCCGATGATTGCTGGGATGAAATGGAGAAAGTGCTTAGGAGTAAGCCGAAATGATTTGCGTGTACAAGAGAGTGCAAAGAGATAATAAAACGGCCCAATAGCCATGATAGTGCTGAGTCCGACAAAAATGATTTTGATGTCAATGTTGCCGGTGAATTCCAGAAACACTGATTTCCCAACCCTGAAGGATAGAACAATTAGCAGTGCACTTAGTAATTTATTAGAGAGCGCATTTCCTTTCTGGTAGCCCCATAGAAATAAGGCTAGGAATAGGCCATGGATAACCCCTAACCCACTAATGACAACTAAAATGATATCATATACACTCATCGGGCGCAAATTAATTCAAATGATGCATTTTATTGAGTTTGATCTAAATACTTCGGAAAAGGAAAATTGCATGTGATAGCAAGCCAGTGCTGTTAGCCCATTTTTTTCGAAAGGAAAGGATATAAATGCCAAGTGGCTTGCCGGTAATAGTTGGCGGTATCAATTCGTTAAAGGTTGCTGCCTACTCTCCTGCTCAGTTACAATCGTAGCTATCTCAAACGCTTATTCCGCTCACCGTCTCCCGCAGGGGACGATAAGTATGCAAAATTGTTAATCAGGAACATGCGGGTGAAGCAAGATCAGCGTCCCTGCGGAGACGCTGACTGGACAGTAAATTATCCAAGCCATTGTTGGTGTTGGGCGTGGGAATCCCGCTGTGCCCCGCTGTTCGACATGTTAGCGCAGCGCATGTCGAACTTTAAATAAAACGGATTTCTAATCCGCGAACTCCAATAAAATGAATTTCTAATCCGTCTCTAAGACTCTGCTAATTCCAACAATCCTTTTCTTGCTCCGTAGTAATCACCACAGCTGCTATACATATACTCTTCCTCTTTCTCCACAATACCCGCCCGAACAGGGTTCACCGCTGTTCGACATGTTAGCGCAGCGCATGTCGAACTTTAAATAAAACGGATTTCCAATCCGCGAACTCCAATAAAATAAATTTCTAATCCGTCTCTAAGAATCTGCTAATTCCAACAATCCTTTTCTTGTTCCGTAGTAATCACCACAGCTGCTATACATATACTCTTCTTCTTTCTCCACAATACCCGCCCGAACAGGGTTCATATGTATATAAGTAATTTTAGTATCAAAGAATGACTGAGTTCTGATTTCCTCACCATGATAACCTTCTTGCCAAAAGATGACCTTATCCTCTTTTTTCAGCAACCACAACAACCAGCTTTTTCGGCTTTCCTTCATATTCTCTTTAATGGCCGCTACAATTCTTGATGATGTAAACTTCTTAAAATCGCGGATAATATCGCTAAGCTTTTCTTTATCACTACTTATAATCATGTGGATATGATTAGTCATCACTACCCAGGCATACACTTTTAATCCTTTGTGCTGCTGACAATGTCGGATGCTGGCTAACAAAATATCGATATACGTTCTTCTTGTAAATACATCTACCCATTGATTGACAGTACAAGTAATAAAGTACTGACCAAATTGATCATAAATACGGTAAGCATAGCCCATCGATAAAAATAATAGCCATCTCTTTATTAAAATAAGTCTTTAAGACTTATTGGTATCTTGGCTTGTTCAAAGCGAGATTAAAAATACCGCAACATTAAGCGTTCAACATCCGCTACGCTAACATGTCGAGCAGCGGACCTTCTCTAGATGTGGAATTATTGCACCCAGATTCCAGTTCCAGTGGTGTAACTATTGTTTGTATTTTTAATTGTTCTTTGTGCTCCATTAACCCAATATGTTGCAATTCCCATCACTTCTCCGGTTATATAGATATCTCCATTATGTACAAAGACAGAGAAAGCCCTAGCACCTTGGCCAGGCAATGAAATACTACTTCCATTTTTCCAGCATTTAGCAACTGAATTTTCTTCTCCCACAATATAAATATCCTCGCCTTGAACAAATATTCCTTTTGCATCTGAATCATAAGCTGGGTTTGACAATATCATTTCATTTCCATTCTTCCATACTTTTGCTATATATGTTGCGCCTGCCTTCTCACTGCCAACAACATAAACATCACCTTTGTCTGAAACACTGATTGCATGGACTTGTGCAGGGCTACTACCAGTTGTAAGATTTATCCCCACACCATTTTTCCAATACTTCATAATATTATACATGCTACTTGACTCAAATCCAGCAACGTATACGTCATCACCAGACACAAAAATTGCACTTGCTTTTGAATGATTCGATAGATCACCAAGTGTGTGCTCAATTCCATTCTTCCAGTATTTAGCTGTGCTATAAATAAAACTGTACTCTTCATAGCCAGCCGTGTAAACATTATCACCAACAATAAAAATTGAGTTTACTACTGCATTATTCTGGCCATTTGTTAACATAACCTCGCTTCCATTCTTCCAATACTTGGCAACTCTTTTTCCCAAATTATTATATTCATATCCACCAATATAAATATCATTCTCAGTTACATACAGAGACAATGCTGCTGAATGATTATCTGAGTTTGATAATTGAGAGCTTTCTCCATTTTTCCAATAAACTGCTTTTGGCGAGTACGGTGGTTCCCAAGGATTCTCGACTCCTGAAATGTGAATACTTGGAGAGTAGGGTTGCTCTTCGCAGCCGTTTAATAGCATTAGCAGAAAAGAGAATAATAATAATTTTTTCACAAGGAAAGTAGGTTGAGTAAATATAATAATGATAAAGCATTCGGAAAAAGGAAAAACGCTATGTCACTCAATATTGGAATAAAGGTAAAAATAGAACTTATTCCATTTTACTCGCTAATTTTATTTCTGTTGCAAATATCTATTGGCGCGAGTGTTGTGGGTAAATAAGCGCATGGATCACTTGTATCCTTTGAGTAGATATATAATGTTAGGCACAAGTTTAACACATACAAACCCACATGCGGAAGACTTAAGTCAGATATGGTCTTCAAAGCGGGATTAAAAATCCCGCTACATTAAGCGTTCAACATGCGCTGCGCTAACATGTCGAACAGCGGGGATTTTACATTAGTATTCTCCTTTTTCAAAAGGAGAGGATTCTTTACTTATTGTTACTGGGTTTAAGACTCGATATATTTTTTCCATTCCATCTTTTGTCTGTTTAGTTTCCTTGCCTTCCGAAAAAACATAATCCAACCCCAACATATGAAGATCACCAAAGAAGATTTCCTTTTCTATGGAGAAATCTCTGAGACTTTCACTTGTTCTTTGTTTATCCATTTGCTCAGATACTTTTTCCAGCCAAATGCTATAACCTTGTTTAGAAAATCCAAATTGCTTGAATTTATCAGAGTCCTTAAACTCTATAAGCTCATTGTATAAGGTACTATATAATATCACTAGTTTTCTTTGCTCCTCAGTCAATTCCGTTTCAAGAATTGATTCTCTAACTGGTTCAGATTTTTCAAGTATTTTATCTGTACTACTTAACTGTTCTATTTTATTTAAGTCATTGACTTTGGTTTTTTCGCGCGAACAAGCGAATAATATTAATATAACAGTGAAAACTACAAAGAGTCTTATCATAATCGATTTTTCTGTATCCTCCCAAACTAGCGCAGGTCTTTGACATTGTATTCAAGTATGTGCGAGACTTGTGTTTTGTCATTAATCCCGATATTAAAACGCTCTATCGTTTTACTAATTATGGCACAAGTATCGCACTTTCCTACGCTCATGCGGAAGACTTGCGCCAGATGGGAACATGTCGAACAGCAAGGTCATCTCTTTATTAAAATAAGTCTTTAAGACTTATTGGTATCTTGGCTTGTTCAAAGCGAGATTAAAAATCCCGCAACATTAAGCGTTCGACATGCGCTGCGCTAACATGTCGAACAGCGGGTTTGTCTTGTTTATACTTGAAATAAATCTCCTTTAAATCTTCTAGTCTTTTTTTTGCTCTTTCTAACGACCAACTAAAATGAGTATGCGCCACAGTTGCTAAAAGCACTGAAAGTTCTATTTCGCATTGTCCTATCAAAGAGCTCAGTTCGCATATTCATTTTAGTGTTTGTTGTGATCAGTTAGTTTGGAATAAACTCCCAAAAATCAGTGTAAAGTGAGGTGTCAAAACTTTCCGTGTCTCTATTATATTCTCTATCCTCCCCCAGTCCCATAAATGCTCTATCTCCAATAACTAAAGAGACACCACCAGCTCGATCTAAAAAATGGATATCATCTTGGTCATCAACGTAGACGGGATATGTTTGTGGTATCCATCTATTTCCATTAGGTTCATATCTGTAAAAATCAAACTGACTACCTACGTTTGTTCCATAGGTTAATGGAAATTCACCATATCCCATTCCGATAAATGCCTGTCCTTGAACAACAAAAGAAACCATCTCCTTTCTGCTTGCATCATATCCTCTGTCATTATCAAATGACCCTCTGTATGAGGAGGACAGATTTGGAATATCGTACTCTATGACACTTTCATCCTCTTCATAGAACCACATTTCACCACCAACAACATAGCCTTTATTGCCTAAAGAGAACATACTAGCATATGATCGATTGGGATTTAGCCTTGGAGAAAATGAACTTGTAAGACTAGTAAACTCATTAGTAACAGAATTCCATTCTAGGAGTCCCTCATTTAGATTACCAACTCCAGCTCCAATATAAGCCTTATCCCCGATCACAAAAGATGATACTCCTTTACACCCCTTATGTTCATACGTGTAAATTGGGTAGTCGTTAAGTTTTGACCAAGTGTCCAAATCAGAGTTGTACTCCCATAGTAAATCACAATACAGGAAACCTCTGTTGTTTATCACAAAACTCGTAGATCCGATTGTTGAAAAAGGTGCATCGTTCTTCCTATTCCAAGAATCTAAATTAGGATCATATTCCCAAACTTGTGCATCTGTGAAATCAGTTCTCGAACCTACAATAAACCCTTTTCCATCAACTGAAAAACCAGTCGCATTTACCAATCCTTCTCCAGGGAAGTCACTTAGTTTTTTCCAAGTCCCAGGTTTCGTTGTGAATGATATTTCATTTGCATAATAAATCTGATTATTCATCTCAATAAACGCTTTAACATAATAAGTTGTGTTCCCGACTAAATTCTTTACAAAGGCGGAAAATGCGTAATTTGGTTTCTTTATGCCTTTTCGGATTATTTCTGAATTCGGATTATCAAGTGAATTGTTCGGAAAAGTAGACCAAACAAAGCCATGATCCTCAATTAAGTCAAGAATTTGATCCTCTTGCTCTTCATCAATGTTCGCATCAAGCCAAGTATAACTGAGAGTCGGAGGATCTTTTTGGGAGGTTTCAAAAATTGGTTCAATTATCTGGATCTCTTCCGTATCACATGAAATAGACAGAAACAGAATTAGTACAATAAAAAATTTTCCTTGCTTTATCATCATCTTAATTGATCACAACAACTGTGTATCAGATAGTTTAGAATAGGTCGTTTCTCCAATAATATACTTTTTGTCCTTATAAATTGAGAGCTGCTTTTCTAATGCTTCAATTATCGCTGATTTACTTTCTAGTCTAGTCTTATATAGATAATTAATAAATATCCATATGATTGTCGCAACTGAAATTAATGATGTTATATAAATGAATGGTGCGTTTATGAAGCTTTCCCACTGCTGTTCAATATTTATTTGACTAAAAATAAGGTTATACATCATTTTGCTATTTCTATGTGTGCCAACGCTTGGCTATGAAGCGTTACTTTTATCCTTTAAAAAATAATTAATCAAAAGTAATGCTTTATAGCCGTTGTTGGTTGCTGGGCGATTCACTCGTCCATTAGATATTAAAGAATTCTTATTCTTCATTAACTTCAAAGGTGTCCAGTGATTTAGATTTATAAAAACTCCTCGTATTTTAACTGATAATAGAATGTGATCGCGATAATTATCGAAAGTACTATTCCGATTAGTAAGAAGGCATTTGAATAGAATTTCAACCAAAAGACATTAAGTCCAAGAATTTTTGGATTGTCAATCCCCGACCTCTGAATGTAGAGCTTTATCCCAATACCTGTAATTATCAGCACAAACGTCAATATTAAAGGTTTTATATAAAAGTCTAATTCAGTCATTAGTTTCTAATTTTTTTGAAACTGTTAATAAATCGTTTTACTATATAAAAGTCCGCGATGATGAATAGGCCGATTACTAATCCGAAAAAGAGTATCTCCGTTGCATTCATATTCTTGAATTGAGGTTTTGTTATCTTTTCGTATAGTAGTTCAAAATAGACTATTATAAAAAATCCTGTGACCACAAGAAACATGAATAGTCCTACGTTAATCAAAGCATTTTTCATTTATCAATTCTTTGTCCGTCCTGATTTTTTCGTCAACGCGCCTTGCAACCAACATCTGTATATATACGTTACACATATTACCCTAAACTTAGAGGCTATATACACTCAACAAATCTTAACACTTCCTGCACACAAGTCTCCGAGCCCACTAAGTATTGTTATAACTAATGTAAGTAAATTCTTTTCAATTCTCCAACCGAAGAGAACAAAAATTGAGCTGATTTCTTCTACCTGAAAAGTGGTAGAATTTTCGGAAAATAAAAAAGCTGCATCGGAAAGAAGATGCAGCTATTGGGAAAGTGTTTTTGGTAATCTCTTTTTAGTACGTCTGCCCTACCGCTGGCTCTTCATCGCCTTCAGCTTCTTGTACACAGCCTTCGCCTGCTTGGTCACGGATGATTTGGTTTTATCGATCTTCTCTGCATGCTTATTCATTACGTCATAGTAAAAATCAAAGGTTTCGTTTGTATCGTCATCTATACCAAGGCAACTCAGAATGGTATCGTCCAGGTGGGGTTGGTACCAGGAATCATCAAGGCCTAAGTCTTGCAGGGTGTTAAAGAATTTGCGGCTTTTAAGTTCTGCAGAAATGAGGGCAATAATCAAGCGCTCGCTATCTAAAGCAGTTTTACATTCTATTCCCATACTGTAAACTTACTACCTGAAAGCAAGGGAAAGGTTGCCGTTGACGGCAACCCAAGTGTAATTTTACGTTGTAAAAAATAGTAGGTGAATGGGATTAAAAATCCCACAGCATCAAGCGTTCAACATGCGCTGCGCTAAACTGTACAACAGCTATAACAACCGGTCTGACCGCTGTATATAATAACAAGAAGCGGTCTGACCGGTCGCTGTTGTTGAACCAAAATCATTTTTTAAAATCGCTGGAAACATGTCGAACAGCGGTTCTCGGAGTAGATATCACCGATTTCTTTAAATCTAAATAGTTCTATAAAGCGGGATTAAAAATCCAATGTCATTTAGTTAAACTTCCATATTCATCCTCTCCCCTGCAGAGGATTGGAGGTGAGGTCATAAAAAAGGAATTAACTAAACGACATTGTATTAAAAATAACGCAACATCAAGCGTTTAACATAGCTGCATTGAAGAACAATGACGAGATTCTATAATTTAATGAAGCACGAAATTTACTATGCCGTTAGGCTCCGCATATTCAGCTTTTCCACTTTCGTAAATCTGATTGGCCATTTCCAAAGACTCAAAGCCTGTTACTACTTCTTTTACTTTAAAGTATTGTATATTATAACTTTCCCCAACTAACTCTAAATTCATTGATTCTACATAGTCTATAAAATCAGGTTCTGAAATAAGACTTTCATTATTTTTTGTCAGCACTTCGCTTATCAAAATAAAATATGAACTAAGGTCATTCTCTACTAAATAGAACAAAGGAGTAGCTGAGTAAATCTCATCGTCTTCGTTGAGTATTTTCAGGTAATTGTTCATGGTGGCGCAATCTGCCGAATTTTCTTTCAGCCTTACCCACACCTTGCTATAATTGTTGTTCAGTACATTATACTCTATAAATGAATACTTATTCAAAATAGACTCAGCGTCTTCCTTTGTAATTTCATCTTCCCCAAACACAATCCACATTTCTGACAAAGACTGCTTTAGATTGACTTTTACGCCTGCTGAAGCATAATAAAAATACTCGGTGTCACAGAGCCTCATTTGTGGCGAAGCTTCTTTCTTTTCACAAGAAACTAACACTGTACATCCCAAAAGCACAGGTAAGGCAAATTGAAATAAATGCTTCATAGATTCAGATTTGCTATTGGACACAGCTTAAGGCCAAAAGGTAGGAACGAAATCAATATTTTGTAAATCTCCTTTCGTCATATTCTTTTACCTGTTTTTTAGTCGCAAGTCCTTTCCAGCTTTGCTCAAGTATTTCTTTCAATAATTTTTTGTCATAGTTATGTATCCACATACAAATGTATGGATAGGCTTTGAAGTGGTCAGGCAAATGAAAAATTTCAGGGTGACTGTCTAAATATTTATTTCTGATTGCGAAATCAAGATGTACCGGAATAAATTCTCCGCTATCGTGAAGTCGGCACATGAGTTTGCCACGCACTTTTACCGATGGTGTTCCTTCGTGTGAAACACTCTCCTCTGTACCGGGGAAAGTCAAAGCAATATTCTTTACTACTTCAAAGTCGGCATAGTTAAAGTTTACTATTTTGTTTTTCATTGTCAGGTTGATTGAGTGCTTACTGGTTTGTTAGTGAGCCTTCGCGCTCATACAAACGCACAACACCAACAAAGGCAGGGCCAATAGTTTCCTACAAAGTAGTAAAAAACAAGCACGATTTTGTTGGCGTTGTTTGCAAAAGTTTGTGCTCTATCATAATCACTTTCAATTATATTCTACTAATAACATGAACCAAACTCAATCTATAATTATAGAAATTTATTTCACAAAACGCATAGGATTATCGCGGGCTATAATATCTACATTCTTAGTCGAAAGATTGAACTTCAATTCAGCGAACAACTGCTTTTCTGATTTGTGATTTCGCACTACATAAAAATCTGTTCCGTATAAAATACCTTCAGCCAGGTTTCGCGTTTCACCTTCCAGTTTAGGTCGATCCAATGTATCGCTCAGTAGTGGCCAAATACCAGCATCATGCAGTGTGTAACTGATATCGGCATATACATTAGGATGCTGCAAAATCAAGCTGCTGATAATGGAATACCAGTCGGTACTTTTCCACATTTGCGCTAGTTTATCGTGCGAGAATTGTCCATTGGAATTACGCATAAAGTCAATACCATTTGGCTTGCTGATGAGTGCCCTGCTAAAGGTATCTCTATCCGCTTCTAAGTATTTTAACCATTCATCTTCACCACCATAATGGCCAAAGCAAATTTTCAAGTCGTTCAAATTGTTTAGCAGTGGCGTTTCGAAATCTGTAAAGCCAAACATTTCCTTAATCCTTGGGTCTTTGGCATTTCCAACTACTATGCGCAACAGCGGCTCCTTTAGTAAGCAGAGATAGTTAAGCGGGTGTGTGAAATTAATTGAGAATTCCCGATTTTTTCTTTCCTTTAGCAGCATCGGCATTTCGTCATTACCTACTTTTTCCTTAAAAACCGGGTGCATATTCCACTCACTTTTCTTTTTACCCCGATAGAAAATTGTGCCTCTTATGCAATGTGTAATAATTGGCAGATCATGATCAACAGCATATTTCCAAACAGGAAGCAGATGTTCATCAAAGGGATAATAGCCCAAAGCAGGGTATATCTTAAAACCATTGAATCCATACTTCTCGAGATAATCACGCATATCACAATCTTGCAACAAGATTTCTTTATTGGGTCCTATTCGATAACTGAAAAAATCCTTTTGAAGATTGTTTAATTTTTGTGCTGTTATACGTCTTGGGTCAACAAAAACAAAAGGCAAAAAAACACTTGGGTGATCTTGCTTGATGCTAACGAGTTCGTTCATCTGCTGAGCGTAAGACTCTCTGGGTAAACCGGCACCCATAAATTCCATGTCCATTGGCAAAACTATAAACCGACTGCCTTGTGGATACTGCTTAGTTAAACGACCAAAGATGTCTCTTTGATTTTTATAAAAAGCAAAACGGCCAACCAGAACATAACGACTAATGAATTTAGTGGTTTCCTTGCCTGGTAAAAGAGCAAAGAATTTAAAAAATCGTTTGAGTAAAAATAGGATAAGATTGCGACCGGACTTCACGAATAATAAAACGACTACAACTAATATCCAATAAGTTGTTTTGGTTAGCGTTTCAACGAGAATTCCGTTATTCGTTAGCCAATCCCGACTTACTTGTAACCAGCTTTTTTCTGTTGAATCTCCTACAGGGAAATACTGTGCGAGGAGATCGAATAAAAAAAATAATACCTGAAGCGAAATCCATAAACCGACTATATAAAATACAATTTTAATAATTGTATTTTGACTGATTCCCAGCACTATCTGTGCGTAGATGCGTCTTGCACGTTCGAGCCATGAAATTTTATGTACGAAATAATCTCTGAGTTTATACCAGGCACGAAACAATCCGACAATCACAGCTGTGTTTATAAGGTAGGCTGTACCAAACGGTAAATAGGATTTACTCAACCAAGGTGGCACATGGTCTGCTTTGAAAATGTGCGTGTGGCAATTAGTGAGGGGGAGTTTTTCAGGGTCCATTGTGTGCGGTTGAGTTTGTTTGTAAAGTTATTCAAAGAAGCAGATGTTCAGCATTACTACTTACCGAAGATTTAGGTTTTACTTTTTTCTTTTGTTTTGACTTGCCATTGTTGGTGTTGCGTGCAGGAATGTGGGAGCTGCACCAATATTTTTTTCATCTCTCAACCCAAGTTAAGTTACGCGGCTTATTGGTGAGTCTTCACGCTTGTGCAAACGCACAACACCAACAAAGGCAGAGAAGAGGCATCACCAACAAAGGTTCTGGGTATTCTTGCTTATGAGTCCTCCTGCACCAACTGTGTTTAACAGACATTATCGAAGGTTAACACTTGCAACAATTATGAGTCGTCATCAATAATCGGACAAGAGTTGGTACCCTCTCTTCGTTACTTTGGTCTTTGATGTTAAAAGTACTTCTACACCTCCACCAGCCTGACCAAAGTTTGGCGCAACTGTACCCGACTTAATCACTGTGCCAGCGGGCACTTCATATTCAATGCAATACCTCCCGGGCAGCGGCACAGGTAATGCGTAGCGACCTACCACGGCAAAACCTGTATTTGCGTATCCCTTGTCTAGTATTGTTGTAAGGTAAGTATTTGGAGATAGCTGTCCATTATTATACCTAAAATCAGCAGGTCCATGCGCAATAATGCGATAGAAAATCGTAGGTGACTGAAGTGTGTATTCTTTAATGAGGGGAAAGCTAGCAGGAACTCCAAGGTATCCGGGATTTACAATACCGGTTTGTGTAAAAAGTGGTAAGCTTCCAATTTTAAGTACATCTTTAACATCGATGTATTCCTCATCGCCAAGTTCTTCCTCAATAGTTGGTAAGTCCAATAACGAATTTGTGATTTCAAACACTCGGCTACCATTAAAGACGGCATAAATACTTTGGTTTAGTGTTAATACAAGTTGAAAACCCATGCCTGTTTCGTGCCTATCAACCAAAATTTTTCGGGTTGTTTCATTAATTTGCATAAAATAGATTTACATTTTTAAACAATCTATTATAGAAGATCACAACAATACTTATCGATATATTTTGATTCCAAAATCGTTCTCAAAGTTGGAGATTCCTTACAAGGCAAAACAGTGGTATAAGGAAATTTGTGTTTTTTCGAAGGCGATAAATTTAGATAGTGTGCTTCTCAAAATCAATTCTTCTATTTAATAATAATTTTCGCCTTGACAGTTAATGTTCTGTATTGTTGATCATCCAGTCCTTTGAGCGGATCAGCACCTTTGATCCAATCATGAGCAATACCTAAGCTATTCTGATTATCAGATCCGAATGGTAAGTTTATACCCACTTGAAAATTGAATTGTGTATCCAAATCTCTGTCAACTTCATTTATAAATTCGGATCTTCCATTGTAGGTAAATTGAGCTTTGAAAAGATCATATCTATCCACCAATAAATCTGAAAGTATTGGAAGAAAAAATAAGTTAAATTCAAAATCAAATTGCCCCAAAACAGCTTTCCCATCTCCTAGGTAGGCTAAACCAAAATTATGATCATGAGAAAACATTAAAACCTGAGCAAGCCTCTTTCCATATGCTGGAAAAAGAGATTTTGTTCTAAGTATTTGTACACCAACCAACCTATCAAAAGATAACCCAAGAATAGCTTGTAACTCTTCTTTATCCTTAATTTTGTCTTCTGAATTTTTAAAGTTAAGAGTTAAAGGCATTTCAAATGAAGAAGAACCAATTGACTGTCTTTGAAGAACGATGACTTTTCCCATTGAAATTCCAAGTTGTCTAACATCTTGTTTCTTTTCAATCAATGTGTTACGATGTAACTCTGCAGTCAGACCAAAACTCCACCGGCTTATAGCTGTCCCTAAACTTGTTTCTATAAGTGCATTCGTAAGCCAACTATTGCTAACTGTATCTGAAGAAGGAAATGTTCCAATAAATTCTGCGGGTTTTCCTTTTGTAAAATCATTGTCCGAAGCTTTTGCTATAGTTAATTTGAAAACAACACTGTCTCTAGGTTGACTCTGTTGAGATTGTGCTGATGTACTATACACAGTAATGATGATAGTTAATGCCAGTGTTAATGACAAATAGTTATGATTTTTCATAGTGATCTTGAATTAGATTAATACAATCTTCAACTGTTGTTAATTTTACTATTTCGGTCATTGCTATTCTGCTTGGATTTTTACCAGGCTTTCGAGTCGCAACTAACACTCCCAAAATGTAGCTTAATACATAGTAAAGACCCTGCGAACTATTTATAAAATTTTGAGAGATTCCAAGGTTTAGAATCAACTTAGAAGATTTTAGTATAGAATTTCCATTTGTATATGGGTGCAGATAATTAATTAGCTGCTGAAAAATATAGACTCCGTTTTGGATGTCTTCCAAAATTTCGCGAGTAACCTTTTGTAAAACCTCAAAAGTTTTTACATCAAGTGCTTGCGATGCAGCCTGTTGTAATGCTGGGACTAAGATATAAGCCTCCGAATCATTTATTTCAAACTCTATTTTCATGGACATTTCTGATTAAAAGTGAAAATTCTATTCTAAGATGTTTATTGATTATTACTTAACGTTTTGGAATTTGTTCAAGGAGCTACTTTCTAAGCACTAAACTGTATGCCCCATTGACCTACACATAAGGAGCAAAGCTTTGGTTAGGTACTCCTCTCCCTTGCTAAAGGCCTGCTAACTGTTCGGACTTTTTGTAATTGCTATCAGGATTAACTTTAACAATTCTTCATTCAAAGTTTTATATTTTTCCATTGCCTTAAAATTAAAATTTATAATCTACTCGGATTTTCGGCTTATTCCGTTTTACTTTTTGTACTCTTCTGTCTTTAGTTTATTGAGATAGTTCTCAGAAAAATCTACTTTAAACTCGATCCACAATGGCAAGTGATCAGACATCTGAAATGTCTTCCACTGCTTGTAACTTAGTTTTGATTTTTTTACTTCGCCTTCAAATATGGTTTCGTCTTCTTTGCGGAACACATGCTGAAAGAAGTTAAAGATGCCTACGCTGTTGGTATTGTTATTAAACTCCATGTAGCCAGGCTGATCGATGTAGGCAATCTGGTCGTAGGGCATGGTGCCATCGGCATTGGTATTTGCATTGCTTAACGCCAGCAAGGCAGGTGGTATTTTAAAACCACCATCGAGCAAAGCCTTCAGGGTAGCATCATTTTTATCGCGACCCGTAATGTTAAAGTCGCCCAGGATGAGGTGATTTTCTTTTTCTTTGGCGGTGCGCTTTTTTAAAAAGGTAGCTACATCATTAATTTCTTTTGCACGTCTTTTGTATTCGGCAGAAGATTTGGTGGCTTTGCCATAATAGATGTGTACGGTGGTAATATAAAATTTAAACCACCCCGATTGAAAGGCTACAATAAACGGAGTGCGCGCCAATTGCTTTGCCGATGCACCTTTAGGATCAGGCAATACAATTTCACCTACTACTTTTCGAAAGATTACTTTTCGGGTATCGAATAGAAATGCTAACCGCTCACCATTACCAGAGGCACCCTCGGTGATGTTGGTAATCAGGTAATCCCATTCGGGGCCAAGGATTTTTACAAGCTCTTTTAAATCTTTAAGGTCGTTACCAATTTCTTGCACAGCAACCAAGTCGTATGAAGAAATGACTTCGGCCATGTAAAACAACGATTCGCGCATGCGTACCGCTTTATCATTTTTACCTAATTCGCGAATATTCCAGGTAGCGATCAGTAGGTTTTCTTCGAGGTTTTTTCGGGGCACTTCTTGCTCAAGAGCACTTTTAAGGCGTTGGATATTTTCAATAATGCGAACGCGTTCACTTTTTGTTTTGTAATCACGGAGGGAAGGATAGTATGCCATGATATTTGGGGGTTATAATATGGGGTTATAATATTAGGAATTGGGTAGGGTGTTAATTCGTTTTTGAGATTTATAAATGGGTCTCCGCGAATAGTAAAATACAGCGTCACCGCGGCAGGAAACTCTGTTGAGAAATAAGTATATGCTCTGTCATTAATTAGCATTGTATACAACGTAGATATAATCGATAAAAACCTTCGCCAAGCAATACGATATCAGTATGCTGGTAAAAATAAAATCAGTAAAATTTATTTTTAGAAAAGGGAGCGCGCAACATTACCTTATGCTGCTATCAGTCTATTAATTCCATTTACTATTACTTAGTTCAGATAAGGACAGGGATACAGCCAGGTACGTTACTTAAATAAAATTCACTTTTTCTGCACACAAGTTTCTGAGCCCATTCAGTATTGCTTAACTAATTTAAGAAATTCTTTTTCACTTTTCCAAACGGATGAGAATAAAAATTGAGCGAACTAACAATTCAATGTTGTTTAGCTAATACTTTTCTTGGCCTCACCTCCAGTGCTCCCGAAAGGAGAGGGTGAATATGGAAACTTAACTAAACAAAATTGAATTAGTAATACCTCATAAAGGGTATACGCCAAAAACAAAAAAGCTGCATCCGAAACCGGACGCAGCTATGAGAAAAGTGGTTTTTGTAATTATGTTTTAAAGAATGGCAGATATTAATAGAGTTGAAAAAATAATCTTTTTAAAAACGAAATAGTTTTTCATAGCAAGATTAAAATTCCGTAGCCTCAGGCGTTATATATCCGCTGAGTTAATATTTAACATCGGCTCAGCATCACTTCGGAAACATTGATTGAAATGGGTGAGAATCATTTCTTAAGTTGCGATTGAAGTGAATTGTATAAAAACATCTGTAAAGATAAACGAACGATTAATCATCATTTTTTCATCCTAAAATTTCTTGATTAAATAAACGCCACTTACTAGCAAAACAACACCAAGTAATCGTTGCCAATTTAGAAGATGAATGGTTGCTCCTAACAACCCAAATTGATCAATGACCATAGCAGCCAAAATCTGGCCCAACAAAACCAGTACAGTTACATTTCCGATCCCTAATTTTGGTGCAAGAAGTACAATTAATAAAATGTATGTTCCACCCAAAATACCACCCAAATAACTCCATTTAGGTGCGCTTGTAAAGTGTTGTACACCTGGAAGTGTTTGCTTAGTGATCAGAATAAAAATAGTTAAGCCAATAGCTGCAATTATAAATACAGAAAGTGCCGAAAAATATGGGCTTTGAAGGCTCTTGCCTAAATCTGCATTCATTGCGCTCTGAAAAGGTATCATGGCTCCTGCCGAAATAGCCAGAATGATCAGTAATATGGAGTTATTCATTTTCATCTACTCTTCAAATTGTATGCTAATCCAAAAGTCAGAATCTTATCTTCTTGCAGTATTTCTTCTATTACAACATTTTCTCGCGTAAAGGCATATACAACGTTAAAGGATAAACCCTTCCAAATGGGAAAATCCAATCCTACATCTAATTGAGTCCTGTAATTATTACTATTATCGAAAGCAGGTTGCCAATAAGCATCATAATACAAGCGCATATGTTTATCTGCTAAATAGCTCCAGCCACCAACATATAGCGTGCCTCGCCAAAGATTGATGTTATTATTACCATTATATTCAGAATAATTATAAAAGCTATTGGCAAATTTAGTGGCTTCATAAACTGTACTTGCCGAAAGCTTCAACACATTAATTTTTGTATTGATAACCTGATAAGTAAAGCCACCACCAGCAAAATACCTATTGTCAATTTTTCTGCGGTAATTAGTAGAAACAAAAGTAATAGCAAATGGATAAACTTTACGCTGTGGTTTGTAGTAAATAAAATTCCGGCTAAAAATATCGTTATCTGCTTCTACCGAATAGAAGGCCTGATACAAACTGCTGCTTTGTGATTTAAACACCAAATCTTTATGCAATAATAATGTTAAGTCCACTCTGCCTCTAATATTTAATAGCGCTACATTTCCTTGCTGGTAAATGCCAGTAACGCCTGTTCTGAATTGAAACCTAATGGTATCACTTTCATTGAGCTGAGCAAATGATTTACCCACACTCAGTGATAAAGCGATAACAATGCAGCCAAAAAATCTTTTAAGCATTTTACTTAATTTGAGAAAGGATGTTCAGAAATTCTTGTGGCATTACAACGAATGGCAAATGTGATGTTGGTAATTCAAAAACTTTTTTAACAGTTCCATTATCCCTAATCATCTGTTGTTGTAAAGCAAATGGGACAGCATAGTCATTTTTTGTAGCGATATAATATTTTGGTATTCCTGTAAATTTTGAAGTTAAAACTACACTATCATTTAAACCCTTTGTAGGCTCAGCTCTGTGATATTTCACCAAGGCATCTTTCATGTAATCAGGGCAATCTGCACACACAACATTAGCGATGGCATCCTTTTTAATACTTACCAGTGAATAATCGTTATTGAATTCAAAAACTTCAATAGGCTTATTGTTTAAAAATTTGTTGGTGATGCCACTTACATTCTCTCCGTTTTTAGGCAGATAAGCCGACACATAAATCAGCTTGTCAATTTTTGCTGGCATGTTTTCCGCTACCTGTGATATTACAACACCTGCCATACTATGACCGACTAAGATTACTTTACCCTTTACGTTGTTAATTTCTTTCGTAACGGTCTTCACATAATCGTTTAAGCCAACTCCTACTCCGTAAGTATTGTCCGCACCATGTGCTGGAAGATTTACCACAATAACATTGGCATTTACTGCTAATTGATTGCGAATAAAACCCCAGGCACTCTCATCTGCCCATGCACCATGAACCAATACGTAGGTTGGATAGCGGGTTTTATCCTCTTCTAATTGATCAATAATAAGTTTCGCTGCTTCTGAACCTGAATTTTGCTGTTGCCCGGTAATTAAATTTCCATCTTTAACTGCAAATGATTGAAACATAGGGGCAACTACAAATTTGCTGTTTGGCATTTTTTCAGCCTCATCCTGTATCCTAAACGGTTGAATTTTCTGACCAACGTAAGCATCCGCATAGTTCTCCTCTGTATTAGCAAAACCAGTCCAGTTTTTACCTTCTACTAGATATTTTCCGTTTGGAAGTTTTGTTTTCAATAGAATGCAGGTTCCATGACAAATTACTCCTGTTGGTTTTCCTGTTTGGTAAAAATCTACAAAGAATTTATGAAGCTCCGTATTATCTATGAATGTGTACATCGGACCCTGACCGCCACAAACTAAAATGGCCTTGTAGTCGTTTGGATCCACTGCAGATAATTTGAGCGTGTTTTTTAAGAGGGCGGCTTTAGTTGGATCTTTTAAAAACCCTAAAGACAAATAATCCCAGGCTGCATATTTACTCGCGTCTTCCGGATCGCTAAATGCGTCAATCTTTACTTCACCGCCATCAGGACTTGCAATATCTACAGAGTATCCTGCATTTATAAATTCCCAATAAGGGTGTATTACTTCAGCGGCCCATACGCCAATTGGCCAACCAGTTTGCTTACTGATAGATGGATTAGACGCTATCAATAAAACTTTTCCATTGTTGCCTGCATTATGCTGAGACCATGCCGAGGGGCTGTGAACTAAGGCAATAAGCAAGAATGCTGTACTCAAGAGTTGTTTTTGTATCATATTCTAGTGTTTGTTAATATGAATCAAAAATGTGATGAAACTGAGTTTAGTTTATGGTAGCATTTATGCCTTTTATGGTATAATCATTTTTGATTACGATAGCGGAGGGGGGTAAGGGCGGTTCCCTTCTTAAAGAATTTATTAAAATGCGAAGGATCGGAAAAGTTAAGTTGATAGGCAATTTCTGAAATAGTGAGTTCTGTATGGCGCAGTAATGCCTTGGCTTCCATTAACAACATTTCTTCGATAAAACTGCTGGCGGTTTTGCCGCTTTGTTCTTTCACCAATTTACTCAGGTGGTTTGGCGTTATTGCCAATATGGAGGCGTAATCACTCACGCTTCTTTTGGTAAGAAAATGCTGACCTACTAATTTTTTAAAGCGTGTTACTACAGTTCCATCCTTTTTTGGCTCTACCTTTTTGGCCAACTTTTGCCTTTCGTAGCTTCGGTTAGCCGCTATTAATATCAATTTTATATAAAGTTGAATTGCCTGCTTTAGCAGTTTTTGATTTCGTTTAATCTCATTATCTATTTTAAAAAACAATTCTTCAATTTCTGTCGATTCGCTTTCTGTAAGCTGAAAGAAAGGAACACCTTCGTAATCCAAAAATGGAAACTGCTGTTGAATGCTATTCAAAGGTAAAATATCTTCAATAAACTTTTCAGTGAAGAGAATGTAGTATGCAAACATATCGTCACTCTTGTTGTAGAGCGAAAACAATTGCGAGGGGAAATTAAAATGGATGGTATTGCGCTGATGTGTAAAGGTCTCCAGTCCGCAGTCGACCGTAACGAAACCTCTCCGGCACATAGCAACCCGATAAAATTCAGATTTTAAAGGGCCAATTTTATTTTTTACCCTTACAGAAGAATAAATCCCAAAGCCATTATCGATCAGCTCAGCTGTATTGTCAAGACCAAAATCGCTATCGGTTATTGCTTCCTTGTGAATAAACAAGTATTGGTTATCCAGGCGATATGACTTAATTTCTTTAGGCATTGAGCAGGGTTTATGCTTATATGCTAATTAACAAAATTTAAGCAGGATAGCCTACACCAAGGCTGCACCGCGGTACAAACTGTACAACAGCTATAACAACCGGTCTGACCGCTGTATACAATAACAAGAAGCGGTCTGACCGGTCGCTGTTGTTGAACCAAAATCAATTTTTAAAATCGCTGGAAACATGTCGAAGAGCCAAGAACATATCGAAGAGCTAAAGAGTGAAAACCGTTACTTCTCAGGTACAAATTTTAATACTTGAACACCAATCGCATAGCCATACGTTTGCTCACCTTCTTTATAAAATCTTATTTTATTACAGGCCGTACCTAAATCAATTTTTGTCCAGCTATTGCCACCGTCTTTCGTTTCATAGCCAGAGCTCATGGTGCCTAAGTAACCGTGGTTCTCATCAATAAAACCAATTCCAAATTGTCTGGCCTGGGCATCTTCACATACGTTAAGCTCAACCCACGTTTCACCACCATTAGTGGTTTTTATTATGCGTTGTTGTTTTACAGCAGGATCAGGATTATACGATTGTATACTTGCATAACCTACTTTTCTGGTTGGGAAAGAAATCTTCCATGTAGTTTCAAAAGGTCTATCAGATCTGTAAACCTCTTTCCAGGTTTTGCCGCTATCTTTGGTTTGTAGTATTAAAGCATTCGATTGACTTATGTCTTCATTGGTGGCCGAGCAGACAAATCCTTCTCGCTTATCAAACATTTTAACATCAAATGCCATTCTTGCATTACCTGTAAAAGGTTGCGAGACAAAAGTTTCACCGTTGTCGTTAGAAATAATTGACATAGCAGGGCCTCCTACTCTACCCACTGCATAAATGTGATGTCTATATCCTATCACACCATGATTTATAAATTGCTCCTTCACAATGTCAATGGCACAAATGCCCTTTACGTATGGCCCTTTGTATGAAACAGGATGCCAGCTTTTACCACCATCGGTTGTCTTGTACAAGGGTATGGTATCAGTAACGTTAGGAAAATAATCGGTACCCACAGTTCCTACATATCCATGAAGACTATCAACAAAAGCCAAAGCCCTGAAGAACGATCCCCTTTGTTCAAACTGTAGTTTCCATTGCTCGCCACCATCAACAGTTTTGAAAATTTTTCCATAGCCGTTTACATACCAGCCAATTTTTTCACTAACAAAACAAATATCATCTTGCTTACCGCGATAGGGTTCCGTTTGTAGTTTCCTCCATGTTTGTGCGGAAGTCAATGTAGATGACAGTATGAAGATGACAATGCTAATACCGATCACATTCAATTTTTTCATTATTCGAAATGTTTAAATCTCTATAAGATTAAGACATTCTCGAATCAGTTCTTGATTTTCTCCACTAATGAAGAATGTGAGGTACAAGTGAAAGGAATGCATTATGAACGCCATGCTCCGATAATGGCAAAATCTACCACCATAAACACTACTTATTATAATTGACATCCGAAGTCACTTTCTAAACAGTAGTGTAGTAATCAATTCTAATAGATTACGTGAAAATCGTATCAAACAGAGCTCAAACTTTATAATCAAAAGTTCAAAAGGTCTAATAGGCTGATTATGATATTTTTATTACAAGCATAATCAGTTAACATTAACAATGGGGGAAACTGAAAACCCAAAAAAAGAGTAAGTGAAAATAATAATCCATTAACCAAATGAAAGATCTAATCAAAAAAAACAGCACAATCAAGCCATTAAGCAAAGATCAATTAAAAGCTATTGTAGGTGGTTGTAATTCAGTAACCGGGCCTCGTGTGTTTTGTCCTGAATTGAAGATTTACACTTGCGCAGAATTCTGCTAATTGTAAATAAATTAAAGTTTAAGAGGGCTTTCGAGCCCTCTTATTTTTTGTAACACTTAAAGAATGTAAATAACATGGAACACGATCTTACGCAAGAAGTCTATCGGTTACTTAAACAACTCGGTACCCATCTTGACAAAAGGTATATAAAAGAAAGACTCGTTTCACATCCTGATTTTCCATCTGCATTCTGCATAACCAGCTTACTCGATGAGCTCTCTATATCAAATAATGCTATAGAACTAAATCTTGATGACCTTCAATCGCTTAATGGTCCAGCTCTTGCTTTTGTAGACGGAAAGTCGTTTTACTTTATTAAAGATATTGCTCTACCTGAAAAATCGATTCCAAACTTTTCGGATCGTTGGAATGGAATAGTCATACTGGCTCAAAAAGAATCTCAGTCCTTCAAATCAGATGAGTTACAAAAAATTGAACAGCAACGAACATTAAAAAATACTTGGATGATATTACTCGCGGTAACGCTAATATCATTGGCTATAATACTACTTTATAACACTGCACCAAAAAACATCTACTTGTTTGGTTTATCAGCTGTAGGAGCCTTTTTATCATGGCAAGCAGTATTAGTAGAATTAGGCAAGACTTCTGATTTTTCAATTAAGATATGTCGTGAGTCAAATTCACTTTCTTGTAAATCAGTTATTCAGGAATTCAAACCATTACCCTTCAACATTCATATATCAGATATATCTATGTTTTTTTTTCTAGGTATTATTAACCTTGTTATAATAAAAGAAGGGAGAGAATGGGAAGATATTACTAATACCATCATTCAACTGCTTTGTTATGTAAGCAGTGTTCCATTAATCATTTCAATTTATTACCAGCAATTTATTGTTAAGAAGTGGTGTGCATTATGTATTTCAATTAGCATTTGTTTGTGTCTTATGATTTTGCTTGCCATCACATTTGAAAGCCAAACAAAAGTAAATTTAAACGGGATGTTTCTGTCGATAATGTGCATTTTCCTTTTACCAGGAATCATTTGGATGAATCTAAGACCCCTTATTGAAGAACGAAATGATACACTTACTAAAAACTTATTGCTAAAACGATTTAAGAGAAATCCTGACTTATTTAAAATGCGATTACTAAACCAAAACAAAGAAGTGTGTCACTCGTTTCCAACTGATTTACAGATTGGAAACAGCAAGGCACCTTGTCAGGTGGTAGCTGTAATCAGCCCTGTATGTGGTCCGTGCTCGGAAGCTTTTGATATTCTTAAAAAACTAAAACTACGGTATACTGAGCAGATTGGCATAACCATTCGATTTGCATTGGGGAATCAATATAAATCAAAAATGATTATCCTGAAAGCCATGTTAAGCTATGCGCTTTCAAAAGATGGTTTCATGAATTCACCGAAAGACATTGAGACAATGTTGGATACCTGGTATCAAAATACAGATGTCGATAAATTCATAATGAAATATCCTTCGGCTGAAAATAAAGCTCTTATTTCTTATATCTCTGAGGTTCAAAAATGGATTAAAAACTCAAGTATTTACTACACACCAACAATCATTATTAATGGCTACAGGCTACACGATCCGTATACTTTTGATGATCTTCTTGAATTTGGTGGTCTCTGCTTGGAAATCTTTTCTTCAGAAGTAGATAAAGATAGTGATGACCAAACAAATTGCTGACGTGGATTCATTAAGGCAGATTAACTGTTCATTAAAAGACTAAACGACAATTAATGGTAGCTCAGGCCATTTTGTAGACAAGTCTCTTCCAATTCAATGGCACCTATAGCACACTAAAAACCTGTCGGTTACAGGCATTTACCCAAATTATTATCGATTTGGTACTAAATAGTAGAACAAATAATCCGGTTCTCCGTATATTAGTTCTACAATTTAGTATAATATGATTGAAACACGGCTTGGGGAATTCGAGGAAGTGATCTTGTTACTGACAGGAATATTAGGTGAAGAGGCATACGCATACAAAGTTGCCGAAGAGTTTGAATTACAAACTGGCCGCTCAGTATCAATTGGCGCTGTACACTCAACCCTTACCCGCTTAGAAGAAAAGGGATTTCTGAAATCAGAAATGGGAAAATCGACTGCTGAAAGAGGTGGTAGGAGAAAACGCATTTACACCATTACTGCTTATGGAAAGAAAACGCTTGCCGCTGCACGTGACTTCAAGCAGTCGCTATGGGAGCAGTTCCCTGGTTTTGCAACTTCCAAATTAAGTTTCGGAATGTAATGGAAGATAAACTAGGCCCTCCCAGGTTAGCACAAAAGTTATTAAGGGCTTTTCTCCGGGAAGATATTGCCGAAGAAGTAGAAGGCGATCTGGATGAAAAGTTTCATGCTGATCTGAAAAGTAAATCAAAGCACAAAGCCAAACTGAATTACTGGTATCAAACTATAAACTATTTACGCCCTTTTGCCATCAAAAAAATTAACAGATACAAGGTTATGAATAACTACCTTTTCAGCAACTATTTTAAAATCAGTACACGAAATATTTTTAAACATAAAATGATTTCGTTTATCAACGTATTTAGCTTAGCCGTTGGCTTGGCTGCTTGTGTGGCCATTTATTTGTTTGTGTCTGACGAGCAAAGTTTTGATGCATTCCATTCGAAAAAAGAAAATATCTACCGTCTGGATGAAGTACAAAAATTCACAGGCACTAATGAACAAAAGGTAGCGCTATCTATGCCGGGTATGGGCCCTGCCATAAAGCGGGATTTTCCTGAAGTTAAATCGTATGTACGCTTTTGGCTACACGGCAAACAACTAATTACCAAGGATGATACTAAACAGTTGATTGAAAATGTAATGGTGGCGGATAGCACCTTATTTGATGTTTTTGATTTCGTACTAATTCAGGGCGATATCAATACGTGTCTGGATCGACCACTTACTATCTTACTTACCGAATCAACTGCTCTGAAGTTTTTTAAAAATTCGAGTGATGCACTCAACAATACTGTTTCCTGGGATGGACGAGATTATCAAATTACCGGAATTTTAAAAGACATTCCTGAAAATTCTCATATTCAATTTGATGCGCTGCTCTCTATGGTGAGTTACACCAGTGGAGAGAATAATGTTAATAATTCATGGGGTGGAAATTGGATGACCACTTACTTGTTGTTAGAACCCACAGCAGACATTAGTGCCATGGAAGAAAAATTTCCTTCCTTTCTTTCGCGTTATATAGACGACCCCGAGATCAACACAACTTACAAGTTATTTCTGCAATCGCTTAATGAGGTGCACCTGGCATCTAATGATATTGAACATGATTACATTAACTATAGAAAGTTTAATGGATCTTATCTGACTATCTTTTATATAATCGCTGCCTTTATATTACTGATAGCAGCTGTTAATTTTATGAACCTCACCACCGCACGTGCTTCTCATCGCTGGAAAGAAATTGGTGTGCGTAAGTCAGTGGGTGCCAGAAATTTTCAGTTGTTTGGTCAGTTTATTTTTGAGTCGGTTATGCTTTCTGCTTTCGCATTGGTGGTTGCCTTGTTATTAGATGCACTTTTCATTCCAATGCTTAATGATTTGATCGGAAGAAAACTAAGCATACTCCCATTATTTCAAAATGGTTGGCAATTGTCAGTAGTACTTGCGGGCACACTTTCGTTAGGCATTCTTACAGGCATCTACCCTTCCTTTTATATGACTTCGTTTGATTTATCGCGTGTTTTAAAAGGTGGCAACAAGGGCGAAGGAAAGTCGGTATTGCGCAGTACGCTGGTGGTGGTTCAATTTGGATTGGCCATCGCTATGATGGTGAGTACTTTAATTGTTATTCAGCAATTATCGTTTATGAAAGAATCTGACATTGGTTTTGATAAAGACCAGATGTTGTTGGTGAACATGAATCGTGAAGCCAACGAAAAATTTGAGACAATCAAAAATGAATTGCAAAAGCAATCCATGATACTTGGTGTTACTGCCAGTGGCCAGCGCCTGGGTAACAATTTTCACCAGTGGGGTTTCAAGGTTATTGCCGACACAGGTGTGCTATCCATTACTCCATCTAATGTAAATGTAGATTATGATTACCTAAAAGTGTATGGCATAGAAGTAAAAGAAGGTCGTGGCTTTTCAAAAGATAACCTAACCGATAATGGATATGCATTTGTGATTAATGAATCGTTTGCGAATGAACTTAGACTAAAAGAAACAGTTGGCACTAAAGCAGGCCACGGTTGGTATGATAACGACTCGCTGGGAACCATCATAGGTGTGGTGAAAGATTTTAATTTCAACTCCCTTCATTATAAAGTGAACACACTGGCGCTGGTGGTACATCCTGGGTGGGGTTATAGCGAGCTTTCAGTAAAAATAGAAAAGGGTCGTACGGAAGAAGGTATAGCCGCAGTTAAAAAGGTATGGGACGAACAAGTACCCTCTTACCCTTTCGATTACACTTTTTTAGATGCACACTTTGAAGAAGTATATCGCTCTGACAAACAAATGAGTGCTGTGGTGGCGATAATGGCAGGTCTATCCATTCTAATTTCTTGCATTGGCTTGTTTGGTCTGGCAGCCATTACCATTGAAAAGAAAACAAAGGAGATTGGTGTACGAAAGGTTTTAGGTGCTACTGAAAGCCAGATCACTGTTTTGTTGTCACGCAACTTTGCTATGCTCATTGCCATTGCATTTATAATTGTAAGTCCGATAACCTACATAGCGCTGCATGGTTGGCTGGAAAGTTTTGCTTACCGCATAAATATTAATCTGCTGGTTTTTGTTTTGGGTGGTGTACTGGCATTAGCTATCGGACTACTCACTATCAGTTACCATACGCTGAGGTCAGCACGGGCAAATCCTGTTAAGGCACTGCGGTATGAGTAAGTGAAATTGTTTGTAGTGTCTGTCTAGTCCTGAAATAGGTTTACACGAAACGTAAACTTAAAACAGGACAAAATGGAACACAAAATCGAAGTCAGGCAACAGTATGATGAATCATTCAAGCAAATAGGTATGCTTACTGCAATGATATGTTGTTGTGACATTCAATTGATGCCCTGGCCACAAGATTTATACCATTGATTTGGTCACAGACATGTTTTTAAAATCCTCACTGCTTTTTCCTGCTCGTTAAAATTCAAAGAAGCGAAGCCAAGTCTTACCGAATTGTACTTTACTTTATCCGTATCATAGTCTTTTCCATTTCTAATGATGAGTCCATTTTTCAACGCGCGCTGAGCAACAATGGATAAGTCGGCCTTGTGGAATTTTGTCCAAACCGACATTCCTCCTGCGGGGATGTCAAAAGATAAATGCTTACCCAATTCTGTTTGTAATAGTTTACACAAATGATCTCTGCGTTCTCTATACAGATTTACCGATTTTTTAATATGCCTTGCCATCGTTCCGTCTTTGTATAATTCAGCAATGGCATTTTCCATCAGACTGTCTCCTTGTGTGTCGATTGATTTTCGAAGATGAGTGGCCGAACGAATAAACGATGCAGGAGCAACGATAAAGCCAAACCGAATAGCCGGTGCCAGGGTTTTGGTAAACGTTCCGATGTAAATTACATGACCATTCCGATCGAGACTTGCCATTGGCATAATGGGCTTACTGGAATAATGAAAGTCATAATCATAGTCGTCTTCAATAATTGCAAACTTATACTTTGCCGCTAACGCAAGCAGTCGTATTCTTCTTTCGGATGATAAGGTTACAGTAGTAGGATTGTGATGATGTGGAATTACATACACCATTTTTATTTTCTGCCGTTGGCAGATTTCTTCCAGCGTGTCAATATTGATTCCTTTATCATCTACAGGTAAGTGGATTACTTTAGCACCGAGTTGCCGAAAAGTAAGATTAGCTGCAGCATAACCAGGACTGCCTGCAATTACGACATCACCGGGTTTTAAGATTATAGATGCAGCAAGGTACAATCCCATTTGCGCCCCTCTGGTGATAAGTATATTTTCAGAGGAGCTTGGCAAACCTCTGGTCTCATTTAAAAATGCAGACAAAGTTTCCCTCAACATGATGGTTCCTTGTGCACCGCCATACATCAGGTATTTTTTTTGAAAAGCCAGTTTTGAAAGCCGTCTCATGGTTTTAATCAGCTGTTCAGTTGGGGCAATGCGAACGTCCGGGAACCCATCGTTAAATATCAGTTTATCGGTTGGGGGAAAATCCGAGAGTTCAATTGGTATAATTCTCTTTTCATCATATTGGAAGCCGGTTTTGTCAGCTATTGTGAAAACCCTTGTTTCTTCGGTTATCTTCCCGGGTGTTAAAAGAGGAAGTATCTTTTTGATAAAAGTACCTTTCCTCGGAAGTGTTTCGATCCAGCCTTGTGCATCCAATTCATTCAAGGCGGCTACCACCGTCATCCGATTGACTTGTAGCAGTGTGGCAATCTTTCTTGATCCTGGCAATTTCAACCCTTTCTTAAATCTTCCCTGCCGAATATGTTGAATAAAGCCATTGCTTATTTGAATATAAACCGGTGTATCGGATTGGGCATCGATTATTATTAATTGCTTTATAAGATTCATATCTGGATTAGCTGATATTTAAAATCTGGATTATTTACATCATCCAACAAATATGGACTTTTAGGTCGTGAAAGTAAAACACAATCTGTTTATAAATCAATGTCGGTTAGTTAAGCTTCCCTATTCATCCTCTCCCCAGAGAGGATTGGAAGTGAGGCCATAAAAAAGACTTAACTAAACGACATTGTGTTTTTGAATAGAAATAGCATGATTAAGAAATGAATCGACAGAAACAAAAAACCATTCTTGCCTTTGCAGCCATCTACCTGATTTGGGGGTCCACATTTTTTGGCGTTTCCATCGCGCTTAAATCTTTCCCACCATTCCTGTTGTCGGCATTGCGATTTCTGATTGGCGGATTACTCTTAACAGGCTATTGTTATTTTAGAAAACAACCCATGCCATCGGTAAAGGAGATCCTGAGTTTTTCATTTTGGGGCATTATAATTTTTGGAGGCGGTATTATTGCCGTTGTCTGGGCTCAGCAATATTTACCCTCTTCACTGGCGTCCTTAATCATTACTACTCCGTTTTGGTTTATCGTTTTGGATAAATCACACTGGCACATCAATTTTAAAAATTACTGGACAATGACCGGACTTATTGCAGGGCTTGCCGGTGTACTTCTTCTCATGTCTCAAAAGTCATCCAACCAATTTCAGGGTGTTGATTTTACACAAACCAAAGCTATACTCGTGATGGTTGCGGGCAGTATGCTTTGGGTTATCGGGTCACTTCGTTTAAGGGGCAACCAGAGTAGCATTTCTGTTTATGCAAAAACTTCCATACACCTGTTGGCAGCTGGTGTTTTTGCCATTGTGGTATCCTTGCTTTCAAATGAATCAACCAGTTTTAATTGGCAGGCCATCCGTATCGATTCACTGTTCGCCTTGTTGTTTCTTGCTATACTCAGCACTACCTTAACATTCATCGCGTTTGTTTGGCTGATCCAAACGAAACCCGTAGCCATGGTTAGTACCTATTCTTACA
The DNA here is from genome assembly GCF_003990915.1 of Chryseotalea sanaruensis. Classification (GTDB taxonomy): domain Bacteria; phylum Bacteroidota; class Bacteroidia; order Cytophagales; family Cyclobacteriaceae; genus Chryseotalea; species Chryseotalea sanaruensis. The sequence continues at coordinate 92,199 of NZ_BHXQ01000008.1, forward strand.
TAAATCCGATGGTGGCTGTATTGCTAGGCGTATTGGTTGGGGGTGAATCTATCAATACCATACAAGTTGCTGCCATGTTCATCATCCTGTCGGGTGTGTTCCTTGTTAATATTCCCAAGTATAAACTCAAAATTTGAAAATAGCGTTTATTGTGTAACATACGGTAGCATGTTGAACAGTTGAGTTTGGATATAAACAGATTATTATTTCTTTTTTGGTTTTGCTTCGGGCAACTCTTTTAATGAGATGCGAACCAATCTACTAAGCCATTCGCTGTTCTCAATTTTATCTTCAATCAGAAAACTTGGTTTTGCTCCGGGATAAGGTGGAGATTCTATTACTTCACCACGCTGTTCGACATGTAAGCGCAGTGCATGCCGAACTTCAAATAAAATGGATTTTTAATCCATCTTTAAGATTTAACTAATTTTAACAAGCGCTACCTCCCTCTTCATCTCTCGACACACTTCATGTTGCCAAACTTGTTGGTGAGCCTACGCGCTGATGCTGGCGCACAACACCAACAAGGGCTGAGTGTTGACATTGCTGTTGCTAAAAATTCCAGCAAACAGATTCTGTAAATCGGCAGGGTAATCTCTGGTAGATGTCCCATAAATATTTCCGTTCCCATCCATATCAGCCACAGCATCTAAATGTGATGGTGTGTTCTGATTTGTTCTGGCAAGTTCTCCGACAAAATTAAAAGTGGAGTCGTTTACTCTTGTAGCATAATATAGCCGGGTAGTTATTTAATCATTCAAATTATTAAAGAACAGGCAGTTTCCATCAGCAGATAAAAATGGCTCCATGGCATCAAATAATAAACCGTTAATGGTTACAAATTTTCAGCATCAAATGATGAATATCGAAGAGTAATGTCATCGTCTTTTGATGAGCAAGGCAAGATCAATAATGATACAACGAATATTGAATAGATATTTATTCTCATTAACATTATTTAAATCGTTGCCAATTACCGAGCATTCGGATCTAAGCGCATATTATTTCCATTCAAGACACACATATTTTTATAATTTTTTGATAGCCCAGCACTAATATGTCGCACAACGCATGTTCGCGCTTTTTTATTTTAATGATCAAAATCATTCGTTCAGTTGAGGTTAAAATATACTGCCCGATAAACTATCTGTCTTAACGTTGTACCTGATGACTGAAAAATGGAAGTGTTGTACGTACATGACAAGAATCATATTTCTATGTGACCCCGGTTACAGATTAATAGCTGTGAAAGATCGATTTTTAGTCTTTCAAAGAAGGGGCTTAAAAACAATCAATTATGAAAAGGATAATTCAATTTTCAGTGGCCTTTATGCTGGCTACCGTTTTGATTCCGGTTCAAGGCCAGGATCAAATTCGTCTTCAGGAACATCTTATGTTAAAAGATGGTAAAATGTATCAGGTAAGAGATCAGGAACAAATTCAATTGAACCAACAGCTCAAATTACAAAATGGAGGTTTGGTCAATCCCGATGGAAGCTATCAACTCCAAAATCAAAAACAGCTTAGACTAAAGAACGGTGAATGTCTGGATATGGATGGTAACCGGTACGCAAATCAACAGGAATTCCGTCAGCAGATGCAATACAGAGAGCAAGCGATGGCACAAGAGCATCTGATGTTACAGAATGGCCAAATGTACCGCATTCATAATCAACAGAAAACGCAACTGCAACAACAACTCACGCTTCAAGACGGAGCAATTGTAAATCCAAATGGAAGTGTGCAAACAAAGGATCGCAAACAACTGCAGCTAAAAAATGGAGAATGCCTGGATATGAATGGGAACCGCTATGCTTCTCAGCAGGAGTTTGGTCAGCGAATGGCTCAGGCAATGGCACAGGAGCATCTGATGTTTCAAAATGGTCAGGTGTATCGTATTCAGAATCAGCAGAAAATTAAGCTGGAGCAACAGCTATCACTTCAAAACGGAACTACTGTTAATCCTAACGGAGGTGTGCAAACTAAAGACCGGAAACAACTTCAGTTGAAGGATGGAGAATGCATGGACATGGCCGGAAACCGTTATGAAACTCAGGAGCGTTTCAGGGAAAAAATGGCACAACGGAACATGGAAAGGATGGATAAGGAAAGAGGAAAGGAAAAAATGGATCCTAAAAAAGGGAAAAAGAATAACTAAATCATTTCCGCAAAGAAACTGTATCACAACTGAAAGATGAAAACATGTTGTGATACAGTTTACCTTGGCACAAGAAATTCAGATTAGCATTAATAAGGGCTTTGAACCCATGTTATGAAGTTATTCAATTTTACATTCCTGTTTATGTGGGTTCTGATTATTTCACAATCCACACAAATGGCATACTCTCAATTGTATGAGTCTCCAGTCTACGACTCAACAATTGACAAATCAGAATTACGCATTGGTGTTCGTTATTCAAGCGATTATTATTATATGGGAAGGGCTGATTCAGCAGCGGCTCCTTATTTATCACCATCGATTGGATACTATCACAAATCCGGGCTTTCTATCCGGAGTTCGCTTTCTTACCTGACAGCCTCGGGTGAAGGAAGGATTGATCTATACACTTTATCAGGAGGATATGATTATTACGGGGAGAAAGTGGCTGCGGGATTTTCCGTTTCCGAATACTTCTTCAACGATCTTAGTTATGCTGTACAGGCTGAAATGAGCACATACTTCAACGCCTATACAGGTTATGATTTTTCCGCATTTATGCTTTATGTAGATGCCAGTCTTGGCTTCAGCGAAGGAACCGATGTATTTCTGGGTGCTGAAATTAACCGTACTTTTTATGCTGTGAAAAATAAATTACGTATAACGCCTGCAGTTTATATTAATGCCGGAACACAAAAGTACTATAGTGAATACTACAATATGAGAAGCACGCAGACTGGTACTGGCAAAGGCAAAGGAGGTAAACAATCTGTTCCTATACAGGATGTGCAAATTTTAGAATCAGAAAAATTTCAGGTATTGGACTATGAGGCCGACTTACAAATCAGTTATAAAATCCGAAATGTTCGTTTCTTCATTTCAACAACATGGACTTTCCCTGTAAACCCGGCTACAATTGTTACTGACACAGGCGCTAATGAGGAAGACCTGAAAAATGGTTTTTACTGGTCGTCCGGTGTGCGCTTAACACTTAAATAAAATACAAACAATACATTAAAACTATGGAAACAATTGAACAGATAGTGGCCATGCCACGAATAGGTGATCAGGCCCCTGAATTTAAAGCCATTACTACTCAAGGAGAAATTAACTTCCCCGCTGACTACAAGGGTAAGTGGGTGATTCTTTTTAGTCACCCGGCAGACTTTACACCCGTATGCACCTCAGAGTTTATGACCTTTGCAAAAATGGAACAGGAATTTGCAGCTCATAATTGTCAGTTGGTTGGCTTATCTGTTGATGGACTATACAGTCATATTGCCTGGCTTCGAACAATCAAAGAGAAGATTGAATATAGGGGAATGAAAAATGTAGAGGTGAAGTTTCCATTGATTGAAGATATTACAATGAACGTGGCCAAAAAATATGGTATGATACAGCCTGGTGAGAGTTCCACAAAAGCAGTGAGGGCTGTGTTCTTTATTGATCCCAAGGGAATAATAAGAGCAATAATATACTATCCGTTGTCGCTGGGTAGAAATTTTGATGAACTAATGAGAGCTTTAGTAGCCATGCAGACTGCTGACAAACACAGTATTGCTACTCCTGCTGACTGGCGCCCAGGCGATGATGTTATTGTACCCCCAGCTGGTTCATGTGGTGTTGCCAAAGAACGAATGGATAATGTAGAAGCGGGTGTTAAATGCTACGACTGGTTTTTCTGTACAAAAGAATTACCCGTTGAGAATGTATAATAATAGCACTGCAGAAAAAGTAAAAACCTTGATGTTCGACATGAGTAGTGCATGTCGAACATCAAATAAAACGGATTTTTAATACGCCTTTAGGTCTTAACCAATTTTAATAAGGTTATAGACTATCATTAATCCCACCACAAATAAAGTTGCTGTGTCCTTGTTATAGATAGCTGTAATTCTTCCAATGTCCCGGAACCCTGATCAACAATATCCGGGCAAAATTCATATAGATCTTCACTATGCTTATTTAAATCAGTAGGTGTATTCTCATAGTAAGCTTGAACAACATCAAAACCGGAAGCAACTATATCTAAACCATAAGCATGGTGCCATTCAGTTAATTTTTCGATTATATCTTCGGTAAAGATATCATGGTTCACTCCATTTGTTCCTTCAAATCGAATTAAGTCAAACATGTCATCAGTTTTTAGAATCGTCACTTCTTCAGGAGAATATCCCGAATTCATTTCTGATATGTAGATAAAATGCCCTTTTTCTCTAAATTTTTTCCTGAGCTTTTGAATAAGCTCAAATGCCATATCCTCTGAAGCATTAAATGATATTCCTCCAATTTTTTTGTTAATAAAATCCGAATAAGAGATTGAATCCTTAAAACCCAATTCAGCATCGATACTGCCCGATGCTTTTCTAAAAGCACTGTCTGTATATGAACGCAGTTCCATCAATAATTCAGTGTCCAGCTTATATTCCTCTATTAACTTTGTTTCGTCATCCGAAAATTGCTTTTTTGATTGATTGCAACCAAAAAAGGAAAAAAACATGAGCATTAGAATAAAGATTTTAGTCGCATTCATAAGTTTTCAATTAAGTTCAAATAAGTTTATCTGTACACAAGTAAGTATTTTATAAACCAGCTATTGTTTATCATTTACTAATATCGAGAGATTTTATCTACTTCTGCAAAGAACCTATAGTCGAACTAAAAATTATTTCAAAAAAAATCCTTTCCAGTTTTCACTGAAAAGGATTTAATAAAAAAATCAATTCAATAATTATTCTACCAATCCTGGCATACTTACATTCTCATCTGTATCTGCCGCGTAATCTACACCCGCTACAGCAAAACCAAACAGATTTAAGAAATCAGTTTTGTAACCTGGTAAGTCACCAATGGCTGGTAATGTTTCCGTTGTTGCCTGCTCCCACAATTTTGCTACTTCACTTTGCACATCATCTCTCATCTCCCAATCGTCAACTCTTATTCTTCCTTTATCATCTGTTGGCGTAGCATCACCATGGTAGAGTCTATCGGCAAACAAACGTTGCATTTGTTCTATACAGCCCTCATGTATGCCTTTGGCTTTCATGATTTTGTAAAGCAAAGAAATATACAATGGAATAACTGGTATTGCAGAACTTGCTTGTGTTACCAAAGCTTTATTTACAGAAACTAAAGCTTTACCATTAATAGATTTTAATTTATCAGCTATTGTAAAGGCAGTAGCCTCTAAATGGTCCTTAGCACGACCGATAGTACCCTTGCGGTAAACGGCTTCTGTTAAACCCGGGCCGATATATGAGTACGCAATAGTCATGGCACCTTCGCTCAATACACCAGCTGCCAGCATTTGCTCCATCCACATTTGCCAATCTTCACCACCCATAACGGTAACGGTATTGGCAATATCATCTTCGGTAGCCGGATCTATCGAAATGTTGGTGACAACACCTGTATGGAAATCAACAGTCTTGTTACTGAAGGTCTGACCAATCGGTTTTAATACAGAACGATGCATCACTCCGGTTGTTGGATGGGTACGAACCGGTGAGGCCAAGCTATAAATTACTAAATCAACCTGACCTAGGTCTGCCTTAATCAAGTCAATAGTTTTCTTTTTAATTTCGTTAGAGAAAGCATCACCATTAATACTTTTAGCATACAAGCCCGCTTTTTGCGCCTGCTTCTGGAAGGCTACACTGTTATACCATCCTGGTGAGGCAGTTTTACCTGGCGATGGTGCTTTTTCAAAAAACACACCGATAGTTGCGGCATTACTTCCAAAGGCAGCTGAGACACGGGACGACAAGCCAAAACCGGTTGAGGCACCAATTACCAATACTTTTTTCGCACCATTTATGGCACCCTTACTTTTTACGTAATTAATCTGATTAATAACATTTTGTTCGCAGCCCTGAGGGTGTGCCGTTAAGCATATAAAGCCGCGCATTCTGGGTTCAATAATCATAGCAATCTTTTGTTTATTAGTTAAACAGGGTATATACCATACCCTTGTGAACGTAAATATATCTAATTAATAACAATTCAATTACAGTTGCTTAACAGCTTAATCGGAACCAGCCAGTGTGGTCCAACATGATTACCCAACATTTATGTTAACAATCTCATAATACAAGCGCAAAATTAAAGGCATATGCTTTCCATAATTTTGCACTATGCCCAAGCATTTTTTTAAGCTGAATACTATTTCAAAACGGCTCTTCCTCTCATTAGGAATTCTTATCGCGAGTATCATTGTTGTTAGTACCCTTGCCCTGATTTTCCAATCAAAAATCAGGTCTATCCATGCTATAGAACAGGCCATCAGCGGTGAGCGTATACTTATTGTAAGATTAATCAAAACAGACCTTGATTTTTTGCGAATTGAAATTCACAACAATGATTTCTTCAAGACTAGAGAAAGTCAGTTACTGAAAGAGCGTAATATTCTTGCCCAAACGGTGAAAGAACAGATGCGCACCTTACGCAATTCTATGATTGATAACGATTTCAGAATCGATCATGAATTTGAAATCATTGACAGTCTACTGACAGAGTACAATAAGACTTTTCAACAACTTACCGATCGCATACTTGTGCGTGGATTTAAAGATTTTGGCCTTGAAGGTGAAATGCGGTTTCAGGCGCACGAACTGGAAAAGCAGCAAGACATAATTTCAATGGTGAACTTGCTCATGCTACGCAGGCATGAGAAAGATTTTATGTTGCGTAAAGAGGAGCATTATCTAGTTCAATTTAATAAACTCGCCAATTCCCTCATTATTAACCTCACGAATAAAAACAAAAACACGACACTGCTCGAACATTATCAGGAAGCTTTTAATAGTCTTGCTTCTATTGATAAAGAAATAGGTTACGATTCGTCCAGAGGTTTGCTTGGCTTATTGAATAAACAAACCACTAGCATATCTGCAAAACTTGATGAGCTCATAAAATTATCAAACTACAGAACGCAAGAAATAGTTAATAACAGCGGTGTTGTTTTTTTAAGTATAGGTCTTTCCACCATTTTAATTTCATTATCCATTGTGTATTACACTGCATCGCGTTTGGCAGTGCCCTTGAAAAAACTTTCTGGTTCTATGAACAAATTTATTCTGCATGAAGGGTTAAATGAAAAGGAATTTAACCTTGATTATGAAACCGATGAAATTAGTCGGTTAGCACAATCATTTATAACCATGAGTAGAAAATTAAGGGTGCAGTTCAGTGATATTGAGCATAAAACACAATTACTTGAAAAACAGAATGAAGAGCTTAAAAAGCTTAATGAAGAGTTAGATCGTTTCATTTATAGTGCAGCTCATGATTTAAAATCACCACTTGCTTCGCTCTCCGGCCTCGTAAACCTTGCAAAAATTGAAATCAATACAAAATCACATAACCACTATTTTGATATGATGTCTGCTTCAATTATTAAACTTGATAGTTTCATTAAAGACATAACTGATTATGCAAAAAACAAAAGACAACACCTGAACATTCAGGAAGTTGATTTTGCTAAAGTGGTAGAAGACATCTTACAAAGTCTGGATCATCTTCCACAAGCCAGCCGTATACAATCGTTTATAAGAGTAAGTGGCACAAAATTCAATTGTGATAGAATGAGATTAGAAATAATTTTGAAGAATCTTATTTCTAACTCGTATCGTTATTATGCACCCAATAAACAAAATAACTATCTGTTTATTGAAGCTAACATACATGATGATCAGGTGAGTATTGAAATCATGGACAACGGTATAGGTATTGGCAGATCACACCTACCCAGAATATTTGATATGTTTTACCGGGCAGTAGATAATGCCCATGGTTCTGGGATTGGGCTTTTTCTGGTAAAGGAAACTGTAAAGATGCTGCATGGTAAAATAACGGTGAAGTCAAGTCTTAAAAACTGGACGCGCTTTACCATTACTCTACCTAACAGCTATGAAAATCATTCTATTGAGCCTGAAACCGATAAGATCGAAATCACTGAAAAAAATATTGTACTAGAGAAATCCATACTCAATAACTGATCTGCAGTGTAGATCCGTTAACACCTTTCTCAATTACGTTTACGATGAGCACGTTTTCATAATAACTCTCATCATAATCACCAAATTCCTTTTTACCCAACAGTGTATTGGCTATCCAGGGTATGTTATTGGAGTGTCCTACAATTAATACAGTTTTGCCTTTATGCTCGCTAGCCATCTTTACAATTTCATCATCTTTAAAAGGCTCGTACTGCAATACCGTTTGCCCCAATTGCTCCGCTAAAGGCTTCACGGTATTCATAGTACGCTTATAGTTGGTTGAGTAAATAGCAGCAATACTTTGCTTCTTCAACATATTGGCCAAACGCAAAGCACGTGCTTTACCAACCTCGCTTAGCTCAGGATCTTTACTGCCATCGGCTACTTTTTCCGCATGGCGCACCAAAATAAAAGTGGTTACCTGTTTGTCCTGCCCATGTGCAGAATTGCCTAAGGCAAAAAATAATACCAGACACAATACGATCTGCAGTGGAGTTATCAGTTTCATTATTTTCATACTTAATTACTTTGAATGTTTCGTTTTAATTTCTTCAGGTATATTGCATCCGTCCTTTCTTCGGGTATCTGCCAGGTGAAAAATCTTCCAGCCATCTTTTGTTTTGTAGAGTTGGAAGGCATCTACACCACAATGACTAAAAGTGTGATCAATATAAAAAGCGTAATCACACCAGGCCTGTGCAAAATCACCATCAAGCTGAATGTTTACATTCCAAAACTCCTCGGTCATTTTTTCTTTTCGCGGAGTACCTATTGCTTTCAGCATTCCATTCATAGACGATTCTCTTCTCAGCACCGGCTCCCCCATTTTATTGCGTGCAACGGTGGCCATAGTGGCACTCTCATCAAAAACACTGTGGACCTTACTACTGTCACCTTCATACATCCCATCAAATAGGGTTTTAATTACAGCGTTAATGGCTTGTTTGTCATCCGCTTGCGACCAGGCTGTGGTGGTCAGCAAAACCAGACAACTGGCTAGTAAAAGGGAATTTTTCATATGTTTCAGTTTTTAGCAAATCTCACGGTAAAAGCCGGCTTTTGTTTTACTTATTATGCCAATGGCCTTTATCGATTTGGCTAGCTAAATATGAATAATATCTGCTATTTTTAACCAATAATTTCCCTAATAATATGCGTAAAATCCTAGTTATCAGTCTTTTTACCCTAAGCTTCGGTATATTATCTGCACAAAGCCCCATTGATAGCTTAAAGGATGTTGCGATGAGCGTGGAAGGCGAGCAAAAGGTGAAGGCCTTGAATGAGCTTTTTAGGGCTTACCAGGAAGCTGATCCGGTAACTGCATTGGGTTACACCCGCGAGGCTCTTAACCTGGCCACCGAAATTGGAGATAAAAAGGGTATGGCTGCTTCTTACAATAACCTGGGCGTGTCTTACCGCCAGCAAGGAGCCATTGATAAAGCGTTGGAGTATTATATTAACTCTTTAAAAATTTACGAAGAACTTGATAATAAGGAAGGCATAGCCACTCTGAAAAATAACATAGCAAACATCTATTCCATTAAAAAAGATTTTGGCCTAGCTGTCAGTTACCTGGAGCAATCATATGCTTTGTTCACACAACTGCAAGACAAGAAAAAGATAGTTGGCTCTATGAATAATCTAGGCAATCTTAATAGCGATTTACAGTTATTCGAAAAAGCGATGCGCTACTATTCTGAAGCCTATCAATTAAGTCAGCAGGAAGGAATGAAGTTTGCAGACCCACTTACCAATCTGGGTAATATCTATTTCAAGCAGGGTAATTATCAACGCGCAGTTGAGTTCTACAACAAGGCACTAGACATCGAAAAGGAAAATAATAACAAACTGGGTATGCTCAGTATACTTACTAACATAGGTGCTACCTATACTAAGGCTCAAATGCCTAAACCTGCACTGGAATACCTGAAAGAAGCTGAAAAACTGGCTGAAGAACTACAAGCTTTCAGTTATTTACCAAATATTCTTAGAAGCCATGCAGATATACTTTATCAACAGGGAAAATCAAAAGAAGCTTATGAGACCATTCTAAAGTACGACTCTCTAAGAGAAAAAATTTATGGTGAAGAAAGCACCAAAAAAATTGCACAAATGGAATTGGTGCTAACCTTTGCAGAAAAGGAACGGGAACTACAATTATTACAAAAGGAAGGTAAAATTCAAACACTTGAACTGCGTAACACACGTTTGTTTATTGTAATGATCATTCTAGGTGGTCTTATGCTGATTGGAGGTTTTAATCTTTACTTTATGAGTAATAAAAAGAAGTTGTTGTAAACTTTTTTCACTCCATTTCAGTTTTTTCTATTCATGATTTAACAATCATTCCCGAACATGTATCGTATATTTCTATTTCTGGCAGTTGCCTCATTTTTCTTATCCTGTAGCTCAAAAACTAAAGACCTTAGCGGAACCTGGCGTGCTGTTGTAACTATGCAGGACCAGGAACTGCCCTTTACTTTCACTTTAACAAAAGAAAAGGATCAGTACTCCGCAATTATCCGCAATGCAGAAGAAAAATTAGCCTTAGATGATGTGCGCCTCGAGGGTGATACCTTGGTACTGGTAATGCATATTTTTGATGCCCAGATTCGCGCCAAAGTACTTGATGATAAACTCAGTGGCGTATTTATTAAAAATTATGAATTAGACGCCACTGTTCCTTTTGAAGCAACAAAGGGAGATAATTATCGCTTTGCTAAAAAAGAGAAAACCAATTTAGATTTTAGTGGTAAATACAGCGTAACCTTTACCAATGAAAAAGATACAACCCAGGCAATAGGGGTATTTACACAAAATGAAAATGAGGTTAAGGGCACCTTTCTCACCCCCACTGGTGATTACCGGTACTTACAGGGCAATATCGTTGGCGAGACTATGAAACTGAGTGCCTTTGATGGTAACCATACTTATGTGTTTACCGCCAATGTAAAAGGCGACAGTATCATGGGTGATTTTTATTCAGGCAAAACCTACCATCAGGTATGGAAAGGCATCAAATCTGAAAGCGCATCACTCCCCCATCCTGAATCACTTACTTATTTGAAAGAAGGTTATGATAGAATTGAATTTAGTTTTCCGGATGTAGAAGGTAAAAAAGTAACGCCACAGGACGATAAGTATAAAAACAAAGTGGTCATCCTCCAACTCTTCGGAACGTGGTGTCCTAACTGCATGGACGAAACAAGATTTTTGGCTGATTGGTATACACAAAACAATACGCGCGGGGTTGAAATTATTGGACTGGCTTATGAAAGAAAAGACGATTTTTCTTATGCCAGCGACCGTGTAAAAAAGATGAAAGAAAAATTAAACGTTACTTACGATTTTGTAATTGCCGGTGTTAATGATAAAGTTAAGGCTGGTGAAACCTTGCCTATGCTGAACAAAGTTGTAGCCTTCCCCACCACTATTTTTATTGGTAAAGATGGAAAAGTAAAATACATCCATACAGGCTTTTCAGGGCCGGGTACGGGTATCTATTATGAGCAATTTAAAGAAAGTTTTAACCAAAAAATTAATGAACTTTTAGCTGGAGGCTAGAGGCTTGAAGCATGTAGCTTAAAGCCTGCAGAACAGAAATCAAAGAACAAAACTATGTCACTAGGAACAGGAAAACGTGTAGTTGTCGGATTATCAGGAGGAGTTGATTCCAGTGTTACTGCTTACCTTTTACAACAAGAAGGCTACGAAGTAATTGGTATGTTCATGAAGAACTGGCATGACGATTCCGTAACCATCAGTAAAGAATGCCCGTGGCTTGACGATAGTAACGATGCCATGATTATTGCGCAACAACTCAATATTCCTTTTCAGGCAATCGACCTAAGCACAGAATACAAAACCAGAATTGTAGACTACATGTTTGCCGAGTACGAACGTGGCCGCACACCCAATCCTGATGTACTCTGTAACCGCGAAATAAAGTTTGATATCTTTTTAAATGCCGCCATGAAACTCGGTGCCGATTATGTGGCAACGGGCCACTATGCGCGAAAAGGTTCTACCGTTGTCAATGGCAAAACGGTTTACCAGTTATTGGCCGGCAAGGATAACAACAAAGACCAAAGCTATTTTCTCTGTCAGCTAAAGCAGTCGCAATTAGCCAAGGCACTTTTTCCTATCGGTGAATTAACCAAACCTGAAGTCAGGGCCATCGCAAAAGAAATTGGTTTAGCCACAGCCGAGAAAAAAGATTCGCAAGGACTCTGCTTCATTGGTAAAGTTCATCTGCCCGATTTTTTACAACAACAACTCAAACCCAAACAAGGTAAGGTTATTGAAGTACCTGCACAGGCTGAAGTATTTAATCTGGGTTTCGATTTAAATGATCTGGCAAGCAGCACCAAGGCTTATCCGCTAAGCGCGGATGCTGGTCGTGTGGTTGGCGAACACAAAGGCGCACATTACTATACTATTGGTCAGCGTAAAGGTTTGAATATGGGTGGTCATGAAAAACCACTCTTTGTGATTGGCACCAACACGCAAGAGAATGTCATATACATGGGCATGGGTGAAGACCATCCTGGTCTCTACAGAAAAGGTTTGTTCATTCCAAATGAAGACGAACATTGGATTAGAGAAGATATGGTTTTATCATCAGGAGAGTCTGCGAATTATTTGGCTAGAATTCGTTACAGACAAAAGCTGGAGCCTTGCACTTTATATAAAAAAGAAGAAGGTCTTTATATTGTATTCGAAAATGCACAACGTAGTATTACACCAGGTCAGTTTGCAGCTTGGTATAAAGATGAAGAGCTGATTGGCTCTGGCGTTATCAACTAATCTGTCAAAAATTTTATTGCCTCCTCCTCTGTATTACATGCCTTGAAGTTTACCTTCATGAAATACGTTATGCCTTTGAGTAAACCAATTTTTGCACCAGCTATACCTAAAAATGCTCCTTTAGGTATAAAAGGCTTAGTGGCTTGTGTAAAAGCATAAGCAGCTTTCATATATTCTGGAGAGCCATAAGTATTTATGTAGTTGGCAATGAAGTATGATTCCTTAGCTTCCGCCAAAACTCATTCGGTATGTTTCTGCGTAAGCTCAATCATCTCTGCCTGCTTCAACCCACTGTAATCAGCAAGAATAATATCCTTACCATTAATGGTAATCTTCATAAGTCGCTCAGTAGATGGAAAGAGATTCAAAGGATTTAATTTGTAGTTGTAAACGAAAGCAAATCACCATACACTACTACAGTAGCCTCCTCATTGCTTACAAAAGCCCTGTAATAATAGGTAGTTTGCGCTTGCAATGAAGTCAAGGTTGATTGGTACGTTAATGGTGTTGAGGCAGTACCGGTAACCACTACGTTGCCTTGCAGAATAGAATTAAAAGGTGTGAGTGCCCATACAAAGCCATATTGCGCTGTTGTTAATTCATTTAAATCAATCAACTCACCATTTAGCTTAGCAGTACTATTTGTTAACTCATCAGCTACCAGTGTGCGCACATAATCAGCTGGCAAACTTGTAGTAAATGCAATTTCTTCACCATAATAAATATTAGTGAATCCATTAGTTGAAGCAAAAGCGCGTACAAAGTAATCTGTACCCGGACTTAGGTTAGTAACCTCGTAACTGAATGGCAACTCACCTTCTGATGATTCACCCACTACCACTTTACCTTGTGCCGAAATTACATCTACACCATTGGTTGTCGACCACAAAAAACCGTATTGAACTGGTTTAATCGGACCCACTTCCAACAACTCCGCTTGTAGTACAGCTTTATTTAAACCAACTGCACCCGTACCCCTTGTTTCTACTTTAGGTTTATCTGCTTCATCTTGCTGGCAGGCAAGTAGCGATAGTGCCAAGAATAGAAAAATAATTTTTTGCATACCTAAATATACTAGATTATTGCTGCTCATTAAATCCGGAAATACCACCCGACACAATGTATTTCATAGCTACTGGCCCTGAAATATTGAGTGGCTTAATATTTTCCTTTGGCACAATGTAATGTATGCCTGAGAACGCATAAGAGTGTGGCAGATACACAGATACCATATCGTTCAGACCCAGAGAGGTTAAATCACCTTGTGTAATAAACCCGATCTGAAACAATTGATTCTCGTTGTTAATTTTCACCAACACAGGTTTATTAAATTTCTTTTTATCACCAACAAAAGCATTGAGCAAATCTTTTAATGAAGAATAAATTAACTTCACTAAAGGTATTCTGTTCATGCCATGATCAAACCAGGTAGATAATGTTTGAAAAGCAAGGTTTGAAGTGAGGTAGCCAAAACCAGTAATAGCAACCAGTATTATTACAAAACCTAATCCCGGATAAGGCAGGTTAAGCAAACTATCGAGCCAGCTAAACGACACAAATATAAAATAGGCTGTAGCTGTTAGTGGTACAATAAATAACGTACCACTAAAAAAATAGCGAAGTAATTTTCTAAAGGTGCTTTCCATAGTTGTAAAAATTGGCTATCCGTTTCTTCACCCTTAAATCCGTCCGACTGCTGTTTACTTCAGTATTCATCAGGCAAACGGATCTTCTTGTTTGTCGATTTTTCGTAAGCTGTATAAACGGATTAGCAGATTATAAAAAAAGGCTTCTGTAACTAACAGAAGCCTCTTCATCATGTCAAAGAATTAAGTCTAAATCGAGAAACCTAAAAAGCTTAGGAAACCTAAAGACATAAGTCCTACTAATATAAAGGTGATACCCAGGCCACGTAATGGCGCTGGTACATCTGAGTAACGCATTTTTTCACGCACACCTGCTAGGGCTACAATAGCCAGCAACCATCCTATACCTGAACCTAAACCATAAACAGTGGCCTCAGTTAGTGTGTAAGAGCGACCTACCATAAATAATGCACCCCCTAAGATGGCGCAGTTCACAGCAATTAGTGGAAGAAAGATACCCAAGGCACCGTAGAGTGAAGGAGAGAAACGTTCAACCACCATTTCAGTTAATTGTACCATAGCGGCAATAACCGCAATGAAAATAATGAACTGAAGGAAACCCAAATCAACAGTGCTGAAATCATCACCTAACCAGGCCAAGGCCCCAGGATTTAAAATATAATTTTGAATGAGCCAGTTGATGGGTACTGTGATACCCAAAACAAATACTACCGCTACTCCCAAACCAAAGGCTGTACTCACCTTCTTAGAAACAGCCAGATAAGAACACATGCCAAGGAAGTAGGCAAAAATCATGTTGTCTACAAAAATCGAGCGGACGCCAATGCTTATTAAATTCTCCATATGCTATTAATGTTCTCTGTATCCGTTAATACTACGCTGTACCCAAATGATAATCCCTACAATTACACAAGCACCTGCAGGTAATAACATCAAACCATTTCCCTGATAAGGAATGCCAAGCTCAGCAAATACCTTGTATCCAAAAATAGAACCACCGCCTAATAATTCACGGAAGAAAGCAATAATCATCAGGATTAGACCATAACCTAAACCATTACCTATTCCATCCAAAAATGATGGCCATGGTTTGTTACCCATTGCAAAGGCTTCTAAACGCCCCATTACAATACAGTTAGTAATAATCAAACCGATGAATACTGATAGTTGCTTGGCAACATCATATACATAAGCCTGAAGAAGCATACTAACCAGTGTTACCCATAGAGAAACTACTGCCAACTGAACAATAATACGAATACGCGGAGGAATGGAATTGCGCATTAATGAAATCACAACGTTGGATGAAGCTGTAACTACTGTTAAGCTAAGTGCCATAATAAAGGCAGGCTTCATTTGTGTTGTTACCGCCAATGCAGAACAAATACCTAAAACCTGTACGGTAATAGGGTTGTCAATATCTAACGGATTCGAAACAAGTTTCTTATTCTTTTTTGAGAAAAGCGGTTCGCTTTTCTTCACTTCAGGTACTGTTGCGGTCTCTGCACTCATAACACCGTTGTGGTTTTAGTTTTCTTAATATAATTCTCGTAGCACACTAAATAGTCTTTCAGCATGTTGTTTACTCCCTTAGCTGTTAAGGTTGCACCAGACATACCATCTACTTTATGCTCCTGGCTGGCGTAATCATTGCCTTCGCCTTTCATCATTTCTACAGAAGCAATTTGCTCGCCTTCAAAAACTTCTTTGCCTTTATACCGATCCTGAATTTCTTCAGACGCAATTCGCGCACCAAGACCTGGTGTTTCACCTTTGTGTTGAAATACCATACCCTGAATGGTGTTGAAGTCTGCTTGAAGCGCTACATAGCCCCAGATGCGATCCCACAAACCAAAACCGTGTAGCGGTAATACAACATTTTCTATTTTGTTGGAATCAGTTTCACTGCGAAACTCATACACGGGCAGCAAGCGTTCTTTTGCTGGCTTTTTATATTCAGCGACCACATCAATGTCAGTAGCTCTCTTGCCTTCTACCACATTTCCACTGTAGTCAACAACAAACGCTTTTACACGCTTGTTGTAAATCTCAGAAGCATTGTCCTCGTCTTTCAATACCATTACTGTAGAAAGAATATTTTCCTTCTGTTCAAGAGCGATATTCTCTTGCTGTTTTTCCTTTAAGCTTTCCGAAGCGAAAGCGAGCAAACCACCACAGACTACCGTGAGGATGGCTGCATACATTACGATATAAAGATTAGACTGTCGCACGTTTTAATCGTCTTGTTTTGTTAGCACTTACTACGAAATAATCAATGAGTGGAGCGAATATGTTCATTAACAATATCGCCAACATAATACCTTCAGGATATGCCGGGTTAAACACACGGATTAGTACTGTAAATAAACCAATCAAAAATCCATACACCCATTTACCGGTTTCTGTCTGTGTAGCGGTTACAGGATCTGTTGCCATAAACACAGCACCAAATGCCAAACCACCAATTACTAAATGATAATGCGCTGGCATTTCCATGAATGGATTAACTGCAAGGGCATTCAATAATAAACCCATTGCCCAGGCACCTGCAAATACACTAACAATAATTTTCCAGCTACCTGTTCCAGTAGCCCATAAAATAAAGGCACCTATCAGACACATTAAAGTAGAAGTCTCTCCAATACTTCCCGGCATGGCTCCGAAGAACAAATTCCCCAATGAGAAGAAGCCCTCTCCTGCCCAGCTTGCGCCAAAGGAGTCGAGTGCGGCTACAACACTAGTACCATCTGTTGAACTTTGAGAAGCAATAGCGAGTGGTGTCGCACCTGAATAACCAGCTACTGTTTGTGCACCTTCAGGTATGTATGCCCAAACCTCTCCAGAAATTTGTGTGGGATATGCGAAGTACAAAAAGGCACGCGCTGTCAAAGCAATGTTCACCACATTCATACCTGTACCACCAAATGCTTCTTTACCAATAATAACCGCAAAGATTGTGGCAACAGCCACCTGCCAAAGAGGAATATCTGGAGGCATTACCAATGGAATCAACATACCTGTTACTAAATATCCTTCGTTAACAGGATGTCTTCGAATGGTAGCGAATATAAATTCTATACCTAAACCAACGCCATAGGAAACAATAACGATTGGCATTACCTGAAGAGCCCCCACCCAGAATTTATCCATCATGGAAGCTTCCTGACCTAACGCTAAGAAATGTTGGTGACCAACATTAAAAATACCAAAGATGAGACAGGGAACCATCGCAATGATAACTGTCATCATTAAACGCTTCAAGTCTACACCATCGCGAATTTGAACACCTTTAGTACTAGCAGTAGTGTTGGGAACAAATGCAAATGTTTCAAGAGCCTCAAAGGCATAGTAGTATTTTTCGTACTTACCCCCTTTTTCGAAGTCGTGTTTTACCTTATCTAACGTGTTACGTAAAAACTTCATATTATGCGTTCGCTAATAAATCAATACCTTCTCTAACAATGCTTTGCACGTTGTGTTTGGACACATCAACAAACTCACACAATGCAAGATCTTCTTCAATAACTTCGTAGATACCTAAAGCTTCCATATCATCATAATCCTCGGCAATAATTGCCTTTAGCAAATGCGTAGGCAAAATATCCATTGGCACTACCTTTTCGAAAACTCCGGATTGAACAAATGCACGTGGTTCGCCATGAGTGTTGCTATCTACCACAGCTTCTTTAGCACGGCTAAGGAATGAGAACAAACCCCATGCGCGGTGAAAGCTCACTTTGTTTGCAGATGGTGTGATCCATCCTAAAAACTCATATTGATCGCCTTCCGGAATAGCAGTAATCATTTGATCGAAGAAGCCCATGTGGCCATCTTTACCAATGCTTGTACCGGTTAAAACATTTCCGGAAATAACGCGGACATGCTCGTTCTTTAAATTATTGTTCAAGAACTTCTTAACAGAAGCGCCTGTGTAAGTCTTGTAATACTGAGGCTCACTAACTTCAGAACCTGCTACCGCTACGATCTTGGCACTGTCAACTATGCCGTTAAGGAATAGTTTACCAATCTGGATTACACCTGCAGGATTAATTGTCCAGACAACATCGCCTTTATTTATAGGATCGATATGGTGAATTTGTACACCAACACAACCTGAAGGGTGCGGTCCTGAGAATTTGTTTAACTCTGCATTCTTAACCTGTGAAAAAACCGGTGAAATCTCACGCTCAGAGTGAACATTTACATGGACTGCTCCAGTAGTTAGTTTTTTCAATACATCAATACCTGCCTGGAAGAATTGCTCCTGTCCTTTATAGATGAAGTTGTAGTCTGGGGCAAGCGGATGTGAATCGAAGCCAGAAATAAAGATAGACTTCGGTGTTTCCTCTGGATTGGCAACAACACCATAAGGGCGCTGCACCAGATTTACCCAAACACCACTGCTTAAGAGTTGCTCCTGAATCTTGTCCTTAGCAAGGCTGGTCAAATCAGAAACTGAGTACTTATTGAACGACAAAGACTCTACGGTCTTGTCGGCTAGGATCTTGATTTCAATCAGCTTACGTTTTTCGCCACGCTTAACCTCTACCACTTCACCACTTACAGGTGCCGTGAAAACAATCTTTTCATTCTTTTTATCATGAAAAAGAGGGCTTCCTGCTTTAACTGTATCGCCTTCTTTAACCATAACCTTAGGCATGTAAATGCCATGGAAGTCGTCTGGTTTAATGACGAAAGTTTCTGCTTGTTCAATGTTAGAGAGCTTCAGGGCAGCTTTGCCGGCCAGATTAATATCAAAACCCTTTTTTAACCGTATGAATTTTCCCATGATGGGCAGTATTTTGGTTAGGAAAGTGGCAAAATTAGTAATTATAACGACAAACAAAAGGTATTGCTATAGAATAGCTGGGCCTCTTTTAAACTTAAAATTTAACCCCTAACCAGGGAGTTGGGGAGCCAGTATTCGGTTGATGGCTAATTGCACCACAGCATCAACCTGTTCATCTATAGTAATGTGAGTGGTATTTATTTCGATAGCGCCCTCTGCCTTTCTTAGCGGGCTTTCTACACGTGTTGTATCTATCTGATCGCGCATGTGTATGTTTTCCATAACCTCCACTAGATCAACCATTTTGTCACTTTGCAGCAACTCTTGTTGCCTCCTGAAAGCCCTTACCTGCATATCGGCCGTCATAAAAACCTTAAGCTCGGCATCCGGAAATACTACTGTGCCAATATCACGGCCATCCATCACCACGCCTTTCTCCCTGCCCAATTGGCGCTGTTGTTTAACCATGGCCAACCTAACCGGTTTAATAGCACTCACCTGGCTTACATTATCAGAAATACGCATTTTTCTGATCTCCTTTTCTATTTTGAGCCCATCTAAGAAGGTTTCGGTCTCCATATCGTCATTTACATGGAAGGTAATTTTTATTTTGTTCAACGCAGCCTCTATCTCCTTTGGGTTGCTCAGTGACACATAGTGCTCAAGAAAGTAATACGTAACTGCCCTATACATGGCTCCACTGTCTATATACTTATAGCCCAGTATTTTAGCTACTTCTTTTGCCGTAGTACTTTTACCACATGCAGAATAACCATCGATAGCGATTACAATCTTTCGTAAATTCATCAGCAATCTTTTTGTGGACAAGGAATAGGCTTACCTGGCTTCAGCTTTTTATTTCTTTGTGTTGAGGCACAGGATACTGTGCAAATAATAAGTAGGGTGAGGAGTATAATCCGGCTGATGCTCATCATAGACAAATATACTAAAGCTTACTGAGGTTGCTGGCGTTCGTGACTCATTTTAAATCCGATTTTTTGCCCACCACCCAACTCAGGTGTGTGCTCAAGTTTTTGATACAGTGTTATAAATTTCACGTCCTGATAGGGTGGAGCCATTAAATCATTTTCAATTGCAATGGTAAGCGCAAGTTTAACAAGCAGTTGCAAATAAGCACCCGAAACTGGCGCTTCTGATATACCATTAAATAAACTGGCGATAGGCCCCTCTCCTTCTACAAAAAATCTGTTCTCATGGTTGATCATCACTCTCGCAATAAGATATCCAGGGTCATTAACACGATTAAACTTCAACGAGTCTGACATGAAGTTATAAATGTTAAGTTGGCCGAAGTATCGATTAACCTCTTTCTCTCGAATATAAGGATCTAACATAATGGTGTGATCTGGGCCAAGGGTTACTACATTGGTGTGCAGAACAAATATCAACAAGTCGCCAGCCAGCTTCACATGAAATTCATGTTTACTTATATCTTGAAATTCTACAGTAACTTCTTTGTCGTCAGGATTTGTTCTCTTATTTAATTCATCAACTACACATTTGGCCTCCTCCCGCAGTAACTGGAAACTAGAAAGTAAATGTTTGTAAGTGCGTTGTTTTGCATCCGACTTACTTTCCAACATATTTTTAATGAAATCGAGTGGGTCTTGTTGTTCCGTTACATTCATGGTAATTTCAGGTTTAAATAAAAGTCGTTTTGATAATTGTCTTTATAGCCTCACTTTTAGTCTTTTCCAAAAGAGAAAATAAATAAGGAATTTTAACAAAATGACTTTGGTTACGAGTAACGAAGTTAAAATTAATAATCATGGGAACCACAGAAGAACAGGAAGGATCAGCAGAAAAGTTTTTTAAAAACTTTGGTAAGCGTATGGATGAATTCTCAAAAGAAGTGCACGAATCTGGAGGGCGCTTGCAAAAAGAATTAGAAAAGCGCCTAGAAGAATTAAAAGAATCAGCTGAACGCTTTAAAAAAGAAGCCGAGAATAAAGAAAAGTGGAAAGAAGTTGAGGCGAGCTTGAAAAAAGCCGGTGAAGAATTAAATAAGGCAGTGAAGGCTGCGTTTGGTAAGAAGGAGGAGAAACAATAGTTGATAGTTATTAGTTGTTGGTTGTTCGCATTAAACTAACAACTAATAACCAACAACTAACAACCAAAACTAGATCTTCACCAACTTCCACTTACCTCGTTTAAAAATAATAACGGCTACTATGGCTATACAAGATTCTGCAATAGAGATAGCCGCATAAACGCCTGGAGGACCAAACTCAAAAATAATAGCTAACGCATAGGCTAGTGGTATTTGAAAAGTCCAGAAACCAAAGAAGTTAAGCACAGTCGGTGTTGCAGTATCACCAGCTCCGTTAAATGCCTGACTGATAACCATACCATAGGCATAAAAAATATAGCCGAGTGAAACAATCTGTAAACACAAAATACCATTCTCTAAAACTTCAGGCTCATTTGTAAACAGACGGAGAATAGGATCAGCCATTGAGAAGAAAAGGATAGTAACAAGGCCTAAAAAAATCATATTAAAAAATGCGGTTCGCCAAACCGATTTCTCTGCCCTATCGGGATACCCGGCACCTAAGTTTTGTCCTACTAAAGTTGCCGCTGCATTAGCCATACCCCATGCAGGTAAAATCGCGAATACAATAACCCTAATCGCAATGGTATAACCCGCAAGTGCGCTGCTTCCAAAATTAGAAACGATACGCACCAAAAAAATCCAACTGGCCGAAGCAATTACAAATTGCGCTGTACCACCAGCCGAAACTTTTAATAGATTCCAAACGATATTCCATTTAATAATAAGGTTCTGCGCATGCAATCTGATAAGTCCTTTACCTTTTAGTAAATGATATAATTGATAAGCAACACCAATACCTCTACCTATGTTAGTGGCAATAGCTGCACCCTCTACTCCATAACCAGGAATAATTCCCCATCCGAAAATAAAAATTGGATCAAGCAAAATATTAAGACCGTTAGCCAACACAAGTGCACGCATAGCAATAGATGCATTTCCTGCACCTCTGAATATAGCATTGATTAAAAAGAGTAGCATGATGGTAACATTACCGCTAAACATCCAGCGTGTGTAACCGGCACCGGCTGCGATAACGCCTTCATCAGCGCCCATGAGCTTCAATAAATCGTCTGCGAAAATACCGCCAACAATACTGATGATGATAGACAAGCTTAATCCGACAAAAAGTGCTTGTACTGCCGCTACTTCCGCTGCTTTAATATCCTTCTCACCAACCCTTCTGGCTACCATGGCTGTAGCGCCCATGCTTAAACCTATGGCAATAGAATAAATTATGGTAAGCATTGTTTCGGTAAGACCGATTACTGCAATTGCATTAGTATCATTTAATCTGCTTACATAAAATACATCAATAATAGCAAAGAGCGCTTCCATGCCCATTTCTATTATCATGGGAACTGAAAGGAGAAAAATAGCACGATCAATACTACCTGTGGTAAAGCTCTGTTCAGAACCTAAAAGGGCTTCTTCAAATAATGATAAGGCTGATTTGATTTTTGAAAAAAATGACATACATGAAGTTAATTATGGTACGAATAGAATTATCGTGAGCGACTATTTGTGTCTCTCAATGTTTGGGCGTACCAAACAGGATCTTATAACTTCATGGGCTTTTTCGATTTACAATTACAAAAGTGGAAACTTTTACGAAAACGGGAAAGAAAAGTTTAAAAAGAAAAGGCCATCCTGCATAAACAGGATGGCCTTCCAACTTAATGATTATAGATTAGTTAGGATTTCTAACTGTTCCCGTTCCGTAATGGATATCATTTATATAAGTAAGGTTAGGTTTTACTTCAAGAGTATTGCCCTTAACTGAAGTAAAGGCCTCCGCACTTGCCGGCACATTTCCAGATTCGTAACCACTACCTGTAGCATTAACTGCAATGGCTGTGATCTCACCTGCAGTAGCCGTTGCTGTTGCAGTTGCGCCATTACCGCTGCCGCTAGAGATAACAACACGTGGGGCACCTGTGTAGCCAGTTCCACCTCTTACAATTGTGTAGCTAGTGATACCTCCTGTTGCATTTACATTAGCATAAGCAACAGCACCTTCACCAGAAACTAGTTCTACGCTTGGCGCAGAAGTATAACCTGATCCAGCGTTATCAATGTTAATACCTACTACACGGCCACCAGACATCACTGCTGTACCTGTAGCACCAGAGCCATTTCCTGAGAAAGTTCTACCAATAACTACAGTTGGTGCATAAGCATAATCAGAACCTTCGTTGAAAACATCAAAAGAAATAATAGAACCACCTGCAAGGAAAGACTGAGCAGAAGCTCCAGCGCCACCGTTAAAGTTAACTGTTGGTGGTGCTGTATAACCAGTACCAGTATTAGTTACCTGAACACCTAAAATAGTGCGGGTTGCAGGGTCAACTATCGCAACACCTTGTGCTCTGGTTCCATTACTAAAATCAGGAGCACTAAAAGTAACAGTTGGTGCATAAACATGGTTAGTACCTGCGAACAGAACGTTAACTTGCTCTACACTCTGACCCATTAAGGCTACCGCAGTAGCACCTGTTCCACCTCCACCACCAGCAATATCAACTGTAGGTGTTCCAGTATAGCCTTGACCTTGAGTCTGAACAAGAATTGCAACCAAACGACCATTTGCGATTGTCGCAGTAGCAGTAGCCTGAGTAGTTGTTCCTGTTGAAGCACCTGTAAAGGTAATAGTAGGAGCGCTTGTATAACCAGAGCCTTGAGAAGTTACTGCAACTGAGAATACACGGAAATTTGTTGGATCAAGTGTGGAAGATGCTGTACCAGTATTGCCCCCTGAAATAATACTCACAGTTGGAGGTGTAGTATACCCTGTACCTGCATTTGTAATAGTAAATCCTGTTACGCGTCCGTTATTAACTAGCGCTGTAGCCGTAGCACCAGTGCCACCACCACCAGTAAATTGAACCAGAGGAGTTCCGACATATCCAGAACCTCCGTCAGTCACATTAATTCTTTCAATAGCTCCTGTACTGCTAGAGATAACTGCATCAGCAAATGCCTGACTTCCAAAAGATTCAAAAGAAACAGTTGCTCCTGAGCTTGGAGGTAGAGCCGCTGGTGTTGCGTTGTCATCACCAGTAAATATTACACGGTTTGTTATTAAAGTCTGGTCATCACCATCTTGTTGATAAAGTGTTTGGTTAGCAGCAATATCAGAATACTGTAATGTTAGTGGTAATCCATCAACAGCTGTTGGGACTGTAATGGTGTAATCACCATTTGCTACAGTACCTACCGCACCTGTTTCATAGGTAGCTTGTAATACATTACCAACATAGATGAACTCGCATCCGCAACCACTAGTATATTTGTACTCGTCAATATCGGTAGTCAGGAATTTATCTGAGAAGTCTGAATCATTAGTCGCATCAATAGTTGCCGTTACGCGCGTTCCATCTGGAACAAGTTCGCGTTCGCGATTTGTTAAGTCTGTTTGAATAGTAGCGCGACCTGAAATAGTAGATGTGTTAGCACCTGTTATTGCAAATACAGGGATAATATTACCCACGAAACTTATTGTTCCTGTTCTGGTGGAGTCCTGTATATTAACAGCAGCGATGTAACTCACTTTTGTAAAGCCTGGAGCTTCAATAGTAATATTCACAGCACTTCTGAAGAAACCATTGAATACAGCAATACCGGAAGCATCGGTAGTGTCCTTCACGACTTTACCATATTGGCTAATAGTAACGATCGCACCTCCGAGAGCTGCTTTAGTTGCATCTGTTCTGCCATTTGCAAAAAATGAAGAAGTAGAACCATCAACGATAGTTACACCATAATTTACTATACCTGCGTTATTGGTAAGTCGTAATGAATCACTAACTCTTAGCGAATCTTCGATAAACTTAAGTCTGTCTTCGCGTAGTGATTGAAGTGACGGTCCGTCATCGTCATTACAAGACCACGTTGCGATAAAGATTGACGCCAGTGCTAAAGCAAATAGCAAGCGAGATACTCTATTGGTTTTCATAATTAATTGGTTGTTTAGTAAGAGTCTTTAGTTGACTTATAAATCGATCAGTTTTACACCTATGTTAAAACTGAGTGTTGATAGATACATTTTTTCTCCCCAGCGTTCGTGGGTACCCGATAAATTAAATCTGTTTGCATTATCTCCTTCGCTAAATGGATTCAAATTGTATTGATATCTAAATTCCATAGTTACCGGAAAACCAAATGCTTGTAGCTCTGCCACTACTGCTGCTTGCAATCCGTATTGCGTTCTATTAAAAATGGATGTAACGTTTGATTTTCCTTCGTAGGTCAATTTTTCGTAACCAGTTACTGTAACATTGTTATTAAAATGCTCTCTTGCATAAAGAGTATAACTAAAAAAGCCACCAATCAAAATTTTTGGCTGCAAGGGTTCCTCTGCTAAAGAAGGAAGTCCGAACTCAGCAAGTATAGGTACCTGAATGTTGTGAAAAGTAACCCTTGCCTTGCTGCGAAATAGTTCACCGGGTAAAACAAAGTAGTCTTCAAGATTGGCTGCTTGTTGGAAGTAAAGTAATTCTGCTCTTGCCTGTAGGAAGTCCGTTACTTTATACTTGGCAAATCCACCTATATTATAAGATGGTACTACATCATACTCTTTAACTCCCCTGATTGAACTGAAATTATAACCAGCTTTAGCTCCTGCTTGGATTTGAGACCATACCGGTAAATAGGTAGACACAACCAAAAATGTAATGAGAAGATAAGATTTAGGTTTCATAGGGGCCAACTTATTTAAAGATACAACGTAGATACGCAAAGTAAAGAATTTGGTTCTAGGAATTGTGTTCATTTTATGCAATCACCAACTTCACAACTCACCAACTATGCTACAATATTATAAAGATTTTTTTTATCATTGATTAAAGTTCTTATTAAATATTTTATTTATTAAAACTTGCTTCTCTTAGCAATTATCCTTATTATCTAACACCTTAATACTCTGCATGCATTGCATTCTCTAAAGTCAAAACCATTTGTTAATTTTAATTCAAATAAACAACCATGAAAAAAATACTAACCCTCGCAATTGTAGTATTGGCTTTTGGCGCTCAAGCGCAACAACAAGCTGGTGATTTATCAATACAATTTTCAGGAAACTACGTGTCTAACAAAACAACATTCAATGGAGTTGAGGACAAGTCATACTCTGGAAATGTCTACCTGAAAATAGGTAAGTTCTTTACGCAGAATATTGAAATGGGATTAAAACCCAACATTTTCTTCTTTGGAGAGCCTGTTCCTATCAGAGCAAGCGATCCCTCAAAAACCGAAAATAAGTTAAGAGCAAACGTTGGTCTTGGTTTATATGGAACTTACTCTTTTTTAACTGCAGATGCCAAGTTTATGCCTTATGGCGGTGCAGAAATTAACTATCTCCCTATTGGCGATTACTCTACTATGAACCTTGGACCATATGCAGGCATCAAGTACTTCATTACTGAAAGAATTAATCTTGACGCCAACATGAACTACTTAATTAACCTTGCTAACTCCTATCCCAGTTTCGATGATTATGTTGTGAGCCCAACTTTTCAACTTAACATCGGTATTGGTGTGATTATTGGCAAGACAGAATAATGCCTCATCAACATTATGTTAGAAAATTAGGTGTTTTTACTCATTCATTCTTTCAAGTATTTTTTCCATTATGACTAAGCTAAGGTTATCACTGGTATCGTTTCTGTTCTTCACCATTTGTATTACTGTAACTCAAGCGCAAGATATTTTTCTTACACCATTGAGTAAGTATGCTGCATCCCCTAAAACGGGTATTGATAAACTCGCCATCTCTAATGATGGTCGTTTAATAGCATGCAGCGACACCAAAGGAAACATAGTCATTTATGATACTGAGAGTAATACCATTGTACATACCCAGAAAGGGGTAGGGAAATGCTTATTGTTAAATTTTCTGACCAATAATAATTCTCTGATCGCTGTAAAAACAGATGGTGAACTAGTCGAGTATGCACTAAAAGATTTTGCTAAAACAACAAGAACCCAGCGCTTCAACGATCCCATGTTGGTTACAATTGATCCTAATCAACTTTTTATTACAAGCCTCAGTAAGAAGGGACTTATCGAAGTGTTTGATTTACGCGCGAACATGACGCAGGCACGTATTGCAACAGTGGGTGATGTAAAAAATTCCTTATTCATGGGGTTCGATCGGTTTGGTCAACAATTAGCGGTGATCAATAACATCGGTAATACTTTTAGCTGGGAGGTCATCAATCAACGATTCCTTCGCGAATTAAAATTACAAAGTGGAGAGTATGCCAACTCACGTTCTGTTATTCAATCTGCTGCCAGTAGTCGTGGTGCGGATTTTTTTGCTGTAGGTATGCAAGAAGTTTTTATACCTAAAGGTGGATTAAAAGCAGGACAACAACCTGAGCGCAGAAATGTGCTTATCAGCTACGACTGGACTACCGGACAAGAAAACAAAAGAATCTCATTGCAATATCGTATTGATGGCATGACAATGGGGCCAACATCATCCAGCATTACTTACTTCTGCGAAGACACGCGTAATATTTTTCTTGTCAACCTCGACAAAGGTGAAATAAGACAAGGCACATCGATAGATGAAAAACCCAGTAGCATATCACTTTCTGAAAACGGGAGTATTCTAGCTGTAGGCTCGGCAGCTGGAAATGTTTACTTATATGATGTAATCCGTAACAATCCTTCAGAAATTAGAATCACCAATCCTCCGGTGAATAGAAATTATGGTGAAGAAACGGTGAGAAGTACTTCTTTAACAGTAGAGGGTAAAATAGAGGGCCTTGATCGGATCAATGCATTGTTTATCAATGATCAGAAAATTTCATTGAATCCAGATGGAACTTTCTTAGCACCTGTAGAACTTAGTCCTGGTAAAAACAGAATAAGGGTTGCCGCGCAAAATTCATCATCGCAGGTGATTGAAAAAGATATTTATATTAACTGCGAACCACAGGTTACAACTAAATCGGCACACACTACGCAGAGTGCTAATTACAAAAAGAGAGTCGCACTGGTTATTGGCAATGCCGATTATAGCGCAGCTGGCAAATTGGTGAACACGGTAAATGACGCCAAGAGTATGTCTGCAACTTTAAAAGATTTAGGTTTTGAGGTAATACTCCTTGAAAACGCTACTTATGAAAAAATGAAAAATGCCGTCTATGCTTTTGGTGATAAAATTCAAGATGTAGATGTCTCCATTTTCTTTTACGCAGGGCATGGCATGGAAGTAGATGGTGTAAACTATTTGGTTCCTGTTGATGCTGACATTCAATCGCATTTAGATATTAAACAAAAGTGTGTGCCATTAACCGGTGTTTTGAACACCATGGAGTTTGCCAATGATGAAGGTTTAAACATGGTAATACTTGATGCTTGTCGTAACAACCCCTTCCCTGCAGGTAAAAGAGGTGGGGCAGGTCTTGCCCGAGTTAATGCTCCCAGTGGAACTCTAATTGCTTACTCCACAGATCCAGGCTCTGTTGCTTCTGATGGCACAGGAACCAACGGACTCTATACTGGCGAATTGCTAAAGCAACTTCAAACTTCACAGCGTATTGAAGATATTTTCATGAATACACGTAACAGTGTTGAACGACTTTCTGAAGGGAAACAAAGACCTTGGGAAGAAGCAAGATTGAAAGGCGTTTTCTATTTGAAGTGAGCACATAGCTTCTTCGACAATCCAACCACTGGATTTTAGATATGCAGGCAATAAAAATGTCTTGATATACAATTCGGAAATTAATAATCCGAATAGATACCAAGACACTTTGAAATAAAGAATATTTTTAGAATTTCAAACCAGGGAAGTAAGCTGTCTCACCCAATTCTTCTTCAATGCGAATTAATTGATTGTATTTAGCCATACGATCTGAACGTGAAGCAGAACCAGTCTTGATCTGACCAGTATTTAACGCCACTGCTAAATCTGCAATAGTGTTATCTTCTGTTTCGCCAGAGCGGTGCGACATTACGCTCTTGTAAGAATTATTCTTAGCCAAGTTTACAGCTGCTATTGTTTCAGTTAGTGAACCAATCTGATTTACTTTTACAAGAATTGAGTTAGCAACACCAGTATCTATACCTTGTTGTAAACGTTTCACGTTAGTCACAAACAAATCATCACCTACCAACTGCACCTTGCTTCCAACTTTGTCTGTTAGTTTCTTCCAGCCATCCCAATCATCTTCAGCCATACCATCTTCAATAGAAATGATAGGATATTTCTTCACCCACTTAGCCCAATACTCAACCATCTCATCAGACTTTAATTTCTTACCATCTGATTTATGGAATGTATATGTTTTTGATTTTGCATCATAGAACTCAGATACAGCAGCATCCATAGCGATGAAAATATCCACACCTGGCTTGTAACCCGCTTTCTCAATTGCTTTGATTACAATTTCAATTGCCTCTTCGTTTGATTTGATATTAGGTGCAAAACCACCTTCATCACCAACGTTTGTAGAAAGTCCTTTATCGTGTAATACTTTTTTCAATGTATGAAACACTTCAGTACCCATACGCAATGCATCAGAGAATGTATCAGCCTTAACAGGCATTACCATAAACTCCTGAAAGTCGATTGAGTTATCAGCATGGCTACCACCATTCAAGATATTCATCATTGGCACTGGTAAAGTGTTGGCACTTACACCACCAATGTATCTGTACAATGACAACCCGGACTCCATGGCTGCTGCTTTAGCAACTGCCATTGAAACACCTAAAATTGCATTCGCTCCTAACTTTGCTTTATTAGGCGTACCATCTAACTCAATCATGATCTTGTCGATCAGGTTTTGTTCGTAAGCTGGGAACCCAACAATAGCTTCAGAAATTTTTGAGTTTACATTGTTTACAGCCTTAAGCACACCTTTACCCATGTACTTCTTCTTATCACCATCACGAAGCTCTACCGCTTCATGCGTACCTGTAGAGGCACCTGATGGAACAGCCGCGCGACCAAACGCACCAGCTGATGTAGTTACTTCAACTTCAATTGTTGGATTTCCGCGACTATCTAAAATCTGGCGGGCATGTACACTTTCGATTAAACTCATATCGATGTTAAATTTAAGATTTGAAATTTAAAATTATCTCGTTACTGATTCATTAGCTCTAATCAATTCAATAAACTGATCGAACAGATAAACTGAATCATGTGGTCCTGGAGAAGCTTCAGGGTGATATTGTACGCTAAAAGCATCTTTATCTTTTCTTCGGATTCCCATGATGGTATTGTCATTTAGGTGAAGATGTGTCACCTCAACCTTTTCATTTTTTTTACTTTCTTTTTCACTTATAGCAAAACCATGATTTTGCGAAGTCATCTCCCCTAGTCCTGTAAATAGATTTTTTACCGGATGGTTTAAGCCACGATGACCATGGTGCATTTTATAAGTTGAAAGTCCGGAAGCAAGACCAAGTATCTGATGACCTAAACAAATTCCGAAAAGCTTTTTGTTGGCGTCTAGGATTTCTTTTACAGTTGTAATTGCGTAATCCATTACAGCAGGATCACCAGGGCCATTAGAAATAAAATAACCATCGGGATTCCACTTGGCCATTTCAGCAAATGAAGTTTTTGCAGGAAATACTTTGCAATAACAACCACGCTTTGACAAGTTGTTCAATATATTTCTTTTGATACCCAGATCTAGCACAGCAACCTTAACAGATGCATTTTCATCACCGAAGAAATAAGATTCCTTTGTAGACACTACTGAAGATAGTTCAAGGCCATCCATTGATGGCACGTGCTTAATGCGCTCCTTCATTTCTTCAGGCGTAAGCTCAGACGAGATCAAAGCATTCATAGCGCCTTTGCTGCGGATGTAACGCACTAACATGCGTGTATCTAAACCTGCAATGCCAACAACATTATTCTTTTCAAGATAGGTTTGCAGGCTGTCGTTTGCACCCTTACGACTGTGATCTTCAGAGAAATCATTAATTACTACGCCAGCTACCTGAGTGTGGTTTGATTCCTGATCTTCATCAATCGTTCCGTAGTTACCGATATGTGAGGCAGTAGTGACTACCACCTGCCCGAAGTAAGACGGGTCAGTATAAATCTCCTGATAGCCGGTCATACCCGTGTTGAAACAAATTTCACCACCACTAGTGCCCACCTTACCAACGGCTACACCTTCTATCAGTAAACCGTCTTCCAATAACAAATATGCTTTCTTATCAACTTTCATTTTAATACGCTTTAACAAAAATAAGTTTCTAATATTAATACTACTCTTTAATAGCGAATAAACTTCCGCACTCGTTTGAACCTGTCCAGTCCACTAGCAATTTTCTCCCAAACAACCATTTAAGGCTCCAAACCGTGAAAAACAAAAAAGGGATTGAGTCAGACTCAATCCCTTTTATATGTGTTTTGTGTTCCACTATTCCGCTTCGCCTTCAGTTTTATCAGCTTTCTTAGCCTTCTTTGGCTTTTCCTCTACAGCAGTAGCTTCAGTACCTTCTGCAGTTGTTTTAGCCTTAGTACGACCTCTTCTTGTTTTCGCCTTCTTCTCTCCACCTTCTTTAGTGTAAAGTGTGTTGAAGTCAACCAATTCCATCAAGCAAACCTCAGCATTGTCACCAATACGAGTATCGCTCAATTTGATAATCCGTGTGTATCCGCCTGGTCTGTCTGCAATTTTTGCAGCTACTTCACCAAACAATTCCTTCACAGACTCCTTGTTGCCAAGGTAAGAGAACACAGTTCTGCGTGAGTGTGTAGAATCAGTCTTTGCTTTAGTTAGCAAAGGCTCAACATATTTCTTTAAAGCTTTAGCCTTCGCTACTGTAGTAGTGATGCGCTTATTAATAATCAGGGAAGATGCCATGTTCGACAATAATGCCGCGCGGTGGCTGTGCTTTCTTCCTAAGTGGTTTATTTTCTTACCGTGTCTCATGATCGCAAAATTCTCTTAATCTTCGTCCAACTTATATTTGGAAAGGTCCATACCAAAGGTCAAACCTTTGTCTGCTACTAGTTGCTCCAATTCAGCTAATGATTTCTTACCGAAGTTTCTAAACTTCATCATGTCTGAAATCTCTAATTGAACAAGTTCGCCTAATGTTTTTACATCAGCTGCTTTCAAGCAGTTGTATGCACGTACTGAAAGATCAAGGTCATGTAAACCAGTCTTCAATAACTTGCGCATGTGAAGCATAGCTTCATCAACAACTTCCTCTTCTGCATTCTTGCCTGTTTCTTGCTCTATAGGTTTATCAGAGAATAAACGGAAATGCTGAATCAAAATATGAGCTGCTCCTTCTAATGCTTTTTCAGGATGGATAGAACCATCTGTTTGTATTTCGATTACTAGTTTTTCGTAGTCAGTCTTCTGCTCAACGCGAGTGTTCTCTACGCTGAACTTTACATTTTTCACAGGAGTGAAAATTGCATCGATAGGAATGAAACCAAAAACTTGTTCGTTAGGCTTATTTTCTTCTGCAGGCAGGTATCCTCTGCCTTTTTCAACTGTCAGTTCAATTTCGATATTGGCTGATTCGTCAATGTTACAGATAACATGCTCAGGGTTTAATAC
Organism: Chryseotalea sanaruensis; assembly: GCF_003990915.1. Lineage (GTDB taxonomy): Bacteria > Bacteroidota > Bacteroidia > Cytophagales > Cyclobacteriaceae > Chryseotalea > Chryseotalea sanaruensis. The sequence goes on from NZ_BHXQ01000008.1 coordinate 125,178, forward strand.
TTCAAAAGCTGAAGTAAACTTAGCGATATCGCCAGCCTTCAATTGCTTTTGTTTCTTAACACTAACCGTAATCTTAGTATCGTTGTTGTCATTGATCTTGCGGAAACGAACCATTTTCAGGTTCAAAATAATTTCAGCTACATCCTCAACTACACCTTCTACAGTAGAAAACTCGTGCAATACACCAGGAATCTTAACACCTGTTATGGCATAACCCTCTAGTGAAGAAAGCAAAATTCTTCTGAGAGCGTTACCCATTGTAACACCATATCCTTTTTCCAGAGGCTTGAAGGTAAAAGTACCGTGAAAATCATCGGCCTTTTCCATTACAACCTTCTCCGGCATTTGAAACGCAAGTATTGACATAGTCAGGTTCTTTTTCGTTAAGAATTACTTAGAGTACAATTCAACGATCAACTGTTCGTTGATATTTTCAGGTATATCAGAGCGCAAAGGAATGTGCAACAGTTTTCCGATCATTTCAGAATTGTTCCACTCTAACCAAGCGTACTTCTTAGCTGACTGAACAGACAAGCTGTTCGAAATAGTTTCTAGAGACTTAGAGCGTTCACGAACACCGATCTCATCACCAGACTTTAAGCTGAAAGAAGGGATGTTTACGATCTCTCCGTTTACAGTAACGTGCTTGTGAATAACCAGCTGACGTGCAGCTCTGCGTGTAGGTGCAATACCTAAACGGTACACAGTGTTATCAAGTCTTGCTTCCAATAACTGAAGCAATACTTCACCGGTAACACCTTTCTTACGAGAGGCTTTATCGAACATCTTTGCAAACTGACGTTCTAACAAACCGTAGATATATTTTGCTTTTTGCTTTTCAGCCAACTGCGTAGCATATTCAGAAACCTTACGTTTCTTGGTTTTGCCATGCATGCCTGGAGGATAGTTCTTCTTCTGCAACGCTTTGTTCTCGCCCATTACAGGCTCATTGAAGCGTCTTGATATTCTCACTTTTGGCCCGGTATATCTTGCCATGTTTTTATTATTTCAGATTCAAAATTTCAAATTCAAAATTTCTCTACTTACGTGTAGATTATACTCTGCGCGCCTTAGGAGGACGGCAACCGTTGTGCGGTAGTGGTGTCATGTCCTTAATCGTGGTAATTTCAATACCAGCGATCTGAATAGTACGAATCGCTGACTCGCGACCTGCACCAGGACCTTTCACAAATACTTCAACCTTGCGCAAGCCCAACTCAAAAGCTTTAGTTGCACAATCCTGAGCTGCCATCTGTGCAGCATAAGGAGTGTTTTTCTTAGAGCCTTTGAAACCCATCTTACCAGCAGATGACCATGTGATCACCTGACCTGTAGAATTGGTCATTGCTACAATAATATTGTTGAACGTAGCGCGGATGTGAGCCTGACCAACAGCCTCTACATTTACTACACGCTTTTTCGATTTATCTTTTTTCTTATCAGCAGTCGCCATTATTGAAAAGTGTTTATATCAATTAACCTTTCGTTGCCTTCTTCTTATTCGCTACCGTCTTACGCTTACCCTTACGAGTACGTGCGTTGTTCTTGGTAGTTTGTCCGCGCACAGGCAAGCCTTTACGATGACGTAAGCCACGGTAGCAACCGATGTCCATCAAACGTTTAATGCTCATCTGAACTTCTGAACGCAGCATACCTTCAACCTTGAATTGTTCAGAAATGATACCACGAATTGCGTTCGCTTCATCATCATTCCAATCCTTCGCTTTTTTGTCGTAGGTAATGCCCGCTTGTGTTAGGATGCTTTGCGCTCTTCTTCTGCCTATACCATAGATATAGGTAAGGGCTATCTCGCCACGCTTGTTATCCGGAATATCGACACCTTGTATCCTTGCCATGTCTTTATATTAATTCGTTGTTCGTTCTTAGTTGTTAGTTCACAGTTTAACCTTGTCTCTGCTTAAAACGAGGATTCTTCTTGTTGATTACATACAACTTACCTTTTCGTCTGATAATCTTGCAATCAGCGCTGCGCTTTTTAATGGATGCTTTTACTTTCATCTCTATAACAGTTACTTGTATCTAAATACAATTCTTCCTTTTGTTAAATCATAAGGAGACATTTCAAGTCTTACCTTATCACCCGGTAAAATACGTATGTAATTCATGCGCATCTTGCCAGAAATATGGGCCAATACTTCGTGCCCGTTTTCTAATTGTACCCTGAACATTGCGTTTGATAACGCTTCTGTAATGGTACCGTCTTGTTCTATTGACTTTTGCTTCGCCACTTATAGCTATAATTTTCTTCTATATACTGGTGTGTTGTCAATACATCCGTTTTTCCTTCCCAAACCGCAACCATGTGCTCAAAATGCGCAGAGGGTTTTCTATCCGATGTACGAATTGTCCAACCATCTTTCTCCTGTACCACATTACGGGTACCCATGTTAATCATCGGCTCAATTGCGAAGACCATTCCCGGTACCAACTTCACTCCTTTACCACGTTTTCCGTAGTTCGGTACTTCAGGATCTTCATGCAGTTGTTTTCCAACACCATGACCAACCAGTTCTCTTACTACTCCGTACCCAAAGCTTTCTACATAACTTTGAATTGCATAACCCACATCTCCCATTCTGTTTCCAGCTTTTGCCTGAGCAATTGCCAACCAGAGTGATTCAAGTGTTCTTTCCAACAGAAGCAACTTCTCTTGAGAAGCACCTTCCAAAGGATAAGTGTATGCAGAGTCACTGTGGAATCCTTTAAAATAGACCCCACAATCAACTGATATTACATCTCCATCTCTCAGTTCGTAACTACCCGGAAAACCGTGTACTACGACTTCGTTTACTGAAATGCAAAGAGAAGCTGGAAAACTGCCGTTGTAATTCTTAAATGATGGAATCCCACCATTATCACGAATATACTCTTCAGCAATTCTGTCGAGTTCACTGGTTTTAACACCAGCCTTCACTCGTCTAGCTACTTCACCGTGCGCTTTCCCAAGTATTTGGGCGCTTTCGCGGATGATTGCTACTTCCTCTTCAGTCTTTAAGTGAACCATTCAGCACTTAAGCTGCAGCAAATTGAGAACGTCCTTTTACTCTGCCAGACTTCATCATGCCTTCGTAATGACGCATGAGTAAGTAACTTTCTATTTGCTGAAGCGTGTCAAGCACTACGCCTACAAGAATCAGCAATGAAGTTCCTCCAAAGAACTGTGCAAAATTTTGTCCAACACCGGCTATTACTGCAAATGCAGGCATAACCGCTATAATCACCAGGAATATTGCACCTGGTAATGTGATGCGCGATAAAACGGTATCTATAAATTCAGAAGTTTGCTTACCTGGCTTAACACCTGGTACAAAACCACCGTTTCTTTTCAAATTATCAGCAATGTCGTTAGAGTTAATGGTTATCGCTGTGTAGAAAAATGTAAACAACAGGATTAACAAACCAAACACTACGTTGTATTGCCAAGAGGTAAAGTCTGAGAAAGTCGAACCGATATAAGCACCAGCTTCACTATCTCTCCAAATACCACCTACTAATGCAGGTATAAACATTAACGCTTGCGCAAAGATGATTGGCATTACACCAGCTGAGTTCAATTTCAAAGGAATGAAATCGCGTTTGCCGCCATATAATTTATTACCAACAACCTGCTTAGCATATTGAATAGGAATTCTTCGTGTTGCTTGTGTAATCAGGATCACGCCCATTACTACAGCAAACAAAGCAAGCAATTCAATTACGAATATGATACCACCACTTAAACCACGGTTATTAACCGCTTCATCAATGATAGAACCAGGGAAACGAGATACTATACCAATCATGATTAGCATAGAGATACCATTACCAATACCTTTATCTGTAATTCTCTCACCTAACCACATACAGAACATTGTTCCGCCAATCAGGATAGCAATAGCTGAGAAATAGAAGAAGAAACCAGGATTTATGATTGCTTCGTTCGGTATAGTGCCTCTGATGTAACCGTAAGATTGGAAACCAGTGATCAGTATAGTCAGCACACGAGTGATTTGATTCAAACGCTTGCGACCAGAATCACCTTCCTTCTGCATTTTTTGAAAGTAAGGAACCGCAACAGTCAATAGTTGCACAATGATAGATGCCGAAATGTATGGCATAATACCTAATGCAAAAATTGATGCACGACTAAAAGAACCACCTAAGAAGGTGTTTAACAGGGCCAAAATACCTTCTTGAGGAGCACCTGTTAATGCGGCAGGGTCAATGCCCGGCAACACAATATAAGATCCTAATCTGAAGATAATCAGAAAGCCCATTGTGTTAAGGATGCGCACGCGCAAGTCCTCAATGGAAAAAATGTTCTTTATAGTCTGAAAAAAGCGCTTCATTACTTAACAGTTGTAACAGTTCCACCTACTTTTTCGATTGCCTTAACAGCACCATCAGAGAAAGCATGAGCTTGAACATTCACTTTAGATTTTAATTCGCCACGACCCAACACCTTAACTTTATCTCTTTTGTTAACAACACCGTTGTTAATCAATACTTCTAAAGTCAAATCAGTTTTTACTTTAGCGGCCAGATCCTCTAAAACATCGAGGTTAACTGCTTTGAAAGTAATCTTATTGAGCGGAGTGAAACCGAATTTAGGAACGCGTCTTACTAAAGGCATCTGACCACCTTCGAAACCAGGCTTACGTGAGTAACCTGAACGAGATTTGGCACCTTTATGACCACGACCTGCAGTGCTACCGCCAGAGCCCTGGCCACGGCCTAGTCTCTTGTTAGTCTTGGTTGATCCTTCAGCAGGCTTTAGTGTATGTAATTTCATTACTTAACTTCTTTAACGGTGATCAAATGATTTACTTTTCTGATCATACCGGCAATCTGCGGAGTGTTCTCGTGAATTACCGTCTTGTTCATTTTACCCAAGCCTAAGGCTTGCATTGTAAGCTGCTGTGTATAAGGGCGCTTAATGATGCTGCGGGTTTGTTGTATCTGTACTTTCGCCATAACCGTGTTCGATTAGCCGTTGAAAACTTTTGATAAAGAAACGCCTCTGTTTCTCGCAATGGAGAAAGGATCACGCATGCTGGTTAAAGCTTTGAAGGTAGCCTTCACCACATTGTGCGGGTTTGAAGAACCTTTTGACTTAGCCAATACATTGTGTACACCAGCACTTTCTAATACAGCACGCATCGCACCACCGGCAATAACACCTGTACCAGGAGAAGCTGGCTTCAACAATACGAAACCACCACCGAACTTGCCTAACGACTCGTGCGGAACAGTTCCTTTAATAACAGGAACCTTTACAAGGTGCTTCTTAGCATCATCGATACCTTTAGCAATTGCATCTGTAACTTCATTTGCTTTTCCTAAACCGTAGCCTACTACACCATTTCCATCACCCACTACTACGATAGCCGCGAAGCTGAATCTGCGTCCACCTTTTACTACTTTCGCTACGCGCTGAATGGCTACGACCTTTTCTTTAAGATCGATTTCACTTGCCTTTACTGCGCTTATGTTGCTTGCCGACATATTCGTTGTTTAGAATTTTAAACCACCCTCGCGGGCTCCTTCTGCAAATGCTTTAATTTTTCCGTGATACAGGTAACCGTTACGATCGAATACGATCTCGGATACACCAGCTGCGATTGCTTTTTCAGCGATCTTCTTGCCAGCACCTTTACAGTTTTCCATACTATTGGTTGCCTTCTCGCCTAACTCACGTGTAGTTACTGCTACTAAGGTTACACCTTTTATATCATCGATCAATTGGGCAGATACTGCTGTATTGCTTCTGAACACTGATAGTCTTGGACGCTCAGTAGTTCCAGAGATCTTCTTACGAACTCCTTTCTTGATCCTGTCTCTTCTTCCTAATTTGCCTGCCATAGTTTTAGTTTTTACTAGCTATGATGCTATATTATTTAGCAGCAGCCTTACCAGCCTTTCTGCGTACATACTCACCTGTGAAGCGAACACCTTTACCTTTGTAAGGCTCAGTCTTACGCAACGACTTTAATTTTGCAGAGATCTGTCCGATCAACTGCTTATCAATACCTTCCAAAATAATGGTAGGGTTTTGACCTTTCTCTTGCATAGCCTGTACCTTAATTTCTGAAGGAACAGCTAAGAATATACTATGAGAATAACCAAGGCTAAGCTCTAATACGTTTGCTTGAGCAGTGGCTTTGTAACCCACACCAACCAATTCTAATTGTTGCTTGTAACCTTTAGATACACCCTCTACCATATTAGCGATAAGCGCACGGTACAAACCGTGTAATGCCTTATGCCTTTTCTGTTCTGTAGGACGCACTACAGTTAATTCATTATTTTCATTCTTCACCTGAAAGTCAGGGTCGATAGCCTGATGAAGTTCTCCCTTAGGGCCCTTCACGCTAACTTTGTCCTTGCCGATTGTAATCGTTACACCTGCAGGAACTGAAACTGGTTTTAAACCTATTCGTGACATGCTCGTAATCGATTAATAAACGTAACACAAAACTTCACCACCAACTTTCTGCTTGCGTGCTTCCTTGTCAGTCATTACCCCACGAGAGGTAGACACGATGGCAACACCTAAACCATTAAGCACGCGTGGCATTGAAGCTACGTCTGCATACTGGCGCAAACCTGGAGTTGAAACGCGCTCCAAATGCGAAATGGCACTCTCTTTTGTTTCAGGATTGTATTTCAAAGCTATCTTAATGATGCCTTGTACATTCTTCCCGTCCTCAAACTTGTAGTTAAGGATGTAACCCTTGTCGAACAACACCTTGGTGATCTCCTTCTTAAGGTTGCTTGCGGGTATCTCCAACACTTTGTGGTTGGCTTTGATCGCATTACGCAACCGGGTTAAATAATCTGCTATTGGGTCCGTCATTATTTCTCCAATTTTTCGCTAAAAAAGCAAGCCCGTTTAAAACCGGGCTGCAAAGATATTGAACTTTTTTTAAAATTCAAACTGTTATCTGGTTTCGAATTTAATCGACCTGGATACTCAGCAGCAATATGTGTTTTTAATTCAAAATTCAAGATTTCAGATTCAAAATAAGGAATCTCGAATCTGCTATTTTGAATTTTAGCTTACCAAGAAGCCTTGGTTACGCCAGGAATTTTTCCATCAGATGCCATCTGGCGGAACTGGTTACGGCATATACCGAACTTACCCATATATCCTTTAGGACGACCAGTAAGTTTGCAACGGTTCTTTAAACGAACCGGGCTGGCATTGCGCGGTAACTTATCTAGTGCCAGATAGTCGCCTGCTTCTTTAAGAGCCTTTCTCTTAGCGGCATAAACTGCTACTAAGTGTTCTCTTTTTGTTTGTCTTGCGATTACAGATGTTTTCGCCATACTAGTTAGTTTTAGTTGCAAACGGCATCCCGAATGCTTTTAGTAATTCAAAGCTTTCTTCATCAGATTTTGCGCTCGTAACGAACGTGATATCCATACCGCTGATTTTCGTTACTTTATCTATCGAAATTTCAGGGAAGATAATCTGCTCTTTAACACCAAGGGTGTAGTTACCGCGACCATCGAATCCTTTAGCGCTAACGCCTTTGAAATCGCGTACGCGAGGTAGAGAGATGCTCATCAAACGATCCATGAATTCGTACATACGATCACCGCGAAGGGTAACACGTACACCGATTGGTTGATCTTCACGTAACTTAAAGTTAGAGATCGCCTTCTTGGATTTGGTTGACACTGCTTTCTGACCAGCAATCGTTGTGATCTCTTCCAAGGCCACATCGATCAACTTCTTGTCGGAAACGGCTATCCCCATACCTTTGTTGATACAAATCTTTTCTACTTTAGGGACTTCCATGATTGACTTATACTGAAATTTCTCTTTCAGCGCAGTCATGATTTCCTCCTGATACTTCTGTTTTAATCTAGGCGTTGCCATTACTTAATGATTTCTCCGGTTTTCTTAGCGAAACGTTGCAAGTTACCCTCTGCATCTTTTTTACGGCCTACACGTGTAGGTTTGCCGCTGGCAGGGTCTACTAACATAAGGTTACTAATGTTGATCGTACCTTCTGTTTTCTTAATACCTCCTTCAGGCTTACCTGCAGAAGGTTTTGTGTGCTTGGTTACTATGGCAATGCCTTCAACTACAGCTCTGTTTTTAACAGCCTGAATTTCCAACACTTTACCACTTTTACCTTTGTCGTCTCCGGCAATCACTTGTACAGTGTCGCCCTTTCGGATGTTCAACTTAGGTTGTTTGTTAAATTTTCTTTCCATGACTTATAACACTTCAGGGGCCAATGAAATAATTTTCATAAACTGCTTCTCACGAAGTTCACGCGCAACAGGTCCGAAAATACGCGTTCCGCGTGGCTCGTCCTGATTGTTCAACAACACAGCTGCGTTGTCTTCGAAACGGATGTAAGAACCATCTTTACGTCTGATCTCCTTCTTTGTACGAACGATAACTGCTTTTGAAACAGTACCTTTCTTAATCTGGCTTGTTGGTGTAGCTGATTTAACAGTTACAACAATTTTATCGCCTACAGAAGCTGAACGTCTTTTAGTTCCGCCAAGAACGTGAAAACATAAAACCTCTTTTGCGCCACTATTGTCGGCAACGGTTAATCTGGATTCGGTGGTTATCATGATTACTTGGCTTTTTCTAAGATTTCAATTAATCTCCAACGCTTGTCCTTGCTCAAAGGACGAGTCTCCATGATGCGTACTGTATCACCAATACCCGCTTCATTCTTCTCATCATGAGCTTTGAACTTCGTTGTTTTGTTTACGAACTTACCGTAAATAGGGTGTTTCACCTTTCTGTCTACAGTAACTGTAATAGTCTTTTGCATTTTATTGCTAACGACCTTACCTACTTTTTCTTTTCTGAAATTCCTTTCTACTGTTTCCATAGGAATTATGCGTTGCGCTGTTTAGCGGTTAATTCTGTATTGAGACGCGCAATGAGTTGGCGGGTTTCGCGTAACTTCATTGGGTTTTCTATAGCTGACACCTGATGAGCGAATTGTAGTTTGCGGAGAGTTTCCTTCTCGCTAACAATTTTCTCGTTTAGTTCAACAACAGTCAATGCTTTGATATCTGCGTTTTTCATTACTTAGCTATTTGTGCTTCTACGTAATCTCTTCTTACTGAGAAGGCTGTCTTGATTGGAAGTTTACCTTCAGCAAGACGCATCGCTTCTTTTGCAGTGGCCATGTTAACACCACCTGCTTCAAACAGAATAGTACCTGGCTTCACTACCGCTACCCAATATTCAGGTGCACCCTTACCTTTACCCATACGAACTTCGGCTGGCTTTCTGGTAATTGGTTTATCTGGAAATATACGGATCCAAACTTGTCCTTCACGCTTCATAGCGCGTGTAACCGCGATACGAGCAGCTTCAAGCTGACGAGCTGTGATCCAGCCGCCTTCGAGCGACTTGAGGGCGAAAGAACCGAAAGCGATAGAGTGCCCACGAGTGGCAATACCCTTAACGCGTCCTTTCTGCATTTTTCTAAACTTGGTTCTTTTAGGCTGTAACATTATTCCTAAGCTTTACCTGTTCTAATTAATTTTTAGGGCCTCTTGCGCCACGGTTATCACCGCCACGACCGCCACCTCTGTTGTCGCCACTACGGCCACCGCGATTATCGCCACGACCTCTGCCGCCACGATCACCACCACGACCGCCTCTGTCGCCACCGCGATTATCTCCACCGCCCTGGCCTGCTGCTGCATTAGCTGCTGCGCCTACGTTAGGAGAAAGATCACGCTTACCGTATACTTCTCCTTTGAATACCCATACTTTGATACCAATCTTTCCGTAAACAGTTTGTGCTTCAGAAATTGCGTAATCGATATCTGCACGCAGGGTGTGCAAAGGAATTCTACCTTCTTTGTACTGTTCAGTACGCGCCATGTCAGAACCAGCCAAACGACCAGAAACTTTCACTTTGATACCTTCAGAACCAACACGCATGGCAGATGCAATTGCTTGCTTCATGGCACGCTTGTAAGAAATACGCGCTTCGATTTGCTGAGCGATTGATTCTCCTACCAATTTCGCATCCAATTCAGGACGCTTAATTTCGAAGATGTTGATTTGAACATCTTTGCCGGTAAGCTTCTTCAATTCTTCTTTGATCTTGTCAACTTCCTGACCGCCTTTACCGATAACCACACCCGGGCGAGCCGTGTGAATGGTTAAGGTGATACGCTTCAGTGTGCGCTCAATTACCACTTTAGCGATACCGCCTTTAGGTATACGAGCGTCTACGTATTTTCTAATTTTCTGATCTTCTACGAGTTTCTCTGACAAGGTATTGCCTCCGAACCAGCTGGAATCCCAACCGCGAACGACACCTAATCTAAAACCTATCGGGTTAATTTTCTGTCCCATTCTTATTTCGTTTCAGCAGATTGAACCTTGTTTTCAGATGCTAAGCTTCCTAACACTAATGTTACGTGGTTAGAGCGTTTGCGTATTCTGTAACCTCTTCCTTGCGGAGCAGGTCTCATACGCTTTAGCATACGACCACCGTCAACCCAAATCTCTTTTACAAACAGATCTGCGTCTTCGATTTTCATTTCGTGTGTATTTCCCCAGTTAGCGATAGCAGAAAGAAGGAGTTTCTCCAACTTCTCAGCACCGATTTGTGGTTGATACTTCAGGATATTCAAAGCCTGGCCTACGCGCTGTCCTTTAATAAGGTCAGTTACCAGTCTCATCTTGCGGGGTGATGAAGGCACGTTTTTAAGTTTTGCTACAACCGGACCTGTTTTAGCAGCTTCCTTCTTAGCATCACGCTTTTCGCGCTTCAATACCGATTTCTTTATCTTTTTAGTTTCTGTCGCTTCCATGACTCACTAATCTTTACGGTTACCGGAATGTCCTTTGAAAGTGCGGGTCGGAGCGAATTCGCCCAACTTGTGACCCACCATGTTTTCAGTTACATAAACCGGAATGAATTTATTTCCGTTGTGAACTGCGAATGTGTGACCAATCAAATCAGGAAGAATGGTTGATCTTCTTGACCATGTTTTGATCACTGACTTTTTACCGGACTTTTCCGCAGCCTCGACTTTCTTAGCAAGGCGGAAATCGCAATACGGTCCTTTTTTAATCGAGCGTCCCATTATTTTTTCCTTCTAGATATGATTAGACGATCAGAATACTTCTTAGGGTGACGAGTCTTCTTACCTTTTGTGTACAACCCGTTACGAGAACGAGGGTGACCACCAGAGGCACGACCTTCACCACCACCCATCGGGTGATCAACAGGGTTCATTGCAACCGGACGTGTACGAGGACGAACGCCTCTCCAACGGTTACGACCTGCTTTACCTACACTTTCGTTCATATGATCAGGATTTGAAGCTGATCCCACTGTTGCCATGCAAGTTTCTAATACGTTACGCATTTCGCCTGAAGGCATCTTCAATGCTGCATAACCATTTTCGCGTGCTAACAATTGTACGAAAGAACCTGCGCTTCTTGCTACAGCTCCACCTTTACCAGGCTTCAACTCTACGTTGAAGATGATGGTACCCAATGGAATTTTAGAAAGAGGCAGTGCATTACCTACTTCAGGTGGTACGTCTGGTCCGTTCATTACAACCTGACCAACCTTTAAACCTGCAGGAGATAAAACATAAGCTTTTTCACCATCTGCATAATGCAAAAGGGCAATACGTGCTGTACGTCCTGGATCGTATTCAATCTCTTTTACAGTAGCAGGAACGCCAAACTTATTTCTCTTTGTATCAATGATACGAAGCTTTTGCTTGTGTCCACCACCGATATAACGCATGGTCATCTGACCCTTGCTATTTCTTCCACCAGTTCTCTTACGGGTAGCCAACAACGTCTTCTCCGGCTTTGATGCAGTGATGTCATCAAAAGAAGGAGCTAGTCTGTGACGAGTACCCGGTGTAATTGGTCTTAATTTCTTCAACGCCATAGTCTATATATTATACGTTGCTGTAAAAGTCTATTACCTCACCTGCAGCCAATGTTACGATGGCTTTCTTATAATTAGGCTTGCGTCCGGCAAGTACACCCGCTTTAGTATAACGAACTTTGAATTTGCCCATTACCTTCATGGTGTTAACGCTTTTCACGTTTACTCCGTACTGCTTTTCCACAGCCTTTTTGATCTCTACCTTATTAGCATTTGTATCGACAATAAAGCCGTACTTGCCTTTTTCATTCATGGCAGAAACCTTCTCTGTTACTAATGGCTTCTTTAATACGCTCATGATTCTTTATTTAATAAGGTTACAACTTTGTTGATGGAGCTTTCCACGAAGATTACGTTGTCTGCATTCATCACATCAAAAGTATTGATCTGATCAGCAGTAGTAACTTTTGTCTTCTGGATATTGCGTCCTGACAACACTACGTTCTTCACTACTTCAGGAAGTACTACAAGAGTCTTCTTATCACCTAGTGAAAGTGCGCTTAGCATTTTTACGTATTGCTTGGTTTTAGCTTCAGCAAAGTTGAAGTCTTCAATTATAGCAATGGCGTTATCTTTTGCTTTATAAGACAGAGCTGATTTACGTGCTAAGTCTTTAACTTTCTTATTAAGCTTGAAAGAATAGTCGCGAGGTTGAGGGCCGAATACACGTCCACCACCTTTGAACTGAGGGTTTTTGATGTTACCCGCACGGGCTCCACCTGTACCTTTTTGTTTCTTTAATTTCTTAGAAGAACCTGAGATTTCGTTACGCTGCTTAGCCTTGTGAGTACCCTGACGCTGATTAGCGAGGATGCTTTTTACGTCTAAGTAAATTGCGTGATCGTTTGGCTCAATTCCAAACACTTCAGTCGATAAAGCTACTTTACGACCGGTGTTTTCTCCACTATGTTTTACAACTGAAATGTCCATTACTTCTGAAGAATTACGGTTGCATTAATATGTCCGGGAACGGAACCACTTACTACGATCAAGTTTTGCTCAGGCATGATCTTTACCACTTTAAGGTTTGTAACCTTAACGCGGTCAGTACCCATGCGACCTGCTAAACGCTTACCTTTTGGTACACGAGAAGCAAATGAAGCGTTACCCATAGATCCAGGTGCACGTAAGCGATTGTGCTGACCGTGAGTTTGACCACCCACACCAGCAAAATTATGGCGCTTTACAACACCCTGGAAACCTTTACCTTTTGATGTACCTACAGCGTCCAAAAAGTCGCCTTCAACGAATACATCTTGTACACGAATTTCCTTACCGAGTTCGACCATTCCGTCATACTCTTTTCGGAAATCACGAAACTCCACTACATCCCTCTTAGGGGTAGTGTTAGCTTTTTTGAAATGTCCTAGCAGAGGCTTGCTGGTGTTTTTTTCTTTCTTTTCACCAAAGGCAAGCTGCACAGCTCTGTATCCGTCAGTCTCAACGTTTTTCACTTGAGTTACGATACAAGGGCCGGCTTCGATAACAGTACAGGCAATATTCTCACCCTCCGCACCGAAAATGCTGGTCATACCTACTTTTCTTCCAATAATACCAGGCATGATATTTTCCTTGTTTTGTTAGTTTCTGACTCCGAAACTTTCGGAGCCTTCCCCTTTTTATGCGTTTTCAATGCGTTTTTGGCACACTGGGCTGAAAAAGGACTGCAAAGATAGGAACTAATCCCTTGTAACCAATAGTGTGCTCAAAAATTTCTGTAAATCAGCGCTTTTTGCACTTTTTAGGGTGTTGACTGATAGAAAAGCACTAACATTGTCGCCAGCTCCCATTAGATGAGAAAACAGGCTTTTTTGCGTTATAAATGGACTTTTCTGCTATTTTTAGTAGTGGCATTATTCGTTATAAATCTCTCTATCGGGAGTGTTAGTATTCCACTGAAGGAAATTGTGCGCGCACTTTTTGGAATGGAAACTGAGAACCCAATCTGGAAAAATATTGTACTTGACTTTAGACTTACTAAGGCACTGACTGCTTTATTGGCGGGGGCAGCACTTGGTTTAGGTGGTTTACAAATGCAAACTTTGTTTCGCAACCCGCTGGCAGGCCCTGATGTACTCGGCTTAAGTGCGGGCGCCAGTTTAGCAGTTTCATTTGTTTTTATGGCAGGTGCTAAAGGTTTGTCGCTCCTGCCCTCTTCCTGGAGTATTGCTATTGCCGCCTGCTTAGGTTCGGGTGTAGTATTGCTTATTGTACTGGCAATAGCATCTAAAGTAAAAGACAATACTTCTTTATTAATAGTAGGCTTAATGATTGGTGCTGCTACGGCTTCTTTAGTAAGTGTGTTACAGTTTACCAGCCGAGCGGAAGACCAACAATATTTTCTGATATGGACTTTCGGTAGTCTGGGGGGACTTGATATTACGGAGCTTAGTATCCTGGCATTAGCTTTAGTAATTGGGGTAACATTGTCTGTAATTAATATAAAGGCTTTGAATGCCTGGCAACTGGGTGATAGCTATGCGTTGAGCCTGGGCATCAAACCTGCAAAGGCCAGGTTGTTAATGATTATTACTGCGAGTTTATTGGCAGGTGCTGTTACAGCTTTTTGTGGTCCAATCGCTTTTGTCGGTTTAGCTGTTCCTCATCTGATTAAGTTGTGGATTAAAACTTCTGATCATAGAACGTTAGTACCTGCAGTTGTATTGGGGGGAGCCTCACTCCTACTATTATGTGATAGCATCGCCCAACTACCAGGTGCTCGTTTCGTACTTCCTATTAATGTGATAACAGCTTTGATTGGTGCCCCTGTTGTGATTTGGATTATTCTACGAGGAAGGAAAATTTATGTCTGAGTTAGCTTTATCATTTAACAAGTTAAGTGTAGGCTACCGACAGGGTAACACTTCCAAAGTTCTATTCGATAGTATAGACCTTACCTTAAAGGCCGGTGAATTGGTCTGCTTTATGGGGCCTAATGGAATAGGTAAATCTACTTTGTTAAAAACAATGGCAGGTTTAACGGCTCCACTCTCATCTTCCTCGACAAACATAAATTCAAAAAAGATAGCGATTGTACTTACCGATCGTGTGCATGCCATGCACATGCGCGTGCGTGAACTTATAGGTTATGGGCGTTACCCGTATTTAAACTGGCATGCACAGTTAACCACAGTTGATGAAGTTGTTATTGAGGATGCTTTGAAGTTGCTCCATCTTAAAAGCATTGCTGACAAAGATATTAATACCTTAAGTGACGGGCAGTTGCAAATGGTAATGATTGCACGTGCAATTGTACAAGACACACCAATTATCTTGTTAGACGAACCTACTGCTCATCTTGATTTAAATAATCGTGTTGAGGTAATGAACACGTTGCGCAAGCTCGCGCGACAAAGCAACAAAGCAATTTTAGTTTCTACACATGAGCTGGATCTTGCTTTGCAGACTGCTGATCTATTGTGGCTAGCTGATGATCAGAAACTACTAACGGGTATACCGGAAGATTTAGTGCTTGATGGTTCGCTTGATCGTATTTTTCAGTTTAAGGGTTTTGATTTAAAGACGGGCAAGGTTTTTCATGAAAGCTACCGAGGTGTTAAAATAAATCTTGTGGGTGAAGGTCATGAATATTTGTGGACGAAGAATGCTTTGGAACGATGTGGATATGAAGTCGGAGAAAATGGAGAATTGAAGATTGAAATTTCAAATTTCAAATTTCAAATTTCAAATGGTAAGCGTTGCGAAAGCATTCAGGAACTGCTTGAAGCCATTGATAAGCATGCGAAAAGCTAGCCCTAATGATTAAAAGATTTGAAATCCTGTGATAGAGCTTGCGAATGACAAATTCGAGAGCAGATCAAAACTGATTGCATCCTGATTGATTCTGAACACAAAAAGTTAATCATGGTATTTTTATTCTGATTATATTTCCTTTCAACTTTATTGTATGTCAACATCTTCTGCCCCAACCTCAAAGAAAGGACTTTGGTTTGTGATTACTGCTTCATCTGTGGGTACTCTCATTGAATGGTACGACTTCTATATTTTTGGAAGCCTTGCTACTATACTATCGGAACAGTTTTTCCCTAAATCAAATCCTACAACTGCAATCCTTTCAACGCTTGCTTTCTTTGCAGCAGGTTTTGTGGTGCGACCTTTCGGTGCCTTGGTGTTTGGTAGACTCGGTGATTTAATTGGGCGTAAGTATACTTTTTTAATGACGCTGGTACTGATGGGTGGCTCTACCTTTGCAATAGGTCTTGTACCCTCTTATAGTTCCATCGGGCTTTTTGCGCCTCTGCTTGTTCTAATTCTACGACTGATTCAGGGACTTGCCCTTGGTGGAGAATATGGTGGTGCCGCCACGTATGTTGCCGAGCACGCACCTCTGGGACAACGTGGTTTCTACACCAGTTTTATTCAGACTACTGCAACGCTAGGGCTATTTGTTTCGATTGGCGTAATCCTAGCTACCCGACAGTATGTGGGTGTCGAAGCTTTTGCTGACTGGGGCTGGCGTATTCCTTTTCTATTATCTGCCTTGCTTGTGGTGGTTTCTATTTTTATACGCATGCGCATGGACGAATCTCCGCTCTTTACCAAAATAAAAGCTGAAGGAAAGATTTCTAAAAATCCATTGAAAGAAAGTTTCGCTAATAAAGAGAATCTGAAATTAGTGTTGATCGCTTTATTTGGTGCCACCGCTGGGCAAGGTGTGGTTTGGTACACTGGTCAGTTTTATGCCATGACCTTTATTGAAACCACTTGTAAAGTAGACTTCGTACAAACACGTAACATCATTGCTGTGGCTTTACTGCTAGGCACACCGCTGTTTATTTACTTTGGTTGGCTTTCTGATAAAATTGGCAGAAAGATGATTATGATGCTGGGCATGTTGCTGGCGATTATTTTTTACAGACCTATTTACAAACAAATGTATGCGCTCACTGATGTTTCGCTGAAGACCGAAATTACGGATAGCAAAACCATTACTAAAAAAACAGAGTTGCTTGAGGATGCTCAGGTAGTAGTCACCACATCCATTCAGCAATATACTGATGGTAGTACACTTGAAATAAAATTAAGCGAAAGCGCTGATGCTTTACCAAAATCAGCCTGGCAATTGTCGGATCGGCAATTTTGGTTGATGGTGTTTTTTGTGTGGATACAAGTTGTATTTGTTACAATGGTGTACGGTCCGATTGCTGCATTTCTTGTCGAACTTTTTCCTACCCGCATTCGCTATACATCCATGTCACTGCCTTATCATATTGGCAATGGTGTATTTGGTGGCATGACTCCTTTTATCGCCACCAGTTTATTTATTGCAAGTAAGACTGATGCAAATCCAGGGGGTGATCCTTTTGCGGGCTTGTGGTATCCGATAGGTATTGCTGCTGTTACGCTTGTTATCGGGATGATTTTTTTAAGTAATAAAAAAGTGAAAGCCACTGAGTAAATTAAACTGTTGTAGCTTGACTCTACGCACATCTGGTGCGAATATTTGACTTTACCGTATTTTTTAAAACAATGTAAATCTTCTCTGAATTACGCATTCAGAGAATAAGCAAACATTCAATTTTACTCTAAGTAAAAATACTTACGTAGGTATAACCAATTCAATGGAATCATGTCTTTTGAGCCTTGACTTGTAATAAAAATCGGCTAACTTTCTTATACCCCAAGGCGCTGTCTACTGGTTTTATGGTATAATCAGCGATTTCATTCTTTACTCACCAAATCATTTTAAACCCTCGAAATGTATGAGAAAGTTATTGTTTGCTTGCCTTTTTGCTTTTTGTTCAACCCTTGGATTTGCCCAGCAGGAACCCTTGGTTGCAACCCCTACCGACCTCTTTGACATGAGTCTTGAAGATTTGCTTAGTTTAGATTTGGTCGACAAAAATTTTTACTTGTATGGATACATCAACTCTAATCTTCAAAAAACATTTAGTTATCCTTCACTAAACGGAATAGAAACATTGAGAAGAAATGATCCTACAGAATGGACACCCGTGCGGAATTTTCATATTTATGGCCAGGGGAATCTATCGAAGAACATTGGGTTCTTATTCAACCTGGCACATAACGATGGCTTGGTTGAGGTACGAAATGCCTGGGGGAATTTTTTAGTGAGGGATGCCTTTCAGATTAGAATTGGAAAGATGTACCGGAAGTTTGGACTGTACAATGAAAGGCTTGACCAAGTGCCTACGTTTATCGGAATTGAACCACCTGAAATGTTAGATACAGACCACCTCTTCTTGGAACGCACCACCAACTTTATGATTCATGGAAATTTCAATAATGGAAAACGTTCTATATCATATGCACTAATGACGGACAATGGTGAAGGAGGTCCTGCTCAAAAGTTATTCGCTTTGGGTTGGGACTTGCGCTACAAATCATTTACGCAGTCCATCATTGTTGGTACTTCGGGTTATTCATCAAGTATCAACGGAGAAAAAACAGTTTCTACAGTTGGCCTGGGCGCTGGACCACCACAAGGCGGTGTACTTCCCTGGATGGCCGGTGATAATTTTACCATTGTTGGTTTGTATGTTGAAAAACAACTTGGTAAATTTTTATTGCAAGCTGAATTCTATAACTCAAAGCATAATGCTGAGCGAGACCCAAACAATGTGTTGATTTTGGTTAATAATGCAAACATCAACCAAAACCAACGCGAACGTTTTTTGGGAGCTAATGCTTCTACACCTAATGGTTCACTTACTACTGCTGACGTTGTTACCACAACATCCTTTGATGTTCAAACCTGGTACTTACGGTTGGGTTACGATATTCAAACTGATGTTGGTCAGTTTGTGCCCTATGTATTTCTTGATTGGATGAGTCATCCAGAGGTTATCCAAAACAAAGAGTATGGAGGAGATGATGAAGCAGGACTGGCTGATGATGGAGAATTTCTGAAACCTTCCCTCGGTGTAGTTTACCGGCCGATTCCAAGTGTTGCTCTTAAGCTGGATGGCAGTATCCATTCTCAAAAGTTTAATGGCAAAACGGTAACCTATCCGGAAATACGATTCGATTTCTCTTTTGCCTTTAGCAATATTGGTGTAGAGAAAGCCCTGAAGTCAGACAATTAAGAAGCGATTTAAGATATCATTCAATTCTCTGCAGTGCTATTCAACCTTTGATGTTTAAGTGAGTGACGTGAACCACTGACTACATCAAAGGTTGAATTCTAAAATGTAATGAAGCCAGATGCTCCAGGACTCACTAAATTAACTCCACCCCCAATCCGGGTTTTTCAGAACAAGACATCACACCATCTTTTAAAACGAAACCTCCTTTCACTATGTCTTGTGCGAGATCAAGGCTTCCATCAAGATCGATATACTTTGTGTTTGAGCAGGCAAAGGCTGTATGCAAAGCAGCAGTTATACTTACCGCACTTTCATCATTACAACCCCAAAATAAATTTACACCAGATTGTAATGCGATGTCTGCAATTTTTAAACCCTGACTTGGACCACCACACTTCATTAATTTAATATTGAAGATACCGCATGCCAGCGGTGGCTTCACCAATTCAAGAGCATTTTTAGGGCTGATCAAAGATTCATCAGCAGCAACAATTTCTTTTATCTCGTCCGGTAAACTCTTCATTTTTGCAATGGCTTTGGCTGGTAAAGGCTGTTCTATCAATTCTATATTGAGGTGTTTTGTTTTGTTATAGAAGTCAATAGTCTGCTGCACATTATAACCCTGATTGGCGTCAATGCGAATAACAATATTATTACCAAAACGTTCGCGCAGCTTTACCATACGCTCAATGTCTTCTGCCGGATCCTTACCTAGTTTTACTTTTAATATTTTAAATCCTTTTCCGACAAACTCCTCGGCTTCCACCAAGGTAGCTTCCACGTTTTTAATGCCAATGGTGTTTGAGGTTGGCATGGACTTTATTTTTTGTCCGAAATACTGAACTAAAGGAATACCCAAGAATTTTGTGAAAGCATCATGCAGTGCAATGTCAAGCGCAGCTCTTGCTCCAGGATTTTTAGGAAAGCGTTGCCATACTTCAAAAGTGAGTTGATTTAGTTCACGAATATCCCGACCGATTAAAAAATCAAGATTGTTTTCTTGCAACGCTTCTAAAGTCTGTTTCAGGTTTTCACCCACTACATATTCGCTAGGGTTACCCGAACCTAAACCAGTAAGTCCGTTCGCCAATGTAATTTCGACAAATGCATTTTTTACTTCATCTACAGTTTTAAAAGCAATTGTGTAAGGTCTTTGGTTACCTAAGTCTACACTCCAGACTTTTATATTTTTGATTTTAGTACTCATGTTATTTGCCGGTAAATGGTTTGGTTACTTTTTTGATTCATTAATCAATTTTTCAAAGGCAGGGAGCAATGCTTCCAAGCCATCTTCCAAAGGAAGGATTGCAGGGATGTTTAATTCTTGTTCATACGATGTTGCGTATTTTCTTGCCTCCTCTGTGGCCATCTTGGCTGTATTGATAGTAATAGCTATGGTATCTGCTCCGTACATTTTAATCAAGCTCACTTCATCTTTTAAAGAAGGGAGATAAGCCGGATAAAACTCCATGTCTTTGTATTGTTTGCGTATAGGGCTATGTTGTAAAATGACAGCTTTTGCTTCTGCTGATACTATCCATTCTGAACCAGCAGGGCCGCTTGGGTTACGCAACGATGATTGTCCTTCAATAAAAATAATATCCGGTTTTTCTTCCTGATAGCACGACCATACCGCATGCTCCATTTCTCCCGAAATAAAATCGTTGAGTGTCGAGTCGAAAATAAACCCATGTTTGGCACCTTGCATCCAACCTGTTTGTCCGGTGTAAATCATTTCTGCTTTGTAGCCGGCCTTCCGCATCATCTCTACTAAGAAACGCGTGGTGGTGCGCTTACCCATAGCACAATCGGTACCCAACACCGCAATTTTGGGACATTTGACTTCCACGATTTTACCTGACCAGAAATGAAGGTCTTTGAATTTCTTGGGTTTGCGTACGTCAATGATTTCCAATCCTCTTTGTTTGGCAATAACCGCCAACTCTTCATGTTCTGATACATAATCATGCAAACCATTAACAATGCTCAAGTTAAGCTCTAAGGCCTCTTTGATCATCGCGTGCAATGTTTCAGGTATAACACCCCCCTTTGTTGCTACACCGATAATACAATACTTAATAGATTCTTTGCTTGTCTTCAAGGCATCCTCAATGGTGGCAAAAACAGGAATGTTCCTTGGCTTCTTATCCAAAATCTCGCCTGCGTCTTTACCAGGATGTTTATGATCGATAATACCCACGATATTAAAGCGGTCTGTACCTCTGATCAGTCCATGCGCTGTTTTAGCATTACTGGTATCTAGATAACCTCCGGTGATGACAATGGCATTAGCTTTTTGCATACTATCAATACTATTCTTTTAGTTTATCTGCTGATTTCGTATTCGAATTTAAAAGCACTCAAATCCGGTTGATGCTGTCTTATTCTTGACAACTCATATTCATAAATGAGATTACCTATATTTTTAAAAAAGGGCTGACCAATACTTTCATACTCATATTTACCATCATTGTAAATGCCATCTTTATTTACGTGAATGACTGCACTTAGCATAAATTCTATGTTGTTACCAAAATCAACGATGTAGGCATTATCGATTAAATAACCATAGGCATCACCTACTTTATTAAATATTCGAATGTTCTTTGGCATAGCACCATTTCCACCAAACATGAAAAACTTACAATAAGCATCGGTGTAATAATCATCTTGGTTATAGGGGGGATAGGTGGTTTCGGTTGGCAATTGAGACATGTATTGTAAAACAAATGCTCTGTCTTCCTCAGGAATGACAAACCGACTTTCTGCTGGAACCGTCTCAGGAAAGATTATTGCCTGCATCATCCGTTGTTGTTCATCCAGTGGAAAGAAATTTTTATAAGTGAAATCAAAAGGGTTCGAGACAAGCGTATCCTTCTTGATATAACCTTTACCTTTTAAAATTGAAGTGCTTGGTGCATAGGGGGTTTCATTCATCAACATAGGTTGCTCATACACTACACCATGTTTTTGAAAAAACCGAATTGCTTCGGTGTGTGCATTTTCATCTAAGGAAAGTGCTCTCTCCAACCGATGCAAAATTCTTGTATCTGTATATCCCTTTTTTCGGAGTTCTTTGTTGAAATTTTCCTGACCAATAAATTCATATAAGCGATTAAAGGCATCATTATCGCTTGCTACCAAAATCTTTTTTGCGTAATGCGCCACCGAAGCCATGCTATTTGCAGAGGTAGTGTCTTTTTGTACAGAACTTTGCCCACTGTAAACACTGTCATGCAACATAGGTGTGTATTTATCAAGATGCTGAACGTTGAGTGCTCTCAATTTTTCCAAAGCCAGTAAAACGGCTGGTAATTTAACAGTTGAGGCAGGGTAAAAGTATTGGCCAGAGTCCAAGTTAAAGTAAAAGCTTTTGAAGCTCGGTTTATTTTCCAAGTCTCGGTTTACTTGTGTGTAAATGATCTGTACTTCATAAAAATCTGAGCTGTCTAAGATTTGCTGAAACTTGTCAGGTTTGCTTTTCATTAAGTTCTCCAGCAGAATGGCATCCTCTTTTGGGGCTTTAGTACAAGCTGTTAGAAGAGTTAGCTGCAGGATTACCAAAAAGTAGTGCTTCATGCCGAAAAGATACACAGGCTGGCCTGAATTTTGACTAACTTCATAAAAATTGAATGTTATGAAGACCCTTGTATGTTTATTCCTGACCGTTGCCAGCTTTAGTTTATCCGCTCAAGACCTTATTGGGCGTTGGCAATTAATGAAACAAAGCAATTGCATGGACGAAAAGCTCGATAATCCCAATCAATCGGAAGATATGGATGAGTTGATGAGCGATTTTAATAGCATGAAAAAGCGTACCCCTGATGTAATCGAGTTTAAGGAGAAAATGAAGGGCGAACAAAGCACTTCTATATTGGGTAAACGAAAAGAGGTGAATGAAAAGAACTTTTTGTATCGCTATGACGGGGCAACACTGCATTTACTCGACAAGAAATCCCGGACTATTATTGCCAGTTATAACGTTGAGGAACTTTCTAGTGCCAAGCTTATTGTGAGTGATGTTAACCGGCCTTGCGAAGTACGTATTTTTGAAAGAATTCGCTAAAAAAGCCAGAACCAGGCATCTTGACCTGCGAATTCAATATCATTTAGTTGAGCCCCTTTTATGACCCTGCCTTTGCCGAATCGGCTATGTGCAGGCAGGCTCACCTCCAATCCTCTCCAAGAGAGAAGATGAAAGCGAAAGCTTAACTAAACGACATTGCCCACGAATTACTAATTTTGCAGGATGGTAGAGGTAAGTAAGCGCGATATTCGAAAACTAAAACTAGACGAGCTCAAGCAGTTTTTTACGGAACAGGGTGAAAAGGCTTTTCGTGCTCAACAGGTTTACGAATGGTTGTGGCATAAATCTGCCAAGGATTTCGATCAAATGACTAACCTTTCGCTACCTGTGCGCGAAATGTTAAAAACGAACTTCTCCATAAATCACATTAAAGTTGATAAGATGCAGCGCAGTGCTGATGGCACCATTAAAAACGCTGTCATGCTGCACGATGGTTTAATTGTTGAGTCGGTGCTTATCCCTACTGAGAAAAGGATCACTGCTTGCGTTTCATCGCAGGTGGGTTGTAGTCTGGCTTGTAAATTTTGTGCCACTGCCCGCTTAAAACGTATGCGCAATTTAAACCCTGATGAGATTTATGATCAGGTAGTAGCCATTAAAGAACAAGCTGAATTATTTTTTAATAGACCACTGACTAACATTGTATTTATGGGCATGGGGGAACCCTTGCTTAACTACAATAATGTGCTGGATGCCATTCATAAAATTACTGACCAGAAAGGATTGGGCATGGCCTGGAAACGGATTACGGTTTCAACTGTAGGGGTGGCCAAAATGATTCGCAAGATTGCAGACGATAAGGTGAAATTTAATCTTGCCGTATCGCTGCATTCGGCCATCAACGAAACAAGGTCGTCTATAATGCCCATCAACGACAGCACTCCTCTTGAAGAGTTGGCCGATGCGCTAAAACACTGGTATCAAAATACTAAAAGAAAGGTCACTTATGAATATGTGGTATGGAAAGGTATTAACGATAAAAAAGAAGATGCATTGGCACTTTTAAAGTTTGCCAAAATCATACCTAGTAAAGTTAATTTAATTGAGTACAATTCTATTGACGACCCCGCGTTTCAACAAGCAACACCAGAGTCGCTGCGCATGTACCAGGAAATACTGGAAGCCGAAGGCATTACTACTCGGATTCGAATAAGCAGAGGAAAGGATATTGATGCAGCCTGTGGGCAGTTGGCGAATAAATAGAAGTTCGAGGCTAGAAGCGGGGGGGGGAGTGGACGTTGGAAGCGAGAAGCTCGATAATAAAATCAACCAACTGGATTAAACTTTTTTGTGCTCAAAAGCATCTTCGTAAAAACTAAGCGTGAGATTTTTTCTTTTCCTATTACTCTTAACACTAAGCCTTAGTCTAAAGGGTCAACAAAGCTATAGGGGTATAGTTGTCGATTCGGTAAGCATGGCGGGCATGAGTGGTGTGTATGTTTCAATTAAGGGTAGCGCCAAGGCTACAGTTACTAATCAAAGTGGTTTATTCACTTTGATTGCCACACCGGTTGATACACTGATTTTTTCTTATCTCGGCTACATAACACTAGAGTTACCCTTGTTTTTGGAAGAGGACGCACTCTTTATTCGCATGCGGGAGCAAACCCGGATGTTACAGGAAATTGTTATCAAGGCAACGCGACTCTATCCAAACGAAATTCTGGATCGTACGCGGGTAGCCCCAAGAAAGATGGATAGTTATCAGGCCTTGCAATCACCTTTTACCTATTTTTCTAAAACAGAAAAGGAAAAAAGAAAGGTTTACCGTTATGTTGAGGAGAGCAATAAAACGCAAACGTATATACAGGTCATTACTGATCCTGTAGTAAAAGAAATATTTACAAAAGATTATGAGTTAAGTGAAGAAGAGTACTACGAATTGTTGGCTTCATTTAATCAGCGCTACCGAATGATACAGTACGCTACTAATCCTGAAGATATAATGGAAGCCTTGCATGCTTATTTTGATGCGATGAAATGAGTTGAAAGCTGGAGACTCGATGTTAGAGTTTAGAAGCTAGATTGCCAGGAAATCTAAAGAAGGTTACTTTTTAGAAGCATTGAAAAGTTTCTCCTTTTCATCTTTAGTGAGACTTTCATAACCGCCATCTGAAATCTTATCAAGGATAGCATCAATTTCTTCTTGTGATATCTTGCCCTTTTCTGAAGTTACTTTTACGTTCTTTTTCTGAGCGAAGGCTGCCTCCTCTTTTCTGTAGCTGACCTTTACTTTAGGTCTTGGTTGAAATAAATCTTTGACCCAATCAATCACAGCAGTAATCCATCCTCCCCAATTTACCCCTGCTTGTAATTGCTTCATGTACACGAAGCCCATTAAGGCACCACCTAAATGTGCCAGGTTACCACCAGCATTGGGCCCTACAGATCCGATGAAAGAAATTACGATATATACGAATACGATGTACTTAATTTTTACTGGCCCTAAAAACAACAAGTAGAAAGTGTAATCGGGTAAAAGCGTGGCCACCGCCACCATAATGGCAAACACAGCAGCTGAAGCTCCGACCATTCCATTAAAGTTAGATGCTTCTATAAAGTATGGAATAGTGTTAAACATGACAAGGTAAAAAATAGCACCTGCCATTCCACCCAAAACATAAAGTGCCACTAATTTATCACTGCCCAAATACTCTATGAATAGTCGACCAAACCAATACAAGGCCAACATGTTAAAGAGTATATGAAAAATATCTGTAAGGCTATGTGCAAATGAATAAGTAAAAAGTGTCCATGGTCTGGTTAAAAATTCAGAAAATTGTGGAGGTATAGTAAACTGATCATATACCACTTCAACCAAAGCATCAAAACCTGCAATACGAGAGAATACGAAAATTACACCTACAAATAGGAAGATCGCCACGTTAATAATAATCAACTGGACATGCGCATGGTTAGTGCGCTGAAAGGCGTTTTTGAATTCGTTAAAGATCACGTTACTTTTTCCTCTACCTGTTATTTCTAATTATTAAAAATCTTACTTCTAAAAATATCCCCCTCTTCCACCCTGACTACGCCAATATTGTATCATAACAAAAGCAAATACCACACCACCTAAATGGGCTAAGTGGGCTACTCCTCCACTTCTATCCAATAAAAACGACATTCCGCCCAATACAAACACCAAGTATTTTGCTTTAATAGGAATAGGCGGTATTAACAACATGATTTCCATGTTGGGGAACATCATGCCAAAACCCATCAAAACACCATATACGGCACCAGAAGCCCCTAACATATAACCGAAGGAATTGCCATCTAAAAAGAAATAGTCGATAGCAATGTTAAAAACACCTGCACCAATGCCAGTTATCAAGTAAAATAACAAAAATCGCTTTGCCCCCCAGTAATTTTCTAAAATTGGTGCTGTAAAGGCAAGCGCCAACATATTAAAAAGGATATGCATGAAACCACCATGTGCAAACATGTATGAGAACAGTTGGTAAGGGCGAAAGTTTTCAGTGCCCACATTCCATAAAGAAAGTATCTCTGTTACATGCAAAGACCTGAACATGTTTTGCAGGATAAATACAATCACGTTCAGAATAATAATGTTACGGACTACCGGTGTCAGATTCAGCATAAATATTTATTGGTTCACATTGCCATGGCAGTTTTATCAAGCTGCCGGCATAACCGTGATGT
This sequence comes from Chryseotalea sanaruensis, assembly GCF_003990915.1. Classification (GTDB taxonomy): domain Bacteria; phylum Bacteroidota; class Bacteroidia; order Cytophagales; family Cyclobacteriaceae; genus Chryseotalea; species Chryseotalea sanaruensis. The sequence continues at coordinate 151,913 of NZ_BHXQ01000008.1, forward strand.
ATTACTTAACTTATTGTCGTTTAAAATAATTTTCCATTTTACCAGATTCAAAAATAAAGAATGTTGGTGAACCTTCTGGTGTGTAGTTGGGTGTTTTACAGACCATCAGGGCATCAGCCAATGAACGCATTTCTTCTGCCATTAGTTTTTGTCCGGCTTTTAAAGAGGCTCTTTTTGCCAAAGCCCTGGCTAAATTTTCCTGTAAAGGAACGGAAAGCTCCGACTGGTTGATTTTAAACTGCTCTAATAAACCTTCTAATAGTTGCTTTTCCCTACCTGTAGGCAGATGGGCAGGTGTGCCGGAAATCAGTATGGTATTCTTACCAAAAACCTCCAACATAAAACCCAAGGCCCTTAATTCTTGCTCCATTTCCATCAGCAAAGCAAAATCTGCTGCACTCAATTGAATACTTTGTGGAAAAAGGCTTTGCTGGCTTTCTCCGGTTTTATTTCGCAATTGATTCAAAAACTTCTCAAAAAGCACTCTTTCGTGGGCAGCTTGTTGGTCGATAAACATCAAACCTGGCTTTACTGTTCTTACTATGTATTTGCCATGCCACTGAAAAAGAACCGACTCTTCAGGCAAAGCTTCACTTTGTTCCTCCGCTTTGTTTTCGTGCTGCATCATAGACAGCTGATCTACTGGTCGCTCAAAGGTAGGCGTGCTACTTTGTTTGCTTAGCCACTCGCCCTCTACCAGTTTTTCCCAATTTTCAAGGTTAGTACGCTGGTTAAGTGTCTGAAATCTTTCGTTGTAATACACATCTTTATCCAAATGTTGCGCAGAAAGTTTCTCAACAATATTCTGATCGTTTTGAAAGTCAAGTGAAGGTCGTAGACTGTGGGCGCCCAATGCCTGCCTTACAGAAGCTTGTACTACTCCATAGACCGCACGTTCATCGTCAAACTTTATTTCTGTTTTGGTAGGATGAACGTTTACATCAATATGCTTTGGGTCAAGTGTAAGAAACAAAACATAAAAAGGAAAACTATTTTCGGGCAGCAAACCTTCGAAGGCCATCATTACTGCATGATGCAGGTAATTACTTCTGATGAAGCGATTGTTTACAAAAAGAAACTGCTCGCCTCTTGTTTTCTTAGCAGACTCAGGCCGACCAACATAACCAGTTATTTTTACGTAGTCAGTTTCTTCTTCACAAGGTGCCAGCTGTTGTTGGAAACTTTTCCCAAATAAAGCAATAATGCGCTGACTCAACTTTCCCGCTGTTACATCAATTTCAACATCATCGGTGTTTACGTAAGTGAATGCAATGTTAGGATATGCCAATGCAAGACGCTGAAATTCATCAACGATATGCTTCACTTCTACTGAATTAGATTTCAGAAAGTTTCTGCGTGCAGGAATATTATAAAAAAGATTTTTTACACTAATACTGGTTCCCTTATCGCAGGCGGCAGGTTCTTGCTTTTTTACTTCGGAAGCTTCTACCACCAAAAGTGTACCCAGTTCTTCTTTTGCTTGACGTGTTTTAATTTCTAATTGCGACACCGCAGCAATAGAGGCGAGTGCTTCACCCCTGAAACCCATAGTGTGCAGTGTAAATAAATCTTCGGCTTTTCTGATTTTAGAAGTGGCGTGTCGCTCCAGGCTCATGCGCGCATCCGTTTCGCTCATGCCTTTGCCATTATCGATAACTTGCAGCAAAGCTTTTCCGGCATCTTTAATAATCAGCTTAATGTGCGTGGCGTCAGCATCAATGGCATTCTCAATTAATTCCTTAACCGCAGATGCTGGTCGTTGCACCACCTCACCGGCAGCAATTTGGTTAGCAATAGCATCAGGAAGTAGCTGTATAATATCCGGCATGGTCAGGGCTGGTGCTTAAAAAATCAGGATTGTTTAAAACTTCTAAATTTCAGGAATAAGTAAAAAGGCACTATTAATAAGAGTCCATAAAGCGCTACGTTACCAAATTGAAGATAGGCCCATAATTCCAGTACAATAAAAAGAGTTATTAAGGTACGTAACACTGCTGCTGAAGGTGCGCTTTTTTGAACTGATCGTTTTCTAGCCGCCTGAAATGATCCTTTTATGCGCGATTGATGACGGAGTAGATCCTCCTCAGTTTCTTTACGCAAACCTGCCTCCACTTCTTTTTGAATGCGCTCTTCGCGCTCCTTCATCTCATCTTCTCGAGGATCGTAATGCCTTGGCATAAAATTAAATCTTTTATGCTCTGGTGTTTTCGTAAATAGTCCGCTAAACTTCATCTTAATCGTATATTTATGATTTCAGGCCTAAAATACAAGCTTGTACAAAATTGACGTTAATAAAAGGTAATTCAAATCGAAAACGGGCGGATGGTAAAAAAAGTTTTATGCCTTATTCTCTTCTCAGCAATGTATGTTGCTGGTTGGGGACAAAGCAAGGAGCAATGGGTAGACAGTGTTTTTCAACAACTTAGCTTAGAAGAAAAAATTGGCCAGCTTTTTATGATAGAAGCTGACCTTAATTCGCGAGAAGCCCACCAGCGCCTCATGGATGAACTAAAGAGTCATCATTTAGGTGGCATTATCATTAGTAGTGGGTCAGCTTCTGCTGTTAAACAAAACATTGAACAATATCAAGCAGTAAGTAAAACACCTTTGTTTGTAGCATTAGATGCGGAGTGGGGTGTGGGGAAAACACTCGATAGTGCTTTTTCATTTCCCAGACCTCTTATATTAAGTGCTCTGCCCGAATCTACATTTATCAGTACCACAAAATTGCTGGCTCGTCAATTGAAATACATCGGTATTAACCTGAATATGGGCCCAAATGCACTGGTGGCGAAGTCAGGAGCAAAAGACACCTTATATTATTTCTGGGGAAATGATGCTGACCATATCAGCAGACGTCTTGAACTTTATATAAAGACCTTGAAAACAGAAAACATATTGACCGGTCTTTCTGATTTCTCTTCGCAGTGGCCACTTCGAAATGGTTCACTAGCGGTTAATGATCCTCAGCAGTCCATTTATAAAAACTTACTGGCTTCAGGTGCAGACGCAGTGTTGCCAAAGTCTCAAACTATCCCTCTTTCTTTTGAGCGCAAAGCACTGATGCAGAAGATGAAATTTGTACCCAGTGCAATAAGTAATTTACTAACGAATACGCAGGTAGAAAAATCATTTGATTATGATGGTCTGCTGATGAGTAATGTGCCAGACATTAAACTTTCTAAAGGAAAAATTCGCTGGGGCGAGCCTGAGTTGTTTGCTTTTCAGTCGGGAAACGACATACTGATCAACCCGGAAAACATTGGCTTTGCAGTTAGAAAAATTAAAAAACTTGTACGCAAGGAAAAAGTTTACACCTTACAATTAGAGAGAAGTGTTCGCAAGATTTTGGGAGCCAAGTATGACATCAGACCTGAAGTTAATCTTCCAGAAATACATCCATTCCACGAAGACCATCTTAGCCTACTAACACACAAAATTCAGCAAGCTTCCGTTTCACTCATCAGCAATAAAGACTTGTTGCTTCCCCTTAAAATCCTTGATAATAAAAAAATAGCCTCTATCTCCATTGGCATTAGTGCCAACAACACTTTTAATCAATACCTGGCACGTTACACAGAAGTAGATGAGTACTGTGCTGTACTTCCGCAAGATAGCAGTGTGTTTACGCAGCTGTCTGATTACGATGTTGTTGTTGCGGGTATCTTTCCATTTGCGGAATCGTGGTTAAAGCAAGCACTTGATCAGCTTAAAAAAATCAACCCGAAAACAAAAGTAATATTAGTGTATCTCGGCAATCCTGAATTAATACCATCAGACGAAAACTTTGATGCTGTGCTTGCTACTTATGATGCCAGTGAGGCCATGCAGGAAATTGCAGCAGAACAAATTTTTGGTGCGTTACCTATTGTAGGTCACTTCCCCATTAGCACGAAGTTTTATGCATCTGGAAGCGGCATTACTACCGAAGCACTCGGTCGTTTAGGTTATGCAAGTCCGCCAGAGGTTGAAGTAGATGAAAAGACATTGTTAAAAATAAAAGACATTGCTTACGAAGCTATTAATGCAGGTGCCACACCTGGCTGCCGTGTATTAATTGCCCGCAAAGGAAAAGTAATTTACAATAAAGCTTTTGGTTGGCTCACTTATGAAAACCAAATACCGGTAACAGAAGAAACTATTTACGACCTTGCTTCGGTAACAAAAGTTGCTGCTACTTTACAGACAACGGCTTTCTTATATGAAAAAGGACTAATCGATGTCAATAAAAAGATTTCTGTTTACCTGCCTGAATTAAAAGGAAGTAATAAAGAAGATTTTATTATCAAAGACATACTAACACACCAGGCAGGGCTTTGGCCTTACCTTCCTTTCTGGGCACAAACTATGAAGGACTCATTGTACATGCCCAATTTTTATGCACCCACAAGATCGGAGCTTTTTCCTTTTGAAGTAACTCATAATCTTTTTGCAGCACAAGCCATGAAGGACAGCCTCTGGCAATGGATTATTAAATCCAAAATAAGAGAAAAACCCGCGCGCACTCCTTACGACTATCGTTATAGCGATATGGGTTTTTACATGCTGCAACGATTGGCCGAGCGAATGCTAAACCAACCGATGGAAGATTTTTTAAATCAAAATTTATACGATCCCCTTGGTGCGAATTCATTAGGTTATCTGCCACGCCTTCATTTTAACGCCAATCGTATTGCGCCAACAGAAAAAGATAAGTTGTTTCGAAAATCTTTATTGTTGGGTTATGTTCACGATCAGGGTGCAGCTATGCACGGTGGCGTTGCAGGACACGCGGGTTTATTTGGAACCGCAATGGATCTTGCTAAGCTTGGGCAATTGTGGCTTAATAAAGGTAGTTATGCTGGCTTAGACTATTTTAAACCGGAAACCGTCTCTTTATTTACTGGAAAACAGTATGCCAATAGTCGCAGAGGTTTGGGTTGGGACAAACGAGATTTTGTAAATGAAGCGATCAGCCCTACTTCAAAATACGCCTCGCCCAATACTTTTGGTCACACTGGTTTTACGGGCACTTGCATTTGGGTAGATCCTGACCAAGATCTTATTTATATATTCTTATCGAACCGTGTACATCCGGATATGACCAACAATAAACTATTGAGTATGAATATTCGAACACGCATACACGATGTTGTTTATGAGTCCATATTTAATTTTAAGGGATCGCCTTTAAATCTTTCGCTTCAGCGAAACTAAGCAGGCACAAAAATGGTTTAACCCTCATAACTAATCCGAAACCGTGAAAAAAATCAAAATAGGTATTGTTTGCTATCCCACTTTTGGGGGTAGCGGTGTGGTGGCAACTGAATTAGGAAAAGCACTGGCACAAGAAGGTCACGAAGTTCATTTCATCACCTATTCACAACCGCAACGTCTTGATTTTTTAAACGAGAATCTTTTTTACCACGAGGTAAATTTTAGAAACTATCCTCTGTTTGAATACCCGCCTTATGAATTAGCACTCGCCAGTAAAATGGTGAGTGTAGTAAAAAATGAAAAATTAGATTTACTACACGTTCACTACGCTATTCCACATGCATCGGCTGCTTATATGGCCAAGCAGATTTTGCGTAAGCAAGGCATCTACATTCCAGTGGTTACAACACTACACGGTACAGACATAACCTTAGTTGGTAAAGATTCAAGCTACGAGCCTGTGGTTACTTTTAGCATTAATGAATCTGAAGGTGTTACTGCAGTATCGGAAGATTTGAAGAAAGAAACATTGGAACATTTTGATATCACCAATGATATCAGGGTTATTCCAAACTTTATTGATCTTGAAAAATTTAAAAAGCAAAAGAAAGATCATTTCAAAAAAGCCATTTGTCCTAATGGAGAAGCTCTGATAGTGCACACTTCTAACTTTAGAAAAGTGAAGCGCATACCTGATGTAATCAGTGTGTTCTATAATATCCACAAAGTAGTGCCCTCAAAACTTTTAATGATTGGTGATGGCCCTGAACGGAATGAAGCAGAGGAAAAATGTCGTGAATTAAAAATTTGTGATGATGTGCGTTTTCTGGGTAAGCTTGAAGCTGTTGAGGAAGTGTTATCGGTAGCAGATTTATTTTTAATGCCTTCTGAAAAAGAAAGTTTCGGTTTAGCAGCACTAGAAGCCATGGCTTGCGAGGTGCCTGTTGTTTCATCTAACACTGGCGGTATACCTGAATTAAATGTACAAGGTGTTACAGGCTTTATGAGCAATGTTGGCGATGTTGAGGACATGACAAAAAATGCCTTGATCATTTTAGACAAAAACAATCTGCCTACATTCAAAGCCAATGCTTTAAAGCGTGCTCAGGAGTTTGATATTACAAATATACTTCCACAATACGAAGCTTATTATGAAGAGGTGATGGCGAATTCGAAGGCCGAAGTTCGAAGCTAGAGGTTAGAGATTTAGCTATAAATTGACAATTGTCAACTGTCAATTGTCAATTTATGATTTTACTTAATCACCCCTAGCGCTTTACCAACTTCAGTAAAAGCCTGAATAGCCTTATCTAGATGGTGTTGGTCGTGTGCTGCAGAAATCTGAACACGAATACGTGCTTGACCTTTAGCCACCACAGGGTAGAAGAAACCAATTACGTAAATTCCCTTCTCCAGTAATTGCTCAGCAAATTTTTGTGCTAAGGGGGCTTCATATAACATAATAGGTACAATCGGATGCACGCCAGGCTTAATATCAAAACCAGCTTTGGTCATTGCCTCACGGAAGTATTTTGTATTTCTCTCAAGCTTATCGCGAAGATCTGTAGTTTCGGAAAGTATATTAAACACCTCTATGGATGCACCTACTATTGCTGGTGCCAAGGTATTTGAAAACAAATATGGCCTTGAACGCTGACGCAGCATTTCAATAATTTCTTTGCGACCAGAAGTAAAACCACCTAAGGCACCACCTAACGCTTTGCCAAGTGTACCGGTAATAATATCTACCCTGCCCATTACACCACAATGCTCAGGCACACCGCGACCAGTTTTACCTAAAAAACCTGATGAGTGACACTCATCAGTCATCACTAATGCCTCATATTTATCTGCCAGATCACAAATCTTATCTAACTGTGCGATGGTTCCGTCCATTGAGAAAGCTCCATCGGTTACCACCAGAATCTGCTTCGCTCCTGCTGCACGTGCATCTTTCAATTGTTGCTCAAGGTCATCCATGTTATTATGCTTATAGCGATAACGCATAGCCTTGCATAAACGAACGCCATCAATAATAGAAGCATGGTTGAGTTCATCAGAGATAATCGCATCTTCAGCACCAAGCAGTGGTTCGAATACCCCACCGTTGGCATCAAAAGCAGCAGCATATAAAATGGTATCTTCAGTACCTAAAAAATCAGCTATCTTCTTCTCAAGTTCTTTGTGTATGTCTTGCGTACCACATATAAAACGCACAGACGACATGCCAAAGCCATGTGTGTCAATTGCCTTTTTTGCTGCTGCTAAAATGCGTGGGTGAGATGATAAGCCCAGGTAATTGTTTGCACAAAAGTTGATCACTTCTCTTCCATCTGCAGTTTTAATATCTGCACCTTGAGGAGAGGTTATAATTCTTTCCTTTTTATATAGTCCAGCCTCACGTATGGCCGACAATTCTTTTTCTAAAACAGGTTTCAGCGTAGCGTACATATGTTCTAATTAATTTTAGGTCTCATAATAGGTTTAGGCTTGGCAGGTGTTGCGGTTGTCGTAGGCTTTGCATCTGCTAATTCCTGATTTACCTGCTCAATTTTTAAGGGAAAACGTCTGCGTATGCCATTAATCAAGAATAGCTTTTGAGCCGTGAAACTTTTAGGATGCATCTGATCAAATCCTTGTCTCCACTCATTAACAAGTTCCTTCTCAGCCTGTTCAAAAGCCATTGCATCAATCTTTTTGCCGCTTAAGTATTCTTCGAAAGTCACGATGCAAAGGTAAGTGCTAACGCATGGTAGGCAACTAATAAATTTTGGTAATTTCGCGCCACAATCTGTAGCATGAAAAAACACAAAATACTGATTATAGGGGCTGGTGGGCAGCTGGGATCAGAGCTCACGCAGGGTCTATGGGCCATTTATGGAAAAGATAACGTAATCGCCACCGATATTAAAGATCCGGGCGGCATACTGGCTCAAGGCAATTTTGAGATACTGGATGTGCTTAAACAAAAGCAACTTTTCGATTTCATAGCTAAAAATGAGATTACACAGGTTTATCACCTGGCCGCTGTACTTTCAGCTACAGGCGAGCGAAATCCGAAATTTGCCTGGCACTTAAATATGGACGGTTTGATCCATGTATTAGACGCTGCGGTTGAATACAAACTCGACAAGGTGTATTGGCCAAGCTCTATTGCTGCTTTCGGGCCAACAACACCTAAAGACAATACCCCACAGGATACCATTATGGATCCGACCACGATTTACGGTATTACCAAACAGGCTGGAGAGCGTTGGTGCGAATGGTATCATCAAAAACAAGGTGTTGATGTACGCAGTTTGCGATACCCCGGTTTAATAGGTTACAAAACCAAACCTGGTGGCGGAACAACCGATTATGCAGTAGATATTTTTATTAAAGCACTTACTGATAAAAAATTTGAGTGCTTCTTAAGTGAGAATACCTACTTACCCATGATGTACATGGACGATGCGGTAAAAGCAACTATCGATTTGATGGAAGCTCCAGCTGAAAAAGTTAAAATCCGTTCCAGCTATAATGTTTCTGCCATGAGCTTTAGTCCGGCTGAAATTGCAAAGGCTATTCAAAAACACATTCCTGATTTTGCCATTAGTTATAATCCCGACTTCAGACAAGCCATTGCAGATTCATGGCCAAAATCTTTAGATGATACTGCTGCTCGTAAAGACTGGGGTTGGCAGCATGCATTTGATTTAGAAAAAATGACGGCAGATATTCTGAAAAACTTACCTGCCTATTTATAAAAAGGCACCCATTGTAGAAATGATATGATATTCATAAAAGACAAAGGCTTCGAAATTCGAAGCCTTTGTCTTTTATGAATATGCTTTATTAGTCAATAATTAAACGAACAACCTGGTTAACAGTCTGTCCATTATATCGAACAAGGTATGTTCCTTTTGCTAATGAGTTAGGTAACTCAAATTCATTATTAAGCATAGAAACTGAATTTGAAAATATTTGGCCTCCCATTAAATCATACACCACCAACTGATCACCTTCCATTGGCGAAAAATTTATTTTGTAGCGGACTATACCAGCTTTAGAAGGATTAGGAGAAACCACAAAACTATTTTTAGTGACTACCTCTAAAAACTCAATGGGCGAATACTCAAAAGTTTCATCTAAATCGACCATTCGAAGACGATAATAATTTTTACCATTGTAAGGATCGGTGTGTTTAAATGAATACTCATTTAATTCATTGGTTGTTCCCTCCCCTTGAATTGATTCCAGTGTTGACCAAGCCTCAGCATTCATAGAATGTTCAATTTCGAAATGACTGAAGTTTAACTGAGAGGCGGTAGACCATTTCAAGTTTACACTCTCTCCAAACAAATCTGTTGTAAAAGAAGAAAGCTCCACTGGTAATGGATTACTTGGATCTGAGTTTTCAGTTATAGACCCAGGGCCTGTTAATGTTCCATTATCACAAGCTGGCTCACACTCTCTACCCCACACACCATTACCGCCAACCTCTAAGTAAGTTCCTGAACTGTTACTATCTGCTATTAATTCAGCACCAGCTTCAAAAATAACTACTGCGCCTGCAGGTAAGATTAGTTGGGCATTGGAACCGAAGTGGAGTTCTGATCCTGCTCTTAACGTAATAGTTTCAATACCTGAGTTACTAAGATCAATGACAACATTGTTAGGAATTTTTATGTTATCATTTGTGTCTATTATAATAAATCGTCCATAATCTCCACCAAAAGCTGCTGTACTTGCATCTTCATCAAAATCGTTGTTAGGGAAACCACCATTTGGTGTAAATCCGGCAGGAAATGACCATGCACCAGCAGTATCCCAATCTTCTTGAGCAGCGGCAATAGATGAAGTAGCGGTAAATTGTGCATAAGCACCTTTACTTGCCAGTAGACATACTATTAAAACAATGAGAAACTTCATTTTTAAGTACAATTTTATTATGACCGCAAAGTTAAGAATCTAAATCCTAATTCAGAATTTAAGAGTTTTACAGCTATTGATCAGTATTGCTAATACGCAAAATACGAATAAAGTAACCTCAAAGAATTCCTATTCATTACAGAACAGATTGAACGCTACTGAATTAGTATTTTGTAAGTCTGAGATGAATTTGAGCCAATATAGTTAATCAAGTATGCACCTGGTTTAAAATCTGAAAGTTGTAATTGTACTTTAGTCAAATAGATTGGAATACTTAAAAGTTCTAAACCGTAAATATTACAAATCACTATTCGGTCACCATCATTTGGCAAGAAGTTTAATTCAATTGAAATCAACTCTGATTGATTGACCGGGTTTGGATAGATAAAAATATCCGTGGGCTCATCAATTGTAATGACTAACACTTTAGAAAACTCAAACGTGCCATCCAGATCAACCATCTTGAGTCTGTAATAATTATTGCCTGCCAAAAACATAGCATTTTTAAGATTGTACTCATTTTTGCTTTGCGTAGTACCTTCGCCTTTAATTCTTGAAATCTCATTCCACGCAAAACCATCTGTTGAATGCTCAACAGAGAAATAATCAAAATTTAATTGTGAAGCAGTTGCCCATTTAAGTTCTACCGAACCATTATTCTTTAAAGTTTTGAAGAATAGTAATTCCACAGGCAAAGGACTATCGGATTGTGAAGCCACCCAGTTTGCAAAGCCAGAATTTGTATTAAGCAAATCTTGTTTGTCACCAACATTTGAATCAATTGTACTACCCCCACCTGAAGCACTTACAGTACCATTGACATATAACCCATAAGGATCTGATGAGTTGTTATTGATGATATCATCACCACCACCAATTAAGTTTACGTTTCCGTGAATATACACTTGCCCACCCTGGTTTACAGTAATTACTGTATCACCACTTGTATCATTTGTAACGTTTCCATAAACCGCAAGACGACCATTTTGGTTGATTGTAACATCTCCACTAGACTGTGAAACTAAATTTTGTTTGATAACCATGTCAGCATAACCCGGAGGAGCTGCAGCTGTACCTATTCTTAAATATTGAGAATTGATTACAGTTACCGAGCCATCAACAACTACCTTGCCCCCTGGATGAATGCGGAAATCTGAATTCAGTGTTACGTTACCCGCTATTTCCAATGTTCCGTAAACATTCACAACATTCCCTCCTCCTCCAATACCAACAACAAGATTACCACTAATTGTCAGTTTCTTCCCTGCATTAACATTCAGAGTTCCACCTGGTAAGTTATAGTTACCGGTAATGCTCATGTCATGGTTCATATTAATAGTACCCCATGACTGATTAGTTAGCGAAGGCGAAGTGCCAGACCAATTTGAGCCTGTTGTCCAGTTTCCTGAGGCACTAGATGTGAAATTCTGTGATAATACCGGAAAGGCAAGGGCTAAAAAAACAAGGAAAAGAAATACTAATCGGGAGAAAATCTTCAAATTTGGGCTCATTATAAGGTCAATTAAAAAGCAAAATTAACTCTAACTAAAATGTTAACAATCGTTAGTCACGAAGGAAATATCAGTACTATAACCATTAGCAGACCCTCCGCACTGAATGCACTGAACCAACAGGTACTTTCAGAAATAAAGGATGCGTTCGCTTCAATCAGCAAACTTCATTCCACTAGAGGGGTAGTTGTTACTGGAGAGGGTGAAAAAGCCTTTGTTGCAGGTGCCGACATAAAGGAATTATCAAGCCTGACAAAGGCAGAAGCAGTGGAATTATCGCAGAAAGGACATCAATTGTTCCAGTTTATAGCAGATTTCCCTAAACCTGTGGTGGCACTTGTAAATGGTTTTGCATTGGGTGGTGGTTGTGAGCTAGCCATGGCTTGCCATATTCGAATTGCTACTGAAAATGCCAAATTTGGACTCCCTGAAGTCAATTTGGGACTGATCCCTGGCTATGGTGGCACGCAACGTCTTACCCAATTGGTAGGTAGAGCAAAAGCGCTTGAACTTGCTATGACGGGTGATATGCTCAATGCTAAAGATGCACGAGAACTCGGGCTGGTTAACCATGTTGTTGCCAACAAACAAGAAGGTATAGAACTGGCCAATAAGATGTTAAGCAAGATTGCGCAGAAAGCACCACTAGCCATTACCGAATTAATCAAAAGTGTAAATGCCGGATTTGGTTATGAGAAGGCTGGCTATGAAGCAGAAGTGAATAGTTTTGGCCACTTGTTTACCACCAAAGATTTTATTGAAGGTACAACAGCGTTTATGGAAAAGCGCACAGCCAATTTTAAAGGAGAGTAACCGTTAAAGGTGTTGTTAGTTGATCGTTGTTGGTTATTCGCAGCAACCCTGATTATCACAAACATCAACGAACAATCCTTTACGATCAACTACCAACGAAAAACCAACAGCCATTTGAGTAAATTAAAACAACTAGCAGGCGAAACTATTCTTTACGGCCTTGGCAGCATGCTTCCGAGAGTATTGAACTTTTTATTAGTCCCGCTTCATACGATAAATATGTTTAGCAAGGCAGAGTACGGTGTTATTACCAAGCTCTTCGCTTTTGTTGCCGTTGTAAATATTGTTTACATGTTTGGTATGGAAACGGCTTTTTTCCGTTTTGCTACCAAGGCAAAGGCAGATGTAAAACGTATCTTCAACCTTACACAAACCACGGTTATCATAATTAGCGGAACTTTGTCTGCTCTTTTCATAGTATTTGCTCAAAGTATAGCTACTGCATTGGGGATTCCAGAACATCCTGAATTTATAATCTGGCTCACGGCACTCATGTTGATCGATGCTTTAGTGGCCATTCCTTTTGCACGGCTCCGACTAGAGAAAAAAGCTTTTCTTTTCGCTGCTATCAAAATTGCTAATGTGATCTTATTAATAGCACTCAACTTTTACTTTCTAAAAATTGCTTACGATCCTTCAGTAGGTGTAGGATATGTTATTCTGGCTAACCTCATAGCTAATGCCTTATTTGTTCTTCTCTTCATTAAAGTACTCATCGCCTGGCGACCTGCTTGGGACAAACAGATTACCCCACAACTATTTTCTTATGCTTATCCGGTGATGCTTACCGGTGTAGCTGGTATGATTAACGAAATGTTTTCAAGAACTATGCTTGACTGGTGGTTGCCAAAAGATTTTTATCCTGGTCAATCACAAGAGGATGCCATGGGTATATTTGGTGCTTGCTACAAATTTGCTGTGTTCATGAATTTAGGCATTCAGGCTTTTCGGTATGCTGCCGAGCCTTTCTTCTTTTCTAATGCCAGCGACAAAAACTCTCCTGCTCTTTTTGCCAAGATTAATCATTTCTTCATAATCGTTTGTTGTATTGTACTTGTTGGCATCAGCATCAACTTAGACATTCTTAAATATTTTATTGGGTCAGACTTCCAGACGGGACTCGAAATTGTTCCTGTTCTTTTGCTGGCCTATTTATTCCTCGGTGTCTACTACAACCTGAGTGTCTGGTTTAAATTAACAGACAAGACACATTATGGCACTATCATTTCCTTTATTGGGGTAGTTATAACAGTTGCCGGAAATTACTTTTTAATACCAATAGCCGGATTCATGGGCAGCAGTCTAGCAGCTTTTCTTTGTTACTTTGGTATGACAGTTTTTTGTTTTGTATGGGGGCAGCGTTATTACCCAATCCCTTACAATATCAGGGCAGCAATTGTCTACATCACCATTTCCTTTGCTTTAGTGTATATTGTTAATGCTGTACCTATTAAACATGCTGTATTGGCCCCTGTTTTTCATATATCGGTGTTAGCACTTTTCACTTACCTTATTTACAAAAAAGAAAAGGCCTATTTGATGCAAAGTGTTTAAGCACTACCAACAAGAAGGCATTCACTATTTTTTATTATTTTTGAAATTACTTTGTGTAGTATTTCGTTTAATACACACAAGTCCTTTAAAACAGCGCTAATGCTTCCATTTTCAAAACGTTTGCTTTTCATTTTACTGAGCATTTTACTCAGCTTCCCTGCTTTTACACAAAAGCGAAAGAAGGCAGACATAGATGCCATGGAGGCCAACGCTAAAGATAGGGAGGCAGAATTCTACTTTACCGAAGGCCAGAAATTCTTTATCCTTGAAGATTATGCCAAAGCACTGTTGTTTTACCAAAAAGCAGTAGCGCTGGCACCTGAAAATGCCACCATCCACTTCAAGATTGCAGATGTTTTAAACAGAGGCACCAAAGAAGAAGATCTTCAGCGCGCAGCAGCAAGTATTGAACAAGCGCTGCGTTTCGAAAAGAAAAACAAATATTTCTACCTGCTCGCTGCTAATATTTACAATGGACTTTCTCGCTTTGATAAAGCTGCCGAAGCCTATGAACAATTAATTAAGCAGGTGCCGGGCTCTGATGACTTTCTATTTGAGTTAGGTGCGACCTATCAATTTGCAAATAATCTTGATAAAGCAATAAAAGTATATGACCGTGCCGAAGTAAGTATGGGCGTAAATGAAATGTCATCTATACAGAAAGTAAGGTTATACCTTGAACTGAATAAGGTAAGTGATGCACAGCAAGAGGCAGAAAAACTTTTAGCGCTCGACCCGGCCGAAATGCGCTATCCTATGAGCCTGGCTGAATTGTTTTCACAGCAAGGTTTAAAAGACCAATCCATTGTGTTTCTGGAAAACTTCCTTAAAGATAATAAAGAAGAAACCGGACAGGCACAAATGATGCTGGCTGGTTTATATCGAGAAACAAAACGCTATGAAGAGGCCGAAAAGCTACTACTTGTTTTGTTCGACAACGATGAGATTGAGTTTGGCAGCAAGGCTTTAATTATTGCCACACTTAATGCCGAAATTAATCAGGCTAAAGGAATGGGTTCTGACACAGATGAGACACAGAACCTTGCTTTTGCACTTTACGAGAAGTTAGTTAAAACCAACACAGAAGAATCACAACTTTATATTTTGGGCGGAGATTTATACCTCACTGCAGGCGATCAACAGAAGGCAAAAGAAGCCTATCAGAAAGCCATATCGCTTGATCAGGTAAACCTTGAAGTGTGGCAAAACCTACTTTATATAGAAGCACAACAGGAACAGTTTGATGCACTTGCTACTCATGCTGAACAGGCATTAGAGTATTATCCAAATCAGGGCATGGTTCATTATTTCAGAGGTTATGCGAAATTTCGTAAAAGACAATTTAGAGATGCTGTAACATCATTAGAACAAGCCAAACGCTTATCTGAAAACAACCCAGCATTTATAAACGATTTGAATGGTTTACTGGGCGATGCCTACTATGCGCTGAAAGACTACGTTAAATCTGATAAAGCTTATGAAGAGGCATTAGCCTTTAATCCAAATAACGATGGTGTATTAAACAACTACAGTTTCTACCTGGCCATTCGTAAACAGAATTTGGAGAAAGCCGAAAAAATGGCCGAGCAACTAATCAAAAACAATCCTAACGAAGCTGCCTACCTTGATACCTATGCATGGGTGCTCTACAGTAGAGAAAAATATAAAGAAGCAAAAAAAATAATAGAGCGTGCCTTAAGTAACAATGGTAATAACGCAACGCATTTAGAGCATTATGGCGATATTCTTTTCAAACTTGGCGAAGTAGACAATGCTGTTCAGCAATGGGAAAAAGCAAAAAAACTAAACGCTAACAACGAAGTTCTCGATAAAAAAATCGCCAATCGTAAAATCTATGAATAACCTTCACGTAGTATTACTACTTACAAGTGTACTCCTTGTTGCCTCCTGCAGCAAGAAAACGGTAAGTCATATCGGCACCGGTGTTAAAAAGGAATTAAAAATTGAAAGTATTGATTTTGAATACTTTCATGGCAAAGCACGCATGATATTACGTGATGCGAATAAAGAACGTGAAGTAAAGGCTAATATTCGTGTAAGACGAGACAGTGTAATCTGGATGACTTTTTCGGTGATCGGTGTGCAGGGAGGTAAGGCACTTATCAATAAAGATTCAATCACCATTGTATCTAATATGGAAAAGGAATACTACGTTTTTGACTATGCTGAATTATCTAAAAGATTTAATTTCCCAATTAATTACGATGTTATCCAGGCAAGTTTATTAGGGAACCCCATTATTAACCCAAGCACTGAAGATCAAGTCGAGGAGCTGTCATCAATGTACCTACTAAAGCAAAAGGCTGGCACTGTTGATGTCGTAAATTTTGTAAATGGTGCATCACTCAAAATTGAGAAAATAGAATTGAAAGAATCAAACTCAAACAACACACTGAATATTAATTATTCTAACTTTCAACCTGTCGGTAATAAATTATTTCCTTATAATGGCACCATCTCACTGTTCTATAAAGCTATGTCTGGCCTTTTGAACACAACTATTATTTTTGAATACAATAAAGCTGAGGTAGGCGACCGTGAACTAAGGTTTCCGTTTAACATCCCCAAGAAGTATGACCGCAGGTAAGTACACATTTCTCTTACTGCTTTTAATACTCAGTTTTTCTGCTGCTGCACAAAAAACTAAAAACCAGTTACAAGCTGAAAAGCAAAAAAATCTCAAGAAAATTAAAGAGGTAGAGAAAATACTTTCTGAAACCAATACGCAAAAGAAGAATACACTAGGCGAATTATCTGCTTTAAATCAGCGCATTAGTGCGCAAGAAAATCTTATCAAGTCGATCAAGGCAGAAACAGAATTACTTAATAAAGAAATAGGAGAAGACAACGGTATTATTGCCGCATTAGAAGAAGACCTGAAGCATATGCGTAAAGAATATGCTGCCATGCTCTTTGCTGCACAAAAAGCTAACAACAGTGCAACGCGACTCACCTTTTTATTTTCCGCTTCATCATTCGACCAGTTGGTGATGCGTATGCGTTATATGAAACAATATTCGCAGTTAAGAAAACTTCAGGCAGATCAAATCATTAAAACACAAGACCAACTCGCTTCGCAAGTAAAAACTACAGAAGCCAAGCGAAATGAGAAGAATGCATTACTTAACGAAGAACTTGCCGAAAACCAACAACTAACCGACCTAAAGAGCAGACAAAAGACCTTGGTGAAAAATCTGGAGCGTCAGGAAAAGAAACTGCGATCAGATTTGACAGAAACAAAAAAAGCTGTCGCCAAACTGGATAAACTTATTGAGGATATTATTAGAGAAGAGATTGAAAAAGCAGCCAGAGAGGAAAGAGAAGCCAAGGCACGCGCTGCCAAAAACAAAACAGTTGCCACACCGGATGCCTCTATCGCCTTATCTGCTTCTTTTGAAGAGAATAAAAGTAAATTCTCCTGGCCAACCGAAGGTTTTGTATCAGATCCATTTGGGACGCATATGCACCCGATTTTGAAAGGAATAGTTGTGAAGAATGAAGGCATTAACATTCAGACAAAAAAAGATGAAAAAGTAAAATGCATTTTTAACGGAACAGTAAGTAGAGTAGCTTTCATTCAAGGTATAGGAACAATCGTGATAATAAAGCACGGTGGCTATTTTACTGTTTACTCCGGTTTAAATGAGGTTCAAGTTAAAACTGGAGAATCCATGAAAACTGACCAGCAAATTGGTACTGTAGGCATTAATAAAGATGGCGTACCAGAATTAAGGTTCCAGATCATAAAAAGTTTCACACCTGTAGATCCCCAAACTTGGCTAAGAAACTAGTCCTCAGCCCATTTAAACAAGCTTTCGTCAATCTTTCACCTTATCTTAACCCTTTACAGATAAGCCCTTGGCTTTATTGCTTTTTACCTATCTTTGTAATCTAAAATTATCAATCATGGAAGCTATCCTATTATTCGGAATTGGTGGTACTGAGGCGCTTTTGATTTTTGGCGTGGTGCTGCTTCTGTTTGGCGCAAAGAAAATACCTGAATTTGCAAAAGGACTTGGTAAGGGTATCCGCGAATTTAAAGATGCTGTTGGTGGTGTGGAAGACGATATTAAAGACGCAGGAAGAGATGCAAAACGTAACATCGATTCTACCCGCGAAGCTGGTCGTATCGATATGAAAGACTAATCGCAATTATTTACAGCATTGAAAAAGTATGCTTGCTTTCGCGCCATGCAAGAAGATCTCCTGCATGGCGCGATTTCTTGTACAGCCATTGTACAATACTTCCTTTCTAATATTCAGGCGCAACAACACCTTAATGTTTTTTTAAGCGTGTACGACAAAGAAGCGCTTACACAAGCCATCGTTGTCGATCAAAAAATCAAAAACGGCAAAGCCGGTAAGTTGGCCGGCCTGATTGTCGGCATTAAAGATGTGCTGGCCTATAAAGATCACCCGCTGCAGGCCGCCAGTAAAATGTTGAATGGCTTTTACTCACAATATACTGCAACCGCAGTTCAGCGCTTATTAGATGAGGATGCTATAATCATCGGCAGACAAAATTGTGATGAGTTTGCGATGGGTTCTTCCAATGAAAACTCCGCTTTTGGCTCTGTTTTAAATGCTATTGACAACAACCGGGTACCAGGAGGCTCATCGGGAGGTTCGGCTGTAGCCGTTATGGCCGATATGTGTCATGTCTCACTGGGCTCTGACACTGGTGGCTCAGTACGACAACCTGCTGCTTTTTGTGGTGTGCTGGGCCTGAAACCCACTTATTCCAGAATTTCAAGGCACGGATTGGTCGCCTTTGGTTCTTCTTTCGACTGTATAGGTATTTTCGGAAACCACGTGGACGATGTTGCGCTGGTTTTAGAACAGATAGCCGGTGCTGATGAATTTGATAGCACTGTTTCTCAAAATGTTGTTTCCAGCTATTCCAATCAACTGACTGAAACTCAAAAATTCAGTATAGCATACATCCCAGAAACTATTGAAAATCCAGCCCTGCAGCCTGAAATCAAAGCTACTATTGAAAAAAAGCTAGGCCAATTGAAAGAAGCAGGCCATCAGGTCGAGCCAGTCAACTTTCCCTTAATGGATTATTGTCTGCCAACGTACTACATATTGGCTACCGCTGAAGCCAGTGCAAATTTATCGCGCTACGATGGCGTACGTTACGGCCACAGAAGTGCAGATGCGGGTGATCTGACCCAGCTATACAAACAATCCAGGACTGAATGCTTTGGTGGAGAAGTAAAACGCAGAATATTGCTGGGTACTTATATTCTCAGTGCTAGTTATTACGACACGTATTATGCTAAAGCACAGAAAGTGAGACGCCTTATTCGTGAGCAAACCAAGGCTTTATTTCAAAAATATGATATCCTGATAATGCCAACTACCCCTACCACGGCATTTCCTTTAGGAAAAAACACAGATGACCCTATGGCCATGTACTTAGCAGATATTTACAGCGTTCATGCTAACGTAGCAGGCATTCCCGGGATATCCGTACCTTGCGGTGTGGATCATCAGGGTTTACCAATAGGCCTACAGTTATTGGCTGATGATTTTGAGGAAGGCAAACTATTGGCCTTTGCAGATTTTTTAATGAAATTGAAGGGAGATGTGTAAGATTTTTAGCTGTTTAATTTTTCTATTAGCAATAACATCTGTAAAAGCGCAGGTATTGCCCGATTCTGTTATTGTTGCCGACTCTCTCGAAATTGTAGAAGCGGAATCTGATATCTTATATAAAGAGGATTCAGTGCAAATCAATTATTACTCCTTACCCGCCAACTGGGAGTATATACCTGGAGATGACGATCCACTCGTTATTGCCGATCGCTTAGCCTGCATACAGAATAAAATACCACTTCGCTACAACGAAAAAATACATGGCTTCATTAATTACTTTACTGTGAAAGATCGGGAGTATACCCGCATGATTATTCAGCGGATGGATTTATACTTTCCACTTTTTGAAAAATATTTAGCTGAATACAACTTGCCTGATGAATTAAAATACCTGGCCATTATTGAATCTGGATTAAACCCCAGAGCCATCTCACGTGCCCGTGCTGTTGGTCTGTGGCAATTCATGTCAGCCACTGGTCGCTACTTTGGTTTGCACATCGACTGGTACATTGATGAAAGAATGGATCCGGAAAAATCTACCAAAGCTGCATGCCAATACTTAAAACAATTGTACGGCATGTTTGGCGACTGGGAACTGGCACTCGCGGCTTATAACAGTGGCCCCGGCAATGTAAAGCGTGCCATTCGTAAGGCTGGATACAAAAAAAGCTTTTGGGACATCTATCCATACGTGCCACGCGAAACACGGTCATACGTTCCTCAATTTGTGGCCATCACTTACACCATGAATTACTTAAGTGAACACAACTTTTTAATGAACGACCAGGAGGCTTTTCCCCTAAGTGATACAGTACGCGTAAAAAAATACCTTCACTTACCAACCCTTGCCAAGCTTACAGAAACATGCATGGATGACATTATTAAACTTAATCCATCCATTCAACACAATGCATTGCCCGATTTAAACAAGTATTATACACTTCACCTACCAACGTATACGTTAGACGCATTGAACAGTAACAGACTTGCTATTTTAGATTCTGCCTCTGTTGTAGGTAAAAAAGAATTGGCACTATTGGCGCAGAATGCAGCAGGAAGTACTTACGGTAAAGATAAAATTGTGTACAAAGTAAAATCTGGTGATGTACTGGGCAGTATTGCCATGCGACATAATGTAAAAGTGACTGATCTTAAAAAATGGAATAACCTGAGTAGCAATACCATTCGTGTGGGCCAACGGCTTAATATTTGGCTAAAGCCAAGTGTTTTTACACCCGCAAACACAATTATTGCCAAAGCTCCAATCATTGTACAGTCTGTACCAGACTCCAAAACATATACTGTACAGCCTGGCGACTCGTTGTGGAGCATCTCACAAAAATTTCAAGGCCTCACAATTGAGAAAATTAAATCATTGAATAAACTCACCACCTCCAAAATTCAGCCAGGTCAAAAATTAGTCATTGGCATTTAAGTCAATTGTGTATTTTTCGCATAAAATTCCGTGACTATTTAGCAAAGCCATTATTATGATTAAAAAAACATCTATGTCTCGTTTTATAGCTATCATCATAATTGGTTTGCTTACCTACGCATGTACGAGTACACCTGAAGAAAGAGTGCAGAACCTACCTGCTTCTACTGGCAAATCAGGAGATGTACTCATTTTGATGGACTCAACGCAATGGAAAAGTGAATTAGGTGAAGCCGTTAGAAATATTTTTAGTTCAGAAGTTTCAGGCCTACCCAGAAACGAACCAGTTTTTAAGGTTATCTGGGTACATCCAAGCAGTAAAATCAAATTACTCACCCAAATAAGAAATTTAGTCTACGTTTTTGCGCTAGATCAGTCAAGTGCTGGAACAAGATCCATTACACAAAATCTCTCCGAAGAAACTATTAAGAATATTAAAGCTGACAGCAGTTTTTATTTAGTAAATAAAAAGAATGAATACTCACGCGGACAAGAAGTAATGTACTTGTTTGGCAATACTACCCAGGAGTTAATTCATCATCTTAAAAGAGATGGTGCACGTATTCAGGATTTCTTCAATAATGTTGAGAAGCAAAGAATGATGGCGAGTATTATCAAGACTTCTTCTACCAGAAATCATACAGCCCTTTTACAAAAAGAATATCAGATCAGTTTACATTTTCCTGCAGGCTTTCAACTAGTGCAAAAAGAAAAAGATTTTGTTTGGTTCCGTTCACCAGAATCTGAAATTGACAAGAATTTCTTTATTGCCCGGAAGCCTTATGAAAGTGAATACCAACTCCTTCCAGACAGTTTGTTAGACTGGAGAGAAAGCATTTGCAGAAGGTACATCTTTGAAGACCCTGACATGCCACAAAGTTTTATTACTACAGAAAGAAGTATTCCATTTAATCCGGTTAAGGCAAAGCAGGTTAATTTCAATGGTGCATTTGGCATGGAAATAAGAGGCTTGTGGCGCACGAATAACAAAAGCATGGGCGGCCCTTTTATTAGTTATTCATTTGTGAATGAAGTAGACAAACACATTTATTACCTAGAGGGTTTTGTTTACAGCCCCGGTAAACCACAACGCGAACTAATTCGCGAAATGGAAGCCATTGCTTTTACTTTTAAGACTTTCTCCAACCCTCCTACAAGTAAAAATTAACACCCGGGAACTATTTGCCTGAGCAAAACCTTTAAAGCTACAATGTTTTTACTATGAACTGGAACAAGCTTCAGGAGCCTCAACAATTACAAACTATTAAAGATGAATCTGCACAACAAACAGTACTCATCTTTAAGCACAGCACTACTTGCTCTATTAGTCGCGCTACGCTTGACAGACTAGAGCGCAATTGGAAAGAAGAGGAAATGAAAAACCTTAAACCTTATTATCTTGACCTACTTTCCTTCAGAAATATCTCAAACGAGATAGCAAATACTTTTGATGTCGAGCATGAATCACCTCAGGTTCTAGTCATTAAAAACGGAGAGGTTGTATACCATAATTCTCATTTTGGTATTGATTACAAATCGCTCTTACCTTTTGCTAAAAATTAAAGTTAATTGTTTGCTTAACTGACTCTGCCAAACTAAGTGCTACCGGACATGTAAGTGCAGCACGCCTTAATTTTTCTTTTTGCACATCTGTCGCAACAAGATTTGGATGTGTAAACGTCACCTGAATCTCAGCTATTTTTCTTGGATTCGATGCCATTATTTTAACGACATCAGCTTTTAATCCGGTCAGGTCAATCTCTTCACGCACAGCAAGCATACCCATTAATGTCATCATACAACTACTTAGTGCCGCGGAAACCATATCTGTAGGGCTAAAAGCCTCACCTTTGCCGTTATTATCAATCGGAGCATCAGTAATAATCTTTTGACCTGAGCGGGTATGGGTGGCCTCAGTACGCAAAGCCCCTTGATAAATTGTAGTTGCGGTTGTCATGAGTAAACTATCGGTTTGAAAATAACGTTTATGAGTGTAGATTTAATCATTCAAAAATACGGATGCGTTACGGAATAATCTTCTCTCTTTTGATTTTATCCTATTCGACTGTTGCTCAAACGCAGGACAGCTATGAATACCAATCAGAATTTGTCTGGGGTATTAATAAAAATACTTCGGGGGGGCTCATTGGTGGAGTGGTGTTTAAAAAAGCGCGTAAGCTGGGTAATGACCGTATTCTTGAAACATTTGGCTTAGAGCTCATGAATGTGAAACATCCACAGGAAGTGCGGGAAAATGCCACTTTCTCAGGAAATCTATTCATTTTCGGTAAGCGCAACTATTTATATGCCATCCGAACACAGTATGGAAGAGATCTAATTCTATTTAAAAAGGCACCTCAACAAGGTGTTGAAATTAAAGCGGTTTTTGCCGCAGGGCCTTCATTGGCTATTGTTGCCCCATATTATGTTGAGTTTCAGACAGAAAATCTAAACTATGCCCAGTATGCGCAATACAGCAAGTCAATTGCAGTTGATGATATTTTAGGCCCTGGTCGTCTTTTTCAAGGTATTGGTGAATCTAGCTTGGTTGTAGGTGCCAATGCAAAGGCAGCTATTAATTTCGAATTAGGTACTATTAAGGATCAAGTAACAGGATTTGAAGCAGGTTTTCTGTTAGATGTTTACAGCCGAAAAATCGAACTGATGACTGACGCCAAAAGATATGCTGCCTACCCAACACTCTTCCTAACACTCTTTTACGGAAGAAGAAGATAGTTTCATAAAATTTTTTGGTTTGTGGTTGTGACCTTTTTCTATATTTGGCATTCTATTGTCAAAACATACTAACCTATGGAAGCTAAAAAGACAGAAAAGGCCGATTTGACCAAAAAAACATGGCTTTTCTTTAACATCGGTCTTACAACGAGTTTACTCCTTGCCGTAATGGCATTTGAGTACCGTAAATACGATGATACAGGCGTAAAGGATTTAGGTCCTAGAAATTCGAATATGGAGGAAATCTTAGAAGTACCTCCTACCGATCAGCCACCACCACCACCACCGAAAATTCAGCAGCCTCAAATCATTGAAGTTCCTGATGAAGAAATTATTGAAGAAGAGATTAAGGTTGAATTTGACGTGGAAGTTACTGAGGACACCAAAGTTGAAGCCATCACTATTGCCGCTGTTGAAGAGCCTAAAGAAGAGGTAGATGAAATCTTCACGGTAGTGGAAGAAACTGCTACCCCTAAAGGTGGTATGCAGGCTTTCTATGAGTACATTGGTAAAAAACTCAAGTATCCTGCACAAGCAAGACGTATGGGTACTGAAGGAAAAGTATTCGTTCAGTTCGTTATTAACAAAGACGGAACAATTTCTGATGTAGTTGCTATAAAAGGGATTGGAGCTGGTTGTGATGAAGAAGCTGTTCGCATTATCCAATCTTCACCAGCGTGGTCGCCAGGTAAGCAGCGTGGTAAAGCAGTAAAGCAACGCATGGTACTTCCTATTACCTTCAAGTTAGGTTAAGAGATAATAATCGATATTTAAAAGCCCTGCTTTCTTAACTGAAGCAGGGCTTTTTGTTTTAGCGAGATAAAACCGCAGAGGTTCGCAAAGATGAGTGCAGCAGTAGCTCTGTGAACCTCCGCGAACTTAGTGGTTAGAAAATCAAACTTTAAATATGAAACCCAGTCCCAGACCGATTAGAATAATAAATGGTGATGGGATTTTCGTGAATGCCAGCAAACAAAAAGTACCAATAGTAAAACCAAAATTCATTGGTGTGTTATCTAATGGCTGAAAAAGTATGATGGCTGCCGAAGCCACAAGACCGGCACTGGCTGCAGTGATCCCTTCAAGCGATGCTCTAACACCTCTGTATTTTTTTAAGGCATCCCAAAAACGAATAACGAAGAAGATCAGGAATGTACCCGGTAAAAAAATGGCAATGGCACAAAGAAATCCCCCCAGTACTTCGCCAAGCAAACCATATTCACGCATGCTCAAAGCTCCAATGAACGCACTGAAACCGAAAACAGGTCCTGGTAAAGATTGCACAAAAGCATAACCCGATAGAAATTCATCTGAAGTGAGATACTTTTTAAATTCAACGAACTCTGTGTACATCATTGGAATTAAAACCTGACCTCCTCCAAAAATCAAACTACCGTTACGATAGAAGTTCTCAAACAAACGAATAGGCAATAATCCCGTAAGACGACCGATAATCGCTGCAACGATCAATACACTTGCCCATAAAATAAAGTTAGACCAATTAATCTTTACTTTATCCTTCTCGCGTTTTGGTTGATTCCTATACTTTAAAGCTGTAATACCTCCTGCCACTAAAAGTATAATCGGAAAAACGTAAGGTGTTTGAAAAAAGTAAGAGGCAATGGCAGCCCCCACCATTAAAACAGCACCTGTTTTTGAATAAACTGTTTTTAAACTGATGGTGTACGCAGCATAACTTACAAAACCAACAGCCATGGGTTGTATAAACCGGGTAAACTCTATCGACAAATTTTTCTCCTGAATGCTGGAGAGCAAAACACCCGCGGCTGTCATGATTGTAACCGAAGGCAAAATCCACACTAGCAAAGTAAGGTAAGCTAAAGTTGGCCCACCCACTCGATAACCGATAGCTGTAAGTGTTTGTGTGGATGAAGGTCCTGGTAAAATCTGGCAAAGCGAGTTAAGCTCCATCAGCTCATGGTCATCAATATATTTGCGCTTATCAACCATAATACGTTGAAAGTGGGCAAGATGAGCGTGTGGCCCTCCAAAAGTTGTAAGGGCCAACCAGAAAACATCCTTTAGAAAGATGAAGAAACGAACCCGCCTGATCACCGGTCTATTTATTATTTCTTCTTCAAACCAATTTCAGCTAAGCGCTGATCCAGAAAGGCACCGGCTGTAATGTCTTCCCACAACTTTGGATGCTGTGCATCAACACAACTTGGTAATGATGCCAGACTCATTTCACTTCTAGGGTGCATAAAGAAAGGTATTGAGTAACGAGGTTTATCCATTTGGTCACGAGGTGGGTTAACCACACGGTGTATCGTGGATTTTAACTTTTTGTTGGTCAGGCGCTCCAGCATATCACCAACGTTAACAACCAATTGTTCTGGCAATGCTGTAATAGGTATCCATTTTCCATCGTTGCGCAGTACTTGTAGACCATCAGCACTTGCTCCCATCAACAAAGTAATCAAATTTATGTCACCATGTTCTGCTGCACGCACTGCATCAGCTGGTACTTCATCAGGGTTTGGTATGGGGTAATAATGAATAGGTCTGAGAATGCTGTTGCCGTGCTTGACTTTTGAGTCAAAATAATCCTCGGGTAGATTAAGATAGAGCGCAATTGCCCGCAGCATGTAAACACCTGTTTTCTCTAATCTTTTGTATACCTCCAGTCCAATTTCTTTCAGCTCAGGTATTTCCTTTGGCCAAACATTATCCGGATATTCCTTTTTGATTGGATCATTATCCAGGACCTCCTGACCGATATGATAAAACTCCTTTAAATCACCAGTATTTCTTCCCTTTGCGTGCTCCTTACCTTTTCCAATATAGCCCCGTTGTCCTGCTAAACCTGGTATTTCATATAAGCCCTTTATCTCATCCGGTAACGCGTAGAATTTTTTTATAACCGAGTATAGCTTATCTGCTAAATCATCGTTAAGGTAATGGTTCCTGATCGCTACAAAACCTATGGTGTTGTAAGCAGCACCTAAATCAGCCACAAATTTTTTCTTTTTTTCTGCATCACCACCATAAAAATCTGCCAGGTCAAGTGAAGGTATTTGATCATATAGAATAGGCTCCATAATAGTGCGTATTTAACCCTGCAAGCTAAAAATTTTTAGCTAATTTTACTTTCACCCCCTTAATGGAGTAGTAGAGAACGAAGCTTATGAAGACGACCAGAAGGAAATTTATTGAGACAAGCGCTAAAGCAGGATTGCTTAGTGCCCTTGGAGCCCCACTTTTTTTTAGCCAAACAGCAGCGTGTGCATCCATAAAAATGGTAAACGAATCGAAGGAAAACTTTGCTTTTGCGCAGGACCCACTCCCTTACAATTTTGAGGATCTTGAACCTTATATTGACAAGCAGACCATGGAAATTCATTATACAAAACACCATGCTGCTTATGTAAAAAATGTAAATGATGCCATTGCGGCAGAGGGCATAGTGGCTGATTCAAATAATGATTTTTTCTCCAGTACTTCCCGCTATTCAACTAAAGCAAGAAACAATGGAGGCGGAGCATGGAACCACAACTTTTTTTGGAATAGCATGAATGCTGCCAATAAAGTTTCAATACCATCGGGTAAACTTACAGAAGTCCTTAATAGCAACTTTGGGTCTATTGAGAAATTTAAAGAGCAGTTTACACAGGCTGCCATGACACGCTTTGGATCGGGATGGGCATGGTTGGTCGAGCAAGATGGAAAACTCATGATCGGATCAACACCCAATCAGGATAATCCTTTAATGGATGTTAGTGAGTTTAAAGGGAGGCCACTACTGGCACTTGATGTGTGGGAGCATGCCTACTACCTAAAGTATCAAAATAAGAGGAATGAGTATGTCAGCAACTGGTGGAGTGTTGTAAACTGGAATGAGGTGACTAAAAGACTTGGTTAAATTAGGATCAGTTTTTTTTATAATTTAGTAGTATTAAAATTTAACACTATGGCAAAAGGAGAAGACAGACGTAAAGAGGACAAAAAAGAGCCTAAGAAGTCTTTAAAAGAAAAACGCGCTGAGAAAAAAGCTAAGAAGGCTAGCAAGAACTAATCTTCAGCGAATCTCAAAAGCAAAAAAGGAGTGGTCGTTGACCACTCCTTTTTTATTCATTTTATTGTCTTGAAAAGGTCTACTTGTTCAGGTTCAGTATAGCCCTTGCCGCCCCCTTTTCCTTTTTGTTTGATCTTCCCGCAAACCTTGCTTTATTCTTCTTCTTTAAAAAAGAGTCTTCAAGCTGTGCACCACTGCCAGAAACAGGAATACTAACAGCAGAGAAGTTACTGAATGTGTTGCCACTCTTCACAAAAGTTTGAGAGATATTTGTATCACTCCCTGAAATATTGGATAAAGTATAAGCCCCATTAAAAGAAATGACACTATTTGTTGTTCCTGAAAAATTTCCTATGCCATTAAGTGAAAAAGTTGCTGTAAAAGATAATGTGTTGGAGGAGCCTGAGAAATACTCATATCTTAATCCATAAGTCCCATTTGGTTCGTTTAAAGGAAGCGATACCGTTTCAGTTGGAGAATCGCCAAAGTAAGAACCATCAATTACTTCAAACTGTTCAGTATCAGGATTTAAATAAAACAAAGTTAAATCCATATCAACATCTCCTGCTGTTCCATTTCCTGCATTCCATGAGAGTATAATCTCCAAAGGAAGATCAATAATTAAATTCGAGAAATTTGAATAGTTGAAGTTATTTTTAGCAAGAGTAACATAGGTCAATTCAGAATCCTCATCAATATGATACTGAGTTAATGTTCCATTGAAAGAAATCTCATTATCATTACCGTTAATCGTACCCACCGAAGTAGATAAATTTAATGTAAAGTCCACCTCATTAGAAAGCCCCCCAAAATAATTTATAGCGATCGCATAATTTGCATTTGTATAATCACCCCTTAAAACCGTTGTTTCATTTGGCCCCGAATCTTCAGAAGAAAATACTTCTGAATATTCGCCAGACCCTGGAGAATTTTCTTTAAAAATTACAATATCTAAATCAGCAGAAAGACCATCTTGTCCTATCCATGTTAATTCAACCAACATTCCAGGATCAGAGATATTAATAGTATGGGTTACTGTAGCACCCACATTAGCACTACCACTAAAACCAGTTATCTCAATAATTATCGTCTCCTCATCAAAAAAATCATCTGGAAAAGTTTCAAACACAAGCTCTTTACCATCAGCCGAAACTGCCCATTCAAAGTCTACACCTTCGGTAGCTGTGCCCGTAAAATTAATAATTGGGGATACGCCACTCGGAATAGCAACACTCAGCGGAACTGAAACTGTACTTCCCTCAATAACTTCAGAGGAATTGGAGCTGAATCCTATCTTTGGAACCTCATCTTCACAGCTTATCAATGTGAAGGTTGCCAACATGGCAAATGCATACCCCTTAATTAACTTCATATTTAGCTTATTTAGTTATTAAAAATACTTACAAGAATTATGCCTTCAAATAAGATGCTGAAAGCAGAATGGTGCGCTTACTTAAGTAAAGGTTTTAATAACTTGTGACCTGAAAGTAGAATGATCACTTTTACACAAGTTTTAATGGTTTTGGTCCTTTAAATTAAGTGTATTCGTAAAAAGACTGTTGATTAAGGCTGAGAGTAAATAATTTAATTCTAAGTCATATTTTTGATTGTATTGCACAAAACTATTGTATGATAGCATTTCTTAAAGGTAAACTTATTCAAAAAGAGCCTTCACATGTAGTAATAGATGTAAACGGGGTAGGTTACCATGTAAATATTTCACTACAAACCTTTTCAGCAATAAAGGATCAGGAAGCAATTTCTTTGTTCACCCATTTGAGTATACGAGAAGATGCACATGTGCTGTTTGGATTTAGTACAGAAGCAGAGAAAAGACTTTTCCTTCATCTCATTTCAGTAAACGGTGTTGGACCTAGTACGGCTATTGTAATGCTCTCATTCATGGAAGTAGAAGAATTGAAAGCTGCAATTGCAAGAGAAGATATTGCTACCCTTCAACGCGTAAAAGGTATAGGTGGAAAAACAGCGCAGCGTCTTATAGTGGAGCTTAAAGACAAGCTAAAAAAAGAAGTGACAGAAGAAAGTGGATCCTCCCCTCTTGGTTTGCACAATACTATTAAACAGCAGGCGTTATCAGCCTTGGTTACCCTTGGCATACCAAGACCGGCAGCAGAGAAAAGTGTTGATGCCATCCTGAAAAAATCAGGAAATAACCTTACTTTGGAGGATTTGGTTAAACAAGCTTTGAAAAACGCCTAAACGTTTGTCGCTCAAGATTCGCACCTACTATTTTACCAGCACGGCAGCTTTGTTCCTATTGCTATGCCTAGCATTTAGCGCGCAAGCACAACGCTTTCGGCAGGATACAACCCGAACAAAAAGACAGCCGGTTTTTCGCTTTTCAGATAGGTACGGAGACCCATTTTCAACTCCTGCCAATGAATCACCTTTCTTTTTAAAAAATCCATCCCTGATGACCCTGGATGTTGAAATAGACACCGGGATGAACTACACCATTTATGAAAAGATAGGCTCATTTAACTACCGCCCACTCACTACCATGAGTTTTCAGGAGTTCAAGCGTTATCAGGATCAGCAACAGCTCAAAAACTATTGGAAATCGCAAAGCAAAGCGGCAAGCGGTGAAAGTGAAGTTGCGGGAAAGGGTTTCGTACCTAAGCTTTATGTTAGTCCTATTCTTGACAGGTTATTTGGAAGCAGTTACGTATCCTTAGTTCCAACAGGTTTTGTTGTACTCGACTTTGGTGGTGAATTCCAAAAAAACAGCAACCCTAACCTTAATATACGCCAGCAAAGAAACGGGGGCTTCATTTTTGATCAGCAAATAAACATGAATGTAACAGGTAAGGTTGGCGAAAAACTAGCCGTTACTGCAAACTTCGATAACAATAATTCATTTGATTTTCAAAACAACTTCAAAGTTGAATACACAGGCTATAAAGAGGATATTCTTAAAAAATTAGAATTAGGTAACGTAAGCCTACCATTAAATAACACCTTGATACAAGGCGCGCAAAATCTTTTTGGCATTAAAACTCAGATGCAGTTTGGTAAACTCACTGCCACTTCGGTTGCCTCCACACAAAGAGGCAAGGTTTCTTCTATCGATATTCCGGGTGGTAGCAATGGTCAAGGTCGCCCTTTTGAAATAATTGCTTCAGGTTATGATGAGAACCGCCACTTTTTTCTCGGGCATTTTTTTAGAGAAAATTACACAAGATGGTTGGCCTCTCCACCCAATGTAATCTCAGGCGTTAACATTACACGTATTGAAATTTATGTACTGAATAGAAATAACGATACGCAAACACAGCGCAATGTTATTGGCTTGACGGATTTGGGTGAAGGCCGCAGGGTATATAACAGCGCGGTAGGCGGTAGAGATGCATCATCGCCAGCAGCCAATACCGCCAATAATTTATTTAGTCAGGTGCTTGGGATCCCTTCGCGTAACTCTGATGATATCACAACCGCACTAGATGGATTATTTGAAGGTGATAACAATAATGGAAGTGATTACGAAAAAATGAATTCGGCCCGTAAACTAGCACCTACTGAATTCACTTTTCACCCACAACTTGGATATGTAACATTAACCCGCAGATTGCAAAACGATGAAGCCCTTGCTGTTGCTTATGAGTATAGCTACAATGGAATTACTTATAAAGTGGGAGAACTCTCCGAAGACTACTCTAATCTTGATGATAGCGAATCAATCTTCCTTAAATTATTAAGACCTCGGGGTGGCACCACTAGAGTTACTCCCACCTGGGATTTAATGATGCGCAACATTTATTCACTAAATGTGAATCAGCTTACCCGTGAAGGATTTGAGCTTCGGATTATCTACCGCGATGACCGAACCGGGATAGATAATCCACAATTACAAGAAGGTTCGCGCGTTCGAAACCGGCAGCTTATAGAAATTTTAGGATTAGACAGACTCAATCCTTCTAATGATCGGCAGAGAGATGGTAACTTTGACTTTGTAGAAAATTTAACTATCGTTTCCAAAGAAGGCTTAATTATATTTCCCTTCCTTGAGCCCTTCGGTCAAGGGTTACGGCAAGCTTTTGTAGGAGAAAATAATGAAGACTTTTTGATTTCAAAGTATGCCTTTGACACACTCTACAGAACTACTAAGGCGGATGCAGAATTAATAACAACCAAAAATAAATTCTTTTTAGTAGGCCGATATAATGCCGGTTCCGCACAAGACATTATGATTCCTGGTTTTGGTGTGTCGCAAGGCTCTGTAAGGGTTTACGCTGGAGGTATTCCTTTGCAGGAAGGTACAGACTACCAGGTTGATTACACTTTTGGCCGTGTAACCATTTTAAATGCTGCCATTTTAAATTCCGGTAAAAACATCAGTGTTCAATACGAACAGAACGATCCTTTCTCTTTTCAAACCAGAACACTTATAGGCACTAGGTTAGATTATCGCCTAAGTGAAGATGTAAACCTTGGCGGCACATTATTGTATTATAACGAAAGACAGCAGTTAACCCGAAATCAAATAGGCACAGAACCTGCTAGGAACTTACAATATGGTGTTGACCTGAGTGTGCGTAAAAACAGCAGGATGCTTACTAAAATCATAGACGCATTACCTATTATTCAAACAAAAGAACAGTCCTCGTTTTCATTTACTGGTGAGTTTGCGCAACTACTTCCTGGCACTTCTAACAAAACAGATGGAGAAGGTGCCAGCTATATCGATGATTTTGAAAATTCGGCAACACCTTACACCCTAATGAGCCCGCTTGGCTGGAGGCTGGCTGCTACACCGAAAAGTAATGAGTTTGAGTTTGACCCGAGTCGTGGTCAAAAAAATGATATCAGTGCTGGTTTCAAAAGAGCCAAGTTGGCCTGGTACCAGATCGACAATCAGTTTTATAGAAATGTCGGCCGCTTCAAGCCTGAGAATATCACGGACAGAGATCTGCAGAATCATTACATCCGTGCTGTAGCTCCTAATGAAATCTTTGCAGGCTTTCAGGCACAACAAGGAAACTTCTATGAACAAATTTTCGATCTGGCTTATTATCCAGAAGAACGTGGCCCTTACAACTATAATACAGATTTAACCAATGACGGTTTACTGAAAAACCCAAAGGAGAACTGGGGGGGTATTACAACGGCCTTCAGAACAGAAGTTGACTTTGACAAGGCGAATATTGAGTACATCGAACTTTGGATGTTAGACCCATTTATTAATACAGAAAATGGAAAAATTATTGATGGGAGATTGAACAAATCTAATGCAACAGGTGGTAAACTTATTTTACAACTTGGCAAGATATCGGAAGATGTGCAACGCGATGGTAAACAGGCCTTTGAACAAGGCTTGCCCAAGGAAGGAATTGAAGGAGGTGACGTAACACAAAGCCCATGGGGTTATGTTGCTTCTAAAGAATTTGTGGTGAATGCTTTTGACGATGCGCCTTCTTCGCGTGTTAATCAAGATGTAGGATGGGATGGCGCTTCAAATGCTGTTGAGCAAAGTTTTTTTAATAGCTCATTTATCAGTCAGCTACCCGCCACCTTAAATCCTGAGGTTCGTGAAGTAATTCTCCAAGATCCTTCTGCGGATGACTTCCGCTATTTTTTAGATGGTGGTTTTGATGATGTCGATGCGAAATTATTCGAGCGTTACAAAAACTTTAATGGACTTGATGGCAACTCTCCTGTTATCAGTGGGAACGATGAAGTTACACGATCAAGCACTGTGTTACCTGACAATGAAGATTTAAATGCTGATAATACGCTTAATGAAGAGGAGGAGTATTATCAGTACACCATAGATCTAAAACCCGGCCAGCTTGAAATCGGGCAGGGATATGTGGTAGATAAGATTACACGACCAGCCTCAGGCACTGGCAATAAAGATGAACTTGTTACGTGGTATTTATTCCGCATACCTATACGTCAGCCTGAAAGTAAGTTTGGTGAAATTAGCGGCTTTAAATCAATGCGATACGCTCGGCTAGTCCTTACTGATTTCGCAGAGCCTGTTGTGTTGCGCATGGCAAAGTTTCGAATGGTGGGTAGCCGCTGGAGACGTTATCAAGCATCGTTACTGGAGGGAGGGCTTGTAGAAACACCTGAACCCGCTGTTGAAGATTTTACAGTATCTACAGTAAACATTGAAGAAAACTCTGCAGGTGATGATCAAAAGTCACCTTACGTTGTACCACCGGGTGTTATTCGTGACAGAGACATTACTTCTGCCATTAACCGTCAGCTGAATGAACAATCTATACAGATGTGTATGGATGAATTAAAAGATGCTGACTCACGCGCCATTTACAAAAATGTAGAAATGGATTTCTTTAATTACGGAAGAGTTAAAATGTACATACATGCCAACAGCAATGCTGCTGATGGTGAACTGTATGCTTTCTTACGTTTAGGAAATGACCCTGATCAAAACTATTATGAAATTGCTATTCCCTTAAGAATCAGCAACCCTTTAGACAGTAGTCCGGAAGAAGTATGGCCTGAAGAAAATGAAATTGATCTTGCTCTTGACGAGCTTTACGCCTTGAAGGTAGAACGCGACAGAAATAATTTTTCGCTCTCGCAGTCGTATCCGCTAAATGGACCTAAACAAGTAGGTAAACATCTCATTCGAATTTTCGGAAGACCCGATCTGGCAGGTGTGCGTTCAATATTAATTGGTGTTCGAAATCCAATAGGCGTTGATCAACGCAGCTACCAGATTTGTTTATGGGCAAATGAATTACGTCTTACTGATTTTAACAGACAAGCAGGTTATGCTGTAAATACTGCACTAACGGCTAAGCTGGCTGACTTTGCTACGGTTAGTGGAACATTGCGGTACAACACTTTTGGCTTTGGAAGTATTAATTCAAAGATTAATGAGCGTGCTCGAGAAGAGCGCACAGCGTACGATCTTACTGCTACTGTAAATGCCGATAAATTATTACCAGGTAATCATGGTATTAAAATTCCAATGCTGGTCAGCTACCAGAATACAACTATTAAACCTCAGTTTGATCCAGCCAATCCTGATTTGAAAATTGATGCTGCACTCGCCTCTTTTGAAACAGAGAGTGAAAGAGAAGATTACTTAAACACCATTCGGGATGTGGAAGAACGAAGAGGTATAAATTTTACCAACGTTCGAAAAACAAAAGTTAGGAAAGATGCAAAAAGCCATATTTATGATATTGAAAACTTCTCCTTCAGTTATGCATACTCAGAAGCTTCCAGAAAAAGTTTTACCCTGAAAGAAAGTACACAGCGGATGTATAAAGGAAGTATTGCTTATACATTTTCTCCTAAAGCAACAGGTATTGAGCCTTTCAAGAAAACCAAAATGTTCAGCTCTCCTTACTTAAAACTGATCAAAGATTTTAATTTTAGTTTATTGCCCTCCAGCATCAATCTTCGCGCTGATCTTGATCGATCGTTTAGCAAAATTATTTATCGCAACGATGGTTTTGACTCTTCCCCTAACTTCCTGAAGTATTTTAACTTTAACAGGTCTTATAACATGCGCTGGAATTTAAGTAAAGGATTAAGTCTTGATTACACTGCACGTGCAACCGCTATTGTTGATGAATTTGATACCGATCCCCTGGGTGGATATTCAACCGTTTTAGACAGAGAGGTTACTGCTAAAGAGTATCGTGATTCTGTTGTAACAAATCTGAAAAAGCTGGGACGTATGAAAAACTTTGACCAAAGCGTCACGGTCAATTATGTATTACCCCTCGATAAACTTCCGATAACTGACTGGCTAGGGGCAGAATACCGTTACAATGTAAATTACAATTGGAGGGCGGGGTTGCTCAACCGACCAGATGAATTGGTAGGACCAAATGAACTCGATGAACCTGACAGTCTGGATTTTAAACACACTATTCAAAATAGCCGCGACCAACAGCTAACAGGTAAAATTGATTTTGTAAAACTCTATAATAAAGTAGCCTTTCTTAAAAAGTTAAATACACCACCACCGCCTAAGCCAAAAAATCCACAAGCCAAAGCCAAACCTGATCCTGCAGATACACTGCCTAAACCTCCACAATTATTAACAGGAATAGCACGTTTATTAATGTCGGTTCGTTCCATCAACGGAACCTACTCGCAAAATGAGGGCACCATACTCCCAGGCTTTGCCAACACTCCAAAATTTTTTGGGATGGATGACGTGTTCACATCTCCCGGTTGGGGCTTTGTTTTAGGTGATCAGGATCCGAATATTCGTAAAGAGGCTGGTGCAAAAGGATGGTTGACCAATGCTACCTCACTATCCTTGCCTTTTACGCAAACTAAAAATGTAAACCTCAGCGGCCGGGCAATGATAGAGCCCGCCACTGATTTTAAAATTCAACTAGACGCAAGACGAGAAAATTCAGAGACCTATACGGAAATTTATCGATACGAAGATGCATCAAACGGATACGAATCATTAAGCCCCACCCGAAGAGGTAGCTACCGTATCTCTACTGTTATGTTAAACACTTCATTCATAAAAAGTAATGGCGAAACGGAATCAGAAGTTTTTCAGCAATTCGAAGAAAACCTTATCCAGGTCAGAAATAAATTTATAGGCATTACCGGTAACGAAGGCTATGACACCACTTCACAGGATGTATTGATCCCTGCCTTTATTGGTGCCTACACAGGAAAGGACGTAAGCAAATTAGGACTATCACCTTTCCCCCAAACCCCTCTCCCTAACTGGCGTATAGATTATACAGGCCTCAGTAAGATCAAGTTCTTCAGCAATATTTTTCAATCCATTACACTGTCACATGCTTATCAGTCAACTTACGCAGTAACCGAATACATTAATTCGCAACGATACAATGAGGCTGGCTTCAATGGATTAGAAAGACCGATCAGTGATTACAATAATGGTTTCTATGGCAGCCAGTCAAATGAGCAAGGCGATTTAATACCCGTTTATGTTATATCCGGTGTAACTATGTCGGAGACATTTCAACCGCTGATTGGTATTAATATGCGTACCAAAAGTCGAGTATCTGCCCGACTGGAATATAAAACCAAACGCGATCTGGCACTCAACATTACCAACGCCCAAATTACAGAGGCTATTGCGAAAGATGTGGCCGTAGAATTAGGCTACACAAAAAACAATCTGAAGCTTCCGTTCAGGTCTCAAGGGCGCACAATTGTGCTTAAAAATGATGTTACCTTCAGAATGAACCTCACTGTTTCAGACACCCGTACGCTTCAACGCAAAATTGATGAAGAAAATTTGTTTACCAGTGGCAATGTGAATTTTCAGCTGAGGCCCAACATTAGTTACTCAGTAAATCAAAAATTGCAGATTCAAATGTATTTTGAGCGGAATATCACCGATCCAAAGGTGTCCAATAACTTCCGGAGAGCCACCTCTAAGTTCGGTACCCAGATTAGATTTAACCTGGCGCAGTAATTAATTGATATTCGGCTGCTGTCGTTCGTCTTTTGTCCTTAATTTTGGGGATCAAACTATAAAACCATGAATATTCCTGACGGACTACAGTACACTAAAGACCACGAGTGGGTTAAAATTGAAGGCAACACGGCAACAATCGGTATTACCGACTTCGCACAAAGCGAGTTAGGCGATATCGTTTATGTTGATATTAATACTGTTGGCCAGGAAATCAATCATGGCGATGTTTTCGGAACTGTTGAAGCGGTAAAAACCGTTTCTGACCTATATATGCCAATTGCCGGCAAAGTGTTGGAATTAAACTCCGTTTTAGAAGGCAATCCTGAAAAAGTAAATGAAGACCCCTATGGCGCGGGCTGGATGGTGAAAGTTGAAGTTAAAGGCTCCCCTTCCGACTTGCTTTCGGCAGCACAGTATAAGGAACTTATTGGCAAATAACGATCGTTGTTAGTTGATAGTTGTTCGGTGATGATTCACGAATAACTATCAATGAACAACTATCAACTCTATTCAGCACAAATGATCGAACTACCCGTTATCGCCCCCGAAAACCGCAGACGCAAACCCGATTGGCTTCGTGTAAAGCTGCCTGTTGGGCCTGAGTATGCCAACGTTCGCAAAATTGTTGATGGCCATAAGCTGCACACCATTTGCGAAAGCGGTAATTGCCCAAACATGGGCGAGTGCTGGGGGGCAGGTACAGCTACTTTCATGATTCTTGGTAATGTTTGTACCCGCAGTTGCACTTTTTGTGCTGTGGCTACTGGCCGCCCCACTGAATACGATACAGCAGAACCACTTCGGGTAGCTGAGGCTATCCAGTTGATGGGTGTAAAACATGCGGTAATTACTTCTGTAAATCGTGACGAATTAAAAGACCGCGGAGCCGAAGTCTGGTACCAGACTGTAGTTGAAACGAAAAGATTATCACCAGAAACTACCATTGAAACCCTGATACCCGATGTAAAGGGAAATTGGGATGCTTTATACAGAATGATAGAGGGTGGGCAGGAAGTTGTAAGTCACAACATGGAAACGGTGGAACGCATGTACCGCAGGGTTAGACCTCAGGCAAAGTACGAGAGAAGCCTTGAAGAAATTAAACGCATAAGAGAGGCAGGTAAGCGAACCAAGTCTGGTATTATGCTGGGAGTTGGCGAAACCAAAGAAGAAGTTTTTAAAGCCATAGATGATTTAGTAGCAAATGGCTTAATGATCTTAACCCTCGGTCAATACTTACAGCCCACTAAAATGCATTTGGAAGTAGCCGAATATATTCATCCTGATACTTTTGCGATGTATAAAGAAGAAGGACTGAAAAGAGGATTAAAATACGTAGAATCCGGACCCCTCGTACGTTCCTCTTACCACGCTGAAAAGCACGTACACGTGCCTTTCGATTAAGCGTGTGAATACTTAGAGAGATTACTTTTCTTATTTGTAACTTACCATCATGACACTTATTGTAATACTTTTAATATTAGCAGGCATCGCCTTATTAGTAGTTGAAGTCATTTTTATACCTGGCACAACCATTATTGGTATTATCGGGCTTATTCTAACAGTAGCAGGTGTAGGCTTCAGTTATTGGGCTTTTGGAAGCACTGTAGGTTTTTACACCCTTATTTCAACCGCAGCTTGTTTGGGTTTATTCCTTTACTTTAGTTTTAGAAGTGGTGCATGGAATAAGTTCGCTAACAACAACACCATTAGCAGTAAATTCAATGAAGGCTTTAACGAAAGTTTTTCGGTTGGCGAGGAAGGTGTTACTATCTCCGTATTACGACCAATGGGAAAGGCTGAATTTAACTCGCGCATTGTCGAAGTCAATTCTCTAGACGGCTTCATTGAAAGCGGTGCGCGCATTCGCATAAAAGAAGTTTCGCAAGCAGGCATTACTGTCGAGGCAGTTTCATAAGATTCTCTCCTGCACTCTATTACCAATAGTTGATTCAAAAATCAGATTAATAGAGTATTATTAGTCCTTACTTGATTTTGGACTTATTAGAATATAAAGAGAACTTCAAAGAATAAGTAACGCAAAAATCTTGTCAGAATATTGCTTTGCCGAAACTGGCAAGCATATGAAGCCTCATTCTTACCCACACACCTTTTTAATACACGGATTTTCAATATCCGTCCAAGAATTGCCAAATAGATCTGTTTCAGATTTGGCAAGAGGCTTATGCACACTTCCAACTAACACAACCGGTACCATCCCAAACTCCAAGCATGATAATGTAGCGAGTTTGTTCATTGATTTGTCAGGCTCGAATTCAGTTACACTTGAGACCTAATCCCGA
Organism: Chryseotalea sanaruensis; assembly: GCF_003990915.1. Taxonomy (GTDB): domain Bacteria; phylum Bacteroidota; class Bacteroidia; order Cytophagales; family Cyclobacteriaceae; genus Chryseotalea; species Chryseotalea sanaruensis. Next base: position 191,451 of record NZ_BHXQ01000008.1, read on the forward strand.
TGCGCATGACAACTATGTCGCAGGAGGCACTTTTCAAAGAGATTTTTGAAACCAATTACAAGAAGCTTTGTGCCGTGGCATACAGAGTAGTTAAAGACCAAGATGAGTCTCGTGATATTGTACAACAAGTTATGTGCGAGTTTTGGGATAACAGAAACAAGTGGAGTGGGATTCAATCTTATAGCGCATACCTCTACACTTCTGTTTATCGTTTAGCCATACACGCCAATAAAAAATTCATTACACTGAAAAGTGAAAGGCTATCATATCAGGCAGTTAATACAGGTTATTTACCGACTGATTCATTAAGTTATATAGAGTTAGAAAAACAAATTGCCAAAGTTATAAACGAGCTGCCTCCCAAGTGCAAAGAAATATTTTTACTCAGCAGAGAAGATGAACTAAGCTATAGGGAAATTGCGGCCAATTTAAATATTTCAGTTAAAACCGTAGAAGCTCAAATGGGTATTGCGCTTAAGCGTTTCCGAGCGATTTTTAATAATACTGATCAAGGCTCAATAATTTTTTTCATTTTCTTTTAAGGGTAACACCCACTTTTTACCTCTTATTACAAAAGAGCGTAAAATGGAGACACCATGGGCGTTAATAGCAAAGTACCTTACTAACGAAGTTAGCGAATCCGAAAGAGCTAAGGTAGTAATATGGTTAAATAGTGATAATGCCAATTCTATTTTGTTAGAAAGGTTAAGATCTATGTTTGAAATTAAGCACAAATCTGGTGTGACAGATTTTAGTCAGTTTCAACAAGAAGATTGGGAAAAGCTCCAACAAAAAACAATACTAGCTTATGGAAAGGAAGTAAGATGGTTGCCTGTTTGGAAAATAGCTGCGTCCATTTCTCTAATTATTGTTGCGTTTGTAAGCATCATCTATCTCAACAAACAAAAGCCATTACTTGAAATAGCCACCACAAATCACACTAAAGAAGTATGGCTACCAGATAGCAGTTATGTGTTGCTTAACAAAGACTCAAGATTAATAGTAGAAGGAACATATAATGAAGAAATGCGTAAGGTAAAGCTGATAGGCGAAGCATTTTTTAAAGTTAAGTCAAATCCAACAATTCCTTTTTTGGTAAGCAGCTTTGAGGTTAATACCACCGTATTAGGCACTCAGTTTAATGTCAAAGCCAAGGCAGACTCTCTGATTACCATAAGCGTCCTAGAAGGTAAAGTAAATGTTGCCGTTAAAAACGAGAGCCAATTGCTTACGGCTAACATGTCTACAATATACAATGGCAATTCATTGAAATTATTAGCCAATGTAGATCATAATTATTTGGCTTGGAAAACAGGAGTGGTGCGGTTCAAAAGTCAAACCTTGTTAGAGGCAGTGGAATTTCTATCAGAACACTACAGCGAGCCAATATTGCTAGAAAAAAATGTAGATCCTCAAATGTTGATAACAGTTGAGCTTAATAATTTATCAATAGATCAATCTCTCGACATCATATCTACTACCCTTGATTTGGAGTTTACCAAGGAATCTCAAGAATACATAGTAAATAAAAAAGAAGAATAAATAATCCACTAAATCCAATATAAAGGTGAGCTACTTTCAATGTTAATGCTAAACACATACTGAAATTTTAAATAATCTCTTTATGATAAAAAAAACACATTCTACAATGCCAAATAAGAAAAAAAAATTGATTTGTGTCATCAACAAAAGGTTAATATATGTATTCGTAACAAGTTTGTTTATTACTTCATGCTCGAAAGAAGATCAAGCTATTTCTCCCAGACTGAATACCTCTAATGAAAGTGTTATAAATTATTTTAAAGAAATTGCTTTAGGATTTGAATTTGGTGATGCTAGCAAAATAACTAGAAGATGGGAAGGCAATATGAAAATATTTATTGGTGGGCATCCCAAAACAGAACTTTTAACAGAAACAAATAGGATAGTAGATGAAATTAATGAATTGTCCTCAACTGAATTTAAGATTGAAATAGTGGATGATACGCTCCAGTCGAATTTTTACATCTATTTTGGTTCAGGTAGTTCTTATGCCAACATTTTTCCTTCATTATCAAGCCTTGTAATTTCCAACTTCGGCCTTTTTTATATTTTTTGGGATAATTCAAACGTGCTATTTAAAGGGTACATGTACATTGATATTAATAGAGCTACACTAATAGAACAAAAACATTTGCTTAGAGAAGAACTTACACAATCCTTAGGTTTAGCAAAGGATTCAGAATTATATCCTGAAAGTATTTTTCAAAGTTCCTTTTCAACAAAAACTACAGATTACGCACCAATTGATCGTGATTTAATTCGGCTCCTATATCATCCAAAGATGAAGGTTGGCCTAAATCAAAATGAAGTTGATAATCTATTGCGAGATATATTATTAGCTGAACAATAATGAAACACTCCAGTTGGAATTCATTCATAGAACTTATGAAAACGATAATTATTTTATTTTTATTTCTCGCCTTTAGCTTTTCTAACGCAATGGCGCAATCGAACTACCTCGATCAGACTATTCAACTAAACAAAAATGAAATCAGTTTTCAGGAACTTATTAATACTGTAGAAAACCAAACAGACCTGCGATTTTCTTTTAATCCAAATGCTTTACCCCTTAATAGTAAACTCACTTTTAAGGAAAATGAAATGAGTGTGAAGCAAGCTTTAAATGCATTTAATAAAGCATTTGGTACTAACTATCAACAAAAAGATAAAATCATTCTGCTAAAGATAGTGTCCAACAATGATAAACAAGTTTCAGTATATGGCTATATCAGAGATGCAGCGTCAGGAGAAAACCTGATTTCGGCTACACTTCTTGAAAAGGGCACCACTAAAGGCACTACCTCCAATAGCTACGGCTACTTCAGCTATGAAGTTCCAGTAGGAACGTCTTTAGTATTACTATGCTCTTACGTTGGCTATCAACCCAGTTTAATTACACTTACAGCAACTACAGATACATTACTTACCATATCATTGACTCCACAAGTAATGGATGAGGTAGTGGTAGTGGCTTCAGAATTAGAAGCTGTACAAGAAAGAGTTCAGATGAGTTCAGCTGATGTGCCTATCGAATTGATCAAGTCAATGCCAGCCTTACTTGGAGAGACTGACATACTAAAAGCATTACAACTACTTCCGGGCGTGCAATCGGGAACTGAAGGCACAAGTGGGATGTATGTGAGGGGTGGTAGCCCGGATCAAAATCTCATTTTACTAGATGGTGTTCCAGTGTATAATGCATCGCACCTATTCGGTTTCTTTTCAGTATTTAATGATGACGCTATTAATCACGTTGAATTATTAAAGGGTGGCTTTCCCGCTCGATATGGCGGCAGACTTTCTTCAGTGTTAAATATAAGCATGAAGGAGGGTCATCAGAAGGAATTTCATGGCGAAGGATCTATAGGTCTTATTTCCTCAAAATTATCCTTAGAAGGTCCATTGATGAAGGGCAAGAGCTCATACATTGTATCAGCCAGAAGAACTTACGCTGATGTTGTAGCGAGGCCTTTTGTTAATAAAAAGTCTAAAGGAGATTTCACCGGATACTATTTTTATGACTTGAACGCAAAAGTGAACTATCGCCCTTCGGATAAAGACAGAATTTATCTAAGTGCTTATACTGGAAATGATAAATATTACAACAGCAGCAGATACGACATTAAGCTTAATGATGAAGAGTATGAAAACCAATCTGATTTTGGTTTTCATTGGGGAAATATAACAGCGGCACTCAGATGGAATCATATATTCTCACCTAAATTATTTTCAAATGCATCTATAACTTATGGCAGTTATAATTTTAATCTCAAAAGTGAAAGTAAGGAATTTGGAATAGACGAGAATGGAAATGCTGAGGCTAATTTTTCACTGACACAATATGTCTCTGGCATAGATGACCTCACCGCAAAAATAGATTTTGAGTATCAGCCCAATAGTGTTCACTTAATCAGAGCGGGCACAAATCTAATTCAACATCGTTTCTCGCCAGGCGCTACTTCTTTAAGATCCAAGTTAGAAATAGATACCGTGCTAGGCTCTAAATTCATAGATGCAATTGAAACACAGTTTTATGTAGAAGATGAATTTAGCGTTGGAAATCGACTAAAATCAAATTTGGGAATTCATTATTCTAATTTTATTGTAGAGGGAAAAACTTATGCTTCTGTCCAACCTCGCTTTTCGAGTCGTTACCTTATCAGTAGTAAGTTTTCTTTGAAAGCTTCTTACGCAACTATGGCACAATTTATCCATTTACTAACAAATTCTGGTGTTGGGCTTCCAACTGACCTATGGGTACCGGCCACGCCTAATATTAAACCTCAAACAAGCTGGCAGGTTGCTCTTGGTGGAGCGTACGAATTGAACAACGATTTTGAGTTTTCTGTTGAGGCCTATTATAAGGAAATGGAAAACGTCATTGAGTATAAAGAAGGCGCCAATTTTCTTGAACCTGTTAAAGATTGGGAAACAAAAGTAGAAGTTGGCAAAGGGGATAGCTATGGAACAGAACTTTTTCTCCAAAAGAAACAGGGAAGACTTAACGGATGGATTGGATATACATTGGCTTGGTCTAATAGAGAATTCGAGAATATAAATAATGGTAACCCATACCCCTTTCGTTACGATGTAAGACACGACCTTTCAATTGTCGGTACTTATGCTTTAAACGATCACTTTGAATTAGGCTCGGTGTTTATATACAGAACAGGAACAGCAGTAACCTTACCTATAGCCTCTTATCTAAATGATGGAGTAGAGGTTGATTACTATGGTGGGCGAAATGATTATCGTATGCCTGCTTACCATCGAATAGACTTAAGTGCCACCTGGAAAAAAACCAAGAAGTGGGGCGAACGTGCTTGGGTGGTGTCTGTTTATAATCTTTATTTCAGAAGAAATCCATTCTTCATTAACCTAACTACAACCCCTGATAACGGTCGTCAATTTACTCAAATTGCACTATTCACCTTTGTACCGTCTGTAAGCTATCAGTTTAAATTTTAATAAAATGATTATGAAAAAGTACATTCAAATACCTCACCTTATCGTGATTCTTTTTTGTTATACAGGATGCGAAACTGAAATCGATTTTCCTATCAACCACCTTCCACCAACCATAGTAGTAAATGGATTGTTAGAAACCGACAGTGTTTTTAAAGTTCATTTATCGACAAGCGCTAAAGTAACAGGTAATATTGAACACAAGGTGCTGGAAACCGCAGCAGTTAAAATTAAGGATGAGGATGGCCAATTATTCGATTTAGAATTAGTTGAGTATAATGATAATTCTTCGTCAAAATTTTATAAATCTACCGGAGATTATAAACCAATACCAGGCAAACAATATTTTATAGAAGCATCAAATACTGGTATACCATCTATATCAGCCACTTTAACAATGCCAGAAGTAGTGGAACTTAGCAATGTAAAATTTGCGAGCGATCAGTTTCAAGTATTTGAAAGAAATCAAGAAAATAATCCAGAATATCCAAATGCCTTTTTCTTACCTGTTCGCTTAACTATTAACGATCAACCCGGAGAAAATTATTACGAGCTAAGTGTTCTGGAAGAGCATTTACCACTGAGTTACATTAACCAACAAGGCGAATTAGTGAATAGTCCTGGTTTTTTCTTGCCAGTAACCGTTTTCAGTTACAATACATTTCTGAACTCTTCTGATATTGAAAATTGGGAAGGATTAGATGGAGTAGATTATTACCGGAGAGGTGAATTGCTTTTCAGTGACGAGCCCTTTGATGGCAAAGCTTTAGATGTCGAGATTTTGGCTTTTACGACAGTCCGGTTGAACGGATTCCCAGAGCCATTGATTGAGCATGTCAGCAATAGACGTTTTCATGTTGTGCTTAATCATGTGTCAAAGGAGTATTACACTTACAGACAAACATTGCGAAACTATCTTGAGAACAGACACAACAATTTTGTAGAACCAATTAATGTTTACTCAAACATTAAAAATGGTTTAGGAATTTTTTTGGGCAATACTTCTCATAAAGTAGCACTTGATCCGAATAACCAAGAACATTATTAGCGATCAAAATTACACAACCAGTCTCTGTAGACAATGACTATATTGAAAATGGGGTAGGATTTAGCCAGTCTGTTAAGATTTAACAAAACCATTAGTTTCTTACCAGATCATGGAATTATAATTCCAGCAAAAAGTGAACCCCCATGAAAAAGAAGTTCTCACCTATTCTCCCTTAAATGCCCTAAATCGCTTAACTTGCTCTGCTGTTAAGGATCATTTTCTTTGTTTGGCTCCAACATCACTCAAAAGCCCTCATTTTGAATGACTTAGCATAAGCATTGTCAAAAAAAAATAAAATATGGAAGCAGCAGCATTACTCTTTGTAGTCTTTGGAGGTATAGTCCTCTTTTTCATTTTCCTCTATTTTTTCCCAATTAGTTTGTGGATTACTGCCAGATTTTCTGGCGTAAAAGTAGGGTTATTCGAACTCGTATTCATGCGTATCCGTAAGGTGCCACCACGTATTGTAGTCGATTCACTTATTACTGCTACTAAAGCAGGTTTACAAGTAACTTCTACAGATTTGGAAACCCATTACCTGGCCGGAGGTAACGTGCCTAAAGTAATTCGTGCCCTTATCTCTTCTGAAAAAGCCAATATTGTAATGGACTTTAAGCAAGCTACTGCTATTGATTTGGCAGGACGCGATGTATTTGAAGCCGTTCAAATTTCGGTAAATCCTAAGGTGATTACCACTCCAAAAGTGGCTGCAGTAGCTGCCGATGGTATTCAGTTAGTTGCTATTGCGCGTATTACTGTTCGTGCATCTATCTCTCAGTTAATTGGTGGTGCTGGTGAAGACACAATTTTAGCCCGTGTTGGCGAAGGTATTGTATCAGCGATTGGTTCTGCTAAGTCGCATAAAGAAGTATTGGAGAACCCTGATAAAATTTCAAAATTGGTATTAAGCAGAGGTTTGGATTCAGGCACAGCTTTCCAGATTCTTTCTATTGATATTGCTGACGTTGATGTAGGTGCTAACATCGGTGCAAAACTTCAAATAGATCAGGCGAGTGCCGATTTAAAAGTGGCTGAAGCGAAAGCGGAAGAACGTAGAGCCATGGCCGTTGCTGTAGAGCAAGAAATGAAAGCTAAGGCACAAGAGGCCCGTGCAAAAGTAATTGAAGCAGAAGCAGAAATTCCTAAAGCGATTGCTGGTGCTTTTACCAGTGGTAACTTAGGTATTATGGATTATTACAAAATGCAAAACGTACAAGCGGATACTGAAATGCGTCAATCCATTTCAGGTTCAGGCAAGGGCGGTTCAACTACTGCTAAATAATATTATATAACTCTAAAAAAAGGCTGGTTAAACTTTTAACCAGCCTTTTTTGTTTTTACACGATCCACAATTTCAAATTTGAAATTGAGTCATTAATAATCTTAATCTAGATTAAGATCTGTCTTATAAAGTCATTTTGTTTAACGTTTCTAAAACATTTTATCCTGTCCCAGGTTTTTACACTATGATGACGGAAATGAAGACAGAAATGAAGACGAAAACCATTATTGAGAAATCTTTTAAACATGCCAACATTCTACGTGTTGCCGGAAACACCGGTGTAATGATCGTAGAAGCTACCACCTCTTATATTCCCATAGAGGAATTTAAAGCTATTTTTAATTACATAGGCGATAGTATTGCCAAAGAACCTGTTACAAAATTAATTTTCGATAAAACAAAGTTAACGGTATTTCACCAACCCTCTATGGAGTGGTACTTTGTAGAGTGGAAAGAAAAAATGTTTGATCTTGGCTTGAAGGTACACCGCAAAATATTACCAGCAGATAACGTATTTAAGCAAAGTGTAAAAATTGGTAGAGACAGAATTAAGCAGATTTTCCCTAACGGAAAATACAACGAAATGGATATTCAATACGCTGATTCGATTGAGGAGGCTATACAAAAATAACAGTTAAACCCTTGGGGTATCATGGACGAGTCGACACGTAAAGTGTGTGAAGATATACTACGGGAAAAAATACTTTCTCTTCAATGCGATTATGAAAGCAGAATAACCAAACTGCAGCAAGAGCATGAAGCCGCTTTATCAAAAGTAAAAACTGATGAGGCTCTCAAAAGAGAACAACTGGAAACTGAGTATCAACAAAAGCTTGATCTTCTGCAAAAAGAGTATCACCAGAAAACAAAAGATCTGGAATCAGAGATTACATTTTTAAATGAACGTCATGATTCGCAGCGACTCATGCTTAGCGATACTTTTAATTATGTTGAAAGGCTTGAAAACGAACTAAGTTCATTGAAGAAAACAATCGCTAAGGGTGATGAACAGGCAGGATGATTTTAACAGAAAGACCTTTGCCTAATTGTTGAAGGTGAACTTGCCCACCCAAGCGCTGCGTAATTTTTTTCACCATATACAAACCAAGCCCTGTGCCCTTGGATTTTTCTGAACCACGATAAAAAATAGCGAAGGCTTTCTGCATTACTTCAGTAGTCATGCCTTCGCCATTATCCTCCACTGAAATCTCCAGACTATCATTAACAATTGAAGCTCTGACGCAGACAAAAGGCTCTTCAATATCTCGGAAAATGATAGCATTGGTGATGAGCGCCTTTAAGACTTCACTTAATAAAATGGCATCAGTACTTATTGTAAGATCCTTGTCAATTTCAATCTTAAACTGAACCTTGTTAAATCCTTCTAAGTATTGTAATCGTTCCTTTGCATTTTCTACTAAGGCAGCTATTGAAATACGTTCATAGAAAAGTTCTTCCAGAGAGGCTTGTGTAAAAAGTGAAAGCGATTTAAGTAAATCATTCATCTGGTGCATTGACAAATCAATACGATGAACATACTCTTTCAGCATGGGCGACATCGGCTCCATTTTAAGTAAATGAACTATACCAAGGGTGGAGGTAATGGGCGTTTTAAAATCGTGTGATGCCCTGTAAACAAGCTGATCGAGTTCCTGATTACGCTCCTGCAACTCTGCTAATGTCGCATTCAGGTAATTATTCATTTTTACCAGCTCTTCAATGGCGGCAGTAAGCTCTTCCTTTTGTGCTTCAAGCTCTTCGGTTCGTTCATTCAGCTCTTGTTCAAAAGCGACTAACTGCGCTTTTTGTTTCTCCAAGTCTGTATTGTTATTGTCAGCTTTCTCAACCATGAAACGACTATAAATGATAAACGAAAGGGTTGCACAAATTTCAACATTCACCCCGCAAATTCATATCCATTCATCAAAAAAGGGTCAGCCTTACGACTGACCCTTTTAATGTGATTTTATTAAGATTAAGCTTTTACCGGTTCACGGTGACCTACCCACGTAAATCGTTTATTAATAAACTCCGGATTAGTGAACGAAGCATTCCCTGAGGGATTTCCACCTGTAACGTGATAATCGCTGAAAGCAGCATTTTGATTCATATAAATACCACCTGTAAGGTTAAATGAAACGGGTGTAGCGGCCAAGGCCATCTCATCTGCAATTTTTTCTCTTACCGCAGCATCAGTGGTATAGGCACCACAAGAAATAGCACCGTGCTCCATGGCCATTTCTTGCGCCAAGGCTATGGACTGATCTGTATTTTTTGTCTTAATCAATAAGGCAATAGGCCCGAAAAGTTCTTTGCTGAAAACTTCCTTTTTGCTTGCATCAACCTCCAATAGGGCTGGCGTTGCAACACGTGCGGTTTTAAACATCGGGTTTTCGAAAGTGCGTGATGCCAAAATCACTTTGCCTCCTAACTTGTCTGCATCTGCTACTCTTTCACTTGTTTTCTTATTTTGAACTGCACCTAAAACAAAAGGTCCGGCTTTAGGATTATCAACTAAGCTGTTAATATTATCAGCTATCTTTTTAGCAAACTCATCGAAAGAAAGTACACCATTCGGTGTTTTAATTCCATCTTCAGGTATGTAAAAATTCTGAGGTGCTGTACACATTTGCCCGCTGTAAAGCGATAAAGAAAAAGCTAAATTGGCAGCCACTTTATCTGCATCTTCCACTGAATCGAGAATAACAGAGTTTACACCTGTTTTCTCTGTAAACACTGCTTTACCTTGTAAGCCTTCTAAGTAAGAACCAAAAACTGAGTTACCCGTAAAGTCTATCACTTTTACATCTTTGTGTTCTGCCAATTCTTTGGTAATCATCTTATCGAAAGTATCAACACCTAACTGACAGATATTAGGATCGAGGTTATTTTCAACCAATACTTTTTGCAATTCTGCTATAACAATGGCAATTGGTAAAATGGCGCCTGGGTGAGGTTTCACAATTACAGGATTGCCTGTAATTAAACTCGCGTACATACCCGGCACTGTATTCCATGTTGGAAAAGTAGAGCAACCAATTACAACAGAAACACCTTTAGGCACCGCTCTCCATTCTTTATTCAATTGAATATTAAACTTACCCATAGGCTTATCCCACAAGGCAGTTTTAGGGAAACGTTGTAATTCTTCATAACCAGACGCGATTGCCTCTAAAGCACGGTCTGCTGCATGTGGCCCTGATGCTTGAAAGGCCATCATATAACCCTGGCCAGTAGTGTGCATGGTGGCATAAGCAATTTCGAAGAAGCGCGTCTTCATGCGCTCTAATGATTCAATCAAAATACCAGCACGCTCTTCAACACTTACTTTTCTCCATGCATGAAAAGCTGATTTCGATTTTTCGATAAGTGTTAGTGATGAATAGGCGGGATAAGTAATTTTTAAAGTGTCTTGTAAGTAAGGCGACTCCTCCTGCCCAACCCATGATTCAGGATTACTTTGTTTTAACTCTTCAAACTTTTTCCCAACAGTGGTCTTAAATTTGGCCTGACCGTCTGCGTCAGCAGTTTCACCATAAACGGCTGGTGCCGGATGCTCAGGATAAGCTGCATAAAAAGTACGGTTATGTAAAGCATCAATAGCTTTGTTTAAAACGTCTTTGTGTTTGTTGTATAGATTCATTTTTTAATTATTTCGTTTGCTCGTTATTTTTATTACTACTTACATTCAATCCTTCTTTATAAGCATTAACGTTATTTCTCCATGAAAAGATCACTTCAATGATAAACATGACCAGCATGCCCATCAGAAATATTTTTATATCACGCTTGTTAATGTTTCGCATAATTTTACTTAGCCTGACCAAAAACTCTCTTTAAAAGATCTGTTGTTCGTGCTACAGGATCTTGTCTGATATTTTTTTCTTCTTTGGCTATTTGCATGAAGAGTCCCTTCATGGCAAGGTCAGTTGCGTATTCGTTTAAATCAGGATTTACTTTTTCTATAAATGGAATTTTGTTGTAAGTGTTTACCAAATCAGTATAGTAACGCGCTGCACCAACTTTATCCAATGCATTTTGAATAACCGGTTTAAACTTGGATTTTAATTGTGTTGAAGTACTGCGCTGCAAATAATTAGTTGCTGCATTATCCTCGCCTTTTAAAATACCCCAGGCATCTTCAATAGTCATTTGTCTAATGGCATCAACAAAAATAGGCTTGGCTTCTTTAGCTGCTTCTTCTGCTCCACGGTTTAATGTCATAATAAACCTATCGACATCATTCCCTAAACCAATTTGTCTTAATTTGTCTTCTACCTTTTTTACATCAGGAGGAAAGGGAATTTTTATTTCCGGATTTTTAAAATAGCCATCCGTTTGCGATACCCGGTCAGCACCTTTGCTAATACCATTGATCAAAGCTTCTTTTAAGCCTTGGCCAACCTCAGCCGTTGTTAAGGCCTTCTCTGTTGTTGTCGCCTTGCTCACTTCGTTTAATGCCTGCGTAATCTGAGTGCTGGTGCATGCACTTAATGCCAGCAAAAATGGAATTATGATGTATTTCACGTGTTAATAATTTTAGTTTAAAGACATGATCAAGCCATCATCATTACTTCTAATAAACGTTGCAAATGGCCATTTCATTCGATTGAATTGAAAGGCAAGTTAATTAAGAATTGGCTAAATCAGCTAAGCATTTAACAGTGTATCTGCGTTAATTTCCGCTACTGATTTACAGCCACTTAGTGCCATGGTTAACTCAAAATCGGCTCTGTAATTTAAAAGAAGCTGTCTTACCCCCTCCTCACCTGCCAAGGCAAGGGCATATACATAAGGTCTGCCTAAACAAACAGCATCTGCGCCAAGCGCCAAAGCCTTAAAAGCATCTGCACCCCCGCGAATGCCACTATCAAGCAAGACAGGAATTCGTTTTTGTACGACTTTAGCAATGGCTGGCAACATTTCTAATGTGCTTACCGATCCGTCTACTTGCCGACCACCATGATTGGAAACAATAATTCCATCCATACCATAATCAATAGCTTTTTGTGCATCATCCGGATGTTGTATGCCTTTTAAAATAATGGGAAGCTTAGTGAGTGTTTTTAAAAATTGGAGATCTTCCCAGGTTGTATAAGGATTAGTGTAGCTACTGGTAAATGTTTGCACGGCTTTTAATGGCCTGCCTGATTTTAACTTCTTAAAGAAACCAGTACCAGGGTAGTTGTTTACCAGTTGAATAAGTCCTTTAAGTGTTTGTACAGTTATTCTTCGCTTTGTATTTGCTGCTGTTGTCTCATCCATTAACTGTTGAAACACTGGATCGGAAGTATATTGTGCAATTCCCTTCCCTTCTAAAAAAGGCAGATAGGCCAATTCAAGATCACGGGTGCGCCAACCCAACATGGTAGTATCGAGTGTAACCACAATCGCTTCGCATCCACATTTTTCAGCGCGTTGCACAAAGCTGGCAACCAGATCCTTCGATTTACTCCAATACAGCTGAAACCAATGGGCTGCATGCTTCATCTCAGCCGCACAACTTTCCATAGGAAATGAAGCTTGATTAGAAAAAATATAAGGCACACCTACTGAAGCTGCTGCTCTTGCAACAGCAAGATCGGCTTCGGCATTTACCATTTCCAGCACACCAACAGGCGAAAGCAGAAAGGGTGATGCTCGTTGCTTTCCAAAAAGTGAAATGGTTGTACTTCGCTCACCAACATTACGCAACATTCTTGGCAAAATTGCGTGACGCTCAAACGCTTCAATGTTTCGTTTTACTGTAGATTCAACGCCTGCACCACCAGCGATATAAGCAAAAGCTTTTTTACTAATACGCTTTTGTGCTGCTTGTTCTAATGCTTTGTTACTTATAGGAATGATCGGTTGTTGACCGTTAAACCCATTCAGGTAGATTTCTTTTTGTCTGTCTAGTGCAGAGACTTCCATGCCATTACTATTTATATAAAAATAATAAAAAGCGATGGGTATGCGTGAAGATACTTTCGGTCAGTTTCTATATTGATGACAGAACAGGAACATTTAACTCTAAATAATAATTTAAAAGCAAAATAACTTTGAACAATTAAAGAATGAAATCACTTTTATACCCGATTATCGTATAAATGTCGTTTAGTTAAGACTTTTTATTGGCCTCGCCTCTAGTCCTCTCCAGAGGAGAGGATGACCATGGAAGCTTAACTAAACGACATTGGATCAAATTATTATGAAGCAAGTAACAGCAGAACTCCTCACTATAGGAGATGAGATTTTATACGGACAGATTGTAGACACCAACTCTCAATGGATGGGGGTTGAACTTAGCAATATGGGCATCAGGGTTTTACGAAAGACGTCCGTTGGTGATATTGAATCAGAAATTTTGCAGGCTCTTAAAGAAGCAGAAGAAAGGGCAGATATCATTCTGATAACCGGTGGCCTTGGCCCAACCAATGACGATCTGACGAAGCCCTGTCTGGCCAAATACTTCAATTGCGATTTAGTGATGAACGAAGAGGCGTTAACTGAAGTAACTGAGTTTTTTAAAAGTCGCGGAAGGGAACTCACGGAGTTGAACAAAATGCAAGCGGCTTTACCAAGTGCTTGCGAAAAAATTACAAACCATGGCGGCACCGCCCCTGGCATGTGGTTCGGTAAAGGCAACAAAGTTTTTATGTCGATGCCCGGTGTGCCTCATGAAATGAAGAAAATGATGATTGAGCAGGTTATGCCCCGACTCAAGAAACAATATGATTTACCTGTCATTCATCATAAGGTAATTCGCACCATAGGGATAGGCGAATCTTTTCTGGCCGATAAAATAAAAGATTGGGAAGATGCTTTACCTGAACACATTAAGCTAGCGTATTTACCGAGTTTAGGTGAAGTTAAATTACGACTAACTTGCTTTGGTTCTTCATTAAAAGCATTGGAAGCAGAAGCAGAGAAGCAAACGGCCACTCTTAAGCAATTGGTCGATCAATATATTTATGGTTACGGAGAAGAACCCATTGAAGTAGTTATCGGCAATATGCTTAGAGAGCGTAAAATGACCTTATCCATTGCAGAAAGTTGTACCGGTGGAAAAGTGTCGCATATGATTACCAGTGTACCTGGCAGCTCTGAATATTTCCAAGGCAGCATAATTCCCTATTCTTACGATATAAAAATGGCGCAATTAGGCGTTAAAGAAGAAACGTTGAATCAATATGGTGCGGTAAGTGAGCAAACCATTATTGAAATGGCTACACTTGTTCGTGAAAAATTCAATACAAGTATAGGTGTGGCAACCAGTGGCATTGCAGGCCCCGGAGGCGCAACCCCCGAAAAGCCTGTTGGCACTGTGTGGATAGCGCTCGCAGATGGAGGCCGCGTCATAACTAAAAAGCTTCAACTCGCCAAAGAACGCCACCTCAATATCCAGCTTTCATCCATGGCGGTGCTTAATTTAATCCGCTTAAGCATAAAAGAATCGCCTGTAAAAGCCTGAAAAACTGAAACATAATTCGCCCATAAGCCTGCCCTTACCAAGAATTTTTCGCTGTAGGGGTAATTGCTTATTCAATCGATGAAAGCTGTAAAAGCACATCAAAAACTATTAACTTGCTGACCCAATTCAATCGTTTGAACCGATGGCAAATGTAGAACTGATCATGCCCAAGATGGGCGAAAGCATAATGGAAGCAACAATCTTAACCTGGCTGAAAAAGCCTGGAGATAAGATTGAACAGGACGAAAGTGTGTTGGAAGTAGCTACTGATAAGGTAGATACGGAAGTGCCTTCAACCCATGCCGGCATTTTACAACAAATTCTTGCCAAAGAAGGCGATGTGGTAAAAGTGGGCAGTGCTATTGCCATTATTTCAACCGGAGGAGAGGCCACACAAACACCTGCAGCTCCGAAATCTGAAACAGCGCCTGCTGCTATACCTGTCAAAGAAGTTGCGCCTGTAGCAAGCAATGGTAATGGTGCTCATGTTGGCGATTTCAAATCCGCCTCACGTTTCTATTCTCCTTTGGTAAAAAGCATTGCTAAAGAAGAAGGTGTAGCGGTTGCCGAATTAGAAAGTATTCCCGGTACAGGTCAGGAAGGCCGCGTTACTAAAAAAGATATTATGGCCTATATGGCCAACCGCAAACTGGGCACTGTTGTTCAGTCTGTGGCTGCACCCGCTCCAGTTGCTAATGGCAGAACAGCAGTTAACGCAGCGCCTTCAGCACCATTGGTGCCTGCCAGCGTTAATGCAGGTGATGAGATAATAGAAATGGATCGCATGCGCAAGATGATTGCGGAGCGTATGGTTGATAGTAAGCGAATCTCTCCACATGTTACTTCGTTTGTTGAAGCCGATGTAACCAGCATTGTATACTGGAGAAACAAATGGAAGAATGAATTCCAAAAGCGCGAAGGTGATGCACTAACCTTTACCCCAATCTTCATTGAAGCAATTGTACAGGCTATCAAAGATTATCCAATGATTAATGTACAGGTGGATGGCGATCGTATCATTAAGAAAAAAGATATTAACATAGGTGTGGCCGTTGCCTTACCAAGTGGAAATTTGATTGTGCCTGTTATTAAACAAGCAGATCAATACAGCCTGAGTGGGTTAGCTAAAATTGTTAACGACCTGGCTAAACGCGCACGTGAAAACAAACTTAAACCAGACGACTTAAGTGGTGGTACTTTCACTGTTTCTAATGTTGGCTCTTTCGGCAACGTAATGGGAACTCCCATTATCATGCAACCTCAGGTAGCCATTATGGCACTAGGAGCTGTTCAGAAAAAGCCTGCTGTAGTTGAAACCCCTTATGGTGATAGCATTGCTATCCGTCATAAAATGTTCTTATCGCACTCATACGATCATCGTGTAGTTGATGGCGCTTTGGGCGGTAGCCTGGTAAGACGAGTGGCGGATTACCTGGAACGCTTCGATTTTAATCGCACTATTTAAGTAAAAGTTTAAAATTTCAGATTCAAAATTGGTGTAACTTAGTCGCAAGACTTTCTATGCTGAATCTGAAATTTTAAATTTTGACTGAATGAAAATAATCTCCTTCATCAGCCGAAAAGGCGGCACCGGTAAAACTACAAATGCCATCAATCTGGCTACCTCTCTGCATGCAGCAGGTAAAAAGGTTATGCTGGTAGAAACCGATACTAACTACACCTTGAATACGCTACGCAAGATGGAAGCTGCACGGGAAAGCGGCACATCTTCATTCGATATTGTAGGATCACAGGATAATAATATTGCTGATGAGCTTCAATCCATTAGAGAAAAAGCACAATACGATTACATTATTGTTGACAGTGCCGGTAAGACTACCGATGAAGGCATTAAGAAACTCTGTCTGGTAAGCAATGCGGTGATTGTGCCCACGAGTTTAACGCAGAATGATTTACTGGTTACATACCAAACGGTAACTGATTTAATGCCCGCAAAAAGCATTAACACTGATTTAAAAATTTTGGTGCTCCCTAATCGCATCCACAGTTTCACCCGGCTTAAAACCGTTCAGGAGACCCTAAGCAAAGTGAGTGCGAAAGTGCTGGAAGTTATGGTGCCACAAAAAAATGCCTATGTTAATTTTAGCACCATGCATCCCGAGCAGGAGTATACGCCAGTGATGAAAGAAATATTGAAAAACTTATAGCCTATTCACTTCCTCGGTCATTTACTCGGTCTGTGAGGACACAAACCAAGGAAATAAAAAGAATAAAAAATTAACTTACTGAAGCATGAAAAAAAATCCACTTAACGACCTGGATCAGTTTCTGAAACAAGAAGCTTCTTCTATTGTAACACCATCTTCCTTAAGCGACAGACTAAAGCAAAATGAAAGTGCAACCTCTGCACCAGTCGCTGGCAGCATTGAAGAACAATTATTGCTGATGGCCAAACAAGATGCGTCAAAATTTTATGACACCCTGATTACAGTAGGCGAAAAAATAGGCAATGAAAAAAGCACCATGCTTATTAACACTGCTTTATACCTTAAACACGGTGACAACTGGAAAGAAGCAGTGAAAGCTTATTGGGAGAAGTAGGTTTTAGAAGAATTGACTATGGTCAATTTGTCAATTCCTCATTGTCAACTGTCAATTTTAATTGCTCAGAATTATTACGCCACAACAAGTTTAAACAAGCCACTCTTTAAATGCCGTGGCTTTCTCACGGCTAATATCAATTTCCGAAGCTACCACACCCTTTAACTCGACTGTCAAACCTTTGTGCGTTGTTTTTACTCTACCAACAGCCTGTATGTGTACGAGGTATTGTCGGTTCACCCTGAAGAAAACTTTTGGATTAACTAATTGCTCAATTTCATCTAGGGTTTGGTGCTCACTGATAAATTTATCGCCAGCTACAGTGTGCAGGTGAATGATCTCGTTTTTATGGAAATAAGCTATCTCGTTTTCATTGATTGGCACCAGTGCATTGCGCTGCAAAGCGAGAAATCTTTCTTTGTATCGTTTGGTGGCAACATCTTGCCATCGTGAAAGCAACGTTTGCAATTGTTCATGCAGTACCTGACTATCTTTAACGGCTCTATATTTATTCAAGGCTGAAGCCAACTCTTTTGCATCAATCGGTTTCAACAAATAATCAATACTATTAATTTTAAAAGCACGTAGTGCATATTCATCGTAAGCTGTAGTAAATATGATGGGACAGGCTATTGAAAGCGTTTCATAGATTTCGAAACTCACACCATCCGACAATCGAATATCTGAAAAGATAAGATCGGGCATTTTGTTGTTGGCAAACCATTGCTTAGCTGTCTCAACACTTCCTAAAATAGCAGCAATCTCAACAGTTGGTAAAGCCTCCCGAATTAATCGTTCAAGGTCTTTTGCTACCAATGGTTCGTCCTCCACAATTAAAATATACATGCTTTACAATGGATTAATTTTTACGTCTATAACAAAGGCACCTTTATTGAGAATCGAATATCAGTCTGCTCAATTTGTACAGGTTTATCAGATAAAAATCCATACAAGGACACCATATTTTTTAGGCCTTGTTTATTGGATGACTCTACGTGTTTACGTAGTTGTAAATTATTACTTACAACAAGGTAATCACCAGAGTTGAAAATCTCAATATTCAATGGCTGTGTTTCTAAAAGGATGTTGTGCTTAATGGCATTCTCAATCAGAATCTGAAGTGTTACCGGCACAATTCTGTGCTCTTTAGCTTCTTTGTCTACTTCTATGGATATTGTAATAGCTTCTTTAAATCGTGTTTGTAATAAAGAAACATAATGTTGGATAAAATTCAATTCAGTGGTAAGGTTTACGCTGCTCTGATCTTTATACTGCAAAACATAGCGGTATACCCTGGAAAGCTGTTGTACAAATTCAGATGCCATTCGCTGATCTTCCATGATCAGTGAATTGAGGGAAGACAAGGCATTGAAAAGAAAATGTGGATTCAGCTGATTCTTTAAATTGTCAAACTGCACTTGAGCCTTCTCTCGCTCCAACCGTTCGTTTTGTATGACAGAGAACCGCCACCTTACTATAAAATGGTAGGTAAAAAAACCAAGGTTAATAATGCCTGGGAACATTATATAAATTATCCAGATAGCCGCTGAGAACATCTCATCCAGCTTAAAAGGCAGAAGTGGTTCTCCGAAATAATAAACAGTTATTCTTATGAACAACCCTAGCACTGCACCAGCAAGTAATTGCACTGTTATGCGCAGTGGTATATTTTTTTCGAAGGGTAAGACATTATTTAAATAGCGATCAATATTTCTGATTACTTCCCATATTGCAATAACCAGCACTAAAGAAATTGCATAAATGACAACATGTCCCCAAAAAGTAAATTGATTAAACTTTGAAAGACGTACAAAAAAACCAATAATGGATAGCCCGAAGATGATACCATAGGCCAGATACAAGTCCTTCTTTTTTTTATAGCCAAGCATTACTGAAAATTGTTCACTATCTAATCAACAACTCATCTTTAAAGTCAGTATAAAGCTAAAAAGAAATATCATTTAAAAATTTAACTTGTTTTTCAGCAATACTCGGGGGCACCAGCCGCATGGCCGTGTTGCGTAATGAAATTAAGATGGAATTTTCTAATTGTGCTACTTTGCCCAGGCGCCAAGAATCATTTACAATTTTAGTAGTACGCGATATTCTTCTTTTCTCAAAATTAATAAATGCCTTTTCAATCTGCTTTTCTTCTTTCATGCAAATGGCCAGTACTGCAGCATCTTCAATGGCCATACAAGCACCCTGACCCATATTCGGTGTTGTGGCGTGCGCTGCATCGCCCATTAAAACAATTCTGCCAAAGGCGAATTTCTTTAATGGCTCCAGATCAATAATATCTGACCAGATGAGTTGTTCGTTTTTAGTTTCTGCAATAATCTGAGGAATGGGCAAATGAAAATCTTCAAACTCCTTTGCTAAGTCTTGAGTTGTATATTTTTTTAATCGATCATTTTTCGCACCTGTATTCATGGTGGCAAACCAGTAAATTCTATTATTGCTAAGTGGTACAATACCGAAACGCTTCCCTTTGCCCCAGCTTTCTGAAGTTTCATCTAAGTTGAGTGCTGTCTCTGATTGATCAATCACTGCACGCCAGGCCGTATAACCCGCATAGCGAGGTTCGCTGTTCTGCACTAGTTTTTTTCTAAAGACAGAATGTATACCATCTGAAGCAATTATATAATCCGCCTCCACAGAAGTACCATCCGCAAAATTTACCAGTACACTATCGTTGTGTTGTTGAAAATCAATGGCACGCTTGCCTAATACCAATTTTTCCTGAGGCAGTTGTTGGAGTAGCACTTCATGCAAATCAGCTCTGTGTACCGCAAAATTATTAACAATATTAAGCTTAGCACTTATGTATTCAGAATCCGCAGTAGTAATGACGCGACCCTGATGATCTTTGATAGAAAGCTTTTTTAAAATTTTACCAGCTGCCAGTACTTCATCCTGCAATCCGATTGCTCTAAAAGATTGAATGGCATTTCCTGCTAAAGCCAATCCGGCACCCAGAAATTTCATTTCTGAGGCGTTTTCGTAAACGATTGCATTAATACCTTTTCGGTGTAAGGCTACGGCTAAGGTTAGTCCGCCAATACCTGCACCAATAATGGCAACACTTTGTCGATGATTCATATTACTATTTGATTCATGCTGTTTTTCTACCAACATGATGCCACCTGCGCTTACGCTTCTCTTTGCCTTCCTCTTCTAAAAATTTAGAAAAGTTGGTAAGTGCGTAGTTAAACTGCAAAAGATATGGATGCATGCTGTTTTTGATGTTAATGTTGTTCTCCATATGCACTAATTTGTATTATGACACTTATACGGTCGAATACCACTACGGTTTAGTGTATAAAATCTTTCTTATCCATGGATAATTTTTCCATCACTCATTTCCACCACCCTGTCAGAACGCTTGGCAAAGCTTTCATCATGTGTTACAGCAATTATAGTTTGCTTATAAGTATGGGTTAATTCGCTAAAAATGTCAAAAACCAGGTCACTATTATAGGTGTCCAGATTTCCAGTGGGTTCATCTCCCATAATAATATCCGGATCGTTGATCAGCGCCCTCGCAATGGCTACCCTTTGTTGTTGTCCGCCCGAAAGTTTAGATGACATCTTTCTGGCATGCTCCTGCATGCCTAATATATTCAGTTTTTCAAGAGCCTTTGCCTCTATTTCTTCCTTGCTTTTTGAACCCAACTTTAAAGCAGGCAACATAACATTTTGCAATACGGTAAACTCAGGCAATAAATAATGGAACTGAAACACAAAACCTATGTGTTTATTCCTGAATCCCGCCAGAAAATTCTGGTGCTTATCGGTAAGTCGGGTCCCTGCTATTTCAAGTTCCCCATTGTACTGCGTATCCATAGTCGACAACACATACATAAGTGTTGACTTACCACAACCTGATTTCCCTACCAAGGCCAGGAACTGACCTTTATCTACACTTAAGTCAACTTCTTTTAGAACCTGAAATTTTTCTGGTTCATAGAAGTACTTACTTATTTTATGTGCCTTTAAGACTGCCATGTTGAAAAGATTTTCTAACCTCTTAAAATTTCGATAGGATCTATGTTGGCTGCTTTACGCGATGGTAAATAACCCGCTAATGCCGTAGTTACAATTCCAAATACAATTCCGATCATATAATAAGTTGAGCTGAAGTTAACAGGAAGATATTCTATGCTTAAAAAATCACCACCATCAAAAGGTGCTCTTGAAATAAGTAGCGATAGCACAAAGCCGATCAATAACCCCAAAAGACTACCAAAAAAACCAATCACCAACGATTGCACCATAAATATTTGTTTTACATCCTTACCGGCAAAACCCATGGCTTTTAGAATAGCAATGTCTTTCATCTTATTGTGAATAGTGATGCTGAGAATATTGTAAATACCAAAGCCGGCCACAATCAACAACGTAATGGCTACTGAATAGGTGAGTATATTTCTGATAATCACGCCAAGTAACATGGTGGCATTCGCAGTTTCCCAATCTTCAGATTTATACCCAAAGGCCTGCTGAAATTCTGGCGCTACTGCTTTTGCCTGCTTAAAGTCATAGAGTTTAACGTTAACATCCGTTATGTAACTTTTCTCTTTTTCTAAAATAGTTTGCACCATACCCAGATTCGCATAGCTCTTCACGTTATCAACTGCGCCAATACCCATTTGAAAAAGCCCTACTATCTTTAATGTTTTAGTAAAACCTTGTGGTGTAGTGATGACGACACGATCGCCTGTTCGTACGCTTAATTTTTTGGCAAGCCCTGTACCCATCAAAATTCCATCCTGGTTGGTAATCAGGTTTTCAATTTGCCCCTCCTTCATTTTGCTTTTCAAATCGAAAAGCTTGTCTTCTTCCAAAATATCAACACCTGCAATTGTTCCGTTTAGTTGAACAGGGCCGTAGTTATAAAATACTTGCGAATTCAGCAGAACAGAAGCTCCCTTTACCAAAGGA
Source organism: Chryseotalea sanaruensis (assembly GCF_003990915.1). Lineage (GTDB taxonomy): Bacteria > Bacteroidota > Bacteroidia > Cytophagales > Cyclobacteriaceae > Chryseotalea > Chryseotalea sanaruensis. The sequence goes on from NZ_BHXQ01000008.1 coordinate 213,747, forward strand.
TGTTTACGAATCTGCTCAGCAATTTTCACCGCCCCCCGTACTTTCAGCGATTCATTCTTTGGTTTCTGGTGATGTACTTTAGTTATGCCATTTAGATTTAATTCTTCTGCTATGGATTTTCTTTCAGTAGTTACATCGTGGTATATGCGTATGTCAGGCGAAGAAGTCATAGCCAGTGATTCTGTTAAATCGTTAAGCCCCGTCATCATACTCACCATGGCAATGAACATACCTATACCAAAGGTTACCCCCAACATGGCAATCAGCGTCTGTTTGGGTTTAGTCACCAAATGTACCCAGGCAATCTGTACCGATAGTTTTAAGGATGTCATTTTACTTAACTATTAAAACACGACTGCTACTATCAAGACCATTGAGTATCTCTACTTCATCCATTGTCTCGATACCTTTGGTAATTTGTATTTTCATTGGCTTACCTTCTCTTTCAATCCAGACGGAATCTCCCTGCACTAGATTTTTGGGTAACACCAAGGCATCTTTCTTTTCTCTAACAATAATGTTTGCCTCCACAGCCAAACCAGAAAAAGAGGCTGGAAAAGTAGTGGGTATGTTTACATCTACCCGTAAGGATTGCTGACGTGTATCTACTAAAGTATAAATCTTAGAAACCACGCCTTCAAAAACTGAATCTGTAAAAGCATCTGCTTTGAATAACACTTTTTGTCCAAATTGTAGCTTGCGAATATCTTGCTCATCAACACTTAACTGTAAATAATAACTATCAGACTTGCCTATTAATGCCAGCTGTTCACCTCTACGTACAACCTCACCTACTTCTTTTTTAGTAGATAATAAACGACCATCCATTAAGCTGCGCACTACCTGTCTTCCGCTATCATCACCAGCGATTAATAATTGTTGTCTGGCATTTTCGAAAGCCAGCGTCAAATCACTTTTTGTTTTATTAAAGCGGTTTTTGGCTGCATTGTATTCATTGATTGAATTCTCGTACGTAAGCTTAACCCTGTCATACTCCACGCGGGTAGTTGCGTTTTGATTCATCAGGTTTTGAAAGCGAACGAAGTTGATGGAATCAAATTTCTTCTTGGTAGAAAGACTGTTTAAAGAAAAATGCAATTCAGCTAATATCGGAGAATCAGGTGCTGCATTCTTTTTAGCGAGTTCGAAATTCTGTCGGGCAATCTGGTAACGTGCATCAGGCTGATCAGCACTTAAAATATAAATGGCATCCCCCTTTTTCAGTAAGGCACCATCATTTAATAGCTTTTCCTGTATGCGTCCCTCACCTTCTGCCAGTACAGCGTACTCATCACTTGCCTTTAGAAATCCGGATGCATACACGGCTTCCAGTAGTGGTTTAGTTTCAGGTTTCACATAGGTGTCACCCGATTGGCATGAACCCAATAACAGCGATAGTAGAATGGCTAATAGTGCCACCAGCAAGCTCCAGGCATTTTCTAAAAAGTTACGTGGTATTTTATTTCCGAAACGATAAATGAGGGTTCGCACAGGCTTTAATATTGATTTCGATACGAATGTACGTGCCTGCACAGAGAGCAGTTAGGGTAAAAAAAGCGAAATGTGGTGTTAGGAAATTGAAGTGTTAAAAAAACAGGTTAAGCCGAAAATGAGTCATGCACCCTTTGGAGGTGCATGCTCTGCTTAAAACAAACTAAAAATCATATCAATAATACTTCGAACCTTATAATCGCGTCATGCGATGAACGAAGCGTTGAATGTGTGCTGTAGTAAGGAAGCAATCTATTGATGGGCATTTAAAACCACCAGCCAGATTGCTTCGCCCATCCCGACACAAACCCTATTCACAAGGCTCGCAATGACGGGTTCTTTTATTTTTGAGATGCCTATATCGAATTCAATCAGTTAAGGTTGGGCTGAGGGGTTACTCTCAGATACGGTTTAATGTGTGTAGCTCCTTTAGGGAAACGTGCCGGAATATCTTCGTCTTTTACGGCAGTCGTTATGATTACGTCTTCGCCATGTTGCCAGTTAGCGGGTGTTGCTACGCTGTAGTCGGCAGTGAGTTGCAGACTTTCTACCACACGAAGAATTTCATCAAAATTTCTGCCAGTGGCTGCAGGATAAGTAAGTGTCAGCTTTACTTTCTTATCAGGGCCAATAACAAAAACGGAACGCACCGTAAACTTGTCTGTTACATTAGGATGTACCATACCATACAAATTCGCCACCTTAAATTCAGGGTCGGCAATTAACGGATAGTTAACCGTTGTGTGTTGCGTTTCATTAATATCGTTTATCCATTTGTTGTGCGACTCCAATGGATCGGCACTTAAAGCCAACACCTTTACGTTGCGTTTGTCGAACTGTGGCTTCAGCTTGGCCATGGCACCTAATTCAGTAGTACACACTGGTGTAAAATCGGCAGGGTGAGAAAATAAGATCCCCCAGCTATTGCCTAACCACGCATGAAAATTAATTACACCTTCCGTTGTTTCAGCTGTAAAATCGGGGGCAACATCTCCTAATCGTAATGACATATAATAATATTTAATTCCTATAGACTTAATAGACTATAAAAATCAGCAGAAAATTCTGTTTATGCAAGTTTCTCCAGGTCGCGGATCAATATTTTCTTCCGATCGAAGTAAATCAGATTCTTTTCTTTTAACTCATTCAGAATAGTTGTTACCGTCTGCCGAGACGTACCAGTAAGGGCAGCAATGTCTTTATGGGTCAGTTTTGTAGGGATCATCGTCTCAAAACCTACTTTTTTCCCCTTCCAAGAAGCGGCATCACGTAAAAACTCAACAATACGGGTACGGGCATCTTTAAAAACCAGCAATTCTAACTTGCGTTCCATACGCATAAGGCGTAAGCCCACAAGTTTCAGTAAGCGGAAACTCAGTTCTTTGTCCTCCCACATTAACGCCTTTAAATCGTCTATACTCATGGGGCAAATGGTGGTTTCGCCATCCATGGCCTGTGCAAAATCTGTCCGTTTCTCTTCACCCGCCAGCGCCAGTTCACCAAATATTTCGCCCTTGGTTAAAATAGCTTTAACTACTTCTTTTCCATCATCAAGGTAGTGCCCTATTTTAACTCTCCCTTCTGCCACCATATAAATGTATTGCGAGGGTTCTTCAGGTCTGTAAATAATCTGGTCGCGCTTAAATGCACGAAACTCATGCTTCTTATCCATGTCCTTTGTCTTGTGCGGACAAAGAATATTGTAAAGATTTACACTCTCGAAATACCAAAGCGCTTGTGTGTTTGCCATCTGCAAGGTGGTTTTGCGTATGTTAGCACTAAATTTAAAAGAAAAGTTTCATGCAGGCGTTAAGGCTTACAGAAATATGGATTTACCCCATAAAATCGCTGGGGGGCATACGTTTTAAGCAGGCAAATGTTTTTGAAAAGGGACTTCAGTATGACAGGCGCTGGATGCTGGTCGATGAGGCAGGAAAATTTCTTACCCAAAGGGTTCATCCGATAATGGCTTTGTTTAAAGTAAGCATTGAAGGTGATACATTAACTATTACTCACACTCAAATACAGCAATCGCATAGCGTATCGTTGCACCCTCAACTAATTCAGCAATCTCAACCAGTAACCATCTGGGATGATACTGTACTTGCATATGAAGTTAGTGAAACCAGTAGTCAGTGGTTTAGTGCTTTACTCGGCATTAAGTGTAAGCTTGTTTACTTTCCTGAAGAAAACAATCGAGCAGTGGATCGTAGATATGCTACAACTGAAAATGTTAGCCTGGCGGATGGTTATCCTTTCCTCATTATCGGTCAAGCATCATTAGATGATTTAAATAGTAGACTGGAGAAGGTAGTGTCAATGAACAGGTTCAGGCCAAATTTTGTTTTCACTGGTGGCAATCCATTTGAAGAAGATGCCTGGAAAGAATTCAGCATTGGTGCTAATCGCTTTGTTGGTGTAAAACCATGCAGCCGTTGTGTTTTGATTACTGTTGATCAGAATACCGCACAAAAAAGTGATGAGCCCTTACGAACGCTTTCTACTTATAGAAAAAAAGACAATAAAATTTACTTTGGACAAAACCTGCTCGCACTGAATCATACTGTTGTGCGAGAAGGTGATTTGATTACACTAGAAACATGACTTTCTTTTATTTAAAAGCTATTCACATTATTTTCATTGTAACGTGGTTTGCAGGTTTATTCTACATGCCGCGTTTACTTATTTATATGCGCGAGGCTTTCGATAAAACAGAGCCTGAGAAAAGTATTTTATTGAAAAACTTCACCCTAATGGCCTCTCGCTTATGGTTCGGTATTGCCTGGCCGTCTGCTATTATCACGTTGATCATGGGTACCGCTATGCTAATCAATCAACCGGATTGGCTGAAACTGGGTTTCATGCATCTTAAATTGACGCTGGTTTTTCTACTTTACTTGTATCACTATTCTTTACAAATCATTTTCAATCAATTAAAAAAAGGCAATACACTTTATAGCTCCAATCAACTACGTTTTTGGAACGAAGTAGCCACTCTTTTTCTGATCAGCATTGTTTTTCTTATTGTTTTAAAAAGTGCCCTAAGCATGGTATGGGGACTTGCCGGATTAATCGTTATCACTTTAATGATTGTTGCCGGCATGAATATTTATAAAAAATACAGGAACTAATATGTTACACAACAAGCAAATCACAAGAATCAGTTTTTCATTACTTATCATCTCTGTATTATTTGCAGCATGCAACAAACCTATCGAAAAGCCTTTGCCCATTTACGGTGAGCGGGAAGTTATTAATGGAGACACGCTATTTCACACTATCGCACCATTTCAATTTGTAGACCAGGATAGCGCCCTTGTCAACAACGACACCTTTAAAGGTAAAATTTATATCGCTGATTTTTTCTTTACCTCTTGTCGCACCATTTGTCCGATTATGAAAACCCAAATGCTCCGTGTGTACGATTCATTGAAGAATGATGCTGATGTGCTCATTCTTTCCCATACCATTGATCCGGAATATGATACAGTTGCCTTGCTACATGATTTCGCTGAACGGCTGGGTGTGAGTAGCAATAAATGGCATTTTGTAACCGGTGTGCAAGACTCTATTTATAAGATTGCCCAAACCAGCTATTTTGCAACAGCGATGGAAGATAGCAGCGAGCCTGATGGTTTTATTCATAGCGGTGCTTTCTTACTTATTGATAAACAACAACGCATAAGGGGCAACTACGATGGCACAGTAGAAGAAAGTGTAAATAAGCTTATCAGAGATGTAAGAAAGTTACAACGTGAATATGCATCACAGGAAAAATAAATTCCTTCTCACCAACTTAGTGGCAAGTCTTATAGGTATAGGATTAGTTGCATGTATTGTAAGTTGTTCTCCACCAAATAGCAGCAATACCAGTAACGCTTCACCAAAATTTCAACAATATTATATTCAGGGCGAAAAATTATATAAAGCCCATTGCAGCAATTGTCATCAATTTAATGGCAAGGGGTTAGGCAGAGTATATCCTCCCATAGACAGCTCCAATTACATGACAAACAATGTTGAAGAAGTCATTTGTCTGATTAAACACGGAAAAGATGGTGAACTGCTGGTGAATGGTAAGTTATATAACCAACGTATGCCAGGTGTGGAAACCCTTACACCTTTAGAAATTGCCGAAATAAGCACATACATTTATAACACGTGGTCTAATGATCACGGACTAATTGATGTAAAGCAGGTAGAATTAGTACTTCAGGATTGTATTACAACGAAGAAAGAATAACACGCAACTCATAGTTTACCATGACATGCTTCAATGTTTCAGGATTTAAAGATTCCTTCTTCAAATCAGAGAACGTGCTTTCGTAGGCTAATACATTAAGTGATCCATCATTCACTTTAACCAATTGATCAAGATAAATTGATTTATCACTCACTAGTGGTAAAATTCTCTGAACATCTCCCCTGGCTGATAGCTTAATTAAGTAAGGATTTGTTTGTCCTGTTGCAATTCTGGTTCTGATTTCCTTTCCCTTACTATCACGCAGCAAGGTGAAATTACCTGCCAGCACAAAGCCATCTCGAACACGAACAACCTTTTGCAATGTTCCTGCAAATGAAATATCACGTCTCCAGACTAAATCACCTAATACATTAATGCATTGTACAGAAAGTGTCTCCTCTTCAGTGAAACTTTGAATTAAAGAATTTCCTTTAAACGTCAATACAAAAGTATTCGTCTCTTCTACATATAAAAGGTCACGTAGAACAGTCACTTCCTTTAACTTCTTCTTAAGTTTCTCTTCTTTCTTCTCAGTGATGTACACAAAAGTGTTAATGCTCTCAGGTCTTGTAATGTGTGTTGACGTAACAACAAAAGCGCAACCTTCTTGTGTAAGTATAGCGGATTGTATACTGTTATTAGCATCAACCACTGCGCTATCAATAGAGAAAGAGTAGTTTTGCATCCAACCTGCTTTGCCATCAGGGTTAACCCTGGCAATGAATGAAACCAAGTTATTATTCTTTTTATCAGGTTTGCCCACTCCTAATAAATAGGTGCTGCCATCCGGACTTATCAATTTCTTTTGCGTTATCCAGGTACTATTATCTAAACTACCAGGAATACTATCCGAGGTAAATAGAGGAATAGATGCACTACCAAACTTAAGAGACTTGTTGATCACTACCTCCTGACGTTGCAACGATGTCAGCAATCCGACTTTTAGATTTGAATGATAATCAGTGAGTGATTTTTTAATCAACGAATTCTCCTCTTGTGTAAATTTATCCAATCCACTTTTCCCTCCGTAAAAGGTTTTAAGATATTGTTGATGTTTAATGATGTTATCGTTTGTGATACTCGTCTGTAAATCCTGATACAGACTATCTGCAATCCTATTTTGTTGAATTAACGTACTGTAAAGTTCCAACCTCTGATTAAGTAAGGTGTCGCTTGCCTGTAATTTCTCCTTCAACATCCACTCTTGTTTAAAGGATTTATAACGAAGAAGTGCCAAAGCCAAAGAGTTTTTGTCGTAGTTATTTAGTTTGTAGATAAGTTCTTTGTCAATTCGAACAAGATCAGCACTGCTACTAGTTTTTAGTATATTCAAAACTTCTGTGATCTTCTTTTCATTGGTAGAAAGTTGCTCTTGCATTGTTAGAATTTCAGATTTATAATTCACTTTTATTCTTTCAACCCATTGCTTGTAATTCCAGAATAAAACTTTGTCCTCCAGAAAAGTCATTCGATTAATCAATCCATCCAGGCGATAGGTTTTAATCTCATTAACAATAAGTTGCTGTTTATAATCAGGCAGTGGATAATCCTTTGTTAAGGATAGATAATTGTTAAAATAAAAAAGTGATGAGTCGTAATAGCTGATCAATTCATCCATTTGCTTTTCAAAAGCAACAGAATAAAACATATAAATATCCTCCTCACTTTTGTAAGTAGTACTGATTTGGGCAAAAAGCTTAACCGCCTTATCGTACTGATTTACACTTTTAGTGAATGATTTATAAATAGCCGGGAGTTTTTGCTGAATTAGCATTGCAGAATCGTAGCCACGCTGTATTTTACCTTGCACAAAAGGAAAGGGTGCATATAATTTTCCTTTGGAATCAAATTGGCCGAAGATCGGTGCGTAATATTCATTATCACTTCTTACCTGCTGTTCTGTTACTAATTGCTTTGATTTCAGGTAACGATTTCCTGTCTCAGCTGCATGAGCCATTACGCTTTCGTATTGTGTTAATGGATTAGCCTGTCTATAGTTTCGTTCATGCAACAAAGCTAATCTGAAATTAGCATTAGGGTGATCTAACTCATAACCGATAAAATCTCTTAATGCCGAGAGTTGTTCCGAAGCAGACATGTCGGTTAAGGTTGGAAACAAGTCTTTATATTTAACGCGCTGAGCGTTTGCGGCAAGACTAGCAAACAACAATACAATTACAAATATCTTCTTCATTTTTTAAATGCTAATAATCTTTAACTCAACACGTCTATTCATGGCTTTATTCTCATCAGAGTTATTCGGCACTTTGGGCAACTTTTCACCATAACCCTGATTGGTGTAGCGGTCAGGAGCAATTTTATTTTGCAACAAATAGTCTGCTACACTTTGCGCTCTCTTTTTTGATAACACAAGGTTATAAACATCAGAACCAACGTCATCTGTATGCGCTGATACCTCCACCCTAAGCGTAGGATTTTCATTGAGGAGTTTTACTACGCGATTCAACTCAGTATAGGATACGTCAGAAAGTTGCGCTGAATTCGATTCAAAATTAATATCTTTTAAAGTCAGCTTTGCTTCCGCCTCCAGTTTCTGCAACTTAAATTCAAGTCCTTTTGCTCCACCAACGGCCATATCTAAAGTACCAGATTCAAAAGCATAGCCAGCATCACTAGTAACTTCAACCTCGTAACGGTCACCAGCACGCAGTGAAACCATTTGATTTCCTGAAACCTCAATCACCTCATCACGGTTTTTATTCCGTAGGATTACCTTAGATTTTACTTTTGAGTTATTGGAAATGTCTGCCACATTAATCTGCACTTCTTTCTTTTCTGGAATTAGCTCAATATACTTTTCAAAGTTTCTGTAGATAACCAATCCTTTGGTATCAAAATCAAGAATGGCTCCTTTGAAATCTTTGGATGAAATAATTAATTCATAAGAATAACCTATGGGAAGCTCTGCATTCAAAATTCCGCTTTTAGAATCATTATATGTGTCACTTAAAAAACTAGTTTCTCCTTTACGCCTAATCTTGATCTCTGCACCAATGGGTTCAAATATCTCTTTATCATTAACATGAAGCGCCAGTTTCACACTTTTAAAAAGCTCAATATCAAGACTTATTTCTTTATACTTTTTTTCTGCTCTAAGATCAAGTGAATGAAGGTAGCTCGAATAACCATTTTTCTTAAACTCAATATTAAAGCTTCTGCCTACCGGTAGTACTATTGTATATCGGCCATCTTCTTCATTGTTCTTCAGCGTGGACACCACTTCTGATGTAAGTGCATCGGTAATCACAATATCAACGCCAATACCGGCTTTGCTATCCATATCCAATACACTTCCCTGAACAATATTGTTCATGAATTGCCTAAGCTGAAATGGAATATTTACCGAGTAAATATCCTGATCACTATAAGTATAAAACATTTTATCGCCTTGAGCAGAAATGCATGGAAGCTGATCGCTTTGTTCGGTATTCACAAAATTGAGCGGCACAGGCATACTCCATGTGCCCAGGTTAGTTAACTGTGATTGGTATAAATCAAAGTCACCTTTACCTCCAGGTCGGTTTGAAGAAAAGATGAGAGTTTTCCCATCAGCCATAATACGTGGTGCCTTTTCACAATCCTGATTTATTGGGGAAGGTAAACGCTCTGGTTTGCCCCAAGTACCATCTGCATTTTTAGTTGAGCGAAAAATGGAAGTACAGAACATATCATTCTGCCTACGCAACTCTTTACTTGTGGGCCCTGTTTTGTTCTCCCTTACAAAATAAATAGTTGAACCATCTGCACTGATGGAAGGAAAGGCTTCGTAACCTTCTGTATTAATGGGTAGCCCAATCGTAACCGGCTCTGTCCATCCCTCTTTTTGACGAACAGAATAGAAGATATCGTGATTTCCTGTAAAGCCTACTGATCTGAAAAAGTATAAAACGTTACCATCAAAACTGATGCTGGGGCCACCAATCAAATCTGTTGAATCAACTTTGGAGTTAATATCTTTTACATCAACAGCACCACCCCATGTTCCATCAGGTAAACGATACGATTCGTAAAGACGATATTTACTCCCCTGCACATTTGCCTCAAAAAATATCTTCTTACCGTCAGCCGTAATGGAGGGCGCAAACTCGCGCACAGTCGGTTGACTGATGGCAGGCTTCTTGGTATTGGCATAAACTAAAGAGGAGTCTACCGGAGCTGTTGCTGGTGGATTAGTGTTTTGTGCAAACAAGTAGCTGGACACTACCTGGAAAAATAAAATCAAAAGTATCCGTTTATTCATACATTCACTTACTTACCGATCATGATAAATGCTCCCCAAAAATAAGGGTCATTAAATTTTGCTTTCATGGCAATCTGCGCCTGCCTGAAAGCTTCTTGTTGATTGCCTGTATTCAGCCACAGTGTATAAAACTTTACCATTAGCTCCTGCGTTGCTTGGTCATCTACTTGCCATAAGCTCATCATTACTGCTTTGGAACCGGCAACCAGAAATGATCGCTGCAAACCATAAACCCCCTCGCCATTTCTTACTTCTCCTAAACCGGTTTCGCAAGCAGAAAGCACCACCAGATCTGTATTGTCTAAATACAAATTCATGGCTTCATACGCTGACAAAGCGCCATCTTCTCCGCTTTCTATACTTACTGACTGCCTGCGTTGCGCTGCGCCCGCCATTAAAATACCTGATCTAAGTAACGGATTATTAAAAAATGTGACTTCATCACTTTCTCTGTCGTCCATGTCAATGTCGCTCATGAAATATCCGTGCGTAGCAATGTGTATGAGTTTGGGATTATCAAGTCCCTTGAGATTTTCTTCACTGGCCTCTTTTACTTTAAAGCTTCTGGCCTCCCATTGCTGCTTAGCTAATAGTGTATTAATCTCATCAACTTCTTTTTCAGTAGCGGGTAGGTTAGGAATTTCATTATCTGTAAAACCATAGGTGCGGGCAAGCGAACGTGTAGTGCCGCTGGCAACAACGCCCCCATTATTAAAGTCTACCGCCCCAAATAGAAAAGCTCCTTTTGAATTGCTCGGCTGACTAAGCTGCTGAGTAAATACTTCACTTGTGTTGCTTACCAGACCAATAGAATAATTGTCTAACACCCAAGATGCTGTTTTTACATTTTGTAATGTGTTCAGGTTAATCTTATTAAAAATACCATCACTACTGATGTATACATGTCTTGCACCTTGCAATTCGTTTTCTAATGGCTGCCAAAAATGTTTGTAAGAAAGTGTATCCGCTATTTTGAATTTGATGGTGTTTCTATGATATCGATAAAGTCTTGTTTCTAATTTAACACCATATGACCACACAACGAGCGATGGTATGACCTCATTTGGCTTTAGCACCAAACCTATGTAGTAAATTGAATCTCTTTCAAACTTGCGTTTTAGTCTGATGATTTCAACGGCAGCTTCATCAGCTTGTAAAGCTGATGCTACCTGTTCTGTTTTAATAACGGCCTGGTCAAACTGCGATTTGAATAATTCTGATTTCGATGAAAGAACTTTTTCAAGATCATTTGCTTTTTGTTGCAGAGCAGCAATGTCAATATTCTGAGATTTCCTCTCCTCTTCAGAAAGTGTGTAATACCTAACCACCTCTTCTTTTATCTTAATCCATTCTTCAAAAGATAAAACCAGAGCAGCATCTCCGCTGGTTAAAATTCGCGACCTTACTTTATTGGTTGCATTTAACAAAATAGCTTTTGTAGCCAGCTGAATATCGTACAATTCTTTAAGAACCATTGCTGCTCCTGGATTTTGTCTATTGCGTGAATAGTATTGAACACAGAAATCCTGATAAGTGTCAAAAACAGGTTTGATTTTGGCATAGAAGGCTCCCTTCTCTTTTTCGCTCATCGATGGAAAATTCTCCCGAATTTGTTCCAGATATTTTGCCACTACATTTTCATACAATGTTTTAGCTTCAGCATATTCACCCTTTGCAAAAGCGATGGTAGCTAAACCATAAAGCGATCGGGCATAGTCAGGATGATCTTCTCCTAACACTCTTTTTCTTATAGCAACACTTTCTCGCCAGGCTGTTTCTGCTTTTTCCGGCTGATTTGTGTCTTGATATAAAGAAGCAAGGTTACTCAGTGTAATCGAGTATGAGGGGTGATCTTTTCCTACTGACGCTTCTGTTATCTTTAATACTTCCTCCAGTAAGGGTCGTGCTTTATCAAACTGTCCTTGCTTTTGATAAACCGTTGCCAGATTCTGTAAACTAATCGCATATTGGGGATGTTGTTCTCCAAATGTTTTTTTATCTATTTCAAGCGATTGTTTCAGCAATAATTCTGCTTCTGCAAACTTATCCTGCAACTGATAGAGGGTTGCAAGGTTTTGAAGTGTGGTTGAGTACTCCGGATGATCTCCTCTGAACTGCGATTCAATAAGTTTTCGAGACTTAATATATAAAGGCTCGGCTTCATCATAATTACCCATGGTAAGGTAGAAGGTAGCCAGTCCGTTGGTGGCCCTTATCTTCTCAGACTGCGTACCTGTACTGGACTGTTCTAAAATCGCTATCGCCTTTTTAAATTGAGGTTCTGCATTTGAGAATTCACCTGCATATTGATAATACCTGCCTAAATTAATCAGTGCTGATGCATATTCTTCTGACTTATCTCCCAGAATAGCATTGGAAATAATCAACACTGAATCTATGGCCAATTTTGCGGATCGTAAATCACCCATTTGAAGATTTACATAAGCCAGATTTTCAAGTGCTGTAGCATATGATAAGTTTAACGCTCCAGCATTTTTTCTGGTTATTACAGCTGCCTGTTGCAGAAGATCTCTGGAAGTTAGCAACTGCCCCTCTACTTGTTTTAGCGCAGCATAGTTATTCAAGACAGATGCAAAAATCATGTCTTCTTTTATACCCTGATCATAGGAAGCAAAAATCTCCTGCACCACTGAATCAGCCTTAGTAAAATCTCCTGTTTGTTGATAAATAACTGCAATACCGTTACTGGCAATAATCCATTCGTCTGATTGTCTTCCAGATTGTGCAACTGCCTGAGAATAATTGTTTAATGCCTCTTTGTATTTGCCGGCTTTAAGTAGAGCCAAACCTTTTTTCGCAAACAAGGAAGAAATTTTTGTACCGCTCTCTTTACCTGCTTGTTTCATCGATGCCAAGGCATCATCCAGTAAAACTATGGCCTCATCATACCTTCCTAATTCTGTAAGTAACACAGAAAGGTTTTGTGCTGTTTCTGCATAGGCGAGTAACTCTGTTTCAGTACTACGGGCAAAAGCCTTTAAGGCATCACGGTACAATTTTTCAGCTTCTGCAAGCCTACCCGTTTGTTGTGCAATGGCTGCTTTATTCGAGAGCGCAATTGAGGAAGAGAGTCCACCACCACTTTTTTCTAAAATATCAAATAGTGCTGTTGCCTCTGTTGGCCTTCCCAATTTCTGCAAACACAAGGCTCTTGCATTAATGATTTTTGTGTATAGCTCTTCACCTGTTTGTGCCGTTGACTCGAAAAACTTCTGTGAAGTTGCCAATAACGTCTCTGCTTCTGCTAATTGTAATTGGCTTAACCGAATGTCACCGAGATTGTAGAGTGCTTCGTGGTAATTAATATTTTCAATATCATTGTTAAGCTCATAATATTCCTTGAGCCAACTGAAACATGTAGCTGCATCTTTAAGAAAATTATTTTCAAGACTTGCCAGTCCAAAATAATAAAAGCTTACTAACAACTCATCTGCCTTTATCGATTTATTGGTTACTTGAGAAAAGGCCGTTTTAAAAGTTTCGTAGGCAGGCATACTGTTGCCCGACAAGTAAAGTGTTGACGCAATGGCCAGTTGGTTCAGTAATAGTGGGGTATCGTCAGCTCTGTGAAAAAGCTCAAGTATGCCTCTGGCTTTTTGTAAAAGCTCAGTCGCTTTTCCATACTCACCCAATGCATTCTGAAATTGTGCCGCATTGTCTAATGCATTGGCGTAATCAATGTCTTGCTTCGATTCCCGTATTACAAGTTCTTGCTGAATATAAACAAGACCGTCTGCATACTCTCCGATAGAGAAGTTTGCATTACCTAACAACCTTAAAATAGATGCAAAATTTTCTGAGGTAGCACCGTCCTCATTTCTATAAGCCGTTAAGCAATCTGTTCCGATTTTAATTGCTTTTTCACTGTTCCCTGCTTCATAAGCCTCTTGAGCAGATGCGAACAAGTCTCTCCAGTCCTGCGCCTGAGTTGTATTGATAGAAAAACAAAAAATAAGTAATAGCCAACAACGCATAAGTAGATAATTTGCAAAATTGCTAACAACGCTGTCAAACTAAAATACCTTATTATAGGTATTCGGCAGCATTATAAGGAGAGGTAATCAAAAATAGTCAACAAAAGGCTAACTACAGCTATCTACACGCATGAAATACCTTGCAAAATGTCAATAACTTATGATACGTATTTTAGTATGTGGCTAAATCTGAACAATCAACGCTCAAAGTCGATAAATCACTCGCTTACATAAAAGAATATTAAACATTGGCATGTTTATCAAGTGCATCATTCATGACGTTAGTCTGAATCTGGATTGACTCCTGATGTACCAGTTTCAAAAATTCTTTGGAAAAATCTTCACTAATGCCCATCGCTAAGCCCATGGCTACACGGGTATTGATAATTTCTTCCCAACGATTTACTTGTAGAATAGTCACACCGTTCTCTTTCTTGTATTGACCAATTTTTTCAGAGATTTTCATACGAGCAGACAGTTTGTGCATGATGTCATCGTCAAGTTGATCTATCTGTTCACGCAAGGCTACCAATGTATCTTTAAACGACTTACTATCTGAAGAGGCTGTTCTAACAATCAAGGCATCCAGTATTTTACTTAATGCTGTTGGTGTTACTTGTTGTTTTGCATCACTCCAGGCCGCGTCAGGGGTAATATGGCTCTCAATCATTAAGCCAACCATATCTAAATCAAGTGCCTTTTGCGATACAAATGAAATCAAATCACGGGCTCCGGTAATATGACTAGGATCGCAGATAATGTCTAACTCTGGTATTCTGGTTTTAAGATCGATGGCTAACTCCCACATAGGTGCATTTCTAAAAGGACCTTTTTCAAAAGATGAAAACCCACGATGAATAGCCGCCATTTTTGTAATACCCGCTTTGCTCAATCGCTCTACTGCGCCAATCCAAAGTTCCAAATCAGGGTTAACAGGATTTTTAACCATCACTGGAATATCTACTCCTTTCAATGAGTCGGCAATCTCCTGAACTGAAAAAGGATTCACTGTAGTTCTTGCACCAATCCAAAGTATATCAACACCCGCTTTCAAACTGGCTTCCACGTGAGCTGCGGTGGCCACTTCTGTTGTTATGGGCAAACCTGTTTCTTTTCTGGCATTCACCATCCATTCAAGGCCTATATCACCAACACCTTCAAATTGCCCCGGCCTTGTGCGTGGCTTCCATATACCTGCACGCAAGGCATGTACTTTACCAGTAGCTGCCAGTTGTTTACATGTAGTAATGGTTTGGCTCTCTGTTTCTGCACTACAAGGGCCTGAAATAATTATCGGATGATTGCTTTGAGTGACTTCTGATGTTTTTCTTAGTGCTGGCAACCATTTCTTAATTGATTCGAGTTGAAGTTCCTTTTTCATAGTAATATACTGATTAAGCAGTTATTGTATTTTTTGGTTTAACAGTTGTGCTCTTTGTTTCTATTCCTTCTAAAATTCTTCTGATGTTATTTGCCTCAGTCATGGTTTTATGCAATTGTACTGAATCTCTTTTCAGTAAATGATATTGAAAGCGTTGCAAGTGAATAATATATTCCTGCAAAGCCTGACTTAAATATTCCATGTTTTGTTCAAAGATGGGTGCCCACATATCAGGAGAACTCTTTGCCAAGCGAACAGTAGAGGCAAAACCACTACCTGCCAGCATGGCAATATTCTTTTCGTCCTTTTCAATGTCCAGCACTGTGTGTCCTAACAAAAAAGCGCTTACGTGCGAAAGGTGTGATACATAAGCCACATGTTTATCATGTTCATCTGCTTCCATAAAAATTGTATTCATGCCTAAAGCATCAAATACCTGCATGGCTTTATTCATGGCCTGCTCAGAAGACTTATTCCCTTCGCAAATAATATTAGTCTTACCCTCAAACAAGCCTGAGAAAGCTGCTGAAGGTCCAGAGTTTTCAGTACCAGCAATGGGATGGGCAGCTACAAACTGATTTCGTCTGCTGTGAGATTGTACTGCTTTGCAAATACTTCCTTTAGTTGATCCCGCATCAATTACAATAGTTTTATCTGAAATTAAATCTAATACACGAGGCAGCAATCGCGTAAGTACATTCACCGGTATAGCCAGTATCACTACATCGGTGTCCACTAACATTCCTTCCAGGTGACCTATCCTATCAACCAAATTTAATCGCAATGCTTCGTTAGCATTTGCTTGGTTGGCATCTACTCCGCAAAGCATCGATGCAACTCCTGCTTTGCGAAGATCAATCGCAATAGATCCTCCTATTAATCCTAACCCTATAATTGTAGTCCTCATATAACTGCCGTTAAAACTTTCTCAACTGATTTATCTTGCTGAAAAAGCTGAATCCTAGTCAATGCTTCTTTCAATTTTTCCTCTGTAGCACAAAGTGATATTCTAATGAAGCGTTCACCGTTCGATCCAAAAATAAATCCAGGTGTAATAAATACTTTGGCTTCATAAAGTATCTTGTCTACAAATGCCTCTACCCCATGAACTGTGTTAGGCACTTTTGCCCAAACAAACAATCCTGATTGATTTGAAGAGAATGCACATCCAAGCTGCTTTAATATTTGTTCTGCAAGCACTTTACGTTTCGCGTAGGTTGCATTGAGTTGTTTAAACCAATCATCTCCCAGGCGTAGCGCTTCAGCAGCGGCTAATTGCAGTGGCAAAAACATGCCAGAGTCCATATTGCTTTTAACACGAAGTACAGCATCGATATAAGTTTGTTTACCTGCTACCCAGCCTATGCGCCAACCGGCCATATTATGCGATTTACTAATTGAGTTCAACTCCAGTACAACTTCTTCTGCACCCGGCATAGACAAAATGCTAAAGGGCTCATCATTCAGTATTAAGCTGTATGGGTTATCATTTATCAATAAGAAATTTTTCTCCTTTGCTAAGGCGACCAACTCAATAATATCTTCACGCATGGCCCTGGTACCGGTAGGCATGTGTGGGTAGTTAAGCCACATTAGTTTTACTTTAGATAAATCGCGCTGACGTAGTGTTCCGATATCGATTCGCCAGTCATTGGCTTCATCTAAATCATAGCTTACCAATTTTGCTCCAACCAATTTTGAAACTGAAGAATATGTGGGGTATCCGGGGTTAGGGATCAATATTTCATCTCCCTCATTTACAAAAGCCATACTCACATGCATTATTCCTTCCTTCGAACCCATCAGTGGCAATATCTCTGTCTCTGCATTTAAGGTAACACCATACATACGCTCGTGAAAAGCAGCTATAGCCTGCCGTAAAACAGGCGCACCCTTGTAATTTTGATAACCATGGTTTGAAGCATTCTCCGCAGCCTTTGTTAAGGCTGCAATCACTGCTGGTGCAGGAGGCATATCCGGACTACCAATACCTAAATTGATAATCGGGAAATTCACAGAATCCAAACTTCTTACTTCTGCGAGTTTTTTGCTGAAATAGTACTCCTCAACTTGTTCAATTCGTTTAGCGCTTGCAATCATATGATTAATTAATTTCAATCTTCCCTTTTTTGTACTCTCCCAACACATTCAGGTTCCCCACATGTTTCGATACCTGCTTGATACTCTTTTCAAATCCACTTCTGTCTCTCCATTCCACATCAACATGAAATAAATACTCTTGTGGCCGGCCTATAATTGGAATCGATTGTATCTTTGTAAGGTTGAGTTGATTCTTTTTAAAATTTGTTAAGATATCTGCCAAACTTCCTATTGAATGAGAAACCTCAAAATAAAGTGAAGCCTTATTACCCAACTCTGCTACTGGCTGTTTGCGTGTAAGCACGAGAAATCTCGTGAAGTTTTTCTTATGCGTTTCTATTCTGCGTTTCAAAATCTGAAGCCCAAATTTTTTAGCTGCAAATTCATTGGCAATGGCAGCAACATTTTTGCGTTGCAGTTCCATTACATGTCTGGCGGATAAGGCTGTATCTTCACTCTCTACAATTGTTACATTGTTTAAGCTATGAAGGAATTCCGAGCATTGCCTGATCGCCATCGGGTGCGACTCAATCAATGTCAGATCAGTTAATTCAACACCTGGTAATGCCAACAAATGCATGTGGATAGGCACGTACAACTCCCCCACTATGCTAAAGTGATATTCCTGGAGCAGAAAGTAGTTGGGTAGTATGCTGCCAGCGATCGAATTCTCAATGGCCATCACAGCAAAATCCGTCTCCTCCTTTTTCAAGCTTTCACATAAGGCATGAAAGGATAGACACTCAACTGTCTTAATACCTTTACCAAAATAGGTATGCGCAGCCACCTCATGAAAGCAGGTGGCAATTCCCTGTATCGCAACGCTTATTTCTTTAATTCGCTTCATCTCAAAATCATATAAAAACAAAAAGTCCCGGTTTTGCCGGGACTTTTCCTGAGTTGTTAATTGTATCTTTAAGATTATACAAATATTACCCTATCAGTCCCGAAGAGGAGCGATAAAAAAAGTAATAAAAGTAAAATCGATTGTTTTTCATAAGTATGCACGCAATAAGCGCCATCCGATTAATAATTCCAAACACTCATTGAAAAATATTTTAACTAATAAGCGTTAGTCTGACTAAAATCAATTGCGATACCCCGCCCGCAGCCTTACCTTTACAAGAAAAACGATATGAAATGGCTACTTCAATTCTTTGCACTTTGAATCATCATGTAAGCCATTCCATAAGACCTTAAACAAAAACTATAGACATATGAAACACTTGTTTTTTTTCTTCGCAGTCTCTGTTTTAATTGTAAACCAGGGTTGTAATAACAAGGCAGAACATGATCATCATGAAACTGAAGTTTCCTCAGATGCAAACGGTGCACTTTATGATGAGGTAATGAAAATTCATGATGAGGTAATGCCCAAAATGAACGACCTCTATAAAACGAAAGAAGCGTTAAAAAAGCAGATTGCGGACACGCCAAACATTACTGAAGAAAAGCGTAAGGAATTGGAGGATAAGATCAGTAAAATTGAAGCCGCCAGCAAAAGTATGATGGTTTGGATGAGAGAATTTAACCCGCCAGCTGACAGTTTGGGTGACGTAGTTGTAAAAGAATACCTTGAAGACCAGTTAGAAACGGTAAAAAAAGTTAAAGAGAATATTCTTGAAGTAATGCCCGCTGAAAAAAATTAGTAATATTAATCGATGATAACTTAACAGCCCTTTCGGGCTGTTTTTGTTTGCATTCGTTTGCATTACCTTTGCAACCTTATTAAATGACTATGGAAATTAAGAATATACCCCTTAACGATTTACACACTCAACTTGGTGGCAAAATGGTGCCTTTTGCGGGCTACAACATGCCTGTGCGTTATTCTTCTGATATTGAAGAACACATGGCTGTACGCAATAGTGTGGGTGTCTTTGATGTCTCTCACATGGGGGAGTTCACTCTAAAAGGCCCAAATGCATTGGATCTCATTCAGCGTGTAACCAGCAATGATGCCTCAAAGCTTATTGATGGTCAGGCGCAATATTCTTGTCTTCCTAACGAAACAGGAGGCATCATCGATGACTTGATCGTTTATAAAATAAAAGACAACGATTACCTACTGGTAGTTAACGCTTCCAATATTGATAAAGACTGGAATTGGATAAGTAAATTCAATACAAAAGGCGCTGAGATGAAAAACATCTCGGATGACATCTGCCTATTTGCTGTGCAAGGTCCTAAAGGAGTGGCTACACTACAAAAATTAACAAGCACCGATTTAAGTACCATTAAATACTATCACTTTACTATTGGTGAATTAGCGGGCGTAAAAGATGTTATTCTATCCAACACAGGCTATACAGGTGCAGGTGGCTTTGAAGTGTATGTGCATAAATCCTCAGCAGAATTAATCTGGAAAAAAATATTTGAAGCCGGTGCAGAATTCAATATCAAACCCATTGGACTTGGTGCGAGAGATACCCTACGTCTCGAAATGGGCTTCTGCTTGTACGGAAATGATATCGATGATACGACATCACCTATTGAAGCAGGCCTTGGCTGGATTACTAAATTCACCAAAGACTTTACAAACTCAGCCGCCATTAAGCAACAAAAAGAAGCTGGTGTAAAACGTAAACTGGTTGGCTTTAAAATGATAGATAAGGGTATTCCACGCCACGATTATCCCATTAAAGATGCTGCTGGAAATATTATAGGAAAAGTTACTTCTGGTACACAATCACCGATGCTAAGCATTGGTATTGGTTTGGGTTATGTAACAACAGAAAACGCAAGTCCGGGAACAGATATATTTATAGAAGTACGTGGAAAGGCGTTAAAAGCACAGGTGCAAAAACTTCCTCTTGTCTAAACTTTGATTTATTTGACTGGTGTGATTTTCATGATTTACGAATAATGATTAAGTCCGAGTATAAATACTCTGATTTGACAGGGAAGATCATTGGATGTGCTATGGAGGTACATAAGGAACTTGGTAATGGGTTTCAAGAAGTACTTTATCAACGCGCTTTAGCAAATGACTTTGAAATGCAGCAAATTGGATTTGCCCAAGAATTTGAAATGCAAGTCCACTATAAACAAAAGCATATTGGAACGAGAAGAGTAGATTTCCTTGTTGAAAATATAATAAGTGTTGAGTTAAAAGCAGTTACTAACCTTGAGCCAGTTCACCTGAACCAAGCATTAAATTACTTGGAGGCCTACAACTTGAAAGTCGGCCTACTTATCAACTTTGGCAAACCTAGCCTTGAATTCCACAGATTGCATAACAAGAAATTCACTCCATCAGTAAAATCAGATTAATCATAAAAATCATGATAAAGACAATTGACGTTTGCCTGAGTCCGGATCTCATGCATCTTTATACAGTAAGCGATAAAACGGTTGTTGTAGTCGATATTTTACGCGCCACCTCTTGCATGACTACGGCTTTTGCCCATGGCATCAATACCATTAAGCCTTTCGCCAAACTGGATGATTGTCTGGCAATGAAGTCACATGGCTATTTTACAGCATGTGAACGCGATGGAAAAAAAGTAGAAGGTGTTGACTTAGGTAATTCTCCCTTTGAATACATGGATGAAAATCTTAAGGGACAAAATATAGCCTTCACCACCACAAATGGCACACAAGCCATTGCGAAAGCGGATGGTGCTAAGGAAATCATTATCGGCTCATTTCTAAATCTCTCTACTGTTGCCAATTATTTACGTGGGAGTGAAAACAATGTCTTAGTTGTTTGTGCTGGCTGGAAAGGAAAAGTAAACCTGGAGGATACACTTTTTGCAGGTGCGCTTGTTGAACTATTAAAAGACAATATAGAACCCGATTGTGATACTCCGTTAATGGCACAACATCTTTACAATCAGGCCAAACATGACATGGTCGGCTTTTTGCAAAACTCGAGTCATGTGAAGCGACTGGCAAGGCTTAACATACACAAGGATATTGCCTTCTGCCTTACGCCTGATCAATACAATGTACTTCCCATATTACAAAACGGACTACTAAAGCCTTTTCAGCGTTAAATCTCCCATAAAAGTATTCGGTATTGATCAGTCTGTTTAGCGATTAATTACTATGTCGTTAATGAAATCATAGAAATACCTATATTCAGGTTCTTGAATATAGTTTTATAGAATCTTGATCAGATCATCCACTTCTGAATACTTTGCTATGCGATTATCAAAATACTTATTCGTGTCTTTCCTTTTTGTCACACTGAAATCTTGTTCACCTGCCGAGCCTGACTCTTTTACGCAGCCTCCAGCCTGGGCGAAAGATGCGGTCTGGTATCAGATTTTTGCTGAACGTTTTCATAATGGAGACACTACCAATGATCAAAAACCAGTGGATATGGCCACACCCTATCTCAATAGTTATCCACCCGAAGGTTGGCGTACCAGCGATTGGACTAGTGACTGGTATGCGCAGGAGGATTGGGCAAAACAGCCCGGTAAAAATTTCAACGAACAACTTCAGTACAGAAGATATGGTGGAGATTTACAAGGCGTATTAGTAAAGCTAGATTATTTGCAAGAACTGGGCATCAATGCCATCTTCTTTAATCCTCTGAATGATGCTTCATCTTTACATAAATACGATGCACGAAATTACCATCACATTGATGTAAACTTTGGCCCAGATCCCGAAGGAGACAAAGCCGTTATTGCAAAAGAAAATCCTAATGATCCTGCTACGTGGCAATGGACAGCAGCCGATAAACTTTTTCTGCAAATTGTTGAAGAAGCACACAAACGCAATATCAGAGTAGTCATGGATTATTCGTGGAATCATACCGGTACTACTTTCTGGGCATGGCAGGACGTTGTGAAAAATCAGGAAAAATCTCAGTTTAAAGATTGGTATAACATCACCGCTTTTGATAATCCCGCAACACCTGAAAACGAATTTAAATACGAAGGTTGGTTAAATATTAGCTCATTGCCTGAGATCAAAAAAGTAAACATAACTACAGAGCGAATAATTGGAAATCCCTATGAAGGCAACATCAATCAGGGTGCAAAAGATCACATCCTGGCAGTAACAAAACGCTGGCTTTCCCCTGATGGCGATACAAGCAAAGGCATTGATGGATTCCGTTTGGACGTTGCAGACCACGTGGGTTTAGGATTCTGGCGAGATTATAGAAAACTTGTCAGAGTTATTCAGCCAAATGCCTATTTGGTTGGTGAGATATGGTTTCAAAAATGGCCAGATCAATTAATGGATCCTGCCCCTTACACCCAAGGTGATGTTTTTGATGCGGTGATGTTCTACCAGGTTTATCGTCCTGCGCGTTACTTCTTTGCTAAAACTGACTATCCAATAGATGCCAAACAATTTAAAGACAGTCTCGAGTTTCAATGGAATAGATTGAACAAGCCCAATCTATATGCGATGATGAACGTAGCCTCAAGTCATGATGCGCC
Organism: Chryseotalea sanaruensis; assembly: GCF_003990915.1. Lineage (GTDB taxonomy): Bacteria > Bacteroidota > Bacteroidia > Cytophagales > Cyclobacteriaceae > Chryseotalea > Chryseotalea sanaruensis. The sequence continues at coordinate 236,620 of NZ_BHXQ01000008.1, forward strand.
ACGCTTATTATCCGATTTCTATAATGGAAATAAATATAAGTTCCGTGCCTCTCCGCACGATGATCCAAATTACAAAACAGGAAAACCCGATAAGGAGACTTATGCGCGATTGAGGCTATACCTGATTCACGCTTACACATCTATTGGTGCGCCCCACATTTGGAACGGAGAAGAAATGGGTATGTGGGGTGGCGATGATCCCCACCCGAGAAAACCTCTAATGTGGAAAGAATTTACATTTAAGCCAGAGCGCAGAAATAATTTCCAGCCAGATAGCTCAGATGAAAAAGATAGCGTTCAATTCAACCAAGAGCATTTTGATTTTTATAAAAAACTAATTTCGCTAAGAAAGAATAACTCCGTACTCACCGCAGGAGAAATTGAATTTCTCTTGGCCGAGGGTAAGACGCTCGTCTACAAACGTTTCACTGACACAGAAGAGATTTTTGTGCTCCTGAATACCGATAACACAGCGCATGAGCTCAGTATTCTTAAACCAGGTACATACACAGATTTACTCACCAATCAACTTGTACAATCAGATAAAATCACGATGGATGCATTAAGCGGAATGGTTTTAAAAAGAAATAATTAAGATCGAAATAGAGATAAATTAAAAGCTGCATCCATCATCGTAGTTTTTGATTGTTGGTGTGTCTGTCTTTATCCCGCTGCGTTTTCTTTTCAATATTTTTTTTAAGCGCTGTTGTTAAATCAACACCAGTCTGATTCGCTAAACACATTAAAACCCATAGCACATCGGCCATCTCATCACCAAGGTCTTTATCCTTGTCCGATTCCTTTTCAGACTGCTCCCCATATCGCCTGGCAATTATTCGCGCCAACTCACCTACCTCTTCTGTTAGAATAGCCATATTAGTAAGCTCATTGAAATAACGAACACCATAGGTTTTTATCCATGCGTCTACTTGTTCCTGAGCCTCTTTTATCGTGATATCATTCATACCTATTAGCCCTTATTAATTAAATAATCTTCAACACTATTCCGCCCTTCTATTACTTACGTCTAATGTCTTAAGTCTCACTACTTATGTCTACTCCAACTCCTCAAAATCGATATCCAACACATCAAACTTTTGCCAACCTATAAAATCAAAATGCCACCACTCCGATGAGTTTACCTTAAAGCCATGCTTAGCCATTACACTAATAATCAAATCACGATTCTTTTTTACTTCAGCATCCTTAACAATTGTCGATGGCCAAGCCTCCTTCTTAAACGAATCATACTCAGTAGGCATTTTCAAATTCTTACCAGTCTTCAAATCAACAAGTGTCATATCAATGGCACAGCCACGATTATGTCTTGATCCCTTGTAAGGTGAAGCTACATAAGTTGTGTCTTTATATACTTCATAAAATTTAACTGTAGCTGAATAAGGCCTGTACGCATCAAAAACTTTAATACCTACTCCATAAGCAGCAAAACTCTCTTGTGCCTTTTTCAGAGCCTCAGCAACAGGTTTGCGCGCATAAGCTTTTGTCTGTTTGTAAATAATCTCCTTCGTAAAATTATTAGCCGTGGCATAACGAATATCCAGCATAATTCCGGGAACAAAAGAGGCAAGATCAATCAATTCATTCGCAGAATTCTTCGCAATACTTTTTTGATAGTCCGCCAGCATTGTTGGATTAAGACCATACTTATAACGCTGACTCCAGCCTGTTGATACTATCAATAGCATCAACGTGGTTCCGTATAATATTTTTCTTACCAAAATCATCAAACCTTATTTTTTGTATCTATAACAATAGTAACTGGTCCATCATTTAATAAATCCACCTTCATATCAGCACCAAAAATACCAGTCCCAATTTTTTTTCCTAATTCATTTTCAACAGCAGATACAAAATTCTCATATAACGGCACTGCTACAGGTGGCTTAGCGGCTTTGATGTATGATGGCCTGTTTCCTTTTTTTGTACTTGCATGCAAAGTAAACTGACTTACAACAATGACATCACCAGTTACATCCTTTACACTCAAATTCATCACACCCTCAGCATCATTAAAAATACGCATAGCCACAATCTTTGCAGCAAGCCAACTAATATCTTCTTCTGTATCGGCATCTTCAACACCTACCAATACCAAAAGCCCCATGCCTATTTCTGAATGCTTAGTGCCCCCGATAGTTACTGATGCGCGACTAACACGCTGAATAACAGCTATCATTTTTCAACATATTTATAATCGGTAGGTAGCATTTCGGCTATTTTCTCGGACCACCCCAAATATCCCCCCATAAAAACAGTGCGAACATCTTCGTAATACCCATTCGGATATATCTTCAACTCACTACCCATAAAGTGAACAGTTGATTCTTGAAATCGCTGCGGTGCTCTTCTTTTATCAAGAACGTACAGTACATCTTCTCTTTCTTTATACAATACTTTCAATCTTCCCTTAAACTGAATAATGTTTGTACTACCTGGCCTTAGTAAATCAGCTGCCGTTTTAATAGCTCTTCCTATACTATCAATTTTCTCAGGCAATGAACGCATTCTCAAATAATATGAGAGACTGTCACTTAAACCTGATCCATTTACAGCAACATTATTATCACCTACACGTCTAACTACCTTCTCTTTCCCAGCATTATTCTGCAAATTCGCAGTTCGCCAATACCTAATTCTTTCATCAAGAAATTGTTGTGGTAGTCTTTCAGGATTCGCTATCTCATGAAGTTCAAACAATTGAAACTTACTGTTTTCTAATTCCTGTTGATAAATTAACCGAACAAGGTGAGCAAACGATCCTTCATATGCTTTTCTTCTTTCATTCTCCCATTTTTTTAATTGTAGATTATTTTTAGGTCTCAGTTCTTCAAAACGAGGAATACCCAAATATTGCATTCGACTATACTTGTAATCGAGTGTAAAATCAATTAACTGGTAGTTTACCAGATATCCTAATGCTTTATTTTCCACCACAAGCTCTTTCTTTGCATGTGCCACTAAAACCTTATCTCCAGAATCGAAAAACAGGTGAAGATCCCTGCTGTTAAGTATAGCGACTTTAGCAGCGTTAGCAGTAGTTCCAATAAAATTTTCTTTGAAAGTCAAAAAATTCTGCTTCCATTGGGCTGTGTCTGCTTTTACTAATATTTCAGATAGCTGAACTAACTCTTGCGCCAGTGCCACCTCTAGTTTAAAAGTTGATTCACTAAAATCAAATGAATACTGCTGCGTTTTATAACCGACAAATGAAATGGTAAGATCGTATTTACCTGAAGGAAATCCTGAAAGAATAAATTCACCCTTACTATCAGTGCTCGTACCTATCGAAGTATTAGCAAAGAATACATTTACATAAGGAAGAGGTTCGTGAGAAAGAGAATCCCTGACCACCCCTGCAATACTGTTAACTTGTGCTTGTCCGTAAAGACAGGCCGAACAAAAAAATATCAATATTGCCGCTTGCAATCTCATTCCATTTTACGCATGGCATCAGACTCATAAACAATCATCCCTGGCTTATTCAACTTAGCTGCTGTCAACATAGCCATTGCTACACTACGCGCTTCAATGGCTTTGTACTTAGCCGGAATAATAAAACCAAAAACCTTGTAGAAAATCTTAGCAGCATCCTCTCCATTTCTCTGCTCACTCCTGCTACCTAATAATAGCGATGGCCTGAACACCTTAAATGATTGATAATTTAGCGTCTCAATTGCGTGCTCAATTTCGCCCTTAACTTTATTGTAAAAAATAGATGACTTTTCATTTGCTCCCAGTGCAGACACCAACAAATATTGTTCCGCTCCTGCTGCCTTGGCTAACCTAGCTATTTCTAATGGATAAGTGTAGTCCACTTTTTTAAAAGCATCCTTCGATCCTGCAACACGCATCGTGGTCCCCAAACAACAAAAAATATCTTGCGCAACAATGTCGTTATAATATTCCGTTAACCTGTCGAAATCAACAACATGATTTTGATACTTAGCATTATCAATCGAAAGCGGTTTACGCGTTAGCACAACTACTTTTCCATATACCGAGTCCGACAAAAGCAAGTCCAACAACTCCCCTCCTACTAAACCACTTGCTCCGACTAAAAGTGCTGTTCTCATGCTGACCTAATGTTAAAAAGCCTGCTGAATTTCCTTCTTCAATTCCGATATTGCAAGGGCTATCGGATCTACCGATTTACTCATAGCCCTTTCCATAATTCGCTTCGACAAATCAATGGTGGTTCCTTCTGAAGGCACATCCGTTATTGCATCATTGATGGTCATAATCAGATCCTCTTTTGCGTTACGCACCAAATCCCACACCACTTCCGACATAAAAATCTGTTGCGATACGTTGTGATTATACTCATCACGAATTTCATTCAACAAAATCTGTTGAAATTCTTTTGCAGGCAATCCCGGCACAGCCAGTCTAAGTAACAAATTATTAGGACTTATTCTTTCTAAAAATAATGCCATTCGTTCATATGCTTGTAATCGTAAGGGCAAAGTTGTCTCAATACTTCTTGAGCGTATTTCAAGTTTCTTCAAATCTATCTCCCTTGCTATAAATGATCTCACCAGCAAATAAGCTGCGTACAAAACGATAGAAGCGGGAACAATAATTTTTATAAGCTCAACAAGTGCGTCCATAGAATTATTTAATCTTAATTTACGTTTCAAGTTAGGAATTAAACTGCTTACCGCGTACCATGTTCAACAACTTTCAGCCAATAAGCATAACCACCAAAGCAGCCATTGAAATTAAGAAAATCATGGCCACAAAGGGTATACCTGCAGAATATGGTTTGCGTGTAGGGGTACGGGGTGGTGGCTGCGGGGTATCACTCATGGTCGGCTTCGACAAAAAGAAAGAAAGCGACTCACAATTTATCATCAACGACATCCCTGTATATATCGATAAAAAGCACACCATGTATCTCATTGGCAAACAAGTTGATTTTGTAGAGACAGAGCAAGGCCGTGGCTTCTCGTTCATCGAACAACCAACATCCTGATTATATTATTTTGGCGTCCTGCCTGTCTTAATGCAATTAGAGTAGCTAGCAAAATGAGTTTATCGGCAGTCACCGGGCTGTCCGTTTCAAGTCCGCCCACTGCACAAGACCTTGCGCACTTCGGGCTTTCCACCTAATTTATCCCGACACATCGGGATCCCTGGCCGGAAGTTGCGTGTTTAATTAAACAATCTTGTTTCTTAAATAACCGGTGCAGCTCCTATATACTGTCTTCTTTCTACTACCTTCAATATTCTGTATTCTCTTTATTCAGATGGGCCTAAAAACAAAAAATCCTGATCACTTACGTAATCAGGATTCTTGTGTTAAAAATAGGCAACGACTT
>NZ_BHXQ01000009.1 GCF_003990915.1 Chryseotalea sanaruensis
CAGTCGGACTGAATCGCTGGATAAGCCTCACAACTTGGTTGGCGGCATAGTGCTCCGGCTGCTTTTGTTTATAAAATTTAACGATTAATACCTTTACTTCAAATCATGGTTTGAATCTAAAGGTTAGGCACAATGCAAATCAATGCAAATGAAGATTTTCTTAACTATCATAGGAATTATATTGTGTTCCAAAATCTACGGACAAGATGGTCTGAATGTAACGAAGTACGACCCCTCTAAACCCGACAGCTCCTACATAATATGTGAAATGCCTGGACAAATAATGGCTCAATTTCCTGGCGGATATGATTCATTGCAGCTATACATAGAAGAAAACTTAAATTGGGATCAAGGGCAAATAATTGTTTCGGGTACAGTGTATATTCAATTTGACGTTTTAAGAAACGGAAAATTGAAAAATGTAGAAATTGTAAGAGGCATGGGAGAAGTATGCCCTACTTGCGATAAAGCTGCACTAGAATTAATAAATAAAATGCCAAAATGGACACCAGCCATTGACGATGGAAAGATGATAAAATCCAAAGTTATAATTCCTATAAAATTTGATGGTTTACAGTAAAAAGACTGTACTGTGCCTAACATTTTTTGTAAATCATGGCTGTTCTGTGGTTAACGAAACTTTGGCTCTTTTAGAAAGTCCGTCAACCTACAGGATTGACTTACTACTTCGGTTGACTTTAGTATAGCTAACAAATTCTGGTTGACATTAAAACCAATGTGTGAATCCAAACAATTCTTAACGACTCAGTTGTTACCATTAAATGATTCTCCATTTTACATTATTGTTGACACAGAACGGACACATCTTGACCAGCGACTACAATTTAACTTTTGAAAGTAATGGCATAACGACAACAATTCGACCCACTTAACGTAGGACGACTCCGCATAGTGCCTAACAATAGCTACATTCCATGCCGCGTGACTGTTTGCCAATTACACACAAACTACTAACTTCGCTTTGTAACGTTGGAAACAAGCGTGCTTCGCTATGCGGCACGGCATGTAGCCGAGCGTTAGCGGTCATGCAATGCGACACCCATAACGGTAGATTAAAAAGCAAAAAATGGAACACACAGAGCATAATCATACCGAAAGCAAACACAAACATGACCACCATACTGAACATGATGGTTCTGGACACGACAAACACGCAGGACACAATGTCTCTGATTTTTGGAAGCGATTTATAATCTGTTCGATTGTATCCATTCCTGTACTTGCCTTGTCGCACATGATTCAGCAGTGGTTAGGATTTGAATTCACATTCTTAGGCGATAAATATGTATTAGCAAGTCTTTCCACCTATATTTTTGTTTATGGTGGTTATCCATTTCTGAAAGGCTTGTATGACGAAGTGAAAGATAGCGCCATTGGTATGATGACACTGATTGGCGTTGCAATTACAGTTGCATGGGCTTACAGTGTTGCTATCACTTTTGGTTTGCAGGGAATGGACTTTTATTGGGAAATGGCGACCCTGATAGACATCATGCTAATTGGTCATTACTTTGAAATGAAGTCAGTAATGGGTGCTTCACGCTCATTGGAGTTGCTCGTAAAAATGATGCCTTCCACTGCACATCATATTAAGGACGGGAACATTCACGATATGCCGGTCAGTCAATTGAAAATTGACGATATGGTCATGGTGAAGCCGGGCGAAAAAGTTCCAGTAGACGGTATAGTACTAAAAGGGGAAAGTTATGTGGACGAGAGTATGCTCACAGGTGAGAGCAAACCTGTAAAGAAAGAAAAAGACAGCAAAGTAATAGGTGGGGCAGTAAACAGTAATGGGTCTTTAACCATTAGAGTGGTAAGCATTGGAAAAGACAGCTACCTAAACAAAGTAGTGAGGCTCGTTGAAGATGCGCAAAAGATAAAATCCAAGACACAAAACTTTGCCGACCGTGCGGCCAAGGTTTTGACTTTCGTTGCCCTGGGTGGTGGTGTCATTACGCTTATTGTTTGGTTGCTGTTAGGGTTTCCTTTTGTATTCGCATTGGAAAGGATGGTTACTGTAATGGTTATTTCCTGCCCGCATGCCTTGGGTTTGGCCGTGCCTTTGGTGGTTGCCATTTCAACTTCAATTTCTGCACAAAAGGGCTTACTCATTCGCAACAGAACCGCTTTTGAAAATGCACGATTGATTACAACCATTATTTTTGACAAGACAGGGACACTTACAAAAGGCTCTCATGAATTACAAGAAGTAAAAGTATTGAGCAAAGAATTGGATGAAAAGGAATTGCTCCGTTTGGCATCAGGTATTGAACAACATTCTGAGCATTATATCGCTGCGGGTTTATTGCGAAAAGTAAAGGAATTGAAAATCGAAATTCCAAAAGCAGAAAATTTCAATTACTTACCTGGAAAAGGATTAGAAGGAAATGTAGAAGGAAAGGAAATAAAAGTAGTAGGGCCAAATTACCTGAAAGAACAAAATATCAGCGTGACCGACACGACCAATGATTTTACAGGAACAGTTGTTTATGTTATGATTGGCAAAGAAGTATCAGGATATTTTACCTTCTCTGACCAAATTAGAGAAAGTTCTTTTGAGGCCATTCGAATATTAAAAGACGCAGGTATTAAAAATTTGCTTCTTACGGGGGACAATGAAAAGGTAGCTAAGAAGGTGAGTGATGAATTGAAAATGGACGGCTACATAGCCAACGTATTACCACACGACAAATTAGAGAAAGTAAAAGAACTTCAAACAAAAGGCGAATATGTTGCCATGACAGGTGATGGCGTGAATGATGCTCCTGCTTTAGCACAAGCAGATGTTGGAATAGCAGTTGGTTCGGGAACTGATGTGGCAGCAGAAACCGCAGACATAATACTTGTAAATTCAAACCCAAAAGACATTGCTAACCTGATTTTGTTTGGAAAGGCTACCTACAATAAAATGATACAAAATCTTTGGTGGGCTGCGGGCTACAATATACTCGCAATTCCATTGGCTGCAGGAGTGTTATACAAGTGGGGGTTTATGTTAAGCCCTGCAATTGGTGCGGTGCTTATGAGTTTAAGCACAATTGTAGTAGCTATAAATGCTCAACTTTTAAAAAGGCGACTAAAATGAGAAATTCAAATATACATAGATATGGAAAAGAAGCACGAACCGCTAACAGTATGTTTGCGCAATGGTGGGGTTTGGTGTAAGCAATAAGTTTATATCTTCATTTAACGTTTGGTCACGTGCGACAATGAAGCGTTTCAAAGTCCCACCACTGCGCAAACACAAACGTTGCACACAAGGCGGTTGAAGTGCTTCGTAAGATAATTTCGTGTGATGAAAACCATTCGGCTTCGGATGATTTGACCACCCCCCAGTGATATAACGAATCGCGCGTAGCACGATTTTTTTTTATTTCTGGAAAGGTTAATCGTAAAAATTGAAGTCAAGAAAAAAATTTGACTCTAAAACGACTTCGTAAAGCATTTATATAGTAATAAAAAAAGGTGACCATTTACAAGGTCACCTCCTACTATTATTCAATAGTTATTTACGCTAAATCAAAACGATCCAGGTTCATCACTTTATTCCAGGCTGCAACAAAGTCTTTAACAAACTTAACCTGAGCATCTCCACAACCATATACTTCAGCAATGGCGCGCAGCTCTGAGTTAGATCCGAAAATAAGATCGATACGTGTAGCTGTCCACTTCGATTCCCCTGTTTTACGATCACGACCTTCAAATACATCTGTTGAACCCGAAATACCTTTCCAAGTCGTTCCTAAATCCAAGAGGTTAACGAAGAAATCGTTAGTCAATGTTTCCGGACGATTAGTGAATACACCAAGTTTAGATTTATCAAAATTTGCATTCAACACACGCAAGCCACCTACAAGTACCGTCATTTCAGGGGCGGTGAGTGTAAGTAATTGTGCTTTATCCACTAAAAGCTCTTCTGCTGAAACAGTGTACTTCTTTTTCATGTAGTTTCGAAAACCATCTGCCTGAGGTTCAAGAACAGCAAATGATTCTACATCCGTTTGCGCCTGAGAAGCATCTGCACGGCCAGGTGTGAAAGGTACTGTTACGTCATATCCTGCATTACTTGCAGCTTTTTCAATACCAGCACATCCACCTAACACAATCAGGTCTGCTAATGAAACTTGCTTTCCACCTGTGCTAAAATCTTTTTGAATACCTTCTAACGTTTTTAGCACTTTAGCTAATTGAACAGGGTTATTCGCTTCCCAATTATTCTGCGGAGCCAGGCGTATACGGGCACCGTTAGCGCCACCACGTTTATCAGAACCACGGAAGGTTGAAGCTGAAGCCCAAGCGGTTGAAACCAATTCAGAAACAGAAAGTCCTGAAGCAAGTATCTTAGACTTTAAGGTTATGATATCTTTTTCATCAATTAATTTATGCGTTACTGCAGGAACAGGATCTTGCCAAATTAATTCTTCTTTTGGTACTTCAGGGCCAAGGTAACGAGCAATAGGTCCCATATCGCGATGCGTTAACTTAAACCATGCACGAGCAAAAGCGTCATTAAACTCAGCAGGATTTGCCAAAAATCTTCTGGATATTTTTTCGTAGGCTGGATCAAAACGCAAAGACAAGTCAGTTGTTAACATCATTGGTGCATGACGCTTTGATGGATTGTGTGCATCAGGAACAGTTCCTGCCCCTGCATCTCCTTTAGGTTTCCATTGATGTGCTCCGGCAGGACTTTTAGTAAGCTCCCACTCGAAACCAAACAAATTTTCAAAATAATTGTGACTCCATTTAGCAGGAGTGGTTGTCCATGCACCTTCAAGACCACTGGTGATTGTATATTCACCATGACCAGTACCCAATGTATTTTTCCAGCCCATGCTCTGCTCTTCAATGCTGGCTGCTGCAGGTTCTGCACCTACATACTTGCTTGGATCACCGGCACCGTGTGTTTTACCAAGTGTGTGACCACCCGCAATTAACGCCACGGTCTCTTCATCGTTCATAGCCATGCGACCGAAAGTCTCACGAATGTCATGTGCGGCAGCGATCGGATCAGGATTTCCGTTAGGCCCTTCTGGATTTACATAGATCAACCCCATTTGAACGGCAGCTAAAGGATTTTCTAATTCACGATCACCTGAGTAACGTTTATCTTCTAACCACTTACCTTCAGAGCCCCAGTAAATATCTTGTTCTGGCTCCCACACATCTTCACGACCACCGGCAAAACCAAAAGTTTTAAAACCAGCAGCTTCAAGTGCGCAGTTTCCAGCAAGAATCATTAAGTCAGCCCATGAAATTTTTCTGCCATACTTTTGCTTGATCGGCCAAAGTAATAAACGCGCCTTATCCAAATTGCCATTATCAGGCCAGCTGTTTAGCGGTGCAAAACGTTGCGTACCATTTCCTGCTCCACCACGACCATCAGCAATACGGTAAGTACCTGCACTGTGCCATGCCATACGAATAAAGAAAGGACCATAATGCCCATAATCGGCTGGCCACCAATCTTGTGATGTGGTCATCAACTCATTGATGTCCTTTTTTACGGCTGCTAAATCAAGTGATTTAAATTCTTCTGCATAGTTAAACTGCTCATCCATCGGATTAGATAGAGAAGAACGTTGACGCAGAATGTTCAGCTTCAATTGATTAGGCCACCAATCTCGGTTTGTGGTACCATTACCTGCACTTTGCTTTAGCGCACCTCCATGAAAAGGGCATTTACCCTCACCATTCATGTTGTAGGATGTTGTGCTTGCGTGTGGATTGTTTTCCATTTTTGGTTGATTTACAAGTTGTTACTTATGAAAGATTAATAATATACTTTATTGATGTTATTTCCGCTGATTAATGTCATGCACCCTGTTTACAAATTTCATTTTAAGCATACAAGGTTAAGGGGTTATGCTTAATAAATCAAATTGATTATCTTTATAAACATATAGTTAATATCTATGACTTTAACACAACTGGAGTATATTGTAGCACTAGACACCTATCGTCATTTCGTACTGGCCTCGGAGAAATGCTTTGTAACGCAGCCCACCTTGAGCATGCAGATTCAAAAACTGGAAGAGGAGTTGGATGTGAAAATATTTGACCGTACAAAACAGCCTGTAATTCCTACAGAAATTGGTGCCAGTATTATTGCACAAGCGCGCATTACCTTGCGCGAGGCCAGCGTAATCAGGCAAGTTATTGCTGAGCAAAAAGATAATATGACCGGTGAAATTCGCATTGGCATTATTCCTACACTTGCCCCTTACCTCCTGCCCCAACTGTTTAAAAATATCCGTGAAAAATATCCACAGATTAATCTTGTGATCAAGGAAACAATTACAGAGGAGATCGTACAAGAGTTAAAATATAATCGCCTGGATTGTGGAATAGTGGTGACACCACTAAAAGATAATTCCATTAAGGAAGATATTCTATTCTACGAAGAGCTATTCGTCTATGTATCTAAAAAAAATGCACTCCACGATAAAAAATATGTGATACCCAGCGAAATTGATCCTAATCAACTTTGGTTATTGGAAGAAGGCCATTGTTTCAGGTCGCAGGTGCTGAACTTATGTGAATTACGAAAATATTCGAATGTTAATTTTAAGTATGAAACGGGCAGCATAGAAACATTAAAAAGAATGGTGGATAAAAGTGATGGCATAACCATTCTACCTGAATTAGCGGTAATGGAATTTAGTCAGGCGCAGATGAAACATGTAAAACGCCTGAAAGACCCGAGCCCCGCACGTGAAGTAAGCCTGGTTACTCATCGCGATCACGTAAAGATGAGGTTGATTAATTCGCTAAAAGAAGAAATACTTAGTGTTATACCAAAGCCCATGCATAAGTTACAAAAGAAAAAAGTGGTGGAGATAAACTGAATCTAGAACTGTTATTGTCAAAATCACACCATTAAGCTTAATCCATCCACAAATAATTATTCTTCTCAAATTACGCCTTGCTCTCTCAGACAAAACAAGGGATACACTTATACTCCTTAGCGAATTCTAATTACCAAATTTTTGAAACAATCTATTCAAAAAATTGAATTTTCAAGTTGTTGATTCTTAGCAAGGCCCTGCATTAAATGGACTAAATTGGATAAAAAAAGGTCTTCCTTCTCTCAAAAATAGATCGTTAATTGAGCTATCCAATTAACCATAAAATATATATTATGAAGAAGAAAAAAATTGTTTCAATACTTTTTCTTCTGGCCATTACACTCACTTCATTAAAGGTACATAGTCAGAATGAGCGAAAGGTTGTGTTGCAAGCCTTTTGGTGGAATTACTATAACAATAATTACCCTGAAGGTTGGTCTAATTATTTAATTGCTTTAGCACCCCGACTTCAAGCGCTTGGTATTGATGCGATTTGGATTCCTCCAGCAACAAAAGGTAACACCGGAACTGAGAGTGTTGGATACGATGTGTTTGATCATTACGATTTGGGGGATAAATACCAGAAAGGAACTACACCAACAAGAATGGGCACAAAGGATGAATTACTGCGCCTTGTTGCAGTGATGCATGCCTACGGTATTGAAGTAATTGCAGACGTTGTTCCTAATCACGTAACAGGTGCAGGCTCAAGTACCGGAGCTGGTGGAATTGATCCCATGGCTTGGGGTGATCAATACAAGAATTTTAGATACACTTGTTTTCAAACACCTTCCATTGATGAAAGTGCTGGAGACTATCTGTCAAGGCAAGGAAGGTTTTCAAAAAACTGGCAAAACTTCAATCCAAATCCAGCACAACCTTCAGAAAATTATCCCTTTTATAATCAAATGTTTGGACCTGATGTCTCATATGAAGCAGGGTCGTATGGTCAAAGTTCAAACGCAATCTTCAATCCATTACAAGGAGAAAACCACATGCGCAATGGTATGCGTGATTGGCTAAGATGGTATTATAAACAAGTTGGTTTTGACGGAGTTCGCTTAGATGCAGCCAAGCACTATCCCGCCTATGTAACAGAAGATCTACTCTGGAATCTTCAGAATAATGTAAATTGGGCTTCACCACACCCACCCTCATGGAATACACAAGGAGATGATTTATTTGCTGTATCTGAATACGTTCAAGAACCCGGGTATGACATGGATGCCTTTTGTGATGCATCACAAAACAGAACAGGAACGTTTGACTTTAACTTGAGAGATGGTTTATATGAAATGTCTCAGGCAGGAGGCTTTTTCGATATGAGTACTTTACCTTCTCGCCAACAAAATAACAGAAACAGAACAGTGCCTTTTGTTAATAATCACGACACCTTCCGGCCAATGCTTGATGGTAGTGGAAACTACATTGGCTGGAATGTTGGTGATGAATTACGCCCACATCTTGATCCATTTAACCCTAGAATGATTACCGCCTACGCCATGGCCTTAGCTGTTGATGGTTCACCTCAAATTTTCTTTGAAGACCTTTTCAATATTGGTGGAACTGGCATGCGCTGGAGTCATGATCCTGCCAACCTGACTGAGTTGCCAGTAAGGCCACGTTTAGAGAACTTACTCTGGTGCAGAAAAGCACTTAACTTTTCTGATGGAAACTATATTGTAAGTACAGTTAGTGGAGCTCCGAGTTACAGTCTTGGTTCTACCCCACAAGATTTACTTGTAATTGAACGTGATCCTGCTGGAGATAATAATAGTTTAGCACTTATCGGGATTAACGATAATGGAGCAAATTGGCAACAAGTTTGGGTTACTACAGATTTTCCAGTGGGTACTACACTTATTGATTATTCCGGTGCGAATGGAGCATGGTCGTATGTTGTGCCTAATGATAAACGTGTTCCTGTAAATGTTCCGCCAGCCAATCAACAATATGGTGGCTATTGTGTAATTGCCCCAAAAGGACAACAAGGAGAATCAGTTGCTTCTACACCTGAGTGGACTTGGCAAGAATGGGAAATGGCAAATGATCTTGGCGATAGTCATCCGCAATCACTAGAACAAGGTGGTGCCCTTCCTGCTTTTGACAACACTACATGGAGAACCGTTGGAAATATATACTTAGGAGTAGGAAGGCCAGTAAACGTACTCGCGTATCAGGAAAGAGTGTTAGAACTAGGTTTACCTGCTATTCCTGTAGATGTTGAAATAGTGCGAACTTCAGACGGTACAGTTGTGGATTCCTATTCGGGACTTGTAAACGGATGGTGCATGACCTACTTAGCTAGCACTGAGGGCTACTATACTTTACGTGTAAAAAATGCTAATGCTGGTAATGCCAGTCAGCGACTTTGGGTAAGGGCTACCTACGCACTCACAACTAACTTGCCCGATTTGTTTGCATCTATTGGCAAACCTGGTAGTTTAACAATTAAAACCTCCTCAGCTACCAAAGTTGAGGAATCAAAAACAACATTGTCACTTTCAACTTCACCCAATCCATTAGCTGCCAAAAGCACCATTTATTTTACTATACCTAATACTACCTCAGTTAAGTTGACACTTTTGGACAAAGATGGTAAAACCCTTAGCGAATTAATAAATTGCACCATGGATAAAGGTTCTCATAAAATAGAAATTGACTTATCAAGCTACAGTACAGGAACCTACATTTGCAGACTTGAAACTGCAGAGGGTACTTTAAATGATAGATTAATTATAGAAAGATAAAATACTTATACATTAAGGGACAGGTTATATCTGTTCCTTAATGTATTCAAATAGGAGATCTATTTATCAAAAGAATTATTTTGGAACCTTACTACTCATCTCAAATACCAAATTCCCGCCTTCTATTAAGTCTGCGTGCTTAATAAAATTACCTGTCAATTTTTCTCCATTAAGCATTACACTTTTCACATAAACATTTTTATCTGACTGGTTAAGTGCTTTAATATTTAATGTCTTTCCATTTTCAAGGTTAAGCGTGGCTTCCTTAACCAACGGACTCCCTAGCGCATACTGATCAGAACCCGGTGCTACCGGATAAAAACCCAAGGCTGAAAACAAATACCAGGCGCTCATTTGCCCGGCATCATCATTACCCCCCAAACCAGCTGAACCATTGTGATACTGATGTCGCAAAATCATACGTACACGCTCTTGTGTTTTCCAGCCCTTACTTGTCCAGTTATATAAATACGCCACGTGGTGAGCAGGCTCATTACCATGTACATAATTACCGATGATGCCCTCACGTGTAATGTCTTCTGTATGTGCAAAAAAAGCATCCGGTAAATCCATGGTAAAGAGTGAATCCAGATGTTCGGTAAATCTTTTTTCGCCACCCATTAATGCAATCATAGCCGCTGGGTTGTGTGGTACATACAAACTGAAGTTCCAGGCGTTGCCTTCAATGAAGCCCTGTCCCTCGGTATTCAATACATCAAAGTCTTTTTTAAATGTACCATCGCTTAAACGCGGACGCATGAAGCCAATGCGCTTATCGTATACATTACGCCAGTTTTCCGCACGTTTACTAAATTCTTGATAAATGTCCTCGCGTTTCAGATGTTTAGCCAGTTGTGCAATACACCAATCATCATAGGCATATTCTAAGGTAGAAGATACAGACGTTCCGTTTTTGTCACCTGGTATGTAACCGAGATCTATGTAATAACCAATCCCCTCATAACTTCTTTTTCGGGCTGTGGCAACGCAGGCGTCTAATGCATATTGTGCATTAATGTTTGCATTGCCTTTGATAATAGCATCAGCAATTACCGAAACACTATGATAGCCACTCATGCACCAGTTATCGTTCGCATAATGCGACCAGATAGGCAACATACCTAAGGCGCTTTGATCGTAATGTGCTAACATGGATTTAACAATATCACCATTGCGTTTGGGATTGATCAAATTGAGGTAAGGATGAAAAGCGCGGTAGGTGTCCCAAAGCGAAAGTGACGTATAGTTAACAAAATCTTTAGCCTGGTGTACATTCTGATCTAAACCCTTATACTCACCATTAACATCCATGTACAAGGTTGGCATTAATGCCGCGTGATACATCGCTGTATAGAAGTTGATTTTATCTTCTTCGTTAATGGTTTGTACCTGAATCTTATTTAGCTCTTTGTTCCAGGCTGCTTGCGCTTCAGTCTTGGCTTGTTCGAAATTCCAATGTGGAATTTCTGCCTGCATGTTCTCCAAGGCATTTCTAGTACTCACCGGAGACAAGGCCAGTTTCATTTTTACTTTTTCGCTAGCCTCTGTTTCAAAATCAAAGTATAACCTCAATTGTTTACCCGCTAAGTCAGGGTGATTTTTAGTTTGATCGAACTTGCGCCAGAAACCTTTGTACACTTGCTTTTTTGAATAGTCATTTGCACCATACTGTTTAAATGGTTTTGAAAACGATAAGGCAAAATAAACCGTGCGGGTACGCGACCAGCCGTTAGTTTGTCTGTAACCTGTAACCAATGTGTCATTTTCAATACGCACGAATGTCCACACGTTTTTGTCTTCGTAATTATAAATACCAGCCATCAAGTCCAATATAATATGTGCCTCTTCTGAAGCCGGGAAAGTATACTGATGGAAACCTGTTCGCTGCGAAGTAGTAAGTTCAGCTACAATATTATGGTCTTCCAACTTTACTTTGTAATAACCAGGCTCAGCTACTTCTGTGGCATGTGAAAATCTGGATCTGTAACCTGTCTCCGGTTTTTCTTCCGTACCCGGATTAAGTTGCAATGCACCAGCAGTAGGCATCACCAAAAAATCACCCAGATCAGAATGGCCTGTACCGCTAAAGTGCGTATGGCTAAAACCAACAATTGTTTTATCATCATACTGATAGCCTGCACAATATTTATACACATCTTTATTATAGCGGTTGTTTACTTCATAGGGGATAGTGTCAGTATCCGGACTGAGTTGTACAGCGCCAAAAGGAACGGTTGCTCCGGGAAAGGTATGCCCCATTTTTTCTGTACCTATGATGGGTTTGGCAAAGGGAATCAGGTTTTGCTGCGCTGATACTGATGTTGCAAGCACAACCAAAAACAATAAGCTAAGTAAGTTACTTTTCATTGGACAAGTAAATGAATTATTCAACACGTTATTAAAAGTAAAAAAATCAACGCTTCTCATTCGAAAAAGAATAAGGATAAGCATCAGCTGTAGTGCCTCTTTTTATATTAGGTTTCGCTGACATGGAGAAATTCAATACAGCACCCTTCATCAGTTCAGCATGACTCAACCAGTTTTTCGTGTAGGTTTTACCATTCAACTTCAATTCATCTACAAATCTGTTTTGTTCTCCATTATTAGCTGCATTAACAATAATCTGCTTTCCATTTTCTAACGTCAGCGTAGCCTTTTTAAATAAAGGTGCGCCTAACACATATTGATCGCTGGCCGGACATACAGGATAAAAACCCAGAGCCGAGAAAATATACCAGGCAGAAGTTTGCCCGTTATCTTCATCACCACAATAACCATCGGGCGTAGCGGCATACATTCTATTCATCGTTTCTCTTGCCCAATATTGTGTCATCCAGGGAGCACCAGCATAATTATACAAATAGATCATATGTTGTATCGGTTGATTACCGTGTGCGTATTGTCCCATATTTGCGATTTGCATTTCACGTATTTCATGAATTACACCACCATAGTAGGTATCATCAAATTTTGGCGGCAACGTGAATACAGAATCCAGCTTGCTTACAAATTTGTTCTCCCCACCCATCAAGTCTATCAAACCCTGCACATCATGAAAAACAGACCAGGTGTAGTGCCAGCTGTTTCCTTCCGTAAATGCATCGCCCCATTTAAAAGGGTTGAATGGAGATTGAAAACTTCCGTCTTTATTTTTACCGCGCATTAAACCTGTTTTTTTGTCAAATAAGTTTTTGTAATTCATGCTGCGTTTTGCATACACCTCAATTTCAGTTTTCGGTTTGTTAAGTGCCTTACCTAATTGATAAATTGCAAAGTCATCGTAAGCGTATTCAAGTGTACGCGCTGCATTCTCATTAATCTTTACATCGTAGGGAACATAACCCAGCTCATTATAATACTGAACGCCTTTACGACCCACAGCAGATACAGGTCCTTCATGATTAGCACCATGAACAAGGGCTTCATACAATTTTTCAATATCATAACCCCGTGCCCCTTTCAGATAAGCTTCAGCCACCACGGAGGCAGAGTTATTGCCAATCATAATGTCGGCATAACCAGGACTCGACCACTCAGGAAGAAAACCACCTTCGAGATAAGCATTCAATAAACCTTCCTGCATTTCTTTGTTAATAGCAGGATACATCAGATTTAAGAAAGGATACAAGGCGCGAAAAGTATCCCAGAAGCCAGTGCCGCCAAACATATACCCTGGGAGTATTTTACCATTGTAAGGACTGTAGTGCATAATCTTACCAGCTGCATCTACCTCATACAATTTTTGTGGGAAGAATAAAGTTCTGTATAGACAAGAATAAAAAGTACGCAACTGCGCATCACTTCCGTCTTCTACTTGTATTTTACCCAGTGTTTTATTCCAAATTGCTTTACCTTTAGTTTTAACCGTTTCAAAATCATCTTTACCCAACTCGCGTTGCAAATTCAATTCGGCTTGTTCAAAGCTGATAAAAGATGAAGCCACACGCATTTGTATCTTCTCTCCTCTTGTTGTTTTAAATCCGACAACACCACCGGCATGATTGGCATACAACTCCAAAGAATCCTTCACCAATACATTGCCACGCCAGGTATGCGCCATGGTAAAAGCTTTACTCAGGTAGATCACAAAATAATTTTTAAAATTGGTCAAGCTTCCTCTTCTGTAGCGGGTAGAGTAGCCGATAATTTTATTCTCTTCAGGAATCACTTTAACATACGATCCCTTATCTATGGCATCAATCACTATAAAAGAAGAATCGCTTTCAGGAAAAGTAAACTGAAAGATGGCGGCTCGCTCGGATGGTGCTAACTCTGTGGTTACATCCGCATCGGCCAGGTAAACACTATAGTAATAGGGCTTTGCAACTTCCGATTTATGCGAAAACCAACTCGCGCGATCGTCCTGGTTAATTTTGATTTTGCCAACGGTGGGCATAATGGCAAACTGACCGTAGTCGTTCATCCATGGACTGGGCTGATGGGTTTGTTTAAAACCACGGATCTTGTCCGCATCATAAGTGTACATCCAGCCATCGCCCATTTTACCGGTTTGTGGCGACCACAAGTTCATGCCCCAGGGTAAACCAATGGCAGGGTAAGTATTACCGTTGGATAGTGACACTTTAGAGAGTGTGCCCATCAAGGGATTAACAAGTTCTTCTGGCTCAGCAATTTGAGCAAACAGCAGATGACTGATTAGAAACAGACAAAGTGTAAAAATTCTTTTCATGGTTAAGTCTTGGTTACTTAAAACTAAAAAATAAGTACATGGAAAAGAAGTTTCTTATCGCCACTCATCATAAAATCAACAACAATCGTTTTGACCTTACACCTCATCCTATCATCAACGATTGCCTTTAACTTGCATTACTTAACTTTTGTTAAGTTGTCATGCTGTTTTAAAGTGATACATTTACTTACAGTAGTGTACAACTAAAATAAACTCATCTTTAACTACTTGAGGTTATCAAATTTCAGTTGGACAATAGCAATTTACTTACGCTAATAATTAATACCTATGCGCGCTTTTCCCTTCTTATCATTACACACTACACTTATACTGCTAAGAATAGCAGGTGCTTTAATTTTCATTACGCATGCGGTAGTGAGAGTAGCCAATGGAACCGTAGAACGTTTCGGATCCTTTTTGGAAAGCAAAGGATTGCCGTTGGGGATAGCAACGGTGTGGTGCCTGAGTGCTTTTGAAATTGTAGGTGGTGTATTGCTGGCCTTGGGCTATTATAAAAAATGGCTATCCGCAGGTTTCATTTTAATCTTACTTGTTGGCATTATACTTATTCATGCCTCAATCGGTTGGTTTGTGGGCGAACACGGATCAGGCGGCAGTGAGTATAGCTTTATTCTGATTGTGGCTTTGTTGGTAATTGCTGCTGGAGATGAAAAAGGGAAAACAAAGTAACTGAACCAAACAGTTTTACCCATAAATGACTCTTAAACCGGAGGTAAATCCCTTTGGTTGAGTAGCTACTCTTCTGTATAAGCTTTTTAGGCATTTTTACAGAGATCAAATAAGCCTGACACATTCGATTTAGTACTACAACAGTTCAGTTAAATTGGGTTACCCTCACTAAGCAGAAAAATCGGCACTTGCCAATTGGCTGTTACAAGACAACTATACTCCTGTTCAGATTTTAACTTTTTACACGAATTTCCTATATTTATTTAACAGTAACTAGTCTTCTCGTTTGTAGCCTAGCCCACCTCAATAGAGAAACAGGAAGCAGTCCGTGAAAATGACATTAATTGTCGTTGGTTGATTTTATTTTAGTGATAGTAGAGAGAAAGTAGAGGGCATAAAAAAGCCCCACCGAAGCAGGGCTGAGAAAATCTTCGGCTTATAGCCTTATTGTGATTTGCGCTACTAAATTATTAAAATAATAACAAAAAACAAGACGATGAATAAAATATTTGCACTTGACTTAGGTACAAATTCTATTGGATGGGCACTCCGTAATCCTGATTTACCGACAAACCAGATTGAAAAATTCGGGGTATTAACATTTAATAAAGGAGTCGGGATCGGTAAAACCGGAGAATACTCCTATGCCGCTGAACGGACAACGAAGCGTTCAACACGAAGATTATATCAAGCAAGAAAGTACAAGTTATGGACCACCCTTGAACACCTGATAAATGAAAACTATTGCCCTCTGAGTATTGCCAATCTCAACAAATGGAGATTATACGATAAGGAAGAAGCCAGAAAGAACAACAATGGTGGCCGGGTTTACCCGGTTGATGATATGGCTTTCGATGCATGGATTAAGTTAGATTTTAATGGTGATGGTAAGCCTGATTATACCAGTCCCTATCAATTAAGGAAAGAGTTGGCAGAAGTAAAACTAGACTTCGCCAAAGAAGAGAATCGCTTTAAACTGGGGCGAGCATTGTATCACATCGCGCAACGAAGGGGTTTTAAAAGCAGTCGCAAAGGTACGGATGATGCAAAAGAAAAAGAATCAAATGACGAGAGCGAAATAGCCGATCTGCAATATTCAGAGAAAAAGAAAAACAAAGTTATATTAGAATTACTTGAAAAGTATCCCAACGCAAAAACAATTGGGATGTTGTTTGCCCATCTTGAAGATAATGGAATAAGGATTCGTGAAAGCATAGTTCAGTATGCTATACGAGAGAATTTTAAAGAGGAGATTAAATACATCTTTCAATTTCAAGATTTATCATTAACAAACTCCATTTATTGCAAGCTGGCTGAAACCGGAAAGAACAAAAATGATGGAAGTATCTTTTATAAACGACCTTTACGTTCTCAAAAAGGATTAATTGGCAAGTGTACGCTGGAGCCAAGCAAATACAGAGCACCAATTAGTCATCCCAGTTTTGAAATTTTCAGGGCTTGGTCATTTCTGAATAATATTAAATACAAACCCATCGATGATAACGATGGGCAATGGAAACCGCTGAGTCTTGAACTAAAGAACAAAGTCTACAATAAACTATTCTTCCGTAAGAAACCTTATTTTCCTTTTTCTGATATAGCTGATCTGTTAGAAAAAGAAGGGAGGAAACTACATCTCAATTACAAACATAAAACAACCGTAACTGGCTGCCCTGTATCAGCAAGGCTAAAAGATATTTTCGGTGACGATTACCTGAACATCAAAATACCTAAAGTACCATCTGCAAAATCAAAGAAGAATTACTATAACATAGAAGATATCTGGCACGTGCTCTTTTCTTACGAAGACCAGGAGTATGTAATCGAATTTGCTGAGAATAAATTAAAACTGAATGCAGAACAGACCAAGCAGTTTGTAACCACATGGAACGCTACCCCTGTAGGCTATGCCATGCTTAGCTTAAATGCAATTAATAAAATCAACATCTTCTTACAGAAAGGATTGATATATACAGAAGCTGTTTTACTCGCAAACATTCCAGAGATATTAGGCAAAGGCCTATGGATGAAAAATGAAACGCTATTAATTGGTGAGATTGGAAAAGTGATAGATGAAAACAGGGAGCAGAAGACAGTACTTACTATTGTAAACAGTCTTGTTTCAAAGCATAAAAACTTAGAGAATAATGAAAAATTTGGATACAAAGACAACAACTATAAACTGGATAAATCAGACTTTGATACGATTGAAGAAACCATAAATGAGCAATTTGGCGCAAAAAGATGGACCGAAAAAACGGAAACAGAAAGGAATAAAATATCCACTGCTATAAAAGATTGCTATCAAGCCTACTTCATAACCACTGGACTTGAGCGAAAAGACATTCACAATGAACGCCACTTCTTAGTAAAATCTAGCAACAACATTTATTACAAAAGCGATTCCGGCTATTATCGCTTACCAAAACTGATAGACACATTAGGTGAGTTTTTGCAATTGAACTTTAATGTGAACGATGATACGCTAAACAAGATCTATCATCCTTCAGAGATAAGCATTTATCCATCTGCCAAAGCAGATAAAGATGGTGTGCTGAAACTAGGGAGTCCTAAAACAGGATCGTTTAAAAACCCTATGGCCATGCGAGCCTTACATGAGCTACGCAAGCTTATCAATTACATGATTGAGACAACCCAGATTGATAGCGATACACGAATTGTTGTAGAAGTAGCTAGAGAGCTAAATGATGCTAATAAGCGCTGGGCTATTGAAGCCTGGCAACGTCAACGTGAAGCGGAAAATCAAGAATTTGCCGAAGCTATAAAACAACTTTTGCAAGATCATGAAGGCATTAAAGCCAATCCAGAACGTTTGGATGATATAGACAAAATCCGCCTATTCTACGAGCAAAATAATGAACAACTTCTTCCTGCCTTGGAAGAAAATAATGAGGATGATAAGGATAGAAAGAAGCGTAAAAATAGAATTGAAAAAGACGAGGCGATAAGATGGAGTGGACATGGGAAAAAGCTTATTGACAAATATCGCCTTTGGAAAGAACAGGGTTATCAATGTTTATACACGGGTAAGTTTATCAAACTCACAGACTTGTTTGACGAAAACGTAATTGATTTTGAGCATACTATCCCAAGGAGTATTTCATTTGACAATTCGTTAGCCAATCTTACAGTGTGTTACGCTGACTATAACAGAAACATAAAGAAGAATCAAATTCCATTCAACCTCAACAATTATGGTAAAGATTATGATGGATATTCGGCCATATTGCCACGTTTAGAAAAATGGCAAGAGAAAGTCGATCGGATAAAACAACAAATAGATTTCTGGGCAACTAAATCGAAGAAAGCAGCGGATAAAAATTGGAAAGATGACGCCATTCGTCAGCGACATTTATGGCAAATGGAACTCGACTATTGGAAAAATAAAGTAGATCGATTTACTATGCAAGAAGTAACGAGTGGTTTCAAGAATAGCCAGAAAGTAGATACCCAATTGATTTCTAAATACGCTTTTCACTATCTGAAATCTTACTTTGAAAAAGTAGATGTACAAAAGGGAAGCATCACTTCAGAATTTAGAAAAATTTATGGGCTACAGATACCCGATTTAAAAAAAGACAGAAGCAAACATTCACACCATGCAAAGGATGCAGCAGTACTTACCCTGATACCTGCGGCTGCTAAAAGAGATGAGCTACTTAAAACCTATTATGAGCATCAGGAAAAAAGACAATCATTTACAGCCGAGCCTTTTAAAGGGTTTAAGCGTGAATTTGTTTGGGGGATAGATGATAGCATTCTGATCAATAATATTACAAACAATCAAGCACTCACACCCGCTAAACGCATTATTCGTAAACGCGGTAAAGTGCAGTTCATTGAAGGCACTCAAAATCCCAAAATCGCCACTGGAGATTGCATAAGAGGACAGCTTCACGATGAGACATTCTTTGGTGCCATTAAACCAGCCAAGAGAGGTGAAAAAGGAAATATCATTAGGGATGAAGAAGGTAAAATAATTCAAGAAGATATTCGATATGTAGTGCGAGTTCCATTTCAATTTAAAAAGGACACTAATTCTCCTGGATTTAAAACTCTTGAAGAAATAGAAAAGCAAATTGTAGATGAAGGACTGAAAAAGCAGATAAGAGTGCAAGTAGAAAAGGCAGGAGGCCTAAAAGAGGCTTTCGAGCAAGGCATTTACATGTTGGGGAAAAAAGGAGAAAAGATCAATAAAATAAGGCACATTCGGGTTTTTAAATCTGCAACTAAGCCATTGGAAATCAAAAGACATACCTACTTATCAAAGCACTCTTATAAACAAAACTATTATGCAAACAATGCATCAAATAGTTACTTCGCAATTTATCAAGGGGCAGATAAGAAGGATTGTGATTTTAGAAATCTTTTCGAAACAGCAAGAATAACTTCCACAAATACAATTGCCTCCAAAGAGGACCTGTTCGAAAAATTCGTTCATCTTAAAAAGGGCAAGACTCAGATAGAATTAAGATTAAAATGTATCCTTGAAACAGGCCTAAAAATTGTATTTATCAAAAGTAAAGAGGAAGATTTTAAAAGCATGCCACTTGATGAGTTATCTAAAAGATTTTATGTCTTCACCAACTTCGAAAGCGATGGTCGTCTAAATTTCAAGTATCACTTGGAGGCAAGAGAGAGTAAAGAAGTAACCGAAGACTATAAAGATTCAGAGGTAGATTTTGATAATCCAAAACCGACACTTCGTTTTGCTTACTCTAAGTATGATTTTTTTGTAGAGGGATATGACTTCAAAATAAAAATGGACGGAAGCATTCAATGGAAATAATACACGATCATCCCCTGCTGCTAATCAAATGCGAGGTGTAGCTGGTGGTGTTTTATAAAAGTAAAGTAAAGTAAAAATAAAACCAGACCTGACAGGTCTCGATAGCGAATTAATAAAGACCTGTCAGGTCTGGTTTTATCAGCAAGATAATTAATACTTGTCAGGCTTTTAATTAATAAATGGAACCTGAAAAATCATATCACCTCTACACGCACGCCAATGGCTCAGAAAATCTCTTTCGTAATGACGAGAATTTTCGTTATTTCTTAAAACGGTATGAAGCATTTATACCAGGCGTTGCCGATACCTTAGCCTACTGTCTGATGCCTAACCACCTGCACCTGTTGGTGAGGATTAAAAGTGAGGCTGAATTAAAGACGTTTTTTAAAAGTAAACTAAAAATAAAGTCAGAAGCGACAGGCCTCGAGAGCGAAAGTAATAAAGACCTGTCAGGTCTGGTTATATTACAATTCAGCCACCTCCTCAACGCGTACACGAAAGCATATAATAAAGTTTATAATCGTAGAGGCTCTCTTTTCACGAGAGCTTTCAGGCGAAAAGAAATTGTTAACGACAGTTATTTTACCAACATCATTCATTACATACACCATAATCCTTTACACCATGGTTTTGTAAAACAACTCACAGACTGGCACTGGAGTTCATACCACGATTTTCTCCTGCCGGAATTAACGCCTGTTCAGCAGCAAGTCATCAACTGGTTTGGCAATAGTCAGCAGTCCGTCCAGTTTCATCAACAAGTACTGAAACCTTTACCCGAAATTATTCCACATGATTAAGCGCACACTTTATTTTGGTAATCCTGCCTACCTGAGTCGCAAAGACGAACAACTTGTTGTACGTCTGCCAGAGGTTGAGAAAAATGACACCTTGCCCGAAACATTTAAAAAAGAGGCGCAGGCGCTTATACCCATTGAAGACATAGGTGTAGTCATACTGGATCATACACGCCTTACCATTACACAATACCTCATTGACGGACTACTTGAAAATAATGTGGCGCTCATCACCTGTAACAGCCTCCATCATCCGACCGGACTGATGCTTAACCTGGCTGGCCATACCCTACAGTCGGCTAAATTTAAAGTCCAGGTTGAGGCTAGTGCGCCATTAACCAAGCAATTGTGGCAGCAAACCATTAAAGCAAAAGTTAGCAACCAGGGCTTGTTGTTGAAAAGGTATGGCATAGAAGCTGGTAATCTGATGAAGTGGGCAGGCGATGTGAAATCGGGTGATGCCGATAATACAGAGGCACGAGCGGCTGCTTATTACTGGAAAAATATTTTCCCTGAAATAGAGGGCTTCAGGCGCGAGCGCGAAGGCATACCGCCTAATAATCTATTGAACTATACTTATGCGATTTTGCGTGCCATCATTGCGCGCAGCCTTGTCGGGTCGGGCCTGCTACCCACGCTGGGCATTTACCACCGTAACCAGTACAACCATTATTGCCTGGCCGATGACATCATGGAACCCTATCGCCCCTTTGCCGATGCGTTGGTGTGTGGCATTATCCGGAATGGTGAAGTGTATGATGAATTGAATACATCCATTAAAAAACAACTATTGAGTATTGCCTCGGTTGATGTGCTGATGGATGGTGAGCGTAGCCCGCTGATGGTGGCAGCGCAACGCACTACTGCCTCACTGGCAAAGTGCTTTGAAGGGAAAGCTAAGCGGATAATATACCCGGAGTTGTCCGATTAAGATGCGCCTCAATGAATATCGCATTATGTGGGTAATGGTATTTTTCGACCTGCCGGTAGAAACCAAAAAGGACAGGAAGAACTATGCCGAATTCCGAAAAAGTATGCTGAAGGACGGTTTCACCATGTTTCAGTTCAGTGCCTACATGCGCCATTGCCCAAGTCGGGAGAATGCCGATGTTCATGTTAAGCGAGTGCTCAAAAACCTGCCACCCAAAGGGCACGTGGGTATTTTAACCATTACCGATAAACAGTTTGGGATGATGCAGATTTTTTACGGCAGGGAGGAAAAAGAAAAGCCTCCAGTACCCCAACAACTTGAATTGTTCTAGGTAAAGGAGGCTTATTTTTGACAACACATCCACTAACAGGCAAGCATCTAACCCATTTTTAACACACTAAAAGGCTTGTAACACACTGATTTACAGTGGAAATTCGCCAAATTAGTTGTCAAAGATCGTTTGTTGAAAGCAAATCACAACACATACAATGTTTCAAGCTTGACCACTACAGTTGTCAAAGATCGTTTGTTGAAAGCAAATCACAACTCATCATCTTAATGCTACTATTCCTTACGGTTGTCAAAGATCGTTTGTTGAAAGCAAATCACAACTGCACAGTTTCAAATGAAATTCAATGGCCAGTTGTCAAAGATCGTTTGTTGAAAGCAAATCACAACGCACTATCCTCAATACTTCCCATCATCATGGTTGTCAAAGATCGTTTGTTGAAAGCAAATCACAACAGCAGTAGCTGCAACTGAAAAAGTTGTATTGTTGTCAAAGATCGTTTGTTGAAAGCAAATCACAACATGGATTGGCCTCGCCATCGGTGCGGTCGGTTGTCAAAGATCGTTTGTTGAAAGCAAATCACAACAAAATCTATATTCATTCAAAGGCCTTTCTTGTTGTCAAAGATCGTTTGTTGAAAGCAAATCACAACTAATAAGCTTAACATGGCGAAGCTTTCAGGTTGTCAAAGATCGTTTGTTGAAAGCAAATCACAACTTTCTTTCATTTGAGCCTAAAACAAAAAACGTTGTCAAAGATCGTTTGTTGAAAGCAAATCACAACTTAGAGCTGTATAACGAAACTTTGCCTGTGTTGTCAAAGATCGTTTGTTGAAAGCAAATCACAACTATCATGAGCGGCTACTTCTATCCGATACCGTTGTCAAAGATCGTTTGTTGAAAGCAAATCACAACTATGGTGGTGCGATTAGATCTAATTTGGAGGTTGTCAAAGATCGTTTGTTGAAAGCAAATCACAACATGGCCACTTCAAAGCCATGTTGTACCAGCGTTGTCAAAGATCGTTTGTTGAAAGCAAATCACAACTCATTATTGAGGGGGTTAATAAGACAATGAGTTGTCAAAGATCGTTTGTTGAAAGCAAATCACAACTAACGATAAGGATAACGGCCGACCAGTTGGGTTGTCAAAGATCGTTTGTTGAAAGCAAATCACAACACCGCTGCCTGGCAAGCCCCAAAACATCATGTTGTCAAAGATCGTTTGTTGAAAGCAAATCACAACTGCGTTGGATGTGTACTGATAAAAAGGCGAGTTGTCAAAGATCGTTTGTTGAAAGCAAATCACAACAGCAATGGTGTATTGTCTGCCTTTTTCTTGGTTGTCAAAGATCGTTTGTTGAAAGCAAATCACAACAACATTCAGTGTTTCAATTTACGTTTGGTGGTTGTCAAAGATCGTTTGTTGAAAGCAAATCACAACATAAGAGCGACAGCGAAAAAGTAGGGCTGTGTTGTCAAAGATCGTTTGTTGAAAGCAAATCACAACCACACCCCTGACGATGTCGCGAGCACCTTGGTTGTCAAAGATCGTTTGTTGAAAGCAAATCACAACACCTCATTATCACTTTTGGCACAGGTATCCGTTGTCAAAGATCGTTTGTTGAAAGCAAATCACAACAAACCAGCGTTGACAAATTGCAAAAGGTTGTACTAACCCCCTATAAGACTGGACAAGAATCTGAAAACAGATTTATAACAGTTAAATTAGGGAAATATGCCAAGAGGAAAAAGAACATTCACACCAGAAGAGCGATTAAGCCTTTTACAGGAAG
>NZ_BHXQ01000010.1 GCF_003990915.1 Chryseotalea sanaruensis
TCTCCATTGTAATATTCTTCTCAGCCAGTGTGATCTAACTCGTAAGTCAAACCTCTTCGCCTTTTCAATAGTTGTTGTCCTAGCTCTCCTTTATTAAAATTTATCCTCTTAAAGAATCAACCTCTAAGGTTCATTGAAGGCATTTGCTAAATCACCCACAAACCCCTTAAGGTCCGCTATCAATTAATCATTCATTCAAAGAACGTTCTGACTTCTAATGCTTCTCAGCTTATCCGTCAAATGTAACTTTCAGAGCTTTTCAACTCTACCAGTCTTTCGTTTCAATCTATTTCGCCACTTTCCTTCCGAAAGGGGCTGCAAATGTAACAGCTTTTTTTCTCTTCGCAAGTGGTTAAGAAAAATATTTTTGATAATTTTTCTAACTTCTCTGCTTCATCAAACTGTTGGACCTTCCTGCTGAAGGGGGCACAAATGTAGAAGGAGAATTTAATTTGGCAAAACAGAATGCAGTAATTTTATCCACAACCGCCACTTTTATAGGTAGCCAACTATGCTTTTGGTCGTTTGTACAGTGGGATAGTGCTGCAGGCCTCGCCAAACATTATACTGCCTGCATAAGGCTTAAGCCTATTAACTACTTCAATGTAGGCAGATTCAGGCACTGGAATTTTGCTACAACCCTTTACAACAACTTTAGCGTTTTGGTATTTAGACCAATCTATTTTCTCTAAAATTTCCTCAAAAATTTTTTCATTTAATTGTTGAAGCGTGCCTAAAACAACCTTTTTAGCATAGGAATTTACTGAAACTGCCAGCAGCATGTAGGCCCAAGTGGGAATAATAGCATCAGTTGAACAGGTGATAGCAACAAATTTATTTTCGTATTGCTGCCAATTATGTTCTTTGACAAAGTCACGAAGGTCTTTTTCGCGAAGTATAAGCCCTTGAAAAAGGATATCTTTCAGATCAATCAACATACGATCGCCCGGGATGTAATGCTCTTCCAGATCAAATGTGACCAAAGTGCTATTGGCTACTCTATTGATAATTTCGTTTTGGGGTGCCATAATGTTAGAACACAAATTTAGCTTAGAAATGTTCAAATCTGGATTAGGATTAATAGGATTTAAGGATGACAGGATTAGCGGGTTTAAATCAAGATGAGTTTGGATTAAAGAATTTGCAGAATTAGTGAGTCTGGATCAGGATGAAAAGGATTAAAGGATGACAGGATTAGTGAGTTTGTATGGAGGAAAGTTGTCTTAATCAGGATGGGATGGACAGGATTATGGTGTGCAGATTGTCTGGGGCTGATTTGTTTATACGCACCAAGAGTTTTTAATACATTGTCTGTAGCAGGATGAGAAGGATTCTAGGATATGAACGATTAATGGGGCTTAATCAGAATGGATAGGATTTAAGGATTAACAGGATGCGTTAGACAAAAAATAGGAGGATTGATTAGTTACAGGTAATTAGCATTGTTGAAATTATCAAAGTAAAGCAAGTGACTAATGTTGTTTAGAATAAGGGTTTGGTTGATTTTTTAACTAGGAATTCTTTTAGATAGAAGGGTTCAAAATGTACAAGATCTTCAAATTGATTACTCATGAATTTATTAGAGGCTAACTCGCCAAGAAAGGAGGCCAAGGGGAGTTGATCTTCCAGAAAGATAGCATTAGGGTGATTGATTACATCTTTACATTTAACTGCTCCATTTCCAAAAAATAAGATCTTTTGATTTTCAAGTATTGAATGATAGCTCTGATCTTCAATAATTTCTGCGACTGTATCATTCACTATAGTTCTGTCGCTATTCGCCAGCATGGAATAAACCTCCATTCTTCTTGCATCTATCATCGCACAAAGCATAGCATTTTGGGGGTTCTGAAATGATGCCTGATAGATCAGCAATTCTAAAGTATTCACTGAAAGCAATGGAATATTGAGAGAGAAACACAAACCCTTAGCTGTGGACGTGCCTATGCGAAGTCCTGTATATGAGCCAGGACCTGAAGTAATGGCTACCGCCTTAAGCTCACGCATTGATCTATTGATCTTTTGAAATGATACTTGAATGAGTAAAGCTAATTTAGTTGCGTGCGCCTGAGGCTCTTTAATGAGTTCTTCATGGAGGAGTCTGCCATTTTCATGTAAAGCTACCGAGCAACTATCAACTGAAGTTTCAAGACTTAATATTAATGACATTACTGTGGCGTAAGGGCTTTTTTATATGCGATTGCATCAGTTAATATGGAACTTGCTTTTATTACTGCCTCATCATTTTTTAAAGCGACAGACGCTTGACCTTCGGCTAGATTATAATGAAAGGCTATCTGTTGTGTTAAGAGCATCTTAATTTCATCTCTATATAAGAGCAACTCATTTGTTTTGAAAATCTCTATCTGCTTTTGTAGTTGTTTAAGTTGAGGCTCAAGTTCTTTAAAATAACGTTCAGACTTTGCTGATGCGAGCAGGTCAAGCGTATTCTTTTCGAGGTCTGTGGTGTATTTAAAGTTTTTAACTTTCAGCCAGTTGATAAAATCATTGTATTGCTGGTCGTTTAGCACAAAAGTATTGAGGTTATCAGGTTGTTTATTAAGATTGGCAAAGATTGTAGCATAATCGAAAATGTGCCCTGAAATAATCAGGGCTTCAGCTACTGAACTCAGGCCTTCTTCTGCTATTGTAAAATCTGGATCGAGTCCAGCTCCATCAAAAACTATACGCCCAGCTTTGGTCTTAAATTCTCTCTTAAGGGAATCGGCCACTTTCTCAGCATGGCCTTGTGCGTTTCTGTGTGTGTAGTCAACTGCTTGTATACATCTACCGCTGGGTATATAGTATTTTGCGGTTGTAACTTTTAGCTGCGCGTTATATGCTAAGGCTCTTGTCGTTTGCACCAGCCCTTTGCCAAAAGTTTTTCGTCCGATTAACACAGCTCGGTCATAATCTTGTAAGGAGCCAGCCACAATTTCCGAAGCTGAAGCACTGTTTTCGTTTGTTAACACAACAAGCGGCAGTTCAGTGTCTATGGGATTATTGAGTGTGCGGTATGTTTTATTCCACTCCTCTACCTTACCCTTGGTTGAGACTACATCCAAGCTTTTGGGTATGAAAAGATTTACGATGTTAACTGCTTCGTTCAGTAATCCTCCCGGATTATCGCGCAGGTCGAGTATAAGCGAGGAAATGCCTTGCTCTTTAAAATCTAACAGTATTGCGGCTATTTCTTTTGCTGCTCCTGGTGTAAAATCTTCAAGGTGAATATAGCCTACATTTTTGTTCAACATGGTATAGTGCGAAACATTACCTACACTGATCTTTTCTCTTTTTATTTTAAAGGTTAGCTCTTCGTTAGGGCCATGACGTTTTACTTTAACTTCAACTTCGGTTTTAGGCTGTCCTTTTAGTAGCGTGCTTACATCGCTTGTTGTTTTACTTTGAACAGCTTTACCATCTACTGCCAGTAATTCATCGCCAACTCTAAGGCCTGATTTGTAAGCGGGAAATCCTTTATAAGGATGTGTGATGACCGTTTTGTTATTGACAATACCGATTAAGGCTCCAATACCTGCATATTGGCCAGTGGTTGAAATTCTAAAATTATCGATTTGATCTTCCGGGATATAGTCGGTGTAC
Organism: Chryseotalea sanaruensis; assembly: GCF_003990915.1. GTDB lineage: Bacteria > Bacteroidota > Bacteroidia > Cytophagales > Cyclobacteriaceae > Chryseotalea > Chryseotalea sanaruensis. The sequence continues at coordinate 3,604 of NZ_BHXQ01000010.1, forward strand.
GGATCCAAGGATTCGAGCATTCCATCGATACCTGTTTTGATGAGTTTCGCAGGATTAATTGTATCTACATAGTAGGTGTTGACCTCTTTAAATAGTGTAGCGAAGATGTCGAGATTTCTGGCGATCTCGAAATACTTTTCTGAGGGTGAACGAAAAGCAAACACAATACTGATCAGCACCAATACAACTCCCCATTTTGCCTTTTTACTCATGTTCAAAGATAAAAAATTTCGGGTGAAAGATTACAGATTTAGAAACCGCCAAGGTTCTTATGCTTTGGTTAGGAAACCTTGGCGGGGATTAGAAAGCATTCGAATCGGATAAGTGCTTTTGTTCCACTTTTTTTAGTGCCTGGATTAAACTGGGATGAATTGTGCTGCTCGGAAGTACCTCTTTGGCGATGTAAAGAAAAGCGATAAGCAGTGAGGGTGAGGATTTGAAATTTGCCTTTTGCAAGCGATAGGCTTCCTTTATCCGTCTTTTTATGGTATTACGGTCTTTTGCTCTTTTAAAATTGCGCTTACTTACTGAAACGAGGATTTGGTGGTGATCTGTAGCAGATGATGCAGGGTTTGAGAGCACTAACACCTTAAATGGGTGCAAATAAAAAGAGGAACCCTTGGTGAAGAGTTCCTGTATAAGCTTTTTTGAATGAAGCCTTTCGGCTTTTTCAAGGGTACGTGCTGTCATAGCGCTAAAATGCCTATTCCGAAGCTAACGTAACCTGGAATATTATTTACTTATGCTTTAAAGTCTTTTCGCTAGAAACAGTCAGTTTTTTACGACCGTTCTTTCTGCGGTTAGCCAATACTCTGCGGCCATTAGCTGTAGCCATTCTTTCGCGGAAACCGTGCTTGTTCTTGCGCTTTGTTCTCGATGGTTGAAATGTACGTTTCATGTTGTTAAGCGGTTTACCTTACTGAATAAGGGCTGCAAATATAGTAAGAATGCTTTGTTATCCAATGATTGATCAAGAAGTTCTGAGATTAAAGTTGACATAAGGGCTGAAAACCCTTAAAGAACCGCTAAAACTCTAAAAAATGCCTTTTTGTTAAAAGAAAGGTGTCTAAATGGACACCTTTCTTTTTTAAAATATTTATCTAAAATTATTTATCTACTGTAAAAAGAGCGTCTTCAACTGCAGGATTCACCTCAATCTTACTAGCTGTAAACTTGATATTTAGTGGCCCCTGGTTTTGTAAAAGGATATGTGGGAATTTAATTCCGTTAACTTCCTTGTAGTCCTCGTATTTTACTACAACCGAAATTTCTCCTTGGGGACCTTTTACTTTTTGAAGTGTTTGAAGTTTTAAACCAGTTTCCTGATCGTAATATTCCGTCATTTTTTCACCTTGTGGCATGGTATACTCGATAACATAAGCATTTTTGCTATCTATTTTTTCCAAACCTGTAAGAGTAGCTTTCACCCCCAGCTTTGTGTAATCAAGTTCTTTAAAAATGGATTCATCAAAAATTTGAAGTTCTGCAATTTTGGCATCAATTGGTGGCTTTTGACCCATTGAAGTAATCGATACTTCCTTACCATTTGATACTACTTTGGTAAATGACTGACCATTGGCACCTAAATCGCGTAAACCTTTATTGCCTTCTTTTCTGGTGATGGTGAAAGTTAAATCCATGCCCATTGCCGAACCACCGAAGGTCATTCTCAGCGTTTTCACTGCTGCTGCGTTTTTTGCGCCACCAATTGCATTTAAATAATTGGCAATTACTTTTTCTGTATTAACACCAGCTGGTATAGATGCTGCTGCACTAGGTGTATAAGGTTCTCCGTTAGAATCAAAGTATTTTACCTCACCGAACTGCTTTAGTTTATCAGCAACGTCTGCTCCTTTACCAACGACAACGATATTGGAGTTTTCAGGACGGATAAATTTCTTAGCCACAGCCATCACATCTTCTTTAGTAACCGCTTCGAGTGACTTCAGGTAGTTGTTGTAATAATCTTTAGGTAAACCGTATTTGATTACATTCAATGCAAAGTTTGCTACTGTCTGTGGGCTTTCTAATGATCTTCCAAAACTACCGGCAATTGCTGCTTTAGCTTGTTGCAACTCTATGTCTGTAACTGGCTCGGCTGTAATTCTTTTTAACTCGTACATGAACTGGTACACAGAGCTGTCGGTTACTTCGTTGCGCACACTTGCTGAAGCGCTGAAATTACCAGCTAGTTTATCTGTGCTGAGTCCTGAACGAGCGCCATAAGTATAAGCATGCTTCTCGCGAAGGTTTTGCATGAGGCGAGAAGAGAAACCAGCGCCTAAAATTTCGTTTAGAACTCTGGCCTTAATCGCATCCGGATTAGCTGGATGGAAATCAAGTGGGTAGCTGATATTGATTACAGATTGTACTGAAGATGGTCTGTCTACCAGTGCTACAAAAGTTTTAGTTGGTGCCTGAGGCTTAGTGTATGTTTCCGTTTTAACATCACCTTTTGTCCACTTACCAAAATATTTCTCAGCTAAGGTCTTTGCGGTTTTTACATCTATATCACCAACAATAATTAAATATGCATTGTTGGGCCTAAAGTAGGTGTTCACATAACTCTTACAATCTTCCAATGTAATAGACTCAACTGTTTTTTCAGTTGTAACCTCACCATAAGGATGATCTTTTCCATATACCAGCACCTGACGAACATTACCACTAATTGAATTAGGATTATCCTTAGCTGCTTGCAGTCCAGATAATGTCTGCGTCTTTAGTTTCTCTAATTCAGCAGGATCAAAAGCTGGATTGTATAAAATATCCGTCATTAGATCTAGCAGTTTATCAGTATGCTTAGTAAGGCTGGATGCAAAAATACCTTGTGAATAGGTGGAGATATTTGCACCAATGAAATCTATTTCTTCATCCAACTGAGCCTTAGACTTTGTTTTTGTTCCTGTACCCAGTAGCGTACCCGCCATATCTACGTAGCCAGCCTTCGCTCCTTCTTTAATAGGATCATTTTTCAGCTCTAAAGAAAACTGAACACGTGGCAGCTTATGATTTTCTACAACAAAAACCTGCAGGCCATTTTTTAATGTAAAAGTCTGAGGTTCGCCTAATTTAATTTCTCTGGCAGATGCTGGCGCTGGTGCTTTAGATCTATCTACTTGTGCGTAAGTAGTACTAACAACAAGGGCCAGTACGAGTAATAATATATTCTTCATGGCTTAGTTATCTTTTTTAAGTTGAGTGCCTTCTGGTTTGCTCTGTGCTGATTTAGGTAAATAATGCAGCACTACTCTGTTTTGTTTGGTCAAATATTTTTTGGCAACACGCTGAATATCTTCACGAGTTACTTTTTTATAGCGTTCCAACTCTGCGTTGATCAAGTTTGCATCACCAAAGTATACGTGGTAGTTTGCTAATTGCTCAGCGATACCAACGACTGATGAATTCTGTTGCACAAAATTACTCTCCACCTGATTCATCAACTTTTGAAATTCTCTTTCGCTGATCAATTCTTTTTGTACTTTTTCAATTTCTGCATCCATGGATTTTTCCAAATCATCGATGTTTACACCCATGTTAGTAAGACCAAAGGTGATGTAAAGTCCGGGTTGTTCTAAAGAAAATGGAAAAGCTTGAACGGCAAGTGCTTTCTTCTGCTCATCTACCAATGCTTTGTACATGCGCGAGCTCTGGCCACCACTTAGCAATGTATTTAGCATATCGATAGCATAAGAATCAGGAGTGCCTTGAGCAGGAATATGGTACGCCTGGATAACTGCAGGTAATTGGATGTTATCAAAAATAACATCGCGTACTTCTGCTTTTTGCTCAGGCTCTACTACAGTTGGTGTGGGAATTGCCTTTCCTCCATTAGGGATATCTTTAAAGTATTTAGCAACAAGCTTTTTAGTTTGCTCTATGTCAATGTCTCCTGCAATTGAAAGCGTTGCGTTTTCTGGTACATAGAAAGTTTTATAGAACTGAACAAACTCATCTAGAGTCGCGGCATTTAAATGATCTAGAGAACCTATCGGTGCCCATTGATATGGATGCACTGTATAAGCACGCTTCAATACTTCTGTTAGTATACTTCCATAAGGTTGGTTATCAATCCGTTGACGCTTTTCTTCTTTAACAACTTCGCGTTGTGTTTCAACGCCAACAGGTTCAATTTTTGCGTGCATTAATCTTTCTGATTCTAACCATAAGCCAAGTTCAAGTTGGTTAGATGGAAGTATCTCATAATAGAACGTGCGGTCGTTAGATGTATTGGCATTGTTTGTACCACCAGCACCTGTAATGTATTTATCGAACTCACCACGCTTAATGTTTTCTGAACCTTCGAATAATAAATGTTCAAAAAAGTGAGCGAAGCCAGTGCGGTTAGGATTCTCATTTTTTGATCCTACATGATACAATACACTTACAGCCACAATGGGCGTGGTGTTGTCTTGATGCAAGATTACATGAAGGCCATTGTCAAGTTTATACTCTGTAAACTCAATTTTTCGAGCCTGACTGAAGGCTTGAGATGCCACGGCCAGGCAAAGGAAGAGCATGATTCTTTTTTGCATAGGATTAAGTTTGTCTTATATATGTGATAGAATAGCACTGAAAATTACAGACTAGTATACAAATTCAGTAGAATTTTGTTCTAATAAATTTTATAATAGACTTGTAATGAAATAGTTAGCGTAATTGCCCCAACACTTTAAGCACTTGATCTGTGTGCATACGCGGGCCATATTGCGCCACTACTTTCGATGACGCGAGTGAGGCGAGCTTTCCAGCTTCTGCATAAGAATGGCCGTTTGTGATGCCAAATAAAAAGGCTCCAGCAAACATATCGCCTGCACCATTAGTATCTATCGCTGTAATCTTGTAAGGTTCGATGCTAATGAATGTATCTCCATCATAAATAAGCGCACCATTAGCACCAAGTGTTATTACAAAGCGTTTGGCAATATCTTTTAGTTTTTCGCGGGCTTCGGCTATGCTACTGGTGCCTGTATAGATCATTGCCTCTTCATCGTTACAAAAAAGAAGATCTACACTTGCACCCACTATTTCCTGCATTTGGGTTGGGAAGTATTTTACCATGCTAGGATCAGAGAAAGTTAGAGCAACGGATACCTTATGCTTCTCTGCCAATCGCTTGGCTTCCTTCATAGCCTCAAGCCCTTTTGGACTGGCAACCAAATATCCTTCTAAATAAATGTATTCGGAGTTTTTGATTGCTTCTTCATCTAAATGATCTGGTGATAAAAATGAACTTACACCCAAAAATGTATTCATTGTTCTTTGCGCATCTGGGGAAGTCATTACTAAACAACGACCTGACTCACCTTCTGGACAAGTATCTGTCGTAAGGTTGGTTGCTACACCATTCTGTTTAAGATCATTTAAAAAGAATTTACCCAAATCATCTTTTGCAACCAGGCATGAGTAAAAACTTTTACCCCCAAACTGATTAATGGCTGTTACTGTATTACCTGCAGAGCCTCCACCTGAAAGTCGGCTTTTGCTCATGTTGATTGCTTTCATTAAATGTTGTTGACGCTTTTCATCAACCAAAGTCATCACACCTTTTTCCACCTCATTCTTCTCAAAAAAATCGTGCTCTACTTCTGTGATAATGTCTACGATAGCATTTCCAATGCCGTATACGTTGTATTTTTTAGCCATATAAAATCAATTAGATCGCAAGAATAGTGAAAATCGTTCTTTAATGCTTAATCAAGCAGTTTAAAAACTACTTTTTAGGTGGTAGCGTCAAGCCGATTGATGCTGCCCTATCAGGATAGTCTGTGATTAGGCCATCAACTCCCATTGCTTTCAATTCAAGCATCTCATTAGTTTCATTAACCGTCCAAGGGATAACACGAAGTTTTGCTTTGATTTTTTCAGGATTATCGACTGATAAGCTGTGTAAGTAGTCTATCTTTTCTTTGTTTATTAGTTTGTAGTAAGGGCTATAAATGGATGGTACAAAACCCAGTGTTTTCAGATTACTTTCTGGAGATTTCACATTTTCAATTAAGGCAGCAAGACGCACTTTTGGATATTTCTTATGCCAATAATTTAACACTCTAAAATCGAAACTTTGAATTACGACTCTTTGCCATGGCAAATATTCATCAATGGTCTTGTATACCAAGTCAGAGAATTCTCCGATACTTGGATGCTCCTTATTATCGCCTTTCTCGGAACTCTTTATTTCAATATTATAGTCAACTTCATAAGCTGTTTTGTTCTTTATGTGATTTTCTACCGCTATGATCACATCCTTCAATAAAGGCTTTTGTATAACCTCTTTTATTTGCTCAGGGAAGCGGTCGTTACCTTTGCTGCCGCAATCGAAGCTTCTAATTTCTTCGTATGTCAGTTTGTATATATTAAACTTCTTTTCGTCTGTAAATAACTGGCCTGTGCTGTCAAGACAAATTGACGGAGACATATAAGGCTCATGAGAAACAATGACTTGTTTGTCTTTTGTAATTACCACATCTAATTCAATTGTGGTAACACCAAAATCCAACGCAGTAATAAAAGCCGGAATGGTATTCTCTGGTTTTAAACCGCGTGCCCCTCTATGACCCTGCAGATCGAATTTCGGAATATATTGTGCTTGAACCTGAAGAAACATGAAGGATGAGATTAGACAAAGTATCATTTTCATGCATTAAAGATAAAACCCGAATCCCTGATTCCAAGTACATTCTGTATTATGAAATCAAGAATTCGGTTCTTAAAAGACTAATTCGGATGAATTGCTAATTCAATGTCGTTTAGTTAAGCACTTTATTTTGGCCTTACCTCTAACCTTCTCAAAAGGAGTAGAGGATTATTATGGAGGCTTAACGAAAGGCCATTGATTTTCTAATTCCGAATCATCATACGCATTCCACCTCCCGGTCTTCTGCCAGCCAGGGGATTGAGTTGTTTATTAATGGCATAAGTAAATGTAAGCAACAAGTACCGCCCCAGATTATTTGTGTTAGTTCGTTCCACATAGTTGATACTGGCAGTTTGATTAATACCGAAATCATTATCTAAAAGATTAACAGCTGATAATTTTATTTCACCTGCTTTATTTTTTAAGATGAATCTTGAAATAGAAATATTCCACAACTCAACTTGCTGTGTAAAATCAGTTGTTCTTGAATCATACACAAGAAACTCAAATGAAGAGCTTAGCTGATAATTTTTCAAAAAACTAAGGTTTGCTTCTGTACGGTAATTGTTGTTGTAGTATAGTTGATTGCTTGCCTCATTTAATTCATAGTCCGTAGAGTTCCTACTTATAGTACCGCTAAGTTCAATGTCAAATATTTCTTTGTAACGGTAGCTGTAACGCAAGGTAGACGAAAGCACACTTTGAGCAATGTTTGTTTCAACATCGTTCAGCAGGTTAACCCCATATTGCTGATTTGCATTTGCTGACAAGCTCACACGACTACCGATTTTATTAATTGGCATACCTACTGAAGCATTGGCACTAACACTTTTATTATTATCAACATTGACAGGCTTTGAAATACGCACACCCCGTTCGTTTATTTGCTGCGAATAGGTTATTGCGTTTTGTGTATAGGTGGCATTCACAAAGGCAAAGAAATTTACGAATGAAACGGGATTAAATACTACAAAATTTGTTCTTACGCTGTGTCTATACGCTGGCCTTAATTCAATATTACCTATCGTTTGGTTAAGTGGATCGCTGTTGTCTACAATCGGTTGTAGTTGTGTTATCGATGGCTCCTGAACGGATGTTTCATAATCCAAGCTTAAATTCCTTGTTGACGAAAATTCATAATTAAATCGTGCCGTGGGCAAAATATTCTGATAGGGCTTTGAAATAGTTTCACCTGTGCTGAGGTTGTCACCATAAAGCTTAGTGTATTGCAGTGAACTACCCAACGTTACAGAATACTTAGTTCGATTAACCCGAAAATTGAAACCAGGCCTGTGATATTGATAATCGCTTGTGTACTGTGCACTCAGATTTTCATTTAATACATTTCCACTCTCCTCTACATCATACACCCTTCTATTCACATCATTTAAGTTCTGATTAAAATTATAGTTAAGCTCAAGGTAACGTCTATTACCCAATGGCTCTGTATAAGACAAGGTAGCTCCTAGCGTCATATTTTCTGTTAGCTGATTATTTACCTGATTTAATTCTTGCGAGAGTAAGAAGGGCTTATAAAAATTATTGTCTGATTGTACACTACCCTCACTTTCGTTTTGGGAATATCCAAATGAAAGATTGGAAGATATAGTTCTGCCTTTTTTAGCAAAGCGATGTCTTAACAAGGCATTGGTATTAAAGTTGTTTATGTTTTGCGATGAATAGGTATTGCTATTGCCATCGTTAATCAATTCACCATTATCAGCCCTGGTCTCGCTTTGCGTGGCTGAATTTGATTCTGCCTGGTTATTGACAAAAGTGGTTGTTAGCTTAACAGAGTTAGCTGAATCAATTTTATGATCCAGGATTGCACTCACCCTATGATTGTAATTACTATTGTACTGCCGGCTGCTTTGATTTAAGAAAGTACTGCTATCACCAAAAAAGTTTTCTCTTTCAAGTCCTTGCAGCACATCATGCTCCAGCTGATTATAGAAATAGTTACTCTGCAGTGTTGTGTTTTTAGAAAAATCCTGGTTAAAGTTTACTCCACCACCATAGTTAGACATGATGCCGTTTAGGCGTTGACCAAAATTGATTTGTGCACCACCCTGATTTGCACCCCCCCCCCCGGCATTAAAAGTCATTCTAACAGCACCACCCCCACGGGCTCCCATGATTTGCTGTGAGCCACCACTAAAATTCATATAGTCATCAATTGAAAAACCTTGCTCGTTGATGTTATTGCCCATCAATAAAAATGATAGTTGTTGATTCTTTTTAAACCTGCTAAGGCTTAATCTGCCAGTGTAACGATCATCAGTGCCATAGCCACCCGTTGCGTTTCCAAAGAATCCATTTTTATATTCCTCCTTTAATTCCAGGTTTATTGTTTTCTGTCTTTGTCCATCATCAATCCCGCTAAAGGTAGCCTGATCCGATTTCTTATCGAAGATTTGTACTTTTTCTACTGCCTTCGCTGGGAGATTTTGTGTTGCTATCTTAGGATCACGACCAAAGAACTCTTTCCCATCCACCGTTACCTGCTGCACTTGTTCACCCTGTGCACGTATACTGCCGTCACTCTCCACCTCAACACCTGGTAGTTTTTTAAGAAGGTCCTCTACGTTAGCGTTTTCCTTAGTTTTAAATGAAGGCGCATTAAACTCGATAGTATCTTTTTTGATAGTAACCGGAGCTTTCTCTCCTTTAACCACTAATTCATTTAACTGCTGACTTTGCTGTTGCATACGCAATTCACCGAGCTCGATCAAAGTCTCCCCCTCTTTGGGCTCTACTAATTTCGAGAAGTTTGCAAGACCAACATATGAAACCTTCAATAGATAATTATTGCGCACCAGGTTCTTCATTTCAAAAAATCCTTCTGTATTACTTATGGAGAAATTTATTAACGAAGAGTCTATTGGATTTAACAACATAACTGTTGCCGAAGGTAGGGGTGCATTTACATCGTCTAATAGCTGACCCTTTAATGTAATTTTCTGAGCAAATACTGAAGATGAGGCAAGTAGTAAAATATAAATGAGTTTTTTCATGATTTTTATCCCCTTGATTAATTTCTAATGAAGGCTCTACCATTACTGCCCATGCGTTTCATTTGCTCTTCTACCAACTTACGGTAAGCTTCTTGCGTTATCTTCTCACCTTTCTCCGGAGCTTTTAATTCATTCTTTTTTAACTCATGCAAATCAACTTTAACAGCCAACATAACACGTTCTCCTCCGTTAATATCCAACGCCAAAACAGTGCCTGGAAGGCTATTAAATCTTTCCGGTCCAAGGAAGGGACGAATTTTATCTGTAAACCAAGCTGTAATTTCTCTTTTCTCGGTTCGTACTTCTCCATTAACATTCAACTGTGCTTCATCGGTATAGTACGCCTGCTTGCAATCATAACCCAATATAGTTTTTGTTTCGGTGCCGAATTTCCAGGGCGATACCTTTACCGAATCTTCTATCAAATAGTCCTTACCCATGAATTCCTGCTTCTGAATAATCATCCCAATATTGTAATTCAAATACGTTTCTACGTTAGGCGTTCTGAAACGCATACGCATACCGCCACCGGCATTTGAGAATTCCTGATCTTCTTCGTCTTCAATAATTGGTTTATATAATGATTCCTCGACATTAAAGATTAGTTGAAATTTATTAGTACGGTACTCAGGCATCATGGCCTTCATCTCTTGCCTGTCGGGTGGCAAACGTCTGTGTAGGTTAACCCTGTCTTCAAATTGAATAGTGCCTGTGGCGCTTTGTGCAAATAAAACCTGAGTGGCCACCAAGCCAGCCAGCAAGCCGATCAGTAAAAGTAGTTTTCGCATATTTTTTTGGTTTTTCATGTTTGTGGTGGTGAAACAAAGAACGCATACAGATGTCTGGAAGTAGGTTAATAGTTCTATAAGCAAGGTTAATTAAGGTTAATCCTGTAAACATTCTAAACTTATAACTGTAGTTTTGAGTAGTGAAATCCGCACACTGTGAAGAACTCAATTACAATTGCCCTTATCGTTTTTAGCATATTACTGTTGCTGGCGCTACAAATACTATGGTTAACCAATAGCTATGAAAAAGCATACTTCGATCTACGCAGGGATATTAATGGAGTGTTTAGAAATACTGTCTATCAACTGAGAGACACTGTATTTGTTAGTACAATTCAACCTAGAATTGATAGTATACAACAAGGCAAGCAAATAGCTACAAGTCGGATTGAAGCTATTCAGATGAGAAAATTACAGCCAGACAGTTTAGTGGCTAGAAGGGCTGCTTCTACGGTTCAGGTTTATATATCTTCATCTGATGCCAGTGATTCCTTAATTAAGGATTTACAACCATTCACTAAGAGTTTGCAAAACTCAAAAGGTATGAACAGGTCTTTCACTATTCGCATCGCACCTGACTCATTAAATATTGATAGCTTAAGAAAATATTTTAAAGAGAATTTATATTCCCTTTCCACTAATCTTGAACCAATTGTTAAAGTACTAACTACCTCAGACTTCCCCTTTAACTTTCAATCACATAATAGTCAATCAACTTTTCGTTGGCAACAAGAGAACACAGAGGTTCGACCTAATATTTTTTTAAGGGATTCGCTCAGCACAGAATCAGTAAGACTTAATCCGCACTTACGTTATTCAGCATCGTTAACTGGTGCTCGAACGCTTATTATTAAAGAAATAACACCTCAAATTTTATTCTCTGCAATACTTACGCTTACCATTATTACCGCATTCGTGTTCATGTATAGGAATATTCGTTCTCAGCAGAAATTAATGGCCCAAAAAAGTGATTTCATTTCCAACATAACACATGAACTTAAAACTCCAGTAGCTACCGTCAGTGTGGCATTAGAAGCCTTGCAGAATTTTGATGTAAGTGCTAACCCGGAAAAAAGCAAAGAATATCTCAATATTGCTCAGCATGAACTCGGCAGGTTAAGTGCAATTACTGACAACATCCTTAAAACAACCCTATTAGAGGAAGGGCCAATTAATATCCAAAGGCAAATTATTAACCTTGACAATATTGTAGAAAAAACCATCTCATCATTAAAATTGCTTATTGAAAAAAGTAATGCCTTGATAAAATTTGAAAAAACAAACGATGATTTTCAGGTCAATGGAAATATACTGCACCTAAACAATGTGGTTAGTAACCTTATTGAAAATGCAATTAAATACAGCGTTCAACATCCTGTAATAACTATTCAATTAAAAAAAGAAGCGAAAGTAATTTTGCTTAGCATAAAAGATGAAGGACCTGGTATTGCTAAAGAATATCATCAAAAAGTTTTTGAGAAATTCTTCCGCATCCCAACAGGAAACATCCATAATATTAAAGGATATGGATTGGGCCTTAGTTATGTAAGTAGCATAGTAAGGGCGCACAAGGCTCAAATAGAACTTATTAGCGAAGTAAATAAAGGATGTGAATTTCTGATCAAATTTATTGCTGCATCTAAGAATGTTAAATCATGACAAAAATCTTATACGTTGAAGATGAGCCCTTTCTTGGACAAATTGTAAAAGAAAGTCTGGAAAGCAGAATGTATGAGGTGCACATGGTTACTGACGGAAATGATGCTGTCCATATGTTTTCTAAGGTAAACCCCGACATTTGTGTGCTCGATGTAATGCTGCCTTCAAAGGATGGTTATACAATAGGTAAGGAAATCAGAGCTTTCAATCCAAACATTCCTATCATTTTCGTAACGGCAAAAATCCAAACGGAAGATCTGTTGAAAGGATTTGAGAGTGGGGGAAATGACTATTTGAGAAAACCATTTAGCATGGAGGAGTTAATCGTTCGGATTAATAATCTGTTGTCTATCACTCAAAGTCGCGATAATATTGTAGGTAAAGAAATTCTAAAGATTGGGTCATTTGATTTTAATACACAACGCTTTGAATTAAAAAGAGAAGACCATGTCAGGAAATTATCTCATCGTGAAGCTGAACTCTTAAGTATCCTCTACCAAAATAAAAACCGCACCACCCAAAGAAAGGATATATTGATGAAGCTGTGGGGAGATGATTCCTTCTTTAACTCAAGAAATCTTGATGTCTATATCACAAAATTAAGAGATTATCTTAAAGAAGATCCTTCTATAGAAATTATAACCATAAAGGGTGTTGGCTACAACTTTGTTGTTTAACAAAACAATAAGTTGATTTTAGACTAAAGATTCTAACTGCTTTTTACTAGAATTGCAGACAGATGTCAGATCTAGACAAATTACTTGAAGAAGCCTTAATCAGGCGCCAGGCGGATGATTCACTCCGCACATTAAAAATTGTTGATTCTTCACTGATTGATTTTTCATCAAACGATTACCTGGGCCTAGCCCGATCAACAGCATTGAAGGATAACATTCAAAAAAAAATAAATTCTATTGCCGACTATAAAAATGGTGCAACTGGGTCTCGTCTGTTAACTGGCAATTATTTACTTATTGAAGAAGCCGAACAGCAATTGGCCAAAATATTTAATGCTAAGGCCGCTTTAATTTTTAACGCTGGCTACAATGCTAATCTTGCTGTACTATCCTCCATACCAAAACGAGGCGACACAATTTTGTATGATGAAAAATCACATGCATCTATAAAAGACGCTATGCGGTTGAGTTTAGCAAAACACCTTTCATTCAAGCACAACGACATTCAAGATCTTGAAAGGAAGATTCAAAAAGCAGAGGGGGCTATATTTGTTGTTGTTGAATCTGTATACTCAATGGATGGTGACATTTGTCCGCTTGACGCATTCGCTTCATTTTGTCTAGACCACAATGCCTACCTTGTGGTTGATGAGGCCCACAGCACAGGGGTTTATGGATTGCCGGGCAATGGATTAAGCTGTCAACTTAATCTAGAGGACAAAATTCCTATTCGCATCTATACCTTTGGTAAAGGTATGGGGGTGCATGGCGCTTGTGTGGTCGGCAGCAAACTACTTAAAGATTATCTGATTAATTTTGCCCGACCCTTTATTTATAGCACAGCTCCCGATATCCATAGTGTTGTTTCTATTATTGAAAGCTTTGAATATTTAAAACATCACAAACATCTTCAGGAAATATTACGGGAAAATGTAAAAATTTTTAAAGAGGCGTTAGGGAACAACACATTTTTAACTCCTGGAGAAAGTGCCATTCAGTCATTTCTTGTCCCAGGGAACATCGCTGTAAAAAAAGCTTCTCAAATTCTTCAACAAAAAGGATTCGATGTTCGCCCCATACTCTCCCCCACCGTTGCGCCTGGTAGTGAACGACTTAGAATTATCATTCACACTTACAATACAAAATCTGAAATCCTTGCGCTTGCTAAAGCACTTCTTGCTTTATCTTAGCGCCTATGAATTTCTTTGTTACTGGCATTGATACTGATAGTGGTAAAACATTAGCTTCAGCCATCTTATGTGAGTTTTTGCAAGCCGACTATTGGAAACCGATTCAAGCTGGATTACCAAGAGATACGGACACAGTAGAATCACTTATTTCAAACAGTAAAACTTTTTTTCACCCTGAGCATTATCTGCTTAAAATGCCTGCATCACCTCATGCATCTGCAAAAGCTGAAGGAAAAACACTCAACATTTCAGATGTCAAAGTTCCTATTACTGATAATCATCTGATTATTGAAGGAGCTGGGGGCTGTCTTGTTCCCATTAACGATCAGGATTTTGTTATCGACCTAGCAGCCACATTCAATTGTTCAGTCATTCTTGTGGCCGACCTTTATTTAGGTAGCATAAACCACACACTACTAACTGCCAATTTGCTCCAACAAAAAAAACTTAATGTCAAGGGTATAGTTTTCAACGGACAACCCAACCCCGAAAGCGAAAGCATAATTCTACATCACACCAAGTTTAAAAAACTGCTTCATATTCTACCAGAGAAAACTATTAATCAACATACAGTAAAAAAGTACGTGGGGGATTTGAAAATAAACTGGGCTGACTAATATGATAGATAAGGATAAAGAAATTGTCTGGCATCCATTTACGCCACAACATGAAAATAGTTCGGATAATATTTTTATTGAGCGTGCAGAAGGTGTTTACCTACACACACCAGACGGCCGAAAAATCATAGATGCCATTTCTTCCTGGTGGGTGAACATCCATGGACATTCAAATCCGCGAATCGCTAAAACACTGTGGGAACAGGCAAACACACTTGAACATGTCATCTTTGCAGGATTCACCCATCAACCAGCCATTAAACTTGCTGAAAATCTCTTAAGCATCCTCCCGGAAAATATTAAAAAAGTTTTCTATTCAGATAACGGCAGCACCGCAAATGAAGTGGCCATAAAAATGGCCATACAGTACTGGCACAACCTGGGTATCAAAAAGAAAAAAATAGTTGCGCTTGAAGGCGCATATCATGGAGATACTTTCGGTGCCATGGCCGTTGGTGATAGAAATATTTTTACCACCCCTTTTACAGACTACTTGTTTGAAGTAGCTTTTGTTGATTTACCTACCAAAGAAAATCAAGATCATGTAATCAATAAATTTGAATCTTTATTACAAACTGGTGAGGTCGGCATTTTTATTTTTGAGCCATTGGTTCAAGGGGCTGCCGGAATGCGCATATACGATTCCGACACACTTGATCTTATGCTAAAAATCGCCAAAAAGCATAATGTTATTTGTATAGCTGACGAAGTGTTTACAGGATTTTACAGAACCGGAAAATTTCTAGCATCTAACTACCTCAGCGAACAACCAGATATAATAGCACTATCTAAAGGTATAACAGGCGGAACCATGCCGTTAGGCGTTACCGTTTGCGTTCAAAAAATTTATGACGCTTACCTGTCTACTGAAATGAGTAAAGCCTTCTTACATGGGCATTCCTACACGGCTAATCCCCTAGCCTGCGCTGTGGCCAACACGAGTTTTGAAATACTCATGGAGAAAACTTGTCAAGCTCAAATACAGGAGATTGCAGCTTGCCACCAAGAATTTATAAAAGGAATAAAAAACCATCAGGCTATACTTAACATCCGTGCGCTGGGAACAATACTCGCCATTGAAATCAGAAGCAATGAGAAAACTGAGTATACAAATCCTTTACGTAAAAAAATCTATGAGTACTTTTTAACTAAAGACATTCTTCTCCGACCGTTGGGCAATGTTATTTATTTGGTTCCTCCTTATGTAATCACCAAAGATGAGTTAAAAAAAATCTACCAGACTATACTTGAGTTCCTTAATCTAGTTTAAATTCGAAATCTTTAATAGACCCTCATAACTTGCAACTGAATGAAGCTCTGAATTGCTCCAAAATAGTTTTAGAGTCTGGCATTCTAAGGGTTGAGAAGTTATAAGTTTGCCTTCCGCGTTGTACACATATCCAAGATCTTGATCTACATCCAATATTACATAGTAAATATTCCCCGATCCAAAATCGTAATATTTTACATCAGCACTATTCATCCCGATAAAATCATTACTCAGTATCTCTTCTCCTGATTTACTAAGCAATGTTAACGTCTTATTATTCTGACGTACCGTAAGATAAGATTTCTCATTTGCTTCTAGTATTAGTCTAAAGCGTGTATCAAAAACAGGCTTTATCAAAGTCTCTCTACTTAACTCATTTCCATCCAAATCAACTCGCACTTTCTGCCCATCCATGGTCATGAAAACAAAAGCTGTCTTCTCCTTTCCACTGCCAACATCTAGGTAAAAATCATCCCTCACTCTTCCCCTTAAATCCACAGGAAAACCCTTCAACAATTCGCCTCTTCTATTGTATAGGGAAAATCTGCCAGCACTATGCACAATACCTATATAATCACGGGCAGCAATACGATAATGTTTAGGGGCAACTAGCAGCTCACCATTTGTAGCCATTCCCTTCCAGCCCTCTAAAAGCTTACCTTCTTTACTTACCATGTTTATGGTGCCTGCTTTATCTGCCGTTATAAATCTATAATTCTTACTATGATCATAATCTATACTACGACTAAACAAATTGCCGGTTAATGTCGCAATTGGATAAGGACTCACATAATTACCAAGGCGATCAATGACGTGAATATCCTTATCCGTACTGAATAGCATTTGTAGTTTACCATTTGCGAAGTAATCAATTTGCTCCAGCTCACCCTTTATTAATCCATCTAACTTTTTACTCCAAAGTATTTCACCTTTCGATGACAACAGATGAATCGTATTTGCAGAATCCTGAACCAATACCTCGTTACTTTTATCATTATGATTTTTAACAACAAACAACTTGTAGATAGGAGCCGCATTAATATTGACAAGAATTTCCTTTAACCTGTTATTACGATTCGTCTTTTTTACATCATCAAAACCTAAATAAATATTAGTATAAAAATTATTATTTAAATGACTAAACTGAAAAGCACTAAGTCCAAGTGCACTAATCTGAATATCTTGCTTAGCAAAAAAAGGCTTCCACTCATCACTTATTTTTGATGTTACTAGTTTTGAATAAGGCGATGGATCAACATAAAAACTAATATTACTCTCCAAAAATGTAGATTCTAAAAATCGATTTTTATCAACTGATTTAGCCCACACCTCTTCTTCTTCAATATCATCTAATATTTTTTTTAGTGCTCTTATATCACCGGCCATCAGCATTACATTCCCTGATTGTGAGTAGTAAAGCTCATCATGCTTAAAAGAAATTACAGGAAAAAGCAATTCAATCAAGCCTGGCTTATCAAGTCTCTTAATCAAATGACTAGCGTAATGCTCGACAAAAACGGTGTCTTCGCTAATTGCTGTTGCGACTTTATCCAACAAATCAATCCAGAGACCATCACTTTTTACATCAACCATCAATACATTTGATGAGTTCATGCCCGACAATTCAAAAGATTGTAGCCCAACTTCCTTGCCCAATCCAGTATAGAGCTGATTAACTTCAGTAGTAGTTAACTTTAGTTTGCCTAAGAGTAAATCCCTTCTATCTCTATCTAAAAGTGCTTGCAGATTTTTAGCAAACAGGTCAGGATCACTAAATCCATAGTTAGTTACAAAATATGCGTCATTGCTAACAAAATATTTTAATCCAAAAGAAACAGGTGATTGACCTTTAAAGACACTTAACAATGATGATGTTTGTGCAGAGTCGCTATCACTAAATCCATTTAAAATAATAGACTTCTTACTTCTTTTTACATCAAGCAAGGTCGCCCCTTTAATCCTGACACCTTCCTTATTTTCTTCATTCGAAAACAACAGTAGCCAGTCGTGAAAAGCTTCCAAGTCAATCAGAACATCACCAGCGTCATTTCTAACTACAGGCAATGAAGCCACCTGTTTTACTTTGTCAATAAAACCGCCTTCTGATTTTAGTTGATAAGCCCTTACTACATCCTCAATTAAAACTGGCGATAAGCTTATTGCTATATAATTACTAAATTCCACCCAAGTAACCACATCCGATTCTGTGGCTAACTCCTTAATCACAAAGCCATTATACTTTCGCTCACGCGATTTACTTCGCTTACGCAAACCTTCAAGTAAATCACTCTTCGAAACATCTTCAGTGCTATAAAAAATCAGATCAAATTTATGCTTAGCTGTTTTGTGCAAAGAAACTGCACTTGCCTTATCCGATACCTTTTGAAAAGCTGATAAAAACGCAGAATCAAAATTATGATCTTTAAAATAAGTCTCTCTTAACAGCACAAGCCAAGCCGCCTTACTTAATGAATCAATGCATTCACTGCATCCTCCTTTTTGATAAACAGCTATCGAGTTCTCAGGAACCAAGTCCCACAAAAGAGTCTTTTCATTCTTCAAAAAAGAATTATAAGCAAAGTACCCGGCTACTGCAAGGCCCACAAATGCAATTGTAAAAAGTAATGCCTTAATATTCACATTTAAAATTCATTCACGAATATAGGTACTCTGTAAATAAATCAGCCAAAGATGTTAAGTTGATTGCGTCCTGCCTGTCTTAATGCAATTAGAGTAGCTAGCAAAATGAGTTTATCGGCAGTCACCGGGCTGTCCGTTTCAAGTCCGCCCACTGCACAAGACCTTGCGCACTTCGGGCTTTCCACCTAATTT
>NZ_BHXQ01000011.1 GCF_003990915.1 Chryseotalea sanaruensis
TTTGGCATGGTCGCACAGAGTTATTCACGAGAAAATTCAACACCGAATCAATACTTGTATAATGGAAAGGAACTTCAAGACGAATTGAATCTTGGTTGGTATGATTACATCGCTCGTCAATATGATCCAGCGATAGGGAGGTTTATGAGTATTGACCCAGCTGCTGATAATTATCATAGCTGGACGCCATATCACTACGTAATGAACAACCCGATCATTTTCGTTGATCCTACTGGGGCTTTTACTGAGTTGTTTGATGAAAACGGAAATAAAATTGGTGAAGATAGGAACGGGAATGATGGTAATGTTTCAATTATTACCAACAAGGATGACGTGAAAAGGATTAAGGGTAACACCAAGGATGGTCAATTAGCTTCTGCTGAAGATGTGGCAAGTGGTATTCAAACTACTAAAACTGTCCTCACAGAAGCTTTAGATGTTTTATCAAGAACAGAAGCAAATGGAGGTTTGAGAGAGGAAGTATCATTAGTTACTGGTGACGGACAAATAGTTCGAGGTGAAACTGGACCTGAACCAAAAATCGAAAATATTGGAGGAACGTTAGTTCAAACTGCAGAGACGAAAGTACCTGCTTTGCCTGAAGGTGCAAGTGCTTCTGAAGCAACGACTATTCATTCACATCCCACAAAGATTGTTGAACAAGATGGTCAAGCTTTCCCACAGTCGGCAAGCACACCTTCAGGAGCTGATAGGAGCACCTTCAAGAATTATGGCACGAATATTATTGTAGGGCCGATAGGAGTGGCTACAAGTGTTAGCAGGGATGCTAGTGGTAATTTGGTCACCACACCCTCTAGATCAAATGGTGCGGTGATTTATCAAGGCGGTAAGAGTCCAGCTGAGATAAGAGACAGAGCTGTCAGAAAAATCATTAAGTAGAGAGTTATGAAAGAATTGAGCATACTATTGGTTGTTTGTCTCTTTGGCACTGTCGGTACTTTTGCGCAGGATAAAAAGGACTTCAATCTGATTTTAGTAATTGACGATATTGTTTGGGTCAGTTATACGAATCTAAAAATTGAAATCAGGGATGATGCAGGGTCTCTTAAGCAGACAATAGGTGGCTTGTACTATCCAGGAAATCTTTCCTTTGATAAAGATGAATATGAGAAGTTGTTAGCTGCAAAGAATGATTCTATGACTTTGGTTATCGATTATAAGGAGCCAGGTAAGAATGAGAATAAGCATCAAGTTTTTGAACTGCCATTTTCATCCAGTTGGTTGTATCATTACTTCATGATCATGAGGGTTTATAATCTGAGTAATAAGAAATACATGGGTGTTTTTGATCCGTTGGATAAAAGTAGGAATTATACTTTTGAAATAGATTACCCAGGTGGTCAGATGCTTCGAGTAAGAAATAAGATCAAGAAAAAGTAATAAGCTCCAAAATATGAACCCAGCCCATGCGCTGGGTTTTATTTTTTATAGTCATCAATGAGTTGTTGTTCTTGAGCTTTACGCTTGGCTTCTAATAGTCGGGAGTGATTATAGTTAGCACGACTCATCCATCCAAAGCCAACCACAGAACAGGCCAGCACAGCAAGTCCCATAAAATTACCGAAAGTAAAAACCGACTCAACGGAAGGACTTGGCGAAATCGGCCACATGAATTTTATGAATGCATAGTTTTCGTAAAGAGGTACAATGCTATTACTCAGACTTACAAGAAAGCTATTGGTATTGGGTAGGTTGTAAACGAGTTTAAGAATAGCAACAACAGTAAAAGGAAGAGAGATTGCAAAGAGAGCAAAACCTTTGAGCAAATCCGGCCAAAGGCTGCGTTGAATTTTTTCCTTCATCGAGCGTACGCTTTTTTAGTTTTGAAATCACGGATCATCAAGTCTAGGTGATTGAGAATATACTGTCGGGCGTCATCATTTAGTTTTCCAATCTCTTCTAGTCGGTCAAGAGTTACCTTATCCAATTGGAGTGTGGTTTTACCTACCAGATAGTCTATAGAAATCTCAAGGGCATCGGCCATTTTGATAATGACCTCAATAGAAGGGCTCATGATGTTACGTTCATAACGTCCTACAATATCACCGGAAGTTCCGATAGCCTTGCCAAGGTCAGCTTGTGAAAGCCCTTTTTGCTTGCGCAAAAGCATAATATGTTCACCTATTGTCATACTTAAACGTATTGAATTAGACCATTTTTGATACTTAAAGTCAAAAATAGTCTACTTATAGGTATTAAAACAAACGCATAATACTTGCCTTGTAAAGATGAATACATTACTTTTGAGACTAATAGGTCGTGAACAAAAAATATTTTCCATGGCAGATCGCACACTGAAAGTTTACCACTCATACCGGAGCAAAGACAAGCAGGCCGTACCGGAAGTTCGATTGATCGGCCAGTGGCTTGCGCAATCCGGTTTTAAGATTGGAGAGCAAGTGCAGATCACAGTCAGAGATCAGGAGATCATTATTAAACCTGTAAGCTAAATGGAGATACACGAGATCAAACAACAGCTCACCATCGCCCAGGTACTTGATCATTACGGACTGCAGGCGAACCAAAACAATATGCTCAGTTGTCCCTTCCACAACGACAAGACACCTTCACTTCAAATCTATCCGCAGACCAATACGTTTTGTTGCTTCTCATCCAACTGCAAAGCAGGCACAGGCGATGTGATTGAGTTCATCCGGTTAATGGAAAAAGGAACAAAGCGCGAAGCGATCTTAAAAGCAAAATCATTACTTGGCCATGTTGAAACAAAAGCAACACAACCCGAAGAACTCAGCCGAGTAGCAATATTGGCTCGTTACCTGGACGGATGCAGAAAAGGAATGGGCAACGGGGAACGCGCAAGAGTGTATGCCACTGAAAGAGGGTTAGACTGGCAGACGTTGAAGCTAGGCTTCACGGGTGATAAAGTACCGGAAGTATGGAACAAGAATTTTAAAGAGAGTGCAGCAGCAATCGGACTGATCAGCAAGACACAAGACGGGCGCTACCTGAACCGTTTCAAAAATTGTTTAGTGTTCACGTTGCAAAATGCACAAGGCCATGCGGTGGGGATCTATGGAAGAAGTCTTGACCAAGGACATTACTACTTACCTGGTCCGCATCAAGGTTTATACCCTGAGTACCCAAATGCAAACACACAGAAGATCATCTTAACGGAAGCGATCATTGATGCGGCCACGTTGCAACAACATACCATAATTACCCATCAATACACCGTACTTGCTTGCTATGGCACGAATGGATTTACACAAGAGCATGAGCAAGCGATCAGAGAACTGAAGCAACTGGAAGAAGTGATTTTGTTTTTTGATGGTGATGAAGCAGGGAAAGAAGGAACAAAGAAAGTAGCGGCCAAGCTGCAAGAGATAAGAAAAGATATTACGATCAGTTCAGTAGCTACACCGGAAGGCGAAGACGTGAACAGCTTGGCACAAGCGCACGAGAAAGAAATCTTTACTCACCTGATTGAAAAGCGTACTGTTATTTTTTCAACTGAGAAGAGAGAAGTACCCAGCACACAAGCCAACAGCTACAAACTTGAAATCTTCCCCCATCGGTTTTTATACAGAACCGCTACCGCGAATTATCACATCAAAGGAGATTTACAGAACAACTTTGAAACGTTGCGTGTGAGTTTGGATATCGAACATCCTACCAATGGAAGAAAGAGCAGAAGCAAAGTTGACTTGTACGAAGACAAGCAAGTAGAGAAACTTGCGCGTGATGCCAGTGATAAGCTTGGCTTGCGAGCTGACCTTGTACAACTCGATTTAGAAGCACTTACGAATTTACTCGAACAACACCGCGAAAAGCAAAGCACCTCAAAAGAAGAAGGCAAACCACAATCTATACAAGTACCATCACACCTTGAAGTTAAGTGCAAGGAGTTTTTAACAAAGCCCAGTCTGATCAAGAGATTAAACGATCTGGTAGGCCAGGCCGGAGTAGTAGGCGAAGAAACCAACCGGATATTTTTGTTCGGCATCGCATCGAGCTACAAAATGCCGGAGACACTGCACGCACTTATCCAGGGATCGAGCGGATCAGGTAAAACACATTTACTTGCCAAGGTCAGTAACTTCATACCGAAGGAAGGCAAGAAAGCATTTACACGCGTAACAGAAGGAAGCTTGTATAATTATGGCATGTATGATCTTAGTCACCAACTAATCTGCATAGAAGATTTAGACGGCATGAAAGAAGAAGCGCAGCTTGCCTTTAGAGAACTGCAAAGCAAAGGCGTGATTATCTCAAGTACCAGCAGCAAGGATGAGAACGGAAATGTGAATGCCTACGAGCGGATAGTTTACGGCCCGATTGCCAGTATGGCTTGTACTACCAAAGGAGAAATCTATGAAGACAACATGAGCCGTTGTTTTTTGATAGCCGTTGATGAAAGTCACGAACAGACTATAAAAATCATCCAGTATCAAAACAAAAAATCAGCCGGGCAGATCGATGAAAAGCGAGAGCAGCAGATCACAGAGTTTTTACAAAACTGCATTAGAATCTTAAAGCCTTATCCTGTTATCAATCCGTATGCAGACAAAGTACAGTTACCCGAAGAAGCCCACAAGATCAGGAGACTGAACGCACTGTACCAGGCCTTTGTAAAACAGATCACCATCCTGCACCAATACCAGCGCAAGCAAGATGCACAAGGCAGACTCATCAGCGAGAAAGAAGATTTACAGATAGCAGCCGAGATCATGTTTGAATCTATCGTGCTAAAGGTTGATGAACTGGACGGAAGCCTGAGACAGTTTTACGAGCGATTAAAGACCTATGTAAAAACGAAAGGCAACGGCCATCATCAAAGCTATGAGTTTAACCAGCGTGAAATAAGACACGCGCTACACCTTAGCAAGAGCCAGTTGCAACGCTACCTCAATGACCTGATACAACTTGAGTACATCAGGCAAGCCGGAGGCTTTGCCAATCGTGGCTTTAGCTACAAAGTTTTGTACTGGGACAACATACAAACGCTTCGCGCAAAAGTGAAGAGACATTTACAAGGCCAACTCGATCAGCTTGAGTTAATCAGCGCCTAAGAAAAACCTTGGTGACCCAAAAGCCTGGGTCACCAGATGGGTCGCCAGAACAGGCAAAAATCTGCGAATACAAACAGAGAACAAAGAAAACGTGTCTGGCGACCCGTGACCCGGAAAGGGTGTATATAGAGCAATCCAAATTTTACGATCAATAAACCACAGTAGCATGAAAAATCTACCCTTGAACAGCTATGCCTGGCGCGAGCTGGAACTTGACTTTAAAGAATGGCTGGCCTTGCTGGGCTACGCAGAGAACACCGTGTACAACATGCCCTTGTATGTGCATGAATTTTTTCACTGGCTTGAACAAAACGACATCAGGCAAGTAGAGAAGATTACAGCACAACATGTTCACGATTTTATTTTTCATATGAAAGAGCGCCCACATGCCATACATGGCGGAAAGCTGAGCGGTGCACACATCAACAAATATCATCAGGGCTTAATCTTGCTGAGCCAGTTTGTAAGACAGACCAGCAAAGGAGATTTTACCGTAGAGACGCAACGATTTGAACAACTACGCGCAATCCCGGACATACTCACCATGGCCGAAGTGAAAGAACTTTATGCGGCAACCGATGGGAGCGTACTTGGCTTGCGTGATAAAGTCATGCTCGGTATTTTTTATGGATGCGGACTGAGAAGAAATGAAGGTGTGCAATTAGATGTAAGTGATATAGACTTTAAAGCAAAACTTGTCTACGTGCGCAAAGGCAAGAACTATAAAGAAAGATATGTGCCGGCAAACGAAACCACCTTGCAGCACATCAAAGATTACCTGGATCACAGCCGTCCATTTTTAC
Source organism: Chryseotalea sanaruensis (assembly GCF_003990915.1). Classification (GTDB taxonomy): domain Bacteria; phylum Bacteroidota; class Bacteroidia; order Cytophagales; family Cyclobacteriaceae; genus Chryseotalea; species Chryseotalea sanaruensis. Next base: position 5,855 of record NZ_BHXQ01000011.1, read on the forward strand.
AGAAGAAGAATAAAATCCCTTCGCTCTTCATCAGTGATAAAGGTTATCGGATGCAAGGGCAAAGTTTACTGATCAGGTTGAGAAAGCTTAACAAACTGGCGAAGGTCAACAAAGAAATCGGACTGCATACCTTACGGCATAGCATTGCCACACACCTTTTGCAAAATGGAATGAAGCTGTCGTATATCGCCAAATTTTTAGGACACAGTTCACTGGAATCAACACAAATCTATACCCACATCAAACATGAAAACTTTTAAAGACTATCTAATACAAAAGGAGTTCTCAGAAAATACGATCAGGATTTACGAGAACGACATCAAGGAATTTTTGGAGTGGACAACAAAGAACCATTACCTGATGGAAAATATCTGTTACGCAGATTTGATGAATTACATCAAACACAGTCAGAAGCAAGGTAGAAGCAAAGTGAATGTGCAGCACCAACTACTGGCAATGCGCCATTACTTTAACTATCAAGTGAAAACCGGAAAAATAAAAAGCAACCCGGCACAAGGTGTTTATGTCAGAGGAATAGCCAGGCGATTACCGCACGACCTTACAGCGTACAGCGAATTGATTAAAGTCTATGAAAACTATCCGGTGAACGATATCAGAAGTCAGCGAAACAAAGTGATCTTAGGATTATTCATCTTCCAGGCATTGACAATAGAAGAACTGGAAACGTTGGAGCCGGAACATATCAGCCTTCGGGAAGGAAAAATAAAAATCATCGGAACAGAACGGACAAACGAACGAGTGTTGAAGCTGGAAGCATCACAGGTTTTTGAACTGCAGGAATATTTAAACAAGACGCGCAACCGGATTTTATACGGTCCACTGGTGAATGAACCGGAGAAGATCAAACAATTGATTATTGGCATGGAAGGAGCAACACGTTTACCCGCAGAAGTAGGCCAGATGATGAGAAAATTAAAACACCCAACCATTAAGCAAGCAAGTCAGATCAGAGCAAGCGTAATTGCAGAGTGGACGAAGCTGCATGACGTTAGAATCGTTCAATACATGAGCGGCCACAAATACGTAAGCACAACCGAACGCTATCAGGCAACGCACCTGGAAGATTTACAGGAGCAATTAAGACTACACCACCCATTGAAGTGATCCACACATGCCCACGCTCGGCCGACCCTTCTGCAAGTTTTTCTGTCACAGTTTTTGTAAAGGCCGACACACTTGCAGCACATTGCTTTTTTGTTTTAGTTGAAATGATTGGAAAGCGGAGAAAACAAAAAAGCAAAGAGCTGCACCCCCCGCACGAGAGCAAAAACATGTGCCAGAAAAACTTGCCCAAAGCTATGTTTACATAACGTGCTCTTATGCAACTCCTCGCGTAATAGCGGTGTGCTTCGCACTTAGTAAAGCTGCGGGATTGCATAAGCACATTATGTAAAATAGCCCCGCATGGAGCTGACGCAGTTGTGCGCTACTCGCTCCGCTCAGACAAGGCGCATGCCACAGGCGTAAGGAGGCTGCGCCATTTTTTTATGCTTAGCGCGCCCCCGGAAAGTTTTGTTCTTCGATTGAAATTTAGTGCGGGGGCTTGCATCATTTTTTTGAAGCTGAAGTGATGATAAAATTTTGTGTGAATGATAAAGTTCAGACTACATCACTTCACCTTCAAAAAAACGCTCTTCTTTTTTGCGCTGCACTTTTACCCCAAATGCCTCTCGGGGTGGAGTGGCTCCCAGGCGTTGCGGCCTCAAAGCAAAGCAGGGAAGGAATGCGCGGTGAAGTTTTGCTTTGATGGCCAGCGTAGGCATGTGCGCACCTGGGAGACGAACGGAACGAAGCGTTGGCCGACTCACTTTATCGTTTACACCAAGCTTTAATCGTTAGCACTCAGCGCGTGGGAGTGTGTCGGATGTGCGGCTACTTAACATAAGGTTATTATGCAATCCCGCACCACCATTAAAAATCAAACAACGGTGAGGAGTTGCATAATGCCACCTTATGTTAATGTAGCTTAGGGCAAGTTTTATTGGCGTGATCTTTTGCATTGAGCGATGGCAAGGCTCTTGGATGCTGCTTTGGTGCGCGTGCTGATCGTGCGGCAGTAGCCATGTGCCTGTGTGCGTTTGAAGCAAAGAGCATGACAAGAAAACTTGCAGAAGGGTTGGTAAGTGTGTTGGAGCGCGTGGTTACACATTAATCAGGACACCGACCAGTTCTTCCATCGGTTCTACCGGAAACAAGAACTACTCTGGTGATTGGAAGGGATGCCCTTGTAGAATACTCTTTACCACACTCAGGGCAGTTGTATTCCTCGCTTTCATTGTGACCATCTTGTTTTTGAACTACAGGTCTAATAGTCGCCCCACAGCAAGTGCAAGGGTGTTCGTGTGAATCATCGTAAGGTCTTTTACTCATAGGTTTTTTACATTAAAAATAAAGTTATCTATTAGGTTATACGAATAACTCGACCAAATCTTGAATTTACCCTTGCTTTTTTTCAATTGAAATAAAAAAGTTGGTGGCCAAAGGTTGAACTATTATCTTTAGGCTGTGAGTTGTGACTCGGAAATGTTCTTTGAAAAAGTTGCCGCAGGAGCTCGTGAAGGTTACTGGAAAAGTGGTGTAGTTTACTATCCGTTTGG
>NZ_BHXQ01000012.1 GCF_003990915.1 Chryseotalea sanaruensis
GGCAACAAAATGTATAAAACATGGCTGGGGCTCAGTGTAAATTTGTAGTTTAGTTTTCAAATTACGTTTGGTCACGTGGGACAGGATAGCACTTCGAAAACCCAGCCACGTTTCATACATAAACGTTATGCACAATGCCGCGGGACAGATTCGGTGCTTCGAACATTGGCACATTTGCTTGCCGCTCAACCCCGCCCGACACCAAAGCAAGCAAAAGAGCCAAAAATTTGAACAAAAACGACTGTAATCCGTTGATAGACAGAGCATTTAAATAGTTGAAATAAAATGTTAATTTGACCGATTATTGACGGCAAAATGATTGACACTAACCTTAAATACCAGATAGCGCTGTTCGGATCGTTCGAGGACATAAGCCCGAAGGCGGACATTTTGAAATACTTTATTGATGCGTTTTCAGATAAACAATTAATTCCAACCACGTTTCAAGAATTAGGGCCTACTGGATTACTCAATCGATTAAGTCTAAAATCAACGGATGATGTATGGAGTATAGAATTCAATTCAAATAGAATCGATATTCACAAGTCAAATCAGGACATAGGAGTTACATCCATGGGTTCACTAGATGACTTCATATCGGATTCGAATTCGATGATTGAAAAAATAGTCTCTAAATTTCCCAAGAAGTTCAACAGACTTGCATTAGTTACCAGACATTTATTCAAGGAAATGAAGGAAGCAGAGATGCTATCTATTTTTCATAATACCGTTAAGACTATCGATCTCTATAAAAAGAATGCCCCTGTTGAATGGAACAACAGAGTTGTGACAAGGGTTGTAGAGAAGATTAATGAAAATGACGAGACATTTAATATTATAAGTGAAGTTAATCGAATTAAGGGTAATCTAAAGATTAATTCAGTAGCTACTCCGATAGACAGGGTAGAACTAAAATTTGATATAAATACTTATCAAATTAATACTGACTATAGATTCGATCTAAAAGACATAAGTACTTTTCTTAAGAGAGCTACTGAGATTGAAAAACAATTAGAGGCAGAATACGCAAAATTGGTTACTGTATGAACTATCTATCTGAATTCCTTAGCACAAATTCTTCAAAAAAGGAGGACGAATCAACATGGACGGTTTATGAGTATTTAACCAACAGGTCAATTACACGAAAAAGGCGTGAGAGACAACTAAGGCAGTTTCGCTTTCAATTTGAGCCAGAACCTAGTAATACGACTGACCCATATTCATCTATTTTCTCTGATGTACAAATAGACCTAAGTCTACTCAACTCTTCTGAGAATAAGCTAAATTTTAATCGCGAAGACTATTTGAGAACTAAAATTACTCCTGAGTTCTTGAACCTATTAAAGGATGAAGATTTTGAATTTGGATACAAAACAAGAAGTGAAATGCTTATTGTTGAGCAGCTAAACACGAATGCATTAGCAACGAGAAACTGGTTGAATGAGATATTCCTCAAACACTTTCACGATGAATCAATTGTGATTGGGATTTTGAGGATTATCGGACGGTTTGATCAAGAGATTATCTTTCCTCAAGGACAAACAATTGCGTTAGCAGCTCTAAGTCACGAAAGTGATGAAATAAAAGAACTAGGAATTAGGGCTTTTGAAAAGTGGGGAACGATGGAGAGTTTAAACATCCTGAAAAAGGTTAAGTCTGATTCGAAATGGCTTCAGGATTATATCGATCAAGTAACCTCTGACCTTGAAGCAGAAGTATGTCATATCTAGTCAGGAAAGTAAATAAGGCAAAATGGTTTCAAATCGATATACTGAAAGATGATGATGTTAGTGCTGATGCATTAACAAATTGCCTAAAAACAACAAACAACACCCTATCGGTTTGGCGAATCGACAATGAAGCTGATTTAGACTCAGCCATTCTGGCAATTGTTGCAAATCAGGACCACCTTGACACTATTGATATTGTTATTCTAGAGGAAAGCTCTTTAGAAGGTTACAACATAAACATTGTAGCCTCACCAGGCGAGACTCCTGTTGCAAGCCTCATAAGCGCACACCGGGACTTATCTCAATTAACCTTTTCAAAGATACATGATATAAAAAACCATATTGTTGAAAGAATAAGAAACGACAAACTTAAACGCTATACGGTAGCCTCGTTGAAAAAAATTCTTAATTCAGCAATTGAGCGTGGACTCGTAAAGCAAGAAGATTTAAAAGAATCTTTGAGGAAGAAAATTTAGTTTGTTCTCCGAAGAACCACACCAATGCCAAAGCCGCACAAGCCGACACACAGCCAAAGCTCTGGCATCCGTGTGGTTTGGTAACAGCTGACTGCGGCACATGTGCATAACAGCAGCTATTTGCAATGGCTGGGTGACGTGTAAGTATAAAGTTTTATCTTCGCTATTACGTTTGGTTACGGTGGACAAATACGTTTTCAAAAGCCAGCCACTGCAAATAGCCAAACGTTAGGCACAATGCCGCGGGACAGATACGGTGCTTCGAACATTGGCACATTTGCTTGCCGCTCTTTCCCGCGCGACACCAAAGCAAGCAAAAGAGCCAATTAGTAATTGTTAATTTTATAAAGTTGTATTCGAAACGGCATGGATAAAAACTACTACCAAATATTAGGCTTACCGACAACCTGCAGTGACGATGAGATTAAAAAGGCATATAGAAAACTCGCTATAAAGTTTCACCCTGACAAAAACTCAAACGATAAGTATTTTGAGGAAAGGTTTAAGGAGTTACAAGAAGCTTATGATGTTTTATCTGACCCGACAAAGCGGAGGGACTATGACATAAGATTTGCAAAGAAAACAGAGCAATCAACCCGAACTAAGAGCACTGATACAAAACGAGAACAAGGGACTACGCCTGAATCCTTGGCAACTGACATTGAAGCTGCATTTAGAAAACTGAAGTGGGCAGAATCTGAGCAAATAAATTACACTGAATTATTAAAATACATAGACTCAATTCTTAATGACAATCTCGTTACCCAACTGTTAAAAATTGGCGACATAAAAAGCAATGAGCGGATTGTTGACGCTATTTCAGGACTATTTAAGTTTCTTGTAAAGAATGATATTAAGCAGTACATGCCACTTCTTGTAAAGTTAAGTGGCGCGAACAATGAATTGATTACGAAACTCCACAAAATCGAGAAAGAAGAAATTAGAAAAGAGGAGACTGCAAAGATTTTTACTGCGTTTAAATGGGTTGCCGGAATTGCAATTGTTATTTGGATAATATACATGGCAAACAGTGAAGACAGCTCGAGTTCAACGTCAAACTATACTTACAATCCTAAATCAGTCATAGATACTGCACCTGAAATGATTGAAAAAGTAAGTAAGTATGCTGGAAATAAATTAAAAACAGGAGATTCACCTTACAATAATTATTTCGGAAAAGGTGTATATGATAAAGATTATCTAAATCAATTAGAAGTAAAGAATGGACAAAGTCTTGATGTAATAGTTTGCCTAACTGAATACTATGGTAGTAAGCGAACAATTCGCAACGAATATATACGAGCAGGTGAATCATTTACAATGACAAACATTCCAAACGGAACTTACTATTTAAAAAGCTTTTATGGAAAAGATTGGAATCCAGACACATTACTTTATAACGCTAGATTAAAGGGTTTTTTCGATACAAGCTCAGGCTTTTCAGTTTCTGACGAATTTAATGACCTTTTAAAAATGGAACAGAATGAAAAGTCTTATTCAATTTATTCGGTTACACTATACCCAGTGGAGGGAGGGAACATGGAATCAAGAAATATAACAGCGTCTGATTTCTTTAAGGAATGAATAATAAAATCATTAAAATAGTCTTAAGTATTTTATTCTTTCTGTGCCTGCTAGACATGCCATATGGTTATTATCAATTGGTAAGATTCCTTGCATTAGCCGGTTTCTCATATCTTTCATTTTACTATTACAGACAAAATAATCAAGGAGTTTCATTTATCTATGCGATGTTAGCAGTATTGTTTCAGCCATTGCTAAAAATATCACTTGGACGGGAAATATGGAATATTATTGACGTTGTCGTTGGACTCGGCCTGATAATTAGTTTGTTTGCTAAATCTAAAAAATCATAGTTATGTTTAAAAAGATAATTTGGGCTCTTCTAGAAGTTGCCACAATAGGAAGCGGAACATACATCTTCGTTTCAACAATGGTTGACGAATATGAAATTGACAAACATGAAGCTGGAATGGGGGCGTTCTTAATTGTTTTGGGTTTTCTCTTGAGGAATTGGAGAATGACTTTGTTCGTTAAGTCAGAAGACAATAATAACAAAACAACTCAAAAGATTGAGGTCCAAAGTAAGTCAGTCAATGCGATACTGATTTTAATTATCTCTTTATCATTATTCATGTTAAATAGAAAGATTACTAACACGGCTTCTACTGTAGATAGCAACGAAACAGAGATTGAAAATTTGAACTCTCGAATCGATGGTTTAGATGATATTGACCTTAGCAATATTGAAAACAGATTAGATGATATGGAATACCTTGAATCAAGAATAGAGGATTTGGAAAACTACTCTCATAGCCATTACTGAGAAGTTTGAACGTAATCCAGGATAACAATGGATGTGGCCAACAGTCGACCGAAATGTATTGGACATTTAGCAGAACTCAGATTTTGGTAATAATTGGTGCTTCGAACCGCAGCACCAATGCCAAAGCCGCGCGACTTCAGCCCTCAACCAAAGCTTTGGCATCCGTGCAGCTTAGTAACGGTCGACTGCGGCACTGTGCATAACAGCAGCTATTTGACAATTGCGGGGTGTAGTGTTAATTTAAAGTTTATGTTTCAAAATGTAGTTCGGTCTCGGGGGACAATTTTACAGCAGGTCGGCTTTAACATTCCGCTGCGCTCCATTTTTAAAGCCTCCTATGCCCGCAACTGCAAATAGCCAAACGTTGTGCGCAAGCAGTTTTGAGTTTCATATCATAGATTATTCATATATTAGATTATGACTGTAACTGTTGACATCGTTAACGATTTTTTGAACGACCTTGAGAGGGTTAAAGGACGAGGACACTTTGCAATCGAACCTTATATTCCGATTGACAAAAAGTACTTGATTAAAAACGAAGACATACTCATTTGCCTAGAATCCTTAGTGTCACAAGGATTCATTAGGTTGGATCGTAAGACTTCGTCATATCCAAACGGGACTTTCGGAATAGAACCAAAAGGCTCATCGGTTGTTGGTAAAGGTGGTTTCACAGAAGAAGAGTTCACTAACATTTTAAAGCCAATGCAAGATAATAGCGCAAAAAAACTTCTCAAAACCGAGCAAACTTTCAACATAGGACAAGTCAATAATCTAAATTCTGGAGATATACTTGGAACACTAAATCAATCCTCATCCGATAAGTCTGTAAATAAACGTGAGACAACTTCTGGTGTGAGTCACAAAGGATTTGAGAAAAACCAAAGAGATTTTATTGGATATGCAATTGGCATAGTAAGTATTATAGTAGCAATAATTTTATGGTTGTTAGGCTAACTTTTAAATATGAATAATGATAATATAGCATTCTATTGCATTATAGGTGTTGCACTTTTTATTGCTTATTTAGTTCGTAGAGATAAAGCTAACCCAAACAAAAAAGTTATAAATAACTCAGGGTTTAAAAAGGAACATCTTGGTATAGGTGTATTAATTATATCATGGGAATTAATAAGCTACGTTTTTTCCAGTTATTTTTTCCCCTTAGACAATAAGGATTACTCAGGTAAATGGGTTAAAGAATTCAATGAAGAATTATTTATCGCACTTAGTATTATCGGATTGGCTATTCTGCTTGTGTACATTGGTTATAAATTAATTAAACAAAAATGATATGGCTAATACAACAGGAAGTAAATGTCTACAAAGCGGGTTATATCAATGTGACAAGCACTCTAAATCCAAAATACCGCTTGCAAAAGGTGAGACTTTCCCACCGTGCAATGAAACAGGAAAGTCACACGGAGCCAATTGGAAACTCATAAACAAGGCGTAGTGACAAATCATACTGCCAGCGCACAACAAAAGCTATAACCAATGGCGGGTGATGAGTAAGTATAAAAGTTTTATCTTCGCCATTACATTTTGTCACGGTGGACAATAACGGTTTCAAAAGCCGCCACTGGTTATAGCCAAACGTTGTGTGGCATTTTTTGAAACACTTGTAATAACCCCTAAGAGGATTTAATGAGAAATAAAATTTTTATTCATATACTTTGGATAACTCAAGTAGTATTATTTTTTGTGACTTTAACTAGTTGCGGAGAACGCAAAATTGATTACCGAGACTATTATGACATAAAAGACAATGTGAAAAAAATTGAGTTGAAAAACTCCCTGAACTCAGATAGTAGCAAAGTATCTTATAAAGAGATATGGACTTTTAATGAAGATGGACAACTAATGAAAAAAGAATCATTTTCATTTGACAATGTTGAACATAAGGGCAAACTCATCGGATCGACAATCTATTCGTATGAGGACAAGCTATTAAAATTTGAAGATATCCTTGACAGTGTAGGTGAAACAAACCTTAAGTATGAGTTTATTAAACATGACGATAGAGGATTTCCAATCGAGTATAAACTCATAAAAGGGGAAAATGCTGTTAACAGAATGGTATGTTCATTCGAAAAGGATTCAAAAAAAGTGCTCTCATATGACAAAGAACTACTTGTTGACAGATATACCACTTTCTATGACAACGAAAAAAATGTAATCGCTGAAAAACTTGAATGGTTATATTGTACTAACCCCCTATAAGTTGGACAGAATTGTTGTTTAAAATGTGTATTGCTTGTCGGTTTTCCTGTTCATCTTCTAAGCAAAAGTATGTGTCTGGATCAGCCGAGTCAAGGCTGGTACAGAGCGAATGATTTTGTGTTTGATTTTTTAAGGAATCATTCGGCCTTGACTCGACTGCTCCAGCCACCTGTCCGC
>NZ_BHXQ01000013.1 GCF_003990915.1 Chryseotalea sanaruensis
GTGCACAACAAAAGCTATAACCAATGGCGGGTGAAGAGTAAGTATAAAATTGTATCTTCGTTATTATGTTTGGTCACGGTGGATAATAACAGTTTCAAAAGCCGCCACTGGTTATAGCCAAACGTTGTAAGCTATTGCGCCAAGACAGTGTAGACCTTACGCGCATTGGCACATTTAATTGCCGCGCAAACCCACCGCGACACCAAAGCAATTAAAAGAGCCAACCTTTGCAACCGCACAAGCCCCATTGACAAATGGACACGGGGGACAAAAAAATAAAAAGACAAACGAGAAATTTTAGAGAACGGACTCAGGATTTCTTGGACGACTTTTTAACTTTTGACTCATCCGCAGGTAAAATGACTTGTGTGTTTTCATAGATGACTCCAATATCATCAATGTGAATCCTAAATTTAGTTCCGTGGTCTCGCAGTGCTGACCCTTTACCTCCTTTAGTTCTTGCGTCAAAATCAATATAAATTATACCGTCTTCAATAGCCTGACAAATTCCTAATAGATTAAGGTCCCAGTAAGCGTGAGCACTTTCATACATAACTTTTCGCTCTGCCTTGTTGACTGTTCCGTGAACCAAGATTAATCTTCTCAACTTCGCTCCGATTGTGTTAAGAATAACATTATGCTCCCAATAAGGAACAATCTTTCGATTGTTAACATTTTCCACAGTTATTCTATTATCGCCATTTATGACAAGGAATCCTCTTTCAGATTTACCGCTGATTGTATGTCTGAAACTAATTTGTCCTTTTTCATTTGGCCAACCGAAAGTATTAACAAGTTCATTCATAATACCCGCGGGTTGAGGTGTCTTATGAAGTAATGTTAACAAGGCATTTCCACCATGAAATTTAATTTCCCAATCCATCAAATCGGGACCATCTTTATTATTTCTCGTTACATCTAACAAATGCTCCAAAGTATCGCCAGGCGCTCCGCTACCTTGGAATTGTTCGGGCATATCAACCCATCCCATTTGTAAAATCTTATGAATAATCTTAAAGGCTGCCCCTGAAGATTTAGGAATTGCTGAAGGACTCATTAAAAATCTAACTGTTTATTGAAGGACTTTATTCTTTTCTCTGCCATTTTACAATACTCCTTTGAAACATCAATACCAATCCAATTACGTTTGAGAAGTTTTGCAGCAATGGCGGTTGTCCCCGAACCCATAAAAGGGTCCAAAACAGTTTTATGAGTAGTAGAAGAAATACAATTCATTGGTAGTTCGAGCGGAAACGGTGCAGGATGTTCGTTGTCTCTCTCTTGTGCTATTTCCCAAATATCAGTCAACTTGTTTGCACCTTCCGCAAGTTTAAAATTAGGTTTAGTAATCATGTAGATTACCTCATAAGTGGGAAGAAAATATCCTGCGTTAAAGTTAATACCTCCCTTTCTTTTCCAAATAATTATTTGGCGGACAGGGAAACCATCAACAATATCATGCCTATCCTGTAACTGTCCTCCTTGAACACGCCATTTATGATTATAGAAAATGACACCATCGTCTTTCAAAATCCTCATCATTGACTCAAGACATCTACGTTGCCAATTGGTGTACTCCTCATGAGGCATATTATCATCATAATTTTCGTAACCATTAATTAGTCCAGCGTTTGCCCATTTTCCACCCCGACCGTCTTTCATTCCATTTCCTGTAGAGTTCTTTAAATTATATGGCGGAGAGGTGACGATTGCCCCAACGGACTTTTTAGGCATTTTATCCATAAAGTCAATACAATCAGCACAATGGAATTTATTAAGTAAACCACTGATTGAGTTATCCTTAACAGGCAGGTCCAACACAAGTTCTTTCATGACGGGATATTTACTTAAAAATATAGCTTAAAACGCAATTTTAATAAAGGTTTTCGCAAGTAAGGACAAAAAAACTGACAACTAATGACATAAAAAAGGAATCCCAACTAAACCGCACCAATGCTAAGGCCCCCCAAAATGCCGACACACAAACCAAAGCCTTTGCATCCGTGCTACTATTCGGTGAAGGCGCAACAGCTTACAACAAAATGTTTATGCAATGTGGGGGTTTGGTGTTAAATTAAAGTTTATGTTTCAAAATGTAGTTTGGTCACGGGGGACAGTTCAGAGCAGGTCGGGCTTAACATTCCGCTGCGCTTCATTTTTAAGCCCTCCTATTCCCCACACTGCATAAACACAAACGTTAGCGGTAATGGTAGGACGACCCTGCAAGCATCAAACCGACACTGCTTTTTAACATTTGGTAAATAGACACAAAGACAGTAATCTTAAATTTGCTGAATTACAAGACAAAATAATGCAACAACTCATAGAATTATTATTGCAATACAGTCCATTGACAAAGCAACAAATTGAACTCATTGGCTCAAAGACTGAAATAAGAAAATTAAAAACAGGCGACTATTTTTCAGAAGCAGGCAGAACAGCAAATGAAGTTGGCTTTGTTACACAAGGTATTTTTAGAGTTTGCTATTATAGTAAGGATGGTAATGAAATAACTCGTTACTTTATTGACGAAAATAATTTTCTAGTTGACCTCAATAGTTACACTTATCAAATTCCTTCAAGTGAATATATTCAGGCTGTTACAGACGTTGAGTTAGTTGTTTTCAAGCGTAAAGACCTTACTGATATTGCTAATACCATTGTTGGCTGGGATAAAATTACAAATCAAATTACGACTAAAGCCTTTTTAGATAAAGTAAACCGCATAAGCCCAATGCTTGCGGAAGATGCAACTACTCGATACAAAAAATTTCTTGACCAGTTTCCAAAATTGGCTTTAAGAATTCCTCTTTCCTATTTAGCCTCATATCTTGGAATTACTCAACAATCTTTGAGTAGAATTAGAAAAAACATAAGCTGATTTCACTTTTTACCATTTGGTAAATGTTTTGAAAATTGAAGTGAAGACCTTTGCCCTATGAAAATAACAGGCAGAGTAATTACTTCAACAATCTTGTTTGGCATTAGTGGCGTATGCTGCCTATTTGCTCAAACGACAGATGACCAATACAAAACAAGTAGAATGGATAAATTAGCAACACCACACACAGAAGAATTTGTAGTCAATGCACCAATTGAAAAAGTCTTTGACTTTATTGTAGCAGAAGATGTATTACCCAAAATACTTAAAAAGTATTTTATCATCCCAGCAGTAACTGGTTCAAAAATTCATCAAGGCGACTGGTTAACACCGGGTTCTTATCGGACTGTCTTTTTTGCAAATGGGGATACTTTAAAAGAAGAACTCACCAACTTTGACAGACCTACTTATTTCGCCTATAAGGTTAGTGAATTTAGCAGTTTCCAAAGACGTTTTGCGTCACACGGAACAGGACAATGGTGGTTTACGGCAAATGGCGACAAAACAGAAGTTAAATGGACTTACACTTTCTATGCTAAAAGTAGATTTAAAAGATTTTTCTTGAAGCCATTTATCAATCACGATTTCAGAACCTATATGAAACGGTCAATTAAACTCATTAAAGAACAAATAGAAAATGGAAAATAAAATCATTCTTATAACTGGTGCAACAAGTGGAGTTGGTAAAGCCACAACACTTGAATTGGCAAAACCAGAAAATCAATTATTTCTTATTGCAAGAAACAAACAGAAAGGTGAAGAACTCAAAAAAGAAATTTTGAGCATTAAACCTAAGGCAAATATTGAATTGCTGTATGCTGACCTTTCATTGCAAAAGGACATTAAAAATCTTGCGATTGATTTCAAAACGAAACACAACAAATTAGATGTACTTATTAATTGTGCTGGTTTAGTCTCAAGTGAAAGAATTGAAACTAAAGAAGGAATTGAGCAAACCTTAGCTGTCAATTATATTTCACATTATTTGCTTTCACTTCTACTTTTAGAAGAACTAAAAAATGCAAAACAAGGAAGAATTATCAATGTTGCTTCACTCATTCCACCTATTGCAAAAATTAATTTTAAGGACATACACAGCAAGAAAAATTATAGCGGAGTTACGGCTTATTTACAATCAAAGGTGGCAGACGTAATGTTTACTTACGACTTAGCTGAACAATTGAAGAATACCAACGTGACTGTAAATGCTGTTCATCCAGGCATAGTCAAGACAAACTTGGGAGTTGAAACATCAAAAGGTGTATTACAAGGTTTTGTAAGATTTTGTATGTCATTTATAGCTATTACACCTCAAAAATCCGCTGAAAGAGTTTTGTATTTGACTAACTCAATCAACCTTTCAAACGTTTCTGGCAAATATTTTAAAGGTGGACAATCCCCGGTAAAGACAAATTCGTTCTCGTACAATCTTGACAACAGAAATAGATTATCTAAATTAACCAAGCAGCTAACTGACCGACAATAAAATCTGACCAAAACCACTACCGCTAACAAAATGTTTCTGCAATGGTGCCGTGACGAGTTGCTTTAAAGTTTTATCTTCGTTCAACGTTTTCGTTTCGTGTGACAGGACGCGGCTTCGGAAAGGCACCACTGCAGAAACACAAACGTTGTAGCCAATGCATTGAACAATGAGTAAGCTGACAGACAACTTAAGGAGAGATTTTAAAACAGGATATCTTAACAAGACGGACTTGATAGTAATATCTAGCCATTTGACAGTTGGATTATTTATCTGGTGTGCGTACCAATACAACCTTATCGACAAGGAAAACTTAAAAGACTTTTCTAACATTTATATTTTCCTCACTCCATTCCTGCTAGTTGGACTATTCTTTAGAAAATTGAGGAAGATCAGATTTTGGCTAATCTGGTTGACAATAAGCATCATTCAAATACTAATTTATCCACTAGTTAAAGACAATCCAGATTTCGATTTCCCTAGGGGAACAGCATTTGACAGTCTAGTTGCATTATTCCCAACATTGATAGTTTACCAAATTCTTCGACTAATATATTATTCAATAAAGGAAAAAGAAATGATTTTATCTCTTCGACAGTATAGGTGGACAATGTTTGAGAATGAGGACAGAAGAAATATGAACTGGCTAGACATTATTTTCAGCATCATACTAGGGTTGACATCGGTACTTTCCGGAGTACTGTTGACATCTTGAAATAGAAAAATGGAGGGCACGCACTGGCTACAACATTAGCTACACGTCATGCCGCGTGACAGTTTGCCAATTACGCACAAACTACTAACTTCGTTACTTAACGTTGGAATCATACGGGCTTCGAAAAGCGGCACGCCATGTAGCCCAGCGATATCTATGATTAAAAAAAGTTATTTCTAACTATTTTTTAATTCTGGTGTGTAAGGTGTTCCACGATTCACAACAGCTACAATTCTGTGCAACAGTTTGTTT
>NZ_BHXQ01000014.1:0-2500 GCF_003990915.1 Chryseotalea sanaruensis
ATTAGACATCAAGAAAATAAAGGGCGGTATTTCACCGTTGACTCCCCTACGACTAGCGCCGCAGGATCAAAGCCTCCCGCCTATCCTACACATCATCTACCCAATGTCAATGTGAAGCTATAGTAAAGGTGCATGGGGTCTTTCCGTCCCGTGACGGGTACACGGCATCTTCACCGTGACTACAATTTCACCGAGCTCGCGGCTGAGACAGTGCCCAGATCGTTACACCATTCGTGCAGGTCGGAACTTACCCGACAAGGAATTTCGCTACCTTAGGACCGTTATAGTTACGGCCGCCGTTTACTGGGGCTTCAGTTCAAAGCTTCGCAGCTTGCGCCACTAACTTCCCCCCTTAACCTTCCAGCACCGGGCAGGTGTCAGGCCATATACCTCATCTTTCGATTTCGCATAGCCATGTGTTTTTGTTAAACAGTCGCCTGGGCCATTTCTCTGCGACCCTCCATTGCTGAAGGGCACCCCTTTTCCCGAAGTTACAGGGTTAATTTGCCTAGTTCCTTAGCCACGACTCACTCGAGCACCTCAGGATTCTCTCCTTGACTACCTGTGTCGGTTTGCGGTACGGGTACCTTATCAATTAACGCTAGCGGATTTTCTCGGAAGTCTGATTACACTCTCTATCAATTCGGCCGAAGCCTCCTCGTACTATTGGGTTTCAGCATCAATTACGGATTTGCCTGTAAAAGATATACCTACGCCTTTCAACGCCCACTTTCGTCAGGGCGCGGAGTTGTCACTGCTCCTTCTCCACTTCGCTCAATAAGGTAGTACTGGAATATTAACCAGTTGGCCATCAGCTTCGCCTTTCGGCTTTACCTTAGGACCCGACTTACCCGCGGCTGATTGACATTGCCGCGGAACCCTTAGTCTATCGGTGGACGGGGTTCTCACCCGTCTTATCGTTACTTATGCCTACATTTGCTTTTCTATCCGCTCCACCGTCCATTACCAGACGACTTCTCCGCAAATAGAATGCTCCCCTACCACAGTATTACTACTATCCAAAGCTTCGGTACTACACTTATGCCCGATTATTATTGATGCCCTGTCGCTCGACCAGTGAGCTGTTACGCACTCTTTAAATGAATTGCTGCTTCCAAGCAAACATCCTGGCTGTCAAAGCAACTGGACCACCTTAGTTCAACTTAGTGTAGATTTTGGGACCTTAGCTGTTGGTCTGGGTTCTTTCCCTCTCGGACACGGACCTTAGCACCCATGCCCTCTCTGCGGAATATATTTAATAGCATTCGGAGTTCATCAGGATTTGGTAGGATGTGACTCCCCCTAGTCCTATTGGTAGCTCTACCTCTATTAAACTTAACTTCCACGCTGCCCCTAAAGGCATTTCGGGGAGTACGAGCTATTTCTCAGTTTGATTAGCCTTTCACCCCTACCCTCAGTTCATCCAAAAACTTTTCAACGTTTACTAGTTCGGACCTCCATGGGGTGTTACCCCCACTTCATCCTGACCAAGGGTAGATCACAAAGTTTCGCGTCTACTCCCACTGACTATGCGCCCTATTCAGACTCGCTTTCGCTCCGGCTGCGGACTTCAAAGTCCTTAACCTCGCCAGTGACAGTAACTCGTAGGCTCATTATGCAAAAGGCACGCCATCACTCCATCTCGGAGCTCTGACCGCTTGTAGGCGTACGGTTTCAGGTTCTATTTCACCCCGTTATTCACGGTTCTTTTCACCTTTCCTTCACAGTACTGGTTCACTATCGGTCTCTCAGTAGTATTTAGCCTTACCGGATGGTGCCGGCAACTTCAAACGGGGCGTCTCCGACCCCGCCCTACTCAGGATACCACCTCTCTCTACAAATTTACATTTACGGGGCTATCACCCTCTATGGCCGGCTTTCCCATACCGTTCAATTTCTTTGTAGTTCAATTATGTGGTCCTATAACCCCTAACCAGCCGTAACTGGGTAGGTTTGGGCTCTTGCGCGTTCGCTCGCCACTACTGGCGCAATCACTATTGTTTTCTCTTCCTCCAGGTACTTAGATGTTTCAGTTCCCTGGGTTTGCTCACCTTGCGGTGTACCATGGCTTCACCATGGTGGGTTGCCCCATTCGGACACCTGCGGATCAATTCGTATTTGCCAATCCCCGCAGCTTTTCGCAGCTTATCACGTCCTTCTTCGCCTCTGAGAGCCTAGGCATTCCCCATACGCCCTTATTTACTTCTCTTTTAATTAAGACTACTATATTTCAATAGTAGCCCCCATTACCTATATGCTCGCTAATCTGATCTGAATTACTCCAAACCAAATCGCTTAATATTTAAACAATTAAGATCGCTCTTAATCATTCTTACTATCTACTCTTCTTTCAATATGTCAATGAACTCCTTTGTCAATATTATCCACTTTCATCGTAGGCAAATGGCTTATCTGCTCTTACTATCCTGTGGTATCAACAACGCGATAATTCGTTAATGTGATGATTCGGTGATGTGATGATTATTACACCATCTCTACC
>NZ_BHXQ01000015.1 GCF_003990915.1 Chryseotalea sanaruensis
TTTGGTATGATCGCAGAGAGAAATAGCAGAGAGGGAATGACTGAGCAATCATACTTGTACAATGGTTTTGAAATTCAAGATGAACTTGATCTTGGTTGGTACGACTACATAGCAAGACAATACGACCCAGCGATTGGTCGGTTTACATCTGTTGATCCTGCAGCTGATTTAATGAGAAGAATTTCTCCATATGTTTATGCATTCAATAACCCGATAAGGTTTATTGATCCTGATGGAATGGTTCCGGAGGATAAAGTGGTTGATCCACCAAGGGGAGCAAACATTAATGCTGGAGTGCACGAACATCAGACAATAACAATTGAACAAGGAGAGAATGGTAATCAGACAGTTAAAGAAGTTCAATATAGAAGTGAAGGCTCATATCAAGAAGATGAGGACGGGAATCAAGTTTGGAATGAAAAAATATCAAAAAATATTAGCACCACAACGATTAATAGGGATGGTGATGTAACAAGTAGTACGAGTTCTGTAACTTCTTCAGATAAGACATATTCAATTAAAGAGGGTAAACAGTCTACTGGACTAACTACAAGTAAGGATGTAAAAGTAGTTGGTGAAGTTGTATCATCGAAAGAAAGTTCTAAGAATGATTTTAGCCCATCCAATGAGTTTAAGGGATTAGTTTCTATGGCCTCTGATTATGCTCGTGTATCTAGAGGTAGCTCGCTTAACAATGTTAATGTCGATTATTTTCTTGCTAGTCCTAACGCTCCAAATATGGATATAGCCGCTGGAATTGCTGGAATAGGTCAAGCAATAGCAGGGGGAGATAAGCAAACATATTACAATCGAGTAAATGGTACTGTCCATAACAATAGAGCTACTTCAAAGGAGTTGAAAAATCTAGTTCGCACGGTGACGGGTCTTTATGGATTGAAATGATAATTATGAATAAAAGATATGCTATTGGTTTTCTTGTCTTATTAGTAATTATTGTCGGGTGCTATAACTTAATACAAGGAATTTTAAAGACATCCAACTCTGTTTCTTCAGAATATGGAGAAAAATTTAATCCTGAGAGGGCAAGTAAGGGTATTCCTCTAATTGAAGAAGATTGGTCAGTACAGGAGTTAAAAAATAATTATATAATCTGGGGTAATGATAGTCCTTTCTTAACAACTGTTAAACCTATTCACTATTATAAGGAGTCTCAATTTCTTAGTGATAGAATTATATCGGAAAGAGATGTATTCCACTATGAAACTGAAACTGAAATGGCATTTAGACTTTCTTGTGAATATTCATTTGAAACTGACTCTGTGGTTTTTACATTTATTAAGTATTACAAAGAGTCATATCCACCAACGATTAGTTTTAAAGTGAATAATTTTTTTGCAGACAGTATTTTTTATAACTGGAATATCAATAAATATTACCACACAGGTCGTGATGTCTCTTATGCCCCATGAGATAAACTAAAAAACCCAGCGGTTGCGCTGGGTTTTTTATGATACAAGATTGTAGCTTTCGGTTTCAAATGAGTAGCCCCTTCGTAATGCAGGGCCTTTAATTAACCTTTGTGACAAATATTGCGACATCAAACAAGCCATGTCGATACAGAACATCTTTAACGATAAGCATGTTATCAGGACTTGTCACATCAATACCCATAACGATGCTATCTTCTGGAAGTGCTGTAATACTGGCTCCCTTTTGGGGGATTAGCTCAGTCCTGGAAGCCCACTCGCTCAATCCTGTTAAATGCTTCCAGCCTGAAGCAACTTCAAAATAGACACCAACGTTAATCTTGACTTCTTTTTTTGTTGTGGCCTCAATCCTGATATTCTGAATTACCTGATCATCGCTGTTATAAAATTGATGAAGAACTTTTGTAACCAGAACCTCATTGTCAAATTTTGGTAGTCTAATCAGATCACCTTTGTTAGGAATGAAAGGGAAGGCTTCACGAAGTCCATCGATAGCGTATTCACGGCCGTCAATGTAAAAGTACAAAAGAGTAAGTACCTGGGGTGTTTTAATCATAATGCAGTTACGTTTTTTTGGAAAAAATGGAGGAAGTTATAATGGATGAGATAGTAATAGCATCCATGGTTATTTAATTTAAAGAGCGTGTGCTTTACGAGTTTTGGCATCACGTATGTAAGTATCGATAAGGTCGAAGAGTGTTTTCTTTTTTTCGTCTTCGAGGAGTTCTAAATCCTGTAGTCTTTTGAGCGCGTGTTTATCAAGCTTTGAATTAATGCCTTCACCTACCAGATAGTCAAGAGAGACTTCGAGTGCATCAGCAATTTTTTTAGCAGCATCAATGGAAGGAATGGCATCCCCGCGTTCATACTTACCAATCATAACCCTGGACACTCCGCTTTTGTCAGCGAGTTCTGTTTGAGATAACCCTTTTTTATCACGCAGGGCAGCAATGATTTTACCTGTTTCCATAGCCTATCAGATACCTTTTTAGCTTAAAATGAAGGAATAGGTCAAAAGTATGTAACTAAAGGATAAATAAAAATCTGATAGGTTCTTGCTTTTCGGCAAGTATCGGATATTTTTGTATCCAATAGTTACGGAATAAAAATATTTTTCTATGGCACATCCCACCCGATCCAACCGCTCCTCTTTACCAGCCGAGACGCTTTGTCGGCTCAACAGCTTTTTGGAATGTGTGCCTCCGGAAGAATTGCGGGAGCACCTGCTGGAACTCTATCACCAGTATCTCATCAACGAGCACGAAAGTCTTCCCGTCAATTTTGGTGACATGGCTCATAACATGCAGATGCTCTTCGACCTGTTGAAGTTCCTGGCTCAAAACAATCCATCCACTCAATCCGGTAGCTAATGGAAATAGCACAGATCAAACAGCAACTCAGCATTGCTCAGGTACTCGCTCACTATAACCTGAAGGCGAACCAAAGCGATATGTTGTGCTGCCCCTTCCACAACGACAAAACACCGAGCCTTCAAATTTATCCCGCGACCAATACGTACAACTGCTTTAGTTCCAACTGCACTGCCGGCAGTGGTGATGTGATCGATTTTATTATGCGCATGGAGAAAGGCACAAAACGCGAAGCGATATTGAAAGCGCAGGAACTGATCGGCCACCCTGAAAAACACAAAGACAATTACACTTCACTGATGCGCACGTTCAGAGCAAGCTTGCTACGCAATGACCGGAGAATGAAAGCCTACCTGGAAGAAAGACACCTCGATGCGGACAAACTGGAAATAGGTTACAATGCAGGTACACACTACTCACACCTGAAAGGTTGTTTGATCTTCCCGCTTAAAGACAGACTTGGTGTGATCGTAAGTTTTTACGGTCGCAGTATTTACAATAAAGAAGAAACTGATTTATCTGCCGAAGCCAAAGGCGTAGGCAGACACTTTTACCTTAGAGATCGCAAAGGCCTTTATCCTTGTTATCCCAAACCAGAAACACAACAACTGATTTTAACCGAAGCGATCATTGATGCGGCCACGTTGTTACAACAAGAAGCGATCACCACCACCAATAACATTTTAGCTTGCTACGGAACAAATGGATTTACTGTAGAGCATGAGCAAGCGATCAAAGGACTTAAGCAGTTAAGGGAAGTGATTATCTTTTTTGATGGCGATGAAGCAGGGAGAGAAGGAACAAAGCGAGTAGCAGCCAAGCTTCAGGAGATTAGACCAGAGATAAAGATAAGCACAGTAAACACACCCGAAGGCGAAGATGTAAACAGCCTGGTACAAAGTCATGACAGTGAGATCCTCGCGCACCTGGTTGAAAGCAGATCATCGTTTTCTTTTTCAGTTGAAGAAAAAAAGCCCGTGATAAAATCGCAAGCTAACACATCAGCAGGTAGTTTTGATACGAGCAATCCGCACAGGCTCACCTATTGCACCATCACAGCGAATTACTACATCAAAGGAGGATTGCGCAATGAAGCCGACAGCATGCGCGTGAGCCTGGACATTGAACATCTGCAGAACGGAAGAAAGAGCAGAAGTAAACTTGATCTGTACGAAGACAAACAAGTAGAGAAGATTGCAAGAGAAGCAGCTGAGAAATTGCAACTACGTGCCGACCTTATCCAACTGGATTTAGAATTGTTTACAGAACTGCTCGAGCAGTACCGCGAAAAATTAAACGCACCCAAAGTCTCCCCCCTCGGGGGAGATTTAGAGGGGGCAAAAATCTCATCACAATACGAGAAACAAGCATTAGAATTTTTACGCAAACCCAGCCTGATCAAAAAATGGAATGAGTTGATAGGTAAAGCCGGAGTAGTAGGAGAGGATAACAACCGGATATTTTTAATGGCCATCGCCATCACCCATAAAATGCGTGAGCCCTTACATGCACTCATACAAGGATCGAGTGGAAGCGGTAAAACACATTTGATGGCCAAGCTCTACAACTTCATACCACAGGAAGACAAGAAGAACTTTACCAGAGTAACCGAAGGCAGCTTGTATAACTATGGCATGTACGATCTGCAAAACAAACTGATCTGCATTGAAGACCTGGACGGCATGAAAGAAGAAGCACAGTTCGCGTTTAGAGAATTGCAGAGCAAAGGTATGATCATTAGCAGTACCAGTATCAAAGACGAAAATGGAAACAT
>NZ_BHXQ01000016.1 GCF_003990915.1 Chryseotalea sanaruensis
CGATGAAGCGCACAAGATCAGGAGACTAAACGGACTCTATCAGGCTTTTGTAAAAGCGGTCACACTCATGCACCAATACCAGCGCAAGAAAGATGAACGCGGTAGATTGATCAGCGAGAAAGAAGATCTACAAGTAGCTGCGGAAATACTCTTTGAGTCCATCCTTTTAAAAGTAGATGAGTTAGACGGAAGCCTCAGGCAATTTTACGAGCGATTAAAACAGTACATCAAAACAAAAGGTAATGGCCATCACGAGAGCTACGAATTTGGCCAGCGAGAAGTGAGACAAGCCCTACAGGTTAGTAAAACACAATTACACCGCTACCTGCATGACCTGGAACAACTGGAATACATCCGTCAATCAGGAGGCTACGCGAACAGAGGATTTAATTATAAAGTATTGTACTGGGACAACATCCAGGCATTAAGATCAAAAGTAAAGAGACATCTACAAGGGCAACTTGATCAACTCGAATTAGTTACGGCCTAAAAAATACCCCCACACCAGGTTGGTGCTGGTGTTCCATGTCTTTGGAACGCCAGATGGAACGCCAGAAAAAGAAATAATCTGCGAATCTGATTTATAAACAAATAAATCAAGGCCGGATCGGCCCTGGCGTTCCGTGTTCCAAAAAAGTGTTAAGAGAGAATTTAAACCCAAACGACTTATGGAAAGATTTATCATTTACTCGAAAGAGTATCGGGATCAGTATGGCCGCTTCATGAAATATTTACAGGCCATTGGTTATA
Source organism: Chryseotalea sanaruensis (assembly GCF_003990915.1). GTDB lineage: Bacteria > Bacteroidota > Bacteroidia > Cytophagales > Cyclobacteriaceae > Chryseotalea > Chryseotalea sanaruensis. Next base: position 751 of record NZ_BHXQ01000016.1, read on the forward strand.
GTGAGGCCAGCTGGAAAACATTTACCACAGGTCTTCGTGAATTTTTTTGTTGGCTTGAAAAACAAAAAATCCTAAGCCTTGAAAAGGTGAGCGAAAGCGACATAGAAAACTTTTACAGCTATCAGCAGGAACGGCCTAACAATATGACAGGCGGAACCTTAAGCGAAAGCAGAATAACGATACACATGTACGTGATCAAACTTTTGTTCTGTTACCTGGAAGACACCGAGCAGCTACAGATCAATCCCATGAGTAATCTGGATTATACCCACAGCTACAAACGCACACGCGAAAATCTATTGAGCCTTGCAGACATCGAGCAACTTTACAAGGTGTGTGATACAGTAAAGCAAAGAGCCATACTAGGTATCATTTACGGATGTGGTCTGAGACGACAAGAAGCGGCCAAACTCAATGTAAGAGACATACACTTCAAAAGCGGCTTACTCTACGTTCGCCAGGGTAAAGGCGGAAGAAAACGAACCGTGCCACTTAACACAACCGTACTCAAAGACCTGAAAGAATATTATTACAACGAGCGATCCGGAGAACTGAATGGCAATGATGCCGACAGTATAGAAGCTTTTATGATCAACAAACATGGCAGGAGAATGCGAGGGAGAACCTACACCCTAGAAGTAAAAAAACTGATCAAGGCAGCAGGATTGAACACACAAATCACACTACATCATTTTAGACATGCGATAGCCACACATCTGCTGGAGAGCGGTATGAAGACCGGGCACGTGAAAGATTTTTTAGGACACCAGAGCATTGAGACCACACAGACCTATTTACACCTCACCACTACACAAATGAAAAAAACGACAAGCTATGGAACTGAAACAATACCTGACTAAACGCTTTACAAAACGCACAGCACATTGTTACGGGCTGATGATAGAAAGCTACACTAATCAGACCCGTAACGCAGCACAAGCCAAATACAAAGACATACTGCATTATCTGGAGAAAAGAAGAACAGAAGGCAGACAGGCGGGTACATTACACACATACTTGGCCGCGATCAAAGCCTATTACGATTGGCTGAAGAAAAGCGGAAGAAGAAAAGATCATCCGTGCAAACACCTGCGATTAAAAGACAAGATCGACCACCGGATAAGCGTTCAGGATTTATTTACTTCAACTGAACTGGAATTATTACTTGAACAGCCCTCGCGAGAAATAAACAAGTTGCCCAGCATCAGACTGAGAGACAAAGTAATCATTAGCCTGTTAATCTATCAGGGCTTAACCACAAAGAACATCGTTAATCTGGAAGTGAAAGACCTTAACCTGGAACAAGCCACGATTTACATTAAGAAAGCCACAACACTCAACGCACGAACATTAGAACTACATCCCAAACAAATCATGCTGATCAATCGCTACCTGGTTGAAGAGCGACCGATATTGAATAGTAAGCAAACAGATAAACTTATCCTGACCAGACGTTATAAACCGGAGAGCGGAAGTGGAGTAGGCAAAGTAGTAAAGCCCTATAAAAAGTTATTCCCCGACAAAGATTTAACGGCATTGGCTATCCGTCAAAGTGTGATAGCCAATTTATTGAAAGCAGAGAAAGACATCAGATCGGTACAAGTTTTTGCAGGCCACAAAAGTCCGATGACAACAGAACGCTATCAGCAAACCGGAATCGAAGAGTTGACCGCAGCGGTGATGAAGTTCCACCCGCTGAAGTAATCAAATACAGCTGACCCGCATGCAAGTTTTTCTGTCACAGTTTTTGCAAAGGCCGACACACTTGCAGCACATTACTTTTTTGTTTTCAGTTGAAATGATTGGAAAGCGGAGAAAACAAAAAAGCAAAGAGCTGCACCCACCGCACGAGAGCAAAAACATGCGCCAGAAAAACTTGCCCAAAGCTAAGTTACATAACGTGGTCTTATGCAAGCAGCCGCACGAGTCCATCGCACAAACCCAAGCTGTTGCATAAGCACATTATGTAAAATAGCCGCGCTAGAGCTTCGAATAAAAATCGGAGCAGTTGACAAACGATAACAGCTGCGATCAACCCAAAGTCGGCAATAGCAAGTAGTACCGTTGTCGGACAATCTTTTATGCAAGGCGTGTTTTGGTTAACCAAAACCTGACACACTTCCCTTTGGTTGTGGTGGTCTTACTTAGCGCGCCCCGCAAAATGTGTCCCTGAACGAAAAGTGGTGAAGGGGCTTGCATCATTTTTTTGAAGACCAAGTGCCACACAATCCCGCGCACATCCAAAGCACTTGCCCTTCAAAAAAACGCACAGTTCTTAGCGTGAGTCTGAGTGTGGGGGTTCAACTCCCCCCCGCAGCCGGTTCGAGTCCAGTCCTGGGCCGAACCCGGATTAAACACGTCCTAAAATCTTTTGTCAAGAGTGCAGACCTTTAAAAAAGTTACGGAATAGGGAATTACCCTGTACCCTAAAATTGATTTAGTTCGGGTTTATCAGGACTGTAAATCGCTTAAAGGTTTGATTGGTTACAGCAGTAATATCCCGACTTATCGGAAGTATTATGAAAGCTTTTAAACTTCAAACATCTTTGAGCGGGTAGCGGACTTGATCTGAATTTAGACAGAAGTCTGCGTATGAAAATCGAAATCCAATCCATAAAAGTCACCTTTAAATGGTGGCAACTTGCACTGATCATTGCTGTAATAATCCTGAGTTTTAAAGCTCCCGCGTTAGTCTTTAGATTACTTGAATTATATTTTTCTTCGGGTTGATGCATCGGACTTTTTTTGCACTGCACTTTTACTACAAATGCCCCTCGGGGTGGAGTGGCTCCTAGGCGTTGCGGCCTCAAAATAAAGTAGGGAAAGCAAGTGCGTTGCAGTTTTGTTTTGATGGCCAGCGTTGGCATGTGCGCACCTGGGAGACGAACGGAACGAAGCGTTGGCCTACTCACTTTATCGTTAACAACAATCTTTAATCGTTAGCACTCAGCG
>NZ_BHXQ01000017.1 GCF_003990915.1 Chryseotalea sanaruensis
AGTCGGACTGAATCGCTGGATAAGCCTCACAACTTGGTTGGCGGCATAGTGCTCCGGCTGCTTTTGTTTATAAAATTTAACGATTAATACCTTTACTTCAAATCATGGTTTGAATCTAAAGGTTGGGTGCCATAAATTTTTAGAAAGAATGTGCAAACTATTAGGACTAACTCTTGGGACAATTTTTCTGACAACGTTTCTCTATGGACAAGAGATCACCAAAGAGGAAATCGTAAAATTCAAAATCAAATCAATAACGACAATTGACGGAGACGACATTGTAAAGTCAATTGACATTTATAACGACAAAGGAGACATTGTAAAAATTAACGACAAAGAGGACGGTGAAATTAAAACAAGGAAAGAGTTCATATACAATGACAATTTTCTTTTGACCGAAGAAAGGACTTTTAACACAGGAGGAAAAATTCACAGGATCTCAAAATATACTTACAACACAAAAAATCAACTTGTTAAAGAGGAGTCATTCAATCCTGATGAAATTGACTTAACCTGGACATACGAATACGATGAAATAGGTCATAAAGTAAAGGCAATCAAAGTGTCAGGGACAATGGGAAACAGCGTGACAGTTTATAAGTACTCAGGAAACCAATTAGCAGAAGAGGAAACCACGACTGAATCAATCGGAAAAGAGGAAAAGATCACATACAAGTATAACGACAAAGGACAACTGATCGAAAACAAATCCAGACATTTCTATTTTAACACTATTATCACGTTGACATATACCTATGACGATACCGGGAAATTGATAGAGTTGCGAGAGAAATCAAGTAACGGGGTTTCTTCTAAGACGACTTATCAATATGACGATAAAGGGCTTTTGATTGGAGACACTTGGAAAAGCTCTTTGGATAAGACACCGAATCGGACTAGTTACATAATCGAGTTTTAAAATTTACGGCACCCAACAACGGCTATAAAGCATTACTTTTGATTAATTATTTTTAAAGGATAAAAGTAACGCTTCATAGCCAAGCGTTGGCAGCAATAGCCGTTTGACAAATGACCATTTACTGTTCGAAAAAATTAGAGACATTTCTGGGACAAATTGCCCCGACAATCCAGCCGACCGACCATTCTATTTTTGGCGACTGGAATGGACATCTATTCACGATTGACAGAAAAAAGTGTTTGATTTTTATGAACAATCGGACTTGCTACTCAGTTTTAATGACCAACATTAAAAAAAAGGACACAAAGGACTTTGGACAAGTTTTCAGAGAACGACTCATTAAACAACTTGACCACGACATAAAACTAAACGAAGGACAAGAGATAAAACTGAGAAGAAATCTTATTGACATCAAATTAACTAAATCGAACAACGACAAAAAGATACTTGGGACAATTAATCATCATGTGGAGAATTTGAAATACAATAACTTTCAAGACGGAATAGAGAATTGGGACGAGGTCTATGTGACAGGACTTTTAAACGGCTACTTAGTTAGGACAAAGATTTTACACGACAGACAAAAACGAAGAGATTTTTTTAGACCGATTGAAATAATGGAAGAGTTGATTAAATAGCTACAGCTGCCAACAATAGCTACAGCCAATGGCGGGCGAAAGTGTTATAGAAAATATTTATCTTCGCTTCTGCGTTTGGTTACGGTGGACAGAAATGTATTTCAAAACCGCCACTGGCTGTAGCCGAGCGTTGTAGGCCATTGTTCAGGAAAGAGTAGAGTAATGATTGAGATAGAATTTGAAGAACCTAAAATTGACAAATGCGATTGCTGCGGACAGGAGATTGTTCGACTGACACGGTTTGTACACCAGGACGACAACGCATTTGCAGTTTACTACATCAATTTCACGAGAGGCCATTCTCCCAAAGTAGTATATGGACTAGTAGGACTGGGCGAATGGGGAGACGGTACAGAACCAAAGGACAGGCTGGCCTTTCCGTTTAAGATTTGGACCAATGATTCAAATTATCAAGTTGGACTTGTTGACGCGGAAGAATCACCTTGGAGTCATGTGACATTTCTAGGACAGATTTTGAATAGAAACGAAGGACTAAAACATGAATGGATCAAAGACGTGTTTCATATTACTGATCACATTGTAGCGGACGACAAAATTGTAATAGACTATTTTAACAAGAGCGGTGAATGAACAACGGCCTACAACAATGTGTATGTGCAATTTAAATTTGATTAATTATTTTTAAAGGAAAATTTAAACTGCACATACACGAGCGTTGTGCATAAGGCTGCGATAAGAGTAGACGATAAATAAATTCAATGACCACAAACTAATGACTTATGAAAATTGACCGAATTATACATGCGACTGGAGTAATAGTTATACTTATTTATGCCATCATGACGATTTTTAATTTTGGACAAGATTATATTGATATAAATCTACTTTTGACTTTAGGTTTCCTACTTGGATACATTGGACAATCTATGAAAATTAAATCATTGGAGAACGGAATAAAAAGATAAGATAAGGATTATGAATGAATGGAAAAATTTACCACGATGGTTCAAAATCCTCATTTATTTATTGGAATTAATAATAATTATAACAACTATAATGTATTTTTCTTTCTGACAAGTTAACTCAATTGATAAATTTGACTAAGAAAATATCTGGTTAAATTTTAACGGTTGACCCAAACGCCCTATGCACAACAATAGCTACATGTCATGCCGCGGGACAGTTTGCCAATTACACACAAACTACTAACTTCGTTACTTAACGTTGGAATCATACGGGCTTCGAAAAGCGGCACGCCATGTAGCTCAGCGTTGGTAGCAATTGCGCGCGGACAAAGTAGACTTCAAATGAAAACACGGACGACAATTTTAATTTTGACCATTGCGACAATCACGTGTTGGGGACAGACAAATGAACAAAAAGAAAAAGAAGACCGACTTCAATTCGTGTTCGACTCAAACCTTCCAGACGACCTTTACGACTTCTACAACCAAGAGAAAATTCGGACTAGCTACAAAGTCGACCAAGACTTAAATCCATTTTACCTACGAGGTGACTTTGACGGGGACAAGAAAATAGACTATGCACTCGCGGTTATTGAATCAACTACTGACAAAAAGGGAATTCTAATTTATCACCCCGTGACAAAGAAATATTTTCTAGCTGGGGCAGGTAAAGCCATTCCAAACGGACACGGGGACGACTACTCATGGATGGACGGTTGGGAAGTATCGGACGAAAGGACCGTTGAGCAAGGAGTGACCAACTTGAAACCACCAAAACTTATTGGGGAAGCTATCCTCATCCAAAAGCTAGAATCATCAAGCGGACTAATTTACTGGGACGGAAAAGAATACAGATGGTACCAACAGGGAGATTGAGTAGGCGCGCAACAGCTACCAACAATATGTATATGCAATTTAAATTTGATTGAATTATTTTTACGGGTAAATTTAAACTGCATATACACAAGCGTTGTGCACAATGCCACCAACGCAAACGAATTCAATTATGAAAAGAGATAAAGGACTTCTAAAAGCACTCGGTTACTCAGATAATCTTATTGAAAAACTGGAAATCTGGGACACACTTGTCAATGA
>NZ_BHXQ01000018.1 GCF_003990915.1 Chryseotalea sanaruensis
GGCAACAAAATGTATAAAACATGGCTGGGGCTCAGTGTAAATTTGTAGTTTAGTTTTCAAATTACGTTTGGTCACGTGGGACAGGATAGCACTTCGAAAACCCAGCCACGTTTCATACATAAACGTTGTGCACAATTTGCTGGACAGAGTAGACTAATGAAACTAACAACAATTTCCCTTTTGACAATTATTAGTCTTTCATCTTGGGGACAAAATTTAACTGGAACGTATAATGCTTACTACGGACACAGTTTGGAGTTAAGGCCAGACTCCACATTTAGATATGAATGGAAATTTGATCTAGCAAGTTCATGGACAACTGGACAATGGAGAGTCTCCGGCAAGAAACTTTACCTGAATATCAAAAACGTATACGACACTCTGACAAGAGAAGGTAAACCTGACTCATTAGTATTATCTTCTGATGAAAAATCAAATAGAATTAAAGGCGAAGAACTTGTCGTTAACTTAATTAGTGGTGGCGGGCAAAATAGAAATGTAGATAGGATAACTGATCGACTTTCAATAAAAGGCAAAAGACTTTACCTGATGAGTAAAACAGGACAGGTTCTAAGAACGAAAGAATCAGGAATTTGGGACCGGAGGAAACGACCGACTTACTATTTCAGAGTAGAGTAACGCAAACTGTGCACAACAAAGCATATAAATCATGCCGGCAGAATTGTTAATTAATTATTAATTTGGACTGCCGGCACGCTTTATATGCAGACGTTGTGGGCAACCGACCAATACCAGTTGACTAGTAAAAATATGAAAGGACAATAGGATTATATGAATAACAACATAAAGAATTTAGCCCTTTCAATTTTCGTGATCATCTTTTATTGGATAACAATTGAGAACTTTAAGATTTCAGAAAAAAATCCGAGTGTAGCTATTGTGACACTATACAATTGTGTGATCTTATGGACTGTTACTGGTCTATTACTTTTTAGTATGTATTTCTTTAAAGCTTTGGATTTTAAAAATAAGTTTCGAAAAACAATGCTTTTACTTTTAACGCCACTTCCAACATTTCTTATACTACTTTGTATTGACTTAATAAGGAGAATTGATTAACGATTCTATTAATAATGACGAGGGGAATTTAAGCGAGTAATTGACGAGACATTGATTTAAGAAAATGAAGTTAGTCGGCAGCCCACAACAATAGCTACATGTCATGCCGCGTGACAGTTTGCCAATTACACACAAACTACTAACTTCGTTACTTAACGTTGGAATCATACGGGCTTCGATAAGCGGCACGCCATGTAGCCCAGCGATATCTATGATTAAAAAAAGTTATTTCTAACTATTTTTTAATTCTGGTGTGTAAGGTGTTCCACGATTCACAACAGCTACAATTCTGTGCAACAGTTTGTTTCGAACAGCATTGATCACCGACATTTTGTTTTTGCCTTCTTTCACCTTTCGTTCATAATATTCTTTAAGTTCCGGATTGTGATGTGCGCTACTAATGGCAGCCATATGTAGCACTTTCTTCAGGTCACCATTCGCAAATTTTGACACGCCTGTTCTTCCACGAATCGAGCTACCACTTTCATATACAAATGGAGCCACTCCGCTGTAGCATGCAAGCTTACGACCATCGGCAAGTCGATTAAAGCCATGCGTGTATACCAGCAACATGGCGGCTAGTACTTTGCCTACGCCTTTAATACTGAGCATCAAATCGTACTTCTGTTTCAAGCTTTCATCTTCGCTTATAAATTTCAAAATCTGGTCATCGACCTTTTCAAGGCTTTTCTCAAGGCCTCGCACAGCTTCACGGTTTGTTTGATCAATGAGTTTGCCGGTCGAAGAATCAAATTGCTTTAGCTCTTCTGTACTGGTACGAAGCATTTGTAGTGCAGTGAGTAACCGTTTACGGTTTGACTGAAGATCTTTCAGCTTTTCCAGTGTCAATGTGCTTATTTCAAGCACATTGGCTTTGTTTTGAAATACATGTGCATAGCGTGCAATCCGCTGCGCATCAATACGGTCTGACTTACCACGTAATAATCCCTGACTGCGTTTAATCTGAAGTGAGCTTTCCAACCAAATAGCTACTTCTCGACTTACCAGGTAATGCACCAGCAAACGTGTATACAAACCTGTGTGTTCCATGCAACACAACGTGGTAGCATCACACTCACATTGTTGCTGCTTGCACCACTGTTTCAATTGGCGGAAGCCTGATGCATTGTTGTTGAACTTGTTCTCAAAAATCTGTCCATCCAAACTGCGGATCAAACAGGTGTCAATACTTTGCTTGGAAACATCGATGCCGAGTATCCAGCTGTACGATTGGGTTTGTTCTGACTTTTCCATAACTTTCATTTAGTAATTAAAAAAGTGAGCTTCGGATCGAAACCTTTATAATAGGCCCTCACGCCTTGAATATCTATTTGATCCCTTCTCACAACATTAAAGAAGCAGTCGGACTGAATCGCTGGATAAGCCTCACAACTTGGTTGGCGGCATAGTGCTCCGGCTGCTTTTGTTTATAAAATTTAACGATTAATACCTTTACTTCAAATCATGGTTTGAATCTAAAGGTTAGCGGCAATGCTTAAAACCGACAGAGAATGACTTTAGACTTAACCGACATAATTCTACTATTGACTTCAGGACTTGCAGCCGTGACGACAATTGACGTACTGGGTTCAATATCATCAAGGAAGCTGAATTACAAGTATGTTTACCTGACACCTATTTCGTTTTTGGTCTATTTTTGGCTAGGCTATCGTGGACATTCTATTTCGACATTACCGTGGACACTCATCATCGTATGTTTGACGGGAATTTATGACGGGACAATCGGTTGGAAACTGTCAATTATTCTGAAAGCTAACTTTGCCGACAAAGAGGAATACACGAAAACTTTAAGTCTGACATCCAGGATTTCTGGTATGCTAGTAATGAGTGGCATCTTTGGACTTTTAGGCTTTGTGACAGCAGGATACATATGAACTGTGCGACCGCACTGCCGCTAACAATGTGTATGTGCAATTTAAATTTGATTAATTATTTTTTAAAGGAAATTTAAACTGCACATACACGAACGTTGCCAGCAATGCCGTTGGACAGATTAGACCATGGAAATAGTAACACGGACATTTGAGAAATTACTGACTTCAAAAACGATTGACGAGGTTGAATTGATTCTTGACGACTTGAAAGTTGATAT
>NZ_BHXQ01000019.1 GCF_003990915.1 Chryseotalea sanaruensis
GCAGTCGGACTGAATCGCTGGATAAGCCTCACAACTTGGTTGGCGGCATAGTGCTCCGGCTGCTTTTGTTTATAAAATTTAACGATTAATACCTTTACTTCAAATCATGGTTTGAATCTAAAGGTTGTGCCCAATTGCTGTGAAAATTTACGTTAACCATTAATTGATAAACCTCAAAGATTGAAAATGAAATTTGGTAAGACGATAAAGATTTTCCTTATAGATGGTGATCCTAATGGTAGAATGGCTTGCGAGATTTCAAATTGGACAGGAAAAGCATATAAAATTCCACGTAACAAAATAAAGGACTGTTCTGACAGACCAGACTTAGAAAATACAGGCATTTACTTTCTCTTGGGAAAAAGTGAAACAGAAAATCCTCAGGTATATATAGGAGAAGCTGAAGTTATTTTAAAACGCCTGAATCAACATTTGACTCAAAAAGACTTTTGGAATGAGACCATTGTGTTTGTAAGCAAAGATGATAATCTCAATAAAGCTCATATTAAGTATCTGGAAAATCGGTTTCATGAGTTAGCCAAGCAGGCTGACAGATATGTAGTTGATAATAATACAACACCGACAAAATCATCCATTTCTGAATCAGATGAAAATGAAATGGAAGAGTTTATATTCAATGTTAAGATTCTTGTTAATACGCTTGGACACAAGATTTTTGATGAGAAAAGAGAAACAATATCCATTTCTAAACAAGATGTTTTTTCTATAAAATCTGCACGTGGGACAGACGCGAAAGGAATAAATACATCTGACGGATTTGTAGTATTTAAAGGGTCAAAAGCATCTGTGGAGAATACTAAATCACTCGGTCAATATTGGCTAAACCAAAAACAGAAACTAATTGACAATGGAGTCTTAGTTCTGTCTGACAATAGTTACGAATTCTCAAAAGACCATATATTTAGCAGTTCTTCAGCCGCAGCAGTAATTGTCATGGGTAGATCCGCAAGTGGACCAATGGAGTGGCGACTGGAAAATGGAGTTAGATTAAAAGAAACTGAGGAACCTGAAGACTGAGTTAGCAACTGGGCACAACAAAAGCTATAACCAATGGCAGGTGATGAGTAAGTATAAAGTTTTATCTTCGCTATTACGTTTGGTCTCGGTGGACAATGAAGTTTTCAAAAGCCGCCACTGGTTATAGCCAAACGTTAGTGGCAAGGCTATGACGCATCTATATCATTAACGAGTTGACTTGTGATTCCATCAATCAGACCAACTTTATCTTTTTTGACAGCTTTAACAAATTGTTTTTCGACTGCAGATTGCTTATCATATTTTGCAGACCACATAATCATTTCAACCAAAACAGGAACTAAATCAATCCCTTTTTGGGTAAGCCTATACATTATTTTTTGTTTATGACCAGGATCGCTTGACTTACTGATAATACCATTGTTTTCTAACAAGGACAATCTATCAGAAAGAATATTGGTTGCAATCCCTTCTCCCGACAAAAGAAATTCACCGTAAAAATGTTTTCCTTTAAACATTAAGTCTCTAACAATCAGAAATGTCCATTTGTCGCCAAATATTTCTAATGCAAAGCTTATCGGACAGTCAGACCTTCTTTTAATCTTTTTCATAATGCAAAGATATAAAAATAATACCACTTGCAAATTAAAAGTGGTTATGTATATTTGCGTTTCACAATTAAAAACAGGAAAATGAGCAAATTAATTAACGACATCACAATTAATGCACCAATAGAAAAAATTTGGAGCATACTTACGGACTTAGAGCTTTTGGGCCAAACTGATCCTACAGTTAAAAAAGCCACCTTGATTTCTGAAAACAAAACAGGACTTAACGCAAAAAGGAAAGTGCTAATGCTAGACGGAAAAAATTGGTTTGATGAAAAGATTACAGTTTTCAAACCAAACGAAGAATTGGTTTATCAACTTACCGACTGCTCTTTCCCAATTAAAGGGTTGAAACATACTTACAGCTTCCAAAAAAACGGGAACTCTACCAAAGTGCAACAAGTTATGGAATACACGGTTAAGTATGGTATTCTCGGAGTATTGATGGATAAAATGATGATAGGAAAACAATTCAACTCGGGCATAAACAAATTTTTGACAGGGCTAAAAACCTACGCAGAAAAATAATATGGCATACGATGAAATTTTAGCAAATCGAGTACGAGAAAAATTTGTCGAGCTAACCAACATTACTGAAAAAGAAATGATGGGGGGCTTGACATTTATGTACAATGATAAAATGTGCGTTGGAATAATCAAAGACGAATTAATGTGCCGCATTGACCCAACGCTTCACGACATGGCCATTGAAAAACAAGGTTGTAGAACTATGGACTTTACCAAAAGGCCAATGAAAGGCTATGTAATGATTGAAGAAATCGGAATGAAATCAGAAAAAGACTTTGACTATTGGATAAACTTAGCGTTAGACTATAATAAGAAAGCCAAATCTTCAAAACGACCAAAGAAAAAGCCCAGCCACTAACAAAATGTTTGCGCAATGGTGGGGTGACGTGTAAGCTATAAGTGTTATCTTCGTTCTACGTATGGTCATGGTGGACAAATACGTTTTCAAAAGCCCACCACTGCGCAAACACAAACGTTGTGCACAATGCCACCAACGCAAACGAATTCAATTATGAAAAGAGATAAAGGACTTCTAAAAGCACTCGGTTACTCAGATAATCTTATTGAAAAACTGGAAATCTGGGACACACTTGTCAATGA
>NZ_BHXQ01000020.1 GCF_003990915.1 Chryseotalea sanaruensis
CTTTGTCTCTCAGTCTGATGCTGGGCAACTTGTTTATTTCTCGCGAGGGCTGTTCAAGTAATAATTCCAGTTCAGTTGAAGTAAATAAATCCTGAACGCTTATCCGGTGGTCGATCTTGTCTTTTAATCGCAGGTGTTTGCACGGATGATCTTTTCTTCTTCCGCTTTTCTTCAGCCAATCGTAATAGGCTTTGATCGCGGCCAGGTATGTGTGTAATGTACCCGCCTGTCTGCCTTCTGTTCTTCTTTTCTCCAGATAATGCAGTATGTCTTTGTATTTGGCTTGTGCTGCGTTACTGGTCTGTGTACTGTAGTTTTCTATCATCAGCGCGTAACAATGTGCTGTGCGCTTTGTAAAGCGTTTAGTCAGGTATTGTTTCAGTTCCATAGCTTGTCGTTTTTTTCATTTGTGTAGTGGTGAGGTGTAAATAGGTCTGTGTGGTCTCAATACTCTGGTGTCCTAAAAAATCTTTCACGTGCCCGGTCTTCATACCGCTCTCCAGCAGATGTGTGGCTATCGCATGTCTAAAATGATGTAGGGTGATTTGTGTGTTCAATCCTGCTGCCTTGATTAGTTTTTTTACTTCTACGTTATAGGTTCTCCCTCGCATTCTCCTGCCATGTTTGTTGATCATAAAAGCTTCTATACTGTCGGTATCGTTGCCATTCAGTTCTCCGGATCGCTCGTTGTAATAATATTCTTTCAGGTCTTTGAGTACGGTTGTGTTAAGTGGCACGGTTCGTTTTCTTCCGCCTTTACCCTGACGAACGTAGAGTAAACCGCTTTTGAAGTGTATGTCTCTTACATTGAGTTTGGCCGCTTCTTGTCGTCTCAGACCACATCCGTAAATAATGCCTAGTATGGCTCTTTGCTTTACTGTATCACACGCCTTGTAAAGTTTCTCGATGTCTGCAAGGCTCAATAGATTTTCGCGTGTGCGTTTGTAGCTGTGGGTATAATCGAGATTACTCATGGGATTGATCTGTAGCTGCTCGGTGTCTTCCAGGTAACAGAACAAAAGTTTGATCACGTACATGTGTATCGTTATCCTGCTTTCGCTTAAGGTCCCGCCTGTCATATTGTTAGGCCGTTCCTGCTGATAGCTGTAAAAGTTTTCTATGTCGCTCTCGCTCACTTTTTCAAGGCTTAGTATCTTTTGTTTTTCAAGCCAACAAAAAAATTCACGAAGACCTGTGGTAAATGTTTTCCAACTGGCTTCACTGTAACCAATGGCCTGTAAATATTTCATGAAGCGGCCATACTGATCCCGGTACTCTTTCGAGTAAATGATAAATCTTTCCATAAGTCGTTTGGGTTTAAATTCTTTCTATTGGGGGACGAAGCTTTCTGGCTGACGAAGTTTTAACGTAGTCAGTAGCCTAATCCCCTTAACACTTTTTTGGAACACGGAACGCCAGGCGCATTTTCTGCGATTGCAGTTTGCTTTCTAAGATTTTGTATGATTCTGGCGTTCCATCTGGCGTTCCAAAGACATGGAACGCCAAGGAATTTTTAAGATGTGACTAACTCGAGCTGATCAAGTTGCCCTTGTAGATGTCTCTTTACTTTTGATCTTAATGCCTGGATGTTATCCCAGTACAATACTTTATAATTAAATCCTCTGTTGGCGTAGCCTCCTGATTGACGGATGTATTCAAGTTGTTCCAGGTCATGCAGGTAGCGGTGTAATTGTGTTTTACTTACCTGCAGGGCTTGTCTCACTTCTCGCTGGCCGAACTCATAGCTTTCATGATGGCCGTTACCTTTTGTTTTGATGTAGAGTTTTAATCGCTCGTAAAATTGCCTGAGGCTTCCGTCTAACTCATCTACTTTTAAAAGGATGGACTCAAAGAGTATTTCAGCCGCTACTTGTAAATCTTCTTTCTCGCTGATCAATCTACCGCGTTCATCTTTCTTGCGCTGGTATTGGTGCATGAGTGTGACCGCTTTTACAAAAGCCTGATAGAGTCCGTTTAGTCTCCTGATCTTGTGCGCTTCATCGGGCAGGTGAACTTTGTCTGCATATGGATTGATTACATCATATGGCTTTAGTAAACTCACCAGGCACTGGATAAATTCTGTGCATTGTCTTTCTTTCTGCTCATCGATCTGTCCGGAGGCTTTCATGTTCTGGTAATGAATAACCTTTTTACTCTGATCGTGACTTTCATCTACCGCTATGATAAAACACCTGCTCATGTT
>NZ_BHXQ01000021.1 GCF_003990915.1 Chryseotalea sanaruensis
CGTTGTGCACAATGCCACCAACGCAAACGAATTCAATTATGAAAAGAGATAAAGGACTTCTAAAAGCACTCGGTTACTCAGATAATCTTATTGAAAAACTGGAAATCTGGGACACACTTGTCAATGACTACTTTGACAGTAGACCTGAACTTAAAGACAAGAATAGACATGAACCATACTTTCAAGTTCATGAACTTAGGCAAGAAATAGTCTTCAGAGACACATGTCCGAAAAATATTCATGAAGACCTTACTAACCTCTTCCAACAAGTATTTCCGAAAAGTCATCAATGATTATAAGACTACAATATTGTACATTAATTTTCATTCTTGGGTTTGGAGTCCTTGCTCTTTCTTGCAGACCTAATCCTACAACAGAAGGCTTGCAAAATATTGAGTCATCTACAATTAGTGGATCAAAATTGGATCCATACAAAAACCTAGATAGCTTAATTAAAGTTAATAAGGATAGAATGCTCTTCTTAGATTTTTGGGAAGGTATGGACAATGAACAATATCGTCTTGTCTTGAATAAACTGTTGTCCAATAAAACAGTGAGCCAAGACACACTTCCTTCTGGAGTACCACAAGACTATAAAACTACTAAGATGTATCATTGTGATCAATGGATAACAGATCCTTACTTCACATTCCATCACCAAAGTTTTCAAATTAGAGGTCGTCTTTATTCAGTTTTTGATACATTGGACAACAAGCTTATCTCAATTAGACTCGATTTAGCACACAATTATAATGACCGACATTTTTATGGAGGAAATAATTGGGAATTAGATTGCACCGTTCCAAATGCCTATGCCGATGCTCTAGTAGAAATTTATAAATCAAAATACGGCTCTCCTTCGATTAAAAACGAAAAGGGGATCTATGCATTAGGTTTTTATAGGGTATACACTTGGTTAGACAACAAAAAAATCATTATCGCAAAAAAGACGATAAGCACAATTAATAAAGATCTTGACTCAAGACCAATAGCAGAAAATTTTATCCTGAATTATTGGTACTCTAATAAATACGCAGAACTAAAAGAAAGGGAGAGAAAAAAGAAGGAGAAAGAAAAACAGAGTAAAATTCGACTTCAAGAACAGACAAAAGAGAAAATTTAGATATTCAATATGTTGAGAGTACTACTTGTTACTTGTTCACTTCTTTTGTTAGTAGCCACAATGGAATTACCATACGGGTATTATACCTTTCTTAGGATAATGGTTACTGTAGGTTCAGTATTGATTTTGTTAGAGGAGTACAAAAAGGGCTTTACGTTTTGGGTAATATTCTTTCTTTGTATTTGTGTTTTATTCAATCCATTAATTCCTGTCTACTTAAATGATAAATCACTTTGGTTTATCATAGACATAGGAGTTGCAGTTCTATTTCTAATTAAAGCAATAACATGGAAATCAGGTGAGAAAAAATAAGATTAGACCTAGGCACTGTGCACAACAAAAGCTATAACCAATGGCGGGTGAAGAGTAAGTATAAAATTGTATCTTCGTTATTATGTTTGGTCACGGTGGATAATAACAGTTTCAAAAGCCGCCACTGGTTATAGCCAAACGTTG
>NZ_BHXQ01000022.1 GCF_003990915.1 Chryseotalea sanaruensis
TTGTACTAACCCCCTATAAGACTGGACAAGAATCTGAAAACAGATTTATAACAGTTAAATTAGGGAAATATGCCAAGAGGAAAAAGAACATTCACACCAGAAGAGCGATTAAGCCTTTTACAGGAAGCAGAACAGGAAGGCTACATAGAGACATGTCGCAAGTATAATTTATCACCAGCCTTGTTATCGAAGTGGAAGCAACGGTATTTGGCAAAGGGAGCACAAGGACTCAAGCCTGCCTACAAGCGCGTTGATCCGGAGGTTCGCGCTTTAGAAGAGGAGAATGAGCGATTGAAACGAATCATCACCCGACAAGCTCTTGAGATAGAAGTAAAGTCAGAGCTTCTAAAAAAAACTCCTATCCAACCCAAGAAAAAGTAATGCTGATCAAACAATTCTCTGATCGTGCACCGGTTCAATTGCTTTCCAGATGGCTGCAATTACCGCGGAGCACATTTTATTATAAGCCACATCCTGGACAGCGAGGTATGAAGCCCAGTACCCATACGCTTTATCAAGGAGCGCTCGTGACCAATGAAGAAGTGGTTGATCAAATCAAGACTTTGATCAGTGGTCCGTATAATGCCTACGGCTATCAATCCATTAATGATGATCTTAAAGCATTGGGTTATCTGATCAACCACAAGAAGACTTATCGGCTCATGGATGTTCATAAGCTTCTATTGGGAAAAGTAATCCGAACCAGCGGTAAGCGTAATTGGGTTCAGTATCGGAAAATACTGGCTACACAGCCATTAGAATATCTCTGTCTTGACATCAAGTATGTGTGGGTGCAGGGGGAAGGCCGATGGTACTACTTGCTTTCAATCATGGATGTGTTCAGTCGAAAGATTTTGCACTGGATTTTTCAGAAGAGTGTTCGGAAAGCAGATGTGATCAATATGTTCCGATGGCTCCACCTTGTTTACAATCTCAAGGGCGTAATCATCCGAAATGATAACGGCTCACAATTTCTTGCCAATCAGGTCAGAAGCTTTCTGGTACAACTGGAGGCCAAGCAGGAATTTACACATATAGCTACTCCTGAAGAAAATGCATACATCGAAGCCTTTCACAGCATCCTTCAACGTGAACTCATCGACCGGTTTGAATTCAGTAGCTTCTACGAAGCAAAGCAGCACATTGAAAAATACATGCAATGGTACAACTACGAACGAAAGCACAGAAAACTTGGGCGGATAACTCCTCAGCAGAAATGGTCATCAGGTCTTTCCTGTTCAACTTATAAGCAGAGCGGACAGGTGGCTGGAGCAGTCGAGTCAAGGCCGAATGATTCCTTAAAAAATCAAACACAAAATCATTCGCTCTGTACCAGCCTTGACTCGGCTGATCCAGACACATACTTTTGCTTAGAAGATGA
>NZ_BHXQ01000023.1 GCF_003990915.1 Chryseotalea sanaruensis
CCTATATACTGTCTTCTTTCTACTACCTTCAATATTCTGTATTCTCTTTATTCAGATGGGCCTAAAAACAAAAAATCCTGATCACTTACGTAATCAGGATTCTTGTGTTAAAAATAGGCAACGACTTACTCTCCCAGGTGTTATCCAAGTACCATCAGCGCTGGTGGGCTTAACTGCTCTGTTCGGAATGGGAAGAGGTGATCCCCACCGCTATAGTCACCTTAAGCTTTGCCCTGACATTTATCATCAGGGGCTTAATGTTTTATAGACAGTAGTTGCAAGTACTAAGTATCAAGACTGTCGACTTTCGTCTTATGTCTTTTTACTTACGTCTTACGTCTATACAATATCGTTGACAACATTGAAAAAAGAGTAGTAGCTAGATAGAAGCTAGCAAGCACATAGGATGGATTGTTTATCCTCGGCTACCCGAAAGTAGCCGAGGCGTGAAGCGTTCGGATTATTAGTACTGCTCAGCTTTGCCATTACTGACTTTACACTTGCAGCCTATCAACGTCATAGTCTCTGACGATCCTATATGGAAGTCTCATCTTGAGGTGGGTTTCGCGCTTAGATGCTTTCAGCGCTTATCCACTCCCAACGTAGCTACCCAGCGATGCAACTGACGTCACAACTGGCATACCAGCGGTTGGTCCAACCCGGTCCTCTCGTACTAAGGTCAGAGCCTCTCAAACTTCCTACGCCCATCACAGATAGGGACCGAACTGTCTCACGACGTTCTGAACCCAGCTCGCGTGCCACTTTAATAGGCGAACAGCCTAACCCTTGGGACCTTCTCCAGCCCCAGGATGTGACGAGCCGACATCGAGGTGCCAAACCTCCCCGTCGATGTGAGCTCTTGGGGGAGATCAGCCTGTTATCCCCAGCGTACCTTTTATCCTTTGAGCGATGGCCCTTCCATGCAGAACCACCGGATCACTATATCCAACTTTCGTCCCTGATCGACTTGTCAGTCTCACAGTCAAGCATGCTTATGCTATTGCACTCCACGTACGGTTACCAAGCGTACTGAGCATACCTTTGAAAGCCTCCGATACTCTTTCGGAGGCGACCACCCCAGTCAAACTACCCACCACACACTGTCTCCCTCTTGGAGG
>NZ_BHXQ01000024.1 GCF_003990915.1 Chryseotalea sanaruensis
AACAAACTGTTGCACAGAATTGTAGCTGTTGTGAATCGTGGAACACCTTACACACCAGAATTAAAAAATAGTTAGAAATAACTTTTTTTAATCATAGATATCGCTGGGCTACATGGCGTGCCGCTTAGCGAAGCACGTATGATTCTAACGTTAAGTAACGAAGTTAGTAGTTTGTGTTTAATAGGCAAACTGTCCTGCGGCATGACATGTAGCTATTGTTGCACACTGGGCGGAGTCGTCCTACGTTAAGTGAGTCGAAATGTTGTCGTTATTCGGTTACTGTCACAGGTTGAATCGCAGTCGCTGGTCAAGACGAGTCCGTCCAGTGTCAAACAGGGTAGGAGAGTTATTCGAAGTCGTTTTAGAGTCAAATTTTCTTTTCTTGACTTCAATTTTTACGATTAACCTTTCCAGAAATAAAAAAAGTTCGCGCTTCGCGCGATTCGTTACATCACTGGGGGGTGGTCAAATCATCCGAAGCCGAATGGTTTTCATCACACGAAATTATCTTACGAAGCACTTCAACCGCCTTGTGCGCAACGTTGGTGCTTGTACAGTGCAGGGTATAGGAGCGCTAAAAATGGAGCGTAGCGAAATGTTAGCGCGACCAAGTTCTACACTGTCAACCGTGAAAATAATTATTTTGAAACAAAAACTGAAATTTAACACCGAACACCCTGCATTGGACAAGCACGCTGTTAGGGGCTGGCCGCATTTACTCCAAATCTTTTACAAGAACCTTTAATTCGTCACACGTACTCTTAAGATAAAGTAACATCTTTTCTTTGTCGTCCCCAGTCAATTCTCTTTTCTTTTTGTTCTCAGTCAAAATAATTGTCGGCTTGTCGCCAAATGTTATTTCTGTCACGATACAATTTGTTTTTCCGTGACATTTGTAACAATTGTCCACCGACTTGTGCTTTGAATAATATTCTTTTGTACTAACCCCCTATAAGACTGGACAAGAATCTGAAAACAGATTTATAACAGTTAAATTAGGGAAATATGCCAAGAGGAAAAAGAACATTCACACCAGAAGAGCGATTAAGCCTTTTACAGGAA
>NZ_BHXQ01000025.1 GCF_003990915.1 Chryseotalea sanaruensis
TCGGACTGAATCGCTGGATAAGCCTCACAACTTGGTTGGCGGCATAGTGCTCCGGCTGCTTTTGTTTATAAAATTTAACGATTAATACCTTTACTTCAAATCATGGTTTGAATCTAAAGGTTAGCGGTCATTGTAGGACGATAAACAAAATACACAAACAGAAAGAAATTAAACTATGGCGACAAATATCTCGACAATTAAAATCAAAGCTTCTGTACAAAGGGTTTGGGACATTCTGACAAAACCTGAATTCGTAAAGCTATGGCAATATGGAAGCGAATTATTGACCGACTGGAAAGTTGGCAGCGATATTAAATTTAAGACTCAGTGGGAAGGCAAGATATTTGAACAATGGGGCAAGATTTTAGAAGTTCGACAAAACGAATTAATAAAGTACAGCTTATTTGCGCCTCGACCTGACCTTGAAGACAAACCGGAGAACTATTTTGTAATGAACTACATTTTGACTGCAGACAGCGGACAAACGAATCTCGAAATTATTCAAAATGACAACCGACCTGGCGCAGTTCAAGAAGAACCTCAAGGCGAAGACAACCCAATATTAAAAGGACTGAAACAAATTGCAGAGGCAGAGTGACGAAACAACGAACCGCTAACAAAGTGCATAATCAATGGCGGGGTTCAGTGTAAATTTGTAGTTTAGTTTTTCAAATTACGTTTGGTGTCGTGGGACAGTGACGCGCTTCGAATTCCCGCCACTGCTTATGCACAAACGTTGGGCACAATACTCAAGACAAAGATGATCGTGTACTAACCCCCTATAAGTTGGACAGAATTGTTGTTTAAAATGTGTATTGCTTGTCGGTTTTCCTGTTCATCTTCTAAGCAAAAGTATGTGTCTGGATCAGCCGAGTCAAGGCTGGTACAGAGCGA
>NZ_BHXQ01000026.1 GCF_003990915.1 Chryseotalea sanaruensis
AACGTTGCCAGCAATGCCGTTGGACAGATTAGACCATGGAAATAGTAACACGGACATTTGAGAAATTACTGACTTCAAAAACGATTGACGAGGTTGAATTGATTCTTGACGACTTGAAAGTTGATATGAAGTATCGAATGGACGACAAAGTATATCCGCGACTTAAGTTCAAAATAACGAAACAAGAAATTGAAGAGTTAAAGGAGAAAGGAATCATCACAGCGGACAACTTACTAGCTGACCTCTCAAACGCAGACCCTTTGACAAAACTTCTCTATTCAATTTCATGGAAAAACGGGGACTTGAAAAAAGTAAAACATATAATTGAGGGAATTGTATCTGGACAGCAAGACGAAAAAGAAAACGGACTTGTGTTTTATCAATTTGGAAAGTATTTGACCAAGAAGCCTGGAGAACCAATAATTGACCAACATGTATTGAGAGCATTTGGCGCATATAAAGCTAACGGGGACAAGGAAAAACTTGACCGCCTAAAACGACTTTCACTCATAACAAAAAAGGAGAAAGAGCTAATCGACCAATATAAATTATGGTTGCAGACTGACCTGACAAAAGAACTTCGGGACAGCGACAATTACTCTTATCACGTGGACAAAGTTTTATTCGCAGTTGGAAAGAGCATCAAAGAAAAGAGTTGAGAAACGGCACAGCTGGCAACAAAATGTATAAAACATGGCTGGGGCTCAGTGTAAATTTGTAGTTTAGTTTTCAAATTACGTTTGGTCACGTGGGACAGGATAGCACTTCGAAAACCCAGCCACGTTTCATACATAAACGTT
>NZ_BHXQ01000027.1 GCF_003990915.1 Chryseotalea sanaruensis
TGATTAAAAAAAGTTATTTCTAACTATTTTTTAATTCTGGTGTGTAAGGTGTTCCACGATTCACAACAGCTACAATTCTGTGCAACAGTTTGTTTCGAACAGCATTGATCACCGACATTTTGTTTTTACCTTCTTTCACCTTGCGTTCGTAGTATTCTTTAAGTTCCGGATTGTGATGTGCGCTGCTGATGGCGGCCATATGTAGCACTTTCTTCAGGTCACCATTCGCAAATTTCGACACGCCTGTTCTTCCTCGAATCGAGCTACCACTTTCATATACAAATGGTGCCACTCCGCTGTAGCATGCTAGCTTACGACCATCTGCAAGTCGATTAAAGCCATGGGTGTACACCAGCAACATGGCGGCCAGTACTTTGCCTACGCCTTTAATACTGAGCATTAAATCGTATTTCTGTTTCAAGCTTTCATCTTCGCTTATAAATTTCAAAATCTGATCATCTACCTTTTCAAGGCTTTTCTCAAGGCCTCGCACAGCTTCACGGTTTGTTTGATCAATGAGTTTGCCGGTCGAAGAATCAAATTGCTTTAGCTCTTCTGTACTGGTACGAAGCATTTGTAGTGCAGTGAGTAACCGTTTACGGTTTGACTGAAGATCTTTCAGCTTTTCCAGTGTCAATGTGCTTATTTCAAGCACATTGGCTTTGTTTTGAAATACATGTGCATAGCGTGCAATCCGCTGCGCATCAATACGGTCTGACTTACCACGTAATAATCCCTGACTGCGTTTAATCTGAAGTGAGCTTTCCA
>NZ_BHXQ01000028.1 GCF_003990915.1 Chryseotalea sanaruensis
ACGCGCTGAGTGCTAACGATTAAAGATTGTTGTTAACGATAAAGTGAGTAGGCCAACGCTTCGTTCCGTTCGTCTCCCAGGTGCGCACATGCCAACGCTGGCCATCAAAACAAAACTGCAACGCACTTGCCTTCCCTACTTTATTTTGAGGCCGCAACGCCTGGGAGCCACTCCACCCCGAGAGGCATTTGTAGTAAAAGTGCAGTGCAAAAAAGTCGGATGCATCAACCCGAAGAAAAGTATAATTCAAGTAATCTAAAGACTAACGCTGGAGCTTTAAAGCTCAGGATTATTACAGCAATGATCAGTGCAGGTTGCCACCATTTAAAGGTGACTTTTATGGATTGGACTTCGATTTTCATAAGCGGACTTCTGGCTAAATTCAGATTAAGTCCGCTACCCGCTCAAAGATGTTTGAAGTTTAAAAACTTTCCTAGGACAGCGTTTTCAATAGTGAATTAAAGTGAATTAAAGTGAATTAGGCTTAATTATACTTAATTAAAGACCACCAACAGCTTCTAGTTATACCGTGCCCAGGACTGGACTCGAACCAGCTGCGGGGGGGGAGTTGAACCCCCACACTCTGACTCACGCTAGAACTGTGCGTTTTTTTGAAGGGCAAGTGCTTTGGATTTGCGCGGGATTGTGTGGCACTTGATCTTCAAAAAAATGATGCAAGCCCCTTCACCACTTTTCGCTCAGGGACACATTTTGCGGGGCGCGCTAAGTAAGACCACCACAACCAAAGGGAAGTGTGTCAG
>NZ_BHXQ01000029.1 GCF_003990915.1 Chryseotalea sanaruensis
TCGCAGCTGTTATCGTTTGTCAACTGCTCCGATTTTTATTCGAAGCTCTAGCGCGGCTATTTTACATAATGTGCTTATGCAACAGCTTGGGTTTGTGCGATGGACTCGTGCGGCTGCTTGCATAAGAGCACGTTATGTAACTTAGCTTTGGGCAAGTTTTTCTGGCGCATGTTTTTGCTCAGCGCGGTGGGTGCAGCTCTTGGACTGGCTTAGGATGTGCGCGGGTCGGTGCGGCCTGGCCATGTGCTGCAAGTGTGTCGGCCTTTGCAAAAACTGTGACAGAAAAACTTGCATGCGGGCGGCTGTATTTGTTCACTTCAGCGGGTGGAACTTCATCACCGCTGCGGTTAACTCTTCGATTCCGGTTTGCTGATAGCGTTCTGTTGTCATCGGACTTTTGTGTCCTGCAAAAACTTGTACCGATCTGATGTCTTTCTCTGCTTTCAATAAATTGGCTATCACGCTTTGACGGATAGCAAGTGCTGTTAATTCTTTGTCGGGGAATAATTTTTTGTAGGGCTTTACTACTTTGCCTACTCCACTTCCGCTCTCCGGTTTATAACGTCTGGTCAGGATAAGTTTATCTGTTTGCTTACTATTCAATATCGGTCGCTCTTCAACCAGGTAGCGATTGATCAGCATGATTTGTTTGGGATGTA
>NZ_BHXQ01000030.1 GCF_003990915.1 Chryseotalea sanaruensis
CAGTCGGACTGAATCGCTGGATAAGCCTCACAACTTGGTTGGCGGCATAGTGCTCCGGCTGCTTTTGTTTATAAAATTTAACGATTAATACCTTTACTTCAAATCATGGTTTGAATCTAAAGGTTGGCCACAAGTCGGGTCAGCTTCGTAGAACATTGAACAACCAGTTGAAAACTCAGAGCTTCGTTTGACTTAAATAATAGTTGAATGAATAACAGTTCAGTGACTAGGCAAAAGAATTTCGTGTGATCAAAACCATTCGGTTGACAGATCTCGAAACGGTTGACGAATCAGTTTATACAAGTAAATTTCGACTCATTTATTAAACCCTATCGGGTGACCACTGGCGGACTCGTCTTGACCTGAGAAAACGATTTGACCTGTGACCGTAACCGTATAACGAAAACACTTCGACTCACTTAACGTAGGACGACTCCGACCAGTGGCCAACAATAGCTACATGTCATGCCGCGGGACAGTTTGCCAATTACACACAAACTACTAAATTTACTTTGTAACGTTGGAATCATACGGGCTTCGATAAGCGGCACGCCATGTAGCCCAGCGATATCTATGATTAAAAAAAGTTATTTCTAACTATTTTTTAATTCTGGTGTGTAAGGTGTTCCACGATTCACAACA
>NZ_BHXQ01000031.1 GCF_003990915.1 Chryseotalea sanaruensis
AATCGTTAGCACTCAGCGCGTAGGTGTGTCGGATGTGCGGCTACTTAACATAAGGTTATTATGCAATCCCGCAACACCATTAAAAAATCAAACAACCGTGAGGAGTTGCATAATGCCACCTTATGTTTAAGTAAGCTTAGGGCAAGTTTTATTGGCGTGATCTTTTGCATGGAGCGAAGGAATGCAGCTCTTGGACTGGCTTGGGATGTGTGCTGATCGGTGCGGCCTGGCCATGTGCTGCATGAAGGGAAGGACGCAAAGAGCATGACAATAAAACTTGCAGAAGGGTTGGTGTGTGGTGGAGTGCGTGGGCTTCCTGGACGTTGGTTTTTCTTTTTTCAATTGAAAATAAAAAGTAACTTGACAGCCTCAATGGGATGTTTAAAACTGATACCGGAATTTTTTTTGACAGCTGAAAAGTCAGTGTCTGGTATTTTAAAAGTTGATGGCAAAAGTTGCGCAGGAGTAAAGGAAGTATACTTCGATGACTTTAAGGTGACCCATACCAAATCGCCAGTACTAGAGGAGAATTTTTATTATCCCTTTGGTATGATCGCAGAGAGAAATAGCAGAGAGGGAATGACTGAGCAGTCATACT
>NZ_BHXQ01000032.1 GCF_003990915.1 Chryseotalea sanaruensis
GCAGTTTTGTTTTGATGGCCAGCGTTGGCATGTGCGCACCTGGGAGACGAACGGAACGAAGCGTTGGCCTACTCACTTTATCGTTAACAACAATCTTTAATCGTTAGCACTCAGCGCGTAGGTGTGTGTCGGATGTGCGGCTACTTAACATAAGGTTATTATGCAATCCCGCAACACCATTAAAAATCAAACAACAGTGAGGAGTTGCATAATGCCACCTTATGTTAATGTAGCTTAGGGTAAGTTTTATTGGCGTGATCTTTTGCATCGAGCGAAGGAATGCAGCTCTTGGACTGGCTTGGGATGTGTGCTGATCGGTGCGGCCTGGCCATGTGCTGCATGAAGAGAAGGACGCAAAGAGCATGACAATAAAACTTGCAGAAGGGGTGGAAGTGTGGTGGAGTGCGTGGACTTACTGGATGTTGCTTTTTCTTTTTTCAATTGAAAATAAAAAGTAACTTGACAGCCTCAATGGGATGTTTAAAACTGATACCGGAATTTTTTTTGACTGATGAAAAGTCAGTGTCTGGTATTTTAAAAGTTGATGGCA
>NZ_BHXQ01000033.1 GCF_003990915.1 Chryseotalea sanaruensis
AGTATGGCCCGGGGGATCCGTTAGCTATCGTTCGCGAGAAAGTTAGTAGACACACAGGACCCAGGCGTGCAAGTCAATTTCAGCTGACTACACCGATTCTGGTTAAAAGAGCCTATGGCCACCCTTATTTTAGAGAAAAAAAACCACACCTCTAATGTGTTGGGCACTAGAAAAAGCTAACTACCTAGTCCGTTTCTGGACGACTTCATTGGGAATAACATACCCCCCACTGTGATTAAGACTGGCACTGTCCTAATGCTTTCTTCAATAGGTTTGGCTCATGTGTGATTCCCTCTGGCAAACTTATAGAGGACAAGCAGAATAAACCAATTCAAGGTCGTTGTAGCTGAAGGCCTGGCCTGCCTGACAGTTAATTATGAGCATGTCTTGCCCTTCATGGTGGATATTCACAGCTGAAAGTGGTATTGGCATTTTTTTCTGAGGACACAACGAGGAAATCTGATAAATACGGCCACCTGAAGTCTAGCTCGGAGTTAACAATTTACCACGTTTAGAGCGGCCGCGATATCCTGCAGATGCATCCAGTAC
>NZ_BHXQ01000034.1 GCF_003990915.1 Chryseotalea sanaruensis
CCAACGCTTCGTTCCGTTCGTCTCCCAGGTGCGCACATGCCAACGCTGGCCATCAAAACAAAACTGCAACGCACTTGCCTTCCCTACTTTATTTTGAGGCCGCAACGCCTGGGAGCCACTCCACCCCTAGGGGCATTTGTAGTAAAAGCGCAGTGCAAAAAGTCGGATGCATCAACCAGAAGAAAAATATAATTCAAGTAACCTAAAGACTAACGCTGGAGCTTTAAAGCTCAGGATTATTACAGCAATGATCAGGGCAAGTTGCCACCATTTAAAGGTGACTTTTATGGATTGGATTTCGATTTTCATAAGCAGACTTCTGGCTAAATTCAGATCAAGTCCGCTACCCGCTCAAAGATGTTTGAAGTTTAAAAGCTTTCATAATACTTCCGATAAGTCGGGATATTACTGCTGTAACCAACAAACCTTTAAGCGATTTACAGTCCTGATAAACCCGAACTAAATCAATTTTAGGGTACAGGGTAATTCCCTATTCCGTAACTTTTTTAAAGGTCTGCACTCTTGACAAAAGATTTTAGGACGTGTTT
>NZ_BHXQ01000035.1 GCF_003990915.1 Chryseotalea sanaruensis
ATAATAAAAATTCTCCCCTAACACAGGCGATTTCGTATGGGTCACCTTAAAGTCATCGAAGTATACTTCCTTTACTCCTGCGCAACTTTTGCCATCAACTTTTAAAATACCAGACACTGACTTTTCAACTGTCAAAAAAATTTCCGGTATCAGTTTTAAACATCCCATTGAGGCTGTCAAGTTACTTTTTATTTTCAATTGAAAAAAGAAAAGGCAACATCCAGTAAGTCCACGCACTCCAACACACTCCAACCCCTTCTGTCCCGATTTATCGGGACCCTAAGCTACATTAACATAAGGTGGCATTATGCAACTCCTCACTGTTGTTTGTTTTTTAATGGTGTTGCGGGATTGCATAATAACCTTATGTTAAGTAGCCGCACGTCCGACACACTCCCACGCGCTGAGTGCTAACGATTAAAGATTGTTGTTAACGATAAAGTGAGTAGGCCAACGCTTCGTTCCGTTCGTCTCCCAGGTGCGCACATGCCAACGCTGGCCATCAAAACAAAACTGCAACGCACT
>NZ_BHXQ01000036.1 GCF_003990915.1 Chryseotalea sanaruensis
TACCGCGTTCATCTTTCTTGCGCTGGTATTGGTGCATGAGTGTGACCGCTTTTACAAAAGCCTGATAGAGTCCGTTTAGTCTCCTGATCTTGTGCGCTTCATCGGGCAGGTGAACTTTGTCTGCATACGGATTGATCACATCATATGACTTTAGCAAACTCACCAGGCACTGGATAAACTCCGTGCACTGTCTTTCTTTCTGCTCATCGATCTGTCCGGAGGCTTTCATGTTCTGGTAATGAATAACCTTTTTACTCTGTGCTGCACTTTCATCTACCGCTATAATAAAACACCTGCTCATGTTGTCTTCGTAGATTTCTCCTTTCGTAGTACAACTCATGCTCGCAATCGGACCGTAAACGGTTTTCTCACTCGCACTGATGTTTCCATTTTCGTCTTTGATACTGGTACTGCTAATGATCATACCTTTGCTCTGCAATTCTCTAAACGCGAACTGTGCTTCTTCTTTCATGCCGTCCAGGTCTTCAATGCAGATCAGTTTGTTTT
>NZ_BHXQ01000037.1 GCF_003990915.1 Chryseotalea sanaruensis
ACGAGTGCGATCACAGGCGATAACAGTGTTTGTGCGAGTGAAGCAGGAGTTGCATATAGTGTAACTTCGAATGCAGGTAGCACCTATGCTTGGACGATTACAGGCGGCACCCAAGTGAGTGGCACCAATACAGCAAGCATTACAGTAGATTGGGGAGCAGCGGGAGCAGGCAATGTTCAGGTAGTAGAAACGAATTTAGGTTGTGCCGGAGTTGCAGTAAACTTACCGGTTACGATCAATCCTATACCAGTTACGAGTGCGATCACAGGCGATAACAGTGTTTGTGCGAGTGAAGCAGGAGTTGCATATAGTGTAACTTCGAATGCAGGTAGCACCTATGCTTGGACGATTACAGGCGGCACCCAAGTGAGTGGCACCA
>NZ_BHXQ01000038.1 GCF_003990915.1 Chryseotalea sanaruensis
ATTCTGTGCATTGTCTTTCTTTCTGCTCATCGATCTGTCCGGAGGCTTTCATGTTCTGGTAATGAATAACCTTTTTACTCTGATCGTGACTTTCATCTACCGCTATGATAAAACACCTGCTCATGTTATCTTCGTAGATTTCTCCTTTCGTAGTACAACTCATGCTCGCGATCGGGCCATAAACCGTTTTCTCACTCGCGCTAATGTTTCCATTTTCGTCTTTGATACTGGTACTGCTAATGATCATACCTTTGCTCTGCAATTCTCTAAACGCGAACTGTGCTTCTTCTTTCATGCCGTCCAGGTCTTCAATGCAGATCAGTTTGTTTT